>NZ_JAAGOY010000001.1 GCF_010500215.1 Aliiroseovarius sp. PrR006
GTGTGCTCTTCCGATCTGCCAGGTCCAGATTCGTCATATTCTTGTTTGGAAATCCACATTGATTGGAAAGTAGATAGAGAGGCTAATATCGAACCTCCGATCCATACAGAATATTTTCTTTCTGGAGGTGCAACAATCTTGATTTTCATTGTTGGTGGAGCTAATGCTGAAATTTCTTTCTGCATACGATCAGCAATACCTGGATACATTGTTGATCCTCCAGATAATACTATGTTAGAATACAAATCTTTTCTTATATCAACATCGCATTTCATTATACTGTTGTAAGTTGTTTCATGAATACCGACTGATTCCAAACCTAAGAAACTTGGTTGGAAAAGAGCTTCTGGACATCTAAATCGTTCATTACCGATAGTAATTACTTGACCGTCAGGTAATTCATAACTCTTTTCTAATGATGATGATGCTGAAGCTGTTCTCATTTCTGCATCAAAATCAAGAGCGATGTAACAAAGTTTTTCTTTGATATCTCTCACAATTTCTCTTTCAGCTGTTGTTGTGAAACTGTAACCTCGTTCTGTAAGGATCTTCATTAAATAATCAGTAAGATCTCTTCCAGCAAGATCTAATCTCAAAATTGCATGTGGAAGAGCGTAACCTTCATAGATTGGTACGGTGTGAGTTACTCCATCACCAGAATCCAATACAATACCAGTTGTTCGACCAGATGCATATAAGGACAAAACTGCTTGGATTGCTACATACATAGCTGGAGCATTGAAAGTTTCAAACATGATCTGTGTCATCTTTTCTCTGTTGGCTTTAGGATTAAGAGGAGCTTCGGTCAATAAGACTGGATGTTCTTCGGGAGCAACTCTTAATTCATTGTAGAAAGTGTGATGCCAAATTTTCTCCATATCGTCCCAATTTGTAACAATACCGTGTTCAATTGGGTATTTCAAAGTCAAAATACCTCTTTTTGATTGAGCTTCATCACCAACATAACTGTCTTTCTGGCCCATACCAACCATCACACCTTGATGTCGTGGACGACCGACAATTGATGGAAAAACTGCTCGTGGAGCATCATCTCCAGCAAATCCGGCTTTACACATACCAGATCCATTATCAACTACCAATGCGGCTATTTCATCGTCCATGTTTGTTATATCAATAAAAATTTTTTTCCTTTTTGTATCACGGATTTTAGTTTTCATTATGCTTCTTTTCTCGATTATTGAAGATTCAAGTATGAGCTGTCTTTTAAGGGAGCTTTGATGTGCTAGTTAATAGTGCGTAAGACTTGTGCTTGGGGGTGATATTCTTTCGATTCTTTAAATCTAGTTTCTTTTTTTTATTAGTTTAAGCTAATTTTTTGGATTGTTTTTTTTCTTTTTTGTTTATATCTTATGCTTGATATTAGCATTTTATTCTTTTAACAGATTGTTTTTCTGTTTTGTTGTTCCTTTTATTATTTATTTAAAAAATTAAAGTATTATTATAAAATACCTTCTATATTACTCGGAGGCTGTACAACTGTTTCTTAAAAACATTTCTTATTTTTTAATAAGTAAATTCTGCTCAATGAGTTTTTAAATAGCTGCAGTATTATGACTGTACGAAGGTAGCATAATTACTTGTCTAGTCATTTTAGAATTGTTTGAATGAGTAAATGTTATAGTTCTTGTATTATTGGTGGTTTATTTTAATTTAAATTTTCTGTAAAGATGCAGTTTTTTCTTTAAAGACAAAAAGACCCTACAGAGCTTTCAGTTCTTTTGTTAGTTGCTTTTGGATGGGATATTCTCTTTTATTTTAAAAGATTGTTTAATATTTTAAGCTTCCTTAGGGATAACAGGGAGATATTTTCTGGGAGTTCATATCTAAGAATTTGTTTTCTACCTCGATGTTGAATTATAGTTAAGCTTGGGAGTAGAAGCTCTGTTAGTTTTAGTCTGTTCGACTTTTAATACTATTCGTGATTTGAGTTTAGACCGATGTAAATCAGGTTGGTTTTTATCTTAAATTTAGAATAATTGTACGAAAGGACCTTATTCGTTTTTAAAAAAAAGATCGG
>NZ_JAAGOY010000002.1 GCF_010500215.1 Aliiroseovarius sp. PrR006
CACAATGAAGATGACCACGGAAGAAGCGTTCGTAAAAGTGCTTCAGATGCATGGGATTGAGCATGCGTTTGGTATTATCGGGTCGGCGATGATGCCGATTTCGGACATTTTCCCGGATGCGGGCATCACCTTCTGGGACTGCGCGCATGAAGGGTCGGGCGGCATGATGGCCGACGGCTACACCCGTGCGACCGGCAAGATGTCGATGATGATCGCGCAGAACGGCCCGGGCATCACCAACTTCGTGACCGCCGTCAAAACCGCCTACTGGAACCACACCCCGCTGCTCTTGGTGACCCCGCAGGCCGCCAACAAGACCATCGGTCAGGGTGGCTTCCAGGAAATGGAACAGATGCGCATGTTCGCCGACTGCGTTTGCTATCAGGAAGAAGTGCGCGACCCGTCGCGTGTTGCCGAAGTTCTGAGCCGCGTGATCATGAACGCCAAGCGCTCCTCGGCGCCTGCGCAGCTGAACATCCCGCGTGACATGTTCACCCAGATCGTCGACATCGACCTGCCGGCGATTGTTGAGTTTGAACGCCCCGCGGGCGGTGCAGAGGCCGTGGCCGAAGCCGCCAAGCTGATCTCGGACGCCAAGAACCCGGTGATCCTGAACGGCGCGGGCGTGGTTCTGTCGAAAGGCGGCATCGAAGCCTCGAAAGCGCTGGCCGAACGTCTGGACGCACCGGTTTGCGTTGGCTACCAGCACAACGACGCCTTCCCCGGCTCGCACCCACTGTTTGCAGGGCCTCTGGGCTATAACGGCTCGAAAGCCGGTATGGAGCTGATCAAGGAAGCAGACGTTGTTCTGTGCCTCGGCACCCGCCTGAACCCGTTCTCGACCCTGCCCGGCTATGGCATGGAATACTGGCCTGCAGACGCCAAGATCATCCAGGTCGACATCAACCCGGACCGCATTGGCCTGACCAAGAAAGTATCGGTTGGCATCATCGGTGACGCGGCCAAAGTGGCCGAAGGCATCCTGGCACAGCTGTCGGACACCGCCGGTGACGCAGGCCGCGACGAACGCAAAGCCCGCATCGCGCAGAAGAAATCCGCCTGGGCCCAGCAGCTGACCGAAATGACCCACGAGGACGACGATCCGGGCACCACCTGGAACGAACGTGCGCGCGCAGACAAGCCCGACTGGATGAGCCCCCGCATGGCATGGCGCGCGATCCAGCAGGCGCTGCCGAAAGAGGCGATCATCTCGTCCGATATCGGCAACAACTGCGCGATCGGTAACGCCTACCCGTCGTTCGAGGATGGCCGCAAGTACCTGGCCCCCGGCCTGTTTGGCCCCTGTGGCTATGGTCTGCCGGCTGTTGTTGGCGCCAAGATCGGCTGCCCGGACGTGCCGGTTGTAGGCTTCTCGGGCGACGGCGCTTTTGGCATCGCCGTGACCGAGCTGACCGCCATCGGCCGCGAGGAATGGCCCGCCGTGACCCAAGTGGTCTTCCGCAACTACCAGTGGGGTGCGGAAAAGCGGAACTCGACCCTGTGGTTTGACGACAACTTCGTCGGCACCGAGCTGGACCAGCAAGTGTCCTACGCCGGCATCGCCAACGCCTGTGGCCTGAAAGGCGTCGTCGCCCGCACCATGGACGAGTTGACCGATGCGCTGAACCAGGCCGTGGAAGACCAGAAGAACGGCATCACCACCCTGATCGAAGCCATGATCAACCAGGAACTGGGCGA
>NZ_JAAGOY010000003.1 GCF_010500215.1 Aliiroseovarius sp. PrR006
CCGGCACAGCTTCGAAGAGGTCGGCAACCAGACCGAAATCGGCGACCTGGAAGATCGGTGCTTCTTCGTCTTTGTTGATCGCAACGATGATCTTCGAGTCTTTCATACCAGCCAAGTGCTGGATGGCGCCCGAGATACCCACGGCGATGTACAGTTCCGGAGCAACAACTTTACCGGTCTGACCAACCTGCAGGTCGTTCGCGGCATAGCCCGAGTCAACAGCCGCACGCGACGCACCAACAGCGGCGCCCAGCTTGTCAGCCAGTTTCTCGATCAGGGCGAAGTCCTCTTCCGAGCCAACGCCACGGCCACCCGACACAACAACGCCAGCCGAGGTCAGCTCGGGGCGGTCGCTTTCGGCAACCTTGTCTTCAACCCATTCCGACAGGCCGGGGTTGTCAGCAGCGCTGATGGGCTCGACGCCAGCCGAACCACCTTCGCCAGCAGCGTCGAAGGTCGACGTACGGAAGGTGATGACCTTCTTGGCGTCGTTCGATTTGACGGTTTGCATGGCGTTACCGGCATAGATCGGGCGTTCAAACGTGTCGCCGTCTACAACTGCGGTTACGTCCGACAGAACCATCACGTCCAACAGGGCAGCAACGCGCGGCATGACGTTTTTGGCGTCGGTGGTGGCGGGCGCCACGATGTGATCAAAGTCGCCAGCCAGCGAGACGATCAGGGCTGCGGTCGGCTCGGCCAGGCGGTGACCCAGCGATGCGTCTTCGGCAACCAGAACCTTGGCCACGCCGTCGATCTTGGCAGCGGCGTCCCCAGCAGCAGCGGCAGATGCGCCAGCAGCCAGAACGGTTACGTCACCCAGCGCTTTTGCAGCGGTGACAGCCTTGGCGGTGGCGTCCAGCGCCAGTTCACCATTGGTAACTTCAGCAAGAAGTAGAACAGCCATTATACAGCCCCCGCTTCCTTGAGTTTCGATACAAGCTCGTCCACCGAGCCAACGATGATGCCAGCGGCGCGTTCTGCCGGCTCCGAGGTCTTCACGATCTCGAGGCGCGGGGTCACGTCAACGCCGTAATCAGCCGGGGTCTTTTCGTCCAGCGGCTTCTTCTTGGCTTTCATGATGTTCGGCAGCGACGCATAGCGCGGCTCGTTCAGGCGCAGGTCAACGGTGACGATGGTCGGCATCTTCACTTTGATGGTCTGCAGGCCGCCGTCCACTTCGCGGGTCACAACGGCACTGTCGCCATCGATGTCCAGTTCCGAAGCAAAGGTGCCTTGCGACCAGCCCAGCAGGGCCGACAGCATCTGACCGGTGGCGTTCATGTCGTTGTCGATGGCTTGCTTGCCCGCCAGCACGATGCCCGGCTGCTCTTCTTCAACAACTTTGGCCAGGATCTTGGCAACGGCCAGCGGCTCGATGTCGTTGTGGACGTCGTCAGCAGCGTTTACCAGAATGGCGCGGTCTGCACCCATGGCCAGAGCCGTGCGCAGGGTTTCCTGAGCTTGCTTCACGCCGATGGACACGACGACGATCTCGTCTGCTTTACCAGCTTCCTTCAGGCGGATGGCCTCTTCGACGGCAATCTCGTCAAAGGGGTTCATCGACATTTTTACGTTGGCAAGATCGACACCGGTTCCATCCGCTTTCACACGAACTTTCACGTTGTAGTCGATCACGCGCTTCACAGGCACAAGCACCTTCATTGGCG
>NZ_JAAGOY010000004.1 GCF_010500215.1 Aliiroseovarius sp. PrR006
TAATACCAAACGCATGCTCAATCCCATGCATCTGAAGCACTTTTACGAACGCTTCTTCCGTGGTCATCTTCATTGTGACGCTCTCCCTTGAAATGGTGGTAGGGCGACGTCTTCACTTCGTCCGCCCAAGCAGTTTTCCTGACTCATTTTTAGGCAGAGGGATCCTTTGCCTATAGGGCCAGTTGTTTTGGCTATCTGGTGCCAGATTTAACTGTCGAAGCGATCTCGTCGGCAATCAGAGATATCCCATCGGGGATGCGCGACGCGGGAATCGAGCTGTAGGCGATCCGATAGAAGTTGGTGGGCTGGTTGGGGCCGCGGAAGAACGGCGTGCCGGGTTCGATCAAGACGCCCTTGGCGTTAAGCGATGCCGCCAGTTGCCCCATGTCCACCCCTTCTGGCGCACGCATCCAGAAGGCTGATCCGCCAAAAACACCGCGCCCGGCAATGCTCAGACCCGCATCGTCGATGGCTTGGTTCATCACTTCGCGCCGTTCCTGATAAGCGCTGCCCATGCGGCGGATCAGGGCGTCATAATGGCCCAAAGACAGGAAATAGGCGACGGTGCGTTGGATCAGTCCCGGCGGATGACGCAACACGGCCGAGCGCAATGCGCGGGCTTCCCGGATGAAGGGTTCCGACCCGACCATGTAGCCAAGGCGCAGCCCCGGAAATAGCGATTTCGAGAAGCTGCCGACATAGATCACCCGCCCTTCGCGGTCCAAGGATTTCAGCGCGGGCGAGGGAGGCTTCAGGAACGACATTTCGAAATCATAGTCGTCTTCAACGATCACGGCGTCCAGTTCCTTGGCGCGTGCCAAAAGCGCTTTGCGTCGCTCAATCGGCATGGTGGCGGTGGTCGGGCTGTGGTGACTGGGCGTCGAGAAAATGACGTCAGTGCCATCGGGCAGAGCCTCGGGGGGCAGCCCATCACGATCAACCGGGATGTTGACCAGATGACAGCGGCTTTGGGTCAGAACGTCACGCAGCGAGTAATAGCAGGGATCCTCGATCGCGGCGGTGCGCCGTTGGGTCAGCAGGATCTGTGCGGCCATCCACAGGGCGTTCTGCGCGCCCAGCGTGATCAGGATTTCTTCCGGTCGGGCTAGAATGCCGCGGCGGGGAAGGATGTGGCGGGCGATGAATTCGATCAGTTGCGGGTCGTCCTGATCATAGTAGTCGCCCATCATCACTTCATGGTCCTTGTGACCAAGCGCGCGTAGGGCGCACAGGCGCCACGCGTTGTGGTCAAAGAGCTTTGGGTCAGCCTGCCCGTAAATGAAGGGATATTTCTGTTGCCGCCAGTTCTGCGGCTTCTTGGGCGTGCTGCCACCGGTAAAGTGGTTGCCGATGGCGCGATGCCAGTCGACCTTGTCCTCGCCCCGGGCGCGGGGTTGAAAGCTGGGCGGTTCTGGCGCGTTTTCCGAGACATAGAAGCCGGAGCGCCCCTTGGACGACAGATAGTCGTTCGCCTGCAGCTCGGTATAGGCCAGCGTCACGGTGATCCGACTGACCCCCAGATGGGTCGATAATTTTCGCGTCGAGGGGAGCTTTTCGCCACGGGGCAGGCGCCCAGACAGGATCGCCTCGGCGATCATTTGCTGGATCTGCGCTTGAAGGGTGCCCTGGGCATCGGGGTCCAGAAAGAATGTTTCAACAGGTGCTGCCATAAAGGGCACCTTATATTGGACTTAGTCGCGGTGCAATCTGGATATACTCAACTTCTCAAAGCGGTTTTCATAAACCTTGGTAAAGGTTTTGCGAAAACCATCCTTCCAATGCAGTGATGTTGCGATGTTTCTCATAATCCCGATGTGTCGAGTCTATGAGAAACGCCTTAGCGATTTGACGAGATCCACGCCGACATCAGCCCGGCATCGCGAAAGCACTCATCCGGGACCGACCGGCGTTTGGTGCGCGCGATCCGTTCGGCATAGGCCACCTGTTTCGAGGTCGCCCGAGTGTCACGTGGCTGCACAGCGCGTGCTTTCAGGCGGGCTTGATGCTCGCCAATCCAGCCAGACAGGGCGGCGCGATCCTGTGCCACGTCTGCAGGAATTGCCGCGCCCAGCTTTGACGCAATCGCGCGGGCATAGTCCGTCTGTTTTGGCGTCGGGGGCAGGCTTCTGGGCTGGGCCATGGCGTGTTCCTTTGCTCACATCGAATGAGAACAAATATAGAACAAAATACTTAACTGTCCAGCCCCCGAGGGTCACGTAATGGTGAAACCCCTTATTTTCTAGGCTTTTCAAGCCGCCATGTCAGGTTTGCCCGGACGGCGGGCCATTCCGATGCGATGATCGAGTATACGGCGGTATCGCGCAGAACCCCGTTGCCCTGATCCATATGGCTACGCAACACGCCGTCCAGCTTGGCGCCCAGCCGTTCAATCGCGGTACGGCTTTGGTGGTTCATGAAATGAGTGCGGAACTCGACCGCGATGCAGTTCAGAGTGTCGAACGCATGGGACAAGAGCAGCCGCTTGGCGTCGGTGTTCAGAGGGCTGCGCTGGACAGAACTGCGATACCAGGTCGATCCGATCTCGACCCGTTTGTTGGTGGCGTCGATATTCATGAAGGTCGTCATGCCCACGGGTGTGCCATCGGGTGTCATCACGCAGAAGGGCAACATAGATCCGGCCTTTTGCAGGGCTAGACGCCTGTTGATTTCGGCCTGCATATCTGCGGGCTTGGGGATCGATGTGTACCACAAGCGGTGCAGCGCGCCGTCCGCGCTGGCCTCTTTCAGGGCGGGTGCGTGCTCCATATGTAGCGGAGCAAGGATCACATGATCACCGGTCAGCGTAACGGGCGAAGGCCACATGGCAAATTCCTTTCCTGCCTCACGAAAAAGGCGGCCCCGGTGACAGGGCCGCCTTTCAATGAACTATGATGCCAGAGCGCAGCCGTGTCAGCCGAAAACCTTGGTCAGGGCGTTGTCGACGGCTTCGCAAATCCGGTCGATGTCCTGCTCGGTCGCGATCAGGGCCGGGCTGAAGCACAGCGTGTTGTTGCGGCCCGGAAGCGAACGGTTGGTCGCGCCGATGATCACACCTTGCGCGCCACAATCGGCGACCACGGCGCCGACGTCAGCTTCCGAGACGGGTTCTTTGGTTTCGCGGTCCTTTACCAGCTCGGCACCAAGGAACAGACCCTTGCCGCGCACGTCACCGATGACAGCGTGCTTTTCAGCCAGCGCAGACAGGTTTGCCAGCATGCGTTCACCCATCTTGGTGGTGTTCTCCAACAGGCCTTCGTCTTCGATGATGCGCAGGTTTTCCAGCGCGGCCACCGGGCCAGCGGTACAGCCGCCAAATGTCGAGATGTCGCGGAAATAGCCCATCGGGTCCGAGGCGTCTTCTTTGAACATGTCAAACACGCGCTCGGTGGTCACGCAGCAGGCAATCGCCGCATAGCCCGAGGCCACACCCTTCGCCATGGTGACGAAATCAGGCTTGATGCCGTAGTGCTGATAGCCAAACCAGGTTCCGGTACGGCCCAGACCGCAGACGACCTCGTCGATATGCAGCAGGATATCGTATTTCTCGCAGATTTCTTGCACGCGCGGCCAGTAGCCTTCGGGCGCTTCGATCACGCCACCACCGGCGGTGATGGGCTCAAGGCACAGGGCGCCAACGGTCTCGGGACCTTCACGCAGGATGACTTCTTCAATCGCGTCAGCAGCAGCGCGGCCGAACTCGACGCCCGACAGATGCTCAAGACCCAACTCGTGCTTGCGGTATTCCATGCAGTGCGGCACGCGGATGAAGTCCGGTGCGAAGGGACCATATTGCGCGTTGCGTTCGTCCTGACCACCTGCCGACATGGTGGCAAGGGTCGAGCCGTGATAGTCGCGGTCCCGATACAGGATCTTGGTTTTCTTGCCGCCATACTTCTTGTGCGCGATCTGGCGGATCATCTTGAAGGCTTTTTCGTTCGCTTCCGACCCCGAGTTGGTGATGTAGACGCGGCTCATGCCGGGCATCTTTTCGATCAGCTTCTCTGAGAACAGTGCGCCGGGGATCGAGCCCGCAGCGGCGGCAAAATAGTTCATCTTCACCAGCTGGTCACGCACAACATCAGCGATGGATTCGCGGCCATAGCCAACATTCACGGTCCAGACGCCACCCGACACGGCGTCGATATACTCTTTACCGTTCTGGTCCCAGACGCGCATGCCTTTGCCTTCGACGATGATGCGCGGATCACCAGTTTCAAAGGGTTTGTGCTGGGTCAGGTGGTGCCACACATGGGCCTTGTCGGCCTCGACCACGTGGCTGATATCGTTTTCTTTGATTTGACCGTCCATGACGTCCTCCGGTGCTGAAGGTTCCCCGTGCGAAGCGGGCCGTGGGAACAGAGATTCTTTGATCAAATATCTTCTCGGAAATTGGAAACGAAAATAGGGCCAGCCCGCTATTAAAATATATCCAGAATTGGCGCGGAAACACGGGCCACCTGATGCCAACCGGTTAACCGCGTTTGAAATATAACACGGAATGCCAGGGAAAGCTGGAATTCCCCGCAGGATTTGCTTAACTGCCCGCATGGCTGGTCAAACTGAAATCGTGTTGAATGCAATCCTGACGTCGATTGACCGGGGCGAGTTGTCGCCCGGAGAGGCAATCGACGAAAACGCCCTGATTGCGCAGTACGAGGTGTCGCGCACACCGCTGCGCGAAGCGTTGCTGCGGCTTGAAGCGATGGGGTTGGTGGTACGCCCACCGCGAAAAGGGGCAGTTCTGTTCAAGCCCAGCTTTGAAGAGTTTCTGGCCATTCTCGAGGTGAACGCCCAACTGGAAGGGCAGGCGGCGGGGCTGGCTGCACGTCGGATCGGGCCCGAGGATGGTGCGGAGCTGATGGAAATCGTCGAGGCCTGCGAGGCCCATGCCCGCGACAAAGGGGATTGCGATCCAAACGGGTACTACGCCCTAAACCTCGCCTTCCATAAAAAGGTGGCCGAGGCTGCGGGAAACCCGTTCCTTCTGGACATGATCAAGATGAATGGGCGCAAGCTTATTGCCTACTATCGCGCCCGCTATCGCAATCCGGGCGCGATCGCCGAAAGCGCGCGCGAGCACCGCCAGATCGCCGAGTTGATCTTGGTCCATGACGTGGACAAGGCACGTGCTCTGATGACCGAACATGTCCTGTTCGACCGTGTGACCGTGACCGATCTGCTGGCTGCGCTTGGTTAGGGTTTGGCTGTTGCCGCGTGTTCGAAGAACCTGACGATCCATTCCGCGAACTTCTGACCATCCGCAGATCGCGCCAGTGAGGCGCGTGCCCGTGCGATTACCTCGGCGGGTTTCTCCTCTTCCAGTTCCTCAATGAGGGCGGCGATGAAGTCTGGTGTCATTTCCGGATGGTTCTGCGTGGTGAAGACGTGATCGCCGATGTGGAAGCCGCCAATCGGGCAGCCTTCGGACGTCATAATGTTGGTCGCCCCATCGGGCATTTTGGTGACCTGTTCAATATGCGCGCCATAGAGCCGGAACTGCTGCGCATCGGCCCAAGGGGCGGGGGTGCTGATCTCCATCTCGGTCGAGCCGAAAACCCAGCCGCCCGGGTTTGTTTCAACCTTGCCGCCAAGCGCTTTGGCAATGGCCTGATGTCCGAAGCAAGCACCGAAGAGCGGTCTTTGTTGGATGTGTAGGGTGCGGATCAGCTCTGAGAGCTGATCGACCCACGCGTCGGTATCATGGACCGACGCCGGGCTGCCGGTGATCACGAAACCATCAAAGACCTCAAGCTCTTGCGGGAAATCACCATCCTTCACGGAAAAGGCCACATAGTCCCAGTTCGGGCGCTGATGAGACAGTAGAGCCGTCCACTTCTCGCCGTCCTTCGGGTGTTGGTCGGCAAAGCTGCTTTCATCCGTGTTCGTCATCAGAATTGCGATGCGCATGATTTCGCCCTTTACATATTTAACATGTTCTCTAATATATTTATAGACGCGCTATATACAACAGCTAAAACGCCAGGGAGATGCGCATGACCGTCTGGACGCCAAAAGATGATGGATTTGCAGATCTGTCGAGCCACGATACGTTTGTAAACGGTGCCCCGCACAACACGTTCGCACGTCTGCGCCGCGAAGACCCGCTGAGCTGGACCGATTGGGACGGGGGCGAAGGCTTTTGGAACGTCGTGCGCCACGCTGACATCACCGAACTGAACCGGAACTACGAGCTGATGTCCTCGGCCCGCGGCATCCGGATGGAGGATCAGACTTATGAGGAATATCTGGCCCGCCGCACCTTTCAGGAAACCGATCCGCCCGAACATATGAAGACCCGCGTGATGGTGGGGAAGGCGTTCTCGCGCCCTGTCGTTGCAGGCTTCGAAGATCAAATTCGCGAGCTGTGCCATCCCATTCTGGACGCGGCGCTTGAGGCCGGAACATTTGACGCCACCAAGATGATTGCCCGTCAGCTGCCAATGATGATGCTGGGCCGGATCATCGGCACGCCGGACGAGGACCTACCGTGGCTTGTGGAAAAAGGCGACGCGCTGATTGCCAACACGGACCCGGATTTCACCGATCACGTTTTGGACAAGATGGAGACCGATGAATACCGGATGATGCCGTTCAACTCGCCTGCCGGGGCCGAGCTGTTCGACTATGCCAAGCGTCTGATCGAGGAAAAGAACCGCAAGGGCGACACCGATGGCGTGTTGCATATGATCCTGCAACCAAATCGCGACGGGGACGTCATGCCGGAACAAGAGTTCCGCAACTTCTTCTGTCTGCTCGTCGCGGCCGGGAATGACACGACACGCTACTCGATTGCGGCTGGCATTCAGGCGATGGCGCATCAACAGGAGTTGCTGGGACAGATGCAGGAAGGCGGTGACATCTGGGCCACGGCCCCGGACGAGATCATCCGCTGGGCCACGCCCGCGCTTTACTTCCGCCGCACCGCCACGCGCGATCATGAAATGCACGGGAAACTCATCAAGGAAGGCGACAAGGTGCTGTACTGGTGGTCATCCGCCAACCGCGATGAAGAGGTGTTTGACGACCCCAATCGTGTGGACCTGCACCGCAGCCCCAACCGCCATATGTCCTTCGGGCAGGGCGGCCCGCATGTCTGTTTGGGCATGCATCTGGCACGGCTTGAGGTGCGGGTTCTGTTCGAAGAACTGGCGAAACGGGTGAAAATGGTGGAACCTGCCGGGGACCACAAGTTCCTGCGCTCGAATTTCGTGGGTGGGATCAAGGAATTGCCTGTCACCATGCAGGCCAAATAACCCCAAATGGGGCGACCCGGATCACCGGGCAGGGAGGATACATGAAAGATCGTTTGCGGGCCTTGTGGCTTGATCATCTGAGCATTCTGCGCGGCAAATACCTGCCCGGCTCGAAAATTGGCACCGGGGATACGCGGTTCTGTCGGTCCACTTACGGCGTGCATTACGACAAGGACCTTTTGGACGCGCCAGGGGCGATGATGAAGGAAGGTCTGCCGGATATGGAGCTGCGCTGGCGGGCCGAAGACATTCGCGCCGGGTGGGAGGCCTCGACGCAGATCGTCATCGGTGACCTCTATGACCAAGACGGCGTGCCACTGGAGTTGTGCGGACGGCAGGCGCTGAAACGTGCGATTGCCGCTTGGGAAGAGCGCGGCCTGAAGCCCATGGTCGGGATCGAGTTGGAGTGCTTTGCCCTGATGGCTAACGAAGTTGGTCGTCTTGTGCCGTACGATGCGCCGGGTGGCGTGGTCTATGGCACCGGGCCGTTTACCGATCCGCTTCGCTTCACCGACGACATCTGGGAGCGCGCCGAGAAGCTGGGCTTTAACCTTGAGATGATGACGGGCGAATATGACAGTCCGCAGTTCGAGTTCACCCTGACCTTTGATGAGGCGCTGAAGCACGTGGATGACATCGTGCTGTTTCGCCAGATGGCGCGCGAGGTCGCATTGGAGCACGGGCTGGTCCTGACCTTCATGCCGAAGCCGATCGCTGAAGCCGGCGGATCCGGCATGCACATCAACTATAGCTTCCGGGATCGCTCGGGCGGCAATGCGCTGGACAATGGTCCCGTGGGCGGGCCGGATCACATGAACGATCTGGCGCGCGGCTGTATCTCGGGCCTGATGCATCACCACAAGGGGCTTGCCGGTCTGGTCGCGCCGACGACGAATTCCTACCAGCGTTTGCAGCCGGGATCGCTGTCAGGCTACTGGCGCAACTGGGGCGGGGATCACCGCAATGTCACCACCCGGATTTCCGGCGAGGGCGGCGCGAAATCGCGGCTTGAGCACCGGATGGCAGACGCAATGGCCAACCCCTATACGGCGGTGGCGGCTGTGTTGCAGGCATCCCTGTTGGGGCTGGAAAACAACTATCCGCTTGGGCCCATCGAGGGCGGCGACGGGTTTGATCGCACCGAGGCCAAGGAAGGCACGGCTGTGAACCTGAAGGCGGCGATGAACGATCTGGAGGCCGACACTGTGCTGGGCGATCGCGTCGGTCGCTTGTTGGTCGACAACCATATTTTCATGAAGCGCAAAGAGGTTATTAAGACCCGCGACTTGGAAGGCGACGGGCTGCGCGATTTCTATGTGAACTTCGTCTAAACGGAAAGATAACAAGGAGATACGAGATGAAAGTAACCTGGGTCTTGTCTGGGGGCGAGGAAGTTGTGGCTGACGTCCAGACGGGCGTGAACCTGATGGAAGCCGCCCAAGCGAACAATGTCGTGGGCATTCATGGCGAATGCGGGGGCTCTCTGTCCTGCGCCACCTGCCACGTGCATGTGGATGGCGACTGGTTGTCCAAAACCGGCGAAAAGGGCGATTTCGAAGAGGCGATGCTGGACATGGCGGATGGCGAAGTCACCGATGCCTCGCGCCTGTCCTGCCAGATCGAAGCCTCGGACGCTCTGGACGGCATTCGGCTGGTCGTCCCGGTCTGAAGCTTGTGTGATCCGCCTGTGCTACACTTGTCGCAAAGGGAGGATCACATTACGCATCTCGGAGCGTTCTCGGTCAGCCTTGGCGTCAAGGATCTGGCCGCATCAAGGGTGTTTTGCGAGGTGCTGGGCTTCACCGCCTATGCCGGTACTGAAGAACGCAATTATCTGATCATGAGGAACGGCGACACTCTGGCGGCTTCCCCATTTTGATCGACCAACACAGATAAAGGCCGCCCGGTCGGGGCGGCCTTTCTGTTGGTTTTGGCAGAGGCTTAGACGGCGGCGAAGCCCGCTTTCAGTGCGCGCAGGATGGTCTGCACGTCGTCCGAGGTCAGCACCAGCGGCGGTGACATGATGACGTTCGGACCCGAGACGCGTACCATCGCACCGTTCTGATAGGCGACCTCTTGCAATGTGCCGATGGTCTTCTTGTCAATCGGTGCCTTGGTGGCCGGATCAGAGACCAGCTCCAGCGCGCACATCAATCCGTGCCCCCCGCGCACATCGCCGATGATGTCATAGGCCGCGCCAAGTTCTTGCAGGCCCGCAAACAGCTCGGCGCCACGTGCGGCGGCGTTTTCGTTTACCTTCAGGCGCACGGTTTCCTCCATACAGGCCACGGCAGCGGCCGCGCCGACCGGGTGGCCCGAATAGGTGTAGCCGTGGCCGATTGCGGCGGCACCGGTCGTATCTTTTTCAAAGGTTTCAACCACATGGTCGGCAATCATCACCGCGCCGAAAGGGAAATAACCATTGGTGATCGCCTTGGCGGTACACATGAAATCAGGCTGCACGCCCCAGTACCGGCTGCCCGACCAGCCCCCGGTACGACCAAAGGCGGTGATGACCTCGTCCGCGATCAGAAGGATCCCGTGTTTCGAGCAGATCTCGCGCGCGCCCGGCATGAAACTTTCATGGGGGGGGATGACGCCGCCTGCACCCAGAATGGGCTCCATGATCATCGCGGCGATGGTGTTTGCGCCTTGGAATGCGATCTCGTCTTCCATCGCCTGCAGGCACAGTTGGGCTAGACGCTCGGGGTCCGTTTCGTTGAACGGGTTGCGATAGGTGTAGGGTGCCGGGATGTGATAGCAGCCGGGCAGAAGCGGTTCATACTGGGTGCGGAAATTGGCGTTCCCGTTCACCGACGCGCCGCCCATATGGGTGCCGTGATAGCCCTTCTTCAGGCTCAGGAACTTGGTGCGGCCCGTGTCGCCCTTCACCTTGTGATACTGGCGCGCCAGACGCAGCGCAGTTTCAACACTGTCCGATCCGCCCGACGTGTAAAACGCCCGCGTCAGCCCGTCCGGCGCGAAGAAATCACGCAGGAGTTCCGACAGCTCGATCACCTTGTCATTGGTAGTGCCGCGGAAGGTGGAGTAGTAGGGCAGAATGTCCAACTGGGCCGAGATCGCGTCCTTGATGGGCTGGTTCGAAAATCCAAGATTCACGTTCCACAGCCCGCCCACGGCGTCGACGACCTCGTGCCCGTCGACGTCTTTGATCTTTACGCCAGAGGCGCCGGTGATGATGGTCGGCGGGTTTTGAAGGCTGTCGGCGGGATGCGCCATTGGATGCCAGAGCGAACGGGCGTTCTTTTCTTTCAGAAAGTTGGAATCTTTCATGTCAGCTCGCTTTCTACAGGAGAGTCTGTGGGATTGATTTTGGGAAAACTGTCGGGTGGAAAGCCCCCCAGCACGCGCGTGGTGCGGCGGGCTGCGAGGGCGAGTTCGGTTTGGATGGTTGATCTTAGCTCGTCGGTCATACGCGAGACGGGGGCCGCGACGGCTATTGCGCCGATGCAGTTTGACCCGGCGTCGAAAATTGGCACAGCATGGGAATAGACATCTTGCTCGTAGCCGCCAACGGACCGCGCCATGCCATGCTCGCGGATTTTCGGAAGAAGGGCGCGGATTGCTTCGGGATCGGTCACGGTTTCCGGCGTGCGTACCACCAGCGGTTTGTTCAGCACGGCGTCAACAAAGGGGGCGGGGGAAAAGGCCAAGACGGCCAGACCGGAGCCGGTGGAGTGCAGCTCGAGCACCTCGGCATCTTCCATCATCACCATCGTGCCATGCTTGTGCGCATAGCTATAGGCAAGGTTGGAAAGAACCTCGCCATTCAAGAGCGACATATGCGAGGTCTCGCCGGTTAACTCGCTAAGTTTCGTCAGTTCAGCCAGAGCCAATTCGCGCATGGGAACGGCTTTTTCGCGCAGGGCAGCGAGCCGCAGAAAGGCCGGACCAAGACGATATTCACGCCCCGCGCCCACCTGTTCAACGAATCCATGATCTGCCAGTTCGCCCATCAGGCGATAGACGGTGGCCTTGTTCATACCCGACAGGCGCGCCAGGTCGCTCAGGCCAATCTGGGACTGTGCGCGGCTGAAATAATTAAGCAATGACAGTGCTTTGGATGCTGTTCCCATTGGGTCTTCCGGTTGGTTTCCGCGCTTGCTTTCTGGCGAGCTGCGCAGTTTTTCATTCACATGTTCATTGTTTTGTTGACAGGAATCACTCCCGTCTGTCAATCTATTTTAAAACCGATGGTTCGAATATTGAACCGATGCAAGAATTCTGATCTGACGAAACAGGGAGACCGTCATGAACACCAAATCCATTCTGGCTGGCGCGCTGGCCGTAACCGCATCCATGGTCGCGGCACCCGCGATGGCCGAATATCCGGAAAAGCCGGTCAGCTTCATCGTCCCATGGCCTCCGGGTGATCTGGAAGACGTGCTGACCCGCATGATCGCGGAAGACTTCCAGGCCGAGTACGGCGTATCAGCTGCTGTTGTGAACAAACCAGGCGGGGGTGGCGGCCCATTCCCTGGAGCGATCGACGTGGCAACGGCTCCAGCTGATGGTTACACCATCGGCAGCTTCGTACCCGCAGTGCCGGTGATCGGCCACGAGATCGGCATTGACGAGCTGGCCCCGGCCAAATTCGACCCGATCGGCATCTTCCTGACCTATCCCTTCGTGGTCGCGACCTCGGGCGACGCGCCTTATAGTTCGATGGCCGAGCTTGCTGACTATGCCAAGGAAAACGACGTGGCGCTGGGCCATTTCGGTGACGTGCTGACGCCGACGCAGGTGACCAAAGCCTACGCAAAGAATGCTGGTTTTGAGTGGGGGTCGGACGCGGCGTTTGACGCACTGGACTGCAACACGCTGGCCTCGGGCGACGCAGACGTGATCAACACCACGTTGCAGCTGATCCTGCCCTGCCTTGATGACGTAAAAGTCCTGATGGCCGTCACCGACGAGCGTATCAGCCTTGTGCCGGACACGCCCACCATTGGCGAACTGGACGCTCAGCTGAACATCGCCCTGTGGAACGGCCTGTTCGTAACCAAGGATACCCCGGCAGATGTGCGCGAGAAGATCGCCGCCGTTGCTGCTAAAACTGTGATGAGCGAACGTGCTCAAGCGGTTGCCAAGGAAACCGGTGCGCTGGTGTACTGGATGGATGCTGAAGCCTCGGCCGCACGGATCGCTGGCGATCAGGAAACCGGTGCCGTGATCAGCGGGATCCTTGAGTAATCCCATCTTATACGATCTTTGGCGGGGCTGGCTTTGGCTGGCCCCGTGTGACGCATACGCCCCCGGAAAGCGCCCGATATGAGCGATGAGATCACAGAACATCCAGACCGGCCACAGCGCGGTCAAGTGTTGTTCGCGGCCCTGTTTTTGATCTGTGCCACGCTTTTGCTGGCCGCCATTGAAGATCAAACCAAGTGGCTGAAAGGCAAAGACTTCTTCGCACAACCTAGGTTCTGGCCGGGGATTGGTGTTGGCGGCATGGTGTTGTTCACTGCACTGCATTTTTGGCATCTGCCGCGTAAACAACGCCGCCTGCCGCGCTGGATGCGTGAAGCGGATTGGTTCCAATGGGCCGAAAGCTTGTCTTGGGCGGTATTGGCGATAGGTCTGTCACTATGGCTTGGCCCAATAGGCGCGGCCCCCATCGTGTTTCTGGTCGCTGTCATCCGTGTGACGTGGCTGTACCAACACTGGACGGACCGGCGCGAAGCCAAAATCTGGGCGTCTGTTTTCGAGTGGGCGGGATGGTTCTTAGCCTACGTCATATTGGTGCCGTTGATCGGCTATTTACCGGTTACAATCGCGTTCTCGCTGATCCTGACATGGCGGGTGGGTTACCGCTCGCGCTTGATGATGTGGAGCGCGGGTGTCTTTGCGGTTTTAGTCGTGCTGATCTTTAAAAGCTTCTTGCAAGTAAAGATCCCCGGCGCGGCCATCTATGAATACCTTCCGGGCGCGCTGCGCTCGTTCTTCATCCTGAATTTCTGAGGGCAGCATGGACCTGATCTACGACTTTCTTGCGCAAGTGCAGGCCAGTTCCTCGGTTCTGGCCCGCTGGGACGTGGTGCTGGCGCTTTTGGTGGGTTCGGTCGGCGGTGTGCTGATCGGCGCGATTCCCGGGGTTGGCCCCGCGGTGGCCATCGCGATCTTGCTGCCGGCCACGTTCAGCATGGACCCCATTGTCGGGCTGACCGTGCTTTTGGGCATCTATGGCAGTTCGATGTATGGCGGATCCATTCCCGCGATCCTGATCAACACGCCGGGCACGGCGGTGAATGCGTTGACCACTTACGATGGTTACCCGATGACCACCCGTGGCGAGGCACGCCGCGCGCTGTCTCTGGCCTATAGCTCGTCCTTCTTTGGCGGCATCTTCTCGGTCGTGTGCCTGATCTTCTTCGCGCCCATTCTGGCGAAAATCGCCCCCATGTTCGGCTCGCGTGAGATCTTCTTGGCGGCGCTTCTGGGCATCATCCTCGTTGTCACCGCACACCGGAAACATACGCTGATTGCGGCGGCGATGGCGTGTTTTGGCATCTGGCTGAATACCATCGGCCTGCACTCGGCCAGCTTCTCCAAGCGCTATACCTTTGACCAAAGCTGGTTGTCGGGTGGGGTGAACCTGATCGTCGTTGTGCTGGGGCTTTTTGCACTGTCGCAGGCGTTTACGCTGTTGCACGGAGATGATGAGAAAGTCCGCCTGACCAAGCTGAAAGGCAGCTTCTTCCAAGGCTTCCGTGAGCTGGCCCGCCATCCGCGCATCGCAGGTATTTCGGCCACCTTCGGTGTGGTTATGGGCATGATCCCCGGCGTGGGCGAGTTCACCGCGCAGTTTATGTCCTACACCTATGCGCAGAAGTCGTCGAAGCGTCCCGAGGACTTTGGGCACGGATCGTCAGAAGGTCTGATCGCCGCCGAGACCGCCAATAACGCGGTCCCCGGTGCCGCGATGGTCCCGCTTCTGGCGCTGGGCATCCCCGGTGAAGCGCTGACGGCGATGATGCTGTCGGTCTTCTATGTCCATAACGTGATCCCCGGCCCACAGCTGTTCCAGAATGACATGGACTTTGTCGTGGCGCTCTACCTCGCGCTTCTGATCCTGAATGTACTTGTGGTGGCCTTCTTGTTGGTCGCAACCAATCAGTTGATCAAGGTGGTGAAGATCCCCAATCGCTTCTTGGGTGTGTGCATTTTGGTTCTCAGCTTCGTGGGCGTCTACTCGCTCCGCAACTCGCTGACCGACTGCATCATCGCCGCCGCTTTTGGCATCTTCGGCTTCATCATGAAACGTATGCAGCTGCCAGTTGTGCCCATCGTTCTGGGCATGGTTCTGGGCGGCATCATGGAAGTGAAACTGCGCAGCGCCATGGCGCGCGTGAAAACCCCGCTTGATTTCATTGATCGCCCAATTGCGGCGATCCTATTCGGAATGATTGTCCTTGTCCTTCTCCTGCATTTCCGCCGGGTCTGGCTGGACTACAAAGAAAGAAAGACCGACGAATGGCAGATCAGTCACGCATCAACGAGCTTTCCAGCCATCCTATCGCGCCGCAGAAACTATATATTGACGGAGCGTGGCAAGAAGCTGAGGGCGAAGCGCAAGACGTTCTCTCGCCGATTGACGGACAAAGACTGACCACGATTGCGCGGGCGTCCGCTGCGGATGTGGACCGCGCGGTTGCGGCGGCACGGCGGGCCTTTGACGACGGGCGCTGGTCACGAGCAGCTCCTGCGTATCGCAAGAAGGTGCTGCACAAGCTGGCCGATTTGATCGAGGCCAACGCGCTGGAACTGGCCGTTCTGGGCGTGCGCGACAACGGGACCGAGATCGGCATGGCCCTGAAGGCCGAGCCGGGATCGGCGGCAGGCACCTTCCATTATTATGCCGAGGCATTGGACAAGGTCTATGGCGAGATTGCCCCGACTGCGGGTGATGTGCTGGGTCTTGTGCACAAAGAACCCGTGGGCGTCGTGGGCGCGATTGTGCCGTGGAACTTCCCGCTGATGATTGGGGCGTGGAAACTTGCACCCGCGCTGGCGGCGGGGAACTCGGTGGTGTTGAAGCCGGCCGAAACCGCGTCGCTGTCGCTGCTGAAGCTTGCGGAATTGGCTGCCGAGGCCGGACTGCCCGACGGCGTGTTGAACGTCGTCACCGGGGCAGGGTCCGTCACGGGCGAGGCTCTGGCCATGTCGATGGATGTGGACGTTCTGGTCTTTACTGGCTCCGGCGGGGTCGGGCGGCGGCTGTTGGAATATTCGGCGCGCTCGAACCTGAAACGCTGTTATCTGGAGCTTGGCGGCAAGTCCCCCAATGTTGTCTTCGCAGACGCGCCGGATCTTGAGCATGCAGCTAAGGTTTCGGCAGCTGGTATCTTCCGCAATGCCGGGCAGGTCTGCGTGGCAGGTTCGCGTCTGTTGGTCGAAGAGAGCATCCATGATGAATTTGTCGAAGCGCTCTCGCGCCATGCCGCCGCGATGAAGGTTGGCAACCCTCTGGACCTGACCACCAATATCGGTGCGGTGAACAACCTGACCCAGTTGGAGGGCAACCTGAACTTCGTGACGAAAGCCGTGGCCGAGGGTGCCGAGATCGCGCTGGGCGGTTCGCGCATCATGGAGGACACCGGCGGCTATTTCATGGAGCCGACCGTGTTGAAAGGCGTGAAGCCGCAAGACAACGTGGCCCAGAACGAAGTGTTTGGGCCGGTGCTGGCGGTCACACCGTTCAAATCCGACGCAGAAGCCGTCGCCATCGCCAACTCGACGAAGTTCGGTTTGGCAGCAGGGGTTTGGACGTCGAACCTCAGCCGTGCGCATAACATGGTGCGCGACATTCAGGCGGGCGTTGTCCACGTGAATACTTACGGTGGATCGGACGGGACCGTGCCGCTTGGCGGGGTCAAGCAATCGGGCAACGGCCATGACAAGTCGATGCACGCCTTCGACAAGTATTTCGACCTCAAGACAGCATGGATGCAGCTATGAGCGACACAACAATTCTGGTCGTCGGGACCTATGACACCAAAGATGACGAGCTGAACTATATCGCCGATGTGATCCGGGCGCAGGGCGGAGGTGTCGCCACGATGGACATCTCGGTTCTGGGCGATCCAACTGGACCATGCGATTACTCCAAGCATAACGTGGCCGAGGCTGGTGGGTCGTCGATCCAAGCCGCCATCGACAGCGGGGGCGAGAACACGGCCATGCAAATCATGGCGCAAGGCTCGGCCGCTTTGGCGTTGAAACTTTACCGTGAGGGCGTGTTTGATGGGCTGATCGTGCTGGGTGGCACCATGGGCACGGATGCAGCGCTGGACCTGTGTCAGGCATTGCCAATTGGCGTGCCGAAATACGTGGTCTCGACCGTCAGCTTCTCACCCTTGATCCCGCCGGAACGCCTGCCTGCGGATGTGCAGATGATCCTTTGGGCAGGCGGGCTGTATGGTCTCAACTCGATCTGCAAAGCGTCGCTGTCACAGGCTGCAGGTGCCGTGCTAGGCGCGGCTCGCGCAGTCGAGAAACCGGACTTCCAAAAGCCGCTCATTGGCATGACCAGCTTCGGCAAAACCGTGTTGCGCTATATGGTCAGCCTGAAACCGGCGCTGGAAGAACGCGGGTTCGAGGTCGCCGTGTTCCACGCCACCGGTATGGGCGGGCGCGCCTTTGAAAGCCTTGCGGGCGAGGGCGCCTTTGCCGCCGTTCTGGACTTTGCCCCGCAGGAACTTGGTAACCACATCATGGGATCGACCATTTCCGCCGGGCCGGATCGAATGACCAATGCGGGGGCGTCTGCCACGCCGCAGATGGTATCGATTGGCTGCTATGACCTTGTCGATTTTATCGGCTGGCAGGACATCCCGCCGAAGCTGGCGGGGCAGGAAGTGCACGCGCATAACCGACTTCTATCTTCGGTGATGATGACTCCTGATCAGCGGCGCGAGATGGCGCAGGCTATGTGCACCCAGCTTGCAGGTGCGAAAGGCCCGGTAAACCTGATCCTGCCTCTTGAAGGTGGCAATGAATGGGACCGTCCCGGTGGTCCGCTACATGACGCCGAGGGGCTGGCCGCGTTCGTCGAGGAAATCCGCGCCCACTGTCCAGACAACGTGACGCTGATCGAGTTGGAGAGCCATATCAACGACGCCGCGTTCTCGGACCGTGTGCTGGCAGAGTTTGATGCGTGGGTGGCTTCGGGCGTGGTCACCCCCTGAGACAACTTGTTGCACCCGCAATGATTTGCAATCTAGGTGCGACGGGTATTTATTGTCGGTGTTAAGGAGTGAATATGCCACACCTGTCATTCGAATTCAGCAATGGGCTGGGCGAGCAGGCAGATTTGCCTGCTCTAGCCGAAACCATGCGCGAAGCACTGGTCGCCACGGGGAAATGTCCCATTGGCGGCATCCGCGTGCGTGGGTTCGAGGCTGACATCGACGCCATTGGCGACGGGGCAGGCGGTTATCACTTCCTGGATATGATCCTCAGACTAGGGCAGGGACGGGACGAAGCCACGCGCGAGGCCATCGCCGACACCCTATACAGCGCGGTTGAGGACGCGCTGCGCCCGCAGATGGGCGACACGCCCTTCATTCTTAGTCTCGAGGTTCAGGAAATCGAAACCCGCTTCAGCCGCAAAGGTTGGAGCACGATCCACGCGGCCATCCGCGAAAGGACTGACAATGATGAAGAAACTCGATCGCGCCCTGCCTCTGGCACTTCTCCACGCCCGTGAGGCGACCCTCAAACCCTTCCGTCAGGAACTCGACGATATCGGCCTGACGGTCCAGCAATGGCGCGTGATCCGCGTGCTGGCCGAAGGCAAACCCTGCTGCGCCACTGAACTGGCCGAGCGCTGCGTCCTGATGCCCCCTAGCCTGTCGCGCATCCTGAAAACCCTGACCGAACGCGGGCTGATCGAACGGGTCGAAGACAGCGACGCGCGCCGCCGCCGTGTGAAGATCTCGACGGACGGAGAGGCGAAATACGCCACCATGTCGCAAAAGGCGGCGGGCATCTATGAGGATCTGGAAGACAAGTTCGGGACCGAGAAAATGGAAACGCTTCTGGATCTGCTGAACGAGCTCTACGACGTCGCCCGCGCGGCCTGACCGTGTGTCACGCAACGGCGTTCTTGCATGGGGCCTTGGCGCGGCTTACCCATAGGGTAGCAATGAACGAGGCCCCCATGTCCAATACTGACGCCCCCGAAGGCAACATCATCCTGCGTACGCTCGCCATGCCCAAGGACACCAACGTGGCCGGAGACATCTTCGGCGGCTGGGTGCTGTCCCAAATGGACATCGCGGGTGGCGTGCTGGCCGCGGAATACGCGGGCGGGCGCGTGGCGACCGTGGCTGTGGACGCGATGAAGTTCATCTCGCCGGTCAAAGTGGGCGACGTTTTGTGCCTGTATGGCGAGGTCACACGGGTCGGCAGGACCTCGATGTCCGTCACGCTCGAAGCGTGGTCGGAACGTGACCGAGGCCGCTCGAAGCACAAGGTGACCGAGGGCGTGTTTGTCTTCGTCTCACTTGACGACGACGGCACCCCGGTTCCGGTGAAGAAAGACTAGATTTCGGGTCCGTGCTGCCTGCGGTCCACCTGCAGCATGCCAAAGCGATTGGCCGTGACGATGAACAGGTCGCCGTAGGTCAGCGGCGGCTCTCCGCCAGCGCCGAGGGCCTCCCAGATCTCGCGCAGATTGCCCTTGTTGCCGACCCAAACGACTGTTTTTCCGGCGGATGCGGTGAGCAACCGCTCGGCCATACCGTTGGCGGGCAGCCGGTTGATCGGCAAATTGCGATCCGTTGCCAGAGGCTGGGCCGTGTCCAGATTGCGCTGCATGCTGGGGGAATAGATCGCGTCGACATGGGTCCCGTCGAGTGCCCCCACCAAAGCCTGCGCCCGCGCGCGCCCGATGGCATTCAGATTTTCCC
The DNA here is from genome assembly GCF_010500215.1 of Aliiroseovarius sp. PrR006. GTDB lineage: Bacteria > Pseudomonadota > Alphaproteobacteria > Rhodobacterales > Rhodobacteraceae > Aliiroseovarius. The sequence continues at coordinate 19,187 of NZ_JAAGOY010000004.1, forward strand.
CGGTCCGATCCCCATGCCGCACGATGATCAACGTTGTGTTTGGCGCCAACCCCAGCACACCCGGTCGCGCACATGCCGTCAAAACCCCAGCGCCCGTCAGCGCCAGAAATACCCTTCTTTTCATAATGTTTCCCCTCTTCTTAATAGGGGAAGCTTAGCAAGGGGTGGGGGATGTGGCTAGTTTTGCGGGATGATGAGATCACGCGAACCGGAAGAACCTCAATCTCCACGAGCTAGAAGCATGGGCCGAACGCTACGGCGGTCACCAGAAACACGGAGTAACTGTGGATTTAGATGCGTTCGTGGCGACAGGTGAGGGGAGACCGATAGCGATGTATCTTCGTAGATCAATGTGATTTCCGAATGCCATCCTGCTTAGTCAATGAGTTCAGCCATGTCTTTAAACGAATCCGCGATTTTTTTGAGCAACCCTTCGGTTTTAGGGCTAGCTAAGTTTTTACCAGTAATTCTAATTTCGTAAACGTCGTGTTGAAGTTCCAATACCTCAATTGCATCGGGCTTAATCCGTTGGATTATGACTTCTTTCACTTCTTCCGTTAACCGGTGAGAAAAACCCTGAAGGAGCAGGTTTAATTCATCTGATGAAGGAGAAAATGTTTCAACGAAAACGGGAGTTCGCTTGGGGGCTAAGAATTGACGCTCGCGAGTTACAGTATTTCCGAGTTTGTTCATTGCACGATCAAGATAATTGAGGCGCTCTAGAATTGCATCGGCTGCAGGGATGCTAGAACTCTCCACATCCGGCACATGGAAAGGTCCAAGCTGACCAATGAAGCTGCTTTCTTTTGGTTGCTCTGCAGTTTTCCTAATGGACCCAACTAAGTCTTGTTTAAATTTTTCCATTATAGGGTGGCGCAAATCCCGAGGGTACTGAATGTAGCGGTTTGGCCCAGTGTCGAATGGATAGGCAGTGACATCATCTTTGATAATAACTGTTGGTTTTTGTGTTGCCATTCGAATACCCAGTTCAAAAAACACGTTGGGATTTCGGCCGCTAACATCGCAGATAATCAGATCGTCATTATAGATATTTTGAAGGATTTCTTTGTGAATAAGATTGGACTCAAAAGTATCTGAGACTAATCGGGCTTCGTAGCCAGCTTCCGTAGCAGCGGCTTCGACAATCTTCCTAACATCGCTCCAGTGAGCAGAGCCAAGGTTGTCACATTCAGAAATCGGCATGACGATCCCACAAATTTTTTCGCTAGCCATGCTGCGCTCCATTCAGATTGAAATCAATTTAATAAACCTATGCGTGAGCGAAGCCCTGGTGTCAATTCCAATGGGGTGCAAATTAAAAGGGCCCCCGAAGGGGCCGCTCTCTTATCTCGTAAACTTCTTATGCTTCAAGCGTTTGGGCTCCAGTGCGTCCGGTCCCAGCCTGCGTTTCTTGTCCTCTTCGTAGTCCTCGAAGTTGCCTTCGAACCACTCCACATGGGCGTCGCCTTCGAAGGCGAGGATGTGGGTGCAGATACGGTCAAGGAAGAAGCGGTCGTGCGAGATGACGACGGCGCAGCCCGCAAAATCAACCAGCGCGTCTTCGAGGGCGCGGAGGGTTTCCACGTCCAAATCGTTGGTCGGTTCGTCGAGGAGGAGTACGTTGCCGCCCTCTTTCAACAGACGCGCCATGTGGACGCGGTTGCGCTCACCACCGGACAGCAGGTTCAGCTTTTTCTGCTGATCGCCGCCCTTGAAGTTGAAGCTGGAACAATAGGCGCGCGAGTTCACCTGCGCATCGCCCAGTTCGATGATCTCAGCCCCGCCGGAAATCGCTTCCCAGACCGTGTCATTGTCGTTCAGGTCATCGCGCGACTGATCCACATAGGACAGTTTCACGGTGTCACCCAGTTCCACGGTGCCTTCGTCGGGCTGTTCCTGACCGGTCAGCATCTTGAACAGCGTCGATTTACCGGCGCCGTTCGGGCCGATCACGCCGACGATACCGCCGGGGGGCAGCGAGAAGTCGAGGTTCTCGATCAGCTGCTTGTCACCCATGTGTTTCTTCAGGCCGGTAACCTCGATCACCTTGCCGCCCAGGCGGGGGCCGTTGGGGATGACGATCTGCGCGCGGCCGACTTTGTCGCGCTCGGACTGGCCTGCCAGCTCGTTATAGGCGGCGATACGGGCCTTGGATTTCGCCTGACGGGCTTTCTGGCCCTGACGCATCCATTCCAGCTCGCGCTCAAGCGTTTTCTGCTTGGATTTGTCTTCGCGGGCTTCTTGCTCCAGCCGCTTGGCTTTCTGCTCAAGCCATGCCGAGTAGTTGCCTTCGTAGGGGATGCCGCGGCCACGGTCGAGTTCAAGGATCCAGCCAGTGATGTCATCCAGGAAGTAACGGTCATGGGTGACGATCAGAATGGTGCCTTTGTAGTCGATCAGGTGCTGCTGCAGCCACGCGATGGTTTCGGCGTCCAGGTGGTTGGTCGGTTCGTCGAGCAGTAGCATGTCGGGGGCTTCAAGCAGCAGCTTGCACAGCGCCACGCGGCGTTTCTCACCACCCGACAGGGTCGTGACGTCGGCGTCATCGGGGGGGCAGCGCAATGCCTCCATCGAGACGTCGATCTGTGCATCCAGATCCCATAGGTTCTGCGCGTCGATTTCGTCCTGCAGCTTGGCCATTTCGTCGGCGGTTTCGTCCGAGTAGTTCATGGCGAGTTCATTGTAACGCTCAAGGATCGCCTTTTTCTCGGCGACGCCTTGCATGACATTGCCGCGCACATCCAAGGATGCGTCCAGTTCGGGCTCCTGCGGCAGATAGCCGACTTTGGCACCTTCGGCGGCCCAAGCTTCGCCCTGAAACTCTTTGTCGATGCCCGCCATGATGCGCATCAGCGTCGACTTACCAGTGCCGTTCACGCCAACGACGCCGATCTTTACGCCGGGCAGGAAGCTGAGGCGGATATTTTCGAAGCATTTCTTGCCACCGGGATAGGTCTTTGAAACACCATCCATGTGATAGACATATTGATAAGCGGCCATGTTGCGCGTCCTCGTGTTTGACTTCCGGTTGTCTTAGCCAGACAAAGGGGGCAGGGCAATCCCGAAGGAGACGTTATGACCTATCATCCCGCCGAAGATCGCTATGAAAAGATGGAGTATCGGCGCTGTGGGGCATCCGGGCTGAAGCTGCCAGCAATCAGCTTGGGTCTGTGGCACAATTTTGGACATGACTTCCCGCATTCCAACAAGCAGGCAATTTGCCGGACGGCGTTTGACCACGGGATCACCCATTTCGATCTGGCCAACAACTATGGCCCGCCCGCTGGCAGCGCGGAAGAGGCGTTCGGAGAGATCCTGCGCAATGATTTTGCCGGGCTTCGTGATGAACTGATCATAAGCTCGAAGGCGGGATATGACATGTGGTCCGGTCCGTATGGTGAATGGGGTAGCCGGAAGTATCTGATTGCCTCGTGTGATCAAAGTCTGAAACGCATGGGCGTGGACTATGTGGATATCTTCTATAGCCACCGGTTTGACCCGGACACTCCGCTTGAAGAAACTATGGGCGCGCTGGATCACATCGTGCGCTCGGGGCGGGCGCTTTATGTGGGCATTTCAAGCTATAACAGCCAACGCACGCGCGAGGCTGTTGCGATCCTGAAAGAACTAGGCACGCCCTGCCTGATCCATCAGCCTAGTTACAACATGCTGAACCGCTGGGTCGAACGGGATGGGCTGAAGGATACGTTGACCGAGCTTGGCGTCGGCTCGATCGCCTTCACGCCGCTTGCACAGGGTTTGCTGACCGGCAAATACTTGAAGGGTATCCCAACGGACAGCCGCGCCAGCCAAGGAAAATCTCTGGCGCCTGATTTGGTGTCCGATGCGCTCATTGAGAACCTGCGCGCGCTTGCTGCGATTGCCGAACGACGCGGACAGACCTTAGCTCAGATGGCGCTAGCTTGGGTGTTGCGTGAAGGTGGAATCACATCGGCCCTGATTGGTGCCTCCCGCCCTGAGCAAGTCGTGGATTGTGCGGGTGCTGTTGCACGACTGGACTTCACGGACGAAGAACTTGCCGAGATTGACGCCTATACCAATGAAGAGACTGCGAACCTTTGGGCTGCGTCGTCTGAAATCGACTGAGTTGCTTCAGCTGTGATGCGTCATAATTTTCCATATGCACGGGTCGGTCAGGTGATTGGTCTTTTGGGTGGGTCGTTTGATCCGGCCCATGAAGGGCATGTTCACATCACGCGCGAAGCGTTGAAGCGGTTCGGGCTGGATCAGGTGTGGTGGCTGGTGACGCCGGGTAACCCGTTGAAAGCGCACGGACCGGCACCTTTGGCGCAGCGTATGGAGCAAGCGAATTCCGTCATGCAACACCCGCAGGTGAAGGTCACGCAGATCGAGGCGCAGACCGGCACGCGCTATACCGCCGAAACGCTGGAAGCGCTGATTGCGCTCTATCCCGGTGTGCATTTCGTGTGGCTGATGGGGGCCGACAATCTGGCCAATTTCCACCGGTGGGAGCGTTGGGACTGGATCATGTCGAACGTGCCCGTCGGCATTTTGGCCCGGCCGGGCGATCGGGGCGCGGCCCGCGTGTCCAAGGCGGCGCGCCGGTTCCGGTCGGCTCAGATCACGGGACGAGAGGCCGCGAAATTGCGTGTGTCTGAAGCCCCTGCATGGTCATTGGTGAATGTTCCGATGCTGGATGTTTCGTCTTCCCAGATCCGGGCACGCGGGGACTGGTGAAACTGTCAGAAAGATTGTGCTGATCGGCAGGTTTCCGGCTTGATTGCGCGAAAGCCAGCGGGTTAACTCGCCCCATGACGATCCCATTCTCACGACGCGCATTTCTGGCGGGATTGGGGGCCGGGGTAGGGATGCCTGCGGTCGCCAACGCACCCGCCACGTCGCTTTTTCCTGCACCCAAACCGGGCGACTACGCCAAGAGAGGTTTGCCGTCGGTTGACGCCTTGGTGGCCGACTCGGGGCTGGGCGGAAAGCTCGGTTTCATGGTGGCAGACGCCCGCTCGGGCGAGGTGCTAGAAGTTCACAATCCGGTATTGCCCTTGCCGCCCGCCAGTGTCGCAAAGGCAATCACGGGGGCCTATGCCCTGTCGACGCTGGGCGAAGCGCATCGCTTTCAAACGCGCTTGCTGGCGACCGGGCCTGTTGAGAACGGCATTATTCAGGGCGACCTGATCCTTGTGGGCGGCGCGAACCCGACGCTGGACACGGATGCGCTGTCGCAGATGGCGAAAGACCTGCGCGCGCTGGGCGTGACCGGGATCTCAGGCAAGTTTCATGTGAACGGGGCATATCTGCCCTATCAGCGGGTGATCGATCCGGGGCAGCCGGACCATCTGGGGTATAACCCGTCGATTTCTGGACTGAACTTGAATTTCAACCGCGTACATTTCGAATGGAAACGCGAGGGGCAAAGCTGGGCGGTCGCGATGGATGCGCGGTCCGAAACGTTGCGCCCAGCGGTGAAAGTGGCCCGGATGGAGGTCGTGGATCGGAAGTCTCCGATCTTCACCTACAAGGACGCGGCGGGTGTAGATAGTTGGACGGTTGCGCGGGCAGCGCTGGGCAAAGGTGGATCGCGGTGGTTGCCAGTGCGACGACCCGACATCTACACGGGTGAAGTCTTTCAGGTGCTGGCGCGCGGGCAGGGGGTAAAACTGCCGCGCCCCCTGGCGCAAGACGGTGTGGCGGACGGCGATGTTCTGGTGTCGCACGCGTCGGCACCGATTGCTGAGATCGTGCAAGGCATGCTGAAATACTCGACCAACCTGACGGCCGAAGTAGTCGGAATGGCCGCCAGTGTCGAGGCGGGCGGCGCGCCTGCGGATCTGGCGGGATCGGCGGGTTTGATGTCGGATTGGGCGCAGGACGCGCTGGGCACGCGGCGGCTAAGATTTGCGGATCATAGCGGGCTGAGCGATCAGTCCATCGTGACGGCGCGCGACATGGTGCGCGCGCTGGTGACGTTGTCCCCGGATGGCGATCTTGCACCGCTTCTGAAAAACATCCCGCCCAAGTCCGAGCTGCTGCCCGATGGTGGACGCCACGTGATCCGCGCCAAGACCGGGACGTTGAACTTCGTGTCGTCGCTGGCGGGCTATGTCACGGCGCCGAATGGGCGCGAGCTGGCGTTTGCCATTTTCACCGCGGATATGGAGCGGCGGGGTGCCATTCAGAAAGCGTTCCGGGAGCGTCCAAAGGGTGCAAAAGGCTGGAGCCGTCGGTCGCGGCGTTTTCAGCACGATCTGATTGCCCGCTGGTCGGTATTGTTCGGGACATAAAAAAGGGGCCGCGTGGCCCCTTCTGTGCTTCCAAGCTGCGCTTTTATTCGGGCTTCGGCGGCATGTTCACCGCGATTTTCGAGGCCGGGCGATCCGTACACATGGTGTACCAGCGCAGCACGTTCGAGAAGCTTTCAAGTTCTAGCGCGTCGCCCGCGTTATAGCCGGTAAATAGCACACGGACCCATGGCCAGATGGCGATGTCTGCGATCGAGTAGTCGTCACCGGCCACGACCTCGCGCCCCTCGAGACGCTTGTCCAGCACACCCAACAGGCGTTTGGCCTCGGCGCGGTAGCGTTCCAGTGGGCGCTTGTCCTCGATGTCTTTTCCACCGGCAGCATAGAAGAAACCAAACTGGCCCAACATGGGGCCAAAGCCGCCCATCTGCCACATCAGCCACTGGAGCACCTCTGCACGTTTCACCGGGTCTGCGGGCAGGAACTTACCAGACTTTTCAGCAAGGTAGATCAGGATGGCGCCAGTTTCCCACAAGGGAAGCGCTTTGCCTTCCGGGCCATTGGGATCAATGATTGCGGGGATTTTGTTGTTGGGGTTCAGCGACAGATACTCGGGCGTGAACTGGTCTCCATCCATGATCGAGACGCGATGTGCTTCGTACGGCAGACCGGTTTCTTCCAGCATGGCCGATGCCTTCACGCCGTTGGGGGTGGGAAGAGAATAAAGCTGGATAACGCTGGGATCTTTAGCCGGCCAACGTTTGGTGATTTCAAACTGGTTAATCTTCAAGCTGTCGAGCATGACGGCCCTTCCCATATGATACTGTGGTCATGGTATGCGGCGCGGACGCCGCGATGGTCACAGAGTCATATGGCGTGCCCGTGCGCCCCGTTCAATGGCAGCAGCGTGCAAACGGTCGATATTCAACTCGTAACGTATTTCTTCCAGGATGCGCAGTTCCGGTCCTTGCAGAACGCCATCTGCTGCGGCCACGTCGCAGGCCAGCGCATAAGCGGTTTCCCACAGGTTTTCCGGCAGGTTGTCGCGCACAAGGCCGAACAGCGCGTCCAGACCGTCTTCGACTGCAAAAAGGTCAAACACGGTTTGCGACACGGTTTTGAACCGGTCCGGATCATAGGTCGCGAAAACGGGAAGGTGGTTGACGATGCGCTCGATGGTCAAAAGCTCGGCGGACGTAATCTCTTCATCCGAAGCGGAAACCGCCATCATCACGGCGATCAGGCTGTCCTGAGGGGTCAGGGAATGGGGAATGTCTTGCACTTGGAATTGCTCCTCTGTTGCGGTGCAGAATATTGACCCCGAACTCCCTTCGCAATAGGGAGATGTTCACGCGCAATAAGCGCGAGATGAAAGGAAAGCACATGTCCGAAATGCGTGACGCCGCGATGAGTTCGAAAGCCTGGCCCTTTGAAGAGGCGCGCCGGGTGCTCAAACGTTACCAGAAGGGCGCGCCTGAGAAGGGATATGTGCTGTTTGAAACGGGCTATGGCCCGTCGGGCTTGCCCCATATCGGCACCTTTGGCGAAGTCGCGCGCACCACGATGATCCAGCGCGCGTTCGAAGTGATTTCGGACATTCCGACCAAGCTGATTTGTTTCTCGGACGATCTGGACGGAATGCGCAAGGTGCCGGGCAACGTGCCGAACGCGGAAAGCCTACATGAGCATCTGCAAAAGCCGCTGACCAGCGTGCCGGATCCGTTTGGCACCCATGAAAGCTTTGGTCATCACAACAACGCTATGCTGCGCCGCTTCCTTGATACGTTCGGGTTCAAATACGACTTCTACTCGGCCCAAGAGTTTTATCAGTCGGGCCAGTTTGATGAGGTGCTGAAACGCGCCGTCGAGAAATACGACGAGGTCATGGAAGTGATGCTGAAATCACTACGTGAAGAGCGTCGCCAGACTTATTCGATCTTTCTGCCGATCCACCCGGAAACCGGCCGTGTTCTCTATGTGCCGATGAAAGAGGTGAACGCCGAGAACCACACGATCACCTTTGACGATGAAGATGGCCGCGAATGGACGCTGCCCGTCACCGGCGGCAATGTGAAGCTTCAGTGGAAGCCGGACTTTGGCGCGCGCTGGGCCGCTCTGGAAGTCGATTTCGAGATGTACGGCAAGGACCACAGCACCAACACGCCGATCTATGACAAGATTTGCCGCATTCTGGGCTGGCGTGCGCCAGAGCATTTTACCTATGAGCTGTTTTTGGATGCCAATGGTCAGAAGATCTCGAAAACCTCAGGCAACGGGATTTCGATCGACGAATGGCTGACCTATGCCTCGACCGAAAGCTTGGCGTATTTCATGTTCCTGAAGCCCAAGACCGCCAAGCGGATGCATTTCGATGTGATCCCCAAGGCGATGGATGAATATCACCAGCAACTGAATGCCTATCACAAGCAGGATCTGAAGCAGCAGCTGAACAACCCTGTGTGGCACATCCACGGCGGCGACGTGCCGGTGTCGAACATGGTCGTTCCGTTCTCGATGCTGCTGAACCTGGCGTCTGTGGCGTCGGCCCATGACAAGGCGCAGCTTTGGGGCTTTATCCAGCGTTATGCGCCCGATGCAACGCCGGAAACGCACCCGGATCTGGATGCGGCCGCTGGGTATGCTGTGAAGTACTACGAAGATTTCGTAGAGCCTGCGAAGGTCTTCCGCCTGCCCACCGATCAGGAACGTGGCGCGTTGGAAGAGCTGGCGCGTGCGCTGCGCGATGGCGACGTCGCGCTGGACGCAATTGCCCGCAAGAATGAGATGATGGGCAACGAAGATCCGCTGCCCGCGGTCGATTTCCACTCGGACGAGTTCTTGCAATCGGTCGTCTTCGCGCTGGGCAAACTGCACGGGTTCGAGAACCTGCGCGACTGGTTCAAGGCGCTGTATGAGGTGCTGTTGGGCGCCAGCCAAGGTCCGCGTTTCGGGGGCTTCGCGGCGCTCTACGGGGCCGAGGAAACTGCCGCTCTGATCGACAAGGCACTGGCAGGAGAGCTGGTGAAGTAAAGCCCGCAAGGCATTGAAATAAAAAACGGCGTCCGAGAGATCGGACGCCGTTTTTCGTTCTGCTCCTCCGTGCAACGTACGCCGGTCTTAACGCCCGTTAACTCCGTCCACTTACCCCTTTTGGCGTTTCTCGTCCCGTCCTGCGCGCCCCAACGCGTCTGCGCGGGGCTTTGCGTGGATATCGACCGGAAAGGGAACCTGATGAACAAGGCGATTACCGAAGGGGTGGTGTTCATGCCGCCCGAATTTACGGACGGGCTGGATGTTTGGTCAAGCGAGGACGGCACACCCGGCAGCCTGACCTATGACGGAGCAGGCAATGCGGCCATCGTTCCGGCGGATCAGGATTTCGACAGCTGTCTGGAGCTCTTCAAGGACCAGAACACACAGAAGCTGCGCTATATGGGCCAGACGCCGTTCGAGCAAGGTTGCTATTTGCGGGTGCGCGCGCGGGTCAAGGCGATCTCTGGCCCGTTGCCGTCGGTGCGTATCGCGACACGTCCCAGCCTGTCGGGCGGCGGTCACGCGACTGGATATGTCGAAACCGGGCCCGAGGTCGCGCTGACATCCTATGGCGAAGTGGTCGAGATTTCGGCCATCATCGGATCAGGCAGCCGGTCGAGCGTCGATATGGTGTGGGGCGAAGACGTCGCCTATGCCCATGTGGGGTTGGACCTGACCGGGTCGAATGGCGCTGCGGTGCGCATTGACGACATCACTATCGAGGACGTTACGGGGGCCTATCTTCGTGACATGATGGACTGGGTCGATGTGCGCGACTTTGGGGCTGTCGGGGATGGCGTCACCGATGACCGCGCGGCGTTTCAGGCCGCCGATGCGGCTGCCGGTGGGCGGACTCTGCTGGTGCCTGAAGGGGTCTTTTATATCGGTGGGAACCTGACCCTGCACACGGATATTCGCTTTGAAGGCACGGTGACGATGCCGGACAATGTCTATCTGTCGATGACGCGCAGCTTCGACTTGCCCAACTATATCGATGCCTTCGGCAGCGAGCTTCTGGGCTTCCGCAAGGCGTTTCAGGCACTGCTGCACTATGCCGACCACAAGGTTTTGGACATGGGTGGGCGCCGCATCGATGTGACCGAGCCCATCGACATGCAGGCGGCGTATGCGACCTCGGACACGTTCCTGATCCGGCGCGCGATCCGCAACGGCCAGTTCTACGTCATCGGGGGCGCTGCTTGGGATGACGAGGTCACGACCTCGACCGCGCAATATACTCCTGCAAATCCGATGAAGCTGACAAATGTGCCGGGGATTTCGGCCATCGAGCCAGGGTCGATCGTGACCGGCAATGGTGTCGGGCGCGAGGTCTATGTGAAATCGGTCGATGTCAGCGCGTCCGAACTTGAGCTGAGCCGCCCGCTTTGGGGGGCGGATCCTAATCAGACCTATACGTTCACCCGACACAAATATGTGCTGGATTTCGGTGGGTTCGCCGAGCTTCGCCGCCTGAACATGATCGAGATCGAGTTCCAATGTAACTCGCATGCTTCGGCTGTGATGCTGGCGCGTAACGGCGAAAATATGGTGTTCCAGGACTGTCACTTCATCAAGCCCAAGAACCACGGGATCAGCTCGATCGGGCGGGCCTGCCAGGGACTTCAGGTGGACCGCTGTCAGTTCATCTCGGCCGAGCAAAGTATGCCGGCGACGGACCGTGTGTCTGTGGCGCTGAATGTGAACGCCAACGACTCGAAGATCCGTGATACGCAGTTCCAGCGCATGGGGACGTCTATGGTGATGTATGGCTCGGGCCATATCATTCAGGGCAACCACATGTATCAGGGGGACGAGGTCACGGATGGTCCGCGCGTGGCGGGCATCGTGTTCACCCTTGAAAACAACAAAACCGTGCTGACTGGCAACTATATCGACAACTGTATGGTCGAGTGGAACAACGAACACGACTCGGAGCCCGACTTCAGCAACGAGTACGCGTTTGGCGGGATGACGATCACCGACAACATCTTCACTGCCAATGACGTTGCGCCGTGGTTCACCTGGATCATGATCAAGCCGTTTGGAACCGGCCACTACCTGTCCGGCTTGCATGTCAGCAACAACACATTCCGATCGTTGAACGGGCGTATTGATCGGGTTGAAAGCGTGTCGACTACCCATGGCACCCTGAACGGGTGGGGTATGCGTGACGTGACCTTCAAGGACAACGCTTTCGTGGGCGTTGATCAGCGGACGATCTCGCCGGTGACGCTTGAGTTCAATCAGAACACAGAGGCCAGTACCTGGAGCTTGGATGGCTCGGCCTATTTCCCGTTTGGTGGAAATGCGCGGACGGTTAGTTCCGTGGTGATCGAAGGCGATCTGCGCGACAGCGCGAACAACCAGGTCTGGGACAATCCGCATGTTCTGGTGAATCAGGGAACCGGGGCGAAACTGGCTCAACTGCAATGGTCCAAGCCCGTGCGTGGGACGGCACATGTGACGCTGCGCACTGACAAGCCAGCCTAATACGCACAAGAAAGGGTCCGCCATTCAGTGGGCCCTTTTTGCGACAAGTTTTGCGGGAAATATCTCAACATCTTTGATTTTCTTGATGCGGATCAAGGCACGGTGTGAGCTGTCTTGGTAAGGGCAAACTGGACAACTAAGGAGAGATGCGAATGAGTGTGAACCAGACCCGTACCAGTGCGCCTAAAGCTGCGGCAAAGGCAGCTCCCAAATCAGTAACCGAGGCCAAGTCAGGACAGAAACCGTTCCCGAAAGTCAGTGCAGATCAGATCCGCGAGACCTTTGAGAACGGGAAGTATCCTTATGACACCAAGCTGGGTCGCAAGGAATACGAAGCCGAGAAGGCGCTGCTGCAGGCAGAGCTTCTGAAGGTGCAGCGCTGGGTTGGCGAAACGGGTCAGAAATTCGTGCTTCTGTTCGAAGGTCGTGATGCGGCCGGTAAGGGCGGCACGATCAAACGCTTCATGGAGCATCTCAACCCACGCGAAGCGCGCGTTGTTGCGCTGAACAAGCCGACCGACGAAGAGCGTGGCCAGTGGTTCTATCAACGCTATATCAGCCAGCTGCCGACCGAAGGCGAAATGGTGTTCTACGACCGCTCTTGGTACAACCGCGCCGGTGTTGAGCGCGTGATGGGCTTTTGCAATCCAAGCGAATACTTGGAGTTCATGCGCCAGACACCTGAATATGAACGCATGCTGACGCGGTCGGGCATTCGTCTCTATAAATATTGGTTCTCGGTCACCCGCGAAGAGCAAAAGCGTCGCTTTGACAGCCGCAAGGATGACCCGTTGAAGCGCTGGAAACTCAGCCCGGTCGACGTAGCGTCCCTGTCGAAATGGGACGACTACACCGAAGCGAAAGAGGCGATGTTCTTCTACACAGATACCGCCGATGCGCCGTGGACCATTATCAAGTCGAACGACAAAAAGCGTGCGCGTCTGGAATGCATGCGCCATTTCCTGTCGACCGTTGATTATCCGGACAAGGACTATGACGTGGTCCGTGCCCCGGATCCGCTGATCGTGGGCCATGCCAGCCAGGTGATCCACAACGCGGACCATATTCTGGGCGCAAGCCTACATCCGGATCAACGTCGCGGTTGATCCAGGCGGACAGCACGTAACAACAGGGGCGCGATCTGCGCCCCTTTTTTATTCAATCGTTTGTTGAAACGCAGTAATCTGGAGAAAATAGATTTGCGCACGGGCCCCGGAGCGCTTTTTTACAAGCAGTGCAGGTGATTTTATGCCCCATTCCAGACGTTTCATTCTGGCCGGTTTGTCGGCTTTTACGCTCGGGGCCTGCCAATCTGGAGGGGCGGTGAGCAGCGTTCCGCGCAGTGCATCAGGTGGGATGCGCGCAGTGCGAAATACGCGGTTTGACGCTTGGGTGCCGGGTGCCAAACAAAGAATGATCGCGCGGGGTCTAAACCCCTCGACCGTCAACCGCGCCTTCCGCGATGTAGGCTATCTGCCCGGCGTCGTGGAGCGCGACCGAAGTCAGACTGAGTTCGTACGCTCGTTTGAGGATTACTTGGCCATCGCCGCCTCAGACGCGCGGATCGCAAAAGGGCGTGCGATGCTGTCCAAACACGCAGGTCTTCTGAACCGGCTTGAGGCGAAATATAGCGTCGAGAAAGAGGTGATCGTCGCTGTGTGGGGTGTCGAAAGTCGCTATGGCGAACGGCGCGGTGATGTGCCGGTGATGTCTGCGCTGGCGACCTTGGCCTTTGATGGGCGGCGTGGTCGTTTTTTCGAGAACCAGATGGTCGCCGCGATCAGGATCCTCGCACGCGGTGATGTCACGCCCGCACGCATGACCGGAAGCTGGGCGGGCGCGATGGGGCACACTCAGTTCATCCCCTCGTCCTATCTTGCCTATGCGGTGGATTTCCGCGGTGACGGTAAGGCGGATATCTGGTCGGATGACCCCACGGACGCGCTGGCCTCGACCGCTGCGTATCTCAGCCGGTCCGGCTGGAAACGCGGGCAGCGTTGGGGGGCCGAGATTACAGGACGGCGACCATCGGGTAGGGGCCGCGTGGTGAAGCCTGCGGGCGGCAGCGGCCCAGTGTTCGAAGTCTACCACAACTACTCCGTCTTGGCCCGCTACAACAACGCGCAGAAATACATCATCGGCGTAGGGCATCTTTCCGACCGTCTGGTCGGGCGCCCCGCGCTGCGGACCTCGTTCGGGCCGGACGAATACGGGCTGACATTGGCCGACCGCAAGGCTCTGCAACGGGGGCTGACACGTGCGGGTTTTGACACTGGCGAGGCGGACGGTGTGCTAGGCAAGAAAACCTTCGCCGCGATCGAAGCGTTCCAACGGTCCCGTGGCCTGCGGATCACGGGCACGCCATCAAAAGCGCTGCTGTCGATGCTGCGATAGCGCCAACACTCGGTGCTTGCCCCGCCGCACCACCCACAATAGAGGTGGGGAATGACACAGGTAATGACTCTCCCTCAGCACATGCGTGCGGTTTTGGTTCTTGGCACCCCGCTGGTGGCCTCGCAACTGGCGCAGTTTTCCGTGCAGATCACCGACACGATCATGCTGGGCTGGTACGGGGTCGAGGAACTGGCCGCCGTCACGCTGGCGGGCACGTTCTTCTTCATCTTCCTGATCATGGGGGCCGGACCGGGCTTTGCCTTGATGCCGATGGTCGCCGAGGCGGAAGAGGCAGGAGACGAGGTGCGTGTTCGGCGCCTGACCCGAATGGCACTGTGGATCTCGGTGGGGTTTGCGCTGGTGGTGCTGCCCCTGATGTGGATGTCTGGTCCGATCCTACAGGCGATGGGGCAGGATGAAGCACTTAGCCTGATTGCGCAGGACTACCTGCGGATTGCGGGCTTTGGCATGATCCCGTCCTTAATCGTGATGTCCTTACGCAGCTACCTGTCCGCGCTGGAACATGCACGCATTGTCCTGTGGGCGACGGTGATTGCTGCCGTGATGAACGGGGTCATCAACTACGCGCTGATCTTTGGTAATTGGGGTGCACCGGAACTCGGGGTGCGCGGCGCGGCGATTGCCTCGGTCACAATTCAGATCGCAGCAGGGATCGTACTGTGGGTCTACGCGGCGCGTCTGAACCCGGAACAAGCCTTGTTCCAACGTCTGTGGAAGCCAGATTGGGAGGCCCTGATGGCGCTGCTCAGGCTGGGGGTTCCGATTGGCATGACCACCCTGGCCGAGGTCGGGATGTTCTCGGCCTCGACCATCGTTGTGGGGCTGATTGGCACGTTGGAGCTTGCGGCCCACGGCATCGCGCTTCAGATCACGGCACTGTTCTTCATGGTGCATCTGGGTCTGTCGATGACGGCAACGGTGCGCGCGGGCCGTGCATTGGGCCGCAAAGACGAACTGGGCCTGCGCCGGGGCGCGTTGGCGGTGACGTTAGCCTCTGTCCTATTCGGCGGGCTGACGGTCATCCTGTTCCTGATCTTCCCGGCACCGCTGATCCAGCTGTTCCTGGACCCGAACGAGGTGTTGCGCGCCGAGATCGTCGTGCTTGGCACATCGCTCTTGGTTGTCGCGGCCCTGTTCCAATTTGCAGACGGCGCACAAGCCATCGCCATGGGGCTTCTGCGCGGCGTGCAGGATACGCGCGTGCCGATGATTATCGCCAGCCTCAGCTATTGGATCGTCGGGATGGGATCGTCCTATGTGCTGGGGATCACGCTGGGCTTTGGCGCGGTGGGCGTCTGGTGGGGGCTGCTTCTGGGCCTACTCTGTGCAGGCGCCTTCATGTCGTGGCGCTTCTGGCTCCAGTCTTCGCGCATTGGCGTCCAAGGCTAATGCAGCCGGCGGCCAACATCTTGCATTTTCTTGCTAATAATATCCCGGGGTGAGCCTCAACGAGGCGAGGGGCAGAGCCCCTAACGCCTACGCTTCGTGCGAAATAGATCCGCCTTAGCCCTTGATTAGCCGATCCGCCTTCTTGCGCACCAGCATGGTGCGCAGATCGTGCATGGCCAGCAAAAGCGCGTCGGTTACCTGTTCCAGATCTTCGTCTGACGCACGGGCCTGCGCCCAATGCGTTGTCAGATTCAGGTGATCGACCGTTCGTAGGATGTCGTCAATCTCGCGCTGTTTCAGCTGCGTACGGCGCTGCTCCATCCACTCCGCGATCGCGGCGCTGTCCTGTTCGGATAACTCGCGACCGCCATGTGGTTTCACATCGCCGTTCTTGACGTTCACGACCGCAATCTGGTCCAGCTCGATCCGGCGCTGCCGATTTTCCGTATCAACCTTGAACACGAAGGCCCCGTTTTCACGGACGCGGAAATAGTAGTCAGGCAGGACAGCGGACATCTGGGACCTTTCGATTCGGATCGCCTTTGGTTCTATACCAAAGACGCACAGAAATCCTGAATGCGCGTGCAGGCTTCCTTCAGTGCCTCGTCCGACGTGGCATAGCTGACACGGAAGTTCGGTGACAGGCCAAAGGCCGAGCCAAAGACCACGGCCACGCCTTTCTCTTCCAGAAGTGCCTTGGCGAATGTTTCGTCATCGTCGATCTTAACGCCACCTGCCGATGTTTTGCCCAGACAGCCTTTGATCGACGGGTAGACGTAGAACGCCCCGTCTGGCACCGGGCACTCGATGCCTTCGGCGGCGTTCAACATCTCGACCACCAGATCGCGACGGCGCACGAACATCTTGTTGTTCTCGGCGATGAAATCCTGCGTACCGTTCAGCGCTTCCACTGCGGCCCATTGACTGACCGAACAGGGGTTCGAGGTCGACTGCGACTGGATCTTGCGCATGGCGGCGATCAGCTTGACCGGTCCGGCTGCATAGCCAATCCGCCAGCCTGTCATGGCATAGGCCTTCGACACGCCATTACAGGTCAGCGTGCGATCGTAGAGGCCGGGTTCGACTTCTGCCGGGGTGCAGAACTCGAAATCGCCATAGGCAAGGTGTTCGTACATATCATCCGTCATCACCCAGACATGCGGGTGGCGCATCAGAACGTCCGTCAACGCCTTCAGTTCGTCACGCGAATAGCCCGCACCGGTCGGGTTCGAAGGCGAGTTGAAGATCAGCCACTTGGTTTTCGGCGTGATCGCCGCCTCAAGCTGCTCGGGCGTCATACGGAAGCCGGTCTCGATCGGGCATTCCACGACGACGGGTTCGCCGCCAGCCAGCAGTACCATATCGGGGTAGCTGACCCAGTAGGGGGCCGGAATGATCACTTCGTCGCCCGGGTTCAGCGTCGCCATCAGCGCATTATACAGGATCTGCTTACCACCGGTCCCGACCGAGACCTGCGCGGGCGTGTACTCCAGCCCGTTCTCGCGCTTGAACTTGTCGCAGATCGCCTGCTTTAGCTCGGGCATCCCGTCCGGTGCCGTGTATTTCGTCTTGCCTGCATCAATCGCGGCTTTCGCGGCAGCTTTGATGTGGTCAGGGGTGTCGAAATCAGGCTCGCCCGCGCCAAGGCCGATCACATCACGCCCAGCGGCTTTCAGTTCGGCTGCAAGCGTGGAAACAGCGATGGTCGGGGATGGTTTTACGCGGTCAAGTGTCGCGGAGAGGAAAGACATGGCGGCCTCGGTTTGTATGTTGGTCGCAATTCTTCTAGGGTGCGCCGCGAAGCTGATCAAGCATCATCAGGTGCCGCGTATCGACATTGTATGAGGAGAGACAGGCATGGAACAAACTGTAGCAAACGCTGATTGGTTTTCCGAAGACGCAGCGACCTTCGGGGATCGCCTTGCGGCGGCCCGCGAAGCCGAAAACATGACGCAATCCGCTTTGGCAAGGCGGCTGGGTGTTAAGCTGAAAACCTTGCGGGGATGGGAAGAGGATCTTTCCGAACCGCGCGCCAACAAATTGCAGATGGTATCGGGCGTTTTGAACGTATCCATGCGCTGGCTTTTGACCGGCGAAGGGGAAGGGGTCGAAGAGCCTGCGCTTGAGAATGGCGATGCGCCTGAAGTGCGTGATCTTCTGCTTGAAATTCGCGATATCAAGATGCAGATGAACCGTTCGGCCGACCAACTGGGGCGGCTTGAAAAACGCCTGCGCAAGCGGCTGGAAGGATAAAAGATGAGCGGCATTCCCTATGATCAGCTGAAGGAAACCCCGGGTGCGCGTTCAGGCGAAACGCCCGAGCATCGCGTCAAGCGGCTGGCCATGCGTTCGATGCGGCGCGGGATCAAAGAGATGGACATCATCCTAACCCGCTATGCGGATGATCATCTGGAAAATATGACCCCAGAAGAGCTGGACCTGTACGAGGCGCTGCTTGGCGAAAACGATCAGGATCTCTATCAGTGGGTGTCAGGCCAGCAGGATGCGCCCGAGGCCCTGTCCGACCTGATCTCACGGATCGCGCAGCACATGCAGTCACGCTAAGTGGCCACGGAGTACAGGGCGATTTTCCGAAAATTGTCCTGAACTCTGGGGCAGTTTTCCGCGATATTTAACTGAATGTTCTCTTTTTCGGCTCAAGAGTCGTCTCAGTAACGGTTCGGAGAGACGCATGAGCATGCATTTGCAAATCGGGCAATCGGTCAATCATGGCTTTGTTGTGCAGTATCTTGAGGCGCTGGCGTTGGTCGAGCGTTTGCACAGGTTGCTTCTGGATGTGATCAAGGATGAGTTTGAGCGCGTCGGCGTGTTGGAAGTAAACGCGGTTCAAGCGCTTTTGCTGTTCAATATCGGTGACAACGAGGTCACGGCGGGCGAGCTGAAAAGCCGCGGGTATTATCAGGGCTCCAACGTCTCCTACAACCTGAAGAAACTGGTCGAGATGGGCTATATGCACCATCAACGCTGCGAGATTGATCGCCGATCCGTCCGAGTGCGGTTAACGGAAAAAGGACGTGCGATCCGTGACACCGTCGCGGGCCTGTTCGAACGTCACGCCGATGGATTGCAGTCGCGTGATGTTCTGTCATCGGACGGGATCAACGACATCAATACTGCCCTTAAACGTGTCGAACGCTATTGGACAGATCAGATCCGCTATATCTATTGATCAGCGACGTACAGGGACGGCGACGCGTCTGACACCATCATCCCCTGCGTTTCACGTAAAATCTTCTTGGTCATGGCGGTTTCGAATTCTTCGAAGCTGCGGGCTTGGATTGTGAAACTCCCAATGCCGTGCAGAACATATGCTTCGAAATACGAGGTCAGATCGCGGTCGGGAACAGATGCGCTGATGACCAGTGCGTTGATGACGACGTTTCTCAGTTGCGGATCTTGTCGAACGTCTTGCGGACGAGGACCGGAATTTGATTGTCCGTCGCCTGAAAGGTCAAGGCTGTGGGACCAGCAGTCAGGTCGCTGCGACAACAGCTCGGCTCCGTAAAGCATCGCGCGCCCCAACCCGGTCGAGGGATCGACGGGTATTCGCGTGGTTCGGCGTAGACGATCTGCAATTCTGGAAATCACGGCTTCAGAGGTTAGCGCAGTCCAGTTTTGCAGCATCCGCTGATGTCCCGGACCGCTCCATTCAAAAATGCTCAGTTCGATGACCGTCTCTGATGAGGCAAGCAGCTTTGCCACCACTTCCGGGCTTTCCAGTGCAGCAGCCAGACCATCCAACTGCAGGCGATATTCTTGGCTGTCGACAGATCCCGAAATATCCAGCCCCATCGCAAGCGCCTGCCTGCACTGAGGCTGCGAGAGTGCGAGTTGCGGGATCAAACAGATCACCGCCATGCACCCTAAGAAACGCAAGGCAGTTGCCCCGAATTTCGCCAGCATTGGCCTCACCAGTGCCCGGTGTTTTTCATGCTGGCCCAAGGTTCCTGCGGGGGCAGGGGGGCTCCAGCCTGTAGCAATTCAACCGATACATTGTCAGGCGAACGCACAAAGGCCATCCGCCCATCGCGCGGCGGGCGATTGATCACCACGCCATTGTCCTGCAGATGCTGGCACATGGCATAGATATCCTCGACCTCATAGGCCAAATGCCCGAAATGGCGGCTGTCCGACGGCAACCCGTCATCGCCATCCCAATTATGGGTCAGCTCGACCGGGCATTCCGGCTGGCCCGGAGGTGCCATGAAAATCAGCGAAAACCGACCCTCTTCAAAATCCGAGTGCCGGGTTTTCTCAAGCCCGAGCAGTTCAAAGAATCGAATGCTGGCCTCTAGGTCTTTGACGCGGACCATCGTGTGCAAATAGCGAAGTTTCATTGGTGTATCCCCGATGAATGACTGGTTTCATGGTCAGCCTAGCAGGTGATTGCGGTGAGAACAGCCAAAACACGCGTTCCACGGCATATGGCTGTTTTTCCGAAAGCCGCAACTAGATATAGTGGCGGGGCAGCCAAGAAAGAGAGATTCGCAATGTCATTGAGCCCCGAGCAGATCCAGGAAATCGAAGAGCAACGCGCCCAGACCGGCACAACCCGCCGCGCCATCAGCGAAGGGATGGAAAAACACCTCTATACCGCGCATGAAGTGCTGGACCACGGCTTTGTCCGCGTGATCGACTATATGGGCGATGACGCCGCGATTTGTCAGGCCGCGCGGGTGTCTTACGGTAAGGGCACCAAATCGGTGCAGAACGACGAAGGGCTGATCCGCTATCTGATGCGCCACTGGCACTCGACCCCGTTCGAGATGTGCGAGATCAAGCTGCATGTGAAGCTGCCCGTCTTCGTGGCGCGCCAGTGGATCCGTCACCGGACCGCGAACGTGAATGAATACTCGGCGCGTTATTCAATCCTCGATCGCGAGTTCTATATCCCCGCGCCCGAACACATCGCCGCGCAATCGGTGGTGAACAACCAAGGCCGTGGCGCAACGCTGCAAGGCGAAGAAGCCGCCCGCGTGCTGGAAATCCTGAAGGCCGACAGCAACCGCGCCTATGATCACTATGAAGAAATGATCAGTGACGAAGGGCAGGACGGTCTGGCCCGCGAACTGGCCCGCATGAACCTGCCCGCCAACATCTATACCCAATGGTACTGGAAGGTGGACCTGCACAACCTGTTCCACTTCCTGCGCCTGCGCGCCGACCACCACGCCCAATACGAAATCCGCGTCTATGCCGACGCAATCTGCAAGGTCGTCGCCGACTGGGTCCCCGCCGCCTATGGCGCGTTCGAGGACTACCGCCTTGGCGGCGCCAACCTCTCCGGCCGCGCGATGGATTGTGTGCGCCGGATGCTGAAAGGCGAAGAGGTCACGCAGGAGAACTCGGGCATGTCCAAGGGGGAATGGCGCGAGTTTGAGGCGGAGTTGAATGGATGATCAAATTGAACGCAAGCTTTGCGTGGTTTGTGCGGAGACTATTCCTAAACAAGCTCTAATTTGTGTTAGCTGCCAAAGCTATCAAGATTGGCGCAGACATTTGTCCATCGGTAATAGTTCACTAGCACTCATTGTCGCGCTCCTAGCCGTCCTTGGTCCCGCTACTTCTGGTGTTATTAGCTTGCTCACGTGGCGCGAAGATGCGCTGACTAAGAAAGTAGAGTTTGCGATAGCTGAGCTTTCGCAGCATATGGCCACCGTTTTAGTTTCTAATCGGTCTGACCGTGCTTTTATTGTCAGCGAATTTCAGTGCCAGCTTATGATCCCCTTTGACCGAAGGGATATCTTTGGAGTGGTGGAAAGCGCAGACGATTCAGGTTTTAGATGGCCGATCAAAAGTCAGACATTTGGGGTTCTTGCCAGCTTTGAGGCCGTGCAGCCGCAAGTAGTTTGGGCTCAAAGTCAAGCAACAGTAGTTTTTATAAGTGACTACATCTCTCCTCCATTAGAATTTGGGGGCGCGCCTGAGATGCAAGCGAGTAGCTTGTGCTATATGTCCGGCAAAACAGATTCAAACGGTGAGGAGGCTGATGGGCAACTACTTAGACCTCGGGATTTGCTCGCTTTCGACGCCTTGGAGGTGATTGAAAGAATGGATTTTGGTACAGAGCGTGCCGAGGAAAAAGAAGCGCTGGTGTCGCGAGTGGTAAACGAGCGCGAACAGTAGGTTTTTTGCGTTAATATCGACTAAATCCGTAAGCCCGTGCCGCGCACGGGCAGCGCCCGACCCTCCCCACGGGAGGGCGCTTTTGCGCCCACCCAGGGTCAGGCGCCGCCCTCAGCAGATACCGCACTCCCCAAAGAAAAACCCCGCCGAGTTTTCACTCTGCGGGGTTTCGAAATTCTTACGGGTTGAGGCTAGCTTAGCCCTGAACCTCAAGATCAATAGCCGACTGGCGACCGTCACGACCTTCTTGCAGCTCATAAGCCACTTTGGTGTTGTCAGCCAGACCGGTCAGGCCCGAACGCTCAACAGCCGAGATGTGTACAAACACGTCTTTGCCGCCGTTATCAGGCGCGATGAAGCCATAGCCTTTGGTGGTGTTGAACCATTTTACGGTGCCGGTTTGTTTATCGGACATATCCGCTTCTCCTATGTTTAACCCTGCAGTTTGCGGGGCTTTCGTTCGCAATCAGGTATCGTCCGACTGCATGAAAGGAGGCGGTAGATAGTTCTGTCTTACCCGGCCTAATGTGGGCACGGAGCGGCAAATTGCAAGGAAAACCTTGCCATTGCCGGAATTGCAGCGGGTCTCTGCGTCCTTTCGTTTCACGCCGATTACGGTCATAACGGGCGTTGGCGGCACCATGGGCGGGCCGCGTGACAGGAATATGACAGGGGGCAATATGCGCATCTGGGGACTGAAAAACTGTGACACCTGCCGCAAGGCTGTGAAGGCGCTGGAAGCTGCGGGTCGGGCGCCTGATTATGTGGATGTGCGCGCCGATGGGGTGGACGCCGCCGATCTGGAGCGGTTTTTTGCAGCGTTTGGAGATGCGCTGGTCAACAAGCGTTCGACCACGTGGCGGGGGTTGTCTGAGGACGAGCGGGCCGGGGAGCCGGTGGCTTTGTTGGCACAGCATCCCACATTGATGAAGCGCCCGGTGATCGAGGCAGACGGCCAGTTGACGCTGGGTTGGGACGCAAAAACACAGACGCACTGGTTGGAGAACCGCGCCTGATCCCCTATCTGGGATGAATGAGCAGGAGAAATGTGATGCGTAATGCCGCGTTGGTTTTGGGTGTGATTGCAGGTGTTTTGGGCATGATCGTCGGATTTTTTGGATATGGATACACGGAAGTGATCGACCGCTTTGGCGAGCTTCCGGACTTGGCTGAACAGGTCGAGCATCCCGGACGCGTGCGGGCCTTTGCCCTGATTGCGCCTCTGTTGGCATTGGCGGGCGGTGCAATGGCACGCTCGGTCGCGCAGGTTGGGGGCGCGTTGATGTTGGCCTCGGCCGCGGGGATGTATTTCGCCTTCGGCTACGGTGTCTTCACCATGTTTCCCATCGCGCTTGCCGCGCTGGGCGGGCTTTTGGCGCTGGCCGCGGTGAAACCGGATCCGCACTAAGCCGCGTTGAGATCTTGAAATTCAGACGCCCGCAGATTCGCTCTGCGGGTGTTTGTCTTTGTAGGCCCCGTCAGAATGAAGAAAGAGCACCCCGAAAGGTGCTCTTTCCCACAAGCAAACAAAACCACTGGTTACTTAAGCTTAAGGAGCCGGTCTGCCGAAAGCGATCCGGCGCCTTTCAGGACGAGGATCAACAAAATACCGACCCAGAACAGGCGCTGATCCAGAATAAGACTGTCGGGAATACGATCGAACCACGCACCCAGTGTCTCGGCATGTTCGATGCCCCCGTGACCGTAAAGATCGGTCAGGCTTTGCACGATGACGAAGCCGATCATCCCAAGCGAGGCCAAGCGGGTAAACAACCCGATCACGATCAGAAGCGGCAGGATGAACTCGGCCACGGTGCCTGCGAAGACGACCGCCCAGTGGAAGAAGGTTAAGTCGCCGACGTTATAACTGGCGGCCTCCATCGCTTTCGGGAAGATCTGCGCATAGGCGCCCAGCGAAGGCTTGAAGACGCCGAAGATACCCGGGCCTACTTTGGTCAGTGCAGATGCCCAGAAATACCCCAGAAGTGTGGCGGCAAAGGTGAAGCGCGCCAGCAGGGGCAAGGCTTCCGGTGCCGCGCGATCTGCTAGTCTGGCCAGCCGGTTGTGAATGTGCACCAAGGCTTGCATGGTGATGTCCTTCCTTCTTCTTAGTCGTCCCGGTCTATGCCGGTGATCGCCTGCGCTGCGATCAGGATCGTCAGCGTGGCAGCCAGATCGAAATCTGGTGTCTCGGATGTGGCGAGCCCCAGCGCGGTGCCAAAGCTGCGCCCTTTCAAAAGCGAGCTGACAAAGGACGCACCACCTTCGGGCAGCAGATGGGTTTTCGGCTCATACCCGATGCGCGAGATTAGGATGTCTTCACTGCCAGCACTGGGTTGTGGACCATCCGCCATGTTGAAGTCCCAGATGGACTTGGCGGGCCACTTTGCTTGCAGAACTTCACAGGCCGGGGCGAGGGTCAGGCGGGCCTCCATCAAGTCGTGTTGTCCAAGGGCGGTCAAGTCGGCGGGGTCAATCGGATCGGCATCGCCCGCGTGATAGGCGCGGCGCAGGGCCAGTTCCAGACGGGCCACGTCCGGCAGGTATTTCAAGTGCAACGTGCCGGGGAAGCTTTCCAGAAAGCCGGGCAGGGCGGCACCGTAATGCATCATTAGCTGAGAGGCAGGCGGATGAATGCGCAGATAGACCTTCGCCATCTCGCGAAAGAACTCGTCGCCCAAAAGCTTGGTCAATACCGGGAAGCCGGTCAGCATCGCCTCAGACAGGCTGTGCACCACGTTGTTGCGATAGACCGAGAAACGTTTGGTGGCCTGCTGGCCATCCGGGTTCACCAGCCCTTCGGGCACATCGGCCTGTGCGTTCAGGATCGCGGTGCGAAATTCGGCCTGCGAAACGGTGGCGCGGGCGGGCGTTTGGGGCAGTGTGTCTTGGGTCATGCGGACACCATCAGGCTTTGTCCTGCGACAACGGCCTCCATCTGTACGGTGGCGCGGGCGGCTTCGCTTTCCAGGACATCCCATTCAGGCACGTCATTGTCCCATTCGATCAGCGCCGGACGGGCGCCCGTGCGGGCGATGACGTGGTCAAACAGCGCCCAGACGGGCTCGTCTACCGGTTTGCCATGGCTGTCGATCAGAAGTTTGCGGCCAATCTCGTCCGCGTCTTCGTCGTGACCGGCGAGGTGGATTTCCTCAACCAACTCCAGCGGGTAGGCATCCAGATAATCCAGTGCTTCAAATTCCAGATTGGTGGCCGAGATGAAAACGTTGTTCACGTCCAGCAAAAGGCCACAGCCAGTGCGGCGGGCGACTTCACGGATGAAGTCGGGCTCGGACCAAGTGGACTCAGAAAAGGCCAGATACGAGGACGGGTTTTCCAAGAGCATCTTGCGGCCCAGAAGATCCTGTACTTCGTTGATATGGGCGCTGACCCGGGTCAGCGTGTCGTTCGTATAGGGCAGGGGCAGCAGGTCATTCAAAAACGCGCTGTCATGGGTCGACCATGCCAGATGCTCGGAAAAGCTGGCTGGGTTCAGCCAGTCCACCAGCTTTTTCAAACGGGCCAGATGTTCGGGGTCCAGTCGGCCCTCACCACCGATTGAGGCACCAACGCCATGCACGGAAATCGGGAAGCTGTCAGCCAGATGACGCAGTTGCGCAATCTGGCGCCCCCCGTCGCCCATATAATTCTCGGCGTGGATTTCCAGCCATGTCACGGCTCCGGGCGCGTTCAGAAGGTCTTGGAAATGCTGCGGCTTGTAGCCAACGCCAGCGCCATCAGGAAGCGTCGTGTTTTTGCATTGGTTCAGCATATCAAAGCCCTTCGTGTTCTTGTGTGATTGGGTCGCTCTGGCCAATTCGGCCTTGGCCAGAGCTGTCTTTTAGGGACTAGTCAGATATCCGAGCGCATTAGCCGGGCAGGTTCATCTCGGTGGCTTCCAGCGAACCTTTGTGCATTTTGCCGTCTGCATCGGTGATTTCCATGGTTTCGCAGGTGCCGGCCGGAACCAGCTTCCATGCGTTGCCTTGATAGTCGACGGTCGACGAACCGGCGCAGGTGGTGCCGGGACCAGCTGCACAGTCATTCTGGCCGGCCAGCGAAACGCCGAAGCATTTTTCATTGTCTTCAGCAAAAGCCGGAGCAGCGTTGGCAGCTACAGCAGCAGTGACGGCGCCCAGGATGGCTACAGTTTTCTTCGACATCGTATTTCCTTTCGGGTTTGTAATTCGTTCCGCCTCAAAGCGGTAAGGAAAAGCTAGCCGTGGGAATGGACCGTCTCCACTCACGAAAACGTGGATCACGGGCCTGTCAGGTCAGCGCGAGCGGCATATAACGCGGGCGTGAACGATTGGGCTGTTGGGGGATTTGCGATTGCCCAAGAAAACTTGCGTTTCCGCCGGGTTGGCAAATTTGCGCGGTAATGAATTGTAACGAAAACGCTGTCGCGCGGTTCACATCTTTCAGGATTGGAAACGCAGATTTTTGTAATGTTACAGCTTTCTGCGTTGCGGCAGGCGCTGGCTCACGTGTTTTGTGAACCCGTGTAACACCCCCAAGATACAAAGAAGCGCCCTCTGACCGGGTCAAAGGGCGCTTCAATTGGGGTTTTGAGGGGTCAGGCCAGGTCGGGCGCTGTGGCTTCCTTGGCCAGTTCAGCGGTGACTTCGTCCAGTGGCAGCACTTTCGAGTGCTTTTCGCCCAGACGACGCATCGACACGGTGCCCTCTTCGACCTCTTTCATGCCGACGGCCAGAATGACCGGCACTTTGCCGACCGAATGCTCGCGGACCTTGTAGTTGATCTTTTCGTTGCGGATGTCGGCCTCGGCACGGACACCTTGAGCTTTCAGGGTCTCGACGACCTGATGCACATAATCATCCGCATCCGACACGATCGAGGCCACAACCACCTGACGCGGGGCCAGCCAGAAGGGCAGTTTGCCTGCGTGTTCTTCGATCAGGATGCCGATGAACCGCTCGAACGAACCCAGTGTCGCGCGGTGCAGCATGACCGGGCGGTGCTTGGCGCCGTCTTCACCGATATAGTTCGCCTCCAGACGTTCCGGCAGGAACGGGTCCACCTGCAGCGTGCCACACTGCCAGTCGCGACCAATTGCGTCGGTCAGGGTGAACTCAAGCTTCGGACCATAGAACGCGCCTTCGCCCTCGAGGATCTCGTACTCGTAACCCGCTGCATTACAGGCGTCACCAAGTGCTTTTTCCACGCGGTCCCAGCTTTCATCTTCCCCGATCCGCTTTTCCGGACGGGTAGACAGTTTGATGGTCCAGTTGTGGAAGCCGAGGTCAGCATAGACCTTGGACAGGAACGCGATGAAACGTGCGGTTTCGTCGGTGATCTGATCTTCGGTACAGAAGATGTGCCCATCATCCTGCGTGAACCCGCGTACCCGCATGATCCCATGCAACGCACCCGAAGGTTCGTAGCGCGCACACGATCCGAACTCGGCCATGCGCAGGGGCAGGTCGCGATAGGATTTCAGGCCCTGATTGAACACTTGAACGTGGCAGGGGCAGTTCATGGGCTTCAGCGCATTCACCGCCTTCTCGCGGGCGTGATCTTCGTCCACCTCAACGATGAACATGTTTTCCTGGTATTTGTCCCAGTGACCCGAGGCGATCCACAGTTTGCGGTCCACAACCTGAGGCGTGTTCACCTCGACATAGCCGCCTTTGCGTTGCTGGCGGCGCATATAGTCCTGCAGTTCGGTATAGATGGTCCAGCCGTTCGGGTGCCAGAACACCTGACCGGGGGCTTCTTCCTGCATGTGGAACAGGTTCATCTCGCGGCCCAGCTTGCGGTGGTCGCGCTTGGCGGCCTCTTCCAGCATGTGCAGGTGTTTCTTAAGGCCCTCTTTGTTCTGGAAGGCCACACCATAGATGCGCTGAAGCATGGCGCGATCTGAATCTCCGCGCCAATAGGCACCAGCAACGCTCATCAGTTTGAACGAGTCTGCGGGCAGCTGGCCCGTGTGTTGCAGGTGCGGACCACGGCAGAGGTCCTGCCAATGACCGTGCCAATACATACGCAGTGGTTCGTCGCCCGGAATGGCTTCGATCAGCTCGACCTTATAGGGCTCGTTGTTGGCCTCATAGAATTTCACCGCGCGGTCACGTTCCCAGATCTCGGTCGTGACGGGATCGCGCTTGTTGATGATCTCTTTCATCTTTGCTTCGATCGCGCCCAGATCTTCGGGCGTAAACGGCTCTTCCCGGTCGAAGTCATAGTACCAACCGTTGTCGATAACCGGGCCGATGGTGACTTTGACGTCCGGCCAGATCTCTTGCACGGCGCGCGCCATCACGTGGGCAAAGTCGTGGCGGATCAGTTCCAGCGCCTGATCGGGATCCTTCATCGTGTGAATGGCGATGTCGGCGTTGTCATTGATCGGCCATTGCAGGTCCCAATGGGCCCCGTTCACAGTGGCGGAAATGGCCTTTTTGGCCAGCGAGTTGGAAATGCTGGCAGCGACCTCGGCCGGGGTTACACCTGCGTCGAACGCACGCGCATTGCCATCGGGAAATGTAAGGGAAATCTGGCTCATTGGCCTAGCTCCTCGTCGTTTTGGCGCCCACGGAACGCCCGGTTGCGGGTTATGTCTGCGCGTGTTTTTACCCGTGCGCGTCGCGAAGTCAACGGCGGCAACCCGAAAATCGGCTTGCATTCAGGTGGGGTGGGGGCAAGATGCGGGGCAGGAGGGGCGCATGCGTAAATTTGACGACATTCTGATGATGGCGGTCGAACGCAAAGGCTCGTTCGGGGCCGTTCTGGACGACATTCCAGAGCCGAAATCAGCTGACGAGTTGGCGGCGCAGGATGACCGCGCGTGGCTTGCCTGTTTTGCCAAGGGGATATTCCAGGCGGGACTGGCGTGGCAGGTGATCGTCAACAAGTGGGACGGCATCGAAGAGGCCTTTCACGGGTTCGACATTGGTCGCTGCGCCATGATGTCCGAGGACTGGTTTGACGAACTTTTGGCCGACAAACGTGTCATTCGCAGTGCGCCCAAGATCCGGTCCATCCAAGAAAACGCCGTGTTCATTCAAACGGTTGCCCAAGAAGCTGGTAGCTTTGGACGGAAAATCGGAGATTGGCCGGCGGACGACTATTTCGGGCTGCTCGATTGGCTGAAAGCCAATGGCGCGCGGCTGGGTGGCAACACCGGCGCCTATGCGCTTCGGCGGATGGGACGCGACGGGTTCATGATGACGCGGGACGTGGTGGCGCGGTTGGTGGCCGAAGGGGTAATCGACAAGGCGCCGACCTCGAAAGCGGCCAAGGCAGCTGTGCAGGCGGCGTTCAACAGATGGCACGAGGAAAGCGGGCGCAGCTTCACCGAAATCTCGCGCGTTTTAGCATATAGTATCGACTAAGAAGGATAGAGGATTGACCGCATATCTCGACACGGCGCAGGGGCGCCGCATTGCTTATGTGAAGACCGAGGGGCAGGGGCCGACGATCCTGTTCCTGTCTGGTCTGAAATCGGACATGGAAGGCACCAAGGCCGTTGCGCTTGAGGCTTGGGCGAAAGAGCAAGGCCGCGCCTTCATGCGGTTTGACTATTCGGGCCACGGCGTCAGCTCGGGCACGTTTGCCGAGGGCAGTATTGGCGAATGGCACGAGGATACGCTGGAAGTTGTCGACAATCTGATCGACGGGCCGATCTTGGCTGTCGGTAGTTCGATGGGCGGCTGGCAGTCGCTCTTGCTATCGCGCGCACGGCCCGAGCGGATCATGGGGTTGGTGACCATCGCTGCCGCGCCGGATTTCACCGAAGATGGATACTGGGCCAGTTTCTCTGACGCACAGAAAGAAGAGATGGAGCGCGAGGGCTTTCTGTCCATCCCCTCCGACTATGACGAGGATTACATCATCACCAAACGCCTGATCGAGGATGGCCGGAACCAGATGGTGCTGCGCTCGCCTCTGCGGTTGGATATGCCGGTGCGCTTCTTGCAGGGGACGGAAGACGACGCGGTGCCGACCTCGCAAGCGGTGAAACTGCTGGAACATGTCGAAGGCGATGATATCCGTCTGATCCTTGTGAAAGGGGCGGATCACAGGTTCTCGGACGATGAATGCCTGCGTACGATCCAGAAAATGGTCAAGGTCGTTCTGGCCCGAGGTGCAGCATGAAGGGCCCGTTACGCGCCGCAATGGGCGTCTCCGCAGTGGTTGCCGCCCTGTTCGTAATCGGCCCGTACGAGCCGGTTGACCTGAATATTCAATTTGATGAAGCCGCTATCGGCCCGGATCCCGATGCCTATCTGGCGAGCCGCGAAGCGGTGTTCGACGATCTGGTCGAGGGCGCAGAAAAGCAGATCGTCTGGGCGGGCGAAGCAGGGCAGAAGACGCCCTTGTCCGTCGTCTATATCCACGGCTTTTCCGCCACCCATCAGGAAATCAGCCCGGCCCAGCAGCTGGTGGCCGAGGGGCTTGGGGCAAACCTTTATAACGCCCGTCTAGCCGGGCACGGACGTAGCGCTGAGGCAATGGCCGGTCCAACAGTCAATGACTGGATGGTCGATTTCAGCGAGGCGATGGCAATCGGACGTGCCATCGGGGATGAAGTCCTGATCATCTCGACCTCGACTGGCGGCACCGTCACTGCGCTTGGCATGTTTGATGAAGCGGCATCCAAAGCAGTGAAGGGGATCACCTTCATCTCCCCCAATTTCGGAATCAAGGCTTCCAAAGCTGCTCTTCTGACCTTCCCGGCTGCGCGTCACTGGGTGCCCCTGATCATGGGCGCCAACCGTGGCTTCACGCCGATCAACGATGCGCAAGCCAAATACTGGACCGAAAGCTATCCGACCACCGCGCTGATGCCGATGGCGGCGATGGTGAAGGTTGCGGCGAATTCGGGCTATGGGATCGTCGATGTGCCAGCGCTGTTCATCTATGCGAAAGAGGATCAGGTGGTCTCGGCTGACGCGATCGAGAAGGTTGCCGCAGGCTGGGGCGGGATCGTGCATCGGCACGTGGTGTCACCCGGGGTGGCCGAGGATCCGATGGGGCATGTGTTGGCGGGCGACATTGTCAGCCCGAATGGCACAGATCCCACGGTTGCAAAAATTCTGGACTGGGCGCGCGGGTTATAACTTGCGCCCATCCGGATGGGCGCCCACAGTTCTGCTAAAGAAGATAAAAAAATATAAGAGGCAGGCATGAGGGAACCATTGGTTTTGATCCCCGGAATGATGTGCGACGCACGGGTTTTCGGGCCGCAGATTGGCGATTTGTCCAGAGATTACACGGTGATAACCGCCGCGCCAACACAGGGCGAGACCGTGCGCGAGATGGCAGCCTTGATCCTTGATCAGCTGCCGCAGCGCTTTGCTTTGGCGGGGCTCAGCCTTGGCGGGATCGTCGCGATGGAGATGGCGCGGCGTGCGCCGGACCGGGTGAATCGGCTGGCTTTGATCTCGACCTCGCCCTTGGCTGACTCGCCTGCGCAGGCCGCGTGGCGCGAGCCGCAGATCGTGCATGCCAATATCGGCAGGCTGGACCAAGCGATGTCCGAGGCATTCTCGCCCGATGTGCTAGCGCCCGGACCCAAGCGGGACGAGATTATGGAGCTTGTGTTCCAGATGGCGCGTGACATTGGGCCCGAGACCTTCGTGCGCCAAGCCCGCGCTCTGCAACGTCGATCAGATGCGCAGCGCGCACTTCAACGGTTGAAGGTGCCGACGATGGTGATGTGTGGTGCGCATGACACGATGACCCCACCAAAACGCCATGAAACCATGGCCGAGCTGGTCCAGGATGCCGAGCTGGTCATCCTGCCGGACGCAGGCCATCTGCCGACGCTGGAAACGCCCGAGCATGTGAATATCGGCCTGCGTGCCTGGATGGAGTTGCCGCTTCAATTGCGGGTACGCGCGATCGCATAAAGCATGCCTCTTAGACATGGACATGAAAAAACGCGCCATGCCGGTGGGCAGGCGCGTTTTTTGTGTCTTTAGCCGCTGGTTTAGCTGGCCGCTTTCTTCACGGCCTTCACAGCAACTGGCTTGCCCTTTTTGGCGGCCTTTTTCTTGGCAGCCTGCGCAGCGTGGCGCCCGGCGTTCTGGTCGATGAAGTCCAGAACCAGCGGGCGGATGTTGTTGCGCCAGCTCTTGCCCGCGAAAATACCATAGTGACCGGCACCTTCTTCCAGATGGCTGGCCTTCTTGTCGTCCGACAGACCCGTCAGCAGGTCCAGCGCAGCGATACACTGGCCGGGGGCGGTGATGTCGTCCTTGGTGCCTTCGACGGTTTTCACGGCAACATCGGTGATGGCGCCAATATCGATCTTGTGGCCATCCACGACGAACTCGTTCTTCGCGACTTCGCAGTTTTTGAACAGACGCTCTACGGTCGACAGATAGAATTCGGCGGTCATGTCCATAACGGCCAGATATTCATCATAGAAACGGTTGTGCTTGTCGTGGTCCGAGGCCTCGCCCTTGGCGACGCGCATGATCTGATCTGCAAAAGCTTTCGAGTGGGTCTCGGAGTTCATCGACATGAAGCCAGCAAGCTGCAGCAGGCCCGGATAGACCATGCGGCCCGCACCGTCATATTTAAAGCCAACACGCTGGATCGCCAGCTCTTCCAATTGGCCCATCGTCACGCGGCGGCCAAAGTCGGTAACATCAGTGGCAGCGGCGTCCGGGTTGATCGGGCCACCAATCAGGGTCAGAGTCTGGGGCTGTGCTTCGGGGTCGATCTCGGCCAGATAGGCGGTGGCGGCCAGCGTCAGCGGGGCAGGTTGGCACACGGCCACGACGTTGATGTCCGGGCCAAGGGCGCGCATGAAATCGACAAGGTAAAGCGTGTAGTCTTCGACGTCGAACTTGCCTTCGCTGACCGGGATGTCGCGGGCATTGTGCCAATCGGTAACATAAACTTCTGCGTCGGGCAGAAGGCTGGCGACGGTCGAATGCAGAAGCGTTGCATAGTGGCCCGACATGGGGGCAACCAGCATCACGCGGCGCGCTTTTTCCGGGCGGCCCAGAACTTTAAACTGGATCAGGTCGCCAAAGGGACGCTCGACCAGCTTCTCGATCTGGACCACGTGGTCGCGCCCATCTTCGGCCACCACGCTGGTGATGCCCCAGTCCGGCTTGACAATCATACGGTGAAAGCTGCGCTCGGTGACTTCGCCCCAGGCGGCCATCATTTGAAATACTGGGCTGGGGAACAGGGCAGTCGCCGGGTAGGAACCCATCGCTGCGGCAGTAGCACCAAGCCACTGATTCGTGTTTCGGATGGTCTCCATCAGGTCGTAGGTCGCCATGTAGCGCATGCGCAATCCCCTAAATAGCCTTTGCTTTTTTGTTTCTGCGTTTGCATAGTCTTTAACACATGCGGTTTTTGATATGCTGCAGTAGCGAAATGATAGGGGGGAATTCGTGTTATGACAACTGATCAAAAGGAAACTTCGGCAGGTCTGGTGCCGGATGCCAGCGAATTGGGCGCGAATCTCGCAAAGATTGAAGAGCTGTCCACACGCCTAGGCGAGATCATGTCACACCGAAAAACTGTGCGTCCCAGCCTTCAAGGACCGGGGCAGGAATTCTACATCAAGGCGGCCAATTCGATGTGGTCGGACATGATGGCCAACCCCGCAAAGATGATCGAACAGCAGGCCGCCTTCTGGGGCAAAACGCTGGAACATGCGGTCGAGGCACAGGCCGCGCTGATTGGCGGAGAACTCAAGGCGCCTGAAGATCCGTCCCCCAAGGATCGCCGTTTTTCAAACCCCCTTTGGGAAACGCATCCCTATTTCAACTATCTAAAGCGCCAATATCAGATCACATCGAGCTCTATGGCTGAGGCACTGAGCGGTGTGGAAGGTCTGGACGAAGACGAACGCAAGCGGCTGGATTTCTTTACCCAGCAGATGATCGACATGATGAGCCCGACCAACTTCCTGGGCACCAACCCGGACGCGATGGAACGCGCGATCGAGACCAATGGCCAGTCGTTGGTCGATGGGTTGGAAAACCTCGTGTCGGATCTGGAAGCCAATGATGGCGAGCTTTTGGTCAAGCTGGTGGATGAAAGCGCTTTCGAAGTCGGTGGCAACATCGCCACTACCCCCGGAGAAGTTGTTTATCGCAACCGCATGATCGAGCTGATCCAGTACACACCGACGACCGATAAGGTGCACGCG
Source organism: Aliiroseovarius sp. PrR006 (assembly GCF_010500215.1). GTDB lineage: Bacteria > Pseudomonadota > Alphaproteobacteria > Rhodobacterales > Rhodobacteraceae > Aliiroseovarius. The sequence goes on from NZ_JAAGOY010000004.1 coordinate 53,036, forward strand.
CGGCCTCTGATCATCTTCCCGCCCTGGATCAACAAATTCTACATCATGGACCTGAAAGCGCAGAACAGCCTGATCAAATGGATCGTCGATCAGGGCTATACGCTGTTCGTGGTCAGTTGGGTAAATCCGGATGCGTCTTACAGTGATGTGGGGCTGGGGGATTATGTGGAGGACGGCTATATGGCTGCGATCCGCGAAGTGAAAGAGATCACCGGCCAGCAAAAAGTGAACGTGGTTGGCTATTGCATTGCAGGCACCACGCTGTCGCTGACGCTTGCGCTGATGAAGAAGCGTGGCGACAAGTCCGTGAACTCGGCCACCTTCTTTACCACGTTGACCGATTTCTCGGATCAGGGCGAGGTCGGAGTGTTCCTGGATGAAGACTTCGTTGACGGGATCGAAGAAGAGGTGACCGAACGTGGCTATCTGGACAGCTTCTTCATGTCGCGGACGTTCTCGTATCTGCGCCCGAATGATCTGATCTATGGTCCGGCAATCAACAGCTACATGCTGGGCAAGACGCCACCTGCCTTTGATCTGCTCTATTGGAATGGCGATAGCACCAACCTGCCTGCCAAGATGACAGTGGAATATCTGCGTGGGCTATGTGTGGGTAATGAATTCGCGCAGGATGGGTTTGGCTTGCTTGGCGAAACTCTGACGCTGGCGGACGTGGAAACACCGATCTGCGCCATCGCGTGCGAGACAGATCACATCGCGGCATGGAAGTCTTCTTATTCTGGAATGCGACAGATGTCCGGGAAGGACAAAACGTTCATTCTGTCCGAAAGCGGTCATATCGCAGGGATCGTGAACCCGCCGTCCAAGAAGAAGTACGGCCACTATACCAATGAAGATTGGCCCGAGGCACCCGAGGACTGGCAGGAAAGCGCCAGCTTCCATGAAGGATCGTGGTGGGGCCGATGGGACAAGTGGTTGTCGAAGAAATCCGGCAAAAAGATCGATGCTCGCGTGCCCGGTGATTCGTCGCACGAGCCACTTGCTCCGGCACCTGGCACCTACGTAAAGGCGGTTCCCAAGGGCTGAAGCCATCTAAGGGCTTGGAAAATCAACAACTTAAAGTGTTGTATGCTGCAGTGCAGAAAAAAGCTTGATTTGCTGCACTGCAGCATACATATTGGTTGCAGAAACAGAACGGCGCTTTCTCCCGGCGCCCCCGCTACTCTAGGAGCTTTAAGATGACCAAGACTCAAGACTACACCAAAGTATTCCAGGACATGATGGCCAACTTCCCGATGGATCTGTCGATCGCTCAAGACGCTTTCAAAAACCAGGCTGCCCTGGGTGAGAAAATGTCGAAAGTAGCCCTGCAGGCTGCTGACAAATCGGCTGAGATCTCGACCAAATGGACCAAAGAAACTCTGGCCAAAATGGGCGACGTTGCGACTGCCAAAGACGAAGCAACCGACTACACCAAAGCCATGACCGACTTCGCTTCGGCTCAGGCTGAGCTGGCCGCTGAAAACATGGCTGCTTTCGCTGAAGTTGCTAAAAAAGTTCAAGCTGAAACCGTTGAGCTGATGATGGCTGCCGGCAAAGAGATGGGCGAAGAAGCTCAGGCTGCTGTTAAAAAAGCAACCGATGAAGTTTCGAAAGCTGCCAAGAAGGCAACCTCGAAATAAGCAAGGATATACGCCGGAGCACTCCTCCCTACCGGCATCTTCCTGAAGGACGGGTCATCGACCCGTCCTTTTCTTTTTCTGGCTACCGCACGGAATTTGAGCAAAAGTCTTGCCTTTACCTGCTGCAATGTTAGGATTTTGCAGTGCAGAAAGATAAATTTCTGCGGGGAGGTAATATGAACAAGTCTCAGGACGCGCTGCTGATCAAGCGATATGCCAGCCGGCGGCTCTACAATACCGAAACGTCCGATTACGTAACCTTGGACGACATTGCGGGCTTCATCCGTGATGGGCGTGAGGTGCAGATCATCGACCTGAAATCCGGCGATGACCTGACGCGTCAGTATCTGCTGCAAATCATTGCCGAGCATGAAAGCCGCGGCGAAAATGTTCTGCCGGTTGATGTGCTGACAGATCTGGTTCGTTCCTATACCACGCAGGCCCAAAGCATTGTACCGCAGTTCCTTGCGGCCAGCTTCGAGATGCTGCGTGATGGTCAGTCGAAGATGATGGAAAACTTTGGTGGCATGGGCAATCCCATGGCGAACATGCCGGGGTTTGAGGCCATGCAGGCCCAGCAGGAAGCCTTCATGAAGGCAATGATGAGCGGGTTTTCTGGGACGGCAGGCCCCACGCAAGATGGCGAGCCAGACAGCAAGGGCGGTGATGCAGACGAGCTGGAAAAAATAAAGAAACAGCTGGTCGAGCTTCAGTCGAAACTGTCCAAACTCAGCTAAAACACGCGTCCACTGATCACATGGAAAAGCCCGGCACAGACCGGGCTTTCTTCGTTTCGCGTGTCGCGTGAAGACCTAGTAGGTCCGGATCAGCCCAACCAGCTTGCCCTGCACCTTCACCTGACCTTCGGGCAGAAGGCGGGTTTCATAGGCGGGGTTTGCGGCCTCAAGCGCGATCATGTCGCCGTTCTTGCGATAGCGTTTCAGCGTCGCCTCATAACCATCCACCTGCGCGACCACGATGTCGCCATTCTCGGCCTGATTGGTTTCGCGGATCACAACGACATCGCCATTATTGATCCCGGCGTCGATCATGCTGTCGCCTTTGACTTCAAGCGCATAGTGACGTCCGCCAGAACCCAGCATCGCACCGGGTACAGACACATGCTGTGCCCCATCGGTGATGGCTTCGATCGGCTCACCCGCGGCGATCCGGCCCAGAAGCGGAAGCTCGTTCACGCCAAGCGCCTCTAGCGGCATCGCGGTTTTGGGAGTGCTTTCAGGACGTCCACCTTCAACAACACGTGGTTCGAACCCGGCACGGCCCGAATTTTCCATGGTTTCCGGCAGCTTTACGATCTCGATCGCACGGGCGCGATGGGCGAGGCGACGGATGAAGCCACGTTCCTCAAGCGCTGTAATAAGACGGTGAATGCCGGATTTGGAGCGCAGGTCCAGCGCCTCTTTCATTTCGTCAAAGGACGGCGATACCCCATCCTTTTGCATACGCTGGTGGATAAATTCCAGAAGTTCCAACTGCTTGCGGGTCAGCATCTGCGTTCCTCCGTCCTCATTCATGGGGCAAAAGGAGTGAATTTTGACCTTTAGCCCAAGGCCCTCGTCGCGGGGCGTTCAAGTTCTGTTCTACCCATGTTCTCTTTTTGTGTCAAGCGCAGGCCGGTGGGCGGCCACGAGGGTCAGATCGGCAGATACTCAACCCGCGCGCCGGCTTTCAGCGCTGGGGCGGCGATCGGACGTACCAGCAGCGCATTGGCTTGCGCAAGCACGCTCAGAAGGGCGCTGTCTTGGCTGTCGAAGACGGTGAGTTCGCCGTTGTCGACGCGGGCACGCATATAGTGTTCACGGGGGCCATTCGGGCCAATATCATCGGCGAGCGTGGCGTGGTGCCGAGGGGCGGCAGCTTCGCCCAACCCCTGCATGGCGCGAAGCGCCGGGACAAGGAAGACATGACCGCAAACCATTGAGGACACGGGATTTCCGGGAAGTCCGATCATCACAGCGTCGCCCATGCGACCCGCCATCAAGGGTTTCCCGGGGCGCATCAAGACTTTGTAAAAGCTCTGATCCATGCCCATCTCGGCTGCGACCTCGCCGACGATGTCATGATCCCCGACCGAGGCGCCACCGATGGTCACGATCAGGTCCGCATCCGCGGCCAGATCCAGCGCAGTCCGCAGGCTGTCGGCATTGTCGCGCGCGATGGGCAGCATGCGGGCATGCCCTCCGTTCGCTTCGATCAGAGCCTTTAGGCCGAAACTGTTCGAGGCGATGATCTGGTCCGGGCCCGGTTCCTCGCCGGGCATGACCAGCTCGTCCCCGGTGGCCAGAAGCGCCACGATGGGTTTGCGGGAGACGGTCAGGGTGGGGACGTTCATTGCCGCCGCCAGTGCCAGATCAGCGGGCGTCAGCACACGCGGAGCGGGGATTGTGTCGCCGGGTTTGAAATCAGCACCGGCTGGGCGCACATGCGGACCTTTGTCCAGCTTGCGGGCGAGCGTGACCAGATTGCCCTTGCGGGTCACATCTTCCTGAATGATGACGCGATTGGTGCCTTCTGGAAGGGGGGCGCCGGTGAAGATGCGCGCGCATTCGCCGGGGCCGACGCGGCCGTCAAATCCATGACCGGCGGCACTTTCACCAATCACGCGGAACATCGCTTCGGGGTCGGCTTCCACGCCGTTCAGCGCATAGCCATCCATCGCCGAAGCGGCGAAGGGCGGTTGCAGGCGGGTGGCGGTGACGGGCGCGGCGAGGGCGCGGCCTGCGGCCTCGGCCAACGGCACCTCTTCGGTTCCACAAGGCGTGACCAGCTCAAAAATTGCGTCCAACGCCTCGTTCACCGTGATCATCAGTCTGCCCCAGAATCTGCCGTGTAAGTTCCCGATTTCCCACCTTCTTTGCGCAGAAGGCGAATGCCCGTGATTTCCATACCCTTCTCGGCCGCCTTGAGCATGTCATAGACCGTCAGGCAGGCGGTCGACACGGCGGTCAGGGCTTCCATTTCCACGCCGGTCTGGCCGCCGGTTTTCACAGTGGCGGTGATGCGCACGCCGGGCAAGTCGGGCTGCGGCTCGAGCTCCAGCGCGACCTTCGTGATCGGCAGCGGATGACAAAGCGGGATCAAGTCCGAGGTTTTCTTGGCCCCCATGATCCCAGCCAGGCGCGCAATGCCTAACACGTCGCCCTTCTTGGCCGTGCCCGAGGTGACAAGCGCCAGCGTCTCGGGTGTCATGCGGACGAAGCCTTCCGCCAGCGCAACGCGGTCTGTCACAGCCTTGTCCGAGACATCGACCATATGGGCCTGTCCCTCGGCGTCGAAATGGGTCAGGGGGCTATCGCTCATGCGGGCACCGGGTCTGCAAGAATGGCGCGGGTTGCGGCCTCGACATCGTCCTGACGCATCAGGCTTTCGCCGATCAGGAAGCTGCGCGCGCCGTGCTCGGCCATGTCGGCCAAATCTTGCGGGGTAAAGAGGCCACTTTCGCAGACCAGATGACGCTCTTTCCCGGCCAATTTCGACAGGCGGCGGGTGGTGTCGAGTGTCGTCTCGAAGGTCTTCAGGTTGCGGTTGTTCACACCCAGAAGGGGAGATTTCAGGATCGTCGCGCGTTCCAGCTCTTCTTCGTCATGCACTTCTACAAGAACATCCATACCCCAGGAAAAGGCTGCGTCTTCAAGCTCTTGCGCTTGGCTGTCCTCGACGGACGCCATGATGATCAGGATGCAGTCAGCGCCCAAGGCGCGGGCTTCGGCGACCTGATAGGTGTCATACATGAAATCCTTGCGCAACGCAGGCAGCGACACGGCAGAGCGGGCAGCCACAAGGAACTCATCCGCGCCTTGGAAGGACGGCGCGTCGGTCAGAACAGATAGGCAGGACGCGCCGCCAGCCTCGTAAGCTTTGGCGATCTCTGGAGGATTGAAGTCCTCGCGGATCAGGCCTTTGGAGGGACTGGCCTTCTTGACTTCAGCGATCAGGCCATAGCCGGTTTGGGCGTCTTTCATCAGGGACGCCGCGAAGCCACGGGTGGGGCTTGCGGCGCGGGCGGCGGCCTCGACCTCGGACAGGGGGCGGGCGGCTTTGCACGCGGCCACATGTTCGAGTTTGTAGGCTTTGATTTTGTCTAGAACAGTGCTCATGCGCTGGTTCTAGCGCGGGCAGGGGGCGGATGGAAGGCGGAATGCGCGCTTCGAATGTGTGAAGGGCATCGGCCGTCCGTCGGGTGGGCGTATAACGCCCGCCCGGTGGGGGCGGACGGGCGTTGCCCGGCGTGCCGCCGGGCGAAAGGTTTAAGCCGCCGAGGTCAGGGCAGCCAGCGCCTCGATCTTCGCTTTCGCAGCGCCGCTGTCGATGCTCTCGGCTGCCATCTCGACGCCGGATTTCAGGTCGCCCACTTTGTCGGCCACGATCAAAGCCGCAGCGGCGTTGAACAGCACTGCGTCGCGATAGGCGGAGGGCGCACCATCCAGCAGCGCCCGGAAGGCGACGGCGTTCTCGGCAGGCTCGCCGCCAAGGATCGAGGCCAGCGGATGCACCGGCAGGCCTGCGTCTTCGGGGTGAATTTCGCGGGTGTGAACCGCACCATCCTCGACCGCCGCCACAGCCGTGGTCCCGGTGATCGAGATCTCGTCCATCCCTTCGGAGCCATGCACCAGCCAGGCTTTCTCGGACCCAAGAGCCAACAGCGTTTCGGCCATCGGATGGATCAGATCCGCCGCAAACGCGCCGGTCAACTGGCGTTTGACGCCTGCCGGATTGGTCAGCGGGCCAAGAATGTTGAAGATGGTCTTGCAACCCATTTCCTGACGGACGGGCATCACGTGTTTGATCGCCGGGTGGTGCATCGGGGCCATCATGAAGCCGATCCCGACTTCGTTGATCGCACGTTCGGCCACGTCCGCGCCGACCATCACGTTCACGCCCATCTCGGTCAGCGCGTCCGCTGCGCCCGATTTTGACGACAGGTTGCGGTTGCCGTGCTTGGCAACAGTCACGCCCGCGCCTGCCACAACAAAGGCTGTCGCGGTCGAGATGTTCAGGGTGCCCAACGCGTCGCCGCCTGTGCCCACGATGTCCATCGCACCTTCAGGTGCGTTTACCGCGTTGCACTTGGCGCGCATGACGGCAGCAGCAGCAGAGTATTCCGCCACGCTTTCCCCACGCGTGCGCATTGCCGCTAGAAGCGCGCCGATTTGCGCAGGTGTTGCGCGGCCTTCGAACAGCTCTTCAAACGCGTCTTCGGCCTGTCCGCGCGACAGCGGGCCTTCAGTGGCTGCAAAAATCAGGGGTTTCATCGCGTCGCTCATGCCGCCACCTTTGTTTTCTTCAGGAAGTTTTCCAGCATCGCGTGGCCGTGTTCCGACCGGATGCTTTCGGGGTGGAACTGCACGCCCTCGATCTCGAGCTCTTTGTGGCGCAGACCCATGATCAGACCGTTGTCCAGCTCGGCCGTGATCTCAAGACAGTCGGGCAGGGTGGCGCGATCCACCACCAGCGAGTGATAGCGCGTGGCCTGCAGGGGCGAGGGCAGGCCTTCGAACACGCCTTTGCCTTCGTGTAGGACCGTACCCATCTTGCCATGTACGATTTCGGGCGCGCGGACAACGTCGCCGCCGAACGCCTCGCCAATCGTCTGATGGCCCAGACAGACACCAAAAAGAGGTACTTTCGCTTCGGCAGCAGCCAGCGTCAGCGGCAGGCAGATGCCCGCTTGCGCCGGGTCACAGGGGCCGGGGGACAGGACGATCCCATCCGCGCCCATACCCATCGCTTCTTGCACATCCAGCGCATCATTGCGACGCACGACCACATCGGCCCCAAGCTCGCCAAAGTAATGGACGAGGTTGTAGGTAAAGCTGTCATAGTTATCGATCAGCAGGATCATGTCGCGGCCTTTCGCCAAAGTTGTATCAGAAGGGGTTACGAAAAGCCCTTGTCGGGCTATACATGGTCCAGGCAAGCGCCGAGGGTCAAGAGCGGCGCGGGATCAATCGAGTAATCAGGGGGTAAAAGCCATGGCAAAAGGCTTCCTTACAGGCGTAATTTGCGGCGGGATTGTTTCTGCGGTCGGTTTGGCGTTCGTGTCGCCGATGCTACCGCCTATTAAGGTGGCCACCGCACCAGTCGCCCCAGTTGATGCTTCGGTCCCTGTTGAAGCCCCCGTGGTTATTGAGGACGCGCCAGCAGATACCGCTGTGTCGGAAGCGGAAAGTGCGCCAGAATCGACGGAGCCTGCTCCGGCAGAGCAACCTGCCGAGCCCACGCCCGCACCGGCAGATGAGGCTGACGATACCGGAACAGCGCCGGCAGCTCCCTCCGCCAGCGAAGCAGCGGACGAAGAGGACGTTCAGCCGCAACCCGCCACAACCGACCCTGTCGCCGTAGAACCTGAAACCACTGCACCTGAGGCCGCAGAGCCGAGCGCCATTGATCCCGAAGTGACCACGGACGCGCGCAGCGGGCTGGGCACAAGTGTTGCGCCCCTTGAAGACCAAGCCCCCGGTGTGACCACCAATCGTCTGCCCAGCATCGGCTCGGCTGACGCCGCGGAAGAGGCGCCCGCGATAGATTTGGGGCAATCGCTTGCTACGGCTCTGCTTGATCTGTCGTCCTCGCCCTTGGCGATCGAGCGGAACTCGGTGCCCGTTGCGGATATTGGCGGGCGTCCCCTGATGGCGGTTGTGCTGAAGGATATGGGGCCAGAGCGCACCAAGCTTGAAGGGCTCAACAAGCTTCCCTTCCCGGTCAGCGTCATTCTGGATGTCACCGCGCCCGATCTGGACGATGCCATCGCGTTCTATCGCGCGGCTGGGGCCGAACTGGTGATGCAGGCCGATCTGCCACCCGAAGCCACTCCGACAGATGCCGAGGTGAACCTGCAAGTGCAACAGTCCGCGCTGAATATGGGGGTTGCGGTTTATATGGCGCCTGACAGCGGTTTCCAGACCAACGCGCCACTGTCGCGTCAGGTCTCAGAGATCCTTATCGTGTCTGGCCATGGTTTGATCACCCAGCCTGCGGGGTTGAATACCGGTCATAAGAATGCGCTGAAAACCGGCGTGCCCGCGGGGTTGGTGTTCCGCGACCTGGATGGAAGCGGACAGGACAACAAGGTGATCCGACGTTTTCTGGACAATGCTGCCTTCAAGGCCGATCAGGAAGATGGCGTGATCCTGATGGGCCGCGCGGTCCCGCAAACGCTGGCCGCTTTGGTTGAGTGGAGCGTGGGCAACCGCGTCGGCTCGGTCGCGATGGTGCCGGTGTCGGCTGTTCTTCTTGGTGGATCCTGATCAGGCACGCGGAATGTCAAAGCCGGGCGCGGCCAGCGTGAAGCCCTCGAACTGAAACCCCGGCGAGACGGTGCAACTGACCAGCGTATAGGCCCCGGTCGTGTGCGCCGCTTGCCAGTGACCCTTCGGGACGATGATCTGCGGCATCTGCCTGGCGGCAAGGTCGGGCCCAAGCATGTGATTCGAGGCAGGGCCTTTATCGGTCTCAGACATGGACAGCACCAAGGGCGCGCCCGCGTGATACAGCCAGATCTCGCTCGCATCGACGCGGTGCCAATGGCTTTGCTCGCCCTCTTTCAACAAAAAATAGATGCAGGTGCCGCTGGGGCGACCGTCGGCATCGGTATCCACCCATGTCTGGCGATAATGCCCGCCTTCGGGATGCGGGGCGAGGTCGAGGTGTTGAATGATCTGGTCCGGAGTCATGTGTTCAAGCCTATAGCCTTTCGATGGATACGCGCGAGTCGGAATATGTGGTAGGATCCGCGCATTCACGAGTGGCGAGGCAGGGCAGGGACCTATCATTCATTTCCAATCAGGAGGTTGATATGTCTTTTTATCTATTTAGGGGCCGCTACAGCACGGACAGTCTGCGTGCTTTGGTCGATGAACCGCAAGACCGCGAAGCCGCCGCGGGGGCGATGATCGAAAACATGGGGGGCAAGCTGCACCACCTGTTTTTCTGTTTCGGGGAAGATGATGTTGTGGCGCTGATCGAAGCGCCGGACGATAGCACGATGGCGGCCTGTGCCTTGGTGGTTGGGGCGTCGGGCATGATGTCCGGCGGGTCCACGACTAAGTTGATGACCAGCAAAGACGCGATGAAGGCGATGGAAGCCGCTGGCAAAGGGCGCGCAAATTATCAAACCGTCGGAAGCTGAAGCAACGCTGGGCGGGCTGGCTATATTAAGACGCCCGCCCCTCACATGCTGTGGCGCAGTTCAGTGATGGATTTGCCCAGTCGGAACGGGGCCGTGAAGCTGACCATGCACAGTGCAATCACTTGCCAGATCAGGATGCCGGAATGCTGTTGAAGGTATTCCCATTCGTCTTTCAGCGCGCCGACCCCGTCCAGCAAAACCCAGACCAAATCCGCCAGTTTTCATGTGGTGTGCCCCGGCGGGTTACGGAACAGAAACACTGTCCCGACCGCCCCAATCCCGAAGAGCAGAAGCATGAGATGAACTTGATATTGCGCGATAGAAGCCATGCAGGAAGTTTAGGGGCTGGCGGACGCGGGGCAACCGGGATGACGAAGTTGTCATGTGGGCGTGCGATCGGCGGCTAGAGCGTCATCTCAAAGAAAAGAATATGCCCTTCTCCGATTTCGGGCAGAGGCTGGTACGGCCCGCGCGGTGTGAACCCCATGGACAGGTAAAGTTTCTGGGCTGACTTCAGAGGCTTCGACGTGTCCATCAGAATGCGTGCAAACCCAGAATTGCGGGCTTGAGTGATCAAGGCCTCCATCAGCGCGTAACCGGCGCCTGTCCCGCGCGCTGCGTCGGTAACATAGACGCGTTTGATTTCGGCCGTGTCTGGGTCCAGCGCATGATACATGCCGCAGCCAACGGGTTCTCCCTCCTTCAACGCAAGTCGCATGGCCCCACCCGGAGAGGCGTGCTCGTGCTCAAGATTGTCGACAATTTTCTGATATTTTTCACGTGGGTAGAATGCATCAACTAACTCGGCGTCAAATGGGCTGAGCGCGCGCAGATAGGCATGGTATTCCCAACAAAGACGCCGGACCGCATCAAGCTGGTCCGGCGTATTCGGTTCTATGATGTCCAACATGGCAGGCTCCCTTTGAGGGAAGTCTAACACGTTTTGGTATTACTTCAGAATGCTGCGCCCTGCATATTCAGCAGTCGCACCCAGGCTTTCCTCGATGCGGATCAGCTGGTTGTACTTCGCCAACCGGTCCGAACGGGCCAGCGAGCCGGTTTTGATCTGGCCGCAGTTGGTGGCAACGGCGAGGTCGGCGATGGTGGCATCTTCGGTCTCGCCCGAGCGGTGCGACATGACGTTGGTCATGCGCGCGCGGTGGGCCATGTCGACGGCTTTCAGGGTTTCCGACAGCGAACCGATCTGGTTCACTTTGACCAGCATCGAGTTGGCAGCACCCTTTTCGATGCCTTCGGCCAGACGGGCGGGGTTGGTCACGAACAGGTCGTCACCCACCAATTGCACCTTGTCACCGATGGCTTTGGTCAGGGCGACCCAGCCGTCCCAATCGTCTTCGTCCATACCGTCTTCGATCGAGATAATCGGGTAGTCGTCGCAAAGCGCTTTCAGGTAGTCGGCGTTTTCTTCCGAGGTCAGCGATTTGCCTTCGCCAGCCAGAACATATTTGCCGTCCTTGTAGTACTCGGTCGCGGCGCAATCGAGGGCCAGATAGATGTCTTCGCCCGGCTTGTAGCCTGCTTTCTCGATCGAGCTCATGATGAAGTCGAGCGCTGCGCGGGTCGAGCCGATGTTGGGGGCAAAGCCACCTTCATCACCGATGCCGGTGGACAGACCAGCGGCCGACAGCTCTTTTTTCAGGGTGTGGAACACTTCGGCGCCCATGCGCACGGCTTCGCGGATGTTTTCCGCAGCAACCGGCATGATCATGAATTCCTGAATGTCGATCGGATTGTCGGCGTGCTCGCCGCCATTGATGATGTTCATCATCGGAACCGGCAGAACGCGGGCCGAAGCGCCACCCACATAGCGATACAGCGGCAGGGCCGACGCATCGGCAGCGGCTTTGGCCACAGCCAGCGAGACGCCCAGAATGGCGTTCGCGCCCAAGCGGGCTTTGTTCGGGGTGCCGTCCAGCTCACACATGGCGGCGTCGATGGCTTCCTGTTCGGTCGCGTCGAAACCGATCAGCATGTCCGCGATCTCGCCGTTTACGGCTTCAACAGCGGCCAGAACGCCTTTACCCATGTAACGCGCCTTGTCGCCGTCACGCTTTTCCACAGCTTCATGCGCACCGGTCGATGCGCCCGAAGGCACAGCAGCGCGGCCCAGCGTGCCGTCTTCCAGAATAACGTCCACCTCGACGGTGGGGTTGCCGCGGCTGTCCAGAATCTCGCGGGCGAAAATATCGACGATGGTGCTCATGTTAGCGCTCCCAATAAGAAGAAAACTTCAGTTGAGGCGTCTTTAGCGCGTTCCGCGCGGTACGACAACAGGGCAGGGAAATGTTAGCGCGCGCGGGCCTGCTGTTCGCGCAGGAACATGTAGATTCCGGTACCAATAACGATGGCCGCCCCCAGATAGGTCCAGCTGTCGGGGCGTTCGGCGAAGATCAGCATGCCAAGGATCATCGAGAATATCAGTCGCATATAGCGAAACGGCATGATGATCGCGGTTTCAGCGATACGCATCGCCTGCACGATGGCGTAATAGCCCGACACGCCACAGATGACGGCCCCCAGCATGTAGGCCCATTCGATGCCCTGAGGCATGACGAAGGAATCATTGATCGGCGCCAGAATGATCCCAGCCGGAACAACCGACGCAAAGCCATAGAAGGCCACGCTGACGGATGGGATCGAGGGATCCATCTGGCGGGTCAGAAGATCGCGCACGGCGATCGTGATCACTGCCCCCAGCGGCAGCAGGGCCGCCAATTGGAACGTGTCACCGCCGGGGCGGATGATGATCAAGACGCCAATGAAACCAATGCCAATGGCGCTCCAGCGGCGCCAGCCAACCTGTTCACCCAGAAACAAGGCTGCCCCTGCGGTGATGGCCAGCGGCGTAGCCTGAAACACGGCCGCGACGGTCGACAGCGGTACCAGCGACAAGGCGGTGATGAAGAACATGGCGGCGACGGCCTCAGACGCGTTGCGCCACAGCATAATGGGCGAGCGCATGTCGCGATGCACCAGCGGGGCCAGCGTGCCACGTTGCAGATACGTCATGACACCGAACGCGATCATCCCGCCCAATCCCAGAAAGATCAGCACTTCGGACACGGGAATGCCGCGCGACATCGATTTGATGAACGTGTCTTCCGCAGCGAAAGCCGCCATCGAAAAGGTAATAAGAATGATGCCGCGAATGTTTTGCATGTTCCGATCCGTTCAGTGCGTCCGGCGACAGAAACCGATTTGCTGAACTGCGGCAAGGGGGGATTCGGTGATGTATCCAATCACGGTGCGTGATGGATGGCGGTGCGCCTTAGTCTTTCTTGCGCACGCCGTACAGTTCCAGCCGGTGCCCCTTCAGCTCGAACCCCAGCTTGGCGGCGATCTTTTCCTGAAGCGCTTCGATTTCCGGGTCGAGGAACTCGATCACCTCTCCGGTAGTCAGGTCGATCAGGTGATCATGGTGATCGCGATCCGCACTTTCATAGCGCGCGCGCCCGTCACCGAACTCGTTCTTCACCAGAATGCCGGCCTCTTCGAACAGCTTCACAGTACGATAGACGGTCGCCAGCGAAATGCGGTTGTCCACCGCGGCGGCGCGGGCGTGCAGCTCTTCTACATCTGGGTGGTCGTGATGGGCATCTTCCAGAACACGCGCAATCACGCGGCGCTGATCGGTCATGCGCAGCCCCATATCTTCACAACGTTTCAAAATGGATGCGCCTGCCATAAGCCCCTCGGTGTTTTGATGCCCGCCCCTTATGCCGTGAAATTTCAGGCAGGCAAAGGGGGGCGGCAAAATCTGGTGGATGGGGTGACTTTTCCCCCTGTGTTCCATAGAAATGGGAGGGACTGTTAATTGATCAGCAGTCAGTGTGGGGAAGAGGCTGCGAACCATGACGGTTGGCCAGAATATCAAACGCGCAATATCTGAGGATCAGAAGGCCGAACGCCAGGCCATGATCTTGTCGGCTGCGCGTGACATGATCGACGAAGCGGGCTTTGACGGCGTGACAATGAGCGCGCTGGCCAAGCGGGCTGGTTTGGCGAAGGGCACCCTTTATCTGTATGTGCGGTCGAAAGAAGAGCTGTTTTTGCTGTTGTTCATCGAGGCGATGCGCACGGTCGTGGCACGCTTCAAGGGCGATGTGGCGCTTGGGTATAGTGCCGCCCAGATCGCGCGCTGCATGACCGATCATGCGCAGACAACGCCGCTTTTCCTGCCGATGTACGCGCGCCTTGTGGCGGTGATCGAATCGAACGTGGCGGACGAACCACTTTTTGCGGCAAAGCGTCAGTTGCTTGCGCTGAGTGCGGAATGGGCAGAGCACTTGGCCCATGTGACGCGCGTGTCCCCAGACATGGCCGAGCCTTTGGCCACAGCCCTTATGATGAGCCTTCAAGGTGCCGCGCAATTCGACCTGTCTTCACAACGAGATCCGACAGGCTTGCCAGAGGACATTCGCGAGGCGTTTTCGCGCTATGCTTTTGCCCGCAGTTTCGAGCCCTCGGCGCGGTTGATCCTTGAGGCGGTGATGACACCACCCAAATAGCGTTACAGGATCAGCTTCCCTGACATCACACGCACGGCAGATCCGGCGACCGTGACGCGTCCCGGTTCCGCCTTCAGGTGGATTTGCGATGGGCGTCCCATGTCATAACCCTGATGGATGGTCAGGCTTTGATTTTCGCCACGATCGGCACACAAAAGCGCGGCCAACGGGGCGGCGGCGGATCCGGTGGCCGGGTCTTCGGGGATGCCATCCAAAGGCGCGAACATGCGGGCGTGGAATGTGCCGTTGGTGTCTTCGACCCAGGCATAGACCGCGAAGTCGTGATTGCCGGGGAACAGCTGCGTTCCTTCGCGCATGGCGTCAGTGTTGGGTGACAAGGCCGACAGCGTGTCGCGACTGTCCAGTTGCGCATAGACGAAGTCCCCACCCAGCGAGGCAATTTCGGGCTGGCTCACGATATGATCTGGAGTGCAGCCAATGGCGCGGGCGACCAGATCGACCTCGGGATTGCCTTTGCGCTCCAGCGGCACCTCGGTCACGAAACGGGCCTGACCGGCCTCGGCATAGGCGGGCAGGGGCCCAACGCCCAGCTCTAGCACCATGTCGGGGCCGTATCCCATGTCGGCCAGCATGACCGCAGTGCCAATGGTCGGATGCCCCGCGAAGGGCAGCTCGCGCATCGGTGTGAAAATGCGGATTTGGGCGGTGTGGGCCGGGTCCTGTGGCGGTAGGACGAAGGTGGTTTCCGAGAAGTTGAACTCGCGCGCGATGGTTTGCATCTGGGCCTCGCTCAGACCCTCGGCATCAGGGATCACGGCCAATTGGTTGCCACCAAAAGCCGTATCGGTGAACACATCATAGACTGCATAGTCGCGCATCACATCAGCTCCGGTTCGCGGCCGATCCGTTTCGCCATCGGGGCGACGGTGAGCCCCTGCACGATGATCGAGAAGATCACCACGATATAGGTGGCGGTCAGGATCAGCGGTTTCCACTCACTGTCGGGCAGGGACAGGGCCAGCGCAACGGAAATCCCGCCTTTCAGCCCGCCCCAGGTCATGATGGGGATGACCCCGCGCGAGAAGCTGCGGAACGGCTTCAGCAGTATCACCGGCACGGCCACGGCGGTCAGGCGTGCAACCAGCGCCAGCGCGATGGCCATGGTGCCTGCAACAACGGCGTCCATGGTGAAGGCGACGGCGAAGACCTCGAACCCGATCATCAGGAACAAGACAGCGTTCAAGATCTCGTCAATCAGCTTCCAGAAGGCGTCGACATAGTTGCGGGTCTCCTCGCTCATCCCGTGTTTTGCGCCTACGTCACCGATCAGAAGGCCTGCACAAACCGCCATGATCGGGGCCGAGAAATGCAGGGCGACGGCCAGCGAGTAGCCCCCGAAGGCAAGGCCGAGGGTCAGCAACACCTCAAGAGAATAATCGTCAATCAAGCGCATGATGCGGAAGGTGAGCCAGCCCAATGCGACGCCCAGAACGGCTCCGCCAACCGCTTCTTGCAGGAACAGAATGACCGCGCCCATAGCCGCGCTTTCCTCGTGCCCGCCACCGTGGCTGCCGTGATGCGGGAAGGCCAGCCCAACCAGAACAAGGAAGACCACATAGCCCACGCCATCGTTGAACAGACTCTCGCCCGCGATCTTGGTTTCTAGCGACTTCTGCAGATTTGCCTCACGCAATACGCCCAGCACGGCGACTGGGTCAGTGGGGGTGATTAGCGATCCAAAGACCAGCGCGATCAGGATCGGCATGCCGGTGATCCAGCTGAAGCCCACGCCGACCACAGCAGTCGACAGCGCCACGCCCATCGTCGCCATCAGAAAAACCAACCGCCATTGCTGGCGCAGGTCCGAGATCTTCACGTGCAGCGCGCCGGCAAACAAAAGCAGCCCTAGCATGCCTTCTAGCAGCGCATCCGAGAAGTCGATGCTGGTGACCTGCGTGCGCACCTGATCGGCAACGCCAAGCCCGGGGGCGACGAGGTCCAGAAGAAGGATCGCAACGGACGCGAACAGCGAGACCACGAGGATCCCGATGGCCGAGGGCAGTTTCAGGAAAAGATAGTTGATGGCCCCGAAAAGGCCGGCCAGAACAATCAAAAGAGAGGCAATTTGCAGAAAAGTCATTCTCGAACCCGTGTAATCGAAAGTCGTGTTTGTGCGCCTCATAGCATGGGCGCAGGCATAGACAAACATCGGAAATTGCGACGGATTTACTTAGTCCGTGATGCGCAGCTTGGCCCAGACCGGCAGGTGATCCGAGGCGATGCGTGCCAGCTTTGACTGGTCCACGCCCGCATCCCGCAACTCGACGCCCTCTGACGTCGCGATCCGGTCCAGCGCCGCCATCGGACGCGAGGCATGATAAGACCGGCCGGGGGAATGGATGTCGAAATGCACTTCGAGCGGTTCGAATCCGCGCCGGGGGGACCATTCGTTGAAGTCACCAAGGATCACGGTGGGTAGGTCGATGTGATCGAAATGCTTCGCCAACGCGCGCATTTGCTGATGCCGATAGGGGCGCAGCAGGCCCAGATGGGTGCCGATCACCTGCATCTTGCCCTCGATCCCGACAGACACTGCGCCACGTGGTTCTAGCCCCGGCAGCTCTAACGTGCGCGCGTCGTGAAAGGTCAGTCCTTTGCGCACCAGAACCGCGTTCCCGTGACTGCCAAGGGACAGGCCGTTGGAAGAGAAGGGAACAGGCACAAAATCCGTCTCGCCCTCGATCAGTTTGAAAGGCAGAGCCGTGGGGCGGGGGCCAAGACGGCGGTCCGCCTCTTGCAGGACCAACACATCCGCATTCAGGTCGTTCAGTACATGCAGAATGCGATGCGGATCACGTCTGCGGTCCAGCCCAATGGCTTTGCGCATGTTGTAGGTCGCGAGTTTCAGATCCATAGCCAAGCCGCCCGCGTGGGCGCGTCAAAAGAGATGTGTCATCAGATGATAGCGGTTACGCGACTGAAAGCCCATGCGTTCATAAAGCGCACGCGCCCGTTCATTGTCGGCATCGACCTCAAGATGCATCGCTTTCACACCTTGTCCAGATAAGGCGCGGGACAGGGCGGTCAAGGCTTCCGATCCCATGCCACGCCCGCGCACCCGCTCGCGGACGTAGATTTCGTCCAGAAATGCGTCGATGCCGCCGAACTCGATCGACCAGCCGAAGCTGACCGCGACATATCCCACCGGGGCCACGCGCGGGCCAATCATCCAGATTGCGCCATGGGGCGAGCCTTCTAGAAGCGGGGTCAGAGCGCCACGCCGTGTGGCGTCATCCTGTTCGATGCCGGCCTCGGCATGGAACCCGGCCACGAGGGGCAGAAGTCGGTCCAGATCGTCCAGAGTGGCAAGGCGCAGGCTGCTCATAGGCGGGCGATCCTTTCGGTTAGAAGGGCAAAGAAACCATCCGCATCGAGGTCTCCAATGAACATGGCGTTGGGGGCGTGATCGGTGACGCCCCACCAATCGGCGACGGTCATGCCCATGGTCAACTCGGATGTGGTTTCGATCTGCACATTGATGTGGCGGCCGGTGAACAGGTCAGGGCGGATCAGATAGGCGATCACAGTCGGGTCGTGCAAAGGTGCGCCCTCGGATCCGTATTTGTGGATGTCGAACCGTTCGAAGAAATCCGTCATCTCGGCGACCGCGTGGCCGACATCCCCCGGCAGAGCGCGGAAGGCGTCGTTGCGGGGCTTGGTGACGAGCGCCTTGTGGGTCACGTCCAGAGGCATCACGACAAGTGGAACGCCAGATGTGAACACGATATCAGCGGCTTGCGGGTCGACATAGATGTTGAACTCGGCCGCGGGAGTGACATTTCCAACCTCGAAATAGGCGCCGCCCATCAGGACTATCTCTTGTACACGCTCGATGATGTCAGGTGCGCGTTCAAAGGCGGTGGCGATGTTGGTGAGCGGCCCAAGCGGGCAGAGCGTGACAGTGCCAGAGGGTTCTGCGCGTAGGGTTTCGATGATGAAATCTACCGCGTTCTGGTCTTGAAGGGGCATGGTCGGATCGGGCAGGTCTGGCCCGTCCAGCCCGGTTTTCCCGTGCACATATTCCGCGGTCACCAGATCGCGGCGCAGCGGACGGTCGCAGCCTGCAAAGACTGGGGTCTCGGATTTGCCCGCCAGCTCGCACACGATGCGTGCATTCTTGGCAGTCAGCTCCAAGGGCACGTTTCCAGCGACGGCGGTGATGCCCAGAACCTCGACATCCTCAGGGCTGGCCAGCGCCAGAAGAATGGCAACAGCGTCGTCCTGCCCGGGATCTGTATCGATGATAATATTGCGTGTCATTACAGTTCCTTACGCGGTCAACTTCACCCAAATTGGCACGTGATCCGAAGGCTTCTCGCGCCCGCGAACCTCTTTGTCGATCTGGCAGTCCTCAAGCATATCTGCGCATTCCGGGGACAGCAGGAAATGGTCGATCCGAATGCCGTCATTGCGTTGCCACGACCCGCGCTGGAAATCCCAGAAGGAATATTGCTCGGGTGCTTGGTTGCGGGCGCGGAAGGCTTCGGTCAGACCAAGGTTCAGGATCTTACGCCATGCCTCGCGGCTTTCGGGGCGATAAAGCGCGTCTTCCACCCAATCCTGCGGGCGGGCGGCGTCTTCGGCTTGTGGAATGATGTTGTAATCGCCCGCCATCAGGAAAGGCGTTTCCTCGGCCAACAGCGCCTCGGCACGGGCGCGCAGACGCTCCATCCATGCGAGCTTATAGTCGTATTTCGGACCCGGCACCGGATTGCCGTTGGGCAGGTACAGCCCGCAGATCCGCACGGCCTGATCGCCCACCACGGTTGCCTCGATGTAACGGGCCTGTTCGTCTTCGTCGTCGCCGGGCAGCCCGCGCGTCACATCCTCAAGCGGCAGCTTGGACAAAAGCGCCACGCCGTTGAAGCTTTTTTGCCCGTGAGTTTCGACGTTATACCCTTTGTCTTCAAAAGCTTCGCGGGGGAAGTTCTCGTCAATAGACTTGATTTCCTGCAAGATCGCCACGTCCGGCTGCGCCTCGTCCAGCCAGCCCATCAAAGCGGGCAAACGGGCCTTGATGCCATTGATGTTGAAGCTGGCGATTTTCATGGGGCTCTCCTGTTGTTGGGGGCACTGTGGGGGCAAACGCGGGTGGGCGCAAGCGGCGCGGGTCAGGCTTCGGCGATATGCCGCCCGGCAGCGTGCGCGCTGGCCCAGGCCCATTGGAAATTGAACCCGCCCAACCAGCCGGTGACGTCGACGCATTCGCCGATGAAGTAAAGCCCGGGTACGGATTTCGACATCATGGACTTGCTATCGAGCCCGTCGGTCGAGACGCCGCCAAGCGTCACTTCGGCGGTGCGATAGCCTTCGGTGCCCGAAGGGGTGAGTTGCCAGTCGGACAGCTGTTCCAGCAGCGCATCCAGCGCTTTGTCAGACTGGTCCGCCAGCCGTTGGGTCAGGTCGAATTGCGCTGCCCATTCTGTGGCGAGGTGATCGACCAACTTGCCGGGCAGGTGACGGGACAGTTCCGTCGACAACTGCCGCCGCCCTTCGGTCTGACGCTGAGTGCGGAGCGCCTCGCGCAGGTTCAGCCCGTGGGTCAGGTCGATATGCACGGGTTCTCCCGGTTGCCAATAGGAGGAGATCTGTAGGATCGCGGGGCCAGAGAGGCCGCGGTGGGTGAACAACAGCGCCTCTTCAAAGCTGGCACGGTCGTTCCAGACGCGCACAGGCAGGGACACGCCGGATAGCGCGGCGAACCGCCCGTCGGGGAAGGTGAAGGGGACAAGCCCTGCGCTTGTCTCGATGATCTGGTGGCCGAATTGCCGTGCAATATCATAGGCAAAGCCTGTCGCGCCCATCTTGGGGATCGACTTGCCGCCGGTCGCGATGATCAGGTTTTGGCAGGTAAGCAGGCCCTGCGACGTTTCAAGCTGGAAACCGCCTTCGGTCTTTGCGACCGCGCTGACCGAAGTGTTCAGCGCCAGTTCTGCCCCGGCCTTGTACAGCCAGTCTGTCAGCATCTGAACAATCTGCGTGGACTTCCCGTCGCAAAAGAGCTGCCCCAGCGTTTTCTCGTGCCACGCAATCCCCGCCTGATCGACCAGTTCGACAAAGTCCCACTGGCTGAACCGGGCCAGCGCCGATTTGTGGAAATGCGGGTTCTGACCCACGAAATTCTTCGGCTCGGCATACATATTGGTGAAGTTGCAGCGCCCACCGCCGGAAATGCGGATCTTCTCGCCGGGTTTCTTGGCGTGGTCGATGACCAGCGTGGCGCCTGCTTGGGCCGCATAGGGCGCGGCAAACAGCCCTGCCGCGCCTGCGCCAATGATGATCGTATGCCATTCCGTTTTCATGCGCGGGTCCTAGCGTGTTCGCCCGATGGGGGGAAGAAAAATGCGCGGGGTGACGATTTTCTGTGATTGCAGTCAGAGATTGTTAACCGAGATCCGTCAAGTTTGAGGCAAATCTGAAGCACCATAAGAGGGATCACGGCGATGGATCACCAAACGCGGGCGCAGTGCCAACATTGTCTGGACCTTTTGGTCGGTCAGGAAGAGGGCTTTGCCCGTGCGTTCTTCCCGCTTCTGTTTCAACGTGGGCCCGAACTGAAGGTGCTCTTTCCCGGTAATATCGACGATCACGCTGAACAGGTGCGGGTGCTCTATCGTCTGATGACGTGCTTTGCTGGGAGCGAAGTCACGTTGATCGCAGGGCTGCGCCTGATCGGTTTCAGGATGGCTATGCGCGGGTTGGGCATCGACTATGCCGAGGTGCTGGCCAACACGCTGATCGGCACTCTGAAACGCCAGATGGGCAGCTCTTGGCAGGGCGATTTCGCCCATGCTTGGCAGATTGCGGCAGACGAGGCGCTAGATGCGTTGGCGTTGGGGGCCGAGCTGATGGCGGCGTGACACCTTAGATCGAGAACGAGGTGCCGCAGCCGCAAGAGGCCGTGGCGTTCGGGTTGTCGATCACGAAGCGCGCGCCGATCAGTTCTTCGGTAAAGTCGATCACGGCGTCGGCCAAAAACGGTAGAGAGACCTCATCGACCACGACTTGCTCACCACCTCCAGTCAGTACAAGATCACCCTCGGCCGGATCATCCAGCGAGATTTCGTATTGAAAACCCGAACAGCCGCCGCCTTCGACAGCCACGCGCAGCGCTTTGCCTTGCGCGCTTGCGCCGATCTCGGACAGGCGGGCGAAAGCTCGGTCAGTGACTTTTGGGGGCAGGGTCAGGTCCATCGGGAAATCCGTTTCATGTTCACGCAAAACGCAATATAGGTTGGCCTGACGGGCGCGACAAGACGCCCCGGACAGGCACATGCGGACGGGACATCCGCGAGGGGCCGGAAATGACAGGCGGAAAGGGGCAGCCATGCTTGCCAGCTTTGCAACCCATCCCGGTGGCAGCCAGGGGCGACTGTACCCGGAAGGGGAAAGCGAATTTCGCGAGCCGTATCAACGGGATCGCGACCGGATCATCCATTCCTCGGGCTTTCGTCGGCTGAAGCATAAGACGCAGGTGTTTGTGGAGCACGAGGGCGATTACTTCCGTACGCGACTGACACATTCCATCGAAGTGGCACAGGTGGCGCGGACGATCGCGGGCGCGCTGGGGCTGAACTCTCATCTGACTGAAGCTGTCGCGCTTGCCCATGACCTTGGCCACACGCCCTTTGGGCATACGGGCGAGGACAAGCTGGACGAGTTGATGACCCCCTTTGGCGGGTTCGACCACAACGCGCAGGCGCTGAAAATCGTGACCTCGCTTGAGCGGCACTATGCCAAGTGGGACGGGCTGAATCTGACATGGGAGACGCTGGAAGGGATTGCCAAGCACAATGGCCCGGTGACTGGCGATCTTCCCTATGCGCTGGCCGAGTATAACGCCAAGCATGATCTGGAGCTGTCCACCCATGCAGGCGCCGAGGCGCAAGTTGCCGCGCTGGCCGACGACATCGCCTACAACAATCACGATTTGCATGACGGGTTGCGCGCGGGGCTGTTCACGATGGAGGAAATCGCCGCGCTGCCCATCGTGGGCGCTGCGATTGCTGAAGTGGATGGGCTCTATCCCGGCCTGGATGCGGGCCGTCGACGGCACGAGGCGCTGCGTCGTGTTTTCGGCGTGATGGTCGAGGATGTGCTGGGCACCTCGCAGGCCTTGTTGAAAGCGGCGAACCCGCAATCCGTCGAAGATATTCGCGCGCTGGATCACGCGGTCATCCGTTTCTCGCCTGCCTTGTGGTCCGATCTGAAAGTGATCCGCAAATTCCTGTTCACCCGCATGTACCGCGCGCCATCCGTGGTTGAGATGCGCACCCGTGTTACTGCCGTGGTGGACAACCTGTTCGGACATTTCATGGCGCATCCGATGGAGCTGCCTGACGACTGGTGTCGCGAGATTGAAGCGGCGGAGGGCGAGACTGCCTTGGCACGCTTGGTGTCGGACTACATCGCCGGGATGACGGATCGCTTCGCCCTGCAGGAGCATGCGCGATTGGGGCTGGGTGGGTAGGGGCTTTGCCCCTCTTGGCCTTGGGCCAATGGGCTCCGCCCGTTCTCAGGCGAAACTGTCCCCCGGACAGTTTCCGGGAAGCCTTCGAACCCCAGGATATTTGTGACAAGAAAATGCGCGGGAGGCGGGTTCTGCCCTCGCATCGCTTGACCTTTGGGGCCGGGGTGCTAAAGCGTTTCGGGATCAAGTTGGCTCACAGCTTGATTTCGAAACGCCCTCGAGATTGGTAAGGTCCGGGCGTTTCGCCATACTATTGGGTTTCAATAGTATGCCGAAACGCTTTAGGAGTGCGCCTGAGAGAAAAGGACCAGACCGATGAACCTGTTTGCCGATATTCGCGCGCTTGTGATTGATGCCCTGACCCAGATGGTCAGCGACGGCGCTTTGCCCGAGGGGCTGAGCTTTGACAATGTGGCGGTCGAACCCCCGCGCGATGCGGCGCATGGCGATATGGCAACGAACGCGGCGATGGTTCTGGCCAAGCCCGCCAAGATGAAGCCGCGTGACATTGCGGAGGTTCTGGCAGGTAAGCTGGCCGAGGACGCGCGCATTGACGTGGCCGAAGTGGCTGGGCCCGGGTTCCTGAACCTGCGTCTGGCGGCGCCCGTTTGGACTGGACTGGTTGCAGGTGTTCTGGCGGATGTGAATTATGGCCGCTCGACCATGGGGGCTGGGCAGAAAACCAACGTGGAATATGTCTCGGCCAACCCGACAGGTCCGCTGCATGTGGGTCACACACGCGGCGCGGTCTTTGGGGACGCGCTGGCAAGCCTGTTGGACTTTGCCGGCTACGACGTGACCCGCGAATACTATATCAACGATGGTGGCGCGCAGGTCGATGTGCTAGCCCGCTCGGTTTACCTGCGGTATCTGGAGGCGCACGGCCAAGAAGTTGCCTTCGAAGACGGCACATATCCCGGCGACTATCTGGTGCCGGTGGGCGAGGCGCTGAAGGGCAAGGTGGGCGATGCCTATGTGGGCAAGCCTGAAGCTGACTGGCTGGTTGAAATCCGGGAGTTCGCCACCGAAGCCATGATGGACCTGATCCGCGAAGATCTGGCGCAGCTGGGCGTGAAGATGGATGTCTTCTTCTCGGAAAAATCTTTGTACGGTACCGGCCGGATTGAGGGCGCGCTGGAGACGCTGCAGAACAAGGGCCTGATCTATGAAGGCGTGCTGGAGCCGCCTAAGGGCAAAAAGCCCGAGGATTGGGAACCGCGCGAGCAGACCCTATTCAAGTCGACCGAGCATGGTGATGACGTCGATCGTCCGGTGAAGAAATCGGATGGCAGTTGGACCTATTTTGCGCCGGACATTGCGTACCATTTCGATAAGGTCGAGCGTGGCTTTGACGCGTTGATCGACGTCTTTGGTGCCGACCACGGTGGCTATGTGAAGCGGATGAAGGCGGCGGTTTCGGCACTGTCTGATGGCAAAGTACCGCTAGACGTCAAACTGACCCAGTTGGTGAAGCTGTGGAAGAATGGCGAGCCGTTCAAGATGTCCAAGCGGGCGGGCAACTTTGTCACCCTGCGCGATGTGGTCGAGCAGGTGGGCTCGGACGTGACCCGTTTCGTAATGCTGACGCGCAAGAACGACGCGCCGCTGGATTTCGATTTTGACAAGGTGCTAGAGCAGTCCAAGGACAACCCGGTCTTCTATGTGCAATACGCCCATGCGCGGGTACGCTCGGTTCTGCGTAAGGCGGAAGAGCAGGGCGTGACCCTGTCTGACACGCCGAACCTGCAGGACGAGGCCGAGCTGGCCGTGGCCAAGAAACTGGCCGAATGGCCGCGTCTGGTCGAGATCGCTGCACGTACCCACGAACCGCATCGGATTGCATTCTATCTGTACGAGCTGGCCTCGGAATTCCACGCGCTGTGGAACCGCGGCAATGACAAACCCGAGCTGCGCTTCCTGCAAGATGGCAATAATGACTCATCGGCGGCAAAAATTGCCCTGCCGCGCGCAGTCGCCGTTGTCATTTCGTCCGGATTGGGTATTTTGGGCGTCACTCCGGCCGAGGAAATGCGCTGACAAAATGCGCCCCGGTCGAGTGCGAGTAGAGCAGTTTGACCGGTGCAGGGTGTGGAAAGAGCCATAAAGGCCAAGCCCCTGGAGATACCGGGTGTGAGGCAAGATGGCAGAAGCAAATTGGGGGCATGGCGCCCCGCATCCGGCGTATCAAAATCATCCCGACTATGGGCATCGCCCTGAACCTGTGATGCGTTCTGCATCGGCAGGCGCGTCTGCCTATGTGCATCCGGCCCATGGTGGCCCAGAGGTGCAACCGGCGCCAATGCAGGCCGATTATGCGGGCTATCAGGACGCACCCTATGCGGATCAGGGATACTATGCCCAACCTGCTGAACCGACCGCACCGCGAGGTGGCGGGGCTGGCGGGCTTTTGAACTATGCTGGTGCCGCTGTGTCGTTGGCGCTGATCGTGGGTCTTGGCGTCTGGGGCTACAAGCTGGCCGTGCGCGATGTGACCGGCATTCCGGTCGTGCGTGCGTTGGAAGGCCCGATGCGCGTGCAGCCCGAAAATCCCGGCGGACAGTCGGCGGACCATCAGGGTCTGGCTGTGAACGCCGTGCAGGCGGAAGGCGAGGCCTCGGCCCCTGCTGATCGTCTTGTTCTGGCGCCCGAGCCCGCCTCGCTGACGGACGAAGATGCGTCCGTGGCCGAGGTCGCCCGCGCCGATACGGACCTGTCCCTTCCCGCTGCTGCAATTCAGGCTTACGTGACCGAGACAGCAGCGGATGTGGATCCGGTTGCCGCCGCACTGGCCATTGCCGAGCAGATCGCAGCAGACAGCCCATTGCTGGGTGGTGAGACTGACGTTGAGCCGACCGAGGTCATTGCCTCGCTTGCGGCGACCGTGCTTCCGAAGCCCTCGACGCCCGCAGTAGAAGAATTGGCGACGCCAAGCGTGAATATCATCCCGGCCTCGATCCCCGGTGTCAGCACATCGCTGCGCCCGGTCGTCCGGCCTGCGGATCTTAACACAAAGGTCGCGGCCCCGGCGCCGTCTGCCCCCGCAGTCGCGAAAGAGATCGATCCCGCGACCCTCGCCCCGGGCACGCGTCTTGTGCAACTGGGTGCCTTTGACAGCGCCGAAGTTGCCCGTGAACAGTGGGATGTGCTCTCGGCCCGGTTCGAGGACTACATGGGCGGCAAAACCCGTGTGATCGAGAAAGCCCAGACCGGTGGCAAAACCTTCTATCGCCTGCGTGCGATGGGCTTTGCCGATCTGGCGGACTCGCGCCGGTTCTGTTCGGTGCTGATGGCCTCTAAGGCCGCCTGCATCCCGGTTGTGACCCGGTAACCATGTCCCGCGTTGGCGCATATATCCTGGGCTGCGAAGGCACCACGCTTTCGCGGGCTGAACGTGATTTTTTTGAACGGGCACAGCCTTGGGGCTTTATCTTGTTCGCGCGAAACGTCGACACACCAGACCAATTGCGTGCGCTGACCAGCGAATTGCGCGGCGCCGTCGGGCGGGACGCGCCCGTTTTTATTGATCAGGAAGGGGGGCGCGTCGCCCGCATGGGCGCACCTTACTGGCGTGAGTGGCTGCCCGCCTTGGATCAGGTCAAGCTGAATCCCAAAGCATCGGTGCGTAGCCTGTATATTCGCTATCGCCTGATCGCGGACGAGCTGTTGTCAGTTGGCATCGACGGCAACTGCGCACCCCTAGCCGACATCGCCACCGCCGAGACCCACCCGATCCTGCAAAACCGCTGCTATGGCGAGGACGTGGTCAAGGTGGCCGAACGTGCCGCCAGCGTGGCGCAGGCCTTGCTGGATGGCGGTGTGCTGCCGGTGGTCAAGCACATCCCCGGTCATGGCCGCTCCACGCTGGACACGCATCTGGAGCTTCCGCGCGTGAAGACCAAGGCGAAAGAGCTTGGCTGGACCGATTTCATGGCGTTCGAGCCACTGGCCGGGCTGCCCTTGGGCATGTCCGCCCACATCGTCTTTGAAGACATCGACCCCGATCAGCCCGCCACCCAAAGCCCCGAAATGATCGCGCTGATCCGGGGTAAGATCGGCTTTGGCGGGCTTCTGATGACTGACGACATCTCGATGAAAGCTTTGTCAGGTGCTTTGTCGGTGCGATCCCGCGCTGCGCTTCGGGCGGGTTGTGACATCATCTTGCACTGCAATGGCGTGCTTGAGCAGATGGAAGAGGTCGCGGATGCCTGTGGAGATCTGTCCGGAGAGGCGCTTTCACGTGCCCAAACCGCGCTTTCGTGGCGCAAACCGCCCGTTCCCATTGACATTGAAGCCTTGGACGCTGAATTTCAAAGCCTGATGACTGGTGAGACAGTACCACAGGCAGGTGATGAGCGAGACTGAAGAGTTTCAAGAAGATGCAATGTCAGTGTCCGAGCGGTTGGCCGCCGAGGCGCTGATTGTTGATGTCGAGGGATTTGAAGGCCCGCTCGATCTTCTTCTGACGTTGTCGCGCACCCAAAAGGTGGATCTGCGTAAAATTTCGGTCCTGGAACTGTCCGTGCAATATCTGGCTTTCGTGGAACGGGCGCGGCATCTGCGGATCGAACTGGCCGCCGACTATCTTGTGATGGCGGCGTGGCTGGCCTTTTTGAAATCGCGTCTGCTGTTGCCCCCCGATCCCTCCGAAGAGGGTCCGTCAGGCGAGGAACTCGCCGCTCACCTCGCTTTCCAGCTGGAGCGCCTTCAGGGGATGCGCGACGCCGCCGCCAAGCTGATGGCGCGCGACCAGTTGGGGCGTGATTTCTTTGCCCGCGGCGTGCCCGAGGATGTGACCCGCGTACGACGTGTGACCTATACCGCCACGCTTCTCGATCTAATGCAGGGCTACGCCCGGATCCGTACCAAGGACGAGTTCCGGCCATTCGTCATGGACCGCGACGCGGTGATGACGATGGAGCAGGCGCTGGATCGGATGCGCGGGCTGATCAACTATGCGGGCGACTGGACCGAGCTGACCTCGTACCTGCCCGAAGGGTGGGAAGTAGAGCCCGCCAAACGCCGTTCGGCCATGGCCGCAAATTTCGCCGCCACGTTGGAAATGGCCAAGCGGGGCGAGCTTGAACTTAGACAGGGCGACACGTTCTCGCCCATTCAAATCCGCAGGAAAACGCATGACGGATGATGTGATCAGTGACACGCCCAGTGAAGGGCAAGACGCGCGCGAGGAAAGCCTGTTCGAGGCCCCGCCCATGGGTGAACAGGAACGGATGGTCGAGGCTATCCTCTTTGCGTCCACCGAGGCCGTCAGCGTGAAAGAACTGGAAGAGCGGATGCCCCACGGCTGCGACGCTGCCGAGGCATTGGTCCATCTGCGCAAGCGCTATGAAGGGCGCGGCGTATCCGTTGTCAAAGTCGGCGACGCCTGGGCAATCCGCACGGCACCCGACCTTGGCTATCTGATGCAAAAGGAAACGGTCGAGCAGCGTAAACTGTCACGTGCCGCGATCGAGACCTTGGCAATTATCGCCTATCATCAACCGGTTACACGTACCGAGATCGAAGAGATCCGCGGTGTCTCGGTTAGTCGCGGCACGATCGACCAGCTAATCGAGATGGAATGGATCCGCTTTGGCCGCCGCCGCATGACGCCGGGCCGCCCTGTGACCTTCGTGGTCACGCCGGGCTTTCTGGATCACTTCGGTCTGGAAAGCGCACGCGACCTGCCGGGGCTGAAAGAGCTGCGTTCGGCCGGGCTTTTGGAAAGCCGCCCGCCCCCCGGTGCGATGCCCGGCCCCAACAGCGATGACGAGGATGAAAGCCCTGAAGGCCAGTCCGAACTGTTCGAGGATTAACACTATGAATGCCAATCAGCTGATCAACATGGTCATCCGCATGGTGACGCGCCGTCTGATCAACAAAGGTGTGAACACCGGGATCGACATTGCCGCGCGGAAAGGTCGGCAGGTCGAAGATATGACCCCGGAACAACAAAAGGAAGCGCAGAAAGCACGCGATCTTGCCAAGCGCGGACGCAAGACCATGCGGATTGGAAAGCGGTTGTTTTAACTGGCGCGTTGCCTAGCCCGCGCATCACGCGGAACCTGCAGCTACTTAAAGTGCTTTGACAGCTTCAGCCCCTGACCCTGATAATTCGACTTGATGTCGACACCATAAAGCGCTTCGGGAATTTCGCTCATCTTTTCATAGACCAAGCGGCCCACGACCTGTCCGTGTTCCAAAACGAACGGGGCCTCGTGGCAGCGCACTTCCAACACCCCGCGTGAGCCTGACCCTCCGGCTGCGTCATAGCCAAAGCCGGGGTCAAAGAAGCCCGCATAGTGCACGCGGAATTCGCCGACCATCGCCAGATAGGGGGCCATTTCGGCGGCGCAATCGGGCGGGATGGCGATCGCCTCGCGGCTGACAAGGATATAGAACGCGCCGGGATCCAGGATGATACGGCCCTCGGTGGTGCGGACCTCTTCCCAGTACTCGGCCGGGTCGTAATGGGCCAGCTTCGACAGGTCCACGACACCGGTGTGGCGCTTGGCGCGATAGCCAACCAGATCGCCGTCAGCGGGTTTCAGATCGACCGAAAAGCCAAGCCCGTCGGAAATCACCGGCTCGCCCGAGACGATGGGGCTGCGGGCGTGGACATCGCGCAGTTCATCATCGGACAGAATCGTTTTGCCCTGCCGGAAGATGATCTGGTTCAACAGCTGCCCGGGCTGGGCGACGACCGAGAAACTTTGCGGGCAAAGCTCGGCATATAGCGGACCGTCATAGCCTTCGGGCACGCGGTCAAATTCGATCCCCTGATCGGTGATCACGCGGGTCATTAGGTCGACCCGTCCAATCGAGCTTTTGGCGCTGGCGGCGGCTGTCATGCCCTCGGGCAGGTTCAGCCGCTCCATCAGGGGAATCACATAGACGCAGCCTTTTTCCAGCACGGCGCCGCCAGTCAGCGACAGCTCGTGCATGGTCAGTTCCGACAGGCGATCAGCGACAGTCGCATCTTTGCCGGGCAGGAAGGACGCGCGTACGCGATAGGCGATTTCGCCCAGACGCAGGTCAAGCGAGGCGGGCTGGATCTGTTCGTTCAGGATGGGCGAGGATGCGGAAATACCGCCTTCCGTGATCATCTGCCGGATCTGATGATCGGCAAGTACTCCGGATTTCATGGCGTTCCTCCTTCGCCGTAGGCCGTAAAGGGGCCTGGTCCATACAAAAACACCCGCCCGAAAGCCGGGCGGGCGTTTTTTGAATTGGTCGGGCTAGCAGGACTCGAACCTGCGACCTTCCGTCCCCCAGACGGACGCGCTACCAGGCTGCGCCATAGCCCGACTGAGGCCCTTACATAGTGATTTTCACGGGCAGGGCAAGCGGGAAAAGAGCGGAAAATGCGCATTCTTTCCAAAGACGTTGCCCAAGCCTTTTGCAGGGTCATTCTGCCTGCCCATTGTCAGACGGGGCAGGGGCCATGCGGCTTGCCAGATCGGACAGCCGTGCGGTCAGGCTGCGCAGGGCATCTTCTGGCAGCGGCTTGCCTGCGGCCCGGAGCGCCCGCAGGCGTTCGCTGGTCAGAACATCCGGCGCGGTTGTGAAGGCGTCGTCTGAGACGTCAGACGCAACATGCGAGATGTCGATGGGGG
Organism: Aliiroseovarius sp. PrR006; assembly: GCF_010500215.1. Lineage (GTDB taxonomy): Bacteria > Pseudomonadota > Alphaproteobacteria > Rhodobacterales > Rhodobacteraceae > Aliiroseovarius. The sequence goes on from NZ_JAAGOY010000004.1 coordinate 83,461, forward strand.
CAGGGGCTTCGGGGGCGGGATCAGGCTCTGCCACCGGGTCTTGTTCTACAGGCTGGGCGACCTCTGGCACGGCTGTGTCGTCGTCAGTGAATGTCACCTCGTCCTCGACAGAGGTCAGGGTGTCCTCGTCAGGATGCGATGCGGCGATGTCGGCGTCCAGCTCGGTCGGTTCGACATGGTGTTCGGGCGCAGAAGGTTCCGGTTCTGTTTCTTCAATCTTTTCAGCGATCTGTAGGAATTCGGCGGCGAACAGATCCGGTTCCGATGGGCCGTCTTCGGCTGTTTCTTCAGGCACGGCTTCGATCTCAGGCGCGTCATCCGAAGTGTCGGTCAAAGTCGGTGGCGTTTCGTCAACTGGTGCTGCGTCATCCGGTGCGGCCATCGGGGCGTCGTCGGCGGGAGTTTGACGATCGATCTGCGGCTCGGCCTGAACCGAGTCCTCGGCGGTCTTTGATGGCGGTGTCAGCGGGACAACATTCGATCCGTCCGAGCTGCGCATCTCGTTGCTGTCCAGTGGGGGCGACATGGCCGCCACATGCTTCACACCTTTTTCGCGCAGCAGTTTTTGCACGCCACGAATGGTCATGCCGTCTTCGTGCAGAAGCTTCCGAATGCCCCCCAAAAGCTCCATATCCGCAGGGCGATAATATCGCCGCCCTCCGGCGCGTTTGACGGGTTTGACTTGGGTAAACCGGCTTTCCCAGAACCGCAGAACATGTGTGGGCACACCCAACCAATCGGCCACTTCGCTGATGGTGCGAAACGCGTCCGGAGACTTCTTGTCCATGATTGTGCCTGCCTTCTAATCCGTGGCTTCTGGTTGCTACAGGTTGCCTTCAGGTACCCTGATCAGCGTTTGTTTCCATCCGCAACGCGATCTTTCATCAGATGCGACGGGCGGAAGGTCAAGACGCGCCGTGGCAGGATCGGCACTTCTTCCCCGGTCTTTGGATTGCGGCCGACGCGGGCTGCTTTGTCACGGACCGAGAATGTTCCAAACGATGAGATTTTGACGCTTTGGCCAGACACCAACGCGTCCGAGATGTGGTTCAAGACGTTTTCAACCAGTTGCGCGCTTTCGTTGCGCGACAGGCCGACCTCACGAAACACGGACTCGCTTAGGTCCATGCGGGTCAAAGTCTTTTCACTCATATTGTCCCCCTGAATGCTTTTTATTGCCCTTTTTATCGGTGCAAGGGCACCGGGCATGATCAGATATTGGATTGGAGCATGGAATTTTTGAAATTCCGAGTCAATATCAATGGCTTGCGAAAGCAGAAGCTTGCCTGCGCAATTTTGGGGGAAATGGCTGCTCTGGGGGGGCGGAATGCGTGCGGCTGAGCTGTTACCAGCGCAGAACCACAGCACCCCAGGCAAGACCACCGCCAATGGCTTCGGCGACCACAAGATCACCGTCTTTGATCTTGCCTTCGGCGCGCGCCACCGACATGGCCAGCGGGATCGATGCGGCAGAGGTGTTGCCGTGATCCTGTACAGTAACCACAACGCGGTCCATCGAGACGCCCAACTTTTTGGCGGTGCCTTGGATGATGCGGATATTGGCCTGATGGGGCACGATCCAGTTCACGTCGTCGTCAGTCAGGCCCACTTTGGACAAAGCCGTTTCTGCGGTCTGGGCCAGTTTGCCAACCGCTTGACGGAATAGCGGATTGCCCTGCATGCGCAGGTGGCCCGAGGTCTGCGTGGTCGACACGCCGCCGTCCACATAGAGCATCTCGCGTAGGCGTCCGTCGGAATTCAGGTCCGCAGACAGGATGCCGCGATCGGTGTTTTCTCCGGCCCCCTCTTCGGCTTCCAGCACCAGCGCACCCGCGCCGTCGCCGAATAGCACACAGGTGGCGCGGTCTTGCATGTCCAGAATGCGCGAGAAAGTCTCGGCGCCGATAACCAGCACGCGTTTGGCCTGCCCGGATAGGATCAGGGCGTTGGCGTTGGTCAGGGCAAACACAAAGCCTGCGCAGACAGCCTGCACGTCAAAAGCAAAACCGCGCGTCATGCCCAGTTCGTTCTGCACCATCGTGGCCGCTGACGGAAAGGTCAGGTCGGCGGTCGAGGTCGCCAGCACGATGGCGTCAATGTCATCAGGTTCCAGCCCTGCATCAGCAAGGGCCATACGCGCAGCGTTTGCGCCCATTTTCGAGGTCGTTTCGTCTTCCGCAGCAAAATGGCGGCGCTCGATCCCCGACCGGGTGCGAATCCATTCGTCCGATGTGTCTACGATGTCTTCGAAATACGAGTTCGGAACCACGCGTTCGGGCAGATAGTGCCCGACGCCTTTGACCACGGCGCGAAGTGTCATTCTGGCTGCTCACCTTCCGGTTTTTGTGTTTTTTGATCTTGGCTTGGCGTGCCGGCGGATGCAACCCGGGCCGCAAGCTTCTGATTGAAGCCGCTTTCGGCCAAGCGGAAGGCCAATTTCACGGCGGCTGACATGCCTGTCGCATCAGCCGATCCGTGACTTTTGACCACGGTGCCGTTCAGGCCAAGGAACACACCGCCATTGTTGCGGCGGGGGTCCACGCGTTTGCTGAGGCGTCGTAGCGCGGTCAGCGACAACAGCGCCGAGATCTTCGACAAAATCGTCGCATTGAATGCGTCGCGCAACAGGCCCGAGACAAGGCTGGCCGTGCCCTCGGCGGTTTTCAGGGCGACGTTGCCGGTGAAGCCATCGGTGACAATCACATCCACGCGGTCCGAGGGGATATCGCCGCCTTCGATAAAGCCAACATAATCGATATTGGCACGATCCGCGGCCTCTGCGATCAGCTCATTTGCGCTTTTCAGTTCAGCCCGACCTTTGTGTTCTTCGGTGCCAACATTCAGAAGGCCAACGCGGGGACGTTCAAGACCAAGCCCGTTGCGGGCATAGGATGCGCCCATCATGGCATATTGCAGAAGGTCGGTGTCATCGGCCCGGATATCCGCGCCCACATCCAGCATCACGTTGAAGCCCGCCGGATTGCGCGAGGGCCAGAGGCAGGCAATGGCAGGGCGGTTGACGCCGGGCAGCTTGCGCAGACGCACCATCGACAGAAGCATCAAGGCGCCGGTGTTGCCGCAGCTGACGGCCACGTCGGCCTCGCCGTTGCGCACCGCGTCAATGGTCGACCACATCGAGGTGTTCTGACCATTGCGCATCACAAAGCTGGGCTTGGCGTCCATCGTCACGACCTCGTCGGCGTGGCGAATGTCACAGACCTCGGCCAGATCTTTTGTCCGGGCGACCAGCTTTTCAAGTTCGGGTTTGTTGCCATGCAGAATGAACCCGATGTTCGGGTTCTTATCAGCAGACAGCGCAAGACCGGCAACCACGGCTGCCGGTCCAAGATCTCCGCCCATGGCGTCGACCGATACGATTGTGCGTTTGGGGGCGTTCATTGTCATTCTTTATCCCATGCTCGGGGATTTTCTGACATGCTCACCCGCGCGGGGCAAGTGCCTTACGCCGCGTCCTCGTCGTCCAGGTCGATTTCGTCGGCCATGGCAACAACTTCACGGTCGTCATAGTGACCGCAGGACGGGCACACGTGGTGGGGGCGCTTCAGCTCGCCGCAGTTCGAACATTCGTTCGGGTTCGCAGCAACCAGTGCGTCATGTGCGCGGCGATTGTTGCGGCGCGACTTGGATACTTTGTTCTGTTGGACGGCCATGGTCTCAACCTTTGATTTTGGGGGCACATGGCCCGGTGAATTCTTTAGGCTTCGGGGAAGCCTGCTTATCCTCGTGTCTGAGTCTGGCGCCTCATACGCTGTTTGCGGGGCGCTGTCCAACCCATCTTGTGGAAGAAGCCGGGAAAATACTGGGATTCTTCTTTCTTGCAAGTGAAGATTGCGCCGATTCCCCCGAAAACGTCGGTTTTTCGGGGGTGTTTTCGCGCGATGCGCCCAAGTTTGGCCTATTTGGCGTCGTCGTCCGAGTCGCTTTTGCCTGCCAGTTGATCACGCAGGGCCGACAGACCTGCAAAAGGTCTGGCGTCCTCATCGCGCATCGGGGCAACGCCCGGAGCGGCAAAGTTGGTTTGATCCAGTTCGGCCCCATTGGCACGCGGAAACAGCGGCAAAGCTAGCGCAAGGGATTCGGTCATCACCTCGCCCAGATCAATCTCGGGCCCAAGCTGTTCTAGCGTTTCGTCATCCGGCATCTCGACCTCGTCCCCGGCCTCAAGCTCGGGCAGGTCGCGCACCCAGCGGCGGCTGACGGGTTCCTCGATCCGCGTGGTGACGGGATCCAGCGTCACGACACACTCTTGAACCACGGTTGCGCCCAGTTGTGCTTTCAACTGCCAGTCCCTCTTGCCACGTGCGGTCAACGTGCCCTTGAACCGGACCTTGCGCAGGGCAGGCAGGCCCAAATCCGCAGCAATCGCCTTGCATTCCGCCGCCGTCGGGATCAGCTCGAACGGGGTTTCCACACTGGTCGGCAGATCCGCCACCCGCAACACGTGCTGATACACGGGCGCGTCTTGGCCGGACTGGGGCGTATCGGTGCTCATGGCGGTGTCTCCTGACATTGAGTTGCGCGGTATATGGTGGGAACCCTCACCTCTGGATACAAGACCCGTATCGTTTCTTGAACCAAAGCCATTCCTGAGATAAGCCGATACCCAGAAGCAAGGGAAGAACGCAAGGGGAGCATATGTCTTATCTTTCGGATAGGGTGAAACGCGTCGGCCAAGTTGCTGTCGCCATCACGCTTGCCATCGCCTTGACGGCCTGTTCCGCGACCTACCGCAATCATGGCTATATGCCGGTGCAAGAAGATGTGGATCTTCTGGTGGTTGGAAAGGACACCCGCGAATCCGTGACCGAGGCAATCGGGAAGCCGGGGACCTCGGGTTTGCTGGCTGACAGCGGGTTTTACTACGTTCGCTCACGCTTCGAGCACTACCTTTACAACGCCCCGAAAGAGATCGACCGCGAAGTTCTGGCGATCAGCTTCGATAGCAAGGGGCGCGTCGAGAATATCGAGCGTTTCGGGCTGGAAGACGGGCAGGTCATCGTGCTTGAGCGTCGTGTGACCGAAAGCAACATCAAGGGCGTTAGCTTCCTGCGTCAGCTCTTCGGTTCGTTTGGCCGAATCAATGTGGCAGAACAGCTTGGCGGCTAAGCCTGCCTGAAAGCTTGCAAATTGGCGTCGGACCTCCGGCGCCTTTTTCATTTTTGGGGCAGGGCGCGCAGCTTTCGCTTTCGCCACGTCACTTGCCTGTCATATCTTGTTGGCAGAAGGGCGCATGCGCATATGAACGGGAAGGCGTTCGTGCAAAAAGCGGAGGCACCAGATGCCGAAAGGGACGACACCTCGTTTTCGGGCGCGGTTCAATGAAACGCAGGCCGATATTCTGGCCGCCCAAACCTTGCGCCACCGGTGCTTTCGCGGAGGCGAGGGGTTGGATGCGGATCCCTATGACGATATTTGCCGTCATATGCTGGTTGAAGACGTTGCTACAGGTAAACTGGTCGCCTGTTTCCGTCTGATGCCCTTCCCAGACGGCGCGTCAATTGGCGACAGCTATTCCGCCCAGTTCTACGAGCTGTCGGCCTTGCGCGACTACGCAAGCCCGATGATCGAGATGGGGCGCTTTTGCATTGATCCCGACGCCCAAGACGGCGCAGATATCCTGCGCGTCGCATGGGGGGCGATGACGCATTATGTGGATCAGGAAAACATCGGGCTGATGTTCGGCTGTTCGTCGTTTCAGGGCACGGACGAGGCACGCTATCTGGACACGTTCGCGCTGCTTCGTGACCGCCATATCGCCCCGAAACGCTGGCTGCCGCGTGTCAAAGCCCCCAAGGTGTTTCGCTTTGCGCAACGCCTGCGCCGCACCCCTGACGCCAAACGCGCCATGCTGGGCCTGCCGCCGCTTCTGCGTACCTATCTTATGATGGGCGGCTGGGTGTCGGATCATGCGGTGGTGGATCATGACCTGAACACGCTGCATGTGTTCACCGGGGTCGAGATCGCCTCGGTCCCGCCAGCACGGGCACGACTTTTGCGCGCGGTTGCTGCGCCCGCTTGACCCCAAAGGCGCAAGCCCGTAACCCGGCCCTATGGCACGTATACCCCTTTTGCAGATGAACGATATCGCCCTGACTTTCGGCGGTGACCCTATCTTTGATGGTCTGGACCTTGTGGTGCAGCCCGGCGACCGCGTGGCGCTGGTTGGGCGCAACGGCTCGGGCAAGTCGACCTTGATGAAGATGATGGCTGGGATGGTCGAACCCGATACGGGCACCCGCGTTCTGTCACCGGGCGTCACGGTGGGTTATATGGACCAGCACCCAGACCTGTCCGCCTTTGAAACGCTGGGCGAGTTCGCGGCCTCCGGCCTTGAGCCGGGACATGATTATCTGGTCGAGCGTGTCGCCGAAGGGCTGAAAATGAAGCTCGACACGCCGGTCGCGACCGCATCCGGGGGCGAACGCCGCCGCGCTGCGCTGGCCAAACTGCTGGCCGAAGCGCCCGAGCTGATGCTGCTGGACGAACCCACCAACCACTTGGACATCCAGGCCATCGAATGGCTGGAAAACGAACTGAAACAGACCCGCGCGGGCTTTGTTCTGATCAGCCACGACCGCGCCTTCCTGCGCGCGCTCACCCGTGCGACGCTCTGGGTCGACCGGGGGCAGGTGCGCCGACAAGAGAAAGGCTTCGAGCATTTCGAAGCATGGCGCGACAAGGTCTGGGAAGAGGAAGACCTGAATCGCCACAAGCTGAACCGCAAGATTAAATCCGAGGCCCGCTGGGCCGTCGAAGGCATCTCGGCCCGGCGCAAGCGCAACCAAGGTCGCCTGCGCGCATTGTATGCCCTAAAAGACGAACGCGCCTCGCAGATCAAACGGCAAGGCGCCGCCGAAATGGCGCTCGAGGCCGGCCCGAAATCTGGCCGCAAAGTGATCGAGGCCAAGGGGATTTCAAAGATTTACGGCGACAAGGTGATCCTGAAGCCGTTCGATCTGCGCGTCATGCGTGGCGAAACCATCGCCTTTGTCGGCCCCAACGGCGCGGGCAAAACCACGCTTCTGAAGATGCTGACCGGTCAGGAAGAACCGGACACGGGCAGCGTCTCGCACGGCACCGGGCTCGAGATGGCGGTCTTTGACCAAAATCGTTCGACGTTGGATGAGAACGCCAGCCTGTGGGAGAACCTGACCTCGGACCCAGAAATGAGCATCTCGGGTAAATCCGATCAGGTTATGGTGCGTGGCAACCCGAAACATGTGGTGGGCTACCTGAAAGAATTCTTGTTCTCGGACGAACAGGCCCGCGCGCCGGTGCGCTCGCTGTCCGGCGGCGAAAAAGCACGCCTGATCCTCGCCCGTATCATGGCGCGGCAATCGAACCTTCTGGTGCTTGATGAGCCGACCAACGATCTGGATGTAGAAACGCTCGACCTGTTGCAAGAACTGATCTCGGGCTTTGACGGGACAGTTCTGGTCGTCAGCCACGACCGTGACTTCCTGGACCGTGTGGCCGAGCGCACGATTGCGATGGAAGGTGACGGCATCGCCACCGCCTATGCCGGTGGCTGGTCAGACTACCGCGCGCAACGTCAGGACGTTGATGCACCGGCTGCACAAAAGTCTGAGAAGCCCAAACCGGCCCACAAAGACAAGCCGAAGGAAAAGCAGACCACTTCCGGCCTCAGTTTTACCGAAAAACACCGGCTGGAAGCGCTACCCGGCGAAATGGACCGCCTGATGGCCGAGATCGCCAAACTGGAAGAGTTCCTGATGGACCCGGACCTATTCACCAAGGAGCCGGTGAAGTTCAAGAAAGCCTCGGAAGGTCTGGCCGAGCGTCAACAGAAACTCGCCGCCGCCGAGGAAGAATGGCTGGAACTCGAAGAAAAAGCCGAAGCGGCCAGCTAACGCATTTTCTTGCTGAAAATATCCTGCGGGGGTCCGGGGGTGCAAAACCCCCGGTCCTGACCGTGCTTATTTCGGCAGGTGGATGTTGAACCGCGCGCGGATCGCCGCATCCACCACCGGATCCAGATGCGCACGCGACGTTTCGGCCAGAATGGCCTCTTTCCGCGCCTTGGCCGCCTGTACCAGATCAGGTTTGCCGACCTCGGCCCATTCCTTGGGCGACGTGCGGTCCCCCAGTGCAGGATAGGCATATTCCGTCTGCATCAGGCTTAGCGTTTGGTCCGCGCCCAGATAATGCCCTGGACCGTCCAGACAGACAGACCGCATCAGGTCCAAGTCCAACGCATCCTCGGTCACTTCGATCCCGCGCACGCAGCGCAAAGCCTGCCCGATGATGTCATCTCCAATGATCAGGCTTTCATGGCAGAAGCCCAGCAGAGATGCGTGCATGCCCGCGGCTTCGTACACCATGTTCAACCCCGAAAGACCCGCCATCACGTTCGAGCACATCTGCTCCCACCCGGCTTGCATGTCAGGCAGCTTCGCGTCCGAAAAACCAGAGGCCGCACCGCCGGGAAGACCATAGAACTGGTGCATCTGCGCGCACCCAGCGGCAAGCAAAGCCTGCTCGCCCGATCCGCCCGACATCGCGCCAGACCGCAGATCGACCACGAAGGGCCAGGTGCCAAAGATCGCTGGATGCCCCGGTTTGATCGCGTTCACATAGACAACCCCTGCCAGACATTCTGCCACGGCTTGAACGATCGTGCCTGCCAGCGTAGGCGGAGCAGTTGCGGTGGCCATGCCTGCAGACAACAACAGAACCGGCATGCCCGCGGCGATGACCTTCTCCATTACTTCGCAGCTTTCGGTGGCGAACTTCATCGGCGGTACGACAAAACAGTTCGAGTTCGACACGAAAGGACGCGCGCGCCACTTGTCTTCGCCGCCAGCCATCATGTGCAGAAGCTCAATCCCGTCATCAACGAAATCCGGCTCGGTGAACGAGGTGCCAATGTGCTTGGTCGTCCCTGCCACACAGGCGTAGATCGAATTCAGGTCCATCTCGCGATTGTCGGGAATGTCGCGGCACACCATCGGGCGCTGCAGGAAGTGGATGTTGTCCAACTGATCCGCAATGCGGGCCGCGTCATGCAGGTCTTGCACGGTGCTGTCACGGTACTCGCGCCCGTCGACATCGACCATATGTACTGCGGCCCCGGCGGTGCCGTAATGCACTCGGTTGCCCGATAGGTTCAAGTCATGCTGCGGATCGCGCCCATGCAGGGTGATATTCTTCGCGGCCTTGGCCAGCATGTCTTCGACCAAGGCACGGGGAAACCGCAGGCGGCCGTCGTCGCCCAAAATGGCACCTGCGCGGGTCATGATTTCGACGCCGGACGGCGGGGCGTCGGCCAGACCGATTTGCTCTAACGCGTCCAGTGCGGCTTGGTGAATGCGTTCCATGCCTGCTTGGGTCAGAGGCTTATAGGCGCCGCCTTCAAGGCCTGCACGTACGGGGCGCGAATCTTTGGCCAACGGGGCTGCGCGAAGCGCTTGGCGGGCCTGACGGCCACCCGAGCGGCGTGAAGTTCTTGCTGTCATATGTGGGATGTCCTTCCTGCTGTCTTATCAATTTCTGGGAAATGACATCAGCAGGGGCGACCACGCGCAGCACGGCCGCGTTCGGCGCCAATGGTGCGCACGACGATCGAAATTTTCCAATCCAACCGGTCCATAAGGTTCCTCCACAGGTTAACTATTGAAGACGCCGACCGAGGATTCTAGCCCGTTTGCGTCATTCAACGTGACGCTTTCTGTATGCTTTGGGGCCTTGCAAAGCGGCTCAGGACCACGCCACCATCACCACAGCAGCATAGTGCGCTGCGGCGCCCAGAAGCACATGCACATGCCAGATCGCCCGGTTGAAGGGCAAGTGGTCGCGCAGGTGAAACAGCGTGCCGATGGTGAACAGGAACCCGCCAATCACCAGAAGGACCAGCACCCCAAGGCTGACGCTGGCCAGAAGCGGGCCAATCATCAAGACGCCCATCCAACCCAGCATCAGGGTCAACATGAAACCTGTGCGTTCGAACCGACACAGGAAGAAAAGCTTCAGCGTCATCCCAAACAGCGCCACGGTCCAGATCAACGCGGCCCAAGCCACGCCCGTGGTGCCACCGATCCCGATCAGAGCGATGGGCGTATAGGTAGCGGCGATAAAAAGAAAAATCGCCGCATGATCAAAGCGGCGAAGAACGGAACGGGCAGAGCTGTGTAGGGTCATGTTATAAGCGGCGGAAAGGCCAAAACTTGCAACCATCCCGATCCCATAGACCAAGAGCGGCGGCAGATGCCCCATGGGCGCATCGCCAGTTGCCCACAGGATCAAGGTGATCGAACCGATCAACGCGGCGATCACGCCCAGCCCATGCACAACCCCATCAGCTACATATTCGCGAAAGGTGAAATGCTGCCCGAAATGGTGCCGGTTGGGCAGAGTGTCAGTGTGATGGGCGCTGCAGCTGTCCGACAGGTTTTCAGTGTAGCGGCCCAGAAAATGTTCACGGAAATCATCCATGTGAATACCCTCTCTCGCTTGCCTCTAATATAAGGGGCGATACAGGCTTGGGTGTGCCGGGCTTTGGTCAATAAAATGTCAGATGCCCGTGACACCAGCCTCTATACTATAGAGCATATTCACAAAAATGTAAAGAATTCCTGACCTTACAGATCTTGCGTGAGTTCGGACAGAACTTGAGGGATGGCCATCACATCGTCTCGCGTGCAGGTGAACTGTCCTACAGACACGCGAATGACGAATTGTCCGTCGTGATGTGTCTGGGTCAGATAGATGCGCCCGTCACGGTTTACACGCTCCAGAAGCTCAGCGGTTTTGGCGTCGTCCTGATAGCGGAAGCTGAACAGCGACAGGATCGGGGGCGTCGTGATTTCAAAGCCGGGCAGGGCGGCGATGGCGTCGCACGCCTCACCCGCCCACGCGACGTGGTTGCGGATACGGGCGCGCAGGCCAGAGAGGCCCTCGGCGCGCAAAAGGAACCAAATTTTCAGCGCGCGGAAGCGGCGGCCAAGCGGCAGGGTCCATTCGTTGTAGTTCACGATTTCGTCCGCGCCTTGCGTCTTCAGATACTCCGGACGCAGTCCCATCGCCCCGATCTGAGGACCGGGGTCGCGTAGGAATTGCACGGCACAATCGAATTGCGCCCCCAGCCATTTATGCGGGTTGAAGATGATGCTGTCGGCGTCCTTGATCCCGGCCCAGAGGGCGCGGAATTCCTCGCAGATCATCGCAGATCCCGCCCATGCCGCATCCACATGGACGGTCAGCCCATGGCCGTGGGCCACCTTGATGCAGGCCGCAATGTCATCGCACGCCCCGATGGACGTGCCGCCGACGCAGAGCACAACGCCAGCAGGCTTGCGCCCAGCGGCGATGTCCTCGCGGATTAGGCGATCCAGAGCGTCCGGGTCCATCGACCATGTGGGGTGACCGGGAATGGTCGGCACTTTCACCAGATTGTCTTGCCCAATGCCAGACAGGCGCACGGCCTTGTCGACGCTGGAGTGGGTTTGTGCGCTGGCATAGATGCGCAGCTGCGGCGCGCCGGACAGGCCCTTGGTGATGCCGGTATGCTCCAGCGCTAGCTCGCGCATGGTCGTCACGGCGGAAAACGTGGCGGTGGTCGCGCTGTCGTGGATGGTGCCGGTGAAATCTTCCGGCAGGCACATCCCGTCGCGCAGCCAGCGGATCACCAGATCCTCCATTTCATTGGCAGCGGGCGCGGTCTGCCACAACATCGCTTGGGCGGACATGGCGTTGGCTAGCTGCTCGGCCAGCATCGAGGCAGGGGCCGCGTTAGCCGGGAAATAGGCGAAGAAACGCGGGTGTTGCCAGTGGGTCATGGCATCGGGCACCAACTGGGTGAAGTCGTCGAAGATGGTTTCCATCGCCTCGGGGGCTTCAGGAACAGGGGCTTCGATCTTGGCCAGAAATTCACCCGGTGCAATATCGGGACGTACCGGACGGTCACGCAGGCCCGCGTGGTAATCGCGCGCCCAGTCAGCAGCGCGTTTTTGCCAGTCGGCCAGATCATCGTAATTCATCGGGGGCTCCTGCGATATTTAGTTGCGATGTTAAGTATATGGGGCGGTCTGTCAAGATGCGAAAACCCCGACGCGAGGGCCGGGGTTTCAGAAAGCAATGTGTGGCGCGGATCAGGACGCGGACAGGGCCGTGATGATCTGGCCGAAATCCTCGGCTTTCAGGCTGGCCCCACCCACAAGCGCACCGTCTACGTTGGAGACTCCGAAGATCTCGGTCGCGTTGCTGGGCTTCACCGAACCACCATAGAGGATACGGGTCGACAGGCCGACGCCATCGCCAAAGCGGCGCACCAGATGATCGCGGATGAAGTCATGCACTTCGCCGATCTGATCCAGCGTGGGCACTTTCCCGGTGCCAATTGCCCAGATGGGTTCGTAGGCAACAATCAAGTTCTCGGCCGTGACCTGATCCGGGATCGAGCCCGCCAGTTGCCCGCTGATGATCTCCAGCGTGTTGTTCGCCTCGCGCTCTTCCAGGCTTTCACCGCAGCAGATCACAGCCTTCAGGTCAGCGTCGATCGCTGCGCGGGCTTTCAGGCGCACGTCGGCATCGCTTTCATGGTGATCTTCGCGCCGTTCCGAGTGACCAAGGATCACATAAGTCGCGCCTGCGTCTTTCAGCATCTGGGCCGAGATATCGCCCGTATGTGCGCCGGTCTCGGCCTGATGGCAATCCTGCCCGCCGATGGCGACGTTTTCGCCGCTGGCCGAGGCCGCGCGGTGGATCAACGTCGCGGGGGGGCAGATCAGGATATCGCAATCGGCATCCCCGTAACCCTGCGCTAGCGCGTCCAGCTCGGCCAGATTGTCCTGCAGGCCGTTCATTTTCCAATTGCCCGCTGCCAGTTTGCGCCGCATGTCGATCTCCCTTGTCATGTTTGGCCCGTTTTCCATTGCGGCGCGCGGGGCGTCAAGCCCTGCGGCTATTTTGCCGTTGATCCACGGGGCGTGTCCTGTAGAAGCGGGCAAGTTTATTCATGAGGTCCCCGATGATCCCCAGACTGGACGCTGCCCTGATTGACGCCCGCGATCCCGCCACGATGGCCGAGCTTCTGCGCGGTGTGCTGGAGGTGGGCTTTCTGACCGTGCACAACACGGCGATCAGCACAGATGAGCTGACCAAGACGATCGCGATGTATCGCGCGTTCTTCCATCAGCCCAAGGATGTGAAGGACGCCGTGAATATGGCTAAGACCGGGGCCAATCGCGGCTGGGGGGCTGCGGGCAGCGAGCAGGTGGATCCCGACGCCAACCCCGATTTCAAAGAGGTCTTTGATTGCGGTTTTGAACTGGCCGCCAACGACCCGCTGCGCGCGCTGAACCTGTCGGTCTATGGAGATAACCAATGGCCCGAGCTTGAGGGCTTTCGCGAGGTTATTCAGGCCTATTACGCCAAGGCGCTGGGCGTTGCGCTGGGGGTTCTGCGTGGAATTGCCGCCGCGATTGGCGAGGATGAAACCTATTTCGACGCGGCCTTCACCCGTCCGATGGCGCTGTTGCGTGGGAACTACTATCCGCCACGCCCGGATTGGGCAGGGGACAGGGATTTCGGCATTGCCGCACATTCGGATTACGGCTGCGTGACGCTTCTGGCGTCCGACGGTGTGGCCGGGCTTGAGGTGTTGGGGGCGGATGGCAGCTGGTTTCCGGTCAATGCGCCCTTGGGGGACTTCGTGATCAATTTCGGCGAGATGCTGGAGATGTGGACCGAAGGCCGAGTGAAGGCCACCTTGCACCGCGTTATTGGGTCAGGGGACGAGCGGATTTCGGTTCCGATGTTCTTCAACCCCAACCACGACACCAATGTGGCCCCGCGCGGCTCCGGGCAGGTGATCATGGCGGGTGATCATATGAAAAAGCGGTTTGACGAGACCTATCTGCACTTGATGACGCAGACGGGAAGCTGAGCCTTTCGGTGGCTCACGTTGTGAGCCTAGGGGCGCTGCCCCCGCGCGACGCGCTCCCCCGGGATATTTAGGGCAAGAAAATGCGGGTGCTTTGGCGTGCTTAGAATTTCGGCGGAGCGTTCAGATCCGTGGGTGCGGCCGAGAGGGTGTCGTCGAATTTGATCGACTCGCCACAGCCACAAGCCTCGGTCACGTTGGGGTTGTTGAACTTGAAGCCGCTTTCCAGAAGCGAGACCTCATAGTCGATCTCGGTTCCGAACAGGAACATCTGTGCCATGGGCGCGATCATCACGCGGGCATCGCCCTGTTCGACGACCTCGTCATGGGGTTCGACCTCGTCCACGTAATCCATGGTGTATTCCATCCCTGCACAGCCGCCTTTCTTGACGCCAATGCGCAGGCCCTTGTGGCCGTCCTTCTCCATTAGTCGGGCAATCTGAGCCTCGGCCGCTGGTGTCATGGTGATGGGTGATTTGCCGGGAATTCCGAACATATACGTGATCCTTGTCGCTTATCCCTAATTTAGGGAAGCAGTGCGGCAATCTCAAGCGGGGGCAGAAGGGAAAGAAGGGCTTGGGTGGCAAAACCTGCAAGGATGGCCCAGCCGAAACTCGCGAGAGTGCCGATGATCACATATTCGGCGGTGCGCTGGTCGCGGCTGGCGGTGCCAAAGCGCAGGATGGATTTGGCGGCGACCAGAAAGCCCACGCCGAGGGGCAGGTCGGCCAAGATCAGGACAAAGACCAGCCCGCGCTCCAAAATGCCAATGGTCCAGCCGCCGCCCTTTAGCCCGTTGTTGCGGATGCGCATGGTGTGGGGCTGCATGAGAAGCCCGATGGCAAAGCCGCCCGCGCGGGTGGCGACGATTGCCCCGGTCGCCAGTGCCATAAGGGGCAGGGCGGTGTCGGACCATGTGCCCCAGAGAGTGGGAGCGTAGAAGGCAACAACCGCAATGGTCACAAGATGCGCGGCCTGATCCCACAGAAAACCCGAGAGTTTCCGAAACCAGCCGTGCGATTTTACCGCGTCGATGATCAGGTGGGCGAGAGCGAGGACGAGTAGTTCGGGCGCATCGTAGGTGCCCAGCGCGGCCTGTGCGGTGACAAGCACGATCAGCACGTGCAGAAGCAGGACTTGGGGGCGGCGCTTGTTGTCGGTGATCCAGTTGGTTTGAAAGACAAAATCAGCAAGAACATGGGCGAAGAGGAGGGCTGTGAAAGTTTCAATCATCTTTGGCCTCTTCGTTTTCGATATAGGCTAGGGCTACCCAAATGGAATCATAGCCAGCACCTTCAAGGGCTTTGGTTACCGCTTGCCGTGACTTGCCCAATGCGCGCGCAACTTTCGAGTAGTTGGGTGAGTTTCCCAGAGCCAGCATAGGTAGTATGGCTGCGGCTTGTGCCGGGGTCCAGCTTTGCGAAATGTGATCAGCTAGCACGAATGTCGCGCCGAGTGCCTTGATGTCAGTGTGGGCTATTTGGGTGGTGAGTGGGTTGGATTTGATTTGATCCAAACGGCGACCGCTTTCAATGAATGCCTCATCGGACGCCCAATTCAGATCCATTCCTGGCATTATTGGCGTTGCTGGTCCCGTCGCCACCGCCATAAATGTCGAAAACTCTTTCCCCTCACAGCGTAGCGCGGCCCTGAACGCCAGCGCGGACCGCAAGGCCAACTCGGGACGGGCAAGCCGTACTTGCCATCCATCCCCGCGTTGGCGGGTGAAGTGGAGGTCTTCCCCGTGCCACTCAGCCTGAACCTCGGCCGAGGCGGACAGCGCGTCGAAGGCGCGTTCCAGGTCCTCGGGCGACATTTGGGTCGAGCCGATGATGTCTCCGGTCAGGACGGCGATATGCGTTGGGGTTTTGCTCATGGTGCAACCATAATAGGTTGCGAATGCAGAAAAGCAATCTTTTAGGGTTGCGTATTGCTGCCTGCACCAGAAAAGGGTTGCGAAATGAAAAACGCAACCCGATTGGGTTGCGCTAGGCCGATCTGTGTCGGCAGAAGATGCTCTGGGTGGGGGCTTACATGAAGCCCAGTTCCAGTCGCGCCTCGTCGGACATCATTTCCATGCCCCAGGGCGGTTCCCATGTCAGTTCGACATTCACCTGCTTTACGCCCGCGACCGGCTCGATCGCTTCGACCAACCAGCCGGGCATGTCACCTGCAACGGGGCAGCCGGGGGCGGTCAGGGTCATGATCAGGTCAACTTCGTTCTGGTCGTTGATCTCGATCGTGTAGACAAGGCCAAGATCGAAGATGTTCACCGGGATTTCCGGGTCATAGACCGTACGGCAGGCTTCAACCACCGCGTCATAAAGCGGGTGCTCTACACTGGACGGTTTGATCAGGGGTTCCCCTTCAATCCGGGTATCGGCTGTATCGGTCATTCTGGTCTCGCTCTAATCCTGAGCGAACATATAGGGTTCTCGTGTCGCGAGGTCCAGAGGGGCAATGACAGACAGGGGATAAATGCGGACAATTAACGGAACTTGGCTCGGGGAAGCGGCACCATAATTACAGCTTTATATTGACGAAGTGGGGGCCAAGTTTCGCCATAGTCGCAAGGCACTTTCAGCTGGAAGGCCCCCTTGGGGTCGTGCCCTTTTTTTAGGGTGAGGGGATCTATAAGGGGTGCGTGGCGACATGACCGCGGAGAGTGAGGGCTTCCCGGATAGGGAAGACGGTAAAAGCAGAATTGATCGGCTGTCCGATGCGGCGCAAATGGTTCAGGATTTCACCTATGACTTTGCGGCGCATCTTGATCCGGTCATCATGACCGAACTGATGGTGACCAGCCGTCGGTTGGAGCGTTTGGCGCAGCGGTTGGCCAAGGATCCTAATATTGTCGATGCAATTGCGCGCGGGGTTGGCGGGGAAACGTCGCCAGACGAGTAAGTCAATCTGACAATAGCCCTTGGCTTTCGAGCCGTGTTGGGCCACATCTCGGCCATGACTGATCAAAGCACGACAAAGTTCTCGTATACGCTGAAAGCAACGGATGGGCGCGCGCGTACCGGAGTTATCCATACGCCGCGCGGTGAGATCCGTACGCCAGCATTCATGCCCGTAGGAACAGCGGCCACCGTAAAGGCGATGATGCCCGAAAGCGTTGCCGCAACCGGGGCGGATATTCTGCTGGGCAACACTTATCATCTGATGCTGCGCCCAACGGCCGAGCGGATTGACCGGCTGGGTGGGCTGCACAAGTTTATGAATTGGGACAAGCCGATCCTAACGGACAGCGGCGGGTTCCAGGTTATGTCACTGGCAAGTCTGCGAAAACTGACCGAGAAAGGTGTGACCTTCAAATCGCACATTGACGGGTCAAAGCACGAGCTGACGCCGGAGCGCTCGATGGAGATCCAGAAACTTTTGGGGTCGGACATTGTGATGTGCTTTGATGAATGCCCCGCGCTGCCTGCCGACCGCAAACGGATTGCCGAAAGCATGCGCCTGTCGATGCGCTGGGCGCAGCGGTCGCGGGATGCGTTCGGGGACCGTCCGGGATATGCCTTGTTCGGAATTATGCAGGGCGGGCTTGAGGCCGATCTACGTGAGGAATCGGCCAAGGCACTCACGAATATTGGCTTTGAAGGCTATGCCATTGGTGGTTTGGCCGTGGGCGAGGGGCAAGAGGCGATGTTTGACTGTCTCGACTTCGCGCCCGGATACCTGCCAACGGACAAACCGCGTTACCTGATGGGCGTGGGTAAACCGGATGACATCGTGGGGGCTGTAAAACGCGGTGTGGACATGATGGATTGCGTGTTGCCGTCCCGCTCGGGCCGTACCGGTCAGGTCTGGACCCGCATGGGCGTTCTGAACATCAAGAACGCGCGTCACCAAGACGATCCGCGCCCGATTGATGATAATTGCACCTGTCCCGCCTGCCAGAACTACTCGCGCGCCTATCTGCACCATGTGTTCCGTTCGAACGAGATGATTTCGGGCATGCTGCTGACGTGGCACAACCTGCATTATTTCCAAGAGATCATGCAGGGGATGCGGGATGCGATTTCCGAAGGGCGTTTTGATGCGTGGGAGGCCGAATTCCACGCAGCCCGTGCGCAAGGGGATATTGATCCGCTGTAAGGGGCGCTGCCCCCGCATGATTTCCTGCGGAAACTCATGCTCCCCCGGGATATTTTTGACAAGAAAAAGCGTGGGTTGGTATTGAGGGGTATGGCTGAGCTTCTGATCATATGGCACTCACGCACCGGCGGCTCTCGGCAGATGGCCGAGGCGGCGTTTGATGCGGCCCGTGACGAGGGGGCGGCACGTATTCTGACGGCGGAGGAGGCAGGGCCTGAAGATCTGCTGGGCGCAGCGGGGTATCTGTTCTGTGCGCCGGAAAACCTCGCCAGCTTATCCGGTCAGATGAAAGAGTTCTTCGATCGCTGCTATTACCCCGTTTTGGGGCGGATCGAAGGGCGCCCTTATGCTCAGATGATTTGTGCCGGATCAGACGGGCAGGGGGCCGCACGGCAGCTCGCCCGGATCGCCACGGGGTGGCGACTGCGCGAAGTTCAGCCGCCCTTCATTCTTTGCACTCATGCCCAAACGCCCGAAGCCATACTGGCGCCAAAACAGCTAGACGCCGAGGCTTTGGCGCCCTGTCGCGAGCTTGGGGCGGCGCTGTCCGCAGGTCTTGCGCTGGGCGTCTTTTAAATCAGGTCTGAAATTCCTGTGGATAATTCCGGCACCCGCCTTGTGGATCGCGAAATTGCTGGTCACTATGGGGTGAAGCGCACGCCGAACGCGGTTGAAATACCCAATTGGCATCCCCATTTCGGCGTGACAGGTCTGTGAAACAGGCCGAATTCCAGGAGGACGTGTGATCTGCCGAATATCGGGGACACGCTGACTGCCCAACCATAAGGAAGATCAATGAGTGAGCAACTGAGCCAATCCTTCCCGGTCCTGCCGCTGCGCGACATCGTGGTGTTCCCCCACATGATCGTGCCGCTCTTCGTAGGGCGTGAGAAAAGCGTGCGTGCGCTGGAAGAGGTGATGGCGGATGACAAGCAGATCCTGCTGTCCAGCCAGATCGACCCTTCCGTGGACGAGCCGGATGTGGAAGGTATCTATCAAGTTGGCGTGTTGGCCAATGTGCTGCAGCTTCTGAAATTGCCCGATGGCACCGTGAAGGTGCTGGTCGAAGGGCAGTCGCGTGTGCGCATCACTGACTATGTCGACAATGCAGATTACTTCGAAGCGTTTGCCGAAGTGATCGACGAACGTCCGGGCGACCCGAACGAGATCGAAGCGCTTTTGCGCTCGGTCGGGGAAGAGTTCGAGCGTTACGCCAAGATCAAGAAAAACATCCCTGAAGAAGCGCTTGCTGCCGTGTCCGAGACGCGCGCACCCGACAAGCTGGCCGACCTTGTGGCCGGTCATCTGGGTGTCGAGGTTGAGCAGAAGCAAGAGCTTTTGGAGACCTTCGTCGTGTCCGAACGGTTGGAGAAGGTCTTTGGCCTGATGCAGGGCGAAATGTCCGTCCTGAAGGTCGAGAAAAAGATCAAGACCCGCGTGAAATCGCAGATGGAGCGCACCCAGCGCGAGTACTATCTGAATGAGCAGATGAAGGCCATTCAGAAGGAGCTGGGCGACGGTGAGGAAGGCCAGAACGAACTGGCTGAGCTGGAAGAAAAGATCGAAGAAACAAAGCTTTCCAAGGAAGCCCGTGAAAAGGCGGATGCCGAG
The DNA here is from genome assembly GCF_010500215.1 of Aliiroseovarius sp. PrR006. Classification (GTDB taxonomy): domain Bacteria; phylum Pseudomonadota; class Alphaproteobacteria; order Rhodobacterales; family Rhodobacteraceae; genus Aliiroseovarius. The sequence goes on from NZ_JAAGOY010000004.1 coordinate 103,094, forward strand.
CTGAAGAAGCTCAAGAACATGTCGCCCATGTCGGCAGAAGCCACGGTTGTGCGCAACTATCTGGACTGGATGCTGGGTCTGCCATGGGGCAAGAAAAGCCGCGTGAAGAAAGACCTTGTGAACGCCCAGAAAGTGCTCGATGCCGATCACTATGGGCTTGAGAAGGTCAAGGAACGCATTGTCGAGTATCTCGCTGTTCAGCAGCGCTCGAAGAAGCTGAAAGGCCCGATCATGTGCCTTGTTGGCCCTCCGGGTGTGGGTAAAACCTCGCTTGGGAAATCGGTTGCCAAGGCGACAGGGCGCGAGTTCATTCGCATCTCGCTGGGTGGGGTGCGCGATGAAAGCGAGATTCGCGGTCACCGCCGGACTTACATTGGGTCGATGCCCGGCAAGATCATCCAGGCGCTGAAAAAGGCAAAAACCACGAACCCGCTGATCTTGCTCGATGAAATCGACAAAATGGGGCAGGATTTCCGTGGTGACCCGGCTTCGGCGATGCTGGAAGTGCTGGACCCGGAACAGAACTCGACCTTCGTGGACCACTATCTTGAAGTGGAATACGACCTGTCGAATGTGATGTTCCTGACCACGGCGAACTCGTACAACATGCCGGGTCCGCTTCTGGACCGGATGGAGATCATTTCGCTGGCCGGCTACACCGAAGACGAAAAACGCGAGATCGCCTCGCGTCATCTGTTGCCCGAGACAATCAAGGATCACGGGCTGAAGAAGGGTGAGTTTGCGGTGCCGGAAAGCACTCTGACCGACATCATCCGCTACTACACCCGCGAAGCAGGTGTGCGGAACCTGAAGCGCGAATTGGCGAAGCTGGCAAGGAAAGCAGTGACCAAACTTGTGAAGAAAGAGGTCGAGACCGTCGAAGTGACGCCCGATCTGCTGGACGACTATCTGGGCGTGCGCAAACATCGCTTTGGTTTGGCGGAAGAGGCTGATCAGGTGGGTGTTGTCACCGGGCTGGCATGGACCAGTGTCGGTGGTGATTTGCTGTCCATCGAAGCGCTGCGCCTGCCGGGTAAAGGTCGGATGAAGACCACCGGGAAACTGGGCGATGTCATGAAGGAATCGATTGATGCGGCCAGTTCCTATGTCCGCTCGATCGCGCCCGAGATTGGTGTGAAGCCGCCCCAGTTCGAAAAATGGGACATCCACGTGCACGTGCCGGAAGGTGCGACGCCCAAGGATGGTCCGTCGGCCGGTCTGGCCATGGTCACGTCCATCGTGTCTGTCCTGACGGGCATTCCGGTGAAGAAAGACATCGCCATGACAGGTGAGGTCACACTGCGCGGCAACGCACTGGCTATCGGTGGCTTGAAAGAAAAGCTGCTGGCAGCGCTGCGCGGTGGCATCAAGACAGTTCTGATCCCGCAGGAGAACGAAAAAGACCTGCGCGAGATCCCGGACAATGTGAAAGAAGGGCTGACCATCATCCCCGTCAGCCACGTCTCGGAAGTTCTGGAGCACGCTTTGGTGCGTAAGCCTGAAGCCGTCGAATGGGACGAAGCCGCTGAAGAGGCCGCCGCCAAGGCGCTGGCCAAGGATGCAGGCGGGTCGGGTGCCGTAGCGCACTGATCCTAACCGGATCGATAAGAAATACGGGGCGCGGCAGACATCTGTCGCGCCCTTTTTCGTTCAGGCGGGAATTGGCTGCAATCTGCCTCTTGCACCCTGTGCGCGGCGGCGCTACATAGCGATCAGTCGGGTGATTAGCTCAGTTGGTAGAGCGCTTCGTTTACACCGAAGATGTCGGGAGTTCGAGCCTCTCATCACCCACCATTTCCCTTTGACACCAAAGAGATGGCGCCCTTTCTTAGAAGGGTATTCGGGCACGCCGCTGGTCAAGATAGGCCTTCATGCGCTGCTTGTACCGCGTCGAATTTCGTCCGATCAATCCGTGTACACCCCGGATCGCACCTGCCGAGATGTCATCTTCGATAAACGCACGCATGATGTCTTGAGTGACGCCTGTGCCCTCCAAATGTTTCAGCGCCGTGTGACCGCCGAAGGGCAGGGCGACGGGCTGTAGATCCGGATGCAACGCGCGAATGTGGTCTGCGTGCAGGCGGTCCTGCGGGGCAAGCCGTGGGTCATAGGCGATGATGCCCTGGAGGCGCTGCCCATTCTCCAACGGTACTACCCGATCCAACGCAGGGTCCAAAGTCGCAGCCTCGTCCCGATAGGCCATTTCATACGGCGCTTTTTCAGGCATGATCGAGTATTGCGGGGACAGCAGCAGCACCCGACGCAGGCGCAAGGCATTAGCGAACAATAACGCGCCGTATCCGCCCATCGAAAACCCGACCGAGCAGCTTTCCTTGCTCTGACACAGTTCCGTCAAGAATTCGCGCAGCCGGTCGGTGTCTTGGTTCAGAAACCAGTCATTCTGCGCTGTTTGGATAAAGATATGCCCAAAACCGTGGTTCAGGGCGGTTTTGGAGGGCCTGTACTCTGGGAATGACGCCCGTTTGCGCCGCCAATGGTCAAACGTGACGAACAGCTTGGGTCGGTCGACCGAGCTTCCGATAACTCGAAGCGCCGCGCCGTCAAAAAGAAGTTGGCTCACATCGGACCCCAATAGATTCCGTCATCGGATGTCGCAAACGCACGCGTCGCGTCACTTGGGGCAATCTAGGGTGCAGCAGGCCCCGGGTTCAAGCCCAAGCGCTTGGATCATTGGGCAAATGTATTCTGAGGTTCGGTGAATTCTGCTTTCCTCTTAGCAGGTTTTCCGTTTCACTCGGTCTGTCACGCGAGAGGAGGAACGCATGTCAGAACACGGTTATGCTGGTGGTCGGTTGAACTTGCCATTTGTTGGAATCGCCACCTTTGGCAAGAAGCCCTATGTAGAAAACTGGGATGAGATCGACGCTGATGTGGCCGTCTTGGGCGCACCGTTTGATTTCGGCTGCCAATACCGGTCAGGCGCACGGTTTGGCCCGCGCGCAGTGCGCGAGGCCTCGACCCTGTTCAGCTTTGGCCATGCGGGCGCCTATGACCACGAGGATGACGCAACTTATCTTGGTTCTGACGTGCGGATCGTCGATCTGGGCGATGCAGACATCGTTCACACCATGACCGACAAAAGCCACGCCAATATCGAATATGGCGTGAAGAAGATTTTGGATGCCGGCGCGCTGCCGGTGACCATCGGCGGCGATCACTCGATCAACATCCCTTGCATTCGCGCCTTTGAAGAAGATTGCGCCGAGAACGGGCCGATTCACGTGGTGCAAATCGACGCCCATCTGGATTTCGTCGATGAACGCCACGGCGTGACTGAGGGCCACGGCAACCCAATGCGCCGCGCGATCGAGAAGGACTATGTCTCGGGCATGACGCAGCTGGGAATTCGTAATGTTTCGTCCACGGCTAAGGAAGGCTATGACGACGCGCGGGCGCGGGGCTCGGACATTCTGTCGGTGCGACAGGTGCGCAAGCTGGGGACGGATGGCGTTCTGGACCGTATTCCCGAAGGTGCGCGGTACTATGTAACCATCGACATTGATGCATTCTGCCCATCGATTGCCCCGGGGACAGGCACGCCCAGCCATGGCGGTTTTGCCTATTACGACGTGCTGGAGATCCTACAGGGGCTCAGCAAGCGCGGGGATGTGGTTGGCATTGATCTGGTCGAGGTCGCCCCGGCCTATGACCCGACTGAAAGCACGCAAGTTCTGGCCGCACAGCTTTTGCTGAACTTCCTGGGCTTCATCTTCCACAACAAGAAAGCCTGATTGCGGCTTATCCCCCGCCGGCCGAAAACCGGTGGGGGGACATGCCAAACGTCTCGCGGAACCGTTTCGAGAAATAGGCCGCAGAATCATAGCCGCAGGCGATGGCCACATCGACCACAGGCATGTCCGTTTCCGCCAGTAGGATACGGGCGCGTTGCAAGCGCAGATCTTGCAGGTATTTCTTCGGCGTCGTGTTCAGATGGTGGCGAAACAGCCGCTCCATCTGGCGGCGCGAAATGCCCAGCTCTTCGGTGACGATGTCCAGATTGACGCTGTCTTCGAGATTCTCTTCGAAATACGTCAGCACCCGCACCAGCTTGTCATTGCGCACCCCAATCGTCGCCGAGGTCGAGCTTTGCTGGCGGTCCGTTTCCGACCGCTGAACCGTGTGTAGACACATGTTCAGAACGGCCTGTGAAAGCACTGGCCCATGCGTGTCGTAGATCAGGCGCAGAAACAGGTCGGTCGCGGCCGCACCGCCCCCACAGGTCAGGACGCGATTGTCGATGGTGTAAAGCTGCTCGACCGGATCAAGGTCCGGGAAATGCTCGCGAAAGGGGGCGATGTTTTCCCAATGCAGGGTGAACTTGTGCCCACCCAAAATGCCCGCCTTCGCCAGTGTATAGGCCCCGGTGCAGAGCGATCCGACGGTGCGCCCCAGCCGCCACTGCAACCGCACCCAGTCCGACACTTTGGTGGATAGCGATTTCTCGGGCTGAACACCCGAGCACACGAAGACCCGGCTGTTTGCGGGCGTCTCGCCAATGGGGCGATCAATGCCGATCTCGATCCCATTTGAACAGCGCACATTTTCGCCGTCCTCGGACATGGTGGTCCAGCGATACAGGATATGCCCCGTCAACTGGTTCGCAATGCGCAAGGGTTCGATGGCCGAGGTGAAGGCCAGCATCGACAGGTTGTCCAGCAGCACGAAAACAATCGTTTCGGGCTCGGCCGGAGGGGTGACGACGACATGGGCAACGCCCTTTGGAACGACGGGTTCTTGCATGGCAAACCTGATAGCTAACGACAGCAGTCTAACGCGCTTTGCCATGCAGACAAAGTAATGCAGCGTCCAGTTTTAATGCGTCCGCGTCAGAAATTAAAAAAAGTGGATTTCACCTCTTGCCAAGCCCCGGCGAATAGCGATATGTCGCGTCCCACGGCGGGTGATTAGCTCAGTTGGTAGAGCGCTTCGTTTACACCGAAGATGTCGGGAGTTCGAGTCTCTCATCACCCACCATTCCTTCCCTAGAGCATCGAGTATGATCCCCATACGGGACAGTTGCATCCGGACGTCTTTGCTGCGCGTCGCGGGCGGGCAGGGGGGATTTCCGCCCTCATCTTAGGCTTGGGCATCGAGGGGCAAAAATAATTCGAAATCTGCAAAAGGCCGCTTGACGCCTCCGGTGGGTGCGAATAGAACGCCCAAACAGTCGCAAGACTGGCAGTGAGCGGTTGTAGCTCAGTTGGTTAGAGTACCGGCCTGTCACGCCGGGGGTCGCGGGTTCGAGCCCCGTCAACCGCGCCACCACTGCCCGAAAGAAACCCCGCCTTTGGCGGGGTTTTTTCGTTACCAGGGAGCTGAAATGCCATCCCCATCGGCACCGAAGTTTTTCACCAGAAACCGCATTTTTCCCCATTGACCCCCCGCAGATGTCGGGCTATTCCCACCGCTACGCGCGGTTGTAGCTCAGTTGGTTAGAGTACCGGCCTGTCACGCCGGGGGTCGCGGGTTCGAGCCCCGTCAACCGCGCCACTTCACCACATTTCGTCAAATGCTCTGGCCTGTTAAGGCGGGTGAACCCGTGTGGTGTAACCCTTTGGATCAGGAGCCCCCTATGTCCTTCATTGATGAAATGCCATTCTCTTTGATCTTGATTGCCTGCCTGACATTGGGGCTGGCCCCCTTCGCCCCACCGCACATCTGGGAGAAGCTGGGTATGCTGGCCTCTGGCACGCTGGTGAAGCCTGTCGATATCTTTGATCTGGTGCTGCACGGGGTGCCGTGGCTGCTACTGATTCTGAAGCTGACGCGTTTGAACCGGGCATGAAAAAGCCCCGGCGCGCAGGGGCGTCCGGGGCTTTGGTGAGTTTCGCTGTCTAACGGGGGTTAGGCCAGTTCCGCCAGAATCCGCGCCCAGCTGCGGATGCCCTTGTGGAAGCTCTCCAGATCATACTTTTCGTTCGGTGAGTGGATCTTGTCATCATCATTGGCAAAGCCGACCAGCATGCTTTCCATGCCAAGGATCGATTTGAAGTAACCCGCGATCGGAATCGATCCGCCCATGCCTGCAAAGACGGCATCGCGTTTCCATTCGGCCGACAGGCCTTTCTGGGCTGCGCCGAACTCGGGGCGGGTGATGTCCATCACGGCCGCGGGCGAGCCTTCCAGATCGTTGTCCCAAATCACCTTCATATCTGGCTTCAGCTGCGCCTCGACATGGGCGCGGACGCGGTCGCGCAGCTTGTCGGGGTCCATGTCGCCCACAAGCCGGCAGGTGATCTTGCAGTGCGCCTCGGACGGAATCACGGTTTTCGAACCGACGCCGTTATAGCCGCCCCAGATGCCGTTCACTTCCAGCGTCGGGCGCGCCCATTGCTGTTCCAGGCACGAGCGGTCCTTCTCGCCGTGGCTCATCGTGTAGCCAGCATTGTCCAGATAGGCCTTCTGATCGAAGCCCGAGTTCTCCCACGCCTCCAACTGATCCGCCGGGGTGTCGTGGACGCCCTCATAGAAGCCTTCGACTGCGACCTTTCCGGTCTCGTCATCATAGAAGCTGGCAACGATGCGGGACATTTCGCGCAGCGGGTTCAGGCCCGGACCGCCATAATGGCCCGAATGCAGATCCAGCTTCGGTCCGACGAGTGTAAATTCGTCCTTCAGCATGCCGCGCAGCTGGCTGGCGATGGAGGGAACGCCGGGGCTGACCATCGAAGTGTCACAGATCAGCGCGATATCGGCAGTCAACTCGTCACGATTCTGCTCCATGAAGGGCACCAGCGACGGCGAGCCTGATTCCTCTTCCCCCTCAAGGAAGATCGTCAGTTTCGCGGGCAGCGATCCGTGGACTTCTTTCCAGGCGCGGCAGGCCTCGATAAAGGTCATCAGCTGGCCCTTGTCGTCCGATGCACCACGGGCACGGATGATCTTGCCGTTGGGGGTGTCTTCGATAAACGGAGCGAAGGGGTCGTGATCCCACTTGGCCAGCGGATCGACGGGCTGCACGTCATAGTGACCATAGAACAGCAGGTGGCGATCCCCATCTCCGCCATGCCCAACGACCATCGGGTGGCCGGGGGTGTCGCGTCTATCCGCCTGAAAACCAATTGCTTTCAGGTCGTTCGCTAGCCAGTCAGCAGCGGTGACGCAGTGGTCTGCAAAGGCGGGGTCGGTGGAAATCGACTGGATGCGCAAAAGCTCCATCAAACGGTCGAGAGCGTCGGGAAGGTCCGCATCAATGCGGTCCAGAACTTGATCAAGCGACATTTCGTGTCTCCGGTATCGGGAAAATTTGAAAACAGCCTATCACTGCCATTGCCACTGTCCAGATCGGATCCGATCTGAAAGCGCGTCGGACGAGTTGTCGCGGCGATACGGAAAACGCTTCCGTTTGAGGTGGATCAATGTAAAACCGCACCAAGTCCCGCAAGGTGGGCAAGCGAACAGGCGCAATATACGTTTTTTTGAATGCGTATTGCGGGGGAATCCCTGTATAAGGCTCGCAGGGAACAGGATGAAACGGCCCGGGAGGGTAAATTGGACTACGATCACAAGCTGGACGAGGCGCTTTCGCGTCTGCATGAGGAAGGGCGCTATCGCACCTTTATCGAGATTGAGCGCCGCAAAGGGCAGTTCCCTCATGCGACTTGGACCAAGCCTGATGGGTCCGAAGCTCCGGTGACGGTCTGGTGTGGCAATGACTATCTGGGCATGGGCCAGCACCCAGTTGTGCTTGAGGCTATGCATGAAGCGATCGACGCCACTGGCGCTGGCTCGGGCGGCACGCGCAACATCTCGGGCACCACGGTTTACCACAAGCGGTTAGAAGCCGAACTGGCCGACCTGCACCGCAAGGAAGCTGCACTGGTCTTTACCTCGGCCTACATCGCCAATGATGCGACCCTGTCGACCCTGCCCAAGCTGTTCCCCGGCCTGATTATCTATTCGGACGCGCTGAACCACGCCTCGATGATCGAAGGCGTGCGCCGCAATGGCGGTGCCAAGCGTATCTTCCGTCACAACGATGTCGCCCATCTGCGCGAGCTTCTGGAAGCCGACGATCCCGCCGCCCCGAAACTGATCGCCTTTGAAAGCGTCTATTCGATGGACGGCGATTTCGGTCCGATTGAAGAGATCTGCGATCTGGCTGACGAGTTCGGCGCGCTGACCTATATCGACGAAGTCCATGCCGTCGGCATGTACGGCCCGCGCGGGGCAGGGGTTACCGAGCGTGACAACCTGGCTCACCGCATCGACATCATCAACGGCACGCTGGCGAAAGCCTATGGCGTAATGGGTGGCTATATCGCGGCCTCGGCCAAGATGTGTGACGCGGTGCGCTCTTATGCGCCCGGCTTCATTTTCACGACCTCTCTGCCGCCGTCGGTGGCGGCTGCGGCTGCGGCGTCGGTTAAGCATCTGAAGACCGATCAGTCGCTGCGTGACCAGCACCAGACCCAAGCCAAGATCCTGAAGACCCGTCTGAAAGGGATGGGCCTGCCGATCATCGATCACGGCTCGCACATTGTACCGGTGATCGTTGGGGATCCGGTGCACACCAAGCAGCTGTCCGATATGTTGTTGGAAAACTTCGGGATTTACGTCCAGCCGATCAACTTCCCGACGGTCCCGCGCGGTACTGAACGGTTGCGGTTTACGCCGTCGCCAGTTCATGGTCCGGACGAAATGGACAAGCTCGTACGCGCGCTGGATAGCCTGTGGTCCCACTGTGAGCTAAATCGTGCCGAACTGTCGGCCTAAGCCGAAAGTTAATATACACAATTTTCCGTGATGTGTTACTTTCCCCGCAGGGAAACGATGAACCACGAATCGTATTCTCGGGACAAGAGGCATCAGGAGCAGTTGTATGATCGGGCGTTGGAGCACGTCTCAGGTCGAGGATGAAGAACAACCTACGGGGTTCGATTCCTACGATGTCCTGTTGGGCGATGTGATGCGCGGAGAACGTGCAACGCTTGGGAAGTCACTTCTGGATGTTCAGCGCGAACTGAAGATCAAGGCCAGTTACATTGCAGCGATTGAAAACGCAGACCCCACGGCCTTCGCCTCGCAGGGGTTTATCGCTGGTTACGTGCGTTCCTACGCGCGTTATCTGGGCCTTGATCCCGAATGGGCTTATTCGACGTTCTGCGCCGAGGCTGGCTTCGAGGTAGACCGCGGCCTGTCCAATGGTCTGGTTAGCGAGAAGAAGGCGCAGCGCAGCTCCGTACATCATGGTGATCCCCTGTCCAATCCGAATGCAACTTGGGTTCCCCAAAAAGAAAGCATTTTCGCAGGCATCGAGCCGGGCGCGATTGGTTCGATTTCGATGCTACTGCTGCTGATCGGCGGGTTGGGCTATGGCGGGTGGGCCATGCTGAAGGAAGTTCAGCGTGTCGATTTCGCCCCCATTGAACAGACACCGGGCGTGCTGTCTGAACTGCCCGAACTGGAAAATGCACCCTTGGCTGCTGAAGGTGAGGGCACACAGATCGCGGCGGCTGGTCTAAGCACACCGCCGACCGTTGAAGCGCTGGACCGTCTCTATCGCCCGCAGGCGTTGGACGTGCCGGTTCTGACCCATCGCGACGCGCCGATTTCAACGCTGAACCCGAATTCGGTTGGTGTTCTGGCGGGATTTCAGACGCCAGTGTTGCCCGTTGTTGAAGAGACTTTCCCGGAAAGCGAGACGCGCCTTGCCAGCGCAGCGCCGGCCGCAGGCAAAGTTCAGGTGCTGGGGGCAGATGCCGCAGATGTGGCTGTGTTCGCCGTCCGCCCGTCATGGGTCCGTATTCAGGCTGCAGACGGCAGCGTGATTTTCGAAAAGATCCTCGACGCGGGCGAGACCTATGTGCTGCCGAAGACCGAGCAAGCGCCGATTATGCGGTCGGGGAACGCGGGCTCGATCTATTTCGCGGTCAACGGATCCGCCTACGGTCCTGCTGGCGATGGCGCAACGGTCGTTAAGAATATTGCCCTGTCTCAGGATGCGGTGCGTGAGAACTTCGCGCTGGCCGATCTGGAGGGCGACGCCGACCTGGCAACTGTCGTAGCCGAGCTGCAAGCCGCCGAATAACCACAAATTCAGTGATCTGTTTTAGCGCGTGCCTTGTCGCAGCTGCGAACGCGGGTTATCCCTTCGACCAAGAGAAGCCAGCTGGAATTCTACACATGTCTCACAATCCCATTCGCCCGTGGCGTGATATCGAGCGCCGGAAATCCCGGCAGATCATGGTGGGCAATGTGCCTGTAGGTGGCGGCGCACCGATCGCGGTGCAGACCATGACCAACACCGACAGCTCGGACGTGAAGGCCACGCTGGGGCAGGTGCTTGCTGCGGCCGAAGCGGGTGCGGACATCGTTCGCATTTCCTGCCCGGATGTGGGATCGACTACTGCGCTGAAAGAGATCGTGGCCGAAAGCCCGGTCCCCATCGTAGCCGACATCCATTTCCATTATAAACGCGCCATCGAAGCCGCCGAAGCCGGTGCCGCCTGTCTGCGGATCAACCCGGGCAACATCGGCGATGCTGGCCGCGTGCGCGAGGTGATCAAGGCGGCGAAGGATCACGGATGCTCGATCCGCATCGGCGTCAACGCCGGCTCTCTTGAAAAGCATCTGCTTGAAAAATATGGAGAACCTTGCCCCGAAGCGATGGTGGAGTCGGGGCTCGAGCATATCCGCATTCTGGAAGACAACGATTTTCACGAATACAAGATCAGCGTGAAGGCATCGGACGTTTTCTTGTCCGCAGCTGCCTATCACGGCATCGCCGAGGCCACTGACGCCCCCATCCACCTAGGGATCACCGAAGCAGGCGGGTTCGTATCCGGTACGATCAAATCGGCCGTCGGTCTGGGCAACCTGCTTTGGGCCGGTATTGGAGACACGATCCGCGTCAGCCTGTCGGCTGATCCGGTGGAAGAGGTGAAAGTCGGCTATGAGATCCTGAAATCCCTTGGCTTGCGCCATCGCGGCGTGAACATCATCTCGTGCCCGTCTTGTGCGCGTCAGGGATTTGACGTGATCAAAACCGTGGCCACGCTGGAAGAACGGCTTGCTCATATCCACACACCGATGAGCCTGTCGATTATCGGTTGTGTTGTGAACGGTCCGGGCGAGGCACTGATGACCGATGTGGGCTTTACCGGCGGGGGGGCTGGATCGGGCATGGTCTATGTCGCCGGGAAACAGGATCATAAGCTCGACAACGACAAGATGGTCGATCACATCGTGGAGTTGGTTGAAAAACGCGCCTCTGAAATCGAGGCAGAAGCGGCGGAATAGGGGGCGTTGCCCCCTCGAGCCTCCGGCTCTCACCCCCAGGATATTTAGTGCAAGAAAATAAGTGTTTGTTAACCTTGTCTTGCAAGAGTGGGGACGCGGAACAGGCGGGGACGCCGATGGCCGTGCAAGGAAATGAGAGCTTCATTTCAAGGGGGGCGGTTGGGGCCCCCCTTTTTCATTTTCTTGCTCAAAATATTCCGGGGGGCATGAGTTTCCAAAGGAAAGTCATGCGGGGCAGCGCCCCTGACCGGCGCAGCCGGCCACTACCCCGTTGGGCGCGAGGCAAAGCCGAGCGCATTTTTATTACTCAGTTGGCGTAATATCACGAATAGGAAAGCGCATTCTGTCTTCGGTGATCAATGTCAGGCGCGCTCCGCTGTGGACAATCAGATCGCAGCGCGTGCTTCCGGTGACAAAAGTTGTACAAGCAATGCCATCCTCTTTCAGTTCGTAGTGCCCCAGCCAAGTGCCTCCTTCGCCGTATGTGTAGGAATACTCGCCGTTTGCTGAATAGACGGACCTTCCGTTGTCAAAGAAGATTAGCGTGTTCCCAACAAGCTGCTCGCGCAGTTCTGCCACAGACAGGGGTTTGTCGTCGGCGCGCGTGTTCCAGTCCGCTGCAATGGCAAGGGCTGGTAGGCTGAACAAAGTAAGGGCGAGTGGCAGTGAACGCATTGAATGCTCCTGAAACATGTCAGGACACTTTAGCGCGCCGCGCAATGACGTGCTGTCACGTTGCGGTGAAGGCGGGTGATCAGGTTTTGTTCAACCGTGCGCGGCGGCCACCACGCCGTTTTGTCAGGCTCGATTTGCGCGCAGGCAATTCGTCCATGACGCGGGCGCGTTCGGCGTCACTCATGCCGGACCAGCCACCAATCTCTTCGATCGAGCGATAACAGCCGGTACAGATCCGGGCGTCCGGATGGACCACGCAGATCTTCACGCAAGGGCTTGCGATCTCGTTTCGTTTCCAGACGTCGTCTGTCATCCTAGATGCCTCAACCGGTCCAATACACCTTGAAGGATATACCCGGCGGCGACGTGGTCGATGACCTCGGCGCGACGCTTTCGAGACGTATCCGCCTCGAGCAGGGCGCGTTCTGCCGCCACGGTGGACAGGCGTTCGTCCCAGAAGCCGATGGGCAGGTCAGTCAGTTTTTCTAGATTGCGGGCGAAGGCGCGGGTGGATTGGCAGCGCGGACCTTCCGAGCCGTCCATGTTGCGGGGCAGTCCCAGCACCAGCCCGCCCAGTTGCCGATCTTTGGCAATCTCCAGCAGATGCTCGGCGTCCAGCGTGAATTTCTTGCGCTTGATGGTTTCCAGCGGTGTGGCCACCTGTCGGAAACTGTCCGAGACCGCGACGCCGATCGTTTTGGTCCCCAAGTCCAGCCCGGCGAGGGCAGTCATTGGGGGCAGGGAGGCTGCGAACTCTTCGATGCTTTCAAAGATCATTGGGCAATCCCTGCCTGTTGGGCTGCTCGGTCCACGATGGTCAAAGCCTCGGGCTGGGTGGCAAAGACGGATTGTGCCTCGGCATAGATCTCGGCGGCTTGCTCTGTTTCGCCCACAACGCTGAGCGCCATGATCAGGCGTGCCCATTCTGCAGGGGTGCCGCCATAGGCCGCCAACCGGTCAGATAGCCGTGTGATCATGCTTTGGATCATCTCGGCGCGATCTTCTTCGGACATGTCCGAGGCGGCTTCGATATCGTCAGCCGTGGGACCGCTGAGGTCCGTTTCGGGGGCTGCAGGCGGGATATAGTCTTCGCCCGCAAGGGCTGCGAGGTCTTCGATCTGATCGCGAATGACAGGCCACCAATCCGCGTCTGTTGGTCCTTCCTCCAGCAGACGGCGCCACATACGGAAGGCCAGGTCCGGACGTCCGTTCTGGGCAAACATCAATCCGGTATTGAGGCGTGCGTAGGGGTGGCGCGGGTCGCGTTCCAGCGCTGCGCGCAGCATGGCTTCGGCGTCAGGGGACACAAAACCTCCGGCGGCATTGATCATCAACTCGGCTTGGCGTGCGAAATCATCCGCAGTCGCCGTGTCACCTTTGATTACAAGCAGTTGCCCCATGGCCTCTCGGGCTGCGACCATGTTGCCAAGGGCCGCTTCATGCTGGGCCAGAAGGTTCAACCCGCGGGGATCTTCGGGGCGTCCGGCCACGGCTTGGCGCAGCCCATCGACCAGTTCAAGATAGTCAGCCGGAGCATCGATAGGAGGTCCGGCCCAGACCGGCATCTGCGCCTCTGCCTGCTCTTGCGAGGGGCGGTTCTGGCGTACTTCCTCACTGATCGCGATCCGTTTGGCGCGTCCGAAATCCGGGGCGCCAGGCACGCCGATGGTCCAATAAAGGCCGAAACTGCCGGCGGCCAGTATGATTGCGATGACCCCCATCGTCACACGTGTCAGGCCTTCGGGCGTATCCTTCGCGGCTTCACGGGCTTTGGCGGCTTTGTCCGCATCCAGAAGACGGCGCGAGATCTCAACGCGGGCGCGGTCGGCATCTTCTTTTGACACTGTGCCACGGGCAATATCACGATCCAGTTCAGACAGTTGGTCGCGATAGACCTTCATGTCTGACGTCATCGCGGCCTCATTATCCGAGGTGCCCTCGGGCGATACCGACAGCATCCGTCGCGCCAGAATTAGGATGGTCGCCAAGGTGGCTGCACCAATGATGGCCCAGAATGCCAAGTTATCCATGTATCCTCCGCGCGGTTTTGCAATCAGCTGCTCACCCCATGTAATGCGCCACGGGCGTTCGCAAAACCCCAGATCAGGGCCTGCGACAATCGGCATGCCGGAAAAGTGACGTGATTTGTGGATTATGTCGTCTTTTTCCGATCAAATGACGCTGATCTTGGATGGTGTCATGTCGCTTCGGCGTAAAACCGACACAAACCGAAAACCCAAACAGGGGAATCGCATGCGACGTTATTCGGCATTTGCCATCGCGCGGGAAGCCGCGCGCTATCACACCGGATGGGAGCGGGCTTGGAAATCGCCCAAACCCAAGAAGAAGTACGATGTGGTGATCGTAGGGGCTGGGGGCCACGGGTTGGCCACGGCATATTATCTGGGCAAGAATTTCGGGATCACCAATGTGGCGATCATCGAAAAAGGTTGGCTGGGCGGCGGTAACACCGGCCGTAACACCACCATCATTCGCTCGAACTATCTGCAGGATCCCTCGGCGGCGATCTATGAAAAGGCACGCTCTCTGTACGAGACGATGTCGCAGGATCTGAACTACAACGTCATGTTCTCGCCCCGCGGCGTCATGATGCTGGCCCAGACCGAGCATGAGGTGCGCGGTTATGAGCGCACGGCACATGCCAACGCTCTGCAGGGCGTGAAGACCGAGTTCATCTCGCCCCAGCGCGTGAAAGAACTGGTGCCGATCATGAACATCAACGGCCCACGCTATCCCGTTCTGGGTGCGCTGTGGCAGGAGCGTGCGGGCACCGCGCGTCACGATGCTGTGGCATGGGGCTATGCCCGTGCGTGTTCCGACATGGGCATGGATATCATCCAGAAATGCGAAGTCACCGGCGTGCGTCAGGCAAACGGCGTAGTCACGGGTGTCGACACCACACATGGTCAGATCGACTGTGACAAACTGGCGATGGTTGTCGCGGGTAATGCGGGTCACTTGGCCGACATGGCTGGCTTCCGTCTGCCGATGGAAAGCGTCGCGCTGCAAGCGCTGGTCTCCGAGCCGATTAAACCCTGCATCGACGTGGTGGTCATGGCCAACACTGTGCACGGCTATATGTCCCAGTCCGATAAGGGCGAGCTTGTGATTGGCGGCGGCACCGACGGGTTCAACAACTACACCCAGCGCGGATCGTTCCACCATGTGGAAGAAACCGTGCGCGCACTGGTCGAGACCTTCCCCATTATCTCGCGCCTGAAAATGCTGCGCCAGTGGGGCGGCATCGTGGACGTGACCGGAGACCGCTCGCCCATCATCGGCAAAACGCCACTGGGCAACTGCTTCATCAACTGTGGTTGGGGCACCGGCGGCTTCAAATCGATCCCCGGGTCGGGCTGGGCCATGGCCGAGACCGTTGCGAAGGGTGAGCCGGGATCGCTGGCGGCCGAGTTCGGCCTGAACCGCTTCTCTGAAGGACGCTTCATTGATGAAAGCGTGGCTGCGGGGGTGGCGCACTGATGGCACTGACAACCGTAATTCAATCTTTCCGCGCGGCGCAGTCGCGCAACCAGTTGAAAGGAGCTGCAAAATGCTGATCCTTGAATGCCCATACTGCGGCGTGATGGCCGATGAAACGGACCTGCATGGCGGTGGCGAAGCGCATCTGAAGCGCTTTGGTCCCGGCTCGTCCGATGATGACTTCGAGACCTATCTGTTCCACCGCAAGAACCCGAAAGGCGTTCACTTCGAGCGCTGGCGGCATGTCTCGGGCTGCGGCAAGTGGTTCCACGCGGCGCGCAACACGATGACGCTTGAGGTCTACGGCACCTATCCGGCCCAGACCTATGAGCCGCCGAAAGATCTGGTCGCCAAGATCAAGAAGAAACATCCTGAGTGGGGGGGCTACGAATGAGCACCCGTCTGGCACAAGGCGGTCGTCTGATCGACCGTTCGAAACCGAAAAACTTCACCTTCAACGGCAAACGCATGAAGGGGTACGAGGGCGACACGCTGGCCGCAGCGCTTCTGGGCGAAGACCAGATGCTGATGGGCCGGTCGTTCAAATACCACCGTCCGCGTGGTGTTGTGGCCTCCGGCGCGGAAGAACCGAATGCACTGGTCAATCTGGGGCAGGGCGAGCGCTTTGAACCCAACCAGCGCGTCACCACGACCGAGCTATTTGACGGTCTTTATGCGACCTCGCAAAACCACTGGCCGAGCCTAGAGTTCGACGTGGGCGTGGTGAACAACTACGCCGCGCGCTTCCTGCCGGCGGGTTTCTACTACAAGACCTTCATGGCGCCGAAAGCGGCGTGGAAACACGTGTTTGAGCCGATCATCCGTAAATCGGCTGGTCTGGGTCAGGTTCCGACCGAGGCCGATGTAGATCGCTACGAGCACTACTACTACCACACCGATGTTGTGATCATCGGCGGCGGTGTGGCCGGTCTAGCCTCGGCTCTGGCCGCTGGTCGTTCGGGTGCGAAAGTGCTGATGATGGAGCAAACCCATCACTGGGGCGGTCGTGCTGCCGTTGACGGCGGCGAGATCGACGGTCAGTCGGTTGATGCATGGATCGACGCAGCCGTGGCCGAGCTTGAGGGCATGGAGAACGTCACCCTGCGCACACGCATGATGGCTTCGGGCGTCTATGACCACGGCTATGTGCTGGGCTACGAGCGTGTGGCTGATCACACCCCGGGCGACGGACGTCCGCGTCACCGCCTGTGGCGCATCCGCACCAAGCAGATCGTGACCGCCACTGGCGCGATCGAACGTCCGCTCTCCTTCGCGGGCAACGACATTCCCGGCGTCATGCTGGCCTCGGCTGTGCGCGACTATGCGGTGAACTGGGGCGTCTCGATTGGCGACCGCACCGTGGTTGTGACCAACAACGATGACGGCTATCGCACCGCGCTGACGCTGAAAGAGGCCGGGATGGAAGTGCCTGCTGTTCTTGATGCGCGCGCAGAAGCCACCGGCCCGCTGGCCGAAGCCGCGCGTGCTGCTGGCATCCGCGTTGAAGCCGGTAAAGCCATCGCCAAAGTACATGGTGGCAAGCGCGTCACCGGCGTGTCGGTCTGCTTGCAGGCGGGCGAGGGCTCGACCTTGGAAGAGATCAAATGCGACGCGGTCGCCATGTCCGGCGGCTGGTCCCCGGTCGTGCATATGTGGTCGCATTGCGGCGGTAAGCTGATCTGGGACGAGGCACAGGCCCATTTCCGCCCTGATCCGAACCGCGCACCGACCAGCCATGACGGCGAAGCGTTCGTTGTGACCGCAGGCACGGCTTCGGGCGCGATGTCGCTGGCCGAGACGCTGGAAGACGCTTACGCCGCAGGCAAGGCTGCGAGCAAAGCGGCAGGTGGCAAGGCCATCCGCAAGGCAGGCCCGAAAGCTGAAGCCGAGGCCGAACAGCCGATGGCCCCGGTCTGGATCATGCCGCAGGGCGCAGGTCCGCAGAAGCGCATGAAGATGTGGCTGGATTACCAGAACGACGTGAAGGTTTCGGACGTTCAGCTGGCTGCGCGTGAGGGCTATGAAAGTGTCGAACACACCAAGCGTTACACCACGCTGGGTATGGCGACCGATCAGGGTAAGCTGTCGAATATCAACGGCTTGGCAGTGCTTTCGGACGCTCTGGATCAAGAGATCCCGACCACCGGCACCACCACCTTCCGCCCTCCCTACACGCCGATCAGCTTCGGTGCGATTGCAGGCGAAGCCCGCCACGAAATCTTCCAGCCGATCCGTCGCACGCCGATGCATCAGTGGCACGAAGATGCGGGCGCTTACATGGAGCCCGTCGGTCATTGGCGTCGTCCCTACTGCTATGCCAAGCCGGGTGAAACCAACGAGCAAGCGGTGCATCGCGAGGTACTGAACACCCGCGAGAACCTCGGCCTGCTGGACGCGTCCACGCTGGGTAAGCTGATCGTGAAAGGCCCGGATGCGGGCAAGTTCATGGACATGATGTACACCAACATGATGTCGAACTTGGCGATCGGGAAATGTCGCTATGGCCTGATGTGCTCGGAAAACGGGTTCCTGTCGGACGATGGTGTTGTCGCCCGGATCGACGAGGAAACATGGCTTTGCCATACCACCTCGGGTGGTGCTGACCGCATCCACGCGTGGATGGAAGAATGGCTGCAGACCGAATGGTGGGACTGGAAAGTCTATGTCGCCAACGTGACCGAGCAGCTGGCGCAGGTTGCCGTAGTTGGCCCCAACGCCCGTAAGGTGCTGGAAAAGCTCGGCGGTATGGACCTGTCCAAGGAAACGCTGCCCTTCATGCAGTGGGCTGACGGCAAAATTGGCGAATTCGACGCACGCGTCTATCGCATCTCGTTCTCGGGCGAACTGTCCTACGAGATCGCCGTTCCCGCCAGCCAAGGTCGCGCCTTCTGGGATGCGTTGCTAGAGGCTGGTGAAGAATTCGGCGTGATGCCGTATGGCACCGAGTGTCTGCACATCATGCGCGCCGAGAAGGGCTTTATCATGATCGGCGACGAGACTGATGGCACCGTAATCCCGCAGGATCTGGGGCTGAACTGGGCGATTTCCAAGAAGAAGGAAGACTTCCTTGGTAAGCGTGCTCAGCAACGCTCGCACATGACCGATCCCGAGCGCTGGAAACTGGTGGGTCTGGAAACGCTGGACGGGTCTGTCCTGCCGGACGGCGCCTATGCAGTGGGCGAGGGTAACAATGTCCACGGCCAGCGCAACATGATCGGGCGCGTGACCTCGACCTATTATTCGCCGACGCTGAAAAAAGGCATCGCGATGGGTCTGGTTTTGCACGGTCCCGACCGTATGGGCGAAGTGATCAGCTTCCCCACGGTGGATGGCTCGAACACGGTGATCAAGGCGCGGATCTGTGATCCGGTCTTCTATGACAAGGACGGGGAGAAGCAGAATGTCTAACGCTGTATCCGCACTCCAAGGCGCGTCGTTTGACGGCTATTGTAAAGTCGAAGAGGCTGGCCTGACCGGCATGATCACCCTGCGCGGTGATCTGGCCTCGGACGGTGTTGCCAAGGCGGTGAAAGCCGTCACGGGCGCCGCCATGCCGGGGCAGGGCGAGGTCACAGAAGGTGCCAAAGGCCGCGTTGGCTGGATGTCACCTGACGAACTTCTGCTGATCGTTGATCACGCCGACGCCGCCGCCATTGTCGAAGCTGCGACCGCATCGCTGGGTGACGAGCATTCGCTGGTCGTTAACGTCTCGGACGCGCGCGCAGTGTACCGTGTGAAGGGTGCCGCCTGCCGCGAAGTGATCGCCAAGCTAGCGCCAGCCGACACCTCGGTCATGCAGCCCGGCATGCTGCGCCGCACCCGTATCGCGCAGATCCCGGCCGCCTTCTATCTGGAAGATGACGAGACAGCTGTTCTGGTCTGCTTCCGGTCGGTTGCGCAATACGCGTTCGACCTGCTGAAAGACGCAGTCGAGCCTGGTGGAGAGGTCTTTTGATGATCTCTTGACCAGCTTCTGATCACGTTTTCCGATAAACGGATAAATGTGTTTCAGGCGCGGTCATTTTATCAACGCCCGCCGCGTCTTTCGCTGGCGGGCGTTTTCGTTGAGAACGACGATCAAATCACTGATCCGCCAATTAACAGCGATTTCAGTCTACCAATCCCAGTTGCCGCGTGATCGTCGCGCTGTCGTAATAGTCGCGGCCTTCCACAACCAACCCATCCTTGACCCGCATCACCGAGCAATACCGGACCTCGGCACGTTTGCCCGTTGGCGGGAAGTCTCCGAGGCTGGAGCGAAGCACCCCAGTGTGGGTGCCCGTGTTGCGAAATTCGACAGTGGCCCATTCCCCGCATTGGCTAACGATAACGTTTTCAACCTTGCAAAGCCCGTCTGGAAACGCCTCTCGCCACCGATGATAATCGGCCTTATAGGCGTCTTTTCCGGCTAGTTTCTCATGCCGTGCTATATCTTCGAAATCACAATCTTTGGCGATAACCGCCGCACCGCGGTCGGGGTCGCGCATGTCCCAAGATTCATGGAATTGGCGAACAATTTTTTCCGTTGGATGCATTTCAAATAGCCTTTCCTTTGAGTGCACCAGTGCCTGATCCTGCGCTGGCGCTTGATTGAATTATGACCATTTCTTGAAATCGAACAACTCAGGCGCCCGATCTTGAACTTTCAAAAGCGTCGGTCGAGGGTAATCTGGTGTGGGGGTGGAATGCCTAGGCAAAGACGCAGATTGTGTTTTTCGGTGATTTTCATGATGTGACCCTTGACCATCCCACCCGCGCTGCCCCATCTAGAACCAGAACAGAAACACGCATTGAACAGGGGGCCCAATATGGCTTTTGAACTTCCCGATCTTCCTTACGCCCACGACGCTCTGGCCGAGTTCGGCATGTCGGCTGAAACCATGGAGTTTCACCACGACCTGCACCACAAAGCCTATGTCGACAACGGCAACAAGCTGATTGCTGGCACCGAGTGGGAGGGTAAGACCCTCGAAGAGATCATCGTTGGCACCTATGACGACAAAGCTGTCGCGCAGAACGGTATCTTCAACAACATCTCGCAGCTGTGGAACCACAACCAGTTCTGGGAGATGATGGGCCCGGGCAAGGTCGCCATGCCGGGTGAGCTGGAAAAAGCGATCACCGAAAGCTTCGGCTCGGTCGACGAGTTCAAGTCGCAGTTCTCGGCTGCTGGCGCGGGTCAGTTCGGCTCGGGCTGGGCGTGGCTGGTGAAGAACGCCGACGGTTCGCTGGCTGTGACCAAGACCGAAAACGGCGTGAACCCGCTGTGCTTCGGCCAGACCGCTCTTCTGGGCTGCGACGTGTGGGAGCACTCGTACTACATCGACTTCCGCAACAAGCGTCCGGCCTACCTGTCGAACTTCCTCGACAACCTGGTGAACTGGGAAAACGTGGCTTCGCGCCTGTAACCCATGCGGGCGTGATGCCCGAGATCACAAGATTAGATGCGGCTGCCCCTTGGGTGGCCGCTTTTTTTGTGCCAAGTCTTCCGGGAAGGGCAGGAGGGCCGCATGAGCGACACAACCAAAGGCGTCATCGCCATCATCGTGGCTTGCACGGTCTGGGGGCTATCTCCGCTGTATTATTACTTGCTGGCCCATGTGCCCCCGCTGGAGCTTCTGAGTCACCGTTCGCTCTGGTCGCTGGTGCTCTTGGGGTTCTATCTGGCACTGCAGGGCCGACTGGGAGAGCTACCCGCGCTGATGACCGGTCGCACGGCACTTTTGGTGCTTTTGGCGGCGGTGATGATTTCGGTCAACTGGGGCGGGTTTATCCTGTCTGTGCAGGTCGGCATGGTGGTCGAGGCCAGCCTGGGCTACTTCATCTTCCCGCTGATCATGGCAACGTTGGGCATGCTGTTCTTTGCCGAAGGTCTGTCCGCAAGCAAACTGACTGCAATCCTACTGGCGACCGGAGCTGTCCTGACCTTGACCATCGGGCTGGGGGTCGCGCCGTGGCTGGCGCTGCTTCTGGGCGGCACCTTCGCGGCGTATAGTGTGATCAAGAAACTGATTGCGGCGGGTCCCGTGGTCACTGTGGTGGCCGAGGTTTTGTTCCTTGCCCCGTTGGCATTGATTTGGCTGTGGGGCACGCATACGCAGGGCTGGGAAGGGATCGTGGGCCGTAACGGCGCGGTGTTCGGGGTCGATCTTGTTGCCAGCGCAATGCTGATCGGGTCTGGCTTGTTGACGGGTGGTCCACTGATGCTGTTCAGCTATGCCTCGCGCCGGCTGACCCTGTCGACTGTGGGCGTGGTGCAATACCTGAACCCCAGCCTTCAGTTCCTCTGTGCCGTCGCCATTCTGGGCGAGACGATCACGATCTGGCACATGATCGCCTTCCCGCTGATCTGGGCCGCTTTGGCGATCTATTCGGCGGGCGCGTATCGTCAGGACAGGGCGTCGCGCAAAGCGGCGACCGCCTGATCCACATCATCCACGACGGTGACGAACGCCTTCAGGCTGTCTTCGGCAAAACCCTGACCGATCACGTGATCCAGTAGCCCGACCAGCGGATCCCAGAACCCGTTCACGTTCAACAGCAGAATGGGCTTCTTGTGCAGGCCCAGCTGGCGCCACGTTAGGATTTCGAAAAACTCGTCCAGCGACCCAGCGCCCCCGGGCAGCACCACGACGGCGTCCGAGTTCATGAACATGACCTTTTTGCGCTCGTGCATGTTCTCGGTCACAATGAAGCTGGTCAGGTCGCGCTTGCCGACTTCCCAGTTCAGAAGGTGCTCTGGGATGACGCCGAAGGTGTTCGCGCCCGCAACCTGCGCAGCCTTCGCCACTTCGCCCATCAGCCCGACATCTCCGGCGCCGTAAACAAGCCGCCAGCTGTTGTCGGCCAGTGCCTTGCCCAGAGCCTCTGCCGCGGCGCGATAGGCCGGGTCATTCCCCATGCGAGAGCCGCAGTAAACGCAGATCGAGGCTGTATGTTGTGTCATCAAAAACTCCGGGTGCGAATATATCGTAATGATCTTTTGACCGGTGATATCGGGATTGCTAGGGTCGGGCAAGTTAACGCGACAGTAAGATCGCAACAGGGGATGTAAATGGCTGATATGTCAGGCGGCGCTGCGGGCGCAGGCAAGATTTGGATTGGTGTCGGGGCTGCTGTCGTGGTCGCCGCACTGGGATATTGCAGCTTTGATCAGAGTGCTCAGGCACCAGTGTCCGATCCGGCGGAGGCCCCGAAGGTCACACGAGAAGTACCTGCAGTTGAACAACCTGTTGCGCCAACGGCGGATACCACCACTGCCGAGGCTGCCCCAGAACCCGCAGCGTCCCCCGATGCGCCCGCCTTCGATGTTGTGCGTGTCGATCCTGAAGGGCGCGCTGTGGTTGCCGGACATGCAGAACCCGGCGCGACCGTGCAACTGTCGTTCAACGGTGCGCTGATCGAAACGCTCACCGCAGATGGTGCTGGAAACTTCGTCGCCTTGCTGGACCTGCAGGTCACTGAGCCCGGCCAGCTAAGCCTTCAGATGATGAACGACGCGGGCGAGGTGGTGGAAAATGCAGCCCCTGCGCAAACCGTTCTAATCGAACCGCGCATGCCTGCCCCAACAGCGGAACCTGAGGCGCCCGTCGTCGCCAGTACAGAGGTTGCGCCTGCTCAACCCGAGGCCCCCACTGAAGCGGAAGCGCCCTCCGCACCGCGTGTGCTGCTTGCAGATGACGAAGGGATCACCGTTCTGCAAGACGATGTGGGTGACCTGACAGTTCAGAACGTCATCATCGACGCGATCTCTTATGATGATCAGGGCGAGGTCGCCTTGTCTGGGCGCGCGTCTGGTGGCGGGGCCCTGCGCGTTTATCTGGACAACGCGCCCATCAAAACCGCACCCATTCCCCAAGACGGCCAGTGGCGCCTGCCTCTGCCTGATGTCGCGGCGGGCATCTACACCCTGCGCGTGGACGAGCTCGCCGAGGACGGCACCGTCACCTCGCGCACCGAAACCCCGTTCAAACGGGAAGAGGTCGCACAGATCGCCGCCGCGACGGCAACCGCAGAAGCCCGCGCCAGGGTCGAGGCCGTCACAGTTCAACCCGGATCAACCCTTTGGGCCATCGCGCGCGATAACTTGGGGGAAGGGCTGCTGTACGTACGCGTTTTTGACGCGAACCGCGATCAGATACGCGATCCAGATCTGATCTATCCCGGACAGGTCTTCACGATCCCGGAATGATACGACGCTCTTATTTTCTTGCTAGAAATATCCTGGGGTGAGCCCTGAAAGGGCGAGGGGCAAAGCCCCTCTACGCCTTTTGCACAGAAGTCGCGATACAGCCTGAAATTTCAGCTGCCCCAGCGCAGCAATCATTCAGCAGATAGGCGATGACACCGCCAAGTGCCGCCCGGTCCGCCGCATAGATCACATGCCGACTTTCCTTGCGCGAGGTCAGAAGCCCCGCTTGCTCCAACTGTGACAAGTGAAAAGACAGGCCCGAGGCGGACACACCCAGTGTTTGCGCAATGTCGCCAGCGCACAGCCCGTCATCGCCACGCGGCACCAGCAGACGCACGATCTCAAGCCGCGTGTCATGGGCCATGGCAGACAGGGATTTCAGGACTCGACTCTGTTCCATGCTTCAACTATTGATGAAATGTTGAAATAAAGCAAGACCGACCTTAGGTCGTTGCGAAATCGCATATCAGCAAGGAGCAGCCTTATGGCGCCCAGCCGCATCACCTCGACCGAGCTTCCGGACAACAATTGGCGCACAATCCGGCGCGTCGCGCCCTATCTTTGGCCTGCTGAACATCCGTGGGTGAAACGCCGTGTCGTACTGGCGATGCTTGTGCTTCTTCTGTCCAAACTGGTCGCCGTTGCCACACCGTGGTTCTACGGCTGGGCGGTGAACGAACTGGCCGGGGAAAGCACGGCGCCTGCGTATATGCTTGGGATCGGAGCTGTCGGGTTAACCTTGGCCTATGGCATGGCGCGGTTGATGGCCAATGGGTTCCAGCAGCTGCGCGACGTGATCTTCGCCCGCGTCGGACAGCGCGCGCTGCGCCAGCTGGCGCTCGAGACCTTTACGCATATTCACCGCCTATCCATGCGCTATCACATCACGCGCAAGACGGGCGGCCTCAGTCGCATCATTGAACGCGGTGTGAAGGGGGTCGAGTTCCTACTGCGTTTCATGCTGTTTTCGATGGGGCCACTGATCCTCGAACTCAGCCTGATCGCATTGATCCTCTTCGTAACCTTCGATGTCTGGTACCTAGCCGTCGTCGTCGTGACGATCTGGGCCTATGTCTGGTTTACCTTCAAGGTCACCGAATGGCGCGTGCGCATCCGTAAAGAAATGAATGATCAGGACACGGACGCCAACCAGAAGGCAATTGATAGCCTTCTGAACTTCGAAACCGTCAAGTATTTCGGCGCCGAGAAACGCGAAGCCGAACGCTATGATAGCGCGATGGCGGGGTATGAACAGGCTGCTCTGAAGACCTCGTACTCGCTGGCCTTCCTGAACTTCGGTCAGGCCTTCCTGATCACTGGCGGTTTGGTGGCCGTGATGGTTTTGGCGGCGATCGGCGTGCAGAACGGCCAGCTGACCGTGGGCGATTTCGTTATGGTTAACGCCTACATGATCCAGATCACCATGCCGCTGAACTTCCTTGGCACCGTCTATCGCGAGATCCGGCAGGCGCTGGTGGATATGAGCGAAATGTTCGACCTGCTGGAACAGCCCGCCGACGTCAACGACAAGCCAGATGCGTCTGAGATTGCCGTGAGCGGCGGGGCGCTGTCTTTCAACGACGTGCATTTCGGCTATGACGCCGCGCGGCCCATCCTGAAAGGTGTTTCACTGGATGTGGGCGCGGGGAAGACCGTGGCCATCGTTGGTCCGTCCGGGTCGGGGAAGTCCACCATCGGGCGTCTGTTGTTCCGCTTCTATGATGTGAATGGCGGCAGCCTGTCTATCGACGATCAAGACGTGCGCGACGTGACGCAGGACAGCCTGCATTCGCAGATTGGTGTGGTGCCGCAGGATACGGTCCTGTTCAACGACACGGTGCTTTACAACATCGCCTATGGCCGCCCCGAGGCCTCGCGCTCGGAAATCGAGGCTGCCGCAAAGGCCGCCAAGATCCACGACTTCATCATGGAGCTGCCCGAGGGTTATCAGACTCAGGTTGGCGAGCGCGGATTGAAACTGTCGGGTGGTGAAAAGCAGCGCGTGGGCATTGCGCGGACGCTTCTGAAGAACCCGCCGATCCTGCTCTTGGACGAGGCGACCTCGGCGCTGGACACTCAGACCGAGCGCGACATTCAGGACAGCCTGCGCGAGATGGGGCAGGGGCGCACGGTGATCACCATCGCGCACCGCCTGTCGACCATCGTAGATGCAGACGAGATCGTAGTGCTGGAAGCGGGCGTGATTGTCGAGCAGGGCACGCATGATGAGCTTCTGGAACAAGGCGGTCGCTACGCCGCGATGTGGGCACGTCAAGCCAGCGAGGAAGAGCCTGAGGCGCTGGCTGGCTAAGCCCCGATCAACACCCAAAATGAAGAAAGGCGCGGAACCTTCCGCGCCTTTCGCTTATTCTGCGGCTGCCTTGCCGCTACCGGGTTTGACCGGTTTGGGGTTGGGCTCGGGTTGCAACGCCTCAGGCGTCGCCGGGGCCGCTTCGGATTTGGCGGGCGCCTCGGCATGCGTCGGAGCAGGCTCCTCATCAACCCATTGCAGCTCGTGCAGTTCTTGCTTCTTGGCGGCTTTTTCCAGCATCCGGTCGCGGGCAATTTGGCCCGAGCTATGGGCAAGGCTTTCCAGAACCGTGAACGAGCGATATGCGCCTGCTGAGACCCAGACGCGAAGCGCCAGCATGGACGGTGTGAAGACCAGCGTCAGCACGGTCGCGATGCCTAGGCCAAAGACCACGGCGGTTGCCAGCTGCTTCCACCACAGCGCGGTCGGGCTGTCGATCGAGTAACCACCGCCGAAGAAGTCCAGCGATAGGCCGAACATCATTGGAGCCAGACCGGCCATCGTGGTGATGGTGGTCAGTAGAACGGGGCGGATACGTGCCTCGGCCGTGCGGGTGATCGCCTCGATCTTGGGCATGTGGCCCGCATAGTCCTGATAGGTGTCGATCAAGACGATGTTGTTGTTCACCACAATCCCCGCCAGCGCGACGATCCCGGTACCCGTCATGATGATCGAGAAGGGTTGCTGCATCACCATCATCCCTATCAAGACGCCCGTCGTCGACAGGACTACCGCCAGAAGTACCAGCACCGAATTGTAGATGCTGTTGAACTGCGCCAGCAGAATGATGAACATCAGCCCCAGCGCACCGATGAAAGCTTGACCAAGGAAGGCTTGGCTTTCGGCCTCGTCTTCCTGATCGCCGGTCCATTCATAGCTCACACCATCGGGCAGGCCGGTGGCGTCGATCCAATTGGTCAGCGTGGCGATCCGCTCGGCCGGGGTGACGGGGGTGCGGGTTAGATCCGCGTTCTTGGCCTCTAGTGCTACGGCTTCATCCAATGGGACAATTTGGTCGAAACCACTGTCATCTGTTAGACGTACCAGATCGCTGACCACGGCGGCTTTGACGTCGTAGTAGCGGCTTTGATCCACGCGGTCGATTTGCGCGAAGCTGGGCACTGGCGTGCGGGTGACGAAGTTTGACAAAGGCACCAGACCGCCCGGCGTACGCAGGCGCAGCGTGTCCAATGTTGACAGCACGCGATCTTCTTCCGGCAAGCGGACGCGGATCTCGATTTCCTCGTCCGAGCTGTCGACCCGCATGGTGTCCAACAGGATCCCGTTGGTGATCAGCTGAACCATGCCGCCAACGGTGGCGACGTTGGTGCCGAAGCGCCCGGCTTCCGCTACGTCGACCTGAAGCTGCCAATCGATGCCCGGAAGCGGTAGAGTGTCTTCGATCGCGTTAAGACCGGGGGTGGCCTCGAATTTGGACACAGCGGCAGCCGTGGACGCCTGCAGAGTTTCCCAATTGTCGCCCTTCAGACGCAGATGCACGGGCTTGGCAGAGGCAGGGCCCCGGTTCAGATTCAGAACCTCGATTCGAATGCCCGGGATGGTTTTCAGGCTCTCTTCCAGCCGCAGCATAACCGCGTCACCGTCGTACTCAGGATCAATCTCGCGCTTTGTAAACGGGATGATCCCAAACAGGGTCGCGTCCTTCTCGATCGAGGGACGGTCGGCCCAGGCGACAAGTTCGATCTGCAACTGTCCCACTGTGTCGCGCGGGCCCGAAGCGCCGCCAGTGTTTTGGTTTAGACCGCCATCGCCCGCAAAGGCAAAGACGCTTTCGATGCCTTTGGTGTTCAGTGCAATATCTTCCGCCTGACGGACCATGGCATCTTTTTCGGCAACGCTCAGATTGCCGCGTCCGCGTACGTAAACGATGGCTTGTTCCGGTTCACTGTCCGTGAAGAACTCGACGCCAAGGCTGTTGCGGCTGAAGGTGATGAAGGTGCCGACCACGAAGGTGACGACCAAGACGATCGAAACGATGGGCATGATCGGATTGCCGGCGATAAAGTGGATCACATGGCCAAACTTCGTCCGCTGATAGCCGCCGTGGATGTGATCATCCGCGCGGTACCACGGCATGTGCCAGTCGATCGAGCCCATGGCGATAGATGTGCCAGACGCCCCGATCAGGAACATCAGCGCGCCCGGCAGAATGGCCATTGCGCCCTCAATCGGGCTGGTGCCACCGAAGATATAACCGGGATTCAGAAGCTGCAGGGCGGACAGGAACAGCACATAGGCAAAGATTACCGCCAGCGGAATGCGCACCCAGATCGGCGCGAAGGACAGGGCTTTGGACAGCGTGCCGAACAGGCGGCTGATCCGGCCCGAGACCCCGCCGACAACCGGCAGATAGACCAGTGCCACCAGAAGCGAGGCCGACAGCACATAGATCAGCGTCTTGGGTAGCCAGCCCATGAACTGACCGGGAATGCCGGGCCAGAACAGCATCGGAAGGAAGGCGCAGAGCGTCGTCGCGGTTGAGCTGACGATAGGCCAGAACATCCGCTTGGCGGCCATTGTATAGGCCTGCATGGGGCCGACCCCCAGCTTGATCTTCTTGTCGGCATATTCGACGACCACAATCGCCCCGTCGACCAGCATCCCCACGGCCAAGATCAACCCGAACATCACGATGTTCGAGATCGTGACGCCAAGCGCGCCGAACAGGGCAAAGGTCAGAAGGAACGAGGTCGGGATGGCAAAGCCAACCAGCAGGGCCGGGCGGGTGCCCAAGGCGCCCAGAACCACGATCATCACCAGCGCAATCGCGGTCACGACCGAGCCTTCCAGCTGGCGCACCATGCTGTCCACGATGATGGATTGGTCGTTCGAGGTGCCAACCCAGACGGCCTTCTGCAGCTCGGGCGGCCATTCTTCGCGGGTTTCATCAACGACGCGGCGCACTTCGGCGGCGGTGCCGATCAGGTTGAAGCCTTTGCGTTTCACCACCTGCAGCGCGACGGTGGTGTCGCCGTTGAAGCGGGCGGTGCCCTCGCGGTCTTCAAAAGTCAGACGGATTGAGGCCAGATCGCCCAGTGTCACCACGCTATCTTGGTTCACCTTGATGGGCAGGTCGTAGATGTCCTGCAGCTCGTCAAAGGAAGACGGGATCTTGACGGCGGTCGAGCCTGTCGGCGTCTTGATGTCGCCCGCCGCAATCAGCTGGTTGTTGTTCTGCACGACCGAGATCAGCTCGCCCGCCGTCACGTTATAGGCTTCCAGTTTCAGCGGGTCGATTTCGACCTCGATCATCTCGTCTCGGTATCCGGCCAGCGACGCTTCCAGCACGCTGTCCAGCGCTTCGAGCCTGTCCTGCAGATCGCGGGCGATCTGGACCAGGGTGCGTTCGGGGACATTGCCGGTCAGGTTCACGATGATGATCGGGAATTCCGAGAAGTTGATCTCGTTTACCGAATAGCTGTCAAAGCCCGCCGGGAAATCGGATTCCGCGTTGCTCATCGCGTCGCGCACGTCCGCCATGACCTTGGTTTTGTCCCAGCCGAACTCGAACTCCAGCGCGACACCGGCATAGCCCTCGGCAGCGGTGGCGGACATGGTTTTCAAGCCGTCAATATCGGCCAGCTCGGTCTCCATCGGACGGACCAGAAGCTGTTCAGCATCAGCGGCAGAAATGCCGGGGAAGGGGACCGAAACGAAAAGAGCCGGAATTTCGATATCCGGCTCGCCTTCTTTCGGCAGACTGACATAGGCAATCGTGCCGGCCAGCACCGACAGGATCACGAAAGCTATGACCATACGGGCCCGTTCAGAGGCCCAGTCAATGATGGCGGTCATAACCCGGTCTCCTGATAGGTGATCGCAAGGGCAGACCCGTCCGTGACATAGTGGTGGCCAATGATAATCACGTCTGCAGCGTTGCCCAAGCCCGAGACCCAAACACCCTGCAGGCTATCGCGCACCACGGTAACGGGCATGAAGCCAGCGGTGTCGCCGTCCAGTGCCACGCGCACGCCCAGATTGCCATCGTCATTCAACGTCAGGGCGCTTTGCGGCAACAGATGTGCCTCGGTGCCTTGGCCGGTCGCAACGATCTCGGCGGTTTGACCGGCGCGCACGGGGGCCTCGCCCTCGGCGGGGATCACTTCGACATCCACGCGGAAAGTGCGGGTGACGGGATCTGCTGTGTCGGCCACGAAGCTAACGGTGCCTTGTAGCATCCGGCCCGAGGCCAGTCGGACATTGGCGATCAATCCGGTCGACAGTTGATCGACCAGAAGCTCGGACACAAAGCCCACAACGCGTACGGGGTTGTATTGCACCAACGTGGCGCAGTCCGCGCCCGGCTGCAGAAGGGTGCCGATGTCGGCGGTGTCGGTCTCCAGCTCGCCCGCGAATGGCGCGCGGATTTCAAGTCGTTCGATCTCGCGTTCAGCTGCGGCGACGCCAGCACTGGCCGACTGGATCGCTGCATCAGAGGTCGCTGCACCCGACTGCGCCGAAATGACACCGGCGCGCGCCGCTTCCACACCTGCACGGGCATTGGCCACGCGGGTGTCCGACGCAAACCCGCCTTCTGATAGTTTCTCGGCTGCGGTCAGGTTGATGGTGGCCTCATCCAAACGAGCCTGTGCTTCGATCACGCGGGCCTCGGCCTCGGGGGCGCGGGCCTTGGCTTCGGCCAGACGCGCCTTGGCTTCGGCAAGGCTGGCGTCGCGGGTGCCGGGGTCAAGGCGGCACATCACGTTGCCCTTGGCAACGGTCGATCCTTTGGCCAGCTTGTCCGAAATGACCTGGCCCGAGGTTTCTGCGCGCAGTTCAACGCGGCGCGAGGCTTCGGTGCGGCCCCGGATCACAATGGGGGTTTCGATTTGGCGTGCAATGGATTTCAGAACAACAACGGACAATCCGATTTGTGCCTCGGTGCCTGTTTCAGCCTCAGCTTCTGCCGCCATCTCGGCAGCCTCGGTCACACCGGCAGCTTCGTCTAAGGTATCGCGCTGGAACACAAGCATGAACAAGCCTGCAACGACCAGTAATGCGGTCAAAATAGGGAATAGGCGCATGACCCCTCCTGATGGGTAATGTTTTGCGTTTGAACATAGGTATTCCTGTTCGCGGTAACAAGCTTGCCCCTAGGTGAACTTGATCACGGATTGTGATGGTAAGGATTGCCGAAACTGCTTTATCGTACCGGCGGATTGATGCCCCTTGGCATTGGGGCTTCGTTGGGGCAAAAGAAAGCGACTGAAATCGGAGGCAAACCCGTGAGCGACACAGATAGTTTCATTGATGAAGTGAGCGAAGAGGTTCGCCGGGACAAGCTGTATAGCATGATGCGCCGCTATGGCTGGATCGCGGTTGTGGCCGTGGTCGCCGTGGTAGGTGGTGCGGCCTATAACGAGTGGCGCAAGGCAAGCGAGCGGACAGCCGCACAAGCGTTTGGCGACGCCATTCTTGAGGCTGAAGGCATTGAAGATCCGCAAGAAAGAATCGCCGCCCTTCAAGCAGTCGCGGGCGCGGGTGAGCAAAATGCCGTTCTGAACCTGCTGATGTCAGGCGATGACGTCGAAGTTTCGGCTGATGCATTGGGGCAGATCGCCGCGGATGCGTCGCTTCCAAATCATTTCCGCCACCTTGCCATGCTGCGTTTGGCGCAAATGCAGGATGATGCCGTATCTCTGGACGAAGTGCGCAGCCTGCTTGCGCCTGTCGTTGTGGCTGGGGCGCCCTATCGTGTTCTGGGTGAAGAGGCATTGGCCTTGGCAGAACTGCGTGCCGGTGACAAAGAGGCGGCCGTCAGCCGTTTGCAGTCCCTTCTGCTGGACGATGAGGCGACGACAGCCTTGCGTCGTCGGGCAACTCAGTTGATTGTTGCACTTGGAGGCACGCCCGAGGCATCCTGAGGAACAGGTTTTGCCGCAAGCCTTTGATGAAATTTATAAGAGTCCTTTAGGGGGTTAATGTGAAATTTAAATTCAGCGCCGCGCTTCTGACCTCGATGAGCATTCTGGCAGCGTGTTCTACGCCTGAGTATATCCTTCCGGGCGAGCGTGAAGACCTTCGCAGCCCGAACCCCCAGACCCTCGGGACGGACGCCGCCGCAGAAGCGATCGCTGCCCGGGCGGAAACGGAACAAAAGGACGGTGCGCGTCCTATCCGCCTGCCGGGCGCGGTGAACCATGCAAATTGGACCCATTTGGGCGGATCGCCGTCGCATCAGGTGCAGCACGCTGCCTTGTCGGCAACCCCGCAACTGATCTGGAGTGCTTCGATTGGTCAGGGCAACGACCGGAAGCACCGCATCACGGCAGAACCCGTGGTGGCAGATGGTCGCATCTTCACGCTGGACAGCCGTGCGCAGGTGGTCGCGACCTCGACTGCAGGTGCAACCGTTTGGGCGCGCGACCTGACGCCGGGCTCGGATCGTTCGGATGACGCGTCGGGCGGTGGTCTGGCCTATGCGAATGGCACTCTGTTTGTGTCCTCCGGCTTTGGCATCGTGTCTGCACTGGACGCAGCAACTGGCAACGTGAAATGGCGACAGCGCATGGATGCGCCCGGATCGGGTGCACCCGCTGCCGTGGGCGGACTGGTTTATGTGGTCAGCCGTGATAACACGGCTTGGGCGATGGATGCGGCGACCGGCAAGGTAAAATGGCGTTTGACGGGTACCCCCAGCAACGACGGCGTTGTCGGGGTCTCGTCGCCAGCTGTGACGGACCGCGTGGTTCTGCTTCCCTTCGGGTCGGGTGAAATCGTGGCTGCCCTGAAGAAAGGCGGGACGCGCACGTGGTCCAGCATCATCGCAGGTGAACGCGCAGGCCGCGCCTATACGCAGGTCAGCGACATCACGGGCGAGCCCGTCGTGAAGAACGGTGTGATCTATACCGGAAACTCGGCCGGGCGCACTGTTGCGCTGAACTTGTCGGGTGAACGCCTGTGGACCGCGAAAGAGGGCGCCGTCAGCCCTGTATGGGTTACCGGTGGCTCTGTCTTCCTAGTGTCGGACGAAAATGAGATCGTACGCCTGGACGCAAAAAACGGTGAACGTATCTGGGGCACACGCCTTCCGTATTACACCAAGGAAAAAATCCGCAAAATCAAACGTATCCACGCCAATCTCGGGCCAGTTCTGGCGGGTGGAAAGCTGTGGGTCGCGTCTTCGGATGGGATCATGCGTGGCTTTAATCCCGAAGATGGCAGCGAGATCGCACAGGTCATTATTCCCGGCGGAGCTGCCACGCGCCCCGTGGTCGTAAAC
Source organism: Aliiroseovarius sp. PrR006 (assembly GCF_010500215.1). Classification (GTDB taxonomy): domain Bacteria; phylum Pseudomonadota; class Alphaproteobacteria; order Rhodobacterales; family Rhodobacteraceae; genus Aliiroseovarius. The sequence continues at coordinate 136,277 of NZ_JAAGOY010000004.1, forward strand.
GGCGTCGCCTATGTGGTGGCACGCGACGGCAAACTTCTGGCTTTGCGCTGAGTTAAAAACCGTGTATGCGGGGCGCTTGATGTGACGCATGACAAAACACGGGGAGCAAAATGAGCTTCACCCTCGCCATTGTGGGACGCCCGAATGTGGGCAAATCGACCCTGTTCAACCGATTGGTTGGCAAGCGTCTTGCGCTGGTGGATGACCAGCCGGGCGTGACCCGTGACCTGCGCGAAGGCGAGGCACGGTTGGGGGACCTGCGCTTTACTGTGATCGATACGGCGGGGCTTGAAGAAGCGACAGATGAAAGCCTTCAGGGCCGGATGCGCCGCCTGACCGAGCGCGCGGTGGAAATGGCCGATGCTTGTCTGTTCCTTGTGGATGGCCGCGTTGGGATCCTGCCTGCGGATGAGGTGTTTGCCGACATCCTGCGGCGTAAGAATGCTCACGTCATTTTGGGGGCCAACAAGGCCGAAGGTAAAGCTGCTGATGCAGGCGTGATCGAGGCGTATTCGCTGGGCTTGGGCGAACCCGTCCGTATGTCCGCCGAACACGGTGAAGGAATGGGCGAACTGCTGTCAGCTCTGCAGCCCATCGCGAAAGAATTCGAAGCCCGTGCTGCTGAAACCGCGCCCGAAACCGAAGTCGATGTGGACGCCGACAGCGACGAAGACGCCCCCAAGCTGCCCACCAATGAAAAGCCGCTTCAGGTCGCCGTCATCGGTCGCCCGAACGCAGGCAAGTCGACGCTGATCAACAAGCTGATCGGTGAAGAACGACTGCTGACCGGACCCGAAGCCGGGATCACCCGCGACTCGATTTCGCTGAAATTCGACTGGAACGGCACGCCGACCCGGATCTTCGACACCGCCGGGATGCGCAAACGCGCCAAGGTGCAGGAGAAGCTTGAAAAGCTGTCCGTATCTGACGGCTTACGCGCGGTGAAATTCGCCGAGGTGGTTGTCGTCCTGCTGGACGCCGCTATTCCCTTCGAACAGCAAGACCTGCGCATCGCCGATCTGGCCGAGCGCGAAGGCCGCGCCGTCGTCATCGCCGTGAACAAGTGGGACGTTGAGCCCGAGAAACAGGCCAAGCTGAAAGGTCTGCTGGAGGCCTTCAACCGCCTGCTGCCGCAGCTGCGTGGTGCGCCGTTGATCACGATCTCGGCCAAGACAGGCCGGGGGATGGACCGCCTGCACGAGGCCGTCATGCGTGCCTATGACGTGTGGAACCGCCGCGTGAAAACCGCGCATCTGAACGGCTGGCTGGCCGAGATGGTCTCGGCCCACCCGCCCCCCGCACCGGGCGGCCGCCGCATCAAGCTGCGCTATATGACTCAGGCCAAAACCCGTCCACCGGGATTCGTCGTCATGTGCTCGCACCCCGACAAACTGCCTGACAGCTATTCGCGCTACCTGATCAATGGTCTGCGTGAAGACTTCGACATGCCGGGCACGCCGATCCGTCTGACCATGCGTGGGCAGGGCGACAAGAACCCCTATAAAAACCGCAAGAAATCAACACCGTCGCGCCTACGCAAGCACCTTGGAAAAGGCCGCGCTGACGAATAGATTCTGCGCTGGAACACCGCAACAGAAACGGGGCGCCTGACATTGGCGCCCCTTTTTTCTTGTCATAAATATCTCGGGGTGAGCCCCGTACGGGGCGAGGGGCAGAGCCCCTGCTTCAGTTCAGATAGGGCATTGGATCGACGGGTTCCGTACCCTTGAACACAAGGAACTGGATCGCGTTATAGCGGTTCTTGGTCGCCACGGCGATCTGTTGGCCGCGTTTGACCTTCTGGCCTTTCTTCACCGTGATCCCACCAATGAAGCTATAAGCCGTCTGGGTGCCGTTGCCGTGGTCGATCACCACGATCTCTTCCCCTTCGACGTCCTTCGACACCAGGCGCACCGTGCCGCTGGCGGCGGCTTTCACCGGGTCGCCCGGTTTGGCCGAAATCAGGATGTATCCTGCTTTCTCGGCGTCAAACGCGCTTGTCACTTTGCCTGCGACGGGCAACGACATCTGTGATGCGCTGGCCTGGGTGCGGGTGTCGGCCAGTTTTGGAGCCTCGGGCGCTTTTGGCGCAGGGCGTTTCACCTCGTCTTTGGGCAGGGCTTCCGCAGCTGACGGAGGGGGCGGGGTTGCCGATCCCTGACCGGGCGGCGAAATCCGTGTCTCTTTCACAGGGGCGGCAACTTTGACCGGTATCAGCAGGTGCTGACCTTCGCGGACAGTCAGGTTTGACCCCAGCCCGTTCCAATCGGCCAGCGACCGAACCGAAACGCCATAGCTGCGCGCGATCGAATAGGCTGTCTCGCCGCGTTCGACGCGGTGGCGTAGCGGCTGTTGGCCTGAGACCTTGGGGGCTACTGTCGTCGCCGGCGTGTTGCCCGCACGATCAATGGCGTCGCCGGCCAGCGTGGTAATGTTGATCTCGCCCTCGGGCTTGATCACGCCACCCGTAGGTTCCGCCACGCGGCGGGGCAGGGCCAGAAGCTCGCCTTCGCGAAGGGGCGCGTCCAGTGCCAGACCGTTATAGCGGCCCAGCTCGGCGGGGTTCATGCCGATCCGACCTGCGACGTCGGCGACAGTGTCTCCGCGATTGGCCAGAGCGACCTGATAGCCGGGATAGGAAATAACGCCGCGGCCATCGGGTTGCGGGCGTTGGGCGGTGCCGACTGACCGTGCAGCTTGGGATGTAGACAGATCACCGCCAGCCAGGCCTCGGAAATCCATGTCGAAATTCCCGCAGGCAGAAAGCGCCAGAAGTGATCCCAAAAGAAGTGTCGCACGTGTTTTCGTCCCGCGACGCAGGTCGGCACGGGGTGACAGGCACGCAGGTGTGCTGTGGAGTGGCATTGCTCGTCTCTTCCTCAATTCATGGGCCTGTTGGTCAGGCTCTGCATGTGACCCTTTTTGCGGGCCTTGTCATGTTGTGGCCGGGATATCCCAACCTGACCCCGCCGTCGCGGGAAAAATCGTCACTCGCGCCCCAGCCCTTCCAAAAGGGGCACAAACCGGACCGGCAAAAGCTCGTCATAGTCAAACCCTGTCTCGGTTCTTGTGACCTTGATCAGGCTTTGAACGGTGTCAGACTGCCCTACCGGTACGATCATGATACCGCCAACTGCCAGCTGCGCCAAGAGCGGACTGGGCGGGTCTTCTGCAGCAGCGGTGACGATGATGCGGTCGAAGGGGGCCTGATCGGGCAGGCCCCGAGATCCGTCGCCGGTAATTGCGGTGATGTTGTGCAGGCCCATCGCCTCAAAAAGTTCGCGCGCTTCGGCCACAAGGCGGCGGTGGCGGTCGATGGTATAGACGCGGCGCGCCAGCTTCGACAGGATCGCTGCCTGATAGCCAGATCCGGTGCCCAGCTCCAACACCTTGTCACGGGGCGAGATGTTGGCGGCCTGTGTCATCAGTCCGACGACCGATGGCTGCGATATCGTCTGCCCGCAGGCGATCGGCAGGGGCATGTCCTCATAGGCGCGTCTGGCAAAGACACCACGTACGAAGGGTCCGCGGTCGACTTCTTCCATCGCAGACAAGACACGCGGGTTCGTCACACCTTTCGAGCGGAGTGCGAACAGAAACTGCATCTTCTGTTCCGCGTCCCATGTAACGGGGGCTTGTCCGTCAGCTTGGTTCATTCAAACAGACCTTCAAGCGTGGCAATGTGATCATGCGCGGTCAGGTCCGCCCGCATTGGTGTGACCGAGACATAGCCTTCGAGGTTCAGGGTCAGGTCCATGCCCGGCTCGGACGGGGTGGCTTGCGGCCCGCCCTTGATCCACAGGAATTTGCGACCTGAGGGGCTGTGGTGCGCCTCGGTTCCGAAAAACGCATCATGTCGCCAGCCTTGTGGGGCTGTGCGCACGCCTTTGACCAGATCGGCAGCGACGGGCGGGAAGTTCACATTGTAGAAGACCGGGTAGTTGCTGCCTTTGTCCCATGGGCCACTTTCCAGAAGCTTGCGCACGATTTCGGGACCAAAGGCGGCTGCGGCTTGAAACACGCTGTCCAGATCTTTGGTGCCGAGGCCCATGTACTGCGACAGGGCAATGGCGGGAAGACCCTGCAATGCGGCCTCCATCGCCGCGCCAAGCGTGCCGGAGTAGAGCGCATTTTCGGCCGAGTTGTTGCCCCGATTCACACCTGAGATTACCAGATCGGGCCGTTCGGGCATCACTTCATAAAGCGCGGCCAGCACGCAGTCGGCGGGGCTGCCCTCGGCGGCAAAGCGGCGCGGCGCAAGTTCAGCGATCATGAAGGGGCTGGTGTAGGAAATGCAGTGGCCCACGCCGGATTGTTCGAAGGCAGGGGCAACGGTCCAGATCTCGGCCTTCTCGCCAGCCAGATCCTGCGCGACCTGATGGGCGATGGCTTCGGCTACTTTCAGACCGGGCGCGTTGATCCCGTCGTCATTGGTGATGAGAATGCGCATGGTTCGCCCTTTCCGCCCGGCCCAGATTTGGTGGCCTTTTGCCATTCAATAGGGCAGGGACGCCGGTGCAGCAAGCACAGCGGGCCGTCTTGGGATCACGAAATGAAAACCGTTGCGATCTGGCCAGAATTCAGGCGAGGTTCGCCTCGGACAGGATGCGCTTTGCCTCGTCTTCGACCGGGGCCAAGCTGCTGCGATCTTCGCCGGGGAAGAACCGCCCACGCATCGAGGTCGCCAAAGGCTTGGGCTCCGCCACAACAACGCGGGGGCCGATATTGGCGTTTTCCGCTGCCCAGCTGCGCACCATCGCGACTTGAGCAGCCTTGGTCGCACCATAGCCCGCAAAGAATTTCTCGCCCGCATGATCATCGGCAAAGAACAGCGCCGTGCTGTCATCGGTCATCAGCGCGTTGACCATGTAGATCAGGTTGCGCGTGGCTTCGACATTCGTGTTCCACGCCTGCGTCCACCCCTTGTCGTCCAGATCAGGGGTCGGCATCAGGGCAGGGCCGTAAATCGCCGTATGCGCCCAGACATCAATTGGCCCCCAACGGTCATGGATCGAGCGGCACAGATGCGCCATCGCGTCCTTGTTGGTCACATCCATCGGCGCCAGCGTGGCAGAGCCACCGGCGGCCTTGATCTTGTCATCAAGCTCTTCCAAGGCACCCGTAGTGCGGCCCACGGCCACAACGTGATGGGTTTTGGACAGCTCCAGCGCAAGGGCGGCCCCAAGGCCACGCGATGCACCGGTTACGAGGGCGATTTTCTGTGTGTCGGTCATAGATGTCTCACTGAGAGAGTTCGGGGCTCGGACGTTTTTTACTCCGCCGCCTTCAGCTCGAACCCTTTTTCAATCTGGTCCGCAGGCGTCACCGGATATTCGCCCGAGAAACATGCGTCGCAATATTGCGGGCAGTCTTTCTTGCGGCCTTCCGCTTCACCAACGGCGCGGTAAAGCCCGTCGAGCGAGATGAATTTCAGGCTGTCGACTTTCAGATGTTCGCACATCTCGTCTTCAGTCATTTTGGCTGCCAGCAGTTTCTCGCGATTGGGCGTGTCGACGCCATAGAAACAGGGCCATGCGGTGGGGGGGCTAGCGATGCGGAAGTGGACTTCCTTGGCGCCTGCATCCAGCAGCATGTCCTTGATCTTGCGCGTCGTGGTGCCGCGCACCACGCTGTCATCGACAAGCACGACGCGTTTGCCGCGGATCAGCGCGCGGTTCACGTTCAATTTCAGACGCACACCCATGTTGCGGATCTGCTCGGTCGGCTCGATAAAGGTCCGGCCCATATACTGGTTGCGGATGATCCCCAGTGCATAGGGAATGCCGCTTTCCTGACTGTAACCGATCGCCGACGGCACACCGCTATCCGGGATCGGGCAAACCAGATCCGCATCAACCGGGGTTTCACGGGCCAGTTCCACACCGATCTGGCGGCGGGTTTCATAGACCGAGCGGCCACCATAAATGCTGTCCGGACGCGAGAAATAGACGTGTTCAAAGATACAGAATTTCGAGGGCTGCGGGCGGAATGGGAAGCTGCTGTCCACGCCTTCGTCGGTGATCACGACCATCTCGCCCGGCTCGATCTCGCGAATAAACTCGGCGCCGATGATGTCCAGCGCGCAGGTTTCCGATGACAGAACCCAGCCTTCACCCAGTTTGCCCAGCACCAGCGGACGCACCCCGTGTGGGTCGCGCACGCCCATCAGCTTGGTACGGGTCATGGCAACGACCGAGAACGCGCCTTCCACCCGGCGCAGCGCGTCTTCCATCCGCTCGGGGATGGTGCGTTGCAGCGAGCGGGCCATCAGGTGAATGATGCATTCACTGTCCGACGAGCTTTGGAAGATCGAACCGCGCTCGATCAGTTCCTTACGCAGGGCGTCGGCATTGGTGATGTTGCCGTTATGTGCAATCGCGGCACCGCCCATCGAGAACTCGCCAAAGAAAGGCTGCACATCGCGGATGACGGCGCCTTTCGACCCAGCGGTAGAATAGCGGACGTGGCCAATCGACAGCGGACCCGGCAGGGTCTCCATCACGCTGGCCTTGGTGAAGTTGTCGCGGACATAGCCAAAACGACGGGCCGAGTTGAAACCTTCAACCGGGTCGTGGCAGACGATGCCGCCAGCCTCTTGTCCCCGGTGTTGCAGGGCGTGCAGGCCAAGCGCGACGAAGTTGGCAGCGTCTTTCAGGCCGACTACGCCGAATACGCCGCACTCCTCCTTCAGCTTGTCGTCATCAAACGGATGCGCAAATGGCATGGTAGAGGGGCAGGCGGGCGAGGTGTCGGACATGAGCAGCGGTCTCCGATTCCGTGGCGTTGGGCCTCTCTTACTGGAGAGGCTGCGCCATGTCATCAAACTATCACAGTGCTGAGGCGATTAATTCTGCCCCCTGAAACGAAACAACGCGCCCGGGGGCGCGTTGTGATTGGATCAGCTTTCGGTCTCAGTGGTTGGCAATCCGCCCGAACAGGCACCGACCAGCTCTTCGTATTTGCCGACGATCCAGCCGGGGGCGTCCTCGGGGATCTGTTCGTTGATGCGATCCTGCGTGCGGGCAAAGATCTTGGCGGTGCGGCTGTCATCCACCATCGGGATGGTGTCGGTCGTCACGATCCGGTCATAGACCACCAGCGCAATCGCCACCAGAACAAGGCCGCGCAGCACGCCGAAGATGAAGCCAAGCGCCTGATCCAGCCCACCAAGCGCCGAGCGCTGCACGGCCGAGGAAAAGAGCGGCGTAAAGATCGACACGACCACAAGCGCCAAGGCAAAGACGCCGGCGAAAGCTGCGATCATCGACAACTCGCAGCTGTCCGAGATGAAGTCTTTCAGAACCGGGATTTCCTTGATCAGCGGCAAGGCACGCGGGGCAAAGATATAGGCCAGAACGGCTGCTGCGATCCAACCCAGGATCGACATGCCTTCGCGCACGAACCCGCGCGAATAAGCCAGAATTGCCGAGATAAGAATGACCGCTGCCACGATCCCGTCAATCAGCGTGAAACCTTCCATTGTCGTCACTTCGGTTCGGGTCTTGGCCCGATACCGTCCCTGTTGTTGAGCCTATCCGGCCCCGAATATGTCTCCGACGAACCCGGTCAGGTCCGACATCTTTTGTATGCTCAGCCCGGAGCCCGAGCCGGTTTTGCTGCGTGTTGGCGCTATCGCAGATGTGAAACCAAGTTTTTGCGCTTCTTTCAACCGGTTTTCGGTCTGGCCTACAGGTCTCAGCGCTCCTGATAGACTGATTTCGCCAAAAACCACAGTGTCTTTGGGGATCGAGGCATCCTCGCGCGCGGAAAGTAGCGCCGCCGCCACAGCCAGATCCGCTGCGGGTTCCGAGATTTTCATGCCGCCGGCGACGTTTAGATAGACGTCGAGCCCTGCAAAGGGGATGCCACAGCGCGCTTCCAGTACTGCGAGGATCATGGCCAAGCGGCCGCTATCCCATCCCAGAACCGACCGGCGCGGTTGCGAGTGCGGAGAGGGCGCGACCAACGCCTGAAGTTCGACCAGTACCGGGCGGGTGCCTTCGATGCCTGCAAAGACCACCGATCCGGGGGCCGGGTCTTCGCGGTCAGACAGAAACAGGGCCGATGGGTTCACGACCTCGGACAAGCCTCCGCCGGTCATTTCAAATACGCCGATCTCGTCCGCTGGACCGAAACGGTTCTTCACGGCGCGCAGGATGCGGAACTGGTGGCCGCGCTCGCCTTCGAAATAGAGCACTGTGTCGACCATGTGTTCGACCACGCGGGGGCCAGCGATCTGACCTTCTTTGGTGACGTGGCCTACCAGAATAACGGAAATCCCGCGCTTCTTGGCGAACGTTGTCAGCTCATGCGCGGCGGCGCGGACCTGACTGACGGATCCCGGTGCGCTGTCGACATTGTCGGCCCACATGGTCTGAATTGAGTCGATGATCGCAAGCGCAGGACGTTCAGCATCCAGCGTCGTCATGATATCGCGCAGATTGGTTTCGGCGGCCAGCCGGACCGGCGCGTCGGTCAATCCCAACCGCTGCGCGCGCATGCGGACTTGGGCCGAGGCTTCTTCACCTGAGACATAGATCGTGGGCAGGCCTGCTTGCGCGAAACGTGCAGCAGCTTGCAGAAGCAGGGTCGACTTCCCGATGCCAGGATCGCCGCCCACAAGGATGGCCGAGCCGGGCACCAGACCGCCACCCAAGACGCGGTCCAGTTCGCCCATGCCGCATTCGGTGCGTGGCGGCGGGGCTTCTTCGGTAGAGAGATCGGTCAGCGCAATCGACGCGCCGCGTTTGCCGCCCAAGGATTTCGAGGCAGGGCCCGCGCTTAGCGGTGTGTCCTCAGATATCGTGTTCCATTCACCGCATGCCTCGCAACGACCGGACCATTTCGAAGAGCTGGCCCCGCAGGCCGAGCAAGTATAAATTTTCTGAGCTTTTGCCATGCGGAATTTCTGCCCGGTTGGGGCTGCGTGCGCAAGGGGGTAGGTGGCTGCCGCGTCAGGCTTTTTGCCGTTTCGCGGTGGCGAAGCTGAGCGCGATCGAGGTCAGGATGCAGGCAGTGAACAGATACAAGCCCCAGCCGGTCTCGATCTTCGCCAAGCCCACGCCTTTTACGATAACGATATAGAGCGCGATCAGGAAGATATCTGCCATCGCGAGTTTGCCCATGATGTTGAACGTGGGCAGCATCCGGCGGCGCATCATGCCAAATTGGATGAGCGCCAGCCCGAGTACCTTCATGATCGGGGCAAAGACCGCAAAGAATGTGACGAGCAGGGCCAGCAAAACGTCTGTCTCCCACAGCGCCTGTAGGCCCGAGACGACGCTGACCTCTTTTAGGCCGAAAAGCGGCAGGTTGATGCCGGCATGCATGAGGGGTGCGAACCACGCGATAGGGAAGGCGATGAGGAGGGCGAGGTTGAGGTAACGCAGTTTCATGAGGACTATGAAAGCTCTCTTGATCGAATTCTCAAGTGGTGACATCGGGGAGAAACGTTGAATTCTTCCCGCTTGAACTCGCTATCTCACCGCCTCAATCGGTCCCTCAGCATTGCCCGAGATGAACTGCGTCACATAAGGGTCACCCGAGTTGTCCATGTCACCCACTGGCCCGGTCCACTGGATCTTACCCCCGTGTAGCATTGCCACATGGTCGGCAATCACGCGGACCGATGACATGTCGTGTGTGATGGTCATGGCGGTGGCGCCCATTTCGACCACAATCTCGCGGATCAGGTCGTTGATGACGCCGGACATGATCGGATCGAGGCCGGTGGTGGGTTCGTCGAAGAAGATGATCTCGGGCTCGGCGGCGATGGCGCGGGCAAGGCCGACGCGTTTTTGCATGCCGCCCGACAGCTCGGCCGGGAACAGGTCGGCCACGTCGGGCGTCAGACCCACGCGGCGCAGCTTCTCGATCGCGATTTCACGCGCTTCTTCCTTGGGCTTGGCAAGCGATCCGCGCAACAGGCGGAAGGCGACGTTTTGCCAGACGGGCAGGCTGTCAAACAGCGCACCACCTTGGAAGAGCATGCCGAAGCGCGCCAGAAAGGCGTCTCGCTCGACTTTCGAGGTGTCTTCGCCGTCCAGTGTGATGGATCCGCTGTCTTGCACCATCAGGCCCAGAATGCATTTCAACAGCACCGATTTCCCGGTGCCGGACCCGCCAATGATCACCATGCTTTCGCCGCGGTTGATGGTCAGGTTTACCCCATCCAGAACACGTTTCGGGCCAAAGGCTTTGTGGACGTTTGTAAGTTCAATCATGTGGCAAAAAAGAAGCTGGTGAGAAGGAAGTTGGCGGCAAGGATCAGAACGGCGGCGGCCTCGACCGAGGTTTTGGTGGCGCGACCCACGCCCTGCGCACCGCGACCCGAGCGCATCCCGTGATAGCAGCCCATCACGGCGGCGATAAAGCCAAAGGCCGCGCCCTTGATCAGCGAGGACACGATGTCGGACATCTCAAGGAAGTTCCACGTGTTGTTCAGATAAGGTCCGATGGCAAACCCAAGCTGCTTGGTGCCGACAAGGAAGCCCCCCATGATGCCGATGACGTCGCCGATGCCGACCAAAAGCGGCACGACCAGTGTGGCGGCCAGCACGCGTGGGGCTGTCAGGTATTTCATCGGGTGGGTCGACAGGGTGACGAGGGCGTCAATCTGTTCGGTCACTTTCATGGTGGCGATTTCAGCGGCGATGGATGACGTCACGCGGGCGGCAATCATCAGGCCGACCAACACCGGGCCAAGCTCGCGCACCATGCCGATGGCGACGATCTGGGGCACCACGGCCTCGGCCGAGAAGCGTTGTCCGCCGGAGTAGATTTGTAATGCCAGCGCCGCGCCAGTGAAGATCGCGGTCAGGCCCACAACGGGCAGGCTGAAATAGCCGATATTCAGGATCGCGGTCAGAAACTCGCGCGGGTAAAAGGGGGGGCGGACGATATGGGCGATGGATTGGCCCGCAAAGATCGCTACGCGCCCGACAAGCGCCAGAAACCCAAGGGTCACACGCCCAATGGTGGCCAAGGGTTTGGTTACGGCATTCATGCGCGGCCCCGTGCATAGTGGCGGTGATAGCGGTGGCCCAACTGGGTCAGGAATTCATAGCCAATGGTGCCCGCGATCTCGGCCAGATCATCGACGGTCTGCTGGTCAGAGAGCATGGTCATCGTTTTCGGTGTCTCACGCAGATGCGTCACATCCACACCGATCATATCCATCGAAACGCGGCCCAGAATGGGGCAGGGCGTGTCCTCGAAGAACATCACGGCTTGGTTCGACAGGTGGCGGTTCAACCCATCGGCATATCCCGCCGCAACGGTCGCCACGCGCGAGGGCCGTTCGGCGCGCCAGGTGTTCGAATAGCCCACAGTCTCGCCTTCCGCGACATCGCGGATCTGGATGACGGGCAGGTCCAGATGGATGACGGTCTTAGCGTCCTCGAACGGGAAGCCGCCATAGAGGCCGATGCCCGGGCGGGTTAGATCAAAGTGATAGTCAGGCCCTAGAAGGATGCCGCCGGTGGCTGCAAGGCTCCGTGGCACTTGAACCCCGTCGGTCATATCGTGGAAGGCCGACAATTGCTGGTGGTTCATCGGGTGATCAGGATCATCGGCACAGGCCAGATGGCTCATGATCAGGCGCGGGTTCTGAGGTAGCAAGATGTCGCGCAGGGCGGCCCATTCGGCGGGCTCCATCCCCAGACGATTCATGCCGGTGTCCAGTTGAATGCCAAACGGGTGGCCGGGCAGGGCTTCGAGATGGCGGGTCACTTGCTCGACCGAGTTCAGCATCGGCACAAGGCCCAGATCGTGGACCATATCCGTGTCGCCAGACATGTGGCCGGAAAAGACGCTGATTTCAGGGCCGGGGCCAAGCGCCTCGCGCAGGTCAGCCCCTTCTTCAGCGGCGGCGACGAAGAAGCGCCGTGCGCCGGCTGCGGCCAATGCGCGTCCAACTTTGCCCACGCCAAGCCCATAGGCGTCGGCTTTTACCACGGCAGCGGTCTGAACCTCTGCCCCACTTTTTGCATCCAGCGCCCGCCAGTTTGCGACCACTGCATCCAGATCAATTGTCAGTCTGCCCGTACTCATACAGGGGTTTTTGACGGTGCGGTGGCCCGGGTCAAGGTAAAAAGCGGGCGCTGTGCACCCACATGCGGATTTCGCCTGTCAGTTCGCTGTGTCAGTCGGCCAATACGGTCTCGATATGGCTGGAGCTTTCAAGCGTGCGATGCACCGGGCAGCGATCGGCGATTTCCAGAAGGCGCTGACGCTGATCGGCGTCCAGCTCGCCGGTCAGGTGGATCTTACGGCGGAACGTGTCGATCCGGTTCTTTGCCCCGGTTTCAGCGTCCTGTGCGTGGACCTTATCATGGCAGACTTCAACACGGACATGATCCAGCGGCCAGCCCTTGCGCCGGGCATACATGCGGATCGTCATCGAGGTGCAGGCGCCAAGCCCCGCAGACAGGAAGCCATAGGGCGACATGCCCTTGTTGGTGCCACCATAGGCAAGGGGTTCGTCCGCTAGGGTGTGATGTTTTGGGCCGGACTGGATGTCTTGCAAAAAGCCGCGCGGATCGGCCTCGGATACGCGCACGATGCCCTCGGGCGCGCCGATGGGCGGGGCGGGCGGGGCGAGGTTTACGTATTTCGTGGCCCATGTGGCGATTACCTCGGCCACGTACTCGGCATCGCTGGCGCGGCTGATCAGGTGATCAGCGTCGTCCAGCGTGATGAAACTTTTGGGATGCTTGGCCCCCATGAAGAGCGTCGCCGCATTGTCGATCGATACGATCTGGTCGCGCGGGGCGTGCAGGACCAGAAGGGCCGCGTTCAGCGTTTGCAGGGCCTCGTCCAGCTGATGTTCGCGCACATCTTCGACAAAACCAGATCCGATGCGGAAGGGGCGACCACCCAGACAAACTTCGGCGGCACCATCTGAGGCGATGTCGGGCAGAGCGTGCTCGAAATTCTCGATCACATGCGAGGGGTCCGCTGGCGCCCCGATGGTGACGACCGCCTGGATGTCCGACAGGTGGGACGCCGCCTTGATCACGGCCGCCCCACCAAGAGAGTGACCGATCAACAGGGCGGGTGGGTAGCCGCGAGCGCGTAACGCCTCGGCCGCACTTTCCAAATCGCGCACGTTCGAGGTGAAGCTGGTGTTCTCGAAATCCCCGTCCGAGTGGCCAAGGCCAGTGAAGTCGAACCGCAGAACCGCAATGCCAAGCGCGGCCAGCCGTGCCGAGATCCGACGCGCAGCCGCGATGTCCTTGCCGCAAGTGAAGCAATGGGCAAACAGGGCCGTGGCCAGATGGGGGCCATCCGGTAGGTCCAAACGCGCGGCAAGATCATGACCGGAATGTCCGGGGAAGGTGAACTTTTCGGTCGGCATGGGGGCTCCTGTCGTGATCGGCAATGTCAGGGCGGTCGTTGCTTTTGACTGATCTGACGGAATTGAAGTGGTCCGACGAAGGTGGCGCGCGGTGGGCAAAGGGGCAAGAGGCGCGGCGGCAAGCTCACGCAAGGGTGAAGAAATGTAGGTTCGGGTGAAACGCGCCTCAGTTAGCACTTGCACCGCCAGAGCTTGCCACGCACAGTCCGGCCGGTCATTCACTGAGGGATGCAAATGGTCGAGATCTGTCAAAACGAGCTACCGGTTCTGCCATGGGCAGATCCGAAAACTGCACGGCTTCCGGGGTTAAATCCGGTCACGCCGGGGCAATGGCTACAGATTGACGATGCTTATAGCGCGCAAATGGCGCACCGGCTGTCTCTGATGAAAGCGCATGGCGCGCGCGTCCATAAGTTGTCCGACGGCGCCCGCGCAGCAGCCGAGGAACTGCTTGAAGACGTGTTGGCGGAACTGTCGGACATAGAAGGGTTCGAGGTTCAAGAGGATGAGGTGCACTGCCCTGATGGGCGTTTGGTGCAATTGGATTGGTCCCAACCACTTTTGACGCTAGGCGCGCTGGTGCAGGAGGACTTCGTCATCATGCAAAAACAGGGCGAAGAGCATGTGATGACGGGTGCCATCCTCTGTTTTCCGGCCAGTTGGTCGCTTGAGCAGAAGTTTCTGAAACCACTGGTGAAAATACACATACCTGTCGATGCCTACACCCCCGATGTCGCCAGGAGGGTCCAACGCCTGTTTGATGGCATTCAAGTTGCGCGTCCAATGTGGCGGGCGAACTATTTGTTCTACAACGATCCCGAGCTGCATCAGCCGCGTCGGGAAGAAGAACGTCGTAGTTATGACGCGAGCCGCCCCAATTGGTTGCGAGTCGAGCGACAGAGTATGAAGCGACTTGCGAAAACGGGTGCGGTGATCTTTTCGATCCATACCTATGTGGTGGCACAGCCAAGGTTGGATGCGTTGGGGATCACACTGCCAGAACGTGAATGATCAGCGTTCCTTGAGCAAATAAGCGCGGTTTTACTGAATTTTGCGCGCCAATATTCATAGTTTAGACAAAATTTGTAGCTTAAAGCTAGGTATGCCCGACGGGCAGATATCGCGAGTGAACATGGAGCGGGAAAAATTATGAAAAAACTTACTTTGGTGATGGCAATTGCGGCCACCGGCGTGATGGCAGGTTGTGTCGACAAATCGGCATATGAAAGTAACCCGGTGCAAGTGAAGACCAAACAGGGTGTTGTGACCTGTCAGCTGTATACTCGTGACCGTGTGCAGTGGGATGAAGCGATTGCCGTTCCTGCTGGTATGACGAAGGCCGAAGGTGACGCAATTTGCATTCAGGAAGGGCATCGCCAGTACAACGCAGCACATAACCGCGTCTGAGCGAGCTGTTAATCCCAGCCAATATTAGGGTTTCGATTATCGAGACTGCAGTGAAGAAGGCGCCGGGTTTGGCGCCTTTTTTGTTGCCTAGATGAAGCGAAAAGCATGGTGAACGAAAAAGGGCACTGTAAACGGTGCCCTTTTCCATATATTTTTCTGGGATTAGCAGCTGTAGTACAGCTGGTATTCCACCGGGTGCGGGGTGTGCTCGTAGGCGTAGACCTCTTCCCATTTCAGGTCGATGTAACCCTGGATCTGGTCTTTGGTGAACACGTCGCCAGCGGTCAGGAAGTCGTTGTCGGCTTCCAGAGCTTCCAGAGCTTCACGCAGCGATGCGCAAACGGTCGGGATGCCTTCCAGCTCTTCCGGCGGCAGGTCGTACAGGTTTTTGTCCTGAGCGGGGCCCGGATCGATCTTGTTCTTGATGCCGTCAAGGCCGGCCATCAGCAGGGCGGCAAAGCACAGATAGGGGTTCGCGGCCGGATCGGGGAAGCGAGCTTCTACGCGCTTGGCTTTCGGGCTTTCGGTCCACGGAATACGCACGCAACCCGAACGGTTCGAGGCCGAGTAGGCACGCAGAACGGGGGCTTCAAAGCCCGGGATCAGACGCTTGTACGAGTTGGTCGACGGGTTGGTGAAAGCGTTCAGGGTCTTGGCGTGCTTCAGGATGCCGCCGATGAACCACAGGGCTTCCTGCGACAGGTCAGCGTATTTGTCGCCAGCAAACAGCGGCTTGCCGTCTTTCCAGATCGACATGTTTACGTGCATGCCGGTGCCGTTGTCGCCTGCGATCGGCTTGGGCATGAAGGTTGCCGTTTTGCCGTAAGCATGCGCCACGTTGTGGATGATGTACTTGTACTTCTGCAGCTCGTCGGCCTGTTTGGTCAGGCTGTCGAAGATCAGGCCCAGCTCGTGCTGGCACGAAGCCACCTCGTGGTGGTGTTTATCGGTTTTCATACCGATGTTCTTCATCGTGGTCAGCATTTCCGAACGCAGGTCTTGTGCGTCGTCAATCGGGTTCACGGGGAAGTAGCCGCCTTTGACGCCCGGACGGTGGCCGGTGTTGCCCATTTCGTACTCGGCGTCGGTGTTCCAAGCGGCGTCTACGGCGTCCACTTCGAACGAAACCTTGTTCATGGTGTTCGAGAAACGCACGTCGTCAAACAGGAAGAATTCAGCTTCCGGACCCATGTAAGCCACGTCACCGATGCCCGAGGACTTCAGGTAAGCTTCGGCTTTCTCGGCGGTGCCGCGCGGGTCACGAGCGTATTTCTCGCCGGTGTCGGGCTCGACGACCGAGCAGTGGATACACAGAGTTTTCTCGGCATAGAAAGGATCAACATAGGTGCTGTCCATGTCGGGCATCAGTTTCATGTCCGAGCTTTCGATCGATTTCCAACCGGCAATCGACGAGCCGTCAAACATGAAGCCTTCTTCCAGGAAGTCTTCGTCGACCAGGTCGCAGTCCACGGTCACGTGCTGCAGCTTGCCGCGCACGTCGGTGAAACGGATGTCGACATAGGCGATGTCTTCATCTTTGATCTGCTTGAGTACGTCTTGAGCGCTCATATCAGGTTCCTTTGGTTCGTGTATGTTCGTGTGATTTACAGAGCATCGTCGCCGGATTCACCGGTGCGGATGCGAATGGCTTGTTCTACGGGGCTGACAAAGATCTTGCCGTCGCCGATCTTGTCGGTCTTGGCGGCGTCGATGATCGCCTCAATGGCTTCATCTACCTGATCATCGGCCAGAACGATCTCGATCTTCACCTTGGGCAGGAAGTCGACCACATATTCGGCGCCGCGATAGAGCTCGGTATGACCTTTCTGACGGCCAAAGCCCTTCACTTCGATCACCGACAGGCCCTGCACGCCAATGTCCTGCAGCGCTTCCTTTACTTCATCCAGCTTGAACGGCTTGATGATGGCTTCGATCTTTTTCATGGATAGCCCCCCGGTTCGAAACATCGTGTTGGGCATCACTGACCACTTTCCATCGCAAGGAGCAATTGGCTAGGGTGGTGGTAGCGCACGCGGTGGTGTGAAAAACTAAGCATGTGCCTAAAAATTAAGCAGAGCGCGCGAAGTTTGAGCAGAGTGAGAAGATTGAGATGACGGAATTGCTAACCGCTGCCCAAATGCGCGCCATCGAGGCTGCCGCGATTGAGTCGGGCGAGGTCACCGGGCTGGAACTGATGGAGCGCGCGGGCCGGGGCGTGGTCGAGGCCATTTTCGAGGAATGGCCCGAGCTGGCAAAGACCTCTCATAAAGCGGTGGTGCTGTGCGGGCCGGGGAACAACGGCGGCGACGGATTTGTGGTCGCGCGGCTGTTGAAAGAATGGGGCTGGGAGGTCGAGGTGTTCCTGTATGGAGACGCCGAGAAACTGCCGCCGGATGCGCGGGTGAATTATGAGCGGTGGATGGAGTTGGGCGGGAGCGTTTCCAAGTCCGACAGTGTGTCTTCGGACGATCTGTACTTCGCAGAGTACGACGTTTTTATCGACGCATTGTTTGGAACGGGCTTAACACGCTCTCTGCCGTTAGAAGTCGCTCATTGGACATTCTTTTCCAATGACAGCCAAAGTGAAAGCGATATGACTAAGACGGTTTCGATCGATATTGCGAGCGGAATTTGTTCGGATAGCGGACTTTGGGCAGGGTGGGAAACGCCTGTATTGCCGAAACTTGTCGTCTCATTTCACCGCGCGAAGATTGGGCACTTTATCGGTCAAGCTATAGCATACACTCGCTCGCCGCGCGTGGTTGTTGCGGATATAGGTCTCGAGGGCAGTCACCGACCGCGGGGGGGGATGAAATGCCCGCCCGGGGGGGCGGCCACTCTCGGCGATTGTCCAGACAATCGCCTGACGTCAACGGGGGATTGCCCGGCGGTGCCGCCGGGCGAAATTGTTAGATTGGTCGAGCGTCCCAACTGGTTGGGCAAGATTGAGGACAGTCACAAATTCTCCCACGGCCACGCCCTCATCCTATCCGGCCCTTCCGGCAAAGGCGGCGCAGCACGGCTCTCAGCCCGTGGCGCGCTCCGCATCGGGGCAGGGCTGGTCACGGTCGCCCCGACACCCGGCGCGCTTAAGGAAAATGCGGCGCGGTTGGATGCGATTATGTTGTCTCCGGTGGGGGATGCGCAGACGTTGCAGGCGGTGCTTGCGGATGAGCGATTCAACGCGCTGTGCCTCGGCCCCGGATTGGGCGTGGAACGCGCGCGCGATTTGGTGCCGGTGGCTTTGGCGGCGAAACGCGCGACGGTGCTGGATGCGGATGCTTTGACGGCCTTCAAAGACGATCCGTCTGCTCTGTTCGACATGCTTCACGACACCTGTGTGCTGACCCCGCACGCGGGTGAATTCGCGCGGCTGTTCCCTGACATTGCTGAAAAGCTGAACGCCCCTGCCACAAAAGGCCCGGCCTATTCCAAAGTGGACGCAACCCGCGAGGCCGCAGCGCGGGCAGGCTGTGTGGTTCTGTTCAAGGGACCGGACACTGTGATTGCTGCGCCCGATGGCGCATGTTCGATCAACTCCGCCGCCTATGAACGCTCCGCTCCGTGGTTGGCCACTGCGGGATCAGGCGACGTGCTGGCAGGTTTCATCACCGGACTGCTCGCGCGGGGTTTCGCGCCGATGCCAGCGGCAGAAACCGGAGCGTGGCTGCATGTGGAATGCGCGCTGGAGTTTGGGCCGGGACTGATTGCCGAAGATCTACCCGAACAACTGCCCGCTGTGTTCCGCAAATTGGGGGCATAAGCGCCTGATTCTGGGGCTCACGCCCAGCATCCCCGCCGAAAGAGCAAAAAATTGCACAATCTCCCGCTGGATAAGGGCGCTTTTCCTCTCGCATCCCGCGCGCACTGGTGCTAGAAGGGCGCGAATTTGGACGGCCCCGTCCTGAAAACGTGGGCCGTCCTCGGTTTTAGCGGGTGTGGCGAAATTGGTAGACGCACCAGATTTAGGTTCTGGCGCCGCAAGGCGTGGGGGTTCAAGTCCCTCCACCCGCACCAAAATTGAAAGAAGGACGAGATCATGCAGGTCACCGAGACCCTGAACGAAGGTCTGAAACGCGGCTACAAGATCGTGGTTCCGGCCGCTGATCTGGACGCCAAAGTCAACGAAAAGCTGGTCGAAGCGCAGCCCGAAGTCGAAATGAAAGGCTTCCGCAAAGGCAAAGTGCCGATGGCTCTGCTGAAGAAGCAGTTTGGTCAGCGTCTGATGGGCGAAGCCATGCAGGAAGCTGTCGATGGCGCCATGAACAAGCACTTCGAAGAATCGGGTGACCGTCCGGCCATGCAGCCTGACGTGAAGATGACCAACGATGATTGGAAAGAAGGCGACGACGTTGAGATTGAAATGTCGTACGAAGCTCTGCCCGAGATCCCCGAGGTCGACCTGAAAGGCATCAAGCTGGAGAAGCTGGTTGTCAAAGCCGGTGAAGGCGAAGTTGACGAAGCGCTGGCCAACCTGGCCGAGACCGCTCAGGACTTCAAAGACCGCAAAAAAGGCACCAAGTCGAAAGACGGTGACCAGGTTGTGATCGACTTCCTTGGTAAAGTAGACGGTGAAGCCTTCGAAGGCGGCGCTGCTGAAGATTACCCGCTGGTTCTGGGTTCGAACTCGTTCATTCCGGGTTTCGAAGAGCAGCTGGTTGGTGCCAAAGCTGGTGAAGAAGTTGAAGTCAAAGTGGCTTTCCCTGCTGAATACGGTGCGGAAAACCTGGCTGGCAAAGACGCTGTGTTTGAATGCACCGTGAAAGAGGTCAAAGAGCCCGTTGCCGCTGAAGTCAACGACGAGCTGGCCACCAAATTCGGTGCCGAAGACCTGAACGCTCTGAAAGAGCAGATCGGTGAACGTCTGGAAGCAGAATTCGCTGGTGCAGCCCGTGCCGTTATGAAGCGCGGCCTGCTGGACGAGCTGGACAAGCTGGTTGATTTCGACCTGCCGCCGTCGCTCTTGGACGCCGAAGCTGGTCAGATCGCACACCAGCTGTGGCACGAAGAAAACCCGGACGTGCAAGGCCACGATCACCCGGAAATCGAAGCCACCGACGAGCACAAAGCTCTGGCCGGTCGCCGCGTGCGCCTTGGCCTTCTGCTGGCCGAACTGGGCCAGAAAGCCGAGATCGAAGTCACCGACGCCGAGATGACTCAGGCCGTGATGAACCAAGCCCGTCAGTACCCGGGTCAGGAACGTCAGTTCTTTGAATTCGTTCAGCAAAACCCGCAGATGCGTCAGCAGCTGCAGGCTCCGATCTTCGAGGACAAGGTTGTGGACTACGTGTTCGAACTGGCCGAAGTTTCGGAAAAGGAAGTCTCGAAAGACGATCTGCAGAAAGCCGTTGAGGCTCTGGAAGACGAATAAGTCTTACTGACAGACATTCAAAAGGCCGTTCCGATTGGGGCGGCCTTTTTCGTTGGGTTCGCATTTTCTTGCCGGAAATATTCTGGGGTGAGGCCGCTCGAATTTCGAGTGGCCGAGGGGCAACGCCCCTATAGGCTCACGAAGTGAGCTACCATCAGCTCTATCCCGGTCTCAACCCGGTTTCGACCAGAAGGCCCAGCCGTTTAGCCTCATAGTAATACCCGCGGGCATACCACCCCATCGCACGTTCGATGTCTCTGCCCGATACGATATACGCCCCGCGCAGGTACTTGCCCGCGTATTTCAGGTTCACATCCGGGTCCAACAGCTCCTCGACCGGGCCGCGATGACCCATGGTGCGGGCGGTTTGGGGGAGGATTTGCAAGAGCCCCCAATAGGGCCCGTTGCGTGCCTCAGGGCGATGCGTGCTCTCGCGAATGGCCTGACGATGCACCAGCTCGCGCGGGATCTCGTAATGGTCGGCCCATTTGTTGATCTGCGCGCGCAGCTCGGGCGTTTCGTTGGGGTAGAGGGGCGGGTTGAAATTACCATTGGCTTCGGTTTTCGCGGTCCGCTCGGATCCCCGTGCGCCTGAACATGCAGATACTGCGAATGTAGTAAGTGTTAGAATAGCATTGCGTCGTGAATATCTTGTCATGCAAATTACTGTAGATCAGAAAATCGGAATAAGTTAGGGGCTATACGCCCCTTGGCGGCGGGCTGCTGACTGAGTGTCTGCAACGTGCCCAAAGCAGAGGTTCTCGTTACGTCGCCGACCCGCCAGAAGGTAGGTTTTCGACTTACTTGAGCCATGTCAATGTTCGCAAACGCTAGCCCGTCTACAATCTATTAGGTTTTGAAAATGCTGGAGGTTGAAATGATGCGTCTTGCTCTATTGGCTTCGATCTTGGCTACCCCTGCGATGGCTGACCCGGAAAATTATGGGCATATGATGGATTGGGGGCATGGTTACGGTTTTGGTATGCTTTTCGGGCCCGTACTTTGGCTTATCGTTCTAGGCCTCGTAGTCGCGGCCGTTATATGGCTCGTTCGTAGTCTCGACGGCCCACCGTCGCACCAAAAGCCGTCTAGTGCCATGGCGGAACTCGATCTGCGCTTTGCGCGCGGCGAGATTGATGCGGAAGAATATGCCTCGCGAAAGAAGCTCCTAAGCTCTTGATGGTGTACGGCTGCAGAATCTGAGCCAACCTTGATGCTCGGCTGGCGGCCTTTGTAGCCAACCGTTTCGGCCTTTCCATCCAAAGTCCAGATGAAGGCCAAGGTCCGCTTTGTTCCGCACAACGGAAGTTCAACAAAAAAAGGCCGCTCGATTGAGCGGCCTTTCTAATCTTGTGTCGAAGGAAGATTACTCTTCTTCCGAAGCTTCTTCTGCCGGAGCAGGAGCTTCGTCATCATCATCCGATGCAGCAGCGCCGATATCGTCAAACAGCTCGGCGATCTCGAACTCGGCTTCAGCTTCAGCTTCAGCGGCCAGTTCTTGGATCGATTTGCCCGAAGCCTGCAGTTCGGCTTCTTCTTCCGAGCGTGCCACGTTCAGGGCAATCTCGGTTTCGACTTCCGGGTGCAGACGTACGGTGACGGTGTGCAGACCCAGATATTTGATCGGAGCAGTCAGGATGATCTGCTTCTTGTCGACGGTGAAACCAGCTTCGGTGGCCACATCGGCGGCGTCACGCGGGGTGACCGAGCCGTAGAGAGCACCAGCGTCGGAAGCCGAGCGAATCACGATGAACTGCTCGCCGCCCAGCTTTTCAGCCAGAGCGTCTGCTTCTTGTTTGGTTTCCAGGTTGCGGGCTTCCAGCTGAGCTTTCTGAGCTTCAAACGACGCGATGTTTGCGTCCGAAGCCGACAGGGCTTTGCCCTGGGGCAGCAGGAAGTTGCGTGCGTAACCGGGCTTTACGTCAACGACGTCGCCCATTTGGCCCAGCTTGGCCACACGTTCCAGAAGGATAACTTGCATTGATCAGGTCCCCTTACTTAACGGCGTAGGGAAGCAGAGCAAGGAAACGGGCACGTTTGATAGCACGGGCCAGTTCACGCTGCTTCTTTGCCGAAACGGCGGTGATACGCGAAGGTACGATTTTGCCACGCTCAGAGATGTAGCGCTGCAGAAGACGGGTGTCTTTGTAATCGATCTTCGGTGCGTTGTCGCCCGAGAAGGGACATACCTTGCGGCGACGGAAAAACGGTTTAGCTGCCATGAGTTAGACCTCCGATTAACGGTCACGGCCACGGCGGTCGCCGCGTTCGTCACGTTTTTGCATTTGAACAGACGGGCCTTCGGCGTGATCGTCGACCTTGATGGTCAGAACGCGCATAACGTCGTCATGCAGGCGCATCAGGCGTTCCATTTCCTGAACAGCCGTCGACGGAGCGTCGGTCTTCAGGAAGGCATAGTGGCCTTTGCGGTTCTTGTTGATCTTGTAGGCCATCGTCTTGACACCCCAGTACTCGCTGTCAACGACTTTGCCGCCGTTGTCACCCAGCACGGTGCCGAAATGTTCGATGAGGTTCTCAGCCTGCGCGTTGGACAGATCCTGACGCGAGATGAAGACATGCTCGTAAAGGGGCATGTGAACTCCAGTTCTATTTTCAAGCGCGCTTCAAAGAATGGGCCAAAACCTTTCCGCGACCCATCCACGAGAGGCAACGCGGTTCATTCACTTACGGAAAGGACGGTGCCTTATACACGTCTGACCAAGTGGTGCAAGGCTTTGCGGCAAGTTGAGGAGGCTAAATCGGAGTGCATTGGTGGCAGGCGGCGCAAATTATGGCCTCGCATTAACCAATTGGGTGCCCAACTTCCGTCACACTTCAGGTCGATCGTTTGGTAAGCGCCCTTACTTGGGCGGGAAAATACCACTGACCCACTGCTGCAGGTCAGATTCGCAGATGATAAACAGGAAAGTCTTTTCCCATGACATTGGTCTCATCCCTACCTCAGTCTGACGTGGAATTGTCTCACTCTTCACAAACGGTTCTGTTGACACCCACAAGTTGGGGTTACGGGCTGGCGAACCCGGTGAAAGTGACGCGCGGTGGGCTGGTGCTGCGGGCGTTCGGCCGTTTTCTGGGGGTGGCGCTTGCGATTTCATCGGCAGGATTTTGGGTTATGCAGAGCGCCCCGGCGATGGATGACGCTGTTCTTCTGGCAATGAGAATCGGCCTAACCTGCCTATTTATTGGGCTGGGGGGGCTGTTGTATCTGTTCGGCCAGGGGCCTGATGTGGAATCGACGCAGGTAGACCTTAACGAGCGAGTGTTGCGGCGTGGGCGGATCGTTTCTGATAATGCGTTTGAGACTGATATTTCAGTACCGTTCGGAGATGTGACCGGGCTGCTTCTGGCTTGCGGCAAAAGCTCTGGCGGGTTGGGGAGCACGCGTCAGGCGACATTGTACCT
Organism: Aliiroseovarius sp. PrR006; assembly: GCF_010500215.1. Lineage (GTDB taxonomy): Bacteria > Pseudomonadota > Alphaproteobacteria > Rhodobacterales > Rhodobacteraceae > Aliiroseovarius. The sequence continues at coordinate 159,835 of NZ_JAAGOY010000004.1, forward strand.
GCGCCTTGACGACGGTGCAGAGAACCTGACGGCTGTCGAGATCCTGTCTGGTCCAGAGCTGTTGTTGCGTCCAATCCAAGACCGCCTTTTGCGGGATCTGAAAGATGATCGCGGCGGGATGGCGATCCCCAGCTATGAAAGCCATCGAAGCACCAAAGTTGCATTCGGTGCTGGTGGACGGGCTTTGCAGGCCGCTTGAACTGCGGCGCTGAACCTCCAAACAGTTTGCACAGCGCTGCGTCGCAAGGTATCCCATTCCCTGAAGCCATCGGCATAAAGAGGAGGGGCCATGAGCCGCGCATTCGTATTTCCCGGGCAAGGGGCCCAAAGCATTGGCATGGGCAAGGCCCTTGCAGACGCCTATCCCGCAGCGAAAGCCGTATTTGACGAGGTCGACGAGGCGCTTGGTGAAAAGCTGTCTTCACTGATCTGGGAAGGCGAGCAGGAAGAGCTGACCCTCACTCAAAATGCACAGCCGGCTTTGATGGCCACATCGCTGGCCACCATGCGCGCGCTGGAGGCCGAAGGGGTGTCCATCGACGCCGCGTCTTATGTTGCGGGACACTCGCTGGGCGAATACTCGGCGCTGGCGGCCGCAGGTGCATTGTCGGTTGCCGACACCGCGCGTCTGCTGCGGACCCGTGGAAAGGCCATGCAGGAAGCCGTGCCGGTGGGTGTCGGTGCAATGGCAGCCCTTCTGGGATTGGATTTCGATACAGCTGCCGAGGTGGCCTCGGAAGCGGCTCACGAGCAGGTCTGTCAGGCCGCGAACGACAATGACCCCGCACAGGTGGTTGTGTCGGGCCACAAGGAAGCCGTTGAACGCGCAGTCGAAATCGCCAAGGGCAAGGGTGCCCGTCGCGCGGTTCTTCTGCCGGTAAGTGCTCCGTTCCATTGTGCGTTGATGCAGCCCGCTGCTGAGGTCATGGCCGAGGCGCTGGTTCACGTGGAAATGAACGCGCCTGCGGTGCCACTGGTGGCGAACGTTCGTGCCGCCGAGGTTGCAGACCCGGCGCTGATCCGTTCGCTTCTGGTCGAGCAGGTGACGGGTTCGGTGCGCTGGCGTGAAAGCGTGGCGTATATGGCCGAGCATGGCGTGGATGAGATTTGGGAGATCGGTGCAGGTAAAGCCTTGTCCGGCATGGTCAAACGGATCGACAAATCGGTCGCCACCCGTGCCATCGGATCGCCCGACGACGTGAAAGCCGCAGTTGAAGCGCTGAACGGATAAGAGAAATAAAGGACGGCTAGAGCCAGAGTTTTTGAAAACTCTGGGGCGTTTTCTTGCAAGAAAACGGGGACCGTCTGAGGTGAAAGAAGGAAATGCAGATGTTTGATCTGACTGGAAAAAATGCTCTGGTAACGGGCGCATCCGGCGGCATTGGTGGCGCGATCGCCAAGGCTTTGCACGCTGCCGGCGCGACTGTTGCGCTGTCGGGCACCCGTGTGGAACCTCTCGAGGCGCTGGCCGCTGAACTGGGTGAACGCGCACATGTGCTGCCGTGTAACCTGTCGGACGGCGAGGCCGTGGACGCTCTGCCGAAGCAGGCAGTTGAAGCTATGGGGGGGGTCGACATTCTGGTGAACAACGCGGGCATCACGCGTGATCAACTGTTCATGCGCTTGTCGGATCAGGATTGGGACGACGTGATCAACGTCAACCTGACTTCGACCATGCGTCTGTGCCGTGGCGTGATGCGCCCGATGATGAAAGCCCGCTGGGGCCGTATCATCAACATCGGCTCGATTGTTGGTGCAACCGGTAACCCCGGTCAGGTAAACTATGCCGCGTCGAAAGCGGGTATGGTTGGCTTGACCAAGTCGATCGCCTACGAAGTCGCCAGCCGTGGGATTACTGCAAACTGCATCGCACCGGGCTTTATCGGTACCGCGATGACCGACAAGCTGACTGATGATCAGAAGTCGGGCACGCTTGCGCAGATTCCTGCTGGCCGCATGGGCGCGCCGGAAGAAATCGCAGCAGCGGTTCTGTATCTGGCCTCGAACGAGGCAGGCTATACAACCGGCGCCACGATCCACGTGAACGGTGGTATGGCTATGCTCTAAAGGCGGTGGGCGCGGTCAGCTATTTTTTTGTCTGCGCCCTTGCACCGCGAAAGCGTTTGCCTATCTTCTTCGATGTGTTATAGGCGGCGCAGGTTTACCCCATCAGCCCGAAAGGGCAGTCCAAATGGGCTGGGGGTCTCGGCGTTACGCGCGGGAAACTTAGCGGCCCAAACGGGTCAAACGAAAAGGGCCAAGCCCTGAACTAACGTGAGGATTGATCATGAGCGACGTCGCAGATCGTGTGAAGAAAATCGTAGTTGAGCACCTGGGTGTTGAAGAGGACAAGGTCACCGAGACCGCCTCGTTCATCGACGACCTGGGCGCAGACAGCCTGGACACCGTAGAGCTGGTAATGGCTTTCGAAGAAGAGTTTGGCATTGAAATCCCGGACGACGCTGCTGAAACCATTCAGACCTTCGGCGACGCTGTGAAATTCATCACCGAAGCTGCCTGATCTTTCAAGGCACACGAGTTTCAAAGACGGCCTATCTTCGGATGGGCCGTTTTTTTATGTTCGAATACGTCTTTTGCCGGTTTCAGACTTAATTGAGCCGAATTTAAACGCTCGCTGTTGGATGTGCTAAACTTCACTAGGCCATCACTGGATTGGCGAAGGAGGCGCTCCATGATTATCTATCCTACACTTGAATTGCAGAACGGACGTTGTGTGACGTTGCATCGCGGTCGTCTTGAAGAGCCCTCGATCTGGCATGTGGACCCGGTGGAAACAGCACAAGGATTTGCCGAGGCCGGGGCCGAATGGATCCAAGTGACCGATTTCGATGCGGTTGCAGGCGAATGTGACAATGCCGAGCTGATTGAAGCCATCATTAACGCGGCCGGGTGTTCGGTACAGGTCGCAGGCGGTATCCGTACCCGTGACATGGCTGAAGCATGGATCGAGAAGGGCGCAGGGCGTGTCGTTATGGGAACGGTGGCTGCGCGCGATCCGGCCATGGTGAAAGAACTCGCCAACCGGTATCCAGATCAGATCGTTCTGGCCGCTGACGTTTGGCAGGGCAACCTGATGACCGACGGATGGCGCAATCCGGTTGCGATTTCTCCGGAAAGCTTCTTGGCATCTTATGCTGACGTGCCGTTGGCCAGTGTGCTGATTACAGATATCGACAGCGATATTGAACAACCAGACGCTCAGCTGGGGCTTTTGAGCGCGCTTGCGGGTGAAACCAAACATCAGGTGATTGCAGCTGGCACAGTGCACGAGTTGGATGATGTGGCCCGGCTGAAATATGTGCCGAACATTGCGGGGACATTGATCGGACGGGCATTGTTCTCGAAAAATGTGGATCTGGTGGAAGCTTTGGACGTCGCGCGTCCTGAACCTGAACCCAAGGCAGAGTTCATCTGATCCTTTTGAAACCAACGTGTTGGCCAGTGATCAGACTGGACGCTTGTCCGTTGCTGGCCAACAACTACGGGTGCAATGGAGCGTTGTGCCGATAAGCGAGCTTCCACCCGTGCACGGTTTCGGCTTGCCCCACCATGCCTAGCCGCGCTATCACCGCCAAGACATTTGAAAACCTGAGAAAGGGCACCAGAATGCGTCGAGTGGTTGTAACAGGATTGGGCATGATTTCTCCGCTGGCAAGCGGCGTTGAGGAAACATGGGAGCGTATTCTGGACGGACAGTCCGGCGCGGGCCCGATCACGAAATTTGATGCCTCGCGCGTGACCACCAAATATGCCTGCGAAGTTCCGCTGGGCGATGGCACCGATGGCACCTTCAACCCGGACGACTGGATGGAGCCGAAAGAGCGCCGCAAGGTCGATGATTTCATCCTCTATGGTCTGGCTGCTGCCGAGATGGCGGTCAAAGATGCTGACTGGTTGCCCGAAGACGAAGAAAGCCTTCTGCGCACTGGCGTGATCATCGGGTCGGGCATTGGCGGACTGTCGACCATTGCGGACACCTCGATCCTGCTGAACGAACGCGGCCCGCGCCGCGTGTCGCCTTTCTTTATCCCCGGTTCGCTGATCAACCTGATCTCGGGTCAGGTGTCGATCAAGTTTGGCTACAAGGGCCCGAACCACTCGGTCGTGACCGCCTGTTCGACCGGCGCACACGCCATTGGTGACGCGAGCCGTCTGATCCAATCAGGCGATGCGGATGTGATGGTTGCTGGTGGTGCCGAGGCCGCGATTTGCGAGCTGGGCATTGCAGGCTTCAACGCGTGTAAAGCTCTGTCAACCAAACGTGGGGATGACCCGCAGGCCGCAAGCCGTCCTTATGACGAAGACCGCGACGGTTTCGTCATGGGCGAGGGCGCTGGCATCGTGGTTCTGGAAGAATACGAACACGCCAAAGCACGCGGCGCGAAGATCTATGCTGAAGTGCTGGGTTATGGTCTGTCGGGCGACGCTTATCACATCACCGCACCTGCCGAAGATGGCGATGGTGGTTTCCGTGCCATGCAAGCCGCCCTTGGTAAAGCCGGGCTAGAGCCTGCGGCGATTGACTATATCAACGCGCACGGCACCTCGACCATGGCGGATACGGTGGAACTGGGCGCAGTTGAGCGCCTGCTGGGTGATGCGGCTGACACGGCCACGATGTCCTCGACCAAATCGTCCATCGGCCACCTGCTGGGCGCCGCCGGCGCTGTGGAAGCCATCTTCTGCATCCTGGCCATTCGTGATCAGATCGCTCCGCCCACCATCAACCTAGACAACCCGGCGATCGAGCCGCGCCTGTCGCTGGCCGCCAACAAGGCTGAGAAGCGCGAGATCAACATCGCCCTGTCCAACAGCTTTGGTTTTGGTGGCACCAATGCCAGCCTTGTGATGGGGAAGGTTGCTGACTGATGTGGCGCAACATCGCCTCGAATGCGCTGAGCCTGTTCATTGTCATTCTGATCGTTGCGGTCGGCGTGGTGGCATGGGGCCAGAGACAGTACACGTCTGAAGGTCCGCTGGCAGAAACCATCTGCCTGCGGGTCGAGCGCGGCAGCTCGTTCTCGCGCGTGGCGGACAATCTGGAAGCGCAGGGGGCGATTTCAAACGCCTCGATCTTCAGAATTGGGGTCGAGTATTCCGACAAGGCGTCTGCGCTGAAGGCGGGGTCCTTCCTTGTTCAGGACGGTGCCTCGATGGAAGAAATCGTTGACATCGTCACACGCGGCGGCGCGTCAACCTGCGGGACCGAGATCCTGTATCGTGTTGGCGTTCTGTCGGCTGTGATGCAGGTGCGTGAACTTGATCCGGCCTCGCAAGAATACCAGATCACGGCTGAGTTCAAGCCAGCCGAGCTGGAGGGGGATGCCCCCGCGTCCTATCTGGAAAAGCGCGATGAAAGCGATACCCGGTTCCGGATCGCCGTAGCTGAAGGTGTGACCAGCTGGCAGGTTGTGGATAGCCTTAATCGTGCCGACTTCATGACGGGCGAGGTTGCCAGCCTTCCTGCGGAAGGCAGCTTGGCCCCGGACAGCTACGAGGTGAAAGCGGGCGCGGATCGCGCGGCGCTGATCGCCTCGATGCAGGATGCGCAGGTCGAGATCTTGGCCGAGGCGTGGAACAACCGCGCGGCGGATCTTCCTTATGCGAATGCGGATGAAGCACTGGTGATGGCGTCCATCGTCGAGAAGGAAACCGGTCTGGCCGAGGAACGACGTCAGGTCGCCAGTGTCTTTGTGAACCGACTGAACCAAGGGATGCGTCTGCAGACGGACCCGACGGTCATCTATGGCATCACCAAGGGGCAGGGCAGCCTTGGACGCGGTCTGCGCCAAAGCGAGCTGCGCCGGCAAACGCCCTACAACACATATGTGATTGATGCGCTGCCACCGACCCCCATTGCCAACCCAGGACGTGCTGCCATTGAGGCGGCTTTGAACCCGGACAGCACACCCTATATCTTCTTTGTGGCAGATGGTACGGGCGGTCACGCGTTTGCGGAAACCTTGGCCGAACACAACGCCAACGTGGCGGAATGGCGCAAGATCGAAGCCGAGCGCGCCAACCAGTAGGTTTCCAGATCCTTACCGTAGCGCGCGGCATTCGCGCGTTGCATTTTGACCGAACGTACGGTCCCGTGTAGTCTCTGACATACGCTAGAAGACGTGAAAGTAACGGCCTTGGGCATCTGCCCCAGGGCCGTTTTTTCATGTCGCTTGTGCGGACAAGAGCATGAGAGGCAACAAAACAAGAATGACAATGATTACGCCTTTAGGGAAAGACGCAGCATCCGAAGATTACATGAAGATCGCGGACGCGTTTTTTCTACGTGTTTTGAAAGAGTTGGATCGCCAGTTGTCTACGGCGGAAACAGGTGGGTGCGAAACCACGCCGGAGCTGGCGAAAGCCGTAACCGATGTGCGTCGCGCGATGCAAACGGTATTTGAGGAAAGGAAACGTCTTGAACAAAGTGGTAAAGCCGGATTTGGCGGCGGACGAGCGGCAGAGCTGGACCTTGCTCAGGCCCGAGACGAAATCGGGCGCAGACTGGCTTGCCTGCGCGACGCAAGACGAACGCGAGAGCTTTCTGAACGATCTGAGTGACGGGGCGCTGATGGCGCTGCCCTATCTGTTCGGATTCTGGGCCCTGGATCACCAACTGCCGCCCGAGGGGGATTGGCGGACATGGGTGATCATGGGCGGGCGTGGCGCGGGGAAAACTCGCGCCGGGTCCGAATGGGTACGGGCCGAGGTCGAAGGGGCAGGGCCGCTGGATCCCGGCCGCTCGCGTCGTGTGGCGTTAGTGGGCGAGACCATCGATCAGGTGCGCGAGGTGATGGTGTTTGGCGAAAGCGGCATTCTCGCCTGCTCGCCCCCGGATCGGCGTCCAGTGTGGGAGGCCGGGCGGCGTAGGCTGGTTTGGCCCAATGGAGCGATTGCACAGGTATTCTCGGCGCATGAACCGGAAAGCTTGCGTGGCCCGCAGTTCGACGCGGCATGGGTAGATGAGCTGGCCAAGTGGAAAAAGGCCGAGGATACGTGGGACATGTTGCAGTTTGGGCTGCGCCTTGGGACGCATCCCCGGCAATGCGTCACCACCACACCGCGCAATGTGGGGGTGCTGAAGCAGATCTTGAAGAACCCCTCGACCGTGACGACGCACGCGCCGACCGAGGCTAACCGCGCCTATCTGGCGAAGAGTTTTCTGGATGAAGTGCGGACGCGCTACGCGGATACGCGGCTGGGGCGGCAGGAATTGGATGGCGTGCTTTTGGAAGACACCGAGGGCGCGTTGTGGACGATGGCGATGCTGGACAAGCATCGATTGGGGCCAGACACGCCTGTACTGGATCGGATCGTGATTGCGGTGGACCCACCAGTCACGGGCCACAAAGGATCCGACGAATGCGGGATCGTGGTGGCAGGCGTCTTTGCGAAGGGGCCTCCGGGTGAGTGGAAAGCTGTGGTGCTGGAAGATGCCAGCGTGACGGCGGCCAGTCCTTCGGAATGGGCCGAGGCGGCGCTGAACGCGATGGAGCGGCATCAGGCGGACCGGTTGGTCGCCGAGGTTAACCAAGGTGGCGACCTTGTGGAAAGCGTGATCCGTCAGATTGACGCCACCGTGCCCTATAAGGCTGTGCGCGCGACGCGGGGCAAGGTGACGCGGGCCGAGCCCGTGGCCGCTTTGTACGAACAGGGTCGAGTTTCTCATATGGGCAACATGGCCGCGCTCGAAGATCAGATGTGCCGTATGACCAGCCAAGGCTATGAGGGCAAAGGTAGCCCCGACCGTGTGGACGCGCTGGTCTGGGCCCTGCATGAATTGATCATTGAGCCTGTTGCGTCCTACCGCAGACCGCAGGTGCGCACGCTGGGTTAAAGAGTTTTTTAACCCTCACTGGCAAAGTGCCAAACATCGAAAGGCGGGGCGAATAGCCCGATGGGTCTGAAGCCCCGCCTGATCACGAAATGACAAAATATCCGCTGGGTGGCGCGACCGCGTTTTGCCCGGACAGGACAGGTTTGCCCGGGGGATGCCGGGGGACTGGAAACCGAAACCAAGGAGCCAAGGCGCATGGTATTTGATTTTCTCAAGCGAGGCACAGAGGGCGCGAAGGCCGAGATGCCGGGCGAGGCAAAGGCGTCGGCCACCGGGCCAGTCATCGCTTATGGAAATGCAGGCCGGGTGGCCTGGAGCCCACGCGACACGGTCAGCCTGACCCGTTCTGGTTTTTCGGCCAATCCGGTCGGATTTCGCTCGGTCAAGTTGATTGCGGAAGCGGCCAGTGCGTTGCCTTTGGTGCTGCAGGACGATCAGCAACGCTATGATGTTCATCCGGTGCTAGATCTTCTGGCGCGTCCCAACGCGGCGCAGGGTCGGGCCGAACTGTTTGAGGCGTTTTTTGGTCAGATGTTGCTGACCGGTAATGGCTATCTGGAAGCGGTTCTGGACGACGAGGGCCAACCGCGCGAGTTGCATGTGCTGCGCTCGGACCGGATGGCGCTGGTGCCCGGCGCGGATGGTTGGCCGGTGGCCTATGACTATACGGTCGGGGCGCGCAAACACCGCTTCCACGTGTCCGAGGGGGCCTCGCCCATCTGCCATGTGAAGGCCTTCCACCCACAGGACGACCACTACGGGCTGTCTCCGCTTCAGGCAGCGGCCACGGCGATCGACGTGCACAATGCGGCAAGCCGCTGGTCGAAAGCGCTTCTGGACAATGCAGCACGACCCTCGGGAGCCATTGTTTACAAGGGCGGCGAAGGTCAGGCGCAGTTGAGCGCGGATCAGTATGATCGGCTACTTTCTGAAATGGAAAGCCATCACGTGGGCGCGCGTAATGCCGGACGGCCGATGCTGCTGGAAGGTGGGCTGGACTGGAAGCCGATGGGGTTCAGCCCCTCGGACATGGAATTCCAAAAAACCAAAGAAGCCGCCGCACGCGAGATCGCGCAGGCCTTCGGGGTGCCGCCGATGCTGATCGGCATTCCGGGCGACGCGACATACGCCAATTACCAAGAGGCCAGTCGTGCCTTCTATCGCCTGACCGTGGTGCCCTTGGTGTCCCGCGTGGCGGCCAGCGTCGGCCATTGGCTGGCGGGATTCACAGGCGAAGGCGTGAAGCTGAAGCCGGATCTGGATCAGGTGCCCGCATTGGCCGCTGAACGTGACCAGCAGTGGAAGCGCGTGGCCGAGGCCGACTTCCTGACAGAATCCGAAAAACGCAGCCTGCTGGGCCTGCCGCCTCTGGCACAAGACCACTAAGAAAGGGCGCATTCCATGAGTGATTACCACACCGATTTCGGGCTTGAGCACAAGTTCGTCAAGCTGGGCGAAACCGTCCAGACCGCCGAGGGCATTCAGATCGACGGTTATGCCAGCTTCTTCGATGAAGTCGACAATGGCGGCGATGTCGTTGCCCGCGGGGCCTATGCCAAATCGCTGGACGAGCTGACGGCCAAGGGGCGCGGCGTGAAGATGCTGTGGCAGCACGACCCGGCCCAGCCCATCGGGATCTGGGATGAGGTGCGCGAGGATGCCAAGGGTCTCTATGTCAAAGGCCGCATCCTGAGTGATGTCGAGAAAGGCCGCGAGGCCGCCGCCTTGATCGAGGCCGGCGCCATTGACGGGCTGTCCATCGGCTATCGCACCAAAAAGTCGACCAAGACCCAGACGGGCGGACGTCGCCTGACGGAATTGGAGCTGTGGGAGGTGTCGCTTGTGACCTTCCCGATGCTTCCGACGGCGCGGGTGGGAGCAAAGGGCGATGCGCCTGATGCCGATGACACCACCTTGCGTGAACTGGCCGCGACCCTTGAGGACGCACGCCTGATGCTGGCCCGCAACGCCTGAGCCAGCGATCTGAACCCCTGAAAAGGACCCAAAGATGAGCAACAAAGAGACGAAGGCTCTGGGCCAGTCGGCTGTGCCTGCTGGCCAGGTTTCGGGCCCCACTCCGGCTGCCGAGGTGAAGACCGCGCTGGCTGGTTTCGTGAGCGATATCAATCAGTTTCACGAAGACATTTCCACTAAACTTCAACAACAGGAAGAGCGACTGACCATGCTGGATCGCAAATCTAACACCATCGCGGGCCGCCCGCATCTTGCCGCCGCCGCCGATCTGGAAGCGCCGCATCAGAAAGCCTTCGAGGCCTATGTCCGATCGGGCGACGATGACGCGCTGCGTGGCATCGATCTGGAGGGCAAAGCCATGTCCTCGGCCGTGGCGGCTGATGGCGGCTATCTGGTTGATCCGGTGACCGCGGACACCATCAAGGGCGTTCTGAACAACGCCGCATCGCTGCGTTCGGTCGCCAATGTGGTGAACGTGGAAGGCACCGCCTATGACGTGCTGATCGACCAGGGTGATCTGATCACCGGCTGGGCATCGGAAACTGGTTCTTCGACAGAAACCGGCACCCCGCAGATCGACCGCATCTCGATCCCGCTGCACGAGCTGTCGGCCCTGCCGAAAGTCTCGCAGCGCCTGCTGGATGACAGCGCGTTTGACATCGAAAACTGGCTGGCGGGTCGTATTGCGGACAAGTTCTCGCGTGCGGAAAGCGGTGCGTTCATCAACGGTGACGGTGTCGAAAAGCCCGTGGGCATCCTGAACCACACTGCAGTGGACAATGACAGCTGGAGCTGGGGCAATCTGGGTTACGTCGCCACCGGGGAAGCCGGCGATTTCAATGTCGCCAATCCGGGCGATGCGATCTTTGATCTGATCTATGCGCTGGGTGCAGATTATCGTGCGAATGCGGTCTTCGTGATGAATTCGAAAACCGTGGGTGCTGTGCGCAAGCTGAAAGACGCTGATGGCCGCTTCCTGTGGTCGGACGCGACTGTGGCTGGCGAACCGGCCCGTCTGATCGGCTATCCGGTTCTGATCGTCGAGGACATGCCCGACATTGGTGCCGATAGCCACGCGATCGCCTTTGGTGATTTTGGGGCCGGTTATACCATCGCCGAACGTCCTGACACGCGCATTCTGCGTGATCCGTTCTCGGCCAAGCCGCACGTCCTGTTCTATGCCACCAAGCGCGTAGGCGGTGATGTCAGCGACTTTGCTGCGATCAAGCTTCTGAAGTTCTCGCTCACCTAAGAGCCGGACCTGATCCCGTGATGGCTTTCGGGCTGTCACGGGGCAGGGCGCGCGCCGACCTCCCCCGTGTTGTCTAGCTGCTCCCCTCCGTCCGAGCAATACGGACGGTGCGCGCCCACCCTTTCCCACAAGACGTGAGGGGCCCGAATTTCGGAGATGATCCATGATGTTAGTCGAGCAGACCACAGTGCCGGGCACGGCCCTTCCGGTCGCCCAATTCAAGGACCACCTGCGGCTGGGGACCGGGTTTGCCGATGATGGGGTGCAGGATCAGGTGCTGGAAACCTACCTTCGGGCCGCCATGGCCGCGATCGAGGCCCGCACCGGCAAGATCCTTCTGTCGCGCGAATTTACCTGGACCCTGACCGCTTGGCGCGATCTGGCGTCGCAAGCCCTGCCGGTGGCACCCGTCATGCAGGTTCTGAGCCTTGAGATCCATGACCGTCTGGGCGGGACCGAGGTGATCGACCCCACCCGCTATGGGCTGGAGCCGGATATGCACCGCCCCCGCCTTGTGTCGACCGGGCTGTGCTTGCCTGCCATTCCCGTGGGCGGCCAAGCCGTGATTGGGTTCGAGGCTGGCTTTGGTGCCACCTGGGGCGATCTGCCAGCTGATCTGGCGCAGGCGGTGATGATGCTGGCCGCGAGTTATTACGAGAATCGTGCGGATGGTTCTATGACCGGGCAGGGTGAACTGCCCGCTGCGATTGCGGCGCTTTTGCAACGCTATCGCACCGTGCGACTGTTTGGCGGTGGAGGGGCGGTATGAAGCGCCCTGTCCTGAACCGCAAATTGTCGCTGGAAGAGCCAGTGCGCGCGCCGGATGGCGCGGGGGGCTTCACCCAAAGCTGGCAAGAGCTGGGCACCCTCTGGGCGGAGGTCAAACATGGCTCAGGGCGCGAGCGTGCCGCCGGTATGGCCACCGTGTCGTCGATCGCCTTTCGCATCACAGTGCGCGCAGCCCCCGACGGTGCGCCATCGCGCCCGAAGCCTGACCAGCGTTTTCGTGACGGATCCCGGATCTTCCGCATCCTCGCGGTGACCGAGGCTGATGCAGGCGCGCATTACCTGACCTGCTTTGCACAAGAGGAGGTTTCGGCATGAGTTATGGCGTTTCAGCGGCCTTGCAACAGGCCATATACCAGCGCCTTGCGGCGGACAGCACGCTGTCCACGTTGGTGCCCGGCGCGATCTATGACGCGGTGCCTGCGGGTATCATCACCGGCACCTATGTCAGCCTTGGGCCTGAAGATGTGCGCGAACGCTCGGACATGACCGGGCAGGGTGCGTTGCACGAGGTCACGATCAGCGTGGTCACGGATGCGGCGGGCTTTCAAGCCGCCAAAGAAGTTGCCGCAGCGGTCAGTGACACGCTGGTGGATGCCAGCCTGATCCTGGCACGTGGCCGGCTTGTGTATCTGAACTTTCATCGTGCGCGGGCGCGGCGGGTTGAAGACGCGGATGTACGTCGCATCGATCTGATCTTCCGCGCACGTGTCGAAGACAACTAAACCTTTCAAAACGGAGTGATCCTATGGCTGCGCAAAACGGCAAAGACCTTCTGATCAAGCTCGACATGACCGATACCGGCGTGTTCGAGACCATTGCAGGCCTTCGGGCCACGCGCCTGAGCTTCAACGCGGAAAGCGTGGATGTGACCAGCTTGGAAAGCACGGGCGGCTGGCGCGAGCTGCTGGGCGGCGCTGGCGTGAAATCGGCGTCGATCTCGGGCTCGGGTGTGTTCAAGGACGCCTCGACCGACGAGCGTGCCCGCCAGATCTTTTTCGACAATGAAGTGCCGAATTTTCAGGTGATTGTGCCCGATTTCGGCGTGGTCGAAGGCCCGTACATGATCACCTCGATCGAATATGCGGGTTCGCATAACGGCGAGGCGACCTATGAGCTGTCGATGGCCTCGGCTGGCGAACTGACCTTTACGGCGCTGTGATCATGACCAACCGGTGGACGGGCGAAGTGGCGCTGGTGATCGATGGCACATCCCATGTGCTGAAACTGACATTGGGGGCGTTGGCCGAGCTGGAAGAGCAGCTGGGCGAAGCATCCATCGTGTCCTTGGTCGAGCGGTTTGAACACGGGCAGTTCTCAAGCCGTGATGTGCTGGCGCTGATCGTGGCCGGGCTGCGCGGTGGAGGCTGGCAAGGCACGGCAACGGACCTGTTGGCTGCTGAAATCCAAGGTGGCCCGGTCGCGGCGGCGAAGGCTGCCGGTCAGCTTTTGACCCGTGCTTTTGCACTGACCCCGAACGAGGCCGCCGATGGCTGAGCCTGCCGGCTTCGACTGGCCGGGGTTGATGCGCCTTGGCCTTGGAAAACTGGGGTTGCGCCCGGATCAATTCTGGGCGCTGACCCCCATCGAATTGGCTGTGATGGCCGGGCTGGAAGGGCAACCTGCCACCTGCCTGCGATCCCGGCTGGAAGAGCTTGCACGCGCGTTCCCCGATGAGCCGCGTGAACCTACTGGAAAGGGCATGTGATGGCTGGATTGGACAGTATCGACAGCTTTGACGATCAGATCGACGCGCTGGAAGCCGCGCTTGGCGGCGCACAACAGATGACGACCGGGTTCATTTTTGAACTGAAGGGGATGCATTCGACGATCTCGGATCTGAGCACGGATGTGAGCAAGCTGTCGTCGGGCATCTCGTCCGGATTGCGGCGTGCGTTCGAGGGGTTGGCCTTCGATGGCATGAAGCTGTCGGATGCGTTGAAAACTGTCGCAAAGTCGATGACTGATGCGGCGTTCAACGCGGCGATCACCCCTGTCACCAACCATTTTGGCAGTATCCTTGGGCAAGGGGTTGGGGCGCTCACCAACGCCTTTCTGCCTTTTGCCGATGGTGGTGCGTTCACCCAAGGGCGTGTGATGCCCTTTGCCAAGGGTGGCGTCGTTTCGCAGGCGACAGCATTTCCGATGCGCGGTGGGACGGGCCTGATGGGTGAGGCGGGGCCAGAGGCCATTATGCCCTTAAGTCGCGGGGCGGATGGCCGTCTGGGTGTGCGCGCGGCGGGCGGTGGAGCGCCGATCAACATCACCATGAATATCTCGACCCCGGATGTGGAAAGCTTCCGCCGGTCGCAAAGCCAGATCGCGGCGAATGTCCAGCGCGCGCTTGCGCGTGGACAACGTCACCGCTGATCCCCTGATTTTACGACCTGAGGAGGGTTCGCCATGTCATTTCACGAAATTCGCTTCCCGGCCAATCTGAGCTTCGGCTCGGTTGGTGGACCTGAACGGCGCACTGAAGTGGTGACGCTGGCCAACGGGTTTGAAGAACGCAACACCCCGTGGGAGCATTCCCGCAGACGCTATGATGCCGGGATCGGCATGCGGTCGCTGGACGATGTCGAGACTCTGATCGCCTTCTTTGAAGCGCGGCGCGGGCAGTTGCACGCGTTTCGCTGGAAGGATTGGTCGGACCACAAAAGCGGGCTGCCTTCGGCGGATCCGGCGTTCACCGATCAGATCCTGGGTTGGGGCGATGGCGTGCGGACCGTGTTTCAGCTGATCAAGACCTATCGGTCGGGTGTGGATACCTACGAGCGCCCGATCCAGAAGCCTGTCGAGGGCACCGTGAGGCTGGGGCTGAAGGGTGATCCTCAAATTGAAGGCACGCAGTACAGCGTGGATCTGACGACGGGGAAGGTTACGTTCGCGACGGCGCCGGAGGAGGGTGAAGAGGTCACAGCAGGGTTCGAGTTTGATGTGCCGGTCCGGTTTGACACCGATCGGATACACACCTCGGTTGCGTCCTTTCAGGCAGGCGATGCCCCCAATGTGCCCGTCGTCGAGGTGCGTGTCTAATGGCGATTTCAACGGAATTTCAAACCCATCTGGACGAAGGGGTTACAACCGTTGCACGGCTGTGGAAGGTCACGCGACGCGATGGTGTGGTGTACGGCTTCACCGACCATGATCTGGACGTGCAGATGGATGGCATCACCTACAAGGCCGATACCGGCATGACGGCGCATGCGCTAAGCCAGACCACTGGCCTGTCGGTCGACAACACCGAGGCGTTGGGCGTCCTGTCCACGGACGCGATCAGTGAAAAGGACATTCGGGCTGGCCGCTATGATGGGGCCGAGGTCGAAGCTTGGTTGGTCAACTGGCGCGATGTCTCGCAACGCTACCTGCGCTTTCGCGGAACGGTCGGAGAGCTTGCCCGCGAGGCAGGTGGCTTCCGCGCCGAGCTGAACGGGTTGAGCGAGGCGATGAACCAGCCACAGGGGCGGGCATATCAGTCTCCGTGCTCGGCGGTGCTGGGTGATGGAAACTGCCGGTTCGATCTGGAGCAGACCGGATACTCGATCGAGCTGGACCTAGTCAGCAATGATCAGGAGACCACGTTCCAATTCGTAGACATGTCGCTTTACCCGGAAGACTGGTTCGTGCGTGGGCGCTTCACGGTGCTTAGCGGCGACGCGGAGGGACTAAGCGGGATCATCAAGAACGACGCAAAGGGCGACGACGGCGCGCGGTCCATCGAGCTGTGGGAAGCGCTGCGTGCCGAGATGCGGCCGGGGGATCGGGTGCGACTTGAGGCGGGCTGTGACAAGCTGCCCAGAACCTGCCGCAAGAAGTTCAACAACTTCCTGAACTTTCGTGGGTTTCCTGACATTCCAGGAGAGGATTGGCTGATGTCCTATCCGATCCCGTCTGGCTTGAATGACGGCGGCGACGGGCGCGAGACGTTGGACCTTGATGGTCTGATGTCGGGCGACGTCAGCCTGTTCTCGCCGATCTCCGGGGGCTGAAATGGGACAGAGACAGGCAGAGATCCTGCAGGAGTTGCAGGAATGGTTGGGGACGCCCTATGTGCATCAAGCCTCGCAAAAAGGGGCAGGGTGCGACTGTCTTGGGTTGGTGCGCGGCGTCTGGCGGGCCGTGTTGGGTCAGGAACCTGTGACGGTGCCGCCTTATACCGCGGACTGGTCCGAGACCGACCGGCAAGAAACCCTGTGGCAGGCAGCGCAGGCGCATCTGGTGCCAAAACCATGTGAAGACCGGCAACCGGGTGACATCCTATTGTTCCGTATGCGCTCGGACGCGGTGGCGAAGCATCTTGGCTTTGTCAGCCACATCGGGCCGGCCCCGTCATTTATCCACGCCTATTCCGGGCATGGGGTCGTCGAAAGTCCGCTTTCGACCCCTTGGGCGCGCCGCATCGTGGCGTGTTTTGAATTTCCTGAAAGGACAAGCTGATGGCGACGATACTTCTTTCTGCCGTAGGTGCTGCGGCTGGTGCCTCGATTGGTGGGGGCATTCTGGGACTGTCTTCGGTGGTCATCGGCAAGGCCATCGGGGCCACGATCGGCCAGACCATCGACAATCGTATTCTAGGCGCGGGGTCCGACCCGATCGAGACGGGGCGCGTGGACCGGTTGCGTATGAGCGGTGCTTCAGAAGGTACCCCAATCCCGATGATCTACGGGCGCGCGCGTCTGGGTGGGCAAGTGATCTGGTCGACCCGCTTCAAGGAAAACACCACCACAACCGGGGGCGGCAAGGGGCTGGTTAAACCGCCAGAGCCCGAGGTCACGACCTATAGCTATTCGATCAGCTTAGCCGTTGCGCTGTGCGAGGGTGAAATCACGCGCGTTGGCCGAATTTGGGCCGATGGCAACGAGATCGAGAAAAGTGATCTGACCATCCGTGTCTACAAAGGCACCGAGGACCAACTGCCCGATCCCAAGATCGAAGCCGTCAAAGGGGCGGGGAAGGCGCCGGCCTATCGCGGGGTCGCCTATGTAGTGATCGAGGACCTGGATGTCACCCCGTTTGGCAACCGTGTGCCGCAGTTCAGTTTCGAGGTCTTCCGCCCCGAGCAGCCCGCTCAGGACCAAGAGGTCGCGCGCGGCACGCAGGCGGTGGCGTTAATCCCGGGGACGGGGGAATACGCGATGGCGACCACGAAAGTGCAATACGATGCAGGCCCGGGCGTTAGCGGAGGGTCGAACCTGAACAACCCGTCTGGCAAAACGGATTTCGTGACCTCGTTTGAGCAACTGCAAGATGAGATGCCGAACTGTAAGAACACGGCGCTTGTGGTGTCGTGGTTTGGCAATGATCTGCGCTGTGGATCGTGCCAGATCCAGCCGCGGGTTGAGCAACACGAGATGGATGGAAAATCTATGCCGTGGACCGTCAGCGGTCTGGGGCGTGCTGAAGCGGGACTGGTGCCACGGGACGAGGATGACCGTCCGGTCTATGGGGGAACGCCCTCGGATCAAGCCGTGAAAGAGGCCATTGCTTACGCATCGCAAAACGATCGCAAGACCACCTTCTATCCCTTCATCCTGATGGAGCAGATGGAGGGCAACACTCTGTTCGACCCCTGGACGGCCCAGATCGGTCAGCCCGCCCTGCCGTGGCGCGGGCGGATCACCACCGTGCTTGCGCCGCATCACCCCGGGTCGCCGGATGGCTCATCGGGGGCTGTGTCTCAGGTGGATACGTTCTTTGGCACCGCGCAGCCCAGTGATTTCACCGTGACCGACACGGGCGTGGACTATTCCGGTCCGAACGAGTTTTCGTATCGCCGTTTCATCCTGCACTATGCGCACCTCTGTGCCGCTGCTGGGGGCGTAGACGCGTTCCTGATCGGGTCCGAGCTGCGCAGCCTGACCCAGATCCGGGGTCCGGGGAACAGCTTCCCCGTGGTCGAGCAGCTGATGCAACTGGCCCAAGACGTGCGCGGTATTCTTGGGGCTGAGACAAAGATATCGTATGCCGCCGATTGGTCGGAATACTTCGGCTATCAGCCGCAGGATGGGACGGGGGACGTGTTCTTCCACCTCGATCCCCTGTGGAGCCATGGTGAGATCGACTTTATCGGCATCGACAACTATATGCCCCTGTCCGATTGGCGCGACGGGGTGGACCACGCGGATGCCGCGTATGAGGCAATCTACAACCTCGACTACCTCAAGGCCAATATCGAAGGCGGTGAGGGGTTTGATTGGTATTATAAAACCCCCGAAGCGCGCGACTTGCAGATCCGGACGCCCATCACCGATGGCGCCCATGGCGAGGACTGGGTCTATCGCTACAAGGACCTGCGCGGCTGGTGGGAACACTCGCACCGCAACCGCGTCGATGGCGTGCGCGATGTGACGCCAACCGATTGGCTGCCCGGGTCAAAGCCGTTCTGGTTCACGGAAATCGGATGTGCGGCGATCGACAAGGGCACCAATCAGCCCAACAAGTTTCTGGACCCCAAAAGTTCGGAAAGCTCTCTGCCGCGCTATTCCAGCGGTCGGCGCGATGACCTGATGCAGGCGCAATACCTGCGGGCCATGTATGACTATTGGGGGGACAGCGCCAACAACCCGCATCACAGCGCCACGGGTGTGCAGATGCTGGATATGAGCCGCGCCCATGTCTGGGCCTGGGATACGCGCCCCTTCCCGCAATTCCCCAACCGCAAAGGGTTGTGGAGCGACGGGGCGAACTATGAGCGTGGCCATTGGCTCAACGGGCGTGCTTCGGCGCGGTCGTTGGCGTCTGTGGTTAGCGAGGTCTGCGAGCGTTCTGGCGTGACGCGATATGACGTGTCCAAGCTATATGGTCTGGTGCGTGGCTACGTGGTGGATCAGATAAGCGGGGCACGGGCCGCCCTACAACCGCTGATGCTGGCCTACGGGTTCGAGGTGTCGGAACGCGAAGGCGTTCTGATCTTTGCCTCGCGCACGGGACGGCCCGATCACATTCTGAACCCCGAGAAGATGGCGCTGTCGCCCGAACGCGATACGACGCTTGAACGCATTCGCGCGCCCGAGGCTGAGATCGCTGGACGTGTCCGGTTGAACTATATCGAAAGCGGCGGAGACTATGACATCCGTGCGGTCGAGGCGATTTTCCCGGATGAAACTAGCTATACAGTTTCGACATCGGAAATCCCGCTGATCCTGACGCGCGCCGAAGCCCGCGCGATCACCGAACGCTGGCTATCTGAGGCCCGCGTGGCGCGGGACAGTGCAAGCTTCGCCCTGCCGCCGTCCGAGCTGTCCAAGGGGGCAGGGGATGTGCTGATGCTTGAAACCGACGCCGGGACCGAGCATTTCCGTGTGGATCATGTAGAACATGCCGGTGTGCAGAACATCCGCGCTGTGCGGGTCGAGCCGGGCTTGTTCCTACCGTCAGATAGCGTGGAGCCGGCGCCTGCCGTGAAACCCTATGTTGCGGCAGGTCCAATCTTCCCGATCTTCATGGATCTACCCTTGCTGACCGGAGAGGAAGTACCCCATGCGCCGCATGTGGCGGTCATGGCCGAGCCTTGGCCAGGTGCCGTTGCGATCTATCGCTCGGCCAGTGACAATGGGTATCGCCGGATTGATAGGGTGACAGCACGGTCGATCATCGGTGTCACGGAAACCGAACTGCTTTCGGCACCCGTTGGCATGCTGGATCGGGGTCCTGCTTTGCGCGTGAAGCTGCCCAAGCCCGACACGCTGTTCTCGGTCTCTACCGATGATCTGTTGAACGGGGCCAATGTGCTGGCCATCGGAGATGGTAGCCCTGAAAACTGGGAAATCCTGCAGTTCGCCACAGCGGAGCTTGTGGGTGAACATACCTATGACCTAAGCTTGCGTCTGCGGGGGCAGCTGGGCACGGACGCCACCATGCCTTCATCGTGGCCGGTTGGCAGCTTTGTTGTCGTGCTGGATGGTGCGCAGGAACAGATCCCGCTTGCCTCTTCTGCGCGTGGGTTGAACCGGCACTATCGCATTGGACCGGCGCGTAAATCCTATACGGATGAAAGCTATGTGCATGTGGTGTACGGCTTCAACGGCATCGGTCTGCGCCCCTATGCGCCTGTGCATCTATCCGCGCACGATGACGGCGGGGATCACCAGTTCAGCTGGATCCGCCGGACCCGGATCGACGGGGACCCGTGGAGCGAGACCGAAGTGCCGCTGGGCGAGGTGGACGAACGCTATCGTCTGCGGATCCGTAACGGTGCCACTGTGCTGCGCGAGGTTGATGTCACCAGCCCCAGTTGGAGCTATATCTCTGTGTTGCGCAGTGCTGATATGGTGCCGGGCATCTACACGGTCGAGGTCGCGCAAGTGTCAGAGCTTTTTGGGCCGGGGCCGTATACGCAGCTTCAGGTGACGCTCTAAATGCGACCGGTTTTGCCCGGTGATGCCATGGCTGCGGCCTGCGCGCTTCTGGCGCTTGGGCCGCACAGACGGCCCGGCGCAATGCTGGCGATGCTTCAACGTGCCGATGCGGCGGATCGCTATCGTCGGGCGCTGGGCCGGGTGCATCCGCGTTGGGGGAATGGAAGTCTGGGATCTGTCGCCATGTCTCTGCCACGACAGGCCGAACCCTTCCACGATGATCCGGAGTATCTGGATTGCCTTTTGACGGTGTATGCGGCGCTAAAAGCGCGCCATACACGTCTTACCCGGCGGCGCAGCTGACGCATTTTGGGGCGGTTGGGTCCAGATCCAGCCGCCCCATTGCGATCTCTTCTCCGCAATCTTCGCAATACCCGAACTCGTCTTCGTCAATCCGGGCCAAGGCCGCTAGGGTCCTTTGGCGCTGGGCGGTGCGGCGGGTCTGGGTGGCCTTGGCCATCGCCTGATTTTGCAGCGCATCCATCCGCGTCAGCCGCCCAACCGCCTGTTGATCCAGCGTCACCACCTTCTGCCCTTCTGCTCCACGTGCATCATCACGGTCCAGCTCGGCCAATTCGGCCAGCAGTCGCGCTTTGAATTTGGCAAGGTCATCTGGGGTCACGATAATTTCAGGCGCTTTCTGGCTTTGCTTTTTTGAAATTCAAGCCTATCTGGTGTATCCTAAGCGTGCAACGCAGGAGACATCATGGCCGAGAAACGCGCAGTCCTCACCCGGATTGATCCGGTTTGGGATCGGATCACCGACGAAGCCAAGCAAGCCGTCGCCGAAGAACCGCTTCTGGGCGGTCTGATCGGTGCCTGTGTTCTGCATCATAAAACGCTGGAAAAGGCGCTGTCCTATCGCTTTGCCGCCAAGCTCAGCTCGAACGAGATGAGCATGGTATTGCTGCGCGAGATCGCGGATGAAGCCTATGACAGCTGCGCCGAACTGGCCGAGGCGGCTCGAGCCGATATCACGGCCGTTCTGGATCGTGACCCGGCCTGCCACCGCATGTTGCAGCCGGTGCTGTACTTCAAAGGCTTTCAGGCGATGCAAGCCTATCGCTTGGCACATTACCTGTGGAAGGAAGGGCGCAAGGATTTGTCCTATTTCATCCAGATGCGCTGTTCCGAGGTCTACGGCATCGACATTCACCCCGGCGCACGCATCGGGCGTGGCATCATGATTGACCACGCGCACTCCATCGTGATCGGTGAAACGGCTGTTGTGGGCGACAATGTCTCAATGCTGCACTCGGTGACGCTGGGGGGGACCGGCAAGGAAGACGAGGATCGTCACCCCAAAATCGGCGACGGTGTCCTGATCGGGGCTGGGGCCAAGGTTCTAGGCAACATCAAGGTTGGGGATTGCTCGCGCATCGCAGCGGGCTCGGTCGTGTTGGAGGAAATTCCCTGCAACGTTACCGTCGCTGGCGTGCCCGCAAAGATCGTGGGCGAGGCCGGATGCGATTGCCCTTCGGTTGAAATGGACCAGACAATCATCCAGTAAATAGATTGCCGCCGGTTGCACTGCAGGTGATCGGCGGATTTCCGCAAATTTGCGCTAAATCAATGTAAAGCTTCAGAAGTTTCATCTATAGGAGCCGGGTGACAACCTGGGAGACCCCGAAAATGAAACAGATCTGGCTTGCCACCGTGGTGGCGTTTTCTGCAGTATTTCTTGTAGCAGTGGCCGGTTAATCGTTGTGAGCATGACCTGAACCACGGGTCCGATCAAGACAACGTACAATAGCAGTACCGATAGACCGCTCAGCCGGTCAAAATACACAAACGGGCGACGCATCAGCGCCGCCCTTTTTGTGTTTCAGAGACGCAGATATCAGGCCGTCAGCTGGTCGTAGGCTTCTAGCGCACGCGCTCCATACATATAGCCGGGACCACCGCCCATCAGGATCGCGACGGCGACGGTTTCGGCCATTTCTTCGCGGGTAACACCAGCTTTGATGGCCGCGCGGACGTGGAAGCCGATGCAGTCGTTGCACTGTTTGGCGATGCCGATGGCGATGCACTGCAGTTCTTTGTCTTTGACCGACAACGCACCGTCGACCAACGCGGCCCTGTGAATGGCGCGGAAGCCATTGGCGCCGTCCGGGTGCGCCGCTGCAAAGGATTTGGTGTTTTTGGTGGTGTCGTCCAGCAGGGCTTTAAAGTCCATTGAGTCTCTCCGAATTTGACTGTTCGGAAAAGCAAATGGCCCAAGGCAGAACGCGCCGCCTTGAGCCATGTCAATAAATTCGCGATTGCGAATATTTATGCCAGCATTGTCAGCGGGTTTTCCAGATTGTCGACAATAGCTTTCAGAAGGTTCGCACCCACAGCGCCGTCAATCACGCGGTGATCGACCGACATTGTGACGCTCATGACTGTGGCAGTGGTCAGTTCACCATCCGCACCAACGACAGGTTTTTTGACGCCCGCGCCGACCGCCAGAATGCCTGCATGCGGCGGGTTCACGATGGCGTCGAAATTGTCGATGCCAAACATGCCCAAATTCGAGATCGCAAAGCTGCCGCCCTGATACTCGGTCGGGGCCAGTTTGCGCTCACGGGCTCGCGACGCCAGATCTTTCATCTGGGTCGAGAGGCTGGACAGCGATTTTTGATCGGCATCCTGCAGAACAGGCGTAAACAACCCGCCCTCGATCGCAACAGCGACCGCGACGTCCGAGGCCTTCATCTGTAACACGCGACCATCTGCCCAAACAGCATTGGCTTCCGGCACGGCTTGCAGCGCGTTGGCAACAGCCTTGATGATGAAATCATTCACCGACAGTTTCACGCCACGTGCTTCCAGCTGTTTGTTCAACTGGCTGCGGAACGCCAGAAGGGCGTCCAGCTTGATGTCGCGACGCAGATAGAAATGCGGGATGGTCTGTTTCGCTTCGGACAGACGCGCCGCAATGGTCTTGCGCATCCCGTCGAGGCTGATTTCCTCGTACTCGCGGTCCTGATACATCGCAGCCACCATATCGGCCGAGGGGCCGGTGGGCGCAGCGGCCGCAGCAGGTGCAGCCGCCGGAGCTGCCGCAGCAGGCGCCGCGTTCGGAGCCGCCGTAGCATTTTCCACATCCGCTTTCACGATCCGGCCTTTCGGGCCCGAGCCGGTGATCTGCGTCAGGTCCAGACCCTTGTCAGCCGCGATGCGACGGGCAAGGGGCGAGGCGAAAATGCGCGTGCCATCAGCAGCTTGCGGGGCAGGGGCCGCAGGTGCAGCAGTAGGTGCCGCCGCCTCTGCCGCTGCAGGAGCGGCCTCGGCTTCGGCAGCAGCAGGCGCTGCGGGTGCGCTTGCGGCGATGTCATCCGCGCTTTCGCCCTCTTCCAGCAACACAGCGATGGCAGTGTTCACTTTCACCGCTTCGGTGCCTTCAGCCACAAGGATCTTGCCGATGATACCTTCATCAACGGCTTCGAACTCCATCGTCGCCTTGTCGGTCTCGATCTCAGCGAGCAGATCACCCGAAGCGACCTCGTCACCTTCTTTGACCAGCCATTTGGCCAGCGTGCCTTCCTCCATCGTGGGGGACAGGGCGGGCATGAGAATTTCGGTTGCCATATCTCGGTCTCCTTAACGATAGGTCACAGCTTTGGCGGCTTCGACCACCTCGGCGGTGGTCACAAGCGCCAGCTTTTCAAGGTTGGCTGCGTAGGGCATCGGAACATCCTTGCCCGTCATGTTGATCACCGGCGCGTCCAGATAATCGAACGCGCGTTCCATGATCTGGGCGGTGATGTGGTTGCCGATCGAGGCAACCGGCCAGCCTTCTTCCACCGTGATGCAGCGGTTGGTCTTCTGGACCGAGCGGATCACCGTGTCATAGTCGATCGGGCGCAGGGTACGCAGGTCGATCACCTCGGCCGAGATACCTTCTTTGGCAAGCTCATCCGCGGCTTCCAGCGCGTATTTCATGCCAATGCCGAAGCTGACGATGGTCACATCCGAGCCTTCACGCCAGATACGCGCCTTGCCGAACGGGATGGCGTAGTCGTCCATCACCGGCACTTCGAAGCTTTGACCGTAAAGCAGCTCGTTTTCCAGAAACACAACGGGGGTCTCTTCGCGGATTGCGGTTTTCATCAGACCTTTTGCATCCGCTGCCGAATACGGCATCGCCACATAAAGGCCGGGGATCTGCGCATACCATGCTGCGTAATCCTGGCTGTGCTGTGCACCGACGCGGGCTGCAGCACCGTTTGGACCACGGAAAACGATCGGGCAGGTCATTTGACCGCCCGACATATAGCGGGTCTTGGCGGCAGTGTTGATGATGTGGTCAATCGCCTGCATGGCGAAGTTGAAGGTCATGAACTCGACAATCGGTTTCAGACCGCCCATCGCGGCACCCGTGGCCAGACCGGCAAAGCCGTGCTCGGTGATCGGCGTGTCGATCACGCGCTTGGCGCCGAATTCGTCCAGCAGACCTTGGCTGACCTTGTAGGCGCCTTGGTATTCCGCGACTTCTTCCCCCATCAGGAAAACGGTGTCGTCCGAGCGCATTTCCTCGGCCATCGCGTCGCGCAATGCTTCGCGAACCGTGGTAGAGCGCATCTCGGTGCCTTCCGGGATCTCCGGATCAGACAGATCTTCCGAGGTGATCGGCTGTGCCGCAACCGGGGCGGCTGCAGGCGCGGCCGCAGCAGGGGCTTCCGCTGCCGGGGCAGGGGCCGACGCGACGTCGTCTGCGCTTTCGCCTTCTTCGATCAGCACGGCGATCGGGGTGTTCACCTTCACGCCTTCGGTGCCTTCTGCGATCAGGATCTTGCCGATGATGCCTTCATCAACGGCCTCGAATTCCATCGTCGCCTTGTCGGTTTCGATCTCGGCAAGGATGTCGCCCGATGCGACCTCGTCACCTTCTTTGACCAGCCATTTGGCCAGCGTGCCTTCCTCCATCGTCGGGGACAGGGCGGGCATCAATACTTCAGTAGCCATATCTTCTCTCCTCTGTCCGGATCAGGCGTAAATATCGGTCCACAGCTCCTCGAGCGCGGGCTCGGGGCTGGTTTTCGAGAATTCGGCGGCGTCATTCACGACGGCCTTGATCTCTTTATCGATGGCCTTCAGGTCATCCTCAGAGGCATGTTTGCCCTGCAACAGAAGCTCGCGCACATGTTCGATGGCGTCGCGCTCTTCACGGACTTTCTGAACCTCTTCGCGGGTGCGGTACTTGGCCGGATCCGACATCGAGTGGCCGCGGTAGCGATAAGTTTTCATTTCCAGAATGTAGGGGCCTTTGCCCGAACGGCAGTGTTCGGTTGCGCGTTCGCCAGCTTCTTTCACGGCCATAACATCCATGCCGTCCACGGCCTCGCCGGGAATGCCGAACGATGCACCACGGGTATAGATGTCGGGGGTCGAACTGGCACGCTGCAGCGAGGTGCCCATGGCATATTGGTTGTTTTCGATCACGTAGATGACCGGAAGTTCCCACAGCGATGCCATGTTGAAGCTTTCGTAGACCTGACCTTGGTTGGCCGCACCGTCACCGAAATAGGCAAAGGTTACGCCGCCATTGTTTAGATACTTGTCGGCGAAGGCCAAGCCGGTCCCGATCGGAACCTGCGCACCAACGATGCCGTGGCCGCCGTAGAAGTGCTTCTCTTTCGAGAACATGTGCATCGAACCGCCTTTGCCGCGTGAATATCCGCCTTCGCGGCCCGTCAGCTCGGCCATGACGCCTTTCGGGTCCATACCGCAGGCCAACATGTGGCCGTGGTCGCGATAGGATGTCAGGCGTTTGTCACCTTCTTTCGCGGCGGCTTCCAGCCCAACGACTACGGCTTCTTGACCGATGTACAGGTGGCAGAACCCGCCGATCAGGCCCATGCCGTACAGCTGGCCTGACTTTTCTTCGAATCGACGGATCAAAAGCATCTCGCGGTAGTATTCGAGAAGCTCTTCTTTGGATGTGTTTGATTTAGCGGTCTTTTTCGGAGCGCTTTTCCGGGCGGCCATGTGGCGTCCTCCTCCTGGCGTCATTTGGCTTTAGGTAATAGTTTAGTGTTAAACTATCTTATACAGCCTTCACCCTCACCGGTCGACAAAAACTTGCAGAACCTTGCGCGGGGCAGGGTTGCGCCAGACGCAAGGCTAGCGTTGTGATGTGATTTCAAAGGGGAACTTGCGCGAAAACTTAGCGCAGAACGACCTCGTCCGCGCGGACAACACCCAACACATTGCGGGCTTGTTCGTCCAGAAGGTCCAGATCAAGGTAATCGTCTGACAGGCGTTTGGTGCGATTGCGTAGATCAGCGATCTGAGCCGAGAGCGCATCACGCTCTTTCAAAAGCGCTTGCGTCTCGGCCTCGATCTGTACGCGCCGGAATAATCCATAGTCGCCCTGCACACTGGCAAACGTGAAGTATAAGCCAAGACCAACGGCCCCGACAAAGTAGACCACTCCACCAATTCCAGTTTGTGCGCGAGGTGCGCCCATAGGTTTCCCGCCTGTATGTACTGCCTCTTGCCCACCTCTTTTTGGGTGGTGCAAGAGAACTATGCCATAGGTGATTCGGCTTGTGAATCCCAAAAACGAATCGGTTGGAAAGTTTTTTCGGGCGTCAAAGAAAAACGGCCCGCAAAACTGCGAGCCGTTTCAAATTGCAATCAAAGCAGGGGCTTATCCAGCGATGGAGGCCTGATAAATGCTGTCGATCGTGTCTGCGATGGTGCCGTTGAACACGTCGTCCGATTGGCTCGCCGACAGGCCTTCGGTCAGCGCACGCGAGAAGCTGGCGATCATGCCGGTGTTCTGCGACAGGCGGGTGTTGGCTTCCTCGCGCGAGTAACCACCCGACAGGGCCACAACCGATGCCACACGCGGGTGATCCACCAGCGATTTATAGTGGTTGGCGGCTTCCGGCAGGGTCAGCTTCAGCATAACGGTTTGGCCATCCGACAGCGCGTCCAGCTGAGCGGTCAGTTCGGCCAGCAGAATGTCTTCGGCGGCAGCCTTGTCCGAGATCGAGATCGTCACCTCGGGCTCGATGATCGGCACAAGGCCGTGACCGATGATCTGTTTGCCCACTTCGAACTGCTGCGCGACGATGGCTTTGATACCTTCAACGTTGGCCGCATTGATGACCGAACGCATCTTGGTGCCGAAAACGCCAGCTTTCACAGCGCGTTCGCACAGGGCGTCAAGTTCCGGCATCGGCTTCATCACCTGCACGCCGTTCTCTTCATCGGCGAGGCCCTTGTCGACTTTCAGGAATGGCACGACGCCGCGCTCGTCCCACATGTAAGTGGCGGTCGGCTTGCCGTCGATCTGACGGTCCATGGTCATTTCGAACAGAATCGCGCCGATGACTTTTTCGCCGGTGAAGGCGGGGGCCTGCGCAATACGCGAGCGCATGGCGTGGATCAGGTCATACATCTCGGCATCGCCCGAGTATGCGTCTTCTTCGATGCCATAAAGGCGCAAAGCTTTCGGGGTCGATCCGCCCGACTGGTCCAGTGCTGCGATGAAGCCCTGACCGGCTTTGATCTTGTCCATTTGTGCTTGGTTCGGCATGTCGATCCCACGTGTGAATAAAGGTCTGAATTACCCCGTTCATAGGCGAGGGCGCGCGGGCATGCAATTCTGCTGGCGCTAACAAATGCGCGTAGGAAGGGGTGAGGGGCAAGGTTGGATGAAACGGATATGGGCCTTGCCCCTCGGCAACGGGCGGGAAGGGAACTTGGACGGCGCAGGGGAACTGTCGCCGTCACGCGCCGGTGCGTTCGCAATTGCGGTTTACTTGGTCAGGATCAGCTTCCCGGCGCGGGTGATGGTCAGCGTATAAACCATGTCGTTCAACACGATGCGGGCGGTCTTGCCGCTTTGTGTCAGATCCAACGCATCATGTTCGGGCGGAGCGGTCCGCAGGGCGGTTTCAAATACAGCGCTGGTGATGGGGGCGGTCATGTGCGGTCTCCTTCAAAGGTGGCCTCGATCCACGCGGCCAAGGCTTTCAGGCCGGGGATGAAAGGAACGGGGTTTGGAATGTCGGTGCGGGCGGTTAGGCGCCCGCTGTCAAAGTCAGTCATGTGTCGCGCTCCTGATGATACGGGGCGGGTGCCCCTCAGGTCTCCGGCTGATCGCAGATGGGTGCGACTGGCTGATACATAATACCTATAAAAATAGTCAGGTATTAGTCAAGCGGGAATCTTGAAAACAAAAACGCCCCACGCACTTCTGCGCAGGGCGTTGATATAATGTGATTATCGCGCCTCGGCTCAGCCCAGAGCAGCGACGCCCGGCAGGGTTTTGCCTTCCATCCATTCAAGGAATGCACCGCCCGCGGTCGAGATGTAGGTGAAGCGTTCGGCGGCTCCCGCTTTGTTAAGCGCTGCGACGGTGTCACCACCGCCAGCGACCGAGGTCAGGTTGCCCGCATCCGACAGTTCTGCGGCTTTCAGGGCGGCTGCGTTGGTGGCGGCATCAAACGGCTCGATCTCGAACGCGCCAAGAGGGCCGTTCCAAATCAGCGTGTTGGCTTGCTCGAACACGTCCGAGATCTTCGCGACGGATGCGGGGCCAGCGTCCAAGATCATCGCATCCGAGGGGCAGGCGTCGGCGGCAACAGTTTCATTGGCGGCATTGGCGGCAAATTCGCGGGCTACAACCACGTCCGATGGTAGGATGATCTCGCAGCCTGCTTCCTGCGCTTTGATCAGGATTTCGGATGCCGTATCGGTCATGTCATGCTCGGCCAGCGATTTGCCCACGTCGATGCCTTGAGCTGCAAGGAAGGTGTTGGCCATACCGCCACCGATCACCAGATGGTCCACCTTGGCGACCAGATTGCCCAGCAAGTCAAGTTTCGTGGACACCTTGGCCCCACCCACAACGGCGACAACCGGGCGAACTGGCTCGCCTAGGGCTGCTTCCAGTGCGGACAGCTCGGCCTGCATTAGGCGACCAGCGCAAGAAGGCAGAAGGCGCGCAACGCCCTCGGTCGAGCCATGCGCACGGTGTGCGGCCGAAAACGCATCGTTGCAGTACACATCGCCCAATGCAGCCAGCGCGGCGGCAAAAGCCGGATCGTTCTTGGGTTCAGCCGCGTGATAGCGGGTATTTTCCAGAAGCAGAACCTCGCCGGCCTCCAGATCGGCCACGGCCTGTTTGGCAGGCAGACCAATGCAGTCATCGGCGAATTTCACCGGGCTGCCGAGCGCGGCTTCAAGGGCAGGGCGCACGACCGACAGGCTCATCTCAGCCACACGTTCGCCCTTGGGGCGACCAAAGTGGGCCAGCAGAACCGGTTTGCCGCCAGCGGCCAGAATATCGCGGATAGTAGGCAGGATGCGCTGGATGCGCGTGTCATCGGTGACCACGCCGTCTTTCACCGGCACGTTGATGTCTACGCGGGTCAGAACGGTTTTGCCGCTCAGGTCCATCTCGTCGAGTGTTTTCCAGGCCATCGGTCCCTCCTAAAGGTGTTGGGCGTGTTGCACACCAAAAGCGTGCGCGGGTCAACAGGCGCGGCGAAAAGAAGCCCGTGTGCCCTTCCATCTTTTCGCCCGCGTGCTTAGTTTGGCGCCAACGAAACACATAAATCTGAAGGAGGCCCCGATGGCCGAATACAAAGATCCCGAAAACACCATCCTGATGGAGCTGAAAGACGGTACCGTCGTGATCGAACTGCTGCCCGACGTCGCCCCCAAACATACCGAGCGTATGAAAGAACTGGCTCGCTCGGGCGAGTATGATGGCGTGGTCTTCCACCGCGTGATCGACGGCTTCATGGCGCAGACTGGCGACGTGGCCAACGGCAAAGACCCGATGAGCCTGCGCCGCGCTGGCACCGGCGGGTCGTCGCTGCCGGATCTGCCTGCTGAGTTCTCGAAGCTGCCCCACGATCGTGGCACGCTGGGTGCTGCCCGTTCGCAGAACCCGAACTCGGCCAACAGCCAGTTCTTCATCAACTTCAGCGACAACCACTTCCTGAACGGTCAGTACACGGTTTATGGCCGCGTAACCTCGGGCATGGAGCATGTCGACGCCATCACCCGCGGCGAGCCGCCTGCAAGCCCGGACATGATGGTATCGGTCAAGGTTGCTGCAGATGTCTGACGGCAACTACACATCTCGGGACAGACGCACGTTTATCGTGGCGTTTCTGGCCGGGGTGGCCTTGGTTGTGGGCTATGGGATCTACACGCTCTGGCCCTCGGCCCCGCCCGAACTTGATCCGGTTGTGGTCGGCGACGCGCCGAAGGTTGAAATCACTGTCGCAGGCGAAGCCAACGGCGTGATCGAAATCACTCTGCGTCCCGATCTGGCCCCGGGCCATGTGGAGCGCATCATCACGCTGGCCAATGAAGGCACTTATGACAATGTGGTCTTCCACCGTGTCATTGACGGCTTCATGGCGCAGACCGGTGATGTCGAGTTCGGCAAGGCCGACGGCAATGGTGGTCGTGCTGGCATGGGCGGATCGTCCTATCCGGACCTGAAGGCCGAGTTCACGGACGAGCCCTATCTGACCGGAACCGTAGGCATGGCGCGATCACAAAGCCCGAACTCGGCCAACAGCCAGTTCTTCATCATGTTCGCCCCCGGCGATTTCCTGAACGGGAAATACACGGTCGTCGGTCATGTGACGGGCGGCTTTGACGTGGTTCAGGCGATCAAGCGCGGTGAAGGCCCGAACGGGTCGGTGCTGGGCAAACCGGACGTCATGACCTCGATGCGCGTGGTGGAATAACTCCGCGCACGATTGCTCAAACCCTCGTGAGGGGGGCTATGGGGCCGCTTCTTTCTCTGTCAGGCTGGGTCTGTCCGAGAAAAGGAGCGGCCCTATGCGTATTCTGATGACCATGCTTGCGATCGTCGTTGGGCTTTGGGCGCAGGAAGTGCGCGCCAACCCGACCCAGTGGGAGCGTGAGTTCCCGAAAACCGATTTCGCACAAACCAATATTGGCAGCTGGAACGAGATTCTGTCGGGCGGCCCTGGCCGCGATGGCATTCCGGCGCTGTCTGACCCCGCCTTTCGCAAAGCAGGGGATGAAACCCGTATCGGCCCCCGCGAACCGGTCCTGACGGTCGAGATCAAAGGCGCCACCCCGCGTGCCTATCCGCTACGCTATCTGACCTGGCATGAAATCGTGAACGACACGGTGGGTGGCGTGCCCGTCGCCGTCACCTTCTGCCCGCTCTGCAATTCCGGCATGGTGTTTGACCGTCGTGTGGACGGGCAAGAGCTGACATTTGGTGTGACAGGTAAGCTGCGAGCCTCGGACATGGTCATGTATGACCACCAGACGGAAAGCTGGTGGCAACAGGCGCTGGGGCAGGGGATCGTCGGCGCGCATACCGGCACGCAGCTGACACAGCTGCCCGCGTGGATGGAAAGCTGGGCCGAGTTCATGCGGCGAAACCCCGACGGGCTGGTCATGGAACAACCCCGTGCCAACCGATCCTATGGCCGCAACCCCTATGCGGGCTATGACAGCCGCAACCGCCCCTATGGCTTCTTTACCGGAGAACAGCCGCCTCATGGCGTCCCCGCGCTGGCCCGCGTCGTCCGTGTGGGGAACCGCGCGTGGCCGGTCGCGCGCCTGTCGAAAGAAGGCGAGATTACCGAGGCGGGCGTGACCATCAGTTGGACCGCTGGGCAGGCCTCAGCTTTAGATACATCACAGATTTCAAAAGGGCGCGACGTGGGCACGATCCGCGTCCGCGATGCACAGGGCAGGGACGTCCCACACGACGTACTCTTCGCTTTTGCCTTCCACGCCTTCTGGCCGGATGGAGAGTGGATGTTAGGGGGCTAGGTGTCGTTCGCAATGCGCCGTGTTTTCTCAACAGCCGCGGTCAGCCCTTCGCGCACCACACGCTCGATCCCAGCCGCCTTCATGGCCTCAAGCCCCGCGGCCGTGGTGCCGGCATAGTCGATCATCCATTGAACCTGCTCAGCCGGTGATGGCCCCCCGGCGCCCATCTCATGCCCCGCCGCCAAGAAAAGCTGCCGCACTGCGCGCTCAGCCACCTCTGCATCAACACCCTGTTCTTGGGCAAATTCGACCATCGTATCGGCAAACAGGGCGACGAAACCGGGTACGGGACCGGTAATTGCGGTGAACACATCCAGCTGCGCTTCTTCACTTAAAGCATCCGTCTGCCCAATCGCACTGAACAGGTCTTCGGCCACCGCACCATCGTCCTGCGCGCCTGCGCCCAACATGTAGGGAGAGTAGGCCAGCCGCCCCGCCGCCGCCGGGCTCGACATGGCCCGGATTACGCGGTCATGACCTGCAATCTCTGCCATTTGCACCAACGTCACCCCAGCCATAACGGACAGAACCAGCTTGCCGTCGGCCTGAAGTCGTAGCGCAGTCGCATTGGCGGGCGGAACCGACAGAAGGATGACATTACAGGCCGCAACCATCTCGTCGATGTCAGAAACCAATCGCACCGCGTCCGGCAGATCACCCCGATCTCCGCTTCTGTTCGAGACAAGGATCTGCTCAGCCGGAAGCGCCTCCGCCGAGATCAAACCCTGAATGATCGCGCAGCCCAACTGCCCGCTGCCCCCAATCACGCCCAGAATAATGCCGTCAAACATCGCAGCCCCCATTTTCTTGCCAAAAACATCCTGGGGTGAGGCCGTCAGGCCGAGGGGCAAGGCCCCTGACCCCTTAGCGGTTTCCGCGCCGGGTAAACATGGCCGCATCTTCCGCAGCACGCCGGATGGCTTTCGACTTGTTCACTGTCTCTTCATATTCGGCTTCGGCGTCGCTGTCGTAAACAACTCCACCACCAGCTTGAATATACAGCTTCTCGTCCTTCACGACTGCCGTACGCAGCGCGATACACATGTCCATGTCGCCGCCCGCGCTGAAATAGCCCAAGCCGCCTCCATAGACGCCGCGCTTTTCTGGCTCCAGCTCGTCGATGATCTCCATCGCGCGCACTTTCGGCGCACCGGACACCGTTCCGGCAGGCATCCCCGCCATAAAGGCCGACAGCGCGTCCTGATCATCTGCCAGCTCACCCACCACGTTTGACACGATATGCATCACGTGGCTGTAGCGCTCAATGATGAACTCCTCGGTCGGGCGGACGGTGCCGATTTTCGAGACTTTGCCCGTGTCGTTGCGCCCCAGATCCAGCAGCATCAGATGCTCGGCCAGCTCTTTCTGGTCGGCCAGCAGATCGGCCTCAAGCGCCTTGTCTTCCTCGGGGGTCTTGCCTCGGGGACGGGTGCCTGCGATGGGGCGGATCGTGACCTCTCCATCAAAGACGCGCACCAGAATTTCCGGGCTCGCGCCCACCACCTGAAAGCCACCGAAGTTGAAATAGAACATGAAGGGCGAGGGGTTGGTGCGCCGCAAGCTACGATAGAGCGCAAAGGGCGGCAGTGGGAAGTTTTGGGTCCAGCGCTGGCTGGGCACCACTTGGAAGATGTCGCCCGCGCGGATGTATTCCTTGGCTTTTTCGACGGCTGCCAGATAGTCGGGCTTGGCGAAGTTGGACACAAGCGGGCCAAGCTCTTGCGCTTCGCCCAGATCGCGTGTTTCGCCTGCCGTGCCGCGATCCAGATCGCGCAACGCGTCCATCACCCGTTCGGCAGCCTGCGCATAAGCGGCCTTGGCTGTCAGGCCCGAGCTGACAAAAGAAGGAGAAACCAGCGTCACATCACCCTTAACCCCGTCCAGAACTGCCACGACAGACGGGCGCATCATCACCGCATCGGGCACGCCCAGCGGATCGGGGTTCACATCCGGCAAATGCTCGACCAGACGGATCATGTCATAGCCCAGATAGCCAAACAGCCCGGCCGAGGCCTGTGGCAAGTCGTCGGGAAGATCAATCGCGCTTTCGGCCAAGACCGCGCGGAAAGCGTCCAGCGGGTTACCCGGCATGTCCTCGTAAGCGTCCCCATCAAAGCGGGCCATGCGGTTCACGCGCGCGCTCTCGCCACGGCATTCCCAGATCAGATCCGGCTTCATGCCGACGATCGAATAGCGACCACGCACTTCGCCACCGGTGACACTTTCCAGCATGAAGCTGTCACGGCGTGCCTCGGTCAGTTTCAGCATCAGGCTGACCGGCGTGTCCAGATCAGCAGCCAGCCGCGTATAGACCACCTGGTTTTTGCCAGCATTCCAGCCGGCTTCGAACTCTTCAAACGAGGGCGTAAGGGCCATGGATGTCTTCCCGGTCGGAGGTTACTGGAATTGCGCGTTCACGGCGTTGATCATCGGGCGGTTCAGCTCGATCCCCGCCTTGGTCTGAACAGCGCGCGCAAAGGCGTTTTCAATGTCGATGGCAATCTCCTGCGCGGTTTGCGCGCCGAAGTTGGCCTTGATGGCGGTGGCCTCATTGCTGTTCTGGTCGACGGATACGACCGCATCCAGACGCACAAGGATCACTCCATCAGCCGAGGGCACAACCTGCCAGTCACCGGCTTCCATCTGGAACACTTCGGTCAGGAAAGCGGGCGGGGTGCC
This sequence comes from Aliiroseovarius sp. PrR006, assembly GCF_010500215.1. GTDB lineage: Bacteria > Pseudomonadota > Alphaproteobacteria > Rhodobacterales > Rhodobacteraceae > Aliiroseovarius. The sequence goes on from NZ_JAAGOY010000004.1 coordinate 194,519, forward strand.
TTCGACAAAGGCGTCACGTTCCTGACCTTCTTCAACCACTTCGGTCAGCCCCAAGGAAGCAAGGCTTTCGCCACCTTCCAACGACGGGATCATGCCACGCGCTTCCTCGGCCAGCAGCTCCAGACGTTTTTCAGCCTGCCATCCGGCCAACACGGCCTCGGCCACCTCGGCTTGGTCCTGTACGCGCGACGGTTCCACTGCGTCGACACGCAGGGCAAAGACGCCCCCATCCGACATGAGCGTGATTTCCGGGAAATCCCCGTCGACGGCTGCGGCAGCGGCCTCGCGGAAGATCTCGTAAGCAGCGATGCCGTCCGAGGTCTCGGCGGTCCAGTCGATCTGTTCCATCACCATGTTGTGGCTTTCGGTAATCTCTTCCAGCGTCGCGCCACCGGCCATCAGGTCGTCCAGTTCGGCCACCATGTCGCCCACACGACGGCGAGCTGCGTCAGCAGCCAGCTCGGCGTTCAGGTCGACGCGTACGTCCTCGAACGAGGTGTTCTGCGCCAACAGGATGGCGTTGACGCGGAACAAGGCCGGGCCAAGATCGCTGGGCGCAGGGCCTGCGATGCCGGTTTCGGCCAGTGCAAAGACCGCATCCCCGGCTGCACCCAGTTGGGCTTTGGATTGATCACCCAGATCGACGTCCGACAGGGTCAGATCGCGCGCGGTCACCAGATCTTCGAAGCTGGTCTCGCCCGCAGCAATCGCGTCAGCGGCGGCTTGTGCGTCGGCCTCAGTGCCAAACACCAGACGTTCGACCAAGCGGCGCTCGGGCTGGTTGTACTGATCGTTCCGTTCATCATACAGCGCCTTGATCTGCGCCTCGTCCACTTCGATCTCGCTGACCAGTGACTGTGGGTCCAACCACGCATAGGTGATCTTCTTTGTCTCGGGCAGGGTGAAGTCGGCCGGGTTCGCGTCGTAATACGCCGTCAGCTCGGCCTCGGTCGGTTCGGGCAGGGCGGTGGTCAGGCGCGACACGGGCAGTTCGGCCCATGTAAAGTTCCGGGCCTCGCGGGCGAAGGCATACAGAGTGTCGACATAGGTGTCGTCTGCGACGATGCCATTGGTCACAGCGGCTTGCAGGATCTGGCGGCTCACTTCGGCGCGCAGGGTTTGCTCAAAACCCGCAGCGGTCAGACCCGACTGCTCCAAGGCAAAGCGATAGCTTTCGCGGTCAAACTGTCCGTCCACACCGGCGAAGGCGGGGATATCGACAATGCGCGCGCGCAGGTGATCGTCTCCCACCGAAATGCCAAGACGTGCGGTCTCGTCTTCCAGCGCCACGGCAGCGATCACGCGGGCCAGCACCTGTTGATCCACGCCGAAAGCCTGCGCCTGCTGCATGGTCAGACGTTGACCGGTCTGGGCCTCAAACGCGTTCAATTCGGACTGAAGCTCGCGCGAATAGCGGCGTGCGTCGATCTCGGTATCGCCCACCGTGCCAATCGACCGGCCTGAGCCTCCGAAATTCGTTGATCCGAACCCTACGAGTCCCACCATCACCAGACCCATCAGGATCCAACCGAAAGTACGAGAAGCCTTGCCAGTCGCCATGGACGCTTTCCTTTTCATCAGACTGTTATCGGGTTTGTAGGCGGTTCATGACGGAATGCCAAGCCGCCCTGCACAGGTGATTAGGGTTGAAATGCTGCCAGTCGGTTCAGAGCGGTCTGAATGCCCGCGGCATCGATGTTGGCAAAGGCCACCCGCATCTGCTGTGCCCCGCTTTTGTCGCCTTTTGGAGTGAACATTGTGCCGGGCAAGGCCAACAAGCTAGCTTGATCGACCAAAGCCTGTGCCAGCTTGTCCGAGGGCATGTCGAACGGGTGCTGCAGATAGGCAAAATACGCCCCGCAACCCATCAATTTCCACCCGCGCGCGGCCAAGGGTGCGAACCCGTCGCGCATGGCTTGGGTACGGGATAGAATTTCGATCCGCTCGCCCGCCAACCATTCGTCCAGATTGCGCAATCCCCAGAGCGCCGCGTGCTGTCCTAGTTGCGCGGGACAGATGGTGACGGTGTCTAAGAATTTCTCGATCTCGGCCAAACGAGCGGGCGAGGTCAAAACCGACCCAACCCGGTGGCCGGTTAGGCGATAGGATTTCGAGAACGAGTACAGCTGAATGACCGTGTCGTCCCAATCGGGATCAGACAGAAGGTCATGCGGTGTGCCCTCCTTGCTGTGAAAATCGCGATAGGTTTCGTCTATGATCAGGGCAATCCCGCGGGCGCGTGCAAGATCGCGGAAGGCGGCAATCAGCTCGGCGGGGTATTCCACCCCGGTCGGATTGTTGGGCGTCACCAGTGCAATCGCGCGTGTGCGTGGCGTGATCAGCGTGGCTGCCTTGTCCGGGGCCGGCAACAGATCCGCGCCAGTTGCCAGCGGCACCGCGGTAATCCCACCCATATCGAGCCACATTTTATGGTTGAAATACCAAGGGGTTGGCAGAATGACCTCATCCCCCGGTGCGGCCAGAGTGGCAATCGTCGCCGCAAAGGCCTGATTGCAGCCCGAGGTGATTGCCACGTTCTGCGACGAGACATCCGCGCCATAGTGCCGGTTGATGTTAAACGCCAGCTCGTCACGCAGGGCCGGAAGCCCCAAAACCGGCCCGTAAAGGTGGGTTTCCGGCAGGCGGAGAACCGCATCCGCCATCGCCTCGCGCATCGCTTCGGGGGGCGGATCCACGGGGGCGGCTTGGCTGACATTGATCAGGGGCTGTTCGGGCGAAAAGCTCTTGCCCTCCAACCAGCGCCGCGCCTCCATCACCGGGGGCGAGAACGTGTTGCCAAGATTGGGGTTCAAAAGCATCTCAAGCCTCTTTCGCGAAATTTCAGGCCGACCCTAGCAACGAAAAAAGGGCGCGACAATCCATGTCTACGCCCCTCATTTTCTTGCGATAAATATCCCGGGGTGAATGCGCAAAGCGCAGAGGGGCAGAGCCCCTCAGGCTCACATCGTGAGCCCCCGTCAGCACCCACGGGATCAGCCTTCCAGAACCACCAGCGCGTGACGCTTCTTGCCCGCCGACAGCTTCATAGGCTCGGCCAACTCATCCGCGCCAATCATCCGAACGTCGGTCAAGGCTTCATCATTCACCTTGGCACCGTTTTCAGCGATCAAGCGCTTGGCTTCCTTGCCCGATTTCACCAGACCTGCCTTCACGAACAGCTGAATGATCGAGATCCCATCCGCCAGATCCGCCGCAGACAGCGCCACGGTCGGCAGGTCGTCGCCCGTGCCACCCTTCTCGAACACTTCACGTGCAGTGGCCTCGGCAGCGGCGGCCGCCTCGCCCCCATGGGCCAGCGTGGTTACTTCGTTGGCCAGAATGATCTTGGCGTCGTTGATCGCCTGACCTTCCAGTGCACCCAGACGTTCGCATTCCTCGATCGGAAGCTCGGTGTAGAGCTTCAGGAACCGGCCAACATCTGCATCCGTTGTGTTGCGCCAGAACTGCCAGAACTCGTAGGGTGACAGCATGTCTGCGTTCAGCCAGATCGCGCCGTTCAGCGACTTGCCCATCTTCTTGCCGTCCGAAGTGGTCAGCAGCGGCGAGGTCAGGCCGAAAATCTGGCTGTCCAGCACGCGGCGGGTCAGGTCGATCCCGTTCACGATATTGCCCCACTGGTCCGAGCCGCCCATCTGCAGAAGGCAGCCATAGCGGCGGTTCAGCTCGAGGAAGTCATAGGCCTGCAGGATCATGTAGTTGAACTCAAGAAAGCTCAGGCTCTGCTCGCGATCCAGACGCGATTTCACGCTTTCAAACGACAGCATCCGGTTGACCGAGAAATGCCGCCCGATGTCGCGCAGGAAATCGAGGTAGTTCAGATCGTCCAGCCACTCGGCGTTATTCAGCATCAGCGCCTTGGTCGGGCCTTCGCTGTCATAGTCGATATAGCTGGCAAACACCTTCTTGATGCCCGCGATGTTGTCGTCGATCTGGTCCGGCGTCAGCAGCGGACGCTCATCTGCGCGGAAGGACGGGTCGCCCACCTTGGTCGTGCCGCCGCCCATCAGGGTGATCGGCTGGTGGCCGGTCTTCTGAAGCCAGCGCAGCATCATGATCTGGATCAGCGACCCCACATGCAGCGATTTTGCGGTGGCGTCAAAGCCGATATAGGCCGGAACGACACCTTCAACCAAAGCTTCGTCCAGCGCCTGATAATCGGTGCAATCGGCCAGAAAGCCGCGCTCGATCATCACACGCATGAAGTCGGATTTCGGGTGGTAGGTCATCGTATTTCGGTCCATCCTATCTTTCGTTGGGTTTCCGTATAGACGGGGGCTGCGAAAAGGGAAAGAGCGTGTTGGCGATGGCGGATGTGATTGGGTCTAAGGCAGGGGCAATCTGGGCCTTGGGGATGATGTCCGGCACCTCGCTGGACGGGGTGGACGCCGCACTGGTTCAGACCGACGGCATCCGCATTCAGGCCTTCGGTCCAAGCACCTATGCGGACTATTCCGATGACCAGAGAACCGACCTGCGCGCGGCTCTCGGGCAATGGCCGGACGGGCCGGGCGTGACACCCGCCGCACAGGTAAGCGAGGCGGCGCATATCGCCTTGGCGCGCACGCTGCTGGCCGGTCACGATGCGGATCTGCTGGGTTATCACGGACAAACACTGGCCCATGATCCAGAGGGTGGACGTACGCATCAAGCCGGCGATGGGCAGGTGCTGGCCGATGCTCTAAACGTGCCGGTGGTCTGGGATTTCCGCAGCGAAGACGTGTCCCAAGGGGGCGAAGGTGCTCCGCTGGCCCCCTTTTTCCACCACGCCTGCGCGCGGTTCATCGGGGCGGATGCGCCGATTGCCTTCTTAAACCTCGGGGGCGTGGGCAATGTCACCTGGGTGGAGCCGCGCATTGAAACACCCGAGGCCTCCAATACCTGTCTTGCCTTTGATACCGGTCCCGCGAATGCGCCGATCAACGATCTGATGCTGGCGCGGCGCGGCAAGGCCTTGGATCAGGGCGGCGCGCTGGCGCTTTCTGGCACCGCGGACGAGGGCATCGTGCAGGCCTTTTTGGAGCATCCCTATTTCACGCGCCAACCGCCCAAGTCGCTCGACCGTGACCAGTTTCCGGAATTGCTGCCCGCAGTGTCCGATCTGAGTGACGCCGACGCGGCCCGCACGCTGGCCGCCTGTGCTGCCGAAGTTGTGGCGCAAGGTATGACCCATTGCCCCAGTCCGCCAACACGCTTGTTGGTCACCGGCGGAGGCCGTAAGAACGCAGCCATCATGCAGGAACTTTCCGCGCGTCTGTCCGTTCCGGTGCAGGATATCGACGACACCGGACTGGACGGAGATATGCTGGAAGCACAGGCCTTCGCCTATCTGGCCGTACGTGTCGCGCGCGGCCTTCCGACCTCGGGTCCCAGCACCACAGGCGTTGCCGCCCCGGTTGGGGGCGGCAAGCTCTCTTACCCTGAAAAAGACTGAAAAGCGGGCTTAGGTACGCGCCACGGTGGCCTTATCGCCATAGAACGCCACATGGCCCTTGATCTGCTCAAGATCCTCGATCGGTGCGTCATATGACCAGGCTGCATCCTCGATCACGGTCGATTTTGTCTGGATCGAGAAGTGCTTCGCCTCGCCCTTGTAGGGGCAGGTCGTGACAGTGGCGCTATCATCCAGAAACGCCATCGCAATATCTCCGCGCGGGAAATAGATCACCGGCGGCAGATCGCCTTCCTTCACCTCAAGCGCGTCACGGCTTTCCCCGATTACGGCGCCTCCGGCACGTACGGTCCATTTGCCTTCAGCGGCGCGAATGATGATGTTATCGGTCATTGTCTTACTTTCCCCGTACGATTTTGCGGCACCCTAACAGATCCTGTGTAAAAAGCGCGTGTCAAATTGGCGCGCAAGCGCGTTTCAACCATTGCAACGCAGCGTCAGACACCTGAGTGCTCAGCAAATCCAGTGTCTTGGCGTGATAGGCGTTCAGCCATGCGCGCTCTTCCCCCGACAACATGTCGAGCACGACCAGCGAGGTGTCGAGGGGCACATAGGTCAGGGTTTCGAGGTTCAACATCTCGCGTTCGCGGTCTCCACCCGGCGGCGTCGGCGCTTTCTGCACCACGACTAGGTTTTCCAAGCGAATGCCGAAGGCACCGTTGCGATAATATCCGGGCTCGTTAGACAGGATCATACCGGGCAGAAGCTCGGTGTCTGAGATGGGCGAGAACCGCTGCGGCCCCTCATGCACGGACAGATAGGCACCAACGCCATGCCCTGTTCCGTGGTTGAAATCCTGATGCGCGGCCCACAGCGGGTAGCGGGCAATCGGGTCAAGGTCACGGCCCGTACGGCCTTTCGGAAAATAGGTGCGCGACAGGGCAATCATACCTTGCAACACGCGGGTAAAGCAGCGTCTTTCGTCCTGACCTACGTCGCCCACGCTCAGAGTGCGGGTGATGTCAGTGGTGCCGTCGCGATACTGCCCGCCGCTGTCCAGAACCACCAGATTGCCATCTTCCAATGTGCGGTTCGTATCCTCGGTCACGCGGTAGTGCATGATCGCGCCATTGGAACCAGCGCCTGCGATGGTCTCGAACGAGATGTCCATCAACGCATTGGTGGCCCGGCGCTTTTCTTCCAGTTGTTTGACCAGATCAATCTCGGTCAGGCTGGTTTTCTCGGACGCCTCAAACCATGCCAGAAACTCGACCACAGCAGCCGCATCTCGCAGCTGCGCGGCACGGGCACCTTTCAGCTCGGTCGGGTTTTTCTGTGCTTTGGGCAGGATTGCGGGATCTTCGGCCCAGTCGATCTGGATTCCGGCATCCGTCAGGATCTGCCACACCGCATAGGGGGCCGAGGCGCGGTCGACGCGCACCGGGCCATCTAGACGTTTCAGCGCAGTTTGGAAATCACGGATCGGATGCAACGAGACGTCTGCATCAAAGCGGATCTCAACCGTCCGTCCTTCCGTGGCGAAGAACTGCACCGAGGCATCATCACCCAAGATCGCAAAACCCTGCACGACCGGAATGCAGGGGATGTCATCACCGCGGATGTTCAGAAGCCACGCGATGCTGTCAGACAGCGTGATGGCGCATGCTTTCTGCCCCTTTGCCAACAGCTCGTCCGCCAGCTCGCCACGTTTTGCCGCGCTGGATTGCCCTGCGAATTCAAGGGGCTGTTCAATGATCTTGCCGGACGGAGGGGCAGGGCGCTCGTCCCAGATTTGATCAACCAGATTGTCGGTGGGAACCAGCGTGACGCCGGTGCCATCTAGCGCTTTCTCAATCTTTTCGATTTCAGATTTCGTGTGCAGCCACGGATCAAACCCAATCCGTGCCTTGCCTGAGATTTGCTCTTTCAGCCAATTACCCGGTTGCACTTCGGGCCAATCGACAGGTGTAAACGCGGCCATATCGGCCTGTTCTCGTACTTGCACGCGATAGCGTCCATCGACGAAAATCCCAGCCACGTCCTTCAAAGCGATGCAGAACCCGGCCGAGCCCGTGAACCCGGTCAGCCACGCAAGCCGCGCATCGCAGTCAGCAACATATTCGCCCTGATGGGCATCCGCGCGGGGGACAAAGAACCCGTCCAATCCTTTCATCCCCATCGCACGGCGCAGGCGCTCCAAACGGGCGGCCCCTTTGCTTGGATCGGCGGTGGTGGTGAAGGTCTGGAACATCTCTGTCTCCGAAATCGGGTGGCACTAAAAAAACACGCCCGCGAAGGGCGGGCGCGTGTGGGGCGCAACATGCCGCGAAACGACCGCGGTGAAAAGGGGGTCAGATGGCTTTCTTGATCCCCATCACACGGGCGCGGGCGCGTGGGTCGCTGTCGAAGAGCGCGGCCAGCTGTTCGGTGATCGCACCGGCCAGTTGTTCCGCATCGGTGATCGTGACAGCGCGTTCATAGTACCGCGTCACGTCATGCCCGATCCCGATGGCCAGCAGCTCGACCTGTTTGCGTTTCTCGACCATCTCGATCACGTCGCGCAGGTGTTTTTCCAGATAATTCGCGGGGTTAACGGACAGGGTTGAATCGTCCACCGGCGCCCCATCCGAAATCACCATCAGGATTTTGCGCTGTTCAGGCCGCGCTGTGATCCGGCGGTGCGCCCATTCCAGCGCCTCGCCGTCGATGTTTTCCTTCAGAAGACCCTCTTTCATCATCAGGCCCAGATTGTCCCGGGTGCGGCGCATCGGGGCGTCGGCCTTCTTATAGATGATGTGGCGCAGATCGTTCAGGCGACCCGGCTGTTGCGGGCGGCCATCGGCCAGCCATTTCTCGCGTGCCAGCCCGCCTTTCCAGGCGCGCGTGGTGAAGCCCAGAACCTCGACCTTAACCTGACAACGCTCCAGCGTGCGCGACAGAACATCGGCACAGATCGCCGCGATCGAGATCGGACGCCCACGCATCGAGCCCGAGTTATCCAGAAGCAGCGTCACGACGGTGTCACGGAACTCGGTGTCTTTTTCCTGTTTGAAGGACAGCGGCGTGGTCGGGTTTGCGACCACACGGGCCAGACGACCGGCATCCAGAATGCCTTCTTCAAGGTCGAAGAGCCACGAGCGGTTCTGCTGGGCCTGCAGACGGCGTTGCAACTTGTTGGCCAGACGCGAAACCGCGCCCTTCAAGGGCTCCAACTGCTGGTCCAAATAGGCGCGCAGACGTTCCAACTCGGCTGGTTCCGCCAAGTCCTCGGCCATGACCTCTTCGTCATGCTCGTTGTGGAAGACCAGATAGTCCGGGTCCGCATCCGATGCGGGCTGAGGCGTAGGCGGTTCGGGCGGGGCGTCCGCGTCGGGCATTTCGGCCTCGTCGCCCACCTCATCCTCGGCCATGTCATCAATGGTGACCTGCGCCTCGGACGGATCCATCTGTTCTTCTTGTGCACGTTCGGGATCGGCTTCGGCCTCGTCTTCCTCGGGCGACTGTTCCGAGTTCGGATCGTCCTGCGCTTCGTCGTCTTCGGGCTGCGCCTCGTCCTCGTTCTCGTCGTCTTCGGCATCTGGGTCATCGCCCAGCTGGTCGCCATAACCCAGATCCTCGATGATCTGGCGGGCAAAGCGCGAGAACTGCTGCTGATCCGTCAAAGCGCCGGTCAGGTCGTCCAGATGCTCGCCACATTGCGCTTCGATAAAGTCGCGCCACAGGCCCATCACGTTGTCAGCGCCCGGGGGAAGATCGCGGCCCGTCGCCAGATGGCGCATCAGGTATCCGGCAGCTACAGGCAGGGGGGCGTCAGCAGCGGCGGTGATCTGGTCATAGCCCGCGCGGTCAGCTTCGTGCCCGATTTTGGCATCGATATTGCCCGCCGTACCCGGCATGTCGCGCGCACCAAGTGCCTCGCACCGCGCTGTTTCCATCGCTTCGTAAATGTCACGCGCCATGTTGCCCGCCGGGGCGTATTTCGCGTGCATCGCCTCGTCGTGATAGCGCAGCTTCATGGCATAGGCATCCGCCGTGCCGCGCGCCAACAACACCTCGTCCTTGGTCATCCGCCGCGTGACCTGAGGCAGGCGCATCGCATCGCGGCTGACGCCCGAGGGGTCCACCGTAAAGCTGACCGACAGCTCTGGCTCGTCGGCAAGCGTCTTCGTCGCCTCAGCCAGCGCTTTCTTGAACGGATCAGCGGGGTTGTCGGTGGGTTTTTTCATTCTATTGGCCTATCGATCCACGGTTCAACGCGTCATCGCGATGAGGGCGGTGAAGACCCGCGGGGTGGCGCATAAGCGCCGCCCCATGGGGGCGGGTCGGCGCTGCCCGGTCTGGCGACCGGGCGGCGCAAGCTGATATCAAACGCTTGGAAATCACCCCAAGCTCATGCTCACCGCGCTCTCCGGCAGTTCCTCGTCGAAGCAGCGCTGATAGAACTCGGCCACGATCTGGCGCTCCAACTCGTCACATTTGTTCAGGAAGGACAGGCGGAAGGCATAGCCGACCGAGCGGAAGATGGATGCGTTTTGCGCCCAGTTGATCACGGTCCGCGGGCTCATGACGGTCGACAGATCGCCGTTCATGAAGGCCGTACGGGTCAGGTCCGCAACTGTCACCATCTGGCTGACGGTCTGGCGGCCTTGCTCGGTGTTCAGGAACGGGTTTTTCGCCAGCACGATGTTGGTTTCCGCGTCATGCGACAGATAGTTCAGCGTGGCGACCAGCGACCAACGGTCCATCTGGGCTTGGTTGATCTGTTGCACGCCGTGATACAGCCCGGTCGTGTCGCCCAGACCCACAGTGTTCGCGGTGGCGAACAGGCGGAAGGACGGGTGGGGGGTGATGACCTCGTTCTGGTCCAGAAGGGTCAGCTTACCGTCATGCTCCAGCACACGCTGGATGACGAACATCACGTCCGCGCGGCCTGCATCGTATTCGTCGAACACGATGGCGGTCGGGTTGCGCAGCGCCCAAGGCAGAATGCCTTCTTGGAACTCGGTGACCTGCATCCCGTCTTTCAGCTTGATGGCGTCCTTACCGATCAGGTCGATCCGGCTGATGTGGCTGTCGAGGTTCACACGCACGGCAGGCCAGTTCAGACGGGCTGCAACCTGTTCGATATGGGTCGATTTGCCCGTGCCGTGATAGCCCTGAACCATCACGCGGCGGTTGTGCGAGAAACCCGCCAGAATGGCCAGCGTGGTGTCCGGGTCGAACTTATAGGTGCTGTCGATCTCGGGCACGCGGCTGGTGCGCTCGGCAAAGCCTTTGACCATCATGTCGCTGTCGATGCCGAAAACCTCGCGTACCGAGATGTCCTCGGTCGGTTTCGCGTTCATATCCAGGGTGCCGTCTGCCATGTCGGTGATCCTTCTGTCGCGCGCCGCATTGCGCGCTTATTGCACGTTGTTGCGCAAGTGATGCCCGATGACGATCACGCGTGCAAGGGGAAGCGGGGGGAAAAGGTGACGCGGGGCAAAGCTGGCCCTAATGACGTAGCGTGTCTGGTCTGACCAAAAGGTCAAAAAAACAAGAAACGCGAAGGGACTGGTTGGGCCACTTCGCGCTGCGTGTATGCATGTATTTGGATCGTTACGCGCGTAGGCGTTACTTGAAGCTGCGGCTTTCTTTGATCTGATCCCAAGCCCAGCGAACTTCCTGCAACTGGTCTTCCTGAGACCGGTCGCCGCCGTTCATATCCGGGTGCAGCACCTTGATCAGCTTCTTATAGGACTTGCGGATCTCGGCTTTGGTCCAGTGATCCTTGGCTTCCAGAATGTCGATGGCGCGGCGCTCTGTGGGCGGCAGTTTGCGGGTGCCGGTGATCGACTTGCCGGGGTTCTGCGTGGCGTTTGCGCCCAGAACCTGATGCGGGTCGTCCACGCCCAAACGGGCCCAGGCGCGTTGCTCGTCCTTGGTGCCCATCGGCTTGGTTTCACGTTCCCATACGCGATCCTTGTCGGCCTGCGCGTTCATCTCGTCTTCGGTGGCCCCGTCAAAGAAATTCCACTTCAGATTATATTCGCGCACGTGGTCCTTACAGAACCACTTGAACTCGTCCAGATGATCGGGCGAGCGGGGCGCACGGTATTTTCCGGCCTCGGTGCAGCCGTCATGTTCACACACACGTTTCGAGGTCTCGAACGCGCCCGACATCCCGCGTTTGCCGCGCGGGTTGCGTTTCTTGGCCGCTGAGACCGACATGTCAAAACCAAAAGGATCGTCGTTGGGCATCTTAATCTTCTCTTTTCGACTCGGACCCGAGAGTTTACTGCTTTTTCACCGGGATTGAAGAGGGAACTGCCAAGAAATGAACAGGACGGAACGAATTCATCAGGCGCTGAGCGAAGCGTTTGTCCCGGAACATCTTGAAGTCATTGATGAAAGCGAACAGCATCGCGGTCATGCTGGATATCAGGATGGCGGTGAAAGCCATTTTCGCGTGATCATCCGTGCGCCAAGTTTCGCCGACATGTCCCGCATCGCACGCCATCGTGCCGTGCACAAAGCGCTAGGCGCGGATCTGGTGTCCGAGATTCACGCCTTGGCGCTTGAGATTTCAGGCTAAGACTTTCGGCTTAACGTTCATCGCGTTCGATGCTGGGAGCCGCGTCGCTGGCTTCATTCGCTGCCGTGGCGGACGGCAAGCTTGGCGCGTTGTTCCCCTCGGCCTCGGTATCCTCATCTGCCAGCGCTGTCACAGCGGCGAAATCTGCATCTGCTGCCTGTTCGTCTGTCCGATCCTCGATCGCGCGGCGGAACACCAGCATGTTCTGATACACCGTCGCGCGCCCGGTCAGGCCCGAGCGTTCCTCGCTGGGCAGCGTATCCGTGCGCAGATACTCCCAACCATCCGCGCTGGCCTCGTTCAGCACATCCTGAATGGCGAGGGCAAAACGGGCCTCGGACCCTTTTACGCCACGGGCCTTCTTGCCTTTGCGCGGGGCGGGGATCACTTGGTATTCGTACTGAGTCATGGACTGACCTTTTCAATTTCTCCGGCTTTAGGCCGTATAGATGGTTTTCGGCATAAGCGCCAAGAGGGGATGGCGCGGGTGGCGGATTGCCCCGGTCCGCTTACCCCACCAGACGTGGCGGCGTGTCCTGCTTCAAGGCAGCCGCTTCGGCGCGGGACAGTTGTTCGCCTTGCTTGCGCTTCAACAGCACCTCGCGGGCGCGGGCATACTCATCACCCTGCCAGAAGATCAGGCAGCCATTGCAGCCCTTACCACAGCAGCCATCCGTGCCAACGCGGTTGGTTTTCAGACGGGTTTCACGCCCATCTTCGGCAATCGCGTCCGCTAGATCATCACGGCGCTTTTCATACGCCTTGGTGTTCTCTTTCCCCGACATTTCAAGCCCTTGCGTCAGCTTGTCAAAGCGGATGCGCTTCCATTGCTCATCGGTCAGTGCCTTTTCCTTGCGCAACACAGTAAAGGCCGGGAAGCGGGCTTTCAGATCGTCCAGATCCTCGTGATCGAACAGCGCAAATGGCACGCGGATGGTGGTCTTGGTGCTGCCATGGACGACCTCTTTGATGTCGCCCTTGTGGTGGTCTTCGAACTCGTACATGCGCAGCAATACGGTGTCGCGCGCGATGGGCGAGATGAACTCCAGCACCTCACCGGCTTCCAGTTTGTTCTTCACTTCGACGAGGAACGCGTCCTCGGTCACATCTGTCACGACGCCCGCATATTCCCATTGGGCGAGCGACGCGGTGTGCTCATAATCATGGGCATAATTGGTCAGACGTCCCTCGTGGAAAGCCAGCGTGTAGCCACGGTTTCCAACGGCCTCAAGCTCGCGCATGTAAGGTTTCGGATCCCAGTTTTCCGGGTCCGCATAGTAGTCATCAATCGCCATGCGATAGGCGCGGGCGACGATGGCGCAGTAGTATTCCGACTTGCCGCGTCCTTCGACCTTCAGGCTGTCGACGCCGATTTTCAGATACTCATCCAGCTTCGGCATGATGCACAGATCGCGCGAGTTCAGGATGTAGGATCCACGCCCGTCTTCTTCGATCGGCATGAATTCACCGGGGCGGCAGCCTTCTTCCAGTAGGAACTCGAACATATCGGCGTTGTCTTCGGTGATGTTCAGGTCTTCGATTGTGCCGTCCTTCAGACGCATCCGCACGCCATAGTTCCAACGACACGAGTTCGCACAGTTGCCTTGGTTTGCGCCGCGTTCGGCCATGAAGTTGGACAGCAGGCAGCGACCGGAATAGGTCATGCACATCGCGCCATGCACGAAGGCCTCAAGCTTAACATCCGGGCATTCTTCACGAATTTCGACCAGCTCGGGGTAGGACACTTCGCGGGCCAGAACGACTAGCTCGGCACCCTGATCTTCCCAGAATTTCACCGACAACCACGAGCACACGTTGGCCTGAGTCGAGATGTGCAGCGGCAGTTCTGGCGCGCGGGTGCGCACATATTGGAACACGCCGGGATCTGCGATGATCAACCCGTCGGGCTTCACTTTGCGGACCGTATCGATGTACTCGTCCAGTTTCGGGATGTCTTTGTTATGGCTGAACAGGTTCAGCGTCAGATAGGCGCGCCGACCATGGGCATGGCAGAACTCGACCCCCTCGATCACCTCTTCCAGCGAGAATTGAGACTTGGTGCGCAGCGACATATCCGGCGTGCCCAGATAGACCGCGTCCGCGCCATATAGCACCGCCATTTTCAGCTTTCGCAAGTTGCCCGCAGGCATCAAAAGCTCAGAGCGGCGTTCCGTTTTCAGTTCCGTCATCTTATCACCCGTGTGTTCGCGCAATCGCGGGTTAGAGAAATGGCAAAGGCCCCAGAGAGGGGCCTTCATCATAAATTGTCGTTTGAAATCAGAGGCCCAGCTTGGCCGTCACGATTTCGTTCACCGCCTTCGGGTTGGCCTTGCCGCCGGTGGCTTTCATCACCTGCCCGACGAAGAAACCAACCAGTTTCGGGTTCTGTTTGGCTTTCTCGACCTGAGCGGGGTTGGCGGCGATCACCTCGTCCACGGCGGTTTCGATGGCGCCGGTGTCAGTCACCTGCTTCATGCCGCGGGCTTCTACGATCTCGGCCGGGTCGCCGCCTTCGGTATAGACGATTTCGAACAGATCCTTGGCGATCTTGCCCGAGATGTCCCCCTTGGAGATCAGTTTGATGATGCCACCCAACTGCGCCGGGCTGACCGGGCTTTCGGTGATCGAGTGATCTTCTTTCTTCAAACGGCCAAACAGCTCGTTGATCACCCAGTTTGCGGCCAGCTTACCGTCATTGCCTTCGGCGACTGCCTCGAAGAAGGCGGCGTTTTCGGCTTCGGCGGTCAGAACGTCGGCGTCATATTCCGACAGACCGAATTCGGTCACGAAACGGGCTTTCTTTTCGTCCGGCAGCTCGGGCAGGGTCTTGGCGATGTCGTCGACCCAGTCCTGCTCAATTTCCAGCGGCAACAGATCGGGGCAGGGGAAGTAGCGATAGTCGTGTGCTTCTTCCTTCGAACGCATCGAGCGGGTTTCGTTCTTGTCCGCGTCATAGAGACGGGTTTCCTGAACGACCTCACCACCATCTTCCAGAATTGCGATCTGGCGACGGGCCTCGAAGTCAATCGCGGCCTGAATGAAGCGCATCGAGTTCATGTTCTTGATCTCGCACCGCGTGCCCAGATGGTCGAAGTCCTGCGTTTCCATGTATTTCTCGTATTGGCCCGGACGACAGACCGAGACGTTCACGTCCGCGCGCATATTGCCGTTCTGCATGTTGCCATCACAAGTGCCCAGATAGCGGAGCAACTGGCGCATCTTAGTGACATAGGCGGCGGCCTCTTCAGGACCGCGAATGTCGGGGCGCGACACGATTTCCATCAGCGCGACGCCGGTGCGGTTCAGGTCGACGAAGGACATGTTCGGGTCCATGTCGTGCACGGATTTACCGGCGTCCTGTTCAAGGTGAATACGCTCGATACGGACCTTGCGGGCGACACCGGGGCCCATATCCACGATCACTTCGCCTTCGCCCACGATGGGGTGATACAGCTGCGAAATCTGATAGCCCTGCGGCAGATCCGGATAGAAATAGTTCTTGCGGTCAAAGGCCGAGAACAGGTTGATCTCGGCTTTCAGGCCCAGTCCTGTACGCACGGCCTGTTCCACACAATATTCGTTGATCACGGGCAGCATGCCGGGCATGGCCGCATCCACGAAAGCCACGTTCGAGTTCGGCTCGGCCCCGAACTTGGTCGATGCGCCCGAAAACAGCTTCGCGTTCGAGCTGACCTGAGCGTGGATTTCCATCCCGATGACCAGTTCCCAGTCTTCCTTCGCCCCTGCAATCACTTTCGGCTGCGGGCTTTCATAGGCGAGATGATCAAGCATGTGTGTTTTCCCAAGTGTCAAAACCTGTCCGGGTTCTAGTTGAGGTGACCAGAAGGGGCAAGAGGGCAGTCGCGTCGGCCAGATAGGGGATTGGATGGTGAGTGTGGATATGCTGCGGTGCGGAAAATATGCTAACATACCTATAGTATTCGATTTATTACACGTGTGAACTAGAATGCATACCAGCCTTGCAAATAAGGCATATCGGCAAGTCATGGCGCATTGCTGCGGTGCAGCGAAAAAAGTGTTGCAATACGCAACCAACGGTCTTATTTGCTTCTGATCAGACACCGGGGGGAACGTCTGTACCAAATGTAGGTGGGAAAAATGAAACGGATTATGATGGGCCTTGTGGCGACAGTGATGCTGTCGGACGCTGCTCTGGCCGAAGATTTTTTTGGCACGCGCGCAGCGCGTCAGCCAGTACTGACTATGCAGTGGGATGAGAAGCCGCAGGCAAAAGCCTGGACCGACGCGACCATCGCTGCATTGGAAAATCACGGAACTGTGCTGGCGGAAATCGTGCCAGCAGATATCGCCGAGTGGTGCCCGGATTACGAAAATCAGGACACCGCGGGGCGCAACGCGTTCTGGGCGGGCCTTCTGTCCACGCTATCCTTCTATGAAAGCACATGGCGCCAGACGGCTGTCGGTGGCGGCGGCAAGTGGTACGGTCTGGTTCAGATCCTGCCCGCGACCGCACGCGGCTATGGCTGCGAAGCACGCTCGGGTGAGGCGCTGAAAAACGGTGAAATGAACCTCAGCTGTGCTGTGCGCATCATGGCCGTGACCGTGCCGCGGGATAACGTGGTGTCGCGCGGGATGAAAGGCGTGGCCGCCGATTGGGGCCCGTTCCATTCCAAACGCAAGCGCGAGCATATGCGCGAATGGGTGCGCGAGCAGAACTACTGCACCACCGGCTAAGCCCGGATCGAATACTCCATAGACAGACTTTTGGGCTGTCGAAATAGAAAAGGGCGGGATTGATCCCGCCCTTTTCTTTTGGCTTACCCGTTCAGGATCCGGCCAAGCATTTCCTGACTGTCACGGCTGAGCCCTTCGGTGGCCAGCACCCGCTCGATCTGCTCTTTCATCATCGCCTGACGATCCGCGTCATAGCGGCGCCATGTCTCGAACCCCGAGGACATGCGCGCGGTGATTTGCGGGTTCACCGGATCCAGCTTGATCAGCCAATCGGCAAACAGCTTGTACCCTTCGCCCGAGGCGTTGTGGAAGCCCGCCGGGTTCATGATGAAGGCGCCAAAGACCGCGCGGAAACGGTTCGGGTTCTTCCAGTTGAAGGCGCTGTCTTCGGTCAGTTTTGCAACGATATCAGCCGTGTCTTCGGGCGCGGAATGGGTCACCTGCATGGCGAACCATTTGTCCATCACCAGTTCATCGGCCTCGAAGCGTGTCCGGAAGTCGGCCAGCGCTGCGTCGCCTTTTTGGGCTTGTAGCAAGAAGCCAAGCGCGCCCAGTCGCAAAGTCATATTGTCGGCCCGGTCATACAGCGCTTGCGCCGCCGAACCACCGTCCAGACGGTTCAGCAGGTTCATCAGGCCCAGACCCAGCGCGCGTTTGCCCGCTTGCTCGGCATTGGGTTGGAACGGTTCGGTTACCTCCATCTCGGCCATCAGGCGGGGCAAAAGGTCCTGCAGATGCTCGGCCATTGCCTGCCAAAGCGTTTGCTTGGCGCGATAGATCTTCATCGGGTCGGGGGTGACGCCCGCGTCAAACAGGGTCTGCGCCAGATCGTCCTGACCGGGCAGGCCAAGGGTCAGCGCGCGGAAGGCGGGATCAAGGCTTTCGTCGCGCAGCATGACGGCGATGGCATGCAGATAGTCATCCAGCGGGGCGTCTTCCCCGGTGATCAGGGCGATCAACACGTCCTTTGCCAGCGTCCGGCCCGCTTCCCATTTGTTGAACGGGTCGGTGTCATGGGCCAGCAGGAAGGCGCGTTCCTGGGCCGAGGTTTCGCGTTCCAAAATCACAGGGGCCGAGAAGTGGCGCAGGATCGAGGGCACGGGCTTCGCCGCCAGCCCCTCGAAGGTGAAGCTTTGCTCCGCCTCGGTCATCTCAAGGATTTGCGTGGGCTGTACCTCGTCACCATTAGGGCCCAGAAGACCAACGGCCAGCGGAATATGCTGCGGCAGTTTCTCGTCCTGTCCCGGGGTAGGCGGCGTCGATTGTTTGAAGGTCAGCGTATAGGTGCCGTCGACCCAGTCTTCCGATACAGCAACGCGCGGCGTGCCGGCCTGTTTGTACCAGTGGCGGAACTGCGTCAGGTCGCGTCCGGTGCTGTCTTCAAAGACTTTGACCCAATCTTCGATCGTTGCGGCTTCGCCATCGTGACGATCAAAATACAGATCGAGCGCTTTGTCATAGGCGTCATCACCCACCAACACCTTCATCATGCGGATCAGCTCGGCCCCTTTTTCATAGATCGTGGCCGTGTAGAAATTGTTGATCTCGACAAAGCTGTCGGGCTGCACTTGGTGTGCCAACGGGCCGTTGTCTTCGCGGAATTGCCGCCCGCGCAGGGCGGATACGTCGTTGATCCGGCACACCGCTTCGGACCGCATATCGCCCGAGAACTGCTGATCGCGGAACACGGTCAGCCCTTCTTTTAGGCTTAACTGGAACCAGTCGCGACAGGTGATGCGGTTGCCGGTCCAGTTGTGGAAATACTCGTGGGCGATGATGGCCTCGATCCGTTCGAAATTCGGGTCCGTGGACGTTTCGGGTGAGGCCAGAACCGCCGAGGTGTTGAAGATGTTCAACCCCTTGTTCTCCATCGCGCCCATGTTGAAGTCGGACACGGCGACGATCTGGAAGATGTCGAGATCGTATTCGCGCCCGTAAACCTCTTCATCCCATTTCATCGAGTCCTTCAGCGCCTGCATCCCGAATGCGGTCTTGCCCTCGTCACCCGGGCGGACCCACAGTTTCAAGTCCACATCCTTGCCGGACATGGTGGTGAAGCTGTCATCGCGTGCGACCAGCTCGCCTGCGACCAACGCGAACAGATAGGCGGGCTTGGGCCATGGGTCGTCCCATTCCGCCCAGCCATCGCCCGAAGCGACGGGGTTGCCGTTGGACAGCATCACCGGGTCACGGCCTTCAATGCGCACCTTGAAGGGGGCCATGACGTCGGGGCGGTCGGGGTAATAGGTGATGCGACGGAAGCCCTCAGCCTCGCACTGGGTGCAATACATGCCGTTCGACATGTAAAGCCCTTCCAAGGCGGTGTTGGTTTCAGGGCTGATTTCGACCTCGGTTTCCCAAACGAAAGGCGCGCCAGGCACGTCTGCTTTCAGCCCGCCGTCGACCAGTTCGGGCGTGATCCCCGTACCATCAATCGCGGCGCGGATCAGGGTAAGGCCTTCTCCATGCAGGAAAAACTCCTTGGATGCGGCGTTCGGGTTCGGCGTAAAGCGGATCTTCGATATCACCCGCGTCGCGGTGGGGTGCAGGTGAAAGACCAGCTCAACCCCGTCGACCAGGTAAGCGGGGGGCGTATAGTCGGCCAGATAGATCGGTTGGGGGGCTGCGTCTTTCATCAGAAATCCTTCAGGCTTGAGTCCAGACCCGAAACCTATTCGTGCAGGGGCAGGGCTGCAAGCCCGCCATACAGTCCTTTGTGGGGGGGGTCAGATAAGTGATCCTTAACCGAGGTCAAAATAAACACACTTGCGCATCTGTTTCGCATCGGAAACTCTATGGATGCATGCAGAGGTATACGAAGGGTTTCGACATGAGCGACTATATTGAACGGGCAGGGCTTCAGGTTCATCGCGAACTGAGCCAGTTTTTGGAAACACGAGCACTGGTCGATACTGGGCTGGATCAAGACACGTTCTGGACCGGTTTCGCGCAGATCCTGACCGATCTGGCCCCGAAGAACCGCGCTCTGCTTGAAAAGCGCGCAGAGCTCCAGCGCCAGTTGGATGACTGGCATAAGGCCCGCGCGGGTCAGCCCCACGACGCCGCTGCATACCGCGCCTTTTTGGAACAGATCGGATATCTGGTGCCGGAAGGGCCGGACTTCGCCATCGAGACCGAAAACACCGATCCCGAAATCGCGTCGATCCCCGGTCCGCAGCTTGTGGTGCCGATCATGAATGCACGCTACGCGCTGAACGCGGCGAATGCGCGTTGGGGAAGCCTCTATGATGCGCTTTATGGCACGGATGCTTTGGGCGATCTGCCCGAGGGAAAGGGCTATAACCCGGCCCGCGGTGCCCGTGTGATCGCAGCCGCCAAAAGTTTTCTGGACGGTGTTCTGCCGCTGGCCGATGGCAGCTGGGCCGAAGCCATGCGGATCGGAAACACGCCGCCTGCCTTGGCCAACCCCGGCCAGTTCTTGGGGGGGCGTGATCAACTCTTCTTTTATGAAAACAATGGCTTGAAGATCGTCCTTGAATTCGACGACACGACCGAAATCGGTGCATCGGACCCGTTGGGGCTGTCGGATGTTCGACTGGAAAGCGCCATGTCCGCGATCATGGATTGCGAAGACAGTGTGGCTGCGGTGGATGCCGATGACAAGGTGCTGGCCTATTCGAACTGGCTGGGTCTGATGGACGGAACTCTGTCAGAAGAGGTCTCGAAGGGCGGCAAAACGTTCGAGCGGAAACTGAATGACGACCTGACGTTCGATGGCCCCGATGGCGAGGTCACGCTGAAGGGCCGCGCCCTGATGCTGGTGCGCAACGTGGGTCACTTGATGACCAACCCGGCGATCTTGCTGCCTGATGGTGCGGAAGTGCCCGAGGGGATGATGGATGCTGTGGTCACCACGCTCTGCGCCATGCATGATCTGAAGCGGGATGGCGGAAACTCGGTCACCGGATCGGTCTACGTCGTGAAACCCAAGATGCACGGTCCGCAAGAGGTCGCCTTTGCGGACGAAATCTTTGATCGGGTCGAGACGCTGTTGGGCCTGCCGCGTCACACTGTGAAGCTGGGCATCATGGACGAAGAACGTCGTACCTCGGCGAACCTGAAGGAATGCATCCGCGCCGCGAAACACCGCGTGGCCTTCATCAATACAGGTTTCCTTGACCGCACCGGGGATGAAATTCACACTTCGATGGAAGCGGGTCCGATGATCCGCAAGGGCGACATGAAGAATGCTGCGTGGATTGCCTCTTACGAGGATCGCAACGTGGATATCGGTCTGGCTTGCGGCCTGAAGGGGCGGGCGCAGATCGGCAAAGGCATGTGGGCCGCGCCGGATCGGATGGCGGATATGCTGGACCAGAAGATTGGTCACCCGATGTCGGGCGCGAACTGTGCTTGGGTGCCCAGCCCGACGGCTGCAACCCTGCATGCCACGCATTACCACCAAGTGGATGTGCTGGCCCGTCAGGAGGAGCTTCTGGACGGCGGTGCGCGTGGCACGCTGGAAGATCTGCTGACGATCCCTGTGGCCGCGGGTGTGAACTGGTCCGAAACCGAGATCAGCGAAGAAATCGAAAACAACGCTCAAGGTATTCTGGGCTATGTGGTGCGCTGGGTGGATGCAGGTGTTGGTTGCTCGAAAGTGCCGGACATTCACGACGTGGGCCTGATGGAAGACCGTGCGACCTGCCGGATCTCCAGCCAAGCGCTGGCGAACTGGCTGCATCACGGTGTTGTCTCGGAAGACGAGGTGATGGCCGCTCTGCGCAAGATGGCTGTGAAGGTCGATGAACAGAATGCGGGTGATCCCAGCTATCAACCGATGGCACCCGGCTTTGATGGTGTGGCATTTCATGCCGCCTGCGACCTTGTGTTCAAGGGCCGTGTGCAGCCGTCGGGTTATACTGAGCCCGTGCTGCATGCACGTCGCTTGGAAAAGAAAGCAGAGGCTTGAGGGAAGATATGGATCGTATCACACAAGACGCCGCACGCGTCATTATTCACGACACGATGGCCTATGGCCGCGAAAAGGGCATGAAGCCGCTGTCGGTGGTCGTCGTTGACGCCGGCGGGCATGTGCTGGCGTTTGAGCGTGCTGACGGGGCGCCTCCCGGTCGGTTCGATATTGCACGCGGCAAGGCCTATGGCTCGGTCATGCTGGGCATCGGCGGCACCGCGCAACGCGACCGCGCCGAGGCGCAGGCTTACTTCATCGCGGCAGCCGGCGCGGCCTATGAGGGCAAGCTGGTGCCGGTGCCGGGTGGTATTCTGGTGCGCAATGACTCGGGTGATGTGATCGGGGCCGTGGGTGTCACTGGCGACACGTCAGAGAATGACCTCGAGGCCGGATCGGTCGGGATTAAAAACGTGGGGCTTACCCCTGACGGATAAGCCCCTCGCAATGGTATCCATAGCCTGACGCGTTACATCGCGTCGGGCAACAATACTGCGTCGATGACATGGATGACGCCGTTCGAGGCCGCGACATCGGCGGCGACAACTTTTGCACCGTTGATCATCACAGCATCGCCGTCGACCTTCACGGTCACATCCGCACCGTTTACTGTCGTGGCCGCATCAATCCCCATGACATCCTTTGCCATGACCGCGCCGGGGACGACGTGATAGGTCAGGATCGCGGTCAGCTTGTCCTTATTTTCGGGCTGAAGCAGCATCTCGACCGTGCCATCGGGCAGGGCGGCAAAGGCGTCGTCCGTAGGGGCGAAGACTGTGAACGGGCCGTCACCTTTCAGCGTTTCAACGAGGCCCGCCGCGCCCAAAGCGGCCGCAAGGGTCGAGAAGCTGCCGGCTGACACAGCGGTATCAACAATATCGGCGCCGCCATTGGCGAAGGCAGGTGCGGCGGTCATCGGGGTGATGGCTACAGCTATGGCGAGGGTGATCTGTTTCAGACTGGGACGTTTCGAGAACATGGTGAGCTCCTTTAGGGTTGTGAGTCCGATTTGCCGGACGTGATAGAAATTTTATCCATTGGCAAAATGGCTGGCGCCAACCCACGTTTTCGTGATATGAATGTTTCTTGCGTATGGGGAAAATACCCCTGCAATGCTTAACCCAGATGCAACGTTCAAAGGTGACCAATGTTGTCAGAAACCCTAAGCGACCAGATCGAGGCCTATCGAATCGGCCCTAAATTGCAGCGCTTGCGGCGTGAAAAGGGCTTGGGGCTGGCGCAGTTGGGCGAACATACGGGGCTATCTGCGGGCATGTTGTCCAAATTGGAGCGTGGGATTCTGGTGCCAACGTTGCCCACTCTGGTGCGGATTTCTCTGGTCTTCGGCGTGGGGCTGGACCACTTCTTTGCCCCTGAAGATGCGCAGCCCGTATGTGAATTCATCCCCGCTTCTGACCGATTGCGGTTGCCAGTGAATGGCCCCGATGGCGTGGCCTATCTGTTCGAAAGCCTCGACTACCCGGTGAAAGGGCGCCCCTTGGAAGCATACGTTGCTGAATTCCCCGAAGGGGCGATACCAGCACCCGCCCATGCGCATGCTGGGGTCGAGCTGATCTATGTGCTGGAGGGGCAAGTCAGCGTCCGGGTACATGGCCGCCGATATGACATCGCAACGGAGGATGCGTTCTATTTCGATGCGGGATTTGACCACAGCTATGAAAATACCGGCGAAGGGGATGCGCGCGCGTTGATCGCGCTCACAGCGGAACGTGAACAATACGGGGTTTGAACTTCCGCGCACGCTCCTTTAATCACATTCAGTAGGTTGAAAGCGGAGCACACATGAAACGCCCCACCGTCGGCATCATCGGCAATTCCTATCTGTTGAATGACAGCTATCCGACCCATGCGGGCGGCACGATGAATTCCGAGGCCGTGTCTCAGGTCGCGGGCTGTCTGCCCCTGATCGTTCCCACTGATCCGCGCTTTGTCACCGTTGATGAACTGCTCGAAACCTGTGACGGTTTCCTGTTCACCGGCGGGCGTCCGAATGTCCACCCCGAGGAATATGGCGAGGATGAAACCGAGGCGCATGGCGAATTTGACCGCTGCCGTGATGCGATCACGCTGCCTCTGATCCGCGCCTGCGTTGATCGCGGCCAGCCGTTCTTCGGGATATGCCGGGGCTTTCAAGAGGTCAACGTGGCGATGGGCGGCTCGCTTTATCCAGAAATCCGCGAGCTTCCGGGGCGGATGAACCACCGGATGCCGCCAGATGGAACGCTGGACGAGAAATTCGCGATCCGTCACGACGTGCATTTCGACAAGGGTGGGGTGTTTTGCGATCTGCTGGGCGAAACTGTGCGCACCAACACGCTGCACGGGCAAGGGATCAAGACCTCGGGCCCACGCGTGATTATTGAAGGCCACGCCGATGACGGCACGCCCGAGGCGATCGTGATCAAGGACGCGCCCGGCTTTACGCTGTCGGTGCAGTGGCACCCGGAATACCGCGCTGCGGATGACCCGGTCTCGCGCGTGTTGTTTACCGCGTTCGGGGATGCGGTGCGGGCGTGGGCTGCGGGTAAGACCGCCTGATCACATCCCCGTGACTAGGCCGGTTTGCACCGGTTCACCGTTGACCTTCCCCCTGCTGGAACCCGTATCGCTGGGTCAAATACCATTTGGACAAGGACGGGATCTAGATGAAATCAGCGTACTTCTATGGCGCTATGGCAGTTGCCGGAATTGCAGTGGCGGGGTGGATCGGGTTTGGCACGTCCCCTGATGCGCCTGTGGTCAAACAGTCTGACAGTACGTCCCAATCTGATGCGGCCCCGGTTGAGATGGTGCAAGTGGCACTGCCTGAACTGGGCAATGACTTTGCGATTGGTGCCCGCGCGTTCTCAGCGAAATGTGTGGCCTGTCATGGGCCATCGGCCGGCGGGGTAGAGGGGGCAGGTCCGCCGCTGATCCACAAGATTTATGAACCGTCGCATCACGGGGACGCCGCGTTTTTCCGCGCTGCCGAACTGGGTGTCCGCGCGCATCACTGGCCATTTGGCAACATGCCCCCGGTCGAGGGCATCACCCGTGCCGAAATCGCTGAGATCGTGAAATATCTGCGCGCGGTTCAACGCGCCAACGGGATCCTCTGAACGCGAGAAGAGCCCCAGCAATCTGGGGCTCTTCTGACGATCATTTAGCGACGCTTAACGTGCCAGGTCCAAGACACGGGTATTGGCGGCGTATGGTGTTTAAAGCGATGTCAGCGCTGTTCCATGAACCGCTTCAGACGCGTCAGCCCCTCGCGAATATCTTCGGTCGAGCGGGCATAGGAAAAGCGCAGGGTTTGGTGGCCGCGAATGGGATCGAAATCTATGCCCGGGGTGACGGCGATGTCGGTTTTCTCGAGGATCTCAGCGGCGAAGGCGCGGCTGTCATCCGTGTGGTCGCTGACATCGGCATAGATATAGAACGCCCCGTCCGGCGGAGCGATCTTGTCGAAGCCTGCTTTGGGCAGCTCATCAAGCATAAGCTGTCGGTTGGTCCGGTAGGTGGCTAGATTGGCGTCCAGCTCGTCTCGGGCATTTAGGGCGCCGAGGGCTGCGATCTGGCTGGCATGGGGCGGACAGATGAACATGTTCTGGGCCAATCGCTCGACCGTGCGGATGTGATCCTCGGGGACCACCATCCAACCCACACGCCACCCGGTCATCGAGAAATACTTCGAGAAGCTGTTGATCACGTAGATGTCATCGGACACTTCCAGCGCCGAAATGGCGCGGTCTTCATATTGCAGACCGTGATAGATCTCGTCAGCAATGAAGCTGGTGTTCTTGGCGCGACACGTGTCGATTAGCCCTTCCAGCGCGGCGTGGTCCAGCATGGTGCCTGACGGGTTCGCGGGCGAGGCGGTGATCAGCCCGGCAAGCCCGTCGGGAATGTCGGACGGCACCGGTTGCAGGCGGTTTTCAGGCTTGGTGGGCAGCCCAACCGGGGTTAAGTCCAGCGCCTTCAGAATTTGCCGATACGACGGGTAGCCCGGCTCGCCCAGACCGACCTTGTCGCCCGCATCGAACAGCGCGGTGAAGGCCAGAATGAAGGCGCCCGAGCTGCCGGGGGTGACCACCACGCGTTCGGGGTTCAGATCAATATTATACCAGTCTTTATAAAGCTTTGCGATACCTTCGCGCAGGGCAGGCAGACCCAGTGTGACAGTATATCCCAGTGCGTCGCGTTCCATTGCGTCGACCAAAGCTGTGCGCGCCGCGGTGGGGGCGGGCGTCGACGGCTGTCCGACCTCCATATGAATGATGGGTCGGCCCTCGGCCTCGGCGGCGCGGGCGGCTTCCATGACGTCCATGACAATAAAGGGGTCAACGTTACCACGGGTCGAGTTTCTCATCTGGTCCTCATTGCGGTCTCGGCAGAATTGGGCGGCGCAGGGCGGTGCCCAAGCGTGTCGTCTGCCTGCCTGTCTCCTCCGGTGAAGTCAAGCGGCTGTGGGGGCGTTGCGAAGGCTTTTCCATGCGCAGAATGGCTCCGTTCCGTGCGCAGACGTGACGCAATGGTTGGCAGCACGCGCGCCATAGATTACATCCAAGTTAACTTTGAATATAAAAGCCCCTGTGGGGCACCCAGACAGGATCCTGATCGCATGCCCTTTTCCTTTTCCCTGCGCAAAGTTGCCTTGACCGCAACCATGATCGCAGCAACGACCCTGCCGGCCAGCGCGCTGGATATGACCAACCTGTCGGATGACGAACGCAACGCCTTGCGCGACGAAATCCGCGCCTATCTTCTGGAAAACCCCGAAGTGATGATCGAGGTCTTCGCCGTGTTGGAGCAGCGTCAGGCGCAAGAGCAGGTCGAGCAGGACAAGACCTTGGTCCAGGTCAATGCCGAGGCGATCTTCAACGATGGGTTCTCGCATGTGATGGGCAACCCGGAGGGCGACTATACGATTGTCGAGTTTGTCGATTACCAATGCGGCTTTTGCCGCAAGGCCCATACCGTGCTGCAAGATCTGCTGGCCGCCGACGGCAACATTCGTCTGATCCTGAAAGAGTTCCCAATCCTCAGCGAAGCCAGCCTGATGTCGGCGCAATTCGCCATTTCCGCCCAGCAACAATTCGGTGCCGAGGCCTATGAGGCGCTGCACAACGAACTGATTACCCTGCGCGGCAATGTGACCGAGGAACGCCTGGTCGATCTGGCCGACGATCTGGGACTGGATGGCGCGGCCATCGCGGCGGGTATGTCCTCGGACGAGGTGCAGCGCGTTCTGACCGAGAACCGCGAGCTGGGCAAACGCCTGCAAGTGACCGGCACGCCGGCCTTTGTGATGCAGGACACTATGGCGCGTGGCTTCATGGAACTAGACCAGATGCAACATATCATCTCTGCGGGCCGCGCTGCGCAGTAAGCTGCGTCTAAGGGGCAGGGCAGTAAGAAGTCAGGACAGATGACCGTTCAAACGCTTGGAAGCAAATGTAAGACTTGGCTGGCATGCGCCATGCTGGCTGTGCTCTGCCCTGTGATGGCCGCAGCCAGCGATCTTGCGCCTGAAACCTCGCTACACCCCAAGGCGCGTCCCGGCGCCGCGTCCGTTCAGGAGACAACCGAGGCACGGAGAAGTGACGCACCTGTTCTGACCATTCCCACGCAATCCCCGGCGACGCTGAGCGGCTTGGCCTTCCTAGCAGGCGATGGCGTCACGCTCGAGGACCGGTGGCGCGGTGTTGCCATCGAAGTGCCGATGACGCAGGCGGTGCCGTGGCGCGTGTTCACCTTGGACGCCCCCCGACGTCTGGTGCTGGACTTCTCCGAGCTGAACTGGCAGGGCATTGATATCCCTCTGCTTCTGGCGCAAGGCGACTGGTTTACTGACATTCATGCAGGGCTCTACCGACCCGGCTGGACGCGGATCGTTTTTGGGTTGGCTGCGCCGGTTGAAGTGGTGTCGGCCGGCCTGTCCACGCAGGAACAACCGGTGAGCGTGTCCCAGCGTGTCGAAGGCGCACGCCTGCGCGTTGAATTGGCGGCGGTCTCGGGCGCGGATTTTGCCGCGAAGGCGGGGGCACCCAAGGATGCCTTGTTTGACCGCCCCGCACGTCCCATGCCGTCCCCCAAAACACGCCAGCGCGGAGTGGGTGATGTGACCGTGGTGCTGGACCCCGGGCATGGCGGCATCGACCCGGGTGCCGAGCGGGATGGTGTGGTCGAGGCCCATCTGATGATGCGCTTTGCGCGTGAGTTGAAGGAAGAACTGGTGCGCGCCGGAGGCTTCAACGTGGTCCTGACCCGTGATCGCGACGAGTTTGTGCCACTGGAAGAGCGCGTGTCCATTGCCCGCCGGGCAGGCGCCGATGTCTTCCTGTCGCTGCACGCTGACGCTCTGGCGCAGGGGCGGGCGACCGGCGCAAGCGTGTACACGCTGTCGCAAGAGGCTTCCGACGAGGCATCGCGCAAGCTGGCCGAGCGTCATGATCGCAGCGATATTCTGGCGGGTGTAGACCTGTCGCAGCAGGATGATGCGGTGGCATTGGTGCTAATGGATTTGGCGCGGGCTGACACGGCACCGCGCGCTGAGGATTTGGCAGACAGCCTTGTCGAGGGGATCCACAGCGCCACCGGATCGACCTATAAGACGCCGCGCATGCAGGCCGGGTTCTCGGTCCTGAAAGCGGCGGATATTCCGTCGGTTTTGATCGAGCTGGGCTTCCTGTCCTCTGAACGGGACCGAAAGCTTCTGACCTCGCGTGAGTGGCGCGCCGATGCCGCACGTGGCATTCGCGAAGCGCTGCAATACTGGGTGTTGCAAGACGCCGGGAAAGCTGAGCTTCTACGTCAATAGCGCTTCATATGATATTGTAATTAAAAGAATGCGGCCACCCTTGGGGTGGCCGCTTCTGTATTTATCCAGTCTATAGACCTTTGGCACGATAGCTGGCCGCGATACGGTCGATCGCCACGATAAAGGCCGCCATTCGCAGGTCATCGACGTCCTCGCGTGAATGCCATACCTCGCGCATGGACTGATAGGCCACGCGCATGGTGTCATCCAAACCCGAGCGCACCAGCTCCAGCTCGTCCGCGCCGCGCAGATACTTGTCCTTGAACGCGGGCGACATTGACCAGGCATCGCCCAGATAGCGGTCCAGACGCTCCAGCTCGTCTACGACCAGCTGGTGGCGCGCCTCTTCCTGGCGGCGCTGCATGCGGCCAAAGCGGATGTGGCTTAGGTTCTTGACCCACTCGAAATAGGACACGGTCACACCGCCCGCGTTGGCATAGAGGTCAGGAATGATCACTGTCCCCTTGTCGCGCAACACCTTGTCAGCACCCGAGGTGATCGGGCCGTTTGCGGCCTCGATGATCAGGGGGGCCTGAACACGCTCGGCGTTGGTCAGGTTGATCACGCCCTCAAGCGCGGCCGGGATCAGGATGTCGCACTCGATTTCCAGCAGCTCGGCACCGTTTTCAACGTATTGTGCATCCGCAAAGCCCTTTACGCCACCATGGCCCGCAATCCACTGGTGGACAGCCTCAACATCCAAGCCGTTGGCATCGTACAAGGCGCCATCACGCTCGATGACCCCGATGATCCGCGCGCCGTCTTCGTGCGCCAGAAACTTGGCGGCGTGATAGCCCACATTGCCCAGCCCCTGTACGACGATGCGTTTGTCTTTCAGTTTGCCATCCAGTTTGGCCAGCTTGACGTCTTCGGGATGGCGGAAAAACTCGCGCAGGGCATATTGCACGCCGCGGCCGGTCGCTTCGACCCGGCCCGCGATGCCGCCAGCGTGGGGCGGTTTGCCGGTCACACAAGCGCGCGCGTTGATGTCGGTGGTGTTCATGCGGGCATATTGGTCCGCGATCCATGCCATCTCGCGTTCGCCGGTGCCCATGTCGGGGGCAGGGACGTTTTGCGACGGGTTGATCAGGTCACGCTTGGCCAGCTCATAGGCGAAACGACGGGTGATCAGCTCGAGTTCATGCTCTTCATACTCGCGCGGATCGATGCGTAGCCCGCCTTTCGAGCCGCCAAACGGGGTTTCCACCAACGCGCATTTGAAGGTCATCAGAGAGGCCAACGCCTCGACCTCGTCCTGATCCACAGAAATGGCATAGCGAATACCACCTTTCACAGGTTCCATATGCTCTGAATGGACAGAGCGATAGCCGGTAAAGGTCTTGATCTCGCCCCGCAGACGCACGCCAAAACGGACCGTGTAGGTCGCGTTACAGACCCGGATCTTTTCTTCCAGGCCAGAGGGCAGATTCATCAGGGACGCCGCCCGATTGAACATCAGTTCAACGGACTCTCGAAAACTCGGCTCATTCGTAAGGGACATTTTGTACCTCTGTACAGGTTTTGCATTGCTTTGCTGCGATGCCGCAGAATCGTTTTCTACTGCGACACTACGACACAGAGGTTATGAAGAACTGACCAAAGTACCAGCCCCAACATACCCGACCGAATGGTCGTGAAATGCTGGGTGCTGTTTTCCATTTGCCAAAAACAACCTATAAACGAATGAGTGGAATTAATGCTGCGGGCGAATGTGTGTGCTGCGCGTGTCAATGGGCTGATTTCCCGTGCCGGAAAGTCACGTCGACAGATTGCCCGACCTCGTGGTCGCAAGAGGCGGTCGGGCAGGGCGTGGGTGTGTCTGTGCATTTCTGAACGCATTGCTGTTCAGTCGTGCGTGTTGTGCGATTGGGCGCGGATCACTAGCTTCTAGGCAGACACAATGCCAAGGAAGCGAGGTTCCCATGTCCATTCGTCCAGTCCTCTCTGCGGATCAGTCAAAGCCTACGCTGGAAGGGGCCGGGGTGCATCTGCACCGCGCCTTTGGGTTCCATGATCCCAAGGCCTATGACCCGTTCCTGCTGTTTGACGATTTCCGCAACGACGATCCCCGCCTGTCCGAAAAGGGGTTCCCGTGGCATCCCCATCGCGGCATTGAAACCATCACCTATGTTCTGGCTGGCGAGGTCGAACACGAGGACAGCCTTGGCAACAAGGGTCGGTTGGGGGCGGGCGACATTCAATGGATGACCGCCGGGTCTGGCATCATGCATCAGGAAATGCCTCACGCGAACACGAAGGGGCAGATGCACGGGTTCCAATTGTGGGCCAACCTGCCGCGCGATTTGAAAATGACCGCGCCCAACTATCAGGACGTCCCCTCGGTCGAGATCCCAGTGATCGAAGAAGACGACGGCAGCAAAGTGCGCGTGATCGTCGGCAACTTCTGGGGCCGGTCTGGTCCGGTCGACGGGATCGCGGCCGATCCGCTCTATCTGGATGTCAGCGTGCCTGCGGGCGTCACCAAGACCCTGCCGGTTGATACACGGCGACAGGCTTTTGCCTATGTCTTTGAAGGGGCAGGGGCGTTTGCCGACGCGGCGGCACCTCAGGGTGTTCTGCTGGAAAAAGAGGTGATGGGGCAGGAGGTCAACATTCGTGATCTGTCAGGCAATCGTACCGTGATCCGCTTTGGCGCAGGGGATGACGTGCGGGTGCAGGCTGGTCCCGAGGGCGTGCGCTTCCTTCTTGTCGCTGGCGCGCCGATCCGCGAGCCTGTCGCGTGGCATGGACCTATTGTCATGAACACGAAAGACGAGCTGCGCCAAGCCATGAGTGATCTGCGGAACGGTACATTTATCAGGCCCGCGCATTAAAGTGTTTCGAGATTAAGTTGGGCCGCAACGTGATCTCGAAACACCCGCAAGATCGCAAGCTCTCGGGTGTTTCGCCTCATTGGCGAGGGGCAGTGACGAGGCGAAACGCATTAGACCAATGTCGCAATCAGTTTTGATTGCGTCGGTCATTGCATAAATCTGACGAATTGTTACAAGGGCAGGAACGCTGCCCTTTTTAACTGATATCATGTCCCGACTGCTCCGCCTTGTTGATCTCCCCCCGATCTGGTTGATCGCGATGGCCGCCGCGGCCTTCGGGCTGGATCGCATGGTGCCCGGGCTTGGGTTCGGGCTGGAGTGGACACGCTGGCTGGGCAATGGGCTGGTCGGATTGGGCATTGGCGTGATGGGTTTGGCCATGTGGGAGTTCCTGCGCGCACGCACCACCATTATTCCCCGCCAGACCCCGACGGCGTTCCTGCAGTCCGGCATCTACCGCCTGACCCGCAACCCGATCTATCTGGGCGATGCGCTGGTCTTGGGCGGGCTGGTTCTGCGCTGGGATGTGCTGCCCGCATTGATCCTTGTGCCCATCTTCACAAGAATCATCACAACACGCTTCATCATAGGAGAAGAGGCTGGACTGACCGCTTTATTTGGTGATGAGTTCAAAAACTGGGCCGCGACCGTGCGTCGCTGGCTATAAATTGCTGCAAAGCGGCATTGCGCCGCGACGCGCTGTCGCGTATTGAAATAATATTGTCGCAATGACTGCCGAAACGATAGCTTCTTGCGCAGCGGATGCGTATAGAATGCGCCATGAAACCGCCGGGGCCGAGGGATGACCCCTCGTTCGGCACACGACGGGAGAAGGAAGAGACTGTGAAAATCGGTGTACCCAAGGAAGTATTTGAGGGCGAAAACCGGGTCGCAATGACGCCGGAAAGCGCCAAGATGCTGCAAAAGCTGGGCTATGACTGCGTTATCGAGACCAAGGCCGGTGCGGCTGCAGGGTTCTCGGATGCGGTATATAAAGAAGCAGGTGTCGAGGTCGTAAAGACCGCTGCCGCGCTTTGGAAAGCTGCAGACATCATTGCGAAAGTGCGTCAGCCAAATGATACCGAGCTGAAGCGCCTGAGTGCGGACAAGACGCTGATCAGCTTCTTCAATCCGGGTGGCAATGAGGACGGACTTGAGAAGGCCAAGAAGTCCGGCGCAAGCGTCATCGCGATGGAAATGGTGCCGCGTATTTCGCGCGCGCAGAAAATGGATGCTCTGTCGTCCATGGCAAACATCGCAGGCTATCGTGCCGTGATCGAAGCCGGGAACAACTTTGGCCGTTTCTTCACCGGTCAGGTGACCGCCGCTGGTAAGGTTCCGCCCGCCAAGGTTCTGGTTGTCGGCGCTGGTGTTGCCGGTCTGGCCGCCATTGGTACCTCGACCTCGCTGGGTGCGATCACCTATGCGTTCGACGTGCGCCCCGAAGTGGCCGAGCAGGTTGAATCGATGGGCGCCGAGTTCGTCTATCTGGACTTCGAAGAAGAGCAACAGGATGGTGCCGCCACCGGTGGTTACGCCGCTGTGTCGAGCCCCGAATTCCGCGAAGCTCAGCTGGCCAAGTTCCGCGAACTGGCCCCCGAAGTTGACATCGTCATCACCACCGCGCTGATCCCCAACCGCGAAGCCCCAAAGCTGTGGCTGAAGGATATGATTGACGCGATGAAGCCGGGCTCGGTCATTGTTGACCTTGCGGCCGAAAAAGGCGGCAACGCCGAAGGCACCGTGATGGACGAGAAGGTCGTGACCGAAAATGGCGTGACCATCATCGGCTATACCGACTTCCCGTCGCGCATGGCCGCGCAGTCGTCGTCGCTTTACGCCAACAACATCCGTCACATGATGACCGACCTGACGCCTGAAAAGGACGGCGTGGTCAATCACGACATGGAAGATGACGTGATCCGTGGCGCGACCGTGACCCATGAAGGCGAGATCACGTTCCCGCCGCCGCCCCCGAAGGTGCAGGCCATTGCGGCCAAGCCCAAGGAAGTGGTGCCGGAACTGACACCGGAAGAGATCAAAGCGCAGGAAGCGGCAGCCTTCAAGGCGCAGACCAAACAGCAGGTGACCCTGCTGGGTGTCGGTGGTGCGCTGATGCTGCTGGCCGGCCTTTATGCGCCTGCCAGCTTTATGCAGCACTTCATCGTGTTCGTTCTGGCTGTGTTTGTGGGCTTCCAGGTGATCTGGAACGTAAGCCACTCGCTCCACACGCCGCTGATGGCTGTGACCAACGCCATTTCGTCGATCATCATCCTTGGGGCTCTGATGCAAATCGGCTCGGGATCGTTCCTTGTGATCATCCTTGCCGCCGCATCGGTCTTTATGGCCGGGATCAACATTTTCGGCGGCTTCCTCGTGACACGGCGCATGCTCGCCATGTTCCAGAAATCGTAAGGGGGTAGAGATCATGGAATTTGGTTTCACCACGGCTGCATATGTTGTTGCAGCAGTTCTGTTCATCCTCTCCCTTGGCGGTCTGTCGGGACAGGAAAGCGCGAAACGCGCGGTATGGTATGGCATTGTCGGCATGGCGCTGGCGGTGGCTGCAACCCTGATCGGCCCTGGTGCTGGTCTGTGGTGGCTGTCGATCCCGCTGATCGCCGCGGGTGGCGTCATTGGCTACCAGCTGGCATCGAAGGTCGAGATGACCCAGATGCCGGAACTGGTGGCAGGTATGCACGCGCTGGTCGGTCTGGCCGCTGTCTTTGTAGGCTTCAACGCCCACTTTGAAATCGGCAACGCCGCCGAGGCTCTGGCCATCGGCAAAGATGCCGTGAAAGAGCTGGGCAGCTTCGGTCAGCTGATTGCCAAGAAATCGGCTGTCGAGATCAACATCCTGTTGGTCGAACTGTCGCTGGGCGTCTGGATCGGTGCCGTAACCTTCACCGGGTCGGTTATCGCATATGGCAAACTGTCGGGCAAAGTGACCTCGTCGGCTGAAAAGCTGCCGGGTGGTCACATGCTGAACGCCGGCGCGGCTGCGCTCTCGGTCATCTGCCTGATCTGGTACCTGAACACGGCAGCCTTCCTGCCGCTGATCATCCTGACCATCGCGGCGCTGTTCATCGGCTATCACCTGATCATGGGCATCGGCGGCGCCGACATGCCGGTGGTTGTATCGATGCTGAACAGCTACTCGGGCTGGGCGGCTGCGGCCATCGGCTTCTCGCTGGGCAACGACCTTCTGATCGTTGTGGGCGCGCTGGTTGGTTCGTCGGGTGCGATCCTGTCCTACATCATGTGTAAGGCGATGAACCGTTCGTTCGTCAGCGTTATCCTTGGTGGCTTTGGCGGTGGCGCGGATGGTCCGGCCATGGAAATCGACGGCGAACAGATCGCCATCGACGCCGATGGTGTGGCGGCTGCACTGGATGAAGCCGACAGCGTGGTTATCATCCCCGGTTACGGTATGGCAGTGGCACAAGCCCAGCAGAACGTGGCCGAGCTGACCCGCCGTCTGCGCGCCAAAGGCAAGAACGTTCGCTTTGCAATCCACCCGGTTGCTGGCCGTCTGCCCGGTCACATGAACGTGCTGCTGGCGGAAGCCAAGGTGCCCTACGACATCGTGCTGGAAATGGACGAGATCAACGACGACTTCCCGGAAACGGATGTCGCCATCGTCATCGGCTCGAACGACATCGTGAACCCTGCTGCACAGGAAGACCCCAACAGCCCCATCGCCGGCATGCCGGTTCTGGAATGCTGGAAAGCCAAACAGGTCTTCGTGTCGAAACGTGGTCAGGGTACCGGTTACTCGGGCATCGAGAACCCGCTGTTCTTCAAAGAGAACACGCGCATGTTCTATGGTGACGCGAAGCAGTCGCTGGATACGCTCTTGACGATGATCCAGTAAGACTTACGAACTTATGTGAAGCGCCCCCGATTTCGGGGGCGTTTTGCGTTTGGGCTTAGAAATGCGAGTCCCACTGCGGATGCGCCTCGTCGATGACCAGCGCATGGGTGTGGCGACGATGCCCTTTTAGATGCGGATGATCCAAGGGCAGGTTGTCATGGGTATGGGCAACCTCGACCGGGTCATCTGCGGGCCAGAATCTCAGGGCTGCGATGATTCCAATGAGCGCGAGCGTGGCGAGGATCAGCAAGGCGGGGATGGTTCCAAACGCGGTCATCAGCCAGCCCGACAGCGGATAGGTCAGAAGCCAGCAGGCGTGAGACAGAGCGAACTGGGCGGCAAAGATCGCCGGGCGGTCCTCGGCATGGGCGGATCGCGCCAAGAGGCGGCCCGAGGGCGTCAGTACCGTGGAATAGCCCAATCCGATCACGGCCCATGCGATCAGTAGGGCGGGCCAACTCAGCCCCCAGACCGCGATCACCGTGCTAAGGCCCAGAAGGGTAGCCGCCATCAGGCCCGCGCCGCCAAGCATCAGCGGGCGCTCTGGGGTGACGTGCAGGATGCGGGGCAGGGCGATGGCCGCCAGCATGCTACCCAATCCGAAAGCAAACATGGTCCAGGCGAGGGCGCTTTCCTCCAGCCCCAACTGGCTGCGCACCAACACGACCGAGTTCACCAACACCATCGCACCCGCGCTGGACACCGCAAGATTCAGTCCCAGCAGCCCACGCAGACGCGGGGTGGCCAGATAGATGCGGATGCCAAGTGTGGTGCGCGCGTAAAAGCCCCGCGGTGCGGCAGGTTTCGGGTCGGGCAGGCGTACGGACATCACCATCAGGGCCGAGATCAGGAAGCCCAACGTCGTGCCCAAAAACAGGCTGTTATAGCTGGCAACCGCAAGGATCAGCGCGGCCAGTGTGGGTGACAGGATGTTCTCAAGATCAAAGGCCAGCCGGGACAGCGACAGTGCCTTGGTGTAGTGCTCCTCATCTGGCAACACCTCGGGAATGGTGGCCTGAAAGGTCGGCGTAAACGCGGCCGAGGCCGCTTGCAGCACGAAAATCAGCCCATAGACCTGCCACAGCGTCGTGGCGAAAGGCAGGCAGAGCACCACGGATGCGCGGATCACGTCCAACACGACCAGAAGGGCACGCCGGTTCACCCGGTCCGCCATCGCGCTGGCAATCGGCGCCAGCCCCACATAGGCGATCATCTTGATGGTGAAAATCGTGCCCAGAACCAGCGCCGCATTTTCGCCCGCCAGATCATAGGCCAGAAGCCCTAGCGCGACGGTGGCGAGCCCCGTGCCCATAAGGGCCACGACCTGCGCCAGAAACAGGTTGCGATAGGTGTGGTTGCCAAGGACCTCGAACATCGGCGCCTCACAAATACCGGGTGATGGCTTTCAGCTCGACCACTGCTGCCGACGTCTCGTCCCCCAGACAGTGATCCAGATGGTCGTGAATCAGCGCTTGTTTCGCGTTGCGAATGGCGCTCTCAACCGCTTGTAATTGCTGGGCAAGTTCGACGCATGGGCGGCCTTGGTCGATCATCTCGATCACGGACCTTAGATGTCCATCGGCGCGTTTTAGACGGGCGGCGATTTTCGGGTGACTGGCATGGGTGTGTGGCTGTGTCATGTCGCAAGTCTATCCCCCGGGGGAGGATGCGGCAAGACAACGCGACACCCGTCCGCCAAAACTGGACAACGGTTTCGCTTTCCACCCGCGGATCAAGCGCGTATGCGGGGGTATGACCCCAAATCGCGGCATACTTCTGAAGCTCGGATCGGTAGCGTTCTTCATGTCCATGCAGGCCATGATCAAAGCTGCGTCCGGCCATTTGCCCCCGGGCGAGATCGTCTTCTTCCGCTCGGTCTTTGCACTGCCGGTGATCGCCGCGTGGTTGGCTTACGAGGGGCGGTTGCATTCGGCCCTGCGCACTCAACAGCTTTGGGGGCATGTCAGCCGGGGTACCGTCGGCGTCATGGCGATGGGGCTGAACTTTACCGCCGTGGCGTATCTCACCCTGCCAGACATCACGGCGATCCTTTACGCGTCGCCGATCATCACGGTGATCCTTGCAGCGATTTTTCTGGGCGAGCAAGTGCGCGCGGTGCGGATAGGGGCGGTGCTGGCAGGCCTGCTTGGTGTCTTGATCATCATGTGGCCGCAGCTTCAGGGCTGGGGCGAGGGTGATGACCTGCGGGCCTTCGGGGCAATGTTGGCGTTGTCCGCGGCCTGTTTCATTGCGGTCGCGAAGATCCTAGTACGTAAACTGGTCGGTGTGGATCCGCCCTCGACCGTGGTGATCTATGCATCCTTTACCGCGATTGTCCTGTCGCTGCTGACCTTGCCGTTCGGCTGGGTTTGGCCCACGGGGCCGGAATTCGCGCTCCTGCTGGCCGCAGGGCTCGCGGGTGGTGTCGGGCAGCTGATGCTGACCACCGCCTATACCCATGCCGAGGCATCGACGATTGCCCCCTTCGACTATTCGTCAATGATTTTTGCGCTTGCCTTTGGCTATCTCATCTTCGGAGACTTGCCCACCGCGCAAACCCTACTGGGTGCTGGGATCGTGATTTCTGCCGGTCTGGTGATCATCTGGCGCGAGGCGCATCTCGGCAAAGACCGCTCGAAATCCCGCGCTGCCCAGGCACCAAGCGGGTGATCGCCGACGGGCCGTGCAGCCCATGTAAAATCACTGGAAATATTGGCGAAACTCTCTTATTCTAGCGGCAAGACCTCGCGTAAGACGGGGCCACAGGCACCGGCACCAAAAACCCGCAAAGGGATGGGCCGGATATTATGAGCGGTACAGATAGATAGCAGGCGGTTATTCATGACTGAAATGGTGTATGGCGCGGTTCCCGCACAAAGCGGCGACCCCATTCTTCCCCGTTGGTGGCGTACGATCGACAAGTGGTCGGTCTCGTGCATCCTGATCCTTTTCGGTATCGGCATTCTTCTGGGGCTGGCGGCCTCGCCGCCCTTGGCCGAGCGTAACGGGCTGGATTATTTCCACTATGTTGAACGCCAGATGGTCTTTGGCATGGCCGCCCTGATCACCATGTTTGCCTTCACCTTGATGACCCCGCAGATGGTGCGCCGTCTGGGCGTGCTTGGGTTTCTGGTGGCGATGGTCGCCGTAATGCTTCTTCCCGTGCTGGGCACTGATTTCGGCAAGGGCGCCACGCGCTGGTATTCGCTGGGCTTTGCCTCGGTCCAACCGTCTGAGTTCCTGAAGCCCGGTTTCGTGGTCGTCGCCGCGTGGCTGATGGCCGCGAGCCAAGAGATCAACGGCCCGCCTGGACGCGCAATGTCCGCGGGGCTGGTCACCGTGATTGTGCTGTTCTTGGCGATGCAGCCGGACTTTGGCCAGTCGGCGCTTATCCTGTTTGGCTGGGGTGTGATGTATTTTCTGGCAGGCGCACCGATCCTTCTTCTGGTCGGCGCAGCCGGTCTGGTCGTTTTGGGCGGCACCTTCGCCTATCACAACTCGCAACACTTCGCGCGCCGCATTGACGGCTTCCTGAATCCCGAGGTCGATCCGACAACTCAGCTGGGCTATGCCACCAACGCTATCCGCGAGGGCGGCTTCTTTGGCGTTGGCGTGGGCGAGGGGCAGGTGAAATGGTCGCTGCCTGACGCGCACACAGATTTCATCATCGCCGTCGCCGCCGAGGAATACGGCCTGCTTCTGGTCCTGATCATCATCGCGCTTTACGCCACCATCGTTGTCCGCAGCTTCCTGCGTCTGATCCGCGAGCGGAACACGTTTATCCGTCTGGCGGGCTCGGGCCTTGCCGCCATGTTTGGCGTGCAGGCTTTGATCAACATGGGCGTGGCGGTGCGCCTTCTGCCCGCGAAAGGCATGACCTTGCCGTTTGTCAGCTATGGCGGCTCGTCTTTGATCGCCGGGGGTATTGCACTTGGCATGCTTTTGGCCTTTACCCGCACGCGGCCGCAGGGCCGGATGCAGGACGTATTTGCAAACAGGCAGGGCCGATGACGACTGAACAACCGCTTCTTGTGATTGCTGCCGGGGGAACCGGTGGCCACATGTTTCCCGCGCAGGCCTTAGCCGAAGCGATGCTGCGCAAAGGCTGGCGGGTGAAGCTATCCACTGATGCACGCGGTGCGCGCTATACCGGCGGCTTCCCCCATGTGGTCGAGATCGAGCAAGTCTCGTCCGCGACCTTCCAACGCGGCGGCATCGTGGCGAAAGCGCTGGTGCCCTTCCGCATCGGGGCTGGCGTTCTGGGCGCTGTGATGAAAATGCGTCGGGACCGTCCGAAAGCCGTTGTGGGCTTTGGAGGCTATCCGTCGATCCCTGCCTTGGGCGCGGCCAAACTGCTAAACCTTCCCCGCATGATCCACGAACAAAACGGCGTGTTGGGGCGTGTGAATACGATTTTCTCAACCCGCGTGACCCGTGTGGCCTGTGGCACATGGCCGACCGACCTGCCCGAAGGTGTCGAGGGCGTCTATACCGGCAACCCGGTCCGGGGTGCTGTCATGGCCCGTCAGGGCGCGGGCTATATCGCGCCGGGCGACTATCCCATGTCCATCCTTGTGATCGGCGGCTCGCAGGGCGCGCGGGCTTTGTCTGACCATGTGCCTGCAGCATTGGCCGCCTTGCCGGATCATCTGCGCCGCCATATCTCGGTTAGCCATCAGGCGCGTGATGAGGACATGGAGCGGGTCAGCGCGTTCTACGCTGATCACGGCATCCGAGCCGATGTACAAAGCTTCTTCAATGACATTCCCCGCCGCATGTCCGAAGCCCAGCTGGTGATCAGTCGGGCTGGGGCCTCGTCGGTCGCAGATATCTCGGTCATTGGCCGCCCGTCGATCCTAATCCCGCTACCAACTGCCACGGATGACCACCAGACCGCCAACGCGCGCGGATTGGTGGATGCAGGTGCCGCAATCCTGATGCCTGAAAGCATGTTGACGCCTGACAGTCTGGCCGAACAGGTCGCACTGGTTTTGGAAAACTCCGAGGGCGCTGAACAAATGGCCCGCGCCGCACTGGCCCACGGTCGCCCGGATGCGACGGATGCGCTGGTCGCGCTGGTCGAGGATTTGGCCGCGCAGGCCTAAGTATTGAATTCGAAGGATAAATAGATGAACGCAGCAGCCACCAAGCTTCCCACTGAAATGGGCAAGATCCACTTTGTGGGCATTGGCGGGATTGGTATGTCGGGCATCGCCGAGGTGCTGCTGAACCATGGCTATCAGGTGCAGGGCTCCGACCTGAAGGCCTCGAAAATCACTGATCGTCTGAAGGATCTGGGGGCGGAGATCTTTGTCGGCCAGCGCGCTGAGAACCTTGAACATGCCGAGGTCGTGGTAATTTCGTCCGCGATCAAGCCGGGCAATCCCGAGCTGGACGCCGCCCGCGCCCGTGGCTTGCCTGTGGTGCGCCGGGCTGAGATGCTGGCCGAGCTGATGCGCCTGAAATCGAACATCGCCGTTGCGGGCACCCATGGCAAAACCACCACCACGACAATGGTGGCCGAGCTTCTGGTGCATGGGCATATCGACCCGACCGTGATCAATGGCGGCATCATCCACGCCTATGGCTCGAACGCACGAATGGGGCAGGGCGAATGGATGGTGGTCGAGGCTGACGAAAGCGACGGCACCTTCAACCGTCTGCCCGCCACGATTGCCATCGTGACCAATATCGACCCCGAGCATATGGAGCATTGGGGCGACTTTGACACGCTGCGCCAAGGCTTCCTTGATTTCGTGTCGAACATCCCGTTTTACGGACTTGCCGTTTGCTGCACCGACCACCCCGAAGTGCAGGCGCTGGTCGGCAAAGTCACTGACCGTCGCGTCGTGACCTATGGCTTCAATGCGCAGGCCGACGTGCGCGCGGTGAACCTGACCTATAAGGCGGGTGTCGCGCATTTCGATATCGAGCTGAACCACGAAGGCACCAAGATCGAAGGCTGCACCCTGCCGATGCCGGGGGACCACAACGTCTCGAACGCGCTGTCAGCCGTCGCGGTCTCGCGCCATCTGGGCATGAAACGCGACGAGATCCGCGAAGCCCTTGCCAGCTTTGGCGGCGTGAACCGTCGCTTCACCAAAGTGGGCGAGGTGAACGGCGTTACCATCATCGACGATTACGGCCACCACCCGGTCGAAATCGCCGCCGTCCTGAAAGCCGCCCGTCAGGCGACCGAAGGCCGGGTGATCGCGGTGCACCAACCCCACCGCTATTCGCGTCTGCATGACCTGTTCGAGGACTTCTGCGCCTGCTTCAACGAAGCAGACGTTGTTGGCATCGCCGAGGTTTTCGCAGCTGGCGAGGACCCGATCGAAGGCGCGTCCCGCGATGATCTGGTCGCCGGACTCGTCCGTCACGGCCACCGCCACGCGATGGCGGTCATTGACGAAGATGCGCTGACTGCACTGGTGAAAGAACACGCCGAACCGGGTGACATGGTGGTCTGTCTGGGCGCGGGCACGATCAGCGCATGGGCGAACAATCTGCCCGCGCGATTGGGGTAAGGCCCTCTTTACGCAAGGGTTTGCTTGAACAGGGCTTCGTTTCGTGATGGTTTGAAAACCGCGCGACACCTTAAGATATTGTTTTGCCGACAGGTGACTTGATGAAACCCGCCCCTCTAAAGCGAAATCTCGGCCTTGGTCTTCTGACTATGTATGGCGTCGGCGTCATGGTCGGGGCGGGGATCTATGTGCTGGTCGGCGCAGTGGCGGCCGAGGCTGGGGTCTGGGCGCCTTTGGCGTTTCTGCTGGCGGGGCTGATCGCGGCACCATCGGCGCTCAGCTACGCGGAGCTTAGCTCGCGTATTCCCGAAGCCTCGGGCGAGGCGGCCTATGTCGAGAAAGGCCTGAACAGCCACCTTTTGGCGGTTCTGATCGGTTTGGCGATCGTGCTTGCTGGTACTG
Source organism: Aliiroseovarius sp. PrR006 (assembly GCF_010500215.1). Taxonomy (GTDB): domain Bacteria; phylum Pseudomonadota; class Alphaproteobacteria; order Rhodobacterales; family Rhodobacteraceae; genus Aliiroseovarius. The sequence goes on from NZ_JAAGOY010000004.1 coordinate 236,609, forward strand.
TATCCGCCGCGGCGGTTCTGCGAGGCGGTGTTGGTTACCTAACCGCCTTGGTCGATATTCCAAGCGAATGGGCCATTGTCGGGATTGGCGTTGCCTTGACGCTCGTGGCGCTTGTGGGCGTTTTGGAGAGTCTGTCGCTGGCCGCCATCTTCACGGTGATCGAGGTTCTGGGCCTGATCGCGGTGGTCTATGCCGGGTTCACCGCACCTCCGGTCGCTGTGCTGATCGACCTGCCCGAGATCTATTGGCCCGGTGTTGCAGGCGCCGCAGCCTTGGCCTTCTTTGCTTTCATCGGGTTCGAGGACATGGTGAACATGGCCGAAGAGGCCAAAGACCCAACCCACACCGTCCCCCGCGCCATTCTGATTGCCCTCGCCATCACGACCTTGCTCTACGCGCTGGTGTCCTACGCGGCAGTGCGTGCGGTGCCGGTGGACGCTTTGGCAAGCTCGGGTCGTCCCTTGGTGTTGGTGTGGGAAAGCAGCTTCAGCGCCTCGCCTGCCGTTCTTGGGGGCATCGCCGTGATCGCTGCGCTAAACGGTGTGCTCGCGCAGATCGTGATGGCGGCCCGCGTGTTGTTCGGCCTTGGACGGCGGGAAAAGCTTCTGTCGGTCTTCTATCGCGCCCATCCCCGGTTTGGCACGCCCGCTTTGGCGACGGTGCTGTTGGGGGCAGGGGTGATCGGGGCCGCGCTGGCCTTGCCGGTGTCTGAGCTGGCGAATGTCACCTCGACCGTGCTGTTGATCGTGTTCGCGGTGGTGAACATCGCGCTGATCGCTTTGAAACGGATGCAGCCCAACGCCCCGTTCCGAACTGCCGTCTGGGTGCCTTGGTTGGGCCTGATCGGCGCTTTGGCTGCCTTGGCCGCGTCCTTCCTGACAGGCGCCACACATTGAGCCCGTCTTTGATCGCAGGCGCTCTCTGGGCCATTGCCGCAACAATTGTCGCGCTATTGCCAATGCGGATGCAGTTCCCTCCGGGGATCATTCTGCTGATCTCGGCACCGTTCCTGATCCTCTGGATCGGAGCGACCCATGGTTGGGTATGGGCTGCGCTGGGGCTGGCCGCTTTCCTGTCCATGTTCCGCCGTCCGCTCTGGTACCTGGCCCGAAAATGGACGGGACGCCTATGACGCTATCCCTGATCCTCGCCTGCCTTTGGGCGGTCATGGCGCAGGTCATCGCGCTGACGCCCTCGCGCGATCATCACTGGCGGGTGGCTTACGTCTTGATTGCCGTGGGCATTCCGCTATTGGGATACGTGATTTACGAGAACGGCCCGTGGGTGGGGCTGCTGGTTCTGCTGGGCGCGATGTCGATCCTGCGCTGGCCGGTGATCTACCTGACCCGCTGGCTGCGCAAGAGGTGAGATATGGCCCGTCCTGACGAAATCGAGATCCGTGGCAGCCTGATGGCCGATAAAGAGCTGGCCGGGCTGACATGGCTGCGCGTGGGCGGCCCTGCGGACTGGCTGTTCATGCCCGCCGACGAAAACGATCTGGCGCATTTCCTATCGGAACTGGACGCCGACATTCCGGTCTTTCCCATGGGCGTCGGATCGAACCTGATCGTGCGCGATGGTGGCATCCGAGGTGTCGTAATCCGTATGGGGCGCGGCTTCAACGGGGTCGAAATTGACGGCCAGATGGTGACGGCAGGTGTCGCGGCGCTGGATGCGCAGGTTGCCAAGAAGGCCGCGGCCGAGGGCGTTGACCTGACCTTCCTGCGCACCATTCCGGGGGCAATTGGCGGCGCGGTTCGCATGAATGCTGGCTGCTATGGCTCTTATATTGCTGATGTTTTTCAATCTGCCACGGCCGTCACGCGGACCGGCGAACGGGTGATGCTGACCGCCGATGATCTGCAATTCCAATACCGTCAAAGCGAGCTTCCGGACGGGTGGGTTGTGACCAGAGCCGTCCTGAAGGGTCCCGCTGGCGATCCCGAGGAGCTTGCCGCGCGGATGGAGGCTCAGCTGGCCAAACGTGACGAAACTCAGCCCACAAAAGACCGCACGGCTGGATCGACTTTCCGCAATCCGGCGGGCTTCAGCTCAACGGGCCGGGAGGATGACAGCCATGAATTGAAGGCTTGGAAGGTGATCGACGAGGCCGGAATGCGTGGCGCGACGCGGGGTGGGGCGCAGATGAACCAGATGCACTCGAACTTCCTGACAAACACGGGCGACGCCACCGCTGCCGACCTTGAAGGACTGGGCGAAGAGGTCAGAAAAAAGGTTTACGAACACAGTGGCATAGAGCTACAATGGGAAATCAAGCGCGTAGGCGAACCGGCGGCAGAATAATCCGGGCGTAACACGCGGAAATGACGGTCAAAAAGGCCGGAAATTGAGGGGTCGGGCAGGCCCTGATAACCGAAAAACAGACGCAGAAAATTGCGCGATATCTCGGTTCGGGGCGGTACGCCTCATGACAGACACCGTGGTTGCACGGGATTAACGCCGGAAACGGCAGGGCATTTTGGCCGCGTTGCGGCCGGGTACGAGGCATTACAGGCATGTCGGGTTCATCCGTCAGCAAAGTTGTGGTTTTGATGGGCGGTCCATCGGCCGAGCGCGAGGTGTCATTGAGCTCGGGCGAGGAATGCGCCAAAGCTCTGGCGGGCGAGGGCTTTGAGGTCGTGAAGATCGACGCGGGCGCCGATTTGGCCGAGCGCCTGAAGGCCGAAGCCCCTGATGTCGTGTTCAACGCGCTGCATGGACGTTGGGGCGAAGATGGCTGCGTGCAAGGCCTGCTGGAATGGCTGCAGATCCCCTATACCCATTCGGGCGTGCTGGCGTCCTCGCTTGCGATGGACAAAGAACGCGCCAAGGACACCTTCCGCGCCGCAGGTCTTCCCGTGGTTGCCTCTGTTTTGGCCGATAAGGACGAGGTTCAGGTCCGCCACGTGATGGAGCCACCCTACGTGGTGAAGCCCTATAACGAGGGCAGCTCGGTCGGGATTTACATCGTGCAAGAGGGCGCGAACACGCCGCCGAAATTGGCCGAAACCATGCCTGAGACGGTGATGGTGGAAACCTATGCCCCGGGGCGCGAACTGACGACCACCGTGATGGGCGACCGCGCGCTTGGCGTGACCGACATCTTCACAGACGGCTGGTATGACTACGACGCGAAATACGCAGAAGGTGGATCGCGCCACGAGATCCCCGCCAACATTCCCGCCGAGATCGAGGCCGCGTGCCTTGACTATGCCCTGCGCGCACATGCGGCACTGGGTTGTCGGGGTGTCAGCCGCACCGATTTCCGCTGGGACGAAGCGCGCGGGTTGGACGGTCTGATCATTCTGGAAACCAACACGCAGCCCGGCATGACGCCGACCTCTCTGGCACCTGAACAGGGCGCGCATCAGGGGATGAGCTTTGGGCAGTTCTGCGCTTGGATGGTGGAGGACGCATCGTGCAACCGATGACGGCACCTCAGGGCAAACCGGATACGCAACGCCGCGACCCGGCGCCCTCGCGCCTTGCCTATAAGGCCCATCGCTTGTGGCTGACCCCGGTCTTTCGCGCCTTCCTGCGCGTCGGCCTGCCGGTCTTTGCGATCCTGATGGCGACGGGCTGGTATCTGTCCAACCCCACCAACCGTTATGCGATCGGCGAGAAGCTGACCAACGTGAAACGCTCGGTTCAGGAACGGCCCGAGTTCTTGGTCAAGCTCATGGCCGTTGAAGGTGCGACGCCGGTTGTCGACAGTGCCGTGCGTCAGATCCTGCCCATCGACTTCCCGATTTCGAGCTTTGATCTGGATCTGGAACGTATGCGTGCCGAGATCATGAAATTGGACGTGATCGAGGACGCCGATCTACGTATCCGTCCGGGTGGCGTGTTGGAGGTCGCTCTGACCGAACGTCAGCCGGTAATCCTGTGGCGCCACAGTGGCGTGATCGACATGTTGGACGCAGGCGGTCATCGCGTGGCGAGCCTGCTGGACCGCTCGGCCCGGTCTGATCTGCCGCTGATCACCGGAAAGGGCGCGGCCGAGGCTGTCCCCGAAGCGCGCGCCATTCTTGATACTGCCAGTCCCTTGCGCGGCGATCTGCGCGGTCTGATCCGCGTGGGCGAGCGCCGCTGGGATGTCGTCCTGAAAAGCGATCAGCGCATCCAACTGCCTGCCGAAAATCCCGTGGCCGCATTGGAACAAGTGATTGCCCTGCATCAGGCGCAAGACCTGTTTGGCCGCGACCTAAGCGTGATTGATATGAGAAATCCCCAGCGTCCCACGCTGCGTCTTGGCACCACCGCCATGCACGAGCTGCGCCGCCTTAAAGGGGTTCAGATTGAAGAGGTTTCCCAATGACCGATATTTACAGCCAGCAACGTGCCATGCGGGCCATGCGCGAAGCCGCCATGCAACGCGGCGTGATTGCCATTCTGGATATCGGCAGCGCCAAGGTCGGGTGCCTGGTCCTACGCTTTGACGGGCCAGAGCAGTTCCGCGACAGCGACGGGGTAGGGTCGTTGGCTGGGCAAAGTGCCTTTCGTGTGATCGGTGCCGCAACGACCCGCTCGCGCGGGGTACGTTTTGGCGAGATTGATGCCATGGCTGAGACCGAGCGCGCCATTCGCACCGCCGTGCAGGCAGCCCAGAAAATGGCCAACATTCGCGTTGATCACGTGATTGCCTGCTTCTCTGGCGCAAACCCGCGCAGCTATGGTCTGGATGGGGCGGTGGACGTCGATGGGCGCGCGGTAGCAGAAGACGACGTGGCCCGCGTGTTGGCCGCGTGTGACATGCCCGACATCGGTGACGGGCGCGAGGTGCTGCACGCGCAGCCGGTGAACTTCGCGCTGGATCACCGCTCGGGTCTTGGCGATCCGCGCGGGCAGATTGGTAACCGTTTGGCAGTGGACATGCATGTGCTGACGGTGGATAGCGCCGTCATTCAGAACCTGCTTTACTGCATCAAGCGCTGCGATCTTGAGGTCGCGGGACTGGCAAGCTCGGCCTATGTGTCCGGTATTTCCGCGCTGGTCGAGGATGAACAAGAGCTGGGTGCCGCCTGTATTGATTTAGGTGGTGGTTCAACTGGCATCTCTATCTTCATGAAAAAGCACATGATTTATGCCGATAGCGTCCGTTTGGGTGGGGATCACGTAACCTCGGACATCTCAAAAGGGCTTCATGTGCCCCTGTCGACCGCCGAGCGGATCAAGTCCTTCTATGGCGGCGTCATCGCCACCGGAATGGATGATCGCGAGATGATCGAGATTGGCGGCGACACCGGCGATTGGGAGCACGACCGCCGCACCGTCAGCCGCGCTGAGTTGATTGGTATCATGCGTCCGCGCGTGGAAGAAATTCTTGAAGAGGTGCGGATGCGTCTTGATGCCGCCGGGTTTGATCATCTGCCCAGCCAGTCCATCGTTCTGACGGGCGGCGGCAGCCAAATTCCGGGCCTGGACGGGCTCGCCCCGAAAATCCTTGGTCAGAATGTGCGTATCGGACGCCCGCTTCGGGTGCAGGGCCTACCTCAGGCAGCGACGGGGGCGGGGTTCGCCTCGGCCGTGGGGCTGTGCCTGTTTGCGGCCCATCCCCAGGACGAGTGGTGGGATTTTGAAATGCCAGCCGAGACCTATCCGGCGCGCAGTTTCCGCCGGGCGTTCAAGTGGTTCAAGGACAATTGGTGAGACTCACGCCGCACCGCAATATGCTGTGTCTTCGGCGAAATCCTGCTTAAAACCTTCATATTTCCTCAATATTTTGCGGTGAAACACCTGTTTAGGGCGTGACGAACCATGCAGTTTTGAGGTAATATGGAAAAAAAGAGGCAGTCACCGGCGATTCAGTCGGGATAACAACATAGCAGCCGCCTTCGGGGCACATCGAAGCGGCACAGACCTATACAGGCGGAAAAATCATGACTTTGAACCTTACCATGCCCGGTCAGGAAGAGTTGAAACCTCGTATCACGGTGTTTGGCGTAGGCGGTGCTGGTGGCAACGCCGTCAACAACATGATCGAGAAGGAACTCGAGGGCGTAGAATTTGTAGTCGCAAACACCGACGCGCAGGCGCTTCAGCACTCGCGCGCAGCGGACCGCATCCAGATGGGTGTGAAGGTCACCGAAGGCTTGGGCGCAGGTGCCCGTGCCACGGTGGGTGCCGCAGCGGCTGAAGAAAGCATTGAACAGATCGTAGACCATCTGGCGGGCGCACATATGTGCTTCATCACCGCTGGTATGGGCGGCGGCACCGGCACCGGCGCAGCCCCGATCATCGCACAGGCCGCCCGTGAGCTGGGTGTGCTGACCGTAGGTGTTGTCACCAAGCCCTTCCAGTTCGAAGGCGCCAAGCGCATGAAGCAGGCGGAAGACGGTGTCGAAGCCCTGCAGAAAATGGTCGACACGCTGATCATCATTCCGAACCAGAACCTGTTCCGTCTGGCGAACGAGAAGACGACCTTCACCGAGGCGTTCTCGATGGCAGATGACGTTCTGTATCAAGGTGTTAAGGGTGTAACGGACCTGATGGTTCGCCCCGGTCTGATCAACCTCGACTTTGCTGATGTTCGTGCCGTTATGGACGAGATGGGCAAAGCGATGATGGGCACCGGCGAAAGCACCGGCGAAGATCGCGCGGTTCAAGCAGCCGAGAAAGCCATCGCCAACCCGCTTCTGGACGAAATTAGCCTGCGTGGCGCGAAGGGTGTGTTGATCAACATCACCGGCGGCTACGACCTGACCCTGTTCGAACTGGACGAAGCAGCCAACCGTATCCGCGAAGAAGTCGATCCCGAGGCCAACATCATCGTTGGTTCGACGCTGGATGACAGCCTTGAAGGTGGCATGCGCGTGTCCGTTGTGGCCACCGGCATTGATGCGTCGGAAGTTCCGCTGGACATCCCGGTCCCGCGTCGCTCGTTGGCACAACCGCTGCAGTCGCCGATCGAAGTCGAGCAGAAGATGGAAGCGGAAGCACCCGCTGCTGTTGCCGCTGCTGCTGAAATCGACGCCGCTCCGGTCCACGTAGAAGCGCCTGCGCCTGTAACCGAAGAGGTTGCTGAAGCCCCGGCTGAACCGTCGCTTTTTGGTGAAATGGAACAGTCGGTAGAAGCTGCTGCTCCGGTCGAAGCCGAGTATGAAAACAGCTTCCCGGCTGAAACCGCAGGTGGCGATGTGCCGCCGCCGGTCTATCAGCCGCGCGAGGAAGAAGCCGTGGATCCCCGCTTTGTAGAGGAACCTGCTGTGGCGCAGTTCGTGGCGCCCAAACCGGCCGCACCTGGCACCCCGTCGCCCGAAGCGATGGCCCGCCTGCAAGCAGCCGTGCAGAACCAGCCGCGCGCAGGTCAGCCGGCGCAGCCGGCAGCTCCTGCACCCGCGCCGCAGGTCGGAACTGCTGCACCGCAGGAAAAAGCCCGCTTTGGCATCAACTCGCTGATCAACCGCATGACTGGTTCGGGTTCTGCTGATGGCACGGCCCGCTCGCAGCCTCCGGTGCAAAGCGAACAGCCTGTACAGCATCAAGCAACTGCTGCTGACCCTGAGCAAGACAAGGTGGAAATCCCTGCGTTCCTGCGCCGCCAGGCCAACTGAACCGGTTCACACCTCTGAGAAATCAAACCGCTGCGCAGAGATGCGCGGCGGTTTTTTCGTGTTCAAGGGGGCGAGTCGCCTCGGATCGGGCGGTCTGTTAACTTTCGTGTATGGTTCATTTGCGAAATACCGCCGGAATTGGAGGGATGGCTGTTGGCATTGCGTGGAAACTCATGGCTCTTGAAAGGATATACAAAACAATGGGTTATGCGCATGGAATTTGGGATGCGCGGATTTTCGCGCAGGTTACAGGTCATGTTACAATCGGTTACAGAGGTTTGAATTGTTAATAACCTTTGGGGGGATTACCCACTGTGCCACCAGTCACAGATGATTGGTGCGCACTTATTCAAGGGCGAAATCACGCAAAACCATAGTTGTGATTTTCGAACTGCCCCACATGCGCAAGTATTTCCGCGGAACCACCAACAGGGTAGGTCTCCGCATTCGAACCGAGGCTAAGAAAGAGGCGTCACGTGCAAACCACTGTAGCCAGCACAGTCAGTTTCAACGGCACTGGACTTCATTCCGGACGCCCGGTTCGCATGAAGGTGCAACCTGCCTCAGCTGAATATGGCATCTGGTTCAAACGCACTGACGTCGAAGATCGCGACAACCTGATTTCGGTTCATTGGGCCTCGGGTGTGCCGTCGCCGCTCTGCACGGTGATCCGCAACGAGGCGGGCGTTGAAGTCCGCACCATCGAACACATCATGGCAGCCCTTGCAGGCTGTGGTATCCACAATGCCCTGATCGAGATTGACGGCTCCGAAGTGCCCATTATGGACGGTAGCTCGGCCCGGTTCGTGGATGGGCTGATCAAAGCCGGACAGCGCGAACTGGCTGCGCCGGTGCGCGTGATCGAAGTGCTGAAGCCCGTAGAATACCGCGATGGCGATGCGTGGGCGCGTTTGGAGCCGTCGGATGGGTTCCAGATCGATTTCCATATTTCGTTTCCCGACGCCGCCATCGGCACGCAAGAGATGAGCTTGGACATGTCCAACGGCAATTTCGTGCGCGAGCTATCGGATTGCCGTACCTTCTGCCGACAGGCGGATGTAGAGGCAATGCATAAAGCAGGGCTGGCGCTTGGCGGCACCTATGAAAACGCAGTCGTCGTCGATGGCAATCAGGTTCTGTCGCCCGGCGGTCTGCGCCGCGCGGACGAAGCTGTACGTCACAAGATGCTGGATGCCTTGGGTGATCTGGCCCTTGCTGGTGCTCCGCTGCGGGCCCGTTACATCGGTCACCGCGCGGGTCACGCCATGACCAATAAGCTTCTGCGTACCCTGTTCGACACCCCCGGCGCATGGCGTCTGGTAGAATGCGATGGCCAAGATGCGCGCAAGCTACCCGGTGTGGGCGTGTGCCGTTCCGACCTGCCGATGACGGCCTGATCGGACCACTCGGTGACTGCACGATCCTGCGAAGCCTGCGGTGCTGATCATGGAGCACCGGCGAAACGTCGTCGCTTTCGGATAAACTCTTCCAACATCGCTGAATTTTGCTGTGCAAACCATTTTGCCTTGAAAATTTCTGTGCTAGGACTCGCTGGAAGATGTCGGAATTATTCTATCGGCAGAAAACAGTTGGGGTAGCACCGGTTATGATCCGCGTGAAATTGGGCAAATCCGTTAGTATTGCACTGGTATCCGGCTTGGTTTTGACAGGCTGCGGCGGTGGCTCGGGAAGCTTGGGATTCGGAAGTCTGGGCGGAAGCTCGGGATTCGGGGGCGACGGCACCGGGGGCGGTATCTTTGGCTCTCGCGTTGAAAAACGCCCGATTGATCAATGGAGCGCAGAAGAAATCTTCAAGCGCGGCGAATATGATCTTGAGCGTGGCGATCCTGACGACGCAGCCAAATGGTTTGGCGAGGTTGAGCGTCTTTACCCTTATTCCGAGTGGGCCAAGCGCGCGCTGATTATGCAGGCGTTCTCGCACCACAAAGACAAAGAATACGAGTTGGCCCGCTCTACGGCGCAGCGCTATATCGACACCTATCCGGGTGACGAAGATGCGGCTTATGCGCAGTATATTCTGGCGATCAGCTATTACGACCAGATCGATTTGATCGGGCGCGATCAGGGCCTGACCTATCAGGCGCTTCAGGCCTTGCGCACCGTGATCGAGCGGTACCCCGACACTGAATACGCCAAGTCCGCGATCCTGAAATTTGACCTGGCCTTTGACCATCTGGCGGCCAAGGAAATGGAAATTGGGCGCTACTATCTGAAACGCAAGCACTATTCAGCCTCGATCAACCGGTTCCGCGTCGTGGTCGAGCAGTTCCAGACCACCACCCATGTGGCTGAAGCCCTGCATCGTCTGGTCGAAGCGTACCTGTCGCTGGGTCTTGAAAGTGAAGCCCAAACCGCAGCTGCGATTCTGGGGCATAACTTTCAGTCGACCGATTGGTATGAAGACAGCTATCGCCTGTTGACCAGTCGCGGGTTGAAGCCTGAAGCTAAGGGCAACAGCTGGCTGCGCCAGGTGCATCGTCAGATGATCAAGGGCGAATGGCTCTGATCGGGCGGGGCCACATGGCCCGCCTGACGGTTTTCGGGCCAAGCGCTGACGGGGCTTAGGATGCTACGGTCTCTGGACATTCGGGATATGCTGATCATCGACCGGTTGGAGCTTGAGTTCCAGCCGGGTTTGAACGTGCTGACCGGTGAAACCGGCGCGGGTAAATCCATCCTTCTGGACAGTCTGGGTTTCGTGCTGGGCTGGCGTGGCCGCGCAGATTTGGTGCGCGCGGGTGCCGATCAGGGCGAGGTTGTTGCTGCCTTTGATCTGCCTGATGCACACCCAGCGCGCTCGGTATTGGACGAAGCCGGGATCCCCGTAGAAGACGAGCTTGTGCTGCGCCGGGTCAACCGCTCGGACGGGCGCAAGACCGCGTGGGTCAACGACCGCCGCGCCAGTGGCGAGGTGCTGCGCGCCTTGTCAGATACGCTTGTGGAGCTGCACGGACAACAGGATGACAAGGGGCTTCTGAACCCGCGTGTCCACCGACAGCTTCTGGACGAGTTTGCGGGGCTTGGCAGTTCTGTCGACGCGGTGAGAACCGCGTGGCGGGCCGTCGCGCAAGCGTCCAAATCGCTGGACGAGGCGCGGGCACGGATTGAGGCCGCGAAGGCCGAAGAAGAGTTCCTGCGTCATACAGTGGACGAGTTGGACAGCCTGGACCCGCAACCCGGAGAAGACGCCGAATTGGACGCCCGCCGCCGACTGATGCAAGGGGCCGAGCGGATCGGAGAAGACATCTCGCGCGCCCATCAGGCGCTTGGCGTGGGCGAGGGGGCAGAAGCGCGTCTGGGCGATGCGCTGCGCTGGCTGGAAGGGGCAGCTGATCAGGCGGGGGACACGCTAGATGCTCCAATAGCCGCCTTGGGCCGCGCGCTGGATGAGTTGGGCGAGGCCGTGTCGGGCGTGGAAGCCGCGATGGACAGCCTGTCCTTCAACCCGCACGAGCTGGAGCAGGTGGAAGAGCGCCTGTTTGCCATTCGCGCGATGGCCCGCAAACACCACACCACACCAGACGAGCTGGGTGTGTTTGCCGAAGACCTGCGCGGACGACTGGCCGCTTTGGACGCTGGCGCAGATGAAATCGCGGGGCTGGACGCCGCGCTGACCGACGCCCGTGCACAGTACAACCACGCTGCGCAGACGCTGTCCAAAGCGCGACAAGATGCGGCAACCCGGCTGGATCAGGCGATGGGGGCGGAACTTGCACCGCTTAAAATGGAACGCGCTGTTTTCACGACGGACATCACACCGGCAGAACCCGGCCCGGATGGTGTGGATGCGGTCACATTCACCGTAGCCACCAACCCCGGCGCGCCCTCTGGGCCTTTGAACAAGATCGCCTCGGGCGGTGAACTCAGCCGCTTCCTGTTGGCCCTGAAGGTCTGCCTAACGCGCGACGCCACGGGCCTGACCATGATCTTTGACGAGATCGACCGTGGCGTCGGTGGCGCCACCGCCGATGCCGTCGGGCGACGTTTGGCCGATCTTGCCGCCGCCGGGCAGGTTCTGGTCGTGACCCACAGCCCGCAAGTGGCCGCGCTTGGCGGGCATCATTGGCGGGTCAGCAAGGCGGTGACGGATGGAATGACGCTGTCTACCGTGTCGCCCTTGTCGTCCGATCAGCGTGTGGACGAGATCGCTCGCATGATCTCGGGCGATACGATCACCGATGCCGCAAAGGCTGCTGCGAAAGAGCTATTGGCGGGCTGACCCTAGTTGCGCGGCGGAACCAGCTTGCCGGGGTTCAGGATATTCTTGGGATCAAGCGCGGTTTTGATGTCGCCCATCAACGCCCAGCCATCCCCATGTTCCTCTTCCATCAGGTGCAGCTTACCCATACCCACGCCGTGTTCCCCGGTGATGGTGCCCTCGTAACCCAACGCCCGACGGCTCATCCGTTCGGCAAGCGCCTTGGCCTCGGCCATCTCAGACGGGCTGTCCGGGTCGATCAATAGAATGGCGTGAAAGTTGCCGTCGCCCACATGGCCCAGAATGGGGCCAGGGATCGAGGATGCCTCGATATCTGCGCGGGTTTCCTCGACCGCTTGCGCCAGCTTTGAAATCGGCACGCAGATATCGGTAACCAAGGCCCGCGCACCGGGACGCAGGCTTTGCACCGCGTAGAAGGCGTGGTGCCGGATTTTCCACAGCGCATTGCGATCCTCGGTCTTGGTCGCGTGCTCATAGCCTGTCGCGCCAAAATCGCGTGCGATCTCGCGGAAGATCTCGCTGTCTTCGGTCACGGTGTTGGTGCTGCCGTGAAACTCCACCAGCAGATGCGGGCATTCGTCCATTTCGGTCCCGGCATATTGGTTGAACGCCCCGGCGGTGGCCTCGTCCACGAACTCGATCCGCGCCACGGCAAGCCCCATCTGGATCACCTGCTGCACCGCGCCCACGGCCGAGGCCATGTTGGGAAAGGGGCAGATCCCCGCGCGGATTTCCTCGGGCTGGCCATGCAGGCGCAAGGTCAGCTCGGTGATGATCCCAAGGGTGCCCTCGGACCCCAGAAACAGCGCGGTCAGATCATAGCCAGACGCGGATTTTGCCGCGCGCGAGCCCGTTCGGATCACCCGCCCATCGGCCAGCACCACCGTCAGTCCCAACACGTTCTGGCGCATGGATCCATATCGTACCGTCGTGGTGCCAGACGCCCGAGTAGCCGCCATGCCGCCAAGCGAGGCGTTTGCGCCTGGATCGACCGGGAAGAACACGCCGAGCGTGCGCAATTCATGGTTAAGCTCTTCGCGGGTCAACCCCGGCTGAACCACCGCAATCATGTCGCCCGGGTCTTGCGACAGCACCCGGTTCATCCGCGCCATGTCCAGACAGACGCCGCCCTTGGCCGCGCTCGTATGCCCCTCCAAGGACGTTCCCGCGCCAAAGGGAATGACCGGGACGCCAGCGGCCCGGCAGACCTGCAGGATCTGGCTGACTTCATTGGTGTTCTCAGGCCAGACCACAATATCCGGCGGGGCAGGGCGAAAATGAGTCTCTGACCCCCCATGTTGATCCAGAACAGGCTTGGAGCGGCTGATACGATCGCCTAGAAATGACGAAAGCTCGGTGAACGCGGTGTCGATGGCCATCCCATCCTCCCCTGAGAAACCGGAACAACTTATGGTAAATGAAGGACCATTGGAAGGGTTCTACACGCGCAGCGCAATGATAAAACAGATAAAATTCATATTGGGTGAGCGCATCCAAGGTCTCAGCGCCAAAATGCACGACGCCTGGCGTGTGTTGGTTGAAAAGGGACCAAGCCAGGTGCAGTTCTGGCTGATTGCGCTGATCATCGGCGTGGCCTCTGGCACGGCGGCACTTGGGTTCCGAAAAGGGATCGAGATCCTGCAGGCGACGCTTTATGGGACCGACGACCTGACCCGCCTGCATAGCTTTGCTGAAACGCTGCCGTGGTACTGGATTTTGCTGCTGCCCACCTTTGGCGGTCTGGTGGTCGGTCTGATCCTGAACTGGTTCACCCATGATGGCCGTGTGCGTGCGGTGGCAGATGTGATCGAGGGTGCCGCCCTGTGGGAAGGCCGTGTCGAGAAACGCGCAGGTCTTGGATCGGCGCTGGCCTCGCTTGTCACGCTGTCGACAGGCGGGTCATCCGGTCGCGAAGGCCCTGTTGTGCACTTGGCCGCCGTGATCTCCAGCTGGATTTCAGCGCGGATCAACGCCAATGGCATCACTGGGCGGGACCTTTTGGGATGTGCGGTGGCGGGCGCGGTGTCCGCCAGCTTCAATGCGCCCATCGCTGGTGCGCTCTTTGCGCTCGAAGTCGTGCTGCGCCACTTCGCCGTCCACGCATTCGCCCCGATTGCCATTGCCGCCGTGTCGGGCACCGTGATCAACCGCCTTGAATATGGCGGCGTGACCGAGTTCGTGCTGCCCGCAGAGGGTACGCTGGCGTTCTATATCGAGCTGCCCGCCTTCCTGATTCTCGGACTGGTGTCGGGGATTGTCGCGGTGATCCTGATGCGCTCGATTTTCTGGGCCGAAGATCTGGGAGACTCGGTGCAAAATCGTCTGCGTCTTCCACGCATCCTGCGCCCTGCAGTATCGGGCTTCATGCTTGGAGCCATTGCGATCTTCTTTCCACACATCATCGGCGTTGGATACGAAACGACCTCAGCCGCACTGACGGGCAGCCTGACAGCGGGCGTTGCGATCCTGTTCGTTGCGGTGAAGGTCGCAGCCGTGGCCATCACCATGGCGGGGCGCATGGGCGGCGGGGTATTCTCGCCAGCACTGATGGTCGGGGCACTGACCGGATTGGCCTTCGGGATCATCGCCACGGCGATCTTCCCGGATGTCTCGGGGTCTGAAACCCTCTATGCCCTCGCAGGTATGGGGGCAGTTGCAGCGGCTGTGCTGGGAGCGCCGATTTCCACCACAATGATCGTGTTTGAACTGACCGGAGACTGGCAGACCGGGATCGCCGTGATGTCCGCCGTGTCCCTGTCAACCGCTCTGGCAAGCCAACTGGTAGACCGCAGTTTCTTCCTGACCCAACTCGAGCGTCGCAACATTCACCTTGCCGCCGGTCCGCAAGCCTATCTATTATCCACGGTGCGTGTGGCTCAGGTGATGCGCGATCGCGAACACGCGCGCGCGGCGGGCGAAGAACATTGCTGGGAGCTGATCGAAGGCGGCATCTATGTGGATGGGAACACCACGCTAGAAGCGGCGATGCCGATCTTCGAAACCTCAGGCGAGGCATTCATTCCTGTCGTCACACTTGGCGGCGAAGGCGATCCGCCCGAGCTATGGGGCGCAATTTTCCACGTGGATGCGCTAAAGGCCTTTAACCGCGCACTCGCAGACACTGCGGCGGAAGAGCACTCTTAATCGAGAAATCCGCATTTTCTTGTCAGAAATATCCCGGGGTGAATGCGCGTTGCGCAGAGGGGCAGCGCCCCCTCAGGCTCACAACGTGAGCCACCGAAAGCTCTTATCCCAACGCGCGCGACAAGGCGCAGAACGCTTCCACGTCGATCTCTTCCGCGCGTGAGGTGGGCTTGATCCCGACCGAGGTCAACACGTCCTCGATCTCGGGATGCATTCCCTTCAGTGACGCGCGCAGCATCTTGCGTCGCTGCCCGAAAGCTTTGGCTACAACCGCCTGCAACTTGCCTGCATCCGCTTCAAACCGCGGGGCGGGCAGGGCGTCCAGATGCACCACGGCCGAGTGGATTTTCGGTGGTGGCGTGAAGGCTTCAGGCGGCAGTTCCATCACCACACGGGGCGTGGTGCGCCACTGGGCCAGAACCGCCAGACGTCCATATTTCTTCGATCCCGGCTGAGCGACGATGCGCTCGGCCACTTCCTTTTGGAACATCAGGGTCAGGCTGGACCAGGCGGGCGGCCAGCTGGGGGGCGTCAGCCAGCGCACCAGAAGCTCGGTCCCCACGTTATAGGGCAGGTTGGCGACAATGCGGATGGGCGGTGTCAGATGCTCCAGCGGGTCCAGTTCCAGCGCGTCGGCATTCACCACTTCAAGCCGCCCCGGATAGGCGGCGGCAATCTCGGCCAAGGGCGCCATGGCGCGGCTGTCTTTCTCGACCGCCAGCACCTTGCGCGCGCCTTCGACCAGCAGACCACGGGTCAGACCGCCGGGGCCGGGGCCGACTTCCAGCACATCGCAGCCCGATAGATCGCCCGCCATCCGGGCGATTTTCGCCGTCAGGTTCAGGTCCAGAAGAAAGTTCTGACCCAGAGATTTCTTGGCGACCAATCCATGGGTATTGATCACCTCGCGTAGTGGGGGCAGGCCGTCGATCTGGCTCATATGGTGCTCTCCTGTCGGCGGGCAAGACCCATCTGGTGGGCCATGCGCAGCGCGTTGATCAAAGATGTCGCATCCGCTGTGCCGGTGCCCGCGATGTCATAGGCGGTGCCGTGGTCGGGCGAGGTGCGGACGAAGGGCAGGCCCAAAGTGACATTGACGCCGCCTGCGAAATCGATCGTCTTGATCGGGATCAGCGCTTGGTCGTGATACATGCAGACCGCCGCGTCATAGCCCGCACGCGCGCTGGCGTGGAACATTGTGTCTGCGGGCAGGGGACCCAGTAGGTCCAGCCCCTCGGTACGCAGATCATTCAGCAGGGGCGTGATCATGTCGATCTCGTCCATGCCCATCGCGCCGCCTTCGCCCGCATGAGGGTTCAGACCCGCTACGGCGATACGGGGTGTAGCAAAGCCGAAGTCTCGGATCAGGGCCGCGTGGGTGGTGCGGATCACTTGTGCCAGCGTCTCACGCGTCAGTGTGGCGGGCACCTCGGACAGGGCGATATGGATCGTAGCAGGGACAACGCGGAGCTTGTCACAAGCCAGCATCATCACGACATCCGCGTCTCCGGCCAGATGCGACAGGTATTCGGTGTGGCCGGGAAACGGAAATCCCGCCCCGTCCTTCAGAGCTTTCTTGTTGATTGGGTTGGTGCAGACGGCCAGCGCCTCGCCCGTCTGGGTCAACTCCACCGCGCGGGCGATGACGTCGATCACCGCTTGGGCGTGCTCAGGCAATGCCTCACCCGGCACGCGCGGGGTCTGGAAGTCATGCGGCAACACGGGCAGGGACGCGGCGCCATGCGCCTCGGCAGGCGTGTTGATCTGCGTGAATGCAACGCCATCCGGCAGGTGGCGCGGGTCGCCGATCAGAAAGAACGGCACCTGGCCTTGCAGGGCGGAAAAGGCCTTCGCGGCAATCTCGGGACCAATACCAGCAGGTTCGCCCACGGTCAGAGCCACGGGCGGGACAAGGGCTGACGCGCTGTTGTCCGCGGTCATTGCGCGTCAAATTCCTCGATAAACGCGGCGGCGCGCAGCTCTTCCAGATAGGCGGTCGAAAACGCCTGCAAACGCTGGTTCTGTAAACGCAGTTTCAGCTGTTCACGGCTGACATCCTCGGGCAACTCGCGGCTGCGCGAACACAGCATCAGATAGACGAGATTCTGCCCATCGGCCGAGGTCAGCGCGGTCGAAGCCTCGCCCATGTCGAGCTGGGCCAGTTCAACCGCGTAGCGGGTGGGCAGTTCGCCCACAGGGACCGTCTCGCGTTGAATTTGAGCTTCTGTCGATCCGGGGAACATGCCAAACAGATCGTTGCAGCTGTCTGTCGCGGCGTGGATTTCGGCTGCCTTGGTCAAAGCTTCGGCGCTGCGCCCGCCAGGGATCATCAGCGCCGCATAATCGACGTTGACGTCTGAGGGCGTGGGGCGGTCAACCTCTTCAATGGCGCGCAACTGGAAGACGGCGACCCCGTTCTGTACCGGAACAGGATCAGTCACATGGCCGGGTTCCAGCGCGACGACCTGCGCGGCTACAGGTGGGGGTAAATCTGACAGATCCGTCCAGTTCAGCCGTCCTGAGCGCCCACTCGATTGGGACACCGAAGAGCGGCGCGCCTCTGTTGCGAAGGCGCCCAACGTCGTGATTTCCGACAGCTGAGCGGCACGCGCGTTAGCGTCCTGCATGGCCTCGGGGTTTTCGGCGGGCAACACGATTTCGGACAGCAAGACGCGGACGTTTTGCCCCGGAGCGGTCAGTGACAATTGGCGGTCAATTTCGTTATCGGTGACGCTGATGCGCCCCTGCCAGCGTTTGCGCACAAAGGCGCGCCATGCCAAGCCGTTGGCAACAAAATCGCGGAAGGTTTCCGGCGCGACGTCGGCCTGAGCGATGATCTTGTTGAAATCCTCGACCTTCAGATTGAAGCGTCCGGTGAACTCGGACATGCCAGCCAGAACCTCTTCGGCTGTAACAGATACGCCAGCGGCATCCGCAGCCTGACGTTGCAGGGCTTCGTCAGTCAGCTGCTGCAGCGCCAGTTCACGCAGGTTTCCCGGCGCGCGCAGCACGGTCAGAAACGCCATGCGCTGCGACAGTTGGTACGAGGTGATCACGCTGTCATTGATCTTGGCCACGGGGGCGAACAGATTTTGTGCCTGTGCAGGCGCCGGGTCTAACCCGGCCAGAGACACGAGACCGAAGACCAGACCCGAGGCAGCGCAGGTCCATGCCGACGCGGTTGCTTTGCGCTGTGTCTGATGCGCTTTAGATTGGCTAAGAAATCCCATCGGTATTTTCCTGTATCGCTTAACGCTCGTAATTTCTGAACTTGATCTCTGGCGTTTCATTCGCGCGGGCCTCAGCCGTTGCATTTATTCACCGCTGCTCCGCGGCCGCTTCCAAATCCGATCAATTCGAATTGCAGACCAAAATCAGTTGTTGGCTCTACATTAATAGAGGTTGTGAAGCGACGCGAGAGGGAAAGATCAACCGAAAGACATTCATTTCGGTATTCCACACCAAAACTGGCGCGGGTGGCCTGTTTTTCCTCGACGTCAAAGCTGCCATCAGCGGTGATTGTCCAGAAATCCCCGACTTTCCAAGAGCTGTCCAGCCGTAGTTCGTGGGTCGGTGTAGTGCGGTTCTCAGCAGCATCTTCGATCACCCAAATATGCGCGGCACCAAGTTGGAATTGATCGGTCAGCCACGCTGCACGGGTTTCTGATTTGGTCAATCCGAAATCGTCATCCAGAAGCGCACGCCCCTGTACCGAGATATGTCCGCCATTGTTGACCGCGACCCCCAAAAGCCAGTCCGAGTTCTGACCTGAGAGACCAGACGCATCGGTGAACTGGCCCAGATCCACTTCGCGGAAAACACGGCCCGCGGCCAAGGTGAAGTCCCACCCCGACGGCGCGTGACGAGTCCAGCTCAGCCCAACGGCAGCGCGCAGCCCTTCTTCGCGCCGGTCACTGCCCGGGAAACGGTTCAGGTCAAACAGGTTGCCCTGATCGAACTCGACGAACTGGCTGTCTTCATTGGGAATATCCGCGCCAACCTGTTCGGACCACGCCAACGCGGCAACGGGTTCCAACACATCTACTGCACCGCCAGCAGTGACACGCGACAGCGGCCAGCGCAGGGTCACACCAGCAGACGGCGCGGCGAAGCTTTGCTCGGTCTGATAATTGCTGTCCTCTTCGATCCCATAGACATCCGCGTCCAATCCGGCCTGACCTTCGATCACCAGACCCGCCGGGCCGATCCAGTCGCGACGCCAATTCAGGCCCGCCCCAATGCGCGCTACGTCCCGCCCCAGAATATCAAGTTGGCTTTCACGGAAATGAGCCTGCCATGACAGGTTGGTGCGCAGCTCGCCCCCGATAAATCCACCAGGATGGAACCGGCGTTCATAAAAGGTGTCAATCTGCGCAAAAGGCAGTTGGCCCGAGATCGGAAGCTCGGATTCGCGCAGGGTGTCATAACGGGTGATGCTGGCAAAGACGAACTCGTCGCGGCGCGCGCGCATGATTTCGATCGCGTTGCGCAAGCGGTCCTGATCGGAATAGCCGTAATCCAACAAATAGCCGGGGTCCGAGACCTCTTGCAATTGGAAGGATAGGGTGAAGTCGTAAGGCAGTTGGAATTCGCCTTCACCGAACACATAGAACCGCGTCTCGTCTTCCAGGATGCTGTCTTGGCTTACTGCGCCGTTGACCAGAATATCCCCCGCGCGGAAGGCCTGACGATAGCGCAGCTCGAGCGTGCGGGTTTTGTCTGCGATATAGGGCGACACTGTAAGGTCCGCATGATCGCCAAGTTTGATGAAATAGGGAACGGACAGGCCGAACCCAAGCGTCGTGTTGGTGCGGATTTTCGGCGTCAGAAACCCGGTTGCGCGATCCAGCGTGGGATCGGGCAGGCGTAGGCGCGGCAGGTAAAAGATCGGCACATCCGCCACGCGCAGTTGGGCGTGGTGGAAGTAAAGCTGGCGCTCATTTTCATCGTGGACCACACGTTCCGCGCGGATCTGCCACAGCGGCACCGGGTTCTTCGCGCAGACGTGACACGAGGACGCCGCGACGCGTGACAGCTGGGTATAGCGGTCCTGCACCCGATTGATCTGGGCGGCGGCAATCTGCAATTGCTGATCCAGCACCAGACGTGCGCTTTTCAGGATGCCATTGCGCAGATCTGCCGACAGGGTCGCTTCTTCGGCCACAAGAACAGTGCCGTCGGGACGCGTGATGGTGATTGGACCGGTGATGGACAGCGTGTTGGTGGCCTTGTCATAACTGACCCGCGATGCGGTCAGGCGCGTGCCTTCGAACAGCACCACGACATTGCCATCAGCCACCAGCCCACCATTGCCCACAACGCGAACGTGATCCGCGATTAAGCTCGCGGTCTGGGCTGCCACCGGAGCCGCCGTCAGGGCGAGCGAGCTGACCGAACCTGCAAGCAGGGCAAGCGCCAATCGTCCGGCGCGCAGGTGCTGTGACAGGCCCATCAGCCGTCCTCCAGATGTAAAAGAATGCCCAGTGGCAAAAGGATCGCGGCAATCGGCGGTGCCCACGCAGCCAGAACGATCGGGATCTGGCCGTTCTCTCCGAGAATCTGTGCGAAGTTGCGGATGAAATAGACCCCGAACCCCATCATCAGGGCAAACAGGACCATGATTCCGGTGCGGCCAAACCGGGTGTGGCGCATGGTAAAGCCCGCGCCAATCAGGACCATCGCAACCAGGAAGACCGGCAGGGCCAATTCCATTTGCAGCCAGACGCGGTGCGCGCGGGCGGAAAAGCCTGCGGCCTCGAGCTGCCCAATGAAGCGCGGCAGATCCCAGATCGAGATCGAGCTGGGTTTACCGAAACTGTCGCGGATCTGTTCCTGCGTCAGGTTCGAGGCCAGTGTGAACATCGGGTACTGAATGGCGGTGCTTTCGGGATTGGCATCGCTGATCAGGTCCCAGACCTTCGCGCCACGAATGGCCCAGTGGCCGGGTTCTAACTTGGCGCTTGCCGCTTCGATGCGCAGCGTCGGCGGACCTTCCGGTGCGAAGGAAAAGAAGGTGACGTCGAAAAGCTCGGTCCCTTCCAGGTTCGAACGGTCTGCCCGGATCACGGTCTGGCCGGATTCGTTGCCCTGACGTAGCCATACCCCGTCCGAGGCGATCGACAGGACGGATGCCCCGCCACCTTTGTACTGCGCCGAGATGCGTTCGTATTTCTTGTTCGTTCCCGCGGTGATCGGGTTGCCAACGGCCACCGCCAGGATGCCGAACAGCAACACGGTTACGACCGGCGAAATCAGCGTCATCAACGCGGATCGTCCCGCCGCACGGGTCACCACCATTTCGGAACTGCGCGCAAGGCTCAGGAACATCCACAGCGTGGACAGGATCACGACCAGCGGCAGGATGCGATACATCCAGACTGGTGCGTTCAGAAGTGTCAGGCCAAGCACATTCATGAACCCAACCGAGGCCGCATCGAATTTGCGCATGCTTTCAACCATGTCCAGCAGCACGAAGATGATCGCCAACACGACCATCATGCTGAGGAAGGTGCGCAGGAAGCGGCGGGCGATATACAGATGTAGCCTCATGCGTTGGCCTCGGATGCTTGACGGCCGCGCTCGCGCATTGTGCGACGGCGGCGGCGTAGATCGGACATAGAAGGGCGCGTGGCCATATAAAGGACCACTGCATTGAATGCCGCCCCCACAAGGGTCGCCACATAGACCAGTGCGACTCCGCCTTCGGTGCGGCGCGCCAGATCAAGCATGGAGTTGTCGAGCGACTGCAACACCGCCACCACGGCAAGCGCGATGACCACCTGTCGCCACAGCCCAAATCGGCTGAAGCCCGCCACGATCAGCATGGAAAAACCGGCCATAGCGGTCACGATGGAATAGAGTGCCTGGGCGTTCCGGAAATGCCCTTCGGCCCGCAGGGCAGCGCGGGTTTCGCCGGTTTCGACCATTGTTGCGATAGGCGGATTCAACAACTCGGGCGTATAAATCTGCGTGACCGTGCGCACACCTTCGTCGACCCCGCTCAGAAGCGTGGCGATGTTATAGGTGAAATCCTCGAACCCGGTGGTGGTCAGCCGTTGGCTTTCGATATTGATCACCTGCGCCAGCCCATCAAACATCACAAGACGCGGACCAAGATCGGTTTTCACGATCAGGGCGCGGCGGGCGGTATAGGTATAGTGCTGCTCGTCATCCCGTTCGTCGGACAGGAAAATGTCGAACAGCTCGCCCGCAGGGCTGATTTCGCGGATGTAGAGCGTGATGCCGTCTGTGGGGTGCACAAAGCTTCCCTCGGTCAGGAAACGCGCAGTGACGTTTTCGGCGATTTCCGCTTGACGCTCGGCAAATCGCAGCTGGCTCATCGGCACAAGAATATGGGTCAAAAGCAACATGAACAGCGCGGTGAGTACGCCAAAGACAAGTACAGGACGCGCAAGA
The DNA here is from genome assembly GCF_010500215.1 of Aliiroseovarius sp. PrR006. Classification (GTDB taxonomy): domain Bacteria; phylum Pseudomonadota; class Alphaproteobacteria; order Rhodobacterales; family Rhodobacteraceae; genus Aliiroseovarius. The sequence continues at coordinate 258,962 of NZ_JAAGOY010000004.1, forward strand.
CGGAACGGGCCATAGCCAGCCGCCTGCGCCACTACCAACTCGCTTTCCGAATTCAGTCGGTTGGTGACAGACACCGCCGCTGCGAAAGACGCAATCGGGATGATGAACACGATAACGCCGGGCAGGATCATCGCCGAGAACTCAAGAAATACCAGTGCGGTCTGGCCGTTGGCGATCAACTGATCAAACAGCCGAACCGCCCGATTTACCCAAAAGAGCAACACCAGGACAAGCCCGTAGAAGCCGAACAGCACCACAAGCTGCGACAGCATATACCGGTCGAATCTGGCCACGTTCCCCCCTGTGAGCGCAACATCTTGTGGTCTGGTTTCTAAACCATCAGACCCGCGGGGAAAACTGCTATCTGGTCAAACCTGCGACGGGGGGCTACCAATGGCAGAAACCTGCCAAATAAAGGACCCGCCATGACCGCTCCGATCCTTCCGAGTTTTACCGAGATTAACCTTGATACGATCGGTGCCCATAAGGGCCGCGTCACTGTGGTTTTGTCCGAACCCGGCAAGCTGCATCCGGCCGCGCGCCGTGTGAATAAGCTGATGCGCGGGGCGCTTGCGCGGTTCACCCAAAGCGACGCCTTCGGGAAAATGAAGGACGGCGACGCACAGGATTTGGCGTGGCCCGTCGGGATGGAGGCCGAGGCCGTTCAGGTCATTCGCCTGTCTCCGCGTGCAGATGAAAACACCGCACGGAAGGCGGGTGGAAAAATTGGGAAAGCCCTTTTGGGCAAGGATGTTCTGGTTCTGGCAGGCGCGTTGAAATATGCCGACGAACTGGCACTTGGGGCCAGCCTTCGCGCCTACGCGTTTGACGATCACCAGACCAATGACGATGCGCCCGAGGGTGGCAGCCTGTCGGTCATGGTCTCGAAGCCCGAAATCTTCGCGGCGGCGGCTGATACCGTCAAAGCCTTGGCCGAAGGTGTCTTCTTCACTCGCGATCTGGTGAACGAGCCCGCCAACGTCCTGACCACCACCGAATTTGCAGCCCGTCTGGATGCCCTGAAAGATCTGGGTGTCACTGTGAAGGTGCTGGACGAACCCGAGCTGGAAGCCCTTGGAATGCGCGCGCTTCTGGGTGTGGGGCAGGGGTCGGAAAGCCCGTCGAAGATCGTCATCATGGAATGGCTGAAGGGCGAAAAGGGCGCAGCCCCACTGGCGCTGGTCGGCAAGGGCGTTGTCTTTGATACCGGCGGTATCAGCCTGAAACCCGGCGCGGGCATGGAAGACATGACGATGGATATGGGCGGAGCTGGTACCGTTTCGGGCGTCATGAAAACGCTGGCGCTGCGCGGCGCGAAGGCCAATGTGGTCGGGCTTGTCGGGCTGGTTGAAAACATGCCAGACGGACGGGCGCAACGCCCCGGCGACATCGTGACCTCGATGAAAGGCACCACGATTGAGGTGATCAACACTGACGCGGAAGGCCGCTTGGTTCTGTGCGACGTGATGTGGCATGCGCAGGAAGAATACAAACCCGCCGCGATGGTCGATCTGGCCACCTTGACCGGCGCGGTCATCATCGGCTTGGGTCATGAAAACACGGGCGTTTTCTCGAATGACGATGCGTTCTGCAACAAGTTCCTGAAGGCTGCCGACGACGAGGGTGAGGGTGCGTGGCGGATGCCGATGGGACCGGGTTATGACAAGCTGATCAAGTCGCATAAGGCCGACATCAAGAACGTGGGCGGGCGGGCAGCGGGTTCCGTCACCGCAGCGCAGTTTCTGGGCCGTTTTGTGAAAGAGGATCAGCCTTGGATCCATCTGGACATCGCGGGCACCGCCCAGCTGTCCGGCGAAAGCCCGTTGGCACCCAAAGGTGCCACCGGTTGGGGCGTTTTGGCCCTGAACCGCCTGGTGAAAGACCAGTTCGAAGGCTAAGCGCATGACCGAGACTGCAGGGACCGGCGACAATGGAACAGAAGGCACCGCGCAAGGCGAGGTCTTCTTCTATCACCTGACCCGGTCCCCGCTGGAAGCCGCTCTGCCCATGTTGCTTGAGCGCAGCTTGCAAGCGGGCTGGCGCGTCTGTGTGCGCGGCCCCAATGCTGCACGGCTGAACTGGCTGGACGAGCGGCTGTGGCAGCACCCGGAAGATGGATTTCTACCGCACGGGCAGGCGGGCGGTCCGCAGGATGCACACCAACCGATCCTGTTAACGACTGCTCCCGACAGCCCAAATGGTGCGCAGGCGTTGATGGCCATCGATGGCGCCGAGATTTCCGAGGAGGACATGCGCGGACACACGCGGGTCTTCGTCGTGTTCGACGGGAATGACCCCGACGCGGTGGCGCACGCGCGTACGCAGTGGATGGCGGTGAAAAATGCTGGCGTCACGGCGAAATACTGGAGCCAAGAGAGCGGCCGGTGGGAGATGAAAGCCTCGACCGCGCCCGAAGACGCCTAACCCCTAGCGCGTCAGGACCAGTTGGTTGCGGCTAATCTCGATCTTTTCAAACCGTTGCAGATAGTCATTGCCCAGAAGCGAACGGGGCATCTCGCCTTCGTTCACCCAGACCTCGACCCCGAAATCCTGAACGCCCAGAAGCTCGACCTTGGCGATGCGGGCAGGGGCCGTGCGGACCTCGCCATTGGCGCTCATCGCGCGGCCATAGAAGCGCAAGGCGTTCATTTCGATCCCAATACGGGCCGCATCTTCTTTGGTCAGAACGATGTTACTTGCGCCAGTATCCACAATGAAATCAACCGGTTGTCCGTTCATCTTCAAGGTCACATAGAAGTGTCCGTCGAAGGCGCGCGGTAACACGATTTCGCCCGTGTCCTGAATAACGCCTTGGCGCGGAGAGATGTCGTCGCGAATGTCATTCCACAATCCGACCCCGGCTAGCACGCCCACGAATATCAGCGCCCAGATCAGAGCGTGTCGTAGGTTCTGCCCCAGATTGGCGCGGCTTTCCGCCACGAAATAGCCGCCCACGGCTGTCAACAGCAGGGCGAGATAGGCAAGTCTGGCGATGTCGTCTCCGGTCATAGTTCCGATATAGGAACGCTGGGGTGGAATGTCACCGGGTCAGCATGCCGCGCGTTATCCCATAAGCCCGAAATCGCGCAGTCCTTCCAGAACGAACTGTACTGCCAGTGCAGCCAACAACATGCCCAGAAGGCGGGTGACCACCTTAATGCCGGTCTCGCGCAACAGGCGTTCCAGCAGAGGGGCCGCGTTGAACAGGACAAAGGCAATAACAAGAACCAGCGACATCACAACCAGCGCCAACCCGACACCTGCCAGCCCGTCTCCTTGGCCTGCCAGCAGGATCACCGTGGCGATCGAACCGGGGCCGGCGATGAGTGGCATGGCCAGAGGAAAGACGGACGGGTCATCGTCGCTTTCAGTCTCTTCTGACTGATCCTTACGCCGCTGGGTGCGCCGCTCAAAGAGCATGTCCAATGCGGTCAGAAGCAAGAGGATCCCGCCCGCAATCCGGAAGGCGGGCATTGAAATGCCAAGGAACCCCAAGACGCTTTCGCCAAGGAAGGCAAACAACGTCAGTAATACGCCCGCAATGATACAGGCGCGAATGGCGACGGCCCGGCGTTTGGCCGCGCTCATCCCCTGTGTCAGCGCCATGAACAAGGGCGAGATTCCGATGGGGTCCATCACCACGAATAGGGTCACAAAGGACGGGACGAATAGATCAAGATCCATCTTTAAGCCTCTGCTTTTTCAAGCTTATCTTGCGCGCTCATCCAAAGGTCTTCGGCCTTGTCCATGGCCTCCATCACCTCGGCATATTTCTTTTGCCACACCCCAAGATCCCCGGCACGCGTGTCCTCATAAAGTTCCGGGTCGGCGAGTTTGGTGGCAAGCTTGTCGCGCATTTCCTCAATCTTTGCCATACGCGCTTCGCATTTGCGCACCTCGGCCCGCAGGGCCAATATCTGATCGCGACTTGGCCGTTTTGGCTTAGGTTTTGCGGCAGCTTTCTTGTCGGTCTTCTTGGCCGTGTCCGGCGCCAACAACATCTTGCGATAGGCCTGCAGGTCTTCCTCGTACGGCGCGACGTGACCGTTTTTCACCAGCCAAAGGCGATCCGCGACCATCGACAGCAAGTGCATGTCGTGGCTGACCAGAATGACCGCGCCGCTATAGGCGGTCAGCGCTTCGACCAGCGCCTCACGGCTTTCAATGTCCAAGTGGTTGGTGGGTTCGTCGAGGATCAGCAGATGCGGAGCGGGCAGAGTGGCCAAGAGCAGAGACAAACGCGCTTTCTGACCGCCAGACAGGCGCCCAACTTCAGTGTCCGCCTGATCCGGGCCAAGGCCGAACCCCGCCAGACGAGCCCGCAGCTTTGCTTGCCCTTCCGAAGCGCGTTCGCGCATCAGGTGCTGCAGAGGTGTTTCATCGACGTAAAGCTCGTCCACCTGATGCTGCGCAAAGAACCCGATGCGCAGCTTGCTTGAGGACACCATGTTGCCTTCCATCAGGTCCAAACGACCCGACAGCAGTTTCGACAGCGTGGATTTCCCTTCGCCGTTGCGTCCAAGCAGCGCGATGCGGTCGTCTTGGTCAATGCGCAGGTTCAGATTGCGCAGAACGACGGTTTCGCCATAGCCCACCGCCGCCTTTTCCGTGGCGATAATTGGGGGCGAAAGCTCTTCGGGCTTGGGGAAGGTAAAGACGGTGCGCGCGGCATCTTCGGGCGCGCGGATGGTTTCCATCCGCTCCAGCGCTTTCACGCGCGACTGCGCCTGTTTCGCCTTCGACGCCTTGGCCTTAAAGCGGTCCACAAAGGCCTGCAAATGCGCCCGTTGTGCGTCTTGTTTCTTGGCTGCCGATGCCTGCAAAGCCCGCTTCTGCGCGCGCTGTTTGGCAAACATGTCATAGGTGCCGGTGTAGTAAATCAGCCCCTTGTCTTCGAGGTGCAGAATGCCCCCGACCGAGCGGTTCAACAGCTCGCGGTCGTGCGAGACGATCAGCACCGTATGGGGATATTTGACCAGATAGGCCTCGAGCCACAACGCGCCTTCCAGATCCAGATAGTTGGTCGGTTCGTCCAGCAGCAACAAGTCTGGTTCGGAAAACAGCACGGCTGCAAGCGCCACGCGCATCCGCCACCCGCCCGAGAACGCCGAGCAGGGCATTTGCTGTTCGTCATGTGTAAACCCAAGACCTTTCAGGATCGACGCCGCCCGCGCCTCGGCCGACCATGCGTCGATGTCAGACAGGCGGGTCTGGACCTCGGCGATGCGGGTCGGGTCGGTGGCGGTCTCGGCTTCGGCCATCAAGGCCTCGCGTTCCGTATCCGCGCGCAAGACCGTGTCGATCAAAGACACCTCGTTACCGGGCACTTCTTGGCTGACCCCACCGATCTTCCAGCCTTTTGGAAGCGAGACCGTTCCGGTGTCCAACACCATCTCGCCGCGAATGATCTTGAACAACGTCGTTTTGCCCGAGCCATTGCGCCCAACAAGGCCCACTTTGTGACCCGTCGGAATGGTCACCGAGGCGTTTTCGACCAAGGTGCGACCAGAGATGGAATATGTGATGTCTGATATTTTAAGCATGACCCCATGTGCCTGACCCGCGCCAGCCCGTCAATCGCCGCTTTTCAAAATGACGATCCCATGTTACGGGGGCGCAAATCACATACGCATCGGGGCAGGGGTCCCGTTGCCTTAAACGTAAAAGGGACCATCATGGCTATCCAACGCACATTCTCGATCATCAAACCCGATGCAACCAAACGTAACCTGACCGGCCAAATCGCCGCCAAGTTCGAAGAAGCTGGCCTGCGCATCGTTGCGTCCAAGCGCATCCAACTGACTCTGGCCCAAGCTCAGCAGTTCTACGGTGTACACGCTGAACGCCCCTTCTTTGGCGAACTGTGTGAGTTCATGATCTCCGAGCCGATCGTTGTTCAGGTTCTGGAAGGCGAAGACGCCATCGCGAAAAACCGCGAAGTAATGGGCGCAACCAACCCGGCAGAAGCCGCAGAAGGCACCATCCGTAAAGAGTTCGCCCTGTCGATCGGCGAAAACTCGGTCCACGGTTCGGACGCTCCGGAAACCGCCGCAGAAGAAATCGCATTCTTCTTCTCGGGTCTGGAACTGGTTGGCTAAGCCACTTTTCTAGAAAACGAAAAGGCCGCTCGGGGAAACCCGGGCGGCTTTTTTTGATTCATTTCCGAAGGGCCGCGACATCCTCTGGGGTCGGATGACTCCAAAGGCCCCATGCCATGACGATATCGACCTTGTCTCCGTTGATATCCGTCGCGGTAATCTGAGCACTTGAGCGTGTGTAGTTATAGTCCTCTTCGGGCACATCAACGTCGCCGCGAAACAGCGGCGCGCCATCCTTTGTCACGCATTCCATGTTACCTTTTCCCGATTTGTCAGGCTGTGCAAACATGGTGGCCCGGCAACTCCATCCAAGCCGAGAGTTGGTCATAACGATATCGGAGCGCCCGTTTTCTCGGCTAAAGGCGTAACCGGACACGGCAATTTTTCGTGCATCTGGCAGAAACACCACGGCGGTGGCCAAGAACTGATAGCGTATCTCCCCTGGGGCGTGGGCCACCAGATTTCGGGCCTCTTCGACGCTAAGGGTAGGCGCTTGATGATAGGGGGACGTGCAGGCGGTAAGCGTTGCGACTGCAGCGAGGGTCAGAGCCAATCGGCGCATTATTGAAATCCAGATTCTAATTATGATTGAAATGTGTTCTGTTTTCGTGATGGGTGCAAGTTCGATCTGTGCACCACCATCAGTCCGCGTCTGTACGACCATGTAGAGCAGAACCTATCTGGCAGCACGGATACCAATCTCATCCAAAATAGCTTCCATCTTGTCTTTCGGAGGCTTGTTCGCAGTGGCCTCGGCTTTCAACGCATCAAACCGTGTGCGCAAGACGTCTTTTTCCTTGCCCTTGCAGTCGTTCCACGGGCGGCCCTGAAGGCCCATGACCATGGCGTAATAGGCGATGAAATGGGGGCGGGAGCCTGTGGCCAGAAGGCGGCGATAGGCTTCGTCCGGGCCGAGGGTGCGCAGCTCTTCGGCCGTATGGATGCCTGCGCGGGCATAGACCGCGTCTGAGGCCTCTCCGAGATTGCGAATGGATGATACAGGATCGCTCATGTGCCGAGGCTACTCGGTGCAGTCAAAATCTTAAACCCGTATCACGCGCGGATCTGTGTCACTCCTGACAATTCAGATACTCGCCCAATCGGTAAATAGAATCGTCGGTTCTTTCGGCTCGTCCGTGCGGGTGCGATCCCGCTTGGGCGGTGCCTTGACATGCACGTAACGCGTGCCGCCAGACGGTGGTTTATGCTTTTCTTCGGTTTTTTCCCTAGCCATATCCTTGCTCCGCTACTCATTAGACGCGCCACGAATTGGACGCTCAAGTTTCCCCACAGGAGCCTTTCGGCCTTCACATGTTAACATATCGCCGCGCAATAATCGTAAAAATTTGAACACAAATTGTTTCCAAAGTGAAAAGGTGTGGCCGCGGTGCGACATCTGCGCGGCGGGCGAAAAACACGGCGCAGCCATGGGGTGGAGTACTGGGAGGCTCCGCAACTCTCAGATAAAGCGGCAAAATATAAGTTAGTAGTCGCGTTCGAAGTAAACGCCCACACCCGTTTCACCATCAGACCCCAAACTGCCGCGTGCGGTCAGGGATGGGGATAGGGTCAGGTTCAAATTGACTTCGGCTTTTCCATCTGCGCCGACCGTGACGTCAGTATAGATGTTTTCCGAGATGTATTTGCCCGCCCGAACCGAGGCTGCCCCCGTTTCATCCGTGGTCACGTCCAGATCGTCCAGCGCGAAGCTGCCGCGTAGACGTCCCAGCACACCTTCGCCCCCTTTGCCGGCCAATGTGCGCACTGCCGCGGCCAGTCGCAGCGCCTGAATGGCTGAAATCTGGGTGATGTCTTTCCCGAACAGAAGCCGGGCGAGCACCTCGTCTTCAGGCAATTCGGGGGAAGAGGTGAAGCTGATCTCTGGTTCAGAGACCGGGCCTGTCACGCCAATCCTGATGTTTGTATCTTCGGCTTGGGCCTCTGCCAGAAATTGTAGGTAAGCATTGAAGTCGCCTTGCAGGCTGACGTCGCCTTCGGTCAGGGTCAGGCGCTTACCCAGCATGTCCAAACGTCCGCGGATCAGGGTGAACTCGCCTTGAGGAATGACCTCCGCGCTGGTGCCTGTCACACGCAGGGAACCGCCCAGTTCCGCGTCCAGACCCCGCCCACGGACAAAGACCTGCCCCGGCGCGTTCAGTGTGATGTCCAGAGGATAGGGACTCCCGGTGGTCGTGGTGCTTGGTTCCACGATAAGCCCCGCGAACTGCCGCGTCTGACGCACCGCTGCCGGTTCCCCCACATGTTTCAGACCCTCCATCACGGGCAGGGCGCCCGGGGTGGTTTCGGGCACGCGTAACTCGGTGCGTCCCAAGTCGATCTCGGCGCGCAGTGTGGCGCCACCTTGCAGAGGTCCACGCAGATCTGCGTTGCCGTTTACCGTGGTCTCAAACAGAGCACCGTCCGTCAGGCGTAGTTGATCCAGAAGGATTGACAGATCCGCTTGCAACGGCGCTGCCAGCCCGATCGTTCCGCGTGTGATAATCTGACCGCCCGCTGCGACCGAGCTTTGGATGTCCAGCGTGGCGGTCCCGCCCGCCAGGCTGACGCGCCCTGTGGTGATGTCGACGGCTTGTTTCAGGCGCGGCAGAGCCACACGCGCGTCTTGCGTGGTGAGCGTGCCAGTGAGCGTGCCAGTGAGCGAGGCTAGGTCCAGTGGGCCACGAAGGGCAAGGTTATAGTTGACGATGCCCGTGGCCAGACGGGGGCGGATCATCGGATTGGCCAATGCCAGAGGCGCGGCACCGGACAGGGTCAGGTCGGCGCGTGCGCCATCTGCGCTGACCGTGCCGTCGATGTGACCGTTTACACCTGCAGGTCCAGTAGCATTCATCGCGACGCGCCAGCTATCTCCTGTCAGTTCCGCACTGCCCCGTGCTTCGGCAGGGCCCGAGATGCCGTCTGCGATTAGGCCAAGGTCAGCAAGACGCGATTGGAACGTGATGTGTGTCCCGCCATCTCTCGGCGCTCCTTCCGCGGTCAAAGACAGCGCGTCGCTGCGTAGGGTTAGATAATCCAGAAGCACGGGGGCATCGCCCGCCCGCCGGGCGGCAATTGTCAGGGTGCTGGCACCACGCAAGAGCGCATCTACCTGTGCAATTCCGGTGCCAAGGGATACTGCGGTGGCGTCCAGAGTCAGGGTGAAGTCACCGTTTTCGGGACGCATCATGCCGTCCGCGTCAAAACGCAGACCGCCAGACAGGGGGCGCTGTGCCAGTCCGCTATAGGGGGCCAGCTGCGCGATATCTCCGCGCAACGTGCCGTCGATCTGATCCGCGACACCGTCGATAAAGCGAACAAGGGTCGTGCCGTTCAGCGTCGCCTCACCCGGACCGGTGAAATCCGTCTGAACCCGCCAATCCGTACCTATTTGTAGCAAGGATGCCGTCATATGGGCAGGGCCGCTGAGCTTCGGATCGACGCCGCTGGCATCGGGTAGGAACAGCGAGATGTCCGCAGTCGATTCACGGGTCTTCAGATCCGCTGAGGCTGTTAGCTGCACCTTCTCAGTTTGCAACTCCAAGGCATCGATCCGGGTGCCAGATGTGTCACGTACAGCGCGCACTGCCAGAGTGCTTTCCCCGCCGATGACTGCGTCCAGTTGCGGTTGATTTACGCCCAGGTCCATACCACGCCCATTCAGGTGCAGATCAAACGCACCGCCCAGAAGGTTGCTTTCTCCGGTCAGTTTAAGCGTCACGCGCCCTGAAAAGGGCGTGCTTGCAAGGCCTGAAAAACGTGAAAGATCTGCAGCGGTCAGGTGCAACATATCGCTGCGCGCGACGATGCCGTCAGCAAAGTCCGACAGGGTCAGGCCGCCCGTCAGGTCATAATCTTCACCCGCCAGTTTCAGGTTCGAGATCGCCAGAACGTTATCGCTTTGCCAGTTGAGCTGCAGCGCGCCGTTCAGATCTGCCCCGATAGCTGCGGCCAACTCCGGGCTTTTCGGCTGAATGGAATTGGCGACGAGCCGCACAGCGCCGTCGATGAGCGGGGCAGTTCCGTTCCCGCCTGCGCGCATCTGCCCCGATCCGGTCAAGGTGGCAGCGTCAATTCTCAGGTCGTCTTGCGAAAAGTCCGCTAGGTCGGCGCGCGCGGTCCAGAGGTCTCCGGTGGTGACGTCATAGGCGACGATTATATTGGCGGAGGACACCAGTGTGCGCGGGCCGGACAGGGGTAGGCGGACGTGCGTGCCGTTAGGTGACGCGATGCGCCCGGTTAAAGCGATGCGCTCGGGCCACCCATCCGGGGCAAGTTTCAAATTGCCCGTAACCTCCAATGAGTTGGATTGCATCGACAGCGTGTCAATGCGGGTCGATCCATCTGATAGCTGAGACGCGCGCGCGCTGACATCAACCGCATCTCCGAAAAAACCTTTGAAATCGGGATGGAGCAGGGGCGAGATGTCGCCGGACAGATCCAAGGCATATTGGCGGTCGAATGCGGGTGTAACGTCCTGCGCCGAGGCAACTGGGCTTTCGGTTAGGCGGACATTGCCGGTTAGCCTGTTCTGGCCTTCTGTCGCCAGCGCGATCTGGGCGTCGAAATCCGACAGAGGGCCCGCGCCATCTACGTTCAAATCAAGGGCAGGCTGGCCGGGAATGCCCAGCAAAGTTGCCGCCATCCCGCCCGCACTCTCCTGAAGTGACACAAGCAGCGACAGGATGCGGTTGGTGTTGTCATAGCTGCCTTTCAGCGCCAACGCACCTGTCGGTCCGTCCAGCCGGGTGATGGTCAGATCGGCATTTCCGGCGCCCGCTTCCAACGCGGCAGAGCCCTGAAGCGAGATTTCGGCGGCTTGCCCAATCACCTCTTCCCCAAGATGGACCCGCGCGGCCCGGATCGAGCCGATGTTCAGCGAGACGGGCAGCTCGGGCAAGGCAAAGCCCGTCGCTTCGGGGGCGGGCAGGCTGGGGTCCGGGATCGGACGGCGAGACAGCGTGATTTCTTCTGCCTCAAGCGCGTCGATCTTCACGTTTCCGGTCAACAGCGCGCTTCGGGTCCATGTCAAGGTCAGGTCGCGCAGGCTGAGCCAGATCCCTTCGCTATCCGCGACGGTGATCTCGTCCACCGTGGCTTCCGAGCTGAAGGCACCTTGAAATCCGATGATTTTGATCTCGCGCCCGGTGTCGGACAGAGTGTCTTCCAGCAAGGCCTGAAGATAGCCGCGATCATCTTGAGACGCTGTCTGTGACAGGGCCGCAAGGGGTAGAGTAAGCACCGCGATCATCGGCAGAAGAAAATGAAGGATCCGCATCAGAACGCCTGCCCTATCCCAAGATAGACTTGCACGCCGTCGCCGGTATCTCCGGAAATCGGTCCGGCCACGTCCAGACGCAGCGGCCCGATCGGCGTCTTATAGCGCAGCCCAAGCCCGGCGCCCGCGTGCCAATCGCCGTCGCCGCCGAACAGGCTGTCATCGCTGACGTGACCTGCATCGGCAAAGGCCACCACGCCGATGGTGTCAGTGATGGACGCGCGCAGCTCGGTCGACAGGGCCAGATAGGATCGCCCACCGCGCAGTCCGCTCATGCCTTCAGGAATGCCTAAGGATTGATAGGGCTGTCCGCGGACCGAGTTACCACCGCCCGAGAAAAACAAGTACTCCGGCGGGATGTCTTGCACATCGTCGGAATAGACCGTGCCCGCCTGCACCCGGCCCGCCAGCACAAAGCGGTCGCCCGCACCCAACCCGCGATAGGCACGGGCATCAGCGAATGCACGCGCCCCGCTGCCGCCGCCATTGAGGGAAAGGAACGGTGCCACCTCGGCGCGCAGGAAGGTGCCGGATGTGGCATCCAGAAGGTCATTGCGGCGATCCCAGGTTAGGCCGATTGGGAGGGTCAATTGGAAAAAGTCACGATCTCCGAAAACGTCGGTGATGTCGGAGTAATGCAGCCCGACGGCAATCTCGCCGGACAAAGTGTCCGAGAAGATCCGCGTCATCCCGGCACCCAGATCAATGCTGCGCGAGATATAAGCGGGCTCATCCTCGTAGGCGGCATTGACATAGCCGAAGGCGGTTGTGTCGGGACCGAACGTCGCGGGCTGTTCCAGCCGCGCGCCGAGGCGATAGTCCGTGCCGCTGTTCTGACCCGCGATACCGGTGATTTCACCCTCGACGCGGAAGCGTTCCGCGCCGCCAAAGAGGTTCCGGTGCATCCAATAGGCGGACAGGCCGATGCCCTCGAGCGACGACAGTTCCGCGCCAAATCCGAAGCGACGCGGCTTTTCGTCGGCCAAGGCAAGCCCCACGTCCAAGGTGTCATCCGAGTTCAGGCGTTCAGCCTCGGTCACAGAGACTGATGAAAATGCGCCGGTGCGGCGCAGACGATTGACCACCTTGTCCAGCGCTTCTGGCGAATAGGTTTGGCCGGTTGGAAACCCGGCAATTCGGGCGATCCGTTCGGCCCGCACGGCGCTGTCCGTCGTCTGGGTCATACGGCCGAACCGGGCCTTCGGGCCGGGCGAGAACTGCAGATCCGCCGACAGGGTGTGGTCTCGGTGATCTGCCGTGAGGCTCTGACGGGTCAGATCGGCCTTGGGGTGGCCTGCTTGTCGCCACGCCAGATGGGCCGCATCCGCAGCAGCTTGGATTTGCGTGCTTTCTGCACGTTCGCCAGAGCGAAACCCGTCTGGTAGCTTGGTGCCGGGGGGCACGGGAGCCACCCGTGCCGTGCCAAAGGTGAACGGGGCACCGGGATCCACGGTGATTTCAATCGCACTGATCTGGGCTGGCAGGTTGAACACGGGAATGCGCCCGGCCTCGCGCCCGTCCACGCGGATGCGAATGACGCCGCCATAATACCCGTTGGCATAAAGCACTTCCGTCAGGCGCCCATATTCGGCCAGTGCGGCGGCCATCACGTCGCGGGGGTCGGCCTCGCCATCGTCTTTGGCGGTTTGCACAAGAGAGGCGGCTTTGAGGGTCCGTTCCAGGTCACTATCGCCGCCAAGAACCGTGATCTGGACCGTGTCGAGCGCCAATGCAGATTGCCCCAAAATCGTCAGCGCGACGGGAAGGCAGATCCGTCGCCACAGCGGCGCGAAAGTCAACGTTCTCAAACCCAGTTCCCTTGTGAGCAGCACAATATCCCCAATGGCCAAAGCCTAGCCCGTCGCAGGGCGAAGCACCACCGGAAACACGGGGTCGGCAGCTTTTCGCTGTGCACGCGGTGGGGGGCTCAGGTGGATAGCTGCGTACCGAACAGGCGGCAGATATCGGGCAGCTCGTCTGTGATCCCGGCAAGACGCAGCATGTGCCACACAAGCGCCGTGTTGCTGGACAGGACCGGGATGCCAAGCTCGGCTTCGAGGCGCGGGATGATGTTCAGGCAGCGCAGATTAGTGCAGGAAATCACCAAGGCGTCGCAGGGGGTGTCCGCGGGTGCGGACGCAAAAACCTGATGTGCAGCATGATGAATGGCGTCTTCGGTGATCCGCGCGACCACGCGATCATCACCTTCTTCGAATGATCCACCGGCAGTAATGTGAAAGCCTGCATCCTCGAGCTTTTCACGCATCTTCAGGGACACATCCGGGATGTAAGGCGTTATGAAGCCAAGATTTTTTGCGCCCAAGGATGTGCTTGCAGCGATCAGTGCGGCAAGAGGGTCCGTCACTTTCGCCCCGGGGCGCACACTTTGGATCGCTGCCGCGACCTTGTCTGACCCAATCACGGTCGAGGCCGAGGTGCAGCCATACCCGATCACGTCGAAGTCTAATGACGATGGAAACAATGTTGCCGAGGCCGGCATGTCATCCAGCATCCGCGCCAGTGTGTCTGCGCGTATCTCGCTGACCATCGGGATCCGGCTGTGATAGCGCGCGACGCCCTCAAAATCCGCCATGCGGGCGAACTCGGCCTCTAGCGTTTCGTCGGTTTCCAGAACGATCATGCCCAGATTGGCGCGCGTTCCGATCCCGTCGTCCGTGTCAAACTCAAGCTTCAGCATAGGGTCCTCAGATCACCGGCAATTCGGGTGCGGCGCGGGTGGTCAACAGCTTCGCGCCCTCCGCCCGCACCACGATGTTTTCCTCGTGTACCATGATGCGCCCATCGCCATAGGAAAGCGAGGGTTCCAGCGTTAGCACCATGTTTTCCTCGATCACCGTGTCATCAAATGCGGCGTGCGAGGGCCATTCGGTCAACTGCATACCCAGCCCGTGTCCAAGTCGCCCGACATCACCGCCTTGATCGTCCAGCTCGGCAATCACGGATTGCATGGTTTGGAACAGCTCGCGGCAGGTGGTGCCGGGGCGGGCGGCTGCGATCCCGGCTTCGGTCGCGCGCCAGAGCACATCATAGGCGCGGCGCGAGGCATCGTCCGCTTGTCCAACGGCCCAGTTTCGGTCGAAGTCACAGTAATACCCGTCCCACGTGGCACCGGTGTCCAGCATGAAGATGTCCCCGCGCCGCAATGGCCGGGGTGAGGGCGGCGAAATCACGTCGTGATAGCCACCTTGATCAGCACCGCCGACCAGATAAGGCACATCATCGGCACCCTGCGCCAGCGCCTCGCGGCGGAATTGGCGGAACAGGTTTTCGAAGGGCATGCCTTCCTGCGCGATTTTCGGCACCGCATCGAATGTGCGCGAGCCGATGGCGCAGATATGCGCGAGCTTCTCGATCTCGGCGTCGGATTTGACCATGCGTAGGGCGCGGACAAGACCAGTGGCATCCTCGACCTTCAGGCCGGGCAAGGCGGTCATCAGCCGCTCATAGTCGCCCAGTGGCATGCGCAGGCTGGTTTCATGTCCCTTCAGCACTCCTAAACGGGCACCAGATGCGGACAACGGGGACAGAAGCTCAATCAGCAGGCTGATCCCGTCATCTTCCGGGGCAGGGGCGCTCCACGTGCGGATATCGTCGATCCATGTCTGACGCATCAGTTCCGCGCCGATTTCCGGGATGATCGCGATGGGTTTGCCTTGGGCCGGAACGTACAGAAACCACGGGCGTGTGGGACTTTGCCAGAACAGCGTGTGAAAGCCACTGAAATAGCGGACTTCGGGTTCGGTCAGCAAAAGCAGCCCGTCCAGACCCTGCTGTGCCATCAGGGCCTGCACTTTTTCGCTGCGTGTGGCGAACTCGGCCTCGGGAAAGCCCCGCGCGGGGGCGTGTTGTGCCTTAGACATGGTCAGCCCCGGCCATGATCGCGTCAAAGATCGCCGGATCGGTCACACCTTCGGATCCGATCAGCAACACGCGCGAGGTTGCGTCCAGCCCCAGTGTGTTGGACAGCGCCGAACTCTGACGGGCCGCAATCACCGCGGCCAGCCCGGCCACGGCGCTTTCCCCAGCCTCGACCACTTCGTCCCCGGTTTCTGCATTGGCCAACAGGCGCACGGTGGGGGCCACGATGCTGTCGGGAATGGTCAGAAAGTCTGCTGCCTCTTCCGACAGGATTTCCCATGCCATTTCCGAGGGTTCGCCGCAGGACAGCCCTGCCATGATGGTTTCTTCTTCGATCGCGAAGGTGGTGGCTTTGCCCGCTTTTGCGCTGTCAAACAGACACGCCGCCAAATCGGGTTCGACGATGACCACACGGGGCGAGGCGTCCTTATAGAACTGCCGCAAGCCCGCCGCGACCGAAGCCGCAAGCCCGCCCACGCCGCCTTGCAGGAACACATGGGTGGGCGCGTCTGCTAGGGTTTCGCAGACCTCTCGGGTCATCACGCCATAGCCGGCCATCACGTCGCGGGGTGGCTCGGTATAGCCCTCCCACGAGGTGTCGGAGACGACGAACCAGCCGTTTTCATCGGCTTCGGTTTTCGCCAAAAGGACGGACGCATCGTAATCACCGTCGATGCGGATCACCTCGGCGCCCAGATCGCGCATGGCTTCCGCGCGGCCCTCGCTGACTTCGGCATGGATGTAGATGCGGCAAGGCGCGCCGAACCGTTGACAACCCCACGCCAAAGACCGCCCGTGGTTGCCATCGGTGGCCGACACCAGCGTGATCTGGCCACACGCGTCACGGTGCTCGCCATTGCGGATTTCTTCCAAGCTCACGTCTCGGCCCAATTGTGCGCTCAACTCGCGCTGCAACACACGTAGCGCCGCGTAGGAACCACCAAGCGCCTTGAAGCTGCCCAGCCCGAACCGCGGGCCTTCGTGTTTATAGTCGATCCGCGCCACGCCCAGCGCATCAGCCAACCCGGCCAGAGACACCAGCGGCGTGGCGTCATAGCCGTCCCATGCCATGATCTCATTACAGGCGTTTGCGAAATCCTGTTCGGACAGAACGCGAAACGCAGCTTTAGATGGGCCAGGGGAACCTGCCGTGTGGTGCAGGGTCGCCGTGCTGAAAATATCCTTCATGATCAGTCCTTTCGAGGGGGCAGGCGGTCCTGCACAAGTTGGGTCCAGAACGCGGCCCCGATGGGCAACAGCGCGTCGTTGAAGTCATAGTCCGAGGCATGCAGGGGTTGGCCATGCGCACCTTCAGTGCCGTTGCCTAGAAGCAGGAAGCAGCCCGGAACAGCCGCTGCGAAATGGGCGAAATCTTCCGAGAAGCTCATTGGTTGACGGTCAGGGATGACGTCGCACCCGGCGGCTTTGGCCGCGCGACACACGGCCTCTGTCGGGCCGTCGGCATTGATGGTTTCGATGAACTCGGTCTGGAACTGGACTGTCGCCGTCACCCCATGTGCAGCCGCCACACCATCAGTGATCTGGCGCATGAAGCGCTCGACGGCCAGACGATCCGCGGGCGCGCGGGCGCGGACATCGCCTTTCAACACCGCCTGACCCGGCAATACATTACGCTGCCCGTCAGTCACGAATTCCGTTACCGAGACCACGACGCCCGCCCCCGGTGCCAGCTTGCGCGCCACGATGGTTTGCAGGGCCGTGACCAGTTCGGCCCCGACTGTGATCGCATCCACACCGACCTGAGGCATCGAGGCATGGCCGCCCTGACCGTGGATGGTGATCTCGAACAAGCTTTCGCTGCTACAGATCAAACCGGGCCGGGTCGAGATCTGACCCACCGGCGCACCGGGCAGGTTGTGAATGGCAAAGACCTCATCCACCGGGAACTGCTTCAGAACACCCTCGTCAATCATCGCCTGCGCACCCAGCCCGTGTTCCTCGTTCGGTTGGAACAGGAAGACGACGGTGCCGTCGAACTCGGCATCTTTCGTCAGCCGCTCAGCCGCCCCCAACAGCATGGTCATGTGCCCGTCATGTCCGCAGGCATGCATTACGCCAGCCGTCTCGGACGGGTAGTCATGAGTGCTGGTTTCCAAGATCGGAAGCGCATCCATATCGGCGCGTAGCCCGATGGCGCGGTTGCCCGTGCCCTTGCGCAAGACACCGACAACACCAACACCTTCATGCACCTCGATCCCGAGGCTGCGCAGATGCTCTGCCACCCGCGCCTTGGTGTGTTCTTCCTGAAAGCCCAATTCCGGTCGGCGGTGAAACTGTCGCCGCATCTGGGTCAAATGATCCACGCAATCCTCCCATTTGTCTTGAGGGTATCCTAGCGGGTCTGGAAGGGCTGTATACGTCTTAGTTTTTCGAAAGCTGTCTGAAATTGATTGCATAAAACGCCAATTACGATGATTTTCAGATCATGGATGACAAGGACCTTCATATTCTGCGGCTGGTGCAAGAGAATGCTCGCCTGACCGCCGAAACCCTCAGCGAACGCGTCGGCCTGTCCCCAGCTGCCGTCCAGAAGCGTTTGAAAAAGCTGAAAGAAACCGGTGTGATCGAGCGCGAAATCGCTGTGCTTTCGCCAAAAAAACTTGATCGGGATCTGACCGTAATCGTCGAGGTCATACTAGAACGCGAGAATCGCCAGCAGCTTGAGGAATTCAAGAAGAGGATGCGCACCGCACCGTCGGTGCAGCAATGCTATTACACCACGGGCGAGGCGGATTTCCTGCTGATCCTGTCGGTGCGCGATATCAAGGAATACGAGGCCTTTACCCAAGAGCATTTCTTTGACGCGTCCAATATCAGCCGGTTCAAAACCTCAATTGTCATGGACCGGGTGAAAACATCTTTGGATGTGCTTTAGAGGATACGGGCACATAATTCCCGCAATAACGGGGGACCGATCAACTTCCCGGTATAAGCTCTTATTTCTTACTGTCCTAGAAACCAAAAAAGCCCTTAAGGCTTTGACCTTAAGGGCTTTCTATGGCTCCGGCGGTAGGGATCGAACCTACGACCAATTGATTAACAGTCAACTGCTCTACCGCTGAGCTACGCCGGAACATGGGGGGCTTATAGCCAGCGCGATTCAGGGCCGCAAGAGGCGAAATTACTTTTTTTCGCCCTTCATTCGAAAAATTGCGTTGGCCTCTAATTGGGGGGTGGCGGTGACGATTTCGCGGGTGGCCAGATCGATCAAGTGGGCAAAGACATTACGCTCGGCGGCGGGGATCAGGGCGTTGGGTGTTTCGGTATAGATTTCGCGGGTCAGGGCGGGGACGGTGGCGTCTTTCAGGCGGGTCAGGGTGGCCATAATCTCGGCCTCGCGGGTCAGGCGGTGGTTGATCAACCAGTTTAGACGCTCGGCGGGGGTGTCGATTCTGTCGCCATGTGCGGGATAGTAAACGCGGTCCTGGCGGGCGGCGAGCTTGCGGCAGGAGGCCATGAACGCGGTCAGGTCGCCATCGGGGGGGGAGACCAGTGAGCTGGCCCAAGCCATGATGTGATCCCCCGTGAAAACAACGTCTTGGGTTGCAAAGCTGATATGATTGGCAAAATGGCCGGGGGTCCAGATCGTTTCGACTTGCAGCCCGCCTGCCGAGAACACCTCGCCATCCGACAGGGCTATGTCACAGGTAAAGCTGGCATCCACACCTTCGCCTCCGGACGACAATCCACGGGCCACAAGGTCGTGCATGACCGCGCTTCGGCCAGCCATGGCGTCGCCGAATGCAATGACTGGGGCACCGGTGGCATCAGACAGGGGCCGGGCGAGCGGAGAGTGGTCCAGATGGGCATGGGTCACAAGGATCTGCGCGATCCGTTCGCCGGGCTTTAAGCCATCCAGAATGGCCTGCATATGTGTGGCGTCCGCGGGGCCCGGATCGATCAACGCAACGTCGCCTTCGCCCAGAACAAAAGTGTTGGTGCCCCAATATGTCATGGGCGATGGATTGGGCGCGATGATCCGGCGGATACCGGGCTCCATCTGCTGCATGATACCTGCGGCTGGGCGCGTTTCGGGATCGGATACCATCAGCTGTCCTTTCTCTGTGTTTTCACCTTCCTGACGTTGCACCCTTCGCTTGGCAAGCGCGTCGCCGCGTCATAGGGTCGGGCCATGTCGCAGACGAACCGCACCCAAGGCGCCAATTGGCGTGATTTCGCATGGCTGAAGCAGTTCATGCCACGCGGGCTGTATGGGCGGGCAGCGTTGATTCTGATCGTGCCGATCGTCGCGCTGCAATTGGTGGTGTCGGTCGTGTTCATTCAGCGTCATTTTAATCGGATTACCGTCCAGATGACCGAGGCAGTGGTGGCCGAGGTGTCGTTGATTGTCAGTCAGGTCAACGCGTCCGAAACCGTTGATCAGGCGCTTTCAGAAGCCAATAAAATAGCCGGACCGCTGAATACACGGGTCGCGCTGCCTGCCGATCCCATAGATACACAGCGGCGGTTTTCCGATTTTACCGGGTTGCGGGTTGAACGCACGTTGGAACAAGGATTGCTGGGTCTGGTCGGAGTGGACCTGATCAGCGACCGTTCGGTGGTGACACTGGCGACTGACACGAATTTTGGCATTTTGCGAGTTGTGCTGGACCGGGACCGTGTCTCGGCGACGAACCCGCATCAATTGCTGGTGTTGATGGTGGTCACCGGGTTCCTGATGACCCTGATCGCTTACACGTTTTTGCGAAATCAGCTGCGACCGATCCGCCGTTTGGCGCGCGCGGCTGAAGCCTTCGGGAAAGGGCAGGTGCTGCCCTACCGTTTGGCAGGCGCAACCGAGGTGCGTGCGGCGGGTAAAGCCTTTTTGGATATGCGATCCCGCATTGATCGCCAGATTGAACAGCGCACCCTGATGTTGTCCGGGGTGAGCCATGATTTGCGAACGCCTCTGACGCGGTTACGCCTTGGGCTCTCGATGCTCGAGGACGAGGCGCGCGAGGATCTTGAGCGGGATGTGGATGACATGGAGCGTCTGGTCGATGGTTTTCTGGGATTCGCGCGGGCGGATGCGCTTGAGGATGCGCCCGAGCAGGTGGACCCTGTCGAACTGATACATCACCTGGCAGAGAATGCGCAGCGTGCGGGGATGGATGTCACGCTGGGCGAGGTGGCAGATCCCGGCGAGCGCCCGCTCAGGCGCGCCTCGCTGGAGCGGGCGTTGGACAATTTGCTGGGAAATGCCACACGCTATGGAATGCGCGCGCGCCTGTCTTTGCTGCAGGGCCGGGGGGATTTGCGGTTTGTTGTCGAAGATGATGGGCCGGGTATTGCGGTTGAAGACCGCGAAGAGGCGTTGAAACCCTTCGCGCGTCTGGACAAATCCCGCAATCAGAACAAGGGATCCGGCGTGGGCTTGGGGCTGTCCATCGCCAGCGACATTGCGCGCGGACATGGCGGGCATTTGCGCTTGGGCGAAAGTGCTGATCTGGGTGGTTTGAAGGTCGAACTGGTTTTGCCGCTTTAAGCTGGTCGCAAATAGGCTCGACACGGCGCGAATTGACCTGTCTTCTGGACCAAATCGAAAGGAGCCCCCATGACCGCCACTACTCCCAATATTTCGCACTGGAATGAACGTGTTGATATGGCGGCGGCGTTTCGCTGGACCGCACGCCTGAATATGCACGAGGGCGTGGCGAACCATTTCAGCCTTGCGGTGAACGACAGCGGTACGAAGTTTCTGATGAACCCGAACCAGATGCATTTCGCGCGGATCCGGGCTTCGGACCTGCTCGAGATCGACGCGGATGATCCCAGCACGATGGACCGCCCGGATGCGCCGGACCCGACCGCGTGGGGTCTGCATGGCGGCGTCCATCGCCACTGCCCACACGCGCGTTGCGTGATGCATGTGCACTCGATCCACGCGACGGTTCTGGCGTCCTTGGCCGACAGCAACCTGCCGCCCATCGATCAGAACTGCGCGACCTTCTACAACCGCTATGTGATTGACGACGGCTATGGCGGACTTGCGTTCGAGGACGAGGGCGCGCGCTGTGCCGCGCTTCTGACCGACCCCAAGGTGAAGGTCATGATCATGGGTAATCACGGCGTTCTGGTGATCGGAGACAGCGTCGCGGACACGTTCAACCGGCTCTACTATTTCGAGCGTGCCGCCGAGACCTATATCCGCGCCCTGCAAACCGGCCAGCCCTTGCGGGTGCTGTCAGACGAGATCGCGGAAAAGACAGCGCAGGAACTTGAGACTTACCCCGAACAGGGGGATCGCCATATGGCCGAACTGAAGGCCATCTTGGATGACGAGGGCTGTAGCTATGCGTCGTGAGCGAGGCTGCATCGGCTATGTACGCTGTCAAAGGAGGTCAACGGGGAGTTGGCACGCGTAAGATCATCGCGGGCGAAACCACCCTCGAATTGCTACATCTGAAGCGCTACGAAACGCAACGAATACGGCCGCGGCGCTAAGTTATTCGGTCGCCGCTTTCTGAAGGACCAAAAAGGTCATCATCCCCAGAGGCGGGAGAGACCTTTGTTCTTCGAGTGTCAGGGTTTCTTCGTGCAACACTGTCTCGATCTCGAAGTCCGAGTGCCAGCCGATGGTGTTTGCGAATGGCGCAATGAGTCGTTCCAGTGACGCTATGGCCCCTTTGCTTCGTTGAAAATGATTGGTTATCACGATTTTGCCGCCCGGTTTGCATACGCGCGCGATCTCGGCCATTACCTTTTCCGGCTCTGGTACGACAGACAATACATGCATCGCTGCAATCGTATCAAAGTGGTTGTCCGGAAAATCGAGCTCGCGTGCATCCATCTGACGCAACTCTTTAACTTGGCCGAGCCCCAAGGCCTGCACCTTGTCGCGGGCTTTTTGAAGCATCTCTTCGCTGAAATCGATCCCGGTCACCTTCATCGCGGGGCTGTAGTGCGCAAGCGATAGGCCGGTGCCCACACCCACTTCAAGGATGTTTCCGCCCCGGTTGTTGATGTAGTCCACCGCGCGCCTTCTACCAGCGTTGGTGATGGCTCCGAATGTCTTGTCATAAACGGGGGCCCAGCGGGCATAGGATGCTTGAACAGCTTTGATGTCCATGTCAGATCCTTATCGATTTGGCAGAAAATCTTTTTCAAGCCACGCCCATATGACCATCGCAACATAACCGAGGCACAGCACGATCAGTGTGACCCAAGCGAAGGTCAGAAGCGCTGCCCCTGCAATGGCGACTCCGACCAGAAAGTATTTCACATTCCCTCGTGAAATCTTGGTGGTTTTGAATGACCAAGTTGGAATACGGCTGATGAGAAGAAGGCCAATGAAGGCCATGTAGATGCAGATCGCAATGGCGTTCGGCAAAGGCGCATCTGTAAACGCAAAAGACAGATACATTGGCAACATGACCAGCAACGCACCTGCCGGTGCTGGTACGCCTTGAAAATAAGAGCTCTCAAGTGTTGCGTCTTCGGATTTGCTGCCGACGTTAAAGCGGGCCAGCCGTATGACGCAACAAGCCGAGAATACCAGCACGAAAATCCAGCCTGCACTGGGAAATTCCTGCAATCCCCAGAAGTAGATTATGAGAGGCGGTGCTACTCCGAAATTCAGGAAATCAGCAAGTGAATCAAGTTCCGCGCCCATTTTGCTGTCGGAACCAAGAAGCCGCGCAATCCGCCCGTCCAGCCCATCCAGAATACAGGCTGCCATCACAAGCTGCACTGCGAGGGTATAGTTGCCTTGAACGCCAAATTTGATGGATGTCAAACCGGCGCAGATCGCTGTTATGGTTAGTACATTTGGTAACAGCTGAAGAAGCGAGAGCTCTTTTTCCTTTTTGTCGAGAGGGTCCGCCATCAATCTGATTTACCGGTCATCCGACAAATTAAGTTCCGCCAGAACGGTTTCACCTGCGATCATCGTTTGCCCAACGCGGACCAGCGGCTCCACATCGTCTGGCAAATAAACATCAAGCCGTGACCCGAACCGGATTAACCCAAATCTCTCGGCGGTCTGCATCCTGTCTCCCGGCTTCACAAAGCAGACAATGCGCCGTGCCACGAGGCCGGCAATCTGTACCACCGCAAGATCCTGACCGTTTGCCATCCGGATGCGCAGGCTGTTTCGTTCATTGTCTGCGCTGGCTTTGTCCAGCGAAGCATTGAAGAACTTACCAGGGCGATAGGCGATTGCAGTAATCTCACCTTCGATGGGCGTTCGATTTACATGGCAGTTAAATACACTCATGAACACGCTCACGCGGGTAAGCGGCGCATCTGGCATCCCAAGTTCCTGAGGTGGAACAGCTTGTTCGATCAGAGAGACAATGCCATCAGCTGGACTGACGATCAGGCCTTCTTTCTCCGGCGGTATGCGCTCGGGATCGCGAAAGAAGTAATAGCACCAGATTGTAAGACCCACACCGATCCAACCCATCAGGTTAGAAATCAGGAACAGGACAACTGTGATGGCGGCAAAAATGGCGACAAACTTGAAGCCTTCAGGATGCATTGGTTTAATGAACGTATCACGCATTCGCATCGCAGTATTTCCCAAAGGACAATCGACGACACGTTCATAAACGGATTACACCTAAAGGCAAGTGCGTGGAGTGGGTATTGTTCAGATACCGGTTGCTTGGGGCTCTAACCTGCCAACAGCAGCTATGTGCGGCCGATGTGGCATCAGCAAATCCCTAGGAGTTTTCAAAACAAAATATTGGGAAACTGGTAGGCCCGGCAGGACTTGAACCCGCAACCAAAGCGTTATGAGCGCTCTGCTCTAACCAATTGAGCTACAGGCCCACTGTTACTCTTGGTGGCGCCATTGCTAGCAAACTGGTCGGTGGGGTCAAGCAAGCCGTAGACTCTTTCTGCCCCTTACGCTATCGCAGGCGCAGAAAATTTGCCGCGCGACCACAGCCACCATGGGGGACAGACATGAGCGACGCATCCAAGGGCATCACATACGCAGACGCAGGCGTGGATATCGACGCGGGCAACGCGCTGGTTGAGCGCATCAAGCCAGCAGCCAAACGCACCAACCGTCCGGGCGTCATGGCCGGGCTTGGCGGCTTCGGCGCGCTGTTTGATCTGAAGGGCGCGGGCTTCAAGGATCCGGTTCTGGTCTCGGCCACCGATGGCGTGGGCACCAAGCTGCGCATCGCGATTGACACCGGTAACGTGGACACGATCGGCATCGATCTTGTGGCCATGTGCGTGAACGACCTTGTGTGTCAGGGCGCGGAGCCTCTGTTCTTCCTCGATTATTTCGCGACGGGCCGTTTGGAAACGGACAAGGCCGCACGGATCATCGAAGGCATCGCCAAGGGCTGTGAGCTGTCGGGCTGTGCGCTGATCGGTGGCGAAACCGCTGAAATGCCGGGCATGTACGAAGACGGTGATTTTGATCTGGCTGGATTCTCGGTTGGCGCGATGGAGCGTGGCACAGACCTGCCCAAAGGTGTCAAAGACGGTGATATTCTGCTGGGATTGGCCTCGGATGGTGTGCATTCGAATGGCTATTCGCTGGTTCGTAAACTGGTCGAGGTCTCGGGTCTTGGCTGGAACGCAGACTGCCCGTGGGATGCCGACATCTCGCTCGGTGAAGCTCTGTTGGCGCCGACTCGCCTGTACGTTCGTCAGGCGCTGGAAGCGGTGCGGGCAGGAGGCGTGCATGCGCTGGCCCACATTACCGGCGGTGGCCTGACCGAAAACCTGCCGCGCGTTCTGCCCGAAGGGCTGGGTGCTCTGGTCGATCTGGACGCATGGGACCTGCCGCCCGTCTTCAAATGGCTGGCCGAAACCGGACAGATGTCCGAAGCCGAAATGCTGAAGACCTTCAACTCGGGCCAGGGCATGGTGCTGGTGGTTGACGCGCAGGCCGCGCAGTCGCTGACCGATCTGCTGACCAAAGCAGGCGAGACCGTGACCCAGCTGGGCCGTATTCAGACGGGCGAAGGCGTCAGCTATCTGGGATCGCTCGCGTGAGCGACGCCGCCAAGAAACGGGTCGCCATCCTGATTTCAGGCGGCGGCTCGAACATGGTGACGCTGGCAGACTCCATGACTGGCGATCACCCGGGACGTCCCTGCCTTGTGCTGTCCAATGTGCCGGACGCGGGCGGCTTGGCCAAGGCAAAGGCGATGGGTATTCCCACCGCCGTCGTGGATCACCGCGACTTCAAAGGCGACCGCGAAGGGTTTGAGGCGGCTCTGAATGCCGTGTTGGACGCTGCCAATCCCGACATCATCTGTCTGGCTGGCTTCATGCGCATCCTAACGGAAGGCTTTACGGGTCATTGGGCCGGACGCTGCCTGAACATCCACCCCTCGCTTTTGCCGAAGTACAAGGGCCTGCACACCCACCAGCGTGCGCTGGATGCGGGTGACGCCGAGGCTGGGTGTTCCGTGCACGAGGTCACAGCGGAACTGGATGGTGGCCCGATCCTTGGACAGGCACGTGTGCCGGTCGAAGCGGGCGACACGGCGGACACGCTGGCCGCGCGGGTTCTGGTGCAAGAACACAAGCTGTACCCAGCCGTCTTGCGCCGCTTTGCGGAAGGGGACAAAACCCCGATCCTGCTGCCCTAAAGCCGCAGTCCTACGGCATCTTTGTGCAAGACTTCCCTTTCATGGCATTTCCCCTTAAACCCGGGCGAAACCCGTATCTGGTACGGTAAAAAGCAGGTAGAATTATATGATCACGATCACGACCACCGAGGCCCTGGAAGAATTTTGTATCCGCGCCACCTCGCACCCTTATGTGACCGTTGATACCGAGTTCCTGCGCGAGCGCACCTATTACTCCAAACTCTGCCTGATCCAGCTGGCCGTGCCGGGCAATGACGAACAGGACGCGGTGCTGGTGGACCCGTTGGTGGATGGCCTGTCACTGGAGCCGCTTTACGAACTGTTTCGCGATGAGCGTGTCGTCAAAGTGTTCCACGCCGCCCGTCAGGATTTGGAAATCTTCTTCGTCGAGGCCGGCGTGTTCCCGCGCCCGCTGTTCGACACACAGGTCGCTGCGATGGTCTGCGGCTTTGGCGATCAGGTCGGCTATGAAACCTTGGTGCGCAAGATCGAACGGGCGCAGTTGGACAAATCCAGCCGCTTCACCGATTGGTCGCGCCGCCCGCTGACCGATGCCCAAAAGAAATATGCGCTAGGGGATGTGACCCATCTGCGCGGCATCTACGAATACCTATCGAACGAGCTGGACAAATCGGGCCGCGCCCATTGGGTGCAGGAAGAGCTGACCAGTCTGACCTCCCCCGAGACCTATACGATCCACCCGGAAGACGCGTGGAAGCGTTTGAAAACGCGCACCAATTCGGGCCGTTTTCTGGGTGTGGCAAAGGAACTTGCGCGCTTCCGCGAGGCCTATGCACAATCACGCAATATTCCCCGCAATCGGGTGATGAAAGACGATGCGTTGTTGGAGCTGGCTTCCACCAAGCCGCGTAGCATTCAGGAACTTGGCCGCTCGCGCTTGCTTTTGCGCGAGGCGCGCAAAGGGGAGGTGGCCGAAGAAATCCTGCGCGCCATCGCCATGGGGCTGGAACTGCCGCAGGATCAGCTGCCCAAAGCCCCCGATCGCTCGAAAGAGAAATTGCAGGTGAACCCGGCCTTGGCCGACCTTCTGCGCGTCCTTCTGAAAGCGCGCTGCGAGCAGGAAAAAGTTGCGCAGAAACTGATCGCCTCGGCGGCTGATCTGGACGCACTGGCCGCGGGAAAACGCGATGTGGTTGCTCTGACTGGCTGGCGGGCCGAGGTTTTCGGAGACGATGCACTGCGCCTGTGCGAAGGCAAACTGGCGCTGGCCGCCAAGGGGCAACGCGTCGAAGTTTTTGAAGTCTAAGAAAGACTTAGCGGCGCGCCGAACGGCTGGTGTTCGCACCAACAACGCGGATCGTACGCACGCCCTGAAGCTTGATGTCCGACACGAAGTGACCCACATACACCTCGCGCTGTTTCGGGCGCCCGGTCTGGGTGCGATAATAGGGCTCGGTGATCCGGAACATATAGGTCAGAACGCCATTTTCCGCCCGTTCGAAATTCTCGGGCACCAGTTCGGCATCCCAATAGCCAAGGCGCGGAGGTAGGCCTTTTGCGCGAATGATGGCCCCACCTTGGGCGCGGAGAACCTCAAGCTCAATCACCTCGGTGACCAGACCGCGCGAGTCCTGATCCTCAAGAAAACCGCCTTCGGGGATCAGCGCAATTTCTTCGACGCCGTTAGAGCTGAACCAGCCAAAGGGATTGAGGCTTGCACTTCCACCGCAGGCCGTCAACGCCAGCAAAGATGCGGTCAGCAGGGCAGGGGCAGCAAATTGGCGGAAAATCATGTCGGCTCCTTTATCTATGCCCAAAGGGTTAGCTCATGTAAGCGCCTTTGAAAAGACAGCAATCCGCACCAAGGCTGGACCTTTGGCCGCGCAACGCTTAGGTCATGCCAAAACGAGGAAAGGATCCCCCATGGCCAGCCCTGCATTTGAAGAGATTGTCGAGGATTTTGCCTTCCTGGATGACTGGGAAGATCGCTATGCCACTGTGATCGACATGGGAAAATCTCTGCCTGATATGGATCCAGCCCTGAAAGTGCCAGCCACCAAGGTTGAAGGCTGCGCCAGCCAGGTTTGGCTGCACCCAGAAATCACCGATGGCAAGTTCAGCTTTGCAGGCGACAGTGACGCGATGATTGTGAAGGGCTTGATCGCGGTACTGTCTGCGCTTTACACCGATCTGCCATTGTCCGAGGTTTCCAAGGTTGACGCCCCTGCTGAACTGGCCCGCCTCGGTCTGAACGAACACCTGTCCTCGCAACGTTCAAATGGGCTGCGCGCGATGGTCGAGCGAATCCGCCAATACGCGTCAGAAGCGGCCTGATCCCCTTTTTCTTGTTTGAAGTATCCCGGGGGAGCGCCGTAGGCGCGGGGGCAGAGCCCCTCAGGCTCGCGACGTGAGCCCACCCAGCGCAGTTGCGAGATCACCATAGCCAGTAAATCGGCGTTCATAGGCCAACCCAAGCCGTTCGGCGGCGGCTTCGGCCATCTTGTCTAGTTCGGGATTGTCGGTTTGCGCCAGATACATCACCTTGGTGTAATGCCCAAAATACATGTCGCGCAGCTGCGGGTGGCGATCTAATCCAAGCGGTTTGACGATGAAACTCTCAAACCCACGCGCCAGAAAATCTGTCAGATAGAATACGTCGATCTCGCCTTCAGCGCGCGCGCTGAATGCATCATTGCCTTCAAAGAACGAATAGCAATGGGGACCGCGGATCATTTTGATCCCCAACTCTTCACACAGCGCGTCAAGTTGACCGCCGGTGCCGCAATCCGCATAAGCCAAAAAGACGTGGTCATAACCGTCGCGATGCTTGCCCACGGCAGCACGTACTGCGTCGGGAATCTTCTCGGGTGAATTGTGCAGGATTGCGGGCAGGCAGGTCAGGCTCATGTGATCCCAGCCGTTTAAGCGGATGAGCGCCAAGATTTCGTTTGCCAAGGCGCCACAGGCCAAGATCAGAACCGATCCCGAGCCTTGGGTCACATCAAGCCCATCATGGGTAAGCGCGTCGTCATTCAGCATCAGTCGTCCCGTCCTGCACTCAAGGCGCGCCACGCAATGGACGCCAGCATCACAAGCGGCAGCAATGCCATGGCAAGCTGCCCGTTTAACTGCCCCGCAGTAGCTGCCCATCCGGCAACAAGAACCGTTAGCCCGCCAGCGGCAATCACCATCGTGATCAGAAAGATGAAACGTGTTTTGCTCATAGGATCAATCTGGGGGCGGGTGGGGAAAAAGAAAAGGCCCCGCCAGATGGCGAGGCCCAAATTCTCGGACTAAACCCGCATCGGGATCAGTGCGCGGCCAGCTGGTTGTGCTTGCTGGCCATGTATTCCTTGGCGGTTTCAACGGCCACAGCCGCATCACGGCAATAGCTGTCAGCACCAATCGCCTTGCCGAACTCTTCGTTCAGGGGCGCGCCGCCAACCAGAACGGTATAGTCGTCGCGGATGCCTTTTTCGACCAGCGTGTCGATCACCACTTTCATGTAGGGCATGGTAGTGGTCAGCAGGGCCGACATGCCAAGGATATCGGGCTCTTCTTTTTCTAGAGCTTCCAGATAGGCCTCGACCGCGTTGTTGATGCCGATGTCTACGACCTCGAACCCGGCGCCTTCCATCATCATCGACACAAGGTTCTTGCCGATGTCGTGGATGTCGCCCTTTACGGTGCCGATCACCATCTTACCCATGCGCGGTGCGCCGGTTTCGGCCAGCAGGGGCTTCAGGATGGCCATGCCGGTTTTCATGGCGTTTGCGGCCAGAAGAACTTCGGGCACGAACAGGATGCCGTCACGGAAGTCGACGCCCACGATGGTCATGCCGCCAACCAGTGCATCGGTCAGGACATTGTAGGGCTGCCAGCCACGTTCCAACAGGATATTGACGCCTTCTTCGATCTCTTCAGCGAGACCGTCATACAGGTCGTCATGCATCTGCTGCACCAACTCTTCATCATTGAGTTCGCTCAGGATGATATCTTCTTCTTGATCAGACATGTGCGTCTTTCCCTGGCTAAAGGTCTATTTCATATCCCCTAATGCGACATCTTGGCGCTTTAGGTCTGGACAATTTGCGACATGGAGTGCCCTTTCACCGACCTGAAGGCAAATGAATATTCCGCGCCATGATTGTGAATATCATTTGATTGTTCTGCAAATGTTCCTATTTTGGTCCTATGGAAAAGATGGGTTCCGACAGAATTGATGCAGATTGCCGTCGCGGACGTGGGGCGGGCTCGAACAGCACTGGTCGATTCGAGGAATTTCAGCGTGAACGTGTCGATGATGGCTGGACAGAAGAGCCTCTGCCGCCGTTCCGAACCGAGGTTTCGATTGAACGGCCAAGGTCGGTTATTACCCGAAACAGTTCGCCCGATCTGGCGTTTGACCGCTCGTTGAACCCGTATCGGGGCTGCGAACACGGCTGCATCTATTGCTATGCGCGGCCGACCCATGCGTGGCTGGGGTATTCCGCAGGGCTGGATTTTGAAACCCGGCTGATTGCGCGTCCGGATGCGGCTACACAATTGGAACGCGAACTGCGGCGGAAGGCCTATCAGGTGGCCCCGTTGGCGCTCGGAACAAATACCGACCCGTATCAGCCGATTGAAGGGCAATACCGGATCATGCGGCAGGTGCTTGAGGTGCTGGAGGCGTTTCAGCACCCGGTTCTGATCATCACCAAGGGCACGCTGATTGAACGGGATCTGGATATCCTGTCGCGGATGGCGGCCAAGGGGCTGGCGCAGGTGGGGATCTCGGTCACAAGTCTACAAGCCGATCTGTCCCGCAAGATGGAACCCCGCGTGCCCAGCCCGGTGCGGCGGTTGAGGATGATCCAGAACCTATCGGATGCCGGAGTGCCGGTGCGGATCATGGCCTCTCCCATCGTGCCGGGCCTGACGGATCACGAGCTAGAACCGATCTTGCAGGCCGGGCGGGATGCGGGCGCGGTCGCGGCCAGCTATATCCTGCTGCGTCTACCCGGAGAGGTCGCCCCGCTGTTTCAGGACTGGCTGGATGAGAATTACCCAGACCGCGCCGCACGTGTCATGAACCGGGTGCGCGAAATGCGAGATGGGAAGGACTATAAATCCGAGTTTGGCGAGCGATTTGTCGGGCGTGGTGTGGTGGCCGAGCTTTTGAAGCAGAGGTTTCAGAAAGCTTGTCAGCGGCTGGGGCTAGTCAAGGATTTGCCGGATATGCGTTGTGATTTGTTCGCGCCGCCCTTGCGGAAGGGTGATCAGCTAAGCCTGTTTTAGGTCCGTGAACGGACCGGCGCCTGCGG
The DNA here is from genome assembly GCF_010500215.1 of Aliiroseovarius sp. PrR006. Lineage (GTDB taxonomy): Bacteria > Pseudomonadota > Alphaproteobacteria > Rhodobacterales > Rhodobacteraceae > Aliiroseovarius. The sequence continues at coordinate 290,061 of NZ_JAAGOY010000004.1, forward strand.
CGGGCAGGGGGGCGCGCTGCGCGCGCGCCCGGTCAGTTTGGGAATGATGTCAATCAGCTTCGACGGCGGCGGGTGCGGCGCGCGGGTTGATCGGCGTCGTCACCTGTGCCGTCTGATGCAGAGGAAAACCCACCAATTGCGTCCGAGATCTGATCTAGCGTGGGGCGCGTACCGCTTGCCGGACGGGTCTCGAGCGCTTCGCGCATCGCTTTCAGGTGCTCGGGCGTCGTGCCGCAGCAACCGCCGATGATCTTGGCGCCACAATCGCGGGCGAGAACGGCGTAGTCGGCCATCAGTTCAGGCGTGCCGTCATAGTGGATATGACCGTCCACATATTGCGGAATTCCTGCGTTTCCCTTGGCGATGATCGGGCGTTCGGATCCTTGGGCGGCAAAGCCCAGCACGGTGCGCAGAAGGTCTGCAGCGCCCACGCCACAGTTGGCGCCGAAGGCGATCGGCGGATTCGGCAGAGTTTCCACCATCTTCGCCAGATCGGCCGAGGTCATACCCATCATGGTGCGACCTGCGGTGTCAAAGCTCATCGTGCCACACCACGGCATGTCCGCCAGTTCGGCGGCGCGTGCGGCGGCCTTGTATTCTTCTGGGGCCGAGATGGTCTCGACCCACAGCACGTCCGCGCCGCCTTCTTTCAGGCCCTCGGCTTGCTCGTGGAACATCTCGACCGCGCCGTCGAAGGTCAACGATCCCATGGGCTCCATAATTTCGCCGGTCGGGCCGATCGAGCCCGCCACGATGACGGTCCGCCCCGAGGCGTCGGCCACTTCACGGCCCAGTTCAGCGCCGACGCGGTTCAGTTCGCGCACGCGACCCTGTGCGTCGTGCAGCTTCAGGCGTGAGGCGTTGCCGCCGAAGGTGTTGGTCAGGAAAATATCTGACCCGGCCTCGACCGGGCCACGATAAAGCGCGCGGATGTTGTCCGGCTTGTCCACGTTCCACAGTTCCGGCGCATCGCCCGAGGTCAGGCCCATATTGAACAGGGTCGTCCCGGTGGCACCATCCGCCATCAGCCAATCGCGTTCGTTCATCAATTTTGTCAGGGCATCTGTCATGGGTGTCTCCGTTCACCGCTGGTCTCTGCGCTACCTGCCACGTAACGCCGCCCGGCGCAAATGCAATACGCTCATGTTGCATTTGAATGGCATTCAAACGCGCAGTTTGATGTGCGGCGCGATCTGAAGTCGAATTTGGGATCAATCGGCCCAGAAAATGCGGCTAGTGCTGCCGTTTCATGGATCCGAACTCAAATTTACGGCAGATCTCGCGCGAGACATCAAGCGCCCCGAACGCCAGCGCTAGACGCGAGGGTGCTGCCGCATAGAGCATCTCCCAACTGGGCGCGAAGGCGGTCTTGAACTGGCGCAGCCCGGCGGCCCCGCTGATCTTATCCAGTTTCAGCCGTGCATGGTGGAACGCCCATGGTTCGCCCGATTGTTCTTCTAACGGAACGGCTGCCAGAGACAAGCGCGTGCAGCCGTCAGTAGCTGCCCGCGCGATGGCGTAGTTCAAGAGCGCGTGCATCGTGCCGTCTGGGGCATCGGGGCGCATACGCATCAGGTCCAACACTTGTTCAGCAGCGTTTTCGTGAAGGGTCAGGAAGCCAATAAGATCTTCGTTTTGCCACGCCAGATAGACACGGGCATGGGGCAGGTGGTCGGGATGCCATTTGCCCATCGAGAAGCCACGCTCGCCTCCGCGGGCCTTGCGCCAGTCGTCAGCAATCCGTTGCATCTTTCCAAGCGGCAGGTCCGCGCCGGCTTCGCGCAGGGTTAGCCCCGCAGCATCAGCTTGCCGGAGTTTGCGACGCAATTGGCGCTTGTTTGACCCGTCCAGTGTAAATGTGGTCGGGTTGATCCAGCCTTCGCGTGCGATGGGCAAGACCTGCCACCCAGCTTGGCGCGCAGCTGCGGCCCAGCGGCCGCCAGCTTTGTATAGAAATGGTGTTAGAAAGCTGTTTTTTGCGAGCGAGCGTATCTCCGAGATCAACGCCCCGCGGTCGGTGGCTATTGAAAGTGGATCCGACAACACCAGAAGACTTTGGCCCGAGGACGCTGCCATTGCGACCGGAGCCCCTTGCGCTGATGTCATTAAGGAAAGTCGGCCTTGGCGCAGCAATCCTGCTTCAGCGCGCGGTGCCTCGGCGATGACCTGTGCTACATGCACGGGCAGGCTGGGCGCGGATTTCAGGGATACAAGTGCCGGGCCGCTGGTGTCCGCCTTGGAGCGGGACTTGGCTAAGGGGCCCCGGATCGTGACCACCGCAGCAATCAAAGCTGGAAGAGCATAATACACGGCGCGGAAGGCCAGAATGGCGGCCAGAAGGGGTTCGGCGTCAAGCGCAGGTAGTAGAGCCAGAAGCGTCACCTCGAACGCGCCCATGCCACCGGGGGCGCTGCTGATCAGGCCTGCGCCCAAGGCCAGAAGATAGGCTGCGATCAAAGGCAGAAGTGCGACTTCGCATCCGTCCGGCAGGACCATCCAGAGGGCCGCCCCGGCGGCGGCCGTATCAATCAGCGCCAGCGCCAGAAACGCGCCCATGGCGCGTATGGGCGGGATGTGCAGCGCGGACATGATCGAGGGGCGCTGGACCGATAAAACCGCGAACAGCGCAGCCCCGGCCAGAACGATCCATGCGATCCAGCCCGCCCACGGCAGGGTCATTGGGACGGTCAACGCAATCAGCGACGCCACAACGGCCCAAGCAGACAGGAATGACGCAGCCACGATCGCCGAGATCCGCATGGCTTGCATCAAAGAGAGGTCTGGCAGCATGCGCCAGCGCACAAAGGCCGACGAGATCACGCCCAGCCCCACGGTTTGCGACAGGGCGATGGCGGTGATCCCCGCACGCTCGGCCGCTTTGGACGAGACATCGGTGCCGATTAGGCGATGGACGACACCATCATATTTTCCAAGCGCCCAAAACGAGATGACCGAAAACATTGCAGCGCCAAGCCATTGCAGCGGCGAGACAGTTTTCAGCGAGGTATAGATATAAGGTAGATCCAATCCACCCGCGCGTTGCCAAAACAGGATCACCAGACCAATGGTCAGGCCAATCGGCAACAACTGACGCAGCGCCGCGCGGCGCAGGTCGAGCCCGTTTTCGGCACTGCGCGAAAGTGCCGCTGACAGCCCACGATTGGCTGTTCTACCTGATGTGTCCTTGGCGTATTTCATAGATCAAGGCCCCCATCTTATCTCAAGTGCCTCTGTGCAGCATCAGGGTTCGCGACGAAGGAAGTCTTAATGTCTCCAACTTTAGGAACTTTTCGTGCCCCACCGCCTGTGAGCAGCGCGATCGGTTCCTCTTGAGAAAAAGGCGCGTCTTGCGGACGCGCCTTCCAGCATTTTCACCTGATGACGAGGATTAGACCTCGTTCATGATCTCGTTTTTGGCTTGAGCCAGCAGTTCGGCGCGCTTGGCGCGAACTTCGTCAGCAGTGACGCTGTTCAGGTCGCCGGTGACTTTGCGCACCACATCTTCGTGGCCAGCTTCTTCGAAATCCGATACGATAACTTCGCGCGCATAGGCTTCGGCGTCGTCACCGGTTTTGCCCAGCTTTTCAGCCGCCCACAGGCCAAGTTTCTTATTCGCGCGGGCTTCGGCCTTGAACTTCATTTCCTCGTCATGCGCAAACTTGTTTTCAAACGCGTTTTCGCGATCGTCAAATGTGGTCATTGTGTTCCCTTATCACCTGGAGGGGTCTTGGTCTTACCGTGCACAAGCGGCAGGCGCCTGCGTCCGCATTCCTGTCTGATATGCCAATCACAGGCGCGCATCGCAACCCCGCTAGCGCTCTCACGGGGCTGATTTCCTGTATTTGTTGTTTCATGAGGCGATATTCTTGCCCCACATGGGCCTTTCCCGTATAGGGCGGGCAACGACGGAGTCGCGACCGGGCAGGGGGCCCGTGACGTGCATGCCCGTCCAACCTGACGCGAGGGACCCTATGGCACGGCGCAAGAAGCTTTATGAAGGCAAGGCAAAGGTTCTGTATGAAGGCCCCGAGCCCGGAACCATCGTTCAGTATTTCAAGGATGACGCCACCGCGTTCAACGCCGAGAAGAAGGACGTAATCGACGGCAAAGGCGTGTTGAACAACCGCCTGTCCGAGTTCTTCATGAACGGTTTGACCCAGATTGGCGTGCCGAACCACTTCATCAAACGCCTGAACATGCGAGAGCAACTGGTCCGCGCGGCCGAGATCGTGCCTCTGGAAGTGATCGTGCGCAACTATGCCGCAGGGTCGATGGCGAAACGTCTGGGGCTTGAGGAAGGCACCCGCTTGCCGCGTCCCATCGTTGAATTCTCGTATAAAGATGATGCGCTTGGCGATCCGCTGGTGCCTGAAGAATACATCATCGCCTTCGGCTGGGCCTCGCAGCAGGATATGGACGATATCGTTGCCATGGCGCTGCGTGTAAACGATTTCATGTCCGGCACGATGTTCGGCGTCGGCATCAAGCTGATCGATTTCAAGATCGAGTTTGGCCGCGTGTACGAAGGCGATTTCCCGCGTCTGATCGTGGCCGACGAAATCAGCCCTGACAGCTGCCGTCTGTGGGATATCGAAACTGGCCAGAAGCTGGACAAGGATGTGTTCCGTCAGGACCTTGGCAGCCTGAACGATGCTTATACCGAGGTCGCGCGCCGTCTGGGGGTTCTGCCCTCGAACGTGACCCATGCCACCACCAAACCGACCCTGATCAACTAAGGAAGTGTACCGATGAAAGTACGTGTTGATGTGATGCTGAAAACCGGCGTTCTGGACCCTCAGGGCGAGGCCGTGCGCCACGCGCTTGGCAATCTGGGCTTTGAAGGCGTCGAAAAAGTCCGTCAGGGCAAAGTGATCGAGCTGGACGTGGCTGAAGGCACCTCGGAAGCGCAGATCAAGGATATGTGCGAGAAGCTTCTGGCCAACACCGTGATCGAAAACTATGCCATTCAGGTGCTGTGATGAAGGCCGGTGTCATTGTCTTTCCCGGCTCGAACTGTGACCGCGATCTTGCGGTAGCGTTCGAGCGCGCCGGTGCGCAGGTCCAAATGATCTGGCACAAGGAAACCGAGCTGCCGACCGATCTGGATATCGTGGGTGTACCTGGTGGATTTTCGTTCGGGGATTACCTGCGCTGCGGGGCCATTGCAGCCCAGTCGCCGATCACCCGTTCGCTGATCAAGCACACCGAGCGCGGCGGTTATGCCATCGGCATCTGCAACGGCTTTCAGGTGCTGACCGAAACCGGCATTCTGCCCGGTGCGCTGATGCGCAACGCGAACCTGAAGTTCATCTGCAAACCCGTTGGTTTGAAAGTGGAAACCACCGAATGTGACTTCCTGTCGGGCTACGAGCAAGGGCAAGAGATTACCGTGCCGGTGGCGCACCATGACGGCAACTATAACGTCACGGATGAAAAGCTGGCACAGCTGCGTGACGAGGGTCGGATTGCCTTCACCTATAGTGACAACCCCAACGGCTCGACCGGGGATATTGCGGGCGTGATTTCCAAGAACCGTCGCGTTCTTGGCATGATGCCGCACCCGGAGCGCTGTGTGGATGCGCTTCACGGTGGCACTGACGGGGTGGCAATGTTCCGCTCGTTGGTCGACAGCGTCGTCGCTGCCTGATTGTGATGGGGCGTGATGCGCCCTATCTTTCCCCTATGGGGGATGAGACCACACACACCTTGCCTGACCCGCGGCCACCGCGCCCTGGGGTCAGCATGCGCGGGCGGCTGGTGCTGATCGCCCTGATTTCTTTGGCCGTGGCGGTCGTCTATTTCTCGAACCAACTGCTGACCGAGCGCTATACCGAAACGACTCGCAACCGGGCCGAACTGCGTGTCGCGCTGTATTCCGGCAACCTGATCAGCGAGTTACAGCGAAATTCCGTCGTCCCGCTGTTGCTGTCCCGCGATCCCGCGCTGATCTCGGCACTCAATACCTCGGACTATTCGCAAAGTACGGCCCGCCTGATCTCGTATCTGGACGAGATCGAGGCCGCATCGCTTCTGCTTTTGGACCGGGACGGGCGCGCCGTTGCGGCGAGCAACCGCGAAACACTGGGGTCCCAACATCGCACTGATCCCTATTTCGTCAGCGCATTGCGTAGCAACGATACCGTTTTCACGACCGTTCAGACCGAGGCCGGGCAATACGCCTTTACCTATTCGCGCAAGATTGAACAGGCAGGCAATCTGCTGGGCGTGATTGTCGTCGGCGTGGACCTGCGCAAGTTCGAAACCAGCTGGGCCGGGATCTCGGACGCGGTATTGGTGACGGACAGCGAAGGCAACGTAATCCTGGCAACAGAATCGCGATGGCGCGGCAAGCCTGAAGGCGAAGCGTTGGCGACCGTATCGGCGCCCGAGGCGATACGCCGCTCGGCCCGTCAGGCGATTGATTGGTCAGGCCTGCCTGCCGAAGTGCTCTATCTGGGCGAGGCGGTGATGCGCCATGAAACCCGCGTGCCGTTTCAGGGCTGGCGCATGACCTCGTTCACCTCATATGCGTCGGTGCGTGAGAAGGTGAATACGGTTTTGTCGTTGGAAATCATGACATTCGCGATCCTTCTTTCACTGCTTTTCTACGTAATCAGCCGACGCGCTCAATGGCGCAGCGCCGAGTTCGCGCAGGAATCAGCCGAACTGCGCCAGCTGAACCTTGCCCTTCAGCGCGAGATTGCCGAACGCAAACGGGCCGAAGAAAACCTGCAAGTGGCAGAACAAACTCTTGCCCAGAGCTCGAAGCTGGCCGCGTTGGGCGAGATGTCGGCAGCTGTCAGCCACGAGCTGAACCAGCCCTTGGCAGCGATGAAAACCTATCTCGCGGGCGCGCGTCTGCTGCTGCAACGCAAACGACCTGACGAGGCGTTGTCGAGCTTCCAGCGGATCGACGATCTGATTGGCCGCATGGGCGCCATCACCCGCCAGCTGAAATCCTATGCCCGCAAAGGCGGCGATTCCTTTGAACCGATGGACGTGCGCGACTGCGTGTCCTCGGCCCTGTCGATGATGGAACCGCAGCTGAAACGCCGCGAAGTTCGCATCACGCGCAATATTCCGCGCGATCCGGTGATGGTTATGGGCGATCGGTTGCGTCTGGAACAAGTCCTGATCAATTTGCTGCGCAACGCACTGGACGCGACCAAGTCGGTCGAGATGCCTCAGGTGGACATCATTGTCAGCCTTGGCGACTACGCCTTGATCACAGTGCGGGACAACGGAAACGGCGTGGACGATTTGGACAGTCTTTTTGAACCCTTCTACACCACGAAGGCCCCGGGCGACGGGGTTGGGCTGGGTCTGGCGATTTCGTCGGGCATCGTATCTGACCTTGGCGGGCGCTTGATTGCGCGCAATGGTCAGGACGGGGGGGCTGTATTTGAGGTCGAACTTCCTATCTTAAAAGCGGAAGACGCCGATATTGAAGCCGCTGAATAGCGGCCAAGACAAGAAGCGCACTTAGGAGGGCGCCATGGCACAGGCAATTAAAGTCGCGATCGTCGATGACGAACAGGATATGCGGCAGTCCATTTCTCAGTGGCTGTCCCTGTCGGGGTTTGAAACCGACACATTCCCCTCGGCCGAAGAGGCCTTGAAAAGCATCGGACAGGATTATCCGGGCATCGTTGTGTCCGATATCCGTATGCCGGGTTTGGATGGTATGGGCTTTCTGAAGAAGCTGATGAGCCAGGACAGCAGCCTTCCTGTCATCATGATCACCGGCCACGGCGATGTGCCGATGGCGGTCGAGGCGATGCGTGTGGGCGCCTATGATTTCCTCGAAAAACCTTTCAATCCGGATCAGCTGACCAAGCTGGTGAAAAGCGCGACCCATAAGCGCCGCATGGCGATGGACGCCCGCGCGTTGCGCCGCGAGCTGGGCGATGGCACTACTATCATGAAAAAGCTGATCGGTGCGTCTCCGGTCATGTCGCGCCTGCGCGAAGACATTTTGGATATCGGTCAGTCCGACGGCCACGTGTTGATTGAGGGCGAGACCGGCACCGGAAAAACCCTTGTGGCCCACGCGCTGCATGCGGTGGGGGCGAAGGCGGGGAAGCGGTTTGTCGTGACGTCCTGTGCCGGTGTGGACGAGGACGAACTGACCCGTCGTTTCTTTGGTCCGATCGACGAAGGCGGCGTTCTGCCTTTGGTCGAAGAGGCGCGTGGCGGTACTCTGGTGCTGGAAGATATTGAAGGCATGCCGATGGGGCTTCAGGCGCGGTTGCTTGCGTGGATTAACGATCAAGGCAGTCCTGCGGAAACACGTGTTGTGGCGATCTGCAACCTGCAAGAGCAGGGCAAAACCTGCGAGGATTGCCTGCGTCCCGACCTGTTTTATCGCCTGGCCGCCATGAAGATCACGCTGCCGCCTCTGCGTCAGCGGGGTGAAGACATCTTGATGTTGTTCACGGTCTTCGCGGACCAGTTCGCCGATGAATATGGCTGTGCTGCACCGGGCGTCAGTGCGCAAGAGGCCGCCCAGCTTCTGCAAGCGCCGTGGCCGGGCAACATCCGTCAGCTTGAAAACATCGCAGAACGTGCCGTGCTGCAATCACGTCGCGGCTCTGGCACGATTTCCTCGCTTCTGATGTCGGACCATGAAGAGGTTCAGCCGGTCATGACGACCGAGGGTAAGCCCTTGAAAGAATACGTGGAAGCGTTTGAGCGGATGCTGATCGACAACACGATGCGCCGCCATAAGGGGTCTATCGTGGGTGTGATGGAGGAACTCTGCCTGCCGCGTCGGACCTTGAACGAAAAGATGGCGAAATACGGTCTGCAGCGCTCGGATTACCTGAACTGACAACCAGAGGGGCTTGTCGGACGGGCAGGGATGTTCTAGCCTTATTGTTGCGATGTTAAGCAATGGAGGGCGCAATGCCAGCATCACCCAATACGCTGAAGAAGAACTTGGCCGTAGGTGACATGCAGATCGGCCTGTGGCTGAATCTTGGCGATGTCTCGGCGACTGAAATTGCGGCGGCGGCAGGGTATGACTGGTGTCTGATCGACGGAGAACATGCACCTTATGATCCTGTGACGATCCAGAACCAGCTGCGTGCGATGACGGGCTATGACAGCCATCCCATCGTGCGCGTTCCGATCGGCGAGGATTGGGTGATCAAGCAAGTCCTTGATCTTGGGGCGCAAAGCGTACTGGTGCCGATGGTCGACACCGCTGACCACGCCCGCCAGATGGTCGCGGCCACCCGCTATGCCCCGGAAGGACGGCGCGGTATGGGCGCGGCGGTTGCACGCGCCTCGGGCTGGGGGCGCGTTGCGGATTATGGCGCCAACATCAATGACGAGATCTGCCTGATCGTACAGGCCGAGACCCGCGTGGCGATGGAAAATCTTGACGAAATTGCCGCTGTCGATGGCGTCGACTGCGTCTTCATCGGCCCCGCTGACCTGTCCGCCGATATGGGCCATCGCGGAAATCCCGGCCATCCTGACGTAAAGGCGGCCATTGCCGAGGGCATCGCCAAGATCCGTGCCGCGGGGAAGGCGGCGGGCATTCTGCATTACGACAGCACCAACTTTGCCTATTACCGTGATCTTGGTGTGACCTTCCTTGGGGTTGGGTCCGAAGCCTCGCTTCTGAGGGCGGCGGTGCATCAGACGCTCTCGGATGCGCGAAAGTCCGTCACCGGCTGACACAGACGTGATAGGATGCGACAATAGCGCGCTTTGGCTGGGCTTTCGCAATCGATTAGCGCGCGTTACATCAGGGCAAGCCGAAAGGATCCCGCATGAGCAAGAAGCCCTATTTCCCGCCTCCACCCCCCATTCCCGAGAAAACGCGCCTGTTTCAGCGCACTCCACCCGCAATTTTTCCGCCGATCATGGGGGCGTTCGGGCTGGGTCTGGCATGGCGTCGTGCGGCTGACGGGTTCAGTGTGTCGGGAGCTTTCGGAGACATGATCCTTGGCGCGGTGACGCTACTTTACCTATTTTGTCTCGTGGCTTACATCGGGAAGTTGATGCAGAGATCCGCCACATTCACAGAGGATTTGAAGATCTTACCGGGGCGCGCGGGCATCATCGCGATGGTTCTGTCGGGCTATCTGCTGGCGGCAACTGTCGTGCCGTTTTCGACCACATTGGCAACCGTGATCTTTGGTCTGGCGCTGGCGGCCCATGTCGTCGTGGTTCTGCGCGTGGCGCATAGCCTCATCACAGGCCCGGTCGAGGCGCGATCCGTCACACCGGTCTGGCATCTGATTTTCGTGGGCTTCATTCTGAGCCCGTTGGCGGCACTACCGCTCGAGCTCCACACCTATTCCACCGCGGTCTTCTGGATCAGCCTCGCCATTGCGCTGGCCATCTGGGGCGCAAGCCTTGCGCAGTTTATCCGCGCAGATGTGCCGCCGCCTTTGCGCCCTCTGCTGGCCATGCACCTAGCGCCTGCAAGCGTGTTGGGAACGATCGCATTCCTAATCGGAGAGGTCCAAGTCGCTTATGGTCTGAGCGTTCTGGCCGTAGCACTGCTCAGTCTTTTGGTCCTGCGGGCCCGCTGGCTAACCGTCGCAGGCTTCAGCCCGCTGTGGGGGGCGTTCACCTTCCCGCTAGCCGCGTTCTCGACCGTGATGCAGATCGCCGCCGCGCACACGGGATCAGACGTTCTGCGCATCATCGCGGGGCTGAGCCTTGTGGCCGCGAGCCTGATTATCCCACCCATCGCCTATAAGGTCCTGATGATGTGGTCCAAAGGGGTGCTGGCTGTGAAAACCAATGCGGCACAGGCCTGATCATGGCTAAGCGGGGGAACAACCCGCTTGGCAGCCATCCGGAAGAGTGCTAGCGTCGCGCCCATGAAACGGAAAAGCATCATCATTATCTGCTGCATTACCCACTGACATCGTCAGGCGGGCCGTTCTTCTATTCCATACATGTCAAGAAGTTGCTAAGCCCGCACGGGAAATTCTGTGGGAACATTTGCGCGCGGACGCACGAGGACATCATGACGGACATCAAGCTTTACAACACGATGGCGCGGGCGAAGCAGGACTTCACCCCGATCGACGATAAGAATGTCCGCATGTATGTCTGTGGGCCGACCGTCTATGACCGCGCCCATCTGGGCAACGCGCGCCCCGTGGTGGTGTTTGATGTGCTGTATCGCCTGCTGCGTCACGTCTATGGGCCGGATCACGTGACCTATGTGCGCAACTTCACCGACGTAGATGACAAGATCAACGCCACCGCGCTGGCCCGCAAAGAAGCAGGGGCCCCCGGCACGTTGGAAGAGCTTGTCCACGAACGCTCGAACGAGACGATTGACTGGTATTTGAACGACATGCGCGCGCTGGGGGCGATGGATCCCAACGAAATGCCGCGTGCGACCGAGTTCATCCAGCCGATGATCGACATGATCGAGGATTTGATTGCCAAGGGCCATGCCTACCCGGACGGGGCAGGGCATGTGCTGTTCTCGGTCAAAAGCTATGGCGACTACGGCCAGCTATCAGGCCGCTCGGTCGATGACATGATCGCCGGCGCGCGGGTCGAGGTCGCGGACAACAAGCGCGACCCGATGGATTTCGTGCTGTGGAAGCCCTCGACCGATGATCTGCCCGGTTGGGACAGCCCGTGGGGCCGCGGTCGCCCCGGCTGGCATATCGAATGCTCGGCCATGAGCCACGACCTGCTGGGCGCATCGTTCGACATCCACGGCGGCGGCAATGACCTGCAATTCCCGCACCATGAAAACGAGATTGCCCAGTCGAAATGCAGCCATCCCGATGCGGGGTTTGCGAATTACTGGCTGCACAACGAGATGTTGCAGGTCGAGGGCAAGAAAATGTCCAAGTCGCTGGGCAACTTCTTCACGGTACATGACCTGTTGGAGCAGGGCGTTCCGGGTGAGGTGATCCGCTTTGTGTTCTTGGGGACACACTATCGCAAGCCGATGGATTGGACCGAGAAGAAGCGGGCCGAGGCCGAGGCAACATTGCGCAAGTGGCGTGGTCTGGTCGCTGGTCTTGAAGGCAATGAGAAACCCCATGATCTGATTGTTCAGGCACTTGCAGACGATCTGAACACCTCGTTGGCAATATCAGCTCTGCATACCCTCGCTAAGAAGGTCGAAGAAACTGGAGTAGGCGGAAGCGTTCTTAAGTCTTCTGCGAAACTGCTTGGGTTGTTGATAGATGATCTTGGCGATTGGGCCGTAGCCCCGTCTATCGATCTGTCTGGCTTGGCGCAAAAGCTCCACGAAACCCGTGTTGAAGCCATGCAAACCAAGGATTTCGCTGCAGTGGACGCGCTGAAGGCCGCGCTGACCGAGGCAGGTGTTCAGATCCGTATGTCCAAAGAAGGCGTCGAGTTGGAACCCGGTACCGGCTTTGACGCATCGAAACTGGAGGGGCTGCTATGACCGAGCGCCTATATCTCTACGACACTACGCTACGCGACGGCCAACAGACTCAGGGAGTGCAGTTCTCGCTGACCGAAAAGCAGCAGATCGCGACCGCTCTGGACGCACTCGGTGTGGATTACATTGAGGGCGGCTGGCCCGGTGCGAACCCCACCGACAGTGATTTCTTCGATGCGGCCCCCAAGACCCGCGCCACCTTCACCGCCTTTGGCATGACCAAGCGGGCAGGGTACTCGGCGGAAAATGACGACGTGTTGGCGGGCGTGATGAACGCGGGCACCTCGGCGGTCTGCTTGGTGGGCAAAAGTCACGACTTCCACGTCACCACCGCGCTTGGTATCACGCTGGACGAGAATGTGGAAAACATCAGCGCGACAATGGCTTACATGGTCAAAGAAGGGCGCGAGGCGCTCTATGATGCCGAGCATTTCTTTGATGGCTACAAGGCCAATCCTACTTACGCGCTCAGCTGCGTGAAAGCCGCCTATGACGCCGGTGCGCGCTGGGTTGTGCTGTGCGACACCAATGGCGGAACGCTGCCCCATGAAGTGTACGAGATCACCAAGGCTGTGATCGCCGCGGGCATCCCCGGCGACCATCTGGGCATCCACACTCATGACGACACCGGCAATGCGGTAGCGTGTTCGCTGGCCGCAATCGACGCAGGCGCACGTCAGGTGCAAGGCACGCTGAACGGGCTGGGCGAGCGCTGCGGCAATGCCAACCTGACCACGCTGATCCCGACTTTGCTGACCAAGGAACCTTACGCCAGCCAGTTCGAAACGGGTGTGAGCCAAGAGGCGCTGGCCGGTCTGACCCGCCTGTCGCGCCAGCTTGATGACATCCTGAACCGCGTTCCGAACAAGTCGTCGCCCTTCGTCGGCGCCTCGGCCTTTGCGCATAAGGCGGGACTACATGCGTCTGCGATCCTGAAAGATCCGACGACTTACGAACATATCCCGCCCGAAACTGTCGGGAACACTCGCATCGTGCCCATGTCCAATCAGGCCGGGCAATCGAACCTGCGGGCCCGTTTGGCCGATGCCGGGATCGACGTTGAACAAGGTGATCCGCGTCTGGGTGAAATCCTGAACCAGGTGAAAGAGCGTGAGGATCAGGGGTACGCTTATGACGGCGCGCAAGCCAGTTTCGAGCTGGTCGCGCGTGACGTGTTGGGCCAGCTCCCGCAGTTCTTCGAAGTGAAGCGCTACAAGGTCACCGTCGAGCGCCGCAAGAACAAGCGCAACCAGATGATCAGCCTGTCCGAGGCCATCGTCGTGGTGAAAATTGGCGACGACAAGAAGCTGTCCGTGTCCGAAAGCATGGACGCCTCTGGCACCGATCGCGGCCCGGTGAACGCGCTGGCTAAGGCGCTGGCGAAGGACTTGGGGCCGTATCAGGCGATCATCGAAGACATGCAACTGGTCGACTTCAAGGTGCGCATCACCCAAGGCGGGACCGAGGCTCAGACCCGCGTCATCATCGACAGCGAAGACGGGGCCGGGCATCGCTGGTCCACCGTGGGCGTCAGCCCGAACATCGTTGACGCCTCGTTCGAGGCGCTGTTGGACGCAATCATCTGGAAACTTCTGCGTGACGGGGCGAAACCCGCATGACATCGCCCCCTGAAGACTACGACCCAATTGCCGCCTGCGCCGAGCAGGTTCTGAAGGGCGATCCGGATCGTTTTCTGGCGGCGATGAGCGGCACGGTGGACGAGCGCAAACGGCTCTTTCCGCTTTATGCGTTCAATCTGGAAGTCGCGCGCGCGCCGTACATGTCGCAAGAACCAATGGTCGCTTTGATCCGGCTTCAGTTCTGGCGCGATGTGGTCACCGGCGCTGTCGACGGCACCGAGGCACCGCGTCATGACGTGGCCACACCGTTATCTCAATTGGTGATCTGGGGCGATATGCGGGCTGATCCGTTGCTGCGTATCATTGAGGCGCGCGAGGGTGATGTGCAGAGAAACCAGCCCCAAGGTGCGGATCAGATCCGCGCCTATCTGCGGGCAACATCCGGCGCTTTGATGCTAGCGGGTGGTCAGCTATGCGGCATGACCGAGTTTGCAGGCGATTACGAAATCGACACCGCTTTGGAAGATTTGGGCGAGGCCGCGGGGCTTGCCAATTGGTTGCTGGCTCAACCGGCTTTGGCAAAGGCCGGACGCGGTCATGTTGTGCCAGACGCCGCGATCATCCAAGAGCTCTGCGCTGGCGGTCTTAAGCACCTTAGCGCCGCGCGGGCGGCTTTGGGACGTCAGGGGAACCCCGCTTTGCGCAGCGCATGGCGGGCTCAAGGGATCCTGAAGCAAGCTGCAAAGCACCCCGCGCTTGTGGCAGATGGTGCACTTGGCGGCGCCGAGGTTTCCCGGCGCGGCCGTATGTTGTGGTTGGGGCTGACTGGCGGCTGGTAATCACGCCCAGTTTTCACCCCATGTACCATCTTTGATTCCAGCGGCGCAGCTCTTGCTTTGCGCGGATCTGGTCGTCGTTCAAGGCTTTCCTCTCATCCCGAAAGACAGGTTTCTGGCCATCGGTCTGACGCTCCATGCGTGTGGCAGTCCGAAACGAATTTGAAAGTATCGAGATCATCTTTCTTCTCCTCATTGCGTGTGTCCTGCTAAGTAAATAGGGTTGAAATACCATTTTTGGCAAAGCAGTATGATTTTCATCATGTAAGTTGAGGTAACAATATGGATTGGAGGTCTCTGCCATCGCTCGCTACGTTGCGCGCATTCGAGGCTGCGGCACGGCATCAAAACCTCAGTCAGGCAGCGCGTGAGTTGAACGTGACCCATGCAGCGATCAGCCAACATGTGCGCAAGCTGGAAGAAGAGCTGGGTGAGCCTCTGTTGCTGCGTCAGGGGCGCGGTATGGCCGTGACCGATGCAGGGCGACTACTGGCAGAAAGCCTTGGAAACGGCTTTGCCACCATCGCCGACGGGGTAGGGCAGATCCGGCGGCGGGGGCAGGACCGGGCAGTGCAGATTTCAGTTACGCCCGCTTTCGCCTCACATTGGCTGATGCCGCGGATAGGATCTTTCTGGTCCGAACATCCTGAGATCAGGATCAGCATCAACCCCAGCGCCGATTTGGTCGATCTGCGCAACGATGGAGTGGATTTGGCCGTACGTTATGGTGACGGCAACTGGCCGGGCCTCGATGCCGAGCTGTTGACCGATGGCGAGTTTGTCGTTGTCTC
Organism: Aliiroseovarius sp. PrR006; assembly: GCF_010500215.1. Taxonomy (GTDB): domain Bacteria; phylum Pseudomonadota; class Alphaproteobacteria; order Rhodobacterales; family Rhodobacteraceae; genus Aliiroseovarius. Next base: position 305,671 of record NZ_JAAGOY010000004.1, read on the forward strand.
TCATCCTGATCTGGTGCGCGGGCGGCAGGTAAACAGCCTGTCCGATCTGGTGGACCTGCCTTGGGTGATGGAAGATCACATGATGGAGCGCCGCCGGATCGTTGAGGAAGAGGGCATTGATCTGGACACGGTCAAGCTGACCACAATGCAGACCAGCGATCTGGTCTCGTCCGCCGTGGCGGCAGGGTTGGGCGTGTCCGTGCAGCCCAGATCCTTGATCGAGGCACAGATCGAGGCCGGAACCGTCGTATCCCTACACCGCATCGCGCAGGCCGAGCTTGGTTATTACATCGTTACCAGGCCCGGGGCAGTAACCCCGAATACTGCGATTTTCCGAAAGTGGCTCCGGCGCAAAGGGGCCGAGGCGCTGACGACGTAACACGGAGTTATGCCGGAAGCGCAGCAGCTTCGGCGGCCAAGGCCTCGATCCCTGCCCAATCGCCAGCGTTGACCAAATCGCTTGGTGCAACCCATGATCCGCCCACGCAGAGCGTATTGGGAAGCGATAGATAGTCCTTCGCGTTCGTCAGGCTGATCCCACCGGTTGGGCAGAAGCGGATTTGGGGCAGGGGCGAAGACAGCGACTTTAGGAACGGTGCGCCGCCTGCGGCCTCTGCTGGAAAGAATTTCTGGACCGAGTACCCACGTTCGAGCAACCTCATGCTTTCCGAGGCCGAGGTCGCACCGGGCAGAAGCGGCAGATCATTGGCTTCGCAGGCGTCCAGCAACCGGTCTGTCGCGCCAGGGGATACGCCGAATGTCGCGCCCGCTTTTTTGGCGGCTTCGACGTCGTCCGAGGTCAGCAGCGTGCCCGCACCAACCACGCCGCCCTCGATTTGGGCCATCTCGCGGATGACATCCAATGCCGCCGGGGTGCGCAGGGTGACTTCCAGCGCTGGAAGGCCTCCGTTGACCAAGGCCTGTGCCAGCGGCGCCGCGTGGGCCACCTCTTTCACCACAAGCACCGGCACGACGGGGGCCAGACGGCAGATCTCTTCAGCGAGGTGGCTTGCCATTTCAGGTGTCATGTCTTTGTCATCCTTAGAAAATCGAGGTTGCGCCTTCGGTCGCCGGGCGGGCTGCACGGCGGAAGGTTTCAAAGAGTTCGCGGCCACAGCCATCGGCGTTTCCGCTGAGGTCCACCTGTACTGCAGCGCGGTCGGTGGCGCCTTCGGTCAGCACCTCAAGCGTTCCATTGGTGGCGTCCAACCGTATGATGTCGCCATCCCGGATGCGCGCGATGGGGCCGCCGTCAGCGGCCTCGGGGGCGATGTGAATGGCTGCAGGAACTTTGCCCGATGCGCCAGACATTCGCCCGTCGGTGACCAAGGCCACTTGCTGCCCGCGGGATTGTAGGACGGACAGCACCGGCGTCAGCCCGTGCAGTTCTGGCATGCCGTTGGCGCGTGGGCCTTGGAAGCGGACCACAAAGATGATGTCGCCGGTCAGCTCGCCTGCCTTGAAGGCGGCTTTGACGCTTTCCTGATCGTGGAAGACGCGGGCAGGGGCCTCGATCACGTGGCGTTCGGGGTCCACGGCGGAAATCTTGATTACGCCCTGACCCAGATTACCCGACAGCTGCGACAGCCCCCCGGTTTTCTGGAACGGATCGCTGGCAGGGCGCAGGATCTTGTCGTTCAGGCTTTCACGCGGCGCGGGCTCCCAGAGTACGCGGTCCCCGTCCAGCTTTGCCTCTTGCGCGTAGGCGGTCAGGTCGCCTGCGTTGGTGGTGGCGTCTGGGTGCAACAGGCCTTCCTCAAGCAGGTTGCCGATCATATAGCCCAGACCGCCCGCCGCGTGGAAATGGTTCACATCCGCCAGCCCGTTGGGATAAACCCGCGCCATTAGCGGCACCAGCGCCGAGATGTCGGCGAAATCTTCCAGCGTCAGGATGATGCCAGCAGCGCGCGCCATGGCGGGCAGGTGCAGCACAAGGTTCGTCGAGCCGCCTGTCGCCATCAGGCCGACCAGCCCGTTTACAAAGGCCTTTTCGTCCAGCACATGGCCGACTGGTGTGAATTGGTCCGTGCCATGGGCGATTTCCAGTACACGGCGCGTGCCCTCTGCGGTCAGCGCATCGCGCAGGGGGGTGCCGGGGGTGACAAAGGAGGCGCCGGGAAGGTGCAGCCCCATGAACTCCATCAGCATCTGGTTGGTGTTCGCGGTGCCATAGAAGGTGCAGGTGCCCGGCCCGTGATAGGCAGCCATTTCAGACGCCATCAGCTCTTCGCGCGTCGCGTCGCCGGTGGCGAAGCGTTTGCGCGTCTCGGCCTTTTCGTCATTCGTAATGCCCGAGGTCATGGGGCCAGCCGGCAGGAACAGAGTGGGGATATGGCCAAAGCTGGCGGTTGCGATGATCAGTCCCGGCACGATCTTGTCACAGACACCGAGATAAAGGGCGGCGTCGAAGGTGTTGTGGCTCATAGCGACGGCGGCGGCCATGGCGATTACGTCGCGGGAAAAGAGGCTCATCTCCATTCCCGTTTCGCCCTGCGTGACCCCGTCGCACATGGCGGGGACGCCGCCCGCAACCTGAGCCGTCGCGCCCTGTTCGCGGGCGACTTGCTTGATCAGGTCCGGGTAGGTGGCGAAGGGCGCATGGGCCGACAGCATGTCGTTATAGGCCGTGACAATCCCGATATTCGGCGCGCGCTCCGTGGCCAGTTTGGCCTGATCCACGCCCGCGCCTGCATAAGCGTGCGCTTGACCCGAACAGCTAAGATGCGCGCGGCGCGGGCCGTCCTCGATCGCATTTGCGATCTTTTTCAGGTAGGCGTCGCGGCTATCGCGCGAACGTTCTGCGATGCGATCGGTGATGGCTGTAAGTGTCGGATGGATGGCCATGTTGTGCTTTTCCAAGTGCTTACGGTTGCGCGTTGCGGTTAGGATACCGCGTTCCTGTCCCAGTTAACAGAAAATGATAGCGCTAACAATAGATGGAATTGCCTTAAGGGCAGATTGTTGGCGCGCCGCTGTGCCGCGTTTTGCCTTTCCGTTGTCCCTGCCACGGGTTAGGGAGGGCCAGACACGCACAGAACTTGCAGGCCGCCCATGACCCAAGACACCGACCGCCCAGTGATCCGCCTGAAGCCCAAAGCAAACGCGCGCGCCATCCGGCATGGGGCGCCTTGGGTCTATGATAACGAGCTGGTCACGGATCGGCGCACCAAGAAGATTGAAGCGGGCAGCATTGCCACGCTGGAAGATGCCGGGCGCGAGGTGATTGGCACCGTCGCCGTTACCCCAGGCTCGCGCATTTTTGCACGCATTCTGGATCGAGACCCGGCGGCGCAGATAGATCTGGAATGGTTTAAAGCCAAGTTTCAAGCCGCACTGGACCACCGCGCGCGCCTGTTTGATGCCCCGTTCTACCGTCTGATCCATGCCGAGGCGGACGGGTTGCCGGGCGTGATCATTGATCGGTTCGGCGATACGGCGGTGGTGCAGCCCAATGCTGCCTGGGCCGAAACGCATCTGGATCTTCTGACTGAGGCTCTGGTTCAGGTCACGGGCGTCACAAATGTTCTGAAAAACGCTTCAGGCCGTTCGCGGCAGTTGGAGGGGTTGGATGCGGATAACGCGGTCCTGCGCGGCGCTGCCCCCGACGCACCAGTCCACGTGCCGATGAACGGAGCGACCTATCTGGCGGACCTGACGGGCGGACAGAAAACCGGCCTGTTCTATGATCAGCGCCCGAACCACGCCTTTGCGGCGGGGCTGTCGAAGGATGCACGCGTGCTGGACGTGTTCTCGCATGTGGGCGGGTTTTCTCTGGCGGCTTTGGCGGGTGGCGCGTCCTCGGCGGTTGCTGTTGATGGATCGGCGGCGGCTTTGGCTCTGGCCGAAGGCGGGGCCGAAGCGATGGGTGCAGCTGACCGCTTCTCGACCCGTCAGGGCGACGCGTTTGATGTGCTGACCGCCCTGAATGACGAAGGCGCGCGGTTCGATGTGGTCATCTGTGACCCGCCCGCCTTTGCGCCGTCCAAAAAAGCGCTAGAGCCCGGTTTGCGTGCGTATGAGCGCGTGGCCCGTCTGGCGGCGCCTTTGGTGGCCCCCGGTGGCTATCTGGGCCTCTGTTCCTGTTCGCACGCAGCGACGATCGACAAATTCCGCAACGCCTCGATCCGCGGGATCGGGCGGGCAGGGCGCGCCAGCCAGTTGATCCACACGGGCTTTGCTGGGGCTGACCACCCGATGCACCCGCAGCTCGCGGAAAGTGGCTATCTGAAGTCGCTCTTCTTCCGGATCCTGCCGTGAAGGTTCTGATCGACGCCTGCGTCCTTTACCCGACCGTCATGCGCGAGATGGTGTTGGGCGCGGCGAAGCTGGGGTTGTTTACCCCTCTTTGGTCTCCTCGCATTCTGGAAGAATGGGCACGTGCAGCGACGAAACTTGGCCCGGATCAAGAGGCTTTCGCGCGCGGAGAGATTGCGCTGTTGAATGCTTATTGGCCCAAGGCGACGGTTCAGCCGGGCGCGGGCGTCGAGGCGCGCCTGTGGCTGCCGGATCAAAACGACATTCATGTTTTGGCCGCAGCCGTAACAGGTGGGGCTGACGTACTTCTGACGCTGAACAATGCGGACTTCCCGCGCCACACACTGGCCGAGGAAGGGGTGCGTCGCGATAGCCCGGATCTGTTCCTTCTGGAGTTTCTGAAAAGCCATCCCGCAGAAATGACCGTGCTCGGCCAGCGCGTGCTGTCCGAAGCGATCCGCTTGTCAGGTGATGACAGCTGGACGATGCGCAAACTGATGAAGAAGGCGCGTTTGCCTCGGTTGGGTAAGGCACTCGAAGCGCTCTAGCCCGTTTTCTTGCCAGAAAACGCAGCGGAGTTTTGCAAAACTCCGATCACACCCATTTCTCTTGGTTTTTCTCGATCGCAGCGATGCGGTCGGCGGTTTTCGGGTGGCTCATCAGCCACGCGGGCATCACGCCGCCACGCCCCTTGGTCAGCTCGTCCAGTTTCCCAAACAGGCTTTTCTGTCCCTCGGCCCCGATGCCCGACTTGATCAGAAGCGCGGTGGCATAAGCGTCGGCCTCGTATTCGTCGCCACGGCTCAGGCCCGCTGCCACCAACCGTGTCAAGATGCGCGCGATATAGACGCCAGCGCCGGGCAGGAAGCGCGAGATCATCATCGTCAACACCGTGCGCAGGGCGTTCTGGCCGGAAAAGTCGATCATCCGTTTGCGTGCGTGGCCCAAGGCGACGTGGCCCAACTCGTGCGCGATGACGCTGGCCAGTTCCTCACCGGTGACGCGCCCTTTCAGATACTCGTCGTAAAAACCCCGCGTGATGAAGATCCGGCCGTCCGGGGCCGCAAGCCCGTTCACCGGCTGGATCTCGTAAATATGCACAGGGATATCTGCCAGGTCCAAGCTGGCCGCCATCCGGTCCGTCAGCTCCTTCAGCTTCCGGTCCGCCAGCCGCGTGGACTTCGCATCCAGCTCGCGATGGGTGCGCCAGACCGAGAACCTGTAAAGGATCAGGCCATAAAGGATGGGCAAAAGGATCGGCAGAAGCTTAGTCATGGCCCCTATATGGGGGTAAATCGTCGGCCATGAAAGGGGCTAAGGGGCAGAGTTCGCTACCTCCTCCGCGAGATGCTTATGCCGTTCATGCGCGCGGATCATTGCCTTAATCCACACTAACGCGCCTGCAGCCACTACAAGAGCCGCCAGAAGGCCCGCGATGTTGCCCATCAAGTCGGCAAGGATTTCGATCCGCGAGGCAAATATGAAGCCAAGTCCGACATAGAGCGTGACCCAGATGGTCTCGCCCAGAATGTCCCAGATCGCAAAGCGAAGCCAGCCCAGACCAGTCGCGCCTGCGGCGAAATTCACCCACGGACCCAGCGGGGCAACCGCCCAGGTGGACAGGAACACGCCCAAGCCTCCGCGCCGATTGACGAAGGCATGCGCCTTGGCCAGTACGGCTTTCCGGGCGGGGTTGCGGGCCAGCTTTTCGAGCGCTGGGGTGCCTCCAAAGCGCCCAATGGCAAAGCCTGTTTGGTCTCCGATCACGGCACCGATGAAGGCCGCTGCGACCACATTGGTCAGCGCCAGATCTCCGGTCGCGGCAAAGGCTCCACCTGCCAGCATCATCAACGAGGTCGGGATGGGTAGGGCAAGGCAGGACAGGAAGGCCGAGGCAAACACCACCCACGGGCCATAGTCGGACAGAAGTGTAAAGACGAGCTCGGTCGAGATCATTACCGTCCGCCTTCATCCGGCGCAGAGGCCCGATGCGCCTCGATCGCGGCTTCAATTCGGGCGATCAGTTCGTCCAGCGGGATGCCCTGTGCTGCGGCAAGGCGTTTCAGGTTGCGCCCTTTCGGATCCTTGTCGCCCAAGGCCAGTGCCTCGATCATCACGGGGCGCGGTACGTCCCAAGAATGCGCGACATAATGCGGTGTCATCCACCCTGCGATCGGCTGGTCGATGTGATCAGGATCGTTCCAATACACCCAATTGCTGACGGTGCGCACGCCAAAGAAGGTCGAAGCCAACAGGGCAACAACCAAGATAACGGTGGCAACAGGGGCTGCGGCCCACATGCGGCGAAGGGAAGCGATCACTGGATTTCTCCTTCCTGTCAGGGTTACACGGGTGGAACCAGAATTTCCGTCACCATCTGTGCGACATTTCGCCGGATTTCGCCAGTGCGGTGGTGGCGTCTATGCCCGCCAGAACCAAATCTGCAGGGATCACGCATATGACCAAGGCCCGTTCCATCTGGATGTTCCGCAAAATCGCGTCCGTCGAAGGGTGGAGCTATATCGTGCTTCTGTTCGTCGCGATGCCCCTGAAATACTGGGCCGGCATGACCGAGATCGTCCCCTTAGTCGGGATGGCGCATGGCTGGTTATTCATTGTCTATATGGGCGCGCTGGTGTTCGCGTCCTCATATGGCGGCCTGTCGATGACGCGGGTAAACTGGGCCATTCTGGCCAGCTTGCTGCCCTTCGGCACCTTCGTTCATGATCCGTATCTGAAACGCGAAGAAGAGGCCGTGCGCGGCGAATCCGCTTAACGCCCCAAATCCTTCATACCGCGTTCGATCCCGTCGATGGTCATCGGCACCATGCGGCCTTCGAAGATCTGGTTGATCATCTGGACCGACTGGGTATAGCGCCAGTGATGCTCGGGCAGGGGGTTGATCCACATATTGTCCGGCCACTGCTCGCGCGCGCGCTCCAGCCAGACCTGACCGGTTTCATCGTTCCAATGCTCGTTCGCACCACCGCGATAGGCGATCTCGTAGGGCGACATCGAGGCGTCGCCGACGAAGATGCATTTGTAATCCGACCCATAGGTGCGCAGAACCTCCCACGTTGGGATTTGCTCGGTCCAGCGGCGTGAATTGTCGCGCCACACACCTTCGTAAAGGCAGTTGTGGAAATAGTAGTATTCGAGGTGCTTGAATTCAGACCGTGCGGCGGAAAAAAGCTCTTCCACCACTTTGATGTGTGGGTCCATCGATCCGCCAACATCAAGGAATAACAATACCTTGACGGCGTTCTTTCGTTCGGGGCGGGTCTTGACGTCCAGATAACCATGCTCGGCTGTGGCGCGAATGGTGCCGTCAAGATCCAGCTCGTCATGCGCGCCATCACGCGCCCAGTTACGTAGACGTTTCAGGGCGACCTTGATATTGCGGGTGCCCAGCTCGACCGAGTCGTCGAGGTTCTTGAATTCGCGCTTGTCCCAGACCTTCACGGCCCGCTGATGCCGCGAGCGATCTTGACCGATCCGCACACCTTCCGGGTTGTAGCCATAGGCGCCAAAGGGCGACGTGCCCGCCGTGCCGATCCACTTGTTGCCGCCTTGGTGGCGGCCTTCCTGTTCCTTCAGACGCTCTTTCAGCGTCTCCATCAGCTTGTCGAATCCGCCAAGCGCCTCGATCTCGGCCATTTCCTCGGGGGACATGAACTTCTCGGCCATTTTTTCCAGCCATTCCTGCGGGATATCGACGGCTTCAAGCATCTGATCAGCGCTGATCGCCTCGAGACCTTCAAAACTGGCGGCAAAGGCGCGGTCGAACTTGTCCAGATTGCGTTCGTCCTTCACCATCGCGGTGCGGGCGAGGTAATAGAACCCCTCGATGTCATAGGTGACCAGCCCGGCCTTCATCGCCTCCAGAAAAGACAGGTATTCGCGCAGGGATACCGGCACATTGGCGGCGCGGAGGTTTTCGAAGAAGGGTAAGAACATGGGCGGGCCTTAGGTTCGGGTGATCATGATGGCGATGAAGGTCGCGATCAGTGCCAGAACGATGCCGTAGACCGCCCCATATTGCGCCATATCCAGCCGGTTTCCGCCGCGTTTCTTTGCCCGCAGCGCACCAAAGGTTGCGCCCATCACAAAAGCCACAATTACAATCATCTTCGCATCCCTGGCTTATGGCCCCCTTGCCCCGGGGAACCCTGTCATCCTGCCTAGCCGGGTGCAATGGCTGCGATCTCGCGAAGCCGTGCCCCCACCTGAGCGTTTGAGCCGAAGCCATACCGCGCCCAGCCCAGACTGTCGAGCCGTAGGCGCGCAGCGTCACTTGCGTGACCTTTGCGATCCAATGCCTCGGCTTTGATCATCATCATCGTGGCCAGAAGGGCGGCATTTTGGGCCTGCCGGACCGCGGGAAGGTGACGGTTTACGGTTGCAATGGCCTGATCCAAATTGCCCGCCGACAGCGCATAGGCGGCCAGTTGTACACCGATATGCGCGGCATGCAGGTCAGTGCCGGCGCGGTCGCGATAGATGGCATTGGCGTCTTTGAAGGCTGCAAAAGCGAGCTTGCTGTCGGACTGAATATGCAACTGGCCCATGGCAAACAGGCTGAAGGCCAACCGATTGTCCTGCCACCCTTTCTGTCGCGCGATCGAGACTGCGCGCAGGGCTGCTAGCTGACGCTGCTTGATGGCTTTGCCCTGTCCCAGAGCGTCAGAGATAGCGCGCTTCCATGCCGTAGGCGTTGGGGGCGTAAGGCGTGGGGTGCCGGATCCGCCCGCTGGGTTCAGGCGCTTCAGCACGACGGGAAGGCGTTGCGCCACCTCGGCCCGCGACTGGCCCGAGCGCAGGTCCGGCGCGTAATAGGCCCGCAGGATCAGCATGTCGAAGCCGGTGAGCACCGTGTGGAAGTTATCGTCGTTGAATACGCTGTTTTCCAGCCGATAGAGGTCATTCACCGGGCCAAGCGCCTGTGCGACTTCCTCGTGCAGGCAGTCGCGCATCTCTTGCGGGCTGACATCGGACGGGATGATCACGGTCATCTGCCTGCGCTGCCGCATCCGTGTCCAATCGGTGCGCGCGGTGCCGCGATGGCGCAGGTAATCATCCCACCCTGCCACGTTGGGGGCTACGAAACAGGCCGCATGGGGCACGTGCCGTTGGAGCTTCCGCTTAGGGATCAGCTCGACGGTTATCTGTCCCCCTGACGCGCCCGCGCCGCGGCGAATGTCGATGCCGGCCTCTTGGCGCAGACGGAACAACAGCTGGTCCAGATCGGCCTGCATCCGGGCCGGAGCACGCCCGGCGACCGTGACGGAAATCGGGCCTTCAAACCGCGAGAGGGCGGCAAGGGGGCGACCGCTTTCCAACTGAAAGCTCAGATCCAGGAAGTCTCCTATGATCAAGCTGTTGGACCGGATCGGGCGTGTACCTTTTGTTGTCGGAAAGACCTTCATGGCGGGCAAGGTGGCTGGTAATCCAGCGCGCCGCGTTGCGACCTCGTCTACGCTGGTCCCGCGCGAATTGGGAACCGTCGCCACACATCCAGCTAGTAGAAAGGCGGCGGGGATCAGGAATGAGAGGCGGCGAGACCACATTAGAAGCTCCTTCCACAGCTGGCGGAGGACACGCGCCAAGGCGATCCACCGCGAACGTGATGTGTCAGAAGGGGGCGAACGCTCCCGGATAAATGCAAGCATCCGGCCGATCTGGGGTCAGATCGCCGGTAAAAACGCGCCACGTCAGCGCGCGCCCTGACGGGCGGGGCCCGGTCGCTCAGGGTCTCGTTCAAGGCGGTCAGGACTGCGTCGGACGGGGTGGTTTCATATCCCCGTGGCCCAACGTATTTCTCGCCATGCAGCCTGCGATCGTTCCACCGGTCGCAAGGCACTACATTGGCGCGGCTCGTCTCGCTCTGAACGGAAATGCAGGCATTGTTTCCCATTACAATACAAACACACCGTTTTTATGCCCCCCCAGGCATCAAAAAATCATAAGGGTGGTGGTGGTCCGATCCCAAGCAAAACCATCACATTAAGTGCAAACGGACCGTCAAAAAACACGTTTTGTCAATATGTTGTGGGGCTGAGTTGCATCGGCACAACGGCAAATGGACTGGGCCTGCGCACGGGGTCGAATCATAAACGGGGCCAAGTTGCCTTGACCCCGCCTGTATTTCGATTGAATTTCTGGTGCGTCAGCGCTGTCCACGTGCCATGAACGCCAGCCGTTCAAACAGGTGCACATCCTGTTCGTTCTTCAACAGCGCCCCATGCAGGGTGGGCAGTGCGCTGGCGCCATCACGCTTCAGCTCGGCCGGGTCGATATCCTCGGCCAAAAGCAGCTTCAGCCAATCCAGAACTTCCGAGGTCGACGGCTTTTTCTTCAGCCCGGGCTGTTCACGGATCTCATAGAACTGGGTCAGCGCTTCGGTCAGCAGGCGCGCTTTGATGCCGGGGTGATGGACTTCGACGATGCGGGCCATCGTTTCTGCATCCGGGAAGCGGATATAGTGGAAGAAACAGCGGCGCAGGAAGGCGTCGGGCAGCTCTTTTTCGTTGTTCGACGTGATGATGATGATCGGACGGTGGCGGGCCTTGATGGTTTCGCCGGTCTCGTAGACGTGGAATTCCATCTTATCCAGCTCTTGCAGCAGATCGTTCGGAAACTCGATATCCGCCTTGTCGATCTCGTCAATCAGCAGAACCACGCGCTCGTCGGCCTCGAATGCTTCCCAAAGCTTGCCACGCTTGATGTAGTTCTTGACGTCATGCACCCGTTCGTCGCCCAGCTGGCTGTCGCGCAGACGGCTGACCGCGTCATATTCATACAGACCCTGTTGCGCCTTGGTGGTGGACTTGATGTTCCACTCGATCATGCGCGCGCCCAAGGCACTGGCGACCTGCAGGGCCAGCTCGGTCTTGCCGGTTCCGGGTTCCCCTTTTACCAGAAGCGGACGTTCCAAGGTGACCGCTGCGTTCACAGCGACCTTCAGGTCATCGGTGGCCACATAGCTGTCGGTTCCGTCAAAGCGATTGGTCATGCCCATTCCTTACATCCGGTGCGTACGATGTGTGACGAGGTAAACGCCAACGTGCATTTTGGCAAGGCCAAGGCGCTTTGACGCTACGGCGTCAGATTGGAATCGTTCCTGCGTAATCTGCGGTCAATCTGCTCACAAATTGAACACGAGATGTCACACGCTATCAGTGGCTTAGTCGAAAGTGCCGAAATGCTTTTCTGGGTTAAGTTTTTCAGGCGTGACATTCCATGTAAGCGGGTGTACATCAGCGCCAGAAGAAACCGGGCGCTTACTGGCGAAAAGGTCTCCAGGAACCGCGATCCGGTATAAGAGGGAGTTGGTATGAAAGCCGAGACTTTCCTGTCCGACGATTATCGGCCAGCCGAAGACGAACCATTCATGAATGACAGGCAGCTGGAGTACTTCCGGCGCAAACTTGAAGCTTGGAAGGCCGAGCTTCTGGACGAAAGCCGTCACACGATCGAAGGCCTGCAAGACGGCACGCGCAACATTCCCGACATCGCGGATCGCGCCTCGGAAGAGACGGACCGCGCGCTGGAACTGCGCACCCGCGACCGCGCACGCAAGCTGGTTGCCAAGATTGATCAGGCGCTGCGCCGGATTGACGAAGGTGAATACGGGTATTGTGAAGACACGGGCGAGCCGATCTCGCTGAAGCGTCTGGATGCACGTCCGATCGCAACGCTGAGCCTTGAGGCTCAGGAGCGCCACGAGCGCCGCGAGAAGGTGCATCGCGACGACTGATCCGGGGTCGGGTGGGGCGTTCTGGTTGGAGGACGGCGCGTTTTGTCACGTACCCTTGGAAAAAGAACCATGTCACAAAGGCGGCGGGCTTACCGTCGCCTTTGTCGTTGAAGGGGGCAGAGCTTCAACGATGACGCAGACGCTGAGCAGGGACCGCAAGGCATGATTAAAGATCAGCAAATCACCATCTTGGGCGCCGGGATCGGCGGATTGGCTGCGGCCGTTGCCTTGGCCCAGCGCGGCGCGAAAGTAACCGTTCTGGAGCAAGCCCCTGCCATCACCGAGGTCGGCGCGGGATTTCAGATCAGCCCGAACGGTGTCCGTGTGCTGGACGCCTTGGGACTGGGGGATAAGGCGCGGGCACAGGCGGTGCGGGGGCAGGGTGTCTGGCTGCGGGATGGGGTCTCGGGGCATGGCGTTCTGGATTTGGACTTTCGCAAACTGAAACCTGACGACACGTTCCTGCTGTATCACCGCGCAGATCTTCAGAAACTGCTTCACCAGGCTGCGCTGGATGCGGGTGTCACAGTTCTCTGTGGACAGCGGGTGCAGGCGGTGCACCCGGGGCCGGATGGCTCCGAGGTGACGCTTGAAGGCCAAGACCCGGTCAACATGGGCTTTGTGGTCGGCGCGGACGGGCTGCATTCGGTCATGCGCGCGGCGCTGAACGGCCCGGCGACGCCTGAGTTCACCGGGCAGGTGGCCTGGCGTGCGCTGGTGCCCGCCACGGGGCGCGAGCAAAGCGAGGCGACGGTTTTTATGGGGCCGGGGCGCCACATGGTGACATATCCGCTGCGCGAAGGCCGCGTGGTTAACATCGTCGCGGTTGAAGAACGCGACACTTGGGCTGAAGAAGGCTGGTTTCACAAGGATGATCCAGCCAATCTGTTGGCGGCATTCTCGGACTTTTGCGACGATGCGATGGCGCTTCTTGAGCGCGTGGACAAGGCGCATATCTGGGGTCTGTTCCTGCACCCGGTGGCCGAGTATTGGCATCAGGGGCAGGCGGTGTTGCTGGGCGATGCAGCCCACCCCACCTTGCCCTTCATGGCGCAAGGGGCCGTGATGGCGTTGGAGGACGCGTGGGTGCTGGCAGACTGTCTGGATCGGTTCGGGGTCGAACGCGGGCCTGCGGTCTATCAAGACAAGCGCCGCCCGCGCACAGCAAAAATCGTGGCCGAGGCGCACAAGAACGCGCGCAACTATCACTATGCAAACCCGTTGGTGCGCAACGCGGGGCACACGGCGATGCGGCTGGTCGGGCGGTTTGCGCCGCACGCGTTGATGCGGCGCTATGACTGGATCTATGACTTCGACGTTACGGCTTAAAGCAACGCGTCGATCTTGTCGCCCGAGATGCCTTTACCCAAAAGGCTGAAATCTCCGTCTTCGAACATGCCGTGGGCCGCGTCAAAGATCACCCGATGCGTCGCACGGGCGAGCGCTGATCCAAGCGAGATCCGCGCCACGCCTGCCTTGGCAAAGTCCCGGCGGCTGTGTTGCGTGAACGGTCCTGCGGCCAAGGCATTCACGGGCAGATCCGTCGACGCACAAATCGCCGCCTGATCCTCGATCGTGCCGGGCAGGGGGATGTAAAGGCAGTCCGCCCCGGCGTCCTCGTACCCCTTCAAACGCGCCATCGCTTCGGACAGATTATATTGCCCGTTCATCACCCCATCCGCACGCGCGACCAGCACGAAGTCACCGGGAAGCGCGCGGGCGGCTGCCGCAGCCGCACGGATGCGCTCAATCGCCTTGTCGCGGGCATAGGGTTTGGCGTCGGGCAAAGCCGTATCCTCGATCGAGATGCCCGCCAGACCGGCCTCGTAGGCCAGCTTCACGGTCTCGGCGCAGGTGTCGGGATCATCGCCAAAGCCGTTCTCGAAATCGCCCGAAACCGGGATGTCTACAGCGGCCACCAGATCCTGCGCATGGGCCAGTGCTTCGTCGCGGGTCACATGACCCATATCCGGGCGGCCCAGCGTGAAGGCATGCGCGGCTGACGATGTGGCGATTGCCTCGGCCCCTAAGGCCGCCAGCATCTTGGCGCTGCCAATGTCCCATGCGTTGGCCAGAATGAACGGGTTGCCCTTTTGGTGCAGGACGCGAAAGGCGGTGCCGCGATTGGTGTCGGTCATGATGTGCCTCCCCATGTTCACATTTGTTCCCCTTCAGGAATTCACGTGCTATTCGGTTTGTCAAACCCCGGAAATCGGTGCGGAATGCGGTTCCCAAAGAAAACAGGTCCTTTAGGGACAGAAATATCACCTCGCCCCTTTCCAAATGCCCCAACCCATGAGATAGGGACGTGCCAAACGAAAACTCCCAAGGAGAACGCTCATGGAGATTCGCGAGGCCCTTACCTTTGATGATGTCCTGCTGGTGCCAGCGGCCAGCAACGTGCTGCCCTCGACTGCGGATACGTCCACCCATGTGACCCGCTCGATCGCGCTGAATATCCCGCTCTTGAGCTCGGCAATGGATACAGTGACCGAAGCCCGCATGGCCATTGCGATGGCGCAGGCTGGCGGCATGGGCGTGATCCACAAGAACCTGGACGCGGAAGAGCAAGCCCGTCAGGTACGTCGCGTGAAGCGTTTTGAAAGTGGGATTGTCTATAACCCGATCACACTGACCGCAGATCAGACGCTGGCAGATGCCAAGGCGCTGCAAGAACGCTATCGCGTCACCGGTTTCCCGGTTGTTGGCCCGGATGGCCGCGTGGTGGGCATCGTGACCAACCGCGACATGCGTTTTGCCACCTCGGATGATACGCCGGTCAGCGTCATGATGACCGCGGACAATCTGGCGATGTTGCAGGAACCCGCCGAGCTGGAAGAGGCGAAAAGCCTGATGAAGGCCCGCCGGATCGAGAAGCTTCTGGTAACCGATGCGAACGGCAAGCTGACGGGCCTTCTGACCTTGAAAGACACCGAACAGGCCGTGTTGAACCCGACCGCCTGTAAGGACGATCTGGGCCGTCTGCGCGTCGCTGCGGCAAGCTCGGTTGGGGACAGCGGGTTTGCGCGTTCAGAGATGCTGATTGATGCGGGTGCAGACATTGTGGTTGTCGACACCGCACACGGCCACTCTGAAGGTGTGATCGAGGCCGTGAAGCGTGTGAAAGCGCTGTCCAGCACGGTTCAGGTGATCGCGGGCAACGTGGCCACGGGTGATGCCACCCGCGCGTTGATTGATGCGGGTGCGGACGCGGTGAAAGTGGGCATTGGCCCCGGCTCGATCTGCACCACGCGGATGGTCGCCGGTGTGGGCGTCCCGCAGCTGACCGCGATTTCGGATTGTGCCGAAGCGGCTGGTGACATTCCGGTCATCGCCGACGGTGGCATCAAGTTCTCGGGCGACTTCGCCAAGGCCATCGCTGCGGGCGCAAGCTGTGCCATGGTTGGTTCCATGATCGCAGGCACCGATGAAAGCCCGGGCGAGGTGATCCTGTATCAGGGTCGTTCGTTCAAAGCCTATCGCGGTATGGGTTCGCTGGGTGCGATGGCCCGTGGTTCGGCGGATCGCTACTTCCAGAAGGACGCAGCCTCGGACAAGCTGGTGCCGGAAGGCATCGAAGGTCAGGTGCCCTATAAAGGCCCCGCAGGCACCGTGATTCACCAACTGGTGGGCGGTCTGCGGGCCGCCATGGGCTATACCGGCAATGCCACCGTGGACGAGATGCGCAAGAACTGCCAGTTCGTCAAAATCACTGGCGCAGGTCTGAAGGAAAGCCATGTGCATGACGTTCAGATCACGCGCGAGAGCCCGAACTATCGGATCGGCTAGTGCCATGACAGGGATCCTGCGATGACACCCGGCGCACGCGTCGCCGCTGCAATCGAGGTGCTGGACAGCTATCTGTCCGGCACACCGGTCGAGCAAGCCCTGACCGGCTGGGCACGCAGCCACCGTTTTGCAGGCTCGAAAGACCGGGCCGCCATCCGCGATCACGTGTTTGACGCGGTGCGCCGCTTGGCGTCGGCGCAGGCGCTTGGCGGCGGCACGGACGGACGCGCCGTGATGATTGGGCTTCTGCGCGGGCAGGGACTGGATCCGGAAGAGCTGTTCACCGGAGAAGGCCACGCACCTTCTGTGTTGAGTGACACCGAAGCGTCAGTCTCGGCAGATATGACCCGCGCGCAGTCGCTGGACTGCCCGGACTGGCTGTTGACAGAGTTTGATCGCAGCCTTGGCGCAGATGCAGACGCCGTGCTGGACAGTCTGCGCAACCGGGCGCCCGTGTTCGTGCGGGCAAATCTGGCGAAATGCGATCGCGAGAGGGCCGCGACGATCCTGGCGGAAGATGGGATCGAAACACGGCCGTCCGTATTGGCGTCCTCGGCACTTGAAGTGATTGAGAATCCCCGCAAAATCAAAACTTCACGCGCGTTTCTTGAAGGCTATGTCGAGCTTCAGGATGCCGCTTCCCAAGCCGTGATCGAGGCTTTGAACATTCAGCCTGGCATGCGGGTTCTGGACTATTGTGCTGGCGGTGGCGGCAAGGCGTTGGCGATGGCCGCACTGGGGGCGGATGTGACCGCGCATGACCTGTCGTGGGAGCGGATGAAAGACATCCCGGCGCGGGCCGCGCGTGCTGGTGTCTCGATCAAACGGGTCCGGCACGAAGACCTGAAAAACCTTGGCGGGTTTGATCTGGTGCTAGCCGATGCTCCGTGTTCTGGCAGTGGATCATGGCGGCGTGCTCCGCATGGAAAGTGGCTTTTGACGCCTGAAAAACTCGCCGGGATCCAGTCTGCGCAGTGGGACATCCTACGCGCGATGCCATCCTGTCTGACACCCGGCGGGCAAATGGCCTACGCCACCTGTTCGGTTCTGAAAAGCGAAAATCAGGATCAGGTGCAGGCGTTTCTAAGTGATTGTGATAATTACAAGATGTCGTCAGAGCGCCAGTTTACACCGCTGGACGGCGGCGACGGATTTTACGTGTCACAACTTATGCACAATTCGGGCAAATAAAAAACAATCATAGGTAGTCTACCTTCCTTCATTAATCGGGCATTAACCCTCTTCTTTCAGAAAAGAGGGGATTTCTGAGAAGGAACCATCGTGCATTCACTCGCCTTCACCTCGCATCCATTTGCTCTTGTTGCATTGCGCCTCGCGCCCAGAACGTGGCTATTGATGCTGATTGGCGCCGTGTTTTTAGGGGCATCTTGGTTGGTTGTGTCTCCTAAGGTCGGGCTTGGTCTGATTCTGACCGGGATGGCCTTCATCAGCTTGGCTACGGTCATTGGGGGACTCGCTTTATTGCAGAAACTGCGCAGGGGGCGGTTGGCGTCTGCTTTGTCGGGCCTGTTCGAGAATGACAAGACCGCGGCTTTCCTAACAGATGGCGATGGCGCGGTGATCTATCGCAATGCGGCATCACGAGATCTGTTCGAGGGCGCATCCAGCAATGCCCTGTCGATGCAACTGGCGGATTTCTATGCGGCACCGGCCTCGGTTCTTTATGGGTTGCAAAGGCGTGCGCAGGCGTTGGGAAACGCAACGGAAGAGGTCAATACAGCGCGCGGGCGGATCCGCATACAGATCCACCTTGTCGAAGAAGGTGGGTTTCTATGGAAGATAGAGCAGTATTCTTTGCGGGATGCGGGCGCGCGCGGGGGCGAGCACATTGGCCTTCCGATGATGACTGCCTCGAAAACCGGGACCATCCTGTTCATGAACGACGCTGCGCGGAACCTGTTGGGCGGGCGCGAAACCACGCTGGATCGAATTTTTACCGAGTTTCCACTGCAGCCGGGTACGATCATGCAGGTGTCCGGGCGTGATGGACCCGTGCCTGCCTTGGTATGCGAGCTTCCCACTTCTGCTGGGCGACGAGAGCTTTACCTGCTGCCGCCAAGCTCGGCGCCAGAGCTTTCAACCGATGAATGGGCGTTTATTGATGGGCTGCCGGTTCCCTTGTTAAAGGTCGATCTCGGCGGTCGCATCACCATGGCCAACCGCCGTGCCCGTGATCTGCTGGGGGATAAAGACGCGATTGGGTCCTTGATGGCGGATCAAGTTGAGGGGCTTGGGCGCCCGGTGTCTGAATGGCTCCGAGAGGCCCATGCCGGGCGGCATCTTGGCCGCTCTGAAATTGTCCGTGCAACACGCATTGATGAAGATGTCTTCATCCAGATTTCGCTGGCTCAAATCAGCGAAGAAAACAGTACCGCCCTTGTGGCTGTGCTGCAGGACGCGACCGAGTTGAAGTCGCTGGAAGCCCAGTTCGTGCAAAGCCAGAAGATGGAGGCGATTGGCCAGCTCGCCGGTGGTGTTGCCCATGATTTCAATAACTTGCTGACCGCGATCTCGGGGCATTGCGACCTTCTGATGATGGGGCGCGACGAGCAAGACCCGGCCTATTCCGACCTGTCTCAGATCATTCAGAATGCCAACCGCGCCGCCGCGTTGGTTCGGCAGCTTCTGGCATTCTCGCGCAAGCAGACGTTGAGGCCTGAAAAGCTTCTGTTGACCGAGTCGCTTGCGGATTTAACCCACCTGTTGAACCGTTTGGTGGGCGAAAAGATCTCGCTCCAACTGGATCACGATGCAGAGCTTATGCCCATTCGCGCCGACCGGCGGCAGCTGGATCAGGTGATTATGAACCTTGTGGTAAATGCTCGGGATGCGATGCAAAATGGTGGAACGATCCGCGTCGAAACCCGCAATGTTTTCCTTGAAACGGCCCTTCGGCGCGATCGCGCCAGCGTTCCTGCTGGGGACTACGTTGCCATTCGCGTGATAGATGAAGGAACGGGTATTCCGGCTGATAAAATCGGTAAAATTTTCGAGCCGTTTTTTACCACCAAAAAAGCCGGTAAAGGCACCGGGCTTGGTCTGTCGATGGCTTATGGCATCGTGAAGCAGATGGGCGGGTACATTTTCGTCGACTCACTGCCGGGGCAGGGCACGACCTTCACGCTGTATTTCCCGGTCAGTCGAGAGATCGATTTTCCGGAAGATGCCGTCGAGGCGGACGTGGACGATAATATCCAAGATATGGGCGCCCCGCAGGCAGTGTTAGAGCTGTCTCTTGATACGCCTGCGGTTACCCAAAAAACTGAGCCAACAAATGCAGATGCCGGTGGTGTGGTCCTGTTGGTCGAAGATGAAGCGCCCGTGCGCGCCTTTGCCTCGCGCGCACTTCGCATGCGGGGGTTCACGGTTTTGGAAGCGGACTGCGCCGAACAAGCCTTGCAGGTTCTGGAAGATACCGCGCTAAAGATCGACGTGTTTGTCACCGATGTGATCATGCCCGGAATGGACGGCCCAACTTGGGTGAGCAAGGCACTCAAGGATCGCCCGGACGCGAAGGTGGTGTTCATGTCGGGCTATGCCGAGGATTCGGTGTCGGATCATCAGGCGCGTATCCCAAACTCGGTCTTCCTGCCAAAACCGTTCTCGCTAACGGATCTGACTGCAACCGTGAATGACCAGATACACTGATAGCCCGGATCAGATCACCAAAATCGTCATCGGCACTTGGCATAACCTACCGTAATATAACACTATAATAGGCATTGTTCTGCTTTGTAACGCGCGTGAATCTGGCGTTAAGAAATTGGTTACCCTTTGCTCGTACACTGTCGATTAGCAAAAACTTTACTTGAATTGTTCTTTTTTTGTACTCATACAGATGGGTGAGAACAAGACGGGAACAATCCTGTGATTGCTGCATGCAGGCGGGTGTGGAATAAGTGAGGGCAAGAGATGGCAACAGCGGATATTTTTCAGATGAAGAAAGACAGCGACAAGCAAAAGGCGCTCGATAGCGCGCTGGCCCAGATCGAACGTCAGTTCGGCAAGGGCTCGATCATGAAACTTGGCGCGGACAATCCGGTTGCCGAAATTGAATCGACCTCGACCGGATCGTTGGGGCTGGATATCGCGCTGGGGATCGGTGGTCTGCCGAAGGGTCGGATCGTGGAAATCTATGGCCCGGAAAGCTCGGGTAAGACGACGCTGACGCTGCATTGTGTTGCCGAGGAGCAGAAAAAGGGCGGCGTCTGTGCGTTCGTGGACGCGGAACACGCGCTGGATCCGCTTTATGCCAAGAAACTGGGCGTCGATCTGGACGAGCTGCTGATTTCGCAGCCCGACACCGGCGAACAGGCGTTGGAGATCGTGGATACGCTGGTCCGTTCGGGCGCGGTGAACATGGTTGTGGTCGACTCGGTTGCGGCCCTGACGCCGAAATCCGAGCTTGAAGGAGATATGGGCGACAGTAGTGTGGGTGTTCAGGCCCGCTTGATGAGCCAAGCCATGCGCAAACTGACCTCGTCGATTGCACGCTCGAATTGCATGGTGATCTTCATCAACCAGATCCGTATGAAAATCGGCGTGATGTTTGGTAGCCCGGAAACGACGACGGGCGGCAATGCGCTGAAATTCTACAGCTCGGTCCGTCTGGACATCCGCCGTATCGGCGCGATCAAGGACCGTGACGAAGTGGTCGGCAACGCTACACGCGTGAAAGTCGTGAAGAACAAGGTAGCCCCGCCGTTCAAACAGGTCGAGTTCGACATCATGTATGGCGAAGGCATCTCGAAAATGGGCGAGCTTCTGGACCTTGGCGTAAAGGCCGGTGTGGTCGAGAAATCGGGCTCGTGGTTCAGCTATGGAGACGAACGGATCGGGCAGGGACGTGAGAACGCCAAGAACTACCTGCGCGAACACAAACGCACCGCGCTGGAAATCGAAGACAAGATCCGCGCCGCGCATGGTCTGGATTTCGATATGCCCGAGCATGAAAAGGGCGAGGATGATGACGGGCTTCTTGAGGCTTAATATCCCCCGATAATTTGATCAAAGGACTGGCCCCGGCCGGTCCTTTTTTCTTTGAACCCACCTGAAGGGCTTCGCGCTGTGGACAGCACGCGCGCGCAAGGGTAAACGAAACCGACAGCGCTTAAGAGACGAGACAAAATGGCCAGCCTCAACGATATCCGTTCGACTTTTCTGAACTATTTTGAACGCGAAGGGCACACGATCGTGGACAGCTCTCCGCTGGTGCCACGCAACGATCCGACGCTGATGTTCGTGAATTCGGGCATGGTGCAGTTCAAGAACCTCTTCACCGGGGTGGAGAAACGCGACTATGTACGGGCCACCACGGCGCAGAAATGTGTCCGTGCGGGCGGCAAGCACAACGATCTGGACAATGTGGGCTATACAGCGCGTCACCACACGTTCTTCGAGATGCTGGGGAATTTCAGTTTTGGCGACTACTTCAAGAAAGAGGCCATTCCCTTTGCCTGGAACCTGATCACCAAGGAATTCGGGATCCCGAAAGAGCGCCTTTACGTCACTGTCTATCACACGGATGACGAAGCGTTTGATATCTGGAAAAGCCTCGGCGTGCCCGAGGATCGGATCATCCGTATCGCGACGTCGGACAACTTCTGGCAGATGGGGCCGACTGGTCCTTGCGGACCGTGTACCGAGATTTTCTATGATCACGGCGAGCACATTTGGGGTGGCCCTCCCGGTTCGCCCGAGGAAGATGGCGACCGTTTCATCGAAATCTGGAACATCGTGTTCATGCAAAACGAGCAGTTCGAAGACGGCTCGATGATTGATCTGGACATGCAGTCGATCGACACCGGCATGGGGCTGGAACGTATCGGCGCGCTGCTTCAGGGCAGCCATGACAACTATGACACCGATCTGTTCAAGTCGCTGATCGAGGCGTCTGCCCATGCGACGGGCGTGGATCCATATGGCGACAACAACGTGCATCACCGCGTGATCGCGGATCACCTGCGCTCGACCTCGTTCCTGATTGCAGATGGCGTGATGCCGTCGAACGAAGGCCGTGGCTATGTGCTGCGCCGCATCATGCGCCGTGCCATGCGCCATGCGCACCTGCTGGGCGCAAAAGATCCGGTCATGCACCGTCTGGTGCCAGAGCTGGTGGCCCAGATGGGTCAGGCCTATCCGGAACTCAGCCGCGGTCAGATGATGATCGAGGAAACCCTTCTGAACGAAGAAACCCGCTTCAAGAAGACGCTGGATCGCGGTCTGAAGCTGCTGGATGACGAGGTGTCCGGTCTGGCTGAAGGTGCGGACCTGCCGGGTGAAACCGCGTTTAAGCTTTACGACACTTACGGCTTCCCGCTGGACCTGACACAGGATGCGCTGCGTGAAAAGGGTCTGGGTGTGGATCAGCCGGGTTTTGACGCCGCGATGGAAGAGCAGAAAGCACGTGCACGTGCCGCTTGGTCCGGTTCGGGCGAAGCTGCGGATGCGACCATCTGGTTTGACATGGCCGAAGAGCACGGCGTGACCGAGTTCCTTGGCTATGACACCGAACACGCCGAGGGACAGGTTCTGGCGCTGGTACAAGACGGCAAACCCGTCGACAGCGCGAAGGCCGGTGACGAGGTGCAGATCGTGGTGAACCAGACGCCGTTCTACGCCGAGAGCGGTGGTCAGGTGGGTGATACTGGCCTGATCCGCACCGAAAGCGGCTCGGCCCATGTGACCGACACCAAGAAGGTTGCAGATGTGTTCATCCACGTGGCCAAGATTGACGAAGGTGAAATCAGCAAAGGGCAGGGCGCGGAACTGGCCGTGGATCACCTGCGCCGCACCGCCATTCGCGCCAACCACTCGGCTACGCACCTGCTGCACGAGGCGCTGCGCAACGAGCTGGGAGAGCATGTCGCACAGCGTGGGTCGCTGAATGCGGATGATCGTCTGCGCTTTGACTTCAGCCACAACAAGGCCGTCACCCCGCAAGAGCTGGGCAACATCGCGCGCGAGGTGAACACCTATATCCGCCAGAACACGCCCGTTGAGACCCGGATCATGACGCCGGACGACGCGCGTGACATGGGTGCGCAGGCGCTGTTTGGCGAGAAATACGGGGATGAGGTGCGCGTGGTCTCGATGGGTCATGCGGCGACTGGCAAGGGTGCGAATGGCGAAACCTATTCGCTCGAACTCTGCGGCGGTACCCATGTGAAACAAACCGGCGATATCGGCATCTGTGTGATCCTGTCAGAAGGGGCCTCGGCCGCGGGTATTCGCCGGATCGAGGCGCTGACCGGTAAAGCCGCCGTCGCGCATATCGAAGCCGAAGCCGCGCGCGGGTCCGAGCTTCAGGGCATGCTGAAAGCCAAGCCTGAACAGGTAGTCGACCGTGTGAAAGGTCTGATGGACGAACGCAAGGCGCTACAGAACGAGATTTCGGCGCTGAAGCGCGAGCTGGCCAAGGCGGCTGGCGCGGGCGCAGAAGCCAAGGACATCAACGGTGTGAAATTCCTGGCCATGTCGATCTCTGGCGTGGGCGGAAAAGACCTGCAAGCGCTTGTGAATGAACAGAAAGATGCGCTGGGATCCGGCGCGGTTCTGATCATCTCGGACAATGACGGCAAGGTGGCTGTTGCTGCGGGCGTCACCGCAGATCTGACCGACAAACTGTCCGCGGTCGATCTGGTGAAAGCCGCTGTGCCTGAACTGGGCGGCAAAGGCGGCGGTGGCCGTCCCGAGCTGGCACAGGGTGGCGGTGCGGATGCCTCGAAAGCGGCTGAAGCCATCGCAGCTGCCGAGGCCGCAATCGCGGGCTAAGTCGCTCTTTCCAAAAGCATTAAGGCCGCGTATCGTTTGCCCGATACGCGGCCTTTTTTGCATTCGACCTTAAAGTCGAGACACGAATACCCTGCCATGCTTCGCATTCTCGGGACATTCGTGTCACTGTCTGCACGAGAAAGGTCGAATGCAAATAACTGGAGAACTGCCCATGCCCGCCCTTTGGATTGCTCACGTCACCGTCACGGATGAAGACGCCTATGGCAAGTACGCCAAGCTTGCTGGTCCTGCCGTAGCGAAACATGGCGGCAAGTTCATCGCCCGCGGAGGGCGCTATGTGCAGCTTGAAGGCAAAGACCGCCCGCGCAATGTCGTCGCGAAGTTTGAAAGCGTCGAAGCAGCCGAGGCTTGTTATCATTCGCCCGAATATCAAGAGGCGCTGAGCCACGCGCGCAACGCGTCCGAGCGTGAATTGCTGATCGTAGAGGTGGATGAATAAACCCGTCTAACATGCAGATATAAAAGAAAAAGGGGCCTTTCGGCCCCTTAACTATTCCTAAATGTGAAACACGTTACTGTGCAGCGCGTGCTTGGCGTTTGCGCTCGTGCGGATCCAGATAACGTTTGCGCAGGCGCACGTTCTCGGGAGTCACCTCGACCAGCTCGTCGTCGTTGATATAGGCGATGGCCTCTTCCAGCGACAGGGTGACTGGCGTGGTCAGGCGGACTGCTTCGTCGGTGCCCGAGGCACGTACGTTGGTCAGTTTCTTACCCTTCAGCGGGTTCACCTCGAGGTCGTTTTCACGGCTATGCTCGCCAATGATCATGCCTTGATAGACATCAACCTGAGAGCTGATGAACATCTTGCCACGATCTTCAAGGTTCCACAGTGCGAAGGCGACCGACTGGCCGTTTTCCATCGAGATCAGTACACCCGCGCGACGGCCGGGAATGGAGCCTTTGTGCTCGGTCCAGCCATGGAATACGCGGTTCAGCACACCAGTGCCGCGCGTGTCGGTCAGAAACTCGCCGTGATACCCAATCAAACCGCGCGATGGAACATGCGCGATGATGCGAGTCTTGCCGGCACCAGCGGGTTTCATCTCGACCAGCTCGCCTTTGCGCGCACCGGTCAGTTTCTCGATCACGGCGCCGGAATATTCGTCATCCACATCAATCGTGGCTTCTTCGACGGGCTCCATACGGACACCGTTTTCTTCCTTCATGATCACCTGCGGGCGCGAGATCGACAGTTCGAAGCCTTCGCGACGCATGTTTTCGATCAGAACGCCCATCTGAAGTTCACCACGGCCCGAAACCTCGAAGGCCTCGCCACCGGGAGTGTCTGCGATCTTAATGGCGACGTTCGATTCCGCTTCCTTCATCAGGCGATCACGGATGACGCGCGACTGGACTTTCTTGCCGTCACGACCTGCCAAGGGGCTGTCGTTGATGCCAAAGGTCACGGTGATGGTGGGCGGGTCAATCGGCTGGGCGTCCAGCGGCGTATCGACCGCCAGCGCACAGATTGTGTCGGCCACGGTGGCCTTTGCCATGCCCGCGATCGAAACGATGTCACCGGCCTGCGCTTCTTCGATGTCGGCCTCTTCCAGACCGCGGAAAGCGCGGATCTTGGTGACGCGGAACTGTTCGATTTTTTGACCGATGCGGCTGAGAGCCTGTACGGTAGCGCCGACTTTCAGCGTCCCGCTTTCAACGCGACCCGTCAGGATACGACCCACGAACGGGTCGGAACCCAGCGTGGTGGCCAGCATACGGAAATCTTCGTTCTGATGTGCGATCTGCTTGGGGGCGGGGACGTGGTTGACGATCAGGTCAAACAGCGCGTGCAGGTCTTTGCGCGGTCCATCAAGCTCGTGATCTGCCCAGCCCGAGCGGCCCGAGGCATACATGTGCGGGAAGTCCAGCTGGTCTTCGGTAGCTTCCAGGCTGGCGAACAGGTCAAAGCATTCGTCCAGTGCGCGATCGGGCTCGGCGTCGGGCTTGTCGACCTTGTTCAGGACCACGATCGGGCGCAGGCCCAGCGCCAGCGCTTTCGAGGTTACGAACTTGGTTTGCGGCATCGGGCCTTCTGCGGCGTCGACCAGCAGAACAACGCCGTCGACCATCGACAGAATGCGCTCGACCTCGCCACCGAAATCGGCGTGGCCGGGGGTGTCCACGATGTTGATCCGGGTGTTTTTCCATTCGACCGAAGTTGGCTTGGCGAAAATCGTGATGCCACGTTCGCGTTCAATCGCGTCGTTGTCCATGGCGCGCTCGGCCACGGCTTGGTTTTCCCGGAACGCGCCGGATTGTTTCAGAAGCTCGTCAACAAGGGTTGTTTTGCCGTGGTCAACGTGTGCGATGATCGCAATATTGCGCAGGTCCATAAGGGCCACCTTCGAAAGAAAAGGGATAAGTTAGGGCGCGCATAGCCCGGTTAGGACGTGATTGCCAGTGGAAATGCGCGCAGGCGCGGGTATTTCGCCTGTTCAGTGTTGGGCAGACTGCGAAAACAGGTGAATGATCAGAATTCCGCCAAGGATCATCGCAAGGCCCAGAATGGCGGGCAGGTCCAGTTTCTGGCCGAACAGCGCATAGCCAATACCCGCGATCAATACGATCCCAAGCCCCGACCAGATGGCATAGGCGACGCCCACGGCCATGTATTTCAGCGCCCAGCCCAACAGGAAAAAGCTGATCCCATAGGCCACGACCACGGTCACCGAAGGTCCAAGCCGCGTGAATTGCTGGCTGGCTTGCAGGGCGGTGGTGCCGATGGTTTCGGCGATGACGGCAAAGATCAGGATCAGATAGGGCATGGTTTGACTTTCTGTTTCAGCGTCGTTCTAGATCGCCGATGTGGGGCTGTCAGGCCTCAAAGCGACAGTTCTGTCGTTTCCTTCAACTCTTCCATGACGAAGCTGGCGGAGACATCGCTCAGGTCCACTTTCTCGATCAGACGCTGATAGAGAGCATCATAATCCTTCACGTCATTCACCCGCGCATGGATCAGATAATCCAGATCGCCTGTCATGCGATAGGCGCCGAGGATTTCAGGCATCAACTTCACCGCGCGTGAAAACTTCCCCAGCCAATCGGGGGCGTGGTTCGAGGTGCGGACCTGAATGAAGACGGACAGGCCAAGCCCCAGTTTCTGGGGGTCCAGAAGGGCCACACGTTTTCGGATGATCCCGCTTTCCTGAAGGATGCGCACGCGCCGCCAGCAGGCATTGCGCGACAGGCCCACCTTTGCGCCCAGATCCTCGAGGCTTTGGTCGGCGTCTTGTTGCAGGGCGCTCAGGATTTTGCGGTCGATTGTGTCAATGTCATGCATAAGTTAAGTATAGTGGGATAAACTCCCACAATCAATCGAAAGCGCCCTGAGATTGGGAACTCTGCACGGCCACAAGGCCTATCATGGTGTCACGCAACAGGAGACAGACCATGATCAACCGCATTTTCATCGAGCACCCACAGTCGGTCGACGAAACCTATTTCCAGCACGCCCGATTTGCCGCCACGTTCAGCTTTTGGCTCTTTCTGGCGGCGGGTGCTGCCCTTATACATGCGATCATTCCGGCCGCGTTTGAAAAGACGGGCAGCCGCATCATCGCGCGGCTTTATGCAAAGACCCATAATCGCGGCCAATAAGCCCGACGGGCTCAACTGGAAAGCAAGGGGGCAGCATGTGCCGTTGGGCAGCCTATCTGGGCGCACCGATTTTCATGGAAGAGGTCGTGGTTCAGCCCGGCCATTCGCTGATCCAGCAAAGCCAGGAAGCAGAAGAGGCAAAGACCGCCATCAACGCTGATGGGTTCGGGGTGGCGTGGTATGACCAGCGCCCCGAGCCGGGGCTTTATCGTGATGTATTGCCGGCCTGGTCCGACCCAAACTTGCGGGCCATTGCGCATCAGGTGAAATCGCGGCTGTTTCTGGCGCATGTGCGGGCCTCGACCGGATCGGCCACCAGTCGGAACAACTGCCATCCCTTTGCCTACAGGCAATGGAGCTTTATGCATAACGGCCAGATCGGCGGATTTGACCAGTTCCGCAAGCAGGCGGACATGCTGATCCCGGACGCGCTTTATCATAAGCGGCAGGGGGCGACGGACAGCGAAGTGCTGTTTCTGCTGATGATGGATGCGATCACGCGGGGCGCGACGGTCCCGCGCGCGTTAGAACAAGCAACGCGCGCTCTTTTGGATCTGTCGCACAATAGTGGGACTGCTCCACATCTGCGCCTCTCGGCGGCATTGTCAGACGGCACATCCCTCTGGGCCGCGCGCTGTGCGTCGGATCAATATGCGCCGTCCGTCTACTATCGCTGGTCAGAAAGCCGTCAGGGCTGGGCCGTCGTGTCCGAGCCCTTGGATCGGGACGAGGATGATTGGGTCTGTCTGCCCCCCGGCCACATCGCGCAGTTTAACGGGCGCGATGTGACGGTGGTGCCGTTTCAACCTTAGGCGTCTTCGGCCTGCGACCAGTCCGGATTGCGCTTCTCGATGAAGGCTTGGATGCCCTCGGCCGTGTCGCGTAACATCATGTTTTCCGCCATCACGCTGCCTGTGTAGGCATAGGCCTCTTCCAGATCCATCAAGGCCTGATCATAGAAGGCAGACTTGCCGATCTTCACGGCGGCCCCCAGTTTCGAAGCGACCGTTGCCGCAAGTTCGTCTGTTGCGGCGCACAGGTCTTCATGGGGAACGACGCGATTCACCAATCCCACTTCGCGGGCGCGGGTGGCGTCGATGAACTCGCCCGTGGTCAGCATCTCGAACGCGACTTTGCGCGGGACATTTCGGGACAGCGCCACCATCGGGGTCGAGCAGAAGAGACCAATATTCACGCCGTTTACGCCAAAGCGCGTGCCCTCGGCAGCCACGGCCATATCGCAGGTGGCGGCCAACTGGCAGCCAGCCGCGGTGGCGATGCCGTGGACCTCGGCGATGACGGGTTGGGGTAGACGGGGAATGAGGGTCATGACCTCGGCGCAGCGGCTAAAGAGGTCGTTGAAATAGGCGTGCCCGCCATCTTCGGCGGCGCGGCCAGCGGTCATTTCCTTTAGATCATGGCCCGCACAGAACACCTTTCCCGCGCCGGCAATCACCACCGCACGGATCGAGCTGTCATTGGCCAGCGCTTCAAGCTCGGCTTTCAAGGCCGCCAGCATCGCATCCGACAGCGCATTCAGCGCGCCGGGGTTGTTCAGCGTCAATCGCGCAACTGACGCTGCGTCCTCGCGGATCAGAATTGGGTCTGCCATCTTGTCCTCCCATGGTTCGCGTCACACGATAGGCGCGTGAAACGGAAGGGGAAACCATGCAATTGAAAATGACGCAGCGTGACTTGCAGGCTTTCCTGCATGCCGAGTTCCCGCAAGTATCAGATGACTTCGAAGTGGCCGAGGTCGCGCCGATGCGCGCCATCATACGCAAGAAGATTGACACCAAACACCTGCGTCCCGGAGGCACCGTGTCTGGCCCCAGCATGTTCGCCTTGGCGGATGTGGCAATCTATCTAGCGGTGCTTGCGATGATTGGGCCAAAAGCGTTGGCTGTCACCACCAACTGTTCGATTGATTTCATGCGCAAACCGGCATCCGGCGCGGATCTTCTGGCCCATGCGACCATCCACAAACTGGGCAAGGTCTTGGCCGTAGGCGACGTACTGATTTATTCCGAGGGCGACGATCGCCCCGTGGCCCGCGCCAGTTTGACCTATTCGATCCCGCCGGAACGGGGTTGACCCGGGCAGGGGAAAGGCGCACGACATTAGAAAATTGCAATATGTCGCGCGAGGATTATATCGCCTATGATTGACACGACCCAAGCCCCCGATCCGAACACCCCAATGGCCGGGTTCAGCCGTCTGGCGCATTTTCCGGTCACGTTTTTTGCCATCGTCATGGGGCTGATGGGACTGACCTTGGCCCTGCATGCAGGCGCCCCCGCAATGCCGATCTTAGAGCCCGCGTCATCGCTGATGCTGTTGATTGGCGCGGCGGTGATGATCGTGATCGCGATGATCTATATCGCCAAGGCGCTGCGTCATCCTGCCTCTGTGGCAGAGGAATGGCATCATCCGGTGAAACTGGCCTTCTTCCCGACGATCTCGATCTCGCTTCTGCTGCTGGCGACGGCGGTATTCCCATACAATACCACGCTAGCGGAATATGTCTGGCTGGCGGGGGTTGCGGGGCAGGGCGTGCTGACGATCGCCGTGATCTCGGGATGGATCAGCCATCGGTCCTTTCAGGTGGGCCATCTGACGCCCGCATGGTTCATCCCGGCGGTGGGCAACGTGATTGTACCCGTACTTGGTGCGCGCATGGGGTACATCGAGACGTCGTGGTTGTTCTTCTCGGGTGGCATGATCTTTTGGATCGTTCTTCTAACGCTGGTGATGAACCGCTTGATCTTCCACGACCCGATCGTGGCGCGGTTGTTTCCCACTATGGTCATTCTGATCGCGCCACCAGCAGTCGCGTTTCTTGCCTATGTCAGTATGACCGGCGACGTGGATGGTATCGCGCGGTTGCTGATTTATTCGGGCTATATCTTTGCCGTACTCGTCATCGCACAGGTGCCGCGTCTGGCCAAATTGCCCTTCGCGCTCAGCTGGTGGGCGCTTAGCTTTCCGATTGCGGCCCTGTCGATTGCATCTTTCCGCTTTGCGCAGCTGGATGGCTCGCGGACGCATCACAATATCGGATTTATTTTGTTGATCGTGTTGGTTTTGGTGGTTGCGGGCCTGATTTGGCGAACCGGGCAGGCGATCTTGCGCGGTGAAATCTGCCAGCCTGAATAAAAAATGGCCGGGGGAGTGCCCCGGCCCAGGAAAAGGTTTCGGTTCGGCGTTACCCACGCCAGAAGGGCTTTTCCGCCTCGATCTGTGCTTGGGTCTTGGTGATGCCAATATCTTTGTAGAGGTGATCTGGTAGATCCCTCAGGGCACATCGCGTATTGCGCGACATGCGCCATTTGGTGACGGTCACGGCGACAACAAGCGCGGCTTCTGCCAGGGCGGGCAGGGGGCGGTTCGTGTCAAGAAAGGCGAGCCGGTCATGCCGGTACGTGTTTCCGTGTTCCATCTTAAACTCCAGATATTGTATTGATACAATGTGGCGTGTATGCCATGTTGTACTGATACAAAGCGAATCAATGCCACACAATTGGAATATTGTTATGGGTACAATTTTTTCAGAGCAGCTTATGGACGGGCAGGGCCCCAAATATCGCCGTTTGGTGGACGGTCTGGTGGCCGCCATCAAGTCTGGCGATTTACCCGAGGGCGAGAAGTTGCCGCCTGTGCGCGAGTTGGCATGGGATTTGAAGATTACCCCGGGGACAGTGGCGCGGGCTTACTCGATCTTGGGAGAGGAGGGCTGGGTCTCGGCCGAGATCGGGCGCGGCACATTTGTGCGCCCCCTCAGTGCACGCCCAAAGGCGAAACCGGCCCTGAGCGACGGCTATATGAAGCATCAGGCGCATGCCTTGCACAGCGAGCCCGAGACGGATTTCCTGTTCGCGCCGCGCCTTCCGGATGTCGGGCAAGTCGACATCATTCGCGACGCCATCCGGGCTGCGGCGGATCTGCCTGACACGCTGCTGCTGCGCTATCCGTTCCACGGATCGCAAAGCTATTTGCGCGAAGCCTTGCTGAACCACATTCCTGAACAGGAAAGAGGCGGGATCAACCCGGATGACATCGTGGTCACCAATGGCGGGCAGAACGCGATCATGCTGTCGATGCAGACCCTGCTGTCAGAGGGGCCGCGCGTCGTCATGGTCGAAGAACACTCCTATCCCGGATTGCGCCGTGCGGTCGAATTGCTGGGGGCGAAGGTTGTTGCCGTGCCGATGGATGACGAAGGCGTGGATCCGCTGGCTTTGGAGCATGTGGCGCGCGGTAGTGGTGCCAGCCTGTTCTTCACAATGCCCGAAGCCCATAACCCGACCTGTCGTGTCACAAGCGAAGCGCGCCGACACGAGGTCGTGCGGATTGCGCGAAAACACGGGTTCCATGTTGTGCAGGACGATTGTTACCGCCTTGGTCCGGCTCAGGCGCCCAGCTATCGCGCTCTGTTGCCCGAGCAATCCTGGTTCATTTCCTCGTTCTCAAAGACCATCTCTCCGGCGCTGCGGGCAGGGTATGTCGTGACCCCTGCGAACTGGTCGGGCAAGCTGCGCCGCGTCGTTGATGTGAACTACTTCGGTATTTCGTCTCCAACGGCCGAGATCCTCTATCAGGTGCTCGTACATCCACAGCTGCCCAAGGCGATCGAGGATATGCGCCGTCGGAACCGGGAATATATTGAGATCGCGGTGAACATGTTGGGGCGGTTTGATCTTGGGTGGAGCCACGACGTGCCGTTCTTCTGGCTTCGCTTGCCCTTGGGGTGGCGGGTGTCGAATTTCTGCCAGGTCGCAGAAACCAAAGGCATTCGCGTGCGTCCCGGCGACGATTTTGCGCTTAGGGGCGGACCGTCTCCGCAGGCAGTGCGTATTTCGGTCAATGGGCAAATGCCGCTTGAACGGTTCAGAAGCGTTCTGGCGGATCTAATCGCGCTTTTAGACAATCCGAGCGATACATTAAGCGTCTAGGGGTGGTTTTGGGTGGGGTAAAATAATACCATATTTGCAACCCATTGTTATCACAGTATAAAAGCGGAAAGACAGTGCTTGACCCGGCCTGCAAAATCACTAAAACCACCCCATCCGAAACCCAATCAGGGCTGAATCAATGAAAACCTTCTCTGCAACGCCTGCAGATATCGACAAAAAGTGGATCATCATCGACGCCGAAGGCGTTGTTCTTGGTCGTCTTGCATCGATTATCGCTATGCGTCTTCGTGGCAAACACAAAGCCTCGTTCACGCCGCACATGGACATGGGTGACAACGTCATCGTGATCAATGCGGACAAAGTACAAATGACCGGCAAGAAGCGCACCGACAAAGTGCACTACTGGCACACCGGTTACCCGGGCGGCATCAAGTCGCGCACTGCTGGCCAGATCCTCGAGGGTGCCCACCCCGAGCGTCTGCTGACCAAAGCCGTGCAGCGTATGCTGCCGGGCGGCAAACTGAGCCGTCAGCAGATGACCAACCTGCGCATCTACGCCGGCGCCGAGCACCCCCACGAGGCCCAGAGCCCCGAAGTGCTGGACGTCAAGTCGATGAACCCCAAAAACACACGTGAGGGCTGATCATGACTGAAGAGATCAAATCGCTGGACGAGCTGAACGCCGTCGCAGAAGGCACCGAAGCCGTTGTTGAGGTTGCCGCCCCCCGTGAGCCCGTCCGTGACGAGCTGGGTCGTTCCTATGCCACCGGCAAGCGTAAAGACGCTGTTGCGCGCGTGTGGATCAAGCCGGGTTCCGGCAAGGTCACCGTGAACGGTAAGGAAATGGACAAATACTTCGCACGCCCCGTGCTGCAGCTGATCGTACGTCAGCCCGCACAGGTTGCTGGTGTTGAAGGCGAATTCGACGTTGTTGCCACCGTTAAAGGCGGCGGTCTGTCGGGCCAAGCTGGTGCTGTTAAGCACGGGATTTCGAAAGCTCTGCAGCTTTATGAACCCTCGCTGCGCGGCGCCCTGAAAGCTGCTGGCTTCCTGACCCGTGACTCGCGTGTTGTTGAACGTAAGAAGTTCGGCCGCCGCAAAGCACGTCGTTCGTTCCAGTTCTCGAAGCGTTAATCGCCGAGATGCAGAATTTGGGAAGGGCTGCCGGTTCGGCGGCCCTTTTCTTTTACGCTGGCTCGATTTGCATCTGTTTGATGTTGCGGGGGGCAGGGCGATGGCCTATATCCCGCCCTTAGGCACCCGTAGCTCAGCTGGATAGAGCGCTGCCCTCCGAAGGCAGAGGCCAGAGGTTCGAATCCTCTCGGGTGCGCCAAAAATAACTTAAAAACAACGCATTTTGGGTCCATAGTATTGGAAATGGCTCAAAATTTGCCCATCACAAAACATGCACAAATTCTGTGTCAGTGTTCTAACCTACTGATTACACTTGAAAAGTGTCAGGAGGTGAGATGGTGAGACGTTTCGAATCCGATCCGATTGATGTCAGGGGTGACGGTCGGGTCATGCTGTACAAGCGGGATGGGCTGAAGAAACCCAAGTATCAGGCTCGTATTCGGGTGCCGGGTTCTGCTGGCTACAAGCGTATCAGTACGAGGACCGGCGATCTTCTCGAGGCAGAGAGGTTTGCTCTAAATCTTTATGATGAGCTTGCCCTTCATGTGAAAGCGGGTGGGTCACTTAATACCAAAACCTTTTCTCAGGTATTCGATGAGTGGGAAAAGGCTCAACACACCATCAGACCAACAAAGCTAGGTGGAAAGTGGGATGCTACGGTCGAACGGGTTCGCTCGTACGCTTTGAAATACTTTGGGTCGATGAAGATCGACAAGATCTCCTCGAAAGAGTTCTCTGAGTACTGGCTTTGGAGGAAAACCAATTTCAACCGAAAATCACCTTCTAACGGTACTTTGAAACGTGAAAAGACTTGCTTGGTTCCTCTCTTCAAATTTGCAAAGTCGAAGGGATACATCTCTGACTTACCGGATTTTTCAACTCCAGCCGTCAAGCCTGAGCGACGGCCGACCTTCACACCCAAGGAATGGAAGCGAATAACACGGATGGCACGAGAGTGGATAAAGGATGGGCATACCAAGGGATCGTGGAGAGATAGATTTGTTGCTTGGCAATATTTCCTTATCCTTGCAAATTCCGGCCTTAGAGTGGGGGAGGCCAGAAGGTTAAAGTGGAGTGACCTGAGAACCGTATCTACGGAAGATGGGACGAGGATCATTGCTGAGGTTTATGGTAAAACGGGTCATAGGGAAGTCGTTTTCCAAACTGGAGCTAACGAGTACGTCAAGCGGTTATATGACCTACGGTTGAGTGAGTTGGGGGAGGCCCCAAAGCTTTCCGAGCACTTGTTCGTCCACCCCAATGGAGATGTTATCAAGTCAATGAAGCGAGCTTTGGTTTCGCTGCTTGAGTTTGTTGGAATCCCGGTAGAACGTCATGGGAAAAATCGGACGATCTACTCCCTACGGCACTTTTACGCTACCCAACGTTTAAGTAATGAAGTCAGCCCGTTCATCCTGGCAAAACAAATGGGGACGTCGGTAGAGATGCTTGAGAAGCACTATGGTCACATCGTAACTTCGACCTTGGCAGCGACGTTGACTAAAGGTCCACAACGAGCAACGATTAGTAGCGAGACGAAGTATCCGTTTGAGTGAGTGTTCCGATAAAGAAGGATTTTTTAA
This sequence comes from Aliiroseovarius sp. PrR006, assembly GCF_010500215.1. Classification (GTDB taxonomy): domain Bacteria; phylum Pseudomonadota; class Alphaproteobacteria; order Rhodobacterales; family Rhodobacteraceae; genus Aliiroseovarius. Next base: position 340,512 of record NZ_JAAGOY010000004.1, read on the forward strand.
TGTTTTGGACTACAGGCTTACCAAAAAGAATCTCGATGACAGTTTTGGCTGCCGTTGCTCTGTCGGGGTGCAAAGTTGACAGTGATTTCGATCTTTTTGTAACGGATGTTTTCGCTGTTTCCGAAAGTGGACAGTACCTAAATACTCCGACGCAAATTCGCATTGAAGCTGTTTCAAAAGAAAGGTGTGAGGAGAACAAGGAAGCCGTTCGTGAAATTTTGTCAAAATACTATCCTCTTAAAGATCCCCCGGTTTGCCAAAATGTAGGGCTGGACACATACGTGTCACTTCGGGTCCACGTTCCCGTAATGAAGCTCCCGGAAGGAAACTTCGAACTCCCGGAATCGGCTCCATCGGCTCTTGGTCTTAAAGAGCTACCCAACGGTTCGGTGGAGGTCTACGGACTGATTTCACCCTCACGTTTTAAATTGATGGAAAACGACTTTCAAAATCTCAACTCTTCGATCAGACTTCAAATAGGAGACGTACAGATAACTCTGACAAATGATGATCGAAATCCGCATAGAGTTTTTGGACCAGCTTCGTGGATCAATGACATCCCAAACTTCGGACCATCGATTGATGTAGAAGGACGAGAGCGAGTCGTGTGGAAAGCCTCGGACGTTGCAGAAGCATTTTTAGCAATCAATCACTTTGTCTGGCTAATGACCATCGAACCCTAATAGGCCAACCCCCAAAAAACTCTCTGTTAGAATGAACCTACGTCGAACTTGTCGTTATTTGAACAGGTAGGCAGATGTGTTGAGGTTGCACTCTTCCTGCCAGTGGGAGTCGTAACCACCAGCTTGAGTAATCAACCCCAAGAGAAAGAATTGATAGAGTTCACCATTCTTCAGCCTTTCTCTCACATTTTGAATCTGTTTGGTTGTAAGACCAGAATCTGAGAGACGTTCTTTGTACTTGGCTTCAATTCGTGCCCACATCGATGGTGGAATGTACCGGCCCTCATAGCAAAGTTCCAAAAATAGACGATCAAGCATAGAGTTCTCGAACTCCTTGCTTATAGTTGATGAACTATTTGATTGTGTGGCAACGCTGTCTAAAACCGCTGGTTGGTTTGTGCTTTCGTCTTGGGTGACAGTTTCTTTTGTAACCCTCAGGTATTTGGCTGACACCCAGCCTGTCATCCCATTTGGAGTGATGATCTCAAACCAAACTTGATTTCGTTGAAAACACTGAGAGCTTATTTCGTCCGAAATAACTGTACTTCCAGAAACTAGCTTTCTGCACATGGATTGGCATTCCCAATCGAGGAAGTACCTGTCACCCCCGTATCTGATACCGACTTCATTATGACGAAGCTCAGTCACAACTGGATACTTTGTGGTTGGCCCTGCTCGAACATTGAGAGTGTCGTCACTCATTACACCACCTACGGAAAATTCCATTTCCGACGTAGGAGTGCAGGTAACAGCATTCGCTGTCGAGTTCATGCCAAGAAATGCAAATATCAGAATGTAGAAGGTTTTTTTCATAGCTTTAGCGAGATTCTCTCAATTAATTAAACCAAGTTTACAAGCTTTCTGCGGACATTTGACTCCGACTCAATGTACCGCTGTGTGGTTTGGAGGGAAGAGTGTCCAGCAAGCAACTGAACGTCCCGGATGCTCCCACCTACCGTTGAAACCTTTCTCGCTGCATTAGTTATAAAGGTTCGTCGACCGCTGTGAGAAGAACATCCAGACAGACCTAGTGCCGAAAACCAACCGTGGAACATGTTGACTATGACTTGCGCAGTCGTGCATTCTGATCGTTCGGTTTGAATCAGCCTAGCTTCGGGGAGAAACGAACCATTGTCGTTCTGTTTATCCAATAGCTCCTGTATATGACGACGAAGCTCGTCGTTCATAGGAATCACACGTCCGGAGGTTCCCTTTGATGCAACGTTCTCGAGACGGATATTTTCTCCCAGATTTCCATCAGCGTCGATAACCATCGACCATGTAATGCTGGAAATTTCCTTGGCTCTTAGTCCAGCCTTGACAGATAGTAAGACGACCACCCGATTTCTCAATCCGTTTCTAAGTCCTCCAACATAGTGGAGTAATACCTTCACTTGCTTGCTGGTGAGTGTTTTTGCCTGCTTTCCAAGTGCCATAGTGTCCCCTAACTCGTTATCTTTTGGATCTTAGGAACAGTATCAAAACGAGAAGAAATCGAACACAGATTTGCACTTGGAATTTTCCAATACGTAACAATAAGTTACTGATTTTCATTACATTTTTTATAGAACATAACGAATTTTTCGAGCTCGAGGCCTAAGTAGCTTTGCCCCTGTGGGGGAAAATGAAATGAAAATGAGGTATGAAATGAAATTGTATGATTTTGAAAGTATGGATGTGGATTTTGGAGTAGGTGATGTATTGGATTCGATCGCTAGTACAAGATTAGAACACGAGATCGAGACAGAGCAGAGGGACCGACATCGTAAGAGTTTCACGGTAACGTTTCCAACCGTCAAAGTTCACGATCCAGAGTGCAACCTCGATCTTCCTGTTAGTATCCATTTCGATTGCTATCGGGTTTGCGGCACATTCAGAGTATTGACTGTCGTCTTCTATTGGCTGGATCGAAAGTGTGCAGAATGTTTCCTGTCCTGTGTCGAGCGACTAGCCGTGACAAGACTTGGAAGGATTTCGGCTCAAGCTTGAAGCAATACCATCGACTTTAAAACAAGGGTCTGCCACTCGGCAGGCCCTTTTTGTTGCACGTACCGTTCCGCACACGAACCGATCATTGCCCAACTTTTGTTTTTTGGGATCGGAGGATCAGCCGCAATATGAGTGATAGGTCATGATTTTGTGCTCCAACAAGCTTTACTTGCTGGTTCGGTTGAGTTGACTTTCTGATCAAGCTTGCAGTTCTGTTGATCCGTCTTGAAAGTCGACCTGCCAGTTCCGAATCTGTGTACTTGGCACGTTTCCATTCTTCCAAGGCCATAAAGGAGCTGAAGCTCATTGTCTTTCTGGAATGGTTCGGACTCATTGTAGTAACTCGTCTCTCCAAGAGTCGTCAGTAGCTTTGATACCGGAAGACTTTGACTCGGACCATTTTGGTGTCTTGCTGAGTTCCTGCTCCACAAAGTCCGAGATGAACAAATTGAGACGAGCTGTCATGGACAGGTGTTTGGCTCTGCAAAGTTTCTGGAATTCATTTTTCAGTGGGCTTGGGAGTCGGAAGTTCATGAGTGTGTCAACGTTTGTTTGTGTCATATACTGGTCCTCTTCTGTTTGGGTTCTTTTTTGACCTTTAGGCATAGTTAGAATTAAAGGTTGCTGGAGCAGCCTCATCGCATAGGTTCAACGATTGTGGATGTACGGAGTAAGGAAAATTATTTCAGCGAACTGTGTACATGTTTTCGACGTCTAGGGCATCCAGACGTCCGGATTTCATGATGTAATCCAACCAGCCGTCACTGTAGACGGATTGAACATCAAACTGTCCGTAGCCCCATCTGGTCTTCGACCAAGCTTCCCAAACTTCGGTTCGAAGCTGACTGATGTCATCGAAGGGGTTTCCGAGGAAGGCATGATAGTGGAGCCGGTTGTCTCTGGATCGTTCAAGAACAGGCAGAACCTGAAGCCGCTTTCCGTATCTTCGGAAAGCATTCCCATATGCCCTTTGATTGAGCCTGTTCATAAAGTGCCGAAAGTTTTTTCGGGCTTCAATCTCGTCCAGCCAACCATGCCGGTCACCTTGCTTCATGTTTAAGGTTAGGGCAGCACTTTTTTCAGGCAGAATCTCTAAGAGAAACCCTCGAACTTCATCATCAATCAATTTTCTTTCCCCACTTAAATAAGAACTATTTATGTGGTCTAAGGTGCTGATTATATTGATGAAATATAATGTTACTTAGGTGGGTGATTTCATAGTTCGAGGACGATTGAACTCACTTAGATAAGGAGTATTTGCACCCTACCACCAGTGTTCTAGATAGAGATGAATACTATTTCACATGCAGCTATAGGTTGCTTCGACCAGTCATTCTGTGTTTTCGAAAAAGCGCATTCTCGTGCAATCCAACTCTTGGGGTATCCGCTATTTTCTGTATGCTAACTAGCTAAGAGTGTCTGGAGTCGTGAATTTGAAGCTAAATTTTGTATCCGATCACCTTTCTATTAATAAATTCAATGCTGTAGAACTTCCGGATTTTACAGTAATTACCGGCATAAATGGGGCTGGAAAAAGCCATCTACTGCAGGCCATCGCAGCTAGAAAAGTTGCGATTTCCAACAGGCCCGCAAACTTAATTGTACATTTTAACTTTCAGAATTTTCGACTTCAGAACGAAGGAAGATTTTCCGTTTCACAATTGGAGGTAGAGCGGAAAAGTTTTTGGAAATCGGTTTCACAAGGAGCAAGTGGTAAGCCAAGTATTTTGGGGCAACTAGAAAATATTGCCGAGGTTGCTCTTAAAGGTGAATGCCTGCAAGAGTTGAAAAGTATTGCTCTAGAAAAACGAAAGCCGTTGCTCTCCCTTACACTCGACGACATCGGCGATAGCGAAGTTTACGAGGCATTCGACGGCTATCGAAATCGAGTATTGCAACACATTCGTGGAGACAGTCGGCTAAAAAACACACAGCAGCAAAAGGCTATGTTAAAGCTTGCCAATAGTATTCAATCAGCTGTGCACGAATTGGGTGAATCCGACTTTGTTGAGCTAGTAGACTTGACAGCGCAGGATGGAGTTCTTCCATCGCAGTTGAGTCGGATTTTTTCCGACTACTACTCAAAGTACGATTCAAATCGATATCGGAAATATCGAAATGCAGAGTGTGGAGAGAAACTCGATGTTCTTTCGGAGGAAGAATTTACTCAGAGACATGGTCCAAAGCCTTGGGACGTGATCAACGAAATTCTCAATTTATTTGGAACATTGCCATACAAAGTTACAGATCCCGAAGGACTAGATCGGAACGACGAATTTACTGTCGAGCTTGAGCATCAAAGCAGGTCTGACGTGAAGCCGACGTTTGAACAACTTTCGTCAGGTGAAAAAGTGCTAATGGCCCTCGTGGCAACTGTTTACAGTTCTTCCTCTGCGGAGATTTGGCCAGATGTGTTGTTGCTTGATGAGGTTGATGCTTCTCTCCATCCGTCAATGGTGCAAAATTTACTTAGTGTATTATCTGAAACTTTTGTTCAGCGTGGCACTTCAGTAATTTTAGTTTCCCACTCACCATCAACTATAGCTTTGGCTCCGGAGAGTTCAGTATTCGTAATGAATGCAGAAGGAGAAAATCGGATCGCCAAAAAGAGCAAGGCCGAGGCATTATCGGTTCTTACCGAGGGATTTGCGACACTTGATGAGGGAGTAAGATTGTTTGACCAGATTTCGCAGAGTGGTTTGGTCATTCTTACAGAAGGTCGAAATGTCTCCTTTCTTAAGATGCTACTGGATCAAAATGAGATTAGTGGAGTCGAAGTCATGGATGGATTGACTGACAGATCAGGAAAGTCGCAGTTGAAGTCGATGTTCGACTTTTTCTCCAAAGTTCCTCACCAGACACCTGTGTTGGTCGTTTGGGATTCAGATGCAAATGAATATAGGGGGCTAGAGGAAGTGAATAGTACTGTACCGTTTGTTTTTAAACAGAATATAGCAAATCAGGTTGCATCGAAAGGAATTGAAAATCTATTTCCTGAAAGCCTTTTTGACGGCTTCAAGATCACCGTCACGGACTCTCTTGGACGTACAAAAAGTAACTTTGATGGCAGTAGGAAGAGAGACTTTGAAGATTTCATTCTGACTAGGAACAATGCGTCAGATTTTGAAAATTTTGTTCCCCTGATTCAATGTATTGAGGGGAAGCTGAGTGAGAAAAGTTGACCTTCGAGCATTGCACAAATTAGGCACTTACTTTTTACGCAATGCGTAAGGTATTGTAAAATATATGCTTAATGCAATGGTCATTGCCCTCCGAAGGCAGAGGCCAGAGGTTCGAATCCTCTCGGGTGCGCCATTTTCTCAATTATATCTGAGGCATCTGCCCGCGGGCGGGCTTAGCTGCCCCGATACCGGTCCACGAAGTTCCGCAGGATTTGCGCTGGCGCGTGGACGTCGGCTGCGTGGACCATCTTGACCAGCGCGTCTGCTTCCTCTGGCGGGAAATAGCCGTGATGTTTGTAGATGCCGATCCGGGTTTCAAAGCCGTGCGCGTCAGCTTCCGGGTGGAATTGTGTCGCATAGACGTTCTGGCCAAAGCGGATCATTTGGAACGGGCAGGGGGCGGAAGTCACCAGTTGCACGCAACCTTCGGGCAGGCGTTGCATGGCTTCCTTGTGGCCCACGAAAGCCTCAAACGTGTTGGGAATGCCGGCCAACAGCGGATCTGTGCGTCCGTCGTCGGTGATGCGGCAGGGGCTGGCGCTGACGGGCTCTCCGAATTGGTCTTTTGACACCGCGCCAGGTTCAAGGTGATGGCCCAGAATGCCGATGCCATAGCAACAGCCCAAGAACGGGATGTCGCGCGACGTGATCTGCGGCATCAGCGACAGGCACTCGGCTTCGATCTTGGCTTCGATCTCGGATTTCTTCTCGGGCGCATCTGACACACAGCCGGGTCCTCCGCCAACGATCACGCCGGCATAGTTGGACAGGTCCAGATCGGCCGGAATGTCTTCTTGATCTAGACGGATGCGGTGAACTTGATCCTCGGTCAGGCCACCTTTTGACAGGAACGCTTGAAACTCGTCATCCGAGGCATCAGTTTCCGGGCGTAGTTGCAGGATCAGGAAAGGTTTCATCGGGGCCTCGTCAGTCGTTCAGGACTTGATGCCAAACAACCTACGGCGTCACAACAAAAAAGCGCCCGAGGGCGCCTTTGCTTCAGTCTATGCGTTCTGGGATCAGCGACCCCAAGTGCGCACCACGCCGCAATCCATATGCACGAAGTTCGATCCGGAGTACTTACCGACGCCACCGCCATTACACGCTACCGCAGCTTTGAAAATCTGGTTCACGGAACGAGTTTTCAGGCGCAAATCCGCAGCCTGACCCTTCATATGCAGCGAATTCTTCGCCACCCCGCGAGAGCGAGTACGCAGCATTGCGTTAGTTTTCGGCGAGCGATAGCCAGACAGCATGGTGTAAGGCTCGCGCACATCCATCAGGCCGTGGGCGGCTGCCATGATGTCGATGGTGCGGGTGTCGATCTTGATCGAGGTATCCGTGCGCCAGTCACGCATGAAATGATTGATCTCTTTCAGGGCATCTTTGATGTACTTGCCTTCAACCCAGTAGATCATGTTGATGGTTTCGCCGGTGCGGCCCGAATACATGGCCAGTCGGCGCACATCGCCGCCTCCGCGCAAAAAACCGGCTGCATTCGCATACATCGGGGCAGACGTTACAGCTGTTGCTGCAAAAGCCCCAAGTAGCCCGCGCCGAGTGATGCCCGATTTCAAGCCGTTCGAAGTCCCGTAGGTCATTGTCGTAGCGTGTCCCGTCGCTTGCCTGTCACCATACCCGCCTGACTCTGTGGTCAAATCGGGGTGGTATGTTTGCCTAATCCCCAGACGTGCCTTCTTATGACACAACTCGAATCGTGCGCCAAGTAGAGTTTTCAGTCCCTTAACGGGTTCAAGAAAAATCGGCAGGAATTTGCTGAAAATCCTCAATCTGAGGTTAATCGTGGCGTGGGTGCTGCATTTGATCCGATTTGGGTAAGGTATTCCGGAAGCAGTTTAAGTGCTTTGTATTAAACGTAACGTGGATTTCTTTATTGTGAATAGACAGACTTAACCAGATGTTGGAATACTGAACATCAGTACGATCTCATTTATTTCGGACATGACATGACGAAAACATTGCCCGCGCGTGCACCCTTTTTGACTTTTGCGTTTGCAGCTGTCGGGGTCGCTGTTCTGAGTATTTCTTCACCGGCTCCTGCGACCGCGCAGAGCTCGGTTTCCGCTTTTGCCCAATCGGTCGCCGAGGCTGCGGCCCGCGAGGGCGAGGTTGCTGCATTCTATCGGGCCACTGCGTATCAGCCGATTTGGACGGGCACGTCTGCCGAAGATCTGGCCCGTCGGAAAGCACTTTTTGCTGCATTGTCCAGGGCCGCCGATCACGGGCTTCCGGCCGTTGATCTACATGATCTGAAATCCCGCATGGCGAATGTCACGTCGGTGCGTGAACTTGGCGCGCTTGAGGTTGAACTGTCCACGCTGCTGGTGGACTATGCGCAAGGGGTGAACACGGGCATTCTGACCCCGTCAAAGATTGACAGTGGCATTGCCCGTAAGGTCGAGCGCATAGATGGCGCGGATATTCTGACCACCTTTGCTGCGTCCTCGCCCGCCGGATACCTGAAATCTCTGCCGCCCAGCCACGTCGAATATGGCCGTCTGATGCGCGAAAAGCTTCGGTTGGAAGCAACCATCCAGCATGGCGGCTGGGGCAAGACCGTTTCGGCGAAAAAATTGAAGCCCGGTCAGTCTGGGGACGCCGTCATTGCGCTGCGTAACCGTCTGGTGCGTATGGGGTATCTGAGCCGCTCGGCCAGCCGCACCTATGATGCGTCAATCCAGAAAGCCGTGCAGCAGTTTCAGGCTGATCACGGCCTGAATGACGATGGAGTGGCTGGCGCTGGCACCATTGGAGAGATCAACGTTTCCCCCGAAAAACGTCTGGCCTCGGTGCTTGTGGCGATGGAGCGTGAGCGCTGGACTAATTTCGACCGTGGCGAACGTCACGTTTGGGTCAACCTGACCGATTTCACAGCCAAAATCGTCGATCATGGCGCTGTGACATTTCAGACCCGGTCGGTTATCGGCAAGAATGTCTCGGATCAGCGCAGCCCCGAGTTTTCGGACGTGATGGAGCACATGGTGATCAACCCCACTTGGAACGTGCCGCGATCCATCGCGACAAAAGAGTATCTGCCGATGCTGAAGAAGAACCCCAATGCGGTCAGCCATCTGAAGCTGATTGACAGCCGGGGGCGCGTGGTCAGCCGCGAGGGGATGGATTTCAACGAGTTCACCGCGCGTAGCTTCCCGTTTGCGATCAAGCAGGCGCCGTCGTCACGCAATGCGCTGGGGCTTGTGAAGTTCATGTTCCCGAACAAACACAACATCTATTTGCACGACACACCATCCAAAAGCCTGTTTGCCCGTGAAGTGCGCGCCTTCAGCCATGGCTGCATTCGTCTGAGCGATCCGTTTGATTTCGCTTACGCGCTGCTGGCTAAACAAAGCCGCAATCCCAAAGCGACCTTCCACAAGGCGCTGGATACCCGCCGCGAGACCCAGGTCGATCTCGAGCAACACGTGCCGGTGCATATCGTCTATCGTACCGCGGTCGCGCCTGCGAAGGGTCGGGTGAACTATCGTCGCGACATTTATGGCCGTGACGCGAAAGTTTGGGCCGCTTTGCAGAATGCTGGGGTAGCACTTCACGCCGTGGATGGTTAAATCCTTTAGTGCGGTGTTCGGGCGCAGAAGCCCGGCACCCTTAAAGGAGCGTTGAATGACTTTCACCCTGTCCGAGATTGCCGCCGCATTGGGGGCTGAATTCCACGGCGATGGCAGCATTGTCCTGTCAGGCGCAGCCGAGCCTCAGGATGCCCGCGCGGATCAACTGGCGCTGGCAATGGACCCGAAATATGCCGATGGCATTGCCGACGGACAGGCCCGCGCAGCTTTGCTGTGGGACGGGGCTGACTGGCGGGCACTTGGACTGGACGGCGCAATTTGCATGTCGCGCGGCAAAACGGCGATGCCCGTTCTGACCCGCGCATTGGATCCGGGGCTGGGCATTGCACCGGGCATCCACCCGTCTGCAGTTGTCGATGACAGCGCCGAGATCGGAGAAGGCGCCCATATTGGACCACTGGTTGTGATCGGGGCGGATGTGAAAATCGGTGCGAATGCGCAGATCGGGGCGCATGCCTCGATTGGCTATGGCACGGTGATTGGCGACGACTTGACCCTGCACCCGGGCGCGCGCATCGCGCATCTCTGCAGCATTGGAAACCGCTATACCGGGCAATCCAATTCGGTCGTGGGCGGCGACGGATTTTCGTTCGTGACACTGGACAAGGAAAGCGCGGTTGAAAGTCTGCGCGGCGGTATGGCCGAAGGTGAAACGGCCGGATCCGTGGAAGGCAGCGCGCACTGGGCACGGGTCCATTCTCTGGGCGGTGTCGAGATCGGCGACGACGTGGAACTGGGGGCGAGCTCGACCATCGACCGCGGTACGATCCGGGCCACGCGCATTGGACGCGGCACCAAGATCGACTGTCAGGTTCAGGTCGGCCACAACGCCGAAGTGGGCGAAGACGTGATGATGTGCGGCAATGTTGGCGTGTCGGGATCGGCCAAGATCGGCAACCGCGTCGTGCTGGGCGGCAAGGTCGGCGTCAGCGACAATATCTTCATCGGGGATGATGTGATCGCGGGCGGCGGCACCAACATCTATACCAACGTGCCTGCAGGCCGTGCCGTACTGGGAAGCCCAGCCGTGAAGATCGAGACCGAGATGGCCATCCGGCGCGAATTACGCCGTTTGCCGCGTCTGGCCGAGACGCTGCGCGAACTTCAAAAAACAGTTACAAAACTGGTGGACAAGGGCTAGAAATTCGCCAACGCGAAAGGGAACCACATGTCTGAAACCATTCAGGACCGCGTCATTGCCATCATCGCCGAACAGGCCGTTCTCGAGCCGGGCGATGTCAGCCTAGATCAAACCTTGGAAGACCTTGGCATCGACAGCCTGGGCCTTGTTGAAAGCATCTTCGCGATTGAGGAAGCCTTCGACATCTCGGTGCCGTTTAACGCCAACGACCCATCGGCAAGCGAGTTCGACATATCGTCTGTGGCCGCCATCATTCGCGCGGTCGAAGGACTGGTTGCGGATCAAGCCGCCTAGTTATTATGAAACGAATTGTCATCACCGGCCAAGGCACAATCAACGCGCTTGGCCGTAACGTGCCTGAGACGCTTGAAGCCATGCGCGAAGGGCGCTGCGGGATCTCGGATCTCGAGTTTCAGGACGTTGAACGCCTGTCGATCCGCATCGGGGCGCAGGTCAAAGGCTATGAGCCGGAAGAAACCTTCAATCGTCAGCAAATCGCGCTTTATGACCGCTTCACCCAGTTCACTCTGATCGCCGCACGCGAGGCGATTGGCCAGTCCGGCCTGACTTTTTCGGGCGAATTGGCGGCGCGGTCCGGTGTGGTGCTGGGTACGTCCGGCGGTGGGATGAACACGCTGGATGAGAATTACCGCTCGGTCTACGAGGACGGCAAGAACCGGGTGCACCCGTTTGTCGTGCCCAAGCTGATGAACAACGCGGCCGCCAGCCATGTATCGATGGAGTGGAACCTGAAGGGGCCAAGTTTTACCGTGGCAACGGCCTGTGCAAGTTCCAACCACGCGATGGGGCAGGCGATGCAGATGATCCGGACGGGCATGGCGGATGTCATGGTCACCGGTGGGTCCGAGGCGATGCTGTGCTTTGGTGGGATCAAGGCTTGGGAAGGCCTGCGGGTCATGTCGAAAGACGCCTGTCGTCCGTTCTCGGCCAATCGCAACGGGATGGTGCAGGGCGAAGGCTCGGCCGTGTTCGTGTTCGAAGAGTACGAACACGCGAAGGCTCGTGGGGCCGAGATCCTGGCCGAGGTGGTCGGCTTTGCCATGACCTCGGACGCAGCGGATATTGTGATGCCATCGAAACAGGGCGCGTCTCGGGCGATTACCGGTGCGATGCGGGATGCACGCCTGAACCCGGAAGACGTGTGCTATATCAACGCCCACGGCACCGGTACAGCAGCCAATGACAAGACAGAGTGTGCGGCGGTGGCGGATGCGTTTGGGCATCACGCGGATGAGCTGATGATTTCGTCTACCAAATCCATGCATGGGCATCTGATCGGCGGCACCGGCGCGGTCGAGCTTCTGGCCTGCATCATGGCACTGCGTGACGGCGTAATTGCGCCCACGATTGGCTATGAAGAACCCGATCCGGAATGCGCGCTGGACGTGGTGCCGAATGTGGCGCGCGATGTGAAGGTTGGTGCGGTTCTCTCGAACGCATTTGCTTTTGGCGGGCTGAATGCGGTGCTGGCCCTGCGGGCGCACTGAGCGCGCAAAAAAGTGACATCCAAACAAAAACGCCGCCCAGCTAGGCTAGGGCGGCGTTTTGCGTTCATTTTTTAGGTGCTTACTGTGCTGCCGGTGCAGGGCGTGGAGCCGGTACCGACAGTTCGTCAAAAGAGGCTGTAAAGCCTGCCAGAGACATCGTCAGGTTGACGCGCTGATCAGGCGCGGCAGCTGGAACGATTGATATCATTGCGTTCGCACCTGCTTTGAAGCCCGCGATTTCGTCGTTGGTGAAGCCGATATTCGCGACACAGCCCAGCTGGGTGCAGAAGCGGAACGGATAGCGGCGGCCTTGTGTGCCATCAACCGAGATCGTCAGCTGTTGGGTCAGCAGCGTTTCCAGCGGGACAACCACGGTTGCGCCGGCCACGGCCTGAGTGCCCTCGGGCAGTTTGCCCAGCGAAATCTCGGCAACGGCGTTTCCGGTGTTGTCCTTCAGAAGCTGATACATCTGGCAGGGATCGTCCCCTTGGCCTTCTGGAAGGGCAATGCACTTGCGTTCCCAGTCCCCGGTGACCTTCTCGATATAGGTCTGCCCGGGCTGGCGGGTGCTGTTCACGGGTTCGCCCAGATCCACGGCGGGTTGGGTCGCCGGAGCCTCATCCGTGGTGGCGTCCGAATTCTCCTGTGCCGTGGCCGCAGTGCCAATTGACAGGGCTGCCACCAGTGAAAGGGATTTGATCAGCTCGATATTCATGATCGTTCCTTGTTTCGAAATCAATTTTGTTGGGGATGGGATAGCATGGCGCCACAGGGGTGTCAGGTGGAAATGCGTTGGATTGGTGGGAAAACAGGGCGAAACGCATGGGGTGGCGACAGACCGCCGATCGGAGTGGAGATCACCTAAATAGACAGGCAGAAAAGCGCCAAATCTGCGCCCAAAAAGAAAGGGACCCGCTGTCGCGGATCCCTTTCGAATTTCTCTCCCTGCCGGACTGACCGGCTTATGGGGGCGACGCTATGTCACTTGCATTGGTCGGTCAAGCTAGAAAGTGAGGTGTGTTTGACATAATCGGAACTTTTTACGTCACCGCTCAATTCTGCACGTCTTTTCGTGCAAGGTATTGAACATGATAAAAAAACCGCGCCCGAAGGCGCGGCAGTCTGACAGGGAGGAAGTCTTCCCAGACCCAATTGGTCAACGGGAATGAATACAGTATGGCCTGTTTTGGTTAATTTAGTATTGTCTCAGGCAAGACTATTTTGAAGCCTAGGAGGCAGGCACGTGGACGGTACGATTTTCATTGGTGGCGGTGGAGAAAACTACGGCGAGAAACAGGGGCTTTTGCTGAAATACGCGAACCGTCACGGGCTGGTCGCGGGCGCCACGGGCACCGGGAAAACCGTCACATTGCAGATCATGGCCGAAAGCTTTGCTGCCCAAGGCGTGCCAGTGTTTTTGTCAGATGTAAAAGGCGATTTGTCAGGTTTGGCCAAGGCAGGCAGCGAGGGGTTCAAACTGCACGACGCCTTTACCTCACGCGCTGAAAAGATTGGGTTCGACGACTACTCCTATGGCGCTTTCCCGGTCACGTTCTGGGATCTCTACGGCGATCAGGGGCACCCAATCCGCACCACGGTGTCCGAGATGGGCCCGCTTTTGCTGTCGCGCCTGTTGGAACTGACCGACGCACAGGAAGGGGTCTTGAACATTGCTTTTCGCGTAGCGGACGAACAGGGGCTTGGGCTTCTCGACCTGAAAGACCTTCAGGCGCTTCTGGTCTGGGTGGGCGAGAATGCCAAGGATCTGTCGCTGCGCTATGGCAATGTCTCGACGGCCTCGATCGGGGCCATCCAGCGCGCGCTTCTGGTGTTGGAAAACCAAGGTGGCCACAAGCTTTTCGGCGAACCCGCGTTAGAGCTGTCAGACATCATGCGGACCGACACGGATGGGCGCGGGCGGATCTCGATCCTTGCGTCCGACAAGCTGATGGGCGCGCCGCGGCTTTATGCGACCTTCCTGCTTTGGCTGCTGTCGGAACTGTTCGAGGAACTGCCCGAGGTCGGTGATCCCGACAAACCCAAGCTGGTTTTCTTCTTTGACGAGGCGCATCTGCTGTTCGACGACGCCCCCAAAGCGCTGGTGGACAAGGTCGAACAGGTCGCGCGTCTGATCCGATCCAAAGGCGTGGGCGTCTATTTCGTCACCCAGAACCCTGACGATGTGCCCGAGGACATTCTGGGCCAGCTGGGCAACCGCGTGCAACACGCTCTGCGCGCCTTTACTGCCAAAGATCGCCGCGCGTTGAAGCAGGCCGCCGAAACCTATCGCGACAACCCGCGCTTTTCGACCGAAGACGCGATCCGCGAGGTCGGGGTGGGCGAGGCGGTGACCTCGTTCCTGGAATCCAAAGGCGCTCCGGGTGTGGTGGAACGCACGCTGATCCGTCCGCCGTCGTCGCAACTTGGACCGATTGAAAAATCCGAGCGCAAAGCGTTGATCGACGCCTCGCCGATTGCTGGAAAGTACGAGACTCTTAAGGACCGCGAAAGCGCCTATGAAATCCTGACCAAGCGGGCCGCAGACGCTGCCAAGGAAGCTGAAGAAGCGGAGCGTCTTGAAGAGGAAGCCGTAAGCGCGGCGGAGCGGGAATATCGGGCCGGACGGCGCTATTCAGGCAGCAAGGTCGGGCGATCGACCTCGCGCCGCAAGTCGTCCTCGGGCGGGTTTGGAAAAGCCGTGACGGATGTGGTGATCAAGGAGCTGAAAGGCACCACAGGCAAACGCATCGTGCGTGGCATTCTGGGGTCTTTGTTCAAAGGGCGCTGATTAGCCCTTATGTGTTCAATCAAAGAAGTCTGTGTGCGATCGGGACGCCTGAGAGCGCCCAGATCGCTGATTCTGTCACGGTCTTGGAAGCCACGCGATGGCCGGTGACCAAGATTTCATTGTTACTAAGTTGCTGTCATTGCTCATTTGGCAGGCGGATAACGTAACAGCTATACCAATTAAAAGTAGAAAAGGTCTCATAACAATACTCCCTCTAAATTGAGAAACAATGATTCAGAATAGCACAAACTGTTGAGGGACTCAAAAATGGGCGCGGTCTTGGTCAGGAGAGGAGGCTGTTATAGCGGTCGGATCTTCAGCTGCTCGATCCGGTTTCCGTCGCGTTTCACAACTTCGAACCGGAAGCCGTGGAAGCTGAACACCTGACCCTCGTTGGGGATCATTTGCGCTTCGTGGATCACAAGCCCAGCAATGGTGTTTGCCTCTTCATCCGGCAAATGCCAATCTTTCGCACGGTTCAGGTCGCGGATGGTGACGCTGCCTTCCACCATAAAACTGCCGTCGCTTTGAGGCTTAATCTCGTGTTCGGTCTGGATGTCGAACTCGTCGGTGATTTCACCCACGATCTCTTCCAGAATGTCTTCCAGCGTGATCAGACCTTCAAGCGATCCATATTCGTCCACCACCAGCGCAAAATGCGTGTGGCGCTTCAGAAACTCGCGCATCTGATCGTCCAGCGTGGTGGTTTCGGGGATGAAATAGGGTTCCATCGCCACCTGAAGCACGTCGAATTCCTCGATCAGTTTACCTTCGCGCTGGAAGGCATACATCGCGCGCGACAGGTCTTTGGCGTGAATAACGCCAATGATGTTTTCCGGTTCATCGCGATAGATCGGCAAGCGCGTATGGCGCGATTCCAGAATTTGCTCCAGAACCTCGACGGCGGGGGCGTCGGCGTCAATCATCTCGATCTGGCTGCGGTGAAGCATGATCTCTTCGACCGCGCGGTCGCCAAGATCCAATGCGCCCAGCAGGCGGTCGCGGTCTTCTTTCTCGACCGCGCCTTCTGAATGGCCCAGCGCGATGGCGCCCATGATTTCCTCGCGTACGGCAAGGATCTGGCTATCCGGGTCGGTTTCCACGCCGAACAGGCGCAACACGCCACGGGTGATCATGCGGACGGCGGATACGATCGGGGCAAAGACAAGGATGATCAGGGCAATCGGTCCCGACGCGCGCGAGGCTGCCATCTCAGGCCGCGTGATCGCATAGGTCTTGGGCAGCACCTCGGCAAAGATCAGGACCAGCAGGGTCATGACAAGGGTCGCCAGTGCCACGCCGCTGTCGCCGAAAAGGCGCGTAAATAAAGCGGTCGCCAGCGATGTCGCCAGAATGTTCACAAGGTTGTTGCCCAGAAGGACCGAGCCGATCAGGCGTTCGTTGTCCTCGGTGATGTTCAGCGCACGGCTTGCACCTCGGTCACCTTTGTCAGCGCGCGAGCGCAGCTTGCCGCGCGACGCTGCTGTCAGGGCCGTTTCAGAGCCGGAGAAGAAGGCAGACAGCACCAAAAGCCCGGCAATCGCCGCGCAAGAGATCCAAAAACCGCTGTCCAAGTCCATCATATTCTCCATTGTTCTGCCCAATCTTATGGGCACTTGCGGCGGGGCTTTCAAGAGACCCGGTAAGCGCACGCTGCAAAAGGAAAAGGCGAAAGCTTGCGCCTCCGCCTTTCCCGGTGCCGTGAGTGAGCGATTTATGAGGTGATGTCGTAGGCGCGTTCGCCGTGTGCCGACAGGTCTAGACCGTTGACCTCGGTTTCCAGATCAACACGCAGGGGCGTGATGGCTGCGGTTACTTTGATCAGTACGTAGGTGACGACGAAGGTGAAAATACCGACGATGATCAGCGCGCCGAACTGGGCGACAAAACTGCCCTGGCCAAAGACCGCGATCATGATCGTGCCAAAGATACCGCCGACGCCGTGCACTGCGAAGACGTCCAGCGTATCGTCGATCTGCAGCTTGTTGCGGATGAAGTTAACCGCTTCCTGACACAGGACACCTGCGACGGCACCAATGATCAGGGCTGCGATCGGGCCAACGAAACCAGATGCTGGTGTGATCGAGGCAAGACCCGCGATGGTACCGGTGACGATGCCCACAAGGCTGGCTTTACCGTATTTGATCTTTTCATACAGCGCCCAGCTTAGCGATGCCGTGGCGGCCGAGATATGGGTGACGGTGATGGCCATTGCTGCGCCACCATCCGCGGCCAGTTGCGAGCCACCATTGAAGCCGAACCAACCGACCCACAGCATGGCAGCACCCACAAAGACCATCCACGGGGCGTGGGGCGGGGTTGTGCGATGCTTGCGCGGGCCAAGGGCCACGGCAATCATCAGGGCTGCAATGCCTGCGGTTTCGTGCACCACGATGCCGCCAGCAAAGTCGCGGGTGCCGATCTCGCCAAAGATGCCGCCATCAGCCAGAGCGCCGCCGCCCCAGATCCAGTGGACCACGGGCGCATAGCACAGCAGCATCCACAGCGACGAAAACGTCAGAACGAAGCCAAAGCCCACACGTTCCACATAGGCGCCGACAATCAGCGCAGGTGTGATGATGGCAAAGGTCATCTGGAAGGCAAAGAAAAGAACCTCGGGCAGGGTGCCCGACAGGCTGTCAGCGGTGACGCCCGACAGGAACGCCTTGTCCAGCGACCCGAACCAGCCATGCGAGGCGTCGCCAAACGCGATCGTATACCCAAAGGCCAACCACAGGATGCTCATCAGACAGGCGATGGCGTAAACATGCATGAAAACGCTTAGCACGTTGCGTGCCCGCACAAGGCCGCCATAGAAAAGCGCCAATCCCGGCAGTGACATGAACAGCACCAATGCTGTTGCTACGATGATCCAGGCGGTATCTGCGCCGTTCATAATCCCCTCCTTGGGTTTGAAACCGTTAAAGTGGGGTGTGATGGAAATTCTGGCGCAAAGCACCCGGAACGCGCATTTCAAAGGTGAAGGTAGGGCGGAAAACTGAAGCTGCTTAATAAATAGGCGGGTTGCCTAGCAGGATGCACGCAGATTGCGCGCGGTGAAAACAGATTAGGCTTCGGCTGATATTGCTTCTGCCCCTTGTGTAAGCAGTTCCAAAGCGCGTTTTGCAGCAGCCTCGCGTACCTTGTCGCGACCCAGCGCGCCGAAATCCTGCGTTTCGACATAGATCGTGTCGCCATAGGCCAATCCGAAACAAACGCGCCCTTCGGGCTTGTGTTCGGACCCGCCCGGACCAGCGATGCCGGTGATCGAGACCGCAATGTCAGCGCCCGACCGGGCCAGCGCGCCGGATGCCATCTCAGCCGCGACTTTCTCGGACACTGCCCCAAACGCCTCTAGACTGGCCGTCGTGACGCCCAGCATATCTTGCTTGGCGGTGTTGGAATAGGTGATGAAGCCGCGATCAAATACGTCCGAGCTGCCCGGAACCTCGGTCAGCCATGCGCCGACCATGCCGCCTGTGCAACTTTCTGCCGTTGCCAGCTTCAAGCCGTGAGCTCGGCACAGATCCAGAAGTGCGGCCGCGTTCATCACATCAGAAACCCATGCGCTGCATAGGCCGCAATGATGACAACGATTGCAGCCGCGACCCCCGCCCAGACGTCATCCATCATGACACCGGTGGCGTCTCCGCGACGGTCGGCTGTCCCAATTGGGCCCCATTTGGTGATGTCAAACAGGCGGAAGGCCAAGAAGGCGACGATCCAACCGGGATAGAGCGCCAGAATGTCCGCCCCCATCATCCGCGCGCCGAAGGACACCGGGAAGAGCGCGATCCACATGCCCACAACCTCGTCAATCACCACTTCGGATGGGTCGTGATCGGATTTTCCAGCCGTATAGGCCTCGGTCGCTTTCAAACCGATCAGGTAGGCCAGAATGGTCGCGCCGGTCAGGGCGACAGGGCCTCCGATCACATGCAGAATCCACGCAGCGGGCAGGGCGGCAAGACTGCCCCACGTGCCGGGGGCCGGACGCATCAGGCCGGAATAGAAGAATGTGGCGATCAGCTTGGCGGTCGAGGGGGTCATATTAAGCTCCGATCAGGGTTGCCGTGGCCATCGATGCGATGCCTTCCGACCGTCCGGTAAAGCCAAGACGTTCGCTGGTGGTGGCTTTCACGCTGATCCGGTCCACGGCCAAGCCCATAATGTCAGACAGCGCCGCACGCATCGCCTGTGCATTGGGTCCGATCTTAGGTTGCTCGCAAATCAGCGTCACATCTACGTTCGAAATCTGATAGCCACGTTCACCTGCCAGCGCGACTGCGTGGCGCAGGAAAATGTCGCTGGCAGCCCCCTTCCACTGCGGGTCCGAGGGCGGGAAATGCTGGCCGATATCGCCATCCGCCAGCGCGCCGTAAATGGCGTCGGTCAGCGCATGCATGCCCACATCGGCGTCCGAATGGCCTTTCAGCTTGCGCTCATGCGGGATTTTGACGCCGCAGAGGATCACGTGATCCCCGTCTTCGAACGCATGCACGTCGTAGCCACTGCCCACCCGAATATCCATCCGGTTCTCCTTGTTCTTGTCTTGGCGCTGCATGAGCAGACGCTCGGCCCGAGCGAAATCGCCGGGTGTAGTGATTTTCAAGTTCTGTTCATCACCGTCAACAATGGTGACGTCCAGCCCGGCGGCGCGGGCGACCTCGACATCATCTGCAGCGCCGCCCGAATGCGTTGCGTGCGCGGCCAGAATGTCGGCGAAGCGGAAGCCCTGAGGAGTCTGCGCACGAAACAGCCCGGTACGATCCTGCGTGCCCGTCACCTTGCCATCCGTCCCGCGCCACAAGGCATCCGTGACTTGAAGGGCAGGGGCGGCGCCCGGCGCGTGGTCTAGCGCAGCAATCACGTCGTGGATGACCTGATCCGAGACCAAGGGGCGGGCGACATCGTGGATCAGAACACGTTCCGGAGCGCCGGATTGCAGCGCTTGAAGCCCGGCAAAGACGCTCGCATCCCGCGTTGCCCCTCCATGGACCAAGGTGACGCCGTCGATTGGGTCTGCAAAACCGTGATCATCCGGGTGAATCACCAGAATGATCTGCGAGACCTCGGGATGCGCCCGAAACGCCTGCACCGTATGGGCCGCAACGCTGTTCCCGGCAAGCTGGCGCCATTGCTTTGGCACTTCGCCACCTGCACGCGTCCCGCGCCCGGCGGCCACGATGATGGCTGCTGTCGTCATACAAGTTGTTTAGGCTGTGCTTAGAGGAAGAACAACTGTGCAGTCTGCGCCCCTAAAACTGCCTAAATAATGTGCAAAAAATAAATCCGATGCTCGAATACTCCGCGAATTGTTGATATATTACGGGCGGTCAGCCCTAACTATACGCAGTGCACAAGGAATAAGCATGTCTCTTTCCGTCGGACCCCTTCAATTGGAAACGCCCGTGATTCTGGCTCCTATGGCTGGGATCACTGATTTGCCGTTTCGTAACCTCGTCGCGTCATTCGGGGCGGGGCTTGTTGTGTCTGAAATGGTGGCCAGCCAAGAGATGGTGCAGGCCAAGCCCGGTGTGCGTGAACGGGCCGAGTTGGGGTTTGGGCTTGATAAGACCTCGGTCCAGCTGGCGGCGCGAGACGTGTACTGGGCGGGCGAGGCGGCGCGTATGGTCGAACAAAACGGCGCGCGGCTGATTGATATCAATATGGGCTGCCCGGCGCGTAAAGTGGTCGGCGGAATGTCAGGATCCGCATTGATGCGCGATCTGGACCACGCGCTCCGCCTGATCGAGGCGATCGTCGGCGCAGTCAGCATTCCGGTTACGCTGAAAACCCGGCTGGGCTGGGACGACAGCAGTTTGAACGCGCCCGAGCTGGCCCGGCTGGCCGAAGGGGCGGGCATTCAGCTGATCACCATTCACGGGCGCACGCGCTGTCAGTTTTACAAGGGCACGGCCAATTGGGCCGCGATCCGCCCGGTGAAAGAAGCGGTTTCCATTCCGGTCATCGCCAATGGCGACATCGTCGACAGCACCACCGCGCGCGACGCCTTGGCGCAAAGCGGAGCAGATGGGGTGATGATCGGCCGTGGCTCTGGTGGGCGGCCTTGGCTGTTGGCACAGGTGGCGCATGACCTTTATGGCGCGCCGGCGCCTGACATTCCGAATGGAGAGGTGCTGGCAAATCTTGTCGCAGACCACTACCGCGCCAGTCTGGACTTCTATGGCCCCGATCTGGGCGCGCGTGTCATTCGCAAGCATCTGGGCTGGTATATGGATGACGCAGGCACCAATCCCGATCTGCGGCGACAGATCCTGTCGTCGCGCGAGCCAAAGCAGGTGATTGACCTGATCCCCCAAGCCCTAAGCCCTGAAAGGAAGGCCGCATGAGCCGGGATGATCGCATCTGGTCTGTCTTGCCCGTGCCGGGGCTGGAACTAGACAGGCAGGGTCTCGTGTTGCGCGTCAACGGCGCGGCTGAGAGCTTTCTGAACCTGTCCGAGCGGCGGTTGGTCGGCAGGCATCCCAATGTGACGCTTGGGTTCTCGCTGGATTTTGACGAGCTACTGAACCGCGTTCGTGAGAGCAGCAACGCGCTTTATGTGGACGGTGTAGACATGCGTTTGGCGGACGGGTCGTCGCGGGACGTTAATCTTCGCATCGCCCCTCTGCCCGAGGAGGCAGGAAGCAGCGCGGGCTATATCGTGATCCTTCAGCCGCGCGGCGGCTCGGACACGCTGGGGCAGGTCCAAGACACGAAATCCGCCGCACGTCAGGCCATCGGCATGGCCGAGATGCTGGCGCATGAGATCAAGAACCCGCTGGCGGGGATCTCGGGGGCGGCGCAGCTCTTGTCGATGTCTCTGCCGCCCGAAGATCAGGAAATGACCGATCTGATCGTGGCCGAAACTCGCCGCGTTGTCGCGTTGTTGGATCAGGTCGAACGGTTCGGAGACCTGCGCCCGCCCGAGCGGCAGCCGACGAATATCCACGATCTTCTTGATCGTGCGTGGGCAACGGCTCAGTTGGGTTATGCCTCTGGAATCGAAGTTTCAAAGCTGTATGACCCCTCGTTGCCGGACGTCTATGTGGACGCGGATCAGATCCAACAGGTGTTTCTGAATTTGATCAAGAATGCCTCGGAAGCTACTGGTAACATGGGGAATATCATCCTCAAGACATTCTATGATAGCGGATTGCGGGTGCCAATGCCCAACGGGGATCAAGCGCATTTGCCCATTCAGGTCGAGGTCATTGACGACGGCCCCGGCCTTCCGCCGGATATCGCCGACAGCGTGTTCGATCCCTTCGTCTCGGGCCGTGAAAACGGCACCGGGCTGGGGCTCGCCTTGGTCTCGAAAATCATCACCGATCACGGGGCGCTGATTTCCGTAAACTCGGTGCCGGGGCGTACAGCCTTTCGGATCAGCCTTCCCGTCGCGAAATCCCCTCGAAACGCAAGCAGTAAACCGTAAGGAGCCCACAGATGGATGGAACAGTTCTGGTGGCCGATGATGATCGAACGATCCGCACGGTTCTAACGCAGGCACTGACCCGCGCGGGGTGCCGTGTACATGCAACGGGGTCGATCCAGACTCTGATGAAATGGGTCGAAGAGGGACGTGGCGACGTTGTAATTTCTGATGTGGTGATGCCGGATGGCAATGGGCTTGAGGCGTTGCCACGGATCCTGAAACTGCGCCCGGACCTGCCGGTGATCGTGATTTCGGCGCAAAATACCATCATGACCGCCATTCAAGCGGCCGAAGCCGATGCGTTTGACTATCTACCCAAGCCGTTTGACCTGCCAGAACTGATGAAGCGCACCGCGCGGGCGTTGGAACGCAAACGAGTACGCCCCGCAGAGCTTACAAGCCCTCAACCACAAGTGTCGCGCGATGTGGATGACCTGCCCTTGGTGGGACACAGCCCGGCCATGCAAGAGCTCTATCGTCTTGTTGCGCGGGTTTTAAATGTGGATCTGCCGGTGTTGATCACTGGCGAAAGCGGGGTCGGGAAGTCGCTGATCGCACGTGCGTTGCATGACTTCTCGGATCGCGGCAATGCGCCGTTCATCATTGCTTCACCTGATGACCTCAGCCACTCGGACGCTGTGAACACGCTGCTGGCGCGGGCGCGTGATGGGGTTATCCTGTTTGACGGCATTCAGGATCTGGACGATGTGGCGCAAGGGCGTCTGGCCCGTGTTCTGGACGCAGTGACCGACAACAACACCCGCGTTTTGTCGATCTCGCAGGGGGATCTGGGGCGGGCTGCCGCGGATGGGCGGTTCCGGTCGGACTTGTATTACCGGTTGGCGGGGATCGTGATCCCAGTGCCGCCGTTGCGCGACCGGATTGAAGACATCGTTGGGTTGGCAGAGCATTTCTTGGGCCGCGCGGCGCAGGATGGGCTTCCAAAGCGGAACCTGCCGGAAGAGGCTGCATCCGTCCTGCGGGCCTATCCGTGGCCCGGCAACGTGCGCGAGCTTGAGAACCTGATCAGCCGTCTCGCCGTGACCGGTGTCGACGACAATATTTCTGCGACCGAGGTCGAAGCGGCCCTGGGCGCGACGGGCGCGCAACCCGTCAGCACGCCCAACGGATCAGGTGTCGTTCGGCAGGAAATGGCCGATGCGCGACTGGCCGACACGATTGCGCAGCATTTGCAGCGCTATTTCGATCTGCATGGCGGTGCGCTGCCGCCAACTGGCCTGTATCATCGCATTTTACGGGAAATGGAGCTTCCGCTGATCGAAATCGCCTTGGATGCCACAGGTGGAAATCAGGCCAGATGTGCTGATTTGCTGGGCATCAACCGCAATACCTTGCGCAAAAAGATCACCGAGCTTGGAATCGAGGTGACACGCCGTCGCAAGTTGATGTAAAAGGGCAACATAGCGTGACATTCGGGCACAAGATCCGAGTCATATTGGCGGCAACTGTCTGCAAGAGGCTGCGGACAGAGATTTTATGAGGGCGAGCACAGTGGCGCAGCGCGCGGTGCGGAAGTCGAATTACGAGCGTTACCTGTCGATGCGCCGTTGGCGCAAGTACAGTTCTTACGGCGCATTTGGAATGATCGTGTTCGGGCCGATTTTGGCCGTGACCACGTTCTTGGCGCTTGGCCCCTTTGCACAGGGCGCGGACAGCAATGCACTCCGCCTGATCATCCTTGCAGACATCATCTATGTGATACTGGTCGCTGGACTCGTGTTGGCCGGTGTAAGTCGCATGATTGTCGCGCGGCGCAAGGAAAGTGCGGGATCGCGTTTGCACTTGCGTCTGACCGGCGTGTTTGCCGTCATTGCGCTCAGCCCGACCATTTTGGTGGCGATCTTTGCCATGCTCACTTTGAATATGGGGCTCGAGGGCTGGTTCTCGGATCGTGTGCGCACGGTGGTGGGCAATTCGCGCGCCGCCGCTGAGGCCTATAAAGAAGAAAGCCGGGATGGACTGGTACAGGACGCCCGCGCCATCGCTGCATTTCTTGAAGGCCAGCGCCAATCCCAGCTTTTGTTAACCGACGCTGAGGTCGGCAATCTCCTGAAACAAGCTCAGGAACGCATTCAGCGCGGGTTGCGCGAGGCTTATGTGGTATCTGGCGACGGCTCGATCCGGGTGCGTGGCACGCGGTCGTATCTGTTTGATTATGAACAGCCCACGACCGATGAGTTCGCCCAAGCCGAGGCCGGCGAGGCCGTGGTGATCGAAGATTGGGACATCAACGAGTTTCGCGTTTTGATCCGGCTGAAAGACTTCACGGATCACTATATTCTTCTGACCCGTGACGTGAATGGCGACATTCTGGATCTTGTGGACGAAACGCAAGAGGCCGCACGGGTCTACACTCAACTTGAATCGCAACGCGGGCAACGCCTGTTCCAGTTTGGCCTGATATATCTGGGGTTTGCCGCCATCCTGATATTGGCCGCGATCTGGATGGGGATGTGGTTTGCCGAACGTCTGTCGCGTCCTGTAGGGCGTCTGGCCAGTGCAGCACAACGCGTTGGGGCAGGGGATTTGGATGTACGCGTCATCGAGGAAGAGGGTGATGACGAGATCTCGATGCTGGGCCGCTACTTCAACCAGATGACCAGCCGCTTGAAGGGGCAGCGTGATCGACTGCTTGAAAACACCGATCAGATTGAGCGCCGTCGACGTTTGTTCGACAGCGTGCTCGGGTCGGTCACAGGTGGTGTGATTGGCCTGAACGCTGACGGGCAGGTGACCTTCCTGAACCGCGCTGCCGAGCTTTTGCTGGATGTGCAGGATGAAAACGATCAAGAACATGAGCTGTCGTTGGTTGTGCCGGAATTCCAGCCGCTTCTGGATGCCGTCGCGCAGGGCCAACCCAGCGCCCAGCAAGAGATGCGCTTGACCCGCAATGGTAAGCAGGAAAACCTGCTGGTCCGCATTGCCACACGTTGGAATGACGACGGCGGGATTGAGGGCTACGTGATTGCCTTTGACGATGTCACCGATCTGGTTTCAGCGCAGCGGATGGCGGCGTGGGGCGATGTGGCCCGACGGATCGCGCATGAGATCAAGAACCCTCTCACCCCGATCCAGCTGTCGGCGGAACGGATCAAGCGGAAGTTCTCGAAGGTCGATGGCGTGGATGTGGATGCGTTGGAGCAATACACGGACGTGATCGTGCGCCAGACCAATGACCTGCGCCGGATTGTGGACGAATTCTCGAAATTCGCGCGGATGCCCGAGCCAGAGCGTCGTGAAACAGATCTGACCAAGCTGTTGCGCGACATCCTGTTGTTGCAGGAAACCGGGCAGGAAGGCGTACGGTTTACATCGCAGATCGTGGATTACCCTGTCTTGATTGAAATCGACCAGACCATGATTGGTCAGGCGTTGACTAATTTGATTAAGAATGCCGGGGAAGCTATTGAAAGTCTATATGAAAATGGTCGACCAGATGGGCACATATCTGAAGTGCAGGTGACCATGGAAGACGTAGATGGCGGTGTGTGTATCACCGTGGCCGACAATGGAATCGGGCTTCCCGAAGACCGTGCACGCCTGTTTGAACCCTATGTGACGACGCGCGAGAAAGGCACCGGATTGGGCCTGCCCATCGTCAAGAAGATCATCGAAGAACATGGCGGGCGTCTGACGCTTGAAGATGCGCCCGTTTTTCAGAGTGAACAAGAAAAAGGCGGCGCCCATTTTGGCGCTATGGCCCGCATCTTTCTGCCGCTTGGCAGTACGGATCGCGGTGCGAAAGCCACAAGTAAAGGAGAACCGACATGAGCGATATTCTGATTGTTGATGACGAACGGGACATCCGCGAACTGATTTCAGATATTCTTGAAGATGAGGGCTTTACGACCCGCTTGGCGGGCACCTCGGACGAGGCCGTCGCAAAGGTTAAGGCCGAACTTCCCGCCCTGATGATCCTGGATATCTGGTTGAAAGACAGCGCGATGGACGGGATCGACATCCTGAAAATGGTCAAGCGCGAACATCCCGAGGTGCCGGTGGTGATTATCTCGGGACACGGGAACATCGAAATCGCGGTCGCAGCGATCAAGCAGGGCGCCTATGACTTCATCGAGAAGCCGTTCAACATCGACCAGTTGATGGTTGTGATCACACGGGCGATGGAGACCAGCCGTCTGCGACGTGAGAACACAGAACTTAAGCGGCGCGATAGCTTGCCAACTGAAATGGTTGGGCAAAGTTCGGCCTTCAAGGCATTGAAATCAAACCTTGAAAAGGTCACGAAGTCCAATGGTCGCGTGATGTTGACGGGCCCGGCAGGGGTTGGCAAGGAACTGGCCGCACGCTTTATTCATGCGAATTCCGATCGTGCGTCCTCGCCCTTGGTCGTCGTCAACTCGGCCTCGATCGAAGCGGATCGTATGGAAGAGGTTCTGTTTGGTCGCGAAAGCGACGAACGCGGGATCGAACCGGGATTGCTGGAAGAGGCCAATGGCGGTGTGATCTATTTCGATGAGGTCGCCGATATGCCCATTGGCACCCAGTCCAAGATCCTGCGTGTTTTGGTGGACCAGCGCTTTCAGCGTGTCGGTGGGGCTGACAAGGTCTCGGTCGATTTGCGGGTGGTGTCGTCGACCAGCCGTGACCTTCAGGCCGAAATCGTCGCCGGGACCTTCCGGGAAGAGCTGTATCATCGCCTGAACGTGGTTCCGATTGCCGTGCCGCCACTGGACGAGCGGCGTGAGGACATTCCAGAGCTGGCCGAGTATTTCATCTCGATGTTCAACGCCGAGCAAGGCTTGCCGCTGCGCGAGCTGGCCGAAGATGCACAGGCTATGCTGCAGACGATGCAGTGGCCGGGCAACGTGCGGCAGCTGAAAAATGTCGTCGAGCGGGCGTTGATCTTGGGCGATGGCACGGATCCCATCGCTGCGTCCGAGCTTCCGGGGCAGGAAGCGGCTGCCGAAGAGACGACGGATCAGGCGGTTGTGGTATCTGGTGCGCTGGCCATGATGCCACTGCGCGAGGCGCGCGAAGCGTTTGAACGCGAATACCTTCTGACGCAAATCAATCGTTTTGGGGGCAATATTTCGCGTACCGCGAATTTCGTTGGCATGGAGCGTTCGGCGCTGCACCGTAAGCTAAAGTCTCTGGGTGTTGTAACGGGCTCGAAAGCGGGTGCGCGCATGGCCTATGTCGCTGGCGAAGAGGAGGAAGCTGCAGACGCCTGATCAGGCTGTAACCGCTTGGACGCACGCACATTCCCTCGGGGCCGGGACCATTGACCCTGCCGCGCCCTTCTGCCATCCCTTCATGCAGGATTGCGCATGTCACATGCGGTCGAAGCGGTGCCTGACCAGTTGCAGGCCTGCGGTCTAAGGAGAGCCGGATGAAGGTTATCATTTGCGGTGCAGGGCAGGTGGGCTGGCAGATCGCCCGCCACCTTTCAGGCGAAAAGAACGACGTGACCGTTGTGGACAACAACCCCGAGCTGGTGGCGCGGGCAACCGATACGCTGGACGTGCAGGGGATCGCGGGTCACGCCTCGCATCCGGATGTTCTGGACCGCGCCAATGCGCGTGATGCCGACATGATCATTGCGGCGACCTATTCGGACGAGGTGAACATGGTCACCTGTCAGGTGGCGCATTCGGTCTTCTCGATCCCGCGCAAGATCGCGCGCCTACGGTCGCAAAGCTATCTGGATGCGATCTATGCTGACCTCTATCGCCGCGATCACCTGCCGATTGATGTGGTCATCAGCCCCGAGCGCGAGGTCGCCGAGGCGGTTCTGAAACGCATTCAGGCGCCGTCTGCCTTCGACATTGAAAGCTTTATGGGGGGCAAGGTGCAACTTTTAGGCATTCAGTTGGGCGAAGATTGTCCGGTTCTGAACACACCTCTGCGCCAGCTGACGGACCTATTTTCCACGCTCAGCGCGATCGTCGTCGGAGTGCGCCGTGACAAGGGGCTGTTTGCACCCGAGCCCGGTGACCAGCTGTTCGCAGGCGACCAGATTTACGTGTTTACCCGTAGCGAGGACGTAAACCGCACGCTGGAAGTGTTCGGTAAGCCCACCAAGCGCCAGGAACGTGTGGTGATCCTTGGTGGAGGCAATGTGGGGCTTGCCGTAGCACGCGAGCTTGAGACCCGTACTGACCGTATCCGCGCTAAGGTGATCGAACTGAACCGCGACGTGGCCGAACGTGCCGCTGATACGCTGGAACGAACCGTGGTCCTGCATGGCGACGGGATGAATCGAGAGCTGTTGAAAGAAGCGGGCGTGCCGCGCGCCGACGCCATTCTGGCGGTGACCGACGATGACAAGGTGAACCTTTTGTCCTCGGTCCGGGCCAAAGCTGAAGGCTGTTCCATGTCCATCGCTCTGGTCAATGACCCGTCGCTTGTAGGCCTGATGGAACCCTTGAACATCGACGCGTATATCAACCCGCGCACGCAGACGGTCAGCTCGATCTTGCGCCATATCCGACATGGTAAAGTGCGCGAGGTCTATTCGCTGGGGGACGCCGAAGCCGAAGTGATCGAGGCACAGGTGCTATCGACTTCGCCCATCGCGGGCAAAGCGATCCGAGATGTGGATTTCCCCGAAGGCGTGCTGGTTGGGGCCTTGATGAAGGGCGAAACCGTGGTCAAGCCAGCGGGCAAGACCCGTATCGACGAGGGCGATGTGGTGACGTTGTTCTGCATGGCAGATGACGTGCCCGAAGTAGAGCGTCTGCTGCAGGTCTCGATCGACTTTTTCTAAGGCGCGCCCATGCTGACCCAGATCACCAAATTGCCGCTGCTTGTAATCCTGATGGGGATCAGCGTTATGGCAATGCTGCTGCCTGCAGGTTTTGCGTGGACAGTCGAGGAATACTATCAGGGTCGCGTGTTCCTGTATGGTGCGTTTCTTTTCGGATTTCTGACTTTCTTTCTTGCCATCGCGATGGCGGATCGACCCAGATCAACGCGGCATCGCCGACACCTGATGGCTCTTTTGGGCCTTTTTGTTCTGTTGCCAATTATGCTGGCCGTCCCGTTTCATCAGGCACTGCGTACCACCACTTTTCTGAATGCCTATGTGGAAATGGTATCGGCGCTGACGACCACGGGTTTGACGCTGTTTCCAGATCCCGACCGGCTTCCAAAGTCGCTGCATCTGTGGCGGGCCATGGTGGGCTGGATGGGCGGTTTTTTCATTTGGGTAAGCGCCATTGCCATTCTTGCTCCGATGGCGCTTGGTGGGTTCGAGGTGCGCACCCGGTTTGGCGCCCGCGGCTCGGCCCTTGATACACGGCTTGGGGCAGGGCACAGCCAGATCACGCGCATCGCCGATTTCTCGGATCGGATCAGGACGTATGGCGTGCGATTGCTTCCGATTTATGCCGGGCTAACCGCTGCCTTGTGGATTGGTCTAGTCGTTGCTGGGGAAACGCCTTTTGTCGGGCTGTGCCATGCCATGTCCACGATTGCGACCAGCGGGATATCCCCTGTTGGCGGACTTTCTGGAGGGGTGTCCGGTTTCGGTGGTGAGGTCATGATCGCCGCCTTCCTGATCTTCGCGATTTCGCGCCAGACCTTCGCCAGCGATATGCAACACAGTGACGTTCCATCGCTTTGGCGTGACCCGGAAATTCGTTTGGCCTTTGTGATCGTAGCCTCGCTGACCGGGTTTCTGTTCCTGCGCCATTGGATCGGGGCTTATGAGGTTGATGAGGCATTGACCCTGACGGCAGGTCTGACGGCACTTTGGGGGTCTCTGTTCACCGTACTCTCGTTCCTAACCACCGCAGGGTTTGAAAGCCAGGCATGGGAGGCCAGCACCAACTGGTCGGGACTTGAGACGCCAGGTCTTCTATTGATGGGGTTGGCGCTGATCGGCGGGGGTGTGGCCACGACGGCTGGTGGGGCCAAGCTGATGCGGGTCTATGCACTTTACCTGCATGGATTGCGCGAGATGGAGAAACTGGTCCACCCAAGTTCGGTTGGCGGATCAGGTACTGAGGCGCGACATCTGCGCGGGCGTGGTGCCTACATGGCATGGGTGTTCTTCATGCTGATGGCCCTGTCTGTCGCTGTGATCATGGCGTTATTTGCCCTGACGGGGCAGGACTTTGAAAGCGCGACAATTCTGACCATCGCGACGCTGACTACCACCGGTCCCGTGGTCGAGATTGCCTCGGTTGACCCGTTGTCGATCGTAGACCTGAGCGACGCCGCAAAGCTGGTGTTGACGTTCGCTATGATCCTGGGACGACTGGAAACACTCGCGATCATTGCCTTGCTCAGCCCGGATATCTGGCGCCGATAACGGACGGCGTGATCGGCCGGATCAGGGTCGTCTGTTGTTTACATGCCATACCCTGATTGAGGCCACGTAAATTGGGGGTGGAAACCGCCAAAAGAGCAAGCCATAGTGACAATCAGGTGAAATTCCTGCCGTTTTCCGGCAGCACGAAACAAAAAAGGCAATAAAAAATGGCTGCCGATAAGCAAAACCTGCAAGATGCATTCCTGAATCATGTGCGTAAGTCGAAAGTTCCGGTGACGATCTTTCTGATCAACGGCGTAAAACTTCAGGGCGTCATTTCCTGGTTCGACAATTTCTGCGTCCTTCTGCGTCGCGATGGCCAGTCGCAGCTGGTGTATAAACACGCGATTTCGACCATCATGCCGGGCCAACCGATCAATCTTTATGACGGCGAAGAAAGCTGACAGACCTCATTGAACAAGAGGAGAAGGCCACCCGTGCTTGGGTCCTTCACCCCGAACTGACCTCAGACCCCAATCGCCGGACCGCTGGTCCCGCGTTGGAAGAAGCCGTTTCACTGGCGGCGGCCCTCCCTCATCTCGAGGTTGCAGGGTCCGAAATCGTGCGTCTGCGCGACCCGCATCCCGGCAAATTGTTTTCCAAGGGCAAGCTTGACGATCTCAGCCAGCGCCTGAAAGTGGCCGAGGTCGATTTGGTACTGATCGACGGCCCTGTCAGCCCGGTTCAGCAGCGCAATCTGGAAAAGGAATGGAACGTCAAGATCCTTGATCGGACGGGCCTGATCCTCGAGATCTTCTCGGATCGTGCGCGCACCCGCGAAGGCGTGTTGCAGGTCGAGATGGCCGCGCTGTCCTATCAGCGCACGCGCCTTGTTCGGGCATGGACCCACCTTGAACGCCAGCGTGGTGGGCTTGGCTTTGTAGGCGGCCCCGGTGAAACCCAGATCGAGGCCGACCGCCGCGCCATTGACGACCACATGAACCGCCTGCGCAAGCAGTTGGAAAAGGTCGTAAAAACCCGCGAGTTGCACCGCGCCGCTCGTGCCAAGGTGCCGTTCCCGATTGTCGCGTTGGTGGGCTATACCAACGCCGGCAAATCGACGCTGTTCAACCGCATGACCGGGGCGAAGGTGCTGGCGAAAGACATGCTCTTTGCCACGCTGGATCCGACCATGCGCCAGATCGAGCTGCCGGCCTTGGGCAAGACGCCGGGGCAGGGTGGTGGCCGCAAGGTGATCCTGTCGGACACGGTGGGCTTCATCTCGGACCTGCCAACGCAGCTTGTTGCTGCCTTCCGCGCCACTTTGGAAGAAGTCTTGGCCGCTGATCTGATCCTGCATGTGCGCGACATCAGCCACGAAGGCACGGATGAACAGGCGCAGGATGTGGCCACCATCATGGCCGAGCTTGGCGTCAACGAAGAGACACCGCAGCTTGAGGTCTGGAATAAGCTGGACCTGCTGGACGAGGAAGAGGCCGACGCCCGCCGTCGCGAGGCGGCCCGTCACGATGATATTCTGACCCTGTCCGCGATTACCGGCGAAGGATTCGACGATCTAGTTGCCGCTATCGACCGCGCCTTGGATGAGCCGCGAAAGACCGTCACGCTGGACCTTGCGTTCTCGGATGGGCGCAGGCGGGCGTGGCTGTTTGAGAAGGGCATCGTGGAAGATGAAGAGCCGGGCGAGACCGGCTGGAAGATCACCGTGACCTGGACCGACCGGCAAGCCGCGGAATATGCTGCACTGTAACCCCGCTTTGCACCGCTGAGATATTCGAAGGCCACCCCGAGGGATGGCCTTCTGGCCGCGAGTGGCCAATCATCGTCCAGTTGTGGGGACGCGCTAGATGGCGTTTCGGACGACAATCTGCTGAAGCGGGGTATGAACACGCTCCCAACCTGCGGGAAACGGTTTAAGGGATGACGGTATTCAAGATCCGCCCAGATGTCTCAGGTAAGTTGATGTAACGAAAACTGAGCCCCTGAAATAAGGGGAAAAGCGGGCTGGATGTCACCCCGACGCACTGAATCTGCTGCGATTAAGGACGCGGAACCAAACGTGTGACGCCGACGGCCGCGGCGCGGGCCAGATCGCGATCAAGCGACATTGGTGTAAATTCGCCCCGCCGCCACAGTTCTCCCAAATCGTCATAGTGACGTGAAAGAGGGTGGCCGGATTGCCCGGTCGAGGTCACAAAGAGCGAACTGTCGGGGTCCGAGAAGTCATAGACGCCGCGATAAGCTGCGCCATGGACGTTCTGGAAGGGATTCTTACCTGTCCCGGAAGTCAGCCCACGCAAGAGTGTGTTATCCCCGCCCGAGGTCGACTGGCGGATGTTCACGAACCACTTCAGGAAGGGCACATCGCCCAGCACCGCGTGTTTGTGCACGGCTTGGTGATAGTCACCCCAGCGTAGACTTTCTTGTTTGCCGCCTGCATTTTCTGACAGCCACAACAGCGCGTCGTCCAGCGCGACACGGGCCATGTCGGTGCAGGTCTCGGTCGCAGCGGACTGGATCACGTCACACCAGACCGAGGCGCCGTCGATGTCGCGATAGACTTGCTCCATAAAGACCGGATCAACATGGGTGAAGGCCGTGGACAGGGGGCCAAGTTCATCCCGGATCAGCCGGTTCTGAAGGGCGCGCATCCACGTGGAATAGATCAGCGGCTCGGGCATGTGCTCGCTCATCTCGCCATTCCAATTGGCGAGCAGGCCTAGCGCATCCTGACGGTCGCGTTCAGGCGTGCCAACGGGGGCGGCTTCTCCGGTGAACCACAGGTCTGCGGCGACCAAGGGCAGCAACGTTCGTGCGGTGACCGAGACACTGTCCAGCTGCGCTTCGATAAAGCTGTCGCGCGTATGCACCTCGCGCGCCTGCATCAGGCGCTGCCAGCGTTGAATGCGCTGGCTATCGCCCCAGTTGAAGCTCATATGCGCCGGGAAGGGGCGGTCGATGATCTTGTTGTTGGTGTTGCCAAGGATCCCGCCCGAGGGCTGCACGAATTCCGGATTGGCGCTGTAGCTGAACGGGACGCCCCACTGGTTATCCTTGATCCAACCCGGGCTGGGAATGCGGCCCTGCGTCTGATGGCGCGGGCTACGGCCCGGCATTTGACCAATCACCTTCATGGCGATCGTATCCGTGTCTGCCATGGTCAGGGTCATGCTGGGGGCGACGAAATCCGAAGCGGCGGCGATCCCATCCATAACGGTTTTCGCACGCATCAAGCCGATCCCGGCGCTCATCGAGCGGTCCTTTTCGGTTAATAGCGTCCAGGACAGGGACATCGCGTGGCCCACGGGCGTGATCAGACCCAGATCATACATCTCGGACGGCAGGATTGGACCGTTGTCGGTCCATTGCAGCGTAACAGTGACTGGTGCCTCATCCTTGATCCGCACGATGGTTCCGCGCGTTTTGACAGGGGCATAGCCGTCGGGGGTCAGAACCTCGTCCGGGTTATCCGGGTTCAGCTTCTCAAGGTACAAGTCCTGATCATCGAGGTAGGACGAGGTGATGCCAAAGCCAAACCCGTCGGTCCGCCCGGCCATGATCAGGGGCATACCGGGAATAGATCCGCCAATCACGCCACCGGTGCTGAGCTCTAGCCTTGCCAGATACCAGATCGACGGGGCCGAGAATCCAAGATGCGGGTCATTGGCCAGCAGCGTACCGCCCGCGGCAGAGCGGGTCGGGGCAGCCGCCCATCCGTTCGATGCGCCTGCAAAGCCGCGTTTCGGGCTGGGCCAGAGGTCTGGACGGTCTTGTGCGTCGAAGGCCGCAAAACGCGGAACGTCCCCGTCAAACAGTGTTGCGTATTCCGGCAGTGCGGCGACGCCGGTGCCGGGCATGTCGGGCAGGATCTCGCGCACGCGGTCCTCGGGCAGGGCAAGCGAAACACGGGCGCGCAGGACTTCCTCTTCCAATTGACCTGCCAGTTGCACGCCCATCAGCTTCAGGATGGCGAGGCTATCCACCGGCTGCCATGGCGAGATTTCGCTCGAAAACAGGAAGAATTCAGGTGCGCCACGGCCCAGAGCCTCGGAATTCACCCGCGCCAGATAGGCATTCACGCCCGACGCATAGGCCGAGAGCGCTGCCTTGGTGTCGTCATCCTGATACTGTAGGGATCCACGTGCGAGAGTATAAAGATCAAGACGCCGCATCAGTTCATCGGTCTTCAAGGTGCGCGGGCCGAACATCTCGGACAGACGGCCCTGAACGGTGCGACGCATCATCATCATCTGCCACAGCCGGTCCTGAGCATGGACATAACCAAGGCCGAAGAACACATCATTGTCATTCTGGCCCAGAACATGCGGGATGTTGGCGTTGTTGCGGATGATCTCGACCGGGGCGGTGATGCCGGGCGTTTCGCGGGTCACATCATAGTCAGGCAGGGACTGTGAAGCCAGATAATAGACCAGCCCCATAATCGCGACGGCCAATCCTACCAAAGCAGCGGTGCCGCGGATCATCCACAGTATGATTTTGCCCATATGCAAACCTAATTTCTGGACCGTGCGCCTGAAACGCAGGTTGAACTTGCCCTCGTGAGCGGTAACTACTGTGAACTGAATGGGAATTCAACGAAAGGGTCTTGGTATGGCAAAATGTGCGTTTTTAGGCTTGGGCGTGATGGGCTATCCGATGGCCGGTCACTTGGTTGCGCAGGGTCACGAAGTGACAGTTTTCAACCGCACAACGGCCAAGGCCGAGGCGTGGGCGAAGGAACATGGTGGCAAATGGGCCTCGACCCCGCGCGAGGCGGCGATGGGCGCGGATTTTGTCATGGCCTGCGTGGGCAATGATGACGATTTGCGCTCGGTGGTGCTGGGGGATCAGGGCGCTTTGGCCGGCATGGTAGACGGTGCAATCTTCGTGGATCACACCACGGTGTCCGCAGCCGTGACACGTGAACTCTATGCGGAAGCCAAAGCCGCAGGCGTGTCCTTCGTGGATGCGCCTGTATCTGGCGGTCAGGCCGGGGCCGAGAATGGCGTGTTGTCCGTTATGTGCGGTGGTGATCAGGCTGCCTATGACGCGGCCGAGCCAATCATGCAGGCCTACGGCCGTACGGTAAAACGTCTGGGCGAGAGCGGCGCGGGGCAGCTGACCAAGATGGTCAACCAGATCTGTATTGCCGGGCTGGTTCAAGGCCTGTCTGAAGGGCTGCACTTTGCCGAGAAAGCCGGTCTGGACCTGCGCGAGGTTGTCGACGTGATTCAGGGCGGCGCCGCGGGCAGCTGGCAGATGGTGAACCGGCACGCGACCATGGCGGATGACCACTTTGACCACGGGTTTGCAGTGGATTGGATGCGCAAGGATCTGGGGATCTGCCTGAACACGGCCAATGAGAACGGCGCCAGTCTGCCGGTTACGGCGCTGGTCGATCAGTTCTATAAAGACGTGCAGAAGCTGGGCGGCGGGCGCTGGGACACCTCGAGCCTTATTAAGCGGCTGCGTGCTTTGGATTAAACGAAAAGGGCGGCCCAAGGGCCGCCCATTGAATGTTCGGAGTGTGTGCCGGTTCAGGGGATGATCCGGGTATATTTTGCGCCTTCGATCGTGGCACCTGCGATCAGGCCGGTCTGGCCAAACACAACAGCCACAACTGGCGAGGACGAGGTGATCGTATCAGCCGTCAGGCGATCACCTTCGTTCTGAAACGCGTATTTGATGTCCGCCGAGGCGACCCATCCCGCGTCAGCCCGGAAACTCTGCAGCGCTTCATCGGTCATGAAGAACAGGACATGGGCGTATTGTTGCGCACCAATCTGAAGGCCTGCGCTGGCTTGCGTCAGCGAATAGTAGTCCACCGTGACGTCGTTGATACGCAACGCGCCACGCCCATAAGCGCCACCCAGACCAAAGCCGGCCTCGGTCACCAGTGGCATGACCAGTTGGCCAGACGATTTCGCGGCCAATTCACGCGTGTCGGGATAGCGATTGTACAGATAGCTCAGCGTACTGTCGGCACGCGCGTCGATCCGCCCTCCGCCGTTGGACCCAATGCTGTTGTCACACGCCGCAAGCGCCATGCTTGCGCCGCCAACGACGGCCAGAAATCCACGACGAGAAAATTTCGATTTTTGCATGTCTTTGCCTTTATGCCTCATGCTGGGTCGCCATACCGCCGAGGCATGTGATCGACCGGGTTGCTCGAACGCGGATCTGTGTCCGCTTTGGCACAAAATATAGCGGATCACGCGCGGGCTGTCACCTAGAAGTAAGGCGTGCTGCGGAAAATCGCCTGTGAAGAGCGTCAGGTCAGCCGTCGGCCAGAAGGCGTGCCATGCGGGGCGCAAAGTAGGTCAGGATGCCATCACAGCCCGCGCGTTTGAACGCCATCAGGCTTTCGGCCATCACTTTGTCGCCGTCCAGCCAGCCGTTCTGCGATGCCGCCATCAACATCGCGTACTCGCCCGAGACCTGATAAGCGAAGGTTGGCACGCCAAAGCTGTCTTTCACGCGGCGGCAGATGTCCAGATAGGGCATGCCGGGCTTGACCATGATCATGTCCGCGCCCTCTTGCAGGTCGCGTTCGACCAGACGCATCGCCTCGTCACTGTTGGCGGGGTCCATCTGATAGGTCTTCTTGTCGCCCTTCAGCGCGCCCGAGGCCCCGACCGCGTCGCGGAATGGGCCATAAAAGGCACTCGCATATTTCGCGGTGTAGCTCATGATGGTCAGGTTGTGATATCCGGCGGCCTCGATCGCGCTGCGGATTGCGCCAATCCGCCCGTCCATCATGTCTGACGGACCAAGAATGTCGGCGCCTGCCTCGGCTTGCCCCAGAGCCATCTTGACCAGCGCCTCGACCGTTTCGTCATTCACGATCTCACCACCCCGAACGATCCCGTCATGGCCATTGGCGTTATAGGGATCCAGCGCGATGTCGGTCATCACGGCGATCTCGGGCACCGCGGCCTTGATGGCGCGAATGGCGCGGTTCGACAAGTTGTCGGGGTTCCAGGCTTCCTCGCACGCCTCGGTCTTCAGCGCGGGGTTCGTATAAGGGAAGATGCAAATCGCCGGAATACCCAGCGCATGCGCCTCGCGCGCGGCCTCTACCACCAAATCCACCGATTTCCGCGTCACACCGGGCATCGAGGGGATTTCTTGTTCCACATTTTCACCTTCAACCACAAAGACCGGCCAGATCAGATCCGCCGCCGTCAGTGTGTTCTCTCGCACCAGATCGCGCAACGCCCCGGACGACCGTGTGCGGCGCAGGCGCGTGGCGGGGAAGGGGGCGACTGTATTGGGCTGAGGAATGCGGCTCACAAGGCTCTCCTTGGCTGGGCGTGGCCGTGTCAGGGCCATAAAAGTGATCTGAAACTTCCTGCCACGGGTCCGACAAGTTCACAAGTCCGCAATTTTCCGTATTCCGGGCTGTTCCCGCTGGCACAGGCCTTGCCCCGACGCTAGGGTGAAGCGCAAAGGACCACCAACAGGGGACCATGTTTGGATCTTTACGCCACCCTTTTCGAAATCATTGATATGCGGTCCTTTTCCAACCTGTGGTACTGGATCGGGCTGGCTGTGGCGTGGTCGATGGCCAGCTATTGGGTGATGGGCGTGCCCTATGACATGATCCAGCGTGCCGGCCGCATCGAAGGCGCGGCGCAAGAGGATCTGGAAACCATCGTGCGGGTGAACTGCAATCGCATTACATCTCTGTCCGAGCAATCGGGGATGTCCGTGATCGCGGTTGCCTCGGCCATGTTGTCATCTCTGGTTATTCTAGGGTTCTGGTACGGCGTGGAGTTTGCCCAAGCTGTATTCCTGTTAATGTTTCCGATGGTGTTCGTCGGGCTATTGTCCGCGCGAACGGCCATCACAATCCAAAGCCAAGCGCTTGAGGGCGAAGACTTGCGCCGTTATCTGCTGCGACATCGCCTGATGGTGCAATTGATTGGAATGGTGGCAATCCTGATCACCGCGCTTTGGGGCATGTATCACAACCTTGCCTATGGTGTGCTGAGGTAATCCTGACCGATCCGGCCCTTGCGTGGCCCCAACTGCACGGATACATCCGCCGCATGGACAAGCTTCTTCTTTCTGGCGCCCCCGAGGGCTTTGACGCGACCCTTCTGGTGAAGGAGCTCGACCGGTCGGGCGGCCCCCTTGTGCACGTCGCGCGCGATGAAAAACGGCTGGCGGCGATGCAGGCTGCACTTGGCTTTTTTGCGCCGGACGTGACCTGTGTGACGTTCCCCGGCTGGGATTGTCTGCCCTTTGATCGGGTGTCGCCCAATGCGGACGTGTCCGCCGCGCGGATGGCGACGCTGGCAGGGCTGGCGACAGGCCAGATCAAGGGGCGGTTTGTCCTTCTGACCACACTGAACTCCGTCACACAGCGTTTGCCGGCACGCGCCACACTGGCCGAAGCCAGCTTCATGGCGCAGGTGGATCAACTGCTGGATGTGGATGCGCTGCGCGCGTTTCTGGTGCGCATGGGCTTTTCGCAATCCCCAACGGTGATGGAACCGGGGGATTTCGCCGTGCGCGGCGGGATTATCGATATCTTCCCACCGGGCGAGAGCGGCCCGGTACGTCTGGACCTGTTCGGAGACGTTCTGGACGGTGTTCGCCGCTTTGATCCGGCCACCCAACGCACAACCGAAAGCCTGAAGGGGATCGAGCTTGCCCCGGTCTCGGAAGTCATTCTGGATGAGGCCGCAATCACGCGGTTCCGGCAGAATTATCGGATCGAGTTCGGCGCTGCAGGATCTGACGATCCGCTTTACGAGGCCGTGTCCGCTGGGCGCAAGCATCAGGGGATCGAGCATTGGTTACCGTTTTTCCACGAAGAACTGGAAACGCTGTTTGACTATCTGCCTGACGCGTCCGTGATGCTGGATGATGGCCTGGATCCCGCGCGCCTTGCGCGGTGGGAAGCGATCACAGACCAGTACGAAACCCGCAAGATCGCGATCAACGCGAAGAACCGGATGGACAGCGTCTATAAGCCCTGTCCACCGGATCTGATGTATTTGGATGATCCGGCATGGGCGACTGCGCTGGACGGGCGACGCGTGGTGCAACTGTCCGCATTGCCTCAGCCTACGGGCGCGGGAGTTGTCGATGGCGGCGGACGGATTGGGCGCAATTTCTCGCCCGAGCGACAGCAAGAGAATGTAAACCTTTTCAAATCTCTGGCGGATCATATTGACGCAAAGAGTGAAGCCCCTGTCATCGTCGCTTCCTATTCCGAGGGCGCGCGGGAGCGTTTGCAAGGATTGCTGGCCGATGAGGGCGTGATTACAAGCAGTGTGATCACAAATTACCGTGACGTGCCAGACAAGCCGGGTGGCGTCTATCTGGCCGTCTGGGCGCTGGAACATGGGTTCGAGGGACCGGGATTGACGGTGATCTCGGAACAGGACGTGCTGGGCGACCGCTTGATCCGTGCCCCCAAGCGCAAACGCCGAGCCGAGAACTTCCTGACTGAAGCGCAAAGCCTCTCGCCCGGTGATCTGATCGTTCACGTAGACCACGGGGTCGGCAAATATAATGGGCTGGAAACCGTCACCGCGATGGGCGCGCCGCATGAATGCCTCGCGCTGGAATATGCGGGCGGGGATCGCCTGTTCGTACCCGTTGAAAACATCGAACTTCTGTCAAAATTCGGTCAGGACACCGGGCTTCTGGACAAGCTGGGCGGCGGCGCGTGGCAAGCCAAGAAAGCCAAGCTGAAGGAACGCATCCGCGAGATCGCGGACAAGCTGATCCGGCTGGCCGCAGAACGCGAGCTGCGCAAGGCGCCAACGCTGGAAGCCCCGCATCACGCGTGGGAAGAGTTCTCGGCGCGCTTCCCTTATCAGGAAACGGACGATCAGCTGTCGGCCATTGAAGATGTGATCGAAGATCTGGCCTCGGGTCGCCCGATGGATCGTCTGGTCTGTGGAGATGTGGGCTTTGGCAAGACCGAGGTGGCGATGCGGGCGGCATTCGTGGCTGCCATGTCCGGCCAACAGGTTGCCGTGATCGCACCCACCACGTTGCTGGCGCGTCAGCATTACAAAAGCTTCTCGGGACGGTTCCGAGGCTTCCCGATCAATGTCGGGCAACTGTCGCGTTTCGTTGGTCAGGCCGAGGCCAAACGAACCCGCGAGGGCATGTCGCGCGGCACGATGGACATTGTCGTCGGCACCCACGCATTGCTGGCCAAAGACGTGCGGTTTGAAAACCTTGGGCTGTTGATCGTCGACGAAGAACAGCGCTTTGGGGTGAGCCACAAGGAACGGCTGAAGGAACTCCGCTCGGACGTGCATGTGCTGACGCTCTCTGCCACGCCGATCCCGCGTACGCTGCAAATGTCGCTGTCAGGAGTGCGCGACCTGTCGATCATTGGCACGCCGCCCGTCGACCGCTTGTCGATCCGCACCTATGTGTCCGAGTTCGACGGCGTCACCATCCGCGAGGCGCTGTTGCGCGAGCATTATCGTGGTGGACAAAGCTTTTATGTGGTGCCGCGTGTGAAGGATATCCCGGATATCGAGGCTTTCCTGAAAGACCACGTACCGGAAGTCACCTTCGTCACCGCCCACGGCCAGATGGCCGCGGGCGAGCTGGATGACCGTATGAACGCCTTTTATGACGGCAAGTATGACGTGTTGTTGGCGACTACTATTGTCGAAAGCGGGATCGACATTCCGACCGCGAACACGATGGTCGTGCACCGCGCCGATATGTTCGGGCTGGCTCAGCTCTACCAGATCCGGGGCAGAGTGGGTCGCTCGAAAACCCGTGCCTATGCCTATCTGACGACCAAACCGCGCGTGCCATTGACGCAGACCGCGCAGAAGCGTCTGCGCGTGCTGGGGTCGCTCGACACGCTGGGGGCTGGATTTACACTGGCCTCGCAGGACTTGGACATTCGTGGCGCGGGCAATCTGGTGGGCGAAGAGCAATCCGGCCAGATGCGCGAGGTGGGCTATGAGCTTTACCAGCAGATGCTGGAAGAGGCGATTGCCAAAATTAAGTCCGGTCAGTTGGAGGGCCTATCGGATGCGGACAGCAGCTGGGCACCGCAGATCAACCTTGGCGTTCCTGTATTGATCCCAGATACTTACGTTCCAGATCTTGATGTCCGTCTGGGCCTTTATCGCCGCCTGTCGTCGCTGTCCAAGAAGGTCGAGCTAGAAGGCTTCGCCGCCGAACTGATCGACCGTTTCGGTCCGCTTCCGAAAGAGGTGAACACCCTGATGCTGATCGTCCGGATCAAGGGCATGTGTAAACGGGCTGGCATTGCCAAGTTGGATGGCGGACCGAAAGGGGCCACGATCCAGTTCCATAACGACAAGTTCGCTTCGCCTGTTGGATTGGTCGAGTTCATTCAGGCGCAAAATGGTCTGGCAAAGGTGCGTGACAACAAGATTGTCGTGCGGCGCGACTGGCGTAAAACGTCCGACAAAATTAGAGGCGCCTTTGCCATTGCGCAGGATCTGGCAATGAAGCTGAAAGAGGCCAAGGCGCAAGAAAAGAAAGCGTGATTGGCGCAGGATTTGCACCCCAAGGCAGCCAGATGTGCAACACCTCGCAAACACCGTGTTTCGCGCTTTGACAAGGCGGTATTGACCCCTTATCCACGTGGGCACTGGGATGTCTAAAGAAAGATAGAAATATGGCATTTTTTGAGGGGTCTGGCAGCGCAGCCGGGACATCGGCATTTAAAGCGCTGAGAGGACTGGCCAGCAGCAGTGGATTGGCTATTTTGCTAGCAATTTCAGGGGGGGCTGCCACCCTTCCGATGCCAGCTCAGGCGCAGACATATTCGTTTAACAAGGTCGAGATCGAAGGCACGCAGCGAATTGAGGCTGCAACCATCCTGTCCTACCTGGGAATCGCTCAGGGCGAAACGGTCAGCGCCGCACAGCTAAATGATGGCTATCAGCGCCTCGTCGCGTCCGGTCTGTTCGAAGACGTCAAAGTCATCCCACGCGGCAATGTTCTGGTCGTGCAGGTTCGCGAATACCCAACCATCAACGTTGTTTCGGTTGAGGGCAACCGGAAGGTCAAAGATGAGGTCTTTGAGGACCTGCTGAAGTCGCAGCCGCGCCAGGTATTCAGCCCGGCAACGGCCGAGCAAGACGTCCAGACCATCGTTGAAGTCTA
Source organism: Aliiroseovarius sp. PrR006 (assembly GCF_010500215.1). GTDB lineage: Bacteria > Pseudomonadota > Alphaproteobacteria > Rhodobacterales > Rhodobacteraceae > Aliiroseovarius. The sequence continues at coordinate 383,235 of NZ_JAAGOY010000004.1, forward strand.
CCAAACGCAAGGCCGCCTGGCTGCTCAAGTCACGCCCAAGATTATCCGCCGCGCCAACAACCGCGTGGACTTGGTGTTCGAAGTTGTCGAAGGCAAAAACACCGAAGTCGAGCGCTTGTCTTTCGTCGGCAACCGCAAGTTCTCGGATGCGCGACTGCGCCGTGTTCTGGAAACCAAGCAGGCCGGCATTCTGCGCGCGCTGATCCAGCGCGATTCCTATGTTCCAGAGCGGATCGAGTTTGATAAGCAGGTCTTGAAGGATTTCTATCAATCGCGCGGTTACGTGGACTTCAAGACCACGGGCGTCACCAGCGAGTTTTCGCGCGAACGCGACGCGTTCTTCATTACGTTCCAGGTTCAAGAAGGTCTGCAGTTCCGCTTTGGCGACATCACGATCCTGTCCGAAGTGGATGGCGTTGATGCAGAAGAGTTCCAAGCGGCACAGAGCATCAAATCCGGCAACGTGTTCAGCCCTGCTCAACTGGACAATGCAATTGCCCGGTTGGAGCGTTTGGCCATTCAAAAAGGCCTGGATTTCATTCGCGTCGACCCGCGTGTCACCCGTGACGAGCGCAATCAGATTTTGGACATCGAGCTGGTTCTGACCCGCGGGCCGCGGATCATTGTCGAGCGCATCGATATCGAAGGCAACGCGACCACGCTGGACCGCGTCATTCGCGATCAATTCCGTGTGGTTGAGGGCGATCCCTTCAACCCGCGCGAAATCCGTGAAGCCTCTGAACGGGTGCGCGCCCTAGGCTTCTTTGCTGATACGAAGGTCGAGCCCCGTCAGGGTTCGGCACCAGATCAGGTCGTGATTGACGTTGATGTCGAGGAAGCGCCGACCGGCTCGCTCAGCCTTGGGGGTGTCTATAGCCTTGAGAAAGGGTTCGGTCTGAACATTGCTTTCAGTGAACGCAATTTCTTGGGTCGCGGCCAGTTCATTTCGGCGAGCTTCCAGAACACGGATGATACCGCCGACTTCTCGTTCAAATTCGCCGAGCCCGCTTTCTTGGGCCGCGATCTGGAATTTGCAATCGAGACCTATTACCAGTCGACCGATCAGGCATCGTCCTTCTACAATACCCGCTCACTGGCATTCCGTCCGTCGATCGCGTTCCCGATCAACGAGTATTCGCGCCTTGGCCTGCGGGTCTACGCCGATGGGACCGAGATCACTGATGTCAGCGCTGACAGCTCGGATCTGTTGAAAGCGGATGAAGCTCGCGGTCGCCAGATTGGTGGCGGTGTTGGTTTCTCGTACAGCTATGACACGCGTCGGACCGGATTGGACCCGAAGCGCGGTTATCTGTTCCAACTGGACGGTGACATTGGTGGCGTGGGTGCGGACTATCAATATGCACGTGCGACGGCTTTGGCGCAGGCGCTTACCCGCGTCTGGAATGATCAGGTCACGCTGTCGGCAACTGTCGAAGGTGGTTTCCTGACCAGCTTGAATGACGCAAACTCGCGCGTGACCGACCGCTTCCGCTTGGGCCCGTCCAAGCTGCGTGGCTTCGCGACCAATGGCGTAGGGCCTTACGACCAGACAGCGCCGAACCTTGACACGCTGGGGGGCAACATGTTTGCCGTCGCCCGTCTTGAGGCACAGTTCCCGCTGGGTCTGCCGGAAGAATACGGCATCACAGGCGGTCTGTTCGTCGACGCCGGTTCGCTGTGGGGGCTGGATGATACACTTGGCGGGACCATCGATGACAGCGCGCATCTGCGGTCGTCCATCGGCGCATCGATCTTCTGGGATACTCCGATTGGTCCACTGCGCTTCAACTACTCCAAGGTTCTGGCCAAGGAAAGCTATGACGAAGAAAACAACTTCGAGCTCACAATCTCGGCTCAGTTCTGATCAAGAAGTGCCTCGGGTGAACCGGGGCACTTTTTTTCGGCATGTGGCCTGCATTGCGGCACTCTCAGCGGTGATGTTTGGCGTGTCCTTGCCGAGGGCGGCCGTGGCGCAACAGCAAGCAGTTCAATCCGTTTCGCAAATTGTCACGATTGATCGCCAACGGCTGTTTTCGGACACCGCCTATGGGCAGCGTGTTCTTGCAACGGTCGAGGTCGAGCGGGCGCGTTTGGCGCAAGAGACCCGAGAAGCAGAAGCCGATCTGGCCAAGGAAGAAAAACAGCTGACCGAGCAGCGAAGCTCTCTGGATCCCACCTCGTTTCGCGTTCTGGCTGACGCTTTTGACCAGAAAGTCAACGAGTTGCGCGCCGAAGGTCAGCAGCGCGAACAAGAATTCGTGCGCGTACTTGAGCGCGAGCAATCAGCGTTTTTCGAACGCATTGGTCCGATTTTGGGCCGCTTGGTGCGCGAAGTGGGCGCCGTTGTGATCATTGATCGACGCGCGATTTTGTTGGCGACACAGAACATTGACATCACGGATGCCGCCATTCGCCGGATCGACCAGGAACTTGGGGATGGTGTTGCCAGCCCAGCCCCGCCCTCAGATGCGCCGTCCGAGGATGAAACGCCTGAAAAGCCAAGTGAAACACCAGACAGCACCACGTCCGGGGATGCCAGCGACAACTGAATCGGATTGTTTCGCCCTGACAGGGCTGATAATCAATGATGTCAGACAATTGGCGTGAAAAGCGCCGGGACAGAAGGAAAACACACTTATGGTCGACGTGCCCAGCACAGCTGATATTCAGCTTATTCAGGAATGTATCCCTCACCGCTATCCTTTCCTTCTGGTGGATAAGGTCGAAGACATCCGCGCCGGTGAATTTGCCCGTGGCATCAAGATGGTCACGATGAACGAGCCGCATTTCCAAGGCCATTTCCCAGGCCTTCCGATCATGCCGGGCGTGACGATCATCGAAGCGATGGCACAGACCTCGGCGGTGATGGTGTCGCTTTCGCTGGATCTGGTTGGGTCGGGTGCCGTGGTTTATTTCATGGGCATCGATACTGCGAAGTTCCGCCGCAAAGTGGTGCCGGGCGATCGGCTCGAACTGGAAGTCACCACCGTACGTGGCGGCGCAAAGGTCTGGAAATTCGATGGTGTGGCCAAGGTTGACGGAGAGGTCGCCTGCACTGCCACCTTCATGGCGATGATCGACGTCACTGCTGGAAAGGGCTGAACATGGGGATTGATCCCTCGGCCAAGGTCCATGCCAGCGCCATCATCGACGATGGTGCTGTTATTGGCGCGGACTGCCAGATTGGCCCTTTCTGCACAGTTGGCCGGCAGGTCAAGCTGGGTAAAGGTGTCGAGCTGAAGTCGCATGTCGTCGTCACTGGCGACACCGAGATTGGCGATGAAACCGTGGTGTTCCCGTTCTCAGTCATCGGTGAAATTCCGCAAGATCTGAAGTTTGCGGGTGAAAACACCAAGCTGATCATCGGCAAGCGCAATCGCATTCGCGAGCATGTGACCATGAACACCGGCACCGCCGGCGGTGGATACATCACCCGCGTGGGCGATGATGGGCTGTTTATGGCAGGGTGCCACGTGGCGCATGACGCCCAGATTGGCAACAAGGTGATCTTGGTGAACAACGTGGCCGTTGCCGGGCATGTGGTGATCGAAGATGACGTGATCGTTGGCGGCTTGTCTGGTCTGCATCAATGGGTGCGCATTGGACGTGGAGCGATTATCGGCGCCTTGTCCATGGTTACCGCCGACGTGCTGCCGCATGCTCTGGTGCAAGGACCGCGCGGCGAGTTGGACGGTCTGAACCTTGTTGGCTTGAAGCGCCGTGGCGTTGATCGCGCGGACATCACCGCCTTGCGCGCGGCTTTCCTGATGCTGAAACAGGGCGAAGGCTCGTTTCAGGAACGGGCTGCGCGTCTTGGGGAAGAAAGCGACAGCGATTATGTGCGCGAAATGGTCGAGTTCATCACGGGCGACAGCGACCGTGGTTTCCTGACGCCGAAGTAAGCGCACATGTCGGATCGCCTTGCCATCATCGCCGGAACCGGAGAGCTGCCGCAACTGATTGCGGCGGCCAATTCGGACGCGCTTTTCGTGACCATCAAAGGTGTTGACGTTTCTGTGCCCGACGGGTTCGAGCATGTGGCCGCGAGCTATGAAAAGCTTGGGGCCTTGTTCAACGCGATGCGCGGGGCAGGGGTCGCGCGTGTTGTGTTTGCGGGCAAGGTGGACCGGCCCAAGCTGAACCCTCTGCGCATGGACCGGGTGACGCTGGGGCTGTTTCCCCGGGTGAAGGCTGTTCTGGGCAAGGGCGATGACGCACTTTTGCGCCTTGTGGCGGAGGTGTTCGAGGAGCAGGGCTTCACGGTCGTGGGCGCGACAGATGTGACCGCCGCGCTGGCCATCGAGGCCAGTCACGCCGGTCGCGCGACCAGCGCGCGGGACCGTGAAGATGCGGACCGGGGCTGGCAGTTGTTGGACGTTCTGGCCGGTGAAGATATCGCGCAGGGCGTGGTGATCGCAGGCGGGCAATGCCTGGGTATCGAGAGCATTCAGGGGACCGACGCGTTACTGGCTTTCGCCGGGCACACATCCGAACATCTGAAACAAGGCGCGCGTGGCGTCTTTGTGAAACGCCCGAAGCCTGGTCAGGACGGGCGGATGGATATTCCGACCATCGGGCCTGATACGGTGCGTGCGGTGGCAGCAGCCGGCTTAGGCGGTATCGTGTTGGAGGAAGGCGTGATCGTGCTGGAGCGGGCCGAGGTCGAGCGCTTGCTGGCCGAACATGATCTGTTTCTGGACGTGCGAAAGGGGCAATCATGAAGGTATTCATGATCGCGGGCGAACCCTCGGGCGACCGTTTGGGTGCGGCCTTGATGGAAGGCTTGAAAACCCTGCGCCCTGACGTCGAATTCATGGGCATCGGCGGTGTCGCGATGGAAGAGCAGGGGCTGACCTCGCGCTTTCCGATGTCCGAGCTGTCCATCATGGGAATTGCCGAAGTCGCCCCGAAATACTTCCACCTGAAACGTCGCATTCGTGAAACCGCCGAGGCCGTCGTCGCGGCCGATCCGGACGTGTTGATCACCATCGACAGCCCGGATTTCTGTCTGCGCGTGGCGCGGATCGTGAAGGAAGAAGAGGTTGAAGGGCAGACTTTCGGTCATGACATACCGATCGTGCATTACGTGGCCCCGTCGGTCTGGGCATGGCGTCCGAAACGCGCCGCCAAAATGGCACGCTGGGTGGACCACGTTCTGGCGCTTCTCCCGTTCGAGCCGCCCTATATGCAAGCCGCCGGCATGGGTTGTGATTTCGTCGGGCACCCGGTCGTGGCCGAGCCACAGGCAGATGACGCAGCAGCGCAGGCCTTCCGCGATGCACGCGGTATCAGCGACGCGCCGCTTCTGCTGGTTCTGCCGGGGTCGCGCAAGGGCGAAGTCTCGCGTCTGGCAGAGCGGTTTGGCGAGGTGATTGCCCATGCCAAACGCGCCAAGCCTGACCTGCAGGTGGTGTTGCCAATGGCGCAAGGCGTGGAAGACCTTGTGCGCGAATTGACCGCGAAGTGGTCCGTGTCGCCCATTCTTATCCCAGCCGCGCAGCAGGACGACAAACGCGCGGCGTTCAAGGCCGCAGATGTGGCGCTGGCGGCCTCCGGTACGGTGTCCTTGGAACTCGCGGCAGCCCATACGCCGATGGTCATCGCCTATGACATGAATTGGCTCAGCCGGTTCCTGATTGGACGCATGCTGAAAATCGACACTGTGACTCTGGTCAATCTGGTCTCTGACACGCGTTCGATTCCTGAGTTCCTTGGAAAAGACTGCACCCCGGATCGCATCACGCCTGCGCTGTTGGCCGTTCTAGATGCGCCGGAAGCACAGAACGAGGCGATGCGTGTGACGATGGAGCGTCTTGGAAAAGGCGGTGAAGCGCCCGGATTACGCGCTGCACGATCCGTGCTAGGCGCGATTGGTTAAACTTTTCCACGTTTTACGAACTGTCTCGTGGAAACGCTTTAACCGCGCCAGATCCACCCACCGCCGAAGATGCGTGGTCCATCCATCTCATAGAATACGCAGGCTTGACCGGGGCTGACGCCTTCCTCGGGCGTCAACAATTCCACTTCGGCTTCCGTGTCCGAGATCGGGCGAATGATCGCCTCGCGCGGGGGACGGGTCGAGCGGATTTTGACACCCAGATGCCACTCTTTGCGGGACGTGAAGGGCTCATCCCCCAGCCAGTTGATCTCGCGGACCGGAACAATGCGGGTCGCCAGCAAGTCTTTCGGGCCAACGACGACCTGTTTATTGTCGACATCCAGTTTCACCACGTAAAGTGGCTCGGACAATCCGCCGATGCCAAGGCCGCGCCGCTGGCCGATCGTGTAGTGAATGACGCCCCCGTGCTGGCCCAGCACGCGACCATCCGCATGGACGATCTCGCCGGGTTCAGCGGCACCAGGGCGAAGCTTCTCGATTACGCCGGCATAGTTGCCGTCGGGCACGAAACAGATGTCCTGGCTGTCGGGTTTATCTGCGACTTCTAGTCCATATTTTCGCGCAAGTTCACGGGTTTCTGCTTTGGTCTTCAAGTGACCAAGCGGGAATCGCAGATAGTCCAGTTGCTCGGGTGTGGTGGAGAACAGGAAGTAGCTTTGATCGCGCACAGGGTCGGCGGCGCGGTGCAGTTCCGCGCCGTGATCGCCCATCTCGCGTTGGATATAGTGGCCGGTCGCCATGCAATCGGCGCCCAGATCACGTGCGGTTTCCAGAAGGTCCTTGAACTTCACGCGCTCGTTGCAGCGAATGCAGGGCACTGGTGTTGCGCCACCCAGATAGCTATCCGCAAACTCCTCGATCACGGCATCCTGAAAGATGTTTTCATAGTCGAGGACATAGTGGGGAAAGCCCATATCTTCGGCCACACGGCGGGCGTCATGGATGTCGATCCCGGCACAGCACGCACCTTTTTTGGCCAGCGCAGCTCCATGGTCATAGAGCTGAAGCGTAACGCCAATCACGTCATAGCCTTCCTCGGCCAGTTTCGCCGCGACAACCGAACTGTCCACGCCGCCGGACATGGCAACAACAACCCGCGTCTCAGCGGGGGATTTGGCAAAGCCAAGAGAGTTCAGCGCAGGCGCGACCGATGCATTAACCGACATGTTGGGATCCTTATCGAAGCGTATCGGAATATAGGAAAATTCGAACGAACAACAAGGGGGCGCTTCACAGATCTTTAAGCCTGTCTGGTCATGGTCGGTCCAGATCATTTGCGAGGGTTCATCATGTATCTGAAAAAAATCGAAGGGCCGCGTGCGGTCACTCTACCAGACGGCTCGATCATGACGCGAGCAGATCTGCCGCCGCAAGACACGCGCAGATGGGTGGCAAGCCGGAAAGCACGTGTGGTCAAGGGGATACGCCATGGCCTTCTTACCAACGACGAAGCCTGTTCACTCTATGGTCTTTCAGATGAAGAGCTGGATGAATGGCTACGCGCCGTTGAGGTGCATGGGGAATCTGCCCTGAAAGCCACAGAATTACAAAAATATAGACAACCATAGGTGGTATTCGCTAAAAGTTCTTATAGGGTAACCTGTGATTAACCAATTCACGCAATGTTCAACCCAAGACAGAACCAGATGCGGAGAAACCCATTATGAGAATCCTTCTTGTTGAAGATGATCCGACAACATCGCGCAGCATCGAATTGATGCTGACACATGCGAACCTGAACGTCTATGCAACGGACCTGGGCGAAGAGGGGATCGATCTGGCAAAGCTTTATGATTACGATCTTATTTTGCTTGATTTGAACCTTCCGGACATGAATGGTCACGAAGTCCTGCGTCAGCTGCGCATGGCCCGGATTGACACGCCGATCCTGATCTTGTCAGGGGCCGACGACACCGAAAACAAGATCAAAGGTTTCGGTTTCGGGGCGGACGACTACATGACCAAGCCCTTCCACCGCGAGGAACTGATCGCCCGCATTCATGCCATTATTCGGCGATCGAAAGGGCACTCGCAGTCCGTGATCAAAACGGGCAAGGTCTCGATTAACCTGGATGCGAAAACCGTCGATGTGGAAGGCCGTTCAGTGCATCTGACGGGCAAGGAATACCAAATGCTCGAACTGCTGTCGCTTCGTAAAGGTACGACACTGACGAAAGAAATGTTCCTGAACCACCTTTATGGCGGCATGGATGAACCCGAGCTGAAGATTATTGATGTGTTCATCTGCAAGTTGCGCAAGAAACTGTCGGCAGCGACGGAGGGTGAAAACCATATCGAAACTGTCTGGGGGCGCGGATATGTGTTGCGGGATCCGGAACCCGTCGAGCTGAGCGCACAGATCGCGATTGGGGCCTAGGCACAATAACTGACCGAATATCCAGCATCTAGCATAAGAAAGGGCGGCTTGGCCGCCCTTTCGTTGTTACACACCTGCGAAAGCACGTGCGATTTGTGACGCAAGGCGCGCATTGTTCTTTACCAGAGCAATGTTGGCGGCCAGCGAAGCACCTTCGGTCGCATGGAAGATGCGATCCAGCAGGTAGGGGGTGACGTTCTTGGCCGAAATGCCCTCGGCTTCGGCGGCAGCGAGCGCTTCTTCGATCACAGGAGTGATAACCTCGCGCGGGATCTCTGCCTCGACCGGGATCGGATTGGCGATCAACTGCCCGCCCTCAAGCCCCATCAAGGCGCGGGTTTTAGCAGCTGAGGCAATCTGATCGGCGCTGTCCATACGCAGAGGGGCAGAAAGGTCTGAAACCCGAGACCAGAACGCTGGGAAACTGTCCTGCCCATAGGCAATCACCGGAACGCCTAGTGTCTCAAGAACTTCCAGCGTTTTAGGCAAATCCAGAATGGCTTTGGCCCCCGCGGCCACCACGGTCACGGGAGTCTTCGACAACTCGCGCAGGTCGGCCGAAATATCAAAACTGGTTTCAGCACCACGGTGCACGCCGCCAATCCCGCCGGTCGCAAAAACCGAGATCCCCGCCAGATGCGCGGCAATCATGGTGGCGGCAACGGTGGTGGCACCGGTGCCGCCCGTTGCAATGCACGCGGCCATGTCGGCGCGCGACAATTTCGCGACGCCTTTGGCTTGACCCAACGCGTCCAGTTGTTCGTCATTCAGGCCGATATGCAGCTGTCCATCCAGCACAGCGATTGTCGCGGGCACCGCACCGTTTTCACGAATGACCGCTTCGACCGCACGGGCGGTTTCGACGTTCTGCGGAAAGGGCATGCCGTGCGTGATGATGGTGCTTTCCAGCGCGACGATTGGCGCGCCGGCATCGCGGGCGGCGGCGACCTCGTCCGAGAAATGCAGAGGCAGGGTCATAGGTCTTCTCCTGATACATAGTGGGCGGCGGTTTTTTGCGCCATTTCGAGCGCGACAGCGGGCGCATTCCCGGCAAGTTCGGCCGCGATATGCGCAGCCATAAACGTGTCTCCGGCCCCGGTAATCCGCCGCACGCGGACCGGGGGGCAGGGGGTCTGGATCACGCCCCGCTGGTGATGACCGTCAGCGGCGAAGCTGCCGCCATCGGTGACCAATACCCGCGTCGCTCCAGCGTCCAGAAGCCCCTGTGCGGCAGTGCTTGCGCTGTCATATTGGGCTTCAGTCAGATAACCGGCTTCCTCGCGATTTACATAAAGCGTTGCCCCTGGGTGGCGCATCAAAGGGGCCAAGCGACGCGCTTTGCCGGGGCTGGCCGGGGCCACACGCAGATCAGCGCAGGCAAAACTGGCATGGGTCGCGATGTCATCCAACAGTGTGCGTGTCAGGTTTCCATCAAGCGCAATCGTGCCGACATACGGCGCGCGCGCGCTGCCCAACCGTCCGTCCTCTAATGGGGCAAGGATCGCGTCACCGGCGGCTTCAAGTGTATGCGCATCAGCCACGGCCGCGATCAAACCCTCGGGACCTTCGATGGCCATATAACGATCCGTTGGCAGTTCCTCCGGACGATAAATGAACTCGGTATTCATGCCGCGCGCTGCACAATCATCCAACAGCTCGTCACCCTCGCGATCCCGTCCGACGGCCGTCAGAAGCGCCGAGCGCAGCCCGAACCGATGCAGCGTCATCGCGATGTTCATCGCAACGCCACCGGGCAGGCGGGTAATCCGGCCCGGTTCGTCAGACCCCACGCGCATGGGATGTGGTGTGCGCCCGATCACATCCCAAAGGACCGAACCAATACAAAGAATATCCTGTGTCATCCCAGTTTTGTGCCGTTATTTCCGGGGAAGGACAAGCCATGACCACGCGAGACCATGCTTCGTCGTTTTTGGCTTGCACGGTCGGCATGCGCCCTGTATACGCGCGCTCGTAAACCACAGGTGCTGTGCGGGCCTATGGGGGAGACATCCCCATCGTGTCCACCGGTTGAAGGGCAACCTTCGAAACGCAGCGCCGAGGATGAAACCGGAAAGGATATAGAAATGGCATTGCCTGATTTCTCGCTGCGCCAGCTGCTCGAAGCTGGTGTTCACTTTGGTCACCAGACCCAACGTTGGAACCCCCGTATGGCCCCGTTTATCTACGGTGAGCGCAACGGCATCCACATTTTTGACCTGACACAGACCCTGCCGATGCTGGACGCTGCGCTGAACGCTGTGCGCGACACCGTTGCAAAAGGTGGCCGCGTTCTGTTCGTTGGCACCAAGCGTCAGGCTGCTGGCCCGATCGCTGATGCTGCTGAAAAGTCGGCTCAGTACTACATGAACCACCGCTGGCTGGGCGGCACGCTGACCAACTGGCAGACCGTTTCGAAGTCGATCAACCGCCTGAAAGAGGTGGACGAGAAGCTGGCATCGGGTGCTGAAGGCCTGACCAAGAAAGAGCGTCTGGGCATGGAACGTGACCAGCAGAAACTGCAAGCCTCGCTGGGCGGGATCCGCGAAATGGGCGGCGTTCCTGATCTGCTTTTCGTCATTGACGTTAAAAAAGAAAGCCTGGCCATCGCAGAAGCCAACAAACTGGGTATCCCGGTTGTAGCTGTTGTCGACACCAACTGCCCGCCGGAAGGCGTGGATTACATCATCCCGGGCAACGATGACGCGGCCCGCGCCATTGCTCTGTACTGCGACCTGGCTGCCCGTGCAGCTCTGGACGGCATGTCGGCCCAGATGGGCGCTGCTGGCATCGACCTAGGTGCGATGGAAGAAGCTATGGCCGAAGAAGCCGTTGCTGAAGAAGCTGCTCCGGCAGAATAAGACAGACCGCGTGCGCGGGGCAGGGGACTGGCCCGCGCAACTGTCACTGAATTGATACCGGGCGGGACTATCACCCGATCGGAGACCCCAAGGAGTAGAGACATGGCAATCACCGCTGCACTCGTAAAAGAACTGCGCGAATCCACTGGCGTTGGCATGATGGACGCGAAAAAAGCGCTGGTCGAAAACGACGGCGACATGGAAGCTGCCCAAGACTGGCTGCGCACCAAAGGGCTGGCGAAAGCCGCCAAGAAAGCTGGCCGTACCGCCGCTGAAGGTCTGGTCGCTGTGACCGTGGCTGGAGGCAAAGGCGTTGCTGTCGAAGTGAACTCGGAAACCGACTTTGTTGCTAAGAACGGTGAATTCCAAGACATGGTTTCGGGCATCGCTGCTGCGGCACTGACTGTTGCTGACGTTGACGCACTGAACGATGCTGACATGGGCGGCAAAACCGTTGCTGGTACCATCACCGACAAGATCGCCACCATCGGCGAAAACATGTCGCTGCGTCGCATGGCGTCGGTCGAAGGCGAAAACGTTGTGACCTATGTGCACAACGCTGTCACCGACGGCATGGGTAAAATCGGCGTTCTGGTTGCCATGAACGGTGGCGACGAAGCATTCGGCCGTCAGATTGCAATGCACATCGCAGCTGCCAACCCGCAGGCTCTGAACGAAGCCGCGCTGGATCCGGCCATCGTTGAAAAAGAGCGTCAGGTTCTGACCGATCAGGCCCGTGAAAGCGGCAAGCCCGAGAACATCATCGAGAACATGATCAAAGGCCGCATGAAGAAGTTCCTGGCAGAAGTTACCCTGCTGGGCCAAGACTTCGTCATCAACCCGGATCTGACCGTTGAAGCCGCTGCCAAAGAAGCCGGTGCCGAGATCGTCGGCTACGTGCGCATGGAAGTTGGCGAAGGCATCGAAAAAGAAGAAGTCGACTTCGCTGCTGAAGTAGCTGCTGCCGTTCAGGGTTAAGACCCACAGGGCAGGGCGCAAGCCCGCGACTTGATAGAATGTTCAAGGCCGGTCAAATCGACCGGCCTTTTTCGTGGGCATCCGCCTAACCGCCATCGCGCCGTAGGTAACGGTAGAATCGAAAAAGCGCCGACGAGAGTCAGCGCTTTTTCTGCAAGCAGAATATTCTGTATTCCGAGTGCTGGTGCCTTTGGGATCAATGCTCCATCGACACCAGCTCCGTTTTACCGGAAGAATGAAACGCAATCTGAAATCACAGTCCGTTCACCCCAAAAATGTCCCAAGGCTAAAGCCACCACTCACGGAACACTAAAATGATGCCTGATTCGTGCAACTATTGGAAGTACGGGAATCCCTACCATTTCTTCCGTAACGTCAACAAAACACCTTCTTATTCGAAAACTGTTTCGGATTAAGTGTCTAATCTAACGTGTAAACTTAACGCATTAGGATCTGTCAGGGGTGAAGATCTGGTTAAGAAATGACATTTTTAGAACCGCCTGAGCCGACGTATCAACGCCGAGCTTATCCCGCGCAATGCGCAGATGTTTTTCGATCGTGGCCGGCGTAACACCCAGAATGGTGGCAATATCTTGATTGGTTTTTCCATCGCCAACCCACTCTAGAACTTCGCGCTGACGCTTGGACAGATCAGAGCGTTCCGTGCTAAGCGGGAGCGAAATAATCTTCAGATGCGCCACGTTGTTCAGCGCTTCGATCTCATCCCCGCGCTCTTTCCAGATCTCATCGACGTCATCTTGGCTGAGCCCACGACGCGCCGTGAGTGCAATGACGCCTTTGGACCGGCGTGAGGTTTCCTGAAATGAGAGGGTGTAGCCAGCGGTCACGCCCATCTTCCTGTTCAGTTCGATGACCTTGCGATTATTGTCATCCATCAGGTTCATGTTGTCCTGAATCCAGGACCAACTGCAGGCACCGGTGTTTTCTGTCGCCCAAAGAAGCATCGGACTCGATCGATAGAGTTCTGGACCATAATAGTGCTCCATGTACTCTGGATCATGTGACGACAAGGTCATCACGTCTTCACGCGGCCCAAATGAGTTGGGTGTCATGAAGTGCGTGACGCCATAGATCAACCTGTCAAAGCCGAAACTTTCCATCTTCTTGCAATGGATGTCCCAAACTTCGGCCATGGTTTCACATTGGCAGATGCTTTTGATGTATTGAAGCATCAGGGTGCCTCGGAAAGTCCAGCTGCTGCCGCGATTGCCAACTCATAGCCTTTTGCACCAAAGCCGCAAATCTGGCCGACCGCAACGCGTGCTATATACGAACGATGGCGGAATTCTTCGCGGGCATGGATGTTGGACAGGTGAAGTTCGATGGTTGGAACCTCGGCGGCGATGATCGCATCCATCAAGGCAATAGACGTGTGTGTGTAGGCGCCAGCATTCAGAATGATCGCGTCGTGAACGCCACGCGCTTCCTGAATTCTGGTCACCAGCGTACCTTCGTCGTTGGACTGCTCGAATACACACGAGAACCCAAGCTTTTCAGCATGCGCGAGACATGAGGCCTTGATGTCCTCAAGGCGCAGTGACCCATAGATTTCGGGTTGACGCACGCCAAGCATGTTCAGGTTGGGGCCATTTAGAATAAGCAGAGAGTTCATGTCGTCTTCCTTGTTCGGACACTGTTTTATCTGCATTATTTCGGGCGATGTCGAGTGAATTGAACAATGAAACGTATCGGTTTCAGGATAGTCGCACGAATGCAATATTAACATAATATGGATTATGCGCATTAGTGTTTGTGTTGGATAGTCGCGTGACCTGCTTCTGAATTCTCCTTCTATAATGCGACTAGATCACAAAAAACATTGCCGTGCTTGGGGGCTCTCAAAAGCACGAATAGCGAAAATGTAGTTTCTTATCTCGGAGTGTTAATGAAGAAGTGACTGCAAGGCATTGATACCTCTATCATTCTCTGTGGCGCAGCGGGTCAGAGTCTCTGAGAAAAAGGGGCAGTTCCCTGCCCCTTTTGATTTTTCGTGAGTGGTGGGTGCTGTAATCAGCTCAGATCAAAACGATCCGCGTTCATGACCTTGGACCAAGCGGCCACGAAGTCTTCGACGAATTTCTGACCAGCATCGGCTTGTGCATAGACTTCGGACAAGGCCCGCAGTTGCGAGTTTGATCCGAAGACCAGATCGACCCGCGTGGCAGTCCATTTCTGCTCCCCCGTGGTGCGATCCGTACCTGCATAGCTGCCGTCGCCCTGATCTGCCCATTTGGTGTTGATATCCAACACGTTGGCGAAGAAATCGGTGCTCAGTTTGCCGGTATTCTGCGTGAAGACACCATGGGTGCTTCCGCCGTGATTTGCGTCCAGAACGCGCAGACCGCCGACCAGAACGGTCATCTCCGGCGCGCTGAGACCCAGAAGCTGCGCCTTGTCGATCAGAAGCTCTTCGGGCGAGATGGTGAACTCGGTCCGTTGCCAGTTGCGGAAACCGTCTGCAGCCGGCTCCAGATAGCCGACGCTTTCCTTATCGGTCATCTCTTGCGTGGCGTCCCCGCGCCCCAAGGTGCACGGGACCACAATGCAGTGACCCGCATCGGCGGCGGCTTGCTCCACTGCAGCGGCGCCGGAAATCACGATCAGGTCGGCCATTGAGACTGGCTTGCCGAAACTGCCACGCAGCTCTTCCAAACGGCTCAGGACACGGTCCAGCGCCTCGGGTTCGTTCACGTCCCAGCGGTTCATCGGTTCAAGACGGATCCGGGCGCCATTGGCCCCGCCGCGCATGTCCGACCCCCGGAAGGTAGAGGCAGAGGCCCAGGCGGTCTTCACCAGGTCCGAGATGCTTAGCCCCGTATCAAGCACAGCCGCCTTCAACGCCTTCACATCCTCGTCGCTCAGATCCGTTTCCGAGGCCGGAATTGGGTCCTGCCAGATCAGCTCTTCGCCCGGAACATCCGCGCCCAGATAACGGGCACGTGGGCCCATATCGCGGTGAGTCAGCTTGAACCATGCACGGGCAAAGGCGTCTGCGAACTCGTCGGGGTTTTCGTGGAAGCGCTTGGAAATCGGGCCATAAATCGGGTCCATCCGCATCGCCATATCCGCCGTTGTCATCATGGTCGGCACCTTCTTCGACGCGTCATGGGCCTGCGGGGCCATGTCGTCATCGGACACGCCGACGGGTTCCCAGATATAGGCGCCCGCGGGCGATTTGGTCAGGTTCCAGTCATAGCCGAACAGCAGGTCGAAATAACCGTTGTCCCACTGGATCGGGTTCGCGGTCCATGCGCCCTCGATCCCACTGGTGGTGGTGTCATCGCCGTGGCCCGTGCCATGCGCGTTGATCCAGCCAAGACCCATTTCCTCGATTGCGGCGGCTTCGGGTTCGGGGCCAACCAGACCTGGATCCCCTGCCCCATGCGCCTTGCCGAAGGTATGCCCGCCCGCGACCAGCGCGACGGTTTCCTCGTCATTCATCGCCATACGCGCGAAGGTCTCGCGGATGTCGCGGCCCGAGGCCAGAATGTCAGGCTCTCCGTTCGGGCCTTCCGGGTTTACATAAATCAGGCCCATCTGAACAGCGGCCAACGGGTTTTCCAGATCGCGTTCGCCGGAATAGCGGCTGTTGGGGTTGTCGTCAGAGGCCAACCACTCGGTCTCGGCGCCCCAATAGGTGTCCTCTTCCGGCTCCCAGACATCGGCGCGACCGCCTGCAAAGCCGAAGGTCGGGCCGCCCATCGAGGTGATGGCGACATTACCCGCAAGGATCATCAAGTCCGCCCAGGATATCTTGTTGCCGTATTTCTGTTTAATCGGCCACAACAGGCGCCGGGCCTTGTCCAGATTTCCGTTGTCTGGCCACGAATTCAGCGGTGCAAAGCGTTGCTGCCCGGTCCCTGCCCCGCCGCGGCCATCTGCAGTACGATAGGTTCCGGCGCTGTGCCATGCCATGCGAATGAACAGGCCTCCATAGTGGCCGTAATCGGCGGGCCACCAATCCTGGCTGTCGGTCATCAGTGCAGTCAGATCGGCCTTCAAGGCCTCAAGATCCAGCGACTTGAACGCCTCGGCATAATCAAAGTCATCCCCCATCGGGTCCGACTTCGCCGTGTTCTGATGCAGCATTCTGAGGTTCAGCTGATTGGGCCACCAGTCCTTGTTGGACCGCATCCCGACATTCGTTGCGCCATGCGCTACCGGGCATTTTCCCATGCTGTTTCCGTCCATCTTCCGACTCCCATGTTTGGTATTTAGCTCGAGACGGCAAATTCCGTCTGTATGGGTTTATATTAACGTGGTTGAGTGATAAGAGGAAATTACACCTTTTAATCCCAGCGATAGGATTACCTTATGAGCAACATCACCCTGCGCCAGCTTCGGTACTTTGATGCACTTGCGGAACATGGGCATTTCGGCCGCGCCGCCGATGCCTGTGCCGTGTCCCAACCGGCCCTCTCAGTTCAGATTAAAGAGCTTGAAGAGGCGTTGGGCTGTATCCTGTGTGAGCGTATGCCGCGCCAGGTACGTCTGACGACCTTAGGGCGGGAGTTTCTTCGGCGAACGCGGGACATTCTGCGCGCGGTGGATGAGCTTGAGGACGTATCGCGCGCCGCCCGCAATCATTGGGTGGGAGAGCTGCGGATTGGGGTGATCCCCACCATCGCGCCATATCTACTACCGCGTATCGCAAAAGAGCTAACCGAGCATTTTCCCGAAGCCGAAATCCACATGCGCGAAACCATGACTTCGAACCTGATCCGTGAACTGATTGAGGGTCGAATCGACACGGCCATTCTTGCCTTGCCCATTTCCGATCCCGCGCTGACCGAAGTGCCTCTGTTTGATGAGGAATTCGTGTTGGTCCGCCCACTGGCCGACAAAGACAAACCCGTCCCCAATCGCGATGGGCTGCGTGAAATGCGATTGCTGTTGCTCGAAGAGGGGCATTGCTTCCGCGATCAGGCGCTATCGTTTTGCGGCATGCACAACACCAATCCCCGCGAGACGTTGGACGGAAGCGCGTTGTCTACGTTGGTTCAAATGGTCGGCGCAGGAATGGGCGTCACATTGATCCCGGATATGGCCGTCGGCGTCGAAACACGTTCCGCACCTGTAACGGTATCGCGCTTTGACGCACCAAAGCCCAACCGCACCATTGGTATGCTTTGGCGGGCAAGCTCGCCGCTATCACAGCAATTTCACCGAATGGCCGATTGCGTAAAGCGAGCCGCAAAAGCGTGAGGTTTAGGGGCAGAACAAATCGTTCGTCAGGCCAAACACCATCAATGTCAGCACCAGTGCCAAGCCGACAGCCAAAAGGAAGTTCAAGGCCTTATCCGACGGTGGTTTGCCTGTGACCGCTTCCCACGCGTAGAAGACCAGATGCCCGCCGTCCAGAACCGGGATTGGGAACAGGTTCAGCATTCCGATGGCCGTGGACAGCATGGCAATGAAGGCAACAAAGCTAACCGCGCCCTGTGAGGCCACCTGCCCCGAGACCTGTGCGATCCCAATCGGGCCAGACAGATTACAGCTCGAGATTGCCCCGGTGATCATGTGCCATAGGCCCGACAGGCTGCTTTGAATGATATAGATCACCCGATCCACGCCAGAAGACAAGCTCTCCCACACGCCCGCGGGACGGGTTGCGGGTTCGAACACAAGCCCCGAGGTGATGCCGATCAGCCAGCGGGTCTCGAACCCGCCATCGGCCGAGGGGATGTCTTGCCGACGCGGAGTCAGTGTTACATCCATTGACGCTCCGTCGCGCAGAATGCCCAAAGACAGCTCGGCCCCATCACCATTCACGACGATTTCGCGCAGGGTGCTGAAGGTCGGGACCGTTTCTCCGTCGACGGTTTGGATGAGATCGCCTTCGCGCAATCCAGCGTCCATTGCAGCGGATTGAGGGCTGACAGACCCGATCAGCGGCGGATAGGGATGCGTGGCCGACAAGGTCAACACCTGCCCGTCACGCTCGACGCGGTAGTCCACCAGCGCGGTTTCGGGCAGCTTCTCAACCACCTCATAGAACTCGGCCAAGGGAGGCGTCTCAAAGCCCGCGATGGACAGGATCGTGTCGCCTTCGCGCAACCCCTGCTCCATCCCCGGCACGTTCAGTACCGTTTTCACCGCCAGCGGATCGCGGGCGACGCCGGTTGACATCATCAGGCCCGCAAAGATCAGGGTGGACAGGATGAAGTTGAAAACCGGACCGGCAGCCACTGTGGCGGTCCGCGCCCATAGGGGGGCACCGTGCATCGTGTGGCGACGGTCTTCGTCGGACAGTTGGGCCATGACGGCCTCATCCGCCCCACCCGAGGCTGCGTTCGCGTCGCCTCGAAATTTCACATATCCGCCAATGGGAAAGGCCGCGATCTGCCACTGGGTGCCGTGCCGGTCGGTCCGCGCCAACAGGACCGGACCCATCCCGATCGAGAACACATCGGCCTTGATGCCGCTCCACCGTCCAACGATGTAATGGCCATATTCATGCACCGCGACAATCACGGTCAACGCGGCGACAAAGGCAAGGACCGTGAAGGCAAGATTGCCGAAATCGGGCAGGAAGCTGATCAGATCCATGTCTTAGAAATGTCCTTTGGGTTCAGCGCGTGGCGCGTCTGCTCAGTTTTTATTGGCGAGGATTTCGCGGGCGACCTTACGTCCCATCTGGTCAGCGGCCAGTACATTATCAAGGGTCATGGTGGTGTGGATCAGGCTGACATTTCCGTCAAGACGGGTCAGCGTGTCTTCCACCAGCCCGGCCATGTCCATGAAACCGATCTGGCCCGCAATGAAGCCGTCCAGCGCAATTTCTTTGGCGGCGTTGAACACGGCGCCTGACAGACCGCCTGCCGCCATGACCTCGCGGGCAAGGCGCAGGGCGGGATAGCGTGTCTCGTCTGGGGCGCGGAATTCCAGCGTGGCAACCTTGGCCAGATCCAGCCGCTCGACGGGCAGATCGCGGCGTTCGGGCCAGTGCAGTGCATAGCCGATGGCATGGCGCATATCCGGCGCGCCCAGATGGGCCATCAAAGCCCCATCGTTGAAGCCAACCAGCGCGTGGACCAGGCTTTGCGGATGCACCAGAACCTCGATCTGGCTGGGGTCGATCTGGAAGAACTCTTTGGTCTCAATGACTTCCAGCGCCTTGTTGAACATCGAGGCACTATCGATGGTGATCCGCTGCCCCATGTCCCAGTTTGGATGTGCGCTGGCCTGTGCCAGCGTTGCCGTGGCCAGCTTTTCCAGCGGCCAATCGCGGAACGCGCCGCCTGAGGCAGTGATGATGATCCGCTCGACAGCGTCCATATCCTCGCCCACAAGCCCTTGAAAAACGGCGGAGTGTTCACTGTCCACGGGCAAGATCCGAGAATGGTGCGCCTGCGCGGTCGCCATGATGAGCGGCCCGGCGGTCACTAGGCTTTCCTTGTTGGCGAGCGCAAGCGTGGCGCGTGCTTCCAAGGCGCGCAGACCGGGCAAAAGTCCAGCGGCGCCAACAATCGAGGACATGACCCAGTCACAGGGGCGCGTGGCCGCTTCTTCGATGGCAGAAGCGCCTGCAGCGGCCTCGACACCGCTACCAGACAGCGCCTCTTTCAGCGCGGGCAGCTTGTCTTCATGTGCAGTGATGGCGATGTCGGCACGCAGCTCGATGGCGTCTTTGGCCAGCTGCGTGACGTTGTGCCCCCCGGTAAGCGCGACCACGTCATAAGCGTCGGCATCACGTCGGATCAGGTCAATCGTGGATTGCCCGATTGACCCCGTTGACCCGAAGATCGAAATGCGGCGTGTGCCCGTTTCTGTAGTCATGCCCTGCCCTTAGCCAGCAAAAATCAGCGACCCAGCGCCCGTCAAAAGGGCCAAAGCCCCCGCAGCGCCAATCATGGCATCGAAACGGTCCAGCACACCTCCGTGTCCTGGGATCAGGTTCGAGCTGTCCTTAACGCCAACCTTCCGCTTGATGGCGCTTTGAACGATATCCCCCATCTGGCCTGCAAAAGCGATGAATGGGAAAGCTAGCGCGTCGACTACCGAAAATTTGCCAAGCGCCATACCGATCAGGCCCAGGATTAACGCGCCGACCCATCCTGCAATCGTCCCCGACCAGGTTTTCTTGGGGCTGACACGCGGCCAGAACTTTTTGCCGCCGATCATGCGCCCGGCAAAATATCCGGCGACGTCCGAGATGATGATGATCAGGATGAACCAGACCAAGGCAGCCCCCGGTCCCATAGATAGAAAGCCCAGCCCGGCGAGCATGATCAAAAGCCCATAAGAGAAGAACAGGACGCGATGCTGGCTGGCCAGAATTGCCCCCATGACCGGGGCAACGAACAGAGCCGCGATCTGGGGCGACAGGATAACATTGGGCGCGTTGATTGGACCAAAGCTGCTTAGGAAAATCCCGGCTGCTGCTGCCAAGCCCACAACAATGGGCAATGCCGTAGGTGTAGGGTTCAGAAGACGCCCGAACTCCCACATACACAGGCCGATTACGACAATGATCAGTGCCTGGTACACCGCCCCGCCGATCCAAATTGCAGAAATTGCTATGCCAGCCATCGCGATGGCCGACAAAACGCGCGGCGCCAGATCGGCCCATTTCGAGGAAGATGCTTCAGAATTCATTTGGAGGTTATCGCATTGCGTGGGCTGGGTCTCAAGTCAAAGTAGGGCCCATACCCCACCTATTCTGCGGCGGGTTTGACTGTCCCGAACCGTCGGTCACGGTTTGAAAAGCGAGCGATGACATCGGCAAACACCTCAGACGTGAAGTCCGGCCAGAGCGTTTCGATGAAATCGTACTCAGCATAGGCGGATTGCCAGAGGAGAAAATTTGAGACGCGCATCTCGCCTGAAGTGCGAATGACCAGATCGGGATCCGGTAAAATGCTTGTATCCAAGTAGCTTGCGATGGTTTCTTCATCCACCGCCTCTGGCGATAGTGCACCACTGGCGATGTCTTGTGCCATGCGCTTCGAAGCGCGGGCCAGTTCATCACGGCCGCCATAGTTCAGAGCGATGGTCAGATTCATATGGTCATTGTGACCTGTCATTCCCTCCAACTCGTCCATCAACTTGATCAGCTTTTTATCAAGCCGGCTGCGATCCCCGATGAAACGGACGCGCACGCCCTCTTCGACCAGCGCACGGGCTTCCTTGGTGATGTAGCGGCGGAACAGATTCATCAGCCCGGTGACTTCAGTCTCCGAGCGTTTCCAGTTCTCGGTCGAGAAGGCAAAAATGGTCAGGTATTTGACGCCCAGATCTGGACAAGCGCGCACGATCTCGCGTACGCGCTTGGCCCCGGCACGGTGTCCGAATAAGCGAGGTTGACCACGGCGCTGCGCCCAGCGACCATTGCCGTCCATGATGATGGCAACGTGCCGCGGCGATGTTGCCTCGGCTTGTATGCTCATCTTGTTCATGTTCACCACCAAATCCAATACCTTTAAAAAAACAGGACCCTGCAGGATCAGACCTGCAGGATCAGACCTGCATGATCTCTTCCTGTTTGGTTTCCAAGGCCTTGTCCACGACGCCTACAAATTTGTCGGTCAGTTCCTGTACTTCATCCGACCACATCTTGGCATCGTCTTCGGACATGTTGTCCTTACCTTTTTTGATCTGCTGCATACCGTCCTGACGCACGTTGCGCACCGCGACACGGGCGTGTTCGGCATATTGCGCGGCCACGCGAGTCAGCTCGCGGCGACGTTCTTCGTTCAGCTCGGGGATCGGCAGCATGATGATCGTGCCGTTAAGCTGTGGGTTGATGCCCAGACCGCTTTCGCGAATGGCTTTCTCGACCGCCTGAACCATGCTTTTGTCCCAAACGTTCACTGTCACCATACGCGGTTCGGGCACGTTCACAGTGCCAACTTGGTTCAAAGGGGTACGCTGGCCATAGGCTTCAACAGTGATCGGGTCCAGCATCGCGGCCGAGGCCCGCCCCGTGCGCAGCGATGCAAATTCGGTTCTCAGTGCGCCAATCGCGCCTTCCATCCGGCGTTCCAGATCGTCGATATCCAGTTCAAACTCTTCATCAGCCATCGCTCGGCATTCCCTTCGTCTTTCAAGCTCTTATCGTTAATGAGCATGTTTTGCCCGGTATAACGCCACCGCCCCCCAATTGTATAGATCAGGCTCTACCAGCGGTGGCAAAGATTAATTTATGGGCAATAATCCGCCCTTATGCGCGGTTAGCCCCCTACGCGTGTGTAGGTACCCTGCCCGTCCAGAATACCACGGAACCCACCCGGTTCATCCAGCGAAAACACGATGATCGGCAGGTTGTTGTCGCGGGCCAGTGCGATGGCCGAGGCGTCCATGACGCCCAAACGCTTGGCTAGCACATCGTCATAAGACACGGTGTCATAACGGACGGCGTCGTCGTTCTTGACCGGGTCCTTATCGTATACGCCATCTACTTTCGTGCCCTTGAAAATGGCTTCGCATGCCATTTCGTTGGCGCGCAGCGTGGCGGCGGTGTCCGTGGTGAAGTAAGGATTGCCGGTGCCGGCGGCGAAGATGCAGACACGCTTTTTCTCAAGGTGGCGTACTGCGCGGCGGCGAATGTAGGGCTCACAAACCTGATCCATCGGAATGGCCGAGATCACGCGGGTAAACACACCTAGACCTTCCAGTGCGGATTGCATCGCCAGCGCATTCATCACCGTGGCCAGCATCCCCATATAGTCTGCCGTGGTGCGTTCCATCCCCTGCGCCGAGCCCTGAAGCCCACGGAAAATGTTGCCGCCGCCGATCACCATGCAGATCTCGACGCCCATGTCGTGCACCGTTTTCACTTCGCGGGCGATGCGTTCGACCGTCGGCGGGTTCAGGCCGAACCCCTGGTCGCCCATCAGGGCCTCGCCCGAGATTTTCAGCATGACACGTTTATAGGTCGGCTCCGGGATTTCACCCTCTGCCGTGGTCTGGGCCTGATCACTCATCTGTTGCCACTCTCTGATTGTCGTGATTGTGTTGCCCGGCAATTTGACCGATTAGGGCCGGATGATCAATGAGCGATCCGCCCCGGGCCTCAAAAAAGTAAGGACTACAGCACGTGTCGACCGCGCAAGACAGCATCATGGAACTGGCCCGTCAGGTGGGGCCCGATCAGCCGGTCCTGATCGCTGGCGCGACCGCGTCGGGCAAGTCTGCGCTGGCATTGGCCATCGCGGAAGCCTCGGGCGGGGTGATCGTGAACGCCGATGCGCTGCAGGTGTTTGAAAACTGGCGCGTGGTGACCGCGCGTCCGTCACCGGAGGATGAGGCCCGCGCGCCGCATCTTCTGTATGGGCATATTCCGGGGGATCAGGACTATTCCGTGGGGCATTGGCTGCGCGAAGTTGGGCCGATCCTGCAAGGCACTCAACGTCCCATTATTGTGGGTGGAACAGGCTTGAATCTGACCGCACTGACCGAGGGCCTGGCTGACATCCCTCTGACCCCACCCGCTATCCGCAAAGAGGGCGAGGCTCGTTTTGCCGAAGGCGGTTTGCCTGCCCTACTGGCCGATCTGGACTCGGACACATTGGCCCGTATCGACACAAGAAACCCCGCCCGCGTCGCCCGTGCATGGGAGGTGCAGCACACCACCGGTCGTGGACTGGCCAGTTGGCAGGACGACACCCCGCCGCCGCTTTTACCCCTCTCGTCTACGTGCGCCTTCCATCTGGACGCCGAGCGCGATTGGCTACGCGACCGAATAGAACGGCGCTTCGACATCATGTTGAGCGAAGGCGCGCTAGAGGAAGCTCGTCGAAGCCTCGCCACTTGGGATCCCAAAGCGCCCTCCTCCAAAGCCATCGGTGCGCCAGAGCTGATCGCCCATCTACAAGGCAAGACGTCCCTAGACGAAGCGCGCGAAGCGGCCATCATCGCAAGCCAGCAATACGCCAAACGCCAACGCACCTGGTTCCGCAAGCGGATGCGGAACTGGCAAGTGATTCCCCTTGGGACGGATCGCTGACATCCGACTTATCCACAGGCTGATTTCTACTCTTGTGGAAAACCCTGTGGAAAAGTTGTAAACTGTCAAAAATACTGAGACAGGTCGAACAGAGTAAGCTAGCGATTGAGCGGTAAGGTAATTCTACTGGCTGCTGTGATTGTGTTCTTATGACTGATACGACCCACCCGGATTCCTCGTTTCGTGCCCTGCCAATTGCCCGTCTGGGCGTCGGCGGTCGATGGCGCACCGAGGCGATGCGATCTTACGGTGCACCGGTCCTGTTGTGGTTTACGCGTGGGCAGGGGCGCATAACCATCAATGGCGTGACCTCTGGCTACGGTCCGCATAACTGCATCTTTCTTCCTGCTGGTACCATGCACGGGTTCGAGATGAGCAGTCAGGTCGCTGGAACGATCATCGTGTTTCCGCAAGACAGTGAAGTTCAACTTGGGCTTCCACGAGATTCCGTTCATTTGCGCTTGCGCGATGCAGACCGGCAGATCGAACTCAGCAACCTTGTCGACAACCTGCAGCGCGAGATGGAAAAGGGCACCGCGCGGGCCAGCCGTGCCATGATGTGTCATGCCGGGCTGATCTCGGTTTGGTTGGATCGCCAACTAGAGGCGCTGGACGAGGATGAAGTGAAGCACAAATCCGGGCAGAGACTGGTCAATGCCTTCACCGCGCTTGTCGAACAGGATTTCCACAGCGCGAAAACCGTGCGGGATTATGCGGCTGAGCTTGGCATCACACCCACACACCTATCGCGCGTATGCAATAATGCCTGCGGGCGTCCGGCCTCGGTCATTTTGCAGGACCGCGTGACTTATGAAGCGCGGCGTTTGCTGACTGAAACCCGCGTGCCGATCAAAGACATCGCGGCATCACTTGGCTTTACCTCGGCGGCTTACTTTACAAGGTCCTTTCAGAAGCAAACCGGACAGACACCTTCAGCCTTCCGTAAACGGGGGTAAGCAGCGCCCTGCCCTTCGTTGGTCTTTCACACAGTAATCGTTGCAAATGAAATGAATGTTGTGTATATCCACCGTCAATAGGAGGACGCCCATGAAAATCGAACAGATTCACCACGTCGCGTATCGTTGCAAGGACGCGAAAGAGACCGTCGAATGGTACGGTAAAATGTTGAACATGGATTTCATTTTGGCCATTGCCGAAAACCATGTGCCGTCAACCCACGAGCCTGACCCGTATATGCACGTGTTCTTGGACGCTGGGAACGCGAACGTATTGGCGTTTTTCGAGCTGCCCACCAAGCCGGAAATGGGCCGTGACCCGAACACGCCAATCTGGGTGCAACACATTGCATTCAAGGTGAAGGATCGCGCGGAACTGATTGAATTCAAAGAGCATCTAGAAGCCAATGGCGTCGATGTTCTGGGCGTGACCGATCACTCGATCTTCCATTCGATCTATTTCTTCGATCCAAACGGACACCGCGTTGAGCTGGCCTGCCCCGATCCCGAGGAAGAAGCCATGCTGAAGCGCATGGACGAAGTGAAATGGGACATGCTGAACGAATGGTCGGAAACCAAACGCGCGCCCAAGCACGCAGAATGGCTGCATAAGAAAGAACTGTCAGACGTCTAAGTGATAGGGCTGACGTAAAGCTTCGATTGATTTATGCATGGGCGTATCTTTGAAAGGATGCGCCCATGTCTTTTGACGAAATCCGTTTCGCCCCCCTACCCGAGCCGCCCTATTACGCGGTGATTTTCACCAATCAACTGACATCGACGGTGCAAGGCTATGAACAGATGGCTGACAAGATGGTTGAACTGGCTGAACAGCAGGACGGCTATATCGGCGTCGAAAGCACGCGTGATGCGTTCGGGGTTGGGATCACCGTGTCCTATTGGCGAGACGAGTCCGCGATTTCCGCGTGGAAAGCGGATGTTGCTCATCTGATGGCGCAAAAACTTGGGAAGACACGGTGGTACGCGCAGTATCACCTGCGCGTCGCAAAGGTCGAACGCGCCTATTCCGGACCTGAAGGACGAGATATCTAGCTGCCGAGAATGGCTTTCACGTAACCTTGAGTTTCTTTGTAGGGCGGAACGCCATTGTATTTGGCGACCGCCTCGGGACCCGCATTATAGGCTGCAAGGGCAAGGCGCCACGAGCGGAACCTGTCATATTGCTGACGCAGATAACGTGCGCCGCCTTCTAGGTTTTGCGTTGGATTCCATGGGTCTACGCCAAGTTTTCGGGCGGTAAACGGCATCAACTGCGCAAGCCCGATAGCGCCTGCGTGGCTTTTTGCCTTGGGATTCCAACCGCTTTCCTGCTGCACCAGACGCAAAAACAGATCCTCGGGAATCCCATGCTGTCGGGCAGCTGCTTGCGCGATCGGTAAGAACTGGCCTTTATAGTTCCCCGAATAACTGGGAATGCCATAGCTCGTTGGCGTTGTCGGGGCGTTTGGTGTCAGCTTGATCGAGTTTGAATACTGCTGGGCCGCCCGCGTATCCAGCACACCCACCTGAGACTTGAAGGTGCTGCGCCCGCCCGAACTGCCAAACAGACTCTCTGCTGTCGCCATATTTTGTGGCGCTTCCATAGCGAGGACTGCAACAATGCTTAGCCCAGCAATGGTAAAAACTCTTTGGCGCAATGCTCCGCCCCCAGCTTGAATACGATGCCAATATAGGTGCTGGATGTCCGTCTGGGAAGTGCCGTGCGACCAATCGCGCAAAACTAAGCGCACTCGCAGTTTCGCCTGACAGAAATCACGTTTCTCTTGCCCGTATATGGTGTAACCATATGGCCCAATCTAGAATCGAAAGGACGCAGGATGGCAGGTTCGCTTAACAAGGTCATGCTTATTGGTAATCTGGGTGCAGATCCCGAGGTACGGACCTTCCAGAACGGTGGCAAAGTGTGCAACCTGCGCATTGCAACCTCGGAAACCTGGAAAGACCGCAACACTGGCGAGCGTCGCGAAAAGACCGAATGGCACACCGTGTCGGTCTTCTCGGAAGGTCTGGTGCGCGTATGTGAGCAGTTCCTCCGCAAGGGCTCGAAGGTCTATGTCGAAGGTCAACTGCAAACCCGCAAGTGGCAAGACCAATCCGGCAACGACCGCTACTCGACCGAAGTTGTGCTACAAGGGTTCAACGGCACGCTGACCATGCTGGATGGTCGCAGCGGTGGCCAAGGCGGTGGTGGCCAAGGTGGCGGCGGCTATGGTGGCGGCGCTGGCGGAGGTTACGGTGGCGGCAATCAGGGCGGTGGCTTTGGTGGCGGCGGTCAAGGTGGGGGCGGTTCAGCCCCGGCTGGCGGCGGTTTCGACGACGAAATCCCGTTCTAAGACACACAGAATACACACAAAACAAGGAGGCGCACGATGTCATGGTCATTTCCCATCGGGCGCCTCTTTGGCTCGCAGCTGCGCGTCCATGTGACCTTTTTTCTGCTGCTGGCCTTCATTGGCGCCTCGACTTGGTCTGAACAAGGGCCCGAGGCGGCGCTTTGGACCATCGTCTTCGTTCTTCTGCTCTTTGCCTGCGTCGTGGCGCACGAGTTCGGCCACGCCCTGATGGCGCGCCGGTTTGGCATTCGCACGCCCGACGTGACGCTTCTGCCCATCGGTGGGTTGGCGCGGCTGGAACGCATGCCCGAAAACCCGCGGCAGGAAATCTTGGTGGCCTTGGCCGGACCCGCCGTAAACGTGGTGATCTGGGCGGTTCTGACGCTGCTGATCGGTGCCCCGACCGAGACCGAACAGTTGACCGGCATGGCGATCACGCCGTCCACCCTGCCCTCACAGCTTGCGACACTGAACCTGATCCTCGCCGTCTTCAACATGGTTCCGGCCTTCCCGATGGATGGCGGACGGGTGCTGCGCGCAGTTCTGTCGATGTTTACCGACCGCGTCAGGGCCACCCGCATCGCCGCCGGCGCGGGGCAATTTGTGGCCTTTCTAATGGCGCTGACGGGTCTTATGTCCGGCAACCTGATGTTGGTTCTGATCGCAGGCTTTATCTTCGTCGCGGCGGGGGGCGAAAGCGCAGACGTCGCCATGCGCGACGTGGCCCGCAAGCTGATGGCCCGCGATGCGATGATCACTGAATATGAAAGCCTTCGTCCTGAAGATCCCATCGCGCTTGCCGCAACCACGTTGATCCGCACCACGCAGCACGAGTTTCCGGTACTCGATATCGAAGGCCATCTGGCCGGGTTCCTGACCCGCGAGGCCCTTTTTCACGCGATGGCCGAGGGTGCCTCGGACACCCGTGTCGGCGATGTGATGAAAAGCGTTCCAGCGGCTGCTTTGACTGACGGGCTTGAGTTGGTGTTGGAGCGGATGGGGACCGCACCCACGGTGGCGGTTCTGGATTCCGAAGGGCATCTTTTGGGTTATATCACCCGCGAAAATGTGGGTGAGCTGATGGTGATCGCCAACGCGCGCAAGTAGCCCGAGGCCTAGGCGTCTGCCAGCGCCTCGGTCAGCACGTCTTTGACCACGCCCATGTCAACGTCATCGGCCACGAAAGCATCGCCAATCGACCGGGCCAGAATAAAGCGTAGCTTGCCCTGAACCACCTTCTTGTCCTGCGCCATGAGGGCGATCAGACCATCAGCATCGGGCAGATCCCCTTGAATGTCACGGATGTCTTTCTTCATGCCCATCGCTGCCAGATGTTCGCGGAAGCGCGAGGGGCTTTCCTGACTGAGCAATCCCAACCGGGCCGAGGTTTCAAACGCCAGTGCACAGCCAATGGCAACGCCTTCGCCATGCAACAGACGGTCGGAATATCCAGTCGCGGCTTCAAGCGCGTGACCAAAGGTGTGGCCAAGGTTCAAAAGCGCGCGGTCGCCTTGCTCGGTCTCATCCCGTACGACGATGTCGGCTTTCATCTGCACTGACCAACGCACGGCCTCTTCCCGCAGTGCCAAATCGCCCGCCGCCAGCGCGGGGCCGTTGACCTCGAGCCAATCAAAGAAGGACGCATCGCCAAGACCGCCGTATTTCACAACCTCGCCATATCCTGCCAGAAAATCACGCGGCTTCAGCGTGCCCAGCACGTCGATATCCGCCAGAACAAGCGAGGGCTGATGGAACGCACCAATCAGGTTCTTGCCCTGTGGTGCGTTGATCCCGGTCTTGCCGCCAACCGAGCTGTCGACCTGCGCCAGCAGGGACGTCGGCAGCTGCACGAAGCGCACGCCACGGCGCAGGATCGCGGCGGCAAAGCCCACGAGGTCTCCGATCACGCCACCGCCAAAGGCCAGCACGACGTCTTTGCGCTCGACTTTCTGCTCGAGCAGCCATTCGACGGTTTGCATCAGATAGGGCCAACTTTTTGTGCTTTCCCCGGGCGGCAGGATCAGCGCCTCCGACGCGATCCCCTCGGCCGACAACCCGGTTTTCAAAGCCTCCAGATGCAGCCCTGCAACGGTTTCTTCCGTCACGATCCAGACCTTCGGACGCGGCAACAAGGGGGCGATCTCGGCCCCGGCACGCGCAATCAATCCCGGCGCAATGCGGACGTCATAGGCGCGATCATCCAAGGGGACGTGAACGGTGGTCATGCGGGGATCTCCTCAAGCACATCCGGGCGGGTCTTCAGAACCTCGATTACCGCCTCGGTCATCTGCGCGATGGTATAGTCAGGATGAGCGTCCACAGCTACATCTGCCAGCTCGTAAACGGGCACGCGGGCCTCGTAAATTTCGGTTAGCGTGGCCTTTGGATCGGGGGTGCGCAGCAAAGGACGCGTATCTTTGTGTTTGACCCGGTTCCACAGCAATTCCAGATCCGCGCGCAGCAGAAGCGAGACGCCCCGGTCGCTGATCATCGTGCGATTACGTTCGGCCATAAAGGCCCCGCCGCCGGTCGACAGAATTGCCCGCGGACCGTCCAGAAGACGCCCTATCACCTCGGTCTCGCGGTCGCGAAAAAACGCCTCTCCGTCGCGTTCGAAGATCTCGGCGATCGACATATTCGCCGCGCGCACGATCTCTTCGTCGCTGTCCAGAAACGGAACCTCGAGACGGGTGGCCAGCGCCTGCCCGACGGCGGTTTTCCCCGCTCCCATCATGCCCACCATGACGATGGATTTCTTTAATTTGAATGCCAAAGCGGCGCCCACTTGCCCAAATTCAGATTTCTTTCCTGAATGGCGTGATCTTGTCGGAAATACCAGTTATAAAATCAGCAAAACGAAGACCGAGGCAGAAAATAGGTGATCCTCTATGCTGATCCGCTTGATCAAGCTTGCGTTCTTTCTGGCAATTCTGGGCGTGATTGGGCTGTCTGGCTATGCCTATCTGGGCGATATGTCCCCCCCCAGCGCGCCGCAAAGCACCACTGTGACGCTGAATGGCGGTTAACGGTCCTTGTAAGGCCGCGATTTTAGGCGCGGTTTTCGCTCTGTCCGCGGGATTGGTGCAGGCGCAAACGTCGCATGGCGCGCCCATGTCGGCGATCGGCTGGCTTTCGGATAGCGTGGCACTACCGCCCCCGTCCATCGACAGTGCCGTACTTCCTCCGGACCCAAATGAGCCCGATGTGACGACCGGCGCTTCCGTCGCGCAAGTCACCATGAGCCTGCTGGAAACCCCGGTGTTGGATGCCGTTGGACTGCTGTCCAGCGCGACCACGGGGTTTTCGCGCGATTTGTGGGGGGTATCTCGTCCAGATGATCTGGCGCGACGCATCACAAGCATGCCTTTGTACCTGTATCCTGCGATGCAAGAGCTACTGAACACACTGCTTTTGGCCGAACTGAATCCACCCAAAGGGGCGCGCACAGGGGATGATCGCCTGTTCATGGCGCGGGTTGATCGGCTTTTGTCCATCGGCGCACTGGATCAGGCCGAAGCCCTTTTAAATCGGGCCGGCACCACCAATCCGCGCGTGTTTCGCCGTGGGTTCGATACCGCATTGCTTTTGGGGTCCGAGGATCGCTTTTGCGATATCCTAACGAACTCGCCTGACCTCAGTCCGACCTTTACCGCGCGTGTCTTCTGCTTGGCGCGATCAGGGGATTGGGACGCTGCGGTCCTGACGCTCGAAACGGGGCGGGCGCTTGGGTATATCTCGGATTTCGAGGACCCGCTTTTGGCCCGTTTCCTTGATCCTGATCTGTTCGAAGGCGAGCCGCCCTTGCGCAGGCCGCCAGACCTGACCCCCCTAACCTTCCGCATGTTCGAGGCGATCGGGGAGCATATTCCGACCGGAAACCTGCCCTTGGCGTTTGCGCAGGCAGATCTACGCGCCAATATCGGTTGGAAAGCCCGCGCCGAAGCGGCCGAGCGTCTGGCCCGTGTGGGCGCTGCTACGCCAAATCAACTGCTTGGACTTTACACGGAACGCCGACCTGCAGCCTCGGGTGGGATCTGGGATCGCATGCAGACCGTGCGCCGATTGGAGCAAAGCCTGAACAGTGGGAACGAGGCTGCGCTGAGCGCATCGTTGACGGCCCTGTGGCCGCAGATCGAGGACGCCGCGTTGGAAGTCCCCTTCGCACAGTTGTTCGGAGAGCGCCTGATATCGAACATTCCGCAAGATCGAGACGCCCGAAACGTTGCGCTGTCGCTGGGTCTGCTGTCGTCAAAAAGCGAAGAGTTTGCAACGTCATGGCCAACTCGCGGCGATGGAGGGAAAGAAGCCCTGCTGACGGCAATCGCCTTGGGCAACACGGAATCTGAGACGGGTTACAACGCCACATCGCGGGCAGTGGTTGAGGGGCTGAACGCGCGCGATATCCCGGTGCGCTTTAAGTCTCTGATGGACAGCAACCGCATGGGCGAGGCGATCCTGCGCGCCATCGCGCTCTATGAAAGCGGCACTCATGGCAATCTGGACGAGATTGCGGATGCGCTGGCGTTCTTCCGTCAGATCGGGTTGGAACGGGTTGCGCGTCAGGCGGCCCTTGAGGTTCTGATCCTCGAGAGGCGCGGATGACTCCCAACCACGCGCGCTGGATCTCGGCCTTTCTGGATGCGCAAGCGGCCGAGCTTGGGGCATCAGAAAACACGCGGCTGGCCTATGGGCGCGATCTGAAGGCCTTTACGGAATTCATTGAGGAAACATCCGCGCGTTTCGACGATCTGTCGCGCGCAGATATTGAGGCCTATCTGGTGGATTGTGACGTGCAAGGATTGGCCGCCTCAACCCGTGCGCGCAGGCTGTCCTCGATCAAGCAACTGTTCCGTTTTGCCTATGAAGAGGGTTGGCGCACGGACAATCCCGCCTTAAAAATTCGCGGGCCGGGGCAGATGAAATCCCTGCCCAAAACCCTGTCCGAGGACCAAGTCGAAGCGCTTCTGAGGGCCACACGCGACGTGGGCCGCACTGATGCGGATCGGCTGCGCAATATCTGTTTGATGGAGCTTCTTTATGCCACGGGGATGCGCGTGAGCGAGCTTGTCTCGCTGCCCGTCGCTGCCGCGCGTGGTGATCCTCAGCTTCTGCTGATCCGTGGCAAAGGAGATAAAGAACGCCTTGTGCCCCTGTCGACCGAGGCACGCACTGCTGTGTCTGACTGGCTGGAATCCCGGGTCGACGCTGAAAACACCGCGCGGACCGAAAAAGGGGCCAAACCCTCGCCCTACCTGTTCCCGTCGTCAGGTGCGTCCGGGCATTTAACCCGGCACCGGTTTTACGCGATCATCAAAGACATCGCGGTCGCCGCCGGCGTGTCGCCTAAGGACGTCACACCGCACCGGTTGCGCCACGCGTTCGCGACGCATCTACTGGCCCATGGCGCTGACCTCAGGTCAATACAGGCCCTTCTAGGACACGCGGATCTTGCCACCACCGAAATCTATACGCATGTTCTGGAAGAACGCCTGCGCGAGCTGGTCTTTACCCACCACCCGCTTGCCGAGAAGGACTAGGTCATGAGTGTTCTGGTAACTGTGCTGATCTTACTGATCGCAGCGCTACACCTCTATATCCTCTGGTTCGAGATGTTCGCCTGGGAAAGCCGCGGCCCGAAGGTGTTTCGCAGCTTCCCACGCGATCTGTTTGCGTCAACGAAGGCCATGGCGGCCAATCAAGGCCTTTATAACGGTTTTCTGGCCGCTGGCCTGATCTGGTCGCGCCTGATTTCCGATCCCGATTGGGCGCAGAATGTCGCGCTGTTCTTTCTGGCCTGTGTTGCCGTCGCCGGCATATTCGGCGCAGCGACCGCGTCCAAAAAGATCTTTCAGGTGCAAGCCTTGCCCGCCCTGATCACCATCGCGGCCCTTTTGATCAGTTGATCAGCCGTCGTAGAGCGCCTTGGCGCGCTTTTCGAATGCTGCCACGATCCGGTGCATGGCCTCGTTGAAGACAAGGCCGATCACCTTTTGCAGCATTGGGCTTTTGAATTCGAAATCCACAAAGAATTCGACCTCGCAGCCCTGCGGGTGATCGTTGAAGATCCAGAAGGATTTCAGGTACTTGAACGGTCCATCCAGATATTCCGTATCAATCCGGCACCCCGCCTGATCCAAGGTCACGCGGCTGGTAAAGCGTTCACGGAAAACCTTGAAGCTGATCACAAGATCCGCCTCCATCAGCTTCCGTCCGTCCGCTATCGGCACCACCCGGCGTACCCGCGCAGCTGAATTCCACGGCAAAAACTCGGGATATCGACCAACATCCGCCACCAGATCGTACATCTGTTCGGCCGTATACGGCATCACGCGTTTTTCGCCATGAGTGGGCATATTGGGCTTTTTCCTTCTCTGTCAGACGCACATGTCTTAGGAATGCAGACGAGAATCAAGGGGGAAGCAATGGTTCAGCGACCATATGTCATTGATACGCTCATCTCGGCCAAGCAAATCGCCGCGCGGGTGGAAGAACTGTCGAAAGAAATCCACGACGAGTTCGATGGTACCGACAAATTGATTGTTGTTGGGTTACTTAGGGGATCGTTCGTCTTCATCGCCGATGTTGTACGCGAGCTGGATCTGCCCGTCGAAGTCGATTTTCTAGAGGCGTCATCCTACGGCAACTCTACCGAAAGCAGCCGAGAAGTTCGTATTCTCAAGGATTTGCGTGGCGAGATCGCCGGGCGCGACGTTCTGGTGGTTGAAGATATCGTCGATACCGGCTTTACGCTGCAGCATGTGATCAAGCTGTTGCATGCGAAAGGCCCGCGCAAGCTGCGCACCATCGCGCTTCTGGACAAACCGTCCCGGCGCGAGGTCGATGTGAAGGCCGATTGGACCGGATTCGAGATCCCTGACGAGTTCGTTGTGGGCTATGGCATCGACTATGCCCAACGCAATCGTAACCTACCCCATATCGGCAAAGTGCGCTTCTTGGACACCCAAGACGGCGAGAGCTAAGTCATGAACCCGCTTTGGCTTCTCAGGATGTCAAAATGGGCGCGTAATCCGCCCTCGGACAAACGGGTGGCGCTTGTGTTTGTCGTGATTGCGATCTGTTTGGCTTTGTTCGCGTATGAATACTTCTTCGGCGCGCCCGACTGGATGAAAGTCGAGCGCGTCAAAAGGCCATAAACCCTAAAATATCAAGATTTTGCAAGGCTTTCTTCGCGTGCTTTTCGCAGACGTTCAAAGTCATCGCCCGCGTGATAGGACGAGCGCGTCAGCGGTGTGGCCGAGACCATCAGGAAGCCTTTTCCGTAGGCCGCCGTCTCGTAATCCTTGAACTCGTCGGGATGCACGAACCGTTCGACCGCATGGTGTTTCGGCGTCGGCTGCAGATACTGCCCGATGGTCAGAAAATCGATATCTGCGGCACGCATATCATCCATGATCTGCATGACAGACTGTCGATCTTCGCCCAGACCAACCATGATGCCTGACTTTGTAAACATCGAGGGATCCAGCTCTTTCACACGCTGAAGCAGGCGGAGCGAGTGGAAATAGCGCGCGCCGGGACGCACCTGAGGATAGAGGCCCGGAACAGTCTCAAGGTTGTGGTTGAATACGTCAGGACGCGCCTCAACGACGGTTTCCAGCACGCTATCCTCGCATTTCAGGAAGTCAGGTGTCAGGATTTCGATCGTCGTCTCGGGCGACTGGTGACGCACGGCGCGGATGGTCTGGGCAAAGTGCTCTGCCCCGCCATCCTTCAGGTCGTCGCGGTCCACGGACGTGATTACAACGTGGTTCAAACCCAGTTTCTTGACCGCATGCGCCACGCGACCCGGTTCGAACGCGTCCAAGTCATCCGGCTTACCGGTAGCAACGTTGCAGAAGGTACAGCCACGCGTACAGATCTCGCCCATGATCATCATGGTGGCGTGGCCTTGGCTCCAGCATTCACCGGCATTCGGGCAGCCCGCCTCTTCACAGACGGTGACCAGATTGTTCTCGCGCATGATCTTATGCGTCTCGGCATAGCCCTTGCCGCCGGGTGCCTTCACACGGATCCAGCTGGGTTTCTTGGGCTGAGCGTTATCCTTGCGATGCGCCTTTTCGGGGTGGCGGCTTTCAGGGATTTTCAGATCACGCATGGCTTTCCTCCGGGCCAGTAGTTCTGACCTATATAAGCGCCCCATGCCCCCAAGTCACCTTGAAAGCCTGCTTTTCTGATATGCATCACGCGCATAGCCGAAAGCAGGGGTCGAGCAAATTGTCGCGCTGCAGAAAATCCCCGTTGAGCGTCATTTGGAATCGTTCTAATCCTTCCCTTAACGCGCGAAGCGATTCCCAGCCACGCGCTTAGACAGTAAAGGATTTATCCAATGAAAGCAGGCGTTAACGTCCCCAACATCACCTTCCGCACCCGCGTTCGTGATGAGAGTATCGAAGGCCCGAACCCGTTCCGCTGGCAGGACATGACCTCGGACGATTACTTCAAAGGCAAGCGCGTTGTTCTGTTCTCGCTGCCCGGCGCGTTCACCCCGACCTGCTCGACCTATCAGCTGCCCGGCTACGAGAACGGCTTTGCCGATTTCGCCGCGGAAGGCATCGACGAGATCTACTGCATGTCGGTCAACGACAGCTTCGTCATGAACGCCTGGGCCCGCAACCAAGAACTGGAAAACGTCAAAGTCATCCCCGATGGCTCGGGCGAGTTCACCCGCTTGATGGGCATGCTGGTCCAGAAAGACAATTTGGGCTTCGGCGCCCGCTCGTGGCGCTATGCTGCTGTCATCAACGACGGTGTTGTAGAAGCATGGTTCGAAGAGCCCGGCCGCACAGACAACCACGGTGAAGACCCCTATGGCGAAAGCGCGCCGGAAACCGTTCTGGCATGGCTGAAAGAAGCCAAAGAAGCCGTCGCGTAAGCGATTGCCGCAAAAATCAGGAAGGGTCGCTCAATCGAGCGGCCCTTTTTTTGTGGTGATAGAGCAAACTATCTCTACACGTCGGCTGTGCACATCAGAGTTCGGTGTAAGACCGAAAAGAGACCATCTTAGCCGCAGGTGCGTTTTGGCCCCTTACATTCGTCCCCGATAATTGCGCCGGGGTTGTCGGTTCCATCAGTTCCGGGACGCCCATTCTCGTTGGGCTTACCTGCTGCAAGTGCACCTGATGCAACGGAGGCAATAACAAAGGCTATTAGTACAGATTTCTTCATGTGTTTCTCCCCTTCTTTGTCGGGGTGGTCGGATATCAAACTCTAATGTTCACCCGAAAACGACAAAGGAATTCGAAGGGCTTAATTGCCCCAACGAGCGTTTAAATTAACACGAATTAACCTTTTAATCAAAATTCCCACATTTTGACGTGAGGAGATACCGGGTAAGACTGATTGCTTTCCAAGCTGTGCGGCCTCGGGCAAAAGCGCATCAATGTCGCGCCAAATTTCCCGTTCAGCCAAACGCAGGAACAACAGATCTAGGCGTCTAGTGCCCGCAAGCCCTTCAAGAACCGCGCCGCATTCGCCTGATATCCCAGCGCCGAGGCTTCGAGCCCCTTGATCGCCGCGTCATCCAGCTCGCGCACCACTTTGCCCGGTGCGCCCAGAACCATCGAGCCGTCAGGGATCACCTTGCCCTCGGTCACCAGCGCCCCTGCCCCGATTAGGCAGTTTTTGCCGATCACCGCGCCGTTCATCACGGTGGCATTCATGCCGATCAGGCTGCCGTCTCCGATGGTGCAACCGTGCAGTAGCACTTTGTGGCCCACGGTGACGTTCTGGCCGATGGTCAGCGGAAAACCCATATCGGTATGAAAGACGCTGTTTTCCTGCACGTTCGTGCCCGCACCCACATGGATCAGCTCGTTGTCGCCGCGCAGGGTCGACCCGAACCAGACCGAGGCTTTCGAATCGATTTGCACCTTGCCGATCAGGTTAGCATCCGGTGCGATGAACGCGTCTTCGGCGATTTCCGGGGCGATCCCGTCCAGTTCGTAGATCATGCGTCTCCCTCCTCAAACTCGGCTTGCAGCTTGCGTACGTGATCCAACAAGCTGGGCTGCTGGTTTCGACGCTGGCGGGTGGCTTCGACGATGGTAATTAGCTTTTGCGCCGTCGCCTCAAGATCGTCATTCACCAGCACATAGTCATAGCTGCCCCAGTGGCTGATCTCGTCCCAGCTTTTCTGCATCCGTTTCTGGATTACCTCGTCGCTGTCTTGTCCACGTCCAACCAGACGGGACCGCAGTTCAGTGATCGAGGGCGGAAGGATGAAGATCGACAGGGAATGCGACGCCATCGAAGAATTGCGGATCTGCACTTCACCCTGCCAGTCCACGTCAAACAACACATCCTTGCCGCTTTCGATCGCGCGGCGCACCGGTTCTGCGGGCGAACCATAGAAATTGCCAAAGACGTGGGCGTGCTCCAGCATCTCGCCTTTGATCACCATGTCCTTGAACTTCCCTTCTTCAACGAAGTGGTAATCCTTGCCGTCGACTTCGCCCTCGCGCGGCGCGCGCGTCGTGGCCGAGACCGAGAAGCTGAGCGTCGGGTCCCAGTCCATCAGCCGCTTGGCCAAGGTCGATTTTCCTGCGCCCGAGGGCGAAGACAGGATGATTAGAAGACCGCGACGGTTTTCCGGGTTGTTTTCGGCGGCACTCATGGGGTTACTCCACGTTCTGAACTTGCTCGCGCATCTGATCAATCACATGCTTCAGGTCAAGACCCACTCGGGTCAGTTCGTTAAATTGTGCTTTTGAACACAACGTGTTGGCTTCGCGATTGAATTCTTGCATCAGGAAATCAAGCTTGCGGCCAGCGGGGTCCCCAGCGGTCAGATGCGACCGGGCAACGGTGATATGGGCGCGCAAACGGTCCAATTCTTCGCGCACATCGGTTTTCACGGCAATCAGGGCAAGTTCTTGCGCCACGCGGTCGGGGTTGGCCCCGTCTGTCGCGTCCATGATCCGGGCCAGCGCATCGCGAAGCCCGTCCGCTTGTGCCTGGCTGCGCTCTTCCAGCAACGCCTCAGCCTGCCCGACCAGCACCTCTACTTGCTCCACCTGCCCCGACAGGATGTCGGACAGTGCCTGCCCTTCTTCCTGACGCGAGGCCACGAAGTCGTCGACCAAACTGGGGATCTGTTCTTTCAATGCGTCAATCAGTGGCGCACGACTGTCTGCATCCGCTGCCCGCACCTCGATCACGCCACGCAGCTGCGCGATATCTGCTGCCGATACGGGCGAGACTGCCAGTCCACGCATCTCGGCCTCGGCGGCGATCGACAAAAGGTGAGACACCGCCTGCCCCAACCGCTCGGGGTTCACGGCATATTGCCCGTCATCGTCAGGATGCGAGACTCGCAACGTCACAGACACGTTCCCACGCGCGATCTTTTGCTTCAGCGCCTTACGCAGCGTGTCCTCGACGCCATCAAGTCCGTCTGGTAGCCGCAGTCGGATATCCAGCCCGCGTGCATTCACCGATCGCAGGTCCCAAACCCAGGTAAATCCGTTCAGTTCACCAGTTGCGCTGGCATATCCGGTCATCGAGTAAATCATGAGTGGTTAACCATTTGATAAGATTTTCCGCCAAATTCGATCAGAATATGGCATATTAAGGTATCGGTAAGCATTACCTACGTATTCGTTAACAAACGGTCACCGAATGGACAAGGATCAGACAGATCCCATCCGGGGCCAGGTCGCCGGGAACAAAGAGATGAAAATCGAGTATCTGCGTAACGGGAATGTTGTCTCGCTGTTATCGGCCCGGCAGGGCAAAACCTATCCTGCGATCGCACAGGTTAAAGCCTATTGGCACGGGCTGCGCAACGGACGTCTTTGCCCCACCCGGCAAGAGGTTGATCCCCGTGGAATGGCGGGTGCGCTGCACGAAGCCTTTATCCTTGAAAAGATCGCACCGGGGCTGGCCCGCATTCGGCTGGCAGGGCAGCATCTGAATGACGTTCTGAACATGGAGGTCCGCGGGATGCCGATCTCGGTCTTTTTCGAGGCCGATGCCCGCAACGAATTGCACCGCGCGCTTGAAGCGCTTTTCGATATGCCCGCACAAATCACCCTGTATTTGGCCGCCGCCGGCGGCGCTTTCCGAAAACCCGTTGAGGCGCAGATGGTGATGCTGCCTTTGCGTGATGAGGATGGCCAGGTCACACGTGTTCTGGGCGCGTTACAGGTGGATGGCGCACTAAAAAGCGGTCCGCATCGGTTTTCGATCCAATCCGTCGAAACCTCAGCCATCGTGGTCAAGAATGACGCGTTAGCGTCGATGTCAAAGCCTCAGACTGCCTATGATGAAGAAAAGGCTGCGGCAGCACGATCGCGCGAAGCATTGGATCTGCGCCTGGGCGCCAATCCGGGATTGCATATGGGACATGTTTATCGCGAGCCCGTTCCCGGCGGTGACGACACATTTCGAAGCTTCGTCGAAGCACAACGTCATTTTGACATGCGCACGGAATTGGACCAGCCTGATGCGGGGAAATCAGGACAACAGGCACATCTGAAACTGGTGACGTCCAACTAATTTTGCCTGTATGTGGGAGCAAGGGGCGTTCTGCACTGCTTCGGGCAAATAGAAACGCCCCGGCGACATTGCCGGGGCGTTTACTTTTTCGACCTATGCTAACGCTTAGCTGGCTTTGGCGGCCAGAGCATCCCCGTTGCGACGGGCCGACAACTCTTCGGCCACCAGGAAGGCCAGTTCCAGCGACTGGCTGGCATTCAGGCGCGGGTCGCAGGCGGTGTGATAGCGATCCGACAAATCTTCGTCGGTCACGGCACGTACGCCGCCCGTGCACTCGGTCACGTCCGAGCCGGTCATCTCGAAATGCACGCCACCGGGGACCGAGCCCTCGGCCTTGTGCACGGCGAAGAACTCTTGCACTTCTTTCAGCACGCTGTCGAACGGACGGGTTTTATACCCCGAGGCCGACTTGATCGTGTTGCCGTGCATCGGATCACAGGACCAGACCACGTTGGCGCCTTCTTCCTGCACGGTCTTGATCAGACGCGGCAGGTGTTCACCAACTTTGCCGGCACCAAAGCGTGCGATCAGGGTCAGACGGCCCGCTTCGTTTTCTGGGTTCAGTTTTTCAAGCAGGATCTTCAGATCTTCGGCAGTGGTGGTCGGGCCACATTTCAGGCCAATCGGGTTGATCACGCCACGCAGGAATTCAACATGCGCGCCGTCCGGCTGACGGGTACGGTCGCCGATCCACAGCATGTGGCCAGAGCCTGCAACCGTCTTGCCGGTGGTGGCGTCCAGACGGGTCAGCGCCTCTTCATATTCCAGCAGCAGGCTTTCATGAGAGGTGTAGAAATCCACCGTTTGCAGCGTGTGCATACGATCTGCAGTTACGCCAGCAGATTGCATAAAGTCCAAGCTGTCCTGAATACGCTCGGCCATCGCGCGATACTTTTCAGCCTCGCCCGAGGCGGTGAAATCCAGCGTCCATTTGTGCACCTGATGCACGTCTGCCAGACCACCGGTCGAGAACGCGCGCAGCAGGTTCAGCGTTGCAGCGGACTGCGTATAGGCCTGCAGCATCTTCTGCGGATCCGGGATGCGGGCGTCCGAGGTGAAATCCAGCTCGTTGATGATGTCACCGCGGTAGCTGGGCAGTTCAACACCATCCAGGGTTTCGGTAGGGGCCGAGCGCGGTTTGGCGAACTGGCCAGCCATACGCCCCACTTTGACAACGGGCACCTTGGCACCAAAGGTCAGCACCATCGCCATCTGCAGCATGACTTTGAACGTGTCACGAATGCCATCAGCCGAGAAATCGGCGAAGCTTTCAGCGCAGTCACCGCCTTGCAGCAGGAACGCTTCACCACGCGAGGCACGGCCCAGCTCTTCGCGCAGGCGCATGGCCTCGCCGGCAAAAACCAAGGGCGGATACTTTGCAAGTTGCGCCTCGACCTCGGCCAGTGCGGCCGGATCAGTATAGTCTGGCATCTGTACCCTTGGCTTGTTGCGCCAGGTCGACTTGTCCCACTCCGTCATGGTTTTCTCCGTTAACTATCTGTCTTCGCCCACGATACGGGGCGACGCCTCTTTTATCCTGTCCGACGTTAACGTGCAAACAGAGTTGCGAAACAGTAATATGACGGAAATTTCCCATCGTTTGTCGCATATGTATTGGTGCGCTATGATCGGTAAAAAAAGCGACTTGCTGCGGGCCTCTAAACCTGCTGAATTTGTCGCTACCTTTATAGAACCCATGAAGAAAAGGGTGAGTCGGATGACCAAACTGTCAGAGATGAATGATCAAGCTGCACGTCGGTTTGTGTTCGTTCTTGTTGACGGGTTTACCCTTTTGAGTTTTGCCGGTGCTGTCGATGCATTGCGGATCGCCAATCGCGCCAGCGGCAAGAAGCTTTATGACTGGGTGATCCTGTCTGAAGACGGCGGAGAAGTTACGTCCTCTGCTGGCCCCAGCTTTCTGGCCGATGGCGCGTTGGAAGAGCTTCGCCGCGACGACACGCTGGTTCTGGTGTCCGGCGTCGACGTGCAAAGCAATTGCAGCACCAAGTTGTTGAACTGGCTCCGCCGCGAATCCCGTCGGGGGGTGCGTATTGCCGGTCTGTGTACCGCGGCACATATCTTGGCCAAGACCGGGCTACTGAATGACAAACGCGCAACGATCCACTGGGAAAACCATGACAGCTTCTCTGAGGAGTTCGACGAGGTTGAACTGACAAAGCGCGTATTCGTGGTCGATGGTAAGATCATGACCGCTGCCGGCGGCACCGCTGCCATTGACCTGATCCTGAAGATTATTGCCGAGGATCAGGGCGAGGACGTGGCCAATGTGGTGGCCGATCAGCAGATCTACACGACGATCCGTACCGAAAGCGACAGCCAGCGCCTGTCCGTGCCAACCCGTATCGGCGTGCGCCACCCCAAGCTTTCCGATGTGATCCGCAAGATGGAAGCCAACATAGAAGAGCCGATTTCACCGTCGGTTCTGGCCAGCGAAGTGGGCATGTCCACACGCCAGCTGGAGCGCCTGTTCCGCCGCTATCTGAACCGCTCGCCCAAGCGCTACTACATGGAACTGCGCCTGCAAAAAG
This sequence comes from Aliiroseovarius sp. PrR006, assembly GCF_010500215.1. Lineage (GTDB taxonomy): Bacteria > Pseudomonadota > Alphaproteobacteria > Rhodobacterales > Rhodobacteraceae > Aliiroseovarius. The sequence goes on from NZ_JAAGOY010000004.1 coordinate 425,690, forward strand.
CGCGCAACCTGCTGATGCAAACGGATATGAGCGTGATCAACGTGGCCTTGTCCTGCGGGTTTTCCAGCCCCTCGCATTTCTCGAAATGCTACCGGTCGCATTATGACACCACCCCCTATCGCGAACGCGGCAGCCGCGGGGCCAGGCCTGCGTAAGCCAATATCTCATGTTGCGTTTAAGAATCAGTGTTTGGCGCATTTCGGGGCCAAGCTGACGTATTCTGTGCACGAAAAATCGGGCTCGTTGAAATCGAAAACGACACCGAATACGCCTAGCCGCAGCGAGACCCTGACGACCCGTAAACCTCGGCGGTTTTTTGAGCAAATCATCTGCTTCGGCCTTTTCTTTTCCGGTATGCGCGCCTAGGGTCGAGACCGGAATTTTCCAATTGGGAGAACAAAAATGAAAAAACTTCTTATGGCCACCGCTGCAACTGCACTGGTTGGCGGCGCTGCATATGCAGACGACCACGCAATCAAACTGGGCACCATTCTTGGCTATACTGGCCCGATCGAAAGCCTGACCCCGCATATGGCGGGTGGCGCTGAACTGGCGATGGAAGAAGTGTCGGCCTCGGGCCTGCTTCTGGGTGGCAAGTCGGTCGTCAGCGTCCGTGCCGATTCGACCTGTGTAGACAGCGCAGCCGCGACCGCCGCAGCTGAACGCCTGATCACTTCGGATGGCGTCAAAGGCCTGATGGGCCCGGATTGTTCGGGTGTGACCGGCGCTGTGCTGGCCAACGTAGCCCTGCCCAACGGCATCGTCATGATCTCGCCGTCGGCGACCTCGCCGGGTCTGTCGACCGCAGAAGACAACGGCCTGTTCTTCCGCACCGCTCCTTCGGATGCCCGTCAGTCGGACGTGATGGCTGCAATCCTGAAGGAAAATGGCGTGGGATCGGTTGCTGTGACCTACACCAACAACGACTACGGCAAGGGCATGGCTGACGCGTTCAAAGCTGCCTTTGAAGCCGCCGGTGGCGAAGTGACCATCGTGGCCTCGCACGAAGACGGCAAAGCGGACTACACCGCTGAAGTCGGCGCTCTGGCCTCGGCCGGTGGCGACGTGCTGGTTGTGGCTGGCTATGTGGACCAAGGTGGTGCAGGCATCGTGCGCGGTGCGCTGGACACCGGTGCATTCGACACCTTCCACTTCCCCGATGGCATGATCGGCTCGAACCTGGAGGCCAACTTCGGCTCGGACATCGACGGCTCGACCGGTCAGGTTCCGGGCACCGACAGCCCCGGTGCTGCCACTTTTGCTGAATTGGTCGGTGACAAGTTCGACGTGACCTCGCCCTACACCGGCGAAAGCTATGACGCAGCTGCTCTGATCATGCTGGCCATGCAGGCTGCTGGTTCGGCTGAGCCGGGTGACTATGTTTCGAAAGTCGAAATGGTTGCCAACGCTCCGGGCGAAAAAATCTATCCGGGTGAGTTGGCCAAAGGCCTGCAGATCCTGGCCGACGGCGGCGACATCGACTATGTCGGCGCAACCGCGGTTGAGCTGGTAGACGGTGGCGAAGCTGCTGGTTCGTACCGCGAAATCAAGATCGAAGGCGGCAAGATGGTAACGGTCCAATACCGTTAATCTAACGCCAAGTTGACCTGAAGCAGCCCGGACTTTCCGGGCTGTTTCAATATGTTAGGCAACCATCTTTAGGTTGTAGAGGGAACAGACATGATCGTCATCGAAGACGTCCATAAGCATTTTGGCGGCTTTCGTGCCGTTGATGGGGCAACCCTGACCATCCAAGACAAGTCCATCACCGGACTGATCGGCCCGAACGGTGCGGGCAAAACGACGCTATTCAATGTCATCGCGGGCGTGTTGAAGCCGACTTCGGGTCGGATCACCATGGCAGGCGAAGACATCACCGGCCTGCCTCCGCACGAGCTGTTCCACAAAGGCCTTCTGCGCACTTTCCAGATTGCGCATGAATTCGGTTCGATGACCTGCCGCGAGAACTTGATGATGGTCCCCGGCGGCCAGTCAGGCGAACGCCTTTGGGATACTTGGTTCGGTCGCAAGCGCATCGCAGATGAAGAACGCGCCCTGAAAGCCAAAGCAGACGAAGTGCTGGAGTTCCTGACGATCTCGCACATTTCCAACCTGCGCGCGGGTGAAATCTCGGGCGGCCAGAAAAAGCTTCTGGAACTGGGCCGCACCATGATGGTGGACGCCAAAATCGTTTTCCTCGACGAAGTCGGCGCCGGTGTGAACCGTACGCTGCTATACACCATCGCCGACGCAATCAAACGTCTGAACGAAGAGCGTGGCTACACCTTCGTTGTCATTGAGCACGACATGGATTTCATCGAGAAAATCTGTGACCCTGTGATCTGTATGGCCGAAGGCAAAGTGCTGGCAGAAGGTACTCTGGCCGAAATCAAGGCCAACGAACAGGTGATCGAAGCCTATCTGGGCACGGGCCTGAAGAATAAGAAAGAGAACGCATAATGAGCGAACCTTTCCTCATTGGAGACAGCATGACCGGCGGCTACGGCAAGGGCCCGGACATTCTGCATGACTGCACCATCGCCGTCGACAAGGGCGAGATCGCTGTGATCGTCGGCCCCAACGGCGCAGGCAAATCTACCGGCATGAAGGCCGTATTTGGAATGTTGAACGTGCGCTCGGGCGCGGTTCGGTTGGGTGGTGAAGACATCACCAACCTGTCGCCTCAGGATCGCGTGCGAAAAGGCATGGGCTTTGTGCCGCAGACCCACAACATCTTCACGTCGATGACCGTGGAAGAGAACCTCGAGATGGGTGGTTTCATCCGTACCGACGATATCCACGAGACGATTGAACAGGTCTATGAGCTGTTCCCGATTCTGCGCGAAAAGCGCAACCAGCCTGCGGGCGAGCTGTCGGGCGGTCAGCGTCAACAGGTGGCCGTGGGCCGCGCGCTGATGACCAAACCGACCGTTCTGATGCTGGACGAACCCACAGCGGGCGTTAGCCCTATCGTGATGGACGAGCTGTTTGACCGGATTATCGAGGTCGCCCGCACCGGAATCTCGATCCTGATGGTGGAACAAAACGCCCGTCAAGCGCTTGAAATCGCAGACAAAGGCTATGTCCTTGTACAGGGCCGCAACGCGCACACAGGCTCGGGCAAAGAGCTTCTGGCCGACCCCGAAGTCCGCCAATCGTTCCTAGGGGGCTGACGCATGCGTTTCGCCCTTACCCTGACACTGGCCCTGAGCCCCGCGCCGCTTCTGGCGCAGGACTGCAGCTTCGTGACCGAGTGTTACGAGGACCAAGCCTGTCAGGACACAGACTTTTCGCTGACCGCCGACTTGACCAGCGAGCGTCTGATCACCGGCTTCGGAGATCTGACCATCGTCGCCGCCAAACAGGCTGGCGCCTTGACCACGTTGTTCGCCACTGGCGACGGCGCTGAATATCTTCTGTCCCGCAACGGTGACGCTGCCCGCTTCACGGCCCACTCTAATGTGGGTCCGGCGGCAATCACCTATTTGGGCACCTGTAAGGGAGAGTTCTGATGGACTTTCTGAACGCGCTTGTCGCGCTTTCAAACTTTGTACTGATCCCCGCGATCGCCTATGGCAGCCAGCTTGCGCTAGGCGCGCTTGGGGTCACGCTGATTTACGGCATCCTGCGGTTCTCGAACTTCGCCCATGGCGATACGATGGCCTTTGGCGCGATGGTGACGATCCTGTTTACATGGTGGTTCCAGTCGATGGGGCTGTCCATTCATCCGCTGCCCACGGCCCTTCTGGCCTTGCCCTTTGGTATCGTCGTCACATCGATGCTTCTGATCGCCACGGACCGCACAGTGTATCGTTTCTATCGTCGCGTAAAAGCGAAACCGATCGTGTTTGTCATGGCCTCGATGGGCGTGATGTTCATCATGAACGGCGTGGTACGCTTCATCATCGGGCCGGGCGATCAACGCTTTGCCGATGGCGAGCGGTTCATTATCCGCGCGCGTGACTTCAAGAACGCCACGGGGCTGAACGAAGGCCTGGCTTTCAAAACTTCGCAGGGCATCACCATTGTGACCGCGATCATCGTGGTCGCCGTACTGTTCTGGTTCCTGAACCGCACCCGCACCGGCAAGTCGATGCGCGCTTTCTCGGATAACGAGGATCTGGCGCTTCTGTCGGGCATCAACCCGGAGCGCGTGGTGATGATCACATGGATCATCGTCGCTGCCCTGATTACCATCGCAGGCACGCTGTATGGGCTTGATAAAAGCTTCAAACCCTTCACCTATTTCCAGCTTCTGCTGCCCATCTTCGCCTCGGCCATCGTAGGCGGTCTGGGCAACCCGCTGGGGGCCATCGCAGGCGGGTTCGTCATCGCGTTCTCCGAGGTCACGATCACTTATGCCTGGAAGAAAGTCGCGGTCTATCTGCTGCCCGAAAGTCTGGAGCCGTCCAGCCTCGTCCAGCTGATGTCCACCGACTATAAATTCGCAGTCAGCTTCGTGATCCTGATCGTCGTCTTGCTGTTCAAACCAACCGGTCTATTCAAGGGGCAATCGGTATGAGCCAATCACTTCGTACTCCGCTTCTGTTTGGCGCCGTCGCGCTGCTGTTCATTCTTCAAGGGTCGACCGACTGGTGGATCTTCGCGGGCAGCTGGAACGCATCTCTGACCATTCTGAACATGGCGCTGATCTCGGCGATCATGGCGTTGGGCGTGAACCTGCAATGGGGTTATGCTGGCCTGTTTAACGTTGGTATCATGGGCTTTGTCGCACTTGGGGGCTTGGCCACCGTGCTTGTGGCCATGCCCACAACCCCCGGTGCGTGGAGCCAAGGCGGCGTTGGCATTGTTTTCGGACTGTTGGTCGGGGCAGCCACGGTTATCGCCGCAGTCCTCATAAACACGCGCATGGCGGCGGGTCGCAACCGCACCTTGGCGACACTGGCCACTCTAATCGTCGGCTTCTTCGTCTACCGCTATATCTTTGATGCGGGTGTCGCGGGCGTCGAGGCCATTAACCCTGCGCAAACCGGCTATCTTGGCGGGCTGAACCCCGGTGGCCCGGACAACTACAAAGCCCACGGCTATATGACCATTCTGGCATGGCCGGTCGGCGGCCTGTTGGCTGCAGGTGCGGCGTGGGTCGTCGGCAAGACCGCGCTGGGGCTGCGCTCGGACTATCTTGCGATTGCGACCCTTGGGATTTCCGAGATTGTCATCGCGATCATCAAGAACGAAGACTGGATGGCCCGGGGCGTGAAGAACGTCATCGGCATTCCCCGCCCGGTACCGTATGAGATCGACCTGCAGCAAAGCGCAGATTTCGTTGCGCGCGCAGAAAGCCTCGGGCTGGATGCCACGACTGCATCGACACTGGCCGTGAAGCTGTCTTATTCGGCGCTCTTCACCGTCGTTCTGGTGATCCTGATTATCTTGGCACAGCTGTCGCTGAACTCGCCCTGGGGCCGCATGATGCGCGCCATTCGCGATAACGAGGTTGCGGCGCAGGCTATGGGTAAAGACGTCACCAAGCGGCATCTTCAAATCTTCGTCCTGGGCTCGGCTCTCTGCGGTCTGGCGGGTGCGATGATGACGACGCTGGACGGCCAGTTGGTTCCCGGCACCTACCAGCCCCTGCGCTTCACCTTCCTGATCTGGGTGATGGTGATTGTCGGTGGATCCGGCAACAATCTGGGCTCGGTTCTGGGCGCGTTCCTGATCTGGTTCCTGTGGATCCAGGTGGAACCGATCGGTAACTGGCTGATGTCGGTTGTGACTATGGGGCTTGAGGACGGATCGGCCCTGAAGACGCACCTGATCAACTCGGCTGCGCATATGCGCCTGTTCTCGATGGGGATCGTGCTGCTTCTGGTGCTGCGGTTCAGCCCACGTGGCCTGATCCCCGAGAAGTAAACCATGACGGCGGCCAATATTGCAGTTGTGCTGTTGGCCGCCGGTCTGTCCCGACGTATGGGGCAAGACAAACTTCTGAAGCGGCTTCCCAACGGGGCACGCCTTCTGGAAGATCGCATTCACGCGATTATCGCATCCGGGACTGTTCCCTATGTCGCGATCCCAGACGACCCTCAGAAATCTGTAATGGTTGAAGCAACCTCAGCCGTTCCAGTTCAGATTTCCAACGATGTGCATGGGATGGGAGACAGCATTTCTGCCGCGATACGCGCGCTGCCCGATACCATCACAGGAATCATGATCATGCTGTCTGATTTGCCTGACGTGACCTGTGGTGACCTGCGGGGACTGATGGTCCGCTTTGATGGTAAAACGATCCTGCGCGCAGCAACCGAAGACGGTACACCGGGCCATCCGGTGATCTTCCCTGTCCGCTACCGCCCGTCGCTAGAGCTTCTTTCAGGTGCGCAGGGCGCACGCACCTTGCTACAGTCCGAGCCCGTCGACCTGCACCCCCTGCCCGGGCAAAACGCGGTGCGGGATCTGGATACACCAGATGACTGGAAAGCTTGGGAAAGTGAAAGGCTCACGCCCCCGAAAAAATGACGCTCGCTTCGCGCTTATCGATTACCAGATAGTCACGCAGGTAAGAGGAAATGCCCTGACGGCTGCGCAACTTTGGACACGCCTCCAGAATCTCCTCGGCGGCGTCTGGCGCATCACGCCGGATTACATCAATTTCGGGGATCAGGCTTTCTACCCAATAGTCGCCGCAGCGGATCATCTCGGTCTTGTCGAGAAGGATATGCACCATCATGGGCGATACAGTCACGTCCACTTCGGCCTGCCCGACTTCCGCCAGCATATTGGCCAAACAGACCACCTGAGCTTCGCCGGTCAGCATCTCACATAGCGGATGATCGACAAGGACAAGGCTGCGGGGCGTCAACAACGCGCCGGATTGGCCATTAGTCGGCTCTGGAAATCGGATCGGCGATACTTTTTGGGTCTTGGACATCGCCGAGTGGCCCAGCCACTGGATAGGCGCAAGTCGACCTTTCAGGGTGGGTATTTGATCGTCAGCCTGCAGTTCCCGCGCTGGCACGGCCCCACGCGCGGTTTCGACCATGGTGTTTGCAGAGATACCTGACAATGCCCCGCTAAGATTTGCGCGGCGGGATTCATTTTGCGTGGAAACCGATGCGTCATTGCAAGCAGTCGGGACGCCCGGCCACGATACACTCATGTCTTCTTCAATTCTAAAATCACGAAGTACCACGTGTTGATCCGCTACTCGTCATGGCTGGCTGGATAGCTACTTTTCCAGCTCTGATTAAAGAAATTATAGGGACAGAACATGCCTAAAGTATGGAAGTGGACAAACGAAAGCCCGAGTGCACCGAGCAGACGCGATCTCTTTCTACGCCCCTTTGATCGGAGTCAACGTCGTCGTCAGTAACTTATTGTATTAGTTGATGTTTCATTACATCCAGAATCTCGACACTCAAAGCACGCGCTCAACAAACAACTGCCGATTGTTTCGTTTCAGAGGTCAGTTCAACACAAACTGGTCAACCTTCCACAATCACGCCACTCTCAATCATTGAGCGGTATGCACGCATACTGATCTATGGTGGATCGCCGCGGCTTTTCCCCGCCAAATACGGCGCAAAGAAGGCACGTATTCCTAGCGTTCAAGCTGATCAAGGGAATCAGTCAGGTCTTTCAAAAGAACCTCAGCTGGTTCGCACCCGATGGACAGACGGACATAGCCTGCGGGCACGTCATCCCCCCATCGCGCGCGGCGTTCCGCAGAGCTGTGCACGCCCCCGAACGAGGTTGCCGGGCGCAGATAGCGGCTGTGGTTGATGAAGCGTTCAGCGCGCTCCTCAGACCCAAGATCGATCCCGATCAGGAAGCCGAACCGGGTCATCTGCGTCGCGGCCAAATTGTGCGATGGGTCTGTCGGAAGGCCCGGAAAGCGCGCTGTTTGAACGGCAGGGTGCGCGGCCAGGACCGGGGCGATCACTTCGGTCGTGTCGCACATGCGGGAAAAGCGCAGCTCCAGCGTCTCGAGCCCGCGATAGAGCGCCCACGCGGCGTGTGGCGACGGGATCGCACCAGACATCTTTCGCCAATCTTTCACCCGCGCCAACAGCGCTGCATCGCGCGTTGCCACATGGCCCATCAGAAGGTCCGAGTGCCCACCCGGTGCCTTGGTGTCCGAGGCAACAACAACATCCGCACCAAGATCCAGCGGGCGTTGTCCAAATGGGGTCAAAGTGGTGTTGTCGACGATGCTGATCCCTCCGGCAGAGCGCACCGCGGAACAGATGGCCTGAATGTCACACAGATCAAGACCGGGATTGGACGGCGTTTCGATGAAGACAACGTCAAACCCGTCAAATCCACCCTCGGCAAACCGAGCGGTTGGGCGTTCTGTGACCTCTACGCCAAACACGGCCAGAAACTCGGACGACAGGACGCGCGTCACATAGTACCCATCCGACGGCACCAGCAGGCGCTTGCCTGCCCCCAGCGTTGCAAAAAGAGCGGCAGAAATGGCCGCCATCCCTGACGGAAGCGCTACGCAGGGTGCATCTTCCAAAATGGCCAACGCGTCTTCCAGAGCCTCCCATGTAGGATTGTCCACGCGCCCATAGCCGGGCGTGTCTGCGGGATCCCCGGGCAGATGGAACATCGAGCTTGTGGTGATCGGAAGCGCGATCGGATCGCCTTTCGACAGCCCTTGCCCGCGGTGGTGCAACAGCTCGGCCGCACGGCTCAACGAATTGAAATCTTTGGATGTTTCGCGCATAGCATGCTCCGGTCAGCCACCGGCAGTCATGTATCACGAATTCGGCGGGAAATTGGTGCCCAAGGTGGGACTCGAACCCACACGCCCGTGAAGGCGGGGGATTTTGAATCCCCTGCGTCTACCATTCCGCCACTTGGGCACTGTTCGGTTTGGATATCCAAGCAACGGGGCAAGGTCAACGGCATTTCCGACCCTGCCCCGTGCTATTTTTTGTCGTCAGAACAAGACGCCGACCAGCCAGAGCGTGATGCCCGGGAAAGCCACCAGAACCACGACACGGATCAGGTCGGATAGGACGAAGGGCGCCACGCCGCGATAGGTCGCACTCATCGGGATGTCGCGGGCCATCGAGTTGATGATGAACAGGTTCATCCCAACCGGCGGCGTGATCAATCCAACCTCAACCACGATCAGGGCGAGGATGCCAAACCAGATGCCGGCCTCTTCCGGGGTCAGACCAAAGTCCAAGACCTCGATGATCGGATAGAAGATCGGAATGGTCAGCAGGATCATCGACAGGCTGTCCATGACGCAACCAAAGACCAGATAGGCGATCAGCATCAGCGTCAACACCAGCAAAGGCGCATAGCCCTGTGCGGTCACCCATTCAGCCAACATCTGCGGGGCTTGCGTAAAGGCCAAGAACGAGTTGAAGATCTGCGCGCCCAGAACGATGAAGAAGATCATCGCGGTGGATTGAGCGGTGGCCAGTACGCTGTCCAAGAAGCCTTTCCAAGTCAGCCCCCCGGTCATCACACCGTAAAGACCCGTGGCAACGGCACCAACAGCGGCACCTTCGGTCGGGGTAAACAGCGCCTGAACGCCAACTTTCGACCAGTTCCAGTCGCCTGCGATCCCGCCCATCACAAGGCCAAAGATCACCACAACCGGCCAGATCGACAGAAGCGTCTTGAAGCGCTCAGTATAGGGAACGCGCTCTGCGGTGGTGGCGCTGTCGGGATTAATCCGAACCATCACGGCCACGGTCAACATATAGCCAAGCGCGGCCAGAATACCCGGCACCAGTGCCGCGATGAACATCTTCACGATGTTCTGCTCGGTCAGGATTGCGTAGATCACCAGAATAACCGACGGCGGGATCAGAATGCCCAATGTGCCGCCTGCGGCCAGAACACCAGTCGACAGTGCGTCGGAGTAGCCGCGTTTACGCATCTCGGGCAAAGCCACCTGCCCCATGGTCGACGCAGTTGCCAGAGACGAGCCACAGACCGCGCCAAAGCCGGCACAGGCGCCAACAGCCGCCATCGCCACACCGCCCTTGCGGTGCCCCAGCCAGTCCGAGGCCGCGTTAAACAGCGCACCGGACATACCTGACTTGGTCGCGAATTGCCCCATCAAGAGGAACAGCGGCACAATCGACAACGAATAGCTTGAGAACGTGTCATACGAGAGCGTTTTCAGCTGGCTCAGCGTGACCGATGGACGTCCCATCATATACCAGATGCCAAAAAAGCCGGTCAGACCCATGGCCAGACCAATGGGCAGGCGCAGGAAGATCGCCAGAAGCATCAATGCAAAGGCGACAATCGCAAGTTCGATACCGGTCATACGCGTTGTTCCTTACCGTCAAGAACCCAGTTGAAGGATCGCCACATCGTGTAAATAGCGACCACAAGGAAGAATGCCGCGCCGATCAGGCACATGCCGAAGGGGATCCACAGGGGAACTTCCAGTTCGTAAGTGCTTTCGGCGAAAAAGGGCTTTGACCCCATGCCAAAGACGCTGCGGATAGCGTCAGATCCGAAGGGAAACTTCTCGCCAAAGCCCAGCCACAGACGCCACAGGATGATGAAGGCGGCCCCGGTCAGGAACACGTCGCCGATGAAGCCCAGAAGCGCCTGAATACGTTCGGGAAGGCGCGTGATGAAGATGTCAACGGTCACGTGGCCGCGTTTGAACTGACACCACGGCATGAAGGCAAAGACGGCAACAGCGCAGCCCATCTCGACGATCTCGAAGTCGCCTTTGACCGGTGCCAGACCATAGCCCGACAATGCCCGCCCGATGATCGACACCACTGTGGTCATTGCGATGCCAACCAGAACGGCACCCCCCGAATACGCCATCCAGCGGCTCAGGAATTCCATGATACGCCCCACCCGGAGCTCGGCAGATTTCGCGATCGCCACGACCTTCCCCCTTCTAACCGTTCAGCACGGGCCTTGATGCCCTTGCTTCAAAGAAAAACTCCGGGCAGCCCAACAGGCCACCCGGAGCTGTGTGTGTTACCAGATCACTGGTCCGAGTATTTAGCAACCAGCTCTTTCGCCAGTGCGACCATACCTTCGCCGTCCAGACCTTTCGAGGTCATGTCAGCAGCCCAAGCTTCAACTTGCTTGTCACCCATTGCGCGGATTTCAGCCACCAGAGCCGGGTCCAGTTCGTGGATGTTGTTGTCAGTGCCTGCAACGATCTCGCGGCCGATGACGTCACCTTTATCGAACGAAGCGCCTGCCCAAGCCGAAGCTTCCAGACCCGAGTTTGCGTCGATGACGGCTTTCAGGTCATCCGGCAGACCGGCATAGGTGTCTTTGTTCATCGCCCAGATGAAGAAGGTGTTGTACAGCGAACGGTCACCGGGGATCTCGGTGTGGCTGTCTGCCAGTTCATGCACTTTCAGCGGCGGTACGATTTCCCACGGAATTACACCACCTTCAACAACGCCTTTCGACAGGCTTTCCGGGAAGGTCGGGAGCGGCATGCCAACCGGCGTTGCGCCCAGCGTTTCAAACAGGGTGTTTGCCTGACGCGACGGACCGCGCAGTTTCAGACCTTCAAAGTCCGACAGAGCTGCAACCGGCTCGCCTTTTTTGTGGATAACGCCCGGGCCGTGTACGTGAACAGCCAACAGTTTGACGTCGCCCATACGCTCCATCAGGTACTTTTCCGAGAACTCCCAAGCGGCTTTCGACGACGCAGCTGCATTGCGCGAGGTCATGAAGGGCAGTTCAAAGGCTTCAGCTTCCGGGAAACGGCCCGGGGTGTATGCGGGCAGCGCCCAGCCACAGTCGATCACGCCATCACGGATCTGGTCATACAGAGCCTGCGGCTTACCGCCCAGCTGCATAGCCGGATAGAGTTCAACCTTGATGCGGCCACCCGAGTCTTTTTCGATCTTCTCGGCCCACGGCGCCATGAAGTACAGCGGGGTCGAGCCCTTCGGCGGCAGGAAGTGCTGGCAGCGCAGCGTGACGTCCTGTGCAAAGCTGGCGGTTGCACTCAGTCCAAGTGCAAAGGCACCTGCCAAGGTGGCTTTCATGGTAAGTTTCATATCGCTTCCTCCCAACGCGAGTGTGTTTCAGCTGCCAAGGCACCTGCCCCGACAATTGACGACAATACAAACAGGCTCGGCTGACTCGTGCAAGCTTTTTTGACCACCCGGTCGGCTTTGTTGATCCTGTCGCTGAAATTTGTGTAAACAATATTCGTTGCGTTCGCAACATTGTATCTAGAATAAGAGTATTTCTACGATTTTACTGCAAACGGACTGTTATTTCGCTTATCGGAATCTACACCCCGGATCACATAATGAACCGAAAGGAATCACAGATTTCATAACGTACATGTCACGATGGCGCACACATCAATGCTCTCAGCCCCGTGTGAACCAGTAACCTAAACACTTTGAGATGTGATGTTTGACGAAGGGTACCCGCGCCACAGATACAAACTCGGCGACTTTGGCACCAACGCACTATTCCAGTCAGTTTACCGCCCTAATCACTGACATCAAGAACAGCTCTCTTGACCTTGGGCCACGCGCATGTTTCGTCAGGTACAAGAATAAAGGGCACGAGCATGGTTAAACGACTTTACGATTGGACGATGGGTCTGGCCAACACGCCCCACGCGCTTTGGGCGCTGGCGGTGGTGGCCTTTCTGGAAAGCTCGGTCTTTCCGATCCCGCCAGATGTACTGATGATTCCCATGATCATCGCCCGCCCCTCGCGCGCGTTCGTGATCGCAGGTGTCGCGCTGGTCGCCTCGGTTCTGGGGGGCATGTTCGGCTATTACATCGGCTGGGGCATGTTCGAGACCGTCGGACGTCCCGTGCTAGAGTTCTACGGCAAGGACGCCTATTTCGACGAATTCGCCACGCGCTATAATGAATGGGGTGCCTGGGCCGTCCTGATCGCGGGCGTCACCCCCTTCCCCTATAAGGTCATCACGATCCTGTCGGGCGCGACCGGGCTGAACTTCGCCGTCTTTATGGTGGCAAGTATCATCGCCCGCGGACTGCGCTTCTTCATCGTGGCAGGCTTGCTGTGGAAATTCGGCGCGCCGATCCGTGACTTCATCGAACGCAGGCTGGGCCTGATGTTTTCTCTGTTCTGCCTGCTGCTTGTCGGCGGTTTCTATGTGGTGAAATTTCTATGAGCATTCTTGACCGTCTTTCGACCAAAACCCTAATCATCGCAGCCGCTCTGGCTTCGGCCAGCATTCTGGCGGGGGCCTTCATCTTTCAGGCTTTGGGATACGCGCCGTGCAAAATGTGCCTGTGGCAGCGCTGGCCCCACGCGATTGCGATCGCACTGGGTGGTGCCGCACTGGCCACCAAAATGCACCTTCTGCGCTGGGTGGGCGCGCTGAACATGGCTGTGTCCGCCGGACTTGGCTTCTACCACTCTGGTGTCGAGCGGAAATTGTGGGAGGGTCCGTCGTCTTGCTCTGGCGGAGGTGTAGGCAACTTGTCGGTCGACGACCTGCTGGCGCAGATCCAAGCCGCCCCGCTGATCCGCTGTGACGAAATCCCGTGGCGCCTGTCCGACATGATCCCGATTGAGGCACTGGACATTACCATGGCCAACTTCAACGCCGTTGGGTCATTGGTTTTTATGGCACTATGGATCGTCGCGGCTCGCCGCGCAGATTAATCCTTGTTGCGCAATAGCTGACGCAAAATTCCATGGAACATCTGAACGTCCAGACGGCTCAGGTTCAGACGGCTCCACATATTGCGTTGCGTGATCTTCATCACTTCCGCCTTGGTCTCGGGGAAGAAATATCCTGCCTCGTCCAGACGCTTTTCATAGTGCTCGGCTAGCTTTTCGACCTCGATCGCGCTTGCGGGGTCGCTGCTGGCCCATTCCATCACATGATGCGCGGTCTCGTGGCTTTGGCGACGATATTCATAGGCCGTCAAAAGCACGCATTGCGCTAGGTTCAGGGATGCGAATTCCGGGTTCACGGGGACCGAGATCAGGGCATTCGCCCGCGCGACCTCATCATTCTCAAGACCCGTACGCTCCGGGCCGAACAGCACGGCGACCTTCTTGCCCTGAAGGCGCATCTGGCGGGCTTCCTCCATGGCGCGTTCGGGACTCAGCACCGGTTTCGCCAAATCGCGCGACCGCGCAGTCGTCGCATAGACATAGTCGCAATCGCCGATCCCCTCGGCCAATGTGTCATAGACCCCTGCCGCATCCAGAACCCGTCCCGCACCCGAGGCCATTGCAACGGCGGATTGGTTCGGCCAGCCATCACGCGGCGCGATGATCCGCATCCGCTCCAACCCGAAATTGAGCATCGCACGGGCTGCCGCGCCGATGTTTTCCCCCATCTGAGGGCGTACCAGTACGATTTCAGGCTGTGGTCCCAGCGGGGTCTCGGGGGTATCCATTGCGGCATTCTCTTTCAATTGGTCGGGCGCGTGATACGCTGAGCAGGATCATTCGGCAAGCAGGAGCTTCCCCATGGCTTATGACAGCGGTCTTTATGAAATCCTCAAAGACGATCTGGGCGACCGTCCCGATCTGGTGGAAAAGAAGATGTTCGGCGGTATTGCCTTCATGCTGAACGGCAACATGCTGTGCGGTGTGCACAAGGTCGGCGCGATGTACCGGGTGGGAAAAGAGCATGAGACACAAGCGCTTGCCCTACCCGGCGCCCGCAAGATGGATTTCACAGGGCGCCCGATGGGCGGGTTCATCGACGCGGGTGAAGAGGCAATGGCGGATGACGACACCCGCGCCGAATTATTGCGTCTGGCCGTCGATTTCGTCTCCTCCCTGCCCGCAAAGTAACGCCTACGCTTGCAATAGCGCCAAACCCGGCTATGAAGCCTTTCAGACAGAACAAAGAGGATCGCGCAGATGTCCGATACTGAAATGGACCGCCCCCAGCTTTATCTTGTGACGCCGCCCGAGATCGAGCTGTCGCGCTTTCCCACCGAGCTGGCCAAGGTGCTGGATACATTCGACACCGCCTGCTTGCGCCTGTCGCTGGCCACCACGGACGAAGACCGCATCACGCGCGCCGCTGACGCCTGTCGCGAGGTCGCCCATGCCCGCGACGTGCCGATCGTGATCGCAGAACACGCGCTGCTGGTCGAGCGTCTGGGGCTGGATGGTGTGCATCTGGGCGACGGCGCGCGTCGCGTACGCAAGACCCGCGACGATCTGGGCGCAGATGCGATCGTGGGCGCATACTGCGCCGCCTCGCGTCATGACGGGATGAACGCAGGCGAAACTGGCGCGGATTACGTCAGCTTTGGCCCCGCTGGGTCGACCCCGCTGGGTGACGGCACCCGCGCAGAACATGACCTGTTTGCATGGTGGAGCCAGATGATCGAAGTGCCTGTGGTCGCAGAAGGCGCGTTGGATGAAGACACGATCCGCGCCCTTGCCCCGGTCACCGATTTCTTTGCCATCGGAGAAGAGATCTGGCGCACCGAGGATCCCTCGGCCACGCTGCACCGCTTGCTGGCGGCAATGAACGGTTAACGTTCGACGTTCAAATCGCCAAGACCTTCACGAATGGCCGCCTCGCAATGGGCGGCCAATTCTTTTCGGCCTTTGAACTCCGACACCTTCACCGGTTGGTGATAGACCAGTTCGACCTGCCCTTGGCGCCTCACAGCCAAGGTCTGCAGCAAATGCGGCCCGAACTCCATATCGCCCCACCAACCATAGAAACGAGGGTCACGGCCTTCCGGCGCGAAATAGCGAATTGTGACGGGTTGCACCCACATGAAATCCCGCAGGTCAGGCGTAAAGAACGCAGCAAAGAGTGTTGATTTAAAGGGCAAAACCCTCTGACTGTCCGAGGACGTCCCTTCGGGGAAAAAGAGCAGCTTATGTCCGGCCATCAGACGGGTGCGGAAGACCTCGATCTGACTTTGCGCCTCTTTCCGGTCGCGGTTGATGAACACCGTCCCCGTCGCGCGCGCAAGCCAGCCAATACCGGGCCAACCCGCGACTTCGGATTTCGACACGAAATACACCCGTTTGCGCGCGTTCAGCGAGAATATGTCTAGCCATCCTGCGTGATTGGCCACCACCGCCCCCTTCTGGCGCATCGGCTGTCCATTCGTCGTGAACCGAATGCCGAGGATCCGAAAGGCGTTGCGACATACGAACTGCGTAATACGTGGCGTAACTGGCCGCTGCGTGCCAAAAATCGGGCGTTCAAACAGCCGTACCAGCAATAGCAAGATCAAACCGCCAAAGACCAGAATGCCAAGTGGCAATCCGCGCCGAACAATACGCAAATACTCTAATTTCGTGGGGTGAAACGCGTGCGGTTCGTTCCCGCCCTGCCATGTCGCATTCATTTTTTAGCTCCTGCATAGATCGCTCTTGATCGCTCATTGACCAAGGACATGTCGATGATCAGGCAGACATCGGTGGTGTTGAAGACATGATCGACAAACGCGCCCTCTCCTACGAAACCGCCAAGGCGGAGATAGCCTTTGATTAGTGCCGGAACCGCGCGCATGGCAGCGGGCCGGTTGATGTCGCTTTCCGGCATCAGATCCATCGGTTGAAACACGTCTGGCTGCGCGCGAGCGCGGATGGCTTTGGGCGCAAGGTGACGGTGATGCAGCAAGGACAGAGGCGCCTTCAGTGCATCAATATCCGTCCCATGGAACGAGGCCACGCCGAACAGGATCTCAATCCCATGTTCCTCGACATATTTGGCCAATCCGCCCCATAGATGCATCATCGCCGCCCCGCCACGATAATCCGGATGCAGGCAAGACCGCCCCAATTCCAAGAGGTTACGGCCCGAGTCTTTCAAGATGCGGAGGTCATACTCGGCTTCAGAATAGAAATGGCCTGGCCCGTCAGGCGTGTTCAACTTGTCCCCATGCAGCAGCCGGTACACCCCAACCGCAGGGGACCCGTCGCGGGCGTGATCAAACAGGATCAAATGATCATAAAACGGATCAAACGCATCACGCTCCAACCCGTTTTCGTGGTCCACCAAAGGACCATCCCCGCCCAATTCACGCACAAAGACATCGTAACGCAGCCGTTGTGCTGCGATCAGATCTGCGTCACTCTGGGCCAGTCTCAGTTCAAAATCGGGCGCAGTCATTCGGATTAACCATTTGATAACCTTGTTCAGCTCATATGGCTCAGACACCGGACGCGCAATGGGCATCCGCGCGGCACCTTAGCGTTCAGGAGGCGTAAATACAGGCATCAAGTCAACATGTTCAATCATGATCACCTGCTTCCCGGCGTGCTCAAAATTCACCGTGACGCGTCCACCGATATTGGATTGCACCTGCCCCAGCCCCCAATCGGTTTTTTGCGGGTGACGCACCAACATTCCCGGCTCAAGAAGTGATCCAATTCCCATGACACTCATCCCTATCAGGCTTCAAACATGACCAAACAAGACCGCGACCTGACCGCGTTGATCGGATCCCGTATCTGCCATGACCTTATCAGCCCTTTGGGCGCGATCGGCAATGGGGTAGAGCTGTTGCAGCTTTCTGGCATGGGGGATAGCCCCGAAATGGCGCTGATTGCAGAGAGCGTGACCAACGCAAACTTGCGGATCCGCTTTTTCCGCGTGGCGTTTGGCGCTGCGGCAGACGGCCAATCGCTGTCCGAGAAGGAAATCCGCGCGGTGCTGGCCCCCGGCGTCGATGGGCGCAAGATCAACATCAATTGGCAACCCGCAGGTGATCTGCCACGGGCCGAGGTCAAGCTGGCCTTCCTCGCGCTGCAGTGTTTTGAAAGCGCGATGCCGTGGGGTGGTCACCTGACGGTGTCACGCGCGGGTGGGCGCTGGCAGATGTCCGCGCAGGGCGAACGCTTGAACATCAATCCTGATCTGTGGGCTTTGCTGTCGGCAGGTAATCCTGACGTTGAGGTCCCGCCAGCTCAGGTCCATTTCGCTTTGGTTCGGCCGGAATTGCAACGGCAAGACCGTTCGGCCACGGTTCGGACCGCAGATCACTCCATCGACCTGACCTTCTGAACGAAAAAGCCGCCCCTTAGGGCGGCTTCTTAACTCAGGCGCGTGTGGTGCCGTCACCCACGACCAGATACTTGAACGAAGTCAATTGCTTGGAGCCCACCGGGCCGCGTGCATGCATCTTGCCGGTCGCGATCCCGATCTCGGCCCCCATGCCAAACTCGCCGCCATCGGCAAACTGGGTCGAGGCATTGCGCATCAGGATCGCGCTGTCCAGACGCGTAAAGAAGTGATCCGCGGTCGCATCATTTTCCGTCATGATCGCATCCGTATGAGACGAGGAATAACGGTTGATATGGTCAATCGCGCCGTCCACATCATCGACCAGCTTGGCGGCGATGATGCTGTCCAGATACTCGGTTCCCCAATCGTCTTCGGTTGCAGCGACACTGCCTGTCAAACCTTCGCCTACGCGCACTTCAACCCCGGCGGCCATCAGATCATCGATCACCGCCTGCCCCAATTCCTGCGCACCGCGGTGGATCAGCAGGCACTCGGCCGAGCCGCAAATCCCGGTCCGGCGAGTCTTGGCGTTCATCACCACGTTCCGGGTCTTTTCGACGTCGGCATCCTTGTCGATATAGATATGCACGATGCCTTCCAGATGGGCGAAAACCGGCACGCGGGCCTCGCGTTGGACCAGACCAACAAGCCCTTTACCGCCGCGCGGTACGATTACGTCTACATGGTCCGTCATGGTCAGCAACTCGCTGACCGCGGCGCGATCGCGGGTCGGGATCAACTGAATGGCGTCCTCGGGCAGATCTGCGGCGCGCAGTCCATCCTGGAGACATTCATGGATCAGCCCTGCCGAATGAAAGCTCTCCGAGCCACCACGCAAGATCACCGCGTTCCCGGCCTTCAGGCACAGCGCACCCGCATCTGCGGTCACATTGGGGCGGCTTTCGTAGATCACACCAATTACACCCAACGGGGTACGCACGCGGCGAATGTTCAGGCCCGAGGGACGGTCCCATTCCTCCATCACCTCGCCGACCGGGTCATCTTGCGCGGCTACGGCACGCAGTCCGTCGCACATACCCTTGATGCGGTCTTCATCCAGCATCAGACGGTCCATCATCGCGTCCGACAGACCTTTATTGCGTCCAAACTCCATGTCTTTTTCGTTGGCTGCGATGATCTGGGCACGACGTTCCCAGCAGGCATCGGCCGCGGCCATCAAGGCCTTTTCCTTGGCCTCGGCTGGCGCGAAAGCAAGGTCACGTGCGGCCGCGCGGGCGCGGGTGCCAATGTCGGTCATCATGGTTTTGATGTCGTCGCTCATCTTGCTTTCTCCGTTAAGGTGGTCTTGTATCTTGCTGTTTTAAAGGGACATATCGTCCCGGTGAATCAGGGCCGCGCGGCCCGGATGACCCAGAATGCGTTCGATCTGATCGGACCGCTGCCCTTTGATCGCGCGCGCTTCATCTGCCGTATAGCCTGCAAGTCCCGCGCCTAGGTGTGTGCCATCTGCGCCCTGAATGTCCACGGGATCGCCGCGCATGAACGCACCGATCACATCCGTGACACCCGCCGCCAACAGCGACTTTCCGGATCGCAGCGCCTGTACCGCGCCGTCATCCAGCACCAGCACGCCCTGAGGTTTCATCGACGCGATCCAATGCTTGCGCGCAGCTTTCGGCGTAGTACGTGCGGTGAACAGCGTTGCTGCTGCGCCTTCGATCAACGATGCCAGCGGATTCATCCGCGAGCCTTCGGTGATCGTCATATCGCACCCTGCCCCAGTCGCGGTTTTTGCGGCCATGACCTTGGTTTTCATCCCGCCTTTCGACAGGCCGGTACCAGCGTCGCCGGCCATCGCCTCGATCTGCGGTGTGATTTCGTCGATCACGTCATAGCGCGTGGCCGTCGGGTCATCCTTGGGATTACCGGAATAAAACCCATCGACATCCGACAAGAGCACCAGATGGTCCGCTCCGATCGTCACAGCCACCTGCGCGGCCAGGCGGTCATTGTCACCGAAGCGGATTTCGTCGGTCGCAACCGTATCGTTTTCGTTCACGATCGGCACCACGCCCAGCGACAGAAGTGTCTCGAGCGTTGCACGCGAGTTCAAATAACGGCGGCGATCCGCGCTGTCCTCGAGTGTCACCAAAACCTGTGCGGTGGTAGCACCCAGCGGGGCCAAAGCCTCTTCATACGCGCGCGCCAGCCGGATCTGACCTACAGCGGCGGCAGCCTGAGATTGTTCCAGCGACAGCGCCCCCATGGGCAAGCTAAGCACGCCCCGGCCCAACGCGATCGAGCCTGAAGAGACCAGAATTACGTCCGAACCGCGCGCTTTCAACGCCGCCACATCCGCACAGAGCGATCCTAGCCAATCCGCTTTCAACGCACCGGTTTTCGCGTCCACCAACAGTGCCGAGCCGATTTTGACAACGACACGTTTTGCCGTGTTCAGGGCTGCCACGTCTCTTCTTCCTCTTGCGGCTTTTGCCGAATGCGATCTTCCGAGATTTCCTTGCGCAGCGCGCGCAAAACATCTGTCGTACCTTGCTGGGCCACGCCCGACATCAGCATCACCGGACCACCGACAGCTTCTTCCAAAGCGGCCAATTTCTCGGCCCGTTCATCGTCATCCAGCGCGTCGATCTTGTTCAGAACGGTCACGCGGGGCTTGTCGCCCAGAATGTCGCCATAGTTTTCGATCTCGGTGATGATGGTCTGCCAGTCGGCAACCACATCCTCGGCGGTGCCGTCAACCAGATGGAGCAGCACGGCGCAGCGTTCGACGTGACCCAGGAATAGATCGCCCAGCCCACGGCCTTCGGACGCGCCTTCGATCAGGCCGGGAATGTCGGCCACAACGAACTCGACCCCATCCACGCCCACAACACCCAGATTGGGGTGCAGTGTGGTAAACGGGTAATCCGCAATCTTCGGCCGCGCATTCGAGGTCGCAGCAAGGAAAGTCGACTTGCCCGCATTCGGCAGCCCCAAAAGACCCACATCCGCGATCAGTTTCAGGCGCAGCCAGATCGTGCGATCAACGCCAGCAAGGCCGGGATTGGCGCGACGTGGTGCGCGGTTGGTCGAGCTGGTGAAGTGTAGGTTGCCAAAGCCACCATTGCCGCCCTTG
The DNA here is from genome assembly GCF_010500215.1 of Aliiroseovarius sp. PrR006. Classification (GTDB taxonomy): domain Bacteria; phylum Pseudomonadota; class Alphaproteobacteria; order Rhodobacterales; family Rhodobacteraceae; genus Aliiroseovarius. The sequence goes on from NZ_JAAGOY010000004.1 coordinate 446,713, forward strand.
GCAATGACCACGCGCTGACCGACCTCGGTCATGTCGGCGATGACGGTTTCTTCGTCCTCGTCCAGAATCTCTGTGCCTACTGGCACGCGAAGTACAATGTCGTCGCCATCCGCACCTGTGCGCTGCTTGCCCATGCCGGGGATGCCATTGCCCGCGAAGAAGTGTTGCTGATAGCGGAAATCGATCAGGGTGTTCAGGCCGTCGACAACCTCGACCACAACATCACCGCCGCGCCCGCCATCGCCGCCGTCCGGGCCACCATATTCGATGTATTTCTCGCGCCGGAACGACACGCAGCCAGACCCGCCCGAACCGGACCGGATATAGACCTTTGCTAGATCGAGAAACTTCATGACGCGCGCCTTTCTGTTATGTCACAGGCGATAGAGGGAAATTGGCCGAGGCTCAAGTCCAGAGCCTGCAGCAAGGGCAATTGGATCAGCTTTCTGGTCGCAAAAGCTGAAAAACACGCAATGGAGCGCATCCGTCCCGTGCGACACTGTGGCCCGTACTGCCATCAAGCTCTTCAAAGCCCAGCTTTTTCAAGACATGGGCCGAGGCGGGATTGTCCGAAAACGCATCGGCGCGGATGATCGGCCAGTCATAGGTTGCCCGGCAATGGTCGACCAGCGTGCCCTCCAGCAAGACCACGCCCACCATGCCATGTGCAGGATCAAACGGCTGGCACCGTTCGCGCGTCAGATTGGGATCTGCGGGATGGGGCCATGTCGCTGTCATGCGCGCGACGTCAATGTCCGAGACAAGGTCATACAAGGCATCGAAATCAGAGCGCTGACAGCGCCGCATGGTCAGGCGTTCACTGACAAGGCACGTTTTCACTGCCTTGCCTCCCAATCGGGACGCGACAGGCTGAGCTTGATCAGCACTTCGTCACAACTGCGCGACACGCAATGCGCCTTTTCGGTCTTCCCGGTATCCTTAAACCCCAGCCCCATTAGCACCGCGCGCGAAGCGTGGTTGCCCGTGAAGTGGCCCGAGCCAATCTGGTCAAGATCCGTGGTCGCAAAAACTTGCGTAATCAAAGCACCAGCGGCTTCGCGCATGACGCCCCGGCCATGATGCTTGCGCCCCAGCCAATAGCCGAGCGTCGGGTCAAGTCCGACCACGCCCAAAACCTCGCCACCCTCGTCGATGGCCAATCCACCTAGCGGATTGGAGCTGGCGAGATAGTCCAGAAACCCATCAAAATCCGCCCGCGTGTAGGGATGCGGCACAACCGTCAGCCAGCGCGCCACCTCGATATCATCAAGCAGCGCAACCACCTGATCACCGTCATCGGGCGTCAGGGGACGAAGCGTAAACCGCGCCGTCCTGATCTGAATATTGTGTTCCATGGCAAAGCGTTACGCCATCTTTTTGACGTACGTCCAGGTCGGAACATTGGCGCCGCGCGCCACCGAATGGCTTTCCGCGTCGCCAATATACTCGAACCCTGCATGGGTCAGCACACGGGCGGAGGCCGGGTTATCCTGAAAGACTTCTGCAAAGATGGTGCTGTTATTCTGAGGGTTCGCCTCGATCAGCGCACAGACGGCTTCCGACGCTATGCCCGAGTTCCAGAACCCCGGCGCGACCCAATAGCCCAACTGGCTTTGCCCACGATCCAGCGCGTTCAGCGTAATCACGCCCAGAACGTCATCTTGATCTTCACGCAAACTGTCCATGACCCAGACATCCTCGTTCCGGTCCTCGGCCAGAGCACGATCAATAAATGCTTCGGTTACACCCGGCGGAAGCGGATGCGGGATCGAGCGCGTGGCCTCGGCCACCCGTTTGTCCGAGACAGACAGGACCAAAGCCCCAAGATCGGATTGCCGTACAGGGCGCAGCACAAAACGTTCCGCCTGAATGGTCGGCTGAGTTCTGATATCTACATGCTTCATGGCTTTCCCTCCTCTGAAAAGCGCTGAATGCACCGTCCGTTCTTCCCGTGAAGGCCATAACGTATTCCGCGTTTCTGGCGCTTTTAGGGCGTTCGTATGAACGTTGGATGAACAGGCAAGTAAGTACTACAAACAAAAAGAAAAGGGGCCGGCTATCACAGCCGGCCCCTGAAATTTCACAACCTCGTTAGGTTCGGCTTACTCAGCGGCCTCCGCCACTGGGAGAACCGAAATAAAGGTGCGGCCTTTCAGGCCTTTGTGGAATTTGACGGTGCCTTCGCTGGTTGCAAAGATGGTGTGATCTTTGCCCATGCCAACATTGTCACCCGGCCACATCTTGGTACCGCGCTGACGCACGATGATGTTGCCCGGGATCACAACCTGACCACCGTATTTCTTTACACCAAGGCGACGACCGGCTGAGTCGCGGCCGTTACGGGATGAACCGCCTGCTTTTTTATGTGCCATGCTATCTCTCCTTAGCTCTTGTTAGCCGTTGGCCAGTTCTTTGGCCTGCTCTACCCAGCCTTCACGCTCGATACGGCCTTTGAACGACAGTTTCTCGTCGAACTCAGCGATATCAGCTTCGCCCCAAGCGGCGATCTGAGCAAAGGTGGTGATGCCAGCGTCCAGCAGTTTCTTCTCAAGCGCGGGGCCAACGCCCGACAGCTTTTTCAGATCGTCAGCACCAGCGGGTGCTTCTGCCTTGGCGGCTTTCTTCGGAGCTGCTTTCTTTGCAGGCGCTTTGGCCGGAGCAGCCGCTGCAACAGCAGCACCCGATACCGAACCTGCACCGATGGCAGCTTTCACGCCCGACTTGTCGGCACCCTTTTCCAGAATGTCGGTTACGCGGAGCAGCGTCAGTTGCTGACGGTGACCCTTGGTGCGCTTCGAGCTGTGCTTACGGCGACGCTTCACGAAGTGAATGACTTTTTCGCCTTTGATCTGGTCGATGACTTCTGCCTGTACACCAGCACCTTCTACGGTGGGGGCGCCAACAGTCGAGCCGACCATCAGAATCTCGTTGAACTGGACTGTCTCGCCAGCATCGGCCGCCAGCTTTTCAACGCGCAGAACGTCGCCAGCCTGGACCTTATACTGCTTGCCGCCGGTTTTCATAACCGCAAACATATGATCTTCCTTCATAATCCGCGTCCTGTGGCCCCGACTTATGCCGGTGTTTGACGAAGGGCCAATCCCTTCAATTGCCTCGAACTGCGCATCCGCCACTTGCGTTTTGGACATAGATTTCTAGCCCCGCACGGGAAAATCCCGGCAGGAATGGCGGCTTATCGGGTGGATCGGGTTGAAAGTCAAGACTTTTACACAAGCGCATCATGCTTATTTTCAAGGTCACCGGCTGGGCCTTGCAGGTCTGTGCTGGTCATAATAGCCAAGTGCTGAATGCCTTTCCAGCCTGAATAGGTCCGACATGCTGCCTTTGAACTCAAATCAGATCCCTGCCCTGTTTCAAAAAGCAGGCAATCTTGCACGATCAGGCAAGCCGGATGAGGCGCTGAAGGTTCTGACGCAGCTTCAGACCATGGCGCCCAACCGGGCCGAGGTCCCGTTTCAGATCGCGCAACTTCATCAACAGATGGGCCAAACCGACGCGGCTCTGAAAGCTTATGGCACAGCGGCACGCTTGGCCCCGTCCGAAATCACCGTCTGGCGGGCCTACTCTAATCTGGCGCTCACCCTTGATGCGTCAACGCGCGCCATGGTCGCCAAGCAGCTGAAGAAAGCGAAGCTGCCGCAAGCAGAGTTGAAAAGACTGACAGCCGTTTTGAAGGGATCCGGATCCAGCACCAAACGCGTCAGCAAGACCGCTTCCAAGGCCGAGATCGACGCGCTGACCGCTCTTCTGAATGCAGGCCGTGCAAAAGAGGCTGAGGCGCAGGCTCGCGCGCTTCTGGTGCGAGGTGCAAACGAAGCCGTATCGATGGTCCACGGCGTCGCACTTGCCGCTTTGGGGCAGCCCGACAAGGCCGAAGAAGCCTTCAAAACTGCGCTGGCTGCCGATCCTGACTATGGCGAGGCGCTGGCGCAATATGGGCAATTCTTGATGCAGCAAACACGGCGCAGCGAGGCCCGCAAGGTTCTGGAGCACGCTCGTCGGATCATTCCCGACAACCCGATTGTCCTTGGCAACCTTGGCTTGGTTTACACCGACATCAATGCTCCGCGTGAAGCGATCGAATGCCTAGATGCCCTGCTAAAAAAAGTACCCGATAACGCTGCCGGGTTGTTCACCCGTGCCAAGGCGCGTCTGACGCTGGAAGATGCTGCCGGGACGCTTGAAGATCTAGACGCGCTGGCTGCTAAATCTGCCCCGACAGGCGAGATGCTGGCGCTACGCGCGATGGCGGAAAATCTGCTGGGCAATGTCGAGGCCTCGCGCAAGGCCATTGATGCGGCGCTTCAGACGGATCCGAACCACCTGCGTGTCGTGACACTGGCCGCCAATCTGCTTCAACGCAGCGGTGACTTCGACGCCGCGGAAAAGGTACTGCGCGACGCCATTGCACGTGGGGCCCGATCGGGCGGGGTTTATCGCATGGTCGCGCAGGGCCGAAAGCTGGACAGAGATGACCCGCTGATCGACGAGATGAAAGACCTGTGGGATCACCCTGACCTGCCGGATGAGGCCAGGATTGATCTGGGGTATGGTCTTGCAAAGGTGATGGAAGACCACAAAGAGGCCGAAGCTGCCTGGACCTATCTGTCGCGTGCGAACGACGTGATGGCTGGTCTTCACCCCCATGACATGACCAAGGAACAAGGTGATTTCGATCGTTTCAAAGCGTTCATGAAGGACTTTGATCCAGACCGCATTGGCAGCTGTGGCTATGCGCAGAACAGCACCATCTTCATCACCGGCCTGCCGCGCTCCGGCACGACGCTGGTCGAACAAATCCTTGCCAGCCATTCGACGGTAACCGGTGGGGATGAGCTGGGGATATTCCATCCCTTGGGCTTCGAACAGGTGGCGAAAGTCGCCCGCGCAGGCGGACATATCAGTGACATGACGGACGCGCAGCTGGAAGATCTTGGCCGCGCCTATCAGAACGCCGTCGACACCCGCCTGCCGAATGCGGATCGGATCACGGATAAGACGATCTCGACCTATCAGATTGCGCCATTGGCGTGGCTTGCCATGCCCAATGCCAAGATCGTCGCCCTGCGCCGTGACCCACGTGACAATCTGTGGTCCATCTTCAAGAACCGCTTTGTGGCCGGTCTGCATCTCTACAGCTATTCTCAGGCCGCATTGGTCCAAACCTATCGCCTGTACACCGAATATCTTGATCTGTGGCGCGAACTTGCCCCGGACCGGATTTACGAAATTTCCTATGAGGCTCTGGTCGACGATCCGGAAACCGAAATCCGCAAACTTCTAAAGTTCTGCGATCTGGAGTGGGAAGACGCCTGTCTGGACTTCCACAAAACCAAGCGCGATGTGAAAACTCTGTCGGTCGCGCAGGTGCGCCAGCCGCTTTACAAAAGTTCGGTCGGCAAGTGGGAGCCCTATGCCGAGCACCTGACAGAATTGCTGGATGGGCTGGCGAAGATAGACGCCGGGAAAAGCTAAGGCTTACAGCTCTTCTTCGCGCGACATGGTGCCGACGACGCGGCCCAAATCGCCTGACAAGCGTAAATAGACCGCGTCAAAAGCCGCAAACAGCGCATGATTCAGCGCTTGCCCTGCTGGCGTTTCAGAAAATGCGACATAGCGATCCAGTGCGGTGCTGTCGATGGGCGCATAGGCCGTGTGCAGATAGGCAAAGATCCATTCCGTGGTGTCGCTCCGGATGTCCGCCTCTTGCGACCAGACATGGGTCAGGATGTCTTGCTCGCTCATCTGCCCCAACGCTTCGGGCAAGGCTTGATTCAGCGTGTTCAGAAAAACATAGTTCGAATTGAGCGCGCCCATGACGTTCAGTTCGATCAGGTCATTCAGATCAACATAGTACCGGATGGTGTCGTCCAGAGTGTCTGACGTGTCCCCTTGCAGCCAACGATCGCGGGCAAGCTGTTCGAACTCCAAATCCAGAAACGCACGGCGCGCCGCGATCTCGTTCCGGATGATCTGTTGCATCTCCACGCTCTCGTAAAATTCGCAAAGCGCCACGACATGGTCCTGCGCCAGTTCGTGCTCGAATTGCGCATGCAATTCACCCTGCAGCGTCTTTTCGTCATAGATGGCCTGAAGCGCGCCTTCCCACCGCGGGCCACCGTCATGCCCCAGAAGATCCATATCCGAGTCCAACGCCATGGCCAGACCTTCATCATGCAGGATCGAAACCATCTCTGGCATGCCCAGAAGATTCCAAAGATCCTCAAATCGCTCTTTGTCCGACCGCTGGGTTTGATCCGACGCAATTGCAGCGCCCACAGTGAGTACGCACAGCAATAATGCCGCGCCAGCGCGCCGCAGTGTTTGGAAAAACAAGGTCACAGCTCGGTCTCGGGCGCAAGTTCGTCAAGCCGGCTGGCCATTGTTTCATAGCGATTTGCCATAATCTCGAACTGGACGGCATTCAATATCTCATAGACCTGCCCCATACGCGGGTCTTGCAGCGCCGCCAGATAGTCGATCAGGTCCGCCTCATCAATGGCGCGATAGGCATAGGCATTCGCCACCAACGAGTTCTCTTCGATCCCTTCGCGCATCAGATCGGATTGGCTTTGCAGAATGCCGCGCAAATCATCCTCGTCCAGTTCCAGATCGCTGGCGCCTGCCGCCATCGCGGCCATCAAATAGCGAACCTGAATTTCGATGAGCGAACGGATCGCAACATCGGTCGAGCCAATTGCATCCCCCATCGCCTTGTAAAGCTGAACACGTAGATCGCCACTTTCCAGAAGCTCGGCCACAATCTCGGCGCCTTCGGTGTATTTCACCGCGTCATCCGTCATATGGCTTTCGTTCTCGACCTCGACCAGCCGTTGTCCCAAGGGGCTTTCGTAGAACGCCATGCCGTGATCCAGAACGTCCTGCGGCAAAACGGCGACCAGCATTTCGATGGCATCTTCGACCATTGCGTCAGGTTCGAACACCTCGCGGGCCAGCTCCTGCCATTGTCGCCCAAACACTTCGGGGTCTTCCCCAGTCATTCCCGGCCCAGCCATCGCGCCCAGTTGGATCGATTCAATCGCGACATCAAACCCGGTGATCTTCAGAAAGGATCGGATTTGATCTTCGTCGCTGGCAAATGCGCTTGTCGCGGTCACGACAAGTGCCGCTGTAAAAGCTATTAATCTTTTTACTATCATAGGCTTATATATGTTTTCCAACAGTGCTGTTGCCCCAAGACTAGCGCCGGGCACTGCCCTTGCCAAGTTGTTGCCGATCACGTTTTCCCCAGCATTTTGAAAATAGGTGAAAAAAGTGGTTGCACATGCCGCGCGGTCGAATTATCTCCCCCTCCACAGACCCCCGCGGAGAGGTGCCGGAGTGGTCGAACGGGGCGGTCTCGAAAACCGTTGTGGGTGCAAGCCCACCCAGGGTTCGAATCCCTGTCTCTCCGCCACTTACCCTTACTTTAAAGGGTAAAGGCCAGCCAATAGCTTCACCCGACATGCTATCACATTACGTACACAGGCGGGCACTGTGACTTATGTCTCTTTCGGCTGCTTTATCCGCTGACGAATGGTTCCCGTAGAAAGACCCTGTCCCTTCCCCAGACGCGCCAGATAGTCCGCCATAGCTCGTTTGCTCAACGTCGGATTTTGCTTCCAAATTGCATTCGCGTTTTCCTGAACCTTTTCCACCAGTGTATCCGCCAGGTCTTGCCGTGCTTTGGCAATCTCTTTCGCAGCACAGCGTCCATTTGCGAGATTCTTAGAGGAAATTGCGCCTTGCGTTGCAAGTGCACCTACTTCTTGTTTGGTTGGATCTGCCACCGCGATGCAAGCAAGCATGCGTTCTTTGGCTTGCCCAAAAGCTATTGATGCAACGCGAAGACGGTCCGCATTGCGCGCTCTTACATCAAAGTCCTGCGCTTCTGACGACTGCAGTCCCCTCATGGCTGCAGACACACAAAGCGCTGACCTGACGACGAGGGTTGCACAGAAATACGAGCTGTGGCGTCCATAGGCCTTGGCGTCATCCCAGCTCTGAATGCCCGCGCCCTGAACAATCGCGATGCACTTCTTCACGAGCCATGCATCGGCGTCGAAAATCTCTTCGGGGGGCGCTAGCTCGAAATTGGCCCACGAGTTGAGGGCGTTGCCCCTCATTCCAGTACCGCCCTTGCCACGCCTTGTGAGGCGCGCGCCAGAAAACCGTGCACAGCGCGGGTGGTTTTTCGCCCTGATCCGGCGTGTTTCAGATGCTTTAATTCAAAACGCGAACGCTCTTCGACAAATCCTGGCATCGCACACCCATTTAAATCCCCATCTAAAAGAATAGCTAAATTTGCGACGCATTTCTATGCGTAGCGCAAGTTGCGTATCTTCCGCACGAGTGAACAGTGGGTAAGTAAACGGCGGAGGAACATACTAGAACCTTGATTTCAGGCTGTATTCATCCGCCACAGACACGCAGCACAATTCATTTCTCGGAGGCGTTTTCAGAGCAGTATTTTCGCTGCGACGAGAGATGTTGGGGCTGACTAGACACTCAGCCCAGAGCGTACCCGGTGCCCCGCACCGTACGCAAAGGGTCATCGCCCCCATTGCGGCACAGCGCTTTGCGCAGGCGTCCCACGTGGACATCCACGGTGCGCGTATCCACATAGACATCACGCCCCCAGACGCGATCCAAAAGCTGCTCGCGGCTCCAGACCCGGCCGGGTTTTTCCATCAATGTGGTCAGCAGACGGAATTCGGTCGGGCCAAGCTTCACCGGCACCCCCGCCCGTGTGACGCGATGGCTTTCGCCGTCCAGCACGATGTCTGAATATTCCAGCTTTTGCCCTACGGCCACCGGACGGGTGCGGCGCAGCTGAGTGCGGATGCGCGCCATAAGTTCGCCCACCGAATAGGGTTTGACCACATAGTCATCGGCCCCTGTTTCCAAGCCGCGCACGCGATCCACCTCTTCCGAGCGCGCGGATAGCATGATCACCGGAATGGCGCGGGTTTCCTTGCGGCTTTTGATCTGGCGACAAATCTCGATCCCCGAGACACCGGGAAGCATCCAGTCCAGAAGGATCATATCGGGCATGACCTCGTCTATCAGGATCAGCGCGTCATCGCCGTTTTCGGCCAGAGTGACATCATAGCCTTCGGACGTCAGGTTATAGCGCAGAATTTCGCGCTGCGCTGGTTCGTCTTCCACCAGCAGCACGCATGGCTTGTCCGTGGTCATGCCTCGGCCTCGTCTTCGCCTTCATCCGGCAATTCATAGTTGGCCGAGTTACCCTTCGGACGCGCTTCGTCCGGCAGTTCACCGCTGACCAGATAAATCACCTGATCCGCAATCGAGGTTACATGGTCTCCCATACGCTCGATATTCTTGGCGATGAAATGCAGGTGCATGCAGGATGAGATGTTGCGCGGGTCTTCCATCATGAAGGTCAGGAACTCGCGGAACAACGCGTTATACATCTGGTCCACTTCCAGATCGCGGTGACGCACATCCTGTGCCAGTTCCTCGTCCCGGCGGATATAAGCATCCAGTGCATCCGTCAGCATCAGGCGCACTTCGCTCGCCATCCGTTTGATCGCACCCGAGGCACCGTCAATCGGTTGCATATGCACCAGAACCGTGGTCCGCTTGGCCATATTCTTGGCATAGTCACCGATGCGTTCGAGGTTCGCGGCCACTTTCATCACCGTCAGGACGGTGCGCAGGTCCGAGGCGATCGGCTGACGAAGCGCAAGCACGCGGGCGCATTCTTCCTGAATTTGCATATCCAGCGCGTCGATCTTCTTGTCGGCACGACGGACTTCCTCGGCCAGCTCTTCGTCGCGGCGTTTCAAGGATTTTGCGCCTTCGCGGATCGAGTCCTCGACCATGCCGCCCATCTTCATCAGGTGGGCTTGAATTTCTTCCAGATCGCGGTCGAAAGCGGATGCAATATGTTGATCAATCATGTCTTTTCTCCTGCCTGTATAAGGGCTTAACCGATACGGCCGGTGATATAGCTTTCAGTGCGCGGATCTTCGGGATTGGTGAAGATCTTGGTCGTGTCGTCGTACTCCACCAGATTTCCAAGGTGGAAGAAGGCCGTTTTCTGGCTGACACGCGCGGCCTGCTGCATCGAGTGGGTGACGATCACCACCGAATAGCTTTGGCGCAGTTCATCAATCAACTCCTCGACCTGTGCCGTCGCAATCGGGTCAAGGGCCGAGCACGGTTCGTCCATCAAGAGAACTTCGGGTTCGGTCGCGACGGCGCGCGCGATGCACAGACGCTGCTGCTGACCGCCCGACAGGCCGGTGCCCGGGGCATGCAGACGGTCTTTCACCTCGTCCCAGATGGCGCCGCGACGCAGGGATTTCTCGACGATCTCGTCCAATTCTGCCTTGTTGCGTGCCAGACCGTGAATACGCGGACCATAGGCGATGTTGTCATAGATCGACTTGGGGAACGGGTTGGGTTTCTGAAACACCATGCCCACCTTGGCGCGCAGCTGCACCGGATCGACGCGCTTGTCATAGATGTCTTCGCCATCCAGTAGGATGTCACCTTCCACGCGACAGATATCAATCGTGTCGTTCATGCGGTTCAGGCAGCGCAGGAAGGTCGACTTGCCGCAGCCCGACGGGCCGATGAAGGCGGTAACAGTCTTGTCTTCGATCTCGACCGAGACGTCTTTGATCGCGTGCGTATCACCGTAATAGACCTGCACATTCTTGGCCGAGATTTTCATATCGTTCATCTCAAGAGCCCTTTCGATTTTCGTCATATCATTCATGTCTGCAGCCCTTGTTACCAGCGGCGCTCGAAACGGCGGCGCAGAATGATTGCAATGATGTTCATGGTCATCAGGAAGACCAGAAGGATGATGATCCCGCCCCAGGCACGCTCATAATACGCGGGGTCGGCGCGTTTTGCCCATTCATAGATCTGGGCCGGCATGGCCGAGTTCGGGGACATGAAACCTTCAATAATCCCGCCCGGATAGTTCGAAGCGATATAGCCCACCATCCCGATCAGAAGCAGCGGTGCGGTTTCACCAAGTGCCTGTGCCAAACCGATGATTGTGCCGGTCAGAATGCCCGGCATGGCCAGCGGCAGCACGTGGTGGAACACGGTTTGCATCTTCGAGGCACCGACACCCAGTGCAGCTTCGCGGATCGATGGTGGCACCGATTTCAGCGACGCGCGGGTCGAAATGATAATGGTCGGAAGCGTCATCAGGGTCAGCACCAGACCACCGACCAGCGGGGCCGATTGCGGCAGATGCGCGAACTGGATGAACACAGCCAGACCCAGAATACCGAAGACGATCGACGGCACGGCGGCTAGGTTCGAGATATTCACCTCGATCAAATCCGTGATCCAGTTTTGCGGCGCGAACTCTTCCAGATAGATCGAGGCCGCAACCCCGATGGGCAGCGCACAGGCCAGCACAACCAGCATCATATAAAGACTGCCCAGCATCGAGACACCAATCCCCGCTTGCTCGGGCCGGCTTTCGGATGCATCCGCGCCGGTGATGAAGCCAAGGTTGAAGCTTTTCGCCACAACGCCCGCGCCTTTCAGCTGATCCACCACGTCCAGATGCACTGGCGTCAGGTTCTTGTCACGCGCAAGGCTTTCACGGGTCACGCGGTCTTTCAGATAGCCATCCACGCGGGACGACGCCAATAGGCGGAACTGGACGGTGTCACCGATGCGATCCGGGTTGGCGATCACGAAGCGGCGCAGGTCGGCGGCGGCACCCGACGACAGCATTTTGCGCAGATCCTTGCCCTTGGCGAAGGGGTTGTCGACACCTGCTTCTTCCATCGCCGCTTTCAGCGCGTTTTCGATCAGAGGGTTGTACCCAAAGGTCGTGACTTTCTTGATCTTTTCGATGTCCCGCTCACCGGTCTTGTCCAGCTTACTTTCCAAAAGCTCCACATCCAGCGTGATGAAGGTCTGCTGAAACGCGCCCACACCTTTGAAGAAGATCGACGTGATCAAGACCACCAGGAACACCAAACCCACGGCAATCGCGGCAATGCCATAGGCGCGGAAGCGGGCTTCGGCAGCGTTACGTTTCTTGGTGCGCTGGTCCAGTTGCAGGATCGAGCTTTTGGCGCGCGGCGTGCCCATTTCGGGGCCGCTCTGAAGGCTTGCGTCGCTCATTCGTATTGCTCCCGATATTTGCGCACGATGTAGAGCGCGAGAACGTTAAGACCCAAGGTCAGAAGGAACAGGGTCATGCCAAGTGCGAAGGCCACCAAGGCCTCGGGGCTGGCAAAATCGCTGTCGCCGGTCAGCTGGCTGACGATCTTGGCGGTCACGGTGGTCATGGCCTCGAACGGGTTCAGGTCCAGACGGGCCGCGGCCCCTGCCCCCATCACCACGATCATGGTCTCTCCGATGGCACGCGATGCGGCCAACAGGATCGCACCCACGATGCCCGGCAGAGCGGCGGGCAGCACAACTTGTCTAACCGTTTCTGATTGCGTCGCGCCCAGCCCATAGGATCCATCGCGCATCGCCTGCGGCACTGCGTTAATGATGTCATCGGACAAGGACGACACGAAGGGGATCAGCATGATGCCCATCACCAGACCGGCGGTCATGACCGAGCGTGCGCCCTGCATCCAGCCCAGCCCATCGGCACCGAAGAAGTTCACCAGCAGAGGGCCAACCACGGTCAGGGCAAACAGACCGTAAACGATGGTCGGGATGCCTGCCAGAACCTCGAGCAAAGGTTTTGCGAAGGCGCGGGTTGCGCGGCTAGCATATTCCGACAGGTACACGGCGGCGAAAAGGCCGATGGGCACCGCGACCAGCAGAGCCACGATCGAAATATAAATCGTACCCCAAAGCAGCGGCAGAATACCCAGATGCTCGGACCCGCCACGGCCTTCCGGCGACCATGTCAGGCCGAACAAGAAATCGCTTGCGGGGAACATCCCAAAGAAAGTGATCGTGTTGAAGATCAGCGACAGAACGATGCCGATGGTGGTCAAGATCGCGATGGAGGCAGCAGCGATCAGCAAGGCCTTCACGCCGCCTTCAACTGCGTTCCGGGCACGGAAGTCTCCGCGTGTCTTCAGCATTGCGGCAACGAAACCGGCTGCAGCCACGATCAGCACGACGATGGTCATGAACAGGTTTCCGCTGGTGGTTTTGCTACGCATCTCTTGCGCCGCGTTCAGGACCGAGGGATCAACATCGCTGCCAAGCGCCACGCCTACTTCGCCCAGCAAGGCGCGGACGTCCGTGGTCTCGGTGTTCAGCTGGCTTGCGCCTTCTGCAGACATCAGCCCTTGAGCAACAGCAACGTCCAAACCATCGGCCACGCGCTTTACGTCGCTCATGATCAGGTTCAGCTGACCGGCATCTTCGTAAAGCGCTGCAGGGATATGGGTCGACACCTGCGAACTGATCATCATGGGCTGGATGATTACCCATGCGCCCAAGACCAGAACGGCCGGCACAAAGGCCAGCATCGCAACGTTGAAACCATAATAGTTGGGAAGCGAGTGAAGCAACCGCCGATCCCCTTGAACCGAGGATATGGCGCGACTTCGTCCCAGTATGAACCCCAAGGCGGCCAGCGCCAGGATGATCACAAATAGCCAAAATGCAGACATTGAACGCTCTTGTAGCAGAGATGCAGATCTTTGCCCCGACCTGCGGAAAGGGTGTGGTGACGCAAGGCAATCTGCCCCGCGCCACCGAAGGGATTTAGTTGGTCAGCACGTCTTCAGCGGCAACCATCGCTTGCGTCGCAGCCAGTTCCGGATCGGCAACCAGACCGTACTCAGCCAGCGGGCCGTCGGGGCCTGCAATCTCATCCGCAACGAAGAATTCAGCAAATTCCTTCAGGCCGGGGATCACACCGATATGGGCTTTCTTGATGTAGAAATACAGCGGGCGCGAGACGGGGTATTCACCGGTTGCGATGCTCTCGGTCGAGGGTACGACACCCGACATGGTGGCAACATTCAGCGTGTCGGTGTTGTTTTCATAGAAAGCCAGACCGAAGATGCCGATGCCGTCTTTGTTGGCGTCGATCGAGGCCAGCGTCTCGGTGTAGTCGCCGTCGATATCAACCGATTTGCCGTCGGTGCGTACGTGGTAGCACATTTTCTTGGCGGCTTTGGCTTTGGCTTTGTCGGTGTCGCCTTCGGCAGTTGCCAGGAAGGCGTCGTAAGCGCCGGTGGCTTTACATCCAGCTTCCATCACCTTCACTTCAAACACTTCACGGGTCCCGTGCTTGGTGCCAGGGATGAAGGCGGCGATATCAACGGCCGGCAGGGCGGCGTTGAACTCGGCCCACTGGTTGTAGGTGTTGTCGATCAGCTTGCCGTCAACCATCACCTGAGCGCCCAGAGCGTTGTAGATGTCAGCCGGTTCAAAAGCCGAGAAGTCCGGGCCGTCGATCTGCGAGGCAAATACGATGCCATCATAACCGATGCGGACTTCGACAATGTCGGTCACGCCGGCTTCGGCACAGGCTTTGATTTCTTTGTCCTTGATGGCGCGCGATGCGTTGGCAATGTCGATGGTATTTTCGCCGACACCTTCACAGAAGCGCTTCAGACCAGCCGAGGAGCCGCCCGATTCTACAACCGGGGTCGGGAAGTCGAAGTTTTCGCCGAAAGCTTCAGCGACGATCGACGCGTATGGCAACACGGTCGAGGAACCAGCAACCTGCACCTGATCACGGGCGGTAGCGGCAGTAGCGGAAACGGCAGCAATCGCCAGGGTCGAGGCGGTCAGTTTCACGAAGGACATGGATAACTCCTGTTTAATCATTGTGACGCCCCTTGGACGTCTAGGCGCTGTCCTAGCGCTGCTGATCAAAGCTTTTGTGAAAGTTATGTAACAGCCGTGTGACAAACGGCAAAATTCGTCAGAAAAACTGAAAAACTAAGGGAAATTCACATCCGCGGAGGGTGTTTAATTGTTAAAGATCGTCACGCAGCAGGACCGAAAACGTGCTGCCCTGCCCCACTTCGCTTTCGATCCGCAGCCGTCCACGGTGGCGATTGACGATGTGCTTTACAATTGCCAAACCTAATCCGGTCCCGCCCAGTTCGCGCGAGCGATGGCTATCGACGCGATAGAACCGTTCGGTCAAACGTGACAGGTGATGCACCGGAATACCCGGCCCATCATCTTGAACGGACACGCAAATTGCGGGGCCTTTAAAGGCGGGAAACATCGGCATCCGCGAGACCGAGACGACCACTGCCCCGTCACTCTGACCATATTTGATCGCGTTTTCGATCAGGTTGGTGAACACCTGCGCCAATTGGTCCAGATCCCCTGCGACCAATACCGGTGGCTCAAGCTGCGAGTCGATCGACACGGAGACGCCCCGCGCTTCCGCCGTTTGTGACAACGCATTTCGGACCGAATTCAACACGGCACAGACATCTACGCTGTCGGAGGGTCGAATGCACGCCATATCCTCGACCCGGCTGAGCGACAGAAGATCGGCCACCAAGCGATTCATCCGCTTGCCTTCGACTTCCATGATGCCAAGAAAGCGGTCCCGCGCTTCGGCATCGTCTCGTGCAGGGCCGCGCAGCGTTTCGATAAATCCGGTCAGGGCGGTCAGCGGCGTGCGCAGCTCGTGGCTGACATTGGCGACGAAATCCGACCGCATCTGTCCGGCCTCTTCATGGGATTTGACGTCCATAAAAGACAGAAGGACGCCGTTTTCGCCCCTGTCCTGGGTGATGATCCGCCCAAGGTGCACCTCATAGACGACCTCTCGTCCAGCTTCGGTATGGATGAAGTCAACGCGTCCATCAACGCCATCCGCCATCGTCTTTTCGATATGATCCGAAAGCGACGGCTGACGCAACGCGGTCACATAATGGCGCCCGTCGATCTGCATATTCAGCAAGGCCCGCGCCTGCGCGTTCGAACGACGAATCCGATTGTCTTCACCGATAAAAATCGCCGGGATTGGCAAAGCATCCAGCATGCTGTGCGCGACCATATCCTGTCCTGCCTTCTCGCCAGATCATCTGTTTTGCAATCCCGCAAGACATGACCCGTCGTCCGACCCGGGTCAATAAATGTTTTCATTATCGCCATGGTAGTGTTGCTGTCCAATTGTTGCGCTATGCGGCGATATTTTCTTTCGTTCGGACATTTCACAGATTAAGAAACTCGAAAAACATCGCGCCTAATAGTAAAGAAGGCAGGTCGTGCAGCCACACTCAAAGATCCTATCGCTGGGACCCGCCAAGGACGTGGCGTTCCTCGATACAACATCCGAACGGGAAGTGTTCATGCCGTGCAGCGCGTTCGAGCAGCTGACCGAAAAGCAGATCGCGGACCTTGATCTTGATGTTGTAATCTCAATGTTCGTCTGCGGATCGCTTGATTGCCTTGAAATCAGCCAAAGGCTTGCACGCGCGGGTTTCACCGGCCGCTACTATGTGCTGGTTCCCGATCTGCCCAATCCTCAGATCATCATCGACGACATCACCCGGTCCTGTCCTGACATCGACATTCAGATCGTTACCAGCCCGCCATCTCTCGAGAACGCCGATCAGTAGATCAGCTCATGATCCTCACCCGGCTGGCTATCGTAGTGTCGTGCCAGATATTTCAGCGTGATCCGCAGCATGTATTTGCCTGATCGGGCAGGCATCGATAGCTCTCGTTCGACACATTCCATCCCTTTCTCATGACAACACACGGCCACGGCCAGCTCTGCCAGCTCCGGCCCGATGGCTTTGATGGCGATGGCGAACCGGCGGCGAGCATCAAGCTTCCGATCAGATGCGTGGCCGGTCTGATGCGTAGCGCCCGAGGCCTCTCCGTCCCGCATCCACGCGGCCCATCCCCCCTGCGCTTCGGAATGCTCGAACTGGCCCAGGGCGAAGTCCCGGTTCAAGCGCTCTGCCGCAATCACCAGATCTGCACACAAGTAAGGTTTGTCCTTTCCGCGTTTGCGTGCCAGCACGCGAACCGGCGTTTCGGCCCCGGCGGCGCGCGGTTTACGACGAAGGGCACGCGCCTTTGACGCGCTCGCAGCGCTGCTGCCGACCAAGAAACTCGCCTGACTTTCGGCGAACCCGGTCGCCAGCGTTTCCTGTTGCGCAAGAAGCTTGTTCAGCGCCTGCCGACCGGCCTGAGTGATTTGATAGCGCACCACGCGCCCTTTTACGTCACCCGAGATCCACTCCCAAAGCGCCATCAGCTCGACCACGCTAATCGGCGCCTTTGCGACCGCAGCTGGATCCCCGTCCGGGCCGGTTTTCAGAACCACCGCGGTTTCGACGCCCTCGCCGACCACTAGACTGGTGCTGGGGGCCAAAAGCGCACGCAACACGCGGGTCAAATGCGGGGTCATGGGGTCATCAGCGGCGTCACTGAACGAAAACGTCACCTCGTGATCCGAGCGTTCGCGCAGTTCGTCCCCCAGCCGCGACAGTAACGAATCTACCAAAGGATCGTCACGGCGGGCCTCAGTTTTGCGCACTTGCCGAAGCACAGTCGATGCGTGAACCCCCATACCCCGCGCAATGGCGCGAATGGATTCACCTTCTTCCGTATGCTTCAGATAGGTGTGAACCTCGTTGGGCAACCAGTTCATGATGGATTTGCTGTTGATCTCGGTCCCGATTGAGTTGTGCATTTACGCCCCTTCCAGATTGTAACACCGTGGCACGTACCGAACCTCTCGACCGCGCAACCTTCGGTTGTTATCGAGCCGAACAGACCTATCGTTTTATGGTTACTGGTTCGTTAACCTTGCCATCACATCTCAACACTAGTTTCTGAAATCATAACAACTATTAACGGTGGCGTACGGCCATCTCTACCAACGCAACACCCTTTATGGTTGAGTCATCATGTCGCTGAATCACAACAGCGAGGCACATATGACAACGACCACCGACATGCTGAAATCACTGCGCCGTCCCCGCCTTCTGGTTCGCGCAGCCCGCTTTGGCCTTAGCGAGTATGATCGCGACAAAGACCTGAAAAAACTTATGAAAACAAATTCGACACCATCGCCAGCTCAGGCCGTGGATGGTCTTCTGATCGCTGAAGCACAGCTGGAAGACACCCGCAAATCCGGCGATGCGTCCTATTCCTGTGCCCGCCATGTCGAGGTTCTTATCGCCCTTCTGGCAGAGCTTCAGCTGCTCCCGCGCAGTTTCAACCAGCCTGAGCCTTCATAACTGACGGATAAAAAAGAAAGGGGGCCGTTAAGCCCCCTTTCCGGATTGTTAATCAATCTGAACGCCGGTTCACTTACGTAAACGCGTCCGGCATCGATGCTTTCTTCTCGGCGATATAGTCTTTCAGACCCTCTGCGATCCCCGGATCCAGCGCTGGTTCCTGATAGTCGGACAGCATCTTCTTGACCTTCTCGGAGGCCAGCGCCTGCGTATCGCGTGCGCCTTCCTCTTCCCAGGTTTCATAGGGCTTGTAGTCCAGAAGCTCAGACCGCCAGAAAGCCGATTTGAAGTTCTTCTGGGTGTGATCGCAGCCCAGATAGTGACCACCCGGGCCCACTTCGCGGATCGCGTCCATCGCCTGACCATTCACGTCAACTTCGACGCCCTTGGCGATACCGTGCAGCACGCCCAGTTGATCCGCATCCATCACGAACTTCTCGAACGATGCCACCAGACCGCCTTCAAGCCAACCGGCCGAGTGCAGCATGAAGTTCACGCCCGACAGAAGGCCAGTGTTCAGGCTGTTCGCGGTCTCATAAGCGGCCTGCGCATCGGGCAGTTTCGAGCCGTTGAACGACCCGGCCGAGCGGTACGGCAGTCCCAAACGGCGGAACAGCTGGCCCGCGCCGTAAGTGACGTTGGCGGCTTCCGGGGTGCCGAAGGTCGGTGCGCCCGAGTTCATGTCGATCGAGCTGACGAACGTACCGGCGATCACCGGGGCGCCCTTACGGATCAGCTGGCTGTAGGCCACACCGGCCAGAACCTCGGCCAGAACCTGCGTCAGCGTGCCTGCAACCGATACCGGCGCCATTGCGCCGCCCACGATGAACGGCGAGATGATCGCAGCCTGATTGTTGGCGGCGAAAACTTCCAGTGCGCCCATCATCACATCATCAAACTGCATCGGCGAGTTGATGTTGATCAGTGACGTCGTGACAGTGTTCTGCTGAACGAAGTCCTTACCAAACAGGATGCCGCACATGTCCACGGTGTCCTGAGCACGCTCAGGTGCTGTGACCGAGCCCATGAAAGGCTTGTCCGACAGGGTCATGTGGGCGTGCAGCATGTCCAGGTGACGCTTGTTCACCGGCACGTCGGTCGGTTCACAAACGGTACCGCCCGAGTGGTGCAGCCATTTGGACATATAGCCCAGACGCACGAAGTTGCGGAAATCCTCGATCGTGGCGTAACGACGACCGCCATCGGCGTCGCGGACGAAGGGAGGTCCGTAAACCGGGGCCAGAACCATGTTCTTGCCGCCAATCTCGACATTCCGCTCGGGATTGCGGGCGTGCTGAGTGAAGCTGGACGGCGCCGTTTTGCACAGCTCGCGCGCCAGACCACGTGGAATGCGCACGCGTTCACCGTCAACATCGGCACCGGCTTCTTTCCAACGCGCAAGCGCGGCGGGGTTCTCGACGAAGTTTACGCCCACCTCTTCCAGCACGGTCTCGGCGTTATATTCGATGATCTCCATCGCCTCTTCATTGAGGATCTCGAGATTCGGGATGTTGCGCGTGATGAACTTTGCGCATTCGAAACTGACAGCAGTGCGTTCTGCGCGTCGGGCGGCACCTCCGCCACCACGGCGGCGTGTTCGAGCCTCGGCCATGGGAAACCTCCAATTTGTCCTGTTGTATCTTTGATAGGTCAGAGCGGCGCGTAAAGCTGTCCCCAAACGGCCATGCAGAGGCAAAAACGACATTCCGACAATTTTGGCGTTTTTTACCTTTTGTCGTGTCAGAAGTTAGTCGTCGTTTGCTGCTTCCCAAGATAGCGACCTAATATTTTGATCCAGCATCAACGGCGCGACCGCCGTCTTGATCAGGCTGTCGCTGTTGTCTTCCACGTTGACCAATACCTCGAGCGTGCTGTCTTCACCGCTTTCAGTCGCGTCGATCGACACCAGTGCCAGACCGGGCAATGCAAGCTTGTGCACAACGGTCGAACGCACCTTGTTTTCATGCTTTGATCGGCAGGAAATCCACAGACGGAACTCCAACAACAAGGGCTGCCCCGCACGCGTTTTCCGCTTTAGGAACTTCACCAAAGGCCGCAGGCCTAAATTAACGAAGATGATTAAGCCGCACATCAAGGCGGCAAACGCGATGGCACCAACCCCGGCCATGACGCCGATGGCCGCCGAACACCACAATGTCGCGGCCGTATTCAGCCCGTGAACGGTGAACCCGTGGCGGAAGATGATCCCGGCGCCCAGAAAACCGATGCCCGAGACAACTTGGGCCGCAACGCGCGTTGGGCTGACTTCATGTGGGAAAAGGGCGGCAAAAACGACGAAACCCGCTGCGCCCAGTGCCACCAACGCGTTGGTCCTGAGCCCCGCCATGCGCTGACGCACCTGCCGCTCGGACCCGACCAAGGCTCCGAAAATCACTGCCGCCGTCAGGTTTATGGCGGCCACGTCCAATGTAATGGCTTCTATTGTCATTGCGCGTCACCTCTTTTTGGCGAGTGTCGGGCCTAAGCAGCGCTTTTGATCGGGCAAATGCGACGGTTTTGACGCCGGAATGATCCAAACGCGTCGATTACCGGTTCATCTACGTCGGAATTGTCTGTTCCCGCTCGGCTTGGGGCTTGCGCAAACCCGCCCCCTGCCCTAATCGGTCAACATGACAGATCAGAGCCATGACCGCCTTCTTATCATCGACTTCGGAAGCCAGGTGACGCAGCTGATTGCGCGCCGCCTGCGCGAGCTGAATGTCTATTGTGAAATCCACCCCTACCAGAACGTGACCGCCGAGTTCATCCGCGAGATGGGCCCGAAAGCGGTGATCTTGTCTGGTGGCCCCGACAGCGTGACCCGCGAGGGCAGCCCGCGCGCGCCGCAGGAACTGTTCGAGATGGGCCTGCCCATCCTGGGCATCTGCTATGGCCAGCAGGTGATGATGACCCAACTGGGCGGCAAGGTCGAAAGCGGCCACGGCACCGCCGAGTTCGGGCGTGCTTATGTCACCCCGCAGGGCGAGCATATCGACCTTCTGCGCGGTTGGTTCCTGGAAGGCGACGAGCAAGTCTGGATGAGCCACGGCGACCACGTGAGCGAGATCGCTCCGGGGTTTGAGGTCTACGGCACCTCGCCCAACGCGCCTTATGCCATCACCGCCGACATGGACCGGCATTTCTATGCGGTACAGTTCCACCCGGAAGTGCACCACACCCCGAACGGCGCCACGCTATACGAAAACTTCGTTAAGATCGCGGGCTTTGCAGGCGACTGGACCATGGGCGCCTATCGCGAAGAGATGATCCGCAAGATCCGCGAACAGGTTGGCGATAAGAAAGTGATCTGCGGCCTGTCCGGCGGGGTCGATTCGTCCGTTGCTGCCGTGTTGATCCACGAGGCAATCGGCGACCAACTGACCTGCGTTTTCGTTGACCACGGCCTGCTGCGTAAGAACGAATCGCAGGAAGTCGTTTCGATGTTCCGCGAACATTATAACCTGCCGCTGATCCACGCAGATGAAAGCGACCTATTCCTGGGCGAGCTGGAGGGCCAGTCAGACCCGGAAACCAAACGCAAGATCATCGGCAAACTGTTCATCGACGTGTTCCAGAAACACGCCGACACCATCGAAGGCGCCGAGTTCCTGGCCCAAGGCACGCTCTATCCGGATGTGATCGAGTCGGTGTCCTTCTCGGGCGGACCCTCGGTCACCATCAAATCGCACCACAATGTGGGCGGCCTGCCTGAGAAGATGGGTCTGAAACTGGTCGAGCCGCTGCGCGAACTGTTCAAAGACGAAGTGCGCGCATTGGGTCACGAACTGGGCTTGCCCACCAGCTTCATCGGCCGCCACCCCTTCCCTGGTCCGGGTCTGGCGATCCGCTGCCCGGGCGAGATCACCCGCGAGAAGCTGGACATCCTGCGCGAAGCCGATGCGGTCTATATCGACCAGATCCGCAAGCACGGTCTGTATGACGAAATCTGGCAGGCCTTCGTGGCCATTCTGCCGGTTCGCACCGTTGGCGTGATGGGCGACGGGCGCACCTACGACTACGCCTGCGCGCTGCGTGCGGTGACCTCGGTCGACGGGATGACGGCGGATTACTATCCGTTCACCCACGAATTCCTTGGCGAAACCGCCACACGGATCATCAACGAGGTAAAAGGCATCAACCGTTGCACCTATGACATCACCTCGAAGCCTCCGGGCACGATTGAGTGGGAGTGAGCCACGACCCAGCGGGGTGAATTTGTCCGGTGGACAAATTCAAGTGGCGAACACCCGAAGGCTCTGCCTGAGGGTTTGAAACGATAAAATCATCAAGACGCCGTCCAATTGGGCGGCGTTTTCTTTTTCTCTCGCCAAGGCGTCCACCGCTTGCTAGCCCTTGGGGCATGACACAGACCCCCAATATCGTTCTGACCGGCCATATCGACGTCCCCGAAGATCGGCGCGAGGCCGTTCGGGCCGCTTTGCCCGTGCATATTGACCTGACGCGTGCCGAACCGGGCTGTCTGTCCTTTCTGGTGGTCGAAGACCGCTGCCACCCCGGACGCTTCAATGTCTCGGAGCGCTTTACGGATCGCACGGCCTTTGACGCGCATCAGGCCCGCATGAAAACCTCGGACTGGGCGACCATTACAGCAGGCATCCCGCGGCACTACACCGTGACCGAGGTCCCTGCGTGACCCCAACCGCCCGCGCCGCCATATGGATGACCGGAGCAATCGGTTCGTTTTCGGTCATGGCGATGGCCGGACGGGCGGTCAGTCTTCAACTGGATACGTTCGAGTTGATGATGTATCGCTCTGCGGTCGGGCTGTGCATCATTCTGGCTGTTCTGACACTGTCACGGCGCTGGCACATGGTCTCGCGCCAAAATCTTGGCCTGCATTTCATCCGCAACCTGGCCCATTTCGCGGGCCAAAACCTTTGGTTCTACGCGCTGACCCTGATTCCCTTGGCACAGGTCTTCGCGCTAGAGTTCACCTCGCCGCTGTGGGTCGTGTTTCTAGCCCCGTTTCTGCTGGGTGAACGTCTGACACGCCTGCAAGTGCTATGCGTGGCCAGCGGCTTTGTCGGAATTCTGATCATCACCGCATCTTCGCTGTCTGAACCGACCACGTCGACAGGTACGCTGTCAGCGGCGGCGTCCGCGGTCTGCTTCGCGCTGACGGCCGTCTTCACCCGCAAACTGACCCGAACCCAGTCGACACTATCGATCCTGTTTTGGCTCACAGGCATGCAACTTGGGCTTGGTGTGCTTTGTGCCGGGATAGACGGATCGGTCGCCGTCCCGCAGGGATGGAACTATCTATGGCTGTTCATCATCGGCTGCGCCGGATTGTTGGCGCATACCTGTCTGACACAGGCACTGTCGCTTGCGCCGGCCTCGGTTGTGATCCCGATCGACTTCACCCGCCTGCCGCTGATCGCGCTTGCCGGTGCCGTGTTCTATGACGAACCAATTGGTGTCGCGCTAATCGTCGGCGGACTGATCATCGTTGCTGCCAACATCGTCAGCATCCGCATGACCGAAACCTCGCGCGCAGTATAGACCTTCAAACGTATGGAAACGCACGGCAAATCCAGCATAACCGTGTCAATTCCACATCGCCATTTAGTCAATTTGCGACCTGACGTCACATTACCTGAGGTAAAGATTGACCGAATTAGTCACCAGCAAATACGTTTTCTGAATATTGCCGCCCCGGAGGAGACGGCTCTTATTCATAAGTCCCAGGGAGGAGACATGAAAAAGCAAACCCTAACGATCGCGGCAGCATTGACCGTCGCGGCGACAGCAGCGCAGGCTGGCATTGACCGCTCAGGCCAGGATATCGGCGTGCTGTTCGAAGAAGGTAACTACTTTAAATTTAGCTTCGCGAATGTCGACCCGGACATCACCAGTGATGCGACAGGTACCACTCAATCTGCCGTTCCGTTCTCGACCTTCTCGTTTGGCTATAAGCACCAGTTCAGCGAAAACCTGAGTTTCGCCTTGATCTGGGATCAGCCCTATGGCGCGGATATTCAATATATCGACGGCCCCGCAGCCGGCGGATTTGCGGTTATCGACAGCCAACAGCTGACCGGTATTCTGCGCTATGAAATGGGCAACGGATTCTCGGTCCACGGTGGTGCATTCATGCAGAAACTATCAGGCCAGATCGCGTCTGGTGCCGGCCTGCTTGAGGCGACCAGCAACAGTGAGCTCGGCGGTGTCGTTGGTGTCGCCTATGAAAAGCCCGAGATCGCCCTGCGTGTCGCTCTGACCTATTTCACTGGCGTTGATCACGAGCTGACCGGCACCCACAATTTTGCTCCGACGACCGGCGCCGTGTCGATGCCTGAAGCCTTCAATCTGGATTTCCAGACGGGTATCGCGCAGAACACTTTGCTGTTCGGCTCGGTTCGCCATGCCAAATATGACGGTATCTCGCTGGATACCGCCGGTCCCGTGAACTGGGTGAACTTCGTCGATGATGTCACCAGCTATGAGCTGGGTGTTGGGCGCAAGCTGAACGACAACTGGTCGGTTGCCCTGACATTGGGCTACAGCGGTGGCGCGGATACCGGCACCACCTTCCTTGCCCCTGCAGGTTCGGCCACCTCGGTTGGCCTTGGCGCATCGTACACCACCGGTGACATCAAGATCTCGGGCGGTGTGCGCTATACCAAGTTCAGCGAAAAGTTCGTGGGTCCAGTCCCCTTCGAGGGCGATGCGATTTCTGCAGGTGTCAGCGTAGGGGTCGCTTTCTAATCTGAGAACAAAATTTCTTTGGATACGCCCTGCCCGTCGGTGGGGCGTTTTCTTTTGTGACAGAAGCATTTGACCCCGTAGCGCGGGCGATTTACCAAAGGGCCGAAACACAAGGTGACAGGCATGCTTTATCAATCCTCAGCGGACTGGCAGTCAGCAACGCATAAGCGGGTGCTTTTCTTTGGTATGTCCGGGCTTGGTAAGACCTATCTGTCCAATCTTCTGCGCGATCAGGGCGACTGGTTCCACTATTCGATCGATTACCGCATCGGCACCCGCTATATGGGCGAGCACATCGCCGACAACTTCAAGGCCGAGGCCATGAAGGTCCCCTTCCTGCGCGACCTTTTGATGTCGGATTCGATCCGCATCACCTCGAAGATCAGCTTTGAAAACCTGACGCCGGTTGCGACCTATCTGGGCAAGCCCGGTGACGTCGACAAAGGCGGCCTGCCGATTGATGAGTATCGCCGCCGACAGGATCAGTTCAAAACGGCCGAGATCTCGGCCCTGATGGATACAGCGTCCTTCATTGACCGGGCCGAGCGCATCTATAGCTATCCGCATTTCATCTGCGACAGCGGTGGGTCGATCTGCGAATGGATCGACGCCGCCCTTGGCGAGCACGACACCCTTCTGTCCGAACTCAGCAAGCATTGCCTTCTGGTCTGGCTCCGCGGAGACGAAGCCCACACGCAAAAGCTGGTCGAACGCTTTGACCGCGCGCCCAAACCGATGGCGTACCAGCCAGAGTTTCTGGCGCGTGTTTGGGGTGAATATCTAAACGAATTCAACGTGAAAGAAGATGACGTTGATCCTGACGCCTTCATCCGCTGGACCTATGCGCAGGCGCTGAACCACCGTCAGCCGCTTTACGAACACATGGCGCGCTATGGCGTTTCCCTCTGTGCGCATGAAGTCGCACAGATCAAGTCGCCGCAAGACTTTGATCGTATGATCGCTGCGGCCATTGACGCGCGCTAAGCGCGCCCCATCTATATCCATTACCTAGAAGAAGGACCGGTTCCATGCCCATCAAGATCCCCTCGACCCTACCAGCCGTAGATGTGCTGAAGGACGAAGGCGTGATGGTCATGCCCGAAGATCAGGCCGCCAAGC
This sequence comes from Aliiroseovarius sp. PrR006, assembly GCF_010500215.1. Classification (GTDB taxonomy): domain Bacteria; phylum Pseudomonadota; class Alphaproteobacteria; order Rhodobacterales; family Rhodobacteraceae; genus Aliiroseovarius. The sequence goes on from NZ_JAAGOY010000004.1 coordinate 472,737, forward strand.
AGGACATTCGCCCCATGCGGATTGCCCTTCTGAACCTGATGCCCAAAAAGATCGAGACCGAGACCCAGTTCGCCCGTCTGATCGGATCACATCCGCTTCAGATCGAGCTGACGCTTCTGCGCCCGTCCGAGCACACTTCGAAAAACACGAGCGAAGCGCATATCGGCGCCTTCTATCAGCCGTGGGAAGAGGTGAAGGACCAGAAGTTCGATGGTCTGATCATCACTGGCGCCCCGATCGAGCATCTTCCCTTCGAAGAGGTCACCTATTGGGATGAACTGACCCAGATCCTCGACTGGACTCAGACCAACGTACATTCCACTTTCGGCGTCTGCTGGGGTGGCATGGCGATGATTTACTATTTCCACGGTGTGAAGAAGCACATTCTGGACGCTAAGGCATTTGGGTGCTTTCCACAGAAAAACTTGGCCCCTTCCTCGCCCTATTTACGCGGTTTCTCAGACAGTTGCGTGGTTCCCGTTAGCCGCTGGACCGAAATGAAGCAGGACGAAGTGGACGCCGCTACGGGACTTCAGACCCTACTTGGCTCGGACGACACCGGCCCCTGCCTGATCGAGGACAAGGCCCATCGGGCGCTCTATATCTTCAATCATTTCGAATATGACGACCTGACGCTGAAGGGCGAATATGACCGCGACGTGGCGAAAGGCGCGCCGATCAATGTGCCGATGAACTATTATCCGGACGATGATCCAACCCAGCCGCCCGAAAACCGCTGGCGCAGTCACGCGCATCTTCTGTATCAGAACTGGATCTCAGAGATGTATATGACCACGCCCTATGACATCACGCAAATCGGTCAGGCGATGAAGGATCGCCGCGTCTAAGCTGATTGCCAAACGCATTCTCGACCCCCATATTGGTGTGAAATCAGGAGTTTGCCTATGTCATTGCCTTTTGACGGCGCCATATCCGAGTTCTTTCACAAGGCCGCCCCAGATGCGGTGCGCGACGCCATTACGAATGGATCGAAAAAGGACATTTTGTCCGAAAGCTATCCGTACGAAAAGCCCATCGACAAGAAGGTCTACGAAGCCGAGCTTGAGGCGCTTCAGCTGGAACTGGTGAAGTTGCAGGCGGATGTGAAGGCAACCGGAAAGCGCGTCGTCGTGGTGTTTGAAGGCCGCGACGCGGCAGGCAAAGGTGGCACGATCAAGCGCTTCCGCGAGAACCTGAATCCGCGGGTCGCGCGTGTTGTGGCGCTGTCCAAACCCTCGGACCGAGAGGCTGGAGAATGGTATTTCCAGCGTTATGTCAAACACTTGCCCACCGAAGGCGAGATCGTTCTGTTCGACAGAAGCTGGTACAATCGCGGTGTGGTCGAAAAGGTTTTCGACTTCTGTGAGGCTCCCCAGCGCGAGGCCTTCTTCCGCCAGCTACCGGATTTCGAGGAAATGTTGGTCGACGAGGGCATCCACTTCGTGAAGATCTGGCTGAACGTGGGACGCGCCGAACAACTCCGCCGCTTCTTGTCACGTGAAAAAGACCCGCTAAAACAATGGAAACTCAGCTGGATCGACGTCGAAGGCTTGAACCGCTGGGATGCTTATTCGGACGCGATCAAGGAAACTTTGGATCGTAGCCACCGCAACGTCGCGCCCTGGACTGTGATCCGCTCCGACGACAAAAAGCGCGCCCGACTTTCTGCTTTGAAAGCCGTCTTGCAAGGCATTGAATACGCTTCAAAAGATAACAACATCGCCTGCGCACCGGATGACCAAATCTGCGGCGGGCCCGAGCTTTGGAACAACAATGCCTAAGCGCGGCTATCACCACGGGAACCTCCGTCAGGCGTTGGTTGATGCGGCCCTCGCCTTGATCGAGGAGAAGGGACCGACCGGCTTTACCTTGTCTGAGGCCGCCAAACAGGCGGGCGTAACGCCTGCCGCGGTCTATCGCCATTTCGCTGGCCGTGAAGACCTGATCGCGGAAGCGGCGCGTCAAGGCTATGAAATCTTCGCGGACCTTATGGAATACGCCTATGACAAGGGCCAACCCTCGGCGCTCGCCAGTTTCGAAGCCACCGGCCGCGCCTATCTGGCTTTCGCGCGCAAATACCCGGGCCACTATATCTCGATGTTCGAAAGCGGGATTTCGGTGAACCGCTCGCCGGAATTGGCCATGGTCTCGTCCCGCGCCATGGGCGTGCTGGAAAAAGCCGCAAGCAAACTGACCGAGAACATGTCCGCAGACAAACGCCCCCCCGCGCGCATGGTCAGCGCCCATATCTGGGCCATGAGCCACGGCGTGGTCGAGCTGTTCGGCCGCGGAAGCCCCGGCCAGAAAAGCCCGTTCCCCCCCGAAGAACTTCTGGAAAGCGGGATCGGCATATATCTGCGCGGGCTTGGCCTGATCAAAGCGGACGATTAGTCCAAACCACGCATTTTCTTGCCAGAAATATCCTGGGGGAGTCTGAGGGCCATCAGGCCTCAGGCGGGGGCAAAGCCCCCTATAGGCTCACGAAGTGAGCCACTGGCAGTCTAAGCCAACAGCTTGTGGCACAGCTCCAGCCCTTCAACCAACCGTTCGACTTCCTCGGTCGTGTTATAAAGCCCGAAGGACGCACGCGCCGTCGCCGCCACGCCCAGATGCTCCATCAAGGGTTTCGCACAATGGTGCCCTGCCCGCACCGCGATGCCCTTCTTATCCAGAATGGTCGAGATATCATGTGCATGCGCTGCACCTTCCATCGTCAGCGAGAAGATCGCGGCCTTGCCCGGCGCATGTCCCTGCACATTCACCCAGTTCAACCCAGCAAACCGCTCGGCCGCATAGGTTGCCAGAGACGCCTCATGCGCCGCGACATTATCCATGCCCAAATCCATCAGATATTCCAGCGCGGCGCCCATGCCGATGGTCTGCACGATCCCCGGCGTACCGGCCTCAAATTTCAGAGGCGGCTTGGCATAGGTCACGGTGTCTTTCGTGACCTCATTGATCATGTCTCCGCCACCAAAGAACGGCTGCATCTCGGATTGGCGGTCGGCGCGGATATAGATCGCGCCGGACCCCGACGGACCATAGAGCTTGTGACCGGTGATCGCATAGAAATCACAGCCGATATCCTGCACATCCACCGGCATATGAACGGCCCCTTGCGAGCCATCAACCAGAACCGGAACGCCCTTCGTGCGGGCACCCGAGCAGATTGTTTTCACATCAACCACGGTGCCCAAAACGTTCGAGCATTGGGTGATCGCAATCAGCTTGGTCCGGTCCGTGATCGCGTCCAGCACCTTCTGCGGGTCCAGCGACCCGTCCAGTTCCGGGTCGATCCATTTCAGGACCACGCCCTGACGTTCGCGCAGGAAGTGCCACGGAACGATGTTTGCGTGATGCTCCATCGTGGACAAGATGATCTCGTCGCCAGCCTTCATCCGCGGCGCGGCCCAGGCATAGGACACCAAATTGATCCCCTCGGTCGTTCCCGAGTTGAAGACAATCTCGTCTTCAGATCCTGCGTTCAGGAACTTGGCCACAATCCCGCGCACGGCCTCATAACGTTCGGTCGACAGGTTCGACAGGTAATGCAGCCCGCGATGGACGTTCGAATACTCTTCCGCATAACCGCGCGTGATCGCGTCGATCACCACTTGCGGCTTCTGGGCGGACGCCCCATTGTCCAGATAGGTCAACGGTTTACCGTTCACTTCGCGCGCGAGGATCGGAAATTCGCTGCGGATCTTGTTGATATCATACATGAACGGCTCCGATCATTGTGCGGGCAATTCGATGGGTTCGACCCCAAGAAGCACCAGAATAAAGGACAGGGCAAACACGGCCAGAACCATGAAAATCAGGATCGACGTAAAGACCAGCCCGGCCGACCGGAATCCATGGTTTTCAACCGTGAAATGGGTCAGCACCCAGAAGAAGAAGAAGACCGAGGCGAACATCAAAAGGGCCGCCATCGCCGGGGCGATCAACGACAGGATCACGGTCAGAACTTGCAGGCCCAGAAAGACGAACTCCATCCAGACGACGGTCATGATGGCGTTTTCCAGACTGCCCTGCCCGCCCATCAGGCGCCCGATCACATAGATCGCCGTGGCCAGTCCAAACATGAACGCACCTTCCAACAGGCCCAGCGTGGCAGGGCTGGACAGAAGCGGCCCCATCAGCTGGGCATCAATTGGGAACAGTATATCCGCGACAACGCTAAGGCCCGTGGCCAGCACCACCATCAAAAGCAGAGCGGTCCACAATGCCTCTCGGCTTAGCCCCAAATCAAACAGGTCACGCGCCACTTTGCGCGGTTCCGGCACAGTCTGAAGTGCCATTCCAATCAGGTATCCGGGGGTGAATTGCATCACTCTGCCTTGTTCGTTTCTACCGGGCTACGTTCAGCCTCGCGCAGATTGATAGACCAGAACAAGACAAACACCACAAGGGCAAGAAGCCCCACCAGCGACAATTGGACACCCGGGCCGATGAAGCCAGCCACAAGCCCCCAAAGCAGCCAAATGGGCGCTGCACAGAGAAGCGCCCAGAACAACGCGAAACGCGCAGAGTACGCGCTTCCTTTTCCTCCGATCAGCCGGGCGATCACGTGGCTAATCGTACCAAGCGCATATAGCACCAATGGCATGATGAAGAGCCACCCCAAAAGGGTCGCTCCTAACAGCATGTTCAGCTCTTCGCCAGTTTCATGTGCCTGCCGTGCCAGTCGCGGCATTTGGGCCGCAAAAACCATTGCGCAGGCGAACATCAAGACCGCCAGCGCCCGGTCTTCACGCGGGCCGTCCCCCACGCGGCGTCGAAACACCGCGCGTGGGTTGCGATAGGACTGAACCATATCCTGTAGGACCGACACCTAACGCCCCCTTCAGGTCAGCCGCGGCGACGGGTCAACCAAGCGTCCAGACGCCCGGTGACTTCGGCTGCGATGTCTTCGTCTTCGATTTCTTCGATCGCATCGGCCAGAAAGGCCAGCACCAGCAGATCTGTCGCAATCGGCGTCGGGACACCGCGCGAGCGCAGATAGAACAGAGCTTCTTCGTCGATCGCACCCGTAGTCGAGCCGTGCGAACAGATCACATCATCAGCGTAAATCTCAAGCTCGGGCTTGGCTTGGAAGCTTGCATCGTCATCAAGCAAAAGCGACTGAGACTTCTGATACCCGTCCGTCTTCTGTGCATCGGGCTTCACAAGGATCTTGCCTTGGAATACGCCTTTAGCGCCGTTCTTCAGCACTTTCTTGAACACCTGACGGCTTTCACAGGCCACCGCATCATGGGTGATGAACACGGTGTCGTCGTGATGGAATTCGTTCTCTGCCCCATCTCCAAGCGCGGCACCTGCGATATGCGCCACAGCATCGTCGCCGATGATATCAATTACGCATTCATTTCGGGTCAGCTTGCCGTTCACCGTCATGGTGAAGCTTTTGAAGGTCGCTTCTGCGTCCACGCGAGCGAAGATATGGGTGATCGCTTGACGGTCATGGTCACGGCCCTGGGCACGGACGTGGTGGAATTCGGCACCCTTGGCCACGTCCACTTCGGTCACTTGGTTGAAGCGGGCAGCAGCAGCGCCGTTTTCCAAGAGTGTCAGGGTCGCGCCCTCTTCCACCTTGATCACGTGGTGCAGGATCACGTCCGAGGCACTGTCTTCGTGGCGATAGATCAGCGAAACCGGGCGCGTCGGCTTACCGGTCACGCGGACAACCACACCGTCGGTGGCCATCGCCGAGTTATAGACAGCGAGCGGACTCTGTACCGGAGTCTGGCCCGCAGTTTCGAGAACACCATACAGGTCTTTAGCCCAATGGATGTCTTTCTCAGAAGCGGTCGAAAGGCGTTCGATTTCAAGCCCTTCACCTTCCAGGTCGTCCGAGGCATCCGCATCGAATACGCCATCCACGAAGACCAGCTTCAGGCGGTCAATCTCGTGGAACACCAGCGGTTCGCCTTGGTTGTCAAAGACTTCTGCCGTGGCTGGCGCGGCCGAAATCAGGCTATCTGGACGGGTCCATTTCCAATACTCGTCCCGGCGCGTGGGCAGACCCATCGCAGCCAGACGGCTGGCTGCATCTGTACGTGCCTCCGCCGCCCAAGCACCCGAGGCCGGACGCGCATCGGCGCTGATCTGACCCGCCTGCGTTTTCACAGCGGTGCTCATGCGTCGATCTCCGCCAGAATGTCGGCATAGCCGTTGTTTTCAACTTCCAGCGCCAGCTCGGGACCGCCTGACTTCACAATGCGGCCAGCGGCCATAATGTGCACCACGTCCGGTTTGATGTGGTCCAGCAGACGCTGATAGTGGGTGATCACAAGGAACGAGCGGCCTTCATCGCGCAGCGCGTTCACGCCTTCCGACACCAGCTTCATCGCATCCACGTCCAGACCCGAATCCGTTTCGTCCAAGATGCACATCTTGGGCTCCAGCATCGCCATCTGCAGGATCTCGTTGCGCTTCTTTTCACCACCCGAGAAGCCCACGTTTACTGGGCGCTTCAGCATATCCGCGTCGATCTTCAGATCTTTTGCCTTGGCGCGGACGAATTTCAGGAAGTCAGCAGCCGACATTTCCTCTTCCCCGCGCGCTTTGCGCTGTGCGTTCACGGCGGTGCGCAGGAAGGTCATGTTGCCCACGCCGGGGATCTCGACAGGGTATTGAAAGGCCAGAAACAGACCAGCTGCAGCGCGCTCTTCTGGCTCCATGTCTAGCAGCTCTTCACCGTCCAGCGTGGCGTCGCCTTCTGTCACCTCATAGCCGTCACGTCCCGACAGCACGTAAGACAAAGTCGACTTACCCGAGCCGTTCGGCCCCATGATCGCATGCACTTTGCCAGCCGGCACTTCCAGATCCACGCCCTTGAGGATGCGCTTATCCTCTTCTTCAAGTTTGACGTGCAGGTTATTGATTTTCAGCATCTTTATCGTCCTTCAAGACCATCGCCAGCATCGTGGCGGTCAAATATCTTCGGTCGGGGGTTAGCCCACAGACCCTTCAAGCGAGATCGCCACAAGCTGTTGGGCTTCCATCGCAAATTCCATCGGCAGGGCTTGCAGCACTTCCTTGGCGAAGCCGTTGACGATCAGGGCCACGGCCTCTTCTTCGTCCATGCCCCGCTGGCGGCAATAGAACATCTGTTCCTCGTCCACCTTCGATGTCGTTGCTTCGTGCTCGACCCGCGACGAGTTGTTCTTCACCTCGATATAGGGAACCGTGTGCGCCCCGCATTTGTCACCGATCAGCAAGCTGTCGCACTGCGTATAGTTGCGCGAGTTTTTGGCTTTCGGGTGCATCGACACCAGACCACGATAGGTATTCTGCGCCTTGCCTGCCGAGATCCCCTTGGACACGATGCGCGATTTGGTATCGCGGCCCAGATGCACCATTTTGGTGCCGGTGTCGGCCTGCTGATAGTTGTTGGTGATCGCGATCGAATAGAACTCGCCCTGGCTTTCGGCCCCGCGGAGGATGCAGGACGGGTATTTCCACGTCACAGCGGATCCGGTTTCCACTTGCGTCCACATCACTTTCGAACGATCCCCGCGGCAATCCGCACGTTTGGTCACGAAGTTATAGATGCCGCCCTTGCCTTCTTCATCCCCGGGGAACCAGTTCTGAACGGTCGAGTATTTCACCTCGGCATCTTCTTCGATGATGATCTCAACCACTGCGGCGTGAAGCTGGGCGGTGTCGCGTTGCGGCGCAGTACAGCCTTCCAAGTAGCTGACATAGCTGCCTTTATCGGCGATGATCAGCGTACGCTCGAACTGGCCGGTGTTTTCCGCGTTGATGCGGAAATAGGTCGACAGTTCCATCGGGCAACGGGTATTGGGCGGGATATAGACGAACGACCCATCCGAGAACACGGCCGAGTTCAGCGTCGCATAATAGTTGTCCGAGACCGGTACCACCGAGCCCAGATACTTTTTCACCAGCTCAGGATGTTCTTTGATCGCTTCCGAGATCGAACAAAAAATAACGCCAGCCTTCTTCAGTTCGGCCTGAAAAGTCGTGCCAACTGAAACCGAGTCAAACACTGCGTCCACAGCGACCTTGCGGCCTTCTGCGGGCATATCCTCGGCGCCTTCGACGCCCGCTAGGATCATCTGCTCTTTCAGCGGGATGCCCAGTTTTTCATAGGTGGCCAGCAGCTTGGGGTCGACCTCGTCCAGCGACTTGGGCTTCTCTTCCATCGATTTCGGACGGGCATAGTAATACTGGTCCTGAAAATCGATTTCCGGATAGTTCAAAAGCGCCCAGCTGGGCTCTTCCAGCTTTTCCCAACGCGCGAACGCTTCAAGACGCCATTCGGTCATCCATTCGGGTTCGTCGTTTTTCTCGGAAATCAGCCGGACGATATCGGGGTTCACGCCTTTGGGGGCGTATTCCATCTCGATCTCGGTTTCCCAGCCGTATTTATAGGCCCCGGCAAGCGATTTCACCGCTTCTACGGTTTCCTCTTCAACGCCTTCTTTGGCGATCAGTTCATCCACACCGGCCACTTTTTATCCTTTCAATCCGCAGGGGATCAGCGTCCCCGCGCGCGGAATTTCTCATGTTCGCGAAGCCAAGCCTGTGCAAAGGCTCGGACCTCATCCTCACTCGTCGTGGGGCCAAGCGAGACGCGCAAAGCGCATCCCGCGTGATCCCGGTCAAATCCCATTGCCGCCAAGGCAGCGCTGGTTTTTACCTTCCCAGATGAACAGGCCGAGCCCGCGGAAACCGCAAATCCGGCCAGGTCCATCACCATCACCTGCGTCTCACCTTTCCAGCCCGGAGTGATGAAACACGATGTGTTGGGAAGCCTGTTCGCGTCTTTCCCGACAAAAATAGTCTTATTCGCCGATTCCGCAATGGTGTTTTCTAGAATCTTTCTAAGTTTCTCGACCTTCGACCAGGTTCCGGCTTCCAATTCTTTCTGTGCAGCGGTGGCCGCAGCGGCAAACCCGGCAATCCCGATGACATTTTCGGTTCCGGACCGACGCCCCATTTCCTGCCCGCCCCCTTTGATCCGCGCCTCGATATCGGTACCGCGCTTTACGATCAGCGCCCCCACGCCCTTGGGGCCACCAAGTTTGTGGGCCGAAACGATCGCCATATCGGCACCGCACCAGTTGAAAGCAAAGGGGATCTTTCCGAAAGCCTGCGTGGCATCGGTCATCATGAGCCCCTCGGGCAGTTTCTGAATGATGCCAGTTTCGGAATTGGCCAGTTGCAAAGTGCTTTGCGCCGTATCCGGAACATGGACTGCGCCCTGCTCGTCGATCACCAAGTCTTCCTGACACCAAGACCGCACCGCATCATGCTCGATCCCAGCACAGGACAGGCCACGCCCCGCCAAAGCCAGTGCTGCGGCTTCGGTCGCAGATGAGGTGAAAATGATATCCGCCCCCTCAGCCCCCAGCGCAGCCGCCAGATCCTTGCGTGCCCGTTCGATCAGCCCCTTGGCCGCACGACCTTCGGCATGGACCGAGGACGGATTGCCCACAAGTTCCATCGCCTCGATTATCGCGGCCTTGGCCTCGGCTCGTAAAGGCGTCGTGGCATTCCAATCCAGATACACACGGCTCACCGGCGCACTCCTTCGCATTTTCTTTTCATAAATATCCTCGCCGAAGGCCTAAAATCGCCGCGCAGCGGCCTAGTCCTCGTCCACCACCGAAAACAGCGTGGGCACAGCGGGGCATGGGGTCAGTTCGTTCTTCACCACATCCGACAGGCGGGTCTGGTGCAAGAAAACATAGACATGGGCCGACAAGCCTTCCCACAACCGGTTGGTCATGGATTGCGCGCGTGAACCCGAGGACGCGCCGGATGCGCCCGCGCCCTTGTGCATGGCCGATACGGTTTCATCTACAGCTTCCAGCACCTCGGACACACGAATTTCCGACGCTGAACGCGCCAGCTTGTATCCTCCGCCAGGTCCGCGGACACTATCAACCAAACCAGCGCGCCGCAGTTTTACGAAAAGCTGTTCCAGATAGGGAAGCGAAATATCCTGCCGCTTGGCAAGATCGGTCAGTGACAGAAGAGCGCCATCGTCCTGCATTGCAAGATCCGCCAGCGCAACCATTGCATATCGACCTTTTGTGGACAGCTTCATACCGTTCCCCCTGCAAAAACATTGACCTTTTCGGCCCTGACCACTAGGTCACTTAGGACTGGTGAGAATGCGGCCATGCCGCGTCCGGATCACCAACTCCGTATTATGGTGCGGGCCAGCCAGCGTCAAGAAAACCGGTTTTCAGACAGCTGCTGCCCCAGACAAAAGAAAAAGAGGCCCAGACCAGATGCCCGAAGTGATTTTTGCAGGCCCCGAGGGCCGACTTGAAGGCCGCTATCACGCTCAGAAAGAAAAAGACGCCCCCATCGCCATCATCCTGCATCCGCATCCGCAATTCGGCGGCACGATGAACAACAAGGTCGTCTACAATCTGCACTATGCCTTCCACAACATGGGCTTCAACGTGCTGCGCTTCAACTTCCGCGGCGTGGGCCGCAGCCAGGGTGAATACGACCAAGGCGTGGGCGAGCTGTCGGACGCGGCCTCGGCCTTGGATTACCTGCAGTCGATGAACCAGAATGCCAAGCATTGCTGGGTGGCTGGCTTTTCGTTCGGGGCATGGATTGGCATGCAGCTTTTGATGCGCCGTCCTGAGATCACCGGCTTTGTCTCGGTCAGCCCGCCCGCGAACATGTACGACTTCAGCTTCCTGGCGCCCTGCCCCAGTTCGGGCCTGATCATCAACGGCACTGCCGACCGTGTCGCCCCACCGGCAGATACACACACGCTGGTCAACAAGCTGCACGAGCAGAAGGGCATCACCATCACCCATGAAGAAATTCAGGGCTCGGGTCACTTCTTTGAAGACGACCACATGGACACGATGATCACCCATGTAGACGAATATGTCCGCCGTCGCCTGACCGAGACCACACGCTGAGGCCAACATGGATCTGCTGGAACAAGTCGCCGACAAACTGGCTCAGGAAGTTCTAGAAGCCACTCGGCTGACAGGAAATGACGCATTGGTGGACGAAGTGAAGAAAACCATCGGTGCGTCTTCCACAACTTTGGAAGAAGCGTTTATGACCGCGGTGCGCATCCGTCGGGCTGAAGCACGCGGGCGTGATACCCTCCGACAGCTTCTGGAAAAAGAGATGTTGGACTGAAATCACCTCAGGCAATTCGCTTGGGGTTTTCCAAATCAAGATAAGATCGCAGAGCTTTCAACGTGGTAATTGAGACCACGTGCTTGCCCTTTCCGTTCGCCCATCCCCCAAATTTTTGCGAGATTTTTTGCTGCGACTAGGATCACCCGGTCGCATTTTGGACATATTCTGAACTCATTTGTGGCAATTTACGGATCTTTGTGTCAAAATGGCCATTATTTGACTAAAGTTTGTGTCTTTTTCGACCAACGAATTTTGTGAAGCAGTACTTTAAAGGGGTGAAAAATGCTTACACATAAGACAGCGCTGGCCGCGCTTGCAATGGCTGGTGCGATGTGGGGGGGGTCCACACAGATCGCACAAGCAAAGCAATACTGTACTGTATCGACAGCGAGGCTGTCGCTGGATACTGACGTTCTTTGCAAATGCGAAGTCGTGACCAGGCAGATGCTTCGGTATATCCATAGACAGGATGAATTCCTGAATGTTCTCGCGGATGTTACTCAAGAATGTCCGGCGTTCGCAGATGCATTGAATGCGCTGCCAACCGCAACGACGATACCCGGCGATGGACCCGGTGACGGTCCTGGCGATGGGCCCGGTGACGGTCCTAGCGATGGACCCGGTGACGGTCCTGGCGATGGGCCCGGTGACGGTCCTGGCGATGGGCCCGGTGATGGCCCTGGCGATGGACCCGGTGACGGTCCTGGCGATGGGCCCGGTGACGGTCCTGGCGATGGGCCCGGTGACGGTCCTGGCGATGGGCCCGGTGACGGTCCCGGCGATGGGCCCGGTGACGGTCCTGGCGATGGACCCGGTGACGGTCCCGGCGATGGGCCCGGTGACGGTCCTGGCGATGGGCCCGGTGGTGGTCGAGGCGGCCCGCAGGGGAATAATGGCTTCGGCACCGGCGGTGGCGATGGTGTGCCCGGTAAATCGGACAAGCCCGACAACGACCGCTGATATCTTGAGCCCCTAATTAAGGGCGAAGAGAAGATCGTTGGAAAAACTTAGCCCGGCAAGAAGAGTTATCCTGCCGGGTTATTTCACTGAGATTCAGTTTAGGCTCGGTGTTTGCTGAAGCTGAATGCTGTTGGCGACGATCGATCCGGCGATAGTGACACTTAGGTCGCGTGTAACTTATGAATAGATTGCTGTTCCACAAACCGAGGCTGGCTTCAGCCCCGCTTACCCACCAGCGATGACGTTCACCCATCGCGACGGGCTACTGGGATCCTGCATCCGCAAGAAAAAATAGCGCGTGTCACGCCAATTCCGGATCGAATTTGTAACGTTGTCCAGAACCATGTCGCCTTTTTCCGTGCGCACAACCAGCACCGCATGTGGACGACGGCGTCTGTCCAGAACAGTTGCGATTAGCAGGCGCTGAGGATCAATCCCCTTGCTGATTAAGGCCCTTTTCTTCGCCAAGGCGTAATCTTCGCAATCACCACCGCGACTGGTGGGAATCGCCCAACGCTCGGCCTCGCCATATTGTTGACTGTCTTCAATTGCCCGGGTCGATCGATTGATTTGTGTATTTACCGCGCGCACAACTTTCATTTGCCCTTGCGTGACAGCGCCGTTTGACGATCCGCGCGCGCAAGCCCAGCTATAGGTGGAACACAGGCGTTGCGCACCCGGCGGGGCCGTTCCTAATCCGCGCGATTTCAGGAAATCGGGTCCGATGGCGCCCCCTTCCGTCGGCGCGGCAAAGCTTGCCAGCACCGCCAACAAAGCTGCGCCAATGATTTTACGTCCAAGTGCACGAATACTGCCCGGACCAGAGAGCGTGGTCATCCATAAACCTCCATCGATCGCAAACTTAAAGGCACAAACATTTACAATTTGTGTCTTTGGCGTCGGCGACCAAAGTTGCCCCCCTCAGGCAAGCTCGACCATGAACAGAACCAATGACCAAATCCAGTACTACATGCTCACTTACTGCAATATTTTAACGTGTGTGACAAAGCACACACCCTACGCCCGCGCGTATTTCCGCCGACCCTTTTTAAGCCGGAGAGCTCAGCGCGCACGGATCGCTGGGTGAAGTTTCACCAGCAACCCGCTGATCTTCATGTGAAAGGTTAGCCGAAATAGATTCCGTCGAACTTATTTTCCAAGTACGCCAACAGCGGCTCCACCGAGACAGGCTTGCCCGTAGCATGCTCAATCGTCGCGCGCGGCGTGCGCAAACTGCCATGCTGTTGCAGCTTGTCAGACAGCCAAGCCGTGGCTGCGGACGAATCCCCCTGCCCCAACTTCGCGTCCAGATCTGGCAGATCACTGCGCAGCGCGTCATAAAGACAGCCCGCATAGATGTTGCCAAGCGCGTAGGTCGGGAAATAGCCAAACAACCCGACGGACCAATGCACATCCTGCAACACGCCGTTCGACGCCTTGTCGACCTCGTATCCGAAATCAGCCGCGAACCGTTCGTTCCACGCGGTTTCCAGATCCGCGACGTCCAGTTGACCGCCAATCAGGCGACGTTCCAAGTCGAAGCGCAGCATGATGTGTAGGTTGTACTGCACCTCGTCCGCTTCGGTGCGGATGAAGCCCTTTTGAAGCCGGTTCACCATGCCATAAAACGCATCCGCATCGGTTGCCGGTGTTTTGCCAAACCGTTTCTCCATCTGGTCAAACAGCCAACCCGTGAACGCGCGCGAGCGGCCCAATTGGTTTTCATAGATGCGCGATTGGCTTTCATGCACACCCATCGACGCCCCACGCCCAATCGGCGTCAGCAAGTAAGCGTTGTCGATATTCTGCTCGTAGCAGGCGTGCCCGACCTCGTGGATCGTCGAATAGAAGCAATTGAACGGATCTTCTTCCGAGGTCCGCGTGGTGATGCGCACATCCAGGCCCGAGCCCGAGCTGAACGGATGCACCGCCTTGTCGATCCGCCCATGCTTCAGATCATAGCCAAAGCTCTTTGCAAGCTTGGTTGACAGCTTCAACTGCTTCTTCTCAGCCCAGTTCCCCACAAGAACTTCAGGCTGGTTGGGCGCCCCAAGTGCTTTGTCGCGCAAGGTCACCAGACGCGGACGCATCGCGTCGAACAAAGTTTGGATATCGCCCCCTGTGATGCCGGGCTCGTAGTCATCCAGCAGCGCATCATAAAGATCACCGCCATCTGCCAGCGCGCTGGCTTCCTCGCGACGCAGATTCACCACTTCTTCCAGAACCGGCTTGAAAGCGGCGAAATCATCCGCCGCCCGTGCTTCGGCCCATTTGCCCTGCGCGGCCGAGGTCACACGGGCCAGTTCTGCCGCAAGCGCCACAGGTACTTTCGCGGCGCGGTCGCGTGCCCGGCGGATCTCACGGATCTGAGCACGTCCAGCGTCGTCCAGAGCGCTTTCGTCGACAGCTTCGAGCCACTCTCCCACACGCGGGTCATTGCGGCGGGCATGGAGGATCTTCTCCATCGCCGCCATTTCCTCGGCCCGCTGCGGCCCTGCCCCGTCAGGCATCACCGTTTCCTGGTCCCAGCCCAAACGGCCCGCGACTTCGCCCAAGGCTTGGGTGTCGCGGGCAAATTCCATCAGATGGTCAAATGCGCTCATGTATCAGCTCCGAATGCTTTGTTCGGTGGGATAGCCCGCAAGGAACCGGGCGTTCAGGACCAATACCCACACCAGCATCGCGCCGATCTGGTGGGTGATGGCCACATGTAAAGGCGAGGCCTGAAGGACAGTTACAATGCCCAGCACCGCCTGCGCTCCGACCATCGAACAGGCCAAGGTAAAGCCCGTACGCACCATCTGGTTGCCCGACTTGCGCGAGACGCGCCAGACGACAATCGCAAAGATTACAAGCACATAGCCCACCATGCGGTGCATGAACTGAACAAGACCGGCATTTTCAAAGAAGTTGCGCCAGATGGGCGTGATATCGAAGGCCTCGGGTGGGAAGAACTGATCGCCCATCCACGGCCAATCGACGAAGGACCGACCCGCGTCGATGCCCGCCACCAAAGCACCCAGCAGGATTTGCAGGAACGCCAGATGCAACAGCCCCGTGCCCATGCCAAAAAGCTTGCGCTCGCGCAGACGGCGCGCCGCCATCAGGCTGGCCTCTTTCCGGCCCAGAAGCAGCATATACCATGCAATGAAGCCCAAGATCACGAAGGCCAATCCTAGATGCACCGCCAAACGGTACGAGGCCACGTCGACGCGGTCCCCCGTCAGACCCGATGACACCATCCACCAGCCAATAGCCCCCTGCAGCCCGCCAAGCGCGCCCAGAAGCAACAACCGCCCTGTCCAACCGTTGGGGATCTTACGGGCTGCCAGAAAGCCAAAAAAGCCAATCGCCCAAACCAAACCAATGAAGCGACCCAACTGACGGTGACCCCACTCCCACCAATAGATCGATTTGAACGCTTCAAGATCCATGTGGCTGTTCTGCAGTTTGAATTCAGGAATTTCCTGATACTTGGCGAACTCGTCCTCCCACGCGGCCTGATCCATCGGCGGCATCGCCCCGGTAAAGGGTGCCCATTCGGTGATCGACAGACCAGAATCGGTCAGGCGCGTCAAACCGCCCACGACGACCATGATGGCCACCAAAGCAAACAGAAGCATCAGCCACAGTCGGACTGCCCCACGCGCGCCGCCACCGCCCGACCCACGCTCGATCGCGCCGGTCTTGGGGGTGTCGCGCACCTCTTCTTTGGTGTCGCTGACTTCCTCGAAAATGCTGCGGGGCTTGGACATCTGGATCTCCGTTTCGGGTTTGCGCGATAATGGCCTCAGCCGCCCGGAATGCCAAGGGGCCAAAACCCGGGAATTGACGCAAAAAATCGCCCGCAGATCACCTGAAACGCCCCCTTTTGGTTGCCCCCAGATCGGGCGTTCTGCTAAGGTGGCGTGACCTATATATAGTGTGAAACGCACAAAAACGGCGGACAACGTGACAGATACCCCTGATACCCCGGAAAACATGGACGATAGCCCCGAGCGCCCCGTCTATGACGGCCCCCAGATTTCCATCGAAGAGGAAATGAAAAGCTCGTATCTCGACTATGCGATGAGCGTAATCGTGAGCCGCGCCATCCCGGATCTGCGCGACGGTCTGAAGCCAGTGCACCGCCGCATTCTGTATGCGATGTATGAAACCAACAATGGTCACGACAAGCCCTATCGCAAGTCGGCCCGACCGGTTGGCGACACGATGGGTAAGTATCACCCACACGGTGACTCGGCCATCTATGACGCGCTTGTGCGTATGGCGCAGCCGTTTTCCATGTCGCTGCCGCTTCTGGATGGTCAGGGTAACTTTGGCTCGATGGACGGGGACAACCCGGCGGCCATGCGTTATACCGAAGTCCGGATGGACAAGCCCGCCTCTTCGCTGCTGGCCGACATTGAAAAAGACACGGTTAACTTTCAAGACAACTATGACGGCAAAGACCTTGAGCCGACCGTCCTACCCGCCCGTTTCCCCAACATGCTGGTTAATGGCGCGGGTGGTATTGCGGTGGGTATGGCCACGAACATTCCGCCCCACAATCTGGGCGAAGTGATCGACGGCACCTTGGCGCTGATCGAAAACCCGGACCTGACCTCGGAAGGGTTGATGGACTACATCCCCGGCCCCGATTTCCCGACGGGCGGGATCATGCTGGGCCGTTCCGGTGCGCAAAAAGCCTATCTGGAAGGCCGTGGCAGCGTCATCATGCGTGCCAAGACGCGGATCGAAGAAATTCGTAAAGACCGCTATGCGATCGTGTTGGATGAGATCCCCTATCAGGTAAACAAAGCCACGCTGGTCGAGCGCATCGCCGAGGGTGTACGCGACAAAAAGCTTGAGGGCATTTCGTCTGTGCAGGATGAAAGCGACCGGATTGGGGTTCGTGTTGTCGTCGAGCTGAAGCGCGACGCGACGCCCGAAGTTGTCCTGAACCAATTGTTCCGTCATACGCAGATGCAGACCTCGTTTGGGTGCAACATGCTTGCGCTGAACGGTGGTCGCCCTGAACAACTTACCTTGCGCGATTTCCTGAGCTATTTCATCACCTTCCGAGAGGAGGTTGTGACACGACGCACGGCCTATGACCTGCGCAAAGCGCGCGAACGCAGCCATGTCCTGTGTGGTTTGGCAGTTGCGGTTTCCAACGTAGACGAAGTCGTCGCGACGATCCGATCATCGGCAGACCCCGCAGACGCGCGCGCTAAGTTGATGGAACGCCGTTGGCCGGCCCATGACATCGCGGAATATATCCAGCTGATCGACGATCCGACCCATAAGATGAACGAGGACGGCACCTATAACCTCTCTGAGACGCAAGCTCGTGCCATTCTGGAACTGCGTCTGCAACGTCTGACCGCGATGGGCGTGAAAGAAGTTACGGACGAACTTCAAGAACTGGCTGCAAAGATCCGGGATTACTTGGATATTTTGCGTTCGCGAGAACGAATCATGTCGATCATCTCGGACGAGCTAAACGAGGTGAAAGACGCCTACGCCGTGCCCCGCCGCACCCAGATTGTGGACTGGTCGGGCGACATGGACGACGAGGACCTGATCGAGCGCGAGGATATGGTTGTCACCATCACCGCCTCGGGCTGGGCCAAGCGGACGCCGCTGGCAGACTTCCGCGCGCAGAAACGTGGCGGCAAGGGTCTGTCGGGCATGCAGACCAAGGACGAGGATGTCATCACCACCCTCTTCGTGGCCAACACCCACACGCAGCTACTGTTCTTCACCGATGACGGCATGGCGTATAAGCTGAAAACCTGGCGACTGCCTCAGGGCGGCCGTACCGCCAAGGGCAAGCCGCTGGTGAACATCCTGCCGATCCCGACCGGTGTGTCGATCGCCGCCATTCTGCCCGTGGATCGGGACGAAAAAGAATGGGACGATCTGCAGATTGTCTTTGCCACATCGAAAGGTTCGGTCCGTCGCAACCGCCTATCGGATTTCACCAATGTGATGCGCAACGGCAAGATCGCGATGAAATTCGAAGGCGACGATGAAGGCACCCGCCTGATCAACGCCCGCATCTGCGACGAAAACGACGACGTGATGCTGGTGACGTCCGGCGGGCGGGCTATCCGCTTCCCGGTCACGGACGTGCGCGTTTTCAACTCGCGCTCGTCGACAGGTGTACGCGGCATCAAGCTTGTGAATGCCGGGGACGAAGTCGTTTCGGCCTCGGTCATTCGCCACTTCGACGCCACCCCGGACGAACGTGGGGCCTTTATCAAGCGCTTCCGTGGCGAATTTGGCAGTGATTCCGATGAGGACACGGGCGAAGAGGTCTCGGGCGATCTGGCCGAAGATCGCTATCAAGGCATGCTGGCCGCCAATGACCTGCTGGTCACGATCAACAAAGGCGGTATCGGCAACCTGACCTCGAGCCATGACTATCGTGTCAGCGGACGTGGTGGCCAGGGTGTAGCCGCCATGAAAGGCGGCGACATCGTTGCCTGCTTCCCGATCGAGATCGAAGACCAGATCATGCTGGCGACCTCAA
Source organism: Aliiroseovarius sp. PrR006 (assembly GCF_010500215.1). Lineage (GTDB taxonomy): Bacteria > Pseudomonadota > Alphaproteobacteria > Rhodobacterales > Rhodobacteraceae > Aliiroseovarius. The sequence goes on from NZ_JAAGOY010000004.1 coordinate 491,368, forward strand.
AAGGTCAGTCGATCCGCTGCCCCGTGGACGGTATCAGCTTCCGCTCGCGCGGTGCTGGTGGCGTCAAGGTCTTCAACACTGGCAAAGGCGAAGAAGTCGTGTCGGTCGCACGGATTGTCGAAAACTCGGACGAAGACGAAGTGAATAGCGACGAAGGCTAACTTACCCCTTCTGCTCTTTCGAAAAGCCCGCCGATCCCTCTGATCTGGCGGGCTTTTTTCACATGCGAATGTGTCCAGTCTGCCACATCTTTTGCACCCTGAGTGCGGACCAATTCACCGCCTATTGTATAGCCACTCGAATCGTATCAATTGGGACGCGAGTAATTCGGAGATTATTATGAAAAACATTACCATCGCCCTGCCCGCATTAATGTTGAGCGCCGCGCCGCTTCTGGCTGAAACGAACTATATGTCCGGTGCGCTAAGCTATGACCGCTGGAGCATTGAAGACTTCTCGATCAGCGAGACGAGCGGTGCCGTCGGTTACGAAGGCACCAACGGCAAACTAACCTACGGGGTAGATCTGGACATCACCCGCTTGAGTGTGGATGGCAACAGCCTCACTTTGACCCACGGTGCGATCACTGCGGGCTACGCTTTTACGCAGAACTTCACGGTGCTTGGCAGCTATAGCAGAACTGGCTTTTCCGAGGGTCCGTCCGACGTTTTTGAAACGTATCTGGTGGGTGGCGAGTACCGCTTGAACGACTACACGTTCGGCCTGTCGGCCTCGCGATTCAGCTTTTTCGGAAACGACACCGATTTCGTGCAGGGCTTCGCCGAGTATAGCAATGGCGAATACATGGCCTATGCGTCGGTCGCACGCAGCTTTGAGGTTGATGAAAATGTCTATCTGCTTGGGTTTGAGCGTGAAACCGACCGCTATGAAGCATCTTTGGACTATATGCACATTGAAGGCTTCGACAGTGTCAGCCTGTCGGGCAAATACAACATCCGTCCGAACATGCGTATTCTCGCTGGTGTGAACTGGTTTGATTTCGGCCCGGGAGATATCACGCAGTATGAACTGGGCGCTGGTTATATGGTCGCACAGGACACCTGGTTCGATGTTGGCATCGGGCGCCTTGATTTCGGCCCGGACGCCATAAATCAGGTCAGCCTGTCGCTGACCTTCGAGACCGGCAAGCGTCGTCTGCGCACCACCGAGCGTAGCTTCGACCCGTTCGACCTGTATGACGGCATGCCGCTGCTCTTCTAAACCGGACGGCTTCCGAAAAGCCCGTCCTCTGCCCCGATGATCGGGGCTTGCATACTAACGCTCCTGCTGTCTTTCTTCATAGTCGGACAGCAGGAATTCCCATGACCCATTTCAAAAATCGCCTCGCCTTGATCAGCTTTCTGACCGACGACTATGACGCAGCCATCGCGTGGTTTCAGTCTGCGTTGGGTTTTGTGTTGCTGGAAGATACCAATATGGGCGGTGGCAAGCGCTGGGTTCGCATGGCCCCTCATCCTTCGGCTGAAACCGCCTTCCTGATTGCTAAAGCTGTTGGAAATCAGGCGGACAGCATCGGTCGCCAAGCAGGCGGTCGCGTTGGGCATTTTCTGTTTACCGATGACTTTGACGGAATGTACACGCGGATGCAGAAATTCGGAGTGACCTTCCGAGAATACCCTCGCCTTGAGCCCTATGGAAAAGTTGCGGTGTTCGAGGATCTCCACGGAAACCCATGGGACCTGATGCAGCCAAGCAATCCCTGATTTCCGCGCGGCCTTTAGCTGTAGTTTTGCGCCCTAAATCTGCCTTAAATTGTGCTTTAAGCTCAGTTTCGCCACGAAGTTTCATATTTTCGCCTCAATTGCCCATATATTGACTTCAACCCTAACGCGCTCACTAGGATCAAAGAACAACTCTACATTCGATCAGAGCACGGCTGACCAGTTGCCTTATTGCAATATGGAAATGCCTGTTCAGCTCTGAAGAAATTCCTTTCTGGTCCACCCCACCCCAAAGATCAGGAAGGACGTCCCCGATTTCCGGGGCGCGGGTGAATTTTCCCTCACCCGGAAAAGCCTGCCATTCCCCATGGCGGGCTTTTCTTTTTCCGGATGATACCCTATCTGCGGGGCATGACAGACAAGACTTTGCATATCGTCGGCGGCGGAATGGCCGGATCGGAAGCGGCCTGGCAGGCCTCGCACATGGGTGTGGACGTGGTTCTGCATGAGATGCGCCCACAGGTTGAGACATTCGCCCACCAAACCGGCGATTTCGCTGAAATGGTGTGCTCGAATTCCTTCCGCTCGGATGATGACGAACAAAACGCGGTGGGCCTTTTGCATTGGGAGATGCGCCAAGCGGACGGATTGATCATGACCACCGCTGATCAGCATCGTCTGCCCGCTGGCGGTGCTCTCGCTGTGGACCGCGATGCTTTCAGCGCTGCCGTCACCGAAAAGCTGCGCGCCCGCGACAACATCCGCGTGGAATATGGCGAAGTTTCGGACCTTCCCACAGATGGTACTTGGATTTTCGCAACAGGCCCTCTGACCTCGCCCGCACTCGGCGAAGCGATTGCCCGCGAAACCGGCGCCGAACGTCTGGCCTTCTTCGACGCCATCGCCCCCATCGTCTATGCCGACACGATTAATATGGACGTGGCTTGGGCGCAGTCCCGCTATGACAAGGGCGAGACCGAGGAAGAGCGCAAAGCCTATCTGAACTGCCCAATGACCAAGGACCAGTACGAAGCTTTCATCGACGCTCTTCTGGCCGCCGACAAAACCGAGTTCCACGAAGGCGAAACCGCCACCTACTTCGACGGCTGCTTGCCGATCGAGGTGATGGCCGAACGTGGCCGCGAGACGCTCCGTTTTGGCCCGATGAAACCCGTCGGCCTGACCAATGCGCATGACCCCGAGAACAAACCCTATGCGGTGGTACAGCTACGCCGTGACAACGCGCTTGGCACGCTGTTCAACATCGTGGGTTTCCAGACCAAGATGAAATACGGCGCACAGGCCGAGGTGTTCAAAACGATCCCGGGCCTTGAAGACGCTTCTTTCGCGCGTTTGGGCGGTATCCACCGCAACACGTTCATGAACTCGCCCACGCTTCTGGACGACCAGATGCGCCTGACATCCCGCCCGAACTTGCGTTTTGCTGGTCAGGTGACAGGCGTTGAAGGCTATGTGGAAAGTGCCGCAATGGGTCTGCTGGCCGGTCGTCTGGCCGCGGCTGAGATCCTGGGCCTCGACCTTCCCACCGTACCGCAAGACACCGCCATGGGCGCGCTGATCCACCACATCACCGGCGGGGCCGAGGCGAAAACTTTCCAACCGATGAACGTGAATTTCGGCCTGTTCCGCCCGGTCGACGGGCTGAAAGGCGGACGTCGCGGGCGCAAGGATCGCTACAAAGCATACACAGACCGCGCCAAGGCAGAATGGTCTGATTGGCTGTCGAACTTCTCGTAAAGGCTGCGCGCAAATGGCTGATTTCATAACCAGATTTGCGCCCAGCCCGACCGGCCCCCTGCATCTTGGTCACGCCTATTCCGCGCTTCTGGCGCATGACATGGCGCGCGCTGTCGGTGGAAAATTCCTGCTCCGGATCGAGGATATCGACAGCACCCGTTCTCGCACCAGTTGGGAAGAACAAATCTATGACGATCTGACATGGCTTGGCATCACATGGGACGACACGCCCGTGCGCCAGTCAGATCGATTGTTAGAATACAAGCAAGCGCTTCACACCCTGTGGGACCGTGGCTTACTCTACCCCTGCACCTGCACTCGACGCGATATTGCCGCTGCCGCCAGCGCACCGCAAGAAGGCACGGAGCCCGCCTATGGCCCCGATGGGCTGATCTATCCGGGCACCTGCCGCACAAAGACCGACAGCCGCGCGGCCTTTCCCGAGCACCAAGCCCTACGCTTGGACATACGAAAGGCGCTCGACGCAGTCGACCAATCCGAATTCTGCTACACCGAGCAATCGTCGGGAATAGATAAAACCCTCTGCATCCCCGCCCAAGACATGGTGAAAGACGTCGGAGACATCGTCCTCTCGCGCCGCGATTTCCTTGGCTCCTACCATCTGTCCGTCGTATTGGACGATGCATCCCAAGGCATTACCCATGTGGTGCGCGGCAAAGACATCCAGCCCGCAACACACATCCACATTCTGCTGCAGAGCCTCTTGGGCCTAACTACGCCCACCTATCACCACCACCGCTTGATCCGCGATGAGAACGGCAAACGCCTTGCCAAACGGGACGACGCGCGCGCCATCGCGACCTATCGCGCCGAAGGCAAAACACCGGGCGACATCCGCCACATGGTTGGGCTGTAAGCCCCTCTTTTCTTGCCAGAAATATCCTGCGGGGGTTCGGGGGTGCAAAACCCCCGGCGTGGCTCACGCCATCGGCGCCATCAACTCGACTTCTTCCCCATCGCGCACCGCCGTATAGAAACACGAGCGCCGATTGGTGTGGCAGGCAGCACCGGTTTGACGGATGCGCACCAACAAGCAATCTTTGTCACAATCAAACCGGAAATCCACCAGTTCCTGCACATGGCCCGACGTTTCGCCCTTGATCCAGAACGATTGACGCGAGCGCGACCAATAAGTGACCCGGCGTGTCTCAAGCGTTTTCTCCACCGCCTCGCGGTTCATCCACGCCATCATCAGGACCTCTCCGGTCTCGTCATCCTGTGCGATGGCCGGGATCAGGCCCTTGTCATCAAACTTCAGCTGGCTGGCATCAAACTTCATGGCCCGTCCTTTTCTTTCCGGTACTGCGCTTCTATGTAGAGCGGATGAACGCCCGACGAAAGGCCCGGACATGAGCGATACTGACCTGATCAAGCTTTATTCCAAGCAGATCCTGTCCTTGGCGGCGTCCATCCCGCACCAAGCCCCACTGGATGCGCCTCAGGGCGAGGCCAAAGTGCGCTCGCCGCTCTGTGGATCGACAGTGACCGCTGCCCTGACCCTTGAGGGCGAACAGATTTCAAGTTTCTCGCAAAACGTCAAAGCCTGCGCGCTGGGTCAGGCGTCCGCGTCGATCCTTGGTAAGGTCATCATCGGCTTGGATCGTCCAGCATTGGATCGTGGCCGTACCGAGCTGACCACAATGCTGAAAGACCAAGGCCCCGTCCCGGCGGCCCCCTTCGACGGCTACGAGGTGCTTCAGCCCGCGCGGGAATTCAAAAACCGCCACGCGTCGATCCTGTTGGCCTTTAACGCGGCCATCGAAGCGTTCGACGACGCAAAAGCCAACGCATAAAAAAACCGCCGCGCTCCTGGCAGGGAGGCGGCGGAAGTGGTGCGGTTTGGGTCATCCAAATAGCGTCGGGAAGAGGCAAACATTCCGACAGGCAGGTGACGGGCGGTACTCCGTCGAAGGCATCGTGAAGGCTTCGGGACAGAAGGCTTCGTTGGGACATGATGCTGGATCAGACCATCCGCAGGCAGAAACTGTATGGGATCAGATCATCCCGGGCAGATGCAGTGCACCCAGAAGCAATACAAGCAAGGAAATCGCCCCGAGCGTGTCCGAGACAATCGTGGTCGAGGACCGGGACAATGCGATTTTGACATCGTTCAACATGGGGTTACTCCTGCTCTCTGTCTGTGTGGGCAGCGTGTGTCACTGCGTCCGTGTTGCTATTTTGTTCGCATATTGAGAGCCGTTCTGTAAAGAACTTTTTAAGAACATTTGTGAACTTTTGAGAACAAAGGTGCTAACCCACTGAAATCAAACGGATCGCTTCATCCTGTCGCATGAGCCAAAGAAGAACACGCGCGGCGTGCCCCCGCGGCGTGCTTAGATCCGGGTCCTGCTGTAGCAACAGGCGCGCGTCTTTTTGCGCCACAGCCATCAACCCGGCCTGATGTTCCAAATCCGCGACCCAGAACCGCGGCAGGCCGGATTGCGCGGTGCCCAGAACATCCCCCGCCCCGCGCATTTCCAGATCAGCCTCAGAAATCACGAAGCCGTCTTCGGTATCACGCATCACCGACAGTCGCTTTTCACCGCCCTCTGTCAAAGGCGCCTGATACATCAACAAGCAGGTCGACGCCGCTTGCCCGCGCCCCACGCGTCCGCGCAATTGGTGCAGCTGCGCCAAACCGAAATGCTCGGCCCGTTCGATCACCATGATCGAGGCATTGGGAACGTCCACCCCCACCTCGATCACCGTGGTGGCGACCAGAAGTTTGGTCTTTCCTGCCACGAACTCCGCCATTGCAGCGTCTTTTTCACCGATAGGCATCTGACCATGCACCATGCCCACAACGCCTTCGCCCAGTTCGGCGCGTAGGTGCTTGAACCGTTCCTCGGCCGCGGTCATGTCCATGACCTCGCTTTCCTCGACCAAGGGGCAGACCCAATAGCATTGAGCCCCTTCCGCGATGGCCCCGCGAAGCCGTTCCACGACCTCATCCAGCCGTCCGGTGTTGATCAGCACTGTCTTGATCGGTTTGCGCCCCGGTGGTTTTTCGTCCAGCACCGAGACATCCATGTCGCCATATTGCGCTAGGGCCAAACTGCGCGGGATAGGTGTGGCGGTCATCACCAACACATCCGAGGCCGCGCCTTTCGCCCCCAACTCCATCCGCTGCGCCACACCAAAGCGGTGCTGTTCGTCCACGACGGCAAGACGAAGATCTTGAAATTCCACTTCTTTCTGGAACACCGCGTGCGTACCGACCAGAATGTGAATGTCACCAGCCTTGAGCGCCTCAAGTTTGCGCCGACGTTCGGCACCCTTGTCGCGCCCGGTCAGGATCTCGACCACGACGCCAGCTTCCTCGGCCAAGGGGCGCAGCCCTTCCAGATGCTGACGGGCCAGAATTTCCGTGGGGGCCATCATCACGCCCTGCCCGCCCGCCTCGACCGCAATGAGCAACGACAGCAGCGCGACCAAAGTCTTGCCCGCACCCACATCACCTTGCAGCAAGCGGTTCATGCGGGTGCCTGCGGCCATGTCGGCGGCGATCTCCTCGACCGCGCGGGATTGCGCGCCGGTGGGGGTATATGGAAGGGCGGACAGCACCTTGTCGCGCATAGTGCCGGTGCCGATACTGACCCGCCCCTTGCCACGGCGCACCGTCGCACGCGCCAATGCGAGCGTCAGTTGATGCGCAAAGAACTCGTCATAGGCCAACCGCCGCCGCGCTGGCGATTGCGGCGACAGGTCATCCGGACCGTCAGGTGTGTGGGCTGCACGTAATGCTTCGTGCCAGTCGGGCCAGTGCTCACGCTCTTTCAGCGCCGGATCAACCCATTCCTGCAACATCGGCAGGCGGGTCAGAATATCGCCCACGCCCTTGATCACCGTCTTGCCGGTCACGCCCGCTGTCAGACGATAAACAGGTTCAAAATCAGGGATCTGCCCAGCGTCACCCGGAGGCAGAATGAAATCAGGATGCACGATCTGCGCACGCCCGTCGAAATGTTCCACCTTGCCCGAGATCACACGTTTCGCGCCCACTGGAAGCTGCTGTTCCAGCCAGCGCGTATTGGCATGAAAAAACACCAGTTCAAACGTGGTCAGAGGGTCCGAGACCTCGACCCTATAGGGCGCGTTGCGCGACCGTCCGGGACGAAGCGGGCCGACCTCGACCTCGACAGTCGCCATATCACCCGGCTGTACTTCGGTGACCGACGCGCGGAATTTGCGGTCGATCCCCGCATGGGGCAACCAGAACAGCAGGTCACGCGGAAGGGTTATCCCAAGCGTTTCCATAGACTTAGCGGTCTTCGGCCCGATCCCACCCAGCGTTTCCAGCTTGGCGAACAGAGGGAACAGGATTTCGGGCCGGGTGGACATCAGGCGTCTCCGATCAGCTCAAGCCAGCCGTCTTCGTCGATGGTCTCGACCCCAAGATCGGCAGCCTTCTTGGCCTTCGATCCCGCGCCTGGTCCGGCCACCAGAAGGTCCGTTTTACCAGAGACTGATCCCGACACCTTCGCGCCCAGCGATTCCGCACGGGCCTTGGCCTCGGCACGGGTCATCTTTTCCAACGTGCCCGTGAAGACAACGACCTTGCCTGCAACGGGGCTGCCGTCTGTTTCCGGCGCTTCGACAGGTTGCACGTTCAGCTCTGCCACCAGACGATCAATCGAGGCACGCTCGCGCTCCTGCGCAAAAGCCGCGACCAGCGACCCGGCCATCACCGCGCCGACGCCGTCGATGGACACCAGATCGTCCCATTCTGGCGTGTCGGGCTTGGCGGCGGTCACGGCGGTCTCGAACGCGTCCCACGTGCCATAATGGCGCGCCAAAAGGTTGCCCGCGCTTTCGCCGACATGACGAATGCCAAGCGCAAAAATTACTTTATTCAAGGGCATTACACGACGATCTTCAATTGCTTGAAACAATTTCTCGGCGCTTTTCTCCCCCCAGCCATCACGGTTCTTCAGCCGCGCCAATTGGCCCGCATCGCGGGGTCTCAAGGTGAAAATATCGGCAGGTTCGCGGATCGGCAGGACCTCGTCGTGATAGAACATCTCGACCTGTTTGGCGCCCAGACCGTCAATGTCAAACGCCCCGCGCGAGACGAAATGCTTCAGTTTTTCAACGGCCTGCGCGGGGCAGATGATGCCGCCTGTGCACCGGCGCACCGCGTCGCCTTCGTCACGGATCGCATCCGACCCACATTCCGGGCAGACATCAGGGAATTCAAAGACCCGCGCATTCTCAGACCGCTTCGACAGATCCACATCCGAGATCTTGGGGATCACGTCACCGGCGCGATAGACCTCAACCCAGTCGCCGACACGGATGTCCTTGCCGCCCCGGATCTCGGCCCCGGTATTGTCGCGTCCAGCGATGTAGTCTTCGTTATGCAGCGTGGCGTTGGACACAACCACGCCCCCAACAGTCACAGGCGTCAGGCGCGCCACGGGCGACAGCGCCCCGGTGCGCCCGACCTGAATGTCGATAGCTTCCAGCCGCGTCCACGCCTTTTCCGCCGGGAACTTGTGCGCAATCGCCCAGCGTGGCGTGGTCGAGCGGAAGCCAAGCCGCGCCTGAAGCGCCAGATCGTCCACCTTGTAGACCACTCCGTCAATGTCATAGCCCAGCGTGGCGCGCTGCGCTTCGATGCTGCGATAGTGGGCCAGAAGGTCTTGAAGATCGGTAAATTTCTGGGTCAGCGGGTTGGTCTGAAAGCCGAGCGATGCCAGTCGTTCGACCGCGCCCATTTGGGTCTCGGCCAGCGGTGCAGACAACGCCCCCCAGGCGTAGGCGAAGAAATGCAGCGGACGATCCGCCGTGATCGAGGCGTCCAGTTGGCGCAATGACCCTGCCGCCGCGTTGCGCGGGTTGGCAAAGCTCTTGCCGCCGCGTGCGGTGTAGCGTGCGTTCAAGTCGGCGAAATCCTCGTGGGTCATATAGACTTCGCCCCGCACCTCTAACACCTCGGGGGCACCTTCAAGAACATGCGGTATGTCTTTGATTGTCAGCGCATTTTCGGTGACATTCTCGCCAACAGAGCCATCCCCACGGGTCACCGCATGGACCAGCTTTCCGTTCTCGTAACGGATCGACAGCGACAGCCCGTCAATCTTCGGCTCGGCCGTCAGGGCCAGCGGGGCATCATCGGCAAGCCCAAGAAACGAGCGGATGCGCCCCTCGAACTCTTCAACATCCTCGTCACTGAAGGCATTTCCCAGCGACAGCATCCGCACTTCATGCGCGATCTTGCCAAAGCCGTCCGAGGGCGCGGCCCCCACCTGATCCGAGGCGCTGTCGGCGTGCTTCAACTGCGGAAAGCGCGCCTCGATCTCGGCATTTCGGCGTTTGGCGGCGTCATAGTCCGCATCCGAAATCTCGGGCGTGTCCTTGCCGTGATAGGCCAGATTGGCAGCGGCCAGAAGCTCGGCTAAGCGGGCAAGTTCGTTCTTGGCCTGAGCTTCAGTCAGGTGTGTTACTGCGATTTGGCTAGGCGCGATCATCGGGGGTCGGCTACTTTCTAAATGGGTCACTTAGGAAAGTGATAGGCGCATCCGTTACAGCACGTCCAGCCCCAACCCGCCAGCCGGGTGGCCTAAGCCTCTGAAAATCCCGGCTTCACAGGACAACTAACAAGGCTAATTGACGTTAGGGCTATTGCCGATTTCACCCCAAGCACATAAGTTTTGCGCGAGCACGATACGGGAAGCCACCTTCATGAACGACTTGGACGACCATCACAGGCGCAAGTGGCGCCCTTTTACCGGTCTGCGCAACAACTTCCTTGCGGGTCTTGTGGTTGTGGTTCCCATCGCCATCACCATTTGGATGATCTGGACCTTCGTAGGTTGGATCGACAGCTGGGTTCTGCCCTTCGTGCCGACCGCTTATCAACCGGACGCACTGATTGACTGGCTGTTTGGCGACAGCGCATGGTTCAAGATGCTTTTTGGCGAAGACGTGCGCGTCAATGTGCGCGGGCTTGGCGTGGTGGTGTTTCTGATATTCACCGTTCTGGTGGGCTGGATCACCAAGGGCCTGATTGGCCGGTCGTTCCTGTCTTGGGGCGAAGGGCTGGTAGACCGCATGCCGGTCGTGCGTTCGCTCTATAACGGGTTGAAGCAGATCGCCGAGACAGTGTTCAGCCAGTCGACCGATACCAAGTTCGACAAGGCCTGTCTGGTGGAATATCCGCGCAAGGGGATTTGGGCGATAGCCTTCATCTCGACCAAGGCCAAGGGCGAAGTAGACAACCGAATTCCGGTGGACGAAGACATTATCTCGGTCTTTCTGCCGACCACACCGAACCCAACTTCGGGCTTTCTGCTGTTCGTGCCACGTCATTCGGTGATTGAACTGGACATGACGGTCGAGGATGCGGCCAAGCTGGTGATCTCGGCCGGGCTGGTCTATCCGAACTCCAAGGACCCCAGCCAATCCGTTGAGGTGGCTGAGGCCGAATGAGCATCGCCCCTGCCCTGACCGGATTTGCCACGGGGTTCTCACTGATCCTTGCGATCGGCGCACAGAACGCTTTTGTTCTGCGGCAAGGGCTGATGAAGCAGCATGTCTTCTGGTTGTGCCTGTTCTGTGCTGCCTCTGACGCATTCCTGATCGCTGCGGGCGTGGCGGGGTTCGGCGCCTTGGTCGAGGCCATGCCGTCCCTACCCACCGTCATGGCGCTGACCGGGGCTGCTTTCCTGATCATCTATGGACTGATGCGCTTCATGGCGGCGTGGAAAGGCAACTACGCGATGGAGATCGCCGGAAAATCACGCGGGCTGTGGCCCACGCTGGCCATCGCGGCAGCCTTCACTTGGGCCAACCCGCATGTCTATCTGGACACGCTAGGCCTGATCGGTGCGATTTCGACCTCTTATCCCGACTGGCCAACACGCATTACCTTTGGCACGGGGGCCGTGATTTCCAGCTTCGTCTTCTTCTTCTCGCTTGGCTATGGTGCCCGTTTCTTGGCCCCAGTCATGCAAAAACCCGCCTCGTGGCGGGGTCTTGACGTGATCATCGGTGCGGTGATGTGGGCGATCGCAGCCAAATTATTGCTGGGTGTCACAAACGGAACGCTTCACTAAGAAACGTCCCGTATCTTGACCGGTCCCGCGAATTACAGCGCCGTCCAGCCACCATCGACCGAGATCGTCGTGCCGGTGATCTGTGCGGCAGCATCCGAACACAGGAAGGTCGCCGTGCCGCCCATCTGTTCAACAGTGGCGAAATCCTTAGACGGCTGGCGCGCCAGCATCACTTCGCGCACAACTTGGTCGCGGTCCATGCCGTGGGTTTTCATCTGATCCGGGATCTGGCTTTCGACCAGCGGGGTCAGCACATAACCGGGACAAATCGCATTGGCGGTGATCGGATCCTCGGCCGTTTCCAGCGCCACAGTTTTGGTCAGCCCGACAACGCCGTGTTTCGCGGCGATATAAGCGGATTTATAGGGTGACGCGGTCAGCCCATGTGCCGACGCGATATTGATTACGCGGCCCCAGCCATTGGCGCGCATCTGCGGCACCGCGACAGCGGTGGTATGGAAGGCCGAACTGAGGTTGATGGCGATGATCGCGTTCCACTTGTCGATCGGGAAGTCCTCGACCGGGGCAACGTGCTGAATGCCCGCGTTGTTCACGAGGATGTCACAACGGCCAGCCTTCTCGACCAGGGCACGGCAATCCTCGGCCTTGGACATGTCTGCTTGCACATAGCGCGCGGACACGCCAAATTCTTTCGCAACCTCAGCCGCAATGGCGTGATCTTCTGCCGAATCGGTGAACGAGTTCAGAACGACATCCGCACCCGCGCGGGCCAATTCCCTAGCCACCCCAAGCCCGATGCCCGAGTTCGATCCGGTGATGACGGCTGTTTTACCTTCCAGTGACATGGTGATGGCCATATTTGGGCTCCTTATCCACAAGCATAATTCTGTTGCGGTGCAGCATAACGCAAGGAATCCAAGGCACCAGTGCTTTCACAACGTCACGAGACTTTGTGGAATCACCCGATTCTTCACTAAAGCTGCGACGCGCTTTGCGCGATCATCCCAACCCGGATTCGCCATAAAAAAAACGCCCGCACAAGGCGGGCGCAAAGTTATTGAGGCAGGTTTCATACAGGCAAGAAACCTATCGAGCAGTGAATTCTTTATAAGCGGTTAGACGCCTTTATCCAAGCTAAAAGTTTGAAAAGGCGGATTTCCACCTCTAGTGTTTCCCCAGATAAATCAGGGACGTGAAGGATTGTTTCGCAATGAGAACTAATATGACCCAGAAGCTTCGCGGGATGATCGCAACGGGTGTTGTGACGCTGTCGACGGTGCTGGCCGCACAGGCCGAACCACAGCACGGGATCGCAATGTATGGTGACCCCGCCCTGCCCGCTGACTTCACCGCCCTGCCCCACGTGAACCCCGACGCCCCCAAAGGGGGCCGCATCGTTTTCGCTGAGGCCGGAAGCTTTGATAGCCTGCACCCCTATATCCGTAAGGGTAGCACGCCTTGGCAGCTGCGTTTCATGCTGGCCGAAAGCCTGATGGGCCGCAGCTATGACGAACCCTTCACCCTTTATGGCCTTCTGGCCGAGACGGTCGAGACCAACGACGACCGGACTTGGGTGGAATTCACACTGCGCGAAGAGGCTACGTTTTCGGACGGCACCCCCGTCACCGTGGAAGACGTAATGTGGTCGTATGAGACGCTCGGCACCAAGGGGCACCCGCGCTATCACGGCGCGTGGAACAAGATCGACACGATGGAGCAAACCGGCCCGCGCTCGATCAAATTCACCTTCAACACCGAAGACCGCGAGTTACCCCTGATCTTGGGCATGCGCCCGATTTTGCAGAAGGCCCAGTGGGAGGCCGCAGATTTTGATGCCTCCGGCGTGGACGTGCTGCCCATCACCTCGGGCCCTTACGTGATTGGCGACTTCGAACCCGGCCGCTACCTGACACTGAAGCGGAACCCCGATTACTGGGGCAAGGACGTGCCGTTCATGAAGGGGCAAGCCAATCTGGATGAAATCCGTTTTGATTACTACGGCGACGGAGGTGTGACCTTCGAGGCCTTCAAAGCGGGCGAGTCCAACACCCACCGCGAAACCAATGCGCATAAATGGGCCACGCAATTCGACTTTCCCGCCGTGCAGTCAGGCGACATCGTTCTGTCCGACATCCCGCATCAGCGCCCGACCGGCATCAAGGGTTATGTGATGAACACCCGCCGACCGGCGTTTCAGGACATTCGGGTCCGCGATGCAATGATCCATGCGTTCAACTTCGAATTCATCAACCAGACGATCCACGGCAACACCAAACGTCGTATCCAGTCCTATTTCCACAACTCGGTTTTGGGCATGGCTTCCGGGGACGAAGCGCAGGGTAAAGTGCGTGCGCTGCTGGACGGGCTGGCGGGCGACATCCCTCCCGGAGCGATCGAAGGCTACAGCCTGCCCGTGTCCGACGGCTCGGAGCGCAATCGTAAAGGCATCCGCACCGCGATGGGCTTGATGGAAGAAGCAGGCTGGACCGTGCAGAATGGCGTGATGAAGAATGCCGCAGGCGAGCCCTTCACCTTCGAGATTCTTCTGAAGTCCGGAGCTGATGAGAACCGGCAAGAGATCGAGATCTTCTCTGCCGCGCTGTCGCGTCTGGGGATCACGCCGACGATCACCTCGGTCGATAGCGCCCAGTACAAGGAACGCACCACCGCGTTTGACTTCGACATGGCCTATTACTGGCGCGGTCTGTCGCTGTCTCCGGGCAACGAACAGAAGCTTTATTGGGGTGGCGACAGTGCGGACACCGAAGGCTCGCGCAACTGGATGGGTGTGAAGAACCCGGCCATCGACGCGCTGATCGACGCCATGCTGACTGCCGAAGATCAGGACGGCTTCCGCGCCGCCGTGAAGGCCTTGGACCGCGTTCTGACCGCCAGCCGCTTCGTCATTCCGCTGGGCTATAGCGAACTGTCGCACGTTGCCCATGCGAAAGAGCTGCACTTCCCTGCGCGCATCCCGATGTATGGCGACTATCTGGGCTTCCAACCCGAGATTTGGTGGTACGAGGAATAAGCTTGAACTGACTTCGGGCGGCGGCTAGGCATCGCGCAACGCGATCATCTGCCGCCCGGAGGTCTCATGGGTATTTTCGAACGCTTTCTGTCCGTCTGGGTCGCCTTGTGCATCACCGCGGGCGTTCTTTTGGGCAACCTGATGCCCGGTCTGTTCCAAACCATCGCAGCGCTTGAGATATCCAAGGTGAACCTTGTGGTCGCCGTGCTGATCTGGGTGATGATCTATCCGATGATGGTGCAGGTCGATTTCGCCTCGATCAAGGATATTGGCCGCCGCCCCAAGGGGCTGGTGCTGACGCTGGTAATCAATTGGCTGATCAAGCCCTTCACCATGGCAGCACTTGGCTGGTTGTTCTTCCGCGTGATCTTTGCCGGTCTGGTCGAGCCTGAAACCGCCAATGAATACATCGCCGGCATGATCCTTCTGGGCGTGGCGCCGTGCACAGCGATGGTTTTTGTCTGGAGCCAGCTGACCAAGGGCGATCCGGCCTATACGCTGGTGCAGGTCAGCGTGAATGACGTGATCATGATTTTCGCCTTCGCCCCTATCGCGGCCTTCCTGCTGGGCATCTCGGACGTGACCGTCCCGTGGGAGACGCTGTTGCTATCCGTCATCCTTTACGTGGTCCTACCGCTGACTGCGGGCATCGTGACGCGTGCGCGGCTGGTGAAACGCGGGGAGGCCGCGCTGGATGGCTTTCTGGCTCGTCTGAAACCATGGTCTGTAGTTGGCCTGCTTGCCACCGTCGTGTTGCTGTTTGGCTTTCAAGCGCAGACCATCTTGGCCAAGCCGCTGGCCATCGTCCTGATCGCTGTGCCGCTTCTGATCCAAACCTATGGGATCTTCGCCATCGCCTATGGCGCGGCGAAAGCGATGATGCTGCCGCACAACATCGCAGCGCCCGCCTGCATGATCGGCACGTCGAACTTCTTTGAGCTGGCAGTGGCTGTGGCGATTTCGCTCTTTGGCCTGAACTCGGGCGCGGCATTGGCCACCGTGGTCGGTGTGTTGGTCGAGGTGCCTGTGATGCTGTCGCTGGTGGCAATCGCCAACCGCACGCGCCACTGGTTCCCAAACACCTGAAAACTTAGGTCAGCGAAGTCACCCACAGGATCAACGCATCCTCTTCGCTGACCGAGATCACGTTATGCCCCATCGAGGCATCGTAGTAAGCGCTGTCACCGCGACGCATCTCGACCGGCTCGTAGAATTCGGTGATCAGACGCACGGCGCCCGTCAGGACATAGAGGAATTCTTCGCCATCATGGCGGACCCAGCCGTCGAACTCATCGAACGAGCGGGCACGGACACGGGCGCGGTAGGGTAGCATGGATTTCTTGGTCAGGGCGCCCGCCAGCATCTCGTGTTCATAGGTCGTGGTCGGGTGCGATGCGCCCTCGCCTGACTTGGTCACGGCCATCCGACCCGACACCTGCGCAGACTTCGGCGCGGTGAACAGCTGCGGCACCGAAATCTCAAGCCCGACGGCCAGCTTCTTCAGTGCTTCATAGGTGGGCGACATCTGACCGTTTTCGATCTTGGACAGGGTCGAGCGCGCAAGACCCGCCTGCCCCGCCGCCTGCTCCAACGTCCAACCGCGTGACTTACGCAGCTCGCGTACACGCTCGCCCAGATTCAGCGGGCTGGGATCTGGCAGGTCTTCCCCGGTTTCACGGGCAAGTTGGATTAGGCTGGGTTGGTCTGCTTTCGTCATGCCCCTTGCATACAGACAATCTGCGCTGATGCAACCACACGGCTTGCATCCGGCGCCATCCCTTGGCACATCAGAATGATGATCTCGGAATTGATGCCTTCCTCGCCGCTTGCCCCCGCCCCTTCGCCCTTCAACATGGCAGAGTACGTGCTGCAACATGCAGAACGTCTGGGCGACAAGTCGGCGCTAGAAATTGTGTCGGCAGACGCTGCGCCAAACGCGACATGGACCTATGCCCAACTAGAGCGCGCGGTGCGGGGTGTCGCGACCGGGCTTCTGGACCAAGGGCTACAGCCCGGAGACCGCGTGCTACTGCGTCTGGGCAACACGGTGGACTTCCCGCTGGGCTTCTTGGGGGCCATCGCAGCCGGTCTTGTGCCGATCCCCAGTTCGTCTCAGCTGACCTGCGCCGAAATTACCCGCATGGCCGATTTGGTGGTACCGTCCTTGATCATCGCGGATCCCGGCATCGCCCTGCCCGACCCGGCGCCCTGCAATGTGATTGACACCGAGACCCTGCACGGGTTCACCGATCTGCCCCCGGCCGCCTTTCACCAAGGCAACCCCGAGCGGCCCGCCTATATCATCTTCACCTCTGGCACCTCTGGCCAAGCGCGCGCCGTGCTGCATGCCCACCGCGCGATTTGGGCGCGGCAGATGATGTGGGACGGCTGGTATGGGATCACCGAAGACGACCGCATGATGCATGCCGGCGCCTTCAACTGGACCTATACACTGGGCACCGGGCTGATGGACCCGTGGTCCGTCGGTGCGACCGCGCTAATCCCGGCGGCGGGCAGCACGCCCGATGACCTGTCTGCCTTGCTGCACAGCGAAAGCGTCAGCATCTTTGCCGCAGCCCCCGGCGTCTATCGCCAGATGCTGAAACATGACCTGCCCCCGTTGCCCAACCTGCGCCATGGGCTGTCTGCGGGCGAGAAGCTGCCCGACTTCACCCGCGCCCGATGGGTAGATCAGACCAGCACCCCCATTCACGAGGCGTTCGGCATGTCCGAATGCTCGACCTTCATATCGGGATCCCCCTCAAGACCCTCACCGAACGGCGCGCTGGGCTTTGGTCAGGCTGGTCGGCATCTGGCGGTACTGGACGCAGACGGCGCGCCCGTGCCGTTGGGCGCCGCAGGCACGCTTGCCATTCACCGCAGCGACCCCGGCTTGATGCTGGAATATCTGAACGCGCCCGACGCCACCGCCGCGAAGTTTCAGGGTGACTGGTTTCTGACCGGCGACAGTGCCTCGATGTCCGAAACAGGTGCGTTTACCTACGAGGGCCGCTCCGACGACATCATGAACGCAGGTGGCTATCGCGTGTCCCCGATCGAGGTCGAGGCCGTCATGGCCCAGCATCCCGGCATCAGCGAGGCCGCCTGCGTTGAAGTTTCCGTGAAGGCGGATGCATCTGTAATCGGCTGCTTCTATATCCCTTCTGATGCCCCCGTATCCGATGATGAGCTGTCCCAACATGCCCACGCCCTTCTGGCCCACTATAAATGCCCGCGGCTGTTTCAGCCCATCGACTGCCTGCCACGATCCACGAATAATAAGCTTTCACGGGCAGCCTTACGCCTGTTGGTTGACGCGCACGGCAAAGAAATCACCTGACCTCTTCCCAAACCTATCAATCCCAGATAGAGCTAACCGCTATAGGAGTATCATATGATCCGTCTGGACATTTTCTCTGATCCGATCTGCCCCTGGTGCTACATCGGAAAAGCGAGACTAGATTTTGCATTGGAATCCCGCCCTGATCACCCGTTTCAGGTGCAGTGGCATCCTTTCCAACTGAACCCGGAAATGCCGCCCGAAGGCATGGATCGACGCACCTATCTGGAAAACAAATTTGGCGGTCAGCAAAAGGCCGTGAAAGCCTATATGCCGGTCATCGAAGAAGCTGCCGCATCGGGTGTCGAGATCAATCTGGAAGCCATCAAGCGCACACCAAACACGATGAACGCCCATCGCGTGATCCATTGGGCGGGGCTTGAGGGGAAACAAAACGCTGTGGTCGACCGGCTGTTCCGCGCCTATTTCGTCGAAGGGCGTGATCTCGGCGACAATGAGGTCCTATGCGACATCGCCGCCAGCGCCGGAATGGACGGCGAGATGGTCGCCCGTCTGCTGGCCTCGTCCGCGGACGCAAGCGACCTTCTGGCCCGCGACATGGACGCACGCCAAAAAGGGGTGAACTCGGTCCCGACCTTCGTGATCGCGAACCAACACGTTGTGCCCGGAGCGCAACCGATCAAGCTGTGGCAGCAGGTCATTGATGACATCATGGAACAGCTAGACGCCGCTGACGTTCAAAGTGGAACCCCTCTTCAGTGAGGCTGATGGCGAACCCACCAGTCGAGCCATTGCGCTTGCGGGAATACGTACTGCTGATGGCAGCCCTGTTTTCGATGGTGGCGTTCTCGATTGACTCGATCCTGCCAGCTTTGCCTGAAATCGCGTCTTTACTGGTTCCTGATGACGTCAACCGTGCACAGCTTCTGATCAGCTCCTTTGTGATCGGAGCGGGTGCCGGGCAGCTGATCTTCGGCCCCCTGTCAGACGCAATCGGACGGCGCTGTTCGCTGGCGCTGGGCATGCTGCTTTACATGCTGGCGGCCTTCGCGGCCCTCTGGGCGCAATCGCTCGAGGCCCTTCTGTTCTGGCGCTTCATCCAAGGTCTGGGCGCCGCAGGACCACGAACCTGTGGCATGGCGATGACCCGCGACCTTTACGAAGGACGCCAGATGGCGCGGGTCAACTCGATGGCGTTCACCTTCTTCGTCCTCGTCCCGGCCGTTGCGCCGTTGATCGGACAATGGGTGGTTCTGGGCTTTGGCTGGCGGCATATGTTTACCACCTATATCTTGCTGGCAATCGCCATTCTGACATGGTTTCTTCTACGTCAGCCCGAAACGCTGACCCCGGAACGCCGTCGCCCGCTGTCCCCCCGTCCGACACTGGAAGCCTTTGCGATTGTTCTGAAAAGCCGAGTCACACTGTTGTATATGGGCGTGATTACCTTTGCCTTTGCCCAATTGATCGCCTTCATCAGTTCCGCCCAACAGATATTTGTCGACGTATTAGGCGCCGGCACGAAGTGGCCAGTCTATTTCGCTTGTATCACGGTGTTTTCGGCTGCGTCTGGGCTTCTAAACGCGCGGCTGGTGATGCGGATCGGGATGCGTCGCTTGGCGCAGGCAGGGTTTGCAACGCAGACAGTTCTGGCAGGTCTGACCCTGACCTTCTGGTGCGTGTACGAGCCGCAAGGGCATGGCGCGCTGGTCATCTTCTGCCTCTGGGCCACCACCCTTTTCTTCCTGAACGGGCTGAGCTTTGGCAACCTGAACGCCCTGGCCATCCAGCCCCTTGGACATGTCGCCGGGACTGCCAGCGCAATCATCGGCGCGCTTCCGACCGTGGCCGCGATGGCAATCGCAGCGCCCATTGGGTTAGCCTTCAACGGCACGCCCCTGCCCCTGATGACCGGCGTTACGATCTGCTCCGGCCTGGCGCTGTTGCTGATGCAATTCGACCGTAAAAACGACCACTAGTCCCGCCCATGGCAGAGGTTGCACCTCATACAAAAAAAGCCGCCCAAGCCATTTGGCTAGGCGGCTTTCTCGTTTGCAAATGATGACTTAAAACGGTGCTTCTAGATCGCTGAGGCGAACATAGACCGTCTTCAGCTCGGAGTAATGTTCGATCGCCGCTTTCGAGTTCTCACGTCCCACACCCGATGCTTTCGAACCGCCAAAAGGCGCCTCGACTGGCGCGTCGTTATAGGTGTTGATATAGCAGGTGCCCGCCTCGAACCCGGCAACCACGCGGTGGGCGCGGGTCAGGTCATTGGTGAACACGCCAGCTGCCAGACCGAACTCGGTGTCATTGGCGCGGGCCATAACCTCGGCCTCGTCCTCGAAATCCAGAACCGACATGACGGGGCCAAAGATTTCCTCGCGGGCAATGGTCATGTCATCGGTTACATCGGCAAAGACGGTGGGCTGCAGATAGAAGCCATCGCCCTCGATCCGCGCACCGCCATAAGCCAGACGTGCGCCCTCTTCCTTGCCCTTTTCGATGTAGTTCTGGACGATGTTCAACTGCCCTTCGCTAACCATCGGGCCAAACGAGGTATCAGGGTCCAGCGGGTCACCGATCACAGCGCCATCCAGACGTTCTGCCAAACGCTTCAGGAAGGCTTCCTTGATGCCCTTCTGAACAAACACGCGCGTGCCATTCGAGCAGACCTGACCCGACGAATAGAAGTTGCCCAGAATCGCACCCGACACGGCGTTCTCGACATCCGCATCATCAAAAACGATCATCGGGGATTTGCCGCCCAGTTCCATCGTGACGTGCTTCAGACCTGCGGCCGCAGCGGCATAGACCTTGCGGCCTGTTGGCACCGATCCGGTCAACGAGACCTTGGCGACACGGTCATCTGTCACCAACGCGGCACCCACGTCGCCATAGCCCTGAATGACGTTAAAAATGCCAGCAGGTGCGCCTGCTTCGATCATGATCTCGGCAACTTTCAACGCGGAAAGCGGCGTGGTTTCCGACGGTTTGAAGATCGAGCTGTTGCCGCAAGCCAGCGCAGGCGCGGCTTTCCAGCAGGCGATTTGCGTCGGATAGTTCCACGCGCCGATGCCCACACAAACGCCAAGCGCCTCGCGGCGGGTATAGACGAAATCCCCGTCCGGCATCTGGATGTGTTCGCCGGTCAGCGACCCAGCCAGGCCACCGAAATATTCCAGTGCATCCGCGCCCGAGGTGGCGTCCGCAACGCTGGTCTCCTGATAGGGTTTACCCGTGTCCAGCGTTTCCAGAACCGACAGATCGTGGTTGCGTTCACGCATGATGTCAGCGGCGCGACGCAGAATGCGGCCCCGCTCGGTTCCGGTCATTGCGGCCCAGTCCTTCTGGGCGGCGAGCGACGAGGTGATGGCTTGTTCGATGACTGCGGGCGTAGCGGAATGCAGTTTTGCAATGACCTCGCCGGTGGCGGGGAAGATCACGTTGATTTCGGCTCCTGCGGTGTCTTCAACAAAGGCACCGTTGATGAAATGGCTGGCTTGAGGTTGTGCGCGCATGTTGCACCTTTCCAGTTTGCCCCGACAATTTGGCGAGGCGACAGTTCAGTTTGATCCGGTTGTGTCAGATGTGACATCCGGGTGCTATTCAAAAGGCGACAGGCTAAGGCCAGAGCGCGCCGTTGACGCGACGCACCCTACAGGCTCAATCTTGCAAAGATGGAACAGATCAGCCCTTGTAATCCATGGCGACGACAAATTTTTCCGAGCTATCGGAACGGCTGGAAGGCGGCTTCACGTTCATCACCTTGTTGAATTTCGTCTTCAACAATTTCTGTAGCTCGCCCTCGGCCCCGCCTGCCAGCACCTTGGCGACAAAGGTACCGCCTTCGTCCAGCACATCGAACGCGAAATACGCCGCTGCTTCGCATAGCGAAATGATGCGCAGGTGGTCGGTCTGTTTGTGCCCCGAGCTAGACGCCGCCATGTCGGACATGACCACATCGGCCTTTCCGCCCAGCCAATCACGCACAACTTGGTCTGCATCGTCTTCCATGAAATCGAGCTGTTCGAAGCGGGCACCGGCCAGCGGTTCGACTTCCTGCAGGTCTACACCCAGATAGGTGCCAATGCGCTTGCCCGACTTCTCACCCAACGCGTTGATACGCGGAACAGCAACCTGCGCCCAGCCCCCGGGTGCGCAGCCAAGATCAACGACGCGTGCGCCGTTTACAAGGAACCGGTATTTATCATCCAATTCCATGATCTTATAGGCCGCACGGCCGCGAAACCCTTCGGCCTGAGCGCGTTGCACATAGGGATCATTTAGCTGGCGCTGCAACCATCGGGTCGACGAACTGCGCCGACCGCGCGCGGTTTTCACCTTCACGGTCAGGTCACGCTGACCCCGGCCCGAGCTTTTGCGCGTGCGCTTTGAATACTTGTTGCCACCCCCTTGGGGGCCGCCGGAGTTACCATCGTCTTGAGACATCAGAAAGGTCCGCCTTCCAACACGCCGTCCGAGGACATTTGAGAATAAAGGATGCCTTCTCTAAGGCCACGATCCGCAACTGACAAGCGGTCAGTCGGCCAGACGCGCAGAAGCGCCTGCAAAATCGCTGATCCGGACATGATCAACGATTGCCGATCCCGTCCAATATGAGAGTTCACGCGCCGCCCCTTAGGTCCCATCGCCAGATAACCCTGGATCACACGTTCGATCTGTTCGGACGTCATGCGCAACCCGTCTACGCGGGTCCGATCATAGCGGCGCAGCCCCAGATGGGTCGCCGCAACCGTTGTCACCGTGCCGGAGGTACCGATGATCTGAAACCCTTCGCGGGGCGGTTCGTGGTGAAACGGGCTGAAATCGGCCAGTTGCTCTTCGAAATGGACCGACATCAAGGCATAGCGCCCGGCGTCGTCTTCCACATCATCAAACATCTCGCGCAGGGTTGCCACGCCCAGAGGGACGGAAATCCAGTCCACCACACTGGCGGCTGGGAAGTCGCCCACGCCGCCCGAAAACCCGCGCCCCATCCGCATGATGGATTGCGCGCGGTCCAGCGGCGGGACTTTCGACAGGTCGATCCAGACAAGCTCGGTCGAGCCGCCACCAATATCCACCACCAAAAGTTGCTCGGTCTTGGTCGACACCAAAGGTGCGCAAGACACCACGGCCAGACGTGCTTCTTCCTCGGGCTTGATGATTTCCAGCTCCAACCCGGTTTCGCGCCGGATATTGGCCATGAAATTCTTGCCGTTGGTCGCACGGCGGCAGGCCTCGGTCGCGACTAGGCGCATCCGCTTCACATCATGCTTGATCAGCTTCTTGCGGCAAATCCGCAGCGCCTGAATGGTGCGCGACATGGACGAGCGGCTTAACCGGCCCGAGGCTTCCAAACCACGACCCAATTGCACGGATTTCGAGAAGCTGTCCACAACATGAAACTGACTACCCTTTGGCTGGGCAATCAGCATGCGACAACTGTTTGTTCCGAGGTCCAGAGCCGCATAAAGGCTGGCCGGATCCACGGGGGATGGCACGGGGGCTACTACCGCTTTCGGGAACACGCCCGCACCTTTGGGACGCTTGGGCGTCATTGGTCACGCCCTCCATTTCAAGTTACCCTCAAGATAGGGTGCATGGCCGGTGCTGGCAATCCCTGCGGGGCGGCAAATGTAACTCTCTCATGTCATAATCAACATGAAAGGTTTTCACGGCGCGTGGCATAGCCTCTACCGCTCGTTTTTCGTATGCCTTTGGCGCGGAACGTCCGAACGCGACCCCCGTGAAGCCTGTGAAGTCGCTTGTGAAACGCGGCGTGTCGAAAATCGACACAAGGTGCGGGGCAAGCGCGACTACGAATAGAGAACGAAGAAAAGGGAGAATCGCAATGCCAGACGTCACCATCGTTTATTGGAGGGACATCCCCGCCCAGGTGATCGTGGGTAAAGGGCGCCGTGGGACCAAAGCCCCCCTGCCCGAGCGGTTCGAACAGGCCATTGACCGGGCTGCCATGAAGGTGAACGCAAAAGACAGCGACGCCTATCTGGCGGAATGGCGCAAGGCTGACCCTTTTTCTGTCGAAGGTGACCCGCAAGAGATCGCGACGGCCGAGGCTGCGCGCTTGGACGCGGAATATGACAAAGAGCGGCTTGTCGCTCTGATTGGCAACGACGGATGGGCTTGATCCCACCCTCTATCAAGGAGGCAGCCATGGCGCTGTTGAACTTCCGCAAGAAGCCGACCGAAGGTCAGGCCAATGCCGCATCCCCCGAACTTCAGGCCTTCCTGAAGGGCTATTCGATTGAAATCATGCCGCGTACGGCTGGTAAGGTCGAAGACTTCCGTGACCTTCTGCCAGAAGGCACGCGGGTCTATATCGCCCATATCGAAGGCACGCCGATCGAGGACATGGTCGCCACCGCCAAGCGCGTCAAGGAAGAAGGCTTCGACGTGATGCCCCACTTCCCGGCACGCATCATCAAAGACAAGGCCACTCTGGCTGACTGGATTGCCCAGTATCAGGGCGAAGCCGACGTCAAACAGGGCCTGATCCTTGCCGGCGGCGTTGCCCAGCCGGTTGGCGAGTTCGACAGCTCGATGCAGCTTCTGGAAACCGGTCTGTTTGATCAAGCAGGCTTTACCCACCTGAACGTCGCTGGCCACCCCGAGCCGAACCTGGACATCGACCCCAAGGGCGGTCGTGCCAACACCTATGCGGCGCTGGACTGGAAACAGGAATTCTCGAAACGCACCGACGCCGAGATGGCACTGGCCACCCAGTTCTGTTTTGAAGCCGATCCGGTCATCCAATGGGCAAACGAACTGGCCGAGCGCGGCATGAACCTACCGATCCACATCGGCATCGCGGGTCCGGCCAAGCTGCAGACCATGATCAAGTTCGCCATCGCCTGTGGCGTGGGCCCGTCCCTGAAAGTGCTGCAAAAGCGTGCCAAGGACGTGTCGAAGCTGCTGCTGCCGCACGAACCGACCGAGGTTCTGAATGATCTGGCGCTGCACAAAGCCGCCAATCCCGACTTTAACATCACCCAGGTGCACTTCTTCCCGCTGGGCGGGATCAAGACCAACGCCAACTGGGCCATCGAGCATGGCGGAGACAACACCGCCCCCGTCAACGCGACCAAAGGATAATCAAGAATGACCCGTACCATCGTCGAAAGCGCGACCAAGACCTCGATCATCGGCTTTGACCAGCCGTTTTCCGTGATCGGCGAGCGCATCAACCCGACTGGCCGCAAAATCCTGAACGAAGAGCTGGAGCGCGACGACTTCAGCCGTGTTGAACGTGATGCGATTGCTCAGGTTGCCGCTGGCGCGACCATTTTGGACATCAACTCGGGCGCTGTGTTCTCGAACAAGATGGCCGAAGATCCGCGTTACGCCGACAACAACTTTGTCGAGCCTGACCTGATGCGCAAACTGGTGGAAACTGTGCAGGCCGTCACTGACTGCCCGCTCTGCATCGACTCGTCGGTTCCCGGCGCACTGGAAGCAGGTCTGGAAGCCGCCAACGGTCGCCCGCTTCTAAACTCGGTCACCGGCGAAGAAGAGCGTCTGGAACTGGTTCTGCCGCTGGTCAAAAAATACAATGTGCCGGTCGTGGCGATTTCGAACGACGACACCGGTATTTCGGAAGACCCGGAAGTGCGTTTTGCCGTTGCCAAAAAGATCGTGGAACGCGCTGCTGACTTCGGCATCCCCGCCCATGACATCGTGGTTGACCCGCTGGTCATGCCGATCGGCGCGATGGGCACCGCCGGGCTTCAGGTGTTTGAACTGAACCGTCGCCTGCGTGACGAGTTGGGCGTGAACACCACCTGTGGCGCCTCAAACATCTCGTTTGGTCTGCCCAACCGTCACGGCATCAACAACGCCTTCCTGCCGATGGCAATGGCAACCGGCATGACCTCGGCGATCATGAACCCGATCGCCCTGCCCGTTGGCCCCAAAAAGCTGGCGGAAAAGAAAGCCGAGATCGAAGCCAAAGGCATCGTCGTTCCGGCCGATATGGATGATGAAACCTTCTGCCAGGTGTTTGGTCTGGGCTCAACGAAACCGCGCGCAGGTAAGGAAATGGAAGCCATCCGCGCCGCCAACTTCCTGACCAACAACGACGAAGGTGGCGCCAACTGGATCGCCTTCAACAAGCCCTCCGGTGAAGCTGGTGGTGCCGGTGGTCGTCGCGGTGGCCGTCGCCGTCGCGGCTAAGGCTGACACATAAAACACATGCAAAGGCCCGCCATTTTGGCGGGCCTTTCACGTTTTGTGTGTGCCAAATCCGCAAAAACCATGGAAAAAAACGCCTTCTGACGTCCCTCTGGCTTGCGTCAACGGTTAACTTGCCTATCATCAACCTCGTTCGCAGTTCCGTCCCGGGACATTTTATCTCGGGGACGACGGGGCTTTTAACTATCGATTTCGATCAAAAAACGCCGGAGTAATATCCATGAAAGTTACCGCTACACTTCTTCTGATTGCGATGACCACCCTTGCAGCTTGCGCCACCGAGCCCGAGCCCGTTGTCGTCGCCGAGCCGACCTATGACAAAATGGGCAACCCCATGTAATGGTGGTTTACCCCAAAGAAAGCCCGCGCTTGTCGCGGGCTTTTTTTTGCCCTGAAGTCGGGGCTCCCTCCGCATCAGCGCCCACTGTGATCTTCATACGTCCCGCGTCAAAACAGATTCTGACAGTTTGATTTCCCGCAAATAAACCACCATAACGCGAGCGCTAATTGTCCATAAATGCCGCAAACAGAAGGACATTGATCGTGTCGACACCCAACCGCCCTCCGCTAAAGGGGATCACTATTTTGGACCTGACGCACGTGCTGGCGGGGCCCTATTGCTCGATGATCCTGTCGGATCTTGGGGCCAAGGTGATCAAGATTGAGCAGCCCGGCATTGGCGATGACACACGGCATTTCCCACCGTTTCGCGACGGTCACAGCGCCTATTTCGCCACCATCAACCGCGACAAACAGTCGATCGCGCTGGATCTGAAGGACGAGGTGGATCGCGCCGTGTTTGAACGGCTGTTGGCACAGGTCGACGTGGTGATGGAAAACTACCGCCCCGGTGTGATGGAACGCCTGGGCTATGGCTGGGACACCCTGTCAGACCGCCATCCGCATCTGATCTATGGCGCCGTGTCAGGATTTGGGCACACGGGACCGGACGCAATGAAACCCGCCTATGACATGGTGGTGCAAGCGCGTGGCGGCGTGATGTCGATCACCGGCGAAAAAAACCGTGAACCCGTGCGGGTTGGGGCCTCGGTCGGGGACATTGTCGCAGGTATGTTTCTGGGCCACGGGCTGCTGGCCGCGCTGTATCAACGCGAAAAGACCGGTAAGGGGCAAAAAGTCGACGTAGCGATGCTGGACAGCCAGTTGGCAATTATCGAACATGCAATCGCCATCACCGGCGAGACCGGCATTCCGCCAGAACCGTGCGGGGCACGTCACCCCTCGATCGCGCCATTTGAAACCTATCATACCGCAGATGGCCTGATGGTCATCGCCTGCGGCAACGATGTGCTGTTCAAAAAGCTGTGCCATGTGCTTGGGAAGCCAAAATGGGCCACCCGACCCGAATTTGCAAACAACCTTGCCCGCTGCGAAAATGTGCAGTTGCTGCGCCGTCGGATCGAAACGGTGACCCTAGGACAAACACGCAGCCATTGGCTTGAGCTTCTGACCGCTGAAGGCATTCCTTGCGGTCCCATCCAAAACGTCGCCGAAGCCATGCAAGACCCGCAAATACTGGCGCGCAACATGGTTAAATACCTACCTGCCCCAGACGGCGGCAAGCCGTTCGTTGCAGCGGGAAACCCAATCAAGATGAGCAATCTGGACGACACAAATAATCCCGGTGCAGCGCCTCTTTTGGACGGTGACCGCGCCGCAGTTCTGGATTGGCTGGCCGAACAAGAGCGCTGATCCGCACGCACAGACAAAAAACGGCGTTTCCAGACAATTTATGCCGCAAGCAGGCATTGCGCGCGCCTGTACGTTCCTTAAATTGATTGAAAATCAACAGGAAAGACGCGCGCAATGTCTCAGGATCCTTTGGTCATCTTCACTCCTTCCGGCAAACGGGGTCGTTTCCCGGTTGGCACCCCCATTCTGACCGCCGCCCGCCAATTGGGCGTAGATCTGGATTCGGTCTGTGGCGGGCGTGGTATCTGCTCGAAATGCCAGGTCACCCCCAGCTTTGGCGAGTTTCCAAAGCATGGTGTCACCGTCGAAGAGGACGCCCTATCCGAATGGAACAAGGTCGAACAGCGCTATGACGACATCCGCGGACTACCCAAGGGCCGCCGTCTGGGCTGTCAGGCGACCGTGCAGGGCGATGTGGTCGTCGATGTGCCACCAGAAAGCCAAGTCCACAAACAGGTGGTCCGCAAACGCGCCGAGGCGCGCGAGATCACGTTGGACCCAGTCGTGAAGCTTTACTATGTCGAGGTCGAAGAGCCCGACATGCACGAGCCTTCGGGCGATCTGGAACGTCTTGTCACAGCCCTTGAAGAGCAATGGGAAATCAAAGGCGTACGTGCCGACCTTCACATTCTGTCCTCGTTACAACCCTGCCTGCGCAAAGGCGAATGGAAGGTCACCGTTGCCGTCCATCTGGGAGATGAAGAAAATCCGCCTCGGGTCATGCATGTCTGGCCCGGCTATCACGAAGGCAGCGTTTATGGTATGGCCGTAGACCTTGGCTCCACCACCATTGCGGCCCATCTGTGCGACATGTCGACCGGCGAGGTCGTGGCGTCCTCGGGCCTAATGAACCCGCAAATCCGCTTTGGCGAAGACCTGATGAGCCGCGTCAGCTATTCCATGATGAACGCGGGCGGCGCACAGGAAATGACCGATGCGGTACGCGAGGGCATGGACGCGCTCTTCACCCAGATCGCTGCGGATGCCGAAATCGACAAGCACTTGATCATGGATGTGGTCGTGGTTTGCAACCCGGTCATGCACCACCTGTTCCTTGGCATTGACCCGTTCGAGCTGGGACAGGCGCCCTTTGCGCTGGCGACGTCCGACGCGCTGCGCCTGAGGGCCACGGATGTGGATCTGACCATCCACCCCCTCGCCCGCCTGTACATGCTTCCCTGTATCGCAGGCCATGTGGGCGCGGACGCCGCAGCCGTTGCGCTGTCGGAGGCCCCGGACAAGTCTGACGACCTTGTGCTGGTCGTGGACGTGGGCACCAATGCCGAGATTTTGCTGGGCGACAAGGACGGCGTGCTGGCCTGTTCTTCGCCCACCGGCCCTGCTTTTGAAGGTGCACAGATCAGCGCGGGCCAACGCGCAGCCCCCGGAGCGATTGAACGTGTCGAGATCGACTCCGTCACCAAGGAACCCCGTTTCCGCGTGATCGGTAGCGACATCTGGTCCGACCAAGGCGGTTTTTCCGCCGCGACCGCTGTGACCGGCGTCACCGGCATCTGTGGCTCGGGCATTATCGAGGTGATCGCCGAGATGCGTCTGGCCGGCCTAGTGGATGCAGGCGGGCTGATCGGCTCGGCCGAGCAAACCGGCACCGACCGCTGCTTTGCCGATGGCCGTACCAACGCCTACCGCCTGTGGGACGGGGACGAGGATCAGAAGCCGATCACCGTCACCAATGGCGACATTCGCGCCATCCAAATGGCCAAAGCCGCGCTTTATTCCGGTGCGCGTCTGTTGATGGATAAGCGTGGTGTCGACAAGGTGGACCGCGTGGTGCTGGCAGGTGCGTTTGGCGCGCATATTTCGGCCAAGCACGCGATGGTTCTGGGCATGATCCCAGACTGTGAGCTGGACAAGGTGACCTCGGCGGGCAACGCGGCAGGCACCGGCGCGCGGATCGCGCTGCTGAACCGCGCTGCACGGGCCGAGATCGAAGACACAGTGCGCAAGATCACCAAGATCGAAACCGCCGTGGAAGCCAAATTCCAAGAGCATTTCGTCAACGCCTCGGCCATGCCGAACTCGGCCGATCCCTTCCCGATCCTGCGATCCGTGGTCGATCTGCCCGAACCCAGCTTCAACACAGGCGGTGGAGACGAAGAAGGCGGCGGCCGCCGTCGACGTCGTCGCCGGGGGTAACCCTGATAACGGCTTGAACTTCCTTATCCCATGGCATAGCTCAATGGGTAAGGCGGGTGTAGCTCAATGGTAGAGCAGCAGCTTCCCAAGCTGACGACGAGGGTTCGATTCCCTTCACCCGCTCCAAGCCTTCCCCCAAGCGCTACCTGCCGAGGTTTCCATGTTCGTCCACACAGACCTTCCGCTTGTCACACCGCTGACAGCACAGCAGTTGCAACGCGCAGGTGTGCCCGAGGGCTGGAATTTCGGTCAAGCTGACCGCGTGCGTTTTCACGAGCTTGATGCGCTGAACCATGTGAATAACATCGTCTATCTGCGCTGGTTCGAGGATATTCGCATCCCCTATTTCCACACCCATGCAATCACCAGCTACAATTCTGAAGACGATCCGCAGGTCGTGCTGGCCACCAACGCAGCGCGCTATTTCAAGCCGATGTTTCTGGGCGAAACCTTCGTCGTCACGGCACGCTGTACCAGCTTCCGCAACAGCTCTTTCGTGTTGGAATACGGCGTCTGGGTCGAGGGCGAGCTACGTTGCTCGGGCGAGACGGTGATTGTCACACTTGAGCAGGACGGCAAGACCAAACGCCCACTCAGCCCCGAGGTCATTGCCGCGCTGACCGCGGACGGCGCCACTAAGGCAGGGTAAGCCAATCGGACACGCCGCCGGGTAGATCGGGGCGGAAATAGGCGATCATGCGTCCTTCTGACGGTGCTTTGGCCCCGTCCTGCCATGGCGCGACGCCGTGTAGCGTGAAACGATCCATCAGATAGGCCTCGCCGGGGGTGGCATGAACCGTGATGCGCGAGCAGGTTTCAAACACCTCTCGGCGCGCCGCTTGGTAAGCCTGCGTGACATCATGGCGGCGCATTTGATCAGCGGGCACATCTTCGAATGCATCTCGCAACGCTTTACGCATGATCAGATGGCTGCCCTCCCACAAGACCAACGGGCTGGCGCGGTCATCCGTGCGGTTCAGGGGAATGCCGATGACATAAGCATGCGCCTCGGCCACGCAGCGCCCTCCGCCTGACAGTTCAGGCTTCAACCCGTCCAAATGCGCGGCGTCTCGGTCGCGACGATAGCGGAACCCGGCATCCGTCTCGTGCGGGTCACGCTGGGGATAGCCCGGATAGGTGATCGACACCTGCGCCCGGTCCAGATCGTACCAGCCAAAGCGGTTCTCGGTGAAGTCGCGCAATGCACCCGTCAACGCGGGTCCACCCCCGACATGCCCCTGCCCGTCATTGGCGATGGCATTCACCCCGACAAACCACGTGCCCCCGGCGCGCAGCCAAGTTGCGATCTGCTCGGGGTCATTTCGCGCCTCAAGCGCCAACGGAGTGACGTGATCGACCCACGCTGCGATGGCTTTGTCATAGGCAAACTTGACCCACCCGTTGCGATCAAACGCAGCGCGCAGGGCGTCTACCATCCCAAAGCCTTACGGAGCATGTTCAACGCGACCAGCGTCAGGAACACAGCGAATACGCGCTTCAACGGTTTCGGGTCCATCGCATGGGCCAGTTTCACCCCCAAAGGCGCAGTAAACAGGGTCATCGACACGATCAAAACGAAGGCAGGCATATTTACGGCCCCGATGGTCCAAGGCGGACGCACAGCCGGGTCAATCTGAACGAAGAGGAATCCAAGGACCGAGGGCACCGCGATCAGAACGCCGAACCCGGCTGCTGTCGCCACCGCCTTGTGAATGGGGCGCCCGTGCAGGGTCATCAGGGGGACGCCAAAGCTTCCGCCTCCGATCCCCATCAGGACCGACAGGAAGCCCAGAACAGGAGCCAGCATGGCAACCTTTGGACCTTTGGGCATGTCTTCTGCCAGACGCCAATGGGCCTTTCCAAGCCCTAGATACGCGCCGATACACAGGCCCAGTACGCCGAAAATCGCTTGCAAAACTATGGATTTCAAACCCGAGGCGATGATCACGCCGATCAGCGCACCCGCGGCAATGCCCGGTGCCCAGCCCTTCAGGATGCCCCAATCCACCGCGCCCTTCTTGTTGTGCGATAGAACCGACCTGACCGAGGTTACGATGATCGTCGCCAGCGAGGTCGCCAGACAGATCTGCATCAGCTGGTCCGAGCCATAGCCAAGCGCCGAGAACGCATAGAAAAACGCGGGGACCAATACGATCCCGCCACCTACGCCCAGAAGTCCGGCCAACACGCCCGCAAAGGCCCCGATCGCGGCCAATAGCGCAGTCATGGGAAGAAGCAGGGATGGATCCGGCATGGGGTGACCTCAGTCGGCAGGGACGTGTTCAGGCACAGATGACAGGGCTTCGGCGACCAGTGCAACCCCTGCCCCCGGTTTCGTCGCCCCTTCTGACAGGATACGTCGCCATTTACGGGCGCCGGGACGCCCCGTGAAAATGCCCAGCATGTGGCGGGTGATCGAATGCAGGCGGAGGCCTTCGGCCAAGCGCGCTTCGATATAGGGATACATCGCCTCGACCACCTCATGGGCTGAGCGTCCGGGCGTGGTGTCTCCAAAGATCTGTTGATCAGCGTCCAGCAGCACGGTTGCCGGGTCGTGATACGCCGCCCGGCCGATCATCACACCGTCCATGACATCCAGATGCGCACGGGTTTCATCGAGCGTCGTGATGCCCCCGTTGATCGACAGATGCAGATGCGGAAACGCCTCTTTCATGCGGTGAACCAGGGGATAGTCCAAGGGCGGAATGTCCCGGTTTTCCTTTGGGCTGAGGCCCTGAAGCCACGCCTTGCGCGCGTGGATGGTGAAGCGGCTGACACCTGCGGCAGATACCTTTTCAAGGAAGTCCGGCAGCACAACTTCAGGGGCTTGATCATCCACGCCAATGCGGCATTTCACGGTGACTTCAACATCTTGCGCCGCGCTCTTCATGGCCGCCATACAGTCCGCGACCAATTCCGGGTCGCGCATCAGAACGGCGCCAAACGTGCCCGACTGCACCCGGTCAGACGGGCAGCCGACGTTCAGGTTCACCTCGTCATAGCCACGCTCGACACACAGCTTCGTGGCGGCGGCGAGTTCCTTCGGGTCCGACCCGCCAAGCTGCACAGCCACGGGGTGTTCTTCGGCATTATAGTCCAGAAGGTGCAGCGCTCCGCCACGCACCAAAGCGGGTGCGGTGACCATTTCCGTATAGAGCAGCGCGTGACGGCTCATCAGCCGGTGGAAATACCGGCAGTGACGGTCGGACCAGTCCATCATCGGGGCGACGGACAGGCGGGCAGCGTGGCGTATGGTCGATTGCGTAGTCATCGCGCGCTACATAGGCGATCCGCGCGCGGGATGCCAGAGGGCGGTCACCCGCCCCCGGCCAATTGGGTTTAGCGCGGCGCCATGCGCACGGCGCCGTCCAAACGGATCACTTCGCCGTTCAGGAACGAGTTCTCGACGATGTGGCGCACCATGCCGGCGAATTCGGCCGGGTCACCAAGGCGCGACGGGAACGGAACCTGAGCGCCAAGGCTGTCTTGAACCTCTTGCGGCAGACCTGCGACCATCGGGGTTTTGAAGATGCCCGGTGCGATGGCCATCACGCGGATGCCGTCGCGCATCAGGTCGCGGGCCATGGGCAGGGTCATGCCAACAACGCCGCCTTTGGACGAGGCATAGGCCAACTGGCCGATCTGGCCATCCATCGCCGCGATCGAGGCGGTGTTGACGATCACGCCACGCTCGCCGTCCTCGGTTACGGGGTCTGCCACAGCCATCCCTGCAGCGGCTTGGCTGGCACAGTTGAAGGTACCGATCATGTTCACGCCGATGACTTTGGCATAGAGGCCTGCATCGTGCGGCTCGCCCTTCGACTGGGTCTTGGCGGCGGGGGCGATGCCCGCGCAGTTCACCATCACACGTTCTTGGCCCAAAGCGGCGCGCAGCGTCTTGAAACCTTCGGCAACCGATGCGGCGTCCGACACGTCCACCTTGGCGAACGCTCCACCCAACTTTTCGGCCATGGCCTGTCCGGCCTCTTCATTCAGGTCGAAAATGCCAACCTTGGCACCTGCGGCGGCGAACGCTTCGGCGACTGCGCCGCCCAGACCAGATGCCCCGCCTGAAACGGTGACAACGGTGTTCTCAGAAATCTGCATGGGGAACCCTCCGTAACTGTTGGGTCGGCCCTAGCAAGAATTGCACAAGCGTTCAATAAATCCGACCACCCTGCCCCCGGTGACGCAGCGTCGCCCTTAGTTCACCGGCCCCAAAGCACGCATCGCGGCGTATTGGGTCAGATAGACATCGCCGGACAGGTGATCCAGAAAATCGGTACGTTGCAAGCGGTCCATGACAGGGCCTTTCACCTCGGACAGGCTGAGCGTGATGCCGCTGTCCGCAAGCTGCCGCTCTAGCTCTTCCAGCGTTTCAAGGGCCGATAGGTCGATCTCGTTCACCGCCGAGCACATCAGGACCACGTGTTTCAAGCCTCCGCGACTGGTGCGGGCCAGCAGGTAGTCCTCGATATAGCGCGCATTGGCGAAATAGAGATTTTCGTCCAGCCGCAGGCTCACCAGCTCTGGGTGGGTTAGCACGTTGTGCCGGTCGATGTTCCGGAAATGCTGGGTGCCCGGGACCAGACCGACCTCGGCAATATGCGGACGCGAGGTTTTGTATAGATACAGCACGATCGACAGAACCACACCTGCGGACACGCCAATCTCGACCCCGAAGCCCAAGGTCAGAAGGATGGTGGCCAGAACGGCGGTGAAATCCGCGCGGTGATAGCGCCAGGTGGACTTCAGGATCTGCAGGTCCACCAGCCCCAGCACGGCCACGATGATGGTTGCCGCCAGCGTGGCTTTGGGCAGGAAATACAGAAGCGGGGTCAGGAACATGGCAGCGAGCAGGATGCCGACGGCAGTAAAGGCCCCCGCCGCAGGTGTCTCGGCCCCGGCATCGAAGTTCACGACGGAACGGGCAAAGCCCCCCGTGACCGGATAGCCGCCGGACATGGCCGCTGCGATGTTCGAGGCGCCAAGCCCCACCAGTTCCTGATCTGGCACGATGCGCTGGCGTTTTTTCGCGGCCAAAGTCTGCGCGACCGAAATCGATTCTACAAACCCGATGATCGAGATCAGCAGTGCCGAGCCAAACAGGCTGGTCCATAAGTCCGCGTCAAAGCTGGGCATGGTCAGGGGCGGCAAGCCTTGCGGCACATCGCCCACGATGGCGACGCCTTTCGACTGCAAATCAAAGCCCCAGCTGATCAATGTGGTCACGACCACGGCGCCCACGGGACCTGCTTTGGCCAGACTGCCGGCCAGACGGTCACCAAGCCCAAGGGACATCAACAGGGGTTTCAGCCCCTTTCGCACCCAGAACAGGAACGCAACCGAGGCCGCGCCGATCACCAGCGTGATCAGATTGGTTTCGCCCAGATGCGCGAACAGCGATCCGAAGAGGTCGATCAGGGAATGGCCATGCGCCTCGATCCCCAGAATGTGCTTCAGCTGGCTGGTGGCAATCAGCAGGCCCGAGGCCGTGATGAAGCCAGCAATGACCGGATGGCTCAGGAAATTCGCCAGAAAGCCCAAACGGAACACGCCCATCACCAGCAGGATCAGACCAGACAGGAAGGCTAGCGTGATGGCCGCAGCGATATAGTCGGCCTGACTGGGCAGGTCGAGATTGCCGACCGCCGCTGCCGTCATCAGGCTGACCACCGCGACCGGCCCGACGGCCAACGCACGCGACGTTCCAAAAATCGCATAGGCGACCAACGGCAGGATCGATGCGTAAAGACCCATCTCGGCGGGAAGACCTGCCAGAAGCGCATAGGCCAGAGACTGCGGGATCAGCATGATCGTGACGATCACCGCCGCCAGCAGGTCGGCCGAGAACGCCCCCTGATCATAGCGGCGCCCCCAGTCTAACACAGGCACGAATTGTCCCAGGGCAGCGCCGCGCGCCGCCATAGCCTTGATCACATTCATGGCAATTTTCCGTTTATTTCAAGCCGGTTGGCGAATGCCAGACCGGATTAACTGTTCGAGAGGGTCCACAGGATCTCGCAGCGTGTACCGGTCCGGCAATAGGCAAAAACCGGACCATCCGCCGCCGCCATTTCTGCCTTGAACGGCTCTTTCATGGCGATGGCATCCTCACGCGACGCCACCGGCAGGAAGACGGTCTTCAATCCTAGGGCCTCGGCCTCGGTCTTGACGTCTTCCCACGACGGCTGGCCGGGATCCTCACCATCCGGGCGGTTGCACATCAGGATGGTAAACCCCTGATCGCGGATGGCTTTCACATCCTCAATCGCAATCTGATGCGACACCGTGATGGTGTCATCCAGTTTCTTGGTTTGCATTGGAACCTCTTAAAGCGCGTTTACGGGAACCTTCAGGAAGGTCTTTCCGTCCTCATCTGCGGGGGGCATTTCGCCTGCACGCATGTTGACCTGAAGCGAAGGAATAATCAGACGCGGCATATCCAACTGAGCATCCCGTTCAGTGCGGAACTTCACGAATTCTTCGCGCGATTTCCCGGCACCCACATGGATATTGTGCTCTTTTTCATCTGCCACGGTGGTCTCCCACTGAATGTCACGGCCATTGGGGCCGTAATCGTGGCACATGAATAGACGGGTTTCGTCGGGCAGCGCCAGAACCTTCTGGATCGAGTCATACAGAATACCCGCATCTCCACCCGGGAAATCGGCACGGGCTGATCCACCATCCGGCATAAACAGCGTGTCGCCCACGAATGCGGCATTCCCGACCACATGCACCATACAGGCGGGCGTATGGCCCGGCGTATGCATGGCAAACACATCCATGTTGCCAATTTTGTAGGTGTCGCCGTCCTCGAACAAGGCGTCGAACTGGCTGCCGTCCCGCTGGAATTCGGTGCCTTCGTTGAAGACCTTGCCGAATACGTCCTGCACAACGGTGATCTGGCTGCCAATGCCGATCTTGCCGCCCAGCTTTTGCTGGATATAAGGCGCGGCCGACAGGTGGTCGGCATGGACATGCGTTTCGATCAGCCATTCAAGCTTTAGCCCTTCGGACTGGATATACGCGATGATTTCATCGGCGTGCTCGTAGGAAATGCGACCAGCGGCATAATCGATGTCCATGACGCTGTCGACCACCGCACAAGCATCCGAGGTTGGATCTTTGACCACGTAGGAAATCGTGTTCGAATCCGGCTCGAAGAAGGCTTTCACTTCGGGGATCAGGTCGGTGTTTACGGGATAGTCAGCCATGACATGTCCTTTCCTTGGTGCCCGGAATTGGATCCGGAGTTAGCTTGCTGAAGCGGCGTCGCGCTGCTGCGCGCTCCGCTGGATCATGAAGCGGGCGATGAAGATGCCCACTATAAACGAAACCGTGAAAATCAGAACGTCAGGGTTGCCGGTCGAGATCACGGGAAGCGAGGCACCCGGGCAGAAGCCGGCCAGCCCCCAGCCCAGACCAAAGGTAAAGGAACCACCGATCAGACGACGATCAATCAGCTTGGTGCCCGGCAGGGTGAACCCATTGCCAAAGACGGGCTTCGGTCGCTTCAGGACCAGGAAATACCCGGGGGCCGTGACCATAATGGCGGCGCCCATCACGAAGATCAGGCTGGGATCCCAGATGCCTGCAAAGTCGAAGAAGTTCAGGACTTTGGCCGGATTGGCCATGCCCGAGATCGAGATACCAAGGCCGAAGATCAGGCCGATGACATAGATGAAGATCAACTGCATATCGGTCCCTCCTTACAGGCCAAAGATGTGGCGGGTTACGAACACCATGACGGTGATCCCGGCCATAAAGCTAAGCGTGGCGACAAAGCTGCGCGGCGACAGGCGCGACATGCCGCAAACCCCGTGGCCAGACGTACAGCCCGACCCGTAGGTCACGCCGATCCCGACAATGACACCGCCAATGATCATCGACAGCGTGCTGACAGGCACTTGAATCGCGGGAAACTCGCCTACGATGAACAGATAGACAAGCGGGCCGGTGACCATGCCTGCCAGAATAGCCGCGCGCCACGCCCAATCGGCCGAGCTGCTGGGCTGCATGAAACCGGTCAGAATGCCGGTTGCCCCCAGAACATTGCCGCGCACCCACATCAAAAGCACCGAGGCCAAGCCGATCAAGGCGCCTCCGAACGATGCTGCCAGCGGTGTAAATTCAGTTTCGATCATGTCATGCCTCACCAGGATTTCTGTTCGCGTGTTAAACTTAGGACGCCTTCTCGGGCAGGGCAAGATTTACATTCACCTTTTTGAATGTTTTTCTTCCCGACCTTGCGTCAAGCAAAAGCCCCACATATCATTGCGACATGCGGGGCCTTGTTTTTCAAGCCAAATCGTCGTTACTCGGCAATC
Source organism: Aliiroseovarius sp. PrR006 (assembly GCF_010500215.1). Classification (GTDB taxonomy): domain Bacteria; phylum Pseudomonadota; class Alphaproteobacteria; order Rhodobacterales; family Rhodobacteraceae; genus Aliiroseovarius. Next base: position 529,596 of record NZ_JAAGOY010000004.1, read on the forward strand.
GCTTCCTGCACAATCCCATCCAGAAGCGATTGCACCTTCTGCATCTCGCCCTCTGGATATGTACGATATCCAACGCGGACCTCGCCATTCGTGTCAGTCACGAAGATGCCATAGGGGCAGAACGAGATGTTGGCAGCGTCTGCCTCCATCACTTCGCGGCTGAGCTTGGCCGAACAGAACAGGAAGATGTCCGCAGCATCGAAGATTGTCACATCCGAGCCCACATCGCCCTTGGTGCGTTCAAGCATCTCGCCAGTATGGCTGACATAGTCGATTACCAGCCCCTGCCCGACGATAGCGGATTCAACCGCAAATGTCGCATCGTCAAAGCTGCCGTCAAAGGCGTAGGTGACGGCGTGTTCGCTCATCTGCTTGCCGTGACCGTCAGCAAAAGCCGGGGCAGTCAACGCAGCGGCTGACACCAGTGCGGTTCCAAGAATCTTGCGCATTAGTTTTCCTCCTAAATTGAGGGCCGTTCGCGCGAAGCCCCTTACAAAAAACGGGACCCGGACGACCGGACCCCGAGTTGATTTCAACATATTCGCCCATGCGAATATTGGCAAGACAATCAGCCAAACATGTCCGAGGTAATCCCGGCATACCAGCCAACGCTTTCCTCGTATGTGGCCTGACGCAGCTCTGCATCTTCACCCACGGCACTGATGAAGCCATCAACCTTAGCGATTTTCTCGTCCGTGGCCTCATAGCTCGCACCCACTTTCACGCCGTCATTGTCGTCGATCAGTGACCAGCAGGTGTTGGTGAACTTGGCCGGGAACAGTTTTGACCCGGTCAGCGCCGAACGTACGGCCATCGCGGCAACCTTCGCCTGACTGTTGGCGGCAAAGCCCGATTTCGGCATGTCACCCTGCTGACTTGCATCGCCAAGAACGTGGATGTTTTCGTCTACGCGCGACTGCATCGTGTGCGGATTAACCGGCGCCCAGTTGCCCTCGGTGATACCCGCCATGTCACAGATCTTACCGGCTTTCATGGCCGGGATGACGTTACAAACGTCCACCTTGGTTTCTTCACCATCGATGGTCACCGTCATATCATGCGGGTTCACAGAGACATTGCCGCCACCGAAGTCACCGCCAATCCAGTCGATCATGCCGTCATAGTGACGCGACCAACCGTCCTGGAACAGCGCCATCTTCGAGAACTTCTCTTTCGGGTCGGCAATGATGATCTTCGCCGTCGGGTTCTTTTTCGACAGGATATTCGCTATCATCGAGATCCGCTCGTACGGCCCAGGAGGGCAGCGGAACGGGTTGGGTGGCGCGACCATGGCGAAGGTGCCCCCTTCCGGCATGGCCTCGACCTGTGCTTTCAGAAGCTCAGACTGCGAGCCCGCCTTATAGGCGTGCGGCATGGCGTTCTGATGGGTCACGTCCCAGCCTTCCACCGCGCCATCGACAAAGTCGATGCCCGGCGACAGAACCAGTCGGTCATAGTTCAGCGTAGCCCCACCGGCGAGCGACACGGTGCGTGCCTCGCGATCGATCCCAATGGCCCAATCATGCACAACATTGATGCCGTATTCCGATGCCAGCTTGCCATAGCTATGTGCGATCGAGCCCAGCTCGCGGAAACCCGCCATATAGAGGTTCGAAAAGAAGCAGGTGTAGTAACTGCGGCTCGGCTCGACCAATGTAACTTCGATCTCGCCTTTCGAGTCCTTAGCGATATACCGTGCGGCGGTTGCACCACCTGCCCCGCCGCCAATGACAACAACCTTTGGCTTGCCATGGCCGGCCGCGTGCACAACTGGCGCAGTAAGCGTTGTCGCCGCCGCACCGGCGGCTGCACCGCCCATAAACAAACGTCTGTTAATCTTCATGTTTTTCTCCCTAATTGGTTGTAATAGGCGCACAATCTGCGCTCGTGTATCGACCCTCTCAGGTCTTTGAAAAATCTAATTACGGTTCGACCTCTTCGAAATAAGCTGCCAAAGCCGCAATTTCGTCATTGGACAGACGCCCGGCCATCATTTGCATCACGGGATGGGGGCGGAACTTGTCCTTGTAAGCATGCATGGCGATCACGAAATCCTCGGCAGGCCAGCCGATGATACCCGGAATGCCGTCATTGTCCCCGGTCATCTGGTGACAGGAAGTGCATTCAGACGACAGGTATTCGCCATATTCCGGATCGCCCTGTATGGCCAAAATGGCCGGATCAACGTCGTGGTCGGTGCCCGCGGCAGTGGGGGCTGCTTCCGGGATGTCACCCGGATTATCCGAGTAGCGGCGCAGGAATGCCAGCAGGTCAGCCCGCTTTTGTTCGTCTTTCAAGCCGCGATAGGACATCCGCGTGTCGGACGCGAACGCCTTGGGGTTTTCGATATAGCGATCCAGAAGGTCAAACTCCCAAATCAGACCGTCCTTGCCCATGCGCGCCAGCCCGTTGGAATACTTGAACCCCTCTTCCGACCCGGCCCGACGGCCAAAGATGCCATTCAGATGAGGCCCAACACGGTTCTTGGCGCCTTCGCCAAGTGCATGGCAAGATTTGCATTCACTCCAAATTTTTTCGCCATCAGAAGCATTGCCAATTTCATTGGAAAAAGAAGGCGTTGAGGCGCATATCGCAACCGTTAGCCCAATCGCAGCATTTCTAAACCAATTCATGGGGGCACCTTAAACGCCAAGCCCAATCCGCTCAATAACTATAATATACAAATGCATGCATAAGTTGGAATAATGTTGCGCGAAGGCAAAAGCGGGCGCTGCATCACCTGCAGCGCCCACTTTTCCAATTCATGGCCAATCGACGTTACTGGCTATGCGACTTCAAGAATTCCAAGATCGCAGCAATATCCTTGTCCTTCTTCAGACCCGCAAAGGACATTTTGGTGCCCTTCATGTATTTACGCGGGTTGGCCAGATAGCCGGACAGTTCGGTTTCGTCCCAAACCAAACCACCTTCGGCAGCGGTCAGCATCGGCTTGGAGTATTTGAACCCGTCAACCGTACCAGCTTCGCGGCCATAAACACCGTTCAGGATCGGGCCGGTGCCGTTCTTGGCCTTGTCGCCAACCTTGTGGCATGCCTTACATTTCTTGAAGACCTTCTCACCCTTGGCGACCAGTTCTGCATCCAGCTCCATAGCCGGCGCGGCTTCTTCAGCGGCAGGCGCTTCAGCTGCGGCCTCGGTAACTTCGGCTTCCGCAGGTGTGGCAGCGGCCGTACCCATCACGGCTTGGCTGATCGGCGTCGCATCGAAACCCGAGTTCGGGTCACCCGGGAACACCACGGTCGTGATGACCTCGACTGTACCCGGCTTACAATCACTCATGCAGCGGTTCGTGAAACTGCCATATTCGGTTTCAGCACGATCATCGACAATGAAGCCTTCGGCGTTCGGGAGCTCGACATCCAAGAAGGTCTCTTTCGACAGGACGAAATCGTCGTCGACCAAGTCGTTCGAGTACAGGATATAGGCCACGATCGCGTAGGTGTCGTCATCCGACAGCGTGCCCGCAGCACCAAACGGCATCGAGCGGCGAACATAGTCAAAAGTGGTCGACAGATACGGCCAATAGGATCCAACCGTTTTCAGCGGATCTTCGTGGTCCAGCGTATCCGCGCCACCAGCCAGTTTTGGCCAGTTGCCAGCACCTTCAGCGAATTCACCGTGGCAGACTGCACAGGCTTCAGCAAAGACTTCCTCACCGGTCCAGACATCGCCCTTACCCGCTGGCAGGTTCGACCCATCCGGGAACACGTCTAGGTTCCAAGCTGCAATCTCGGAGTCTGTCGCCGTACGGCCAAGGCCCAGCTTTTCAGCCATCGCAGGGGCGGCGGTCAAAGTGGCAACCGACGCTGCCATCAGGAATTTAGGAAACTTCGACATTGTTTGCCTCCCCGTTTGCGTTGACGTGCCACGTCTGGATGCAGTTGTTGTGATAGATCGAGTTCAGGCCGCGCACTTCACGCAGCTGCGCCTTGGTGGGCTGAACATAGCCAGTGTCGTCCATCGCACGCGACTGGAGGAACATCTCGGACCCATCCCAATTGATGTCCAGATAGAAGCGTGTCAGCGCCATCGGCTTGCCCGGCTCGGCCAGACGCGCCTCTTGCCAGGTCACGCCACCATCCAGCGACACGTCGACGGCGGTGATCGCACCGCGGCCCGACCAGGCCAGACCGGTGATGACCAGCGGACCTTTGCCATGCTTGATCGGCATCTGCGGGCTGGGGCTTGTGACAACCGACTTGGCATCCATCGCCCACGTCCACTTGCGCGAGGTGCCATCTTCCAGCGTGTCGGTGTATTTCGAGGTCTCTTCGCGGCTTTCAACCGGCTTGTCCATCACTTCGATGCGACGCAGCCATTTGACCCACATGTTGCCTTCCCAACCGGGAACAACCAGACGCACCGGATAGCCGTGCTCCATCCGCAGGGCTTCACCGTTGGCTTTGAACGCGACCATACAGTCGTCCAGCGCCTTTTCCATCGGGATCGAGCGGCCGTTCGACGACGCGTCCGCGCCTTCGACGTAAACCCACTTGTCCTTCAGGTCGCCAGCCGCGTCCAGACCAGCCTCTTCCAGCAGAGTCCTCAGGGTGACACCGGTATATTCCATGTTGTGGATCATGCCGTGTGTGTACTGGGCACCATTCAGCTGCGAGCCCGCCCACTCCATACCCGTGTTCGCGGCACATTCCAGGAAGAAGGTCTGCTGCGCACGCGGAAACCGCTCAAGGTCGTCATAGGTGAACACCAGCGGCGTATCGACCAGACCGTTGATCATCAGACGATAGTCTTCTTTCTTCAGCGTGATCGCGCCCGAGTGGTGGCGTTCAAACGCACAGCCCTGTGGGGTAATCGTACCATCCAACGCGTGGATCGGCGTGAAGTTGATCGAGGAAATCGTGTCGGCGGTCAGCCATTCCACGTTGCGGCGCACAACGTCGCCTTCAAATTCGATCGGCATACCGTAAGGCGTGGCGTCTACGCCTTCGCCCAGACCGGATGCCCATTCCTGTACTTCGGTGATCAGCGGATCGCCTTCGGCGCGGGCAGCACCGGCGGCCCCAAGGGCGGCACCTGTTGCAGCGGCCCCTTTCAGGAAACCGCGACGCGAGGTCCCGGTACCTTTGGTTTCAGTCGACATATGTCAAACCTCCTATTTGGCTGTTTGGCTAAAAAATGTCCCGCCGCCCTGCCCCTAAAGCCAGTCGACGGGTGTTCAATGAATTACGCGCCCACCACCTGGACCGAGTTGTTCGGGTCCAGCTTGATGGTGCCTTGTTTCTTGATGTGGCTTTCGACCACATCCCAGATCTGCGGCCCTTCTGTGCCTTCGTTGACCGAGGCCCAGCCCGCGACCACATAGGTTTTCGAGGGATCGATCTTCTCGCCGGTTTTCAAAAGGGTCATGTCGGTGATGCGTTCGCCCTGCGGCTTCGAGATGTCTATGCGATAGCCCATGCCACCAATGCGCACCATGTCGCCACCCTGCTGATAATAGGGATCAGGGTTGAACAGGTTGTCACCCACATCTTCCAGAATGGTATGGATGAATTCACCTGTCATTTCTGTGCGGTACGCCTCGCCATAGGACATCGAGGTCACGTTCCAGATGTCTTCTCGGGTGATCGCCTGACCCGGCAGAATCGACGGGCCCCAGCGGACACCGGGCGACATTGCGATATCGGCTTCACGCTCGTTAATCAGAGCGTCACAGATCAGGTCATCCCAGCTGCCGTTGAAGTTACCACGACGATACAGAAGCGTATCGGTGTGGCCGATTACCTCTTCCAGCTCGGCCTTGTAGGGCGCGCGTTGGTCGTCGATCAGTTTGGTGATCGTGGCGTCGGGCGTGATGACGTCGGCGAAGATCGGGATCAGCTTGTGGCGGATGCCCATCATCTTGCCGTCGCGCACATCCAGATCCACGCGGCTGATGAATTTCGAGTTCGAGCCCGAAGCGATGATGAAGGTTTGCTCGACCTGTACCGGCTCGGGCAGTGCGTCATGGGTGTGGCCCGACAGGATCACGTCGATGCCGGTCACCTTGCTTGCCATCTTCTTGTCCACGTCGAAACCGTTGTGCGACAGGACGACGACCAGCTCGGCACCTGCGGCACGCACTTCGTCGACCATCGCCTGCATGTTCTCGTCACGGATCCCGAACGAGTATTCCGGGAACATCCAACGCGGGTTTGCGATCGGCATATAGGGGAAGGCCTGACCGATCACGGCCACCTTCACGCCACCGCGTTCGAAGAATTTGTACGGCTTAAACAACTCAGCAGGTTCGTCCCACTCGGCGTCAAAAATGTTCTGACCAAGGGCAGCGAAAGGCAGATTTTCGACGATCTCGTTCACGCGTTCGGAACCCAGAGTGAACTCCCAGTGGAAGGTCATCGCGTCGGGCTTCAGCGCGTTCATAACGTTGACCACATCCTGACCTTCAGTGTGATGACAGGTGTACGAGCCATGCCATGTGTCACCGCCGTCCAGCAGCAGCGCATCGGGACGGTCAGCGCGAATAGCGTTCACCACGGTCGCCACGCGGTCCATGCCGCCCACCTTGCCATAGGCCTGCGCCAGCGACGTAAAGTCGTTGTATGTCAGCGCATAAGCGTTGGGCGAGCCATCCTCGATCCCATAGGCCTTGCGGAAATCAGCACCCGTTACGTGAGGCATCTGACCGTATGCAGCGCCAACACCAAGGTTGATCTCGGGCTCGCGGAAATAGATCGGTTTCAGCTGGGCGTGGATGTCAGTGATGTGGATCAGGCTGACATTGCCAAACGTGTCGAACTTCAAAAGGTCGTCTTGGGTCAGAGCTTGCTGGGCAGCCAGTTTGGCCCAGTTGCCAAAGCCCGACGCACCATACAGCGCAGACGCAGCCATCGAAACCTGAAGAAAGTCGCGGCGAGAAATCATGAGCGGTTTTCCTTGATTATCAGCCCCTTGCACACATAACCCATGCCGGGGATTGAATATGTTCAGTTACAGAAAACCCCGCCCAAGGCCTGCCTGGGCGGGGTCTGTGATTTAGTTGCGGACCGACGGGCCTTCGACCGACAGACCATTGCCGCGCGAGGCGACATAGAGTTCCAGAGCAATGAACTCTTCCGAACCCGGGCTATAGGTGTGGGCACGCGTGTCACGGACACAGCCTTTGAAGCGCGAATGCACCCCGTTCAGCTTGGCGTTCTTCAGACGATAGGTCGGGAAACCGTTGATCTGACCCTGCGACAGATGGTCGGCACGGATCATGTTGCCATAATTGTCTTCGTGACAATTGGCACAGCTCATTTCCAACTGACCAGTGCGGGTATAGTAGAGCTCTTTGCCCTGCTCCCACGTGGCTTGCGCCGGACCGTCAATGGCCACGTTTACAGGCATACCGCGCGACACCGAAGACAGAAGAGCTTCGATATTGATCGCTGGGGTCTTGTCATAGCCCCAGGGCTCGGCCTCCATGGCGTTTTCGCGACAATTGTTGACCGCCATCTGCAGGGTTTCCACCCGCTCTCTATCGTCGTTCCACTTCGGATATGTCGGCTTCACGCCAGCCATTTCCTCGGGTTCGCCGTGACAATCCGCACAGGATTTGCCTTTCGCACCATCAACGGTGTTCCAGATCTCGATGCCTTCCTCGACGCCCAGCATGCCGGGGTTGTCAAAGTCATCCATCTGCATTTCCTGCGTCTGATCCGAGCGGAAACGCCAACCTGAGAGTACCTCGTCCAGTGCATCCGACAGATGCGCGGGCGCGGCCGTTTTCGTTACGATGTCGATTTCACCGTTTACGGTGAGTTCAGCGCTTTCGTCGGCTGTTGCGGCGGCTGCCCCGAAGAGTGTCGAGGCAGCTACGAGTGCTGCGATGCCTTTTTTCATTATGTTCTCCTCCCTGCGCTGGCCTCAGCCGATGGCGATCGACTTGGTGGTGTCGTAGACAGACCCGTCGTCATCGTACCAAGTGAATTTGAAATCACCGGCTTCATCGACCTTGGCGTCGAACTCGACGTAAGGGTTGGTCGAAATCGCAGGTTCCAGCGTCACGTCGATGACCGACTTGCCGTTGAACTCGCAGGTGAAGCGGTTGATGATCGAACGCGGGATGAGGTTGCCCTCTTTATCCTTGCGCTGACCCGATTCCATCTTGTGGCTGATCAGGGTCTTGATGGTCACCACATCACCGGCAGCAGCCGTCTTGGGGACCTTTACGCGGGGTTTTGCACCTTTTGCCATATCTCTGATCTCCTAACTTAGCCGCCGCAGCCGCCGATGGTGACTTTTACGGTCGACAACGCTTTCACGAAGCTGCCATCTGCCATTTTGGCAACAGCAACAACGTCTTGCGTTCCAGCCAGACGAATACGGGTCGATGCCGACTGCGAGCCAGCGGCTTCGCCAAAGTTGAACTGAGCGACACCCGGGGTCGGGTTGCCAGCCGCCAGAACAATGATCGAAACTGCGCCGGGAGCGTCGACCGAGATCGGAACAGTGTTGCCGTTCTCAGCAATTTCCGGCGCGGTCAGGGTGATCCCGCCTTCGCCGGTTTCTGCGCCGCCGGTGAAGGCCGCGACGGCCTCGTCTGCAGCAGCCAGTGCGCGCATCGGCAGCATGGCCACGGCGGTCGCGCCGAGCCCAAGTGCCAGAGCATCACGTCGAGTGAATTTCATCTCTAGTCTCCTGTGAGTGTACTTCGTTGCCCCGATCCGCTCAGTCTTTGAGCGTCATCAGATAGGCAACAACATCTTCAATCTGCTGAGCATTCAGCAGTGGTACGACGTCGCCTTCATGGGCTTTGCCGGTGTAGGCTTTACCAAGGCGAATGAAGCCTTCGGTCTTGTAGAATGATGGCATCATCGAATCTTCGAATGTCATCTTTGCGTCTACAATGATGCCGCGCAGCTCAGCTTCGCTCCAGCGGTCACCCGCCCCATCCAGCATGGGGCCAACTTCACCGTGGAACGGCACATCAGCCAAGTCTGTGATTTCGTGACATGCGACGCAGTTGCCCTGCGACTTCGTCGATACGACCTTGGCGCCTTCCGCAGGATCCCCTGCGACGCCGGTCAGTGATTGGGCCACTGCCCCTTCTTCGAATGCGACGGCGGTGGGTGCCACCGTCTCAGCATTTGCCGCTCCCAGCCCTGCAATTAGCAGGGTGCAAAGCGTGATCGTTGTCCGCTTCATGTTTCCTCCCATAACCGTTGTCAGGCCAAACTACGCAGGTGAAACATTTTTCGCAACATCAAATTCCGTTATTTGAATTTTTGTCATTATTGCGCCGAATAGATGCGATTGATTACGATATTTCATTCAATCAATCGAAACCATCAGATAAGCTACTTATCCGACACCTCCGAGCACCGGAAATGTCTCAAGCAGCCACTGTCCGATCCGATTGACCTGCCCCGAGACGATCAGGATCGCAAACAGGATCAGCATCGCGCCCATGACCCTTTCGACCCATGGAAGATACTTCCTATTGCGCCCGACCCACGCCAGAAACGGGCGGGCAAACATGGCGGCCAGAACGAAGGGCAACGTCATGGACAGGCCATAAACGGCCAGCAACAGCGTGCCGTGCCACAGATCCCCCATGCCGCTGGCAATCATCAAGATCGAGGCCAGAGCAGGCCCGACACAGGGGGTCCAGCCAAAGCCGAAGGCCAGCCCCATCAGGTAGGCGCCAAGGATCGAACTAGGCTGCGTGGGCCCCTCCAGCCGTGCTTCGCGATACAGAAAGGGGATTCGCATGATGCCCAGAAAATGCAGCCCGAATAGAACCAAGATCGTCGCGCCGATATAGCTGAGCTCTTGCTGATACTGTGCGAACGCCGCCCCTAAAGCGGTGGCGCCCAAACCTAGCAACATAAAGATCGAGGTCACACCGAATGCAAAGGCGATGGCTGCGATGACCAGCCTGCGTTGGGCACCAGGGTTGATCTTGCCCTCTCCCGTCAGCTCAGTCATCGACAGACCGGCCATATAACACAGGTAGAACGGCACCATCGGCAGGATACAGGGCGAGAAGAACGATAAAAGCCCCGCAAGCGCGGCTCCGGCGAAGGATATATCCAGCATCAGGGCTTCCTTGAAATTAGAACATATTCAATTTATCTATTGGATGAAACGAAGGTCAACCAATTGTCAAGAAGTGGGCTCCGTGATGCGGAAAGTTACTTTAAGTTTGCTCTCTACAGCCCTGATCGGGTTTGGTTTTGCCTCACAGGCAGCCGAACTGATCATGGTAGAAGAGCCCGGCTGCGCATGGTGCGCAAAATGGGAAAGCGAGCTTGGCGACATCTATCCGAAAACCTCGGAAGGCAAATACGCCCCCCTGCGCAAAGTTGTTCTACACGACCTGAAACGATCAGATGAACAAGAAAGGCTTGGCGTCATGCCGACGACACCCGTCGTCTTTACCCCAACCTTCCTGCTGATCGAAGACGGTAAGGAAATTGCCCGCCTTCAGGGCTATCCGGGCGAAGATTTCTTCTGGGGCATTTTGGAACAGATGCTGCTTGAGAACACAGATTACGTGACGCCAAAGGTTGAGCCGAGCGGAAGCTAGAATCGGGCTGAACGCCCTTGTTTCAAAGGTATTGCAGTCAGAACACGTCCCGTTCATCTGACTGTTACAACGATTGCAATGAAGATGACCTCCTATTATTAGGGGGCCAGTAACACAAATGGACCACAAGGACCGGTTAACATGGCACTGCCCGTCATAAAGGAAGACATGTCAAACGAAGAGCTGGACAAAATGATGACCAGCGCGTGCGATGCATCGACTCTTCTCAAGGCTATCAGCCATGAGGGGCGCTTGATGATCCTCTGTCATCTTGTGACAGGCGAGAAATCCGTGACCGAGCTGGAAAAGCTGCTTCACGCCCGTCAGGCCGCCGTCTCGCAACAGCTGGCCCGTCTGCGCCTGGAAGGTCTTGTGACGCCGCGTCGCGAAGGCAAAACGATCTATTATTCGCTGACAGATGATCGTCCGCGGCGTATCTTGGAAGTGATCTACGAGCTCTTCTGCTCGATCGATGCAGCACCGGCTTCGGAACTTCCTAAAGCGGCCGAATAAAGGCCCCCCATTCGCAAGCCGGTCCAACGCCATCTGGAATTGTGAGGTTCCATGTACGACTGGATCAGCGACGCAACTCTTGCCGCCATTGTCGGATTGATCGGCGGTGTTCTTCTGGGACTTGCCGCCCGTCTGGGCCGTTTCTGCACATTGGGCGCCATTGAGGACGCGCTTTATGCACGCTCTGGGTTGCGCATGCGCATGTGGGGCGTGGCGATCGGTGTTGCGATGATTGGAAGCCATGCCCTGATCGCAACTGGGCATCTTCCAGCGGCCGAGGCGACCTATCTGCGCATCGGCTGGAACCCGATGGCATCAATCATTGGCGGCCTTCTGTTTGGCTATGGCATGGCTTTGTCCGGAAACTGCGGCTTTGGCGCGCTGGCGCGGCTGGGTGGCGGAGACCTCCGGTCCTTCGTCATCGTTCTGGTGATGGGGCTGTCGGCCTATGTGGCAATCTCTGGCCCCCTGTCCGGCTTGCGCGTCGCAGTGTTCCCAGAAAATCCGGTTGAGGCAAACGCCCTACCTTCGCTTGCCTTCGCAGTTGAGCGCCTGAGCGGCTTATCGGCGGCTTCTGTGGGGATCATTGCGGGCTCTCTCTTGTTGCTGGCCATGCTCGCAAATCACGAACTGCGCCACGCCAAGCTCGAACTTTTCTGGTCCGCTATCGCCGGGATCGCCGTGGTCATCGGCTGGGGTGGCACAGCGTGGGTTCTGGAGCACGGATTTTCAGCCATCCCGGTGGAAAGCCACACCTATTCGGCCCCGATTGGCGACATGATGATCTACTTGATGACCTCGTCCGGCAACAACCTGAACTTCGGCGTCGGGTCTGTGGTCGGCGTGCTGGCGGGTGCCTTCATCGGCAGCCTGTTCAAGGGGCATTTCCGCTGGGAAGCGTGCGAAGACCCGCGCGAGCTAAAGCGTCAAATTGGCGGGTCGGTGATCATGGGGCTGGGTGCGGTGATCGGATTTGGATGCTCGATCGGGCAAGGTCTGTCGGCCTTTTCCATCCTCTACTACGGGGCACCTGTTACGTTTCTGGCGATCATCGCCGGGGCTTGGCTTGGCCTGCGCCAGTTGATCCAAGGCTTTGCAGCGGCCGAGTGAGCTTTCGCATACACAAACGTCGCTTTTCGCCCTTTCCTACCCGTTTCACTCGGGCTAGTGTCCGCGCCGAACAGCAGGGTTATGCTGGCCGTCAGCCCCCTGCCCCGACGCGCGAACACAGGACGGATTGCCAATGAGCAGCTTCACCCCCAGCCCGGACCACGCGGGTGAATTCCGTCAGGCCTTGGGGCAGTTTGCAACGGGTGTAACGGTGGTCACCGCCGCGTCGGAGACCGGGCCGATTGCCATGACGGTGAACAGCTTCACCTCGGTCTCGCTGGACCCGCCGCTGATCCTGTGGTGCCCGGCCCATGTGTCCGAACGCCATGACGCCTTTGTCGCAGCGTCCCACTTCGCCATTCACGTCCTGAAAGAAGACCAGACCGAACTTGCCCGCCATTTCGCAATGAACGGCGCGGATTTCTCGCCCGCGGATCTGATCAACGGTGCCCATGACGTGCCGCTGTTCGAGGACTGCCTGGCCCGGTTCGAATGTGCAACCCACACGGTACACCCCGGCGGCGATCATTCGATCATGATCGGAGAAGTTCTGCGCGTCACGATGGACCCTGGCGCCCCGCTGGCATTCCAGGCCGGGCATTTCGGACGTTTCACACCCAATAGCTAACCTTTACTGGATCTGGATCTGAGCGCGGTCGAACGTGGCAATGGTCTCGGCACCATCATCATAGACGATGCGGACCTCGACGGTCTCAACAGATTGAAGCGCGAACTGCTGATATGGCAATATATCGGTGACCTTCAGCCCGTTGGGCGTTGGTTCGTCCTCATAACAGGGTTCTGCATCGAATTGCGTTTCATCTCCGCCGTTTACGCTGAAATGGATGGCCTCCAACCCGCAGCGCCACGCCAGCAGATGGGTGAAATACAAAAGATCCTGCCCGTTATATTCCCGCACAGCGACCCAATTCGCCTGCGTGGCATTCAAGATCGGGCGCACTTCCGCGGCTGTGGTGAAATTCTGCGCGGCCACGGGCGCGGCAGCTCCGACGCAAAGCGCTGTCATCGCAAGAAATTTACGCATCAACTCGTCCCTTAAATATAGCCCGAGGCACGCCTGCAAAACTGCCTACGCTCTTCCAGACTCGTTTCATTCCTGACTATACTGCCCGAAAGAATAGCGCGGGCAAAGCAGTGATGACAAAAACCTCGGAAACGGCAGGGATGCCCACCACAACCGCGCCCAATGTTGTCATCGTCGCGCAGGATGGCCGTCTGGCGTACGAGGCGATCCTGTTTGCCGCCAGCCTGCGCCACAGTGATCCCGATTTCCAAGGCCGCCTGCTGGTCGCCGAGCCGCAGCCCGGCGACCTCTGGCCCGACGACCCGCGCTTGAAGCCGCATATCTGCGAGACGCTTGACATGCTGGGGGCCGAAATCGTGCCCTTCGAGGCCCAGCAATTTGGCCACCACTATCCCAATGGCAACAAGATCGAAGCGCTTCTGGCCCTGCCCGAAGGCGAGCCGTTTCTGTTTTTTGACACGGACACGGTGATCACCGGAAAACTGTCCGAGCTGCCAATCCCCTATGACCGCCCCTCGGCCTCGATGAAGCGCGAAAACACATGGCCCAAGATCGAACTGTACGGGCCGGGCTATACCCAGACGTGGAAGTCGCTCTATGACAAATTCGGGCTGGATTTCGAGGCGTCCTTGGACCGCAGCCAACCAGACGAATACTGGCAGCGCTATATGTATTTCAACGCAGGCTGGTTCTTCGGCCCCTGCCCGCGCGAATTTGGCCGTCGTTTCAAAGACTACGCCGTCGCGATCCACCATGACGGCCCCGAGGAACTGGTCTGCCAGACGCTCTACCCGTGGCTCGACCAAATCGCCCTACCCCTTGTGATCTCAAGCTTCGGCGGAGGCCGACCGGGCCCTGAACTGGACGGTTTGGACGGCGACGTCAGCTGCCACTGGCGCATCCTGCCCTTGGCCTATGCCCGCGAAAGCGACCACGCGATCGAGGTGATCGAGGCTGCCACTGCCCCCAACAAGATCAAAAAAAATCTCAAGGAATACGACCCGATGAAGCGGATGATCTTTCAAGGACGCGGCCAGAAGGTTCGGGCCTTGTTTGATCGCGATAACCTGCCCCGCAAAGAGCAGGCCATCCGCAATACGATCAAGCGCGAAGGGTTTTGGATGCGGTGAAGAAGATTAATAGAATGAAATTCTCTTATGAATCGCAGCAAAGATTTGGCCTATTTGTTGGGCTCTTGGCTTGCACCTATATTCTCATTTTTAGATGGGACGATTTGCCAGCTAACTATTCACGCCAAACTTTGCTGATTGGTGTGGCATGGACATACTTCACACTGGCTATCAAAGCCGTGAATGCAGTGGTTGCCTATATGTTCAGGGATAAGAATTTGTGACGGGCCAAAAGTTAAGAGTGCCTACTTAGCCCCTCTCATATTTGGAGCATAAAGAATGGAGTTATTCCGCAGTGCGGCCGTGGCAGCGCAAGCGTTAGTATTCGGGGAAGGACCCACGGATATTAGAACGGAACTGACCTATGCGCGAGAAGTTGAGGTGTGTTTCGCACATCCCTACAAAAAACTGCACCTCAGATTGGTGCCCGACAGTACCGGAAGGGACCTACGCAGTGCTGGTCAGAGAAACTGAAAATCCCAAGCGCTCTCAGAAACTGCTCTACCTAGATCAGTACGATCTCTTTGATGAAGAATCTAAACTTGTTTTGTACCATCGTGAAAACACTGAATGTTTGCTCAAGCCACCACTAACGTCCTTCCGCTTCGTAGTCTCGACAACATCCAATGAGAACAGGTTCTCGTTACGGGTGGAATAGCCCGCCTTTCAGCTAGCCCCTACCCAGCAAACACCCCCTCCATATCCCGAAACCCCTTCACCTCAATCGGATTGCCCGAGGGATCGCGAAAGAACATCGTCCATTGCTCGCCGGGTTCGCCTTCGAAGCGCACCGTGGGGGCGATGACCCAGTCGGTGCCCGCGGCCTCTAACCGATCCGCCAGCGCGCGCCAGTCGTCATAGGCGAGCACCACGCCGAAATGCGGCATGGCGACCATGTGTGCTCCGACCTTGCCGGTATTGGCGGTTTCAAACGGTGCGCCCAGATGGAAGCTGAGTTGATGCCCGAAGAAGCTGTAGTCGACCCATGTGTCGGTCGAACGCCCCTCGGCACAGCCCAGAACGCCGCCATAAAACGCGCGGGTTTCGTCAAGATCGGTCACGTTGATGGCAAGATGAAAGGGCGTCAGCATGCGGGCCTCCGGAACAGTATTTTGCGCAGCTTACGGAAATTGGGAAATTGGACCAGCCCGAAGTTGCAGCGCGGCCAGCATTCCTGATCAGAAAATACTGCGCAAACCAGACCGCTTGGTCGTTGATGCCATCGCCGCAATGCCCTAGCCTTCCCGCGACCAAGAATGAGGGAGAAAACCATGTCCAACGAGCGCCCACAGGGCTTTGACACGCTGCAAATCCACGCAGGTACCGAACCTGATCCTGCCACTGGCGCCCGCCAGGTGCCGATTTACCAGACCACCGCTTATGTCTTCCAAGACGCAGACCACGCAGCGCGTCTGTTTAACCTCGAGGAAGTCGGTTACATCTATTCGCGCCTGACCAATCCGACCGTTGGCGCGCTGGCCAACCGGATCGTGGCGCTGGAAGGCGGCGCAGGTGGCTTCTGCTGCTCGTCCGGTCACGCGGCCCAGATCATGGCGCTGTTCCCGCTGATGGGTCCGGGCCTGAACATCGTGGCGTCGAACAAGCTCTATGGCGGCACCGTCACCCAGTTCACCCAGACCTTCAAACGCTTCGGCTGGGAAGCCAAGCTGGTGGATTTCGATGATCCGGCTGCGGTCGAGGCTGCCATCGACGACAACACCCGCGCTGTGTTCTGCGAAAGCATCGCAAACCCCGCTGGCGTGCCGACCGACATCCCGGCCATGGCTGCGATTGCGGACAAGGCAGGCGTGCCGCTGATCGTCGACAACACCTCGGCCACGCCCTATCTGGTGCGCCCGATCGAGATGGGCGCAACCATCGTCGTGCACTCGACCACCAAATACCTGACCGGCAACGGCACAGTGACCGGTGGCTGTGTAGTCGATTCAGGCAAGTTCGACTGGATGGCCTCGGACAAGTTCCCGTCTTTCAGCCAGCCGGAGCCAGCCTATCACGGCCTGACCTTCGGTGCCGCACTTGGGCCAATGGCCTATACGTTCCACGGCATCGCCATCGGTCTGCGCGATCTGGGCATGACCATGAACCCGCAAGGCGCGCATTACACGCTGATGGGGATCGAGACGCTGTCGCTGCGCATGCAGAAGCACGTTGAGAATGCCCAGCAGGTTGCTGAATGGCTGGAAGCCGACGACCGCATCGAGAGCGTCAGCTATGCTGGCCTGCCCTCGTCGCCCTATCACGACCGCGCCAAGGCGATCTCGCCCAAAGGTCCGGGTGCGCTGTTCACCGTGGGTGTGAAAGGCGGCTACGAGGCCTGCGTGAAGCTCGTCAACAACCTGAAACTGTTCAGCCACGTGGCCAACTTGGGCGACACGCGTTCGCTAATCATCCACTCGGCGTCGACCACGCACCGTCAGCTAAACGAGGAACAGCAGGTTGCGGCGGGCGCCGCGCCCAACGTGGTCCGTGTCTCGATCGGAACCGAGGACGCCGCCGACATCATCGCCGATCTGGATCAGGCGCTGGCGGCTGCCACCGCGTAACGCACGCTACACTTAAAAACACAGAACCCCGCCAGATTGGCGGGGTTCTTTTTATTTCAGCACTTTAACGTGTATTATTCAACCAGTTCAAACACCATCGTGACGCTGGAGGTGATGCCCATTTCACCGGCGGCAATCGGCATGTCGGCAGAGGCGCGTTCCATTGCCATCATGACCGGGCGACCGGGCGCGGCACCGCCTTCCTGCATCATCAGGACAGACCCCAGTTTCAGCCCCGCCGCTTCGGCCAGCACCTTGGCGCGGTGCATCGCGTCCTTCACTGCCAGTGCACGGGCACTGTCTTCGGCACCCGCACGGTCCTTCACGTCAAACTGCAAACCGTGGATCTCGTTCGCGCCGACTGAGGTCACGGCCGTCATGATCGCCCCTAGTGTCGACAGATCCTGCACCTTCACCGACAGGGTCGAGCTGGCCACGAAGCCAACCAGAACCGGCACGCCATTGTTCTTACGATTGTAGTCGTACTGCGGCGACAGATTGACCTGCGTGCTTTGAATGTCCCGCTCGGCCACACCGGCCTCGGTCAGTTTGGTCAGCATGCGTGCGATGGACCCGGCGACGGCATCAAGTGCCCGCCCTGCATCGTCCGACCGCTCACTGACGCCCAAACTGATCCGCGCCATATTAGGTACAACCTGCGCCACGCCCTGCCCGGTCACCGTCAATTGCGGGACAGCTGCTGTGTCTGCGTGACCGATGCCTGCTGCGGCAATGGAAATCGCAATAATGGATAAAAGTTTCCGCATCTTAAGCTCCTTTTTCAGACACATTGCGCTGTCTTCCGCCGCTGGCAAGTCCGCGACCCTACGCCCCCTTTCCATGAGCAATTTCCTGCTGTAGTTTCAATCCGGTATTCAGCGGTTGCACGGCCGTAAAAGCTGTGCCTGAAGCCAGATATTTTGAAGGGGACATGGCTGCATGAAACCAAGCTTTGCGCTTGATCTCAATCATGATGGGATCGGCCTTGTCCATCGCGGCAAGGACGGGTGGCAGCTTGTTGGTAAGGTCGCATTGGACGATCCCGATTTGGGCGCCGCTTTAACAGCGTTACGCGATACTGCCACGACGCTCGGCTCTGGTGTATTTGCCACCAAGCTAATCGTGCCGGGGACGCAGATCCTGTTCACATCGATGACGGCCCCAGGCCCCGATGACGTCACACGTGAGGCACGCATTCGCGAAGGGCTGGAAGGACTGACCCCTTATGCGGTTGAAGATCTTGTTTTTGACTGGCAGCCAGATGATAGCGAAGAGGCCATGGTCCACGTGGCCGTTGTCGCCCGTATTACGCTGGACGAAGCATTAGGCTTTGCGCAAGACTACGCGATGAACCCTTTAGGGTTTGTTGCACGCCCCAAAGGCGCGTTCTCGGGCGAGGTCTATTTTGGGTCTTTGGAAGGCAGTACGACGGTTCTTGACCGCGAAAAGCGGCCGGTTCCGAAGCTTTTGGACACCGAGCCGGTAACAATTGCGCCCATCACAGAACAGGACGAGGTGCCTCTTACGTCAGAGGAGCCGTCCCCCGCGCTGGAAGAGACAGAACCAGAAACGCCCGCACCAACAACAGCTGGCGACATTCCCGAGCTGCCCCCCTTCCCACCGACGCCAGACATGCCGGTGACGGAAGAGGATGACGCGTCGAAGTCACGCTCTGCCCAAAAGAAGAAAAAACCCAAACCCGCGCCCGCTTCATCGGAAGAGCCAGCATCGGATACGGTCGTCCCTAAGGCGCCAGCAACCGAACCTGAAGAGCCCGATGCGCCTGTCGTTGGTTTCTCATCAAACCGATCCCCCGAGGCAGAGGCCAAGGCCGCTCTGGACACCCCGACCGAGCCCCCAGCCGAGCCTGATCCGGTGCCGGCCGAGCCTCGGTTGTCCCTTTCTCTGACCGCGTCCGAGCTCGCCCCCGAGACCAACAAACCCGCCATCCCGCCTGCGCCTCCGTCTACCGTCCACGTACCTGTGACCGCACCTGTAGCGTTCGATACCGAGCTGGAGCCATCCACCACGGAAAAGGCAAAAACCACTGCCGAACGCGGCAAGGACAGCTTGGCCAAGGCAGCGCGCAAAGGTACGGCTGGTCCGACTGCCGCCGTCGAGCGTGCAGGAGCCCTTGGGCGCCAGGCGGCTAACAAAATACCATCCCCAAGCACAAGCAAAGATGCCCCGGCTGATGCAGATCAGAAATCCGGTCGTGCGACGAGCCTGACCAAGCTGAGCGGACAGATATTGGGCAAGGGAAGCAGCAAGCCGGCAACGACTGCAGAACCGCAAGTCACCGCTGTCGCCCCCCCACCGGTTACCGACGAAGACGACCTGCCGCCAACCACCAATGGCCGTTGGTCGCGCGAGGCCGAGGCGCTCACCATTTTTGGCGCGCGGAAAACCCAGCAGGTTGGCGGCAAGCCCCGTTTCCTAGCGCTCTACCTTATCCTTGGCCTTCTGATTTTCTTAGGCATTCTGATTATCTGGTCGATGCTTTTCCTGTCGGACACGACAACAGCACGCGATTCCAGCCAGATCGATCAGTTTGAAGCCGCCATCACCACCACGCAGTCCGACATTGACGGAGACGAGGTATTCGGCGCGGACAGCACACTGATCGACCCCTCGCTAGTAGAAGGGGACGAGGTATTGGACAGCCATTTCCCCGAGCCGCTGTCCGAAGAAGCCGCGCAGGCACGCTATGCCGCGACCGGGATCTGGCAACGCGCGCCTGACCCTCTGGGCGACGCCACCACAGGGCGGATTGATGACCTCTATGTGGCCTCGATCGACCCGCAAACGGTCGGCCATGACGCTGTTGCGCTGACCCCCTTTCGGGCGGAGCAGATGGGTGGCCCGCTTCCGAATACCAACCCGCCGCCGCCGCTTGGGACCGTGTTCAATCTGGATGAGCGGGGTTTTGTCGAAGTTACGCCCGAGGGTGCGCTGACACCGGAAGGTGCCTTGGTCATCGCCGGACGCCCAGATGTCATTCCAGCCCCGGCCCCCCGGCCCGAGCAAAGCCAGACAACGGCGGAAGAAGCCACGACGGACGATACCACAGATGCTGCGACCGAAGCGGCAGAGGTTGCACCCACAATCCGCCCCCGCGCACGCCCCGAAGGCATTATCGAGGGCAATGAGCGCCTTCTGCTTGGGGGACGAACGCGGACCGAACTGGCGCAATTGCGCCCGCGTGGTCGCCCAGACGCGATCATTGCAGCGGCTCAGGCAGAGGCACAAGCGCAGGCAGATGCCATTGCCGCGGCCCTGTCGGGTGAGAACGCCGCAGCGGCAGGCATTGCTCCGACCGCTCTGGCCGTGTCCCGCTCGACCGCACCCAAAGCGCGCCCCTCGAATTTCTCGCGCATTGTCGCGCAGGCACGCCCGAACGGCGGTGCGTCGGATGGAAGCGTGGCCGTGGCGGCAGCCCCTCAGACCACAGGTCCGGCGATCCCCACACGGGCCTCGGTGGCAAAACAGGCCACCATCAAGAACGCTATCAACCTGCGCAAAGTCAGCCTGATCGGCATCTACGGCCCGGCTTCGTCGCGACGCGCCTTGGTCCGCATGCCTTCAGGGCGCTACGTCAAAGTTGGCGTGGGCAGCCGGTTGGATGGCGGCAAGGTGGTCTCTATCTCGACCACCAAGCTGATCTATCAAAAGGGCGGTAGGACGGTGACGCTAAACGTCCTGCCCTTCAGCTAACGCAGCGCTCACTGAAACCAAAAAAGCCGAAACGCTTTCACGCTTCGGCCCGTTTTTTTCGTTGGTTGTGTATGGGGATTAGCCGTCCGACACGCCTGCCTCGGCAAAAGTCGCCATGCCCGAGTGGCACGCGATTGCGGCTTTCAGGATGTTAATCGCAACTCCAGCCCCCGAACCTTCACCCAACCGCATACCAAGCGACAAAAGAGGCTCTTTCCCGATGCGGTCCAGAGCGTTGGCATGTGCAAGCTCGGCCGACACGTGCCCCGCAACTGCATGATCTAGCGCGCCCGGCACGCTTTCGTGCAGACACGCGGCGGCGGCAGTCGAGATGAAACCATCGATAATCACCGGAACACCCAGCACGCGTGCGCGGGCCATGGCACCAGCCATTGCCGCCACTTCACGGCCACCCAGACAGCGTAGCGCTTCCAGCCCGTTGCCAGCAGCGGCAGCGTTGGTCGCCAGACCCTCGCGGATCACGCGGGCTTTCAGCGCCAGACCGTCATCATCCACGCCGGTACCGCGACCGACCCAATCCTCGGCCTCGCCGCCATAGAGCGCCAGGAACAGCGCGGCAGCAGAGGTCGTGTTGCCGATCCCCATCTCGCCCGTGACCAGCAGGTCTGCGTTCTCGTTAACCGCGTTCCAGCCGGTCAGAAGCGCCGATACAACTTCGTCCTCGCTCATGGCGGGGCCTTGGGTGAAATCCTGCGTCGGACGGTCCAGCTCCAGCGCGTGGACATCCATCTGCGCGCCTGCCGCCTTAGACAGCTGGTTGATCGCCGCCCCGCCGTGCTGGAAGTTCAGAACCATCTGTTCCGTCACTTCCGCCGGGAAGGCCGACACGCCTTGCACGGTCACGCCGTGATTGCCCGCAAACACAACGACCTGAGGCGCGTTCAGCTCGGGGCGTCCATTGCCCTGCCAGCCAGCCACCCAAATCGCCAGCTCTTCCAACCGTCCCAAAGCACCGGGGGGTTTGGTCAGCTGGCCGTTGCGCTCTTCTGCCGCTTGGATCGCCGCCGTATCCGGGCCGTTCGCCGCCTCAAGCAGCGCCTTAAACTCGGCCAGGGTCGAGAATGGCTGTTGCGACATGGCGAGACTCCTTGATTGATTCATTTCCTCACCCTCTTTACCGATGGGGGACAACTGCAACTAGACTGCAAAAGACCAAATATGACGAAACACGACAGATCGACGTCAATCCTGCATCCCGCGGATATCCCCGCAGCGATTGGGCTTTTGACGCGTCTACCGATACGGGTAAACACGACGCTGGCGACCCAGCGGGCTGCGCGGTCTGCCTGGGCGTGGCCTTTGGCCGGGATCGTGCCAGCAATAATCGGCTGGGTCATGGGCTTTGGCGCCGTGTCCGTTGGTCTTCCGCCGCTCTTCGCGGCCTGTCTGGCGCTCTTGGGACAGATCATGGTCACCGGCGCCCTACACGAGGACGGTCTGGCCGATGTCGCCGACGGGTTCTGGGGCGGCTATGAGCGTGATCGACGGCTTGAGATCATGAAAGACAGCCGGATCGGGGCTTACGGGGTGATTGGGTTGGTTTTGTCGCTGGGCCTGCGCGCCTCGGCCCTTGCCGTTTTGCTGCCCCATCCCGGTGCGCTCTCTGCGTTGATCGTCATCGCCGTCAGCAGCCGCCTTCCGATGGTGCTTCTGATGGCCGCCATGCCCAACGCGCGCGGCGCGGGGCTGGCCAGCCAAGTGGGACGTCCGCCCGCACGCACCGCTTGGATCGCCTGTGGTGTGACCGCGCTGGTGGTGCTAATCCTGATGCCAGTCGCACTCTTTCCGCTTGTGGCCTATATCGGGCTTGGCGCCCTCACTTTGGCAGTCTTGGCAAATACCAAGATCGGTGGGCAGACGGGGGATGTGCTGGGCGCGTCACAACAGATCAGCGAGATCATCGGACTGGCGGTCATAGTCAGCCTGATCGCATAGAAAAAGCCGCCTGCCCTGCGGCAGACGGCTTCTCCACAATCTTGACGTCAGATCACGCAGCAGCAGCGCGCGACATCAGAACGTCCGAGACCTTCTTCTGTGCGGCCAGCTCGTCACCACCACCCACGGCAGCAACTTCACGGGTCAAACGCTCCAGAGCGGCTTCATACAGCTGACGCTCGGAATAGCTCTGCTCGCGCTGGTCATCGGTGCGATGCAGGTCGCGCACGACCTCAGCAATGGCGATCAGGTCACCCGAGTTGATTTTCTGTTCATATTCCTGCGCACGACGCGACCACATGGCGCGTTTTACACGGGCCTTGCCTTTCAGGGTGGTCATCGCCTTCGAAATCTCGTCCGGGCTGGACAGTCCGCGCATGCCAACTTCGGTGGCCTTGTTGGTGGGCACCCGCAGCGTCATCTTGTCTTTCTCGAACGAGATGACGAACAGCTCAAGCTCGATCCCGGCAACTTCCTGCTCTTCGATCGACACGATCTGTCCAACGCCGTGTGCGGGATAGACAACGTATTCGTTCGGGCGGAAATCCAGTTTCTTCTTGCTCATGTATGCGATCCTTCGCGTTATTGTTACAGTCGGGTGTCATGGCTGAGGTGGTCAGACAAAAACGGGTGGCGGCGCAGATAGCCCGCCAGCAAAATGTCACGACTCACCGAAATAAAACGCCCTGCCTCAGGTACAGGGCGCCATGATCGACCCAAGATTTGGAATAAGTATACCATAAAAATCAGGTATAGAAAAGCGCTGCAATGCAGAAGGTTGACCGATCGGTCAAACTCCTCCCTTTCCTACACATCTTGTCTCGCCTAACAGCAGACAGAACTTACTGCTCGGCAGGTGCTTCCGAGAAATACTTCTCGAGCTTGCCGTCTTCGCCGTCACGCTCTTCCGCTTCGGGCAGCGGGTCTTTACGCTCGATGATGACCGGCCAAAGTTCCGAGTATTTGCGGTTGAACTCGACCCATTTTTCCGTCCCCGGCTCGGTATCGGCGCGGATGGCGTCGGCCGGGCATTCCGGTTCGCACACACCGCAGTCGATGCATTCGTCTGGATGGATGACCAGCATGTTTTCACCTTCATAGAAGCAGTCTACGGGGCAAACTTCCACACAGTCGGTGTATTTGCAGGCGATGCAGTTGTCTTGGACGACATAGGTCATTGTGGCACCTTCAGGTTGGTCTCGGCCTCACTTAGGACAGCGCGCGGGATCAATCAAGCATAGTCCTGCGGGTTTGATCCAAGATGCGACGATCTTTCTTTGTCGGACGGCCCTTCCCGACCGTTTTTGGCGCAGATGCTTGTGATTGCGGAACATTGTCCGTCTTCTGGGCGGGCGGATCAAGGTCTTCGTACAGTGCTTGGGCTTCGGGCGCGGGGCCGCGGCGCGTCGACAAAGCCAAAATACGGATCACACGCACCTGTTTGGCCTGCGGAAAGGTCAGAACATCGCCTTCTGTGATTCCATATGACGATTTCGCGATCTTGTCGCCATTGACCCGCACGTGACCGGCGGTCACCAGTTTGGTTGCCAGCCCTCGGGTCTTGAAAAAACGCGCGTGCCACAACCACTTGTCCACGCGCATTTTTGTACCTTGAGGGGCGGGCGGTGTTCCGCCCTTCCCCTGAGCCTCTGCCATCGCGGCTTAGCCCTTGTCTTTCAGCCCCATCAGGGCCGCTGCGAAGGGGTTATCCGGGTCGATGGCTTTTTCTTTCCGCGGACCGGATTGATAGCTTTTCGGCTTCATGTCGCGCGGGCCTTTGTTCGGACCTTTGCCACGCTTGGGCTTACCGCCAGAGCGATCGCCGCGCGGCTTGCCGCCCGGTTTGCCCTGCCCGCGTTCACCACGCGGTTTGCCACCCTGACGGGCGCGGCCAAAGCCACCCCATGTGAAGGTGAAGAAGGTTTCCATTTCAGGGCCAGTATCTTCAGCGGGTGCCTCAGCAGCTTCAGGCGCAGCTTCAGCAGAAGCTTCTTCCGCAGCGGGTGCTTCGGCGGAAGCCTCTTCAGCAGCAGCCTCGGCCACGGCTTTCACCTTCTCGCGCTCGCCCTTCTCGGCCTTATAACCGAGACCCTGCATCAGGTCGGCGAACTGCTCCAGCGTCATACCGGTGATCGACAGCATATCAGCCTTGGCTTCAAAGCCGCCACGGCTGTCTTCCACGCGCAGTTGGTCGGCCAGACGTTCCAGCATGTCGATACGGATCGCACGGGCACCGGCGGGGCGATAGCCCGACAGCAGATAAGCCGATTGATCCACGCCGTCGATCACGGGGATCGTAACCAAACCGGGGGGCGGGCTTTCGGGGAATTCCGACAGACCTTTCCACAAGCCGTCCAGAACCAGACGCAGACGAGTCGGCGCGGGCTTCAGCAGAAGCGGCATGAAGATGGTGAACTGACCAAAGCGCACACCGTGCTTGCGCAGCGCGCCACGGGCGTCTTGGTCCAGGTCCTTGACCTCGCCCGCGACCTGATCACGCGGGATGATGCCCAGATTCTCGATCATACGGAAGCCGAAGCCACGGGCCATGCCGGTCAGCGTCTCGTCCTTCTCGATCGTAGTCAGCGGCTCGAACAGCGCTTGCACCTTACGGTCGATGAAATGCTGCAAACGACGGGTAACCTTTTCAGCGACATCGGTGCCGGCTTCGTCGTCGACGAAGGCCTGCACGCGCGGCTTGGCAACGTCATCACCCTTGACCAGCTTGCCCACGGCATGCTCGCCCCACATCAGGCCACCTTGTTCGGTGAAGTCCATCTCGGTGTCGGGGGCGTTATAAAAACGGTCCGCCCGCAGGTGAAATTCCGGCGCCAAGGCCTTCAGGCTAGCCGCCCGCAGGGTTTTGGCTTCTTCCGGTGTCTGGGCGGTGTCCTGGCTAAACCGGAACCCCTCCAATCGGCCAACAAACTGGCCTTCAACCGTCACTTCACCTTTATCGTTCACGTCAGCCACAAGGCTCTCCTTCTGCTTCAACCGGCGCAGCAAAACGCTGGTGCGCCGGTCAACAAATCTTTGGGTCAGACGCGCGTGTAACGCATCCGACAGGCGATCTTCTACAGCACGAGTCTCGCCACGCCAATGGGTAACATCGTCCAACCAGTCGCGTCGTTGTGCCACATAGGTCCATGTGCGGATATAGGCCAGCCGTTTGGACAGTGCGTCGATGTCCCCATCCGTGCGGTCAATGCGCTTGACCTGACGGGCAAACCAGTCGCGTTTGACCCGGCCATACTGGTGAATATCGTTGAATAGCTGGGTAATCAGCCCCGCATGTTCGCCGTGACTGATACCTCGAAAATCTGGCAGTTGGCAGAGTTCCCACAACAGCGATACCGAGCGCCCGTCGCTGGCGCGCGCGGTCACCTCGGCATCCTTGGCCAGCAGTTTCAGCGCCATTACATCATCCGCATCCCGCCCGCGGGTCAGCCAGTCATTGCCGGTCGGTGCTTCCAGCGAACGGATCAAAGCCGGGATCGTGCCAAAGGACAGGTCGCGGTTGCGCCAAAAGATCTTTTTATCGGGCGCGAATTGGTGTGAACAGATCGCATCAGCGACCTCCTCCGCCAGCAGCGGCGCCTCGCCCGTCACCCCGAACGATCCGTGATTCATGTGCCGCCCTGCCCGGCCGGCAATCTGTGCCAGCTCGCTGGGCAACAGCGGCCGCATCCGGTGGCCATCAAACTTGGTCAGCGCCGAGAACGCCACGTGGTCGATATCCAGGTTCAAACCCATGCCGATGGCATCGGTGGCGACCAGATAGTCGACGTCACCGTTCTGGTACATCTCGACCTGCGCGTTGCGTGTGCGCGGGCTGAGCGCGCCCATCACCACAGCCACGCCGCCCTTTTGACGGCGCATCAGTTCGGCAATCGCATAGAGGTTATCTACCGAGAAGCCCACAATGGCAGACCGCCCCGGCATCCGGCTGAGCTTTTTCGATCCGGCGTGGATCAGTTCCGAGAATCGCTCGCGGCGCAGGAACTGGACGTCGGGGATCAGCCCCGCAATCACAGGCCGCATGGTGTCCGACCCCATGAACAAGGTTTCCTGCGTGCCACGCATATGCAGCAGGCGGTCGGTGAAGACGTGCCCGCGTTCGGCATCGGTACAGAGCTGGATTTCGTCAATGGCGACAAAGTCAGCGCCCAGCCCCAACGGCATGGCCTCGACCGTGGCGACCCAGTATTGGGCGCGGTCCGGAACGATACGTTCCTCTCCAGTAACAAGTGCCACCGCATTGGGACCGCGTAAGCTGACCAATTTGTCATAGACCTCGCGCGCCAAAAGGCGCAGCGGCAGGCCAATGATGCCGGTGCGATAGCCCAGCATGCGTTCAAGCGCATAGTGCGTTTTGCCAGTATTGGTCGGACCCAGGACGGCAGTGATCCGTTGGCCACTTCGCGCGCTGTCGGAAACCATGCTCTGCCCTTTCAAAGCGCCGCCCGGCGCGGGCGGTCAAATATCCTTCGCCCGTTTCTGTTCCAAACGGGCCACGGCGCCTTTTATGTCGTCACTGTGTGGATGTATAGCAAGGGCGTGGCGATAAGCTTCTAATGCGCGGGCTTCATTTCCAAGCTCTTCCAAGATCAAGCCCAGCCCTGTCAGCGCCCCGAAATGACGCGGCTCTAAGGACAGGGTTTGCGCGATGTCATTCAGGGAAAGCCCCAACTCGCCCGACAGATAGAATGCCGTAGCACGGGCATTCCAGCCTTCAGCAAACTCTGGTGCATGGTCGGTCAGCGCACTGAGATGTGCAATCGCGCGGTTCAGATCTCCGTTTTCAATCGCGGTCTGCCCACGCCATAACAAAAGATCCATCGCATCCGAGCCAGAGCGGGACCAAAGCTCCCAAATCTCGCTTTCCAGCGCTTGCCAATTGCTGCTATCGGCGGTTTGAAGTTGTGAAAACAGGGTATCCAACTGTTCTTGGCGATCTTGTGCAACGGCAACGGTTGGCGGGACGATCCCGACGAACAAGATACAAAGCAAGATCAGCGAAAACATGCGCATAGGGAATGTTAGCGCGCAAAACCCTTCGAGAACAGGCACATTCGCGTGTGTTCCGCGCACATCGCAGGTGGAAACATGAAGTTCCCTTGCGTCGACTGCACGAAAACAGGTTTACGCGCACGGAAACTTTGATCTAGCATGTTCGGGACATCCATGCCCGACGGGCCATTTTCGGAGGAATAGAATTGAGCGATGTGATCAACACGGCCGTGGCCGCTCTGAACGATAAAGTAGGCGGCGGATTTGACGGTGGCACCGCCAAATTTGTCATCAATGGCGAAGGTGGTATCATCATCGACGCCGACGGCGTACGTGCCGGCGACGATGACGCTGACGTGACCCTGACGGCCGATGCCGACGTCTTTCAGGACATGCTGTCGGGCGATCTGAACCCGACCACCGCCTTCATGACCGGAAAACTGGCTGTGGACGGCAATATGGGACTTGCCATGCAACTTGGCGCTGTTTTGGCCTAACTATCTGAAATTCAGCAGGATCTGCGGCATGAGCACCTCTGACGCCCCTTTGTTCGACGACATTGCACAAGGACCCGCCGAAGGGCGGGCCTTTTGGCGTGAGACGTCGGATGGTGTGCGGATCCGGCTTGGGCTGTGGCCCGCAGCCCAAACGGCCACCTCGGCCGGGACAGTCCTGCTGTTCCCCGGTCGCACCGAATATATCGAGAAATACGGCCTGATCGCCGCCGAACTGGCGGACCGCGGCTTCGCCACCCTCAGCGTTGACTGGCGTGGGCAAGGTCTGTCGGATCGCGCGGATCAGGACCGTCTGCTGGGCCATGTGGGGCATTTTTCCGAGTACCAGTTGGATGTGGCCGCTATGATGGCGTTGGCCGAAGAGCTGGGCCTGCCCCGCCCCTTCGTTCTTGTCGGGCATTCTATGGGCGGCTGCATCGGATTGCGGTCGCTGCACGAGGGGTTGGACGTGAAAGGCGCCTGTTTCAGCGCGCCTATGTGGGGCATCACCATCGCCTCGGCCCTGCGTCCCATCGCCTGGGGCTTGTCTTGGGCGCTTCATCAGACCCCGTGGAAGCTGATGTTGACCCCCGGCACGGCGCGCAAAACCTATGTCGATATTCAGCCGTTTGAAGACAACATGCTGACCACCGACCCCGAGATGTACGCGCTGATGCAATTGCAAGCCAGCGCACGTCCTGAATTGACTTTGGGTGGCCCGACGGCGGGCTGGCTCTACGCCGCCCTGCGTGAGACCACAGAGCTGACGAAACTGCCCGCGCCCAGCACGCAAACCGTGACCTTCCTGGGCACGCAAGAGCGCATTGTGGAATCGGAACCGATCCACGAGTTGATGGGACGGTGGCGTGAAGGTCGGCTGGACCTGATGCAAGGCTGCGAACACGAAGTGCTGATGGAGGCCGAGCCGATCCGGGCGCAGGTCTACGACGCCATTCACCTGCTGGCGGATACCAACGGAAATGCAAGCGAAGCTTTATTAGTTGCGCAGACACAATGACTTATCCGTCACTATTCACCCAACTTCTCAATCAAAGCGCGCGTGGACCCATCCAGCGCATCCGCAGGCGCATCTCCGCTGAGAACTGGTGCTAAGGCGACAGCAAGTTCCTTGCCCAACTCCACACCCCACTGGTCAAACGAGTTGATACCCAGCAGAACGCCTTCCACAAAAACACGGTGTTCGTAGAGAGCGACGATCGCACCTAGGATCTCAGGAGTGAGTTTGGAGTAGAGCAATGTGGTCGAGGGACGGTTTCCGGGGAAAACGCGGTGGGCGGCTTGACGCTCCAGCTCGCCCCCTTCAAAGCCTTTCGCTTGCATCAACGCACGTGCCTCGGCCAGGCTGCGACCCGTCATCAAGGCCTGCGACTGTGCCAGACAGTTGGCCACCAACAGCTGATGCTGATACGCCAAATCGGGCTCGTGCCCCTCTGCCCCCACCATGAACTCGCACGGGATGATATCGGTACCCTGATGGATCAACTGATAGAAAGCGTGCTGGCCATTCGTGCCCGGCTCGCCCCAGACAACGGGGCCAGAGGGCAGATCCAGTGCGGCTCCATCCAAGGCCACGCGCTTGCCGTTGCTCTCCATCTCAAGCTGCTGAAGGTAGGCTGGTAGACGTGCCAACCGCTGTTCGTACGGCAAAACCGCACGGGTCGCATGACCGCAGACCTGACGGTGCCAGAACCCGACCAAGGCCAGCATCAGCGGCATGTTCGCGCGGCCCTCGGCGTTCTGAAAATGCAGGTCCATCGCGCGTGCGCCCATCAGCATCTGATCAAACCTGTCGGCCCCGATGGCGATCATCAGAGACAAGCCAATCGGCCCCCACATGGAATAGCGCCCGCCAACCCAGTCCTCAAAGCCAAAGACACGCTCGGCGGCGATGCCCCATTCGGCCGTTTTCTCCAAATTCGAGGACAGCGCGGCAAAATGCAGACCCACCGCATCCGCAGTCACGTCACGCAGTAACCAATCGCGGGCCGTGGCGGCATTGGTCATGGTTTCAATGGTCGTGAAGGTTTTTGAGGCCACCATGATCAGCGTTTCCGCCGGGTTTAGCCCACGCAAAACATCCGCAATCTGCGCCCCGTCCACGTTCGAGACGAAATGCACCCGCGGCCCATCGTGATAGGGCGACAGCGCCTGCGTGGCCATCGCGGGTCCAAGATCCGAGCCGCCAATGCCGATATTCACCACATCCCGAAAGCGCCCGCCCCCGGGCGCGCGGATCTGACCCGCGCGCAGGCGCGTCGCGAAATCCCGCATCCGGGCAAGCGTGTCGCGGACGCCGTGCATGACATCTTCCCCGTCCACGTACACCTCGGCCTCGGGTCCCGCGCGCAGGGCCGTGTGCAGCACCGCACGGCCTTCGGTCACATTGATCTTGTCGCCACCGAGCATCTGATCGCGTCGCTCCGCCACCTCTGCGTCATCCGCAAAGGACAACAAAAGCTCTACCGCCCGATCATCCAGCCCCGTTTTCGACCAGTCGAAATACAGGCCTGCACCATCAGAACTATATCTCGTCGCCCGGTCGGGGTCCGCGTTGAACAGGTCGGTCAGACATGTTTCGGTTAATGTTTCGTTATGCGCAATCAGCTTATCAATGGTCATACTATTCCCCGGGGGCAGGCTTTCGCCCGCGTTTATTCCGCCCAGTGTACCGTCATGTCTGACATCACGGCTTTCACCGGCGCGAGTCGAGCGTGCTTTTCGGCCATCGCCTTGTTCAGCGCATCGCGTTTCACGGCACCCAAGATCAAAAGGTGTTTAGACATTGCGCCGTTCAAAATCGGCGCGGTCAGCGTCACGCGCGGTTCGTCCGCGCCGGGTGCCCGCATGGGCAGCAAAGGCGGCGCGTGACGGGACAACGCCTCGTCCAGATGATCAGCGCCCGGAAACAGGCTGGCGGTGTGCATGTCCTCGCCCATGCCCAACAACACGACCGAGATCGGCGTGAGCGCCTCGATCCCTTGCGATAGCGCAGGCAAGGCGTCTTCCGGCCGCGGATTATCTGCGTAAAGCGGCACCAGATTGGCTTTGGCGGCGTGGCCAACCAGCAGGCGTGATCGCAGAAGCGCCGTGTTCGACCGCGGGCTGCTTTCCGGCACCCAGCGTTCGTCGGTCAAGAGCACATCAACCCGCGCCCAATCCAGATCTACCGCGCTGAGCGCGTCAAAGACAGGCCCCGGCGTCGTCCCGCCAGGCACCGCCAGCGAGGCGCGCTCTTCATGATCCAACATTTGCGTCAGCTCGGACGCCAGCACATCGGCCAAGTCCAGCATCATCATGTCGCGATCTGCATACTCAATCAGGTTCATTCGCGAATCTCCCTCCAGCGACGGCCATCTTTATGCAGCAGCATAAGTGCCTCTTCCGGCCCGGTCGAGAACGGGTCATAGCTGATGGGCTTGTCGCGGCGATACTCCCAACCTTCGATGATCGGATCAGTCCAGGCCCAAGCGGCCTCGACCTCGTCCCCACGCATGAACAGCGTCTGGTTGCCGCGGATCACATCCATGATCAACCGCTCGTAAGCATCTGGCGAATCGGCGATTTCTTCCCCCAGAGCCTCGGCGAATGTCATATCCAAAGGCACGTCGATCAGGCGCATTCCACCCGGCCCCGGTTCCTTAATCGTGACCTTCAGGTCCATACCTTCGTTGGGCTGCAGTCGGATCGAGAGCTCGTTCGCGGACTGGCCGGTGTCTGCTTCGAAAATCGAGTGTGGCGGTTCCTTGAAACGCACGACAATCTCGGACATCCGCGCCTTCAGGCGTTTACCTGTGCGAAGATAAAACGGTGTCCCGTTCCAGCGCCAATTCGAGATATGCAGCTTCATCGCCACGAAGCTTTCTGTCGCACTGCTGTCGGTTTCCGCATCGGTCAGATAGGACGCAACCTCGTCATCGCCCGCATACTGCCCGCGCACCAGATCTTCCGGTGCGACTGGATCCAAGGCGCGAATGATTTTCAACTTCTCATCCCGCACCGCATCCGAATCGAACTTCGACGGTGGCTCCATCGCGGTCAGACACAGAAGCTGCATCAGGTGGTTCTGCACCATGTCGCGCATCGCACCCGATTTGTCATAATACCCGCCCCGCCCTTCGACGCCGACGGTCTCAGCCACGGTGATTTGGATGTGGTCGACGTATTGGGCGTTCCAGAGCGGCTCGAACAGCATGTTGCCAAAGCGCAGCGCCATCAGATTCTGCACCGTCTCTTTTCCAAGATAGTGGTCGATGCGATAGATTTGGCTTTCGTCGAAATGCTCGGCTAGCGTGGCGTTCAGCGCGCGCGCTGTTTCGATGTCGTGACCAAAGGGTTTTTCCACCACGATCCGGGCTTCCGGCCCAGCGATCCCCTTCGTGTGAAGGCGTTCGGCAATCGGCCCAAATAGGCTCGGCCCGACCGAGAAATAGAACGCCTGTACCCGATCCAGATGGCTTTTGGCCTTCAGCTCGGCCCAGCCGTCATCGCCCATCGCGTCCACTTGCACATAGAACAGCGTCTCGCGAAACGCGGCCAGCGTGTCAGGATCACATTTGCGCTTGGACACGAAGCTGCGCACGGCCTCTTCCACGAAGTCTCGAAAGCCCTCGTCATCCATTTCACTGCGCGCCGCGCCAATGATGCGTGCCCCTTCGGGCATCTGCCCATCGCGGAAGCGCCGATAGAGGCCGGGCAGGATTTTGCGGCGTGACAGGTCGCCCGTCCCGCCAAAAATGACCAGATCAAAAGGATCGACCGGAATAACACGCGAGACCATCAGGAACTCCAGTTATGTTAGCGCTAACTATTTCACTCACCGGCCTTCTAACCGCTTCGTTCGCATAAGTCTAGCATCCTTGTGACGGGTCACAAGCAAAGTCGGTTGGGAAGCGGCGCTATCCCGCCATCACGCACAGCAGTTCGAACATGATCGAAGCGCCCAGATAGGCTGTCGCACCGCTGGGATCAAAGGGGGGCGAAACTTCGACCAGATCGGCGCCAACAATGTTTAGCCCTTGAAGGGCGCGCACAACCTGAAGCGCTTGATAGGAATTCGGGCCGCCTACCTCGGGCGTACCGGTGCCCGGCGCGAAGGCAGGATCAACAAAATCAATGTCATAGCTAACATAAGTCGCACCCTGCCCAGCGATCTCGCGCGCCTCGGCCATTACATCATCCACCCCGCGGGCGTGGAATTCTTCGACGGGAATCACCCGGATGCCCACACTGTCGGCGAAGTCGCGATCTTCGTTGTCATAAGCGGTGCCGCGAATGCCGATCATCACCACGCGTTTGGGGTCCAAAAGGCCTTCTTCCACCGCGCGGCGGAAGGGTGTTCCATGAGTGTACATGGTGCCATCGAAATACGAATGAAACAGGTCTGTATGGCTGTCAAAATGCACCATCCCGACCGGCCCATCCTTGGCCAGCGCACGCAGAATCGGCAGGGCGCACAGATGGTCGCCCCCTCCGGTCAACGGACGGATGCCTGCAGCATGGACCCGGGCATAGAATGCCTCCATCCGTTTCAGGCTGTCCATGACATCTGCAGGATTCGGGGCCACATCGCCAAGGTCTGCGCAATTCATCACCTCAAACGGGCGCACACCTGTCGCGCCGTTTTGGGCCCGTATCATGGTGGACATATCGCGCAGCTGGCGCGGGCCGTGACGTGGACCCGGGCGGTTGGTGGTGCCTCCGTCCCAGGGCGCTCCGATCAGACCGACCTGCACGTCAGAGAATCGCGGGTGGTCGAAATCCACATATGGCAGCCGCATGAAGGTCGGCACGCCCGCAAAACGCGGCAGATCAAAGCCTGAAACGGGGGTGAAAAACGGATCTGACATGGCGGCCTCCCTGCTGTTTGAGAGGACGCTAGCGAGTTAGATCCGCGCCGTCATGCGAAATCCGACAGATCAGGCGTCGAGTTCCGTATCCCAATACAGAAAGTCCATCCAACTGTCGTGCAAATGTCCCGGCGGGAACTTGCGCCCAACATTGCGCAGCTCTTCTGCCGTTGGCTGGCGCGCGGGCTTGCGCAAGGTCAGCCCCGAATGCCGCAAGGGCTTCGAGCCCTTCTTCAAGTTGCACCGCTGACAGGCGGCCACGACGTTTTCCCAACTGGTCACGCCCCCTGCGGCCCGTGGCACCACGTGATCAAAGGTCAAATCGCCCTTCGCGCCGCAGTACTGACAGCAAAATTCATCCCTTAAAAACAAATTAAAGCGCGTGAAGGCCACGCGCTTTTGAGGTTTCACATAGTCTTTCAGAACCACAACCGAGGGGATCTTCAGCTCGATCGACGGGCTTCTGACCACCTCGTCATACTCAGCCAAAATATTGACCCGGTCCAGAACCGCCGCTTTCACGGCCTCCTGCCAAGGCCACAGAGACAGCGGATAATAGGACAAGGGCCTGAAATCCGCGTTTAGCACCAAGGCCGCGTGCCGTTTGACACCCCCGCCTTCCCGTACAAAGTCAGTTCTGAAGTCTCCATCCATGACGCATCCAATCCTCGCCCGTCTACATCCTCAATCGGTTGTCGGGGCGGGGACACCCGCCCCATGCTTATAGGTTGACTATATATTGATAAGACAACCTTACAACCCCAACATATGGGGTCACCAGCGGGATAACATCGGATTATCTCAGGGATGTGACAGGCGGCGGGCCAGATGTGATCAGTTGGCGGCTTGGGCCGGGGTCATCCCCAGATTGTCCAGCATGAAGCTGAGCGCGACCGACAGACCGTCCATCGCGATCCCGTGGCCGGTGCCCTTCATGATGAAGCCATAAGTTTCAAACCCCGCAGCCTGCAGCACTTCGCCGCTTTCGCTGAAATGCCCCGGAGGCACCATGTCATCCTGATCGCCATGCACCAGCAGGATCGGCAGTTTCGACACCACGTTTTCGGCGAATTGATCAGGCTCCAACATCCGGCCCGAGAACGCGACCAACCCGGCAATCGGCTCTTCCCGGCGAGGCAGCACACGCAAAGACATCATCGTGCCTTGCGAGAAGCCGAAAACGATCAGCTGTGAAGGCTCAATGCCTTCATCTTCCAGTACCTGATCTAGGAACGCGTTGATGTCGGCCGTTGCCATCTCAACGCCGCGCATGCTGTCTTCTTCCGACGAGCCGTCCAGCCACGGGATTGGGAACCACTGGTATCCCATCGGGTTGCCCAAGCATTTCTCGGGCGCGTCAGGGGCGATGAAGGTGGTGTCGGGCATGTGCTCAGACAAAGGATCAGCCAGCCCCAGCAGGTCAGCGCCATCTGCGCCATAGCCGTGCAAAAACACCACCACCGATTTCGTGGTGCCCGAGGCCGCTTCGCGCCGTTTGCTTTCCAAGATGCGGGTCATTCGCCTATCCCTTCGCGTTCTGTTTCCATGCGGTAATAGGCCCAGAGCAACCGCGCCGCAACGCCCCTGTTGGGGGACCAGTCCTGCGCCATGGCACGCATCGCCTTTTCCTTGGGCCGCTCGGGCAGATCAAACAGCCGTTTGGCGGCTTCTTGCAGGGCCAAATCGCCTGCCGGGAAGACATCCGCGCGGGCCAATGCGAACAGCGCATAGATCTCGGCCGTCCACATCCCGATCCCCGGCACGGCGGTCAGGGTCTTGATCACTTGATCCGAGGGCAGATCATGCAGCGCCGGATAGTCGATCCCGGCACGGGCCAAGGCCTTGGTATAGCGAATTTTCGGGCGCGACAGGCCCACATCTGCCAGATCCTGATCACTGGCGCGGGCGACGTTGTCGGTGTCGTCAAAACCAGCCTCCTGCACCCGCCCCCAGATCGCCGCTGCTGATGCGGTCGAGACCTGCTGCCCCACGATGGCAAACATCAGGGCGGAAAACCCGTCCGGGCGCAGCCGCAGAGGGATCTCGTCCAGATGATCGAAAATGGGCTGAAAGCGCGGTTCAAGCACGCAAAGCTCTCGTGCCTCACGTTGCAAACAGTCCTGCCCGTGGATCATCGTTTCAACTGTGACAGCCATTCCAGCGCCTCTTCAGGGGTTTCCACGCGATCACACTCGGGCAATGCGGGGCGATTCAGCATCACGACAGGTAAGCCCAACTGGCGCGCGGCCAACAGCTTAGCGCTGGTCGGACCACCCGCGTTTTTGCTGACCAGATGAGTGATGCGATAACTGCGCAGTGTTTCCAACTCTTCCTCCAGCGAGAATGGAGGACGCCCTACGATCCAGTCCCCCTCATAGGGAAAAGGATCATCCGTCGCATCCACGCGGCGGCAAAATAGCGTCCGCCCTTCGGCCAAATCCGCCCAATCCGAGACCGATGCCGCCCCGGTCGCCAGCAGCACGCACGCTCCGGACGGGATATGTTCTGAGGCTTCGCCGGGATGGTCGATCAAATGCCAGTCATCGCCGGTTTCCGCATGCCACTCACACCTCAACAACCTCACGTAAGGCACTGATAATTCGCTTGATATCTGAATACTTCGAGAGGAAATCCGCGCTGCGAAGGGATGCGTCGCGTCGACCACTGCATCAAATTCATTTGTGATCACAAGGTCTCGCTGCGCGGTTTCTCCCCCAAAGCCACCGACACGTGTCGGCACGGGATACGATGCAGGCGCGCGCGTCGCGCCCGCGAGCGACGCCAGCACATCCTGCCCATGATCGGCCAGCAGTTTTGCCAAGGCGCGTGCCTCGCCCGTTCCAGCCAACAGAAGAATCTTCACTGCGCCTGTGCGATGATCTCGCCCTTTCGGTCGATCACGACAATGTCCACAGAAATCGGCGCGCCACGCAGGATTTGGACTGCTTGCTCCCGCGCCTTTTCGGCGATCATGGATGACATCACTTCTCCATGCTTTTCAAAAGCTTGCAGGGCTGTATTCATGCCTGAAACCTCGGGGTCATTCAGCCAATCTGCCAGCACATCAAAATCCACCTGACTACGCCCCGAATGCAAATCCCGCGCGCCCTGCGCCAGCTTTGTCAGCTTGCCAATGCCGCCACCGATGGTCACCCGGTCAATCGGATTGCGCGCCAGATATTTCAGCATCCCACCCGCGAAATCGCCCATGTCGATCATGGCCCCGTCAGACAGGCTAAACAGCTCCTGCACCACCTTTTCCGAGGTCGCCCCGGTGCAGCCCGCAACTTGGGTCAGCCCCTCGGCCCGCGCCACGTCAATGCCCCGGTGGATCGACGCGATCCACGCTGAACAAGAGAACGGGCGAACAATGCCCGTGGTGCCCAAAATGGACAGCCCGCCTTTGATCCCAAGCCGCGGGTTCCATGTCTTTTCCGCCAGTGCGGCGCCATCCTCGACCGAGATGGTAACAATCACATCGGCGGCTTGCTCATATGTCACAGCGGCTTCGTGCACGACGCCCTTGATCATCTGGCGCGGCACCGGGTTGATCGCAGGCTGGCCTACAGGAATCGGCAGGCCGGGTTTTGTCACCGTGCCCACGCCCTCTCCGGCCACGAAGAACACGCCCTGTCCCGGCTTGGCAGGCGCCACACGCGCCCGGATTACCGCACCATGCGTCACATCTGGGTCGTCGCCTGCATCTTTCACAATGGCCGCCTCTGCCCATGTGTCGCCCGCAATCAGGTCGTAAACCAGAAAATCCGGCGTTTCCCCACGCGGCAAAGTAATTGTCACACGCGCCGGGGATCCCTGCCCCCAAAACGCATCCAATGCGGCCTTCACCGCGGCCGTGGCACAGGCGCCCGTGGTCCAGCCACGGCGCAGTTTCTGAGGGTCGGTCTTTTCCATCCCAACGACTATAAGCGCGCAAATCCGCGCCGCCAATCCGTTCTGTGAGGTCGCAGTTACGCTTTTCGACCGCGACCAACAGGTGCATAAGGGGCGCATGACTGACTCGCATGCACAAACCGTCCCTGTTTTGCCCGGCCATGACTGGCCCACGCTGGAACCCGGCTGGGTTTGGCTGTGTGGCGCTGGCCCCGGAGATCCCGGCCTTCTGACCATTCACGCGGTGAATGCGCTGATGCAGGCGGATGTGATCGTGCATGACGCTCTGGTCTCGCCGGAAATCCTCAGTTGGGCGCGCCCCGAGGCCGAGGTCATCTATGCTGGTAAGCGCGGCGGAAAGCCCTCGGCCAAGCAACGCGACATCTCGCTAAGACTGGTGGATCTGGCCCGCGAGGGCAAACGGGTGTTGCGCCTGAAGGGCGGCGATCCGTTTGTCTTCGGACGTGGCGGTGAAGAGGGGCAGACGCTTGTGCAACATGGCGTACCAATCCGCATCATTCCGGGCATCTCAGCCGGGATCGGCGGGCTGGCCTATGCCGGAATTCCCGTTACCCACCGCGATGTGAACCAATCCGTGACCTTCGTCACCGGCCATGACCAGTCGGGCAATGCCACTGGATCCTTGGACTGGCCGTCAATCGCGCGCGGCTCACAAGTCATCGTTATTTATATGGGCATGAAGCATCTGGAGCGTATCCGGTCCGAGCTGATTGCTGCCGGTCGCGGTGAGGATGAGCCCGTCGCCATCACCATGAACGCCACGACACCTGATCAGCGTGTGCTAGAAACCACCCTTGCCACCTGCGTTGAAGACGCGGATCGCGAAGGTATTGGTGCCCCTGCGATCATCTGTGTGGGACGCGCGGTATTGATGCGGCAAGCACTGGACTGGCAAGCGCTGGCCGCAGGGCTGGAACCGCGCAACACCGATCCACTGGGCCGTGGTCGCCCGGCCGAGGATCGCTGATGTCCGCGCCAACCGGCTTGATCCTGTCCGCGCCCTCGTCTGGCAGTGGCAAAACCACCCTGACCCTTGGCCTTTTGCGCGCCCTATCGCGCCGTGGCGTCGATGTCAGCGGTGCGAAATCTGGCCCGGACTATATCGACCCCCGTTTTCACGCCGCAGCCTGTGGGCGCGAATGCCCCAACCTGGACGCTTGGGCTATGGGACCGGCGCGGTTGCACGATCTGGCGCGCTCTGGCTCCGAACTTCTGCTGATCGAAGGGGCGATGGGGCTGTTTGACGGTGCGCCCCCGGAAGGGCGTGGCGCGACGGCGGATCTGGCGCGCGTGTTCGGACTTCCAGTTGTTCTGGTGGTCGATTGCGCCCGTCTTGCACATTCGGTCGCTCCGCTGGTGAACGGTTTTGCCCAACACGACCCAGACGTGCGCGTTGCGGGCGTCATCCTGAACCATGTGGGCAGCCCACGCCACGAGGCGATGCTGCGCGCCAGCCTTCAGGACAGCCTGATCCCGGTTCTGGGTGCCGTGTATCGTCAGTCGGGGCTTGAGCACCCCTCGCGCCACTTGGGTCTGGTCCAAGCCGAAGAGCATCCCGATCTGCAAGCCTATCTGGACCGCGTCGCGGATGTGGTCGAGGCCGCAATTGATCTGGACGCACTGGTTGCATTGGCCGGATATACGACCGAGGCTCCCGGCGCCGCAAACCGCCTGACACCTCCGGGCCAGCGGATCGCAGTCGCTTCGGACAAAGCGTTCGCCTTTGCCTATCCACACATCTTATCCGATTGGCGCGCTGCTGGGGCCGAGGTGCTGCCCTTCTCGCCGCTGGCTGACCACGCCCCTGCCCCGGACGCCGATTTCATCTTCCTACCCGGCGGTTACCCTGAACTACACGCGGGCAAGCTGGCCGCGGCGCAGACGTTCAAACAAGGGATGCACTCCGCAACCTGCCCGATCTATGGCGAGTGCGGCGGCTATATGGCTCTTGGCCGCGCGATCACAGACAAGACCGGTGAACGTCACGAGATGCTAGGACTCCTGGGGCTGGAGACCAGCTTTGCACAGCGCAAGCTGCATCTCGGATATCGGGCATTGCACGCCGCCGAAGGCCCGTTCGCCGGGAATTGGAACGCGCACGAGTTCCACTATGCCACCACGCTTCTGGCTGAAGGCGCACCTCTGTTCGACGCCACAGATGCCGAGGGGCGTGCTCTTGCGCCGATGGGATTGATTGAGGGCCACGTCTCGGGCAGCTTTGCCCACCTGATCGACCGGGTTTAGAGCGTTTCCACAACCGGCTGGATTTCACGTCGCGCGGAAACGATTTAACTGCGACATCAGCC
The DNA here is from genome assembly GCF_010500215.1 of Aliiroseovarius sp. PrR006. Classification (GTDB taxonomy): domain Bacteria; phylum Pseudomonadota; class Alphaproteobacteria; order Rhodobacterales; family Rhodobacteraceae; genus Aliiroseovarius. The sequence continues at coordinate 569,769 of NZ_JAAGOY010000004.1, forward strand.
CACATTCAGGGGTACAATTTCGCTCTGGTCAAAGCAGGCATGCATGGATACGCATATGCGCATGACCGATGCGATCCTGACACCTACCGACGACGCGCGCGCCAAGCGCAATGTGACTATCCTTGTGCTTGCGCAGGCCATTCTGGGCGCGCAGATGCCAATGATCTTCACCATGGCTGGCCTGGCCGGGCAATCGCTTGCGTCAAACCCCTGCTGGGCGACCTTGCCGATTTCTCTGATGGTGGGCGGATCGATGATCTTTGCCAACCCGGTGGCATGGGTCATGCAAACCTTCGGACGACGCATTGGGTTCTGGCTGGGCACACTGGGCGGCTCGGTCGGGGCCGCGATCAGCGCTTATGGCCTGATGCAGTCGGATTTCACGATCTTCCTGATCGGCTCGTTCTTCATGGGCCTGTATCAATCAGCTCAAGGGTTCTATCGTTTTGCGGCGACCGACACGGCCTCGGCCGAATTCCGGCCCAAAGCAATTTCCTATGTCATGGCGGGCGGTCTAGCCTCGGCCATTATCGGGCCGCAACTGTTCAACCTGACCAACGACGCAATGGTCGTGCCCTTCCTTGGTGCCTATCTGACAATCATTGTAATCAACCTTCTAGGATCGCTTCTGTTTCTGGGTCTGGACATTCCCAAGCCCGAAAAACCAAGCGAAGACGCCCCCAAGGGCCGCACCCGGATGGAGCTTCTGCGGGATCCGGTGATTGCCGTCGCGATCATCTGTGGGATGGTGTCCTACGCGCTGATGAACCTTGTCATGACTTCGACCCCGCTGGCGGTTGTCGGTTGTGGGTTTGAAACCGACATGGCAGGTAATGTCGTCACCGCGCACGTGCTGGCGATGTTCGTCCCCAGCTTCTTCACCGGCCACCTGATTGCCCGCTTCGGCACTCGTTTGGTCATCGCCGCTGGCTTGGCCATTCTGGGCCTCGCCGGGATCGTCGCCCTGCAAGGGGTCGAGCTTGAGAACTTCTTTATCGCGCTGGTCTTGCTGGGCGTTGGCTGGAACTTCGGCTTCATTGGTGCCACGTCAATGCTGGCAGGCGCACACGCGCCCGAGGAACGCGGACGCGTTCAGGGCATGAACGACATGATCGTCTTTGGCTGCGTGACCGTGGCTTCGCTGGCATCCGGTGGGCTGATGAACTGCTCGGGTGGTTCAGCAGTGGAAGGCTGGAGCGCCGTGAACATCGCCATGGTGCCCTTCCTTGCGCTGGCCGGTGCCTCGCTGATCTGGCTCATGATGCGTCCAGCCGACGAGGCCTGACCCCTCCAGCCCCTTTTTCGGCTGTCGCTCCTGCTCGGAATCGCTAAACAGCGGAAAATTCTGAATAAGGGACATGGAAATGAGTCGCGACATCACTCAGACCGACTATAAATTCGGGCCCGGGCAGGCGCTTGTGGGTGCACAAATGCTGTTCGTAGCCTTCGGGGCGCTTGTGCTGGTACCCCTCTTGACCGGACTTGACCCAAGCGTGGCTCTGTTCACGGCTGGCATCGGCACGTTGATCTTCCAGATCATCACACGCGGCAAGGTTCCCGTCTTTCTGGCCTCTAGCTTCGCTTTCATCGCGCCGATCATTTACGGCGTGCAAACCTGGGGCCTTCCTTCCACCTTGGGCGGTCTGGCCGCAGCAGGTCTGTTCTATGTGGTGATCAGCTTTGCCATCCGCATCTGGGGCTCGGACTGGCTGCACCGCTATCTGCCGCCTGTTGTGGTCGGTCCGGTGATCATGGTCATTGGTCTTGCGCTGGCCCCAGTGGCTATCAACATGGCAACCGGCGTTGCAGGTGACACGCAGATCATGCCGAAACCCTATGCGCTGATCTTGGCCGCTGTTTCGCTGGGCACTACCATGCTGATCGCGATCCGTGGACGTGGCATGGTCAAAGTTGTTCCGATCATCTTCGGCGTCATCGCAGGCTACGTTGCGGCTTTGATCCTTGGCGCCATCACCGGTGAAAGCCTTGTGAGCTTCCAAAGCTTCTCGGATGCGGCGTGGTTCGCCGTTCCCGGTTTCGTCGCGCCCGAGTTCAACATGGCTGCAATCCTGTTCATCCTGCCCGTCGCCATCGCGCCTGCGATTGAACATTTCGGAGACGTCATGGCCATCAGCTCGGTCACTAAGAAGGACTATCTGAAAGAGCCGGGCATCCAGAACACCATGCTGGGCGATGGTCTGGCCACCGTGTTCGCCGGTCTGGTCGGCGGCCCGCCCAACACCACCTATTCCGAGGTCACCGGCGCTGTCACCCTCACCCGCGTCTTCAACCCCGCCGTGATGACCTGGGCCGCGATCTTCGCGATTGCGCTGGCTTTTGTGGGCAAGGTCTCGGGCGCGCTGGGGACCATTCCGATGCCCGTCATGGGTGGCATCATGATCCTGATGTTTGGCATGGTAACTGTGGTTGGCTTGACTGTGCTGGCGCGGATTGGTGCGGATGCGCTGACCAACAGCCGCAACATGGTGATCGTGTCGACCGTTCTGGTGGTCGGAATCGGCGGGTTGTCGATCCCGTTCGGCGGCGGCTTTACCCTGGCGGGCATTGGTCTGGCGGGTGTCGCTGGCGTGATCCTGAACTTGATCCTGCCCAAGGAAGCCGAGCATATCGAGGCCTAAACCAGCCCTATGTCAGTAAAAACGCGCCCAGAAACGGGCGCGTTTTTTGCTTTTGGGCCGAGCACTCTGCCCTGACCAGCGCACTGCCCTAGAAGACTACGTTCAGCATGATCAGCGAGACGAGCAGGAACAGGATCGTCATGATCCCCCCGCTTTTCACGAAATCCATCACCTTATAGCCCGCCGGCCCCATGATCAGCGCATTCACCTGATGGGTCGGGATGATGAACGAATTCGAGGTCGAGATCGCCACCGTCAGCGCGAAAATCGCCGGATTGGCCCCCGCGGCCACCGCAATGGACACCGATAAGGGGACCAAAAGAACCGTTGCCCCAACATTGGACATGACCAATGAAAACACCGTCGCCAGAATAGCGACACCTGCCTGAAGCGACCAGATCGGCCAGCCATCCAGCACCGTCAAAATCTGTTGCGCAATCCATGCGGCCGTCCCCGTGTTTTGCACCGCCTGCCCCAGTGGGATCAGGCTGGCCAATAAAAACACCGTGTTCCAGCCAACCGCGTGATAGGCCTCGTCAATACTCAGAACCCGTGTCAAAACCATTCCCACAGCGCCGGTCAGCAGACACAGCGACAGGCGCACATCGGTGAACAGGATCAGTGACAGCGAAATCAGGAAGAAGAACAAGGCCCAGTTGACCTTGTGTGGCCGAAGCTCCTCTTGCGGGAAGTCGGCGGTCACCACGATAAAATCCTGATCGCGCTTCAGCCGCGTCAGGTTATCCCAACGCGTATGCGCCACCAGCATATCGCCCGCCTGAAAGGGGACCAAACCGATCTGTGTCGCCTCGTGATCTTCCGTTTTCACATGGCTTAGGGTTTCCTCGCCACGATGGATCGCCATAAGCCCCAGCCCATAGGTTTTCCGCAGCAAAATGTCCCGAGGGCTTTTGCCAATCAGCTTGGAATCCGGCGGGATGACCAGCTCGGCTACACCGGCATTCGTCTGTGCAAACTCTTCGATAAACACATCCAGATCCGGGCGAACCGTCAGACCATACCGCTCGGCAAAGTCGTGCACCGCGTGATCGCTGCCAATAATTGCCAAGCGGCACGGCGCGGCGATCTCGGCGGTTAGGATCTGGATCATCGACGCTTTGCCGCGATAGAAGGTCGAGATGATGTAGATATTGTTCTCGTTGTTGATGTCGGCAAGGATCTGCCCGACCAGAGGGCTGTCGGCAGGCACATCCACTTCGAACACCTGCGCGTGAAGCCCATAGACACGCTCAAGATACTCGGTCGTTCCCTGCCCCGAGCTTGGCTCGATCGGATCGGACGACCCCGGCAGCACCCAGCGGCCCAGAACAAGAAAATAAATAATCCCTGTCGCGATCAGCGCAGCGCCAATTGGGGCGACAGAAAATAGCCCGAAGGGTTCCATTTTCAGCTCGTCCGGCAGGCCTTCATTCGCGGTCAGGATCAGGTCGTTCAGCAGGATCAAAGGCGACGAGCCAACCATGGTCATCGTACCCCCAAGGATCGCACAGAATCCCATCGGCATCAGCAACCGACTAAGCGGAATGCCCGAGCGCACAGAAATCCGGCTGACCACCGGCAGGAACAGCGCCGCAGCACCGACGTTTTGCAGAAAGCTTGATATGAAGCCGACGGTCCCCGACACGATAGGAAGCACGCGAGCCTCGGACGTGCCGCCATGTTTCAATATGGCGGCCGCGACCTTGTTCATGATCCCGGTGCGATCCAGCCCCGCCCCCACAATCATCACCGCGATGATCGAAATCACGGCGTTGGATGCGAACCCGTCAAACAGGTGATTAACGTCGGCCAAGCTTTCGAGCCCCGGCAGATAACTCAGGATGCCAACAGTCACCAGAACAAGCAAAGCTGCCAAATCTATTCGAATAATCTCGGATACAAATAGAAAAACGGTAAATCCCAGAAGGCCCAGAACGACCCCCATCTCTGTCGTAAATACTATGGCGTCCATCCAACTCCCACTCTCGAAACCTCAGGGGCGCCCGAAACTGGCGGGTCCGAGGCGCCCTATAATACGTGATAGGATCCAGTCTGGACCGGACCCAAGAGCGCTGTCATGTATTTTTTTGGAATTTCGGGGCATTAGGGCAGAAATTTTGGATTAGCGCGTTGGCCCCAGTCGCCATCGAAAGCAGCGCACCAGAAATCGAGGTTAGGACAACAACTGGGTAAACACCCCGTTCACTTTGGCTCGTGGGATTGATCGTGCTCCTTGAATGCACGCTCTGCCATCGCGCTTGGACAATACTTACCGCACCCCTCATGGCAGCCACTGCGATAGCAGGGTATCGTGTTCTTTTCTAAACCGCTCCCCTCCATAGTCGATTGACTTCTCTCAACAACGTCAGCGACCGTAGCCTGTGGAATGCGTTTCTTAAATTGGATCCCGGCGAAATACTCATTCTTCCATCTGATCTTTCCGCGACAAGCATGGCCGCAGAAATAGAGGTCTACACAAGCATCCTGCGTGTGGATTGGTGCGGCCTCGATCTTCATGCCGTTCCGGTTGATGTCGACGATCCGTGTTATCGTACAACCACTCTTAATACTTACCAACACCGGCGTGTTGCATACTTCCCGTTTGGCACGACCGCGCAGGCCAATCCGGGCCAAGAGTGCGGCCAGGAGTGTCAGAAACCCCAGTACGCCACCGCTCAGCACAATCGGGTCTCCCGCACCACCTCGCTCGCCCGCCTGCCCTTCGCTTGGCAGATGGCGAAGGACGAGCGGTTTGCGCTGACTACCAGCTACCTCGGTTGAGGGAACAAACTCGCATCCGAAAACAACGGTAAGAAGCTCGAGCTCTTCTCGCAGAGACGATAGGTGCGACGCAAGCTGAGCATCGTTGCCAGACTGCGCCACTGCCCGATCCAATGCAGCGGCAATCGCACCCAGCGCATCCGAAGGGCTGACCACTCCGACGGGCATATTGAAGTCGCGCACGCGTTTGATGTGTTGGGATAAAGACGAGATCAACCGCTTTGTCGCGACTGCGTCCACGAAGTGTGGTGCACCTTGAGTTTGAGAATAAGCCACCTGAAGTTTGACCACATCGCGACAGATCTGCACGTCGTTCGCCAGCGCTTTTGATATCCAAAGACCGCAAAACAAAGAGACGAGAAAGGCAAATCTGCGTTGCATAGTGCAACCAGCATCTCAGAAGAGAATTACCAAACTGATAATTCTGCCAAGAGCGGTGGAATTATCCCACGCGTCCCGAACGACCACCGCGACGCTTGGGGGGCGCTGCGTCTTCCAATGCGGCGCGCAGAACTTCGGTCATCGGGTGATCCGGTGCCTTGGGTCCATAGTGCGCAAGCAACGTCTTGATCCGCTCAGGCTGAGGCATCTCGTGATCTTCAAACAGCGCCCAGTCCAGAAAGATCGACCGACATTCACCGGGGGTGATCCCCTCGATGACATAGCTGTCACGGATCAAGCCGCGCTGGTCGATGGCGTCGATAAGGTTCGTCATTTGGTCCTCCGGCGGGCCTTACCCGGGCGGGTTGGCCAGCACCTCATCAATGGCAAGGGCCGCAGCCCGCGCCTTTTCCTCCAGATCCTCGATCAGGGCAGCCTCACTCTCGGCCCCGGTCTCGCGTAGTAGCAGATCCTGACCGCCCTGCCCCAAAGCTTCAAGGTCCAAAGGACCGTCCGACAAAAGTTTGGACGCGGCCTGCAATCGCCACATTAGGTCATGGGATTGGGCCAGAGATCGCGCCTGACCGTCAGAAAACCAATCAATGGCGACACCCTGAGCGATTTGCTTGCCCGGTTCACGCGGTGTGTTCTTAGACAAGAGCGCGGCGGCCTGTGCCACAAGTTCAACATCCTGCAGGTGGCCCTCGCCCAGCTTGGCGTCCAGCGCGCCCCCGGCTTGTTTCGCGTCCGCGATGCGATTGCGCATCTCGATCACATCCGCAATCACTTTGACCGGGTCGCGCTCGCCAGCCAAAACTTCGGCCCGCGCGATCTCGTAATCCTTGGTCAGCCCTTCCGGCCCCGCCACAACTCGTGCGCGCGTCAGAGCTAGATGCTCCCACGTCCAGGCCTCGTCCCGTTGATAGGCTTTGAAGCTTTCGATCGAGGTCGCTACCGCCCCTTGCCGCCCCGAAGGGCGCAGGCGCATGTCGACCTCGTAAAGCCGCCCTTCGGCCATTGGCGCAGACAGCGCGGTCAGGAAAGCCTGTGTAAGCCGCGCATAGTAAGGCCGGGTTGCCAAGGGGCGACGCCCGTCCGACATATCCTCGCCTTGCGGGTCATAGATGATGATCAGGTCGAGATCCGAGGTCGCCGTCAGCGACCGTGCTCCCAGCGACCCCATGCCAATGATCACAGCCCCTGCCCCCGGTGGCGTGCCGTGTTTCAGGGCGAAATTATCGACGACAACGGGCCAGAGCCCGCGAATGATCGCATCCGCCAAGTCGGTATACTGCGTGCCAGCCTCGCACGCAGGGATCAGTCCGCGCAGGAAATGCACGCCGATACGGAAGTGCCATTCCTTCATCCAGCGTCGCGCGCCATCCAGCTTGGCTTCGTAATCTGGCGCTTTGTCCAGACGTGCGGCCAGTTCGGCCTCAAGCGCGTCGCCACCGGGCCATGGTTCGAAGAACCCGCCACCGATCACGGCGTCCAGAACCTGCGCGTTGTGGCCCAGATAGGCAGCGAGCGCGGGGGCTGTCGCGGCGATGTCGACGATCAAATCGACCAGCGTCGGGTTGGCTTCGAATAGCGAGAAAAGCTGCACGCCTGCGGGCAGACGCTTTAAGAAGCCATCAAACTGGATCAGCGCATCATGCGGGCGTGGTGCATCGGCCAGACGGGCCAGCAGATCGGGCTTCAGGCGATTGAAAATCTCGACCGCACGGGCCGAGCGCAGACAGGGATAGGTTTCCCAGCGCGCCACGATCTCGGCCTCGCTTTCAGACAGTTCGCGGCTGTCTGCCGTGGAACCGTCAGGTGCAAAGAAGCCCTCGGTGACCTCGTGTACTTCTGCCAGAGCATCATGGATGCGGGTTTTCAGCGCTTCCGTGTCGCCCTCGCCCATCATCCGGGCCAGACGATCGAATTCGTCGTCAGTTTTGGGCAGGTTATGGGTCTGCGCGTCACGGAACATTTGGACGCGGTGTTCGACCTCGCGGTGGAAGCGATAGTGGCCGGTCAGGATCTCAGCCACGTCGGTCGGAATCCAGTCCTTTGCGGCCAAGGCCGCCAAACCGGGCACGGTTTCGCGCATGCGAAGCCCTTCGTCGCGCCCTCCTGCGATGATCTGGCGGGTCTGGGTGAAGAACTCGATCTCGCGGATGCCACCACGGCCCAGCTTCATATCATGGCCGGGCAGCGTGATGTCACCATGCAGCCCCTTATGCTCACGAATGCGCAGGCGCATGTCATGGGCGTCTTGAATGGCGGCGAAATCCAGATGTTTACGCCAGATGAACGGGCGCAGACGGGTCAGATAGGCCTCGCCTGCTGCGATGTCGCCGCCACAAGGGCGCGCCTTGATGTGGGCGGCGCGTTCCCACGTACGCCCAAGGCTTTCGTAATAGCGCTCTGCCGCCTCCATCGAGACGCAGACCGGCGTCACAGACGGGTCCGGGCGCAGCCGCAGGTCGGTTCGGAAGACATAGCCGTCTTCGGTCAACTCCGAGAGCATCGTGCTCATCTTGCGGGTGGCGCGGACGTGGCTGGCGCGGGCCTCGTGAAAATCCGCGCCCTCGAACCGGCTGTCATCAAACAGCATGATCAGATCAATGTCCGAGCTATAGTTCAGCTCGTGTGCGCCCATCTTGCCCATGGCAAGTGCAACCATGCCGCCAGCGGTTTCGACGTCATTCTCGGTCATCCCGGGTAGCTTACCGCGCCGGATTTCGTTGCCAACTTGGAAGGTCATGGCCGTATGGGTGGCGAAATCCGCGAGATCGGTCAGCGCACCGGTAACTTGCTCCAGCTGATACACGCCTGCCAGATCGGCAAGCCCTGTCAGAAGCGCGATGCGCTGTTTGGCAACGCGCAGCGACGTGCGCAGCGCACTGTCGCTGTCGCGGTTCATGTCCTGCATGGCGGCGGAAATGGCGTCTTCCGGCGCGATGCTCAGCGCCTCGCGCAGCCAATCCGCCTGCTTCTCCATCAACCCTTTCAGATAGGGCGAACAGCCTGCAGCCCCAGACAACACCCCGCGCAGATCCGGCGTCAGATCCGCAAACAGCGCGTCGATATCCGCGGCGGGTTCAGCCTCGTAGGCGATCGGAGTGCGGGTGATGCGGGCGGCGAAAGAAGTCTGGCTCATATGCGCAAATTGCGCCGAGCAGCGGGGCGGGTCAACATGGGAAAGCAGCTTGCGACCATTAGACTTGAATGGATAGTGTCAGGCGAAACGTCGACGACAGGAGCCTCCATGTCCAAAAGCCTGAAACGGGTTAAAGCCGCCTTAGAAGACGCTGGCATCGCCGCGGGCGTGATCGAAATGTCCGAGGGCACCCGCACCGCCGCAGATGCCGCCCGCGCTTGCGGCTGCGAGATTGACCAGATCGCCAAGTCGATCATCTTTCGCGGCGAGACCTCGGGCCATGTGGTGTTGTTTCTAACCGCTGGCGGCAATCAGGTGGATGCCGAGAAGGCCTCGGCGTTGGCCGGCGAGCCTCTGGGCAAGGCGGACGCCAAATTGATCCGCGCCGAGACCGGGTTTGCCATTGGCGGCGTGTCCCCGGTCGGGATGACCAGTCCGGTCCGCGCCTTCTATGACGCGCGCCTTCTGGAATTTGATGAGGTCTGGGCCGCTGCGGGCACCCCACGGCATGTATTCCCTGCCGCACCAAGCGATCTGATCCGCATTTGCGGCGCGCAACCGGGGGACTTTACCTGAGCGTTAGCCGCAGCCCGACCCGGCTGCCTGCGTCAGAAGCGTCAGCAGACGCAGGAACTCGCTTTGATCCTCAGACGAGAGCTGCTCCAGCATCTCTTTATTCTGCTCACCGATGATGCCGAAGATGCTGGGCATCAGCGCCCGGCCCTCTTCGGTCAGAAACACGCGATGGGTGCGCCGCGACTGTTTGTCCTGCTTGCGTTCGACCAGCCCCTGCTTCTCAAGCGCATCCAGCGCACGCGAAACCGTATACCCCGCCAGCCTCAACCCGTCCCCAATTTCGGTCTGGCTGGCGCCCTCTTTCTCGGTCAGGGCCATCAAAACAATGAAGTGATCCATCTTTAGCCCGTGGGCCTTCAAGCGCGCCTGCATCTGGGTTTCGGTCATACAAGCTAACCGTTGCAGCATCCAGCCAGCACTGGTGGTGCGTGTAAGATGCGCCTGATCGCGCAATGTCGGGTGCATTGTGTCGGGTTGTTTCATGGTCACACCTCGGCGGGTTTGTCGCGGCAACTGGCCACAATATATGCGGCATCATTTGCAATTGCAACTTTCTGCTTGCTATATTTGCAATTGCAAGTATCGTGACAGCAGTAACCAGCGAATGAGAAAAGCCATGAAACGCTATCACCCCCTCCTTGTCGCCCTGCACTGGCTTGTTGCCCTGATGATCATCGTCGCCTTGGTCATGGGCTCGAATGTTCTTGCAGCCCTGCCGAATGATCACCCGGATAAAATGTTCAGCCTTCGTGGTCATATGTCGATTGGAATTACCGTTGGCATTCTGATGGTCGTACGCCTCGTCACACGCTTGCGCAGCACGCACCCACCAAAAGCGGATACCGGAAACGGCTTTCTGAACTTCGCCGGCACCGCGGCCCATTGGGTGCTGTATATCCTCATCTTCCTGATGGTCGCCAGCGGCCTCGGCATTTCAATCGGCGCCGGGCTGCCCGACATCGTGTTCTTTGGATCTGATGCCCCTCTGCCCGAGAGCTTCGACCACCTCGCCCCACGCGCAGCACATGGTGTCATATCAAAACTTCTAGCCCTGACCATTCTGGCCCATATCGCGGGCTGGGCGTATCACCAATTCAAGCTGAAAGATGGGCTTATCAGCCGGATGTGGTTCGGTCCGCGCAGCTAACCGCGCCAAAACCTCGACAGAAAGCCGCCGCGATTGGCGGCTTTTTTCGTTTATATTCTGCCCCTTAATCAAATAATGTAAAATACTTTCACATTTCTCCTTGAACCCAACCATTAAGTCCCCATCTCTCACTCATGTGAAAGGCATTCACATTCAAACGCAACACAGACAGAACGATGGAGACCGCAATGAACACCGCCACCCACACCACCCATTACGACACCGCCCCCCGTGGTTGGTTCTCGCGCGCCGAGGCGTGGCTGGACGCACGTGGCAAAGGCGCTTGGATCGCCACCATGGTCGTCAGCTTCATCCTCTTCTGGCCCATTGGCCTTGCCCTTCTGGCCTATATGATCTGGAGCAAACGCATGTTTTCGAAATCCTGTTCTCACCGCCGCACACATGACAGTCAGGCTTGGCAGGACCGCCACATGTCGCACCGTCACGGATTTGCAACCTCGGGCAACTCGGCCTTTGACGCCTACAAGGCAGAAACCTTGCGCCGCCTGATGACTGAACAGGAAGCCTTCGAAGCCTTCCTCGAGCGTCTGCGCGCCGCGAAGGACAAGTCCGAGTTCGACCAATTCATGGAAGAACGCGCCGAAGCCGCCCGCAACTCAACCATTGACGAGCAGGAACTCGACGAAGACGTGACCGAGGATGTCGAAATCTTGGATGAACCCAAGCACAAAAAGAAGTAATACAGGCAAGAGTTCGCCTTCCCCCCGGCCCTTCCCAAGGGCCGGGCTCTGTTTGCCCCAATAAAGATGCACACGACCCAATGACCCAATCCTATGACCATCGCAGCAATTCCAACGGCGCAGGCCATTGGGGCTTGCCGGACCCGGACACGCAGGCCGAGTTCTATCAAGATGTAACGCTGAAGCGTCTGCTGGCGTGGTTCATCGATGTGGTGCTGATTTTTGGGATGTTCTTTTGCATCGGGATTTTGACCTTTGGAATTGGATTTTTCCTGTCGGGACTTGTCTATCTGGCGGTTGGCTTTGTCTATCGGATGACCACACTGACCAATAAGTCCGCAACCCTCGGGATGCGCCTGACCGCGATCGAGCTGCGCCGCCATGATGGCCAACGCTTTGACCGCCAGACTGCCGCCCTGCACACGCTGGCCTATTACCTGTCGATGTCGACTTTCATTTTGCAGCTGATCTCAATCGTGATGATGTTCACCACTGCACGTGGTCAGGGTCTGAGTGACATGGTGCTGGGCACCGCGGCCATCAACCGCGCCTCTGAACGCCGCTAAAGCCAAATCAAGCAAACAAAGCCTCCGTTTACCCTGACAAACAACGGGGGCTTGCCCGAAACCGCATGGTCGGGCTAGGCTCGTTCTGATTTGACATGACTACGAGAGACCATGCGCCATACACTTCCGCTTGCCCCTCAGTTCTATGTAACTGCTCCGCAGGAATGCCCCTATTTGGATGGGCGCATGGAGCGCAAGCTATTCACAGCCCTTCAGGGTGAGCATGCGGAAACACTGAACGATACCCTGTCCAAGCAGGGATTCCGCCGGTCGCAAAACGTCCTCTATCGCCCGTCCTGCGCTGAATGCTCGGCCTGTTTGTCTGCCCGCATCAGGGTGGCTGATTTCCAACCCAGCAAAAGCCAGCGTCGCACGGCCAAGCGCAATGCGATGCTTGAACGTCGCGCCCGCGCCCCGTGGGCCAGCGAAGATCAGTACGAGCTGTTCCGTCGCTATCTGGACACACGTCATGCCGAGGGTGGTATGGCTGATATGGATGTGTTCGAATTTGCCGCGATGATCGAAGAAACCCCGATCAAAAGCCGCGTGATCGAATATGCCGAACGTGGCCCGGATCAGCTTCCCGGCGATGACGCCACAGGTCCCTTGCGCGCAGTCTGCCTGACCGATGTGCTCGAAGACGGGTTGTCGATGGTCTATTCCTTCTACGATCCCGACTGGCATCGCAAATCCCTTGGTACCTATATGATCCTCGATCATATCGACATCGCACGCGAGGCGGGCCTGCCTTACGTCTATCTGGGCTATTGGGTGCCGGGCAGTCCGAAGATGGACTATAAGGCCACGTTTTCGTCCATCGAGATCTATCGCGACAACCACTGGACGCCGCTGGTCACGGACGAGGATTACTCGGCCGAACTGCACCCCCTGTCCACAGATCCAATCGCGGAGCAAGTGGCCAGCATCACGCTGCCGGACACGGCCAGCAAGGTGCATCGCGAGGCCTGATCAACTCGGAAAGCGTAGAGATTTGCTGCGACTGCACAAATCTTTGCCGCGAAATTCGGCAAATACCGAGTTTGCACGGGCCATATTTCCATAAATTGCGCCCAGACCTCCAATTTCAGACCGAAAATTACAAAATTTTCGCTTCCGCGACATTTTCTACGCGCTTTCGCTGTTGACGCCCCCGCTCACCGCTCATAATGTCCCGCGCATATGTTGAAGAAGCCTTCAAGGATCCCCTTGGGCAAGAACATGGAAAAACTGCAATGGGCAGCGTCCTAGTACTTGTTGGATATTGGCGCATGGGCCGGTAACGGAACCATAATGGAACCCCATGCGCCCCCGAGATGATCGGGGGCTTTTTTGTGAGAAGCGCACGTGGAACGGAGAAGAAGATGACACGTCAGATGACCGGAGCGAAAATGGTAGTTCAAGCCCTGAAGGATCAGGGTGTGGACACAGTCTTTGGCTATCCCGGGGGCGCTGTCCTACCGATTTATGACGAAATTTTTCAGCAGAACGACATTCGTCACATCCTTGTCCGTCACGAGCAAGGCGCGGTTCACGCTGCCGAAGGATATGCCCGTGCAACCGGCAAGCCTGGCGTAGTTCTGGTAACCTCGGGCCCTGGCGCGACGAACGCCGTAACCGGCCTGACCGACGCGCTTTTGGACTCGATCCCGCTGGTTGTTCTGACCGGTCAGGTTCCGACTTTCATGATCGGCACCGATGGTTTTCAGGAAGCGGACACCGTAGGCATCACCCGCCCCTGCACCAAGCATAACTGGCTGGTGAAAGAGACCGACAAGCTGTCGGAGACAATCCATCAGGCGTTCCACGTGGCCACCTCGGGCCGTCCGGGCCCGACGCTGATCGATATTCCCAAGGACGTTCAGTTCGCCACCGGCAGCTATACGCCGCCCGCCAAGACCGAAACCGGCCACTATCAGCCGCAGATACGCGGCGACATCGATGCGATCACCGAACTGGCCGAGCTGATGGAAACCGCGGAACGCCCGATCTTCTATACGGGTGGCGGCGTGATCAACTCGGGCCCCGCAGCCAGCCAGCTGCTGCGCGAACTGGTGGACGCGACAGGCTTCCCGATCACCTCGACCCTGATGGGTCTGGGCGCCTACCCGGCCTCGGGCGAGCAATGGTTGGGCATGCTGGGCATGCACGGTCTGTACGAGGCCAACATGGCGATGCATGACTGTGACCTGATGATCTGTGTTGGCGCACGTTTCGACGACCGGATCACTGGCCGCCTTGACGCGTTCAGCCCGAGCTCGAAAAAAGCGCATATCGACATTGATCCCAGCTCGATCAACAAGGTGGTGCATGTAGACCTTCCGATCGTTGGTGATGTTGGCCACGTGCTGGAAGACCTGCTGAAGGTCTGGAAAGCGCGCGGACGCAAGACCAACAAAAACGGTCTGGGCAAATGGTCCGAGCAAATCGCCGAATGGAAAGAGCGTCGCTGCCTGTCCTATCAGAGAACAGATAACGTCATTCAGCCGCAACACGCGCTGGAACGCCTCGAGGCGCTGACCAAAGACAAAGATCGCTATGTGGCCACCGAAGTGGGTCAGCACCAGATGTGGGCTGCCCAATTCCTGGGCTTCGAGGATCCGAACCGCTGGCTGACCTCGGGTGGTCTGGGCACGATGGGCTATGGCCTGCCGGCTTCGCTGGGCGCGCAGATCGCGCATCCCGACGCGTGTGTGATCAACGTGGCGGGCGATGCCTCGTGGCTGATGAACATGCAGGAAATGGGCACCGCGGTTCAGTTCCGCGCGCCGATCAAGCAGTTCATCCTGAACAACGAACGTCTGGGCATGGTGCGCCAGTGGCAAGAGCTGCTGCACGGCGAACGCTACAGCCACAGCTGGTCGGAAAGCCTGCCTGATTTCGTCAAGCTGGCCGAGGCGTTTGGCTGCCAAGGCCGTCAGGTGTCTGACCCGGCCGAGCTGGACGACGCCATTCAGGAAATGCTGGACTATGACGGCCCGTTCATCCTGGACGTTCTGGTCGAAAAACACGCCAATTGCTTCCCGATGATCCCATCGGGCGCGCCGCATAATGACATGCTGATGGGCGAAGCCGAGACGCAGGGCGTTATCGGTGCCGCTGGCGCAACACTGGTTTAAGGAGGGCTTTTAAATGTCTGCACTAAAAATCAAAAAAGGTTCCTCCCGCAAGTCGGCTTATGACCTACGTGACCCGAACTCGGACATCGTCGAAAGCCACACTCTGGCCTGCGTGGTGGACAACGAAGCCGGTGTTCTGGCGCGCGTCATCGGTCTGTTTGCTGGCCGTGGATACAACATCGAAAGCCTGACCGTGGCCGAGGTTGATCACGAAGGGCACCTGTCACGTATCACCATCGTCACCACCGGCACACCTGCCGTGATCGAACAGATCAAGGCGCAGCTGGGCCGCATCGTTCCCGTACATGAAGTGCATGACCTGACCGTCGAAGGCCCGGCAGTCGAGCGTGAACTGGCGCTTCTGAAAGTCGAAGGTGCCGGTGACAAACGCGTCGAAGCGCTGCGTCTGGCCGACATCTTCCGTGCCAACGTTGTCGACAGCACGCTGGACAGCTTTGTGTTCGAGATCACCGGCACGACCGAGAAGATCGACGCCTTTGCCGAGCTGATGCGCCCTCTTGGCCTCAGCGAAGTGGCCCGCACCGGTGTGGCCGCCCTGCCCCGCGGCGTATAAGTACACCAGCAGAAAAAACAGACGCCCGGTTGCATCAGCGGCCGGGCGTTTTTTATTGGCGGTGCACCCACCTACGAAAATCATGCACCCGGAAAGAAAAACGGGGTGCCCATCGGGCACCCCAGTTTCACTGATAGGGCTCTTCATTGGTACCGCTCAGTGTTATTGCCTGCGGCCCTACCTGTGTCGGGGGCAAGCGCACCTGCCCCATGTTAGGATGGCGGGCATCCCCCGTACCCACCCTAACCTTGCCCGGGCCACCACTTGGGACAGGCGGCCCAGACGAAACCGTTAACTACAGCCCGTGGTCGAGCCGCAGGTGTTGCACTTCATGCACGTGCCGTTGCGCACCAGCGTATAGTTTCCGCACTCGCCGCAGGGATCCCCTTCGTACCCCTGCATCTTGGCCTTCGTGCGTGCGTCAATGGTGTTCACAGTGCCGGTTGAAACCGAGGTCTCGGTCACCGACATCTCGACCACGGCGGTGTCACCACCCGCCGTTTCCGGAACCAGAGTGTTCAACGTCGCCACGGGATCGGTTCCCGTCAGGGCCGTTCCACCCGCTTCGGCACCGCCCTGCAGCACCACCAGCTCTTGCGGCAGACGCTTACGCAGATAGCCAGTCGAGCTAATTTGTTTCAGCACTTCCAAGGACTTAGTAGCTGCTGTCTCGGACGGTTCTTGAACGTTCGACACGCCCTCTTCCTCGCCACGGCCCAGATCATCGAAGGTCGCGCCTTGCGGTTTCACATGCGCCAGATCGGTGCGGTCCAGATAGGACACGGCCAGCTCGCGGAAGATGTAGTCCAGGATCGACGTCGCGTTTTTGATCGAGTCGTTGCCCTGCACCATCCCAGCCGGTTCGAACTTGGTGAAGGTGAAGGCGTCCACGAATTCCTCAAGCGGCACGCCGTATTGCAGGCCCACTGACACGGCGATGGCAAAGTTGTTCATCATCGCACGGAAGCCAGCGCCTTCCTTGTGCATGTCGATGAAGATCTCGCCCAGATTGCCGTCTTCGTATTCGCCAGTCCGCAGATAGACCTTGTGACCACCGACGATGGCTTTCTGGGTATAGCCCTTGCGGCGCTCGGGCAGCTTCTCGCGTCCGCGTGCGACCTCTTTGATCACCACTTTTTCGATGATCTTCTCGGCCAGCGTCACGGCCTTCTCGTGGGTCGAGCCCGAGGCCAGAATTTCTTCTGCTTCCTCATCATCCTCGACCAGAGCCGCGGCCAAAGGCTGGCTCAGCTTCGAGCCATCGCGATAGAGCGCATTGGCCTTCACACCCAGCGACCAGCTGAGTTCATAAGCCTTCTGGCAGTCCTCGATCGTCGCATCATTCGGCATATTGATCGTTTTCGAGATCGCTCCCGAGATGAAGGACTGCGCCGCGGCCATCATGTGGATATGGCTGTCAACACTCAGGAAACGCTTGCCTTTTTTGCCGCACGCATTGGCGCAGTCAAAGACGTTATAGTGCTCTTCCTTCAGGAACGGCGCGCCTTCCAGCGTCATCGTGCCCAGAACGTGGTCGTTCGCGGCTTCGATGTCCTTACGGGTGAAGCCGAGGTGACGCAGCAGGTTGAACTCGGGATCGTTCAGCTTTTCTGCCGGAATGCCCAGAACGTTGGTGCAGAACTCCTCGCCCAGCGTCCACTGGTTGAAGACAAAGCGGATGTCGAAGGCGGAGGGCAAGGCTGCCTCGATCTTCTCGATCTCGTTCTGACCAAAGCCGTGACCGATCAGCGTGGTGTGGTTGATCGCAGGTGCGTTACCCATGGTGCCGTGGCCGACCGCATAGGCGATGATCTCTTCGATTTGCGCGCTGTCATAGCCCAGCTTTTCAAGCGCGGCAGGCACCGAGCGGTTGATGATCTTGAAGTAGCCACCACCGGCCAGCTTTTTGAACTTCACCAGTGCAAAGTCGGGCTCGATCCCGGTCGTGTCGCAGTCCATCACCAGACCGATGGTGCCGGTGGGTGCAATCACAGACACCTGCGCATTGCGGTAGCCGTGCTTTTCACCCAGCGCATAGGCTTCGTCCCACGCACCCATGGCCAGATCGACCAACTTGGCATCGGGGCAGTTTTTCATGTCCAGCGGAACCGGCTTCACGGCCAGATCCTGATAGCCTTCGCTGGCACCGTAAGCGGCGTTACGATGGTTCTGGATGACGCGCAGCATGTGTTCTTTGTTGCGCTCGTAGCCTTCAAAGGCACCCAGCTCGCCCGCAATCTCGGCCGACGTCGCATAGGCTACACCGGTCATAATCGCGGTCAGCGCGCCACAGAGCGCCCGGCCTTCGTCGCTGTCATAGCCATAGCCCATGTTCATCAGAAGGCCGCCAATATTGGCATAGCCCAGACCCAAGGTTCGGAAAACATAGGATAATTCCGCGATCTCTTTCGACGGGAACTGCGCCATCATGACCGAGATTTCCAGCGTGATGGTCCACAGGCGCGTGGCGTGCATGTAGTCTTCGGCCTGGAATTGACCATCCTTCAAGAAGGTCAGCAGGTTCATCGAGGCAAGGTTACACGCCGTGTCGTCTAGGAACATGTATTCCGAACACGGGTTCGAGCCGCGGATCTGGCCGTCTTCCGGGCAGGTGTGCCACGCATTAACCGTGTCGTGGTACTGGATGCCGGGATCAGCACAGGACCATGCGGCGTGGCCAATCTGCTCCCACAAATCACGTGCCTTGATGGTCTTGGCGACAGTGCCGTCGGTGCGGCGGATCAGCTCCCAGTCTGCATCGGCTTCAACGGCTTTCAGGAAGCTGTCGGTGACGCGGACCGAGTTGTTCGAGTTCTGGCCGGAGACGGTGGCATAGGCCTCGCTGTCCCAGTCGGTGTCATAGGTCGGGAACTCGATCGAGCCAAAGCCCTGCTTGGCATAATCCAGCACGCGCTTGACGTAAGCTTCTGGAATGGCGACCTTTTTCGCGGCGCGCACCGCGTCTTTCAGCGTCTCGTTTGTTTTGGGGTCATAGGCATCTTCTTCTTTGCCGTCCCATGCGCGGATAGCAGCGAAGATATGGTTCAGATGCTGTTCATGCATCTTCGAGCCAGCGACAAGCGAGGCCACCTTCTGCTCTTCTTTGACCTTCCAGTTGATGTATTCCTCGATATCCGGGTGGTCGGCATCGACGATCACCATCTTGGCTGCTCGACGGGTGGTGCCACCCGACTTGATCGCGCCAGCAGCGCGGTCACCGATTTTCAAGAAGCCCATCAGGCCCGAGGACTTGCCGCCGCCCGACAGCGGTTCATCCGCCGCACGGAGGGACGAGAAGTTAGTACCAGTGCCGGAACCGTATTTGAACAGGCGCGCCTCGCGGACCCAAAGGTCCATGATGCCGCCGTCACCCACCAGATCGTCGCCGATTGACTGGATGAAGCAGGCATGCGGCTGCGGATGCTCATAGGAAGACTTGGAACGGGTCAGCTTGCGGGTTTTGTGATCGACATAATAGTGGCCCTGCGCAGGCCCATCGATGCCGTAAGCCCAGTGCAGACCGGTGTTGAACCATTGCGGGCTGTTCGGGGCGGCGCGCTGGCTTGCCAGCATGTGGCGCATTTCGTCGAAATAGGCACGGGCGTCTTCTTCGGTGGTGAAGTATCCACCCTTCCAGCCCCAATAGGCCCACGCACCAGCCAGACGGTTGAATACTTGCTTGGCCGACGTCTCGCCTCCGAAACGCTCACCTTCGGGCAGGTCTGCCATCGCCTTCTCATCCGGAACCGAACGCCACAGGAATTCAGGAACGCCCTTTTCCTTGACCTTCTTCAAAACGGCGGGGACACCAGCTTTACGGAAGTATTTCTGCGCAATCACATCGGACGCCACCTGGCTCCAGCTTGTCGGCACTTCGCAGTCGTCCAGTTTGAAAACGATGGTGCCATCTGGGTTGCGAATTTCGGACGCCGTCGTGGTGAAATCCAGCTCTGAATACGCGCCCTGCCCCGATTTTGTGAATTTGCGTTCAATCTTCATTGTGCCCTGTCCAGTCCCTTTAGTCGTCCCTTGCGGCCCGTCAGCGCAAAGGATCTGCCCTTTTCGATCAAATTTCGTGCTAGTCGAAGAGGCTGAGGATAAGGCACAGGATTATCGCCGAGCGCTGCACACCTTCAAAGTGACGCACCCTAGAAACTTCAAAATCGAAGCATAGCCCCTGTTTCACCCTACCAACCGCGGCCCACTATATGTTGTGGCCCTTTCGACTAGCCCCCACAATCTGGCGTAGTCGCCCCTATACCGTCAACGATAAATTAAGAGATATCCCCAACTCTTTTCTGTTGACGCATTTGCTTGCACAATGCTCGGAAGTCGCTCGGTTGATTCTCACTTTACTCTACCCTGGCGAGAAACCTTCTTTTGCTAGCGAATTGGCTGACTTACGCTTCAAACACTACATATTGCTTGAAGCGATGGCATTCCCCACTAGCGATAGCGTCTTGTCGGGGCCCGTGCCGTTTTCGTGACACACCGACACGCATCTTGCTTACACATGCAGCGAATCTAACAGGCTTCACAGGTCAAACGCTTCAGAAACCGACTCACATGTTGGCGCAAATACCGAGGTGCAGAATTAGGGAAACGAAGGATCCTGTCGCATAGAGACCCCCACATATAGTGGCATGGGTCGCCACCGGAAGTTCTCTAACGACGAACTCTTTTGTAGAAGAGTGGTCGGGACGGCAAGATTCGAACTTGCGACCCCCTGTACCCAAAACAGGTGCGCTACCAGACTGCGCTACGCCCCGAACGCCTCTTCCTTACCGATGTGTTTCGGCAATGAAAAGAGAGAATTCCCCACAAAATGAAATGTTGGGCGATTATTCTGAAACCGCTGCATCACACGGCCAAGCGGCCATTGCCTGATCAAAGGCGGGATGCCTCAACTCGCTGCCTTCGGCGATCCCAAGTCGCACAGTCAGCCCCCCGTTCAGTTCAAGCACAGCACTGACGCCCTGCCCTCCGTCGATCGGCGTTGTGTCGTGCGGGATCGCATTCTCGTGTATCCGCGACACGGTCCCATCAGGCTGAATAAATATCATATCGAGCGCGATCAGAGTGTTCTTCATCCAGAAGCTGACCTGTTGAGGTTTCTCGAACAGGAAAAGCATTCCATGGGTGGCGGGCATCGCTTCGCGGAACATCAAACCTTGAGCCCGCTCATTTGGGTCATCCGCCACCTCGACTGTAAAGGTTGCTTGCCCCCAGTTGCCCCGAACAGAGATGCGATCAAACTGGCACTCTGCAGCTTCTGCCCACCCTACGCTCAGAACTGCGGAAAAAATTGCGCAACAGATGATCCCCCCCGTGCGCAAAGATGGGATCAAGATGTGGTCTCGTCGTCGACAGCCGCATCCCAAGCGTGAACGGAAACCGCCATCTTGCCACGCTTCCCGTCAGCTGCGCGAATGCTGATCGCTTCCCCGGGCTGAAGATCGGCAAGACCCGACCGGCGCAGAACCTCGATATGGACGAAAATATCTTCGGAACTGCCGAACGCATTGGCGAACCCAAATCCCTTGGCCTTGTCGAACCATTTTACGCGGGCGGGCTCCATGTCTCCGATGCTGTCGGGATCGACCAGCCCCTCGACAATCTCTTCTAGCTGATGGACGTCATCCCCTTCCGGGGGCGCAATCGACAAAACGCTGATCGCCTGATAGCCACGATCCGTGGCCTGAACGGTGATTTCGATGCTGGATCCGTCGGCGACAGAGCTTTGGCCAAAATTGCGCAAAACATTGGCGTGCAACAGAATATCTGCCCCACCTTCATTCGCAACTACAAACCCGAACCCCTTGTTCGGATCGAACCATTTGACCTGCCCTTGCACCACTTCCGGCGCGCGGGCAT
The DNA here is from genome assembly GCF_010500215.1 of Aliiroseovarius sp. PrR006. Taxonomy (GTDB): domain Bacteria; phylum Pseudomonadota; class Alphaproteobacteria; order Rhodobacterales; family Rhodobacteraceae; genus Aliiroseovarius. The sequence goes on from NZ_JAAGOY010000004.1 coordinate 591,272, forward strand.
CACCCATCTGCGACATATCAACCTCTAGCACATTTCGTCCCCACATTTACTATTGGGGCGTTTGCAGGGGCGACGCAAGCCCCGCAACCCTGTATTTTTGGATAGGTAAAGACCAAAAGCGGTAAGATTATCAGGGATTCAGCCGCTCAATCGTCCAGTTCTGATCCTGCCCAGAGCGCGTCCAGCGGAAACGGTCATGCAACCTGAATGCACCATCTGCCCAGAACTCGATTTCGACAGGTTGGATACGATATCCACCCCAAAAATCAGGGCGTTGAGGGGTTGGGCCGTGCTGTGCTGTCACCTTCGCAACCTTGGCCATCAAACTCGCGCGCGACGACAGGGGTTGGCTCTGCCGAGACGCCCAGGCACCAAGTTTGCTTTTCAGAGATCGTGACGCAAAGTAATTGTCGGCCTGCACGCCTTCTTCGCGGGTTACGGTTCCACGCACGCGAATTTGGCGCCTGAGACTTTTCCAGTGCATAACGAATGCAGCCTTCCCAGCCTGTTCGATTTCCTGCGCTTTGACCGAGCCATAATTCGTGTAGAAAACGAACGCGTCGTCTTCGATGTCTTTCAGAAGCACCATCCGCGCATTGGGCAGACCATCTGCATCGACGGTCGAAAGCGCAATCGCATTCGGATCGTTCAATTCATTTTTTTCGGCTTCGGCCAACCAGTGTCGCGCAATGACAAACGGGTCGTCGCCTGCAAAAATTCCGTCACGTTCAGACATTTGCTTTCCCTCTCACTCGGTTCATCTTTGCATGAACCCACCCGATAACTTGGCCAAATCCCGCCATTTCACAAGCACATAGCGCCATGCCGGACTTGAAGACGTACCGTCAATCGCATAAACGGTCTTAACGCAGTATCGCGGGACGAGGAATATTTATGTCGACCGAATTGATGAAGGGAAAGCGTGGCCTGATCATGGGGCTCGCAAATGATAAATCCATTGCATGGGGAATTGCGAAGGCCTGTGCCGACGCCGGCGCCGAGCTTGCCTTTTCCTATCAAGGTGAGGCTCTGAAAAAGCGGGTTGGACCGCTGGCAGACCAGCTTGGTTCGGACATTGTTCTGGAATGCGATGTGGCAGATCAGGCGTCGATTGACGCGCTGTTTGCCGAGTTGGAGAAGAAATGGGGCAAGCTGGACTTCATCGTCCATGCCATTGGTTTCTCAGACAAAAACGAGCTTCGCGGCCGTTACGTCGACACCAGCCCCGAGAACTTCCGCATGACGATGGACATCTCGGTCTACAGCTTCACAGCTGTTGCGCGCCGCGCGGCTGATCTGATGACCGATGGTGGCTCAATGCTAACGCTGACCTATTACGGTGCCGAGCAGGTGATGCCGCACTACAACGTCATGGGCGTGGCCAAAGCCGCGCTGGAAGCGTCTGTGCGCTATCTGGCCGAGGATCTGGGCAAGGACGGCATCCGCGTGAACTCGATTTCAGCGGGTCCGATCAAAACACTGGCTGCCTCGGGCATCGGTGATTTCCGCTATATCCTGAAATGGAACGAGCTGAATTCGCCCCTTCGTCGCAATGTGTCCATCAACGATGTGGGCAATTCGGCGCTGTATCTGTTGTCCGATCTGGGGTCTGGAGTGACCGGTGAGACCCATCACGTAGACGCAGGGTACCACGTGGTCGGCATGAAAGCCGTCGATGCGCCTGACATCGACGTGACCACCGGCCGCAAGTAAGGAGCGCACGTCATGAGCGATCATCGTCTTCCGCATGAAAAAGGGTTCCACATCAGCTGGGATCAGATCCACCGCGACAGCCGCGCGCTGGCGTGGCGATTGGATGGTCAGGGTCCAGATGATGGTGCGTGGCGTGCCGTTGTTGCGATCACCCGTGGCGGCATGGCCCCTGCCATGATCGTCAGCCGCGAATTGGACATCCGCACTGTGGATACGATCAGCGTCAAATCCTATCACGCAGGTGGCGGCAAAGCTGACCAACAGAGTGAGGCTCAGGTGCTGAAATCTCCGGATGCCGCGCTGATGGGCGACGGCGAAGGCATTCTGATCATTGATGATCTGGTAGACAGTGGCAAAACGCTGGAACTGGTCCGCGAGATGTTCCCCAAAGCGCATTTTGCAACGGTTTACGCCAAACCGAAAGGTCGCCCGCAGGTGGACACCTTCATCACCGAAGTCAGTCAAGACACTTGGATTTTCTTCCCCTGGGACATGGCCCTGCAATATGTAGAGCCCTATCGCGGAACAGACTAAGCAGCTCTGATAGAAACAAAAAACCCCGGCCTAGCCGGGGTTTTTTTCTTGCCAATTCGATGGCGAATTACTCGGCAGCTTCGCCGGACGGATCGGTCGCCTTGGGCGCCGGGTCTTGTGCGGACTCAGACGACTTAGCCTCGTCTTTGCGGGCCGGTTTGCGTGGCTTGCGGGCGCGTGTCGGCTGGCGACGCGGCTTGCTTTCAGGCGTTTCAACCAGACCATTATCACCGTCATCCGCGATATCGGGCTGTGGCGATTGTGACAGATCGGGCTGATCACCTTCCCCCGGTACTGGTTGGTCTGGTGCTGTATTGGCCTGAGCTTCAGCACGCTCGGCACGTGCATCCTTGTCACGCTGCTGACGTTCACGATTCTGCTGATCGGCCTGCTGACGGCGGGTCTCGATCTCGCGTTGCGCTTCGCCCAACAGACGCGTGTAATGCTCGGCATGTTGCTGGAAGTTTTCACCAGCCACACGGTCGTTCGACAGGAACGCATCGCGCGTCAGCTGATTGTATTTGTCGATAATCTGCTGCGGCGTTCCGCGCACCTTCCCCTCGGGACCCGAGCTATCAAACACACGGTTGATGATGTTACCCGGGTTGTTCCGGTTGCGGTTCGACTTATTGCGCGAACGTGATTTCGACGATCTCATATAAAGTATCCGGTCTCAGCACAGTCTTGCGGCATTTGCCGCGCTGTTGTCTCGGTCACTGACCGCAAAGCAGCCGGATGATCCGATTTTAGGGCTTGTTCCCAGCGGCGGTCCAAGTGGACTGCGGCGCTGATACCCTTGCTAATCATGTGGCCCGAGAAAACACAAGCCTTATATGGAATATTTGCCAGATTTGGCGGTATTTCGCGCCAATCATCACGGTTTAGGACACAGGTTGAAGGCTAGGCCCCCTTATACCCCGAGGCCGCCACAACACGATCCTTCCCCCCCAGATCCTGATGCACGACGACCGTCGTAAACCCGGCGGCACGGCAGAGCTCTGACACAGCGTGACCTTGTAGATGCCCAATTTCGAGCAGCAATCGCCCCTCCTCGGCCAGATGGTTCGGCGCTGCTTGGATAATAATCCGATAGGCGTCCAGCCCGTCACCGCCAGGGGTCAGCGCCATATGTGGCTCCCAATCGCGCACCTCGGGGGACAGTTGGGTCATTTCGTCTTGGGTGATGTAAGGCGGATTCGAGACAATCAGATCAAACCGCGCATCCACCACAGGTTCGAACCAGCTTCCAGAATGGAACACAACACGATCAGATACGCCAAGTAGGTCTGCGTTACGTCCGGCCACGGCCAGAGCAAGCTCAGAAAGATCCACCCCCTGCCCTGTCGCATTGGGACGTTCCGCCAGCAAGGACAACAGGATACAGCCTGATCCTGTCCCAAGATCCGACACCGTTTCAAAAGGTGCCGACAGGGCCAGATCGACCAAAAGCTCGGTATCCGGACGCGGGTCCAGCACGTCGGGGGTCACAATGAAATCCCGCCCGTAAAACGCGCGCCGTCCGACGATTTGGGCGACGGGCTGGCGGGCGACGCGGGCCTCGATGGCCCGCTCGAACGCAGCTGCCTGATCCGACGTCACATCGTCATACAGCACCAAGGTCAGGCGACTCCGCTCCACCCCCAGCGCATAGGCCAGCAAAATACGCGCGTCACGCGCCGGATCGTTGATCCCGGCTTCGCGCAACCTCGCGACAGCCCCGGCCAGCAACACCGCCCCGGTCGTCACGCGTCCAGATCCGCCAGCTGAGCGGCTTGGGCTTCAGCGGTCAGAGCATCCACAATCTCGTCAAGATCGCCACCCATGATCTGATCCAGCTTGTATAGCGTCAGGTTGATCCGGTGATCGGTCATACGGCCCTGCGGGAAGTTATAGGTTCGAATCCGTTCCGACCGATCCCCCGATCCGACTTGCGATTTCCGATCCGCCGCGCGTTCGCTATCAACGCGCTGACGCTCCAGATCATAGAGCCGTGTTTTCAGAACCTGCATCGCGATCTCGCGGTTACGGTGCTGCGATTTCTCGGAACTGACCACCATGATCCCCGTGGGCAGGTGGGTAATGCGCACGGCCGAATCCGTCGTGTTCACGTGCTGACCACCCGAGCCAGACGCGCGCATCGTGTCGATCCGCAAATCACCGGGTTCGATCTGGATGTCCACATCTTCGGCTTCGGGCAGCACGGCGACCGTCGCGGCCGAGGTATGGATCCGCCCGCCACTTTCAGTTTCCGGCACGCGCTGCACGCGATGGACACCACTTTCATATTTCAGCCGCGCAAAGACGCCCTCGCCTTTTACATGGACGGTAACCTCTTTTATGCCGCCAAGCTCGGACAGACTTTGTTCGACGATGTCAAAACTCCAACCGCGCGATTCCGCATAGCGCTGATACATGCGCAGAAGGTCTCCGGCGAACAAAGCTGCCTCGTCCCCGCCCGTACCGGGGCGGATTTCGATCATCGCGGGGCGCGCATCTGCCGCGTCCTTAGGCAACAGCGCCAGACGCATGGATTGCTCCATCTCGGGCAGGCGCTCGCGCAGGACGGGCAGCTCCTCCTCGGCCAGTTCCCGCATATCGGGATCGTCCATCATCAGCTCGGCCTCGGCAATGTCATCCAGAAGTCGCTGATAGCTGGCGATTTCATCCACCACCGGCTTCAGTTCGGCATATTCGCGCCCAAGCGCTGCAATTTCATCCCCCGACAGGCCTTCGGCCATGCGGGCTTCGAGATATTGAAAGCGCTCGGTGATCGCGTTGAGTTTTTCCATAGGAACCATGGGGATGGTGTCTATGATTACGGGGGTTTGGTCAAGGGGCGCGGGCGTGCTAGACTGCGCTCATGACCTATCGTTTCGCGCTTCTCCTTGCGGTTCTGGCCACCCCGATCCATGCAGATGTGACCGGCCCCGGCGGCAAGGTGATTGATTGCTATTGCACCGACAGCACAGGTGGCCGGGTCGAACTGGGCCAGTCGATCTGCCTGTATGTCGATGGGCGTGCTTTCATGGCCCGCTGCGAGATGAGTTTGAACGTCCCAATGTGGCGCGAAACCGGCGAGGGCTGTGTCTCAGCGCAAGGAACCCCGCAGCGCTTCATTCCACTGCCGAACTCGGTCTCCATTCACCCCAAGATCTGATTTTCCGATCACCAGATGCGCGTGGATGTGTAGGTTGTCTTCATCCTGCCAAATTCGCGTAACATCCGGAAAGCCAAAGCCACGCGAGCGGGTCACGAAGCTGTTGCCATTGTCCGTAGCGATTTCGATGGTACGCGGAGTTTGGCGCACTATGCCCAGTAAATTGACCAGCGCATCCTTGGGAAGATCTGACAGAGGCAGCACGTATTTCGCCCCGCCGGGCATCCTGTGAACACCAGCTGCATCGGGTCCGGGTTTGGAGGTAAACCGGTCCGCCTCGATCGGCACGAGCCGTGCATAGAGCGCAAGCGCCCCGGCAAGCACCACAGGCACAGCAATTAGGATCAAGATCAGCTTCATGAGGGCTCCTTGGGCAGTGTCGGCCAGATATAAGTTTGATACGTGCCGAAACAGCCCCCGGATCAGTATGACATCGCGTCAACTGCGACACGCCCGAACCGGGGGAACCGATCCGGGCGCTGCCTATTTTTCCTATGAATGAATACTTATTTACGCTTGTTAAACGCCCAGAGGTTCAAGATCTCCATCGCGATATGCGCCCCGGCGATCGCGGTCGCACCGGTCGTGTCGAACGGAGGTGACACCTCGACCACGTCGCCACCAACGACGTTGATCCCGGCCAGATCGCGCAGGATGATTGACGCTTGGCCCGAGGTCAGACCACCCCAAACCGGCGTCCCAGTTCCGGGGGCGAAGGCCGGGTCCAGACCGTCGATATCGAAGGTCAGGTAAGTCTTGTTGTCACCCAGAATGGATTTGATCTTTTTGACCACGGCGGCGGGACCCGTTTCATGCACCTCGCGCGCGTCAATGATGTTCACGCCCAGCGTATCTTCATTGGTGGTGCGGATCCCCACCTGAACCGAGCGGCTGGGGTCGATCAGCCCCTCTTTCACCGCCTTGTAGAACATGGTGCCGTGATCCACGCGGCTCATATCATCATCCGGCCACGTGTCCGTGTGCGCGTCGAACTGCAGAAGGCTGAGCGGGCCGTGTTTCTTCACATGCGCCCGCAGAATCGGGAAAGTGATGTAGTGATCGCCCCCCAGCGTCAGGCACGCCGCATCCTGATCAAGGATCGAGGTGATGTGCGCCTCAAGCACTGCCGGAAATTGATCGATACGGGCATAATCAAAGGCCAGATCACCGTAATCCGCGACCGCAAACTCCGACAGAACATCGAAGCCCCAGCCATAAGCGGGATCCGGGGATTGCAGGCTCGACGCATCGCGAATGGCGCGTGGGCCAAGGCGTGTTCCCGGGCGGTTTGTCACCGCTTGATCAAATGGAATCCCCGTGACGGCGATGTCTACATCGGACAAATCCTTGGTGTAGGTCCGACGCAAAAAGGACCGCACACCTCCAAAGGTGTTTTCAAAGGAAAGCCCTTTAAATCCTTCGCGTGTAATCGCGGTGTCCACCTGATCGGCGGCGTCTTCCAATGCCATTTTGACCTCCTTGTTTGGAGGATGCCTAGCACAGCTCACGGCACGACGCCAGCAATTTGATCATATTTAAGCGAGGGGATTCAACCGCTCGACCAGACGGGCAAAAAAGCTGGATCCATAGGCCGCAACCTCGTCGTTGAAGTCGAATTTCGGATGATGCACGCCCGGCCCGTCCCCTTGCCCCAAGAACAGATAGGCGCCGGGGCGTTCCTCCAGCATATAGGCGAAATCCTCGGCTCCCATCTCGCGGCCCGAGGCATCGTCAACACGGTCTGCCCCCGATATCTCGCGCGCAGCCTCTGCGGCCTTCGCCACTTCGGGCGCGGTGTTGATCATCGGCGGATAGCCCAGCTCATAATCGATATCGACTTTCACACCGAAACTGGCCGCGTGCCCCTCCAAAATCTCGCGAATCCGCATCTCGACCATCTTGCGAACCTCGGGCGTGAAGGATCGGATCGTTGCCCCGAACCAGCCACTTTCCGGAATGACATTATCTGCCGTGCCCGCATGGATTTCCGTGACCGAGACCACAAGCTCATCGAGCGGACACAGGTTCCGGCTGACGATGGTTTGCAGCGCCTGCACCATTGCGACCATCGCGGGGATCGGGTCCACGCATTCATGCGGATAGGCACCGTGCCCGCCAACACCCGTCACCGTCGCGCGCAGCGTGTCCACCGCCGCCATCATCGGTCCGGGCGTGGTGACAAAGTGGCCCAGCTCGATCCCCGACATGGTGTGCAGGGCGTAGACCTCGGAAATGTCAAATCGCGCCATCATACCCTCGTCGCACATGTACTTTGCGCCGCCAAAGTTCTCCTCGGCTGGCTGGAAAATCAGCGCGACCCGCCCTCGGAAATTACGAGTCTCGGCCAAATACCGTGCAGCACCCAGCAACATGGTGGTGTGCCCATCATGGCCGCAGGCATGCATCAACCCTTTGTTCTGCGACGCATAGTCCAGCCCGGTCAGTTCCTCCATAGGAAGCGCATCCATGTCGGCGCGCAGCCCGATGGTCGCCCCCTCTCCCTGCCCGTTAATGATCGCCACTACGCCCGAAACACCGATCTGCTCGTGAATTTCATCAACGCCAAATTCACGCAAGCGGTCACAAACAAACGCCGCGGTCTGATGACACTCCAACCCAAACTCTGGGTTCTGATGCAAGTGACGGCGCCAGCCCTTCATATCTTCGTCAAAATCAGCGATACGGTTGATAACAGCCATGGAGCCCTCCTGAATTGGGCTGAAGGTTTCCTGATTGAGGGGCAAATGCAATGACCAAATCGTCCGACCAGCTTGTTCACGACCCAAATGGCGGCATGGATCGCCTGCGCGAGATCATGCGCCGTCTACGCGATCCAGAAACGGGCTGCCCCTGGGATATCGAGCAGGAATTCCGCACCATCGCGCCTTACACAATCGAGGAAGCCTATGAGGTCGCCGATGCCATCGAGCGCGAGGCGTGGGACGAGTTGAAGGGCGAGCTGGGCGACCTGCTGTTCCAATCCGTCTTCCACGCCCAGATGGCCGAAGAAAAGGGGCTGTTCAGCTTTGACGATGTGGCCGACACGATGTCGGACAAAATGGTCGCGCGGCATCCGCATGTGTTCGGGGACGAAAACCGCGACAAGTCCGCTGAACAGCAGACCCGCGATTGGGAAACCATCAAGGCCGCCGAACGCGCCGCGAAGGCCCAGCAAGGCGTCTTGGATGGCGTGGCCATCGGCCTGCCCGCCCTGCTGCGCGCTGTGAAACTGCAAAAACGTGCCGCACGTGTCGGATTCGATTGGCCCGAGATCGGCATGGTCTTGGACAAAATTACCGAAGAAGCCCGCGAAGTGGCTGAAGCCCGAGATACATTGGGGCAAGATGAATTGCGCGAAGAAATCGGGGATCTTCTGTTCGTCGTTGCCAACCTCGCCCGGCATCTTGATGTCGAGCCCGAGGAAGCCCTGCGTCACGCCAACGCCAAGTTCGAACGTCGCTTCAAAGGCATCGAGCGCAGATTGGCCACTATGGGCAAAACCCCCGAAGAGTCCGATCTGGAAGAAATGGATGCATTTTGGGAAGCCGAGAAAGCCGCAGAACGGGCTGCGCAGTAACCTGCGACATTTTCCCCGATAATTTTAATCAGGTATTGACCCGAGCGAAAGACTCGGGTTTAAGCGCCCCATCGAAACCGAAGGAGATCCGCGCGATGAAATCTGTTCGCACGCTTGCCATGGCCCTTGTTGGCGCCACAGCCCTTACCCCCGCCGCCGCAAGCGCTGACGAGGTGAATGTCTATTCTTTCCGTCAGCCCGAGCTGATCCAACCCCTGATGGACGCATTTCAAGAAGACACCGGCATCACCGTCAACGTGGCGTTCCTGAAACAAGGCGTTGTGGAACGCCTTCAGGCCGAGGGCAAACGCAGCCCCGCCGACCTGATCATGACGGTCGACATCTCGCGTCTGGCCGGCGTGGTCGAAGCGGACCTAACCCAACCGGTCAAGTCGGACGTCCTGGAAGGCAACATCCCCGCTGCTTACCGTGATCCGGGTGACCAGTGGTTCGGCCTGACCTCGCGTGCGCGCATCATCTATGCCTCGAAAGACCGCGTGGCCGAGGGTGAAATCACCACTTATGAAGACCTTGCTGACCCGAAATGGAAGGGCCGCATCTGCACCCGTTCGGGCACCCACAGTTACACGCTTGGCCTTGTCTCGGCCCACCTGACCCACCACGACACCGCCGCAACCACCGCTTGGCTGGAAGGCGTGAAAGCCAACCTAGCCCGCAAGCCGCAGGGCAACGACCGCGCGCAGGTCAAGGCGATCTGGGCCGGCGAATGTGACATCTCGATCGGCAATACCTATTACATGGGCAAGATGCTGGCAGATGAAGAGCAGAAAGCCTGGGCTGACAGCGTAAACGTCATCTTCCCGGTCTTCGAAGGCTCGGGCACCCACGTGAACCTGTCGGGCATGGCGCTGGCCAAGCATGCGCCGAACAAGGACAACGCCATCAAACTGATGGAATTCCTGTCCTCGCCGAAAGCGCAGGAAATCTATGCTTCACAGAACTATGAATACCCGATCGCACCGGGCACGCAGGCAGATGCCGTTGTCACCAGCTGGGGTGATTTCACCGCAGATGGCGTGAACCTGATGGAAGTGGCTGGCAACCGTGCCGAGGCGCTGAAACTGGTGCAACAAGTCGACTTCGACGGCTAAGCACCGTTCAAGATCACGAAGAAGGCCAAGACAGGACTGTCTTGGCCTTTTTTGTTCCAGAGCGCTTCATTCTTCGACAAGCGTGACGTCAGAGCGGCGGCGCAACAGCTCGAGATCGGACAAATACCGCGCCCTCAAGTTTTCCGCGTGATCGGGGTACAGCTGCACGAACGGACGCTCCGCCACTTTGTCCGCAAACGCGTCATAGATTGCGCGTTTCTCATCCCAGAAAAGCTTTTTCCCTGCACGCCGCTGACGTTGAATTTCGAACAAGGCTGCATCCGGGAAACTCATATTCGTGTACCCTTCGCTTGGCGTCAGACCAGCCAGACCCAGATGGGGGCAGAGCAGTTCGAGCAACGCAAGGTCGTCACGTTCGCGTCGATATGGAACCACCAACAGCTTCTGGGGCTTCAGTTCCGCCAAGATGGCCTCGACCACAGTCGGCCAGCCGCCTTCAAACTCTGCCTGACGATGACGCACGGCTTCATAACTGGGCATGACATGGGTTTCGGCCCGCTTCCGAAATGCGGATTCGAACAGAGAGTCATATGAGCGGATCATCAACATGACGTTGCCAATTTCCGCCGGATGAAGAACCATCCTTAGCAGGATCATCCGCTCGCGCACATTGGGATAAAACCGTCCCTGTTCGAAGGAGATCATGCCACCAATAAAATTCTCTTCAGACAGGAGTGCCTGATGATATTCATCCGTATTGAGCACCGGCGCGAGATCAGCGCGGTTCTTGGCAATCTGCTTTTTCAGCTGCTTTGGATCCCCCAACGCAGCGTGATCCAGATGTGTGCGCAACTGCCCATTCGGGACCCGACTACGTTCCGGAAAACCAAGGCGCAAACCCTGCGCATGAAGTGCAGTCGCATTGGCACTTAGCACCATCTGAAAGGCTGTCGAACCGGTCCGGTGTGCGCCTAGGTGCAGATGCACTTCTCGAAGTTGTTTCATCGGGAAACCCTCACCTCTGGCACCTGATCCGCACGGTCCCCAGGCCTATCGCAGCATATCTTTCAAATAATGCCCCGTGTGGCTTTCGGCCACTTTCGCCACCTGCTCGGGCGTTCCTTTGGCCACGACCGTGCCTCCGCCATCGCCGCCTTCCGGGCCGATATCGATGATGTGGTCCGCGGTTTTCACCACGTCGAGATTGTGCTCGATCACCACCACAGAGTTGCCCTGATCCACCAACTCGTGCAGCACCTCGAGCAGTTTGCGCACGTCCTCGAAATGCAGACCCGTGGTGGGTTCATCAAGGATATAGAGTGTGCGCCCGGTCGAGCGTTTGGACAGCTCTTTTGACAGTTTCACGCGCTGTGCCTCACCGCCGGACAGGGTCGTCGCCTGCTGCCCTACCTTGATGTAGCCAAGTCCGACGCGCATCAGCGCATCCATCTTATCCCGGATGGACGGCACCGCCTGAAAGAACTCTTGCGCATCTTCGACGGTCATATCCAGCACGTCGGCGATGGACTTGCCCTTAAACTGCACCTCTAGCGTTTCGCGGTTATAGCGCGCGCCCTTACAGGTTTCACATTGCACGTAGACGTCGGGCAGGAAGTGCATCTCGATCTTGATGACCCCGTCGCCCTGACACGCTTCGCACCGGCCACCCTTCACGTTGAAGCTGAAGCGTCCGGGCTTGTAGCCACGGGTCTTGGCTTCGGGCAGGCCCGCGAACCACTCGCGAATGGGTGTGAAAGCGCCTGTGTATGTCGCAGGGTTGGAACGTGGTGTGCGGCCGATGGGGCGCTGGTCAATGTCGATCACCTTGTCCAGATGCTCTAGCCCCTTGATGGTTTCACAGGGCGCAGGTGTCTGGCGCGCGCCGTTCAGACGCATCGAGGCGGTCTTGAACAGCGTCTCGATGGTCAGCGTGGATTTCCCGCCGCCCGACACACCGGTCACACAGACGAATTTGCCAAGCGGAAAGTCCACCGTCACATTCTTTAGGTTGTTCCCCGTGGCTTTCTTCACGGTGATCTTCTTACCATTCCCCTTGCGACGCTTCGCTGGGACCGCGATCTCGCGAACGCCGGTAAGATACTGACCTGTTACTGAATTTTCATTGTCTGCAATGTCCTTGGGCGTCCCTTGCGCGATGATTTCGCCGCCGTGCACCCCGGCGCCGGGGCCGATATCCAAGACGAAATCGGCCTCGCGAATGGCTTCCTCGTCATGCTCCACAACGATCACCGTGTTGCCCTGATCGCGCAGGTTTTTCAGCGTGGTCAGCAGCCGGTCATTGTCGCGCTGGTGCAGCCCAATGGACGGCTCATCGAGTACATAAAGCACCCCTGTCAAGCCCGAGCCGATCTGGCTGGCCAAGCGGATGCGCTGACTTTCGCCGCCCGACAACGTGCCGGAATTTCGGCTGAGCGTCAGGTATTCCAACCCCACATTGTTCAGGAACCCCAGACGTTCGCGGATTTCCTTCAGGATCGCGCGCGCGATCTCGTTCTTTTGGGCGCTCAGATGATTGGGGGCGTCTTCGACCCAGGCCAAGGCCTCGCGGATCGACATTTCGACCACCTGCCCCACATGCAAAAGCTTCTCGCCCGACCCGATTTTCACGGCCAATGCTTCGTCCCGCAGACGATAGCCGCCACAGGCGCCACAGGGGCGGTTGTTCTGATAGCGCTCGAATTCCTCGCGGATCCAGTTCGAATCCGTCTCGCGATAGCGGCGCTCCATGTTGGGGATGACGCCTTCGAAGCTGCGCGTGACCTCGTAAACGCGCCCACCCTCATCAAAGCGGAATTTGATCTCTTCCTCGCCCGAACCATAGAGGAACACCTGCTGCACATGGGCAGGCAGGTCTTTCCATGGCGTGTTCTTGTCGAACTCATAATGTTTCGCAATCGATTCAATCGTTTGCAGGAAGTACGGCGACTTGCCCTTCCGCCAAGGCGCCAACGCCCCATCATAAACTTTCAGCGTCGCATCTGGCACCACAAGGCGTTCATCAAAGAACAGCTCTTTCCCCAGCCCGTCACATTCCGGGCAGGCCCCGAAGGGGGCATTGAAGGAAAACAGGCGCGGCTCGATCTCGGGAATTGTGAATCCGCTTTCCGGGCAGGCAAAGTTTTCCGAGAAAGTGATGACCTCAGGGTCGCCCTCGCGCGGGGCGGTTTCGAAATGGGCAATTCCGTCGGCCAGATCCAGCGCGGTGCGGAAACTGTCGGCCAGACGTTGCTCCATCCCTTCGCGCACAACCACACGGTCCACCACAACGTCGATATTGTGGCGGTATTTCTTGTCCAGCGTGGGCGGAGCGTCCAGCTCATACATCTCGCCATTCACCTTGACGCGCTGGAATCCCTTCTTCTGAAGCTCTTGAAATTCCTTGCGGTATTCGCCCTTCCGGTCGCGCACGATGGGAGCCAGAAGATAGGCGCGCGTGCCGTCTTCCATCTGCATCACGCGGTCCACCATATCCTGCACCTGCTGCGCTTCGATGGGCAGGCCTGTGGCGGGCGAATACGGCGTCCCTGCGCGGGCAAAAAGCAGGCGCAGATAGTCGTAGATCTCGGTCACTGTACCGACGGTCGAACGTGGGTTCTTGGACGTGGTCTTCTGCTCGATAGAGATCGCGGGTGACAGCCCCGCGATGTGATCCACATCGGGTTTCTCCATCATATCAAGGAATTGGCGTGCATAGGCTGACAGGCTTTCCACATAGCGCCGCTGCCCTTCCGCATAGATCGTATCGAACGCCAAGGACGACTTGCCCGAGCCCGACAGGCCCGTGATCACCACCAGCCTGTCACGCGGGATGTCCACGTCGATGGATTTCAGGTTATGCTCGCGCGCTCCGCGGACCTGGATTTCTTTCAACTCGGCCATTCTGACCCCCAATTCACACTTGCATAACGGTTAGGGCAAAGCCCGCGGCGAGACAATCGAAAAGTTAGAACATTACGAGAACAAGCTAGCAGCCACTGGCGGGATTGACTTTATATTCGCTTTTTTGAATATTTAATCCGTCAAAGAGTTGATCTGCGCGCCCGGTCCTCTATATCCCTTCTCAAGACGCGAAAGCGAAATAGGAGCAAGACATGTTTGGTTTCATGATGGGCGGGGCGAAAATGGACCCGCGCGAGGCAGTCGCGAAAGTCCTAGCAGGCGAGATCAACCTGATCGACGTTCGCGACCACGGCGAAGTGCAGATGACCGGCAAAGCCAAGGGGGCCGTGGTGGTGCCGCTTTCGGTGATGCCGTTTCAGTGTGACCCGAAAGGCCCGGACTTCAACACGGACATCGACACATCAAAACCCGTGGCGCTTTATTGCGCGTCCGGCGCGCGTTCGGCGCAAGGCGCGCAGGTGTTGAAACGGTTGGGCTTTGACGAGGTCTATAACATCGGCGGGCTGGGTCACTGGCATCAGGCGGGCGGAGAGATCGCCCGCTAAGCCCCCCTACCCCTGACGATATTGAGAACCGCGCGGGCTTTGCCAAGCGCGGTTTTTCTTTGCCCCGCCGCTCATTCACCCTAAAGGTTGACTGATCAGCCTCGCCATGTTATTCATCCATATGGTTGAACGACAAGATACGGACCTTCTGTCCCCAGTTTTGAAAGCTGCGTCTGATCCGACACGCCGGTCCATCCTGACACTGCTCGCGCAGGAAGGACCGCTTCGGATCACCGATATCGCCGCGCGTTTTGACATCAGTCTGAACTCGGTCTCGAAGCACATCAAAGTGCTGGAAGCCGCTGGGCTGGTGACCCGGCGCACCGAATGGCGCGAACATCTAATAGAAGTTCAAATGGAGCCGCTTTCGCTTGTTGATCAATGGTTTAACGAACTCCGGTCAATCTGGGCATTGCGCCTGGATGCCCTCGAAGCTGCCTTGAAGGAGGACAACGATGCCTGAACTTTCCCTTGAGATCACCCGCCACATCCCGCACCCGCCCGAACGCGTGTTCGACGCTTGGCTGGACCCCAAGATGTTGGCGAAGTTCATGGTACCCGGCCCCGGCGTCACCGTTCCCGAAGCCAACGTAGATGCCAAAGTCGGCGGCCAATTTCTGATTATGATGCGCGTGCCGCAAGCAGGTGACCTGCCGCATACGGGTGAATACCGCGTGATCGACCGCGCCAATCAGCTGGCCTTCACCTGGGTCTCGCACAACAGCGCCGAGAATTCGGTCGTGACGCTGGACTTCGCCCCGAAAGACGGCGGCACTGACCTGACCCTGCGCCACGTGCGCTTTCCATCTGAGCAAAGCCGCGACGACCACAACGGCGGCTGGACACGTATTCTGGACGCTCTTGCCGGGCTCGAAGTCACGGCTTGAACCCTCAAACACGCAAAAAGGCCGGGCGATTGACCCGGCCTTTTTCTTGAATTCACAACAGCTTACATGTGGATGACGCGATCGTAAGCGTCCAGCACGGCTTCGTGCATGCTTTCCGAGATCGTTGGGTGTGGGAAGACTGTGTGCATCAACTCTTCCTCGGTGGTTTCCAGCGTTTTGCCGACCACATAGCCCTGGATCATCTCGGTCACTTCCGGACCAACCATATGCGCACCCAGCAACTCGCCGGTTTTGGCGTCGAAGATGGTTTTGATCATACCCTCGGGGTCGCCCATGGCAATCGCTTTACCGTTGCCGATGAAGGGGAAGCGGCCGACTTTGATGTCATACCCTTGCTCTTTCGCCTTGGCTTCTGACAGACCGACCGAGGCCACCTGCGGGTGACAATAGGTACAGCCCGGGATGCTTTCCGGCTTCACCGGATGCGCGTGAAGACCCGCGATCAGCTCGGCCACCATGACACCTTCATGGCTGGCCTTGTGCGCGAGCCACGGTGCACCGGCGATATCGCCAATGGCATAGAGGCCGTCGACGCCCGTGCGGCAATGGGCGTCTGTTACAACATGGGTGCGGTCGATCTTCACGCCGAGCGCTTCCAGACCCAAGCCTTCCACATTGCCGACGATGCCGACTGCAGAGATTACGGTATCAAACTCTTGCTTCTCAACTTTGCCGCCGACCTCGATATGGGCGGTGACTTTGCCTTTGGCGCGATCCAGCTGCTTGACCATGGCTTTCTCCATGATCTTCATACCTTGCTTGACGAAGGACTTCTTCGCGAAGGCCGAGATCTCGGCGTCTTCAACCGGCAGAACGCGGTCCATCACCTCGACCACGGTGGTGTCAGCGCCCAACGTATTGAAGAAGCTAGCAAATTCAATTCCAATCGCGCCCGAGCCGATGACCAGAAGTTTCTTCGGCATGCGCGGCGGGTTCAGCGCGTGTTTGTAGGTCCACACCAGATCGCCATCAGCCTCAAGTCCCGGCAGTTCGCGGGCACGGGCGCCGGTGGCAAGCACGATGTTCTTCGCGGTCAGCTCTTCGGTGCCTTTTTCAGTTTTGACCGAGACCTTGCCCTTGGCGGGGATCGTTGCCTCGCCCATCACCACGGTGACCTTGTTTTTCTTCATCAGGTGACCGATGCCGCCCGACAGCTGGGCCGCGACGCCGCGCGAGCGCTTTACGATGGCAGGCAGATCATAGTCAATCTTGCCGGCAGACAGACCAAATTCCTTGGCGCGGTGCATCAGATGGAACACCTCAGCCGAGCGCAAAAGCGCCTTGGTCGGGATACAGCCCCAGTTCAGGCAGATACCGCCCAGATGCTCGCGTTCGACGATGGCCACTTTCTGGCCCAGCTGAGCGGCCCGAATGGCTGCAACATAACCGCCCGGCCCTGCGCCGATCACGATCGTATCATAACTCTGTCCTGCCATCGGTGGCTCCTCCTCATCCAAGATAGTTTGGCATTAAACTATTTCGTTCAACGGATCAATTACCTCAGCGAAACCCCGCTATTCGCTCAGCGAAAACCGGGAATATCGCCGTTATTCCTGCTCATCCTGCAGCTCATGAAGGATCTGACCATAGCCGCCATCGCGAATGAACGCATCTTCTTCAGCGCGACTATCGCGTCCAAGCGCCTGATTTCGATAAGGAAACCGCCCGAAACGACGAATGATCTCGCGGTGAATGCGGGCATGAAGCGTATCCCCTTCCCCACGCGGATCAGACATGCGGTCCTGCATCAACTCGATGCAACGGTCCTGCATTGCCATCTCTTCACTATGCATGAAGGGCATATAAAAGAATTGCCGGGTTGGCAGATCGATCTGCAAATCCAGCCCATTGTCGATCGCGCGCTCGGCACAAGCCAGTGCTGCGGCGTCCGTCGCAAAGGACCGCGCATCACCGCGAAACATGTTGCGTGGGAACTGGTCTGTCAGGATCAAAAACCCCAACGCACCCTCAGCCGTGTCCTGCCAGTGGTCTAACGCACCGGCGCGGGCGGCCTCCCAACTTGGCAGGAACTTGTCCCGGATCGTGGAGTCGAGTTCGTCGGTACCGTTATACCAGCCCTCAGGCCCAGTATCGTCGACCCAGAAGCGGATGATATTCTGTGCAGTCGCCATGTCGTCCTCCCTACCCATTCACCCTAGCGGGGAGGGAGAACTCTGCAAGCCCCGTAAATGACTTCAGGCGAT
The DNA here is from genome assembly GCF_010500215.1 of Aliiroseovarius sp. PrR006. GTDB lineage: Bacteria > Pseudomonadota > Alphaproteobacteria > Rhodobacterales > Rhodobacteraceae > Aliiroseovarius. The sequence goes on from NZ_JAAGOY010000004.1 coordinate 608,904, forward strand.
CAGCTCTCTTCCTCTTCGTTGGCTTCTGCCTCGTCCGCCCAGAACTCTTGCGCCATGTCGACAGCCACAGGGGATGCGGCAGGCGCCATAGTTACAAACGCACCGGTATCTTGGGGCGCAGGCGCCGAACGCTGGGTCGACCGCCACAGACCGTAAGCAAGCAAAGCAAGAAGCAGGACAGCCATATAGGACCAGAAGCCACTGGGACCGACCACGCCCATCACCCAGCCCGAGATGATCGGTCCGGCAATCGCGCCAATCCCGTTAATGAAGATCAGCCCTGCTGACGCGGCTGGCATATCGTCCGGATCCAGGAAGTCGTTCACATAGGCCAGAAGCAGCGCGTAAAGCGGGTTGGTCATGCCGCCCATCAAAAAGGCTGCCGCCAGCAACACATTATAGTCTGAAGACAGAAGCACCGGCAGGAACCCAGCCATAGCGGCCACAGCCGTAACGATCAGGATCAGGATGCGCCGGTCCATGCGGTCAGAGATCCAACCGATGGGATACTGAAGCACCAGCCCGCCAATATAGAAGGTCGACACAAAGCCCGAAATCTGCGCGACGGTTAGCCCCGCCTGCTGTCCAAAGACCGAGGCCATGCCGAACTGTGCAGCAAACACGCCACCCAGAATGAAGAAGCCGACACAGCCCAGCGGCGAGATCGTGTAAAGCTCGCGCAGGCTCAGACCTTTGGTGGTTTCAAAGGCAGGGGTTGGGTTCACCGACAAGAGGATCGGCGCAAAGGCAATCGACACCAGCACCGAGGGAATGATGAACAAGATGAAGTCCTGCGGATCCCCCAGCACCAGCAGACCCTGTGCCGCAATAATTCCGACCATCTGCACAAACATATAAAGCGACAACGCCTTGCCCCGGTTCGCGTTGTCGGCGGCGTTGTTCAGCCAGCTTTCCGCCGTGACATACACACCCGAGAAGCAGAACCCGACAACAACGCGCAGAAGCGTCCAGGCAATCGGATCGTTCATCGCCGGGTACAGGATCAACACGGCTGAAATGAACGACCCCAGCGCCGCAAAGACCCGCACATGGCCGACACGGCGGATCATGGTCGGCGCCATGCGCGACCCGAACAGGAAGCCTGCGAAATAGCCAGACATGACAAGCGACAGCTCGAAGGTCGAGAACCCCTCAAGCCCACCACGAATACCCAACAGTGTGCCCTGCACACCGTTGCCAACCATTAAAAGCATGACGCCTAACAAAAGCGCCCAAGAGCTTGCCAGAACCTGAAGCATGGAACCCTCCGCCAATCCGAGAAGTTCAGTGTAGCCGAAGGCGCTGTCCGGAAAACGCTTTTTCGCGACCTAGTGGAGTCGCGTTCCGGCCTCTAAGCCCCCTTGGGCAGCAGAAGCGAGCTGTCGCCGTACGAAAAGAAGCGATATTTTTCTGCAATGGCATGGGTATAGACATCCCGCATCCGCTCGGTCCCCATCAAGGCAGAGACCAGCATCATCAGCGTGGATTTGGGTAGGTGGAAGTTGGTCATCAAGCCATCGGTGATTGAAAATTCAAAACCCGGAGTGATGAAAATGTCGGTCTCGCCGGTCCACGGCGCGATCTGCCCCTTCGCCACTGCGGCGCTTTCGATTAGGCGCAATGCGGTGGTGCCCACCGGAATCACGCGCCCACCGGCGGCGAGGGTCGCGTTGATCTCGTCCGCCGCAGTTTGGCTGACCTCGCCCCATTCGGCATGCATCTTGTGTTTTGAAACATCGTCGACCTTCACCGGCAAGAAGGTCCCCGCCCCCACATGCAACGTGACGTGGGTCAGATCCACGCCCATCGCTTCGATCTTGGACAGCAAATCTGCATCGAAATGCAGTGACGCGGTTGGCGCGGCAACAGCACCTGTATTGCGGGCAAAAACGGTCTGGTAATCTTCGTTGTCTTGGTCGTCCGCCGCACGCTTGGCAGCAATATAAGGCGGTAGTGGCATCTTGCCGGCCTCAGCAATCGCAACATCAAATGCGTCACCCACAAGATTGAACCGCAGCACCGCCTGATCATCGTCCCGCCCAAGGAATTCAGCGCTTAGCGCATCCGAGAACGCAATCACGTCGCCCTCTTTCAGCTTGCGCAGCGGCTTCGCCATAGCGTGCCATTGCCCTTGACCATCGGGCGATAGAAGCGTGACCTCGATATTCGCCACCCCTTCACCGGGCGCCTGCCCCGGACGGGTGCGTGTGCCGAACAATCGCCCTGGAATGACTTTGGTGTCGTTCAGGATCAGCCGATCCCCCGGACGCAGCCAGCTGGTCAGGTCTCCGACATGAGCGTCGGTCAGAGTGTCTGGCGTCGCAACCAACAGGCGGCTGGCCGTGCGCGGACGCGCCGGGCGCGTCGCAATCAGATCTTCGGGCAGATCAAAGTCAAAATCACTGAGTTTCATGGCCGCGCACATAGGTCCGATCTGGGAAAAGGTCAATCATTCTGGTCGTGGGGGTGGGTCACGCCGGAAAATGTCGCGGAAGAACCCCGGTGTCAGAATTGATAGCGGATTAACTGAAACCTCAGGAGATGTCGCCGTTCCACCCAGCCGGTAATTGAACCCGACAAGCCCTTCGCCCTTACGTGCAAAGATGCGGCCAGCAGAATTCACGACATAAAAGGGCGAGATCACCCCCTGCATCCGCAATTGCTCGGTCCCAAGATAGTAGTAACCATCCATTGAAATGCCCATCGAATGCCCTGAGGCCGAGCTTTCATATATTGTGACCTTCTCGGGATCCAGTCGGAACCGCGCGTTCACATCACCAAACGGAATACCCTGCCCGCCCAATTGCTGTAAAAGTCCGATCACCGAAATCGCGGACAGAAGCTCGGCCATGGCCGGTGCGTCGTGAACACTGATATTGTCGGCAATGGAGAGGTTGCCTTCGTAAACACCTTTCCCACCTGCTGGCGTCAGGATTAGCTCCATCGTGCCGCCCCTTGCGGATTTGAACAGACCCGCTTCACGCATGACCGCACCCGCGTCGCGCGCGTTGATCCGGAACGCGGTGCCATTCGGCTGAGGGGCCGCAACACCCTGAATGACCGGCTTGCCCGAGACCCGCCCTTCGAACTGCCCCGACAAGCCGGTGGGGCCGCTGGTCAGCGCAGCCTCGAACGGCGTCAGCACAATGCCTTCGGAAATGATCAGCCGGTCCAGCCTGAGATCAATCGGAGTTTGACCCTGCGCTGCGCTTTGACCTCGGTTCACCCCAACCGTTGCGCCACGCAGGTCAATCGTGCCCCCGTTGACGCTTACAGCCACGGGCACGCCCACGCCACGACCTGTCAGCGTCACCTGAGCATCTAACCACCCCCCCAACTTGACGCGATCAAACACGGCCGTGTCAAATCCGCCTTCAGGGTGCAGATTGACCCGCCCTGCTGCGGAAAGTCCGGGCGCTGTCACGGCAAGCTGATCGATTTTTGGCACCTGCCCAAGGTCCGCCGTCAGCGTGATCTGCCCTTCAGCATTTTTGCGCTTGGACCAGCCCAAGGCGGCGATGGACAGACCAACGCCCTTCAGATCCCCTTCGAGCGTCAGCCGTGGCGGCGCGTCCTTGACCAGCACAATTTTAAAGTCACCTCGCCCTTCGCCTTGAACCGTCCCTTTCGGAAGACCAACCTTGAAGACCTCCAGCGCCTTGAGGTTCAACGGGAAGCGTCCCGACACAGTTGATATCTCGACCGCTTTACCATCCTCGAACGGCAGCTCCCAACGCCCTGAGACCGGAAGACCAGACAAGCTTCCCCTGCCCTCAAGGCTCAACTTAGCACCATCAAAGTGCATCGTCGCTTCGGGCAATTTCAACTGGTGACCTGGTACGATCTTGTCGCTTGCAACATTCCGCAAATCTGCGATCAGATCATACTGCATGGAACCACGTGGCGGCTTGGGTTGCATCTGAACATCGACGCGTCCACGCACCGTTGCGCGTCCCGTGGCCATATCCGGACCCATCTTGCCGTCGCTCTTGCGAAACACTTGGAACGGCTTCGCGTCCAGCAATTGAAGTGCGGTCGTCACCGGGCCCGAGACGGACAGGTCGACCTCGGCCGGAACGGGTCGAATTGGCAGGCTGGGATCAGCATCTGCCGGGCGCGGTTTGCCCATCTTCGGAATGACAAATCTTGTCCCACTGATATCCAGCGTGCCCGCAATCTGCCCGTCGATATCGCGCGGGCGCACGATGCCTTGATCTGCCACAACAGACAGCCGGCGACCTTCAATTACAAGCCTCCCATCTGCGCGCTCGATGGGCTGCATATCCTTCACCGCGCGGATCGTCATATCCTGATACGAGGCCGACACGTTCAAATGCGCCGGTGCACCCCCTTGTTTACGCCAGGCAATTGCGACATCCGTGAAGTGCCCCTCCGACACATTCTCGCGGATCCATTTTCTGACACGCGCACTTCGTGCCTCGGGCCACAGCGCAACAACCTGTTCGGGGGTGACTTTCTCGGCCCGGCTGTCAAAGCCCAAGGACCAGCCATCACGATCCGCCGAGATTCGCCCCGATCCCGCAATATGGCGATCTTCATGGGTGACATAGGCCTGCCCGATATCCACTTCAAAAGGATCAAGACGCAAACGGAAGTCAGCCCCACCTTGTCCCAGTAGAACCGTGTCTTCGAACAGTTCGGATGGATTGACCTCGGCCTCAGACAATTGCACCTGACCAATCAACTCGGTCGGCCAGCCGCCTGTCCAGCCGCGAAGATAGGCGTGTCCCTCGGCATTGGCCTGAACCCAGTCGGACGACAGCGACATTTCCGAGAAATCCATACGTTCCCGTTCGGGGTCATAGTCGATATCGACCCGACCGCCGTTGAAGCGCGCTGGTTTGGCACCGCCAGCGGGCGAAATCGCCCCCGCGCCAAATTCCAGAAACCCCGCCAGATCGGAGATCGCACCGTCATCATCCACAACCGTCAACAACTCGCCCGAGATCGGCGCGTCCACAATCCCAAGGAAGGTCAAAAGCGGCGTCTGCGCGGCGATGTCGGCGGAAAGAGCGTTCTTGAACCGCGCCGTGAACTCGGCCGCGGACGAGCTTTTGGCGCTTCGAAATTCCAGCACCGTCTCGGCCAGCGTCTCGGTTTGATTGAAGACGTCAAAGGACACAGACATGCTGACATGTTGGGCATCCTGCGTGATAACCAGCGCCCCGTCCGTCACCTGCCAAATCCGACCGGTGCGTGCATCCTCAAGCGTGATGGTCAGGGCATCTGCGCGGATGATGTCTGTATGAGATAAAGCACCGTCCGCGAAAACCTGATCAATGCCATCAAGGACACTTGCGAAATCGCCGCTTGTTCCGACGCCTTGCCCGAAACTCAGTGCGAAAGCACCGTTCGCTTGTCGGCGCACGGTGATCTGCGCGCCAGACAACTCAAGCGTAGCGGGCTCGAACCGGCCTGACAGAACGGGCAAAACAAACACCGAGCCCTCGACCGCATTCAAGCGCCCGATTTCCAGCCCGGTCTCATCGCGCACGCCCAGATCGACCAGACGCAGCCGGGGCCGACCGTTTCCAGCAACCCCAAGTTCGATCCGCGACAGAGACAAGCCAACCGCATCGGATTGGGCGTTCAGTCGCTCTTCAACACTGCGCGCCACCCAATCGGGCATCGCGACAACCCGACCCGTCACCGACATGGACACCAGCACCAAGAACAGAGCCAAAGCCCCGAACATCAAAACCGACCACACGCCCGTACGGCGTTTCAGTTTGCGGGGCGTTTTTCCTTTTGGTGCGGTAATGGGGGGAACTGCGGCGTCGGCGCTTGCCTTCGGCGTCTCACGAGACGGGGCAACATTAAGGCGCGCGGATTTGGGATCGGCGATATGAGGATTGTGTAGACTTGGGGCTTTCGACTTTGCCACCGTCAGCTCGTTGGCCTTGGGCTTAGCAAGATTTTCAGACCGGCGCAGCTTTCTGAAACGCAGCAGAGCTTGCTCCAACAACCCACGCAACGGCATGCGGCGCGCACTGGCGGCCAGCACGGCGGCCTCGGCGCGTTCAATCGACACATCGTCAGGCGCATCATGACCCTGTGACGCCGCCTTCTGCGCACCCCCTTTCGGGGGCGCGCCAGTCAGGTCATCTTCTGGCGTGTTGTCACTGGTCATTTTTGCCTGTTGGACCGGCTCTTGCAGCCCCCTGTATTTTCCATCATTCTGCCCAAAACATCGTGGCGGCGAAAGGCCTGAATATGGGTAAGTGCCCGGTTTCTCTCGCTTCGACCGGTATAAAACCGCAAAACACCTCGTGCTGGTTCAGATCCAGTTAAGGCTCTAACGGCTCTACGGAAGGAACTCCAGAAACATGACCCAGAACATGCCCGCAATTGGCGACATCGCGCCGGATTTCACACTTCCGCAAGACCAAGGCGCCCCGATTACCCTGTCGGATCTCGCGGGTGCGCCCGTTGTTCTGTTCTTCTATCCCAAAGACAACACCCCCGGATGCACCACCGAAGCGCTGGATTTCACGGCCTTGCTTGATGAATTTCAGGCACTTGGCGTGCATGTCTTGGGTGTGTCGAAAGACAGCCTGAAAAAGCACGAGAACTTCCGCGCCAAACACGCGCTTGGCATTCCACTTCTGTCCGATGCCGAGGGCGACGTCTGCGAACGCTATGGCACGTGGGGCGAGAAGAAGAACTATGGCCGCACCTATATGGGCATCACGCGCACCACATTCCTGATCGGCGCCGACGGTCGCATCGCACAGGTGTGGGAGAAGGTGAAAGTGAAAGACCACGCCCAAGCCGTGCTGGACGCCGCGCGTGATCTGGCGGGCGACGCATGATCGGCCTGTCCAAACCCTTGGCGCAAATGGCGGACGAGGTGCTGCGGACGGCCGATGGCCGTGAAAAGACCGCTTTGGCGCGTCGATATGCGGCGGAATGGTTTGCCGCGCGGGATGCCGGGCAGATCACCTCGCCCCTTCAGGATCGCGATGCGGTCATCGGACAGGCGACGCCGCCGAATTTTCCGGCGCGTCCTGAGAAACCCGAACTGAAAAATCCTCGAGACGTCCCACGTCGTCGCCCCGGTTCGCCCGCAGGGCAGATCGCACTTTTGCATGCTGTGGCTCATATCGAATTGAATGCCGTCGATCTGCATTGGGACATCATCGCGCGGTTTACCGACACGCCAATGCCCTTAGGGTTTTACGACGACTGGGTGAAAGCTGCTGACGAAGAAGCAAAACATTTCAACCTTGTAAGTGACTGCCTTGAGACGCTTGGCAGCCAGTATGGAGCCTTGGCGGCCCATGCTGGCATGTGGCGCGCGGCCGAGGATACGGCGACGGACATACTGGGCCGCTTGGCCGTGGTCCCGATGGTGCTAGAGGCACGCGGGTTGGACGTGACGCCCGGCATGATCGACATCTTCAAGAAGGCGGGACTGGACGACACGGTCGCCGCACTGGAAGTGATCTATGCCGAAGAGGTCGGGCATGTCGCCTATGGGTCAAAGTGGTTCCATTTCCTGTGCGGACGCCACGAGCTGGACCCGAAAGAAACGTTTCACGAGCTTGTGCGCACCTATTTCCACGGAGCACTCAAACCGCCTTTCAATGAAGAAAAACGGGCCGAAGCTGGCCTGCCGCCCGACTTCTATTGGCCACTGGCCGAGGAAACGCCAGACCGCCAGCGTGGAACACCGCGTTAAGCTCCTTAAATTCCCGCGATGGTGGAGCATTCACCCGTTTCTTGGTGCCAATTTGATCTGGGCAGGATTTCCTGACCACGCAAAGCCTGCCCAGTTTGCATCAAATCGGCAGAAAATTGCCCGTTTCGACACGGCAAGCTGATGAATTTCCCAAATTTTCTTGCGTGAACGAAAGCTCCACGCTAAGCACCTCGGGTCTGACGGTGCGCCGGTAAGAGCACTCATTCGCCGCAGACAAGGGACGTAGGGAAGACACTGGGGTTTGCGCATTGCATAACCATTTGATCGCCAAGACCAATCATCTGCTCGAGCGGGTTTTTCCCGAGCAGCGCCTGTTCCTGAGATCAGAGGAAGGCACGCGATTCATTCGACTGTCTCCATTGACGCAAGCCTTGGGCTGGACCGGATCGGCCGCGTTCTTCGCCTGGTCGATTATCGCCACTGCCGTTTTGCTGATGGACTCGATCGGTTCGGGCAACCTGCGCGATCAGGCACAGCGCGACAAACAGCTTTACGAACAGCGCGTGCAAACCTTGTCCGAAGAACGTGACACTCGCACCTCTGAAGCGATCGCCGCACAAGAACGCTTTAACCTGGCTCTGTCGCAGATCTCGGAAATGCAAAGCGAGCTTCTGGCGTCCGAAGAACGCCGCCGCGAGTTGGAAACCGGGATCGGGGTCATTCAGTCGACACTGCGCCGCACCATTGGCGAACGCGACGTGGCGAAGGGCAGCTTGGAGCAGGTTCTTGCGGAAGCCCGCGAAAACGCGGACAACGCAGCCCCGGGCACGACCGCCGTCGCCAGCAACGCAACGCTGACCTTCATGACCGAAGAACTGGCCCGCACCGCAGCCGAGCGCGACAAGGTCGCCGCCAGCGCCGCCGAGGCCGAGAAATTCGCCCAGGATATGATGTACGAGGCGCGTCTGAAGCAAGAGCGCAACGACCAGATCTTCCGCCAGCTGGAAGATGCCGTGTCGATCTCGATGGAACCACTGGACAAGATGCTCGCCAAGTCCGGCATGCCTGTCGACGACATTCTGGGCCAGATCCGCCGGAGCTATTCTGGTCAAGGCGGCCCCCTGACCCCGCTGATCCTGTCCACCAGAGGCGAGGCTCCGGATCCGGACACTGAACGCGCCAACCGCATTCTGGGCGAGCTGGATCGCATGAACTTGTATCGCATCGCAGCCCAGAAGATGCCCTTCGGCATGCCTGTAAAGTCAGGTTTCCGCTTCACGTCGGGCTTTGGCGCCCGCTGGGGCCGGATGCATAATGGCACAGATTTTGCCGCCCCCATCGGCACCCCGGTCTATGCACCGGCAGATGGGGTCGTCATTCACGCTGGCTGGTCTTCGGGCTATGGCCGGCTTATCAAGATCCAACACGAATTCGGCGTCGAAACACGTTACGCCCATTTGTCGCGCATGAATGTGCAGAAAGGACAAAGGGTCTCGCGCGGGGATCGAATTGGTGATATTGGAAACAGCGGACGCTCGACCGGGCCGCATCTTCACTATGAAGTGCGCGTGGGCGGACGTCCGATCAACCCCATGATCTATATCAAGGCAGCACGCGATGTTTTCTAAAAGCAAGATCAACGAGCCCGGCCCCAAGGCTGGCGACAAGGATACCAAACCCGCTGCGGCACCCGCCGCTGAGAAACCGGCCATCCCCCCCAAGGCGTCCACACCGCCCGTGCCGTCTTCGACCCCGAAAGCCAAACCGCCTGCATCGACATTGTCGTCTGACATCGTCATCAAGGGCGACATCAAGTCGACCGGCGACATCATCGTTGAGGGCACCGTGGAAGGTGACATCCGCGCCCACCAGCTGACCATTGGCGAAGGCGCCACCGTACGCGGCGAAGTGGTTGGCGACGACGTTGTGATCAACGGTCGCATCATCGGCCGCCTGCGCGGCCTGAAGGTGCGCCTGACCGCCACCGCACGTGTGGAAGGTGACATCATTCACAAGACCATCGCCATCGAAAGCGGTGCGCATTTCGAAGGCTCGGTTCAGCGTCAAGACGACCCGCTGTCGGGTGGCGCGAAAAAAGTTCAGCCTCCGGCGGCTTCTGCCCCCGCTGCAGCCCCCGCTGCTGAAAAAGCCTAAGTTCCGAAAATCCGGGACCATTCCAAAACAAAGGCCGTCTGATGGGCGGCCTTTGCTATTTCTAGAGGTGCGTTGTGTCAGTCCTCGAACGACATGACCTTCTGGTATAGGTGCCATGTCGCATGCCCCAGGATAGGCAACACAATGAACAGGCCGAGAAACAGTGGCAGCATCGCCAAAATCATCAACACCGTGACCAAAGCGCCCCAGAAAACCATCGGAACAAGGTTCTGCACCACGGACTGGAATGAATAGATCATGGCCGAGATGAAATCCATCTCGCGATCCAGCAGCATCGGCAGGCTACTTACGGTCAGGGCAAAGGCCACAAACGCCATAATACCACCAACGATGGTGCCCACGGTCAACATCGTGATCCCGTTGCTGTTCAACAGGGCATCCTGCCAGTTCGACGTGATATTGGTCATGGGCTGCAGCCCCATGAACAGCATGAACACGATATGTGCCACGAAGATCCAGAACAGAAAGCCCATGATCAGAACCATCGCGATCGACGGGAACTGTCGGTCTTTTTGGTTAAACACCACGCCGAGGATTTGCGCCCAATCGAGCGGCGCGCCTTTTTGCAAACGGCGGCTAACCTCGTACAGGCCGACGGCCAGAAATGGGGCCAGAAACGGGAAGCCAAAGGCGACGGGAATGATCCAATAACTTTGATCCATCACCTTGAACTCAAGAAACAGAACAATGCCGCCCAGCACGAAAAACAACGCGAAAAACAACCCGAAGGCTGGCGCGGTTTTGAAATCCTGAATTCCTGCTTTTAAGGCTGACAGCACATCCGAAATGGAAATGGATTGGATACTTGGCGGCGACGAGGCCTCCAAAGTGGTTGCGTCAGACATTTTTCCTCCCTGCACGTATCTTATTTTTGTTCTCGCGCGCAGATCGAGTGTTGCGGGTGAATTTGCATCCGTCAAGTTTATGAACGCGTTAATCTTGCGTCTCAACGCGCTGAGGACAGCGATAAAATGGCCCGGGATCGGCGAAGCGAAAGAACAAAGGGTTGACCCGGATAGGGCGAACGGGCTTTCGTGCGATAGGTTTGACTGGCGCAGCCGCTTGCTCGCGGCAAAGCGCAGCATCTTGTGTGACGGGGATTTTGACATGCCATTTCTGAAAAAGCTCATCGCTGTTGGGGGCATCCTCTGCCTGACCTCGGGCGCAGCCATGGCCGCCAAATGCGGTAATACATCAGCAGGGTTCGAGGCTTGGAAGGCCGGCTTCGCCAAACAGGCGCAAAGGGCGGGTGTTGGCAAACGTGGCCTTCAGGCCCTCGCCGCGACCCAATACTCATCCACCACCATCAGTGCCGACCGCAATCAGAAATCATTCCGGTACACTCTGTCCAAGTTCATGCAGATCCGAGGCTCTGCCACGATCGAGGCGCAGGGGCGCAAGCGCTTAGCGAAGAACCCGCAATTCTATCAATCGCTCGAAAAACGCTATGGTGTTCCGGCAGGTGTCCTGTTGGCAATCCACGGGATGGAAACCGGGTTTGGTGGTTTTATGGGCGACACGCCGGTTGTGTCCGCGATCACCACATTGGCCTACGACTGCCGCCGTTCTGATTTCTTCAAACCCCACGCGATTGGCGCGTTGAAACTAGTGGATCAGGGCACGATCACCAGCGCGACGCTTGGCGCCAAACATGGCGAGCTTGGTCACACCCAATTCCTGCCGGGCAACGCCGATAAATACGGGGTCGATGCCTCGGGCGATGGGCGCGTGGATCTGTACAATCTGGCAGATGCGATGGCCACCACCGCAAACTTCCTACGCAAGAAAGGCTGGAAGCGGGGCAAAGGCTATCAAGAGGGCCAACCGAATTTCCGCGTGATCAAGGAATGGAATGCGGCGACGGTCTATCAGCAGGCCATCGCGATCATGGCGGCGAATATCGACAGATAACCCCCTGCTACAACAAAGCCCCGGCCAGAGGGTCTGACCCGGGCTTTGCTGAATCTCTCAGCGCGGGCTTAGTCCTCCGCGTTGGCCTCGGACCGCGATTTGCCGGCCACGTCTTGCGCCAGAACCGATGCCATGAATGCGTCCAGATCGCCGTCCAGAACACCTTTGGTATCCGAGGTCTCGTGACCCGTACGCAGGTCTTTCACCATCTGGTAGGGCTGCAGTACGTACGAACGGATCTGGTTGCCCCAGCCCGCATCGCCCTTATTTTCATGCGCTTCGTTGATCGCGGCGTTCCGACGGTCCAGCTCCATCTGATACAGGCGCGATTTCAGCGCTTTCATGGCGATGTCGCGGTTCTGGTGCTGCGATTTTTCCGAGCTGGTGGTGACAACGCCGGTCGGAAGGTGGGTGATCCGTACCGCCGAGTCCGTCGTGTTCACGTGCTGACCACCAGCACCGGACGAGCGGTAGGTGTCGATACGAATGTCGGACGGGTTTACCTCGATCTCGATATTGTCGTCGACCACGGGATAGACCCAGACCGAGCTGAACGAAGTGTGACGTTTAGCGGCCGAGTCATAAGGCGAAATCCGCACCAAACGGTGCACGCCGCTTTCCGATTTCAGCCAGCCATAGGCGTTGTGCCCAGAAATCTTATAGGCGGCAGATTTGATGCCCGCCTCTTCGCCTGCGCTTTCAGATTGAAGCTCGACCTTATAGCCGTGCTTTTCCGCCCAGCGGACATACATCCGCGCCAGCATGGATGCCCAGTCGCAGCTCTCTGTACCGCCGGCGCCTGAGTTGATTTCGAGGAAGGTGTCGTTGCTGTCGGCCTCGCCGTCCAGCAGCGCTTCTAGCTCGGCGGCGGCGGCCTTTTCGACCAGTGCCTTCAGCGATGCTTCGGCGTCCTCGACGACCTCTTCATCTTCTTCCATCTCGCCCAGTTCGATCAGGTCAATATTGTCCTGCATGTCCTGCGCCATGGATTTATAGCTGTTCACGCTGTCCAAAAGCGACTGACGTTCGCGCATCAGCTTTTGCGCCCGGTCGGGGTCATTCCACAGGTCCGGGTCCTCAGTCATCGCGTTGAATTCCTCAAGACGATGTTCAGCCGTTTCCCAACCGATCCGCTGCCGCAAAAGTGCCAGGGATTTTTCGATTGCATCAACGTTGTTCTGAGCCTCTGCCCGCATGGGTGTGTTCCCTGTCCGAAATCTCGTCCCTCGCAATATCAACAGGGGCGCGGATGAGCAAGCGCGGATGGGATACCTGCCCCAATAGAAAGGGCTGCAGAGTTCGAACCCCTGCAGCCCCTTTGCTGTGTGAGTGGATTGAAAGAGAGCGGTTGATCCTCAGGTCCGCATTGTTACGCCGTCGGCAAATATCTGAAGCTTCGACGGGTCTGCCGTCAGGCGCACAGATTGGCCTTTCAGCTCGCCATGAATGCCGGGAAGCTTGGCGATCAGATGCGTCTGGTTGGCGCTGTCCGCGCCCTCGCCCACCGACAATTTGGCAGGGATGTACAGTAGCGACACCTCACCCAAGGCCTCGACGATTTCGACCGCGCCTTCAAAGATCGCATCGCCCTCGGCCAGCACGAAATCCTCAGGCCGGATACCCAGATTGACCACGCGCCCCATGTCGGCCTCGGTCGTGGTGATCTCGGTCACCGCGACGCCACCAGCATCCAGCGTCACCTGCGTTTTATCGCCAGTGGCCGTGATCTTGCCCGGAAGAAGATTCATGGCAGGTGATCCGATGAACTGCGCCACGAACTCGGTCCGGGGGCGTTCATACAGCTCAAGCGGACTACCCACCTGCGCGATCCCCTTGTTGGCCAGAACCACGATGCGATCAGCCAGCGTCATCGCCTCGACCTGATCGTGGGTCACATAGATCATGGTACTCTCAGGCATAGCCTCTTTCAGCTGCGAGATTTCAATCCGTGTGGCGACCCGAAGGGCGGCATCCAAGTTCGAGAGCGGTTCATCAAACAGGTAGACCTTGGGGTCGCGCACAATCGCGCGGCCAATCGCCACCCGCTGGCGCTGCCCACCGGACAGCGCTTTCGGCAGGCGGTCCAGATAAGGTTCCAGTTGCAACGCCTTGGCGGCATGGTCTACGGCGGCGTCAATTTCTGCCCTCGGCTTCTTCGCGATGTTCAGCGCAAAGGCCATGTTGTCGCGCACCGTCATATGCGGATAGAGCGCATAGGACTGGAACACCATCGCAATGCCGCGTTGGCTGGGGGGCACATCGTTCACCACCTGCCCGTCGATTTCCAACATGCCATCGGTGATCTTTTCCAGCCCTGCGATCATGCGTAGAAGCGTCGACTTTCCGCAGCCAGAGGGACCAACGAAGACGATCAACTCGCCGGTTTGAATGTCCAGATTAATGTCGTTCAGGACGTTCACGTCGCCATAGCTTTTGACAACGTCTGTCAGTTTCAAATCGGCCATGGCTACACCTCTTTCTTTTTCATGATCCGCGCGCCCCACGCCGGGATGTCGCTGTCGCTGTCCCCGATTAGCACCTGCCAATCCCCACTGGGCCGGTCAGTCGTGATCAGCGCAGTACCAAGATTGAACTGACACAGGATCCGGTCATCCCCGTGCTGGCGTTCGAACTGCAACAGCGGTCCGTCTGCGACAAGGTTCAGCATCTCGCCTTTGGCGAGGGCGGGATGGGCACGACGGAGAGCGATGACATCGCGATAGTGGTGGATCAGCGCGTCATTACGCGTTTCAGCCTGATCGACCGCCAAGGGCAGATGGTCCGCAGCGACCGGCAGCCATGTGTTGGCACTGGACGAGAACCCACCTTGTGGCGCATTTGCCGACCACACCATTGGCGTGCGGCAACCGTCGCGACCCTTGAATTCTGGCCAGAATTCAATGCCATAGGGGTCTTGCAGGTCTTCGAAGGCGACATCGGCCTCGGCCAGACCAAGCTCTTCGCCCTGATAGATGCAAGCCGATCCACGCAGGGACATCAGAAGGGTCACGAACAGACGTTGTGCTTGATCGGACAAGTCCCAGCGGGTGGCGTGGCGGGCGACGTCATGGTTCGAATAGGCCCAACAGGCCCATCCATCCGGTGCGACCTCGGCCACTTTGTGCATCACTTCCGCGACGCGGGCCGCGTCAGGTTGGTCCCCCGACAGCAACTCGAACGCATAGCACATCTGCACCAGGTCATCGCCACGCGTGTACTCGCCCATGATCTCCAGCCCGCGTTGGGCGTCGCCCACTTCGCCCACGGCCGCAGCACCATAGGGTTCCATCACCGCACGCAGTTTGCGTAGGAACTCCAGCGTCTCGGGCCGGTTTTTGTCGTAGAGATGCTCCTGATGGTTATAGGGGTTCACCGCAGGCGCAATGGTGCTGTTGCGATCCTCGGGCGCCAACGGAGGGTTGTCGCGCAGTTGGGCGTCGTGGGTGTAGAAGTTGATCGTATCCAGACGGAACCCATCTACTCCACGCTCCAGCCAGAACCGGGCCACGTCCAAAAGCGCCTCTTGCACCTCGGGTTCGTGGAAATTCAGATCGGGCTGCGAGGTCAGGAAATTGTGCATATAATACTGCTGCCGTTTCCCGTTCCATTGCCACGCCGAGCCGCCGAAGATCGACAGCCAGTTTGTCGGCGCAGTCCCATCGGGCTTCGGCTCGGCCCAAACATACCAGTTGGCCCTGTCATTCTCGCGATCCTGACGGCTTTCCTGAAACCATGCATGCTGGTCCGAGGTATGGCTGAGCACCAGATCGATCATCACCTTCAGCCCCAGCCCATGCGCGGCGCTGATCAGCTGGTCGAAATCAGACAGCGATCCGAACATGGGGTCCACGTCACAGTAATCGGACACATCATAGCCGAAATCCTTCATCGGCGATTTGAAGAAGGGCGAGATCCAGACCGCATCCACGCCCAGTGACGCGATATGCGGCAGGCGGCGGGTGATCCCCACCAGATCGCCGATCCCGTCGCCATTGTCGTCTTGATAGCTGCGCGGATAGACCTGATAGATCACCGCGCCACGCCACCAATCGGGGTCCTTGGTCAGGTGTCTCATATCCTGTTGAGAAACGGTTGCGTTCATGTGTCAGCCCCCTTTGACGGAACCGGCCAGCAGGCCGCGCACGAGATAGCGTTGGAGTGAGAAGAAAACGAAGATTGGCACTGCGATCGAGACAAAGGCCGAGGCCGCGAGGATTTCCCAATCGCCCCCGCGCGAGCCAAGCAGTTCGACGATACGGCCGGTCATGACCAGCTCGTCCTCACCGGTGCCAAGGAAGACTTTGGCGACCAGAAGGTCGTTCCAGACCCACAGGAACTGGAAGATCGCGAAGGATGCCAGCGCCGGGAAAGAAAGCGGCAAGATGATGCGGCGGAAGATCTGGAAATCTGTGGCCCCGTCCACACGGGCGCTTTCGATGATCTCGCCCGGCAGTCCGACCATGTAATTGCGCAAGAGGAAGACCGCCAGGGGCAATCCGAACCCGGTGTGCGCCAGCCAAATGCCTAGATAGCCTTTGCCCAATCCGACCCCGTTATGAAGTTTCAACAGCGGAATGAAGGCGACCTGCAGTGGCACGACCAGCAGGCCGACCACGGAGGCAACTAGAAGCGCCCGGCCCGGCATCTCCATCCACGCAAGCGCATAGGCGGCGAAGGCGGCGACCAGCACCGGGATGATGGTGGCCGGGATGGTCACGGTCAGCGTGTTCATCAGCGACTGGCCCATGCCCTCGGCAAAGAGAACCTCGCGGTAATTGTCCAGCGTGAAGCCGGGTGGCGTTTCAGCCCGCACAAACAGACGTTGCCCTCGATTTCCGCTAGGTTCTTCCTCATATTCAATACGATAGTGCCCATCCGACTGCACCGTGATCTTATGTCCCCGCGCATGAGTTGCGGTATCGCCGGGAGTAAACGCCTCGGGTTCTTTCGAGGTGATGCCAAAGGCGGTGACGGTTACGCCCTGCCCTTCCAACACCTGCCCTTCGATCACCCACAGATCACCTTCCGGCTTGGCTTCATCCGGCGCCAAGGCACGTTCAATCACGTTCTTTTCCGACGCAGACAAGGCCGTCCACCAGCCCGAGGTCGAGATCGCGTCCCGATCCCGAAACGAACTGATCAACAGCCCAACCGTCGGGATCACCCACAGCAGCACTAGCAGGGCTGCCGACAGGTTGACCGCCCATGTCAGGCGGGATTTGCCTCCTGCCATATCCATCAGCGTGTCTCCTTGTGTGCGTTGTAGATGTTCCAGACCATGACCGGCGTCACCAGAAGCATGATCACCACCACGATGGCCGATCCGCGCCCGAAATCCGGGGATCCACGGAACATCCAGTCATACATGAGATTGGCCAGTACCTGAGTACCCCATTGGCCGTTGGTCATGGCGAAAACGATGTCGAAAACCTTCAGAACGGTCACCGTGATCGTCGTCCACACCACCGCAATCGTGCCCCAGATCTGCGGGATCTTGATCTTGAAGAAGACTTGAAGCGGGCTGGCGCCATCCAGATAGGCGGCCTCGATCGTTTCTTCGCTGATGCCTTTCAAAGCGGCCGACAGGATCACCATCGCAAAGCCCGTCTGAATCCAGATCAAGATCGCCATCAGGAAGAAGTTGTTCCAGAACGGCAGTGTGATCCACGCTTGTGGGTCGCCCCCGAACGCCTGAACCAAAGCGTTCAGAAGGCCGATTTGCTCGCCCTGATTGTCACCTCGATAGTCATAGATGAACTTCCAGATCACCGCCGCACCAACAAAGCTGATCGCCATAGGCATGAACACAAGGCTTTGCGCCGCCTGTCCCCACTTGATGCGGTCTGTCAGCCCAGCTGCAACCAGTCCGAAAAAGGTCGAGGCAGCGGGCACAACGAGGAGCCAAAGCAGATTGTTTACGAGGCTTTCTCGAAATTTCTCGTCCTGAGCAAGCCATGTGTAGTTGCCAGCTCCGACGAAATCTCCGCTGCTATCATGCAGCGACAGGTAGGCCGTCGAGAACACCGGATAGAGCAGGTAAATCGACAGGATCGCCAATGCGGGGAAGACGAACAGCCAAGGACGAATGGCATTCGCCCGGTTGATGTTGCGCCCGGCATTTGGCCCCTTGGCGGGCAGAAGCCGATCCAGAATGACGTTTGAGAAATAGAAATAGGCGACGCACCCAAAGACACCGATGATGATTGTGGATATCGCGAAGATTGCCTGTTGCATGGCTCCCCCTTCCAACCGAACGGCCACTCGATTTGGACAGTCCCCCGGCGATCCTGCCGCCGAGGGATCGTTTTTTCAGATCCGATTTACTTGATCGAGTCCCATGTCGACTGGATCGAGGCCGCAACCTCGGCCGCGTCTTTACCGCCTGCATAATCAACCATACCGGTCCAGAAGACGCCCGCACCAATCGCACCCGGCATCAGGTCCGATCCGTCGAAGCGGAACGTGTCTGCATTCAGCAGGATGTCGTTCATCTTTGCGACAGTCGGGTCCGTGTAGACGCCGGTGTTCACACCCTTATGCGGGGTCAGGAACCCGGTCTGAGCCATCCATACTTCGTGCGCGATGGGGGATTTCAGGAAGTCCATAAATGCCTGAGCGCCCTTGCTGTCAGAGGTAATCGCCCACAACGTACCGGCACCCAAAACGGGTTTGCCCAAGTCTTTCCCTTCGTAGGCTGGGAAGTAGAAGAAGTCCGCATCTACGCCCACTTCAGTCCCCTCTGGGAAGAAGCTTGGAATAAAGCTGGCCTGACGGTGCATGTAACACTGCGGCGGCGACGCGAACATCCCCTGCGGGCTATCGCGGAAGTCGGTGGTCGCCACGGCACCTGCCCCACCTGAAACATAGGCATCATTACGCGCAAACGCGCCGAACTCTTCGATTGCAGCGACCACTTTGGGATCGTCGAATTTCAGGTCGTTGGATACCCAAGCATCATAGTCGGCCGGTGTCTGCGTGCGCAGCATCATGTCCTCAACCCAGTCGGTCGCCGGCCAGCCGGTGGCCCCGCCGGACCCCAGACCGATGCACCACGGAACACCACCATCGTCCACAATCTGATCGGTCAACGCCTTCAACTCTTCCATCGACTGCGGCACGTCATAGCCCGCATCTTCAAAGTTTTCGGGTACATACCAAACCAGCGACTTCAGATCGACCTTGTAGAAGAAACCATAGTGTGCGGCGTTGCCGTCTTTCCCTGCATAGGTGCCCAGATCCACCCAGCTTTGACCTGCCGCATAGTTGTCACGTACCCAGTCCGCCGTTCCATCCGGCAAAGCAGACAGAAAGCCTTTTGAGGCCAAATCTGCGGCGAGTCCCGGCTGAGGGAACACCGCAATGTTGGGTGCGCTGCCAGCTTCGGCATCAATCACGATCTGCTGCTCGAAACTGTCCGAACCGGAATACAGCACATCCGCGCCGGTTGCGTGCTCGAAATAGGCGATCACGCTTTCCACCAATTCTTTGTCCGGTCCAAGCCAAGGGCCAAGCACGGTAATCGTCTCGCCCGACAGATCCATCGACTTCAGGGCTTCAAAACTATCCCAGGTAAACGCCCCGTCCCCCGGAGCAAACTTCAAGTGCCCGTCGGCATATCCAGCACCAGCCGACAAGGCCAACGCGGCAGCGCTTGCGTAAAACACGTTCTTCATAATGTCCTCCCACGACATTTCATCGAACCCGATGATGATTAGACCGGAAAACCGGTTGCGCCCTGCGGAACTTCAATTTTCCCAAAGCGCTTTGAATGCTTCACAGTTACCCGTTATCCGATTCCTGTCAACAGCAATGTTAGCGCCATCACTTTCTTCACTTTAACCTTTACATATATGGTTTTTAGGGAATAGCGTAGGAAGCAATCCCCTGGTCGATGACCAACTCACACTACCAAACCGCTTTGGAATTTACGCATGACCCTCAAGGAACTCTCTGATCTACTCGGGCTTTCGCCGACCACGGTCAGCCGCGCCTTGAACGGCTACCCCGAAGTATCCGAGGCCACGCGCAAGAAGGTTGCCGCGGCCGCACACGCCCATGGATACGCCCCAAACACCCGCGCCCGCGCGCTGGCGACGGGCCGCGCGATGGCCATCGGGCATGTGATTCCCATCAGCGCGAAGCATGAGATGGTGAACCCGATCTTCGCAGACTTCACGGCTGGCGCGGGCGAAGTGTACTCACGCAATGGCTATGACATGCTGATGTCCGTAGTATCGGATGACGATGAGGAACAGGCCTATCGCAGCTTTGCCACCAAGCGAAATGTGGATGGGCTGATCATCCACGCGCCAAGTCTGAACGACCAACGTATCCCCTTCCTGAATGATCTGGGCCTGCCCTATGTGGTGCACGGACGCAGCTCGAACGCGACGGCGCCTTATGCATGGGTCGACGTAAACAACACACGCGCGTTCCAACGCGCGACCGAGCTGTTGCTGGATCTAGGCCACCAGCGGATTGCCCTTCTGAACGGGCTTGAGCATATGGACTTCGCCGCGCGCAGGCGCGCCGGATATGAAGCTGCCCTTGCCTCGCGTGGGGTCGACCCTGATCCATCCTTGATGTTTTCCGGCGAAATGACCGAGGCACAAGGCCATGACCTGACGCGCACCCTTCTGGCGCGCCCGGATCGCCCGACCGCGATCTTGGTCAGCTCGATGATCATGGCCATCGGGGTGCGCCGCGGGATCGAAGAACTTGGCCTGACACTGGGACGTGATGTGTCGCTGATCACTTATGACGATGACCTCAGCTATTTCCGTAATGGCTCGGACATCCCCGTCTATACCGCCACCCGGTCGTCAGTGCGCGAGGCCGGGCGGCGTGCAGCACAAATGCTGATCGACATCATCAACGGAAAGGACAGCCCGACCGAGCTGTTGCTTGAGGCCGAGCTAACGCTGGGCATGTCCACGGGCCCCGCCCGCCGCGGCTAACACCAAAACCAAAACCGAAGGAACAAGACTGATGCTGCCACATCGCTCTGATTTTCCGTCTGATTTTCTGTTCGGGGCTGCGACCTCGGCCTATCAGATCGAAGGCCACGCCCAAGGCGGTGCTGGACGCACCCACTGGGACGATTTCGCTGCGACCCCCGGCAATGTCGCCGGAGCCGAAAACGGATCCATCGCCTGCGATCACCTGAACCGGATGGACGAAGATTTGGACCTCCTGAAAGCCGCCGGGTTCGACGTCTATCGCTTTTCGACAAGCTGGGCGCGTGTCTTGCCTGACGGGCGCGGTACGCCAAATGCGCAAGGCTTGGATTTCTATGATCGCCTGATAGATGGGTTGCTCGAGCGCGGGATCAAACCCGCCGCGACACTGTATCACTGGGAGCTTCCGTCGGCGCTGTCTGATCTGGGGGGCTGGCGCAATCGCGACATCGCGAACTGGTTTGCCGACTACACCGAGATCCTGATGTCCCGCATCGGCGATCGCGTCTGGTCCGCCGCCCCGATCAACGAACCGTGGTGCGTGACGTGGCTGTCGCATTTCGAAGGCGCACATGCGCCGGGCCTGCGCGACATCCGCGCCACCGCCCGCGCCATGCATCACGTGTTATTGGCCCACGGGCGCGCGACGCAGGTCATGCGCGGGCTGGGCATGAGTAACCTTGGCGCCGTTTGCAATATGGAGTTCGCAGCACCCGCCAAAAAGACAGAAGCCTCACGCAATGCGGCACGGGTTCAAGACGCGATCTATAACCGTTTCTTCATCTCGGGCATCACCAAGGGCTGCTACCCGGATGACGTCCTGGAGGGCCTCGGCGCGCATTTGCCAGACGGGTGGCAGGATGATTTCAACACGATCACCCAACCCATCGATTGGATCGGCCTGAACTATTACACCCGCAAACTTTACGATGCAGCGCCCACGGGCGCCCCGTGGCCCGCAACAATCGACGTCGAAGGCCCACTTCCGAAAACCGCCATGAACTGGGAGGTCTACCCGGAAGGCCTGTCCCATTTCCTGACGATGATCCAGCGCGAGTACACAGGCGACCTGCCGATCTACGTCACCGAAAATGGGATGGCCGGGCAAGCTGAACTCTCGGGCGATCCTCTCTCAGATCCCGATCGCATCGCTTACCTGCAAGCTCATCTGGCGCAAGTTCAAGAGGCATTGGCACGAGGCATACCCGTTAAAGGGTATTTTATCTGGTCTCTTTTAGACAATTACGAGTGGGCCGCGGGATACGCACCAAGGTTTGGCCTGATACATGTGGACTGGATGTCCTTAAACCGTTATCCGAAGGCATCGTTTAGCGCTATCAAAGAGGCTTTGAACAGCTGATGCCCCACCACTCGATCGTCGCGGATGTCGGCGGCACCAACACCCGCGTAGCCATCGCGCGCGACGGGCAGGTTCTGCCAGACAGCATTCGCAAATTCGCCAATGCGGGCCACGACAGCCTGACCGACATCCTTTCGGCCTACCGGAACAGCCATGACACGGTGATGTTCGAGCAGGCCGCCGTCGCTATCGCTGGGCCGGTGCGCGATGGAGAGGGGCGCCTGACCAATCTGGACTGGTCGATTGATTGCCCGTCCTTGACGCAGGCAACCGGTGCACCGGATGCGCATGTTCTCAATGACTTGCAAGCGCAGGCCCATGCGGTCGGCTCTCTTGACCCGGCCAAAGTCGAAATCATCCGATCAGGCCAGAACGCCAGTCCCGAGGCCGCCCATCTGGTGGTCGGAATTGGCACCGGGTTCAACTCGGCAGTGGCCTATCACACTTCAGGTGGGCGGCTTGTGCCGCCAGCCGAAAGTGGTCATGCCACCCTGCCCGTCAGCACTGCAGATCAGCTTGCTTTTGCTCAGTATCTGCGCAGCCGTTTCAGTCACGCTGCAATCGAAGACGCGCTGTCCGGGCGCGGGCTTGGACATTGCCACGACTGGCTCTGTCATCGTGCAGGGCAGCCGATCGGCGTGAAATCCGCACAGGTTTTTGCCGATGCTGAAGCTGGTAACGACAAGGCGAAAGAGGCAATCAACCTGTTCAGCTGCATCCTCGGCACCGTTCTGGGGGATCTGGCCCTGACCACCCTGCCCTTTGGCGGGATCTATCTGGTGGGCGGCATGTCCCGTGCGATTGCGCCGTGGCTAGATAAGACGGGTTTCGAGGCAGCGTGGTATGACAAAGGACGGTTTGGTCCGTTCCTGGATCAGTTCCCGATCCGTCTGGTCACAGATGACTATGCCGCATTGACGGGATGTGCCAGTTTCCTGGAAGAGTTCCGCACCGCGCACTAGTCCAAGGCAAGTTGCGGCACTTTTGATCGATAGCGGAGGCATCATGCTGGATTGGGCCATCTATATCATTGCGATTCTGGTGTTTTTCCTGACGCATTCGATCCCCGTGCGTCCTACCAACAAGGCGAGGGTCGTCGCGCACCTGGGCGCGCGCGGCTTCACGCTGGGCTATTCTACGCTGTCCATCGCGACCCTCAGCTTTGTGATCATCGCCGCAAACCACACGCCCTTTGTCGAGCTGTGGCCTTGGGCGCCTTGGCAGAACTACGTGACGCTAATCGCAATGGCAGGCGCGGTGTTGATCGCGTCTTTGGCAATCGGACGCCCGAACCCGTTGTCTTTCGGCGGCGGCAACAATGATCAGTTTGATCCGCGCACCGCAGGCATCATCGGCTGGGTGCGCCACCCACTTCTGGCTGCGTTACTATTGTGGTCATTGGGCCACCTGATCCCCAATGGCAATCTCGCCCATGTGATCCTTTTCGGCCTGCTTGCCAGCTTCTCATTCCTTGGAAAGCGGATCATCGACAAACGCAATCAAAGGCTTCTGGGCCTCGAGAATTGGCAGCATCTGTCACACACACAGCGAGACATCGCAATCACATGGTCCGGCCTGATGCGCGTCTGCATTGGCATCGCCATCTATCTTCTGCTCTTGTATGTCCACAGCGCGATCATCGGCGTGACACCCCTGCCCTGACCAGTTCGCCGCGCGCAACCGCCAATGGCGTCAAACCGAACTCTTGCCGGAACGCCCGGGCAAAGGCGCTGGCATCCGCGTATCCTGATCGAAGCGAGACTTCCGCAACCGACAATCCGCCCGCTTCCAGCATCCGTCGCGCCGCGTTCAGACGCAGGCGTCGATAGACCTTGCGGGGTGATGCCCCGAAGTGGCGTTCGAAACGCGCCTCGAGATCGCGTTGCCGACAGCCCGACAGTCGCGCCAATGCAGGAATGGTCAGCGGGACCTCGATATTGGCTTCCATCGCGCGCAGGCATGTGTCCACACGGCGGTCCGAGCGCGCACGCGCGACGATCTGTGGCGCGGTGGCGTTCTCGGACATGAACATCTGATTGATCTCTAGCAAAATGGCAGCACCGTGATCCTGCCCGATCAACTCACAGGTCAGTTCATACGCCGCCATCCCCCCACTGCAGGTGATCCGGTCACGGTCCTGCAACCATCGGGCGCGCTCGACCTCGATGTCGGTGAACTGTTCAGCAAAGGCATCCTGCAAATCGAAGTGAATGGTTGCACGATACCCATCCAGCAGCCCTGCCGCCCCCAACAGCCAGCATCCCGCATCAACTCCTGCAACGGATGAGAATCGCCCCGCCAAACCGCGTAAAACCCTGCGTGTCTGCGCAGTTGAGTGGCGAACATGGTCATAACTTGCCACGGCATAAACCACGTCCCCCCTGTCAATATCTGCCAAGCGCGCCGTGGGCATGATTGGCAAACCGCTTGAGGTATGCGCCACTTCATCATCCGGCGTCACAATGCGCCAGCGATACGCCTCACGCCCCAACAACGTGTTGGTTGCCCGCAGCGGCTCCAACAGGTTTGCAAGCGCAAGGTTCGAGAACCTGTCGAACAGGAGAAACGCAATTTCCCGCGTTCTGGAGTCGGATTTATACCAAATCTGCATACTCTCAACTAATTCCGCACGGTACTATCCGTCAATTCCCCATGTGATGAACAGGTGAAATTCCGCATCAGGAGGGAACAGGATGCCGCTTCAAATGAACCGCGAAGTTTTTATCACTGCCGCTGTGACCGGCTCGGGCAGCACGCAGGACCGTTCGCCCCATGTGCCACGCAGCCCCAAGGAAATCGCTGACAGCGCCATCGAGGCCGCTAAAGCAGGTGCCGCCGTAGTTCACTGCCACGTGCGTGACCCCGAAACCGGCACGCCTTCGCGCGATCTGAAACTGTATCGCGAAGTCACCGACCGCATTCGCGACGCAGAAGTCGACGTGGTTCTGAACCTGACCGCCGGGATGGGTGGCGATATCGTGTTTGGACCGACCGATGCGCCCTTCCCCGTGAACGCCAATGGCACGGACATGATTGGCGCCGAGGAACGCGTCGCGCATGTGGCTGAATGCCTGCCCGAAATCTGCACACTGGATTGCGGCACGATGAACTTCGCGGAAGCGGATTATGTGATGACCAACACCCCCGGCATGCTGCGTGCGATGGGCCAGATGATGACCGATCTCGGCGTGAAGCCCGAGATCGAGGCCTTCGACACCGGCCATCTCTGGTTCGCCAAAGAGCTCGTGAAAGAAGGCATCTTGGAACCCAACGCCCTTGTACAGCTGTGCATGGGTGTGCCGTGGGGCGCACCGGATGATTTGAACACCTTCATGGCAATGGTGAACAACGTGCCGGACGATTGGACCTTCTCGGCCTTCTCGCTGGGACGGAACCAGATGGCCTATGCGGCTGCCTCGGTGCTGGCAGGGGGCAACGTGCGCGTCGGGCTTGAGGACAACCTGTGGCTCGATAAAGGCGTCTTGGCCACCAACGCGCAACTGGTCGAGCGCGCCCGCGGCGTGGTCGAGGGTATGGGCGCACGCATCATCGGCCCCGCCGAAGTACGCGAGAAACTGGGTCTGACCAAACGAGCGCCTGTATGAACGGGCTTGAAGGAAAGCGCGTTCTGATCACCGCCGGCGGCAGCGGCATTGGCGCGTGTTTCGCCCGCCGCTTCCACGCGGCTGGGGCCAAGGTCGCGATCTGCGACATGGACGCAGAGGCGTTGGCAGAAACTGCAAGCGCCCTGCGGGGGGTGATTTCGGTCGCGGCCAATGTCACACAACCCGGCGAGATGCAGGTGCTATTTGACCAACTCGACAGTGATTGGGGCGGTGTCGATATGCTCTGTGCCAATGCCGGCACCGGCGGCCCGGCAGGCCCGATCGAGGATCTGTCGCTTGAGGATTGGCGCGCCTGCATTTCGGCCAATCTGGACGGCGCGTTCCTGGCCTGTGGCTGGGCGGCGCGTCACATGAAGGAACAAGGCAACGGAAGTATGCTCCTGACCTCCTCGACGGCGGGGCTTTGGGGCTATCCGATGCGATCCCCATACGCGACGGCAAAATGGGGCGTGATCGGTTTGATGAAAACGCTAGCCTCCGAGCTTGGCCCCTATGGCGTCCGCGTAAACGCGCTTTGCCCTGGAGCCGTCGAAGGCCCGCGCATGGAGCGGGTGATCACCCGTGAGGCCGAGGCACACGGGTTGGACCCGGAAGAACTGCGCAAACGCTATGTCACGGGCGTGGCGATGAAAACATGGGTCACGGCAGACGATCTGGCAGACACGGCGCTTTTCTTGGCGTCGGACGCCAGCTCCAAGGTCTCGGGTCAGGCCTTGGCCGTCGATGGACATACTGAAAGCTTGGTAGGATAGACGACAATGAAAGCAGCGATTATTGGCGGTGGCGTGATCGGCGGCGGATGGGCCGCGCGCTTCCTTTTGAACGGTTGGGACGTCGCCGTGTTCGACCCGGACCCCGAGGCTGAACGCAAAATCAGCGAAGTCATGGACAATGCGCGCCGCGCGCTACCAGGGCTCTATGAAACCGCGTTGCCAACCGAAGGTAAACTGACCTATCACGCTAGTCTGCCCGAGGCTGTCGCGGACGCCGACTGGGTGCAGGAAAGCGTACCGGAACGGCTCGACCTGAAGCACAAGGTACACGCGAGCCTGATGGAATTGGCCCCCGAAACAGCCATCATCGGCTCATCCACTTCAGGTTTCAAGCCTTCGGAATTGAATGAAAAAGGCGCGCGCGCCGTGGTCGCGCACCCGTTCAATCCTGTCTATCTTCTGCCGCTGATCGAACTGGTTGGCGACGCAGACACCTGCGCCCGAGCCGCTGATATTCTGCGCGGGATCGGCATGTTCCCCCTGACTGTCCGCAAGGAAATCGACGCCCATATCGCGGATCGGTTCCTTGAAGCGGTCTGGCGCGAGGCGCTGTGGCTGGTCAAAGACGGCATCGCCACCACCGAAGAAATCGACGAGGCCATCCGCATGGGCTTTGGCCTTCGCTGGGCGCAAATGGGCCTGTTTGAAACCTACCGCGTGGCTGGTGGCGAAGCTGGCATGAAGCATTTCATGGCGCAGTTCGGCCCCTGCCTGTCATGGCCCTGGACCAAACTGATGGACGTCCCCGAGTTCACGGACGAACTTGTCGACCTGATCGCGGGCCAGTCTGACGCCCAATCCGGCCACATGTCGATCCGCGAATTGGAACGCCTGCGCGATGACAACCTCGTGTCGATGCTGCGCGCTCTGAAAGCGCGGGGCGAAGGCTCTGGCGCGGGGCGCGTGATCCGGAACCACGAGACAGGTCTGTGGCCTGCCATGTCAGATGAGACGCCAATGCGTACCGTCGCGCGTGACGTTCCCATCGACTGGACGGACTATAACGGCCACATGAATGAGGGACGTTATGGGCAGGTATTCTCGGACGCCGCCGACCGCGTGATGATCCATGTGGGCGCGGATGCGGACTATATCGCCTCGGGGTTGAGCTATTTCACTGCCGAGACCACCATCAAGTATCTGGATGAATGCCACGCGGGCGAAGCGGTCTATGTCGACAGCACCATCACGCTGGGCGAAGGCAAGAAACTGCGCCTGTGGCACGAGATGAAGCGCGCCTCGGACGGCGGAACTCTCGCCACGTGCGACCAGTTCCTGCTGCATGTGGACCTGAACACCCGCAAATCCTGCCCGCCAGCCCCCGCCGTCGAAGCACGCGTCGAGGCGCTGGCCAAACTACACGCCAAAGGAGACGCGTGATGCATTTCGGATTGTCTGAAGAACAAGAGATGATCGTCTCGACCGTGCGGTCGTTCGTGGAAAACGAGATCTACCCGCATGAGGCCGAGGTCGAGCGCACGGGTCAGGTGCCGCATGAGCTGGGGATGGAGATCAAGCAGAAATGCATTGATCTGGGATTCTACGCCTGCAACTTCCCGGAAGAGGTCGGCGGTGCGGGTCTGTCCCACCTCGACTTCACGCTGGTCGAGCGTGAGCTTGGACGCGGCTCGATGGCGCTGACCCATTTTTTCGGGCGGCCCCAGAACATCCTGATGGCCTGTGACGGCGACCAGCGCGAACGCTACCTGCTGCCCGCCGTGCGGGGCGAAAAGATGGACGCGCTTGCCATGACCGAACCAGATGCAGGATCGGATGTGCGTGGCATGAAAGCCAACGCGGTGCGGGATGGCGGCGACTGGGTTCTGAACGGATCCAAGCACTTTATCTCTGGCGCAGAACACGCTGATTTCTTTATTGTTTTCATCGCGACCGGTGTGGACGACACCCCCAAGGGGCCAAAGAAACGCATCACCTGCTTCCTTGTGGATCGTGGAACGCCCGGCTTTGAAGTGCGCGAGGGCTACAAGTCCGTCAGCCATCGCGGTTACAAGAACTATGTGCTCGATTTCGACAATTGCCGCCTGCCCGATGCGCAGGTACTGGGCGAGGTTGACGGCGGTTTCGCAGTGATGAACGAATGGCTTTACGCCACCCGCCTGACGGTTGCAGCCTTCTGCGTCGGGCGCGCGCGTCGCTGCTTCGATCTGGCGCTGGACTACGCTGCCGAGCGTAAACAATTCGGCCAGCCGATCGCCAAGTTTCAGGGCGTCAGTTTTCAGATCGCCGACATGATCACCGAGATCGACGCCGCCGACTGGCTGACCCTTTCGGGCGCGTGGCGGCTGGACCAGAACCTGCCCGCAAACCGCGAGATCGCCTCGGCCAAGCTTTATGCATCTGAAATGCTCGCCCGCGTGACCGACGCAAGCCTGCAGGTCTTCGGCGGCATGGGGCTGATGGACGACTTCCCGATTGAGCGCTTCTGGCGCGATGCCCGCGTCGAGCGGATCTGGGACGGTACATCAGAAATCCAGCGCCACATCATCAGCCGCGACCTGTTCCGGCCATTGGGAGCCTAAGATGGGTCGCCTCAACCGGCTTCTTCGCCCGCGCTCCATCGCTGTGATTGGCGGTGGAGTCTGGTGCGCCAATGTGATCGAGCAATGCCGCAAAGTGGGCTTTCAGGGCGACATCTGGCCCGTCCACCCGACGAAACCCGAAGTCGGTGGGCTGGCCACTTACCCCTCAATCGAAACGCTCCCCTCTGCGCCCGATGCAAGCTTTATCGGTGTGAACCGAAACGTAACCATCGAGGCCGTTGCCGCGCTGTCTGCTGTCGGTGCAGGGGGTGCAATCTGCTTTGCCTCTGGCTTTCGCGAAGCCAGCGCCGAGCTCCTGGACGGCGCGGCTCTGGAACAGGCGCTTCTGGAGGCTGCCGGGGACATGCCGATCATCGGTCCCAACTGTTACGGGCTTCTGAACCTGTTGGACGGCGCCGCGCTTTGGCCTGACCAACACGGTACGACGCGTTGCGACAGTGGTGTGGCGATCATCACCCAAAGCTCAAACATCGCGATCAATCTGACCATGCAGAGGCGCGGCTTGCCTGTTGCTTACGTGGTCACAGCGGGCAATCAGGCACAGACCGGGTTGGCCGAGATCGGACAAGCATTGCTGGAAGACAGCCGCGTTACCGCGCTGGGGCTGCATATCGAGGGGATCGGCGATCTGCGCGCGTTCGAGGCACTGGCCCGGCGGGCAACAGAACTGGGCAAACCCATCGTCGCCTTGAAGATTGGTCGGTCTGATCAAGCCCGTGCCGCCACGATCTCGCATACAGCATCCCTTGCCGGTAGCGACGCAGGTGCACGGGCGCTTTTAAGGCGCTTGGGCATCGGGCAAGTGGACGATCTGTCGGCCTTTCTCGAGGCACTTAAGCTGCTACATATCACCGGCCCGCTTAGCTCGAACCGCATTGCCTCGGCCTCGTGCTCGGGTGGCGAAGCCAGCTTGATGGCAGACGCGGCTCACACCTACCAGATCGATTTCCCCCCCCTCACACCCACTCAATCGGACGGGCTGCGCGCAGCGCTTGGTCCGAAGGTCGCGCTTGCCAATCCGTTAGACTACCACACCTATATTTGGGGCGACGCAGCGGCCATGACCGCGACCTTCACCGCGCTGCTGCAAGGCGATCTGTCGCTTGGGATCGTTGTCTTGGACTTCCCGCGCACGGACCGCTGCGACGGGGCTGAATGGGATCTGGTGATCGATTCCGTCGAGGCCACCATGACCGCCACGGGACGCCCCATGGGCATTCTCGCCTCGCTTACGGACACTATGCCCGAGGCCGTCGCTCAGGACCTGATGGCGCGCGGTATCGTGCCATTTTCCGGAATGAAAGAGGCGATGGCGGCCATTGATCTGGCGGCAAACCTGCCCGCGATGACCACAGACGCCCTGTTTCTGGAGCCTCCTGCGGACAAGGGTTCGACACTATCAGAAGCCGAAGCGAAATCTGCGTTGGCGCAGTTTGGGCTGCGGGTGCCCGGGGCAGACCGGGCGATCTCTCCTGAAACCGCTGCAGCCGTCGCCGATAGCGTGGGCTTCCCCGTTGTACTGAAAGGCGAAGGCGTCGCTCACAAGACCGAAGCAGGAGCAGTCGCTCTGGGTCTGTCCACTGCATCGCAGGTCGAGACCGCTGCGCGTGCCATGCCAACCGACAGCTTCCTTGTTGAAGAAATGCTGACCGCTGTTCTGGCCGAGCTACTCGTCGGCGTGACCCACGATCCGGCGCATGGTTATGTGCTGACGCTCGCGGCCGGAGGAACGCTGACCGAGATCCTGAAAGACAGCCGCTCTTTGCTGGTGCCTGCCAGCCGTACGCACATCCGCGCCGCGCTTGAACAATTGAGGATCGCACCCTTGCTTGCAGGGTATCGCGGCGCTGCGCCTGCAGATATGAACGCCGTGCTGGACGCAATTGACGCGATCCAGTCCTATGTGATGGCCAATCCCGTGGCCGAAATTGAAGTGAACCCGCTTATGGTCATGGCCGATCGCGCCGTGGCCGCTGATGCCCTGATCCGTACCGGAGGAGAGACATGACCGACCTGACAAACCTGACCGACGGCCCGATCCGTACAGCCCGCAAGGGTCATGTGTTCGAGGTCACGCTGGACCGTCCTAAGGCCAACGCGATTGATCTGGCCACCAGCCGGATCATGGGTGATGTGTTCACCGCGTTTCGCGATGATCCTGAACTGCGCGTCGCGCTTCTGACCGCCGAAGGTGATAAGTTTTTCTGCCCCGGGTGGGATTTGAAAGCGGCTGCGGACGGCGATGCTGTGGATGGCGACTATGGCGTCGGCGGCTTTGGCGGGTTGCAAGAGCTGCGCGGACTAAACAAGCCCGTTATCGCGGCCGTGAACGGCATCTGCTGCGGCGGCGGGCTGGAACTGGCGCTGTCGGCTGACATCATCCTAGCTGCGGATCACGCCAGCTTTGCGCTGCCGGAAATCCGGTCGGGTACTGTTGCAGATGCGGCCTCGATCAAGCTGCCCAAGCGGATCCCCTATCACATCGCGATGGAGATGCTTTTGACCGGGCGCTGGATCGACGTCGAGGAAGCTGCGCGCTGGGGCATGGTTAACCATATTTATCCAGCCGCCGACCTGATGGCCGAGGCGCGCAAACTGGCCGAGCTACTGGCGTCCGGCCCACCACTGGTCTACGCCGCGATCAAGGAAGTCGTGCGCGAGGCTGAGGACATGAAATTTCAGGACGCGCTGAACAAGATCACCAAGAGCCAGTTTGAAACGGTAGAAAAGCTCTATCGGTCCGAAGATCAGCTGGAAGGCGCGCGGGCCTTTGCAGAAAAGCGCGATCCGGTATGGAAGGGTAAGTAACCACCCTCAAGATTCAAAAGGGCGGCCCGGATAGGACGCCCTTTCGTGTTTCTGAGATACCAGATCAGGCGTGCATCGCCGCCACCGCGTCGGCCAGATGAACCTGCCCTGTGACTTTGCCATGTTCGTCCTTCACCGGCACGATATGCCCTTCGGCGCCTGCGATCACTTCAAGAGCGTCCTCAAGCACCATGCTGTCCGCCAAGGCATCCCCCGCCGGAGCAGCTCCGTTCAGGGGCTTTTGAAGCGCGCGCAAGCGCACCACTTTGGCGCGGTTGATCTCGCGCGTGAAGTCCGCGATGTAGTCGTCCGCCGGGTGCAACACGATGTCCTGCCCATCGCCGGTCTGGATCAACGCCCCATCCCGCAGGATGGCAATGTTGTCGCCCAGTCGCAGCGCCTCGTCCAAGTCGTGGGTAATGAAAACGATGGTCTTGTGAAGCTCTTCCTGAAGCTCCAGCAGGATACCTTGCATATCCATCCGGATCAGCGGATCCAGCGCCGAGAACGCCTCGTCCATTAGAAGGATATCGGCATCGGTGGCCAGCGCTCGCGCAAGACCCACACGCTGTTGCATGCCGCCCGACAGCTGTCCGGGATAGTAATCTTCGTATCCCGACAGCCCCACACGATCCAACCAGTGGCGCGCGCGCTTCCCAGCTTCGTCTTCTTTAATCCCCTGAATCAGCAGACCGTATTCGGCGTTTTCGAGAACCGTGCGGTGGGGCAGAAGTGCGAACTTCTGAAACACCATCGACATCTTGAAACGGCGCAAATCACGCAGACGATTTTCATCCATCGCCAGAACGTCTTCACCATCGACGATCACCTCGCCGGCCGTAGGATCAATCAAGCGGTTCAGGTGGCGAATAAGCGTCGACTTGCCCGACCCGGACAGCCCCATCACCACTTGGATCTTACGATCGTGCATATCCAGCGAGATGTCATTCAAGCCAAGCACATGGCCGGTTTGCTCCAACAGATCATCCTTGGACAGACCATCGCGCACCTTCTTCATCGCCTTGGCAGGGTTGTTGCCAAAGATCTTATAAAGGTTGCGGATCGAGATCTTGATGTCATCAGTCATGGCCAGTCTCCCGATACGCTTGCAGGCGTTTGCCATAGGTCTGACTGACACGGTCAAAGATGATCGCCAGTGCCACAATGGCCAAGCCGTTCATCAGGCCAAGTGCCAGATACTGGTTTGAAATGGCCCGCAACACAGGAACGCCAAGCCCCTGCACACCGATCATCGAGGCTATGACGACCATCGACAGTGCCATCATGATGGTCTGGTTTACACCCGCAAAGATGTTGGGCAGCGCCAGTGGAATCTGCACGCCAAAAAGCTTCTCTTTGTAGGAGGCGCCGAAGGCCTCGGCGGCCTCCATCACCTGTTTGTCTACAAGTCGGATGCCCAGATTGGTCAGGCGCACGATAGGCGGCAGCGCATAGATACAGACCGCCAGAAGCCCCGGCACCTTGCCGATGCCCAGA
This sequence comes from Aliiroseovarius sp. PrR006, assembly GCF_010500215.1. GTDB lineage: Bacteria > Pseudomonadota > Alphaproteobacteria > Rhodobacterales > Rhodobacteraceae > Aliiroseovarius. The sequence goes on from NZ_JAAGOY010000004.1 coordinate 642,235, forward strand.
AGCATCACCACCGGGATCAGGTAGACGAAGCTGGGGATCGTCTGCATCACATCAAGAATGGGCGTGATGATCGACTGTGCGCGGTCATAGCGTGCCATCAACACGCCAAGCGGAATGCCCACGAGGATACACAGGAACGTCGCGACCGAGATGATCGCCAGCGTCGACATCGTGTCTTCCCACATACCAAAAAAGCCGATGACCATCAGACAGACCCCTGCCCCAAAGGTGATCTTCCACGATCGGGCACCGGCATAAGCCAACCCGCAGAGCACAACGATAATGATAGGCCACGGAGTGGCGAGAAGCAGGTCCTCGAACCAGACCAAGAACTTGAGAAGCGGATAGAAGATTGCTTCGATTGTTTCACCCCATGCGCGGGTGAATTCGCGGAACGTGCCGTCAATCGCACGTCTGAGCGCACTCAGGTCTTTGCGCCCAAGTGACGGGAATTCGGTCAGAAACTCCATGTCCTGCCCCCCTGTGTATTTTGCTTATTCATGCATTCGCCAAGGGCACATACAGCGCCCTCGGCTAGGTTCAAATCGGCTGCGCGATCCCTTTGGATCAGAGCGCGCCTTTGACCTTGTCCGCCACGTCTGCCGGCACCCAAGTGGTCCAGAGGTCTTCGTGGATGGACAGGAACTCATAGGCTGCGTCTTCGCCAGTTGCCTGATTGTCGGTCATGAAGACCAGCATTTCGTTCATCACAGAGCCAGGAAACACGCGAGCCTTGAAATAGTCCTGCGCCGGGCCCGAGTTCGCGACGAAATCATCGGTCACAACGGTCGAGACCTGACTTTCGGTCCAGGACGACGGTTTCGGGTCAGCACAGTCCTGCTCGGCTTTTACCATGCAGCCGTCCCAGTTTTCGGACCCGCCCCATTCGGCTTCAAACGGCAGTTTCACCATCTGGTATTTGCCGATCAGAGCCGTGGGCGACCAGTAATAGCCAAACCAAGGTTCGCCACGTTCGGCAGCCTTGGCCATCGAGCCATCCAGCCCCGCGCCGGAACCCGGATCAACGATAACCCAGCCTTTGTCTTCCATGCCGAAGGCGCGGAACAGGTTGGCGTTGGTCAACTGACAGCCCCAGCCCGCCGGACAGGTTACGAAGGCGCCTTTCGACGGGTCTTCCACATCCGGAAACAGGTCCGGGCGCGCCAGCACCTTCTCAACGGTATTCAGGTCGGGGTGTGCTTCTGCAAAGGCCGGGGTGATCCACCAGCCCTCGCCCAGATCGGTGATCGGGCCGTCATTCAGGACAACCATCGACCCCTCGCCAGTGGCGATGGCCAGAGGTTCACGTACGGCGTTGGTCCAAAGCTCGGGCGCCACATCTGGCTGACCCTTTTCATTCATCGAAGCAAATGTGGTGGTGGTGGCACCGGGCACTTTTTCGACATCGCATCCATAGCCTTCGCTCAGGATGATGGCATCAACGTTCGCCATCAACTCGGCCGAGGCCCAGTTCATTTCGGCAATGGAAACCTTGCCGCATTCCTCCGCTGCTGCGCCTTGGCTGAACGCAAACAAAGCACCAGCTACACCAAGTGCACCTTTGATAGTTTTTTTCATTGTTGGGGTTTTCCCTATCCAGATCTTTGTCGACTTGAAGGGCCGCGGATCTTCGGTTTCACGGCCAGTCACCAGCCCTCGCGGCTGATTTCCCGGATGTATCGACCTTGCGGCGTCACTGCTCCGAGCTGCCTCAGCAGTGAACCACGGAGAATGCGAAATTGCAACATCTTTGAATATTTCCCCGCACAGGCGCAAATATACACAAGATATTGTGGTCTCTCGTGAAATCTTCTTGCGAAACCCTCAGAAACGCCCCCCCCCTGCAGGAGAGCACTATTGCAGGCCAGCTTTACCAAGATCCGAGGTCAGCGCCGTAATCTGCGTCTGCGAGGTCATCGGGTAGGTCGTCCAAAAAGTCTTTAGCGAGTACATCGGCTCGATGCTCAGGATCTCTTCCACCTCCCATTCGGCGCTTTCGATATCCCCTTGCCGCACCATACACGCGGCCATGTATATACGCGCTTCCAAGTTCGAAGGGTTTCGTGCGGACGCTTCGCCTAAATTGATCAATGCCTGCTCGCACTCATCCAGAAAGTAATAGGCGCGCCCGAGGAGTAAAAAATAGAGATAGCCCGCGTCGGGCTGCAACCGGATCGCGTCACGCAAAAGCGGCAACGTGTCGGCAGGCTGGCCCGTATATGTCCGAATTCCCCCCAGCAGGGCCAAGGCATCAGCGTATCCGGGGTCCCTCTTCCGGGCTTCATTCAGGGCGGCCTCGGCTGCCGCAAAGTTGCGCCTTTGCGTTTGAACGTATCCAATCACCCAGTATTGGTCCGGCAGATCAGGTTCAATGCTCAGCGCGGTTTCTGCCATCGCCTGCGCCTGACCAAGTGCATGTTCTGTATCATTCACCCAACCGTTGCGAAAATCAGCGGCATGGGTCAGGGCCAAACCACCATACGCCCGCGCAAAATTGGGATCACGCGCGATCGCTTGCTGATACAGCCTTCGAGCGTGGGTATTGCTTTGTGGGTCGCGCGGTAAAAGGGCCGCGCGGGCTTGTAAGAACAGATCATAGGCCTCGATGCTGTCGGTCAGCGCACGCGATTGCGCGGTCCGATGTGCCAGATCGATATCAAGCGCCAAAGCAGCGACGAGATCGGCCTCGATCAGGGCCTGTACCTCAAGAAGATCTGAAAACGCGCGGTCATGTCGCTGGGTCGATAGGATAACGCCCGTGACAGCGTCGCTTAGCCGCGTGTCGATCCGGATGCGCGCGCCTGCCCGCAAGACATTACCTTCTAGGTGATAGTCGGCGCTTGACCCGGTGTTCAACTGGGACGCCACGACCTGTGGCACACCAACCAAACCGTTCAGTATGGATTGTTGGACACCTTGCGCCAGATAATCCTGCGCGGGATCTCCACTGATGTTCTGAAACGGTGCAACGGCGACGTGAACGCGGTCATCGCCCCGCACAACGACCTCGTGTACAGGGTCTTCAAGCTGCCAAAGGGCGACAAACAGCCCTGCTATCAAGACAAGCATTCCAGCCCCGGCGGCTAGAATGCTTCCCAGTTTCCATCCCCCCGCGTGCTGAGGCGCAAGCGGTGACACATCAGCGATCAACCGATACCCTCGTTTCGGGATGGTCTCGATTACGCGTGGATTGCGGGCATCATCCTTAAAGGCTTTGCGGATCTTGATGATCGCATTGGTCAGACTGTCGTCCCCCACGATCACATCGCCCCAGATCGCATCCTGCAGCTGATCACGCGACACGACCTCTCCGGCGTGGGCGAAGAGGTGGACAAGCACCTCCATCGACTTCGGCTCCAGCCGCGTGACCTGATCCCCCAGCGCAATCTCGTTGGTGTCCGGCGTCACAATGTGATCCAGCACAACGTATTGGGGATGATCTTCAGAGGACGGCATAAGCACGCGCTTTCATGGGGTTTTTCTTATCATAGCGCAAAAAACGGAAAACCGTCGGAAAACCGTTGGGACTTTTTCCGACGATGTTTTGCAGGCTTTCAGAAGAGCTTTGACTGGAGGGCACACAATGACGGCGTTCAATGCAGAAACGTATAAAACGACCACACATGCGCAGTGGCAAGATGCGGCAAAAGCGTGGAATGATTGGGGGCGTGTCCTGAACGAATGGCTGGGGCCTGCAACCGAAACCATGTTGGACATGGCGGGGATCACCCACGGCAGCCACGTTCTGGATGTGGCCGCAGGGGCTGGCGAACAATCCCTTGTTGCCGCCGAGCGGGTTGGTCCAACGGGCCGGGTGCTGGCCACCGACATCTCGGAAAACATCTTGGAGTTTGCCGCCGAGAATGCGCGCGCTGCAGGGCATGACCAACTGGACACTCTGGTCGCCGATGGCGAGGTTCTGGACGTGCCCCCGGCCTCGTTCGATGCAGCGATTTCCCGTGTTGGCCTGATCTACTTCCCGGATCAACAAGCAGCATTGGCGCGCATTCGCAGGGCGCTGAAATCCGGCGGGCGCTTTGCAGCGATGGTCTATTCCACGCCTGACCGAAACGGGTTCTTTTCGACCCCGGTGTCCATCATTCGCGAACGTGCAGCCCTGCCGCCCCCGCTGCCCGGACAACCTGGCCCCTTCAGCCTTGGCGGTGCAGGAGTGCTGGCAAATGTGCTACAAGAAGCCGGGTTCGACGACATCGAGGAACGGGTAATCGAGGCACCGCTGCGCCTGCCCCATGCATCCGATTGCTTGCGGTTCGAAAAGGAAAGCTTTGGTGCGTTGCACCAGATGCTCTCCGGCCTCGCGCCCGAAGACCGCGAAAGCGTCTGGAACGAGGTTGCCGACGCCTTGACCGGCTATGAAACAGAAAATGGCTTCGTCGGCCCGTGTGAAATGGTCGTCGTCTCGGGCCGCAACGGAAAGGACATCCAATGAAAACCGCAGTTGTTCAGGAACCACCCGTCTATCTGGATCTGGCAGCCAGCATGGAGCGTGCCGTCGGGTTGATCGAAACGGCTGCCGCTGAAGGCGCCAAGCTGATCGTTTTCCCCGAAGCGTGGTTTCCCGGCTACCCCACCTTCGTCTGGCGCCTGCCGCCCGGCGCGGGCATGGGGAAAACGGACGAGCTGTTTACCCGCCTGCAAGCCAACGCGATTGATCTGAGCCGCGGGGGAATGACCCCGCTGCAGGACGCAGCACGCGAGCACGAGATGGTGATTGTCGCAGGCTATCAAGAGCTGGACGGAGCCGTGTCGGGCTCGACCCTCTATAACTCCTGCGTGATCATTGATGCAGACGGCACGATCGCGAACAACCATCGTAAGCTAATGCCCACCAACCCGGAACGCATGGTCTGGGGATTTGGGGATGGATCAGGCCTGAAAGTGGTCGACACTGCCGTGGGCCGGATCGGTGCGCTGATCTGCTGGGAAAACTACATGCCTCTGGCCCGCTTCGCCATGTACGCCCAAGACATCGACATCTATGTCGCGCCCACTTGGGATAGTGGCGACACATGGCTGGCCACGATGCAGCATATCGCGCGCGAAGGCGGGTGCTGGGTGATCGGCTGCGCCACCGCGCTCGAGGTTGCAGATATCCCGACCGACATCCCGCATTACGACGAACTGTTCCCAAACAAGGACGAATGGGTGAACCCCGGCGACGCCGTGATCTACAAGCCCTTTGGCGGCGTCATGGCAGGTCCGATGCACCGCGAAAAGGGTCTGCTGTTGGCCGAAATTGATCCCGCCGAGGCCCGCGCCTCGCGGCGCAAATTCGACGTGGCCGGTCACTATGCGCGCCCGGATGTGTTCAGCCTGTCCGTCAACCGTGCAGCGCAACCGCCTGCAACCTTCACTGATTAACCACTGAAAAGGAGAACTCCCATGTCAGATCAAACCTACCACGGAAGCTGTTTCTGCGGAAAAGTCGCATTTTCTGTCAAAGGCACCCCCGCCGGGATGGGCTATTGCCACTGTACGTCGTGCAGAACGTGGTCGGCAGCGCCGGTCAATGCCTTTACGCTGTGGGACCCGGCCAGCCTGACCATCACCGCAGGCGAGGAGCACATTGCGACCTACTGCAAGACCCCTCAAAGCCACCGGAAATACTGCACCTCCTGCGGCGGTCACCTGATGACCGACCATCCTGAAATGGGGTTGGTCGACGTTTATGCGGCGATGTTGCCGGATTTGGATTTCCAACCCGCTCTACATGTTCACTATGGCGAGAAAGTCCTGAGCATTCCGGACGGCCTGCCTAAGTTCAACGATATGCCCGCTGAACTTGGCGGAAGTGGGAAGGAGCTTCCTGAATAGACGCGCCAGCAGTCTGTAATACCGGTGGCACCGCGTTGTTCAAACGCGTCGCCCCCGTCCCCTTGGTGCTGAGGAAAGGCAAAGATCCTCGCGGGGGACAAGGGCGCGGTTGAACCTTGTTGTGCTGCACATATTACTGACCGGACAGGCGCGACCAAACAGCCGAAAAAACACGTTTTGCCCGACCCAACTTGGCCCTCACGGCTGCGCTAAGTGACGAGCTGCCCCGCAGCTCGAGGGTCAGTTTTCTTGCAACTCTCGCCTCAGACGATCGCCCCAATGCCGCCAGACATTCACTGCGCAATGAATGCACGCTTGGGTCGTATGGCGCCACCGACACGGCCATGTCGGCAACCTCAAGCGCCTCGGATATCCGCTCACAGCCGATCAAAGCCTTACCAAATGCAACAAGCCCTTTTGCATTCGGATCATCCCACGACACGATGTCATCGTAGAAGGGCAAGGCCCGCTCGGGGCATCCCATCTTCGTATATGCCCTGATCAGCGCAGTCCGAACGGGTGACGCGTTTGGATGCGCTTGAAGCACGCGTTCGGCCGTCGTTGCAAGCTCGGGCCAGGCCGCGATCCGATGCAAATACCGCACCATCAAACGCGACAACCGTTGGTGCGTCGGATGCCGTGCTAGCCCTTCGCGCAACGCGCGCTCGCAGGCATCTAAATGCCCAAGTTGGAAGTACACGCGCGCCTTTTGCTCATGCACCGAGGGTTGGTCGGCCTGCAATGTCTTAAGCCGGTGCAGAACGTCCGCACGCTCATCCTCGAACCCGGGATTCTGGAACACGGAAAGAAACCGAAGATCTAAGGACAGCTGCCAAGTCTCGCGACGTCGCGCCTGCAAAAGCGCCACTCGTGCAGCGGCGGTGTCGCCCTTCTGGAACAAAGCTTCCGCCAGATTGGCATAGACGCAGACCGGCTGGTCTTCGTTATCCGCAATCGCTTGCTGCAGGCATGATATCTCGCGAGGTAAATCCCCGTCTGCGCGTGGACTGCGGCCGCTGGGTGTGAAAACCGGCTTGCTTTGCACGAACATGCGGGCTGAAGATGTGACAAACACGTTGGACCTCGCGTTGCAGGCGTCAGGATGTGATCAAGTCCACGTCGTTCACAAGCCCAGATCGAAGCCTTCGTCGATCACTACAACCATCAGCGTTATCACGAGAACCTGAACAACGTCACGCCAGCTGATGTCTACTTCGGCCGTGACAAAGCCATTCTACAGGAGGGAAAAAGGATCAAACGACAGACACGTGAAGCACGACGCTTGCATCACAGCCAGCGCGCCGCATAGTCAAACCAACCAGATGAGCCGAACACTCTCTTAGTTTGCGCCACTCGTGGTTCCATAAACTCTGACGACGGACAGAGTGTCGGTAAACTTGCGCGCTCGCAATTTGGCTGCTAGCTTTCCCAGCACCCAACCAAATCCTGAATGGATCCCTATTAAGTGCTTGAAGTAACCCATAATAATTATCTCGTACTTGCTTCCGTGGGTATCGTTTTGATGGCAAGTTTCACGGGACTTTCACTTACGAGGGGAGCTTCGAAACTTAAGGTTGCACAACGTAAAGTCACTGTTGCCATGGCCGCAATAGCGTTGGGTGTTGGTGTCTGGGCGATGCATTTTGTGGCGATGCTCGGGCTGCAATTGCCGATCTTGTTTTATTATGATGCGCTAATCACATTGGCATCTGCTTTGATTGCCATCCTGATCATGGGTGTCGCGCTCTTAATTCTTCACTTTCGGGAGCGCACCACGACGAACGTGACCATTGCCGGCGCAATCGTAGGACTTGGAATTCCCGTCATGCATTACGTAGGGATGTATGGGATCCAACTCTGCCGTGCGACTTACACGTTGAAAGGTTTGCTGACGGCGGTGGCCATTTCCCTTGCTCTCAGCATTGCAGCAATCTGGATCGCTTATGGCAAACGTGATCGGATGAACATCGTGATCGGCACAATCGGGTTTAGCACAGCCGTGGTGGCAATGCATTTCGTGGCCATATCGGGAACCAGTTTCTGGGAAGTGGTGGGTGAAACGTCAATTGGTCCTCTCGTCAGAAACGAGGCGTTGGCGATCATGGTGCTTCTCATATCCTTTTTGATCTGCGGAGCATTTCTGCTGTCAGGGATCACATTCATGCACTCAGCACCACAAGCGGCAGCCTCTCGGCCCCTCGTCGCCCCTTCAGAGATGACTGAGGGAATGAGTGATGAGGACGTGTTTGAACGGCCGTCCTTTGCAGGCGCCATGGTCAATGTTCCGTATGAACAAGACGGACAAACGCTGTTCGTTGACGGCAACGCCGTCGCATTCATTCAGGCAGAGGGGCACTATACCGTCTTGTATGCCGATGACAAAAAACTGTTCTGCCCCTGGTCAATTTCAGAAGCAGAATCGCGTCTGCCTTCCCCGTATTTCATTCGCTCGCATCGGAGTTACCTAATCAATCCTGCATTGGTCAGCCGGTTTGAACGCAAAAAAGACAACGGCATCTGTCATTTCGACCTAAACGGAGCACAGCTGACGGCTCCGGTCAGCAGGACAAAACTCGCCACTGTTCGCGCCGCGCTCGGTGTTTGAAAGGGTTTTCGCACTTCGTGCAGGCATTTCGCATTTCATGAATTGAGTGGCGTCAGAGGTTCATTCCGGCGCAAACATTCGAATTACATTATGCATAGTGCTTCCAATCACCAAGCGACACAGCTGGTAAGCGGGAGGGAAAATTCATGTTAGACGCATATCGGTTTCGCTGAGCTCAAATGAAACCAAAGTGTTCATCTGCATGAACACAACAAGTTCCTAAGTGATCCTATGCTGGCAATCTGAAGCTGGCAGGCTTCGAGAAGCCTGAACCGATCCTGTTTGATCGTCGTTCAGGGGCGGAGATACGCGTCTCGATGGCACGGGCGCAACGGATTCAACACTCAAAACCCACAGGCGCAGAACGAAGACGGTTCTGCGACAGGGAAGTTTTGCATCGTTCGGGAATGACCGGACCGATGAGGCGCTCGTCAGTCTCGTTTGCTGTCAATCAGCTGTCGCGAGACGCGCCGTCCAATTTGTTCGTGAAAGGGAGGAGACATCATGACAAATAACTTTAACCGCCGCAAATTCCTTAAGGGAGGCGCTTTAGCAACGGCCGCAGCCGGTTCGTTGGCGGCGCCAGCAGTGGCGAACACAGAACCCATGGTTCTCAAAATGCAGGCAGCATGGGGCGGCGGCATCTGGCTTGAAAATGCCAAATCCTTTGCGCAGCGCATCAATGATATGAGCGGCGGATCGCTGAAGGTTGACGTGCTGCCGGTGAACTCGGTCGTGAAAACCAGCCAAATGCAGGACGCGGTTCACCGTGGTGTTCTGGACGCAGTGCACTATGTACCCGCCTATTGGTACTCCAAATCTAAAACGGCATCACTGTTTGGCACCGGCCCTTGCTTCGGTTGGTCTTCGCAAGAGGTTCTGGGCTGGGTGCACCAAGGTGGCGGTCAAGAGCTGTTTGATGAACTGATGGCGAGTCTTCGGCTCAATGTTGTGTCCTTCTTCAACTCTCCGATGCCGGCGCAGCCTCTTGGCTGGTTTAATGAGAAAATCACCGACGCAAGCCAGATGGACGGACTGAAGTACCGTACGGTCGGCTTGGCGGCCGACGTGATGCTTGAAATGGGACTGTCCGTTGTGCAGTTGCCCGGCGGGGAAATCCAGCCCGCGATGAAATCGGGTCTGATTGACGCCGCTGAATTCAACAACCCGACCTCGGACCGAGAATTTGGCATGCAAGACGTGTCCAAGCACTATCACCTTGCGTCGTTCCACCAGAGTCAGGAGTTCTTTGAGATCTCCTTCAATAAGGACAGGTTCAACGGACTAGCCTCTGAGCACCAAGCGATCATCAAGAGCGCGTCGGATGCAGAAAACTCGGCGTTCTACTGGGGCAATACCAAAGCCTACTCGGATGATCTGGTGAAACTCCAGACGGAAGAGGGCGTCAACGTCTACCGCACTCCGGACTCTGTCTTGTCGGCTCAGTTGAAAGCTTGGGATACCGTCATCGACCGCATCTCGGCTGAGGATCCATTCTTTGCGAAAGTCATTGAGAGCCAGAAGGCCTACGCCAAAGATGTGATGAACTATCTCAACCTAAACCAGCCTGACTACAAGCTGGCGTATAATCACTACTTTGGCTGAAGCCCCTCAAAAAAGAAAACTTTGGGGGCCAAAGCTGGCCCCCGATTACACCATAACACCTGTGGGAGCGGGATGTGAAAAACTTCATCTATACCATTGAAGGTCTCAGTCTCTGGACTGGACGAGCCTTCGGCTGGTGCATCATGATCCTGACCTTCTCGGTCTCATACGAAGTCTTCGTCAGATATGTGCTGAATGCACCAACCGTCTGGGCATTTGACATGATGGTCCAGATGTATGGCGCCCTATTCCTGATGGCCGGGCCCTATGCGCTTGCGCAAGACAGCCATGTGCGAGGGGATGTCTTGTACCGTCTCTTTTCGGTCCGCTGGCAAGCGCGTGTGGACTTTACGCTGTATCTGCTTTTCTTCTTTCCGGGCATGCTTGCACTGTTCTGGTATGGCTGGGAAATCGCAGCCGACAGCTGGCGCTATCAAGAGGTCAGCTGGAATAGCCCTGCACGCATCCAAGTCTATTTCTTCAAATCTCTCATCCCACTGGCAGGCTTCCTGCTCATGCTTCAGGGCGTCGCAGAGCTCATGCGCTGCTGGCACGCCATCAAGTCAGGCGAGTGGATGGAACGTCTCGATGACGTGAAAGAAACCGAGGACATGCTGATGGATATCCAAGCGCATGACCTTGAAGAGCAAGCGCGCCATGACGCGGGCAAAAACTGATCCGGCATCGGACAAGATAAAGAGACACAAAAATGACTGATCCTCAAGTCGCAATCGTCATGCTCTGCATGTTCATTTTCTTGGTCCTGTTGGGTTTTCCAATCGCCTTCACCCTTCTGGCGATGGGTGTTGGGTTTGGTTACTACGCCTACTACTCAAGCGCGCCCGAAAGTATTGCGGACATCTTCAACAATAACATCTTCTATCTGCTGAATCAGAACACCTATTCGGTAATGGAAAATGACACGCTTGTCGCCATCCCACTGTTCCTGTTCATGGGGTATGTGGTGGAACGGGCCAACATCGTGAACCGCCTGTTCTATTCGCTGCAAATGGCTGCGCGGAATCTGCCCGGATCAATGGCGATCGCGGCGCTGATCACATGCGCTATTTTTTCCACCGCGTCCGGTATCGTCGGAGCCGTGGTAACTTTGATGGGGTTGCTGGCGTTTCCTGCAATGGCCAGTGCCGGGTACAACAAACAGTTTGCATCGGGTGTCATCTGTGCAGGCGGGACACTTGGCATCCTGATCCCCCCATCCATCATGCTGATCGTGTATGCGGCGATTGCAGAACTGTCGCCGCTACGCTTGTACGCCGCCGCAGTCTTCCCGGGCATGATGCTTGCAGGCCTGTACATCGTGTACGTGATCATTCGCGTATTCCTGAACCCTTCAATTGCCCCAAAGCCGCGCGAGGAAGACGTCCCGCCGGCTGGCAAAATCTACCTCGATCTACTGATCTCTTTTGTACCACTCACGGTTCTGATCATGTTGGTCTTGGGGTCGATCCTCGGCGGGTTGGCAACACCCGCCGAGGCGGCTGCAATGGGCGCATTGGGCGGTCTGGTGCTTGCGGCAATCTATCGTTCTCTGTCCTGGAAGAAGGTCAAGGAAAGTGTGTTTCTGACCGCCAAAGCAACGGCAATGGTATGCTGGCTGTTTGTCGGATCATGGACCTTTGCTTCGGTATTTTCCTACTTGGGAGGGCATGACATAATCGAACACTGGGTGCTGGCCATGGACCTCGAACCTTGGCAGTTCCTAGTCCTCGCGCAGCTGATCATCTTCTTCTTGGGATGGCCGCTGGAATGGTCCGAAATCCTGATCATCTTCGTGCCTATCTTCCTGCCGATGCTCGATACGTTTGGTGTGAACCCATACTTCTTCGCGATGCTGGTCGCCTTGAACCTGCAAACCTCGTTCCTGACGCCGCCAATGGCCATGTCAGCTTACTATCTGAAGGGTGTGCTGAAAAAAGACATCGAACTAATCGAGATCTTCAAGGGCATCCTTCCGTATCTTGCAATTGTGGTGTTCTCGATGGTGCTAATGTACCAGTTCCCGGGAATTGCACTCTGGCTGCCTGACTATCTGTTCGGAGTGTACGTACCATGATGCATACGACAGTTCCCCCAAACGCGCTGTCGGCATTGGATGCGGCACGGCAAATTCGTGAAGGCAAACTGACCTCGGTTGAACTGGTGACAGCCTGTCTGAAACGTATCAGTGAAACAGACGAGCAACTAAGGGCCTGGGTTTATGTTGACGCTGACGAAGCGCTGGCTCAGGCCCGTGAGCTCGACGAGATCCGACGCAAGGGGCGTCCTACTGGCCCCCTGCATGGTGTACCCGTCGGCATCAAGGATATCATTGATGCCAAAGGTGTCGCCTGCGAGCGAGGTTCCCCAATTTTCAAGGGACGGATCCCCGAAGCAGATGCAGCAATCATCGAGCGGTTGAGAGAGGCAGGCGCGGTGATTATGGGCAAAACGGTCACAACCGAATTCGCCTTCATGCATCCGGCAGAAACGCGGAATCCGCACAATCCCGATTACAGCCCCGGCGGGTCATCGAGCGGGTCAGCAGCGGCTGTAGCGGCCTATCATGTTCCACTTGCGATCGGCACTCAGACAAACGGGTCAGTCATCCGACCCGCGTCATATTGCGGAACTTACGGGTTCAAACCAAGCCGAGGCGTGATTTCACGGCGTGGAATACTGCAGACTTCTCAATCTCTGGATCAGGTGGGTGTCTTTGCTCGTGACCTACCAGACGCTGCCCTGTTGGCGGATGTGATCGGGGGCTACGATCCGACGGACGACCTGTCCTATTCGCGGCCGCGCCCCCAGATGCTTGCAGGCAGTCAGGCGAAAGCCCCGGTAGAGCCCGCCATTGCATATCTCGATATGCCGTACAAAAATCGCCTTTCAAATGACGCGCGTGAGGGTTTCGAAGAGTTGCTGGAGACACTCGGGCAATCTGTCGAGAGGTTACCTGTGGATGACAAACTCGCCACGTTAATAGACGCCCATGCCACCATTCATGAATACGAGATCTGGCAACACAACAAAGAGCTGTTCACAGAGCACTGGGATCAGCTTTCGCAAAGCATTCAGCCCGTTCTTAGGAATGCACGCACAATAAGCGCTGCTGCTTATGAAGACGCATTGCAAGTTAAGCTGAGCGGCGAGCGCTTCTTCTCTGAATTCTTCAATGATTACGACGCAATCATCATGCCAAGTTCAACGGGAGAAGCCCCTCTGTTCGAAACCGGAACAGGTGATCCGATTTTCAGCACAATTTCATCGCTTTGCGGCCTGCCATCTCTGACCATGCCGTTGCTCGTTGGGGCCAACAATATGCCAGTTGGCGTGCAACTGGTCGGCGGCTGCGAAGAAGATGATCGCCTGCTGCGAACGGCCAGCTGGATGCTGGACACTCTGTTCATCTGAAACCACGATTAGGAAACGAAAATCATGCTCAAAAAACGAACGAACATAATCGTGGCAGCCCTGTCTACCGCTCTTTTTGCAGTCTTCATTCTGGGTCTTGCTCACTCAATCTCAAGCGGTTTTGCAGGTTTCTGGGGGGGGCTCCCATTCTGGATCATCTCCCTGCTGGTCTTGGCCATGGCGGTCTATGACCTCTGGGAAGATGCTGTAAAGAAAGACTAGGAGGTCGATTTGAGCACCAAACCTACGCTTTGGATCACTCGAAAACTGTCTGACGCAACGCTGGAACGTGCTGCACGTGACTACGACGTGACGATCAATCATGAAGACAGGCTTTATACGCCGGATGAGATCATTCAAAACAGCGCCAATTTTGACGCCATTCTGCCATGTCACTCAGAACTTTTTGACGCCTCGGTGGCAAGGCAACTTGATGCACGTGTCAAGATCATCGCCAATCATTCCGTTGGTGTAGATCACTGCGACCTACCAGCGCTCAAAGCGCGAGGGATCACGGTGACAAACACCCCTGACGTCTTATCAGATGCCACTGCGGAAATCGCCTTGTTGTTGATGTTGGGGGCCGCGCGACATGCAGTCGAAGGTGACCGGTTGGTGCGTACCGGCGGGTGGGATTTCTGGTCCCCTGCCTTCATGGTCGGCAAGCAGGTCAGCGGCGCGCGCCTTGGGATCATTGGCATGGGGCGTGTAGGTCAGGCGATGGCCCGGAATGCCCGTGGTCTTGGCATGGAGATCCACTATCATAACCGCTCGCAATTGCCGGAGGCCTTGGAGAACGGCGCAACCTATCACGCTACCCTTGATAGCCTGTTGCCTGTCTCTGACTTCCTGTCACTTCATTGCCCGGCTCTCCCTGATACAATTGATCTCATGAACCGCAATCAACTGCAGAAGCTTCCCAAAGGTGCAGTTCTGGTAAACTCCGCGCGTGGAGCACTGGTCGACGAGGATGCATTGCTGGACGCCATCAAAAGTGGGCACCTCTCTGCAGCCGGGCTTGATTGCTTTAAAAACGAACCAGGCGGTAATTCCGAGTTTTCTCGGCACGAGAACATCTTCATGTTGCCGCATATCGGAAGCGCCACGGTAAAGACCCGCGATGCGATGGGCTTTCGAGCCCTCGATAATCTCGATGCTTTCTTTGCCGGAAAACAACCGGGCGATCAGCTCTAATTCGCCCTGCCCTATTTGATCGGCTAAACACCGATGGTTGCAGGCAACTTACCAAAAAAGGACAAGAAATGGCAAAAGTCGCGTTTTTAGGTCTCGGTGTTATGGGCTTTCCCATGGCAGGTCACCTCGCAGCCGCGGGTCACGATGTGCGCGTTTACAATCGCACAGCTCAGAAAGCTGAAAAATGGGCACAGCAACATAAAGGCCAATCATTCATCTCACCGCGAGAGGCTGCCGAAGGAGCGGATTATGTCATGGCCTGCGTCGGCAATGACGACGATCTACGCGCGATATGTATGGGAGACGACGGGGCATTTGCGGGCATGTCGCAAGGTAGCATTTTCATCGACCACACAACTGTGTCCGCTGCGGTCACACGCGAGCTCTACGCGCTGGCAACAAAAGCCCAGATTGGATTTGTCGATGCTCCTGTATCCGGGGGGCAGGCCGGCGCTGAAAACGGAGTTCTATCGATCATGTGCGGTGGCGATCTGAACCATTATGCAAAAGCCGAACCGGTAATGCAGGCCTATGGGCGGTCGATCAAGCGACTGGGAGAAAGTGGGGCTGGGCAGCTGACAAAGATGGTCAACCAGATCTGCATCGCCGGTCTGGTACAGGGGCTATCCGAAGGCCTGCACTTTGCTGAAAAATCGGGATTGAATGGCAAAGACGTGATCGAAGTGATCGCCGGTGGAGCAGCCGGAAGCTGGCAGATGTCTAATCGCTATGAAACCATGCTGGACGACAAATTCGAGCATGGTTTCGCAGTCGACTGGATGCGCAAAGATCTGGGTATCTGCCTGTCCACTGCAAACGAAAACGGAGCCTCGCTGCCTGTTACCGCGCTGGTAGATCAGTTTTACAAGGATGTTCAAAAGATGGGCGGTGGACGCTGGGATACCTCCAGCTTGCTTAAACGATTGCGACATATCAATTGATCTCTGTGTGCTGCCAGACTGGTGGTGTCAGACAAATTCGAACTAGCCTCTACCGGGACAGTGAAGCTGTCCCTCACCCCATGCACCCGGTTGTTGTTGGCATAGGGCTTCAGGGCAGTGATCGGGGTGGACCGACCTTGTCAGCCATCCAGATGGGTTTGTCCGACTTTGGTGCGTCAGATGAGAGATAGGATATCGTCATGTGTCACTCCACACTAATGCGCGACCAGCGGCAGCGCGTTAAAAGAGGTTGGATCACATCGATCTTGGAGAGGACGCGGGGCCGCCTCCGAACCGATGGATCCGGTTCGTCCGCCCCGTGAAATTTGACAGGGCCCATCTGCACGCCAGCCAACGCGACCTCACAAGAGCTAAATCGTCCTCTCTCGCTCTTGAGATCTGGTACGAAATGTATGCCCCCCTTCGCGCAGGCTGCAATAGAAAATTGCGTTGACGAAGAATGCAACACATTGAAAGTGCTAATAATTATGGGCGCGGCATCTTTAGGGACACCTCATCGACTTCAATGTCCAAGCCAATGGGGCGTAGTCGTCCAGTACCACGCTGCGACTAACTGTACTGCGTCCAACTCGAACCTCAGGCGATATCCGGTTTCCGTCACAGTGGGCGGTTTCCAGACTTTCGCTGCGATCTGAACCAAGGTCAGCAACGCGAACCATCCACCATTCTCCAATATCTGTTTGAATGGCCGCTATGTTTATCCCGAGGTGCAGTAGGCAGGGTGTCGCCATGCCATAAATCTGGCCTGCGATCTGGCAAGACCTGCATAACTCACATGATCATTTGACTTCGTCAGGTTGAGTTGCTACTCGGCGTTCGAACCGTTGGGGTGCCTTACCAAGGCTGAGACTCGCACAAGCGTAAACCCATCGAACCTGATCCGGGCAATGCCGGCGTAGGGAACGGTCTTAACGCTGCCCGTCAGTGTTCCTGTCCGTGCCCTTTGAGAAAAAAAGGAGCACGATGTGGCGAAAATCGCTTTGACAATAGCTGGATCTGACAGTGGCGGTGGTGCAGGCATACAGGCTGATCTGAAAGCCATGTCTGCGTTGGGCGTCTATGGCGCCAGCGTGATCACCGCGGTGACGGCTCAGAACACTCAGGCGGTGACGGCTGTACACGGCATTCCGCTTGCTGTTGTGACCGCCCAAATCGAGGCCGTGTTGAGCGACCTTGATGTTGGCGCGATCAAGATCGGGATGTTGGCAACTCCTGACATCATCCAGACCGTCGCGGAGGCGCTGGCCGGATTTGAAGGTCCGATCGTGCTTGACCCGGTGATGATCGCCAAGTCCGGCGATGCGTTGCTGGCAGTGGAGGCCATCGCGACACTGCGCAACGTGCTTTTGCCACGCGCGACTGTGCTGACCCCCAACTTGCCGGAAGCAGCCTGCCTGCTGGATCAACCCGTGGCGACTTCGGCGGACGACTTGGTCGCGCAGGGCCATGCGCTTGTTGATCTAGGGGCGCAGGCGGTTCTGATGAAAGGCGGTCATGCCGAGGGCGAGATTTGCCATGATATCCTGATTTCTGAGCGTGGTGTGATCGCCGAATTTACGGCCCCGCGCCGCCAAACTGCGAATACGCATGGCACCGGGTGCACCTTGTCGTCCTCGATCTCTGCCGGTTTGGCAAATGGGTTGCCGTTGAAGGACGCGGTTGGGCAGGCGCATACCTATCTGCAAGGGGCCATCGCTGCGGCTGATGATCTGGGTGTTGGTCATGGTCACGGGCCTGTCCACCATTTCCACCGGGTCTGGCAGGCATGACGATCTGGTCCGTCATAGGGGCTGGCGTCGCGGGGCTGGCAGTCGCGACCGAGTTGGCCGCGCGTGGCGCCGAGGTGCAGGTGTTTGATCCCTCTGGCCCGCCCGGCCCGCATGGGTGTTCTTGGTGGGCTGGCGGCATGCTGGCACCGTGGTGCGAGTTCGAGAACGCCGAGGAGCCGGTGGTGCGCTTGGGGCAAGAGGCCATCGGCTGGTGGGCGGATAAGACCCAGTTGCAGCGAAGCGGAACCCTTGTGGTTGCTTCGCGCCGGGACCTGCCGGATCTGCGCCGTTTCGCCCGCCGGACCGAAGGGTTTCGCGAGGTCGGTGCCGAGATTGCGGAGCTAGAACCCGATCTACACGGCTTTACACAGGGGTTGTATTTCGAGGCCGAGGCCCATTTGAATCCGCGTAAGGCGCTGCTGGATCTCTACAATGGCTTGTTGGACAAAGGCGTCACCTTTCACAAGAAAATGGCTCCATCGCAGCTGAAAAATGCCATCGATTGCCGCGGGTTACACGCCCGTGAGGTTCTGCACGATCTGCGCGGTGTCAAGGGCGAGATGCTGGTGATCCGCTGCCCAGATGTCTCTCTGACGCGCCCGGTGCGGCTGCTGCATCCCCGGATGCCGCTTTACATCGTACCGCGGGGCGACGGTGTCTACATGCTGGGCGCGACGATGATCGAAAGCGAAGACAGCAGCCGCATCACCGCGCGTTCCATGCTGGAACTGCTTTCGGCTGCCTATGCGCTGAACCCCGCATTCGGCGAGGCCGAGGTGCTGGAAATCGGTGTCGATCTGCGTCCGGCGTTCCCCGACAACCTGCCGCGCATTCGCCGGTTGGGCCACACTATTTATGCCAACGGCCTGTACCGCCACGGCTATCTGCTTGCCCCGGCATTGGCGCGCGGCGTGGCTGATCTGGCGCTCAACAACACACATTCGGAGATGGTCGATGAAGATCGTGCTTAACGGAGAGGTGCGCGAGGTCGCGGCCTCAACCCTGTCTGCCTTGCTGACGGAATGCGGCTTTACGGGCCGCGTCGCGACCGCGGTGAACGAAGACTTCGTCCCGGCCCCTCTGCGGGACGGTCATAGCCTGAACGACGGCGACCGGGTCGAGGTCGTCGCGCCAATGCAGGGAGGGTGAGGATGAAACGTTTTTACGGCACTGAGCTTCCCAACCCGTTGATGCTGGGCACGGCGCAATATCCCAGCCCCGCGATCTTGGAACAGGCCTTTCGCGAAAGCGGCGCTGGCGTGGCCACGGTATCCCTGCGTCGAGAAGGCGCTGGGGGCACGGGTCAAGCGTTTTGGCAGATGATTCAGGATCTTAGCGTTCTGATCCTGCCCAACACCGCCGGATGCCACACGGTGAATGAGGCCATCACCACGGCCCATATGGCGCGCGAGGTGTTTGACACCAAATGGATCAAGCTGGAACTGATCGGGCACACCGACAGTCTGCAACCAGACGTTTTCCAGCTGGTCGAGGCCGCCCGCATTCTGACCGAAGACGGGTTTCAGGTATTTCCCTATACCACCGAAGACCTGATCGTTGCCGAACGTCTGCTTGATGCGGGATGCGAGGTGCTGATGCCTTGGGGCGCACCCATCGGGTCTGGCCGGGGGCTGAACAATGAATACGCATTGCGGGCGATGCGGGCGGAATTTCCAGATGTGCCCTTGGTGGTCGATGCCGGAATTGGCCTGCCCAGCCACGCCGCCCATGCGATGGAGCTGGGCTATGACGCGGTTCTGCTGAATACCGCCGTCGCCCGCGCCGGTGATCCGGTCGCGATGGCGCGCGCCATGATGAGCGCCATCGAGGCCGGGAAACTGGCGCATGACGCCGACCCAATCGAGGCGCGCGACATGGCCGAGGCATCGACCCCCGTGATTGGAAAGGCGTTTCTCGCATGACACTCGACCGGTTCTACCCGATTTTCGACCATTCCGACTGGCTGCGCCGAATGCTGCCTTTGGGCGTGAAACTGGTGCAGTTGCGGATGAAAGATCAGCCTGATGCGGTGGTGCGCGAGCAGATCGCGATCTCGCGTGATCTGTGCCGCGCTCACGGCGCGGTTCTGGTGGTGAATGACTACTGGCAGGCCGCGATCGAGCTTGGCTGCGACTGGATCCATCTGGGCCAAGAGGATCTCGACGAGGCTGACCTTACAGCGATCCGCAAGGCGGGACTGAAGCTGGGTGTTTCCACCCATGACGATGACGAATTGGAACGGGTTCTGGCGATGGGTCCGGATTACGTTGCCCTTGGTCCAGTCTATCCAACGATCCTGAAAAAGATGAAGTGGCACGAGCAGGGCTTACCGCGGGTCACCGAATGGAAGGCCCGCGTAGGCGACGTCCCTCTTGTCGGGATCGGCGGCATGTCCGTTGAACGGTCAGCGGGTGTCTTCGCTGCGGGGGCGGACATCGTCTCGGCGGTGACGGACATCACGTTGAATGCTGACCCCGAAGCGCGCGTTCGCCAGTGGATCGAGGCGACGCGATGAACCGCTATGCCCGCCAGATGATTTTGCCCGAGCTTGGCGCGGACGGTCAGGCCCGTTTAGCGCAGGCGCGGGTTCTGGTGATCGGCGCAGGTGGTCTGGCCGCACCCTGTCTGCCCCTTCTGGCAGGAGCGGGCATCGGACACCTGACGATTGTCGATGGCGATACGGTGTCTCTGTCGAACCTGCACCGCCAGACCCTATTTGCCGAGGCGGATTGCGGTCTTCCAAAGGCCCGCATCGCGGCTGACCGTTGCCGTGCCATCAACTGCGACATCACCGTGGAAACCCGGGAATACAAGCTGACCCCGGCCAACGCTCCCGGCCTGCTGGCAGAGGCCGATCTGGTGCTGGATTGCGCCGACAGCTACGCGGTCAGTTATCTTCTGAGCGATCTTTGCCGCGCGCAAAATTTCCCGCTGATCAGCGCTTCGGTGCTTGGGCTGGGCGGCTATGCTGGCGGGTTCTGCGGCAGCGCGCCCTCTCTGCGTGCGGTGTTTCCCGACGCGCCGGACAGTGGAGCAAGCTGCGAAACCGCCGGAGTACTTGGCCCAGTGGTCGGCATGATCGGAGCGATGCAGGCGCAAATGACGCTGAACGTGCTGCTGGGGTTTTCGCCTTCGCCGCTGGGGCAGGTGGTGCAGTTCGACGCGCGCAGCCTGCGGTCCTCGAACTTCCGCTTTGATACCGCCCCAGAACCCGAGGCCTTGTTCCGCTTTGTCGCGGCATCGGACCTGACCGACCAAGACCGGATTATCGAACTGCGCCAAGACGCCCCTGCGCTGCACCCTTCGGCCCAACGGCTGAGTGTCGAACAGCTTGCACAGAACTTACCACCCGCTGGCACCCGGCTTGCGCTGTGCTGTGCCACAGGGCTGCGCGCGTGGCGCGCGGCCGAAGACATCACCCCCATTTGGCCCGGCGAGATCGTCCTTGTCGCGGCCTCTGCCTCATGACGAACAGGAAGGAAACCGCATGAAACACCTGATAACCGCCGTTGCGCTTTTGGCTGCAACTCCAGCCATGGCTGCCGACAAGATGACCCTGCTGTTGGATTGGTTCATCAACCCCGACCATGGGCCGATCATCATCGCGCAGGAGAACGGCTATTTCACCGAACAGGGGCTAGAGGTCGACATCGTCGCCCCCGCTGACCCCTCGGCCCCGCCGCGCCTTGTGGCTGCTGGACAAGCCGAACTGGCCGTGTCCTATCAGCCGCAGCTGCACCTTCAGATCCACGAAGGGCTGCCCTTGAAACGGGTTGGCACCTTGGTCGCCACACCGCTGAACTGTCTGCTGGTCCTAAAAGACGGCCCGATCGCCACACCCGCGGACCTGAAAGGTAGCAAGGTTGGCTTTTCGGTTGCCGGTGTCGAAGAGGCAGTTCTGGGGGCCGTTTTGGGCAACCACGGCGTCAGTGTCGATGATATCGAGATGATCAATGTCAACTTCTCGCTGTCGCCGTCGCTGATGTCCGGTCAGGTGGATGCCGTGATCGGCGCGTTCCGCAATTTCGAACTGAACCAGATGGAGATCGAAGGCGTAGAAGGTCGCTGCTTCTATATCGAAGAAGAAGGCGTGCCGTCCTATGACGAGCTGATCTACGTCGCCAATCCCGAGCTGATGGACGCCGACATGATCGCGCGCTTCATGGCCGCGACCGAGAAAGCAACGCAGTACATCGTCAACAACCCAGACAAAAGCTGGGAGATCTTCGCAGGCACCTCGACCGAATTGCAGGACGAGCTGAACGCAAAGGCGTGGGTCGACACCCTACCGCGCTTTGCCTTGCGTCCTGCTGGATTTGACGCGGGTCGCTATGCGCGGTTCGAGCAATTCCTGCTGGACAGCGGCATGATCACATCGCTGAACCCGGTGGATGCGATCACCATCGACGTGACCGCAAAATGAGCGGTCCTTACGGCCACGCCTTCGCGGTGATGCGCGATCAGTCAGGCGAAGCATGGCGGGATTATACCCGCCATGCATTCGTCGAGGGGATGAAGGACGGCACCCTGCCCCGCGAAGCTTTCCTGCATTACCTGCGGCAGGACTATGTGTTCCTGATCCACTTCTCTCGCGCGTGGGCGCTGGCGGTGGTGAAGTCGGAAACGCATGCGGAAATGCTGACCGCCGTGGGCACTGTCAACGCGCTGGTGGCTGAAGAAATGCAGCTGCATATCGGCATTTGCGAGGCTGCGGGCATTTCTCAGGACGAGCTGTTCGCCACCGCCGAACGCGCCGAAAATCTTGCCTATACGCGCTTCGTGCTCGAGGCAGGATATAGCGGCGACCTGCTGGATCTGTTGGCGGCACTTGCCCCCTGCGTGATGGGCTATGGCGAGATCGGCACGCGCTTGGCGGCCGACAAGACCTCGGATGCTTATGCCGACTGGATCGCCACCTATGCGGGCGAGGACTATCAAGGGGCGTGCAAGGCGGTGGGCGAGATGCTCGACGCGGCCCTATTCCGCCGCTTGGGGCAAGACTTCACCGCGTCGCCTCGCTGGGATCGCTTGTGCAATACATTTCGCACCGCGACCGCGTTAGAGGTCAACTTCTGGCAAATGGGTCTGACGCCATGAATCCAGCGCCCGGTATTCGGGTTAAAGGGTGTGCGACGCTGAAAGGCGCGCCGCTTTTTGCGCCTTTGACGTTGGAGCTTGAGGCCGGGCAATGGACCTGTCTTCTGGGCGGGTCTGGCGTGGGGAAATCCACGGTTTTGCGGCTGATTTCAGGCTTGGCGACAGGGGCGGAGTTCGAGGGCGAGATCACTGCCTCGGACAATGCCGAAGTTGCCTCCCGCGTGGCCTATATGGCGCAGGATGATCTGCTTTTGCCGTGGGCAAGCGTGTCTCAGAACGTTCTTCTGGGCGCACGCCTGCGCGGCGACAAGCCGGATACGGATCGGTTGCGCCGCATACTCGACCGTGTTGGCCTAGCCGATCACGCGACTAAGAAACCTGCCGAGCTGTCAGGCGGTCAGCGCCAGCGCGTGGCCCTTGCCCGCACGTTGATGGAAGACAAACCTGTCATCCTGCTTGATGAGCCCTTCTCGGCGCTGGACGCGCAGACGCGCGCGGCGATGCAGGAACTGGCGGTCGAGCTGTTGCAGGGCAAAACCGTTCTGGTCGTCACGCACGACCCGGCCGAGGCCGCGCGTCTAGGCCATTCCATCATCGTGATGGCCCCCGGTGGCCTGACCCGCTGCCCACATCCGCCATCGCCAATTCCACGACCCGTGGATGATCTGGAAACGCTGGAGTGTCAGGCAGCACTTCTCCGACACCTGCGCGAGGGCGTGGCATGAGGTACCTTCCCGCCCTTGCAGCCGCGCTTTTCGCGGTCATCCTGTGGCAACTCATTGTCACCACCACCGGCCTGCCGAAATTCATCCTGCCCGGCCCTGCATTGGTGGCCGAGACGTGGTGGCAATACCGCGCCGTCATCGCCGAGCACACGCTTGTCACGGCAACCGAAGTGCTGATCGGCCTTGCCATCGGAGCAGGTCTGGGTGCAGTAACCGCCATCCAACTTGCCTCGTCGCGGGTGGCGCGGGTTTTGATCCAGCCGATGCTGGTCTTCACGCAAGCGCTGCCGGTCTTTGCCCTGGCCCCCATCCTGACCCTGTGGCTGGGCTATGGTCTGTGGTCCAAGGTCGCGATGGCGGTCCTGATCATCTATTTCCCCGTCACATCGGCCTTCTTCGACGGGTTGATGCGCACACCTCAGGGCTATCTGGATCTGGCCCGCACGATGCAAGCCAGCCCGTCACGCGTCCTGTGGCATATTCGTGTACCGGCAGCTCTGCCTTCGCTGGCTTCGGGGCTGCGACTTGCGGCTGTCTATGCGCCCATCGGCGCAGTGATCGGCGAATGGGTCGGCGCGTCGCGCGGGTTGGGCTATTTGATGCTTTTGGCAAATGGCCGCGCCAAGACGGATCTGATGTTCGCTGCCATGCTGACACTTGGGGTATTCTCGATCCTGCTGCACATTGCCGTTGGATATCTCACCCGCAATCTGGGCAAAGACTGTAGATGAGGTCAAAACGCGAGACGTCCCAAAGCGGTCATTCATCGCAATTGCAGCATCAGGTTATTGGGGTTCAAAACCGGCCACTCGCGACAAGGGAAGCAAGGTCGACTAAGGGCCGGTTCCTACCTGAAACAAGTCTGGGCGGAGCGTTGATTTAATGCCCAATGCTCACTGACCCGTGTTCGTATCTCAGAAACGACTGGACTACCCGGCCAGACAACGCATTATTGGCCAGCTTCGCACGGCACTCATCGAGAACTTCAAGATTGGTTGCTATCAGACAAATTTGAACCAGTCTCCACTAGGCCAGTATGACCGTCCTTTAACCAGCGCAAAGACCGCGCCACTCGGCGAGAGCGACGGAGCGTTTCAGCTTGAAATGATCCCGTCTCGAAAGACTGCGATCCTGATTGAAATGGTTGAAGACGGAGGCGTGGACGGCAACGAATATCTGCAGACTTCGCATTCGCCGGAAGCGAAACATGGCACGTTCTCGTCGTCGAAACGGGAAATGGGAGTTCTCAATCCGGTTGTTCAAATAACGGCCAGTCACCTGCTTACCTTCAATTCCAATATCCCGCATTGCCGCCCCATAAGACCGAAGCCGATCCGTCACAACCAGCTCAGGCTGAGCCGTATCGTTTCATCGCTTTCCTCAAGAGTTTAAGGGCTGCACGCTTGTTTCGGCGCTTCGTTACGTAGCTTTCCAGCACCTCCCCTTCGTGATCAATTGCTCGCCATAAGTAATGTCGCTCTCCGTTGATTTTCACGAACACCTCGTCCAGGTGCCACTGCCAACGGGAGAATGCGCGTAGTTACTGAACCCGTTTTCTTCGTATCTCAGAAGTGAACAAAGGACCAAACCGGTTCCACCAATAGCGCACTGTTTCGTAGCTGATTTCGATCCCGCGCTCATGCAGAAGATCCTCCACATTACGCAGTGAAAGTGGGAACCGAACATATATCATCACCGCTAGGCGGATGATCTCAGGACTGGTTTTAAAGTACCGAAAAGGAGAGCGTTTGGACATGGCAGGACGCTAATTCAGCACCCTGCCCGTCTCAAGTTAGTTTCTTCTGACACCGCCATGACGTGCCAAGCTTTTGAGATAGCCACCATAGTTATTCTTTGCGTAATACCGTGCACGCTCAAGCAAGGCCTCAGAGCTAATCCATCCATTTCGGTAGGCAATTTCATCTGGCGAGCCTACTTGTTGTCCTTGGCGCTCGGTGAGAGTCCGAACGAAATTACCCGCTTCTAGCAGGGAGGAATGGGTGCCTGTGTCCAACCAAGCATAACCGCGCCCCATGAGTCTGACAGATAGCAACTCATCGCTCAGATAGCTTTCCAATAGAGTTACTATCTCGAGCTCTCCGCGAGCAGAGGGCCTGATGTCACGCGCGCGCTCTGGAGCACTGCCGTCCAGAAAATACAACCCAGTTACCGCGTAGCTCGAAGGCGGTACGGCTGGTTTTTCTATGATTGCGCGGACCGTACCGTCATCTGTAAAATCTACGACGCCGTAGCGTTCAGGATCTGCTACACGGTAGCCAAATACGGTACCGCCTTCTGTATCTCGATTACCCTCTGAAAGCATTTCGGGTAATCCGTGTCCGAAAAAGATGTTATCACCAAGGACCATTGCGGAGGGATCCCCATCAAGAAACTCCTCACCCAAAATATATGCCTGAGCTAACCCGTCCGGATTGGGCTGCACGATATATGAAAGCGAAATCCCCCACTGGCTTCCATCCCCAAGCGTACGTGCGAACTGCTCTTGATCCTGGGGGGTTGTAATAATGAGAATCTCGCGAATGCCGGTCAGCATAAGAACGCTTAGAGGATAATATATCATCGGTTTATCATAGATCGGAAGAAGCTGCTTCGACACTCCCAGCGTGATGGGATAGAGACGTGTACCAGAACCGCCTGCCAGTATGATGCCCTTGCGTTCCCTCATTATTCCATCTCCAATTCATTCAAGACATCATCAAGAGCCCGCTTCCAGTCTGGACGCGAGATGCCAAATTTTTCTTCTGTTTGACGGCAGTCCAACCGCGAGTTCAAAGGGCGAAGTGCAGGTGTGGGATAGTCATGGGTCGAAATTGGATTGACGGCAATCGAGCGTCCAGTTCGGCGAAATATCTCTTGGGCGAAACTGTACCAACTAACATCGGGAGTGCCCGTCAAATGGTAGGTGCCGGATTTCGAGGGGTCTTGTCTTAGCTGCTTGGCGATTGTCACACACGCTTGCGCAATATCGCGCGCTGACGTCGGGCCACCAATTTGATCGTCTACGACATTCAACTCATCACGGGTCGCGGAAAGGCGCAGCATGGTTCTTACGAAATTAGTACCATGCGCGGAAAACACCCAGGAAGTGCGCAAGATTGCGTAGCGCCCGCCGACCGCACGCACTCCATCTTCGCCCGCTAATTTTGACCGACCATAGGAGTTTGGAGGAGCGGGATGATCATCGGGACGCCGAGGGCGCTCACCAGTTCCATCAAAAATGTAATCGGTTGAGACATGAACAAACGGAATATCTAGCTCTGCGCAGACCTTCGCCATCAGTGCAGGGGCATCACCGTTGATCCGGGTAGCAAGCGCCTCCTCTTTCTCGGCCCGATCAACGGCTGTATAGGCTGCGGCATTAATCACAGCCTTCGGTGCGTGTGTGCGGATCTCAAAGGCGCAAGATTGTGGGTCCTCGAGGTTGGCCTGATTGCGCCCCAGAGAAATCACCCCTTCAAGCTGCCGTAACTCTGTAGCGACTTGTCCATTTTGTCCGAACACTAAGACCGTCATTCCGATCCCTCTCCTACACCAAGCCGAACGCCCACGCCCCGGCGATCCAGCAGCGGTCGCCACCAACTCTCATTCTCCAAATACCACCTAATGGTCCGCTCAATTCCTTCCTCAACAGTCACTGAAGGTTGCCAGCCTAATTCATTGCGTATCCGCGAAGGATCAATCGCGTAGCGCACATCGTGACCAGGTCGATCAGACACAAAGGTAATTAGATCTGTGTAGCTTGCATTCTTTCTCGGATGCAGACGGTCGAGAATGGCGCAAACAGTTTGTACCAATTCGAGGTTCGTGCATTCATTTTCTCCGCCGATATTGTAACTGCGTCCTAACCGCCCCTTCTCGATTGCCAGAAGTATTGCATCGGCGTGATCCTCCACAAACAACCAGTCACGGATGTTCGAACCGTCGCCATATATTGGCAGTGGCTTACCAGCGAGAGCGTTCAGGATCACAACCGGAATAAGTTTTTCGGGGAATTGGTAGGGCCCATAATTGTTCGAGCAGTTTGTTAATATGACTGGCAGGCCGTAGGTCTCATGCCACGCACGAACCAGGTGATCGGA
This sequence comes from Aliiroseovarius sp. PrR006, assembly GCF_010500215.1. Classification (GTDB taxonomy): domain Bacteria; phylum Pseudomonadota; class Alphaproteobacteria; order Rhodobacterales; family Rhodobacteraceae; genus Aliiroseovarius. The sequence goes on from NZ_JAAGOY010000004.1 coordinate 669,538, forward strand.
ACTCGCCTTGGAGGCGGAGTAAGGTGACCGTGGATCATAGGCCATGTCTTCGGTGAATTTCACCTGTGGGTTAGTGGGGAGCGAGCCATACACCTCGTCAGTGCTAACATGAAGAAAGCGAAATCTGTCAGGACGATCAGCGCTCTCCCAATAGCTGCGTGCGGCTTCTAGCATATTAAACGTGCCTGTGACATTCGTCTCAATGAAATCAGCAGGCCCATCGATTGAGCGATCCACGTGGCTTTCGGCAGCCAAATGCATTACCATATCCGGGTGATACTTGTTGAATATATGATCAAGGGAGGTTCGGTCACGAATGTCCGCTCGCTCAAAGTGGTAACTCGGATTGTCAGCCACAGATGCTACATTTTCCAGGCAAGCAGCGTAAGTCAGTGCATCGAGATTGATCACGCCATACCCCCGTTCTAGGGCCAACCGAACCACTGCTGAGCCAATGAACCCGGCTCCGCCCGTCACAAGAATCCTCATTGGCCGCCCTCATACAGAAACGGAGTCTCAAATTCGGCAAACAGTTGGGCCGCCCGATCTTTCTCCGATAAGATCGGGATGGTTCGCTTCAAAGGCCACTCAATCCCGCAGCTGTCCCACCTTACAGCACCATCACAAGCCGGCGCATAATAGTCAGAACACTTATAGATAATTTCTGTTTCTGGCTCTAAAGTCATAAAGCCATGTAAGAAGCCTTTTGGCACAAAAAGCTGCTTTCCATTCTCGAAACTCAATTCCTCCATCATCCACCTGCCGTATGTTGGCGAGCCACGACGAACATCCACCACGACGTCAAGTAAACGGCCACGCCCACAGCGCACCAATTTGTCCTGCGCATACGGGGGGAATTGGTAGTGTAGTCCGCGGATAGTTCCAATTTCTCGCGACAGTGAATGGTTATCTTGAACGAAATCAACGTCAATCCCTTGATTTTCCAATTGCTTTTTGTTCCAGCTTTCGGAAAAGAAACCGCGATCATCACCATAACGCTCTGGCATAATGATCTTAACATCGGGGAGTGGTGCGTTTTTAACTGAGATCACTTTAACAAATTCATTCTTAGGCCTTTAATCCAACGGCTTTTGCAAGTGGCTACCAAGGCATTCTGGGGCATTCTCACATAACCTAATGCGAGGAATTTCGTTTCCTCATTGAGCTTTAACAAACTCACGCAAACAGATCGTTTCACTCGCGCTACCGCACAAGGGCTGCCTTTCGTGGTGCCTTGTTCTTTTTCTTTTATGTGAAGCACATTTGAGGTCTTACTCGTCGCTTCGTTCAACCCCGATCGGTACCATAGCTTCACGAGGCTGAAAACCCGTAAGCGGTTTTTGAAAATTTGTCATCGCAGTAGATCTATTGTTTTCCCACTTCATCATTATAGCATTTACCCCCACCGAACTGGCTGAGGCAACAGGTGACTCCAAAGGGGACATCACTCAGTTGGTGACTTTTGACCAAGGTCCGATGCCGGTTTGTAATAATTGAAAGACCCAGCGATTTATGCGCTGTGATGTATCTTGATAATTGTTCCCTCCCCACTCTTAGAACTAGGCGATTACGTAACTTAGTAGCTCTGCCCATTTGCCGATCTCACTATAGGTGAACTCCCCCCGAGATTCGGACACTGACGTAAGCTACGATTTGTTGTCTGCTGATCTTCGACAAGAAGGAGATCAGAGATGTCGGAACGGAAGAACCATTCGCGGGAAATCAAGGCGAAGGTGGCGCTTGAGGCACTGAAGGGTGAACAGACGGTCGCTGAGTTGGCGAGCCGCTTTGGCGTTCACCCGACTATGATCCACAGTTGGAAGCGAGCGCTCCTGAAAGGTGCGTCCGGTATATTTGAGCGCGGCGGCAAGAAAACCCCTGAGATTGACGAGGAGCAGGTCAAGGAACTGCACGCGAAGATCGGGGAGCTGGCTGCTGGCAAGGAAACCGAAGATGCTGGTCGCTATTGCTCTGGCGAACAAGATGGCGCGAACATTCTGGGCCATGCTGACGAAAAATGAGGATTATCAGGATCCGGACCAGGCTGTCTCTGCGTGAAAAAGAAGCACTGCTCGGCAGTCCAAAGCCGGTGACGGGGGGAGTGAGAAGTCGACGAATTGCATGGGCGAAATGATCGAACAGATCTGGAGCAGGAAAACCAGCACTGGCCCACCAGCCGATCTGAGCTCGTTCATCAGATTTGGACCTGATCCGCGGATCACCATACCGGCCAGCGGCTTCCGAAAGACCGCACTCGATCACACGAAAATGGCTCAGAAACTTCTAGCATTTCGAGCGGAAACCACAGAAGGGCCTGCGATCAATTGCACCGTACACAAAGGCCGGACACATACCCGCAACCCAAAATGACCAAAGTCAGTTCAGATCAATCCTTGCAAAATAGGTGCCGTCCACACATGATTGTGTCAGCAAACAAGGTGCGCAGCATCGCCCAAAGGTATCGTCGGCAGAACCGCGCCATGGTGCGATACTCTTGCTTGGGGCGCAGGATGGCCAACACCGAAAACGCGACCCATCTCATCAGATATCCGGCAAAAAGGATGGCATCATAGGCCACACATGCTAGCGGACCGCGATCCTTTCTGAAAAACTGCCTGGGGCCTTTGAAGACGGTCCCGATCACTTCCATGGACGGCTGTTTGGAAAAGCTGCGGCCATGGTGATGCGTGATGGTCTGAAGCGCCGAGAACACGACGCGGTGGCTTTTCCCGACACGGTGGCACAGCTGCATGTCTTCGCCGAACATGAAGAATTCGGGTGCAAAGATCTGGTCTCCCACGACGTCACGGCGAAACATCAGCGATGCACCGGATACCCAGTCAAAGTCGCGCAGGCCGGGGACGTCATCCTCCACGTAAACCGGATCGGGCCGCCAGCTCCGCGGCAGGAGGCGTTTGGGCAAGAGGTAGTTCCAGGCGAGGTTGTAAAGGGTCGGGAAAGCCCCCCCTGCCGCGCGTTGAAAGCTGCCGTCACTGTTGCGCAGCCGGGATCCCAAAATGCCGATCTCGGGCGTGCTGGTAAGTGTCTCCAGCATCTGGTCGATCGCCCCCTCGTGTACGACAGTATCGGGATTGAGCAACAAGATTACAGGCGCAACCGTGGCCTCGTACCCGATCTGGCAACCGGGCGCGAAGCCTACATTTTCGGGTGCTTCTATCAGGCGGATCCAAGCGAATTCCGGATCGCGCAACATGTCAACGCTCCCGTCGGACGAGGCATTGTCAACGACGATGACCTCGTAGCGGTCGGGGCTCATACCTGTGTTGTCGCGTAGTGACGTCAAACAGTCCCGCAAGAGGTCCTTGACGTTCCAGTTGACGATAATGATAGCGAGCTCTTTGGTCATGGTTGCCGGGCCATCCGTTGATAAAGCGCAAGGTAGTCATCGCGAAGAACGGGCCAGGCATAGGTCCGGGTCGCGAACGCGTCGACCTGCGCCGCGTCGCGCGCGTCCGGATCCGCCATCAGATCCTGCAGCCTGCGCGAGAGTGCGCCAGCCTCGAGCATGTCGATGCGGCTGTCGTCCTGAGGGATCAACCAACGGAAATGGGCGTTGTCATGGATCAGCACGGGCAGGCCATACGCCGCCGCTTCGATGATGGCGATGCCAAAGGCCTCGAAACCAGCAGTGTGGACGAAGGTGTCGGCCAAACCAAACAGCTCGCCCACCTTGTCGCTGTCCACATGGGTGATGCGTACCCGGTCGCCAAGCCGCTGGCGCGCAATGTCCGGCAGGTCGGCATCTCCGTGATCGAGGCTCCCATCCAGCCATAAGAGCGCACCCTTCGGCATCCCGGCGAACTCCTCGATCAGGTAGTCGGTCCGCTTGTGATAGCGGTTCAGTGCCGCGACCGAGAGCACCACAAACGTGTCCTCGGGCACGCCGTATTCCTGTCTCAGCGTGGCGCGGTCTTTGGCCTTGGCAAAGCGCGCAGGGGAATAGCCACAGGGCAGGACAGTCATCGCATCTGGGTTGTGACCGTGCGCGACCGCGTCGTCGAACGTGGCGGCACTGATCTGGTGAATGTGGTCCGCAGGCGGATAGTCACCCGGCGGCATCGCGGTCCCTTCGGTGTAAAGCAGGCGGAACCGTGCTCCGGTCAACCGCCGCAGGTGAAAGAGCAGTCGCGCCAACGGCGGATCGATTACATGCACAACATCATAACGCCCGGCCAGAAGCGACGGCATCATGGCCAGAGCGAAGGTGAGGCATTCGATATGCATCGGCGTACGCCCAATCAGTTTGTGCAACGGGACCCACTTCAGAAACTGGCCACCGCGCGGCAGGAAGTGCATGCGCCTTTCGTCCGGCTTCTGTGCCCCCCCCCCCTTGAGCAGAGTCACATCGGCGTCGTCCCGCACCAGATCGAAGAGGTCGCGAAACAAACGTTCGAACCCGCGCTGGACGAGGCCTACCCCGGGGGAGGCGATGGCAATACGGATCTTGTCACTCATTCGACCGAGGCCCGCCTTGCCAGAACCGCCGCTACTGACGATCCCCGCTGACGCGTCAGGACACCGAGCATGACGGCCAGCAGCAGCAGCAACACCGGCGTCATGAAGAAACCAACCCACGTCCCGGAATAACCCAACAGCTCGGTCACGGCGGCAGCGGTAATCAGCGCGAGTCCAAACCGCAGCGGCACTGTCCAGTCCGGACGCACGCCTGACACGTGGGTGGCAACAAGCCAGACACCGACGGTGCTGATCGTGGCTTCGACTACAAGATAACCGAGGGCTGCACCGATCAATCCGAACTGCGGCACCAAAATCACCAGCAGCCCCAGTTGCAGCGCCACGGCGCTTGACGTGAGCCACAAGCCGAAACTGTGCCGGTTGGCGATGACCAGCAGCGGGGACATGGCGGCCGTAATGGCCCGCAAGAAGACAACGATGGCGAGGACGCGCAGGATGCCCGCGGCTGCCAGAAAATCCGCCCCGAAAAGGCCCATCAAGGCCTCCGCTCCGCCATAGGCGGCTGCCGCCATGATCGCAGAGGACAGAGCGCACAGCAGAAGCACGGCATCCTGGCCCGGGAGCAGGACGTCTGACTGCGCCGGCCACGCCGCCGACAGCACCGGGAAAAAGGCCTGCGTTACCGCCTGCGACACGATTACCGTGGGCGCAACGAGCCGGAAGGCGGCCATGAATAGACCGACCTCTGTCAGACTGAGATACTGGGACAGGATCACGGGCGCCGACAGCTCGTAAACCAGCACAAGAAGCCCCAGCAGCCCGAGCGGCAGTGCGACACGGCCCAAATGCCATGGGCCTCTTTCTGACGTGGCTACGTCATCGATCGGAATGGAAGTCATTCTCCACACCAGAACAAGCTGCAGAATGCGCGAAGCCGAGGATGCCCCGATCAGCGCCCAAAGGCGCAGATCCGCCAACAACGCGCAAACCAAAAGGATGATCATCAGGACGAAGCCGGCAAGTTCGGTTCCGATATCGACATGTTGGCGCCCCTCGATCCGGAGTTGCGCGCGCCACGGCTGAAGCAGCGCCGTCGCCAGCACCGCCCCCATTCCCGCGAGGGCCGCCAGAACCATCGGCTCAGGATAGCCTAGCGCAAGGATCAGCGCCGGCAAGATGATCGCCGCGACCGGCGCGACGAAAAACTTGAGTCGTCTCAGCGTTGCCACGGGCGCCGACGTGCCGACCTGACCTCTGTCGCGCACGGCGATATCAGTCTGTCCGAAATCGGCCAACCATTCGCAAAGAAAGACCACGCCCAGCACGAGCGCATACTCGCCATAGACGTCCGCTCCGGCTGTGCGCGCTACCAGCAATGTGGCCCCAAGCCGCCCGAGCGACAGCAACATGCGCCCGATCGTCAGGCTGGCCGCGTTCGACAGAAGTGACCGTGCCGTCATGCGCCTGTCCGTTGTCGGCGTGATAAACCGTTGCGCACACGCGCCACCGCATCATTCTGGTCTGGAGTTGCGCCCGTCCGCAAGGGAGCGTTGCGCTTGTTCCAGACATGCGCCGCCACCAGCGTCGCAGCGACAATCCAGAACATGCGCCCACATTGCGGGTTGCGCAGGAAGAAACTTGCCAGACCGTCCAACATGACAGCTCCCAACCCTCCTGCGGCCCCAATGGACAGGGCATAAATGTGAGGGTCGATCACATAGCGTAAGTTGTCGTAGGCAATATAGAACAGCACCAGCATCGTATACATGAACGCGATAAAGCCGAACGTGCCCATCTCGGACCAGATCAGCAGGTAGATGTTGTGCACCACGGGCCAATTCGGGCCAAACCGCTGTGTCAGGCTGTCCGCACCGCCATAAGGGGTATTGTTGGGCAGATGGAACACGAACGTGTTGAGCCCGACGCCTTCCACCCAATTGTTCTTGATCATGTCCCATGCCACGAGCATCCATTCGATGCGAAAATCGACCGCACCGCTGTCGCTGGCCACAAAGCGTTGGATGATGACGGGCAACGCGGGGATCATGACGATGATCCCCCCGATCGCTATAAAGAGTGCAATGGGCAGTCCACGCGAACGCCACTGGGGATGGACCACGCTCAGGCACATCAGAACGAGAACCCCGAAGGCCCCCGAAACCCAGGCCGAACGCGACAACGTCAGCAGAAGCGCCGCCGCACCGAGAAAGGTCACGAACACAATGATCGATCGTTGGAACGCGGGCAGCTTGTAGGAAAACGAAGCCACGGCCATCGAGAACAGCAACGAAACGAATGCCCCGAACAGGTTGGGATGTCCCAACAGGGCGGAAATCCGAAACACTGCGCCATCCTTGCCGTAGGTCGCAAAATTGGCGATTTCCAGTGTCGCCGCATCAAGCTCACCAAGGATCTGCAACCCGAGATCGCTCTGCTTCACGTATTGCAGAATGCCGATGCCCGACTGCACGCAAAGTGTCGCCATGAAGGCCCAGAACACAATTCGGAATTGCCGCACCCTGACCAGTTCATTGGTCACGACAAAGAACAGCATCAGGTCTTTCATCATCTGAAACACCTGGTGCGAGGCTAGAAGCGGACTGGGCCCGACCGCCATATGTACCACCCCTACGGCAATCATGGCGATGAGCCCGGCGCTGCCTGAGGGCAGCACGAATGGCCTTCGTTTCTGCACCAAGTCGCGCAACTGGAACAGCAGCAGCACACCCAGAAAAAGATCCGCAGCTTCGATGGCGAATGAGCTTGCCCCGCCCATGTGCGGCATGGGCAAAAAGTCTTTGCCGATGCTCAGTGGCGCGACCATGATGAGGCCGACAAGCACGGCCAGCCGAAGATTGCCCAGCACCGCCGTCGCCAGTGCGCAAAACGCTGTGCCGTAGAACAACACGAACAGCATCTTGCTGCTGGACAGCAAGACCAGCGTATAGGCTGTTGCGACCAAAACCGTCGCGACAAAGGCCACCGACAAGAAAATCAGGTCACCCCAATCCTTGTGCACGCCACCTGCCATGATGCTACCGCAGCTCGCTTTTGTGCATTGCGACCCTCTCGGGCAAGACGACGACAACGCGGATATCCGCGACGCCGACGTTGTTCATCGCATGCTCTTGCTCGTCCAGCTCAACAGTGCGTGTCTTACCCTCTTCGACCCACAACAGGACGAGGTCAGCTTGTGTCAGAACCTCGAGGTTGCGGGCATCCGAGGTCGTTGGCTCCTGATTGATCAGGACATAGTCGAATGTTTCGCGCAGCGCGTCGAACACCTCCTTGGCTAGCCCTTTTTTCAGCGCAACGCTAACCTTGCCGCGTGGAAGGAACTTGATGCCGTCCCGACTGGTAGGTTTGAGAAGCGGTTTGATGTCCTGCTTGGGGTCCGCGCACAGCTCCGCAAAGCCGGGATCGCGGCGTGCACCGAAAAAGGCCGTCAGGCTGTCCCGCGCCTGGAACGAGCCATCGACCAGCAAAACCGACGCGCCAACTTCGCTCTCGAGCGTGGCTGCCAGCATCAATGCGTGATTGACAGCGTCGGCACGGGTGCTTGCCGGTGACATTGCAATCACGCAATTGCGCGGGCTGTCGCCGAATTCATGGGCGACCTGTCTGCAAAGAATGCGGAAACTACGATCAGCAGAGACCCGATCCTCGGACACGAACCAGCCCAGCATGCGCCGCAGTAAAAAACTTGGCCTGGAAAGAACAAACACGCTGACGCGCCTCCAAAGCTGTTGGTCAAAGAAAAACTGCCGTCTTTTTACCCTCTAGCTTGGCGAAACGCCAACGGAAATTCGTTTTCGCGTAGTGATTTGAGCGGTGATACCGGATTTTCAGGTTTCGATCGCTCTTTTGAGTGCCATGACGATCTTGCCCGCGTCTTCATGGTCGAGATCGGCAAAGAACGGCAGCGCCATGATCCTTCCTGAGATGTCCTTGGCCACAGGTGTGCCGACCGGCTCCGTGCCAAAGCGGGGATCTTCGTTGAGAGGAGGATCGAAATAGGCGCGGGTGTCGATGTTGTCGGCGGCAAGCGCGGCCATGATCTCGTCACGCGATCCGACATCCTTGTCGAACAGAACGGGGTAGAAACCCGATGCTCCCTCGAGCCCATCACACATATTGTAAACACGTTGCACTCCCGAAATACCCGAGAGAGCATCATCGTAAATCGCCCGCAGTTTCTCGAGCCGGGCGCTGATCCGGGGCAACTCGGCCAGAACGATCCGGCCCACAAGGGCATGCAGCTCACTCATCTTGGCATTCGTTCCACGGCGGCTCGCGCCGCCGATCCCGTGATTGACGAAGGAGGCCAGTTTGGGCCGCAGTGCGCCATCCCTGTAGACCAAAGCACCGCCCTCCACGGCATGCACGACCTTGGTTGCATGCAGACTGAACATGGCGGCATCGCCATAAGCACTGATGGGGCGCCCCTGATAGCGGATGCCCAGCATGTGGGCCGCATCATAGATGAGCGCAATCCCGCGACGATCCGCAATCTTTTGCAGTGCATCCACGAAGCAAGGCATTCCGAACATGTGGACGGCGAGAATAGCAGAAGTCCGATCCGTGCACAGCGCTTCGACAGCTTCTGGATCCACGGTAAGCCGCGTGGGTTCGATATCGGCGAAGACCGGTTTCAGCCCAGCCCGCAAAACCGCATGCGCCGTCGCCGGGAATGTGAAGGCCGGAACGATCACTTCGCCTTCCAGTTCCATGCAGTCCAGCACAGCCTCCAGCGCCACGGCGCCATTGGCAAGAAGATCCACGTGAGGCGTTTCGAACAAAGTGCACAGATCGTCCCGGAAGGCCTGCAGTTGCGGACCGTTATTGGTCAGCCAGCCACGGGCCCAGACATCTTCTAGTCCGGCCGCAATTGCCGAGATATCCGGCAAAACGGGTCGTGTAACGGGTACTCTGGATGGAAACAACGGCATGATACAGGTCCTATTGGGTGTGGCGCCTGCGCGCTCTGAGCTTGGGGGCGGCAACATGCGAACCGGAGGGCACGTCCCCGCAAATCGTGGCTCCAGGGTCGATCCGGATATTCTCGCCCAGCGTGCACCCGCCATAGATGATTGTATGCGGCGAGAGCGTGATACTGGCACCAAGACATGGTGTCGCTTGGACCGACGCAACCAGGTTCGGGTTTTTGGAAAGCCCGCCCACATAGCACTGGCCGACAAGAACCAAGCCTGGCCCGGCAGCGCCATCGAAATGCACACCAGGGGCGCAGACGATCACCATGCCTGGCGCAATCTGCGAGCGTGGCGCGATATCCGCACCGGTCAAGTAGCGCGAAACTAGCCAGAAAGCACGCGCAAGGCGCAGCCGGCCGGTGGCAAAGGCACGCTGCGCGCGCCGAAAGAGCCACACCGCAAGGCGGGATTGCACCGGCAAGGGCCCATGTTCTGCCTCGAAGCGCTGGCGTGCTGCGCGGTCTTCCTGCCGGATGTGCCCGGCCGGTGGCAGATCATATAGCGCAGTGTCGCGCGACACTGAGGCGAACACTGGTCCCGCAGTGAACACCGCCGCTTCACCAAGCACAGTTGTATCGTCAGGCACGTCGTCGAGCGCATTGGTTTTGCGTGACAATTGCACCCCGGACCCGATGCGAATGGGTCCAAACACTCCGGCATGCGCCGCGACCAGAACACGATCACCCAGAACGGGCACATCTGAGTTCCGGGCAAATGGCCCGCCATGAGGCATGATGCAACTCTGCCCGAAGGCTGTCAAACCGTGCCCTGCGTGAGTATGCACAATTGTTCCGGCAAGGTGGGGCAGCCATACACCAGGGCCAATTCGGCTGCCGGGCGACAGGCTGAGCTTGAACACCCAGAGATTGATACCGCTCAACCCGCGCGCGATCATACTCAGCCCACGACAGTGAAAGACATGTGCAACCCGATGGATCAGCAGGGCGATATTCTGATTGAGAAGCGCGGTGCTCAGCCCGCCCGGTGCGGCATCGGGCGCAAACCGTTTGGCCTCGGAGATCACGCGGTCGATATCGCCGCGCCAGTCACGCAGCGTATCCCCGAAACCAAAGCGCGTCAGAGCCTCGGTGGTTTGAGGCCGCGTCGCCATGGCCTGCGGCGCCTCTGACGGGGGGAATATCCTGGCTGCCACACGTTGGCGGGTCCACTGGCCAGGTGCAACGGAATGCATTGCGCCGGAGCCCGGTGTCAGTCGTACATCATCGCCGAGCTCTATGGGCCCCTGTGCGCCTGAAAACGCGTTGAAAGTTACGCGGTCCCCGGCTGTCGGTTTGCCGCCAAGCTTGCCGCGGCGCATGGCATTTCCAGAACCGGCCAGTGCATCGAATGTCAGGTCCCGCCCGGCGTCGATCCAGATGCTGACGCCCAGCGGATTGGTCAGCAACAGTCCCGGACCGATCTTGCTGTCTGGCTCGACATCCGCACCCGTGATCACGGAGTTCAGCTGTACATAGAACCGGGCCTGACGCGTCCGTTCCCTAGCAAAGGCATGGAACGCCCGCCGCGCGAGGCGAACCGCCACCCATGACGGATCAAGCCACCATGTGCGCGGCAGATACCCATGGCGGGACAGCTGCCATGTCTTGCATCGCTCGGCGTCTCGTTTCCGCTCCTCAGACATCAATCCCGCCTCGTGCCAGTGTCGCAAGGTGATTCTGCTCGCGGCGGTACTCCGCAAGACCGGGCCGAAGCCAAAGCACCGTCAATCCGGCGATAGCCGCCGCCGTGCCGCATCCAAGCTGCACCAAGGCCGGGCTTGTGTCCGGCAGCAGCGCAAGACCAAGCCCCGCCACGAGCGCAGGACAAAGGGACAGCAGCAGAGGTCCGGCACGCCACCGGCCCATCAGGAAAACGGCGACACCCGCGCTGACACTCATGAACAGCGCGATCGTCGCGGCTACCAGTGTGACCCCGCCGTGGCCTGCCACGATGACGGCAATTACCACTGCGATGCTCATGCTGCAGAGCGAAAGCAGCGCCAATCGCCGCTCCGCTCCTTGCGCGAGCATCGCCGGAGCTACCACAGCGAGCACCATTGTCCCTGCAAAGGCGAGCATGAACCAGCGCAGAGATCCTGCTGCAACCATACTTGCCATGTCGCCCAGTCCCTGACCGTAGATGATCAGGATGATGCTCGGGCTGACATGGACGCCGATTGTGGCCAGCAATGCGCCGGTCCCAAGGGCCAGACCAAGGGCGGTTTGTGTTTGCCGCTCGTAGGCGTCGCCATCCAGCTGACTGGCCAAGGCGAACACCGCCATAAGCGGTGCGGTCAGCAGCCAGCCGATCCCGAACAGGGGCGTCGCCAGTCGGAACGCCGCCATATAGGCGCCCAGATCATCCTCACCGAGCTTCAGTTCGACAATGAACGTACCACTGTTCAGTAGAATGTGCCAGCAGAGCGCCGCCAGCGCGTAGATGCTGACGGTACTCAATCCCCATTGTCGAATGGTCCGCAGCGCTGCGCCAATCGCGGGACGAGTCTTGAGATGCCGCAGCGCCGTCATTCGGTTGGCAAGCACGATCACCATTTCGCGCAGCACGATCACCAGCACCGTCAGCAACAGGGGCGCACCGGTCAGAAGGATCAAGATGACCGCCACAAGTGCAACGCCATTGGCGCCCATGTTGATGATCGCAGGGATGTGTTGCAGTTGCCGCAACTGGAATACGGCAAAGAACCCGTTGTTGAAGGCCAGCAGGATCGCCAGTGCGGTCAGCGTCAGCAACCCGCTCTCGATCCCGTCATCCCGCTGCAGCGCAAGGCCGAGACAGGCACAGGCCAGAAAAGCAGACAGGCTCAGGCGCCAAGCCAGCAACTGGCCGAGGATTTCGGACTCGTGCCCGAGAGAGCGCGCCGCGTCCCGCGTGGCCACGGCACTCGATCCCAGGTCCGTAATGTCGCGCGCAAGGCTGAACAGTGCACCCACCAGACCAAACAGGCCCAGCGTTTCAAGAGGCGCGTTGCGCCCAACAATGATGGTGAGCACCAGCGTCGCGCCCATCCCGAAAAAAGCGCTGAGCAGGACCCATCCCTGATTGCGTGCGATCGAAACGTGGCCGCTCATAATCCGGGCGGCCCCGCGCAAAGCGCTGTGTCGTAGGCGGCGCAAAGACGGTCGAAATGCGCATCCTCGTTGAGGACCGTCTCGACCCGCTTGCGTGCGCCAGCGCCAAGCTCCTGCACAAGCGCATCATCAGTCCACAATCGGGTCATCGCCGCTGCAAGGCCGCTCGCATCGCCGGGTGCAAAATGCAGGCCGGTCTCGTCGCGCACGATCGTATCCCTGAGCGCGCCCAGATCGGAGGCTACAACCGGGATGCCCTCCGCCATGGCTTCTGCGGCGACAATGGCGAAGGTTTCGAACCAGAGGCTCGGCACCACCAGAAACCGGCAGCGCCGATAAAAGGCAATCAGATCCGCACGGGATTGCGTGACGGTCAGGATCTCGGGCGGCAAACCAACCCTGGCAATATTAGTGCCTTTCGGCAGGGCGAGCTTGATCGGGATACCCGTAGTTTCCGCCGCCTGCAGCAGAACATCGATACCCTTTTCATGGACGGGCCGGCCCGCAAACCCGGCGAATACACCGCGCGCCGGATCGGCGGGCGGGTTTTCAGTGGCAATGGCGCATTCATTGACGCTGATCCGGTTTGCGGCGACGCCCGCGCGTTCCACCAACCATTTCTTGCTGAACGGTGTGAGGACAATGAAATGGGTGATATTGCGTCGAAACAAATCCCTTTGGCGGGCGAGCGCATACCGCAGCGAAAAGGCGACATTCTCGCCAAGGCTGTCGCGGCATCCCTGCCTGAGAATATTGTGGGCACCTCTGTCTTCGCACCGCGTGCAAACTTCGCGACCATTGTAGTGGGTCGCGACAGGACAGGTGATGCGGTAGTCGTAGACGCTGTGAACCACCGGCACACCGCGCCGGGCCGCAACCTCGAGCACGAACGGCGAGATCAGCGGATATAGCTCATGCGTGTGCACGATGTCCGGCGGGTCGGCCTCCAGCAGGGCGTCGAAGGCCCGGACAGCTTCGCGCGCATAAAGCCCGCTGGAAAACGCGCGGACCTTACCAGCGAGCCCGGTGCCCAGGTCCTTGCTGTCGCGCTCAAATATGCGCACGTCCACTCCGCGCTTGCGTGACAGCGCAATCGTCTGGTCCCACGCATTGTCGGAGCCGCCACCACTGCGGTGGCGGTTGTATACGTGCAGGACCTTCATTCCGGCGGTGTATAATACTGTTCGGGCTTGTACGTCTCGCCAATCAGATCCGTGTCCAACCCCGCCCCCTTGCGCCGCGCCTCGATCACATTCCTGAAGAGCTCTGCGAAGCCCGCGTTGACCGCGTCCCAGCGGAACAGCCGCCGCTCGCGGTCTTGCGCTTGCGCGCCGAGCCGGGCGCACAGGTCCGGATCGCCATCAAGCCGCGTCATGATCGACGCAAGCGCGCCCGGAGCCTTGTCGAAATAGAGCGCATCCTCGCCCACGTTCTGGCGATGAAAGATGACATTTATCGGCACGCATGCCGCACCGTGATGCATGGCGCGCAAGAGAGACGGGTTGGTCCCGCCTACCTCGTGGCCATGAAAATACGCGCGACAATTGGCATAAAGCGCGTTGAGCTTGGCCGATTCAAATATCCCGCCCACGCAGCGGACCTTTGCATCATTCTCCGCCATGACCTTCGCGGAAAACTCCGTCTGGTACGGGGTGGAGCCGACAACGATCAGCGGGCGCTCCACACCGCTCTTGCGATACTCGTCGATGATGAAGTCAACGTTGTTCTCGGGCTCCATGCGCGCCACGACTAGGTAGAACTCGCCCGGCTCGACCCCGAAGTCGTTCAAAATGGCGGCATCGGGCGCATCGCCCACTTCGCCGGAATAGGGGATGTAGGTCGACGGCGCGCCGTATTCTTCGACGTAGTAATCCTGCATGGCACGCGAGTCCGTGACCAGCCAATTCGCCAGTCGCGCACTGACCTTTTCGGCCCATTTATAGTACTTGCGCTGTAACGGGGACCATTTGCGCCGCTGCCAGCCCAGCCCGTCCGTGTGCAGCACGACAGGCGTGCGCACCAGCCGTAAGGGCAAGAGGAACGGTCCGTTACCCGGATCTACCACGAAGACCAGGTCAAAGTTACGAAAACAGGCATCCAGAATGGCGAGGTTTGAGTGCACGATACTCTCGAAACTCTTGCCGCCGGGCGCGGGCAGGTACCTGGCGCGCACGCCTTTGTAGTGGCTCGGACGGTCGTCGTAATAGGCGGTGCGACAGTAGACTGTCACATCACAACCATGAGCCGCCACGAGCCCTACAGCCATTTCTTCGACAAGCGTCGAGAACCCGCTGTATCTCGCCGGGATGCCCCGATCGCCGATGATACCGATGCGCAGAGGTTTTGGGTCATGGGCCATAAGTTGTCATCCTGATTTTCGTGCCAGCCAGACATCCTGCGTGATGCTCCACGGCGCGCCATCCACCCGAACGACATCGTCGAACATCGCGAGCAGCTTTTGAGTCACGAACTCATCCGGATGAATGGCGAAAAACCACTTCTTGCCCTCTTCATAGCCGCCTTGAACGACCAGCTTTCCACTCGCGTGGTCGGCCCGATCCTGTTCGGAGACGATCAAGTGCTCGAAGTCCTTGCCATGCGTCGTCGCAACAAGCAGACCGCCGGGCTTGAGCACACGATGAAGTTCGGCGATCCATGCCAGCTGCACCTCTTCCGACAAGTGGGTCAGTACTGAAAAGTTGTAGCAGGCGTCAAAATGATTGTCGGGAAAATCAAGCGGTGGGTTGAACTGGTTCGGCTTGAAAGTGACGCCCTCGATGTTCTCCTGACACCAGGCAATGGAACGATCATTGTAATCGGTGCCAAAGATCTCCGCCCCCGGCAAAAGTCCCGGCATGTGCTTGATCAGGCGCGCCGGTCCGCACCCCCATTCCAGCACGCGCGGTTTTTCGTCCCCGCTCAACGTGGCCAGATAGGCGCGGATGTTATGGGCGAACCCCTCTGCCTGTTGTTTTCCGAGCGTGTGGTATTGCTCCAAATCGAATTGGTTATAGGCATCAAACGAAAGGTCCGTCGGCGGGGCACGAAACCCCGGATTGGCCTCGAGAAATGCACGGTTCCTCTGTACGGTGCGCACCGACTTGAGACGAAGCGACACCTTGTCCCAAGTGTTCAGAAACCCAAGATTACGAATTATTTGAAGAATTTGATATCTCATTCTAATCCCTTGCGTGCTGTTTTTCACACGGCGGAAAACGTGCAGCAACTTTCTGAAAACTAAAAATCCAACCGAACCGTCTCGAGCGAGGCGCTTCAGGCCTTGCCGGACATCCCCGCGCATTATTTCTGTTCGCGCGATCATCGACGCACTGACTTTGCGCCGCTGTCGTAGGATCGGACCGTGCTCGCTTCCAGCCGCACCGGCGATAATCTCGGCCGCCTCTGCGTGGATTTCGGCCTCGAGAGTTTTAGACATGGATGCGGCATGCACCCGGTAACGGCAGCAGACATTCTGCACCACGGCGACCTTGCCGGCCTGCGCAGCAGACAAGGCGATATAGTAGTCAGGACAGTGGCGCACATAGCACGGCATGGGCAGCATTCGCTCCGCGATATCGCGGCGGACGACAATGGAGCTCATCGGGACAAAAGACGGTTTGGACAGAATATCCTGAAAGATCGCGCCTTCGGGCAGTTTTGCCCAGCCATACCAGGTGTCGAAGGGCTTGGGCGTTATCCCCTCTCCAAAGCGCAGCGCGCGCCCGTAGATCATGGTATAGTCTGCAGGATCCGACGTCAGCGCTATCTGCCGGGACAGTTTGTCCGGCATCCAAAGGTCATCTTGATCCAGAAAAGCGATCCATGTGCCAGTTGCCGCGCGGATTGCCTCTGTTCGGGCAAGGGCTACAGGCACGTTTTTTTCCAGCTCGATGATCCGAATGCGATCATCGTCGAAGGACCGAACACGTTCGACCGTGTCGTCGGTTGAGGCATCGTCGACGACCAGCAGCTCGAAGTCCTCGAAGCTTTGCGCCAACACACTTTCAATCGCTGCGCCGATGTAGGCGCCACCATTGTAACTGTTGATCACCACAGTAACGGGAAGTATGTGGGTCATCGTCAACCTCTTGTGAGGATATGGGGTGCGATCGATGCGTTGCTACGAACTGTGGCGTAAATCGTGGCAAAACCCCGACGCCGGCTCAGCCGCCCGTTGGTGAGGACACCAACCCGAATATCCAGAAGAACAGCCAGCGCCGTACCGGCCAACAGCCCTAGGATTGTCCCGGCAATAACCAACATCTTCTTGTTCGGCGCGATGGGTTTTTCCGGCGGAACCGCCCATTCGATGATCCGCAACGTTGCCGGTGCCGACGCCGCGGTCGCCGCCGAAACCGACGCGGTCATCAACCGCTCCAGCAAGAGCAGATACTTGCGCTCAAGCGCCTGGTGCGTGCGGCCCAGATCATGGCTAATCTTCATCTTTAGCGGGATCTTGTCGATCTCGACCCGTTTTTCCACGATCTCGTCAGCGAGTTGCGCAACTTCGGTTTCCTTGGCCGCGATCTTGACTTGGAGCTCCCTCTGCCGCGCGGCCAGCGTTTCATATTCGGCAGAGCGAACAACGCTCGACACCGTAGTACGGTCGGCCGTTGTCTCTGCCATCTGCTGCTGCAGTGCGGCCAGTCGGTTGTCCATGTCCTGAATTTCCGGGCTGCTCTGTTGGTAGCGTTCGGACAGGATCTGCCGGTTGACCATCAGCTCCGCGATCTGCTGTTCGTAGGCCGCGTACACTGGAGATTTCTGCACCTGCCGGGCGGACAGAACCTCTTGGGACACGGTCGCAAGCAGGACGCCATTCGCCTCCAACTCGGTCTTCATCGCCGCAAGATCACGGTTTGCCTGTGTGTGCATTGCCTGCAGTGTTTCGAAGTGTCCGATCACGATCTTGTCCTTCTCGAACATCAGAAGCATGTCGTTTTCGGTGAAGTACTGCTCCATTTGGCGTTCGACCAAGGTCAGCTCTTCATGCGCCTTTTCCACCTCCGTCTTGAGGGACGTATAAGCCTGCATCGCTTCTTCCTTAAAGGTCTCGCGGCGCTGGCGCAGGTATGTTTCGGCCACAGCATTGGCCATCTCGTGAACGCGCGGGGTCGAGGCGCGCACCACCAGAAGTCCAACATTGCTGTTTCCGACCTGTTCGACGCTTACCCCATCGCGGAAGTTTTTGACTGCGCGACCGACTTCGATCTCTTGTTCCGAGAGGGCGAACGGCGAAGGTTCACTGGGATACACCCAGTCCTTGAAATCGCGCCAAGCTTTACCGAGGGCTGATTCCGACCACAGATACGCCGCATACCGAAGTGGCGGATGGTACACGTCATCATAGGTCAGACCGAGGTCCTCGACGACCTCTTTCAATACCGGACCGGAGCCAAAGAGCACGATTTCGTCGTTGATCTGGTTGCGCCGAAACACGGCCCAGGTGGAATAGAAGTTGTCCCGTTCGGCGTCCCGTTCGGCGGACGCGATCAGAGCCACCTCCGCCTGATATGTCGATGGCCAAACGATGATGTAGGTGGCAACCATCGCAAGCGTCGCCACGACAACGGAGAAAACCAGAAGCTTGTAGCGCCGCAGCGCCGACCCAACGACGCGCAGCGTCCCGAGCGGATCGAAGCTCTCCGCTGCCGGATCGTAGGGAACCGCTTCGGCGTAACCGGGCGGCGTTGTTTTGTTCGGAAGGCCAATATGATCGCGTTTATAATTCATGCCTCTCCCAAATTTCTAAGAAGCTCGAGCTGAATAAAAGGAGCAATAATCGCATTGAGCGCAACAAGCGGCGTAGAAACGAAATCTTGAAGGGCGCGCACAAATTGTGAGCGCTGGCTTTCCGGTGCGACCAATATATCTCCAGGTTCGAGTACGATGCCGCTCAACGACAGGAACAACCCCGTCTGCCCTTCGCCCTGCGCTTCGATGATGGAGGCGTGCAGAAACCCGTCGTCACCCAGCCGAATCAGTGCCATGCGATCGATCGACGCCGAGCGTTGCAAGCCACCTGCCAAAATCACCGCTTCGGCGGCCGTTGTCACGTCGCGCAACGGTATGCTTCGCGCACCGCCGACCTCGCCGGTCACGAAAATGCTTGGCACCGGTGGGTTTGTGACAATCACCGTCACCTCCGGGTCCAGCAACCGGTCACCAAAGGCGCTTTCGATCCGGCGCGCGGCATTGGTCGTGGACACACCCGCCACACTCACGGCACCGGCGCCCGGGATCGTAATCACCCCGTCCGGCCGGACTGTCACCGTCCGACTCAGCTCCGGCGCACGATCCACAATGACCTCGAGAACGTCGCCGCTATTTATCAGGTAGGTCGTCGTGTAGCGCTTCTGGGATTTGATCACCTCGGGACTTGCCTTGAAGGCAAGCCTTTCAGCCGGCACCGGCGCACAGGCCGAGAGCGTGAAGAACAAAAAGACAAACGCAATAATTTTCATCAATAACTTCATGACCTCCTTAATGACATCAAGAACCTGGTTTTCCAAGCGCTTATTGACTGCGGCCGGGCGCGGCAGGCCAGACGCGCGTCCTTTTGGGCGCGCGCACGTTCACCTTGTCCAATGGCGATTTCAGCTCGGGCCCGGTAGAGGCGCGACAGGATGATACGCCGCCGCTTTTCGGCGAAACCGGTGTAGGCGCGACGCTCGAGAAGGGTCAGCATCGTGCCCACCACGGCGGGGTTCTGCATCAGTCCCAGCGTGTTGCGCAAAGAGTCCCGGTGATAGCGAACGCTGAGTTTCGTTTCCGGCTCGAACCAGCCCCTGAGGCCGAGATCGCCAAGGCGCAACAGGACGTTTAGCTCGAATGGGAAATTGCCGAAGCAGTCCTCATCGACAAAACCCGACTGCACAAGCGCGGAGCGCCGAAATACCGTGCCTGAGATCGGCGTGAAACCGGTGTCCAGCAAAGGTTCAAGAATGGGAAAATACCCCACCTGCCCCGCCATCCGGCCATGATCGCGCAGGTAGGTTTCGGTCATCTCGGCCGATATGGTGCCCGCCTCATCGATCAGTCTCGGATTGACGATGTAAAGCGCCGCATCGGGCGCGGCGTCCAGCGCGTTGAGCGCGCCCGTCAGGTAGTCTGGGTCAAGCAGGTCGTCATCATGGAGGATCATGAAGTACTCCGCCCCCGCCGTTTCGGCCTCGGCAAAGAAGTACCTGCCCTGACCATATTCCCCGCCATTCGCGGGTTGGCGCACGAAGCTGAACCGGTCGTCGCAAAGCGATTTGACGAAGTCGGCGACGCTATCTGCGGCCTCCGGCGAAGAGGCGTTGTCGCTGACGATCGCGACAAAATCAGTCAGGTCCGACTGCCGGAGGCTCTCGATGGTCTCGCGCACCATGTCGGGGCGATTGTAGGTGGGGATGCCAACGAACAGACGGCGGACAGGTGCGCTAGGTGTCACTGCGCAGACAACGCGGACAAGGGTGCGCGCGCGAGACCGATCCCGAACTCGGGTCCGGAAATGCCGCGCATAATCAGTGGTTGAAGAGCGGAATTCGGAACATGACCGCCGAACCAGAGCTTGATCTCGTCACCCTCGATCAGGGGGGACGGCGCCAAGACCTCTCCTTCGGTCCAGACGCGATCGGTATAGGACAGCAGTGCCGTCTGATCCTGCGAGAAGGCGTTCAAACCGTCCGCGGAACTCGCATGGTGAATGGCGATCTGCGTCCATTCTGGATTACCGCCGGGCAACCAATGGGCCACCGAATAGAACAGATGCACACGCGCGTTATGGGACAGCGCCGCAGGCGACGAGTAGCCCGCAAACCCTTGTTCTGCAGGGAAAAGATCGCTCTGAGTCAAAATACGCTCAGGTCTGGAAAACGTTATCCCGTCCGAGGACACCGCCAGCGCCAGTGATTGCGCCGGGGGGCCGCCGCCGGGTCGTCCACCGACCGCAGACATGTAGACATGGAGCCTGCCATTGTGAACGACCGCTCCCGGTTCGCCAACAAGATAGGACCGCCACGGTTCACCCGGATCATGCAGAAACAGCTCCCAGGTCTGCACTTTCCACTCAACGCCATCCGCAGAGGTCGCGTGGCCAATGCCCATAGGCGTGTCCGCACCACCCGGGTAGATCCCCGTGAAAAACATGTGCCATTCCCCGCCAAACCGGACGACGCTAGGCGTTTCAACCGACACATAGGGCCCGCCGTCAACGCTGAGGAGTGGCGCGTCGGGCGACAGCTGCCACGTCGACCCGTCTGAGGACACAGCACGGAACGGCAGAATGGGCGGCTCAAACGGTTTTTCGGTACTTGTGGTCAGATACATCACGTATTGACCCTCCAGTTTCAGGACACTGGGGTCATTCCAAAGCGCCTGATCGCGCAAGCTTCCTGCCTGAAGGACAGGCGCGTCGCCAACCATTTGCCACTGCGGAGATGAAGTGATTTCAGGACGTTCGCCACTGCCGCCACTGACTTGGGTCCAGTACCACCAAACCAGAGGCACCGAAGTCAGCAACACAAGTTTCGCTTTCCAGCCCATGTCTTACCGCCTCTACACGCTGCGCTGCGGCGACGCCCGCAAATTCTCGCGGAATGTAAACATGATTCTTCAAATCAGTACAAGAAAATCGGCCCAGCGATGCGTGCGCGCTGCACAAAAGAGCAGAAACTAGCTTTGGAACCGCCCACGGGCGCTCAAACACGACCGCCGCGCCGTGCGAAACCGTTAATGTGAAACAAGCTCTCGACTCTCGCCATCGTGTCGTGAATATTGGTAGTGATAAAACTGTTAGGTGTTTGACCACAACATATATTTGCTTTTGGAGGCTATTTTTATGCGTACGGTATTGCTCGCCGGCGGGTTTGGCACACGTGCTTATCCCTATACCGCATCACAACCCAAACCGATGATGCCCGTTGCGGGAAAGCCGATCATCCGCCATGTGATGGATATTTATGCACGCCAGGGTTTTACCGACTTCGTATTGTCGGTCGGATATCTCAAGGAAGTCGTCATCGACTATTTCGAAAACCGCGATCTGGGGTACACGGTCGAGATTGTGGACACGGGCGAAGACGCGGACACCGGCGACCGGATCGGACGGTTGAGAGATCTGCTGACAGAGCCGTTCATGGCCACGTATTCAGACGGGGTCTGCGATGTTGACCTCGGCGCGCTCAAGGCGTTTCATGAAGCGCATTCCGGCGATGTCACCCTCACATCCGTACCTCTCAAGTCGCAATACGGTACAGTCGACCTCGACGGCACGGGTTGCGTGCAGGCATTCCACGAAAAACCGATTCTACCACAGCACCGGATCAACGCCGGATATTTCGTCATGAGCCCGTCCGTCTTCGACGACTGGCCCGACGGCAGTCTTGAGCAAACGGTCCTGCCTCATCTGGCCAAGGCGAACCGCGTCTTCGCCTATTCTCACACCGGCTTCTTCAAATCGATGGACACAATGAAAGACCAGCGGGAACTCGACAAACTGATCTCGTCCGGTCAAGCCACCTGGATGCACACCGCAAAGGCGCTCGCATGAGTACGGGCGCACAAGACGGATTCTGGCAAGGCAAAACGGTTCTGGTCACCGGAGCATCGGGATTTCTCGGTTCCTGGACGATCAAGGCGTTGCGCGACAAGGGCGCCGAAACGGTCGGGCTAGTTCGCGATATGCGCCAGAACTTCAACACCCTCGGCGACGCGCTCTCCGAGCCTGAGCAGATCGTCTACGGCTCGCTGTCGGATCCGGATCTGCTGCGCCGGGCCATCGCGGAATACGAAGTGGACACCGTGCTGCATCTCGCGGCCCAGCCGATTGTCGGCGTCGCGCTCAAGGATCCCGTGGGCACGTTCGAGGCAAATATCCGCGGGACCTGGAATCTGCTGGATGCCTGCCGCCAGACCGGCGGGGTCGATCGCATCGTGGTCGCATCTTCAGACAAGGCATATGGGCATCCCGACGTGCTGCCTTACACCGAAGACATGCCACTCAAGGGCAGCCACCCGTACGACGTCTCGAAAAGCTGCACCGATCTGATTTGTCGCACATATTTCGAAACATACGGTCTGCCGGTCTGCATCACGCGTGCCGGGAACTTCTATGGCGGTGGTGACTTGAATTTCTCGCGCATCGTGCCGGGAACGGTGCGCCTCGCGCTGCAGGGCAAGGCGCCCGAGATCCGGTCGGACGGAACGATGATCCGCGACTATATTTATGTACGCGACGTGGCCGATGGCTATTTGGCGATCGCCTCGCAGATGCATCGCGCAGATGTCGCAGGCGAAGCGTTCAATCTGTCCTCGGAGCGTCCCATGAACGTGTTGGACCTTACCCGGGAAATTCTCGCGGCGACCGGTCGCGACGATCTGGAACCGAACATTCTCAACATCGCGAAATCCGAAATCCAGGAACAGACCGTTTCAGGGGCCAAGGCAGAACGTATTCTCGGCTGGCGCCCCAACCACACCCTAGCCGAAGCCTTGTCGGAAACGGTGGATTGGTATCGCGGTTATCTAGGCGCTTAGCGCAGCGTTGCCGTCTGGCGTTGCAGCATAGCTGCGCCGCCCATTTTTCAGCATGAATTCGAAAGCAAATATGATGCCAAGACGTTATGATAGTCGAAAACGGGTTCTTGTAACGGGAGGCGCAGGCTTCATCGGCTCGCATCTCTGCGACCGTTTGCTGGCGCTCGGACATGAGGTTTTGTGCCTCGACAACCTCTTTACCGGATCAAAACGCAACATTGATCACCTGCATGGCAACCCGTTCTTCGAGTTCATACGCCACGACATTACTTTCCCGCTCTATGTGGAAGTGGACGAAATCTACAACCTCGCTTGTCCGGCCTCCCCGTTTCACTATCAATACGACCCGGTTCAAACGACCAAGACCTCCGTCCATGGCGCTATTAATGTGCTCGGGCTCGCCAAACGCCTCCAGTGCCCGATCTTCCAGGCCTCGACGAGCGAAGTGTACGGCGATCCCAGCGTGCATCCCCAAACCGAAGACTACTGGGGGAACGTGAACCCGATCGGGCCGCGGTCTTGCTATGATGAAGGAAAACGCTGCGCGGAGACCCTGTTTTTCGATTATCACCGCCAACATGATCTGGACATCAAGGTGGCCCGGATTTTCAACACCTACGGGCCGCGCATGCATCCTGCCGACGGACGCGTCGTGTCCAACTTCGTCGTTCAGGCGCTCTCTGGTGCGCCCATCACGATCTACGGCGAAGGAAACCAGACACGGTCATTCTGCTACGTGGACGACCTAGTCGAAGGTATCTTGAAGTTCATGGCATCAGGGCCAGATGTGACCGGGCCGATCAACTTCGGCAATCCGCGCGAAATGACGATCCGGGAACTGGCGGAAACAGTGATTGAAATGACTGGCGCAAAATCGGAGCTGATCTTCGAAGACCTGCCGCATGATGACCCAAAGCAACGCCGCCCTGACATCTCGCGGGCCAAGGCACAACTGAACTGGGAGCCTCAGGTCACTCTGGAGCATGGTCTCGAACGTACGGTAGGATATTTTCGGGACCTATTGCCGTAACTGGTCGAGGCTTAACAAAACGTTACAAACCGCCATCTCAATCCACCGTCTGGCTGACGGTGCTGTGAGCGATACCCGAACCGCGACTCCTATTGCCTTCGAGGGTGGGCTGCTTGGCCCATCTCTTCCATCATCTTTTCGCGGAAAAATTCGGCAGGTGTCTTCCACCCGAGGCATTTTCGGGGCGTGTTGTTGAGGCGATCGCAGATCACCCTCATATCGTGATCTGTGTATCGTCGGATGTCGTGCTTGCGCGGGAGCCATCGTCTTAGTCGCCAATTGGTGTTTTCCACTGTCCCTTTCTGCCAAGGGATCGACGGATCGCAAAACCAGGTTTGTGCCCCGATCTCCGCTTGCAGATGCGGCCAGCTGACGAACTCGGTGCCGCGATCGAAGGTGATGGATTTCCGAGCAAGGTGCGGCAGATCGCGGATCGCTTTCATGATTTTTCCCATCACTGGCTTGCTGCGCTTGTTCGGGTTCTTCAGCAGAACTGTGAACCGGCTGACACGCTCGACCAGGGATGTGACATTCGACTGTCCAAGCTTCTGTTTGAACAGTATAAGATCAGCCTCCCAGTGGCCGAACTGGCGGTGGTGCGCGACATCGTCGGGGCGGAACAGGATGCTGACATCGCGGTCAAACTTCGGGGCCTGGCGCTTTCTGACGCTCCGCGGACGACGGGCCTTGCGGTGTTCAGGGAGATACCACCAGAGTTCCTGGTCCATGCCTTCCTTCGAATAGATGTAGCGATATATCGTCTCCTAGCAGACGCGCAGCTTCGCGCCTTCATAGATCATGCGATTACCGATCTGCTCAGGCGTCCAGCCAAGCTTGATCTTCGCCACAACAGTCTTGCACAGCTCAGGATACCGGATCAGTTTGCGCTGCACAGGCCGACGCTTGTTCGTCTGTAACTGAGCCGCATGCCCGAAATAGCCCGCATACTTCTTTGGGAACGTATCATCGGCCCAGAAATTGCGTTTTATCTCGCGAAAGATCGTCGATTTGTGGCGCTTCAAGACCCGCGCCATCTCTCTGACGGGCACTTTTGCATGCCACCAGCTCTCAATCTTGCGGCGTTCTTGCAGTGATAGTTGCGTATAAACGGCTCCCATACCATGACTTCCCATTAGATAACTCATTGTTTTCTAATAGGAGTCGCACTTCAGGGTAGCGCGCTCCGCGCACATTTTTGTCGGCGCATAATTTCCGCAAGAGCCTGCACACCAGTTACTTTCACCCCTCGCGCCCCAAAATGGTTGTTAAGCTTAACAAAACAAAGGTTAAAACGATATTTCGTTTACTTGGCGTTAGGATTGTGTTAACCACGTCTTGTGGGGGTGTCTGATCGGTTGTCTGCCCGGTCGACGCGGGGAACCATGACCGAAAAACAAATACTTGGGAAACGCGTAGGTCATTAACGGCCTGACAAAACGCTACACTCCGTCGGATTACCCTGCACGATATTGAATAATGCGTCGGGACGCTGTCTCGACAACTACCAGTATTAATCTGGAATGGGGATTTTCGTATGAAACGTTTTGCACCCGAGGGCTCCGACCCGTTCGCAATTTCAAGCTTTGATACATCCGATCAGCCGGCGGTCGAACCATCGACACGGTTTGTAAAACGCGCTTTCGATGTATCTGCGGCTATTATCTTGCTCATTCTGTTGTCTCCGGTTCTGCTCGTGATCGCCGTGGCGGTGCGCCTTGATTCACCGGGTCCAATCCTGTTCCGGCAACCGCGCCACGGTCTCGGCGGTCAGACGATCACAGTTTCCAAGTTCCGCACCATGCGGACCGATCAGACGGACCGTTCGGGTGCCAAGCAGGCCACGCAAGGAGATGCCCGGGTGACGAAGGTCGGACAGTTCCTGCGCCGGACCTGCCTGGATGAACTGCCGCAGCTTTGGGATGTGCTCGCGGGTAAGATGTCACTGGTCGGTCCGCGCCCCCACCCGCTCGGTATGGAAGTGGAGGGGGTTCCCTTCACCCAGATCGCACCGGGCAGTCAACTCCGTTTGCGGGTGCGTCCCGGGCTGACAGGCCTTGCACAGGTGTCCGGCAACCGCGGCCCGGTTCACGACTTCGAAATGGCGCGTGCACGTGTGGCCTATGACAATAAATACATCGATCGGTGGAGCTTCTGGCTGGATGTCCGCATCCTGCTGCGCACCGTGACGTTGCCGTTCAAGAAGGGCTGCTACTAGAACCCGGATGCCAGGATGTCGCCCCTGCCGTGGCTGCTGCCAGACAAGTTCGAACTAGCATGGGAATGCTTGGTGACAGGTCTACCAGTACAGTTTAATCTGACAACGTCGTATTTGGTATCCTCTGCTACCCACAATCCGCATCTCCTCAAGAATTTGTTCCCCACAGCGTTGTATAGCGTGGATGGTCATACCAGGTAAGGAACTGAGACCGACTATCAACCTGATCATCGTGCCTACCAGAACCGGCTTCCTCAATCAGGACCTGATTAGCCCTCATGCGATCTGCCTCGAATTCTATTTGTCGCCGCAGGTCCGGAAGTTCGAGTTTTGCCCTGAAGACATCGATCAGCCAGACTGAAGTGCCACGAACTAACCACGTCGTGCAGACCGAGAAATCATTGACCTCCTCTGCCTTACTGGCCGTATCCCAGCTCTGAACCACCTGATCACTCGGCAACCTGACCGGCACTTTATCATAAGTCTGGAACCAATCCCATTTTATCAATCCTCCCCCTATCCCACATCGCAGTCTGGCGGTGCTGAGAGACCAATGCGAACCAGTAGAGATCGCGCTTGCGCCACCGTCAGACGAGATCACAGGTCATGAACTTGTCTGGGCGACGAACGGCGATCGATCTGTCCAGAAACTGGTAGAGGGCATTTCAAACGGGCGAACGCACTCGTCATCACCGGATACCAAGATTTCCTTTCCGCGATGTCGATCACTCTTAGCTTTCGGCCGAGCATTGTATCCGAGTGACCTGCCCCCACTAAAGTGGTCCACCAACTGGGATAAGATAGCCCCGCTTGGAGTTCACCCCGTTTTTGGTCCGGACTTGAGGCGACCTTTCGGGTGTTCTTCAGTTGGGCCGCAAATTCGCTCGGCGTCAAGTTTCCGAGCGAGGAATGTGGCCTTTTTTAAATAAGTCAGATGTTACCAAAAGGTTACCGTTTCTTCGCCAGAGACATAGCTGGACCCGTTATCGCTCAGCAGGAGTGGTTTGTGGGCGACATGAACCTAATCACAGCCGGATGATGTCTTTGACGATCTTCTCGCCTGGGCTCTTCGTTGCCTCTCTCATCGCTCACCCCTCAGTGGTTACGATGAGCCAAACCACTCTCTTAGTAAATTGCCCCGTTTGGACCCATAGGCGCTGACGTCAGACACTTTCAGGTCAGGCACCCCCTTGTGGACCGGCACGGCGTCAATTCTGGCCAACAGCTCTTCGGTGGGGAGTTTGGCCACCTTTTCGACACGCATATAGCGGAAACCACGGGCCTCGGCGAGCTCACGGGCTGTCTCGAAGCGCTGTTCTGCATCGGATGAGTCGCCGGCCAGTTTGGCTTCCCAGCCAGCAACCAACTGCGCGCACACCGGACCTGCTTTTGCTTCAGCTTCGGACATGCTGTCTGTATGCAGGGCCTGCCAGATGAACTTGCGTGGCTCGACCGTTTCATATCGTTTGGGCACCCTTTTATAGAGGGAGAGCTTCTTGCTTCGGGTTTTAATCGCCATTTTCACCTCACTGCTTCACATGCAATGTAACGCAAAATGTATAGCGAGTTGTTTAGAAAATCTGAGGGAAGCCACCCAGTACGAAGGGGTATGATTCGAAAATATTATTCAAGAACAATGCATTGTGAGATTTTATCAAAAAGTAAAATGGCGGAGCTGGCAGACTAATTCAAACTAGTCTCAGCTAAGCCAGTGTCTTCGCTCTTTCTCACGCAGCAAAAGTGGTGCGTGGCATACCCCTCCCAACCAGCGCAGGCAAACATGAAAAGGCGAAGCTTCGCAGCTCCGCCTCTCTTTCTGAATACAGGCCGAATGAAACAGCCATCAAACCTTACACGGTGCCACCCAGGCTACCTTCCAAGGCGACAAGTTCCTGACCGCCTGCCATCAGATCTTGCAACTCTTCCGGCGTAATCTGCCCGCGCTGTGCTGTGCCCAGCGTCTGACCGCGATTAAGCACCGTGAACCGGTCCCCAACTGCAAGCGCATGGCGCACGTTGTGTGTGATAAAGACCACCGCGATCCCTTGCTTACGGACCTTGTCGATCGTCGCCAGAACATTAGCAGTCTGACGCACACCCAAAGCCGAGGTCGGTTCGTCCAAGATCAGCACCTTGGCACCGAAATGCACAGCACGCGCAATGGCAACCGTTTGGCGCTCGCCGCCCGAGAGGGTGCCCACGGCCTGATCTGGTCCACGCAGATTGATGCCCATCTTGCGCATTTCATCCATGGTGACCTGATTGGCATAGTCATGGTCGAAGAAGTTGAGCGGGCCGATCTTCCTTACTGGCTCATTGCCCATGAAGAAATTTCGGCTGACCGACATCAAGGGGATCATGGCAAGGTGCTGGTGCACCGTTGCAATGCCAGCCGTGATCGCATCACGCGGGTCGCCGAAGCTCATCGGTTTGCCTTCGAAGTAGATCTCACCATGGGTGGGCTGATGGACGCCAGACATGGTTTTGATGAAGGTCGACTTCCCGGCACCGTTGTCACCCAACAGGCAGTGACATTCCCCGGGGAAGACCTCGAGCGAAACGCCGGCCAGCGCGATGACGCTGCCAAAATGCTTCTCGATATTCTTCATCTGGATGATTGGAGCTTTTTCCGGATTCATATCAACGCTCCCCCGTAATGATGCGACGAATATAAGTGTTCAGGATCACCGCGCCCAACAGGATCACGCCCATGAACACGCGGAACAGTGATGGTTCGACGTTCAGGAAGAACAAGCCCTGCTGCACGACACCGAAGATCAGCGCACCTAGGGCCGCCCCCAGTACCGATCCATAACCGCCGGTCAAAAGCGCGCCGCCGATAACCACAGCGATGATGGCCTCGAACTCTTTCAACAAGCCACGGTCTGCCGCGGCCGAACCGAATTCCATCACCTGACAGGTCGCGAAGACCGTCGCGCAGAACGCAGTGAACATGAACATCAGGATCTTGACCTTGTTCACCGGCACACCCGAGTTGCGAGCCGCCTCGGCGTCACCACCACTGGCGTAGATCCAGTTGCCGAACTTGGTCTTGGTCAGCAGCACATGACCAAAGATGATCAGCCCGATAGCCCAAACAATCAGCATCGGAATACCGTCGACCACTGGTTGCCCTTCGCGGGTTCCGCGCGTGAATGTAGCAATCAGCCCCGCGTCGCCCAACCACTGGAACACACCCGTCAGGATTTTGCCGCCAAACAGGAAGGCCAACCAATCGCCTTCAGCCACGTCCTTGATGCCGCCGATGATGGTCTTGCGCTCGATCACCTGCGGCAGGAAGATCGCAAAACCACGCAGAATAAACCAAAACGCAAGGGTCACGATAAAGCTGGGCAGGCCTGTGCGGATCACGATGAACCCATTCAGCGCGCCGATGGACACAGCCAAAGCAAAGGTCGTCAGAATTGCCAGCCAGACCGGCCATCCCAGCGTGACGCTGAAGATCGCGATCATCATGCCGGTAAATCCGATCATCGAGCCGACGGACAAGTCGAACTCGCCCGAGATCATCAACAGGCAGGCGCCGACGGCAATGATCATGAATTGTGCCGAGACGATCGACCAGTTCATCATGCCCTGAGAGTTGAACATGCCACTGTCGAAGGCAAACAGCAGGAAGAACGTGAAGACGGCGACGGTGCCGACCATGCCGCCCAGCTCGGGGCGGATCAGGGCTTCGCGGAAACGGGAGCGGGATTTGACCCGTTCATCAACCGCTGTTTCGGTGGGTGCATTGGACATGGTAAGCCTCTGTGTCCTTATTCAGGATGGAATAAGGGCGGCCAAACTGCTCCGGCCGCCCTTTGGGAGAATATCAGCGGTATTCGCCTGCAAACATCTCGATCTTCTCAAGACCGTCAGCGGTTACGAAACCGGGGCCCGAGTTGATGTTGTTGCCAGGCAGAACACCATAGCGATGGTAGTTAGTCATCACGACAACGGGAAGGTAGGCCTGCAGGAAGGGCTGCTGGTCGATGCCCCACTGGATCACGCCGGCCTTAATGCCTTTGACGATCTCGCCGCCTAGGTCGAAGGTACCGAAATAGATGTCACCAGCCATGCCGTTCTCTTCCAGCGCAAGGATGGTCGGATCGGCACTCGTCGGCCCAAGTGTCAGAACGGCGTCCGTGTCCGGGTTGGCCGACAGATAAGCCAGCACACGGTTTTTGATCTCGGCCGGGTCTTGGCCCGCATCGATCATCTGGGTGCCAAGTTCGACTCCCAGACCGTCAGCAAAGCCTTGGCAACGCTCTTGCGAGGAGGGCTGCACGATATAGTGGTTTACACACAGGAAGCTGCCGACACCGTCGCCCTTGGCGCGCAGACCGGCTGCATAACCAGCGTCATATTCCGGCTGCCCCACATACATCAGGGCGCCAACTTCGCGGGCCTGATCGGGGGAGCCCGTGTTCATGATGATCACATCAACACCGCTGTCCACGGCCGATTTGATTGGGCCAGAGAGGACGTCATAATCCGCCAGCGTGGTGATGATGCCGTTGGGGCCGGAAGCAGTTGCCTGTTCGATGATACGGGCCATGTCGGCCAGATCGCCCGACGGCGGGTTGCGGTATTCAACGTCCACACCCATCTGTTCGCCAGCGAGTGCGATGCCGTTCTTGATGGTGTTCCACCAGCTATCGCTGTCCGGTGCGTGGCTCACAAGGATGTATTTCTCACCCTCGGCCGAGGCAGTGGTCGCCGCCATCAAGGGCGTCGCAGCCACGGCTGCTGCAAGCGCGAGTTTCTTCGTAAGTGAAGTCATGATTTCCTCCCAAAAATTCACCTTGTTTACGGTGCGAGCGCGGTCCTCCCCGCCTCTCCGACTCGAATTAAGCACATTCGACTTCTTTTTGCAACCGGTTGCAAAATGTTGAGGTCCATTTCATACTGCAGAGACCACAGAAACCCGTTAAAAAGATCACAGAGGCAAGTTAAGAAGGCAAACAAAGCATGGCCGTTACGTTGAAAGAGGTTGCAGAACGCGCAGGCGTATCCCGCTCTGCCGTATCTCGCACCTTTACCGATGGCGCCTCAGTATCCGACAAGATGCGTCGCAAGGTCGAAAAGGCCGCGCGTGACCTCGGGTACAGCCCGAATGCCTTGGCTTCTTCCCTGACCACGGGACGTACAAAGCTGATCGGTCTTGTATCGAACAACTTTCACAACCCGATCTTCCTTGAAGTGTTTGACCTGTTCACACGCGGCCTGCAGGATCGTGGCTTGCGCCCCCTTCTGGTTAACCTGACCGACGAAACGGACCCCGAGAACTCGGTACGGATGTTGCGTCAGTATTCCGTTGATGGCGTGGTCGTCGCGTCGTCCACATTGCCTCCGGGCTTTGCCAAGGCCTTCCGCGACGCAGGTGTACCGGTTGTCCACAGCTTCGGTCGTTCCTCATCCGCCCCGCAGGTTCATGTGGTTGGAATCGACAACGTGGAATGCGGACGCATGGCCGCACAGGCGCTGATCGCGCGCGGCTATACCCATGTGGCCTTCATGGGCGGACCCGAGGACGCTACCTCGACCCAAGACCGTTTTGCCGGCTTCAAGTCAGAGATAATCAAGCACCCGGACATCCAGGCCAGTCATTCTTTCGCCGAGGCTTACTCGTTCGAAGCCGGGCGGAAAGAGATGCTAAGGCTGATCGACGCCAATCCCGCGCAAGCCTATTTTTGCGGCGATGACGTGCTGTCGATCGGCGCCCTATCTGCTATCGAAGACAGCAATCTGCGCGTCCCCGAGGACATCGGCATCATCGGCCTGAACGATATGGAAATGGCGCGCTGGGAAAACATCGACCTGACCACGATCCACCAGCCCATCCGGCAGATCGTAACCTCGTCGATCGAACTGATGGTTGCCATGCTGGATGAACCGGATCGCTATCCCGAAGCACGGATATTCCCCTGCTCGATCGTCGAGCGGGGCACGTTGCGCCCCGCCCCGTAAACTTATCGGAACATCGGCGGACGCGCGTCCATCCAGGTGCCGCCACCCTTGGCAGACGCCACTGCCGTGTGAACCGCCGCCATCGACCGCACACCGTCCGCCGCATTAGGCAACCCGTCGCGATCCGCACCGGAAATGGCATCGGCCAGATCACAATAGATATTGGCAACGGCCAGCGGAAAGCCCTCGGGATGGGCGATCGCCACCCGGCTCAGGCGCTGTGCGTCCTCATGCAGACCGCCCTCGCCCTTCTCGATGATCTGGGTGCGCCCGCCGACCGGAGTATAGACCAACTGGTTGGGTTGCTCGGACGCCCAGCGAAGGCCGCCGGTCTCGCCAAACACCTGAATGTCGAACCCGTGCTGGCGACCGATGGCTACGGAAGACGTCCAAAGCCGCCCGACCGTGCCGCCTTCCATGCGGAAATTGACCATCGCATCATCTTCAAGAACACGTGACGGAATGGTCGAGGCAAAGTCCGCCGAGAGGCGTTGTACCTCGTCGTCACAAATGAAGCTCGCCATGTGCAGGGCATGGATGCCGCAATCGGCAAATTGCCCGGAAACCCCAGCCATTTCAGGATCATAGCGCCAACGCACACGTGGATTATCCGCGTCTGTCGCGTCGCCGTGATGCCCATGGCTGAAGCTGGTGACGACCAAACGGATCTTGCCAATCTCGCCCGCACGCACCATCGCACGCGCCTGCCGCACCATCGGGTAAGCCGAATAGCAGTAGTTCACCGCACAGATCTTCCCCGACTTCTCGGCGATCTTAACGATTTCCTCACCTTCCTCGACCGTCATGGTCATCGGCTTTTCGCACAGCACGTTGAAGCCAGCTTCCAGAAAGTTCTTGGTGATCTCGAAATGCGTGGCGTTGGGCGTGGCGACTGTGACCAGATCGATTTTGTCGTCGCGCCCCCTTTCGCCTGCCAGCATCTCTTCCCAATCGCCATATGCACGGTCCGCCGCGATGCCCAGACGCTGCGCATAGTCGCGCCCCACATCGGGACGGTGATCCAAGGCACCAGCTGTGAATTCAAAGCGTCCATCTGCAAGCGCGCCAAGGCGGTGCGCTGGACCAATCTGGCTGCCTTCACCGCCACCGATCATGCCCCATTTCAATTTCGCCATGATGGTCCCTCCTTACTTAAAACCGATGGATTCCAGATATTCGCGGTTCTTGCGGGCATCGCCCACCGGATCCGGATCAAGCGTTGGGTCACAGTCTTGCTCGACCGTGCACCAGCCTTCGAAACCGGCATCCAACAGCACCTGACGCACAGCAGGGAAGTCCACGTCGCCTTCACCCAGATTGCAGAAGATCCCCTGCCCACAGGCGTCATAAAATCCGGTACGCTTCTCGATCACATCGGCTTTCACTTTCGGGTCGATGTCCTTGAAATGCATATAGGAAATCCGTCCGACATGGCGCTTCATGAAGGCCACAGGGTCGAACCCGGCATAGGAGTGGTGGCCGGTGTCAAAGCAGATCTTCAGAAGGTTTTCGTCGACCTCATCCAGCAGACGCTCAAGCTCAGGCTCGAAATCCATGAAGCCGGCAGCGTGGGCATGGATGCCTACGATCAGGCCATATTCCTCGGCCCCGATCCGAGCGCTTTCGGCGATCCGGTCGCGATAGGCCACCCACTCGGCCTTGTCCATCTGCTCGGCTTCGGCGGCCCGACCAGCGGTCGGCGCGCGACGGGGCGAGATTGAATCGATCAGTACAAGATGCCGTGCGCCATGTGCCTTCAACGCCCGCGCCGTGCGGTGTGTGGCGTCCAAAACGTCGTCCCATGCGTTTGGGTCATGATAAGCGCGGAACACAACGCCGCCGATCAGCTCCAGATCGTGCTCGGCCAATGCCTCACCCAGCTCGGCCGGGTCTTCGGGCATGAACCCCACAGGGCCCAATTCGATGCCCTTATAGCCCGCCTCGGCGCAGTCCTTCAGGACAGATCGCCAGGTCGGGTTGCGCGGATCATCCGCAAACTCAACACCCCAGGAACAGGGCGCGTTGCCAATTCTGATACTCATCTTTTCGTGTCTCCGATGCTCAGAAGTCTTTGATATCTTTCCAGGATTGACTGTCGGACGATGCAAGCCCCGCCGCAATCACCCGGTTTACTTCATGCCCGTCGCGGAAAGTGGGCCACACATCCGCGCCGGTTTCGATGGTACGCAGAAAGTCGCGTGCCTCGATAATGATCTGGTCCTGATATCCGGTGCCGTGCCCCGGTCCCTGACAGAACGGTGCATAGTCAGGATGGGCGGGACCGGTCAGGATTTTGCGAAAGCCGCGCTGGGGTTCGGGATCGCCCATCCGGTACAGCCACAGCGCATTCTGATCTTCCTGATCAAAGCGGATCGCGCCTTTGGTGCCGGTGATTTCATAAGCATAGCCCATCTTGCGCCCGGTCGCGATGCGGCTGAAATACATCTGCCCCATCGCGCCATTTTCAAAGCGGCACATCATCTGAGCGTGATCGTCATTGGTAACGCGCCCGCCCGGCCTGTCAGTGTGAACGGTTTCAACCTCGGCCATGACACGCGCAATCGGCCCCAACAGGGCGAGCGCCGCGTTCACCATATGGGGTGCAAGATCCCCCATTGTCCCGTTTGCCATACCGCTGGTGCGCCAGCTGGCCGGGGCGTGGGGGTCTGCATAGAAGTCTTCTGTGTGTTCGCCGCGAAACCACGTGATCTCGCCGATCTCGCCTGCGGCGATCAAGGCGCGCGCATATTGGCTGGCTGGGGTACGGATATAGTTGAACCCTACCATATTCGTCACGCCCGAGGCTTCGGCCGCGGCGACCATGGCCGCACTGTCCTCGAGCGATGCCCCCAAGGGTTTTTCGCAGAAAACTGGCTTACCCAAAGCGAAGGCGGCCTCAGCGATCTGCCGGTGGGTTTCCTGTGGGGTCGCAATGACGATCGCGTCCACGGCGTCATCCTCGACCAAGGCGCGCCAATTGTCGGTTGCACGTGCGAATCCATAGGCTTGGCGATAGCGCTCAGCGCTTTCCGAGGATGAGGCACAGACCATCTCCAAGCGCGGGCGTAACGTGGTTCCAAACACCGCGCCGACGGCGGACATGGCCACCGCATGGGCCTTGCCCATATAGCCGCCACCAAGGATGCCAATGCCGATCTGAGTCACGTGGATGCCCCTTTCATTTGAAAACAATTTGCAACCGGTTGCAAAAACTGTATCCTGAGAATCGAAACCCCGCAAGCCGCATTCGGCACCGCACTGATTTTTCCCGTGGGAGATACGCTGACATGTCTGCGCAAGACGACACCATCCGCCTGACAACCGCTCAGGCGATCATTCGCTGGCTTTCCAACCAGTTCATCGAAATCGACGGAGAAGAAATGCGCCTGTGTGGCGGCGGCTTCGGCATCTTTGGACATGGCAATGTGACCTGTCTGGGCGAGGCCCTGAATACCGTGCATGACGAGCTGCCGCTGTATCGCGGACAGAACGAGCAAAGCATGGGATTCGCCGCCGCAGGCTATGCCAAGGCATGGCTACGTCAGCGCTTTATGTTCTGCGCGGCAAGTGCTGGCCCCGGCACCGCGAACCTTCTTACGGCCGCCGGTTTGGCCCATGCCAACCGCCTGCCCATGCTGCTTCTATGTGGCGACACGTTCCTGACCCGCCTGCCCGACCCCGTATTGCAGCAGATGGAAAACTTCTATGATCCGACCTTCGGCGTGAACGACGCGTTCAAACCTGTCAGCCGATATTGGGATCGCATCAGCCACCCCGCACAGGTGATCCAGTCTCTGCCCGCTGCGATTGCGACCCTGCTGGACCCTGCCGATTGCGGTCCGGCCTTCCTCGGCCTTCCGCAAGATGTGCAGGGCTGGACCTATGACTATCCAGTCAAGTTCTTCGACAAGAAAGTGCATCGCATTCGTCGCCAATCTCCGGATGAAGCCGAGATCGCCGACGCGGTCGCAGCCCTCTCCGGCGCTGAACGCCCCATGATCATCGCAGGTGGCGGGGTTCAGTACTCGCGCGCGGTTGACGAGCTGACTGCCTTCGCCGAAGCCCACAACATTCCCGTGGTCGAGACCATCGCCGGGCGCGCTAACATGCTGGCAGAGCACCCACTAAACATCGGCCCCATCGGCGTCACCGGATCGGACAGCGCCAACGCGATAGCCGAGAAAGCAGACGTGATCGTCGCCGTTGGCACCCGCCTGCAGGACTTTACCACCGGGTCTTGGACCGCCTTTGACAAGGACGCGCAGTTCATCTCGATCAACGCGGCGCGGCATGACGCGGGCAAGCATATGTCGCTCCCGGTCGTGGGGGACGCCAAGCAGAGCCTTGCGACCCTGAATGCGGCAAGTGACTATAAAGCCCCTGCAGACTGGGTGGCATTCGCACAGGCGGAGCGGAAAAGCTGGGACAATTACGTTGCCAAGAACGTCTCGTATGGCAACCGTCCGAACTCCTACGCGCAGGCCATCGGTGTTGTGAACGCGTTGTGTGACAAGCGTGACCGCGTGATTGCCGCTGCCGGAGGTCTTCCCGCAGAAGTCACGGCCAACTGGCGAACATTGGACATCGGAACCGTCGATGTCGAATTCGGATTCTCCTGCATGGGCTACGAGATCGCAGGCGCTTGGGGTGCCCGCATCGCGCAGGCCCAGATGGAGCCCGATCAGGACGTGATCACCTTCTGCGGCGACGGCTCGTACATGATGCTGAACTCGGACATCTACTCCAGCGTCCTGTCGGACAAGAAGATGATCGTCATGGTGCTGGACAATGGCGGCTTCGCGGTCATCAACAAGCTTCAGAACAACACCGGGAATGAAAGCTTCAACAACCTGCTGGAAGACTGCCCGACGATCCCGCAACCCTTCGGCGTCGACTTCGTGGCGCATGCGTCTTCGATGGGGGCAACGGCCGAGAAGGTCTCGAACCCTGCCGAGCTTGGCGAGGCGTTCAAACGTGCAAAGGCGTCGGACAAAACCTATGTGATCGTGATGGATGTGGATCCCTATGAGGGCTGGACCACCGAAGGCCACGCCTGGTGGGAGGTCGGCACCCCGCACATCACCGAAGATGACAGCGTGCGCGCCGCGCATATCGACTGGGAAGCCTCCCGCACTAAACAGCGTCGAGGCGTATGATGGCGTTGATCGAAGGTATCAAGGGCAGTCGCTTTGCCGTTTTCGGGCGTGCGGGCATGGATATGTTCGCCGACCCGATTGGCACCAAAAGCGAAGACGCGACCACGTTCCGCGCCGATCTGGGCGGTTCGTCGGCCAATATCTGCGCGGGACTGGTGAAACTTGGGGCGGAAGCGGCCTTGGTGACGTCGGTCTCGGATGACGCGGTCGGGCGCTTCTGTGTGAACCGTCTGAAAGACTACGGTGTCGAAACGCGTTATGTCCGGGCGGTCGGTGGCGAGGCCCGCACATCGCTCGCAGTCTATGAAAGCTGCATCGAGGATTTCCAGAACGTCATCTATCGCAATGGCGCTGCCGACTTCCAAGTCACCGAAGCGGATATGGATGCGGTCGATTACTCGGCCTTCACCGCGCTGATCACAGCAGGCACAGTTTTTGCCGCGGAACCGTCACGCTCGGCCACTTTCCGGGCCTTCGACAAGGCCCGGAAAGCCGGACTGCCGGTGATCTTCGACATCGATTACCGCCCCTATAGCTGGCCCTCGCCAGAAGTGGCCGCCGATATTCTGTCACGCGCGGGCGAAGCCAGTGACCTGATCGTCGGCAATGACGAGGAATTCGGGTTCATGGCGGGCGGTATCGACAAAGGGCTCGACAAGGCGCGCGCCCTCGCCGCCGAGGGGCGCATGGTGGTCTACAAGATGGGGCACGAAGGCGCGATTACCTTGGTCGATGGGGAAGAAATCCGCACCGGAATTTATCCTGTCACCGCCGTCAAACCCAATGGCGCGGGCGACAGCTTCATGGCGGGGCTGCTGGCCTCGATCGCCGCGGGCCACAGCCTGCGCGACGCCGTGCTGCGCGGCTCGGCCTGCGCATCCATCGTCGTCTCGAAACCCGGCTGCGCCAATGCCATGCCTACAACTGCCGAGCTTGAGGCCTTCTTGGCCTCGCACCCCGGCCCAACGGAATGAAAGGAGAGCCCAATGCACATTGCGCCTCATGACAACCAGAACAAACCCATCGTGGATGCGGATAACGCGCTGGTCCCGCTGAACTATTTTAACATCGTAAAGCTGAAGAAGGGCGAGGTGTTCGAATACGCCGTGCCCGGCTATGAAACTTGCGTGGTGCCTGCGACAGGCACGGTCGATGTGGATGTCGAGGGGGCCGTCTATCCGGATCTCGGCAACCGCACCGAAGACGTGTGGGACGGCGAGCCTGAAGGCGTCTACGTTCCCGTCGGCTCCAAGGTCCGTATCACCTGCAAGACCGACGCGACCGAAACCTTCATCGCCGGTGCGAAATACGACAAGGTGCTGGAGCCGTTCGACGTGCGCGAGGCCGAGCTGGACGTGGTGCAATACGGGTCGGACGACACCAAGACCCACCGCAAGATCAAGCACATCCTTGGCGCGAACCACCATGACCGCGTGGGACGCCTTTTGGTCAGCGAACTTTACACCGTGGGTGAAGGCGGCTGGTCTGGCTTTCCGTCGCACAAGCACGACACCGACCGGCCCGACCCCAATGGCGGAATGATCGAAACCCGCCATGACGAGACCTACAATTTCCGCTTCAAGCCGAGCTACGGCTCGGGCGTGCAGATGTTGCAGCGCGAAGACAACAAGCCCGGCGACGCCTATCACATCATGGATGGGTCCACGATCATGTTGGACAAAGGTTATCATCCCTGCGCGGTTCTACCCGGTTACCAGATGTACTACTTCACCATTCTGGGCGGTCTAAGCCAGCGCAGCTTGAAGCAGTATTTCCAGCCGACGCATGAGGAACAGCTTCACACCATTCCCGGCATCATGGACATGGTGGCGAAGTTCAAATGACCCTTGTGACGCTAAAAGATGTCCTTCAGCCCGCGCTGAAGGAAGGCTACGCTGTGGCCGGTCTGGTCACGCTGGGCTGGGAAGAAATGCGCGCCTATGTGGCGGCGGCCGAGGCCGAGGGTGTCTCGGTCATCCTGCAGGCAGGCCCGTCCTGTCGCGAACACACGCCCCTGCCGGTGCTCGGCAAGATGTTTCGCCACTTGGCCGAGGCCGCCTCGGTTCCGGTCG
Organism: Aliiroseovarius sp. PrR006; assembly: GCF_010500215.1. GTDB lineage: Bacteria > Pseudomonadota > Alphaproteobacteria > Rhodobacterales > Rhodobacteraceae > Aliiroseovarius. The sequence continues at coordinate 709,022 of NZ_JAAGOY010000004.1, forward strand.
TGGCACATCTTGACCACGGGTACACGTTCGATGAATGCCGCGAGGCGATCGACAGCGGGTTTACCTCGGTGATGTTCGACGGGTCGCGCAAGCCGCTCCAGCAAAACATAGACGAGACCGCCGCAATTGCCGAAATGGCGCATGCAGCGGGTGTTTCCTGTGAAGGCGAGATCGGCTTTGTCGGCTATTCCGGTGGCGAAGGCTCTGCAGGAACGGACCCTGAGGAAGCAGCAGCCTTCGCCCGTAACAGCGGCGTGGATGCGATGGCGATCTCGGTCGGGAATGTGCATTTGCAGCAGGACAAGGAGGGCGGTCTGGACGTTGACCGCATCCGCGCAATCGAAGCCGTGACCGAGGTTCCGTTGGTGATCCATGGCGGGTCCGGAGTGCCGGTCGACCAGCGCACCGCCCTCGCTCGCGGATCAAAAATCTGCAAATTCAACATCGGGACCGAGCTGCGCATGGCGTTCGGACATGCCCTGCGCGACGCCGTCAATGCCGACCCAGCGCGGTTTGACCGTGTGCAGATCCTGAAAGAAACTCACGACCCGGTGGTGGCCGCAACCCGCCGAGTCTTACAAGCGTTCAAAGGAGCCTAAGATGACACGGATCGGACTTCTGGGCTGTGGCCGGATTGGCCAAGTACACGCCCGCTCGGTCAGCCAGATCGACGACACCACTGTGACCGCCGTCGCGGATGCATTCGCCGAACCGGCCCAAGCTTTGGCGGACCGCACCGGGGCCAAGGTGCTGGAGCCCCTGGCGTTAATCGAAAGCGCGGACGTGGACGCGGTGGTGATCGGCACCCCGACGGATACCCATTACGACCTGATCCATGCTGCTGCCCGCGCCGGCAAGGCCATTTTCTGCGAGAAACCGGTGGACCTGTCGTCAGATCGCATTCGCGACTGCATGCAGGTTGTGGAAGACGCAGGCGTGCCATTCCTGACCGCCTTCAATCGACGTTTCGATCCCAATTTCGCAGACCTGCAAGCCCGCCTGCGCCAAGGACAGATTGGCGAGGTCGAGATCGTGACGATCCAGTCGCGCGACCCGTCCCCTCCCCCGGTCAGCTATATCGAAAGTTCGGGCGGGCTGTTTCGTGACATGATGATTCACGATCTGGATATGGCGCGGTTCCTGCTGGGCGAGGAACTGGTGCGTGTCTACGCCGTCGGATCGTCGCTAGTGGATCCCGAGATCGGCAAGGCTGGTGACGTCGACACCGCCGCCGTCACACTGACGACCGCCAGTGGCAAGATCTGCCAGATCACCAACTCGCGCCGCGCCAGTTACGGCTATGATCAGAGGATCGAGGTGCACGGGTCAGGTGGCATGCTGCGTGCGGACAACGTGCACGAGACCACAGTGGAAATGGCAACGGCCTCGGGCTTCACACGCGCGCCCGCACAACATTTCTTCCTGGAACGCTATGAAGCCGCCTATCGGGCTGAAATGCGCCATTTCATCGACGCGATCGCGACGGGACGCACGCCGTCCCCAAACTTGTTCGACGGCCTGCAGGCGCAGCTTTTGGCCGATGCCGCCGCACAATCGCTTGCTGAGGGCGCACCGGTTGATCTGACCTGATCTTGAGGGCTGAAGGCAGCGCCTATGCCTTCAGCCAACCAGCCCAGGAATATTGTACGGCGCGATGATCTGCACGTCGCTCAATTGGGACATCTCGGCCGGTGGAGACAGCCCGTGACGCGCCGAAATAGCGCGGAAGGCTTGGCGCATGTCGTGATGCAAATCGTGATGTAAAACAAACCCGATATCACCTTGCCTGAGCAACGACAGGTTATCTGCATCAAGGTCATGGGCGATAAAATGCCGTGGAGCCAAACCGGTGTCTTTGAGCGCATCAAGGATCGCGCGGTTGCCGCCGCCCATAGAATAGACGGCATCCACGGAAGACACCTGTTCCAATCCGGTGACGATCCGACGCTTTGTCTTGGCGGACAGCCCGGCCCCTCCGGATATTTCCAAAACTTTGTAGTCCGGGCGCAAAGCCAAAAACCGCTCTCGGAAGCTCAGAAACCTCTCCGCTTCACCCTGAAAGGCCTCCTGACTGCGCGAGGTCAGGACCGTTCCGGTCGATTCTGGAAGCAGGTTGGCCAACATATAGGCGGCAGTGAACCCGGCCTTGGCATTGTCGATCCCCACATAAGCCGAGCGATCGGACTGCGGAATATCCGTTACCAAGGTGACGACAGGTATGCCTGCGGTCTCTAGGTCATTCAGCGCATCGGCCACGGTTGAAACATCCCGCGCCTTCAGAATTACTCCCTGACTGCCGCGCTTCTTGATGCGCTCAAGGGCAGCGACGATCTCGTCTTCTGCCATCACTTCCTGAAACACGAAACGCGGGCGAAACACCGCCTCGGACAGGTACGGCAACACCGCCTCGCAAGCGGCGCGAACTTGACGGCTGAACCGCTGCGGCGCCTCGACGACCACGTCCACGAACATCCGCCGCCCCCGCGCGGAAAGCTGACGCTCCTGCGCCTCCAACTCGGCCACGGAGGCCTCGACCCGTGCGCGGGTCTGTGGACTGACGTGAGCGCGATTGTTCAGCACCCGATCTACCGTGGCCGTACCAAGCCCAGCTTGTCGCGCGATTTCCTTTATGGGGAAGCGATGTGTCATTTGATGGTTTATTGATGTGTTTTCGACCACAATCAAGTGCGGGTGCTTGTATTTTAACTGTGACGAACAGGAGGACCCCGATGAACACCGCAACGCTGACTGAAACTGGCTTCTATTCCGCTGACACCTGTAACTTGGACGAATTCGCGGCGCTGACCGCTCGCGAGCTTCTTCCTGCACAGGTACCTCTCGCCAAAGCGATCAAGAAGAATATCCCGATCTACGATGTCCCCGCCCTGACAGAGCATCTTGAAAATGCCGACGCACGTCGAACCATGATGGCGGAGTGGGCGACGATCCTGAAGGCTGGCGCTGGCGTATTCGTGCTTAAGCAGGCGCAACCAGACCACGACGCAATCGACGCCGCTTCGTTGACCTATGAGCAGATCATCAAGGATGAAAAGACAAACAGTGGAGACGCTGCAGACCATTTCGCGCCCGCAGGTAGCAACGATCGGATCTGGAACTCGCTGCAAAAGCTCTGCTTTGCAGCACCCGAGGTCTTTATCCGCTATTTCGCCGCGCCTGCCATCGATGCGGCCGCCGAAAGCTGGCTTGGCCCGAATTATCAAATGACGGCTCAAGTCAATCTTGTCCACCCCGGGGGCCAAGCCCAGCAGGCCCATCGCGACTATCACCTTGGGTTCCAGACGGCCGAGGTCAGCGCCACCTACCCGGCCCATGTTCACGAGTTGTCGCCGCTGATGACACTGCAGGGCGGGGTCGCGCATTGTGACGTACCAATCGAAGGCGGACCAACAAAGCTGCTTCCGTTTTCGCAGCTCTACAAACCGGGCTATGCAGCTTGGCGCCGAGAGGATTTCCGCGCTTATTTCGAAGAGCATCACGTCCAGCTCCCCCTAGAAAAGGGCGATGCGATCTTCTTTAATCCAGCATTGTTCCACGCTGCTGGCGAGAACTACAGCACTAATGTGCACCGGATGGTCAATCTGCTTCAGATTTCCTCGGCCTTCGGGCGTGCCATGGAAAGCGTAGACCGGTTGGGCATGTGCAAGAAACTGTATGGCCCGCTATCTGAAATCTGGCGTGACGGGCAGTTGTCGGCGCCTGAACTGGATGCCGTGATCGCGGCGTCGGCGGAAGGTTACTCTTTCCCGACGAATCTCGACACTGATCCGCCTAGTGGAGGCTTGGCGCCTGCAACGCAGGCGGCATTGGTTAGAAAATCTATCGCAAAGCAGGTCCCAGAAGATTACGTTATTGACCATCTTGACGCACAGAAGGCGCGTAAAACCGCCTAATAACAGTCACCAAGCCGACAGGTCACCTAATCACGAGCACCGAGCATGGCGCACGTCTTGCCAGCCGTGACGCGGTTGACCCGAGCGCATAGCCCTCACTTCCGGGGCGGCTTGCGCCGGCGACGATCAGGTCCGCGCCGATCTCTTCGGCGTAGTTCGCAAGCACCACGCCGGGCTTGCCGGCAAGGATCACGCGCTCGACATCGTCCTGACCGGTCAACGCGTCCTCGAAGGCTTTCCTGACTTCTTGAACCATCTTCTTCCGGTCGGGCTTCACCATGGCGTATTCGGCAACGTAAGAGGGAATATCTTCGAGAACCGAAACCGCAATGATACGGCCTTCTGGCCCCCGCAATTGTCGGGCGATGTCCAGTTTCCGCGCAAGTGTTTCGGTGTGGTCCAAAGCGACCGGAACGAGGATGGTGTTGAACATGGTGATCCCCCAATAAATGGCCGGGGCACGAGGCCCCGGCTGTTGGTCTTAGGTTGCGACGTGAGACACGTCTTTGTCCGGCGAATAGATATCAAGGATGTTCCAATGCCCCGTCGTCGGCGTCGGGTTGTTGATCATCGGAACGTCCAGAACCGTGGGTTTACCACTGGCAATCGCCGCCTCAAGCGCAGGAAGCAATTCGTCCGCAGACGTAATCCGCACCCCGACTGCGCCATAGGCCTGCGCGATCTCGGCATAGCCCGGCCCGTTGGTAGGCGCGGCGGCGGTGCCGGGGAAGGTCGTGCCATAGGTCAGCCCGTAATGGGCTTTTTGCAGCCCCGCGATAGTGCCGAAAGCGTTGTTGTTCATCACCAGCCAGATGATGCCCAAATCCAGCTCGACGGCAGTGGCCAACATGGATGGGTTCTGACCAAAGCCGCCATCGCCCACAAGGCTGATCACCACGCGATCCGGCGCGGCCAGTTTAGCTCCAATCGTCGCCGGGGGGCCAAAGCCCATCGTGGCAAAGCCGCCGGGGGTCAAGATCGAGCCGGGGGTGAGGATATCGAACTGCTGCCCGACCCCGTTTTTGTTCCAGCCTACATCGGTGGTGATGATCGCATCATCGGGCAAGGCCTTGCGGGCATCCGCCAGAATGCGTTCAGGCATCATCGGGAACGCGGACGACGTCTGCATCTCGGTGTTTGACGCTTTGAACTTGGTGCGGAACTTGGCAATCTCGGCCTTCTTTTTCGCGCGCGGGAAGCCGTCGGGGTACATCTCCTTTGCAACCCGTGTCAGCACGCGCAACGCGGCTTTGGCATCGGCAACCACGCCGATTTCAGTCGGATAGTTGCGCCCAATTTCCTGCGGTTCGATGTCAATATGGATGACCTTGGTTGTGTCATCCTTCCCGCCGATATTGAACGTGTAGCCGGGATACCAGCTAGAGCAATCGGCTTCCTTGAAGCGTGTCCCGACGGCGAAGACATAGTCCGCATTCAGGCAGGATTGGTTCACCAATTCGGTGCCCCAGAACCCGGTCATGCCCATGACCAACGGGTGATCATCGCGCAATGCACCCTTGCCCATCAGGGAATGCGCGACCGGCAGGCCCATATACTCGACGAATTCACGCAGCTCTTCGCTGGCCTGCGCCAACAAAATGCCGCCGCCCACATAGGCCACAGGACTGTCTGCTTTTGCCAGAGTCTCGACAATCTCGCGCGCGGTTTCGTCGTCGATCGACGGCTTCTTCAGCGCGCGGGTGTTGCCCAAGATGCGGTCAAACGTGTCCGACGGGATCACTTCCGAGAAAATGTCCATCGGCACATTGACCAGAACCGGACCGGGCTGACCACTTTCAGCCAAGTGGAACGCCTTTTCCAGAATCTCGGCCATCAGGTCCGCCCGATCCACGCGCCAAGCGCGTTTCACGAAAGGTCGATAGATTTCCCACTGGGCGGCATCTGCATGCAGGTTCACCTCTTGGTGCGGGTGCTTGCCATAATAATGGGTCGGAATGTCGCCCGCGATCACCACCATCGGGATGCAATCCAGCGCCGCATTTGCGACCCCGGTGGCGCAGTTCGTCAAACCGGGAGAGAGGTGCGACAACACCACCGAGGCCTTACCCGTCACGCGCGCATAAGCGTCCGCCGCGTGACTGGCGATCTGTTCATGGCGCACGGTGATGAAGTCAATCGGGCTTTCAGCGAGCGCCGCCAGAACGGCGATGTTCGTGTGACCACACAGGCCAAACACGTGTTCGACCTCGCGCCGTTCCAGAAAGTCGACGATATGTTCGGCAACCGTTTTGCCTGTTACGTTCGATCCATCCATCACGCGATCTCCTGTCCGTAGAACTCGCCAAACAGCTCCTCTTCCGAGGGGCGGTCTTCGGCAATGGGCCGCGAGACCCATGTGTAGTTCATCATGTGTTTCATGGTGACGTTTTCATTGGTGATGTTGCCACCCCAGATGCCGCAGCCCAGCGAGCTGGTCATCGGCATGCCGTTTGTCCAAGCGCCTGCATTGGCCTTGGATTGCGGCTGGCGCACCATCATGCGGCTGACCGGGGCGAGGCGTGCCAAGCGGTCGATGTTCTCGTCATTATGCGAGTAGATGCCGCACGAATGGCCTTTGCCGCCGGTGGCGTAGATTTGGCTGACCGTGTCCAGCGCATCATCGAAGGTCTCGAAGTGATAGAGCGCCATCAGCGTGGTCAGCTTCTCTTTTGAGAACTTGTGCTCTGGCCCGATCTGCCCTTGGTTTTCCACCATCAGGAACTTGCGATCTTCGGGGATCGAGAAGCCAGCGACCTCGGCGGTTTGCTGCGGGCGGCAGGCGATGGTCGGGAAGGTGCGGTTGCCCTTCTCGTCCCACATCGCGGCCTCAAGCATCGCTTTTTCTTCGGCGCTACACAGATAGCCACCTTCGGCCTCAAGCGCCTTGACCATATCGTCATAGATCGACTTCTGAATGATGATATTGCCATCCGCCGAACAGCCCGACCCGAAATCCGAGGTTTTGGAAATGCGAGTATTCATCGCGGCGATGTCCAGATCGGCAGTTTCATCGATGACAATCGAGCTGTTGCCCGCGCCCACGCCGTAAGCCGGGCGACCCGAGCTATAGGCCGCTTTCACCATCGGCTTGCCGCCGGTGGCTAGGGTCAGATCACAGATCTCCATCAGGTGCTGGGTCAGCGGGATTGACGGCTTGCGGATCGCTTGGAACAGGTCTTCAGGAGCCCCAACGGCACGACACGCCGCGCGCATCACTTCGGTCATTTCCCATGTGGTTTGCGCCGTGCGCGGGTGCGGAGAGAAGATAACCGCGTTGCGTGCATTGGCGGAAGATACACCGGTTACGGGCGGGGTCATCGCGGGGTTGGTCATCGGGATCAGCGAGGCGATCACACCTGCCGGTTTGGCATATTTCACCAGGCCCTTTTCTTCGTCCACTTCAACGATGCCGGTCGACGGGGTGCGCAGCACATCGCGCAGCACCATCTGGATCTTGAAACGTTTGGCAGGGCGGCCTGCGCGGTCGCCAATGCCGCTTTCATCCACGCCCTGTTCCGCCAGACGGGTGAAGGTTTTCTCGTTGCCCGCATACCAAGCAATCGCTTGGCTCAGACGGTCCAGTTGCTCCTGCGACCAGTCTTCGATTTCAGCCATGGCCGCGCGCGCACGCGCCAGCATGTCGGCCGCCAGCTGGCGGTCCGCGTCAGTGAGCTCTTTGCTCATGATGATCCTCATTGTGTTGGAGAGTAGCTGCATCCGGCATCCGGCGCTGAGAGCGCGCCTCGCCGAAGGTTCGTTTCGCGTGTTGCAAGCAACGCCGCGCATGTTCTTCGTATCCCAGTTCGGCCACGCGGCTCTGGTTGGGTAGTTCGATGGAGTAATCGACCGGGGGCATCCGTTCGATGATGCCAGCAAAGTCAATCCAGCCTTCGCCCGGATAGAGGCGTGCATCACGTGCCAGCTGGATCATCCCCTCGCGGGTGTCCGCGATGCCGGGCAGGCAGTCCGAGATGTGGAGGAAGTGGAACAGCTCGGACGGGACGTGCAGAAGTTCACCCAGATCGACGCGGCTGAGGTGCAGATAGAGCGTGTCCACAAGAATGCCGCCATTTGGGCGGTCCGCTGCACGCACGATATCCAGCGTCTCGTCCAAGGTGCGTAGGCGCGAGAAGGACGGGAATTCAAGATCAACAGAGATGCCATAGGGCGCGGCCAGATCGCAGGTCTCGCCATAGACATCGACAAGGAAGTTGCGGTCATCTCGGGTCGGTGTCCAGGCAGACATGATCATCCGCTTGGCGCCCAATTCGCCGCCCAACTCCAAGGCACGTTCAAAACTGCGCGGATCCACGTCCTCGGTGATGCGGGCCAGTTCCACGTCCAGCACCTTCAATCCAGTCGAGGCCAGCGCCGTCTTCGTAGCCTGCACCTGCGCCTTGTCCACGGGGGCTTCCGTGAACTCCCCCGGGACTTTCATCGGGATAAAGCGCGGGCTGACGGCATCATAGCCCGCACGCGCAGCGATATAGACCAGTTCGGGCGGTGACGCCCCAATCAGGGTCAGATGCGCCAATGAATACAGCGGTGTGTCATCGGCCAATTGGGCAGTGTCGGGCATGAAATGGGCTCCGGACGAAATCAGCGAGTCGCAGGTTTATCCTACGCAATCTAAAATATCTGATATTTTTTAAAATATCAATTACTGATTTCGCACCCGGGTCCCCTGCCCGGTTTGGGTCAGATCGCGACCCACTCCCCGCCTTTCTCGTTTGACCGCACCGAGGCCGCGATGAACTGCACCCCGGCGGCACCCTCGGCCACTTTGGGAAAGCTCACCCAGCCGTCGGGAAGGTCCACGCCGTCGCGTCGTGCTGCCACAGCCATGGCAAACTCTGTATAGAGATTGGCCCATGCTTCGATGAACCCCTCTGGAAAGCCGCGCCCCGTGCGCACCAGACGTTCGGTGGCCGCACTGACACCGTGACCATGACCCCGGCTGATCACCTGATCCGATTCACCATAGCGATAGAATTTCAGCTGTTCGGGGTGTTCCAGATCCCATTCCAGACCGCCCTCGGACCCGTAAATCCGAAGCCGCAATCCGCCGCGATTGCCCGGTGCAAGACGGGTCGCCATCAGCGTGCCGGGCACATCGTTTTGGAAACGCGTGAACATGAACACCGTATCTTCAAGCGGTTTTGGCGCGCCGCAGACGTGGAACTCTGCCCGCAGGTCCGTCATTTCAAGCCCGCTGACAAAGCTTGCCAGATGCGCAGCGTGGGTGCCGATGTCGCCCACACAGCTTGTCGGACCCGAGATTTTTGGGTCGAGCCGCCATTTCACATGCGGCGCGTCGGCCGCATCATCGGGCGTCATCCAGTCCTGCAGGAACTCCACATGGATCTGGTTGATGTTGCCAATGCGCCGCTCGGCCACGATTTCGCGGGCCTGACGGATCATCGGGAAACAGGACATGACGTAGCTAACGCCGAACACCTGCCCGGTCTTGGCCGTCAGGTCGACCAGGGATTTGGCCTCGGCGACCTCATTTGTCAGGGGCTTGTCACAGATCACATCAATCCCTGCATCCAGAAACACCTTGGCGGCAGGAAAATGCAAATTGTTGGGCGTGGTGATCATCACCGCGTCGACCCCATCAGGTCGAGCGGCTTCGGCCTGCGCCATGTCGTCAAACGAAGCATAGCAGCGGTGGGGGTCCAGGAACCACTCCGCGCCCCGCGCGCGGGCGCGTTCCGGGTCCGAAGACAGCGCCCCCGCGACCACTTCCCATCGGTCGGTCATGCGCGCAGCCGTGGCCTGCATAACGGAAATACGCCCACCCCCAACCACGCCGAGGCGAAGCCGCCGTGAAAGGTTGGGAAAAGCCCCATTGAAGTCCAAAGTTTCGGGCAGAAGTCTCTCGGTCATTTTATCCTCCCAGTTTCGGGATCTCTGCCCCCTCGGGCAGAATTTCCAGCGCCATGAAGATGCTGGGCGTGGTCGTTTCATATTGGTGCCAAGGATAGTTGCCTTGGGCGTCATACATCGGACGATGCGTCATGCCCGGCGCCATGGGTTCTTCCAGATACAGCGTAGCCGGGTCGCGTTCGCGGCATTGCTGCATCTTGCCGAACCCGACAATCTGGGTGTGCACCTCGCGAAATCCCGGAACCGGACAGAACGGGTGGTCCTTGTGCAGGCCGACATTCAGCGGCACCGAGGCCGAATGATACATGGTCAGACCGATATTGCCGACGAAAACCTTGGGCGACATGTAGTGTTCAACCCCGCGCAGCCGTTCTTCGCCGCGCAACTCAAACGCCGTCGGCCACGTCGCGCGCACGTCAGAGCAAAGGGCGGCGTCATCCGTGTAGGCGTCGAACCGCTCCACCGCGATGGCGCGTCCCACATCGTGCAAGGTGACATTGGCAAAGATCGCTGATTGCAGCGGGGCGAGTGACTGGCCCTCGATGTATATTGGCCGGTCAGCGACGTTTACCACAATCGCGCGGTCGGCGACATCATACTGGGCCTCGTCCGTGACGTGGCGTATGCCGAAAAACGGCTCGGCTATGGTGAGGGTTTCAATGGGCATTGGCGGTCTCTTTTGTTTGGGTGGCTTCACTGGCGGGGAAGGTTTCGGGCAGCGGTTCCGGTACCGGGCATGTGCTGGCGATACGCTGGTAAAGCCCTTCCTGTGGGGCGCGGGCGATAGCATCCATCACCTCGAACACATGGAAGGAAAGCTCGCCGCTCGCCCGAACGGGCCGATCGTCGCGCACGGCCAAAGCCAGATCGAGCAGGCCCAGACCCCGGCAGTTTTCGTTGAAGCCGTGGTGGTTTTCGACCACCTGCCAGTCTTCACGTCCCGTGGGCCGGGGTTGATGTGACCAGCGCGAAGTTTCGCGCGTGCGCAGCCAAACCGGGCCGTGGAAATCATTCGCACCATGCACCGGATCGGGATCGGGGATCGAGATCACGCCGTCCTCGCCATAGATTTCGAACCGAGGGGTTTCGCTGTCCCAAATGTCGAAGCTCATGGTCATGGACCCAACGGCCCCGGTTTCGAACTCGATCAGGCTGAGGGAATGCGTGTCGACCTGCACATCGATCCACGCGCCATTGCGGGGGCCATTTTCGATCCGGCGCTGGGTGAAGGCACGGTTTGCCATGCCCGCCACACGCGCGATGGGGCCAAGGCAGAACACCATGGCGGTCAGGTAGTAGGGGCCAAGGTCCAAAAGCGGCCCGCCCCCTGCCTGATAGTAAAAGTCTGGGTTCGGATGGTGCCGTTCGGTGCCATGGGTGCCCACATGGGCAAACACCCCGGTCGGACGGCCAATCGCGCCCTCGTCGATCAAGCGGCGCACGGTTTGCCAACGCCCGCCCAGAAACGTATCAGGCGCGTTGCCCAGCTTCAGCCCACGTGCCTCGGCCAACGCCAACAACTCACGGCCCTCGTCCATATCCGTGACGAAAGGCTTCTCGGAATAAACATGCTTGCCCGCCAAAAGCGCCCGCCGCGTAATGTCGGCATGGGCTGCCGGAATGGTCAGGTTGAGGATACAGTCGATCTGGGGATCGGCAATCACCTCGTCGACCAGACAGGCACGCGCAATCCCGTGCTGCGCGGCCTTTGCCCGGCTTTCCTTAAGATCAAGGCTGGCACAGGCCACGACCTCGACCTCGGAAAATTTCGCAAGTGTCGTCAGATAGATGTCACTTATACGGCCACATCCAACAAGGCCGACCCGGAAGGTTTTCGGTGCATCACCGGTCATCTTCTTTCGCTTCATAAAGTGGTAAATAGCTGGGCGGCATCGGACCTTTGTTCCGACCACCCTGGTTCATTTGCTCCCACGCATGGGACAGCACGCCGACGGATCGGGACAGGCAGAATAGCCCGCGTGACAGAGGCGCAGGGAAGCCAAGTTCGCAGAAGATCACTGCGGTCGCGCCATCAATGTTCATCGCGATTGGGCGCCCGCCGCGCTGACGGCCGAGCTCGGCCTGAACCTCTTCGCCGATATCTGCAAACAGGCCAGAAACCGTGCCCTTGGCGGCAGCATCGCGCACCAATTGCATCAGCCGCGGCGCCCGCGGATCGACCGGTTTGTGGAACCTATGCCCAAACCCAGAGACAATCTTGCCATACTGCGCGCGCCAGTCGTCCAGCCCACTGGTGACCGCCTCGTTCAGCCCCAACCCGTCGCGCAATTTGTCCGAGATGCCATAGTAAAGCTCGGCGCATTGTTCGCCCGCGCCGCCATGTACATCGCCCAGCATATTCACAGCCGTTGCCATGGCGTTGTTCAGCCCGACACCGCAGGTCGCCGCCATGCGCGCAGCGGCGATCGAAGGCGCTTGCGGTCCGTGATCCACCCCGGCCACCAAAGCGGCCTCGAACAGTGCGGCTTCGTCGGCGCTTGGCATGTCACCACGCACCATCAGCCAGATCATCTGCGGAAAGGACACATTGCCAATCAGGTCCTGAATTGGGTGGCCGCGGAACGCGATCTTACCCGGCTCCATGTCGATGATCGATGTGCGCCACCAATGGCGAATGGCGTCTGCATCTGAAACTTGGACGGTCATGCCACTACCTCCCGCTCCAGAGATACAAGTTGCTTGAACTGCTCGGACATCCGTTGCGGCGAGGCTGTCTTTCCAGTCATCAGGTGAAACGCAGCGGCGGCCTGAAAGATCGCCATGCCGGACCCATCCATAGTGCGCAGACGCCGCGACGCGGCCTGCTTAAGCAGCTCAGTTTCACGCGGGAAATAGATGATGTCGGCAACCCAGCAGGCCGGGGCAAGCTGGGTTGGATCAAAGGCCACGCCCGGGTGCGCATCCATCCCGATGGGGGTCGCGTTGACCACGCCGCTCAGGCTGGTGGAATCGGCATTTTCAAAGCTGCGCGCGACCTGAATCTGCGCCCGCGGTCGCGCCGCTTGCAGTCGTGCAGCAAGGGCTTCGGCGCGGTCGACGGACGTGTCAGTCACGCAAAGAGCACCGCATCCCTGATCGATCAACGCAAGCGCAACAGCGCCTCCTGCGCCCCCTGCCCCAACCAACAGAACTTTCGCAATCGAAGCCATCGGCATCTCGCTGCGCAGCGCCGAGCGGAACCCAACGTAATCCGTGTTGTGCCCGACCCAGAGACCGTTTTTGAACAGGACTGTGTTCACAGCGCCCAACGCCTGCGCAGTCTCGGATAGCTCGTGCATCAAGCTGGCAGCGTCTGCTTTGAAAGGATGGGTTACGTTTACGCCGACCATGCCGTCTGCCTCGGCCCGGTGCAGGATGTCCTTCAAGGTCATCCCGTCAAACGGAGGCGTCGCGGTGTCAAACCGTTGATAGTCATAGGCAAAGCCTTGAGCCTTAGCCTCGGCCACATGCATGTCCGGGGTCAGTGACCCCCCGATATTATGTCCAATCAGCGCGGCTTTCATGTGCGCGGTATCCCTGCTGGTCGTTGGTGTTTCATTTGCGCAGCCAGACGGGCGGACGCGTTGCGGGCGCCATAACCGGCGTAGCTACGGGTGCGCTGGACGATCTCGAAGAAGAAGCCTTGGAAGATCGGCTGGCTGTAAATCTGGTAATAGGCGGTGTCGCCCTGCTGGTCGTAGAGGATGTTACCTGCGCGCAGCCGTGCGATCAGGTTGTCGTCTAGACCGAACTGCGCCTGCAGATCATCGAAGTAGTTGGGCGAGATCTCCAACCTTGGGAAACCATGCGCGGCGAGCTGCGCAGAGGTCTCAAAGATGTCGTCGCTTAGGAAGGCGATATGCTGCACCCCTGCGCCGAACTTGTCAGCCAAGAACGAGGCCGCGAAGGTGCGATGGCCTTCGGCCCCGTTCAGGTTCAGGCGGACTTCGCCCTCCGGGCTTTCGATGGCTTGGCTGTGCACCACACCTGCCGGGTCTGCCACATCGACGATCGGAGACTTCGCCATCTCGAAGGTCGAGGTGTAGTACAAGAGCCAGCTTTGCATCTCCTCGTAGCGCATGGTCTGGGCCACGTGGTCGATACGGCGCAGACCGGCCGGTTGGGTGGCTTCCGTTTTGGCCACGGGTTCGAACTCGATATCCCAGACCCGATGCAGGTCGGATTTCTCGTCGATGAAATGCACGACATTGCCGCCGACACCGCGAATGGCCGGGATGTCCAGTTCGCCCGTGCCAACAGGTTGCGAGAACTTCGGTGTGCCAAGTGCAGTGGCGCGCGCGACGGTCTGGTCCGCGTCCTTCACCCGTAGCCCCATGTCACAGACCGACGGGCCGTGGCCGATGAAGGCGGAATGCGCGAAACCCTCTTTTTCCGTGTTCACGACAATGTTGATCGCGCCCTGTCGCCACAGTTCGACAGATTTCGAGACGTGTTTGCGTTCCATCCGGAAACACATGGCCGACAGCATATCGGTCAGGTCTTTGCCGCTGCTTGTATCCGCCGCGAACTCGATGAACTCAAACCCTGACGTGTAAACGCGCGGCGGAAGGTCGGGAATGTCGAATGTCAGATCGGGATCGCTGCGGGACACCTCGTCCAGCAGGTTCACCAGTGCCCGATAGCCATCTTGCGCCAATGTGCGCCCGCCGGGACGCGGGCTGTGTTCGTTCACGCGCGCAACCGACCACGCACCCTTATATCCAGCACGCGACAGGACCTTCACGAACCCCGCAAGGTTCAATGACCCCAAGCCGGGCAACATGCCGAAATGCCGCTTGAGGCTGCGAATGGCCCCCTGCGTGCGCGGCGCGTCGGACAGCTGAACATGGAACACACGTTCGCCCGGCAGGTCACGCAACTGGGCAGGTTTGGCACCATCCGCGAGCGAGAAGTAGCTGTTCAGCGCAAGGCCCAGATTAGGATTATCGATCTGCCGGATCAGGTCCAGTGCCTGTGCATCGGTTTGAACCGATCCCGCCCACGGCAGCGCAAGATAGGCCAGACGCATCCCGCGCGCTTTGGCCCGGGCAGCGGCATCTGCAAGGTCTGCGGTGGCTTGTTCAATTGGCATCTCGCGGCTGGAGGCGCCAATCAGCAGCATGTCCGTGCCCAGCGCCCCCATCAGGTCAAACTTGCGCTCGAGCCGGTCAAAAGCGCGGGCGCGATCTTCGCCCTCCCAACCTTCCAGATCGTTGAAAGGTTTCAAAAGGTTGATTGAAAGCCCAAGCCCTTGCGCCATCTGCGCGACGTCCTCGGCGGATCCGTGAAACCCGGTGAAATCCGGCTCGTGCAGTTCCACAGCGGCAAATCCCGCATCCGCGATGACCGAGAGTTTTTCTTCAAGATCACCGGGGATGGACGTGGTCGAAATTGCAAGTGACATTAGCCTTGGTATCCAAAGAGCCTCGGCAGCCACAGGATCATGTCGGGCAACAACATCATCGCGATCAGCGCCAGAACCAGCACAATCAGGAAAGCCCAGATTTCAGAGATGATCTCGCGCAGCGGGATGTCGGTGACCGCGTTGATCACGAAAAGCAGGATCCCATAGGGCGGCGTAATCAATCCGATCATCGAGTTCACAACCACCAGCACACCGAAGTGGACGAGGTCGATGCCCAAAGCCTCGCAGGTTGGGATGAACAGTGGGACAATAACCAAGATGATGGTGGTCGCATCCAAGACACAACCCAGCGCCAAGATCAGGACGTTCACCAAGATCAAGAACATGATCGGGCTGATCTCTGACCCTTCCAGCATGGACGAGATCGCCTGCGGGATCTGTTCCTGGATCACGATGAAGTTCAGGATGAACGCGCCGCCAATCACGATCCCGACGGATGCCGACGACCGGGCGCTATCCACGAACACCTGATAAAGCTTACCCAGTGAAATGGCGCGGTAGAACATGAAGGCCAGCATCAGCGCATAGAATGCAGCAACAGCGGCAGCTTCCGTTGGCGTGGTAACGCCGCCATAGATGCCGTAGAGCAGGATCGCGGGCATCAGAAGCGCCGGGAAGGCATTCGCCGTTTTCCGCGGCAGTTCGCGCAGCGGAATAGGCTCTTCCAGCGCAAAATCGCGCTTGCGTGCCAAATAGCCGTTAATGCCCATCAGCACCGCGCCCATGATCAGCCCCGGCAGGATGCCAGCCAAGAACAGCGACCCGATGGAGGCCTTGGACACGAGCGCATAGAGCACCATGGGGATCGACGGTGGAATGATCGGGCCAATCGTGGCGGTGGCGGCAGTGATCGCCGCCGCATAACCACGCGGGTAGCGGTCGCCCTTGGTCATCATCTCGATGATGATTTTGCCGATCCCGGCCGCATCCGCGACAGCAGATCCCGACATGCCCGAGAAGATAAGGGACGCGACCACGTTCACATGCCCTAGGCCACCCTTAAAGCGCCCAACAGCCGCGACACAGAAATTCAGAAGTCGGTCGGTGATCGACCCGGCATTCATGATATTGGCGGCGACGATAAACAGCGGAACGGCCAGCAGGATGGTGCTGCGATAGAAGCCCTGCAGGATCTTCTCGCCCGCCAAAGCCACGTCCAGCCCAGCGACACCCAGATAGACAACCGATGCCAGCAAGATCGAATACCCGATCGGCGTGCCAATCCCTGCCAAGAAGAAGAGGGTGACAAGAAGGGAAATCAGCTCAAAGCTCATTTGTTTGCATCCTCTTCGGAATTCTCTGCGGCTTCAGCTTCGTGAAGCGCCTCGACGGCCAGTTCCAGCTCGGTTTTGGGCGGTCCGTTCCGAAGGGTGTCGACGAACTGCCACGCATACCGTACGGCGATCGCAACGATGAAGACGCCGTAGATTGAGAAGACATCGCGTAGGGGGATCTTGTTGCCCGTAAACGGATTGCGCACCGTCGCAGTTTTGCGGATCTTCATCCAGTCGATGTAATCCAGCGTCGGAAGAAGCGTGTAGAGCATCCCAACGACCAGTGCGACAGCCGAGATAAGCGCGAAGATCCGACGGACCGGTCTGCTGACCGATAGATAGATAATGTCAAATTTTACTTGATCCTGTTCGCGCACCACGAAGGCGCAACTGAAGAAGATCACCCAGACCCAC
Organism: Aliiroseovarius sp. PrR006; assembly: GCF_010500215.1. GTDB lineage: Bacteria > Pseudomonadota > Alphaproteobacteria > Rhodobacterales > Rhodobacteraceae > Aliiroseovarius. Next base: position 725,935 of record NZ_JAAGOY010000004.1, read on the forward strand.
AGGATACCGATCAACTCCAACGTCCATCCAGCGGGCGTGAACAGGTATCTCAGCGCGATCTGTAGAAGAAAGGTCAGGAAGATTGCCGCCAGCAAGCCGCCGGCAATCGCTTCTGCAAGACGGGAGAACCACTTGAAGGCTTTCTCCATTGTCGTTCTCCCTCTTGTCAGTTTGACTTAGTTGCCCAGTGCGTTGATCTTCTCAAGCACGCCTTCAGGCCAGCTGGCTGCGAACTCGGACCCAACATACTGTGCCTGCACGTGGGTACGGAAGGCTTCCAGATCAGGTTCGTAAACCGACATGCCCTGTTCTTCCAAGAAGGACACAAGGCTTCCTTCCAGTTCAAGCTGCTTGGCGCGGCCGCTTTCGGCGGCAGCATCGGCGGCTTTCTGAACAGTGGCCTGCTGGTCAGCCGACATGCCATCCCAGACAGCTTTCGACATCGCGATGTAGTTGAGGTCAACAAGGTGCGACGTCAGAACGATCTGCTTGGTCACCTCGTAGAACTTCTTGTCCACAACGGTCGGCAACGGGTTGTCCTGCCCATCCACGGCGCCGGTCGACAGACCGGTATAGACTTCCGAGAACGCCATCGGGGTCGGCGCTGCACCTAGGGCGGCACCCAGGAACTGCCATGCATCCGTACCCGGCATACGCAAGTTAACGCCTGCAAGGTCAGCGGGGGTCATGACGGTCAGCTCATCTTTCGACTGGCGCAAGTTCACCTGACGACGGCCCAGATACATGACTGACAGCAGCTTGATACCCAGCTCGTCTTCCACCTTGGCTTTGAACGGATCCATCAGCGGATCGTTGAACACGGCAACCTGGTGGGCAGCGTCCTGATGGACATAGCCGGTCGCAAAGATCGAGAACTCGGGAAAGAACTGTGCCAGTTCCTGCGCCGAAGCGATCGACATTTCAAGGTTCCCGCGCGAGATGGCGTCAAGCTCGGTGCCCTGTGCGAAGATGGTGCCGTTATAGCTGGGCTGATAGTCCACGAAGTCCGCAACCATCGGGCCAAAGACCTCGGCCATCGCAACCGAACGCTGGTCCGTTTCCGAACCCGAGGTTGCCAGACGCAGTTGAATTTTATCGGCCGCGAAGCTGGCACCCGATGTGCCCGCAACAACGCCTGCCGCTACGATGGCAGAAATCGCCGCGCGGCGTGTAAGTTTGGTGATCATGATTTTCCTCCCTGAATATCGCATTGATCAGCTCGATAGCAAGTTTTGCCTGATTTTGGATATTTTGCAATATTTTTTGCAAAATATCTGATATTTTATCCTGTAACAGAGTATTCTCGTTCGATTTCAATATCTTGCCCGGGATGAATTTCGACGATATTGCCGGTTTTGCAGGCCGCTTGGATGGCTTCCAGCACTTTAAGGGTACGCAAACCCTCGCGTCCGGACACCAGCGGCGCGGCCATTCCGGCGATGACATCTGCAAAATGGTGCATCTGGTTGACCAGCGGATCCGAAGCCTCTCGGATCAGCGTCGTCGCCGCAATCGGCGTCCACCAGTCGCGCTTTCCATCCTGATGTTTCCATAGGCGAAGATCGGGGACAGACAGCGATCCATGCGCACCACCAATCATATAGCAGCTCTCGGGCGTCGGCGGGTAAATCGGGTACTCGTTCGAGGTCAACTCCCAGCTCCAAGGCGCCACAATGCTGTCGGACACCGTGATGGTTCCAATGGCACCGTTTTCAAACTGCAGGACTGCTGCTGCGACGTCCTCGTTCTCGAACCCACGCATTGACGGCGCAGACTGCGCCTGAACGCTTTGAACTTCGCCGCACAGATGGCGGATCAAATCCACATCATGTGCCAGATTGACCGAGATCGGCCCGGCTCCGGCCTTCTTGCGCCACGGCGCTTCATCGAAATAGTGGTCAGGCTTGTAGAACCAGCAATTGACATGCACCGCGCGCACCTCACCGATCCCGCCTGTCGAGACAACCTCGTGCGCCTTGCGGATCAGCGGGTTGTGACGTCGGTGATGGCCGACAAGAATGGGCACATCCTTTTCTTCTGCCTGCTCAACAAGCGTCCGCGCTTCGCGGGCCGAGGTCGCCAAAGGCTTTTCGATCAATACCGGGCAACCGTGGCCAACAGCTTCAAGCCCCTGCGCCACATGAAGCGGCGTGGGCGTTGCCAGAACAAGCCCATCTGGCGTTTGCGCAGCAAACAGCTCTTCCAGCGTGTCAAAGCACGGTACGCCCCTGTCTTGCGCGAAGGCGCGCCCTTCGTCGCTAGGATCCACCACACCGGACAGGGTCACGTGCTTCAGTTGATTGATGGCATCCGCATGGCGTCGCCCAACAAGACCCACTCCAGCGATTGCAATTTGAACAGTCTCCACCGGGACAGTCCCCCCTAGAGGCGCAGTCGCGCCTGAATTTCATTAACCGGACAGAGTCGCCGGCGTCGTCACATCACCCTAGGGGGCGTCGGCGCGATTTGCAATAATATCTGATATTTTTTGTTTTAACGGATTTATTGAGTTATTGTGACCATATCCTCAAAATGGTATTAAAAATGGAAAAGCAGAAAAAACCGGACAAAAAGATGAACAAACCGATCGCCACCGTCGGATCGAGCACCTATCAGCGCATCAAGCACGACATCATCTTTGGCGAGCTGAACCCAGGCGCTAAATTGAAGCTCGAGGCACTGAAGCAGCGCTACTCGGCGAGTTCATCGACCTTGCGCGAAACCTTGAACCGCCTCGCCAGCGAAGGGTTCGTTGAAGCTCCCGAACAACGCGGCTTCTTTGTAACCCCCGTGTCCCGCGAAGATCTGATCGAAATCACCGAGCTGCGCGTTCTTCTGGAATGTCACGCGCTGGAACAATCGATCAAGAACGGAGACACCGACTGGGAAGGCAATCTGGTCGCCGCCCATCACAAGCTACACCTGATGGAACAACGTATGCTCGCGGGTGACCATTCCGAGAAAGAGATGTGGAAGCGCTATGACTGGGAATTCCACTTGGCCATGATCGAGGCCTGCAACTCCAAAAACCTGCTCTCGCTCCACTCGACACTCTACGACAAATACCTGCGATACCAGATGCTGGTCCTGACCTATCGCGGCGAAGAAGCGGTAGTCGAACACAAGGCGATGTTTGACGCGGCGCTGGCCCGGGACGCGAGCAAAGCCAAACAGCTTCTCGAAGAGCATATTCGCAACGGCTTGGAGCATACATTGGCGGCTATGTGAGAGCGATAGCATCCATGGCAATTTACTAACGTCCACCAACTCGGGAACGGTTCAAGGCCGTGCACACGCAGCGAACAACCGCATCCTGCCCTTTTGGATCGCCCTCCCCTACACGGCGACCTCATACCGAGGCAATGCCTCAATTGCAGCCCTGTGACTAATCGACTGGACTTGCCCCTCATTCCGAGCGGCACTGCCCGCATGACCGACACAGACCGCGCGCAGATTAGTTTGGCCTTTGCAGAGACAACCATGGTGCTGGAAGAATGCGGGTCACTGGCCTCCCTTGGGCAAAGGGGGACTGCCTTTTGACATCATCGCATACGTTGACGCGCAGAACGGCTTCGGGGCGGTCATTCGCACCCACTATGAGGCTCAGATCAAAAGGATCACCATCCGGCGACGTGGCGCCGGGATGAAGAGTGGCATATCCATCCGAGCGGTGGCCACCAAGGTTTCCATGTCAGAAAGCTATGTCGCCCGTATTCTGCCTCTGGCCCTCGTGCGCACCACGCTTCCCTTAGATTGGTCCGCCCAGGAACGCTTGCTCGGATTCGCCTGAAATCCCCGCTCCCTGATACCGCGCCAGGCTTCCCTGTTCCTAGCCCACACTTTCCCTGATATTGAATTCGAATTCCCTGTTCCGACGTTTAGGGAATTTGGTGCGTAATCCATTGTTATCCCTGCAGTTAAATCGCCACCATTAGTTCCAAATCACCGATTACTTACAAAATTCCCTGTAAATCCCCCCCTGTCAGAGAAACTCCTGTCCATTCCCCACCGTCACATTTGGGGCTCTGAGACTTCTGAGAATGAACAGGGGAATTCCGATCGACGGTGAGTCTCAAAGGCCCCCCCACACACAACTGCCTGAATTGACGGCAGCAATCAAAACCAATTCTTCAGGGAAACCTGAGGCAGGGGTGGGTGGCGGAGCGGAAGGGATTCGAACCCTCGAGACGGTTCCCCGCCTACACACTTTCCAGGCGTGCGCCTTCGACCACTCGGCCACCGCTCCGCCGACGTTGTTATTCGGAAGTGCTTCAAGGTTCAAGCGGTCTTTGTCACTTTTCACTGCTGGTGACGCGAATAACTACACCCTACCCAATGAGGCCTCGCTCGAGGCATTTTCTTGCCAGAAATATCCCCGCCGGAGGCCTGGAATCTGCCGCAGCTTGCTACGGCCATCGCCAAGCGGGTGCGGCCCGTCAGGGCCAATCCCGCGCGGCAGAACTAGCTGTCCAGATGCAAGGCGACACGCCGATTCACGCGACCCTTTTTCTCGACCTTTCCAAGACGGACGCGACCAATCTCGGTCGTGCGCAGGACATGCGTGCCACCACAGGGTTGTAGGTCCACTTGCTCGTCCTTGGTTCCGATCCGCACTAACCGGACCTGCCCCGCCCCTTTCGGAGGCTGCACCGACATGGTCTTGACCAGACCGGGATTGGCCTCAAGCTCGGCATCGGAAATCCAGCGGGTGGTGACCTCAAGATCGCGGGCGATCAGGTCGTTCAGCATATCCTCGACCGCCTGTTTGTCCTCCAGCGGATGCTCCATCGCGAAATCAAGGCGCGACTTCTCGGCCCCGATCTGACCACCCGTCACCGGCAGCGGGATCACGACCGACAACAGATGCAGCGCTGTGTGCATGCGCATATGGCGCAGACGCAGATCCCAATCGAGCTGTTGGGTAACATCCGCCCCGACAGGCGGCAGCCCCTGCCCATCTGTGGGCACCAGAACAATCGCGCCGCCCTCGCCTTTTACGGTAGTGGCAACGCCCATCTGCCCGCCGTCCCATGTCAATTGCCCCCGGTCCCCGGGTTGTCCGCCGCCGGTCGCATAGAACAGGCTTTGATCCAGAACCACGCCACCTTGATCTGTGTGAGACAGAACGCACCCCTGTGCCTCGGTCATGTACGCGTCTTCTTGAAACAGCGGCTTACTCATCGCCTTCTCCTTCCCCATCCAGATCCTCGACGGTCATGGCATCTCGGTTCAGTTTTTGTGCAGGTTCTGCCGCCGTCACCACCGGCGCTGTTGCAGCCCCAGTCAGCGCCTCGGGATTGCGCAGCCAAATGTCGCGCTGCGCAAAGGGGATCTCGATCCCGTCTTCGACGAAGCGGCGGGCGATCTCGTGGTTGATCTCGCTTTTCACGGACAGCATGAAGTTCACGTCCGACAGAATGGCGCGGATCTCGAAGTCAAGGCTGTCTGCGCCAAACCCCTGAAACACCACGGACGGGGCTGGATTGACCGTCACCATCGGATGCGCCTCGGCGATCTCGCGCAGAATGGTTTCCACGCGCCGCGTATCCGTGCCATAGGCCACGCCCACCGGGATGATCACCCGCCCGATCGAGTTGCCACGTGTGTAGTTCGTGACGACGCCTGACACGAGGTCCGAGTTGGGTAAGATCACGTCCGACCGGTCGAACGTCTCGATCCGGGTGGCGCGGACCGAGATGTCGCGCACATAGCCCATCTGTCCGTTCACCTCGATCCAATCCCCTTCGGAAATGGGGCGCTCAATCAGTAGGATGATGCCCGACACGAAATTCGACACGATGGTTTGCAGGCCAAAGCCGATACCAACGGACAGCGCACCCGCAATAATCGCGATCGAGCTGAGGTCGATCCCCGCCCCCGTAATTGCGATGACAGCTGCCAGAAAAATCCCGACATAGCCCGTGCCCACGGCAATCGCGTTCTGTCCACCCTTGTCCAGTTTGGTTTTGGGCAGGATGGTGCTGCGCAGGGCCGATTGAAGTGCGCGAGTCGCGCCGTAGCCCACAAGGAAAATCGCCGCGAAGATCATAAAGGCGCGCGGGGTGATCCGGGCATCCCCCATCTGGAACCCGTTCAAGAAACGTGTCCAAAGCTCCAGCAGATCCGTCGACCGCGCGCCCCAGATCAAGGCCAGCAAGGGGATCGCCCCCAGAAGCAGACAGAAGCTGATGATTACAGGCAGCAACGCTTGATCCGCCGTCTCGTTATCCGCGCGGAAGACCGTGGCATAAACAGCCTTGATGAAGGCATTCAGGATCTCGAGCACCGCCAGAACACCCAGCGTCAGGATGGTCGGGATCAGCAGGGCCTCGGACAGTTTGGAATACCCGACAGCGGTGGCTATGGGCGCTACGAAACCAACAAGCTCGCAAATCCGGCCAATGGTCGCGATGGTCCGCGTTCTAAACGCGCTCTGCGTGCTTGACGCGTGTGCGCCAAGCTGACGGCGCAGCAGACGTCCCAGTCGCACCAAAAGGACACCGGCCCCTACGAGGAAAGGGAAAGCCAGAACCGCATTGGTGCTGCTTGAATAGCTCTCGGCGGCGCCAATGTCGCGCAGCACGGACAGAACGCCCAGCAGCAAACCCAGCAGCGTGACGTCGATGCGCGCCTCTGCCCGTAAGGCCGGGGTCGGCAGGTAAAGCGAGGCATGTGCTGGCTCTGCGCCGAAAATCCGGGTGCCGATCCACAGCGCGACGAAGAACAGCAGACCCGCCGCTGGCAGCGCATCCGCGATCACCTGTCCACGCAAGCCAAGCACGCCCGCAAGGTTCAGTGCGATTAGGAAGGCAAACAGCCCCAACATCGGCGCGATCACCTGCCCCAGCGAAATGACAAAGCCAACCACTCCGCGCGATGGCCCCTTACGCATCTGACGCAGGCGGTTGCCCACCCGGATCAACCAACTCCGCGAGCGCGACAGCAACACCAAACCGACGGCCAACAGGACCAGCGTCAGTGGCAAATCTGCCTGCAAATCGCGCCGCTGAGCATCACTGCCCCAAGCATTGCGCATCTCGGACAGTGCGGTCGAGAAGGTCTGTTTCAACGACGCCAGCGCCGAGGGCCACGCCGCCGGGTTCAAGGGCGTCGGACCGAGTTCCAACAGCTGATCGGTCTGGCGCGTGCGCAAAACGCTGTCGATCTCACGGATCAAAAGGTCAGCGCGGGCATAGGCCTCTTCGGCTTCCTTTACGGGCGCCTGTGCCTTGCTCAACTCTTCGGACAGCTCTGCCCGGCGTTGGGTCAGCACTGCCCCTTCGGTACCGGGATCTTCCGGCTCGGGACCCAATGTGGCCAACTGCGTCTTTAGCGTGTCGATGCGGATCGAGTTCTCGTCCTGCGCGGATTTAAACAGCCCGCGCCATTGGTCGATTTCACCGCGCAACTCACTCAGCGCCTGATCCGAGGCGCGCCCGATTTCCAGCACGCGTTCGCCCCGCTCGGCCACGCGCGACCACGCCAGATAATCTGGTGCGCCGCTTTTGGTCAGGACATAGCTGGGTGCGTCCGTGCTGGTCTCTGCGTCTTGCGCGCTGGCACCAAGGGGTACCAACAGCAGCGCGGCGCACAGCCACACCCGCATCAGCCAAAGGAACCGGGTGGGCAGCGTCGAACGGCGCAGATCAGAGGTCATTAGCTATCCTCGAACACCTCAGGCATGAAGGCGGGTTCACGATCCAGCCAAGTGGGGATCGGAAGGCCTTTCTCACGCAGGAAGTCCGGGTTGAACAGTTTCGACTGATAGCGCGTGCCATAGTCGCACAGAACGGTCACAATCGTGTGGCCCGGCCCCATTTCACGCGCCATGCGCATGGCGCCGGCCACGTTGATGCCGGACGAGCCACCAAGGCACAGGCCTTCATCCTGCAGCAGGTCGAAAATCACCGGCAGCGCTTCGTCGTCAGGGATCTGGAACCGCATGTCGGGCGTGAAGCCCTCAAGGTTCGCGGTGATGCGCCCCTGCCCGATCCCTTCCGTGATCGAACCACCTTCGGGTGCGGCGGTGCCGGTTTCATAGAGCGAAAAGAGGCCCGAACCCATTGGATCGCTCAGCGCGACTTTCACGCCTTTGGGCTGCAGCGCCATGCCGACACCAGCCAGCGTGCCGCCCGAGCCGACCGCACAGGTGAAGCCATCCACCTTACCATCGGTCTGTGTCCAGATCTCGGGGCCGGTGCCTTCGATATGCGCCTGACGGTTGGCGACGTTGTCAAACTGGTTGGCCCAGATCGCGCCCGCCGGTTCGCTTTCGTTCAGCTTTTCGGCCAGACGGCGCGAGTAGTGCACGTAGTTGTTGGGGTTCTTGTAAGGAACAGCAGGCACCTGAACCAGTTCGGCCCCAGCAAGACGGATCATGTCTTTCTTTTCCTCGGACTGGGTTTCCGGGATCACGATAACCGTTTTGAAACCCATCGAAGCGCCGACCAACGCAAGGCCGATCCCGGTGTTGCCAGCCGTGCCTTCGACGATCGTCCCGCCCGGTTTCAGCGCGCCACGCGCCACCGCATCACGGATGATGAACAGTGCTGCGCGGTCCTTAACGGACTGGCCCGGGTTCATAAATTCGGCCTTGCCCAGAATTTCGCAGCCCGTCGCGTCAGAGGCTGCATTCAGCCGGATCAGGGGCGTGTTGCCCACGGTTGCTTCGAGATCGCGTTTGATGTCCATTTTTCAGCCCTTTATCGCGCGTCGTTTCTACCATCTGTATGACCTGACAATAGGCGGTTCAAGGGCCGAGCATCACGAATGCGTGCGCAAGTCCTGCCGATTTGCCGCCAGCCAGAAGGCTGCAAGGATCAGCGGACCCACGTTTGCCTCGCCCGAAGTGATCAGTTCCATCAGGCGATCAAAAGGGATGACGTGGCTGCGGATGTCCTCGACCTCGCTCTCGACACCTCCGATACCGCCTGCGTCATCGGGTAGATCACACAAGGCAATAAAGGGATAAAAGAATTCAGTATTCGCGCCGGGGCTTGGGTAATGCGGGGTCAACGGGATCAGGCGTTTCAGCGTAAGCCCGGCCTCCTCCATCGCTTCACGGCGCGCGCAGTCTTCGGGCACCTCGCCCCCGTCGATCCGCCCTGCGATGGGTTCCAGAATCCACGGATGCACGTCCCCGCGAACCTGTGGGCCAATGCGGAACTGCTCGATCACCAACACGCGGTCGCGTACGGGATCATAGGGCAGCACGATCACCGCGTCCCCGCCGACGAAGGCGGCTCGGTCGACAACCGGGCTCATCTCGCCCGAGTATTTGCGAAAGGACAGCTCCTGCTCTTCCAAGGTGAAGAACTTGGCATAGGGGTGGCTTTGGTTTCTAACGTCAACATCCTGCGCCCCGTAATCCGCGCGCAAGGTCGTCGGGGCCGGTTCGGCCCGCGCACGCACCCGGCTGGCCGCTCGAGTCCGGATCATCGGGAACCGTCGTGCGATTTCCTCCGGCGAGACATGCCCAAAACCGTCCATGACTTCTTTCGCCGCTTCGACCGTCATGACGCCAAACTGCGCTTCCCAGTCGCTCAGGTTCCAAACGGCTCCGGGTGTCCACAAACCGGGCGTCGGGAAGTAAACCTGCGTCTGGACCTGCGTGCCGTTCGGCGCAACCTGCACCACGACATCTTCCAGAGCATAGTCAAACCCGCCCTCGTAAAAGTTCAGCCGCGCCACGTCTTGATCCGAAAGGTTTTGCACCAACAGGCCGCTTAACCGCGCCGTTTCATCACTTTCAGAAATCATCGGAAAGGGCTGATTTTTAACCCAATTTGCGACATGGCCTGATAACGTCGCAGGACTGATGCGGCAGGTGCTTTCGCCCCCCAACACCAAATCCAAGAGCGGGTGATAGCACAAAGTGCCATAGAAAAACAACGAGTTCACAGAATCCCTTTCACATCTGTATGCGGAACGTCACATACAAAGGCACTATCCCCATTTACGGGCCGCGTAAAAGGCAGAAGATGAGGCAACAAAAGTACCGAGGATTGCGACCGCCGCGATCTCGGCGGTTGTGTACTCGACCACCATATCAAAACCGATGATGAAAATATCCTGCAATGCCTCAATCGGCCCTTCATACCGTTTGCGCAGTGAGTTGCTGATCATCTGGGAAAATGAGAACGCGAACAGGGTAACAAAGACCTGCACAAACAGCGTCGTCCCGGCGTTCGCTCCTGACGAACCAAGCCCCTTATCCGCGCGCGGTCCCAAGTAGAACCACCCAACAATCAACCCAGAAATAGCTGTCGTGGGCGACAGATAGGACAGGTCCCTGCCCTCGGGCATCAGGGGTTTGACCAGCTCCCCGCACATCCACCCGACAGCAGCCAAAATAAGTGCAGAGATTAGTTTTGCAGCTGTGGGCATAGGCTTTCCATATTCAAGGTGAGTGGTCGTTCTTACCAAATCGTTAAGATCTGCTTATGGCCATATTAGGGCGTAAAGCATGACAGTAAAACAGAATTATCCAGACCGTCGCGCAACGGTCAACTGAACCACATCACAGCTTCCGGCATGAAATGCCGCAGCACAGGATGTCAGATAGAAATTCCACATCCGGCGAAACTTGTCATCAAATCCCATCGGTGCGATTTTACCCCAGCTGTCATTGAAACGGTCAAACCAACGGCGCAAGGTGACCGAGTAGCTTTCGCCAAATTCGATCCGGTTTTCTGTGTCCAGCCCAGCGCGTGCCACTTCGTCCTGAAGCACAGTTTTCGAGGGCAACATGCCGCCCGGGAAGATGTATTTCTGTATGAAATCAACGCCCTTTCGATAGTCGTCGAACCTGCGCTCGGCGATGGTGATGATCTGAAGCGTCGCCTTCGCGCCAGGCTTCAGGCAGGATTTCACCGTCTCGAAATAGATCGGCCAGTATTTCTCGCCGACCGCCTCGAACATCTCGATCGAGGCGATGCCGTCATATTGGCCGGTCTCATCGCGGTAATCCTGCATCTTGATGTCGACCATGTCGGACAGCCCCGCACGCCTTAGGCGCTCGACCGCGAAATCATGTTGCTCTTGGCTGATGGTCAGCCCGGTCACGCGGATCCCTTTGCGCGCGGCATGTTCGGCAAAGCCGCCCCAGCCGCAGCCGATCTCCAGCACGTGATCCCCCGGCCCCACGCCCATCTCGTCGATCATGGACGCATATTTTTTCTCCTGAGCACGCTCAAGACTTTCCTGCCCCGTGCGGAACAAAGCCGAGGAATAGGTCATCGTGTCATCCAGCCACGCCTGATAGAAATCGTTGCCCAAATCGTAATGGGCCGAGATGTTCTTTTTTGCCTGTTTCTTGGTGTTGGCGCGCATCAGATGGCGCAGACGCTCATACGCGCGCAGGAAGATCTGACCGGGAAACCCGTCATAGATCATGTCATTGTCGTCCTGCACCAGATCCAAAAAGGCCTGCAGGTCTGGCGTCGACCAGCCACCCTCGATGTAGGAATCGCAAAAACCAAGGTCACCTTCGCGGATCAGGCGGGCGAAAACATCCGGGTCATGGACGCGAAGCTCGGCCACATAACCGGGCAGCGCCGCTTCCGCCCGAAACCGACGTCCGTCGGGCATGACGAAGTCCAGTCGCCCTTTATTCATTCGTTTGGCGATCGCAAACACTTGCGCGAAATAGCGCGGCAGATCGCTTTGGTCTTTGGTCTCGGTCAGGATCATGTCACACCCCTGAAGCATCGAAAAACTGCTAAAAGGCTATGTCGGGCATGGGTGAGCTGGCAAGAGTGCTGCTGTGCAGCTGCGGAATAGTGCTTTGCAATTGCAGTATTAAAGGCAAAGCCCCGGCCGGTACGACCGGGGCAGCCCAATGATGTTTCAGAGCACTTGATCTAGAGCGTCGATCAGCTTGGCGACCTCATCGGCGGTTGTGTAATGCGTGAAGCTGACGCGCAGGACACCGTGCGCAGGATCAACACTCTGTGCCTCAAGCGCCCGCACAGCATAGAAGTCACCGCCGCCCGCCATGATACCTTTCGGGGCCAGCGCGGCAGCCAGATCCTCGCCCGGAATGGCCGAGGCCAGTGATACGGTCGGTGCCCGTTTAGCCGCCACCGACGGACCCAGCAATCGGACCGAGTTCTTGGCTGTGGCGTAGTCCAGAAGCGGTTGCAGCAGTGTCACCTCATGATCGCGCATCAGAGTGTGGGCCGCGGCGGCCAGCTCTGCCGGGGTTCCAGCCGCCCCATGATGCGTCGCCAGTGCCTCCATATAATCCGCCATCCCGGCCGAGGCCGCGACCTGAGCGTGGTCCGGGCCAGCGGGGGTAAAGCGCTTATACAAACTGTCCGCGTTGAAATAATGCGCCTGATTGGGCAGAACCTCGCCCAACGCGCGGCGGATCACCATGATGCCCTGATGCGGGCCATAGGTTTTGTAGGCCGAGAACAGATAGATATCTGCACCCAGATCATCCACGTTCACAAAGCCATGCGGGGCATAACTGACGCCATCAACGCAGCTATAGGCTCCTGCCGCACGGGCCTTGGCGCATATCGCTTTCACATCATTGATCTCGCCCACCACGTTCGAGCAATGCGGGAAGCAGACCAGCTTCACTTTCCCGTCGCCCAATAGATCATCAAGCGCCGCCAGATCCAGATGGCCAGTTTCGGGGTCGATCTGCCATTCGCGGACCTCGAACCCCTCGTCGTCCAGACGCCTCCACGGGCCAGAGTTTGCCTCGTGATCCTGATTGGTGACCACAATCGCATCCCCCGGCGAGAGATGCTGGCGGAACGCTTGTGCCAATACATAAGTGTTCTGCGTGGTCGACGGCCCAAAGGACAGCTCGTCGGTGTCCACACCCATCATGGCCGCGAGGCGGGCACGCGCCTCGTCCATTTCCTCGCCCGCCAGACGTGATGCCTCGTAAGGTGCATAGGGCTGAACCTTGCGCTGCGTGTAATATCGGGTCAGGCGGTCAATCACGGGCTTGCAGGTATACGACCCGCCGGCGTTCTCGAAAAACGCCTGTCCCTGCAACGACGGTTCGGAAAAGGCGGGAAATTGCGCGCGCACCCAGTTGATGTCCAGTTCGGCCATTGTCGGCTCCTTTAGTCATGTTTGGGGGGTGCCTATCAGATCAGAGCCACCCCGGATCTGGCAGGTCTTCCAGCCAGCCCGAGGCCTTACCAACACCACGGGCAGCCCATATGCGAACACGGACAAGATCTGGCTAAACTGATAGAATTTGGGCGTCAAGAACACCAGAATTGGCATACAATAGCACACCGAAAATCCGACTCCTTAACGTGTTAAAAAACGACATTTTGTCGCATCTGAACACTATCCTGTCCATTTTGACGAATGTCGCTCAAACCACGTCCTTCAGGCTCACAAGATGCCATTCGGTCCGTCCGAGTGTGCTAGGTTAAACAACCAAGGACAGGGATTATGAGTATCAAACCACCCTTCACGGAGCTTCACATTCCGAAGGCACCGTCAGGATTTTACGAGGGCAACAGCCTTCCGATTGCGCTGATTTCAAAAGGGATCATGGTCGCATTGGTGATCTGGGCACTGGTTTTCCCAGCAAACGCAAATTCCACCCTCGGCAGCCTGAACTGGCGCCTTCTTGAAGGGTTCAACAGTTTTTACATTATCATCGTAGGCATGTTCCTTTTCTTCCTGGCCATCGTGGCCATTCTGCCATCCACCGGCAAACGCAAGATGGGCCTTCCGGGTGAGCAGCCGGAGTTTTCGAACTTTTCGTGGTTCTCGATGATGTTTGGTGCCGGTCTGGGCGTGGGCCTGATGGTCTTCGCCACCGCCGAGCCGCTGGGCCTGTGGGGATCAAACCCCGTCATCTTGACCGGAGATGTCGCGCCCAACACGCCGGAAAGCCTGCAGTCGGGATATCGCTATACCTTCCTGCACTACGGGTTCCACGCTTGGGCCATCTACGTGATGACCGGCCTGTCGCTTGCTTACTACGCCTATACGCGTGACATGCCGCTGACCATCCGCTCGGCTTTGACCCCGCTATTCGGCAAATACGTAAACGGCTTCTTTGGCCATATCGTAGACGTTCTGGGCGTTGTCGCCACCATTCTGGGTGTGTCGGTGACCATCGGCTTCGGTGTCAGCCAGTTCATTGACGGCCTGTATGCCATCACTGGCATGGAGTGGATGATGGATATGTCGGGCGACGCGCCTGCACCTGCCAAGGTTGGTCTAGTGACCGGTCTAGTCTGCATCATGGGCCTGTCGATCATCTCGGCGGTCTCGGGTGTTGGACGTGGGGTGAAGTACCTGTCGAACCTGAACCTGGTTCTGTCGCTGATACTGCTTCTGACCTTCGTGGTCTTTGGTTCGTTCTTCTTTGCGATGTCCACCTATGGCGCAGCACTGATCGACTATATCCTGCACATCGTGCAACTGTCCTTCGGCGCCTATGGCCCGCAGGCCGCTGGCGATTTCGCGGCGAACCTGCCCGAAGCAGCCGCACCGCTGGCAGACACCCTGAAAGGTGGCGCAACCAACGCATGGGGCAGCTATGGCGGCTTCGTGTCGGGTCTGGAAGGCGACGCAGCCGCCCTGCCCGCAGACGTTCTGCGTGAGGTCTATGCCGCAGGTGAACCCGCCCGTCAGTTCGGCTGGCAGGCTGGCTGGACCACATTCTACTGGGCTTGGTGGATCGCGTTCTCGCCCTTCGTAGGCCTTTTCCTGGCCCGCATCTCGAAGGGTCGTTCGGTGCGCGAGTTCATCGTGGGCTGTGTATTCGCTCCGGCTCTGGTCTGCTTTGCCTGGATGACCATCCTTGGCGGCACTGCCATTGATCTGGAGCTGAGCGGCGCAGCGGAAGGTGCCATCATCGGTGCCTCGAACACCTCGAAGCTTTTCGTCACTCTGGGCGAAATGATCTCGGGACCGTTCCTGTCGATCATCACCGTCATGTGCGTTGTGTTGATCCTGACCTTCCTTGTGACTTCGGCTGACAGTGGCATCCTTGTGATGAACACCATCATGTCGGGCGGCGAGCAGGAAACCGGCATCAAGCACCGCATCGTCTGGGGTGTCGTATTGACCGCCGTGATCGGCACGCTGCTTCTGGCGGCGGGGGAAAACAACCCGATGGACGCGCTGAAAAACGCGATGATCATCGGAGCGCTTCCCTTTACGGCTGTCATGGGGCTGATGATGGTGTCGCTGACCAAGGCGCTCTACCGCGATGGGCTGCGTGACAAACACGCAAGCACTCAGGCAGAACCGGCTGAGTAACGTCTCACGCAGAATATGAAAACAAAAAGCGGCGTCGGATCATTCCGGCGCCGTTTCCTATTTCAGGGCTTGAAGCTCGGCATCATCCGGCCAGCGCTTACGCGCTGCTTCCAGCAGATCACCGGGATAATAATCGCCCTCGGCCATCGGGTCTTCTCGCAGGACCGCAAGCACAAAGGGCTTCAGCACATCCGCACCGATATCCTGCGCGATCATGATGCGCAGGTCTTCGGGGGTAAATTGTCCTAGGGGTTTCTTACGCAGCGACGTCGTCGTCGCCTCGATATAGGACACGCAACAGGCGACCGGCCAGCGCTGCCCATCTATTTCTTCCAGCGTTTTGTTGGCGAGGGACGCGAGATCGCGCCCCTCATCTTTGTTAGGCATTTACATCCACCACGACACGACCTTTGACACCCCCTTTTAGGATATCTGCCCCCAGTCCGGGAAGGTCTTCCAGTGTCGCAGGGGTGATCATGGCGTCCAGCTTGTCCATCGGCAGGTCACTGGCAATGCGTTGCCATGCGCGCACACGGTTGTCATAGGGCTGCATGACGCTGTCGATACCAAGAAGGTTCACACCACGCAGCAGGAACGGAATGACGGTCGCGGGCAGATGCGCGCCACCAGCCAGACCAACAGCCGAGACCGACGCGCCATATTTCATCTGCCCCAGTACACGCGCCAGCATGTCGCCGCCCACGGCATCTACGCAGCCGGCCCATGTCTCGGCTTCAAGCGGGCGTTTGGTGGTCTCGTTCAGCTCTTCACGGGCAACGATGGTGGTGGCGCCCAGCGACTTCAGATAGTCCGCCTGATCGGCACGTCCGGTCACTGCGGCAACCTCGTAGCCCAGATTGGCCAAAATGGCAGTGGCAACCGAACCAACGCCGCCGGCAGCCCCGGTCACCAGCACCGGCCCCTGCCCCGGCTTCAGACCGTGGTCCTCCAATGCCATCACAGCCAGCATCGAGGTGAAGCCCGCCGTGCCAACCGCCATTGCCTGACGGGTGGTCAGACCTTCGGGAAGCGGCACCAACTTGCCCGCGTCGATGCGGGCCTTCTGAGAGTAGCCACCCCACGATACTTCGCCCACACGCCAACCGGTCAGCACGACCTTGTCGCCGGGCTTGTAGCGGTCGTCATCCGATGCTTCCACGGTGCCCGCATAGTCGATCCCCGGTACGTGAGGATAGTTGCGCACCAGTCCACCGCCCTTGGCCGACAGGCACAGCCCGTCCTTGTAGTTCACGGTCGAGTATTCCACGGCGACGGTCACATTGCCCTCGGGCAGCGCATCTTCACCGATTTCCTTGATCGACGCGGATGCCAGCCCCTCGTCGTTCTGTTCCATCACAAGTGCCTTGAACATCGTCGTCTCCTTAAATCCAAAAAGTGTCATAGACGGTCGCCGCACGCGGCCCGTCAGGTGTCATCACATCAAGCTCGGTGCCCGTGTCCCAATGGGTCATCCGCACCATGCCGATCGCGACACCGGTATTGAAATCAGGCGAGTTCGCGGCCGAGGTCACCTGACCCACTTGCCGATCCCCGTCCATCAAGGGCCACGCCCGATCACATGGCGGCACACCACCCAAAATCTCGATCGCGCGCACTTGCTGCACGGGGCCTTCTTTGGCCACGCGCAACAACGCATCACGCCCCACGCAGCCAAGGGCGCTTTGGGTTGAACAGAACCGCCCCAACCCAGCTTCATGCGGAGTGTTTTCGCGGGTCATGTCGTTGCCATAGGACAGAAGCCCGCCTTCGACGCGCTCGATCCCGTTGGGGCAGCCGGCATGCACATCCATGCTCTTGCCCGCCTCCATCAGAGCATTCCACAGCGGCATACCAATATCGGATCCTTCGACGTAGATCTCGAACCCGCCCTGTTTGGAATAGCCCGAGCGCGCCACGACCAGGTTGCGCCCTTGAAACTCCAGCCGCTTATAGCGGAAGAACCGGATGTCGCGCACGGCATCGCCAAAGACCGCCGCGGCCAGATCGTCCGATTTCGGCCCCTGAATGGCCAAGGGCGAGACGTCTGGTTCATCCACCAGAACGTCCAACCGGAACCCATAGGCCAGCCCTTTCACCCACATGATCAGGTCGCTGTCTGCAATCGAAATCCAGAAGCGGTCCTCGTCCAGTTTCACCGCCACCGGGTCGTTCAGCATCCCACCGGTCTCGTCGACCATGGGGACATAGAAACACTGCCCATCCTGCATCTTTGACAGATCACGCGGGGTGAGCATCTGGATTAAACGGGCCGCATCCGGGCCGCGCACCTCGACCTGACGTTCGCAGGCAACGTCCCAGACTTGCACTGCGTCTTTGAGGTGGCGATAGTCTTCCTCTACCGACCGAAAGACGGTCGGTAGCAGCATGTGATTGTACACCGTGTACCCTTTGACCCCAGCGGCTTCGACGCCGTCTGAGAAAGGGGTGCGCCGCAGGCGGCGGGACGGAGAGATCAGGGCCATGGATCGCGCTCCTGTGGGGTCCTCCGGCCGCCTTAGCGACCGGGGCCTTTCCAATCGATCTGGCAGATCTCGGCAGATTTGCCGTCGAAATCCCAGACGCGACCAAAGGCGCGCACGCGGGCCTCGTCAGCTTTGGCGACGGTGATGTCCGGTCCCATCCAGTAGTTGGTGTTGGTGATTACCTGATCCGCACCGCCCTTACCCGGCACCGGCGTGACCGAGCCGCGAATGGCTTTGCCAACGATCAGACGGCGGGTGTTGCCTTCGGTTTCGAACGACACGGGTGCGCGCTCGGCACCCAGGAATTCGCTGACCAGCATCTTGAACAAACCGGTGGTGCCTTTGGCCGCGCCGGTGAAGATGTGGCACAGCGCTTCGAACGCCTCGTCCGAGGCGCGCTCGTCGATATAGGCCGCTGCTTTCCAGTTGCCACGCGCCATGCGACCCGGGATCTCCAGCAGCAGACCGACGTTCAGACCCGCAAGGTCCACGTCACCATACTGGCCACTGTCGATGCGAATGCCCGCCCAGCCCATGCAGTAGCCTTCGGTCGGCGGGTGATCGCCCAGGCTGACCACGCAGGGGCAAAACACCGTACAGTTACAGTTGAGGATCAGCTCCCCTTTGATGGTCCATTCGACCGTGCCAATTTGCGATCCGTCCATGTTATCCTCCCTGGACAAGCGCCACGATCCCGCCCGCGATCAGCGCCCAGCCCAAGGGGCGGGTCAGATAGCGGCCCAGATCGGGCAGTTTTTCAAAAATCATGATGAGTGTGGCGAGCCCCATGAAGGCAAGGTTCATCACCCCGCCGACGAAGCCCAGAAGCATCAACGCCCAGCAGCAGCCAAGGCAGATTGCGCCCAGTCGCAGGCCCAGCGCGACCGCGTTCCAACGTGTTTCGCGCCAGTATTGCATGAAGAACGTCATCGGCAGACGGCATTGGCTGAGGCAGCTGTCCTTCAGAGACGAGAATTGATACACCCCTGCCCCGATCAGCAATCCGCCCGTCAGCCACGGCGAAACACTCTGGCCCAGCGGCGATAGAAGCCCAGCGCGGAACAGCACAAGCTGTCCGGCAGCGGCGATGGCTGCAAACCCCAGCCAGATGGCCAGATAGCCCGCGACCAATTCGGCAAACCCTTGGCGCGTTCCGGCGCCCGAGGCGATCATGTCGTCATAGGTGGCAAAGGTCGGCAGGGCCGTGGGGGCCATCATCGCGGCGGACATCACCGCCCACATGGCAAACAGCCCCAGGAACCCAGCCTTGTCAGGCTCCACCACGCAGAGCGAGCGCCAGAAGTCCGCGCCATAGATGCGCGACAGTTCCAATGCGTCGGGCGGCAACGCCATCGTGTAAAGGGCAACCCATCCCACAAGGATCAGGGCAAACAGCGCCAGCCAATGTGGTGCCCCCATCGTTCTGATCCTTGACGCGACCGACATGTTGCCTCCATCTTGCGAGTCGGGATTGATAATGTCTGACAATTGCCGACAGGGCAAGTAAATGTCTGACAATTGGAAAGTGACGCGGCGTGAAAACAGACCTGAACGAAAACGAAGACCTCTCGACCCAGATCGCGGAAGCCATTCGCGATGCCATTATCGAAGGCAGCCTGATCGTCGATCAACGCCTGCCGTCTGAGGCAGAACTGTGCGAGAAATTCGACGTGGGCCGGTCTACCGTACGTGAAGCCCTGAAACGACTGGCCGCGCAAAACCTGATCCGCACCCAGCGCGGAGCGGCAGGCGGGGCGTTCGTCAACCGCATGTCCTTTGAAGAGGCCTATGATCAGCAGATCACCACCTCGACCCTGCTTCTGTCGATGAACCGCGTGGATTTCGAGACGGCGTGCGAGGCCCGCTACGCCCTAGAACGCTCCTGCGCGCCACTCTCGGCCCAGCGCCGCACCCCCGACCAACTGGCCACCATGCGGGCAGAAATCCACCGCCAATCGCAGCCCGGCCTGACCGACGAGGCATTCTGCGCCTCAGACGTGGCCTTCCACCGCGCGCTGGTCGATGGCGCGCGCAATCCGGTGCTGTCCTATCAGCTGGCGGGGGCCGTCGAGGCGATGCAGCCCTTGATGAACATGATCACCTATACGCAGAGGGATCGGGACAGGATCATCGCGCTGCACAGTCAGATCGCAGATGCACTGGAAGCGAAGGACGCCGCAGCCGCCAATGCACGTCTGATCGATCTAGAAACCGAAACCTTAAAGCTTGCCAAAAGCGCCTTCGCGGCCCGCCGCTGACCGACCTAACAGCATTTTGCGCGCATTTGTGATATGCTGACGGCATTACACAATATGCATTGCGAGGGATCATGTCTTTGAAAGTCATTGGAACAGGTTTTGGCCGCACGGGAACAGATTCCATGCGCGAAGCTCTGAATATTCTGGGCTTTGGCCCGACCCACCACATGTTCGAAGTGCATGACAGCCCTCATCAGTCAGAGATATGGCGCGCGCTGGCAGAAGGCGGGACACCAGATTGGGACCAGTTGTTTAAGGGATATCACGCTTGTGTCGATTGGCCCTCGGCGCACTACTGGCGTGACCTGATAGACTACTACCCGGATGCCAAGGTTATTCTGACCCAGCGACCTGCCGACGCGTGGTGGCAAAGTTTCGAAAAAACCATTCTTGAGTTCACCAACGCCCCCGACCATCCGGATAGTTTTTTCTCGCAAAAGCTTGTCGGCGAGATCGTTTTTGGAGGACGGCCAGTGACACGGGATCATGCAATCTCGGTCTACGAGGCTCATAATCAGGGTGTAATAGACACAGTGCCAAAGGATCGTTTGCTGGTCTTCAATCTCGGTGACGGATGGGCACCTCTGTGCAAGCACCTTGAAGTCGAGATCCCATTGCAGGACTATCCCAACCGCAATGCCAAGGCAGCCTTCAACGATCGGATCGAAGCGCAGCGGCCTTCGTAGGCCAACTATAATAATTCGCATCAGAAATTCGTCGCAACCATTTGCAACTACAGGCACCGCAAACTATATAAGCAATGTCCCTTCGGGGACTATGGACATAAACGCGCTCGTAATAAGCGGATCGGACCCGGGGGCGGTACCCGGCGCCTCCACCATAATGCACTCAGGGGCATCCTTCGTTTGAGGACCACCTTGATATCGTGGGGGCGAAATAGGATCGACGGACGTCTAAAGGGGTTAGCTTTGTTTCGGTGAGATACCACCGTTATCGGTTCACTTAAGCTAGTTGCAAACGACAACAAAGCTCCGGCAATGGCTCTGGCTGCGTAAGCAGTTCGGGTCGCCGAAACTTAAGTCCTTACGCCTAGCCGCGTTTGGCGGGGTTCGCAGGTACCTGGCAACAGAAACCTGCACTTCCACCCCCCATCATTTTCGCTTGCAATCGGACACGCTTCGCGCCCCTATCCGCGCATGAACCCGTCACTGTCCGACCTCACCCGCGTTTTTACCCGCATTGGATTAATGTCCTTTGGCGGGCCGGCTGCACAGATCGCCGTGATGCACAAGGAATTGGTCGAAGACCGGCCGTGGCTGAGTGAGGATCAGTTCCTGCGCGCGCTGTCCTTTTGCATGCTACTGCCCGGCCCCGAGGCCATGCAGCTGTGCACCTATGCAGGCTGGCGGCTTCGCGGCACGTTGGGCGGGCTGATCGCTGGGCTTCTGTTCGTCCTGCCCGGAGCGGCCGTCATGTTCGCGCTGGTACTGGCCTATGCGAACTGGGGCAATGTCCCGGGAGTCGAGGCGCTGTTTCTGGGGATCAAGGCCACCGTAATTGTGGTGGTGTTGCAAGCACTATGGCGGCTGGGGCGTAAAACCCTGAAACGCCCGCTGCATTGGATCATCGCCCTTGTGGCCTTTGTGGCGCTCTATCTATTTGGACTGCCCTTCCCGCTGGTGATCGTCGCAGCCGCCCTGTTTGGTGCGCTGCGCCCCGTCACCGAAGGCACGATCCATCCCGCTCCGACACCACAGACCCGCACCACCCTCTCTACCATCGCCCTCTGGAGCGCACTCTGGGCGGCACCGATCGCTCTGGCTGCCATGCTGGGCGCGGAGTTCCTTGTGGATGTAGGGCTCTTCTTCTCGAAGCTCGCGGTGGTCAGCTTTGGCGGCGCCTATGCCGTGCTCGCCTATATGGCGCAGGCGGCGGTAGAGGCCGAGGGTTGGATCAGCGCAGGTCAAATGGTCGACGGGCTGGGGCTGGCCGAGACGACGCCCGGCCCCCTGATTCTTGTCACCCAATTTGTGGGCTTCATGGCGGGCTACAATCTTGCAGGCGCAGGACTGGCCTTCGCAGCTGGGCTGATGACCCTCTGGACCACCTTCGTGCCCTGCTTCCTGTGGATCTTCACCGCGGCCCCGCACGTAGAATGGCTGACCAGCCAACCCAGGCTGGTCGCCGCCCTGCGCGCCATCACCGCCGCAATCGTCGGCGTCATCGCCAATCTGATGCTGTGGTTCGCCATGGCCGTGTTCTTTGCCCGAACTCTTCCGATCTGGAAGGGATTGCCCGGTGTACGTCCAGACATAAGCTCGGTCGATCTGACAGCCGTCGGCCTCTGCGCACTGTCGGCCCTACTGCTGACCCGTCTGTCGCTGCCCGTGACCCTGATCTGCATGGCGTTGGCCGGGCTAGGCAGCAATCTTCTGTTCACTTGATCACTTCCTATCTTCCCTTCCCTGCGCCCTGCCCCTATTCTGACCCAAAGCGCAGGAGGTCCCGCCCGATGTCAGACATGTCCGACCAGATCGACTATGGAAATCTGATGCATGACGCCATG
This sequence comes from Aliiroseovarius sp. PrR006, assembly GCF_010500215.1. Classification (GTDB taxonomy): domain Bacteria; phylum Pseudomonadota; class Alphaproteobacteria; order Rhodobacterales; family Rhodobacteraceae; genus Aliiroseovarius. The sequence continues at coordinate 748,455 of NZ_JAAGOY010000004.1, forward strand.
CGCAGTTTGATCCGCAAAGTTCTGAGCGACGTGGCTAGTGATGGATTACCGGGAGAGCACCATTTCTTCATCAATTTCGACACCCACCACGAAGATGTCGAGATCGCGGACTGGATGCATGACCGCTTTCCCGACGACATGACCATCGTCCTGCAACACTGGTTCGAAAACCTCGAGGTTCGCCCCGATGGCTTCGCCGTGACCCTGAACTTTGGCGACGTGCCTGAACGGCTTTACGTGCCCTTTGATGCCATCCGCACATTTGTGGATCCCTCTGTCGAGTTTGGCCTGCGGTTCGAACTGCAGGAAGAGCATCATCCCGATCTGCACCTAGCGGGTGACGAGGATCTTCTGGCCGAAGAAGAACAGCCCGTGTCTGATCCCGAACATGACGATGTGGAAGCAGGTTTTGCCGAGGATGTGGAAGAAGAGCATCACGACGCCGAGATTGTCAGCCTGGACAGTTTCCGCAAGTGATGCCCTGCCTCGCAGGGGCATCCGTAGGATTTTCAGATATTGACAGAAAACCTGTTGCACTATGCGCCATTTCATTCAACTTTCGGCCTGCCTCTATTTTCTTGCAAGCAGTGGAAACGCATGGGCGGATGATAACCAAACCATCCCATTGGCCGCTGCCGGCGAAGGACACTGTGCAACCGAATGGGCCGCATTGATGGGCCTAGGGGCTACGACGCAGCTTACAGACCCCGTGGAATACGATGGCACGCTTGACCCTGACACATCGGCCACCTTCGGAAAATATGCGGACGCAGTGGTCGCATTATCGGAATATGAATTTGCATTAATTGCGCTGATAAGAGAAGCACAGCAAAGCAAACAGCAGTTCGATCTGGTCCGCGCACGGTTCGATCTTGCGATGTGCCTGATGCCGTCTCAGACCGAGCGTGACCTCATCACCGCCGCCTCGATGCGCGTGACCGATCGCTCCGAGTCTGAAACGCGCGAACTCCTGTTCCGACCCTTTGACAGCTTCCTGTGCCTGAAAATGGGCACGGTCAGTAGAAAGATCTTCGCACTCGACCCATTGGCCTCAGATTTTCGTGATCAGGCGATTGATATCTCCATTAGTACGATACGCCCGTGTGACGAGACCTGAAAACCACCAACGTTAGCGGTATCCCACGGTATACAGGATTGAACTTTGCGCCGATTCCGCTATGAAGAACGCGGTATTTTTGACAAAGGCGCAAAGACATGACCCAGACCCGCACCGAATCCGACAGCTTTGGCCCGCTCGAGGTTCCTTCCGACAAGTATTGGGGCGCTCAGACGCAGCGTTCGATCATGAACTTCCCCATCGGTTGGGAAAAACAGCCCGTGGCCATCGTGCGTGCACTGGGCGTGATCAAGCAGGCTTGTGCTGAAGCGAACAAAGCCTCGGGTGCCATGAACGCAGACATCGCGGATGCGGTCATTCAAGCGGCTTCCGAAGTTGTTGCTGGCAAGTTTGACGACAACTTCCCGCTGGTGGTCTGGCAGACCGGTTCGGGCACCCAGTCGAACATGAACTCGAACGAAGTCATCGCCAACCGCGCGATTGAAATCATGGGCGGCGTCATCGGCTCGAAAGATCCGGTGCACCCGAACGATCACTGCAACATGGGTCAGTCGTCGAACGACACCTTCCCGACCGCCATGCACATCGCAACCGCCATGTCGGTGCGTGACGTTCTGCTGCCCGGTCTGGAAAAGCTTCTGAAAGGTCTTGAGGCCAAAGAGGAAGAATTCAAAGACATCATCAAGATCGGCCGCACCCATACGCAGGATGCAACCCCGCTGACACTGGGTCAGGAATTCTCGGGCTACGCCCACATGATCCGTCAGGGCATCGCCCGTGTGAACGCCGCCCTACCCGGCATTTACGAACTGGCCCAAGGCGGCACCGCTGTTGGCACCGGCCTGAACACCAAAGTGGGCTGGGGCGAAGAAGTCGCCGCCAACATGGCGCGCATCACCGACCTGCCCTTCGTCACCGCGCCGAACAAATTCGAAGCACTGTCGGCCCATGATGCCATGGTCTTCATGTCGGGTGCATTGGCCACCGTTGCTGGCAGCTGCTACAAGATCGCCAACGACATCCGCTTCCTCGGCTCGGGCCCGCGTTCGGGTCTGGGCGAACTGATCCTGCCGGAAAACGAGCCCGGCTCGTCGATCATGCCGGGTAAAGTGAACCCCACCCAAGCCGAGGCACTGACCCAAGTTGCCGCGCACGTCATGGGCAACAACGCCGCGATGACCTTCGCTGGCTCGCAGGGTCACTTTGAACTCAACGTCTACAACCCGATGATGAGCTACAACCTGCTGCAGTCGATCCAACTGCTGGGCGACGCAACCGACAGCTTCACCGAGCGTATGCTGAACGGCATCAAAGCCAACGAGCCGCGCATCGACAAGCTGATGAAGGAAAGCCTGATGCTGGTGACCGCTCTGGCCCCGACCATCGGGTACGACAACGCGACCACCGTGGCCAAGACCGCACACAAGAACGGAACCACCCTGAAGGAAGAGGCAATCGCCCTTGGCTTCGTGGATGAAGAAACCTTCGACGCCGTCGTGCGCCCGGAACAGATGATCGGCCCGAAAGCCTGATCATCCCCCAATTCATGCGAATGGCGCGGTTGTCTTCAACCGCGCCATTTTTCATTTATCAATCACGAACGCGAAGCACGTCCCATCTTGAGCTGCCAGAAACCACATAATCGGACATCTTTTTGCCCCACTCCGCGTGGATCTGCACCTTTCCGATCCGATCAAAGAAGTCATCCAGCTCGGCAAGGCTTTCAATCTCCATCTCGGTGACGATCAGGGCTTCTTCTGCCCCGATATGCCCAGTCATGTAGCGGGCATTCTTCATGTCGAACCCGGATTGCTTCGCGACTTGTTCGTCCCACTCTTTCATCAAGTCCAAAACAGCCGACTGGTGGCCAAACTTACTTTTCACTTGCCATCTTGCAACAAACATCACGTCATCCCCTATTTGCTAAATTATCATTCGCTCGATAGGGTTCGTGCACAGCATACCGTGTAAACCAACCGCCTTCAGCATACAGGATATGCCCTGACCTCACAAATTCGCGCTGGCATTCAAGGAGCCGTCAGTAACCTGATGACCAACAAAGTGATCAACCTTCGTCAGTTTCGAAAGCAATCGGCCAGACAGCAACAGGCACAACAGGCCGACGAGAATGCGGTCAAGTTCGGTCGATCGAAAGCTCAGAAAAGCATGGAGAGAACGCAGCTTGAAAAGATCAGGAAAGACCACGCGGCGCATGAACGGGAAGATGACGCATGAGCCGGCCTGAGAAACATTCTCTTACCTTGCATGGTCACCGCACCTCCGTCTCTCTTGAACCCGAATTCTGGCAGGCGTTTCAAGACATCGCGAAGGCCCGCAGCCTACCCTTGAACGCCCTTGCTGCCGAGATCGACAATGCGCGTGGAGTCGATCGTGGTTTGGCGTCGGCGATCCGGGTCTATGTGCTGGAGCATTATCGCGGTTAACGCAGGCTTAACCAAGCTGGCTTAGCGTGAGAGGATGACCGAACAAGTCCGCCTTCTCCCTGCCCAGCTTTGGATGCAGCAGATCTTCGAAGCCAAAGCCGCTCGTGAAGGCGGTATCGTGCGGCGTAAACGCCGGGACATCGAGAGAACCATTGGATGGCAGGTTTTCGAAACCGAAATCCGTAGACGCGGCTATCATGTGGTCGAAAACTGCGGACAGATTGTCATCTTTTGCAACGACGCCCCAATCCGCCAAGTTATCTGATGGAACAAAGCTTTTAGAAAGCTTTGAAACAGGCTTTTCTGAAAAGCCTGATGTCAGCGTTTCGTCAGCCGCAACCATATCCCGTCCTTCCCGCGCACCGTCAAATGTGCAACGGGCATGGCGGGACGATCCTTGACCAACTCAAACCGATAAGACCGCACCAGCATCGACAGAATCAACGGCCCCTCGATCATCGCAAAACCTGATCCCGGACAAACCCGTTGCCCGGCCGAGAACGGGAGATAGGCGTCGCGCAAGCACTCTTTCCCTTTGGGCGTCTGGAACCGCTCCGGATCGAAAGCGTCAGGCTGATCCCACAGGCGTTCGTGGCGATGCAGATGCCAAGGGCTAAGGACGATCTGGCTGCCCACGGGCACCTTGCGGGCGCGGAAACGCTCGGGGCATGTGGTCTCGCGCACCATCATCGGAACCGGGGGATAAAGGCGCATGGTCTCGCGAAACACATCGCGCGACATGCGCAGCTTGGACATGACCGAGAAATAGGCCTTCTCGGGATCAATCTGCTCTTGCGCCTCTTGGGCCACCCGCTCCTGCCAGTCGGGATAGAGCGCCAGAAGATACAGTGCCCATGCCAAGGCCGAGGCGCTGGTTTCGTGCCCGGCCAGGAAGAAAATAGCGACCTGATCAACCATCTCATCCGTATCGAAACACACGCCCGTTTCCGGATCTGGCGTCGTCATAATCTTGGTGGCCAGATCATCCGGTGCGGTCCCCGCCTGAATGGCTTGCATCCGATCCTGCGTCAGCTGCTGGATCAACCCGCGAATGATTTTTGCGGTGCGCTTGGTGTCGCGCTTGTGGAACCGAGGGAACCACTTGGGCAGCGGCAAAAACGCCCCAAGGTTCAACACCGGTTGGGTACGTTGGTGGTTCTTGAACTCGTCAAACACACGTCCCGCAACTTCGTGCTCGATGGGGATCGAAAACAACGTGCGAAAGATGACATCTGCGGCGGCATGGCTAGTGTGGCTTTCGATCTCGACCGGTTTGCCGGTTGCAGGGGCTTCGAACCGCGCGACAGCCGCGTTGGCAGCGTCCCACATGGCTGGGAACACCTCGCGCAGGCGCCCTCCTTCAAAGGCCGGGTCAATAATACGCCGTTGGCGTTTCCACACCTCGCCGTTGGTCACAAAGACCGAGTTCCCCAGAAGCGGCGCCAGCCCCTCCCTGATCCGGTCGGACTTTGGGAAGTCATCAGGGCGCCCTTTCAACACCAGATCAATCAGCTCCGGATCATTGCACATATAGCTGCGGAAAAACGGGGTCCGGAACTCGGCCATCCAGGCGCGGTACAGTCGCGCGGGTTGGGCCGATAGGATGTCCTTGCGAAACAGCTTCGCATAGCGCCACAGCGATACCCGACCGGGGCGTGAAGGCGGCTTAGGGGGCAAAGGGCCCGTCATGGCACCATTGACCTGTATTTCGATGCTGGAACGTCAATACGGCTTTTCGACGGGCGACGGCCCCGATAGCGATCCCGAAGCGTTTTCGGACCCGCTGTGATCTGGAAATAGTCATAGTCCCGCGGGCGATCAAAGGCGCAGAGATACTGGAAATGAAGCCGGAAAAAGCGCCAGCGCAGCGCGGCCCAGCGTTCGGGCGACAGGGACTGTGTAAAAGCGGCCGAGAAGACCAATGGCCAGCGTTTGCCCCGCTCTGGTGCTACGCCCGACACCGAGACCGGGTCACACAGCGCAAAGGCACAGCCATCCCCCGGCGCGGTGACATCCACCCATGCGATCTGGTCCTGTTGGCAAAGTCGGTTCAAATCGCGCCGCAGTCGCCCCGCCTTGGGCAGGAAGCTGACCATCGGGACGACTTGGCCAAGCGTCAAGAAATTCAGCTGAGGACCTCCTGCTGGCACCCGACACTGCGCCAAAAGGTCAGACAGGATCGACACGCCCAGATGCGCCCCCGAACTGTGCCCGATCACCAGAACCTCGTCCACATCCGTGGCCAGCGCCTCGGCAATCTGATCGCCAAACTGCGCCATCCGCGCTTCCAGTTCAGGCGGGTTGGCTCCTTTCGTCGAGGCCGAATAGCTGTAGTCATGCATCAGGTAGTAGATGAACAGTTTATTGTCGATCTTGCGAAACCAGATCAGCAATGCCGCAGCTACAGCCAGCATAACAGCCCAGCCCAGAATAGATCCCAGAAGCGGCGACAGCGCGCTGACAACCCAGTCAACAAGCCCGCCAAGAATCCCGCCTACAAGTAGTGCCAGGATCAGTTGCAAGATCAGTGCAACAACTGGATAGAGCGCCGCAATCACCGGCCCTTTGCGTAGCCACATCAACCGTCGGAGCGCCCCCGTGCTGAGATAGGTCCACGCGGTGCGTGCCATCATCAGGTAGGTCTGCGCGATGTTCAGCTGCATGCTGTCGCGCACGATGTCGGACCAGACCAGCACGTCAAACTCGGCCTCGACCTCGTGACCGTCGATCCGGCCCAGCACTTGCCAACCATAGGTGGCCGCGCCTTGTCGTCCGATCAGATCAATCTCGTAGCCCGAGATTTCGGCCTGCGCGGCCCCTTCGGTGCGATACAGCTCGCGATAGCGGCGGGGATGAATCGGGTCGTAGCCGGGGATGTAAAACACCCGGCGACGGCGCACGATTTTCGATGTGTCGGCGTGGTTGCTCATCTGCCCGGCCTGTAATTTCTGGCAGATTAAACCGGAATGGTTAAGGACATAACCCCCGGCATGCAGATTTCACGGGCCAAATTAGCCCAGCGTCGCCATGGCCGGAAACATCTCGAGCAGCCAGTACGAGAAGCGCGAGAAACCGCCCGTCAGCATCAACAACCCGATGGTCCACAGCAACAGGCCCATGATCCGCTCGATCCGCTCCATGTGGCGTTTCATGAAGGCCATGAGCCCCCCGAGACGCGTAAAGAAGGCTGCAAACAGCAAAAAGGGAATACCAAGGCCAATAGCATAGACGGCCAGCAAAACCGTGCCGCGTGCGACCGAGCCTTCGCTGGCGGCCAGCGCCAGAATGGCACCCAGCTGCGGCCCAATGCAGGGCGTCCAACCAAAGGCGAAGGCCAGACCCAGCAGATACGCTCCAAATGCGCTGCCACCTTGGTCGCCTGCATCAAGACGCGCTTCACGGTTCAGAAACGGGATCGAGATCACACCCAAGAAATGCGCGCCAAACACCATGACGACCACGCCTGCGATGCCAGCAAAAAGCGTCTGGTTGGCCAAGAACATCGCCCCGAAGGCGGACGCTGCAAAGCCCAGAAACAGGAACACTGTCGACAGGCCCAATACGAAGAAGAGCGCCGTCAGAAATACTTTGCCCCGGCCCGAGTCCCCTTCGTTCATTTCCGACATGCTGATACCGGACATGTAGGCCAGATAGGGTGGTACGATGGGCAGCACGCAGGGGCTGAGGAAACTCAAGATGCCCGCGAAAAACGCGATGGTCAGGGCAGGCACAAGGCTTGCGTCGATCAGTTCAATTCCAAACATAAGCTTCACATAGCGCGGGTTTGGCGCGGCGTCACCTGCCGCTTTGTCACATCTGCGCGACAAAGTGCGATCTCGCAACGGATGGACAGGGAAATCCGCAGGTATTAAGGAAAATCATGACCTATGATGACGATCTAGATGCCATCGGGCTTTTGTGCCCTCTGCCTGTACTGAAAGCGCGCAAGCGGTTGAAATCGCTTGAATCGGGCCAAATTCTGCGACTTCAGGCCACCGACCCCGCCGCCGTGATCGACGTGCCGCATTTCTGCGCCGAACAGGGACACGAGCTTGTTGGGCAGGATGAGACATCCGGTCCGGATGGCGTGACCTATTACTTCATCAAACACGGGTAAATGAAAAAAGCCGGGCGCGAAGCCCGGCTTTTTTGTTCTGTACGTCTGATCAGCGGTTCAGTGACCACCAGCCTTTGCGCTTGGGCTTGGGCGGCTCGTCTGACGCGACTTCGGCCACAGGCGCAGATTCTGGTGCGGGCTCGGATGCGGCGGCGGGCGCTTCGGCGACGGCAACCTCAACCGGGGCCGGTGCAGGCTCTGCAGCGGGGGCCTCGGCTGGCTCAGGCGCGGGTGCCGCTTCTTCTGCTACCGGTTCCGCCTTCTTGCGCGGCGCGCGTTTGCGTGTGGGCTTCTTGGGCTTTTCTTCCTCAGCAGGCGCGTCTTCCGCCTTAACCTCGGCTTCCGCTTGCGCTTCCGCCGGAGCATCCTCTGCTTTCGGCTTTTTCGCACGGCTTGCACGCTTGCGCTTGGGCTTTTCTTCCTTTGCCTCTTCCGAAGCTTCAGATTTGACCTCTTCAGCCGCTTCTGCGGTTTCAGCCTCAGCCGCTTTCGCCTCTTCCTCGGCCTTCGCCTTCGAGGTCCGACGCTTGCGCGCGGGCTTCTTGGGCTTTTCATCCTCAGCAGGCGCTTCGGCCTCTACAGCCTCGGTCGCTACTGCGTCGGTGCCTTCAGCATCCGCTGCAACCTCGTCGGTCTTCTTCTTACGCGACCGGGTGGCGCGCTTGCGCTTGGGCTTCTCTTCGGTCGCCTCTTCAGCGGCTTCCTTGGGCGCCTCTTCAGCGTCCGAAGCGGCTTCGGCTTCGGCCTCACCTTCCGACGCGGCCTGTTCGGCTTCACCGTTCTCAGCCTGACCATTCTCTTGTTGATCATCCCCACCGCGACCACGACGACGACGACGGCGGCGACGGCGCTTCTTGGGCTTATCCTCGCCTTCGGCCTCGGGCGTCTCTTCCGAGATCACTTCCGCCTCTTCGACCTCGTCGATATCGGCCATGATGGACGCATCGACCGACACCACGGGCGCCGCATCCGGCACCACGCGTGTGGCGGTCTTGAACTTCTCGATCGTGTAATCCGGCGAGATCAGGAACGGGTCAGCTTCGATCCGGACCGACATGCCATAGCGGGCTTCGATCTGCGCGATATGCTCGCGCTTGTTGTTCATCAGGAAGTTCACGATGCCGACAGGCGCCTTCACCAGAACCTCGCGCGAGCGACGGCGCACGCCCTCTTCTTCCAGCTGGCGCAGGATGTTCAGGGCAAGGTTATCGTCCGAACGGATCAGGCCGGTACCGTGACAGTGGTTACAGGGCTGGGTCGTCGCCTCGATCATGCCCGGGCGCAGACGCTGACGGCTCATCTCCATCAGACCAAAGCCCGAGATGCGACCCACCTGAATGCGGGCGCGGTCGGTCTTCAGCTTGTCCTTCATCCGCTTTTCAACGGCATTGTTGTTGCGACGCTCGTCCATGTCGATGAAGTCGATCACGATCAGACCCGCAAGGTCGCGCAGACGCAGCTGACGTGCCACTTCTTCCGCGGCCTCAAGGTTGGTCTTCAGCGCGGTTTCCTCGATCGAGCCTTCCTTGGTGGCCCGGCCCGAGTTCACGTCGATCGCAACAAGCGCTTCGGTCACGCCAATCACGATATAGCCACCGGATTTCAGCTGAACGGTCGGGTTGAACATGCCCGACAGATAGCTTTCCACCTGATAGCGCGCGAACAGCGGCATTGCGTCTGTATAGTGCTTCACGTTCTTGGCGTGGGACGGCATGATCATTTTCATGAAGTCCTTGGCCACACGATAGCCGGCCGCGCCTTCTACAAACACTTCGTCGATTTCGCGCGAATAGAGATCGCGGATCGTGCGTTTAATCAGGTTGCCTTCTTCGTAAATCTTGGCGGGCGCAATTGATTCCAGCGTCAGTTCGCGGACCTGCTCCCACAGGCGCTGAAGGTATTCATAGTCGCGCTTGATCTCGGTCTTGGTGCGTTTGGCACCCGCGGTCCGAACGATCAGACCGGCGCCCTTCGGCACGTCGATTTCAGCGGCGATTTCTTTCAGCTTTTTGCGGTCGGCGGCGTTGGTGATCTTGCGGCTGATCCCACCACCGCGCGCGGTGTTGGGCATAAGCACGCAGTAGCGACCGGCCAGCGACAGGTAAGTGGTCAGCGCTGCACCCTTGTTGCCGCGTTCTTCTTTCACGACCTGCACCAGAAGGATCTGACGCACCTTGATCACTTCCTGGATCTTGTAACGCTTCGGGCGCGGCTTGCGGCGCGGGCGGATTTCTTCGGTCGAGTCGTCGTCGGCAACGCGTTCGATCTGGTCATCCTTTTCGGACGCTTCCAGCGGCTCGTCTTCGTCGTCCTCGTCGTCGCTGTCATCACCGGTGTCATCGTCGCTGGCTTTATCAGCATCAGCATCCGCAGCAGGTGCGTCGTCAGCATCCGCTTTTTCGGCCACGTTTTCTTCAGACGCTTCAGCTTCCGGTGCGGCCTCATCCGAGGTCACCTCGGCCTCAGCCGCAGGCGTTTCCGCCGCATCCGAGCCAGCTTCAACAGCCGCGTCTTCTACCGGCTCTTCAACCGGCGTTTCGGCGACCAGATCCATCGGCGAATGGCCTTCGTCGGCATCCGACCCGCCATCATCCAGATCAATCACGTCCATCCCGCTGGCAGACTGATCAATCTCTTTGGTGGCGACCGCATCATCCGACTTGGTCTCTTCCGCCTTCGAGCGCGACCGCGAGCGGCGGCGGCGGCGTGTCTTTGGCTTGTCATCTTCGGCGGCCATAGCTTCTGCATAGGCGCGCTCTTCTTCCAGCAGCGCTTCACGGTCGGCGACCGGGATCTGATAATAATCCGGGTGGATTTCCGAGAAGGCCAAGAACCCGTGGCGGTTTCCGCCGTAATCGACAAACGCCGCCTGAAGCGACGGTTCGACCCGTGTTACTTTTGCCAGATAAATGTTGCCAGCGAGCTGGCGTTTGTTTTCGGATTCAAAGTCGAATTCTTCAACCTTGTTCCCGTCGACCACCACAACCCGAGTTTCCTCGGCGTGGGTGGCGTCGATAAGCATCTTCTTTGCCATGTTGTCTTTCTGCACCCGGATCGCCGCGCTCGTCCCGGGGGACGCGCTTGGGGAATGGGGTGACTTGTCAGGGCGAGCAGATGCGGGGGATGGGACAACAGCTGAAGGGGCATACGCCCCACTGTCTGTCCTTGCTCGATCCTCGCACGCATCATCGCGTTTCTTCTCCGGTCTCGCCTATCCTGTCCGGTTAGCCCGGCGGTTCGTGCGAAACCCATTCATTTGCCCCCAATTGCTGCGCAAAGTGCGGGCGTATTTTCAGACATCGGGGCAAGTTTTTGTGAACTTACTGCCGGGTCATCAATTTCCGGCTTCGGCGGCCAGTCCGTCATGCGGACGCGTCCCGAAGCGCTTTTAGCCTGTCACGATGTGGTCTGCGGCATCCTTGGGCCGGCATCCGTCGCCATGACAGCGAAACTCTTTCGCGGGGTGCTATTGAAAACGCACCACCGTCCTCAGAACATAAGTGTTCGCACTATGAAAAGACAATGGGCAAAATGCTTTTCTGTGCAGAAGTTTTCAGCGGGGTCAGGCAAGACCGCGGCAAAAACATTCCACCTATAGGTGCTAAACCCCAGTCAGTAGAGACCGCCAGAAGAAAGCGTTCCGAAATCCGCCTTGTCCGGCACGACGACCGTTTTGCCTGTCGAGGTCTGGACCTGCTCCCCCCCTGCCCCGTCGCGATCGAACAACGGCAGGTTCGACCCCATGGCAAAACCACCGTCGAACATCACGCCAAACAGCGGCTCTTCGCCATCACGGAAGTATTCGGCCACCACATACTCGCCGGTGGCATCAGCCGGCAGACGCGCGCCCGAGAACCGGTCGATCTTGATGAAGTGTCCACCTTCGGGCACCTTGAAATCGCCGCCGCCCAGCTCTTTCACCGCTTCCGTCATGAAGCGATTAAAGACGGGGCCACACATCCCCCCACCCGACGCGCCGGGCATATTGCGGGGACGGTCATAGCCGATATAGCAGCCCGCCACGATGTTCGAGGTGAAGCCCACGAACCAGACGTCGCGCGAGTCATTGGTTGTCCCCGTCTTGCCCGCGGTGGGCACCGGCAAGTTTACAGTACGGCTGGCTGTTCCGCGCTGCACAACGCCGCGCATCATCGAGGTCAGCTGATAGGCCGTGATGGCGTCCATCACACGTTCCCGGTTACTTTTGATCCAGGGCTCTGCCCCTGCAGCCAACACTGGATCAGCGCAATCCACGCAGTCGCGACGGTCGTGACGATAGATGGTGCGTCCCCAGCGATCCTGCACACGATCAACCAGCGTGGGCTCTACCCGCTCGCCGCCATTGGCAAACATCGCGTAGGCCGCAACCATCTTGAACAGCGTCGTTTCCTCGGACCCAAGCGAGTTGGCAAGGAACGGATTCATCTGGTCATAGACGCCGAAGCGTTCGGCATAGCCCGCCACCGTGTCCATGCCGATTTCCTGTGCCAGACGCACAGTCATCAGGTTTCGCGATTGCTCGATCCCCGTACGCAGGGGCGTCGGGCCGTAAAACTCGTTCGAGGCATTCTTAGGCCGCCAGATCTTGCCGCCGCTCTCGACCTCGATCGGTGCGTCGATCACGATGGTGGCCGGGGAAAACCCGCTGTCCAGCGCGGCCGCATAAACGAAGGGCTTGAAGCTCGACCCCGGCTGACGCTGTGCCTGTGTGGCGCGGTTATAAACCGAATGCTGATAGCTGAAGCCACCCTGCATCGCGATTACACGGCCGGTGTTGACGTCCATCGCCATGAAACCGCCCTGCACTTCCGGGATTTGGCGCAAGGTCCAGCGGACAAAGCTGCCATCATCATCTTTTACCAAACGCCGCACATGCACGACTTCGCCGACCTTAAGAAGATCACCCGCCACGCGCGCCTTGCGCCCCAGGCTGCCATCTTCGCCCAAGCGACGCGCCCAAGTTACATCCTTGGCCGGAATCCAGTGACCGTCCTCGTCATCCTCGACACCTTCTATGCCGATCCGGGCGTCATTGTTGCCAACTTCGAGCACAACGGCGGGATACCAGCCTTCGATGTCGCGCGAGAACTTGGTGTCGGCCAGCGCCTGTCGCCAGCTTGCTTCGTCCGACAGCGCGCCTTCCGGCAGTGTTACGCCGGTGGGGCGCCAGACGCCCCGGCCCCGGTCATATCCCTCGAGCCCTTCGCGCAGGCTGGCCGCAGCCACATCTTGGAGCTTGGGGTTTTCGGTCGCACGAATAGTCAGACCGCCCGTGAAAAACTCTTCTTCACCGAAATCGCGGCTCAGTTGGCGGCGGATCTCATCCGTGAAATAATCGCGATCGGGAAGCGCCGTGCGGAAGCCCTCGAAATCGCCATTCTGGACCGAGCGCAGCGGGAGCTCTTTCTCGGCCTCATAGACCGCCTGATCCAGATAGCCGTTCTGATTCATCTCGCGCAGAACATAGTTGCGGCGCCCCAACGCGGCCTCTTTGTTGCGCACGGGATGCAGGCGCGCAGGCTTTTTCGGCAAGGTCGCCAGATAGGCAGCTTCATGCGGCTCCAACTGATCCAGCGTCTTGTTGAAATAGGTCTGGGCCGCGGCCGTCACACCGTACGAGTTCTGACCCAAAAAGATCTCGTTCAGATACAACGCCAGAATGTCATCCTTGGACAGGGTGTTTTCCAGACGCACCGACAAGATCAGTTCCTTGATCTTCCGCTCTGCAGACCGTTCCGAAGACAAAAGGAAGTTCTTCACCACCTGCTGCGGGATGGTCGAGGCCCCGCGCAGCGCCCCACCGCGCGCCGCTTCAAGCGCGGCCGCTGCGATCCCGCGTGGGTCAAAGCCTGCGTGATTGTAGAAGTTTTTATCCTCGGCCGAGATAAACGCGTGCTTCACAAGATCGGGAATTTCGTCGGCGGGCGTGAACAGACGACGCTCGCGCGCGAACTCGTCCATCAGTTGGCCCTCGCCCGAATAGACCCGGCTGATCGTTGCAGGCGTATAGTTCGCCAGCTGCTCGTGGCTGGGCAAGTCCCTGGAATACATCCAGAAAACGCCCCCCACGACCAAAGCAGCCATGAAGATCGCAAGGGTGATGCCGGTAAACATCGCACCGAATATACCAAGGACGAATCTGATCACGCCGCACGCTCCCACGGAAAGTTGCCCTTCCTATAAAGGGACCATGGGGCCGGGTCAAAACCCCCTAGGGGGGAAAATCGGCCAATTCCCGCCCCTCCTCATGTCATGTCTCAGGGTTCAACAGAACCTCATACGCCCCGATTGCAACCCCGCGCCCCACCGCCTATGTCTTGAGAAACCACATTTTCGGAGGTCTCATGTTTTCCACCCTACCCCCTCAAATTCTGCGCGACGCCACTGCCGGTACGGGCGACAACCCATTTGGGGATCTGCCGGAATGGGATCTGTCGGACCTATATCCCAGCGAAGACGCGCCCGAACTTGAGCGTGATCTGGGCTGGCTGGAAAATGCCTGTGCGGACTTCGCCCAGACCTATCAGGGAAAACTGGGGGATCTGGATGCAGCAGGCATGCTGGATTGCGTGCTGGCCTATGAAAAGATCGAGATGATTGGCGGGCGCATCATGTCCTTTGCAGGCCTGCGCTATTACCAAGAAACAACCGACGCGGATCGCGCGCAGTTTTTCCAGAATTGCCAAGAGCAGATCACCGTGTTCACCGCGCCTTTGGTCTTCTTCTCGCTCGAAGTGAACCGTATTGACGATGCCGTGCTTGACGGTTGGTTCGCCGACAACACTGGTTTGGCCCGCTACAAACCAGTGTTCGACCGCCTGCGCGCCATGCGCCCTTATCAGCTGTCAGACGAGCTGGAGCAGTTCCTGCATGACAAGTCCTCGGTCGGCGCATCGGCGTGGAATACGCTGTTTGACGAAACCGTCGCCGGGCTGATGTTCACGGTAAACGGCGAAGAGCGCGGGCTGGAAGCCACCGCCAACCTTCTGACCGAGCAAGACCGCGCCACACGTCAGGCAGCCTCGGAAGAAATCGCCCGCGTATTGGGTGAAAACATCAAGATTTTCTCACGCGTTCACAACACGCTCGCCAAGGAAAAATCCATCGAGGATCAGTGGCGCAACATGCCTACCCCGCAGACCGGACGTCACCTGTCCAACCACGTGGAACCCGAAGTGGTCGAAGCCCTGCGCAACGCCGTGGTCGACGCCTATCCGCGCCTATCGCACCGCTATTACGAGCTGAAGCGCAAATGGCTGGGATTGGACCGCATGCAGGTCTGGGACCGCAACGCACCACTTCCGATGGAAGACGACAAGCTGGTCAACTGGCCCGAGGCCGAAAAGATCGTCATGGACGCCTATGCCGCTTTCGACCCGCGCATGGCCGAGATCGCCAAACCCTTCTTCACTGATGGCTGGATTGATGCAGGCGTGAAACCCGGCAAAGCACCCGGCGCATTCGCCCACCCCACCGTCACCGACGCGCACCCTTACGTGATGCTGAACTATCTGGGCAAACCCCGCGATGTGATGACTCTTGCCCACGAGCTGGGCCACGGCGTGCACCAAGTGCTGGCTGCCGATCAGGGCGAGATGCTATCCTCGACCCCGCTGACCCTGGCCGAAACCGCTTCCGTCTTTGGCGAGATGCTGACCTTCCGCAAACTGCTATCCGAAGCCAAAACGCCGGAAGAAAAGAAGGTCATGCTGGCGGGCAAAGTCGAGGACATGATCAACACGGTCGTGCGCCAGATCGCGTTCTATGACTTTGAATGCAAACTGCACGACGCCCGCGCTGAAGGCGAGCTGACACCGGATGACATCAACGCCCTGTGGATGTCGGTTCAGGCACAAAGCCTTGGCGAAGCCTTTGATTTCATGCCCGGATACGAGACCTTCTGGTCCTACATCCCCCACTTCGTCCACTCGCCCTTCTACGTCTACGCCTATGCGTTCGGCGACGGCTTGGTGAACGCGCTTTACGCCGTCTACGAAGAAGGCGACGCAGACTTCCAAGAGAAGTATTTCGAGATGCTGAAAGCTGGCGGGTCAAAACACCACAAAGAGCTTCTGGCCCCCTTCGGACTGGATGCCTCGGACCCGAATTTCTGGGCCAAAGGTCTGTCGATGATCGAAGGCTTCATTGATGAGCTGGAAGCGATGGAGTGAGGCAGATCTGCTCTGACTCCGACTCAGATCTTATTTTCTTGCCATAAATATCCCGGGGTGAATTGGCCAAAGGCCAAGAGGGGCAGAGCCCCTCCCCCACAAAAAACAAAACCCGCGCCGAAAAGCGCGGGTTTCCTGTTTCCAAAGCACCAAGCTTACTGCTTCGGGAAGTAATCTTCGCAGTCGCCATCGCGATAAACGTCTGCCGTGCAACAGTGCAGACCGCCGCCAAACGCATAGGCGTCGCGCAGCTCGACCTCGACCACTTCCATGCCCAGCTTGTCCATCTGCTCGGCCTGATAGACCTCGGACTTCTCGACACAGACGGTTTTTGGGTCCAGCACCAGCACGTTCATGGAAAGCCAAGTCGACGAGTAGCACAGCGGCGGCGGCGTGTTGTGCGCGGGTTGTGCGGCGTCCACGATCTCCCACCCGTTCTTTTCAAACATGCCGCGCTGCTCTTCCGGCAAGCGGCGCTGGGGGTTGTTTACGATCAGGCCCGGGCGCAGTGGCGTGAAGGTGGCATCGATGTGGATCGGGTACGGGTCGCCAGGGAAGTTCACCGTGTGCACGCGGTGGTCGGGGAAGTGACGGCGCAGCCATTCGATGCCCTTCAGGTTCGTTGTGAACCCGTGCTGAACTACCAGATCCTTGCCAAAGCGCAAAACGTCGGCGGCGTCGAACAGCGGTTCTTCCTCGGTGGTGACAAAGAACTTCTCGGCGGCCCACTCCAGACGCTGAGCGTCACCGATCTTCTCGGACAGATAATCCGGGTGGTAATCCGCATCGGTCAGGCGCGGCTTGGGGGCGGCTTCATGACGGAAGCGAGGGTCTTCTTCCCAATACTGCTTCAGAAGCGGACGATAGTTCAGATACTCGAACCAGCGGCAGCGATACGACATGGTCGCTTCCAGCATCTCGTGCCCAACGGTTAGCAGCACGTCACGCGGCGGCATGCAGCCGAACTGGCTCTCGGTGTGGAAATCCGGCGTGGTCACGGGCTGCGAATGATCAATCGAGACAGGACGGTCCACGCGCACACCGCGCTTGCGCAACAGGTCGGCGAAATTGTCCAACAGTTCGTTCGCGCGGTCGATGGTTTCCTGCGGACGACGGCCCCACTGGCCCCGCATGTCGCTATCTTCCGGAACCTTGGCGTCCAGCGCGGGCTCTTCCGGCGGGATGTGGCAATCATCGGCACGGCCCACGATCACATGGCGCAGCGTGTCCCATTCGTTCCAGCTTTTGACTTCAGTTTTGTCCGGCGACCAGGCCATGAATGCCTCCTATCTGAGGGAGGCAAAGGCGGGGCCTTCAATCTCCCGATTGAAAGTCCCGGCGTACAGGAGCGTGGAAAAGGAACCGGGGAGGATGCCCCGCGGCGACGCCATCGCCGTGTCCTGAATGGCTTTTAGCACTCACAATGTTGGCCGAAAAGAGGGTTTCGCCCCTATTTCAACTGGCTGTCCTTGGATCCGCGCCGATTGATCCCCGGGCGCGTCTTGAAGGCCGCATCCCGGTCCTGCACGCAGTCGATGCACAGCTTCACGCCCGGCAAGGCCTCGCGTCGGGCTTGGGGGATTTCTTCTTCGCATTCCGCGCAATGAGTGAAGCTCTCGCCCACAGGCTGCGCTTTGGACTTCATCCGCGCAAGTTCGTCCGAGACGGATGCTTCAATCTGTTCGCTTACTGCGCCGTCGCGCGCCCATCCACCAGCCATGGGATCCCTTTCATTACTGGGGGATCATTGCCGCAATCGGCCTGCCCTGCAAGAGCATCAGCGGTTTGCGGCCACTTTTACGCGGGCAGGTTCGCCGGTGATCACCGGCTGGCGCTTGCCGCCTTTGGGCGTGTCGTCGCTGCTCTCCATGCGCATTATGACAAAGGCAAATTGGACACCTGCAAAGACGATGCCGTTGAACACGAACAGCATCAGGACCGCGATCCACCCGATGTCCGAGGTCGAGATCAGGTGCCACAAATTGCCAACATTCGTATAGAGCAACGCCGCGACAAAGGCAGCGGACAGCCCAAATCCAATCAGGACGTTCTTGATATAGACGCGGACGAGTTGTGGCATGTCACGCTCCCTTTGGTGAATAGGGTAAGTATGTGAGCCACTGCCCCAAATGAAAAGAGGCCAATGGGTCGCATCCCAATGGCCTCTGGAAGCTGTTGATCTCGCCGGAGCTTAAAACGCCTCGGGCTTTACCTCGCGGGCCATGTGATCCAGAACCGCGTTGGTGAACTTCGCTTCGTCCCCTTCCGGGAAGAACGCACGCGCGACGTCCACGTACTCGGTGATCACCACTTTCGGCGGGGTGTCGCCCTCAACCATTTCGGCACCAGCAGCGCGGAACAGTGCGCGCAAGGTCGGGTCGATCCGTGCGATCGGCCATTTGGCCACCAACGCGCGGTCGGTCAACTGGTCAATCTTGGCCTGATGGTTCACAGCGTCGCCCACCAGCTTGCGGAACAGGCGGCTATCGCCCTCGGCCATGGTGTAGTCGTCGAACTCTTCGCCAAAGCGGTGGTCTTCGAACTCGACCATCACGCGGTCCATGGTCTGGCCCGCGGCCTCCATCTGAAACAGCGCCTGCACCGCGAACAAGCGGGCGGCGGATTTCATCTTGCGTTTCTGGTTGCCGGAAAGCGTCATGCGGTTGGGGTATCCTTCGTATCACCAGCAAGCTTGATCGAATCCGAGATCGACTTGAAGCCGACCCCCTTGCTTGCGGAGGCCCATTTGCGCGAAAGCGCGACAAGATGCAAGGCCGCAGCGGCTGCTCCGCCACCTTTATTTTGGTCATTCACGTCGGCGCGCACTTCAGCCTGCGGGCGGTTTTCCACGGTCAGAATACCGTTACCGATGCACAGCCCATTGAGCCCCATCAGCTGAATGGCGCGCGAACTGTCGTTGCAGACGGTTTCATAATGCGTGGTCTCGCCCCGGATCACGCAGCCCAGCGCAACGTAGCCGTCGAAATTCGACAGGCGGTCGGCCATCGAAATCGCCGTGGGCACTTCCAGCGCACCGGGCACTTCCACCAGATCCCACGTGCCACCAACCGCCTCGATCTCGGCCTTGGCGCCCGCGACCAGATTGTCGGCGATGTCCTTATAGTATGGCGCGACAACGATCAGGATTTTCACCGGCTTGTCAAAGCTTGGGCGGTCCAGAATGTAATGCTGTTCTGCGGTGGCCATGTTTCAGTCCTTCTGAATGGGGCGGGTCGCGGTGATGGTCAGCCCATAAGCGTCCAGACCCACATAGCGGGTTTCGGGGCTGTCGGTCAAAAGAACCATCTCGTTCAGGCCCAAAGTCGACAGGATTTGCGAGCCAAGACCGATCTGGCGCACGGTCCGCGGGCCTTCTTCTTCGTCCGCGTGCAGCGTCTTGCGCGGTTCGCGGAAGAGGCAGACAACGCCCCGACCCTCATCCGCGATGATCTGCATTGCACGCGGCAGCTCGTCTGCAGGTTTCGGGCCAAGGCCCAGCACGTCCTGCGCTTCTTGCAGGGCATGGGTACGGACCAGCACCGGCTCGTCTGTGGTGATGTCGCCCTTGATCAGCACTACGTGCTCGATCTCGTGCGTCATATCGGTGAAGATGCGCATCTCCCATTCACCACCGAATTCCGAGGTAATGGTCTCGCGACCTGTCTCACGCACAAGGTTGTCGTGGCGGCGGCGATAGGCGATCAGGTCCGAGATCGTGCCGATCTTGATCGCGTGTTTCTTGGCGATTTCAACCAGTTCCGGCAGGCGCGCCATGGTACCGTCTTCGTTCATAATCTCGCAAATCACGCCCGAGGGGTTGCGGCCCGCAAGGCGCGAGATGTCCACGGCAGCTTCGGTGTGACCGGCACGCACCAGCACACCACCGTTGCGCGCGCGCAGCGGGAAGACGTGTCCGGGGGTCGCGATCTCGGCCGGGCCGTTCTCGGGGTTGATCGCAGTCGCCACGGTCAGCGCGCGATCGGCGGCGGAAATGCCCGTTGACACGCCTTCACGCGCTTCAATCGACACGGTGAACGCAGTTTCGTGACGCGAAGAGTTGTGCATCGCCATCATCGGCAGGCCCAGCTCGTCCACTCGCTTGGCTTCCATCGGCAGACAGATCAACCCGCGGCCATGGGTGGCCATGAAATTCACAGCCGCCGCATCACAGGCATCGGCGGGAATGACGAAGTCACCTTCGTTTTCGCGGTCCTCATGGTCCACAAGAATATAGATCCGACCCGCGCGGGCTTCGGCAATGATCTCTTCCGCCGAGGCGATGGCATCGGACAATCCGGCTTCGACCGGACCGGGTGTTTCGTATGTGGTGCTTTCAGACATGGCGCGTTCCCCTTCAGGCTCGGGGCTGAGTAGCGCAGGCGCGCGCTCAATGCCAGCCCAAAGGCGGCGGGAAACGGCACCAAGACGTCACGAAAACGGTCTAGAACTGCCAAAGCGCCGGGACAAACTGATAGGCGTCCCCGTCGCGGCGCACATGACCCACACCGGGGAACGGGAAGTGATAGCCCAGAACCGCGATCCGGTCCGTGGCCGCCATATCAAGCAGGCGGTTACGTGTAACCCCGACCTGCGCCCCGTCTGAATCGCGGCCCGAGTACCATTCGGGATGCGCGAAGTTCAGGATGGCGTGGGTCATACAATCGCCAAGCGCGATTAGTTGCTGGCCGTCGCTTTCCACCGCCACCGACATGTGCCCCGGCGTATGGCCCGGCGTGTCGATCATACGGATGCCCGGCGCAATCTCGTGATCATTCGACGCTAGGGTCCATTCCAGACCCTCGGCATTGATCGAGTTCACCGCTCCCAGCACAAACTGTTGATCTTCCGGCGCCACACGATCGACCAGACCGTCTTGAAGCCAATGCGTATGCTCGGCCTGCCCCATCACGTATTCAGCGTCCGGGATGATCGGCTCGTCGAAATCGTCGCGAATACCCCAGATATGATCAGGATGTGCATGGGTGATGGCGACATGCGTAATCCCATAGGGGTCAATCCCGGCGGCCTCTAAGTTCTCCATTAGCCGTCCCGTTGTATCGAACCAGCGTGTGCCCGACCCGACGTCGACCAAAACCTTGGCGTCGCCCAGCTCGATATACATGTGGTTTGTGTGGGAGTAGCCGACCTCGGGGTCGATGTAGTGCTCTGCCATGAAGGCCAGCTTTTCTTCTTCCGGCGCATTCATCGCCTGCCCACCGAAGGGCAAGGTGAAATAGCCGTCCGAGACGATGGTGATTTTCGCCTGCCCCAGCGTGAAACTGAAATGTGCCGGATTTCCGTCCGTTGGCGCACCCAACATGGCCCGCGCGGCGGCAGGCATGGCGAAAGCAGGCGCAACCGAGGCCAAGCGCAAAAGGTCACGGCGAGTGGGGCGAATAAGGGACATGGGCGATCTCCGTCAGAAGGGATTTTCGCCAATCATATGCCCATATACGAATATTTCAAACAAAGATCACGCCAAACGGAATTCAAGACTGTCCGTAATCTGCCAGCCGGGCGACGTAACGTGCCAATGTATCGATCTCGAGGTTGATGCGATCCCCAACCTGCGCCTGCCCCCAATTCGTCACCTCTTTGGTGTGCGAAATCAGGTTCACGCCAAACTCGTCACCTTCGACCTCGTTCACGGTCAGCGAGGTGCCGTTCAGAGCCACCGAGCCTTTCGGCGCAATGAATCGTGCCAGTTCCGACGGTGCCCGGAAGCGTACGCGGGTGCTGTCGCCTTCAACATGCATTGACACGATCTCGGCCACGCCATCCACATGACCGGACACGATATGCCCGCCTAGCTCGTCCCCGACCTTCAGGGCACGCTCCAGATTCACACGACGGCCAACAGCCCAATCACCCAAATTGGTTTTCGAGACAGTTTCCGCCGAGATATCAACGTCATACCAATTGTCGCCCATTGCAACGACCGTCAGGCACACGCCGTCCGAGGCAATCGACGCCCCCAGATCAATTCCAGCTGTATCATACGCGGTCACGATCCGTGCACGCATGTCGCCTGCTTGCTCCAGCGCCTCTACGCGCCCTACATCGGTGATGATCCCAGTGAACATGTCGCCTCCTGCATCGGGTTGGTGGTTCTGCTGTAGCGGAAACGTGGCCCGGATTGAAGCCAAGATACATCGCGCAGGCCAATCCTCATCGGTCGATAAATTTCCCTGCACGGCCCAAATTTTGCCGCAAGCCATTGTTAATTCCCCTGCAACCCTATTTTGTAGGCCTATAAGGCGATTAACGCTCGAAATAATTTGGTGATTGGCAGGCATGGCGCGCATCACAGGCGAAAACCGAAACTTCCTGTTCCTGCAAGGTCCGCACGGGCCTTTCTTCGGGCAATTGGCAAAGATGCTTGGGCGCTCTGGGGCGAAGGTGTGGCGCGTTGGGTTTAACCGTGGTGATCAGGCATTCTGGTCTGACAAATCGACCTACATTCCGTTCACTGCGACGCACGACCAGTGGATCAACCAGTTCGATCAGATTGTTACGAAACACGGCATCACCGACATCATACTTTACGGTGACACGCGCCCCATCCACGCCCAAGCCATTGAACGGGCGCACGAACAGGGGCTGACCATTCATGTCTTCGAAGAAGGCTATCTGCGTCCCTATTGGGTGACCTATGAACGGGACGGCTCTAACGGAAATTCGCGCCTGATGGACTACGATGTCCCTCAGATGCAGCGCATTCTTGAAGACGCCGAACCGGATATGCCCGAAGCCCCTGCCCATTGGGGCGACATGCGCCATCACGTTTTCTATGGCGCGCTCTATCACTGGTTTGTCATGTTCCTGAACCAGCGCTATCGCAATTTCAAACCCCACCGCTCAATCGGTGTTGGAAAAGAGTTTCTTTTGTATCTTCAGCGCCTTGTCTTAATGCCCGTCATCGCTGCAGATCGCATCTCGGCCACTTTTCGGATCCGCTATGGAGGCTTCCCGTACCATCTGGCCCTCCTGCAGCTGGAGCATGATTCAAGCTTCCAGATGCACAGTCCTTTCACCACGATGACAGAGTTTCTTGAGCTGGTGATCGCAGGCTTTGCCGACGGGGCACCAACGCATCACCATCTGGTCTTCAAAGCGCATCCGCTGGAAGATGGGCGCGTTCCGCAACGGCGCGAAATTCGCAGGCTTGCGCAGGCCTATGGCATTAACGATCGCGTCCACTATGTACGTGGCGGCAAGCTAGCCAAGCTTCTGGATCACGCACGTTCTGCCGTGACGATCAACTCGACCGCCGCCCAGCAAGTCCTGTGGCGCGGGCTGCCCCTGAAGCTGTTCGGAAACGCGGTCTACGCCAAGCCTGAATTCGTGTCGGAACAGCCGCTGCCCGAGTTCTTTGACATCCCCACCCGACCTGACAAACGCGCCTATCGCGACTACCGGCACTTCCTTCTCGAGACCAGTCAGGTTGCAGGCGGTTTTTATTCTTCGCGCGGGCGGCGACAATTGTTGCGTCAGGTGGTTGATATGATGCTGGCACCTGACGCCCCCTATCAGGCGCTAGAGCGGGGAACAGCGGCACCTCGGCAACAGTTGAGCGTGGTCAAGTAACCTAACGGTCCCTTTTCTGGAAAATTCATCCCAGTCACGCTAACTTTCGGAAAATGAATCATAATTCCATGTATGGTGGACGGGCAGTGACAGCAAAAATATCCAATTGGGCCAAGCACTTGATCTTGGCATCGGTCGTTATTGCGCTCGGCGCCTGTGGACTGCCCCGCACCGGCCCGACCAAGCAAGAGCTTTATGCTGGCTCGATCGAGAAGCAAGGCAATGCGCATGTCGTGGTCGTTACTGACCACGTCACCCGTGCCACGGCCGTTGTTCCGCCCCTTGGATTCAGCCCGGAATTCCAGAACCGCGCGCTGGTTGGATCGGACACGATTCGGGCCGGCGACACGCTGACCATCTCGATCTGGGAGAACGTTGAAGACGGTATCCTGACCACCGCAGGGGCCCCTGCCGCGCTTGAGCATGTGCAGGTCGACGGCGAAGGCTATATCTTCATTCCCTACGCAGGCCGTGTGAAAGCCGCTGGCAATTCTCCCGAGGCCATTCGCCGTATCATCACCCGCAAACTGGCCGAGCAAACGCCCGACCCGCAAGTCACCGTGCGTCGCACCGCCGGTGATGGGGCCACCGTGTCGGTCACCGGTTCGGTCGGCGGCCAAGGCGTCTATCCGATTGAACGCCCCACCCGCACGCTGAACGCCATGCTGGCGCGTGCCGGCGGTGTCTCGATCGAGCCTGAGATTGCCAAGGTCAAAGTGATCCGCGGCGCGAAAGTGGGCGAGATCTGGTTCGAAGACCTGTTCAAATACCCGCAGATGGACATTGCCCTGCGCGGTGGCGACCGCATCCTGGTCGAGGCCGACCCCCGCACCTTCACAGCCCTTGGCGCAACCGGCGCGCAAAAACGCGTCGGTTTTGCCAGCCAGACCCTGTCGGCTGTCGAGGCCATCGCGCAGGTCGGCGGCTTGTCCGGTGCTGCAGCTGATCCCAAGGGGGTGTTCGTGCTGCGTGATGAAAGCGCGGAGATCGCCAATTCGGTTCTGGGACGCACGGATCTGAGCGCGCCGCAGCGCATGATCTATGTTCTCGATCTGACCGGCACCAACGGCTTGTTCCTGGCCCGCGATTTCGGGATCCGCGACGGCGACACGGTGTATATCACCGATGCGCCCTATACCCAGTGGACCAAGGTCCTGTCGGCCCTGACCGGTTCGCTGTCCACGGCGGGGTCCATCGCGGCCCTGAACCAAAGCCTGACCGAGTAATCGGGCCACAGCCCGTGACCGACGACATCAAGACACAGACAGCCGCCGGGTCATCACAGCCCCGGCGGCTTTTCGTTTACAATGGCGGGTTCCTGACCCAACCGCGCGTGAAGCGTATCCTTGATCTTGCAGGCTGGCAGATCCGGCTTGGCCTTCCGGGCGATGGAGATTGGGTTGGGACGTGGGGCAAAAGCCCGACCTCGGGACGGGGCGAGGCTGTGGCCGCCCGCAAGAAAAATCCAGTTCTCAGGGTCGAGGATGCCTTCCTGCGCTCAGTCCTCCCCGGCCGTTCCGGCGAGCCGCCCTTGGGGCTGATACTGGACGATCTGGGGGTGCATTTCGACGGATCGGCGCCGTCACGGCTTGAGCAGATCCTGAAACACGACCCGCTGGATGACAGCGCCCTTCTGAACCGGGCGCGGACGGCAATCACGCGAATTAAGTCCGGGCATCTATCGAAATACAACGCCTTCCACCCCGACCTGCCCGTACCCGATGCGCCCTATGTGTTGGTGCTTGATCAGACCGCGGGGGATGCCTCGATCCGCTATGGCGGCGCGACGGACGCAACCTTCCGCGACATGCTGGTCGCCGCGCGTCTGGAACATCCGCACGCCCGCATCCTGATCAAAACCCACCCCGAGACGCAGGCGGGGCATCGCTCTGGCCACTACGGGCCTGAGGACGAGAACGATCAGGTGAAGCTGATTTCGGCCCCCGTCAGTCCTTGGGCGCTGCTGGACGGCGCAATGGCCGTCTATACCGTCAGCTCAGGCATGGGGTTCGAGGCCATTCTGGCCGGGCATAAGCCCCACGTGTTTGGACAGCCCTTTTACGCCGGCTGGGGTCTGACCGAGGATCGGCTTCCAGTAAACCGGCGCGGTCGCAATCTGACCCGTGCGCAGCTGTTTGCGGGTGCGATGATGCTTTATCCCACGTGGTACGATCCCTATCGCGACAAATTGTGCGAGATCGAGCAGATGCTCGATACGCTCGATGCCCGCGCCCGCGCGTGGCGCGAGGACCATCAGGGCTATGTCGCCAGCGGCATGCGCCTATGGAAGCGCCGCCCCTTGGCCGAGTTCTTCAAGGCCGACCCGGCGATGGTATTCGACGACAATGCCGCGCGCGCAGCGGACGGGGCCGAGACGCTGCAACGTCCCTTGATGGTCTGGGCCGGCAAGGAAGAGCCTGCCCACGGATCGCAGCGCCCACCGCTGCGCATCGAGGATGGCTTCCTGCGCTCGCGCGGATTGGGGGCGGAACTTGTGCCGCCCCTGTCCTTGGTGCGCGATGATTTGGGCATCTACTACGACCCAACCCGCGAAAGCCGATTAGAGCACCACATCGCGGCAGCGACCGCGCTGCCTGACCATGCCCGCGACCGCGCTACGCGCCTGATCGCTCGGATCACAGAAAACCGGTTGGGGAAGTACAATCTGGATCGCCCCCTGCCCGCTGGTTTGGGCAACCTGCCCAAAGGCGTGCGCATTCTGGTGCCGGGTCAGGTCGAGGACGATGCCTCGATCAGGTTGGGCACGTCGGAGGTCTCGACCAATCTGGACCTGCTGAAACGCGCACGCGGGGACAATCCCGAGGCTGTGATCATCTATAAGCCGCACCCGGATGTGGAAGCAGGCCTGCGCGCCGGGCGCATTGCGCCGGACGAGGCTGTGCAATACGCCGACCTGATCGCCGATCAGGCCGACCCAATTGCACTTCTGGAGCATGTGGACGCGCTGTGGACCATGACCTCGACCATGGGGTTCGAAGCGTTGCTGCGCGGCGTGCCTGTCACCTGTCTGGGCGCACCGTTCTATGCAGGCTGGGGGCTGACCACGGATCTGGGACAGCTGCCAGAGCGGCGGACGGCCCGACCAGACCTGATCGCGCTGACCCACGCCGTCCTGATCGACTATCCGCGCTATTTCGATCCCATCACGAAAAGCGCCTGCCCGGTCGAGGTCGTGGTGGACCGGCTGGCCTCGGGCGAGGTCCCCAAAGGGCGACGTGGCACGCGGGTGTTGGCAAAGCTACAAGGAGTGTTCGCCAGCTACACCTATATGTGGCGCTAGGCTTTCCGCCTCCAACGGTGCAGTACGTCACCACCAATATCGCGACATTCCACCAAATCGAACCGGGGCGCTTCCGCCAGACGGCTTAGCCCCATCGCGGCCAGCGACGGGCGGCCCTCGGCCCCAATCGCCAGACCGGCCCCATAGCCCACAAGCTCATCGACCAAGCCCGCCACCAGAAGCGAGGCCGCAAGCCCCCCACCCCCTTCGCAATAGACGCGGGTCAACCCGCGGTCTCCTAGAGCCAGCAGAACCGAGGCCGGGTCGAGCGTCGCCTGAACCTCGTCCACCTCAATCAATTCGGCGCCCATCCCCTTCCACGCTGCAATCAACTCGGGCGCGGCACGGCGTCCGTGGCAGATCCAAACGGGCACCTCGCGTGCTGTACGGCCAAGCTGACTGTCCAAAGGCAAGTCCAAATGGCGGGACAGCACCACACGCACCGGCTGGTGATCCACGCCCAGCCCGCGCACCGTCAGCGAGGGATCATCATCACGCGCAGTCCCTGCCCCGACCATCACCGCATCATGGCTGGCACGCATGGCATGCACATGGCGCCGCGCCTCTGGCCCCGTGATCCACTGGCTTTCGCCGCTGGCCGTGGCGATCCGCCCGTCAAAGCTGCTGGCCAGTTTCAGGGTCAACATCGGACGGCCACGCGTGACACGGCTGAGGAACCCGGCCTGATCGGCACGTGCGTCGGCTTCGCACAACCCGGTGACGACCTCGATCCCAGCGGCGCGCAGCATATCAAACCCGCCCCCATCCACGCGCGGATCAGGATCACCCAGCGCGCAGACCACGCGCACGATACCCGCGGCGATCAGAGCCGCGGCACAAGGCGGCGTTTTCCCGTGATGGGCGCAAGGCTCCAGCGTGACATAAGCGGTCGCGCCGCGGGCGGCATCGCCTGCCTGCGCCAGCGCCACGACCTCGGCATGGGGACGCCCGCCCGGCTGGGTCCAACCCCGCCCGACAATGCGTCCATCTCGCACAATCACACAGCCCACGGCAGGGTTCGGCCAAACGCGCCCAAGCCCGCGCCGCGCAAGCGACAGGGCCAGGCGCATATACCGGAGATCCGCGCCTGAATTCTGCGACATCATCGACGGTTACTCGTCTTCTGTGGGGATATCCGGGCGCAGTTCGCTAACGAATTTGTCGAAATCATCTGCGGCCTGGAAGTTCTTGTAAACACTGGCAAACCGCACATAGGCGACGGTGTCGATCCGGGCCAGGGCCTCCATCACGATCTCGCCAATAGTTTTCGACGGAATGTCCGTCTCGCCCATGCTTTCCAATCGGCGTACGATACCCGAGATCATCTGATCAATGCGTTCCGGTTCAACAGGACGTTTCTGCATCGAAATGCGGATCGAACGCTCAAGCTTCTCGCGGTCGAAATCTTCGCGGCGACCGTTCGATTTGATCACCACCAGATCGCGTAGCTGCACGCGCTCGTAGGTCGTGAAGCGCCCTCCGCATGCCGGGCAAAACCGGCGACGCCGGATCGCCACGTGATCTTCGGCCGGTCGGCTGTCTTTCACCTGAGTGTCGATATTTCCGCAAAACGGACAGCGCATGGGCGCCCCCTTTTCTTCACTGTTCCCCGTTGGTGTGGCGGTGACCACTTATCCACAGGCACTATAGGGCAGCCTCTAGGTCTTGTGTAGGGGTAAATCCCACGCCCCAAGATAAGGGCCTATATTGCCTGTCATTACGACAGATGTGCCACGACTTGCCGCTGGTGTGATGCGTTGCGATGCTCGAACAGATAGATCCCTTGCCATGTTCCCAAGGCCAAGCGGCCATTGGTGACAGGGATCGACAAGCTGACGGGCATCATGGCTGCTTTAATATGCGCTGGCATGTCGTCCGGCCCTTCATATGTATGCGTCAGATAGGACATAGACGGATCCGTCGTCGGCGGAACCAATCGGTGAAAAAAATTACGAAGGTCAGTCTGAACTTCAGGGTCTGCATTTTCTTGGATCAACAGCGAACACGAGGTGTGGCGCACAAACAGCGTCACCAGCCCCTCATCCGTCCCCTGCCCTCGCAGCCAGCCTTGCACCTGAGGGGTGAACTCGTAGAGGCCTTGCCCTTTGGTTGGAATCTCGAACAAACCGGCCATGTGTCCCCGCAAAACAGAAAAACCAGCGCCTAAAACGACGCTGGTTTTTTCTTACCCGACCAAGCACCCACGTCACAACGCCCTAGCGCCATGTCCCATCTCTTGGTCGGTTTCAGAGCCGCCTGACCGGACTACAAAGCCGAGTAGGACGGTCGCTTGACCGCCTGTCCGGCTTGCTTGCGTTTTTCCAGTTTTTTCAGCGCAAGTTTGCGCCCCAGACGCACTGATACTCGCGCCTGTTTCGCGAACTTCCACTTTGACGGCTCAGCGACTTGCCACTCAGGCACAAGGGCCAATGGTTTTTCCCTCACAACATAATTCATCAAATCCACCCAGCGTTATGCCAGCAAAAATATACTGGCGAGAGTATTCCCCGCCACATTTGTGCCACAAAATGACCAAAATTCAAAACCGTTTAACGTGTTTTTCCAAAATCAAATGGAAACAATCTGTTCTATGGCGCGACCGGCGAAGGGAAAGAGGCACTATTTCGGCACTGCGTCGCAGGGACCGAGCTTAATTTCGGCCCTATACCGTGCACCTTTCCCTACCTCGAAACGAAAAACGCCCCGCATGACGCAGGGCGTTTCCAATTAGATTTCAAGCTCGTGGCCTTACTGATCCAAGAATGACCGCAACTTGCGCGATCGGCTGGGGTGCTTCAGCTTGCGCAGCGCCTTCGCCTCGATCTGACGGATCCGTTCGCGGGTCACGCTGAACTGCTGGCCCACTTCTTCCAGCGTGTGATCAGTATTCATGCCGATGCCAAAACGCATCCGCAGAACACGTTCTTCACGCGGGGTGAGCGACGCCAAAACCCGAGTCGTGGTCTCTTTGAGGTTTTCCTGAATGGCGCTGTCCAGCGGTAGCACGGCATTCTTATCCTCGATGAAATCGCCCAACTGGCTATCTTCCTCGTCGCCAATTGGCGTCTCAAGAGAGATCGGTTCCTTGGCGATCTTCATCACCTTGCGGACCTTCTCAAGCGGCATCTGCAGCTTCTCGGCCAGTTCTTCCGGCGTCGGCTCGCGGCCGATCTCGTGCAGCATCTGGCGGCCGGTGCGGACCAGCTTGTTGATCGTTTCGATCATGTGGACCGGGATGCGGATCGTGCGGGCTTGGTCGGCAATCGAGCGCGTGATCGCCTGACGGATCCACCACGTCGCATAGGTCGAGAACTTATAACCGCGACGATATTCGAATTTGTCCACCGCCTTCATCAGGCCGATGTTACCTTCCTGAATAAGGTCAAGGAATTGCAGGCCACGGTTGGTGTATTTCTTCGCAATCGAGATCACCAGACGCAGGTTGGCTTCCACCATTTCCTTCTTGGCCTGACGCGCTTCTTTTTCACCCTTTTGAACCTGCTGCACGATGCGGCGGAATTCGGGGATGTCGACGCCGACATATTGACCAACTTGGGCCATGTCACCGCGCAGTTTTTCAACCTTGTCGGTCGAGCGTTCAATGAAGCTTTGCCATGCACGGCCAGTCTTCTCGCCCATCTCGTCCAGCCATGTCGGGTCCAGCTCGCGACCACGATAGGCTTCGATGAACTCGCGGCGGTTAATGCGGGCTTGGTCAGCCAGTTTCACCATCGACGAGTCGATCGACATGATGCGGCGGTTGATACCGTAAAGCTGGTCGACCAGTGCTTCGATACGGTTGTTGTGCAGGTGAAGCTCGTTCACCAGCTCGACGATTTCCGAGCGCAGCTTCTGATAAGCACCCTCTTCCTTCTTCGAGAAGCTGTCGTCTTCGTTCAGGGTCGCGGACATCCGCAGATCCTGCATTTCCGACAGCATCTCGTAATCACGCGCAATCAGTTCAAGGGTCTCAAGCACGCGCGGCTTCAGCGCGGCTTCCATTGCTGCCAGCGACATGTTGGCGGCTTCATCCTCGTCATCATCGTCGTCGTCGTTGTTGATCGGATTGCCGTCGGCGTCGAGTTCCTGCGCCTTCTCTTTCTTCTCGGCACTCGGTGCGGCACCGTTGGCAGCTGGAGTGACCTCTTCTTCCTCGTCGTCGTCCAGCTGATTGCCAAAGGTCGCATCAAGGTCGATCACGTCGCGCAGCAGAATATCTTCGTTCAGAAGTTCTTCGCGCCAGATGGTGATGGCCTGGAAGGTCAGCGGACTTTCACACAGACCGGCGATCATCGTATTGCGGCCAGCCTCGATCCGCTTGGCAATCGCGATCTCGCCTTCACGGCTGAGCAATTCGACCGAGCCCATTTCGCGCAGATACATGCGGACCGGGTCGTCGGTGCGGTCAAGCTTTTCGGTCTCGGCGCCCGCAACGGCCACTTCGCCGCCCGCGTTTTTCACGACGACTTCGGTCGAGCCCTTCTCTTCCTCTTCCGCCTCTTCATCTTCGATGATGTTGATGCCCATCTCGGACAGCATCGACATCACGTCTTCGATCTGTTCCGAGCTGACCTGTTCAGGCGGAAGCACCTGATTAAGCTGATCATAGGTGATGTAGCCACGCTCGCGCGCTTCGGCGATCATTTTTTTGACCGCAGCTTGCGACATGTCCGTCATTGGCTCGGCGTGCTGCTCGTCTTTTTGATCGTTGGCGGTGTCTTTGGCAGCCATGGGCTCTCCTTGCACGAAAGGCGCGGGTTGGGACCGATTTATCCTGACAGAGCGTCCCCTGTCATCGGCCACCCGCGCTTGGGTGATTCGGGTTGAACGGTCCTGATTCGAATCAGTGATTCGTCCACAGATGTAAGGTGGGTGCTTTATGCGGTGTTTGCAAGCAGACGGCAGGGCCTGTCGTGCGCTTCAGTGACTTTTTCCCTTGGTGGGGTCGATCTGCGCCAGCAATGCATCCAAGGCATCGCGTTCTTCGCGGTCCATCAGCGACCCATTGTCGGCCACTTCATAGGTGGTTTTGTCTTCTGTCTGGCTGCGCAGCGCGTTGTTTCGCGCCTCGGCCGCCTGCCCCAGACGCCATGTGACGCCCTCGTCCGGCAACGCATCCATATCAGCTTCGGCATCGCGAATTTCACGCGCCACGCCGCGCTTGGCTTCCAGTTTCGTCAGCTCTTCTTTCAGGCAAGCCAAGACAATTTCGTCGTCATCGCTCATCCGAATAGCTGGCGTGATCCGCACGTGACTAAGCGAAAACAGATGGTCCAGCACATCGCCCCCAACGCTGTTCAGCAGCCGTTCTTCCAACGCCTCCGCGCCATGATGCGCCGAGGTCAGCACACAGCGTAGCAGCGTGTCGTGATCCGGGCCGACCATATCCAAACGCTCCATCCGGCTTTCGACCTGATCCAGCATGTCGGGACGACGGATCAAGATGGCGAGAATAACCGCCTCGCGCAGGGCATCCTGCGCGCGCTCATCGGCATTGGCCAGCACAGAACCTTTAGTCGAGGCCAAGACGGGCGGCGTTGCCTGCCACCCACGTTTCCCGCCGGGCTGCCACGGGCGTTTACCCCCGCCTTGCCCTGACGGGCGGGCGCGGAATAGCTCCCACCGTTTGTCTTTGATCGCTTGACCATAATGGTTGCGGATCGACGGATCCTGAATACGGGCGATGGCGACGCGCAGATCCTTGTCCAGCGCCGCCTTGCGTTCGGGGCTGTCGAAGACTTTGCCCTCGGTTTCCCGCCGCCACAGAAGATCGACCATGGGAATGGCCCCGTCGATCAGATCTTGCATCGCACTTGTCCCGCTTTCCTTCAGCAGGTCATCCGGGTCTTTTCCCTCAGGCATGATCGAGAAACGCAGGCTTTGCCCGGCCTCTAGCATCGGCAGAGCGTTGTCGATGACGCGCATCGCGGCGCGCAGGCCCGCCGTGTCGCCATCCAGCGCAATGATCGGCTCGGGCGCGATGCGCCAAAGCAGACGCAGCTGATCCTCGGTGATCGCCGTGCCAAGGGGCGCGACTGTGGCGCTGAACCCGGCCTCGGACAGGGCGATGACATCCATATAGCCCTCGGCCACGATCAGCGGCCGGCCCTTGCCAGCGGCTTCGCGGGCGGGGCCGTGGTTATAGAGGTTGCGGCCTTTGTCGAACAGCTCGGTCTCGGGCGAGTTCAGGTATTTCGCGTTGTCATTCGGATCCATCGCGCGGCCGCCAAAGGCAATCGCCCGACCACGCGCATCTCGGATCGGGAACATGATGCGGCCCCGGAACGTGTCATAGGGATTGCCACCCTTCTGACTGGGTTTGGCCAGCCCTGCCCCAAGGATCAGATCATCCTCGACATTCTTGGCTTTTAGGTGATCCCACAGCCCTTGCCACGCATCCGGCGCAAAACCGATTTCCCAGCGGTCCAGCGCGGCTTCATCCAGCCCACGTTGGGTCAGGTAGTTCCGCGCCTCGGCCCCTGCTCCGGTCTTCAGCATCAGGCGGAAATGGTTGACCGCCATCTCCATCACCTCGACCAGTTGCGTACGTCGATCTGCCTTTTCCTGCGCCTTGGGATCGCGGGCGGGCATTTTCATCCCGGCCTCGCCCGCAAGGATTTCGACCGCTTCGATGAACGAGACATTCTCGGTCTCTTTCACGAAGCTGATCGCGTCGCCCTTCGCGTGGCAGCCAAAGCAATAGTAAAACCCTTTTCGGTCATCCACATGAAAAGACGCGGTTTTTTCCTGATGAAAGGGGCATGGCGCCCACATATCACCCTTTGCCTGATTGGACTTGCGCTGATCCCACATGACCTTGCGCCCAACAACCTGTGTCAGGCTGAGGCGGGTACGCAACTCATCTAAGAAACCGGGTGGCAGAGACATGTTCTATATATCGGGTCGTTCGCGGGCAGAGTCCAGTCTATGCGCCAACCGCCCCGCGCACCATATCCCAATAGCGATCCGCCACCGCTTCGCGCGACAGACGACCACCTTCGCGATACCAGGTGTTTACCCCGGTCAGCATGGCAATGATCGCCATGGAACTCAGGCGGATATCCGAGAGATCCAGCTCGCCCGTCTCTTGACCAGCGCGCAGGATCGCCTCCAGCTCGCCCTCATACTGACGGCGCAACGCCTCGATCGCGGCGAAGTTTTCGTCGGTCAGGTTGCGTAGTTCCATATAGGCGATGAAAACGGCATCGGGGCGTTCGAGGTGAAAGCGGATGTGGAACCGCGAGAAGGCCTCAAGCGCATCTAGCGCCGTTTCCCCCTTGGGTTCGTCCGCCCAAGCGGCCAAAAGCTCGTCCATATGGGTGCGCATAAGGTCAAACAGCAGGCTTTGCTTGTCCTTCGTATAAAGGTACAAGGCTCCAGCCTGCACGCCTACTTCGCGTGCGATTTGGCGCATCGACACGGCCGCAAAACCGTGGCGGGCAAACAAGGTTAGCGCCGCCGCGCGCACGCGGGGCCCTGTGATTTCGCTGTGTGATCCGGTTTTACGCGCCATGGGAAATTGGTAACTGAACAATCGTTCATATCCAAGCGTTTCGCGACGTCTTGCCACCAAATACTGGGAACGCCATGCTGCCTTGCAGCGCAAGCCCACGCTGTCTATGGTCGCCGTGACGTTAGCATTAAGGACCGCCATCGCATGACATGCCCGCTTAAGATCTGCTTGTTTCTTGGGTTCGGCGTTCTGGTGGCCTGTTCTGACATTCCGGATTTTGCAGACGGAGCAGCGGCAAGCGCCCCCTATCCACAGATCGTGTCGATGGGCGAGATCCTTGGACAACTTCCAACGGATCAAAGCGACTATGGCACCGGATCTCTGGCCAGCCGTGCAGCAGCCTTGCGCGCACGCGCCAACCGCTTGCGCCGAACATCAGTCGTGGATGGAAAAACGCGCGGACAAATGCAGGCCGCCTTGGCCCGGCGCTAAACACCACCACCCAATAAATTAGGCCACTCCCGCAAGCCGTGGATTGCACAGCGTTGCTGCTTTGGATACACGTCGCTGGACGATATTACAGCCGACGGAGACCGACATGACAGATACCGCCCCCCTGCGCCTTGGAATTGCAGGTCTTGGCACCGTCGGCATCGGCGTCGTGAAGATCATCCGCCGTCAGGCCGCGCTTCTGCAAGACCGCGCCGGACGCCCTGTGGTGATCTCTGCCGTTTCGGCCCGTTCGAAAGACAAGGATCGTGGCGTGGACCTGTCGGACTACGGCTGGGAAGATGATCCTGTCGCGCTGGCGAAACGCGATGATGTGGACGTGTTTGTCGAACTTATGGGCGGCGATGAAGGCCCGGCGAAAGACTCGGTCGAAGCTGCAATTGCCGCAGGCAAAGACATTGTCACCGCGAACAAAGCCCTTCTGGCCCATCACGGACAGGAACTGGCGTTGGCCGCCGAGGCCGCAGACGTGCGCATCCGTTATGAGGCCGCCGTCGCCGGGGGCATCCCGATCATCAAGTCGCTGCTGGAGGGTCTGGCAGGCAACGAAATCACCCGCGTCATGGGCGTGATGAACGGCACCTGCAACTACATTCTGACCCAGATGCAGGCCACGGGCCGCGGCTATAACGCGCTGTTCGATGAATGCGCCGAGCTGGGCTATCTGGAAGCAGACCCGAACCTTGACGTGGGTGGCATCGACGCTGGCCACAAGCTGTCGATCTTGTCCTCGATCGCCTTTGGTACACAGGTCAATTTCGACGCGGTCGAGCTGGAAGGCATTCAACGCATTCAGCTGGAAGACATTGAACACGCTGCCGAAATGGGCTTCCGCATCAAGCTTCTGGGTGTGGCCCAGATGACCGGGCGTGGGCTGGAGCAGCGCATGTCGCCCTGCCTAGTACCGGCAACCTCTCCGCTGGGTCAGTTGGAAGGCGGCACCAATATGGTGGTCGTGGAAGGCGACGCGGTCGAGCAGGTTGTTCTGCGCGGCCCCGGTGCGGGCGAAGGCCCGACCGCCAGCGCGGTGATGGGTGACGTGATGGACATTGCGCGCGGCATCCGGGTTCCAACATTCGGACAACCGGCGACGACCCTGCGCCCCGTGACCGGCGCAAAGGCCGCAAAGCCCGCGCCCTATTACCTACGCATGTCGCTGCTTGATAAGCCCGGTGCGATGGCGAAAGTGGCCGCAGTTCTGGGTGATGCTGGTCTTTCGATCAATCGGATGCGCCAGACCAGCCATGACGAGAAACTTGCCCCGGTATTGATCGTCACCCATAAATGTACCCGCGACGCACTGGACGCTGCGATCAAGGGCTTCGCTGAAACCGGCGTGGTTGATGGCGAACCAATCGCCATCCGCATCGAAGAGCTGTAAGGCGCCTCGCGCGACGTCAGCTTTCTTGGCACTGGACCGGCCCCGCCGGTCCGGCCAGAGTGACCTCATCGATAAGAGGCGCTCCTGGACTGGTTCACCCCCATCGACATCTATTGCAAACGTGTCAGCGCCGCGTTCTGGGCCGAGCCGCTGAATGCTGTCTCGAATCTCGCGTTCATCCTCGCGGCCCTTTGGGGTTGGATCGAGGCCAAGCGCCGGGATCGGCTGGACCCGATGACGATGGCTCTGATCCTGTTGGCGGGAATGATCGGCATCGGCAGCTTTCTGTTCCATACCTTTGCGAATGCATGGTCCAGTCTGGCGGATGTGATTCCCATTTGGACCTTCGTTCTGCTGTTCGTTCTGGTCGCCCTGCGCCGAGTAGCAGGTATTCGCCCCGGACGTATCGGGATTGGGGTGGCCGTCGTGGCCGCTGTCATCGCGGTGCTGTTCGCCTTCGGTGGCGATGGCTCTGGAAACCAAACCAGCGACAGCGTTGCGACCGCAGAGGTTGCGCCCGTTGCCTCCCCGCCAACAGACGAGGACACCCATGATTACGCCGGAGAAAACAGCCTTCTAAACGGGTCCGAGCAGTACCTGCCCGCCGTTCTGGCCTTTCTGGCCTTCACCTTCCTGAACCGCCGCAACGGACACCAAATCGCCCCGTGGATCACCGCCGCCTCGGTGATCTTCATAGTCTCGCTTACCGTCCGCACACTCGACATGCATCTGTGCGAGATTTGGCCCATCGGCACGCATTTCATCTGGCACATATTGAACGGCGCAATGATTGCCCTGCTGTTTCAGGGGCTCATCCGCAGCCCGGACCTGCGCTTTGCCACCTGAATCCTACGCAACCGCGCCTTTTCGTCTCGTAATGCCCTTGCCCCTGTCCCCACCGGCCCTTAAACCGGAAAGCAACTAGAGACAGTGAGGATTGCCCCTTATGGCCGATAAAGTCGTTTTCGCCGACCGTATGCTTTCGCTTGGTTTGGCTCGTGTTTCCGAAGCCGCCGCCACGGCCAGTGCCGACTTGGTCGGCCGCGGGGACGAAAAAGCCGCAGACCAAGCCGCGGTGAACGCCATGCGTGACCAGCTGAACCTGCTGGAAATTCAAGGTACCGTTGTGATCGGTGAAGGCGAGCGGGACGAAGCCCCGATGCTGTATATCGGCGAAGAAGTCGGTACCGGTGAAGGCCCTGCCGTGGACATCGCGCTTGATCCGCTGGAAGGCACCACACTGACCGCCAAGGACATGCCGAACGCGCTGACCGTGATCGCCATGGCGCCGCGCGGAACTCTGCTGCACGCCCCCGACGTGTATATGGAAAAACTGGCCATCGGCCCGGGCTATCCCACAGACGTCGTATCGCTGGGCATGTCGCCGAAAGAGCGCGTCGAAGCGCTGGCCAAAGCCAAAGGCTGCGACACCAAGGACATCACCGTCTGCGTTCTGGAACGCCCGCGCCACGAAGAAATGATCGAAGGCATCCGCTCGACCGGAGCCGCCATCCGCCTGATCACCGATGGTGACGTGGCTGGTGTCATCCACTGCGCCGAAGCCGACATCACCGGCATCGACATGTATATGGGTCGCGGCGGTGCGCCCGAGGGCGTTCTGGCAGCCTCGGCGCTGAAATGCATGGGTGGTCAGATGTGGGGTCAGCTGACCTTCCGCAACGATGACGAGCGTGGCCGCGCCGCCAAAGCTGGCATCACCGATCTGGACCGCATCTATTCGCGCGACGAAATGGTGACCGCAGACGTGATCTTTGCCGCCACCGGCGTCACTGATGGCTCGATCGTTTCGGGCATCAAGCGCGAGCCCGGCTGGTTGACCACCGAAACGCTGCTGATGCGCTCGAAGACTGGTTCGGTCCGTCGCATGATCTATCGCAACCCGGTCGCTTGATGCTGGGCGCCCTGATCCTGATCGACATTCAGGAAGGGTTTGACGACCCGTTCTGGGGCACGCGCAACAATCCGAATGCCGAGGCAAATGCAGCCCGGCTTCTCACCCATTG
Organism: Aliiroseovarius sp. PrR006; assembly: GCF_010500215.1. Lineage (GTDB taxonomy): Bacteria > Pseudomonadota > Alphaproteobacteria > Rhodobacterales > Rhodobacteraceae > Aliiroseovarius. The sequence continues at coordinate 786,521 of NZ_JAAGOY010000004.1, forward strand.
GCGGGCGCATAATGCGCCCGTCTTTCATATCCAGCATCTGTCGACGACCCCGGGCAGCCCGCTGAACCCGGATGGCGGCCTTGTGGCGCTGAAATCGATGGTCGCCCCACATGAGGGCGAACCCGTGCTACCCAAGCATGTGAACTCAGCCTTCATTGGCACAGATCTCGAGAAAACACTTCGAAAGCAAGGTGTTGAAGACCTCACAATCTGCGGCCTGACGACCCCCCATTGTATCTCGACCACTACCCGCATGGCGGCCAATCTGGGCTTCGACGTCACGCTGGTGCATGACGCCTGCGCGGCCTTCACAGGCAATGCGGACGGCAGCTGGCGCGATGGTCCGGCCATGACGGCCGAGGACATCCACGTTTCGGCTTTGGATCAACTGAACGGAGAATTCGCCACCGTTGTTGCGACCGACCAGGTGCTTGCATGAGCGCTTTTCTCGGGGTCGAAAGCTCTCTGACCGGGCGCAAATGGCTTGGCCCCACGACTGAGGTCGAACGCCAGGCCGAGGCCATTGGCCAGCAGACCCAGCTGCCCGCAGCTCTCTGCACGCTTCTGGCCCAACGCGGCATCCCCCCGCACGAGGCCACCGGATTTCTGGACCCCACCTTGCGCGATCTTCTGCCCGATCCCCGCAAGCTGAAAGACATGGAGAAGGCCGCGGGGCGCATCCTGTCCGCGCTGGACCGATCTGAACGGGTCGCCATTTTCGCCGACTATGACGTCGACGGCGCAACCTCGGCCACGTTGCTGATCGACTGGTTTCGGCAGATGGGTCGGCAGGTCACGCTGTATATCCCCGACCGGATTGAAGAAGGCTATGGTCCGAACACGCCCGCGATGGAGAAACTGGCCGCCGATCACAGCCTGATCATCTGCGTGGATTGCGGCACGCTCAGCTTTGAACCCATCGCCGCTGCCAGGGCCAAAGGTGCGGATGTCATCGTATTGGACCACCACCTTGGTGGCGAAACTCTGCCCGATGCCATCGCCGTGGTGAATCCAAATCGACAGGACGAGGCTGACGCCCCGGGGTACCTCTGCGCCGCCGGTGTTGTGTTCCTTGTGCTGGTCGAACTGGGTCGGCTGCTGCGCGAGGCTGGACGATCTGGGCCGGACTTGATCTCGATGCTGGACCTTGTGGCGCTTGGTACCGTGGCAGATGTCGCCCCTCTGATCGACGCCAACCGCGCCCTTGTCCGGCAAGGGCTGAAAATCATGGCCCGCCGCGCACGACCCGGCATGGTGGCACTGGCGGATGTGGCGGGTCTGAATGAAGCACCGCGCGCGTATCACCTGGGATACCTCTTGGGACCACGTGTGAATGCGGGCGGGCGAATTGGAAAGGCTGATCTAGGCGCGCGCCTGCTGTCCACAACCGACTCGAACGAAGCCCACTCGATCGCTGAAAAACTGAATGAGCTCAACGCGGAACGTCGCGAGATCGAAGCCCGCGTGCAAGAACTAGCAATGGATCAGGCCGAGAACCGCGGGCTGGATGCGCCGCTTGTTTGGGCTGCAGGAGACGGCTGGCACCCCGGTGTCGTTGGCATTGTCGCCAGCCGCCTGAAAGAAGCCACCAATCGCCCCGCGATTGTCATTGGCTTCGACGGGCAAGACGGCAAGGGGTCGGGTCGATCCGTCACTGGTATCGATCTTGGTGCGGCCATTCAAAGGTTGGCGGCAGACGGGCTGATCGAGAAAGGCGGCGGTCATAAAATGGCTGCGGGCCTCAGCCTGAACGGCGACCAGTTGGAACCTGCAATGGCCCGCCTAACCGAGTTAATGGAAAAGCAGGGCGCCGGAGACCTCGGCGCTGCTGACTTGAAACTGGATGGCATCCTTATGCCATCCGCGGCCACGGTCGACCTGATCGAGCAGCTCGAAGAGGCCGGCCCCTTCGGAGCCTCGGCCCCTGCTCCACGTTTCGCCTTTCCGGACGTTCAGATATTGTTCGCCAAACGTGTCGGTCAAAACCATCTGAAAATCAGTTTCGGAGATGGGCTGGGCACGCGGATCGATACGATTGCCTTTGGCGCCTTCGATGGCCCGCTGGGTCCCATGCTGGAACAACATGGCGGTGCCAGATTCCATCTGGCGGGGCGACTCGAAGTTAATCAATGGCAAGGCCGACTTAGCCCACAATTACGCCTGGAAGACGCCGCAAGAGCCTGAAAGTAATATACTTTCCGAAAGTAGAAAAAAGTGAAAATGCCTCTTGCACGACTTGGGGCTTTGACATAGAAACCCCTCACCACAGAGTGGCCCGTTCGTCTATCGGTTAGGACGCCAGGTTTTCAACCTGGAAAGAGGGGTTCGATTCCCCTACGGGCTGCCACTTTTCCCAAAATCCGGACACAAACTTTTGCTGACGCGGTCATCCATATTGGCACGGCCTATATTGCGCTTTGAGAAACTTTTTCACCTTTCGCGCATTTCAGCTCTTGCGCTTACAAATCGGCTCGCCTTATAAGCCGCCTACCAACAGAGTGGCCCGTTCGTCTATCGGTTAGGACGCCAGGTTTTCAACCTGGAAAGAGGGGTTCGATTCCCCTACGGGCTGCCAGTTGGAAACTCCCCAAAAGTTCAGTGGCCAGATAGACGCAAGACTAAGGCATTGGACTGCAGTTGATGCAGCCAGTCGGCTTATTGTCCGACCACAAATCTCGCGCGGCCGCCCGGCCCCGCGAAGATCACAGCGCGGACCGCGCCATTTGGAGCATACTCTGCGGTCACGGTCATGCAAATCGGTGCCCCGGTCAAACCGCGAGTAAATTTGCGGCAATACTTGCCGTCCTCCAACGTCCAGGTACCTGCAAATGAGATTCCATTAAACACCCCCTCAAGCGATCCATCTGCATGGATATACGCTTGAGATACCTGAGCACTTTGCAGGGGACGCCCAAGGATCGACTGGATGATTTCCCCGGTCTGAGCTGCCCCATTATTCGGCAGCGCCAACATGCCGATCATTTGGGACAAAGAAAGGATTATTGCACGAGATAGCAATGGCATAGGGGCCTCTGACACACGGGGATTGATGTTGTGCTAAGGTCTGCCCAAGCACCTGTCAATCAATCAGAGAATTCCCTTTCCTTTCCTGGGCGTTCCGCAATTGTAAACGCAGACCGCCCTGCGTGTTTTGACGCATACAGTGCCCTATCCGCATCTTCAGCCATCACCGTCAGATCCGGTTTCACATAGTTGGTCGACGGCACAACACCAATGCTGGCCGAAACCCTGCATTCGCGATCTTGAAACGTAATCGGAGCTTCGATCCTCCTGATCAAGCGGGCTGATATCTTTTCCAGTCGCGAGGGATAGACCTGATTGTCCAGGACAATCACGAATTCGTCCCCCCCTACGCGCGCTACCAGATCCTCTTCGCGCGTTTCTTCCCGCAGGATCTGAGCGACGGCTTCAAGCACTGCGTCCCCCGCCGCATGGCCGTGTGTGTCATTGACCGATTTGAAGAAATCCAGGTCGAGATGCATCAACGAAAACGGAACCCGGCGCAGAAACTGTCGCTCTAGCCGCGTCTCAAGCGCGCGCCTGTTGGCTAGACCGGTTAGCCCATCCGTTAAAGCTTGAGTCTGGGCAACCTCTTTTTCATCCTGAAGACGGTGTGCCAACTGGCTTGCGATGTCCATCACCGCTGATTTCGCTTCCACCAAATACAACATCTCGACCGCCAAATCGGTTGGTGCAAAATCTGATCCGGTCAATTCATAGCGCGCCACCGCTTCGGAAATTGAGTAGCCAAAGGACAGGTTGAGCAGCACGCTGTCCATATCAGGCATCACGGTCAACGCTCCGGTCAATGATGTGCGGTATGGATCGCGGATCTTCAGCTGCACGCGCCGGGTATCAATTTTGGCGACATCCTCGATCCGCGCGATACTTCTGGGCCGCCGAAGCTCAAGCAAGCCAAACACATTGCGCCCGATGACCCTGCGGTTGTTGAAAACCTTTTGGATCGTTGGCCCCGCATGTAGCACCACACCGGACCCGTCAATGATCATGTGCATCGGAAGAACGTGATCCAAAGCACCGCAAGTAAAGGGAATTGGGCGTTCAATGTTCATAGAGCACCATCCGTTGCCCAAAGAAATTCTCGCCCTTGGGCATGTTCGCGCTCCAACAGGCTTACCGAGATGACGGCGCTGTCCTGTTGCTCGCAACACACTTCGAGAAATGCAAGCGAGCCATAATCATCCGCCAATGCACGCAATGCACCCAAAAGCACGTATGGCGCACCCTTGGGGTTGTTTTCACACGTAACTTCAAAATCATGCGGCCCGACTTCGTCCACTTGTATATCCGGCAGTGTCAAGTCAGACACGGCCAAGCGCGCCCGTCCCTTAAGATCCTCTAAAGAATGTAAAAAATCGGTGTATTCAACTCCGCCGAACCGGAGCAACCGCCGCACCCGTTCGACACGCGGATCGGTCACGAGAAATGTACCGAAGTCTTCGAGCAATGAATTCCGGTCGCGCCCTTGCTCGATCGACAGCTGCCTTAAAATTGAAAGGCCGATCTGGACATCATAGTGAAACATAGGTTCGACGGATTGTACGGGCAGGTCCAATTCCGTCAGCACCTTCTCCCACACCTGATCTCCATAGGTCAGGCGTACAAATGCTTCGAATATCCACAGAATTAGGCCATGCATCATCATCACACGCGTCACTTCACGGTGATGTTCTAGAGCTCAATTCTTAACATTTCGAAAAAAGTGTATGTGTCTACTAAGCCTGTTTATCCAACCAAGCCGGAATTTGTCCGATATTGTCCAGCACCACATCCGCATATGGCGACAGCTCACCTTGGGTCGCCAACCCCGTCAGCACACCGATCGTCCGCATCCCTGCAGCGCGTCCGGCTTTCAGATCGTGCAGACTGTCCCCCACCATGGCGACCTGCTCTGACCGCACATCCACTTTTCGCGCGAACGCCAGACAGGGTGCCGCGTCGGGTTTGACGCCATTTCCGCTGTCATAGCCCGAGATGAAATCGAACAATTCCGACACACCGGCGCCTTCCAGATGCTGCCGCGCCGGGCGCTCCGCATCGTTAGTTGCAACACCCAAAGCGAGCCCGCGCGCGCGCAGGCTTTCCATCAACGGCACCAGCGCAACGGCCTCGACCTGAGGTGCGGTTTCAGCTTCATCGTTAAGAATGGTTTCCAGCGCGTTAGACGACATCCCAAAGTGTTTTTGCAGCGCCGTGACAATCTCGGCTGGCGTTCCGGCAATCACAACACTGTCACGCTTGAACGTCTGCGTGTCCATGTCGAACCCGATGTCCTGTCCAACTTCCGCGGCACGCTCTCTATCACCATCCGTCAGGCGCAAAAGCACCGCGTGCGCCCAAGCCTCCCACGTGGCCTTGAACTGGAAAAGCGTGCCGTCCTTATCAAAGAGAAGGGCCTTGATCATCATGGGTGCTCCTAGCTGCGTTTCAACGCCACACTGCCCATATCGGCCCATCAGGTCCAGTGCATTTGTGACCCGCCGGGCAATCCGTGCCGAACCTGCCCAACCTGATCATAGGACAGCCCTTGGGCATCACAGGCCTGTATGACCCACTGATCATCCATCATGAGGAAATCCAGCATCGCAGCAAGAAATTCTGGGTCGCCTGCATTGTCGCGCAACGTGTCCTGCCCTGCCCCGGTCGCCCCCATGAAAATCGGCAGAAGTTCGTCATTTGACACCAGCCAGGCCAGCATATTCAACGCAATCCGTTCGGCTTGATCTGACGTCAACTTAACACTCCTTATCAGTTGGAAAGGATTTATTAACCAATCGACTGCAGGATGTCTGCAACTTAGATTCAACTTTTAACGAAATGGTCAGATGAGCGGAAGGATATTGATAGCAGATGATCTTGCGACCAATCGCATTGTTCTGAAGGTGAAATTCACCGTATCAGGATATGACGTGATTCAGGTCGAGCGGATTGATGACGTGCTGGAAACAGCGCGGCGTGCGCAGCCTGACCTGATTATCTTGGGGCGGGGGCAATCTGGTCAAAGTCTGACCGCTTGCCGCGCTCTGAAAAACGATGCGAACCTACATACAATTCCAGTCATCCTGTTCGCCGATAAGGACAGCCACCATACCCGAATTGCCGCCTTGGAATCGGGGGCCGACGATGTCTATTCCCCGGAAGTGAAAGAAAGCACACTGTCCGCGATGGTCCGCAATCTGATCCGCATGCGCGGAACATATGACGAAATCATGCGTCATCGCGACATCTCGGCCGAATTCGGATGCGCCGAGGATGCAGCAAGTTTTGTTCCTGCGGCCCATGTCGCGCTTGTTGCACCAGAACCGGAACATGGGCTTCTGTGGCGTCGCAAGCTTGGGCTCGAGCTTCCGCACCGTCTAGATGTCATGTCCAAATCACAAGCGCTGAGCGAAGTGAACACGAACAGCAATACCCCCGACGCCTTTGTTATCAACGCATCACTGGCAGGGGAGGCAGACGGTCTGCGATTGGTCAGCGAGCTGCGCTCGCGCATACACACCCGCAACGCGATCATCGTGGTCATCCATGACCGTGATCGCCCCCATGACGGTGCAATGGCGCTGGATCTGGGGGCGGATGCGATCCTGCATTGTGGGTTCGACGCGACCGAGCTTGCCGTACGCCTGAAGACCCTTCTGGCGCGCAAGCTGGAACTGGACGCCCTGCGCAAACGCTTCGATCTCAACCTGTCGCTGGCGGTACAGGATCCTCTGACAGGGCTGCACAATCGCCGTTATGCGCAAAGCTATTTGAACCGGCTAGAGCAAGAGGCCCTGACCAACGGGCAGCCCTACGCGATCATGGTGCTGGATCTGGATCACTTCAAATCCATCAATGACCGGTTTGGGCATGGTGTTGGTGATCAGGTACTGATCGAGGTCGCAAATCGCTTGCGAGACAATCTGCGCGCATTCGACCTGCTTGCGCGGTTTGGTGGAGAGGAGTTCATGGTCGCCTTGCCCGATGTTAGCCAAAAGGACGTGATGTCCATGGCAGAACGTCTGCGCCAAGCCATCGGCGATCGGCCGATCTACGTTGCCGAGACCGCATTCCCGATCCCTGTTACAGTCTCGGTCGGGGTGGCCGTTTGGGGGGATCAGCCAAACGACACGCGCAGCGCGCATGAGCTGACACAGGCTGCGGATCAAGCGCTGTATGCATCGAAATCCGATGGCCGCAACGTGGTCACATTCGGGCGGTCTGCGGCCTAAACAGACGGGCCACATACAGACGCAGCCCACCCGAGATCAACGATCCTTGGGCCTCGCCCCGCGATCCACGGCGCGTTCCAAACGATTGGCAAATGCTTTGCGGTCTTCTACAGACATCCCGTCGATCCGTTCGACCAGCAGATGCCGCAAGGTCTCGCCGCGCAGACGCAGACGCTCGGCCTGCTGGGCCAAGGTGGCTTCAAAAGCGGCCGCGTCGAAACTGTCACTGCGCAGGATCTGCAGAAGCATCACAAAATCCCGCTCGAGCTCCGCGCGATTGTCCTTGAACGATCCGCTTTCACGCCGAAACGCGCGGCCGATCTCGCGCCGATCCTTGAGGTCCAGAGCCTTGGCGATCGGGCCAAACCCCAGATCACGGATCGCGCCGCGCTCGGGTCCGCGGTGATCAAAATCATCCCCGCGATGGCCCGAAACCTTGGCCCCTACGATTAATCCCAGAACCAGAAGGTTCAGCGTCAACGAGACCACCAGCACAACACGCGTCCAGCGTCGTGGCGCGCGCGGATCCGAGGTCGGTGTCTGCGGTGTCTGATCTGACATGATTATCCCTCATCCTCAGCAAAGAGTGTCGTTCCCAAGTACCCGGGTGCAAGGTCTTCCAGTGCGTATGACGTGTCCGTGGTGACATAATCGCCCGCCAGAACCAACCCGCCGGACAGCGTTTCAAGCTGCACGGGCTGCGTGAACCCGATCCAGACGCCAGCCACAGTCGCCGTTGCCAAGCTGGCAGCAGCAGGCAACCCGCCAATCGCGCTCCAGATGGATGCGATCCACCCTTGTTGACATGCCTGAGGGACGGGCAGCGGATCGATTGCGGGCATATGTGCCTGCGCATCGGCCATGATCGCCGCCATCAATGTGTCAGACGGCGCGGCCACGTCCTGCCGGGCCGCCTCAAAGAACAGGTCCAGCTCGTCGTCATGCATCGGCTGATTATCAGTCTTCGCCATATCCCAACTCCTCTCGTCGCCCGACCAAATCTTTGGCCAGTGCCCTTTTTCCCCGCGCGGTCAAACTTTCCACCGCTTCAACGCTGATGCCCATGATCTGGGCAATCTCGGGGTTCGTTGCCCCTTCGATATGTCGAAGCGTCACCGCTATCCGTTGACGTTCTGGCAACCGGTCCAACGCGCCCTGCAAGGCCGTGGCCCGGTCAACATCCATCATGGTTTCGACTGCCGATGGCTGACCGTCTTCCGGGTCACCCGCCGCATCCAGATCAACGGTCCGTCGTTTCCGCAGCCGGTCGGTGCATAGGTTCGACACCACCCGATAGAGCCAGGTCGAGACCTGAGCTTCGCCGCTCCGCCAGCTTGCGGCCTGTTTCCACAGACGCAACATCGCTTCCTGCGTGACGTCCTCGGCCTCGGCGCGATCACCGCCCAGAAGGCGCGTCGCGAAACCCAGGACGCGCGGCGCAAGCCGGTGGGTCAGCAGCTGAGCTGCCATAGGGTCGCCATTGCCGTAAAGCACCAGCAATGCCTCGTCCGAAGCACCCTCATACGCATCCAAGGCCATATTCATATGTCCTGCCTAGCCCGTTCCCTGACTTATGACAATCTGCGGGCACCCCCCCCGTCAGGCGGAGCACCCTTGTTAGTTTTAGCCCTTACGGTCGCGATCCTTGCCACCATGACGCATGAACATCTCTTTCTGCGCCGCATCGAATTCGGCTGCCGAAATCGCATTATCATCGTCCGTATCGAACCGGTCGATCATGCGCTCAAGCTTGGCCTGCTCGGGCGAGACCTCTTCAAAGCTCAGGCTGCCGTTGCCGTCCGCATCTTTCTTGGCCAGCATGTCTTCCAGCTTCCACCCCATACGCTTTTGGAACATCTTGCCCTTACGCTCGCCTTTGCCATCGCCTTTTGCGGCCATGCGATCCGCCATGCGTTTTTCGGCCTGCGCTTTCAACTCGTCCAGCGACAGCGCGCCGTCGCCATTGGCGTCTGCCGTGTCGAACCGAGCCTTGGCTGCGGCCTGCAGATCTTCAACAGTGATCTGTCCGTTTTTATCCAGATCCACATCGACGAATTCCATCTGCATGAACCCGCCTTTACGCCCCATCGCACCACGGTCACCGTCTTTGCCGCCGAACGCCATTGCAGCGGTCGAGGTCAGCGTCAAAGCAGCCCCAAGACCCAGAGCAATGGCAGTCGCAGCAGTTTTCTTATTGAGTTTCATAACGATCTCCTATGGTTACTTGCCTCTTGCGACACCGTGTTTCTGCGTCGCTATGTATCTTCAACGCGCGGGCCCCAGGTTTCCGTCGCAGCTCTGCGCATTTTTCCGCGACATCCCGACGCAAGCGCATTTCTGGGCCTGTTTTACATGTGAAGTTCTGTATGATGGTCTGACGCGCGATAAAGGAATCCCCGATGACCGAGACCGCTCAAATGACCGTGGAAGAGGTGATGCCGACCTTGGCTGAACCCGAACGCGAGATGAAACCCGCCTTGCGCAAGGGCTGGGCGAAGCGGTGCCCGAGCTGTGGCACCGGAAAGCTGTTTCAGGGATACCTGAAGGTCCATCACGATTGCACGGTCTGCGGGGAAGAGCTGCACCACCAGCGCGCGGATGATGGCCCGGCCTATCTGACCATCATTCTGGTCGGCCACGTCATGGCCCCGCTGCTGCACATCTTCTATGTGCACATCGTGCAGGACCCTCTGATCTTGGCCACCATCTTTACCGTCGGGACTGTCGCTGCGTCACTTTACCTTCTGCCCCGTTTCAAAGGCTTTATGATTGCCTTTCAGTGGGCGAAACGTATGCATGGGTTTGCCGGAAAGAAATAACAGAACGCATAAGGGGCCGACATGGACAAATCCAAGATCATCCGCGACGCAGCAACCGTCATTCTGATCCGGGACAAGACCACCCGCCCCCAAGTTCTGATGGGTCAGCGCGGCGCCAAGGCCGCCTTCATGCCCAACAAGTTCGTCTTTCCGGGCGGCGCTCTGGACACCACTGACGCTCAGGTGCCATTGGCGGACGCCGGTGCAGAACCTTGCCTGACCCGTCTGGGCGAACAGGCGGATGCCTCGAAAGCGCAAGCGCTTTTGGTCGCCGCCATTCGCGAACTTTGGGAAGAAACCGGCCAGATTCTGGGTGAGGCTGGCACGTGGTCCGACGAGGTGCCCGGCGACTGGCAGAGTTTTGCAGATGCGGGGTTCATCCCGTCCGCCAAGGGCATGTCTTTTGTCTTCCGCGCCATCACGCCCAAAGGCCGTCCGCGCCGCTTTGATGCGCGCTTCTTTGCGGTGGATGCGGACGAGCTTAAAACAGATGTCGACGACTTCTCGCGCGCCTCGGACGAGCTAAGCCACCTGCAATGGATCCCGCTCGATGACGTCCGCCGCTTTGACTTGCCCTTCATCACCGAAGTTGTGCTGGCCGAGATCGTGGGCAACCTGCCCAACTTGGGCGCCCCCGCGCAGGTGCCGTTCTTCAACAACTCGGACGAAGAAAGCCTGTTCGAACGTCTGGGTGGGGTCGGCCCGCTGTCCGCCGCCTTGTAACGGCGTTATTTCAAATACAGAACCAGCACCAGAACTGAGGCGAGGATCAGCGCGGTTCCCGCATATTCACGCCCGCTGACTTTTTCGCGGAACACAAACAGCGTAGCGGCATAGGAAAACAGCAGCTCGATCTGACCAAGCGCTTTCACCAGCGCTGCGTTTTGCAGCGTAAAGGCTGTGAACCAGCAGAAGCTCCCGATCATCGAGCTTAGCCCAACCAGCACGCCCACGCGCCATGCTTTGAACACGCGGGTGACCTCGCCTTTCTCACGCAGGACCATCCAACCAGCCATGACCAGCGACTGAAATGCGGTGACCACGGCCAAGGTGAAGCCTGCACGCGCCACAACATCTTCGACACCCAACGACAGGGACGCGCCGCGATACCCAATGGCTGAAAAAGAAAAGAGGAGCCCTGCCCCCAACCCTAGCGTGGCCGCCTTGTTAAAGAAGCGGCGCCAGCCCTGCCCACCCTCCGGCGGGTCCGACAGCAAGATCAGCCCGAAGAACCCGATACCGATCGCCAGCGCCCCGGCAATGCCGACGCCCTCGCCCAAGACCAGAAGTCCGGTCAGTGCGGTCAGCACAACTTCGGTTTTCTTGAAGGTGATCCCAACGGCAAAATTGCGTTCGGCAAACAGGGCGACCACACAAATCGTCGCCAAAATTTGGGCAATCCCGCCGATAAAGGCAAAGGCGAAGAAGCGCGCGTCAGGGCGTGGAACTTCCAGCCCCGTGACAGTGAAATAGATTGCCATCAACACCGCAACCAGCGGCGCCGAATAGATGAACCGCGCAAAAGTGGCCCCGGTCGCGCTTAAGCGCGTGTCCTTCAGCCGCTTTTGCAGCATGAACCGCAGGTTTTGCGAAAACGCGGCCAGAATGGTGATGGGGATCCAAGCTTGCATGCTCACGGATTCGCATGTCCTGCGGCCCTTCGCAAGCTTAGGGCTTACCGCGTTTGCAAACGATCCTTTGTGTATCCGTTGAAAGCCAGCATATCCGCGGCCGCCTTGATCCGATCCGCACCTCCAGTGCGCTTCCGGTCGATGATCCAGCCAAAGCTGCCTGACGGCGTGCCGATCGCCGCAGTGCGATAGTCTGCATCGACCCACAGAACCCAGTATTCGGTCCCAAAGGGCGGTGTGCCCACGATGATCCGGCCGGGAGTTTTCATCTGCGCGTCATAGCGTTCGCGTCCACCGGCAGCATTGCTTAGCGTGATCCCGGTGATGCCACCCGCGCCATGTTCGATCGAGACTTTCCCGTAGAGAGGCGCATGCCCGGGATGCACAAATTCGCCCCGGATCACCCAGTTTCCGGAAAAACGCTTGGCATCAAATCGGGTGGTTGAACTGATAGGGCGTCTGGTATTGCGGTGAAACTCGACCGTGCCGTTACTGACGCAGGCCGCGACCAAGGACGGCGCAGCAGCCGCCATCCCCAGTTTCAACACAGTTCGTCGATCTATCATCCCTAGCTCCGCACGTCATCTCGACCCCGTTGGGCCATTAGATATGACACCCCATTTAGTAAGGCATAGGGTGCGCGCGATGTGCCGCGTCGATGTCGGCCAATACGTCGTCCGACAATAGCAGATCTTTGCCCTTCAGAATACGCCCCAACTGCTCCATCGAGGAAGCGCCGAAAATCGTCGAGCCCATGAAAGGCCGCCCGACCGAGAACGCCAACGCCATTTGGACCAGATCAAGACCATGCTTTTCCGCAACCGCCTGATAGGCATCAACTGCAGGGAATGCGCGTTCAGTGGCACGCCCACCCAGCCCAGGGGCGAGCGACATGCGTGAGCCTTCAGGAACGGCACCTTTCTGATACTTCCCGGTCAGAAGTCCGGTTGCCAAGGGCGAATAGGACAAAACGCGCGGGCCTTCCTGCATGCACATCTCGGCCAGATCTGTGTCAGCCAGCCGGCACATCAGGCTATACTCATTCTGAACCGAGATCACTTCGGGCGCCCCCATCTCTCGGGCCATGCGCAACCACTGCGCGGTGCCCCACGCGCTCTCATTCGACAATCCAAAGTAGCGCACCTTACCGGCGGCCACGACCTCGGCCATGGCGGTCAGCACGTCGCGCATATGCGCTTCGGTTTCTTCGCGGTTCTGTTTCGACGGGTCGAACGTCCAGTTCTGACGGAAGGCATAGCTTCCGCGCAGGGGCCAGTGGGTCTGATAGATGTCGATATAGTCGGTCTGCAGCTTCTCCAGTGACTCGTCCACCGCCTGATGGATGATCGCACTGTCATAGCCCTTGCCACCGCGTTTCCAGCCCGGGTTGTCACCGGACACTTTGGTGGCAATGACCACATCGTCACGCCGCCCGGTCTTGGCCAACCAGCTTCCGATCACCGCTTCCGACGCGCCACAACGCTCGGCCTTGATCGGGTTTACCGGGTACATTTCGGCGGTATCAATGAAGTTGCCGCCGTGATCCAGAAACATGTCGATCTGCGCGTGGCCCTCGGCCTCGGTGTTTGTGGACCCCCACAGCATCGAGCCAAGAGAAAGCGCGCTGACCTCAAGTGCGCCATCGGCAAGCTTATTCATACGCATCCTGTGTCTCCCTCGTCGGACGGTCAAACTGGTGTGACGGCAAAGTTATGCACGCAGATGAAAACCACAAGTCATCACCCTTGCCGCCAAGCTTTTTTGTTTATTTCAAAGCGTAGTGTTCGTAGCCCCGCCATCCAGCAGCACATTCTGCCCCACCATGAACCCCGCGTGCTGCGAGCACATGAAGGCGCAGGTGGCGCCGAATTCTTCCTTGGTGCCATAGCGCCCGCTGGGAATGGTCGCCATACGCTGCGCACGTGCTTCGTCCAGCGTGATCCCCTGTGCCTCGGTCGCCCCTTTATCCAGAGCTGCCGCGCGATCTGTGTCATGCAGCCCGGGCAACAGATTGTTGATGATCACCCCCTGCCCTGCCACTTGGCGCGCAGTTCCCGCAACAAATCCAGTCAACCCGGTTCGCGCTGTGTTGGACAATCCAAGAACCGCAATCGGCGCTTTTACTGATACACTGGTGATGTTCACCACACGCCCCCAGCCGCGCTCCATCATGCCCGGCATCAGCGCTTGCATCAGCGCGATCGGAGTCAGCAAATTTGCATCAAAGGCGTCGATGAAATCATCACGGCTCCAATCAGACCACATGCCAGGGGGCGGACCGCCAGCATTGGTCACAAGGATATCCACCTCGCCCGTCGCCTTAAGGACCTCCGCGCGGCCTTCTTCCGAAGTAATGTCAGCGGCGACGGTCACCACGTCGACACCAGTTTCCGCCCGGATTACCTCGGCCGCGTCTAACAGCGGCCCTTCGGTCCGCGCATTCATCACCAAAGACACGCCTTCGCGCGCCAGCGCTTGCGCACAACCAAAGCCCAATCCTTTGGACGACGCACACACCAAGGCACGTTTGCCAGAAATTCCCAGATCCATCTTAACCTCCACCGTTTCTGATCAAGACCTAGCAGCGCACCGAAGGTGATGGAAGCGTCTATGGTTATTGCGCCGCCCTGCCCCCGTCGCTATATGCGACCCATGTTGGATACGAACACAAACCGCCCCGAATTGCCGCCCGAGATTGCGCGCCGTCGCACCTTTGCGATCATCAGCCACCCGGACGCTGGCAAGACGACCCTGACCGAGAAATTCCTTCTGTATGGTGGCGCCATTCAGATGGCCGGTCAGGTGCGCGCCAAGGGCGAGGCACGACGCACGCGCTCCGACTTCATGAAGATGGAACAAGATCGGGGGATCTCGGTCTCGGCATCCGCCATGTCGTTTGATTTCGGCAAGTATCGCTTCAACCTTGTCGACACGCCCGGCCACTCGGATTTCTCGGAAGACACCTATCGCACGCTGACCGCTGTAGACGCGGCCGTCATGGTGATCGACGGGGCGAAAGGGGTGGAAAGCCAGACGCAGAAACTGTTCGAGGTCTGCCGCCTGCGCGATCTGCCGATCCTGACATTCTGTAACAAGATGGACCGGGAAAGCCGAGATACGTTTGATATCATCGATGAAATTCAAGAAAACCTCGCCATCGACGTGACGCCCGCAAGTTGGCCCATCGGGATGGGTCGTGACTTTTTGGGGTGCTATGACCTGCTGAATGACCGGCTGGAGCTGATGGACCGCGCCGATCGGAACGTCGTCGCCGAGACCATCGAGATCAACGGGTTGGATGATCCAAAACTGGCCGAACATGTGCCAGAACACCTGCTTGAGAAGTTTCTGGAAGAGGTCGAAATGGCGAAGGAGCTCCTTCCCGCGCTCGACCCGCAATCCGTACTGGAAGGCCACATGACGCCGATCTGGTTCGGCTCGGCCATCAACTCGTTCGGCGTGCAGGAACTGATGCAGGGCATCGCGAACTACGGCCCGGAACCGCAGCCCCAGCAGGCTGATCCCCGCGCCATCGCGCCCGAGGAAAAGAAGGTCGCTGGCTTTGTGTTCAAAGTGCAGGCCAACATGGACCCGAAACACCGCGACCGCGTGGCGTTCATGCGTCTGGCCTCGGGCCACTTCAAGCGCGGCATGAAACTGACCCATGTGCGCTCGAAAAAGCCGATGGCCGTGTCGAACCCGGTTCTGTTCCTTGCCTCGGACCGCGAACTGGCGGAAGAGGCTTGGGCGGGCGACATCATCGGCATTCCGAACCACGGACAGCTGCGCATCGGAGACACGCTGACCGAAGGCGAGATGATCCGCGCCACCGGTATTCCGTCCTTCGCGCCGGAACTTCTGCAAGGTGTGCGTGCGGGCGACCCAATGAAAGCCAAGCACCTTGAAAAGGCGCTGATGCAATTTGCCGAAGAAGGTGCTGCCAAGGTCTTCAAACCGAATATCGGTTCAGGCTTCATCGTCGGTGTGGTCGGCGCGCTGCAGTTCGAAGTGCTCGCCAGCCGGATCGAACTAGAATACGGCCTTCCGGTCCGCTTTGAGCAGTCGCAGTTCACCTCGGCCCGCTGGATCATCGGCGATAAGGACGAGGTCGAAAAGCTGGTGAATGCCAACAAGCAGCACATCGCGCACGACAATGACGGCGATCCGGTGTTTTTGACGCGTCTTCAATGGGATATCGACCGTGTTGAACGCGACTATCCTGATCTGAGACTGTCCGCCACCAAGGAAATGATGGTCTAATCCATGTGCACGCCACGCCCCTCGCCCCTGCAAAACCGCGTTTTGCCAACGGGCGAGATCGTGGCGGATCCCGCACGTGGAATGTTCACCGGAAATCGCGGCATCCTGCCCTTCACCAAGGGGGGACTCGGCGTTTCACGTTGGAAACACCCGCACTGGATCATCTGTGACTTGACGCATCCCAAGGGCCGTTATCACGGACCGATGCCAGCCCGTGCTTGGACCCCGTTGTTCTTCTTGGATGAGGCTGTCGGACTGGCTGCAGGCCATCGTCCCTGCGCCTATTGCCGCCCCGACGCCTATCGCGCTTTCAAGTCGGCCTGGGCAAAGGCACACGCACCAATGGGCCACCAACAGATCGACCAGATGCTACACAAAGCCCGCGTGACCCGCAGCAGACAGCAGGTTCGACATATGGCTGATTGCTCTGGCCTGCCTGACGGAACGTTCATTCTGCTGAACCAGAAACCGCATCTATTGCGTGGGGCCCGCGCCCGCTGCTTTTCCAAACACGAATACAGCACATCCACCGCCCGCCCGAATGCCGAAGTCCAGGTTCTAACCCCTGCTCCGACCGTCGCAGCATTGCGCGCCGGGTTCTCGCCAAAGCTGCATTCAAGCGCGTGATCCGTGCAACAGCGGCACGTTTTCAGCCGCGATTCACGCAAACTGACCCATGTCATTGACCCTAGCTCCTTTTTTCTTTAGGCACTTCGTCATCAGAGAGGGACGCGAAAGCGCACGCCATACGGGCCTCCCTCGTTCAGCCGCACGGGCGTAAGATGTCCGTGATACAGGACATACATGACCAAATTCTCTGACTTGAAACTCAGCCCCAAGGTGCTGAAAGCCATCGACGAAGCGGGCTATGAAAGCCCCACCCCAATTCAGGCGGGTGCAATCCCCCCTGCCCTTGAAGGCCGCGACGTACTGGGCATCGCCCAGACCGGCACCGGCAAGACAGCCTCATTCACGCTGCCCATGATTTCCGCTCTGGCCCGTGGCCGCGCCCGCGCACGGATGCCGCGTTCGTTGGTGCTGTGCCCCACACGCGAGCTGGCCGCACAGGTCGCCGAGAACTTCGACGTTTACGCAAAGCACGTGAAACTGACCAAAGCCCTTCTGATCGGCGGCGTCAGCTTCAAAGAGCAAGATCAACTGATTGACCGTGGCGTTGATGTTCTGATTGCAACCCCGGGCCGCCTTCTGGACCATTTCGAGCGCGGGAAGCTGCTGCTTACTGGCGTCCAGATCATGGTGGTGGATGAAGCCGACCGGATGCTCGACATGGGGTTCATCCCCGACATCGAACGCATTTTCGGCCTGACACCGTTCACTCGCCAGACGCTGTTCTTCTCGGCCACGATGGCACCCGAGATCGAGCGTATCACTAACACCTTCCTGTCGAACCCGGAACGGATCGAGGTCGCCCGCCAGGCAACCACGTCCGAGACGATCACGCAGGAACTGTGCATGTTCAAGGCCTCGCGCCGCGATCGTGCCGCCAGCGAGAAACGCAAGCTTCTGCGCGCGCTGATTGACCGCGAGGGCGAGAAATGCACCAACGCGATCATCTTCTGCAACCGCAAGACGGACGTAGATATCTGCGCGAAATCGCTAAAGAAATACGGCTATAACGCGGCCCCGATCCACGGCGATCTGGAGCAATCCAAGCGCATGGAAGTTCTGGACGGGTTCCGCGCTGGTACGCTTCAATTCCTCTGCGCCTCGGACGTGGCTGCACGCGGGCTGGATATCCCGAACGTAAGTCACGTGTTCAACTATGATGTGCCGGGGCATGCGGAAGACTATGTTCACCGCATCGGGCGCACCGGACGTGCCGGGCGTGAGGGCAAGGCCATCATGATCTGCGAGCCGCGTGACGAAAAGAATTTGGATGCCGTTGAGCGTCTGATCGAAAAAGAAGTCCCGCGGGTCGACAATCCGCTGAAAGATGAAAAGCCCAAGCGCAGCCGTGCGAAACCGGACGAGGAGAAGGTCGAAAAGCCTGCCCGTCAGCGCAAGAGCGCTAAGCCGAAGGAAGACGTTTCCGAGGTCGTCCCTGCCGAGCAGCCGAAACCCGAAACCAAGCCCGAACGCAACGACCGCAACAAGTCACGTGGCCGTGGCAACAATCGCGGTGGCGGCAACAAGGTTGTGGGCATGGGCGATCACCTGCCCGAGTTCATCGCCAAAAGCTTTGACGAGCGTCGCGCAGGCTAAATGGCGCGGCGGATCGCGATCCCGACGGGGCTTCAGCCCGAAGATGCTGAAGCCTCTCTGGCGCTGACCCATGATGCGCTTCCCTTTCCGCAGTCCGAGATCAACCGTCTAAAAAGGCGCCGCTACATCCTTGATATGCTGCCAAAAAACTCGGTCGGTGCAGAGATTGGCGTGTTTCGTGGCCATTTCTCTGCGCTGATCTGTGAACACGTCCGGCCGCGGAGGCTTTTTCTGATCGATCCTTGGACCCAACTGGGCGAGACCTTCGGCTGGGGAAAAGGACCCTATGTGAACGGGGGTGAGCTTACCACCGAACTGGCGCAACAGGAAACTATCCTCCGCTGCACGCTCTACCCGGACATTGAATGCCACGTGATCGAAGGGTTCTATCCGGACTGCGCTAATATGATCGATGAGCCACTGGACTGGGCCTATCTGGATGCAAGCCACACGTATGAGGACACCTATCGCGAGGTTCAGGCCCTGTCACAGCAGGTCAAACCGGGGGGCTTCATCCTTGGCGACGACTGGCGGCCAGATCCGAACAGCTCTCAGCACGGCGTTTATCGCGCCGTGCAGAAGTTTACGTCCGAGACCGAGTGGGAAATCGTGATGTGCGGTCCTGCGGGACAGTGGTTGATCCGCCGCAGCCCGAACTATGGCGACATCTAAGTAAGAAAAGGGGCCCAAAGGCCCCCCGCTTATTCCAACCGGCTGACGACAACCGTGACTTCCGGCTTTCGCCCAATCTCGTCATTGGTGGACTTGCGCGCGATGCGTTTTAGCTCGTCCCCCAGCTTGTCCTCGTCGCGCAACGTCTTGTTGGACGCACGCATCAGGAACTGGCCCAGATCCTCTTCCAACACATCCACAAGCGGCGCGTTTGAGTGACCAACCTCGGGCAGGCCCATCAGTTCGACCCAGGGTTCGCCCAGAGGTTCGTTGCCGTCTAGGATCACGTTTACAATCACGTGCCCGTTCAGGGCCAATCGGATCCGGTCGCGGACGATCCCGTCCAGCGCGCCAATCAAGATGTCGCCATCCAGATAAATCCGATCCGTTTCAACATGCTCCACCACATGCGGCACGTCACTGGTCAGGTCACAGACAGCGCCGTTCACCACGACCATCGAAGGACGTCCTCCCTTCTCGGCCAGTTTGGCATGTTCGCGCAAATGGCGGTGTTCGCCGTGCATGGGAATGACCATTTGCGGGTTGATGATCTCGTGTACGCGTTGCAAATCGGGGCGGTTCGCGTGGCCCGAGACGTGATAGCGGTCATTTTCAGCGACCAGCTCCACGCCCATTTCCGAGAACGCGTTCATGATGCGGATCACACCGCGCTCGTTGCCCGGAATGGTCTTGGACGAGAACAGGAACATGTCCCCTTCCGCCATGGACAGCCCCATATATTTGCCTCTCGCCAGCTGCGCCGAGGCCGCACGGCGTTCGCCCTGCGATCCGGTTACGATCAGCATCAGGTTTTCACGCGGGATGTCGCGGGCATCTTCTGGCGTTACGGTTGTCGGGAAGTCGTGCAGGACCGATGTTTCGATCCCCGCCTGAATCATCCGACGCATCGCTCGGCCCAGCAAACAAACCGAACGACCCGCTGCTTTGCCCGCGTCCGCCAACTGCTTCACCCGTGCGACGTTCGAGGCAAAGGTGGTTGCCACGACCATATGTGGCGCATCTTTCAGCAGTTCGACCAGTTCAGGACCAACTTCGGCTTCGGACCGGCCCGGTGCAGGCGAGAACACGTTGGTTGAATCGCACACCAGCGCTTTCACGCCCGGCTTTGCCACCTCGCGCCACAATTCTTCATCAAACGCGTCGCCCAGCACCGGGGTCTCGTCCAGTTTGAAGTCGCCTGTATGCACGATGCGACCAGCAGGCGTGTCGATGATCAGACCCGCGCTTTCTGGGATCGAGTGGCTGAGCGGCAGATAGCTGACCTTGAACGGTCCGGCCTCGATCACCTGCGGATAAACATCGGCGGTGATCACGACCTCGGGCACCTGCCCCGCTTCCTCCAGCTTGCGTTGCGCATGATAGCGTGTGAAGGGGCGCGCGTGGATCGGCGCCTTTAGTTTCGAATACAGACGGCCCACCGCGCCCACGTGATCCTCGTGCGCGTGGGTGATGAAGATGGCTTCCAGGCGATCGACGTTTTCAACCAACCACGAGATATCGGGCATGATCAGGTTCACGCCCGGCGTCGTGTCCATATCCGGGAAGGTCACGCCCAGATCCACAAGGATCAGGCGTTCTTTACCGGGCTTGCCATAGCCATAGACATAGGCGTTCATGCCGATCTCGCCGGCGCCCCCCAGCGGGAGGTAAATCAGACGGTCAGCACTCATATGTTGCCCTGTTCCTTGTTGTAATCATAGATGCGCACAAGCCCGTGCATGGTTAGATCTTCATCGATCTCGTCGTATAGATGCGCGCCTTGTTCAAAGAGCGGCGCCAGCCCTCCTGTTCCGATGACCTTCATGGGAAGGCCGTATTCGTCTTTCACCTTCTGCACCAGCCCTTGCACAAGGCCAACATAGCCCCAGAAGATGCCAGACTGGATGCAGCCCACGGTGTTGGTGCCGATAACCTTGTCAGGCTGGGTGACGTCCACATGCGGCAGCGCGGCGGCCCCTTGGTGCAGCGCTTCCAGCGACAGGTTTACACCGGGCGCGATCACGCCGCCGATATAGGCCCCGTCATGCGCGACCACGTCGATATTCGTGGCTGTCCCAAAATCGACAACCATGCAATCGCCACCATAACGCTCGAACCCGGCCACGGCGTTGGCCAGACGGTCAGGGCCGGGCGTAGTCCCCTGATCCACGCGCGGTGCAACCGGCAGCAGGCAGTCAGGTTTGCCGACAACCAGCGGCCGCAAGCCAAAGAAACGATCTGCAAACACGCGCAGGTTCCACACCACGCGCGGCACGGTCGAGCTGATCACCACGCCCGAAATCTGTGGATCAATCTTGTAGTGATTGATCAGCGTCGAGAACCACGTGAAATAGGCATCCGCCGTGCGCGAATGGTGGGTCGATGTTCTGAGCGTGCACAGGAATTTTTCGCCATCCCAGATCGAGAAAACGGTGTTCGTGTTGCCGCAGTCAATGGCCAGAAGCATGGGCCACTCCTTCAGAAAAAGATCTCGGCCGCGGGGATGACCTCGCGGGATTTTGCTGTTGATAGGACAAGGTTGCCCTGCGCGTCCACTGTTTCAAATCGTCCCACGTATTCGTCGCGCGTCGTGCGGGCGGTAATGACTTC
Source organism: Aliiroseovarius sp. PrR006 (assembly GCF_010500215.1). Lineage (GTDB taxonomy): Bacteria > Pseudomonadota > Alphaproteobacteria > Rhodobacterales > Rhodobacteraceae > Aliiroseovarius. Next base: position 807,989 of record NZ_JAAGOY010000004.1, read on the forward strand.
CCCAAGACGGGCGGCACGGGCCAGCCACGCCTCGCGAATTGGCTCGAACCCGTAGGTGGTGAACTGGGACTCAAAGTGCTGATAAGCCGGAGCCAAAAAGCCCAAAAACTCCTCGGGTGTCAGCTGCACGCCCGTCTCTCCAGCCAGACTGACGGGCGCCACGGCGGTGGCTTCGACCTGTTCCGTCTGTGGTGCGTCGATCAGGTTTACGCCGATCCCAATAGCGATGTGGCTGACCTGCCCCCCTGCAAGGCCCGCGCTTTCCAGAAGGATGCCGGCCACCTTACCGCCATTCAGAAGCACGTCATTGGGCCATTTCAACGACAATCCGCTAGTGCGCCCGGTGGCCGTGGCGAATGCATCATAAAGCGCCAAAGATGCCACGAAGCTGCGTAGCGCGACCTTATCCGGGGTCTCGTTCGGACGCATGACCAGCGTCGCCGAGAAGTGGCCGCGCGGTGCGGCCCATGGCCTGCCCCGCCGTCCGCGCCCGGCGGTTTGCTGATGCGCAAGCACCCATGTGGGGCCCAAAAGGCCCGGCGCGATACGCCGGGCCTCTTCATTGGTGCTGTCCACACTGGCCAGAACGCGTTTCTCAACACCTTCGGGCCATTTGGGCAGCGCGTTATTTGACAAGGGCTTCAGCAGCCGCAGCAGCGGCGCCTTCGATGCCGAAGAAGTTCACGACACCCAGAAGGATGATCGCAGCCGATCCCATCAGAGCAGCCCATGCGGCAGGCGACATGTTCAGCTCCAGCCCTTCGCCTTCTTCACCGAAATACATGAAGTACACGATGCGCAGGTAGTAGAAGGCACCGATCACCGAAGCGATCACACCAGCAACCGCCAGCCACGCCATTCCGGCCTGAACGGCGGCGATCAGCACACCATATTTGGCGAAGAAGCCCAGCATCGGCGGCACACCTGCCAGCGAGAACAAGAGGATCAGCATGGCCAGACCCTTCAGTTTATCGTTCACGGCGAACTGGTTCAGCGCCGCGATGTCGGTGACGGGACGACCGTCACGCTCCATCGACATGATGAAGGCGAAGGTCCCGATGTTCATGGTCAGGTAGACGGCCATGTAAAGCAGCATCGCCTGAACGCCATACTCGCTGCCCGCGGCCAGACCCAGCAGGGCAAAACCCATATGGGCAATGGATGAGTACGCCATCAGACGCTTGATGTTGGTTTGTCCGATCGCAGCGAAAGCACCAAGGAACATGGATAGCACAGCCAGAAGCGCGATGATCTGCTGCCAGTCGCCAACGGCCTGACCGAAAGCGTCAAACAGAACACGGGCGAACAGGCCCATTGCGGCCAGTTTCGGCGCGGTGGCGAAGAAGGCGGTAACCGGGGTCGGTGCGCCTTCGTACACGTCCGGCGTCCACATGTGGAACGGTACGGCGGATACCTTGAAGGCCAGACCAGCGGTCACAAAGACCAGACCGATCAGCAGACCAAGGCCAACCTGACCGTGGTTTGCGGCCTCGATAATGCCCGAGAACAGTGTGGTACCCGAATAGCCGTAGACCAGCGACGAACCGTAGAGCAGCAGGCCCGAGGACAACGCGCCCAGAACGAAGTATTTCAGACCGGCTTCGGTCGACTTCACGCTATCGCGGTTCAGCGACGCAACGACGTAAAGCGACAACGACTGCAGTTCGAGGCCCATGTAGAGCGTCATCAGATCACCAGCCGAGACCATGACCATCATACCAACAGTGCCGAGCGTCACGAGGATCGGATACTCGAATTTCAGCAGGCCACGGCGCGACATGGTTGCCTCGCCCATGACCAGAACCGCAGCGGCGGCCAGAAGGATCGCAACCTTAGCGAAACGCGAATACGCATCGTCCAGGAACATGCCGCCGAAGGCCGCTGTGTTGCCGTCTCCGCCTGCGACCATCAGGGCCACAAGCACCATGACGGCGCCAGTGATCCAGGTGATCGGCTTGGCCAGCCCGTCCTTCGACGTATAGACCGCGCCCAGAAGCGCCACCATCGCATAGACCGCAAGGATCAGCTCAGGCAGAACCGTTTGAATATCAACAGAGCTCATCTTTCGCTCTCCTTAATGCGCTGCGGCCTGAGCCATCTCTGCGTCTGCAGGGATAGCGGCGTGGAAGTTGGTCAGAAGCGCCTCGACCGAGGGGCCAATGATGTCCGTGACCAGTGATGGGTAGACACCCAGAAGCAGGGTCATGAAGACGAGCGGTGCGAAGATTGCTTTCTCGCGAGCGTTCATTTCAGTGATCGACTTCAGGCTTTCCTTGATCAGGTCGCCAAAGACGACGCGGCGATAGAGGTACAGCGCATAAGCGGCCGAGAAGATCACACCCGAGGTCGCAACCAAGGCCACCCAGGTATTGGCTTTGAACATGCCGACCAGCGTCAGGAATTCACCGACAAAACCCGAAGTGCCCGGCAGGCCCACGTTCGCCATGGTGAAGAACATGAAGATCAGCGCGTAGGCCGGCATGCGGTTCACAAGGCCACCATAGGCGTCGATGTCGCGGGTGTGCATGCGGTCATAGATGACTCCCACACACAGGAAGAGCGCGCCCGAGATGAAGCCGTGGCTGATCATCTGGAAGATCGCCCCGTCCAGACCTTGTTGGTTTAGCGAGAAGATACCGGCAGTGACATAACCCATGTGGGCAACCGACGAATAGGCGATCAGCTTTTTCATGTCTTCCTGAACCAGCGCCACCAGCGAAGTATAGACGATGGCAATCGCCGACATCCACAGAACGAAGCAGGCCATGACATCGGCCCCGACGGGGAACATCGGCAAGCTGAAGCGCAGGAAGCCGTAGCCGCCCATTTTCAGCAGGATCGCAGCCAGCACAACCGAACCTGCAGTTGGCGCTTGAACGTGTGCGTCAGGCAACCAGGTGTGGACCGGCCACATCGGCATCTTCACTGCGAAGCTTGCAAAGAAGGCCAAGAACAGAAGCGTTTGTGCGCCACCTACGATCTGGATGCCCAGAAGGCTGAAGTCTTCCGAACCAAACTTGTGTGCCGTCAACGTCGGAATATCCGTCGTGCCTGCGTCGACGAACATATAGATCATCGCAACCAGCATCAGGACCGAGCCAAGGAACGTATAAAGGAAGAACTTGAAGGATGCGTAGATGCGCTCTTTGCCGCCCCAGATACCGATGATCAGGAACATCGGGATCAGACCTGCTTCGAAGAACAGGTAGAACAGCACCAAATCCAGCGCCATGAAGACGCCCAGCATTAGGGTCTCGAGCAGCAGGAAGGCGATCATGTATTCCTTCACGCGCGACGTCACGCCCCAGCTGGCCCAGATGGTCAGAGGCATCATGAAGGTGGTGAGCATCACAAATAGGACCGAGATCCCGTCGACGCCCATCTTATACTTCAGACCCATGATCCACTCGCCCTCTTCCACAAACTGGAAGCCGGTGTCCGCGGGATCAAACCCGACAAGCACCAGAAGCGAGAAAAGGAAGGTTGCAACCGTCGCTGCCAGCGCAAGATATTTCGCGTTGCGCGCGGCCGCTTCGTCATCGCCGCGCAAGAACAGCGCGAGGATCACCGCCGCGACCAGCGGCAGGAAGGTGATGATGGAAAGCAGGTTGTTCATTAGTGCGCTCCACCGCTGAAGATAATCATGATTGTCACCAAGGCGACGATGCCAAGGACCATCGCGAAGGCATAAGAGAAGACGTAACCGGTCTGTGCACGGCCAGCCTGTTTGGTGAACCAAGGCACGATGCCCATCGCCACACCATTCAGGAAGCCGTCAATCACGTTGCCGTCACCGCGCTTCCACAGGAACCGCCCAACGATGAACGCAGGTTTCACGAAGAGGATGTCGTAGATCTCGTCGAAGTACCATTTGTTCAGAAGGAAGTTGTAGACCAGCGGGAACGTGGCCGCGAGACGCTTGGGCAACGACGGGTTCAGGATGTAGAACCAGAAGGCCGTGGCGAAACCGATGATCATCGCAATAAAGGGCGAGACCTTGACCCATTTCGGCACATAATGCGCGTCATGCAGGACGTGGTTGTCCGGGTGCATGAAGATGGCCCCTTTCGGTGCTTCGCCGTGATGGGCAGCTGCAACAGCCGCATGGGCTGGATCTGCCATTGTTTCAGCATGCGCTTCTTCCGTGGCGTGGCCTTCGTCAGCGTGCGTATCCTCTGCATGATCATCGCCGTGACTATCAGCAGCTTCGCCATGGGTCGCCGAAGCATGCGCCTCGATGCCGAAGAACTGATTCACTTTGTCTTCTTTACCGAAGAACGGGCCATACCAGATCATACCGGCAAAGATCGCACCAATGGCCAGAACACCCAGCGGGATGGTCATGACCAGCGGGCTTTCATGGGCATGCTCGTGCGTGTGCTTGTCGCCGCGCTGTTTGCCATAGAAGGTCATGAACATCAGACGCCAGCTGTAGAAGCTGGTGAACAGCGCTGCGATGACAAGCATCCAGAAGGCGTATCCGCCATTGGTGCCTGCAAATGCGCTTTCAATCACAGCGTCTTTCGACAGGAAGCCTGCAAAGCCGATGGTGGTCAGCGGGATGCCGACACCGGTGATGGCCAGCGTACCGATCATCATCGCCCAGAAAGTGATGGGCAGCTTCTTACGCAGGTTGCCATAGTTCCTCATGTCCTGCTCGTGATGCATTCCGTGGATAACCGAACCGGCACCAAGGAACAGCATCGCCTTGAAGAAGGCGTGGGTGAACAGGTGGAACATGGCGACCGAATAGACGCCGACGCCTGCAGCCACGAACATGTAGCCCAGCTGCGAACAGGTCGAATATGCAATCACGCGTTTGATGTCGTTTTGCACAAGGCCCACGGTGGCCGCGAAGAACGCGGTGGTGGCGCCAAGGAAGACGATGAAGTTGGTCGCCTCGGGCGCGTATTCCATCAGGGGCGACATGCGGCAGACCAGGAAGACACCCGCGGTCACCATGGTCGCGGCGTGGATCAGCGCCGACACCGGGGTCGGACCTTCCATCGCGTCCGGAAGCCAGGTGTGCAGGATCAGCTGCGCCGATTTACCCATCGCGCCAACAAACAGCAGGAAGGCCAGCAGGTTGGCAGCGTTCCAATCCGTCCACAGGAAGTGGATGTTGGTTTCCGCCAGCGCAGGTGCGGCTGCAAACACGTCGTCAAAGCGGATGCTGTCGGTCATGTAGAACAGGCCGAAGATCCCCAGCGCGAAGCCAAAGTCACCCACGCGGTTTACAACAAAGGCTTTGATCGCCGCCGCGTTGGCCGAGGGTTTCTTGTAGTAAAAGCCGATCAGCAGGTACGAAGCAACACCCACACCCTCCCAGCCGAAGAACATCTGCAAGAGGTTGTCCGAGGTCACAAGCATCAACATGGTGAAGGTGAAGAAGGACAGATAGGCGAAGAAGCGGGGGCGATAGCTTTCGCCCTCGAACTGCGGATCGTGGGCCATATAGCCCATCGAATAAAGGTGAACCAGCGACGAGACCGAGGTCACAACAACCAGCATGATCGCGGTCAGACGGTCCAGACGGATCGACCAGTCAACCGACAGGCTGCCCGACTGCACCCAATCCATTAGGTGGATGGTCTGTGTCTCGGAGCCAAGGCCAAAGAAGGTGATCCACGACAGGAACGCCGACCAGAACAGCAAGGCTGTTGTCAGGATCTGCGCGCCCTTGTCTCCGATGAACCGGTGGCCGAAGCCAGCGACCAACGCGCCAAAAAGCGGGGCAAAAAGGATGAACTGTACCATTCTTGGTTAGCCTTTCATCACGTTGACATCTTCGACAGCGATTGTGCCGCGGTTGCGGAAGAAGCTGACAAGGATCGCCAGACCAATGGCGGCTTCAGCAGCGGCCACGGTCAGTACAAAGAGCGTGAAGACCTGCCCCGTCAGATCGCCCAGATAGGACGAAAAGGCGACAAGGTTGATATTCACCGATAGAAGCATCAATTCGATCGACATCAGCAGGATGATGACGTTCTTACGGTTCAGGAAGAGCCCGAAAATGCCGATGACGAACAGCGCCGCACCAACTGCGAGATAATGTTCAAGACCTACCATTTTGTCCCTTCCATTCCGGACGCATCGTCTAGCGCCCACATCGTTTTATTCTTGTTCATCTCAGCCTCTTAAAGCCCCTGCCCCGGTTTCACGTCGATGATCTCCATCGCTTTGGCCGGGTCGCGGTGCATCTGGGCCATCACGTTCTGGCGCTTCACATTCGTGCGGTGGCGCAGGGTCAGGACGATCGCGCCGATCATGGCGACCAGCAGGATCAGACCTGCCAGCTGGAAGAGCAGGATGTATTGGGTATAGAGGATCTGGCCCAGAGCCTCGGTATTGTGGGCAACGTCCAGCGCGGGGGTGACAGAAGCACGTGCGGCCTCGGCCCCGTCAGCGAACTGCCACACACCGAAGATGGTGCCCAGTTCCATCAGCAGGATCACACCGATCAGCAGTGCCAGCGGCAGAGATTTCGACATCTCGGCCTTCAGGGCGGCGAAATCAACGTCCAGCATCATGACGACAAACAGGAACAACACCGCAACCGCGCCCACATAGACGATCATCAGCAGCATCGCCACGAACTCGGCGCCCAGCAGGACAAACAGACCGGTGGCTCCAATGAAGGCAGTGATCAGCCACAGGACCGAGTGCACGGGGTTTCTTGCCATCACGGTAAAGAACCCGCCGACCACGGTGGTCAGGGCAAAGAGGTAAAAGGCGAAATCGGCAACGCTCATGCGTTCCCCTCCTCGTTTTCGGCAAAGACGGCATTTGCTTCTTCAAGCGCCCGGTTCATCGCCGGCAGGCCGCCCAACATGGACATTTGATAGATCACTTCCGCGATCTCTTTTTCGGTAGCACCCGCTTCCAAAGCATGGCGCACAGTCACTTTCAGCTGAGGTCCGGCCTGCGCGCCCGCCGCCACTAGCCCGGCAAGGGCCACCAGCATGCGGGTTTTCGTGTCCAGACCATCCTTGTTGAAGGCATTGCCAAACATCATGTCCATCATGTCTTTCGGCATGGTGGGCATCAGCTTGTCCAAACCCTCGGGAACGAACTTCTCGAGCGCGGGGTTGAAGGCGCGGAGCATCAAGGTGCCCTGCTCCAGCATTTCAGCGTATTTCTTGGAAAAGTCGTCCATTGGATGCTCCTCAGCGATAGGGCGCGTCAAGTTCGATGTTGCGCGCGATCTCGGCTTCCCAGCGTTCGCCGTTCTCAAGCAGTTTTGCTTTGTCATAGAACAGCTCTTCGCGGGTTTCCGTCGCGAACTCGAAATTCGGACCTTCGACAATCGCATCCACCGGGCAGGCTTCCTGACAGAAGCCGCAATAGATGCATTTGGTCATGTCGATGTCATAGCGCGTGGTGCGGCGCGAGCCGTCTTCGCGGGGTTCCGCGTCGATGGTGATCGCTTGGGCGGGGCAGATTGCCTCGCACAGTTTACAGGCGATGCAGCGCTCTTCCCCGTTGGGATAACGGCGCAGTGCGTGTTCACCACGGAAGCGCGGCGACAGCGGGCCCTTTTCGAACGGGTAGTTGATCGTCGCCTTCTTCGAGAAGAAGTACTTCAGGCCCAGCTGGAACCCTTTCATGAAGTCCATCAGCAGGAAGTACTTCGTTGCGCGTGCGTAATCAAAAGCCATTGATCAGCCCCCCACAGTCCAGCGGGCATAAGCGCCCCAGAATGCCCCGTATTGGGCGAAGAATGCGACCAGCACGACCCAACCCAGCGACAGCGGCAGGAAGACTTTCCAGCCAATGCGCATCAGTTGGTCATAGCGGTAGCGCGGCGTGATGGCCTTCACCATCGAGAAGACGAAGAAGAAGAAGAAAATCTTCGCAAACAGCCACAGGATGCCATCCGGCAGCGCCTCGACCGGCGACAGCCAGCCACCGAAGAACAGGATCGAGATCAGCGTACACATCAGAACGATGGCCACATATTCACCGATCATGAACAGCAGGAACGGGGTCGACGAGTATTCAACCTGATAGCCAGCAACCAGTTCGGATTCCGCTTCTGGAAGGTCAAACGGTGGGCGGTTGGTTTCAGCCAGCGCCGAGATCAGGAACAGGAAGACCATCGGGAAGTGCGGCAGCCAGTACCAGCTGAAGAGGCCAGCACCGTCCTGTGCGTTCACGATGTCACCGAAGTTCATCGAGCCAGTCGAGATGATCACACCGATGATGATCAGGCCGATCGAGACTTCGTAAGAAATCATCTGTGCTGCCGAGCGAAGCGAGCCAAGGAAAGGGTATTTCGAGTTCGATGCCCAGCCGCCCATGATCACGCCGTAGACCTCGAGCGAGGAGACCGCGAAGACGAACAGGATCGCGACGTTCACATCCGCCAGCACCCAGCCGTCGTTGAACGGGATTACCGCCCAGGCGACCATCGCAAGCACGAAGCTCAGCATCGGGGCCAGCATAAAGACAAACCGGTCCGCACCCGCAGGCACCACGATTTCCTTCAGCACGTATTTCAGGAAGTCCGCAAAGGATTGCAGCACGCCGAAAGCGCCAACAACGTTGGGGCCTTTGCGCAGCTGAACGGCTGCCCAGACCTTGCGGTCGAAATAGAGCAGAAAGGCCAGCGCCACCAGAAGCGGGACCACGATCAGCAGACACTGACCAATGATCAAAAGCGCGATGCCTAAGTTTGTTGTGGTGAAGAATTCATACATATCTCTTCATGCCCTCAGACCGTAGGTATTCCATATTCATTCAGCAGCCAGCGGCGCACCCGTGCGGGCGCGCGCTTGTGCGGACAGTTCAGCCATAACTTCCGACGCCCGAGCAATCGGGTTGGTCAGATAGAAGTCGCCAATCACATAGCGGAAGGACGCGTTGCCCATCTTCTCGACCGGCAGTGCCTGCCATTCATTCTCAGCCACCTGATCGACGCCGCCCAGAACCGGAGCCGCTTCAACCATGGCGCGGCGCAGGCCAGCTTGGGTGTCCCAAGGCAGGGTCGCGCCCAGTTCAGCCGACAGCGCACGCAGGATGGCCCAGTTTTCCTTGGCCTCGCCCGGTGCGAAGTTGGCGCGCAGGGCAACCTGCGGGCGGCCCTCGGTGTTCACGAACAGACCGCTTTCTTCCGTGTAAGCAGCGCCCGGCAGGATCACGTCGGCGCGCATCGCGCCGCGGTCACCGTGGCTGCCCTGATAGATAACAAAGGGACCGTCTGCGATTTCAATCTCGTCGGCGCCCATGTTGAAGATGACGTCAGCACCAGCAGTTGCCGCTTCCATGCCACCTTCGGTGACAGCGCCCAGATCCATCGCGCCCACGCGGCCAGCCGCAGTGTGCAGGATCATCAGCTTCGATCCAGTGTCTTCAGCCAGTTTCATGGCATTGGACAGGACAGCCAAACCGTCAGCTTCACGCAAAGCGCCCTGCCCGACGATCACCACGCTCGGTGCGTCTTTCACGGCGCCGTAATCCTTGCCCACGATGCTTTCCAGCGCGGCGCGGTCATTGCCCACATGTGCGTAGTCATAGGTCAGATCGACAGCTTCACCGACCAAACCGACCTCGGCACCTTTCAGCCACGCCTTGCGGATGCGGGCGTTCAGAACCGGAGCTTCAACACGCGGGTTGGTGCCGATCAGCTGAATGAACTTGGCGTTGTCGATATCTTCGATCGACGCGGTGCCCACATAGCCCGAGCGGTTGTCAATCGGCAGACGTGCGTTATCGGTGCGGCATTCCACGTTGCCACCCAGACCCTCGACGATGGTCTTGAGCGAGAACGTCGCCTCGGCCGAGGCCAGATCACCGATCAGACCGGCGACCTTACCCGCACCTTTCAGCGCCTCGGCAGCTTTCGACAGAGCCTCCCCCCAGGTGGCTTTGCGCAATTTGCCGTTTTCGCGGATGTAAGGCACGTCCAGACGCTGACGACGCAGACCGTCCCAGATGAAACGCGTCTTGTCCGAAATCCACTCTTCGTTCACACCATCATGGTTACGCGGCAGCACACGCATGACTTCACGACCCTTGGTGTCCACGCGGATATTCGAGCCAAGCGCGTCCATCACGTCGATGGTCTCGGTCTTGGTCAGTTCCCACGGGCGGGCGGTGAACGCATAAGGTTTCGAGGTCAGAGCACCAACCGGGCAAAGGTCGATGATGTTGCCCTGCATGTTGCTGTCCAGCGTCTGGTTCAGATAGCTGGTGATCTCGGCGTCTTCGCCGCGACCAGTCTGGCCCATCTGCGTGATGCCAGCGATTTCCGACGTGAAACGCACGCAGCGGGTGCAGGAAATACAGCGGGTCATCGCGGTCGAGACCAGCGGCCCCAGATCCAGATCATCGACCGAGCGCTTCATCTCGTTAAAACGCGTGCCGGACATGCCATAGGCCATCGCCTGATCCTGAAGGTCGCATTCGCCACCTTGGTCGCAAATCGGACAATCCAGCGGGTGGTTGATCAGCATGAATTCCATCACGCCTTCGCGGGCCTTCTTGACCATGGGCGAGTTGGTTTTCACGACCGGAGGTTGGCCTTCTGGGCCGGGGCGCAGATCGCGCACCTGCATGGCGCAAGAGGCTGCTGGCTTGGGCGGACCGCCCACGACCTCGACCAGACACATGCGGCAGTTGCCCGCAATCGACAGACGCTCGTGATAGCAGAAACGCGGAACCTCGATCCCGGCCACTTCACATGCCTGGATCAGCGTCATCGCGCCGTCCACTTCGACTTCCATGTCGTCAATGACGATCTTTTTCAGGTCGCTCATCACGGTCCCTTTTTCGTTTCATGAGCCGGTGTTTTCACCGTGCCCACACAGTCTTGCCCTCAGCGCTCGTACAGTAACGAGCCCGCAAAAGAACGTTTTTCAATTTCGGCACGGCCCACCGTGCAATAGGTTTCTTCCTGACCCGCAACCACGCCTTTCGACGCCAGCAGAGGCTCGGCGATGGCACGGAAACGGTCCTGTTCGATGTCGCTGTCCACGTAAGCCATGACCTCGCCATGCGAGAAGCCCAGTGACATGGCGTGCTTGCGCAGCGAAAAGGCCTTGTTCAAAAGGCGCAGCTTGCGCAGCTTCAGCGCGTCACAGTTTTCGTCGATCAGATAGGCAACCGAGGCGCCCAGCAGTTCATTATGCATCCGTGCATCTTTGCGCAGCAGATCATAGTCGGTGGCAGATGCCATCCCAGCGCCAGCAAGTGCCGTCAGGGCAGTGGCCAGAAAAACAGTACGAATACGCATCATGTCAAATCTCCTTTTCGTAGAAAGGAGATGGTGATGCACGGCGCTGTCATGCAATAACAACGCGCTGAAACGGGCGGGAAACCGCCTGTTTTCAGTATGTTGTTCTGCTTGATCATTGTCTCGCCTCTACCCGGTCAACCGTCTGCTTACTCAGCAGCGATGCTGACCTTGCCCTGTTTGTTTACGCGAATGCGGTCTTCGATTTCGTCGCGGAAGTTGTTGATCAGGCCCTGGATCGGCCATGCGGCCGCATCCCCCAGCGCACAGATCGTGTGACCTTCGACCTGCTTGGTCACGTCCCACAGCATGTCGATCTCTTCCACATCGGCCTCGCCTTTCACCAGACGATCCATCACGCGCATCATCCAGCCGGTGCCTTCACGGCACGGCGTACACTGGCCGCAGCTTTCGTGCTTATAGAACTTCGACAGACGCCAGATGGCTTTGATGATATCGGTGGACTGGTCCATGACGATCACAGCCGCGGTCCCAAGGCCCGAGCCCAGCTCGCCGCGCAGATAGTCGAAATCCATGATCGCGTCGCGCATGTTCTCGGCGCGGACACACGGCACAGAGGAGCCGCCCGGAATAACCGCTTTCAGGTTGTCCCAGCCGCCGCGAATACCGCCGCAATGCTTCTCGATCAGTTCTTCAAAGCTGATCGACATCGCCTCTTCCACCACGCACGGGTTGTTCACGTGACCCGAAATGCCAAAGAGCTTCGTGCCCGCGTTATTGGCGCGGCCAAAGCCCGCGAACCATTCGGGACCACGGCGCAGGATGGTCGGGACAACAGCAATCGATTCCACGTTGTTCACCGTGGTCGGGCAGCCATACAAACCCGCACCCGCCGGAAATGGCGGCTTCATGCGGGGCATGCCTTTTTTGCCTTCAAGGCTTTCGATCAGCGCGGTTTCTTCACCGCAGATATAAGCGCCCGCACCGTGATGCAGGAACAGGTCGAAATCCCAACCGGATTTCGCAGCGTTCTTGCCCAGCAGACCCGCGTCATAGGCTTCGTCAATCGCCGCTTGCAGCGCTTCACGCTCGCGGATGAACTCGCCACGGATGTAGATGTAGGCGGTATTTGCATTCATCGCGAAGGACGCGATCAGCGCGCCTTCGATCAGTGTGTGCGGATCATGGCGCATGATCTCGCGGTCTTTACAGGTACCCGGCTCGGATTCGTCGGCGTTGATCACCAGATAGGCCGGACGCCCGTCGCTTTCTTTCGGCATGAAGGACCATTTCAGACCGGTCGGGAAACCCGCCCCACCACGACCCCGCAGGCCCGAGGCTTTCATCTGGTCGATGATCCAGTCGCGACCTTTTTTGATGATCCCGGCTGTGCCGTCCCAGTGACCGCGCGCTTTGGCGCCCGCAAGGGTACGCTCGTGCATGCCATAGAGGTTGGTAAAGATCCGGTCTTTATCCTGCAGCATTAGCTTCTATCCTTCATCCGTCTGACGCGCGCGCCAGATCCGATACGTTACGACCAGTCCGAAAACGAACCCGGCCAGCGCCAGCATGTCCATCAGGGCCATGGTCCGGTTGGACCAGCCGAGGGAGTTGCCAGCAAAGGTGCTTCCGACCCACAACAATCCGGTCACAGCGATGACGATTGCCGCCAGACGCCCCTGCCGTTTGATGTTGTTTTGAGGATCAGTAGCCATTCCCATTCCTTAGTAAACCTTGCCCTTTTTGACCTTGGACGAGAACTCGGTCTCTCCGCCCTCAGCCAGGGTCTTGGCTTGCTCAATCCAGCCGTCCCGTTCGATCCGGCCTTTGAATTTCAGGTTGTCATCAACCCATGCGATCTCGTCCGCGCCCCATTTGGCGATCTGGTCGAAATGCCAGAAACCCAGCTCGTTCAGGGTCTGCTCCAGCTTGGGACCAACACCCTTAAGCTGTTTCAGATCATCCGCGCCCGCTTTGCGGGGGGCTTTCATGGTGCGGGGTTTCTTCGCCTTACCAGTGACAGCAGGCGCGGCCTCTACCTTCTCGGCTTTTTTCGGTGCAGCTTTTTTGGCCGCCGGTTTGGCTTGCTGAGCAGCGGTCTTGCCAGTCGCAGGTGCTTTCGGCGTCGGTGCGGCGGCATTGCGGCCTGCTACGGTCCCGTCTTTGCCAATCCACGGCGTCAAAAGCGGAACTTCGGTGCCGTCGATGCGCTTGACCGTGTCGCCGATGTCGGTGGCCAGCTGAACCGAGGCGTTATACTGCGTCTTGCCGCTGTCATATTCGGTCAGCGAAGTTAGACCGGACAGAGGCTCGGCCGCATAGCGACCGTTTTGCGGACCGGGCGTGGGAACATTGCCTGCACGTAGCTCGTCCACGATCTTGGCGAAGCTCTCGGCGGTCAGATCTTCGTAATAGTCTTTCCCGATCTGAGCCATCGGCGCGTTGGTACAGGAGCCAAGGCACTCGACCTCTTCCCAGCTCAGCTTGCTGTCGTCCGACACAACATGCGGCTTGTCGGCGATCTTCTCGCGGCAGACGGCGATCAGGTCTTCCGCACCGCAGATCATGCAGCCCGTCGTGCCGCAAATCTGGATATGCGCAACAGATCCAACCGGCTGCAGTTGGAACATGAAATAGAACGAGGCGACTTCCAGCACGCGGATATAGGCCATGCCCAGCATGTCAGCCACAGCTTCAATCGCGGGCTTGGTCAGCCAGCCTTCCTGTTCCTGCGCCCGCCACAGAAGCGGGATCACCGCCGAGGCCTGACGCCCCTCGGGATATTTCGTGATCTGCCCTTCCGCCCACGCAAGGTTGGCGGGTGTGAAAGCAAAGCTTTCGGGCTGTTCATGATGCAAACGGCGGAGCATTAGCGGTCGATCTCCCCAAACACGACGTCCATGGTGCCGATGATGGCGGCGACGTCAGCCAGTTGGTGGCCACCGGCCACATAGTCCATTGCCTGAAGATGCAGGAACCCGGGCGCGCGGATTTTCGAACGATAGGGTTTGTTCGATCCGTCCGACACCAGATAGACGCCGAACTCGCCCTTGGGCGCTTCCACGGCGGCGTATACTTCACCTTCAGGCAGTTTGAAGCCTTCGGTGTAAAGCTTGAAGTGATGGATCAGGCTTTCCATCGACTGTTTCATGTCGCTGCGCTTGGGCGGGGTCAGCTTGCCACGGGCCAGCACATCGCCCTGCCCTTCGGGGGCGCGCAGTTTTTCAACACATTGCAGGATGATCGACAGCGACTGGCGCATCTCTTCCATACGGACAAGGTAGCGGTCATAACAGTCGCCGTTCTTGCCGACCGGAATTTGGAACTCGAACTCGTCATAGCATTCATAGGGCTGCGCGCGGCGCAAATCCCATGCCAGACCCGAGCCACGGACCATCACGCCCGAGAAACCCCAATCCAGAATGTCCTGTTCGTTCACCACACCAATATCAGCGTTACGCTGTTTGAAGATGCGGTTTTCGGTCAGAAGCTCGTCCAGATCCTTGATGCGCGTCGGGAAATGATGGGCCCACGTCTCGATATCATCGATCAGCTCAGGCGGCAGGTCCTGATGCACACCGCCGGGACGGAAATAGGCTGCGTGCAGGCGGGCACCGCAAGCGCGCTCGTAAAAGCCCATAAGTGCTTCACGTTCCACAAAACCCCACAGCGGCGGGGTCAGGGCACCGACGTCCATCGCCTGCGTAGTGATGTTCAGAAGGTGGTTCAGAATACGGCCAATTTCCGAGTACAGCACGCGGATCAGCTGACCACGGCGCGGGACTTCGACACCGGCCAGTTTCTCGATCGCCAGACACCAAGCGTGTTCCTGGTTCATCGGAGCCACATAGTCCAGCCGGTCGAAATACGGCAGGTTCTGTAGATAGGTGCGGCTTTCCATCAGCTTTTCGGTGCCACGGTGCAGAAGGCCGATATGCGGGTCGGCCCGCTCGACGATCTCGCCATCCAGCTCAAGCACCATGCGCAGCACGCCGTGTGCCGCCGGGTGCTGAGGCCCGAAGTTGATGTTAAAGTTTCGGATCTTCTGTTCGCCGGTCTTGGCGTCTTCGAAGTTGTTGGATCCGTCCATCATACGCTCACCATCTTCTGGGTCCATTCCGACGGAAGCTCACCCATGAACTTCTCGACGAAATTGTATTGCGGTTTAAGGGCTGCTTGCAGCTGGGCCCGTTGGGCTGCTGGCAGATCGGCAGACACGCTGCGATGCACCACGCGGTCAAACTGCGCCGGTTCATGGGTGATCCCCAAAAAGGCACAAAGACGCGCGATTGCGTCGGGCGAGAACAGCCGTTCGTAAAATTCAATGTGAAACATCTCGGTCGGCATCGCCGCGCTGAGACGGTTCAAAGTGCGGCGATAGTTCGACCGCTCAAGGATATTCGTGGCCGTTCCATCCAGAACGCCCTTGATCTTGGCATCCAAGGCGGCACGTCCGCCCTGCCCTGCAACCATGCGGATGTTCGACCAGATGCGCTCCACCGGGTCGCGCATCAGATAAACAAAGCGCACCTTGCCGGTCAGCCCTGCCATCGCACGAAAAGTCGCTTCCTTCAGCATGCCATAGGCCGGCGTAAAGTCTCCGATCAGCTTGGCATCGCCCGAGGTTCTGCGGACAAAGTTCAGATAGGCGTCGTCATCGCGGGTTTCCCCATCAAATGTATCCAGCCACTCCTGACCATCCTTCAGCAAACGCTTCTGGTGCGGCTTCGGCGTGTCGTCTATCGCCAGTTTGGCACGCACGCCTTCCATCCGCTCTTCAAGCTGCTTGCGGTGCCATGCGCCGCTGCCATGCTCAAGCGCGTCGAAATAGTGAAGCTCCTTCACGGCCGGAAGCTGACACTCCCGGTGCGAATTGAGGTAGTCGTACAGCCAGCTTGTGCCAGCCTTCGTCGCCCCAACGCAGAATATGAAGGTTTGCCCACTCATCAGGATCAGCCTTTGGCCTCTTCCGTTTTCTCGTCGCCGGGCAGGATGTAGTTTGCACCTTCCCACGGGGACATGAAGTCGAACTGGCGGTAATCCTGGGTCAGGGTTACCGGCTCGTACACCACGCGCTTCTCGACCTCGTCATAGCGTACTTCGGTATAGCCGGTGGTCGGGAAATCCTTGCGCAGCGGGAAGCCACGGAAGCCGTAATCCGTCAGGATGCGGCGCAGATCCGGGTGGCCTGTGAACAGGATGCCGAACATGTCGAAGACTTCGCGTTCAAACCAGTTAGCCGACTTGTGGACCTCGGTGATCGAGGGCACCATCTCGTCCTCGCGCACGGCCACTTTCACGCGAATGCGCTGGTTCGTGTACATGGACAGGAAGTGGTAAACCACGTCGAAACGGGCTTCACGCTCGGGATGGTCGACGGCGGTGATGTCCACCAAGGTCGAGAACTTGCAGGTGTTGTCGGTCTTCAGGAACTCGATGAAGGCCGGAATTCCCGACAGCGGCACATTCACGGTCAGCTCGCCATAGGCGACTTCCCAGCTCAGGACACAGTCAGGGCGTTTGGCTTCAATGGTTGCGCCAAGTTCGTTCAGGGCTTCGCTCATCACTTACCTCACAATCGTGCCGGTGCGGCGGATTTTGCGTTGCAGCTGCAGGATGCCGTACAACAGTGCCTCTGCGGTCGGAGGGCAGCCGGGAACATAAACGTCCACAGGCACGATGCGGTCACAGCCGCGCACCACCGAGTAGGAATAGTGATAGTAGCCACCACCGTTTGCGCAGGATCCCATCGAGATCACGTAGCGCGGGTCGGGCATTTGGTCGTACACTTTGCGCAGTGCCGGGGCCATCTTGTTGGTCAGCGTGCCAGCCACGATCATCAGGTCCGACTGACGCGGGGACGCACGCGGGGCAGTCCCGAAACGCTCAAGGTCATAGTGGGCCATCGCCGAGTGCATCATCTCGACCGCGCAGCAGGCCAGACCGAAGGTCATCCAGTGCAGCGACCCGGTACGGGCCCAGTTGATGATGTCATCCGTAGTGGTCAGCAGAAAGCCTTTGTCAGCCAGCTGATCGTTCAGAAGACGGGTCGCGTGTTCGCGGTCACCGCCTGCCGTGTTGGCTCCGGTCATCACTCCCATTCGAGCGCCCCTTTCTTCCATTCATATGCAAAGCCGATTGTCAGAACGGCCAAGAACACCATCATCGACCAGAACCCGACCAACCCGACATCCTTGAAGGCCACGGCCCAAGGGAACAGGAAGGCAATTTCCAGATCGAAAATGATGAACAGGATCGCCACCAGATAAAACCGGCTGTCAAATTTCATCCGTGCGTCATCGAAGGCATTGAAACCGCATTCGTAAGCACTAAGTTTTTCGGGGTCGGGATTGCGGACTGCCAGCACGACGGCTGCGAGGATCAGAACAAGTCCGATAACAATGGCGAGTCCGAGGAAAATGATGATGGGGAGGTATTCCCGGAGAAGATCTTCCACGTGTGGCTCCTTTTAAAGCGGATTTACCGCCTTTCGCTAGCTATGTGCGGTTTACCGCCGCACCGATGCAGGGTCAACCGACAGGCCATCGCATTCAGCCATTTGAATTTGACCAGGTGAGCGATCAGAAATTAAGCGAAATGGCGTTGAAAGTAAGGGGCGTGAGCGCTACCTGCGACGGAATTTCATCGGAAATTTCCATCACGTGTTAATCAAATTTCCTTGTCGACTTTCCGACGATCCGCGCATCTGCAGCATTTCGACTTCTGTGACGGGTCGGAAAAGAGACTCACTCGGTCGCTCGAGGGTGCCTAGACAAACGCAAGACGCAGCGCACAGAGGGTCAGGACCACGGTCACCGGTCCCCACAGGCGACGCTCGGCACGCGACGGAGTGGCCAGATTGGCAATTGTGGTGGCAATCGTGACAGCAAAGGCGGCCCAAAATGTCCAGTTGGGCCAGTCGAATGCGATGCCAGCCCGCGCCGCTATCGCTGTCCCCATGAAAGCGAGCAAAGCCCCTTGCCCGATGGCCACCACGCGCATGAAGCCCGGCAAGCGCCCGCGCCAGCGGCCTCCGTTCGCCAGATGTCCCCAAGGCGCCCCCAACGCCATGCAGGCTTGGAAACACACAAGGATCGCGATCAGCGTGACATATATCCAGCCAGCCCAAATCATCGGCAAAGCCTAGCGGATCAGGCCCAGCTTGGCTTCTCTTTTGCAAAGAACGCCGCGATGCCTTCCTGCGCCTCGGCACTTTCCCAGCGCGCAACCAGACCAGCGATGGTTTCGTCGATGATCTCTTCCGTGATGGGCGGGCCAAGACGGCGGGCCAAGGCTTTGGCTTCGGCCACGGCACCGGGGGCCACCGACAAATAGGGCTTCACTTCGGCCTCAACAGCCGCGTCCAGATCCTCGGGCGCAACGGCCTTGGCCAGCAGGCCCAATGTCACGGCTTCGTCCGCATCGAAAATGCGCGCTGACATGAAGACGCGGCGCGCCATCGCCTCGCCCAAACGGGCCAGAACGTAGGGGCCGATGGTGGCCGGGATCAGGCCCAGACGGGTTTCGGTCAGGCCGTACTTTGCCCCCTGCACTCCGATCGACACGTCCGAGACCGAGGCCATGCCAACCCCACCACCAAACGCCTGCCCCTGCACACGCGCGATCAAAGGTTTAGGCATTTCATTCAATGCATTCAACATCATAGCCAGCTTCTTGGCTTCGACCCCACGGGTCACGGGATCGGCCGCCATCTGGTCTTGCATCCAACGCAGATCACCGCCCGCGCAGAAGCTTTTGCCATCACCGGTCAGGATCACAACGCGTACCGCGTCATCTGCGCCCAGCTTGTGCGCGGCGTCCGTCAGCTCTTCAATCATCTGGGCCGACATGGCGTTGTGCTTGTCCGCACGATCCAAAAGCAGAGTGGCTACGCCGCGTTCGTCGGTCGAGATGGAAATGGTTTCGTAGGCCATGGTCACTCCCCTGCCCGCATCTGCCGCGCCATCACGGCGGCTTTTTCAAGAATGTCCCGGTCCAGCCCGGTGGTGTAGCCCAGCGCAGTCACGCGATCATACACGGCCTCGGTCGCCACGTTGCCCTGCGCACCCGGCGCATAAGGGCAGCCGCCCAACCCGCCGACAGCGGCGTCAAACACGCGAAGGCCCTTGGCCAGCGACGCCTCGACATTATCGCACGCTCGCCCACTGGTGTCGTGGTAATGGCCCGCAAACTTCGACGCATCGCCCTCGCCCAACACGGCGTCGAGCATTGCCGAAATGCTGTCCGGCGTCGCCTGCCCGATCGTGTCGCCCAGCGAAATCTCATAGCAGCCCATCGCCAGCAGTTCTTTCGCGACCCACGCCACCTGTGCGGGATCGGTCTTGCCGTCATAGGGGCAGTCCGTCACGCAGGAAATGTAGCCGCGCATGGGAAGGCCCGCCGTCTTGGCAGACTCGGCCACGGGCTGAAAGCGCTCAAGGCTTTCGGCAATCGTGCAGTTAATATTGGCTTTCGAGAACCCTTCCGAGGCCGAGCCAAAGATGGCGATCTCGTCGGCTTTCGCCGCCACCGCGCCCTCAAACCCGCGCATGTTCGGAGTCAGCGCTGCATAGGACACGCCCGGCGCGCGGGTGATGCCAGCCAGTACATCAGCACTGTCGGCCATTTGCGGCACCCATTTGGGGCTGACAAAACTGGCGATCTCGATCCGCTTGAAACCCGCGCCGGACAGCAGGTCGACCAGAGCGATCTTTTCCGCCGTCGGGATTTGGCGCTTTTCATTTTGCAACCCGTCACGCGGGCCGACTTCGAAAATCTCTACGTATTCCATAGGGTTACTCCTCGGGCACCGGATAGAAATCCTGCGCATAGAACCGTTGCTCACCCTCGCGGGCGACGGTGCGCTGATAGGACGGCAATGCCTCGATCCGCGCCTTATAGGCCGTGACATTCGGGAACTCGTCGAGCTTCACATAGTAAGGTGCCGCGAAGATGTTGAACCCCATCATGATGTCGGCCGCCGAGAACCCGCGATCCAGCAACCAGTCGCGCCCCTCAAGACGTTTTTCAAGCCCAGCCAGCGTGTGACGCAGACGCGCCACGTTTAGCTTCAGAACAATCGGGCTGGCCTTCGCGGGCGGACGCAGGAAGACCATCTGCATGTTCAGCTGTTCGATCAGGCTGGCCATGGTTTCGGTGTAGTGGATCCATTGCAGATAGTCGGTGCGTTCCGGCTGGCCGGGGGCGACACCCAGATCGGGCGCGTTGGTCTCGATCAGATATTCGACGATGGCACCGCTTTCCGACATGGTGATGTCGTCGATTTCCAACGCCGGAATACGGGTGGCGGGCGAGACCTTGCGCAGATCGCTTTCGAACATCTCGCGCGAGCCGATCTGGTATTCGACCACTTCGAGCGTCTCGCCCAGCTTCTCTTCCAGCCCGATTTCTTCGATCAGCCAGAGGATCCGAACCGAACGGCCATACTGAACATGATGTAGTCGAAAGGTCATGCCTCTTCCTCTTCGTCTTCCAGACGGATCAGCGGCGCACCGGCTTCCACCTGATCACCGTCGGCGCACAGCACCTCGGCCACCACACCATCACGCGCAGCTTCCAGCGAATGCTCCATCTTCATGGCTTCAAGGATCGCAAGGCGGTCGCCTTCCTTCACCTCTTGGCCAGCGGTGGCGAACACGGCTTTCACAAGGCCCGGCATCGGCGCTTCGATCACGCCAGCACCTGCACCGCTGTCAGCCATCTGATCCAAGGGATCGGCCACGTGGAACTCCAGACCCGATTGGGCAAATACGGTAACCACGTTTCCAGCCTTGGCCACGCGTGGGCCACGGTCGCCGCCCATTTTCCACTGACCGTTCAGGCACAGCGCCTCGATCTGATCGTCG
Source organism: Aliiroseovarius sp. PrR006 (assembly GCF_010500215.1). GTDB lineage: Bacteria > Pseudomonadota > Alphaproteobacteria > Rhodobacterales > Rhodobacteraceae > Aliiroseovarius. Next base: position 829,049 of record NZ_JAAGOY010000004.1, read on the forward strand.
CCGACTGCGATCATGTGACGATCCGCACCGTACGAGGTCACGACCACGTCGAACTGCTCGTCCGCATGTGTAAGCGTGACGAAGTGGTTCTGACCGCCCCACAGGGTAAAGCCGGTACCTTCACGTTTCAGCAGGTCCAGCGCACACAGGGCTGCGGCGCCAATGTCGCTGAGGCTGGGGCCGGGTTCGTCGGTTAGCGCCTCAAGGTCGCGTTCGATCAGGCCGGTGTCTACATCCCCTGCCGCAAATCCTTCATGACGGGTCAGTGCGCCCAGGAACGCAAGGTTGGTCACAGACCCGGCAACTTCCGTATGAGAAAGCGCCGAGGACAGCATCCGCAGCGCAGCCGCCCGCGAACCAGCATGCACCGTCAGTTTCGCAATCATCGGGTCATAGAACGGGCTGATCGTATCCCCTGCCCGCACGCCGGTATCGGCCCGCGCGCCTTCGGGGAATTTCAGGTGGGACAGCGTACCGGTCGCGGGCAAGAAGCCCTTCGGCACGTCCTCGGCATAAAGACGTGCTTCAAACGCGTGGCCGGTGATGGTCAGCTCGTCCTGCTGCTTGGGCAGGCCTTCGCCCGAGGCAACGCGCAGCTGCCATTCCACAAGGTCAACGCCGGTGATTTCTTCGGTGACGGGGTGCTCCACCTGCAGGCGGGTGTTCATTTCCATGAACCAGAACCCGTCCGTGCGCAGACCGTTGGCCCCGTCCACGATGAACTCAACCGTGCCTGCACCCTTATAGCCGATCGCCTCGGCGGCACGTACGCCAGCCATGCCCATTGCCTCGCGGACCTCTTCGGTCATGCCGGGGGCCGGGGCTTCTTCGATCACTTTCTGGTGGCGACGCTGCAGCGAGCAGTCGCGCTCGAACAGATGCACCGCATGGGTGCCATCGCCAAAGACCTGCACCTCGATGTGGCGTGGGCTTAGAATGTATTTTTCGACCAATACATCGGGGTTGCCAAATGCGGTCTGGGCTTCGCCCTGAGCCGAGGCCAAGGCATCCGCGAAATCGGCAGGATCATCAACACGACGCATCCCTTTGCCGCCGCCACCTGCGACAGCCTTGATCAGCACCGGATAACCCATCTTCTCGGCCTCAGCGGCCAGAAGCGCGGGATCCTGATCTTCGCCGTGATAGCCGGGAACAACGGGCACGCCTGCATCCACCATCAACTTCTTTGCGGCATCTTTCAGACCCATCTTGCGGATCGCATCTGCCGACGGGCCGATGAAGGTCAGGCCAGCCTTTTCAACAGCATCCACAAAGTCGGGGTTTTCCGACAAGAAGCCATAGCCGGGGTGAATACCCTGTGCGCCGGTGTCCAGTGCCACCTGAATGATCCGGTCGCCGAGCAGATAGGACTGCGCGGGCTGCGGCGGACCAATGTGAACGGCTTCATCAGCCATCCGCACATGGCGTGCATTCGCATCCGCGTCCGAGTAAACGGCCACCGTGGCCACGCCCAGCTTGCGGGCGGTGTCGATGACGCGGCAGGCAATTTCGCCGCGGTTTGCAATCAGAATTTTCGTGAACATATGTCTGTTCCTTTTGTCGGGCGGAGGTTCCGGGGGCTGTCTGGCGCCTCGGACATCCGAGAATATTTCCGGCCCGATGACGGGCCGGGTCCGATTACATCCGGAAGACGCCGAACTTGGTGTCTTCGATCGGGGCGTTCAGAGCGGCCAGCAGCGACAGGTACAGCACCTCGCGCGATTTACGCGGGTCAATGACGCCGTCATCCCACAGACGCGCCGAGGCATAGAGCGGGTGGCTCTGTTCCTCGAACATATCGATGGTGGGCTGCTTGAAAGCGGCTTCTTCATCTGCCGACCATTCGCCGCCCTGACGTTCGATCGCATCGCGTTTCACCGTGGCCAGCACGCCAGCGGCCTGTTCGCCGCCCATCACGGAAATCCGCGAGTTCGGCCAAGACCACATGAAGCGCGGCTGATAAGCGCGACCGGCCATGCCGTAGTTTCCTGCGCCATACGAGCCACCGACAACCATTGTCACTTTCGGGACGTTTGTGGTGGCAACCGCAGTCACCATCTTGGCGCCGTGACGGGCGATGCCCTCGTTTTCATACTTCCGGCCCACCATGAAGCCGGTGATGTTTTGCAGGAATACCAGCGGGATATTGCGCTGGCTGCACAGTTCCACGAAATGCGCACCTTTCTGCGCGGCTTCCGAGAAGATCACGCCGTTATTTGCGATGATCCCGATGGGGCAGCCTTTAAGGTGGGCAAAGCCGGTGACCAGTGTTTCGCCAAAGCGCGGTTTGAATTCGTCAAAGCGCGAGCCGTCCACGATACGCATGATCACTTCGCGGATGTCGTAGGGCGTCTTGAGGTCGGCGGGGACAACACCCAACAGTTCTTCGGCGTCATAGGCAGGTTCTTCCGGCTCTTGCCACTTCACAGTGGCCGGACGCTCGCGGTTCAGGCTATCGACTGCGCGGCGGGCCAGCGCCAGCGCGTGGGCGTCGTCTTCGGCCAGATAGTCTGCCACGCCCGACAGGCGGGTGTGCACGTCGCCACCGCCCAGATCTTCCGCGGACACAACCTCGCCCGTTGCGGCCTTCACCAAGGGGGGACCTGCAAGGAAGATGGTGCCTTGCTCTTTCACGATGATCGTCACGTCGGACATGGCGGGCACATAGGCACCACCAGCGGTACACGACCCCATCACAACCGCGATCTGCGGAATGCCCTTCGACGACATGCGCGCTTGGTTATAGAAAATCCGGCCAAAGTGGTCGCGATCCGGGAACACCTCGTCCTGCTGCGGCAGGTTCGCGCCGCCGCTGTCGACCAGATAAATACAGGGCAGATTACACTCTTCCGCGATCTCTTGGGCGCGCAGGTGCTTTTTCACGGTCATCGGATAGTAGGTGCCGCCCTTCACGGTGGCATCGTTACAGACGACCATGCATTCCTGACCGTGGACCTGTCCGATCCCGGCAATCACACCGGCACAGGGCGCGGAATTGTCATACATATCATGGGCGGCCGTCGCGCCGACCTCAAGGAACGGAGATCCCGGATCCAGAAGGTTCGACACGCGGTCACGCGGCAGCATCTTGCCACGCGACAGGTGACGGTCGCGGGATTTCTGTCCACCGCCGCCAACAGCGGCTTCGGCAGCATCTGCCACCACTTTCAAGGCTTCAAGGTGCCCTTCGCGGTTTGCTTTATACGCCTCAGAGCCGGGCGTGGCTTGGGATGTTAGTTTCATCTCAGCATCCTTCGTGGTTGCAGTTCATTTCGAGCCAGCCCTGAGCATCCTGTTCAAGCGACCAGGCTTGGCGGGCGGTCATGTTCAAGAAACACGAGACGCCAGCCGGACCGGCTCCCGTGCCATTGCCCCAATGGGAGCGGTCATAAGCACAGCTTGCATCGCGGAATGTGATCCACGCGCGCTGCATGTTGCGCAGGGCGTCCGCACGACTGGGAACGGTTGCGCCGATCTCGGCCATCTCAGTGTCGCTGGCTTTGTAGGCCGCCCTTAAAAGCCCATAGACTTTGTTCAGACGCCGGTCCCAATCGCGGGCTTCTTGGTCCATGCAGGACACCATGCCCATCGTGCTGTAGCCGGCGTCATTGGCCTCCATGCAGGCTTCTGCAGCTGCGCCGAAGCACTGATGCGCCTCTCCGGTTGAGCCCTTTTCAGCAAGGCAATCGGTGGTCGGCGCAAAGGAATAGTCCCAATCCTGCGCCGCAGCGGGTTGCGCTGCAGCACCGAACAAGATCAATGCGCCAACCAGAATCTTCATTACTGCGCGTTCATCAGTTCGCGGCCGATCAACATACGGCGGATTTCCGAGGTGCCCGCGCCAATTTCCATCAGCTTGGCGTCGCGGAAGATGCGGCTAACCGGGGTTTCATTCATGAAGCCCGCACCACCCATGGCCTGTACGGCTTGGTGCGCCTGTTTCATCGCTTCTTCCGAGGCATAAAGCACACAGGCAGCGGCGTCCTGACGGGTCACCTCGCCACGGTCACAGGCTTTGGCGACTTCGTAAACATAAGCACGGGCCGAGTTCATCGCGGTGTACATGTCGGCGATTTTCGCCTGCATCAGCTGGAAGTCCCCGATCGGACGACCGAACTGCTTGCGCTCTTTCATGTAGGGCATGATCTCGTCCAGACAGGCGGCCATGATGCCGGTACCAATGCCCGACAAAACCACACGTTCGTAGTCCAGACCCGACATCAGAACAGCAACGCCTTTGCCTTCCTCGCCCAGCACGTTTTCGAACGGCACTTCCACGTCTTCAAAGATCAGCTCGGCGGTATTCGATCCGCGCATCCCCAGCTTGTCGAAATGTTCCGAGGTCGAGAAGCCCTTCATCCCCTTTTCGATGATGAAGGTGGTGATGCCGCGGGGACCTGCATCCGGGTCGGTCTTGGCGTAAACCACCAGTGTGTCCGCGTCCGGGCCGTTGGTGATCCAGAATTTGGTGCCGTTCAGAACATAGTAGCCGTTGCGCTTTTCCGCACGCAGTTTCATGCCCACAACGTCCGAACCCGCGCCCGCTTCAGACATGGCCAGCGCGCCGATATGTTCGCCCGAACACAGCTTCGGCAGGTATTTCGCTTTCTGCTCGTCGGTGGCGTTGCGGCGGATCTGGTTCACGCAGAGGTTCGAATGCGCGCCATAAGACAGCGAGACCGAGGCCGAGGCGCGGGCGATCTCTTCCACCGCGATCACGTGCGCCAGATAGGACATGTCCGACCCGCCGTATTCCTCAGGCGTGGTGACGCCCAACAGGCCCAGCTCGCCGAACTCTTTCCACAGTTCGTTCGGGAAGGCGTTTTTCTGGTCAACTTCGGCAGCGATCGGCTTGATCCGGTCTTGTGCAAAGCGGTGCACCATCTCGCGGATGGCGTTGACGTCTTCACCCAGGTCGAAATTCATAGAGTTGTTGAACATGGCGGCTTCCTTCCGGATCAGATATTCTGGATCGCATTATTGAACACTTGTTCAGTTAATGCGCCGAAAGCTCGATTCGCGTCAATACGCGCGCAAATTCACGCAGCGTCACAACGCGCGCGGGCCTCGTTTCTGTCTGATTTTCGGGGGCTCAGCCCGCCTGCTGTACCCGCCCCACCACGTCACGGATAATCCGCGCAATCAGCGCGCAGTCATCCAGCGAGAAGGTCAGCGGTAGACGCAAATCCAGAATGCCTTTTAGGATCCGGTCGGTCTTGGGCAGGGTGGGCGTATCTGCATAGCGCCAACTGTCATAGCGGCTAGTAAAGCCAGCAGGCTCGGCCCCGCCGAACCATTTCAATTCGACACCACGGTCAGCACAGCGCGCGACAACTTCGGTCACGGCGTTTTCTGACCAATCCAACAAGAGGAACTGAAACGAGGACATGACGTAATCCTCGGCATCGGGCCGTTCGATCACCGTTAGACCCGGCGTGCTGCGAAGCCCTTCCTCGACCACGCGATAGCGCGCATTCCATGCGGCGCATTGTTCTTCCAGCTTCGCCAGCTGAGGCCGCAAGATCGCCGCCCGCAGATTGTCCATCCGGCCCGAGATATTGGGCGTGATGTATTTCACCTTCTCGAATGCTTCAGGCGGTGGACCGGCCAAGTGACGCTCATAGAGCATGTAGCTGCCCGACAGGATGATCGCGCGGGCCATCAGGTCGGGATCGTCCGAGATCAGCAACCCGCCCTCGCCCGAATTCACATGCTTATAGGTCTGGGTCGAATAGGCCGCCATCGCCCCGTGACGTCCGGACAGAGTGCCGTTCCAGCGCGCGCCCATCGTGTGGGCACAGTCCTCGATCACCGTGACCCCTGCCCCGTCGCAGATCTGCATCAAATGGTCCATGTCACAGATATGTCCGCGCATATGGGACAGCAGCAGCATACGCGGCGCATCCTTCTCAGCCACCAGCTGCGCCAGATGGTCCAGATCAATGGTCAGCGCCTCCGTCACTTCGACAAAAACCGGCTTCGCACCAAGGGACGCAATCGCACCCGGCACCGGGGCCAGCGTGAAGGCGTTGGTCAGAACGTGGTCACCCGCTTCGACCCCGACCGCACGCAGGGCGGTCGCAATCGCATACCCGCCCGAGGACACGGCGAGCGCATATTTCGATCCCATCTGGGCCGCGAATTCCTGCTCCAGCAAGGCTGCATGCGCGGTCTCGCCCTCGGCCACGTTATAGCGGTGCAGGCGTCCGTGACGCAGAACCTCCAAGGCTGCATCGACCCCTTCGTCGGGAATGGGTTCTTGCTGGGTGAAATTGCCGGTGAATCGTTCAGTCATGGCGGCAGAGTGCGCAGCCCTGCCGGGAAGGTCAATGGACAGGCTTAGCCAATCAGTCGTGCCACCGTGTCGTCCAGATCATCATAATGGTTCAGCATAGCCTCGGGTTCCAACCGCGCAACGCCCGGCCCCTCGGGTCCGAACCCTACAAGGATACAGGGTGCGTTGGCGGCGCGGGCCGTCTCGCGGTCGGTCACGGTATCGCCTACCAATAGCGCGCGGGCCGGATCGCCGCCAGCTTGCAAGGCAGCCGCCACAAAGGGCGCCGGATCAGGCTTCCGTGTTGGCAGCGTGTCCGCTCCGATCAGCGAGGTGAACCGGTCCAGAATGCCCAGACGCGTGAGCAAAATACGCGCTAGCCCCTCGGGCTTATTGGTGCAGATCCCAACCGCATAGCCCGCCACATGCAGCCGCTCGACCGCCTCCATCGTGCCGGGATAGATCACCGTGTGCCGATCGATGTCGGCCTCATACGCGGTCAATAGGTTGGGAAACTCGCGATCCACGTCAGCCTCGGCCGCTGCGCCGTTCAACCTTTCAAAACCTAGGCGCAGCATGGCCCGCCCACCGTGAAACGCAGTCAGCGCGTCCGCCTCCGGGTCCAACAGAGCCCCATGCCCCAGCCCTTCAAAACACGCATTTGCTGCTGCGATCAGGTCACCCGACGTGTCCGCAAGCGTGCCATCCAGATCAAAAATCACCGTGCGTTTTCCGTTGCCTTGCGCCATTCCACTGATCCCTCTTTGGCAAATCCCCGCCGACCCTGTAACCTCGCGTAAGGTTAATTGAACCGGTTTCCCTTGCGAGCCGCGCCTCAAGGGGTAAAACGGGCCAAAAGGAATTGAAAGAGCAGATCGACATGGCAACAGCCTTGATTATCCTTGCCGCGGGCAAGGGAACACGGATGAATTCGGACCTTCCCAAGGTGATGCATGAGGTCGCAGGCGCGCCGCTGTTTGCGCATGCGCTGGCCTCGGGTGCGGCGCTAGAGCCCGAACGCGCCGTGCTGGTCGTCGGCCACGGGGCCGAAATGGTGGGCAAAGCCGCCGCTGATCTGGACCCCGACATCACCATCGCCGTGCAGGAAGAACAGCTGGGCACCGGCCACGCTGTCGCTCAGGCCCGCTCCGCGCTGGACGGGTTCGATGGGGACGCAATCGTTCTGTATGGCGACACGCCGTTCATCCGCCCGGAAACGTTGGAAGCCATGGCGGCCGAGCGTGCGTCTGGGTCCGATGTGGTCGTTTTGGGGTTTGAGGCCGCAGATCCCGGTCGTTATGGCCGCTTGATCGCGAACGACGGCGCGCTGGAGCGCATTGTCGAATTCAAAGACGCATCGGAAGAGGAGCGCGCCGTAACGCTCTGCAATAGCGGCGTTATTGCGGCGAATGCTCAAACCCTGTTCGAGCTGATCGATGGGGTCGGGAACGACAACGCCTCGGGCGAGTATTACCTGACCGACATCGTGGAAGTGGCCCGCGCCAAGGGCCTGACCGCCCGCGTCGTCACCTGTGACGAGGCCGAGACGCTGGGCATCAACTCGCGCGCTGAACTGGCGGCTGCGGAAGAGGTGTTCCAAGCGGGCGCCCGTGCTACCGCGCTGGAGGATGGCGTTACGCTGATCGCCGCCGACACCGTCTATTTCGCACATGACACAGTGATTGGCCGCGACACGGTCGTGGAACCCAACGTAGTCTTCGGCCCCGGTGTGACCGTGGAAAGCGAGGCCCGCATCCGTGCCTTCTCGCACCTCGAAGGCTGCCACGTCTCACGCGGTGGGGTGGTCGGCCCCTATGCCCGTCTGCGCCCCGGCGCGGAATTGGCAGAACACGCCAAGATCGGCAATTTTGTCGAGATCAAGAACGCCCAGATCGAAGAAGGCGCGAAGGTGAACCACCTGTCCTATGTGGGCGACGCACGTGTGGGCGAAGGCGCGAATATCGGCGCAGGGACGATTACCTGCAACTATGACGGCGTCTCGAAGCACCACACCGATATTGGCGCGCGCAGCTTCATCGGGTCGAATACCTGTCTGGTGGCTCCGGTCTCGGTCGGGGATGAGGCGATGACCGCCACCGGTACCGTGGTCACGAAAAACGTGCCCGCAGGGGCAATGGCCGTAGCCCGCCCGAAGCTTGAGATCAAACCGGGCCTTGCCGTGAAATTGTTTGAAAAGTTAAGGGCGACCAAGGCCCGCCGTCAGAAAGGATCCTGAAAATGTGTGGTATTGTAGGGGTTCTTGGCGATCACGAAGCAGCACCGATCTTGGTCGAGGCGCTGAAACGGTTGGAATATCGCGGATATGACAGCGCGGGCATTGCAACCATCGACGCGAAAGGCCAACTGGGTCGCCGCCGGGCTGTCGGCAAGTTGGTGAACCTGTCCGACACGCTGGTCCACAACCCGCTGTCGGGCAAATCCGGCATCGGTCACACCCGCTGGGCCACCCATGGCGCGCCCACGACAGACAACGCCCACCCACACCGCGCAGGCAACGTGGCCGTGGTGCACAACGGCATTATTGAAAATTTCCGCGAGCTTCGTGATCGGCTTGCCGCTGAAGGGTTCGAGTTCTCGACCGAAACAGACACCGAAACCGTCGCTCTGCTGGCGCAAAGCTATGTGGCCCAGGGAAAGACCCCGAAAGAGGCTGTCGAGGCCACTCTGGCTCAGCTGGACGGGGCCTTTGCGCTGTGCTTCCTGTTCGATGGAGAAAGCGATCTGATGATCGCCGCGCGCAAGGGCAGCCCATTGGCCATCGGTCACGGCGACGGTGAAATGTTCGTGGGTTCAGACGCCATCGCACTGGCGCCGATGACCGACAAGATCACCTATCTGGAAGAAGGCGACTGGGCCGTCATCACCCGCGACGGAGCCGAGATCTACGACGCCGAAGGTCGCCGCGCCAACCGCCCCGTGAAACAGGTAAAACTGGACGCCGCCCGGATCGAGAAAGGCGGCTACAAGCACTATATGGCGAAGGAAATCGCCGAGCAGCCGACCGTGGTCGGCAATGTACTGAAGGCCTATGCCTCGGGCGACAAGATCACCATGGATCTTGGCGGGGTCAATTTCGCCGACGTGGATCGCCTGTCCATCGTGGCCTGTGGCACGGCCTATTACGCCGGGTTGGTCGCCAAATACTGGTTCGAACACTATGCCCGCCTGCCCGTTGACATCGACGTCGCGTCCGAGTTCCGCTATCGCGAGGCCCCCTTCGCGCCCAAAACCATCGGACTGTTCGTCAGCCAGTCGGGCGAAACTGCCGACACACTGGCCGCCCTGCGCTATTCGGCGGGCAAGGTCGATAAGATCGTGTCGCTGATCAACATGCCCGAAAGCTCGATCGCGCGGGAAAGCGATGTGGCGGTGGAAATCTATGCGGGTGTCGAGGTGTCCGTGGCCTCGACCAAGGCGTTCACCTGCCAGCTGGCCAGCTTCGCCATCATGGCGCTGAAAGCCGCCCATGATCGCGGGCATCTGGACGATGCCGCACTGGCCCAGCGTCTGGCCGAACTGCGTCAGCTTCCCGGCCTGATGAGCCACGCCCTGACCATCGACGCGGCCACCAAGAAGATTGCCAGCAAACTGGCCGAGGCACGCGACGTCCTGTTTCTGGGCCGCGGACAAATGTTCCCGCTAGCCCTGGAAGGCGCGCTGAAACTCAAGGAAATCAGCTATATCCACGCCGAGGGCTATGCGTCGGGCGAGCTAAAACATGGTCCCATCGCGCTGGTCGACAAGGTTACACCGACTGTCGTCATGGCACCTCACGATGCGCTGTTCGACAAGACCGTCTCGAACATGCAAGAGGTCATGGCCCGTGGTGGTCGTGTGGTGCTGGTATCCGATGCGCGCGCCGCCCAAGAAGCTGGGGATGGCGTGTGGCAGTCGCTCGCCCTGCCCGAAGCGCCTGAACTGATCCAACCGATCCTGTATGCCATTCCCGCACAGCTTTTGGCCTATCATACTGCGATCGCAAAGGGTACAGACGTGGACCAACCCCGCAATCTTGCCAAATCGGTGACCGTAGAATGACACTTGACGACGCGCTGGCCGCGCTGAAGGCCCAGATCGAACCGGGCCGCGCCGAAGGGCAGAAGGCCTATCATAAGCAAACGCGCGAGGTGTGGGGTATCCCGAACCCAGCGCTGAATGACCTGACCAAGGAATGGCGGCAGTCATTGTCCGTCGACGAACGCGTGGCTTTGGCCGATCAGCTGTGGAAAACCGATGTGTTCGAAGCCCGTATCGCCGCCGCAAAGCTACTGACTCAGGCCCGTATCCGTCCCGATGATGCGGTGTGGGATCTGATCCAAAGCTGGGTGCCGGATTTCGACAGCTGGGCGATTGCGGATCATGTCTGCATGGCCGGGCAAAAACGTCTGGTGGCCGATCCCTCGCGCCTTGATGATGTCGAGAAATGGACCACGTCCGACCACATGTGGACCCGCCGCGCGGCCCTTGTGATCACCCTGCCGTGGACCAAGCAAAACAACCCTAAGGACGAAGAAATCGCTGTTCGGGATCGCGTATTGGGCTGGGCCGATGGCTATGTCAGCGACCCGGATTGGTTCATCCAGAAGGCCGTGGCTTGGTGGGTACGCGATCTATCCAAACACGATCCGGATCGCGCCCGCGCCTTCCTGAAACCGCATGCCAAAACCCTGCAGCCTTTTGCGCTGAAAGAGGCGCGCAAGCATCTTCCTCCCCCTGCCCAGCTTCAAAAGGAAGCCAAGGACAAGTGGCGGGCAGAAAAGCGGAAATTGCGCGAAGAGAGCTGGGGCCGCAGGCGTCAGGACAACACCAACGACGACAACTGACCCGGCACGGCTTGGGTCCCAACCTCTTCAGATCTTAGAATTCCCGACAGTGATTAGCATTTCACTCGAAGGCCAGACGGGGGCAGTGCCCCCTTCTACCTCCTGAGCTCACGCCGCATAATCTTGCCAGTAGCCGTCATGGGCAGCTGATCCACGAAGTCGATAGACCGAGGCGCCACATGGGGGCTGATCCGGTCGCGGACCAGTTGGATCAGCGCCTTTTCCATCTCTTGGGGCGCGCAGCCGTCGCGCAAAACCACCACAGCCTTCACGGCTTCGGTTCTCAGCGGGTCCGGCACACCGATCACCGCCGCCATTGTCACGTCGGGATGAGTCATTAGGCAGTTCTCGATCTCGCTCGGCCCGATGCGATACCCGGCCGAGGTGATCACGTCGTCATCGCGGCTGGCAAAGGTAAAATAGCCCGCAGCGTCGCGCGTCGCCAAATCTCCAGTGCGCAGCCATTTGACCCCGCCCACATCGTGAAACTTGTCGCGTGTCTTCTCGGGCAGGTTCCAATAGCGCAGGAACATCACAGGGTCCGGCGCTTTCACACAGATCTCGCCCATTTCGCCCGGCTCAACAGGTGTTCCGTCTTCTGCCAGCAGCGTCACGTCGTGCCCGGGAATGGCCTGCCCCATACTGCCCGGCTTCACGTCCATCGCGCCAGCGACCGAGGACAGAACCAGATTGCATTCGGTCTGGCCGTAAAACTCGTTGATCTTCACGCCCAGGGCTTGATCCGCCCAATCGAGCAGCCCTGCCCCAAGGCTTTCGCCACCCGATCCAATAGACCGAATATTCACGCCATCAGGTGTTGCATCCGATTGCCGCAGCAGCTTCAGCGCTGTCGGCGGCATGAACAGGTTGCGCAGCTTGTGGTCGGCCAACAGGCGATAGGCGACCTCGGCCTCAAATTTGCGCATACGGTGGCTTACAATGGGTACGCCGAAATAAAGGAATGGCAGCGCCAGATCCATCAAGCCGCCAATCCACGCCCAGTCGGCCGGGGTCCAGCCTTTATCGCCCGCTTGTGGGAAGTCCTCGTTAAAGGTCTCGACGCAGGGCAAATGGCCCAACAGGAACCGATGGGCGTGCAACACGCCTTTGGGCGGCCCAGTCGTGCCCGAGGTATAGATCATCACCGCCGGATCTTCGGCCAACGTTTCGACGGGATCGGTTAGCGGATCGGCAGCGTCCAGTGCGCGCCACATATCCGTGGCCCCGTCGCAGGGATTCACCGTGAACACCGCCTGAAGTGTCGGCAGATCGGCGCGGATTTCGGACAGTTTCGCCATGTTGTCGGGATCTGTGACCACCAGCTTGGCGCCGCTATCTGACAGACGATACGCTAAGGCATCCGCGCCAAAGAGCGTAAACAGCGGCAACACCACTGCGCCCAGCTTATAGGCCGCGAAATGAGTGATCAGAACCTCAGGCCCCTGCCCCAGCAGAACCGCAATCCGGTCGCCTTCGCCAAGCCCCGCATCGCGCAATACCGTCGCAAACCGGTCCGAGGCCTCTTTCAGGCGCCCAAAGCTCCAATCCTCGGCGCCGCCATCCTGCCGCACATGGGTCAGCGCGATCCGGCCCTGATCCAGCGCGGCCCAGCTATCACAGCAGCGTTCAGCGATGTTGAAGTGTTTGGGAATATCCCATGAGAACCCGTCCTGCATGTCCCGCCACCGCCCCCAAGGCGCGACAAGCTTGCGGGCGCGGCCATGAGCCAGCCACGCCGCGTCAGATATCGACGTCACGACCCGAAGACCACCAGCTCATGCAGACCGGACAAATCCAAGTCCAACAGTTGCAGGGCCGAGATCGAAATCCGGCTTCCCCCGGTAGTGGTGGGTTTCAGCGTTACCTTCACCGTGCGCCCGGTTGCTTTGGACTGCACACGCCCCTCGGTCTCGGTGGCCACAAGCGGCGTTTCAAGCCAGAAACCCGGAACAGTCGGATCGCCCAGATTGGCAACCGTCGTCCCCAGCGCACCCGCTGGCGTCGGAGTCGATGACAACGCAGCCATATTGTCGCCCGCGCTGGCCGTGTTGAACTCGTCCACCGTGGTCGCATCCGCAGGTGGCGCATCCGGGTTAACGACCGGACCAGCCGGAGCCTGACGCAGATGCGGCGGCGTCGGCCAAAGAGTGTTCACGTCTACACCGGCACATCCCGTGACGGCCAGACAGGTGGCGGAGATAAGAATAACCTGTTTCATACAGGCAAACTGGCGCAATTCGCAGACGCATTCAACGGTTGAAATGACGCGGCCGTGACTTGCGCACAGCTTCGCCCACGCTTAGGTTCGCCCTATGGAAACGCCCAAGCTTGTCGACCCGTTTCACCGCCCGGTGACCTATCTGCGCCTGTCCGTGACAGACAGGTGTGATTTCCGCTGCACCTATTGCATGTCCGAAAACATGACCTTTCTGCCCAAGAAAGATCTTCTGACGCTCGAAGAACTCGATCGTCTGTGCACAGCCTTCATTGGACTTGGCGTGCGCAAGCTGCGCATCACCGGCGGAGAGCCTCTGGTCCGTAAGGGCATCATGGGTTTCTTCGACGCGATGGGACGGCATCTGGACAGCGGCGCGCTGGACGAGCTGACGCTGACCACCAATGGATCGCAATTGCATCGCTTCGCCGACGATCTGTTCAAGGCTGGCGTGCGGCGGGTGAACGTCTCGCTCGACACGCTGGACGAAGACAAGTTCGCCAAGATCACACGCTGGGGCCGCCTGCCGCAAGTTCTGCGCGGGATCGAGTCTGCTCAAAACGCCGGGCTGCGCGTCAAGATCAACGCCGTGGCGCTGAAAGGCTTCAATGATGACGAGGTCTTTGCCCTCGCCGAGTGGTGCGCCCAGAAAGACATAGACTTGACCTTTATTGAGGTCATGCCGATGGGCGATATGGGCGAGGAAAACCGGCTGGACCAATACTGGCCTCTGACCGAGCTGCGCCAGCACCTTGAAACACGGCTGTCCCTGACCGATTTGGACGATAACACCGGCGGACCCGCACGTTATGTGCGCGTCAATGAAACCGGTCAGAAAATCGGCTTCATCACGCCAATGACACATAATTTCTGCGAAAGCTGCAACCGCGTACGGATGAGTTGCACCGGCCAGCTGTATACGTGCCTCGGCCACGACGGCATGTCGGATCTGCGCGCACCACTGCGATCTTCGGAAAGCGACACGGTGCTGATTGATGCCATCCACGCTGCCATTGGGCGCAAACCCAAGGGGCATGATTTCGACTATAGTCGTCAGGAAATCCGCGGCCAGACGATCCGGCACATGAACCATACGGGCGGGTAACCCCCTAATTTTCTTGCATTAAATATCCTGGGGTGAGGCCCAATTGGGCCGAGGGGCAAAGCCCCTCCTCCCCAACATCATCTCAGCCGATTGGCATCCGGCTTTCTGCCATCTCTGCCCACCACGAACAACCCTGTGGGATCGCTTCATCATTGAAGTTGTACTCCGGGTGGTGAACCATCGCGGTGTCCCCATTTCCCATAAGAATATAGGCGCCGGGGCGCTCTTCCAGCATGAAGGCAAAATCCTCACCGCCCATGACGTAAGGGGCCTCGGAGCACTCCCCCGACACCTTGCGCGCGGCCTCAGCGGCGAACTCGGTCTCGTCGCCGTGATTCACCATCACCGGATAGTTCCGTTCATACCGAACCTTGGCCTCGCCGCCAAAAGTCGCAGCAATCCCACTGCATATCTCGGAAATGCGGGTCTCGGCCAGATCGCGGATCTCGGGCGACAGGGTGCGCACGGTGCCTTTCAGCTGCACCGATTGCGGGATCACGTTGAACGTGGTCGAGGACGTCTCGACCGAAGTGATCGAGACGACCACCTGTAACGTCGGATCGGCATTGCGCGAGGCAATCGTTTGCAGCGCGGTCACGGCCTGCGCGGCCATCACCACCGGGTCAATCGTGTCATGGGGTTTGGCCGCGTGCCCGCCGCGTCCGATCAACTGAATGTCCAGCAGGTCAGCCGCAGCAAAAAACGGGCCGGGCCGGATCGCAAATGCCCCCAAGGGCTGACCGGGCCAGTTGTGCATACCATAGACCTCTTGCACGCCGAAGCGGTCCATCAGCCCGTCTTCGCACATGACGCGACCACCGCCTCCACCCTCTTCGGCAGGCTGGAAGATCACCACGCACGTTCCATCGAAATTGCGTGTTTCAGCCAAATACTGCGCAGCCCCCAAAAGCATCGCAGTGTGCCCATCATGGCCACAGGCATGCATCTTGCCCGGCGTGGTGGACGCATAGTCCAACCCGGTTTCTTCATGTATCGGCAGCGCGTCCATGTCTGCGCGTAGACCAACAACTTTACCCGAATCCGTTTTTCGCCCGCGGATCACTCCAACGACACCTGTACGCCCGATGCCTTCGACAACCTCATCACAGCCAAAGTCACGCAGTTTCTCAGCCACAATCCCGGCGGTCCGATGGGTGTCGAACAGAAGCTCGGGGTGTTGATGAAAATCCTGACGCCACGCAGTGATGTCCTTGTGAAGTTCGGCAAAACGATTTCGGATCGGCACAGGATCATCCTTTTCTTTGTGGGGTAATGCAGCACACAGGCCTTGCGGACGACAATGCCCAGAAACCTTCTAAGGCTCAAGGTCTCTCTGACGGATAGTTCACGATGAAGAAGTGGTTCTGGCTGCTCGTGATTTGTCTTTGAATTCCATCAGAATTAGAAATGCAACAACACTGGGATTTCACCAAAACCCGTCGGCTCCCCCTTGCAACTCGCTTGTAATACAGTGTCATATTGCGCACAGGTTTGGCGGCGCGCGACACGGGTATTTGAGTTTGTTTTCTGCCACGAACGATCGAACTTGCACCGCCATTTCCCGGTTTATTAGCGGGGGTGGTTTGCAGAAACACCTAGGGAACCGACCAAAATGCCTGCTGCTTTTAAACACATCACCTTGGCCACTCTCAGCGTCACCGCTTTGGCCTCTGCCGCCCACGCCGAGCGCGGTTCGCAAGGGGACCTGAGCCTGATCTACTGGCAAGCCCCGACACTCCTAAACCCCTACCTTGCCTCTGGCCCTAAAGATTCCGAACCCGCGTCGCTGGTGCTGGAGCCACTGGCCCGCCATGATGAAACCGGCAAAATGGTCCCGTGGCTGGCCCAGTCGATCCCCACATTGGAGAATGGTGGCATTGCCCCCGATCTGCAGTCGATTACTTGGATTCTGAAGCCCGGGATCACGTGGTCCGATGGCAGTGACTTCACCGCAGATGACGTCGTCTTTACGGCGAACTACTGCATGGAGGCCGAGAGCGGCTGTCAGATGACTGCCAAGTTCACCGATGTTGTTGGGGTGCAAGCTCTGGACCCACTGACAGTGAAGATCAGCTTTTCGAAACCCAAACCCTACCCCTATGCGCCGTTCGTGGGCCTTGAAGTTCCTGTTCTGCAAGCTGCCCAGTTCGCGGACTGCATGGGGGCAAATGCGTTGAACTGCTCGGCCCAGAACCTCGCCCCGATTGGAACTGGTCCCTATCAGATCAGCGATTTCAAACCCGGTGATGTGGTGACCTATGACATCAACCCCAATTACCGCGACGCGGACAAGCCGGGCTTTGCCAAGGTGACCATCAAAGGCGGCGGCGATGCCTCGGGCGCGGCTCGCGCCGTGCTGGAAACCAGCGAGTTTGACTATGCGTGGAACCTGCAACTGGACCCGCAAGTGCTGGGTCAGATGAAAACCGCAGGAAATGGGCAAGTCGTGTCCTCGTTTGGAACCGCCGTAGAACGCCTTCAGGTCAACCTGACCAATTCGGCAGCCGATCTGGGCGACGCGCGCTCGACCCGAAACGGCGGCGCGCACCCCTTCCTTGCAGACCCGCGCGTGACGAAAGCCCTATCCTTGGCAATCGACCGCAGCACCTTGATCGACATCGCGTACGGAGACGCCGGACGCCCCACCTGTGACGTGCTTGCCGCCCCTGCCATCTATGCCTCGGGCGCGAATGACGCCTGCCTGACGCAAGATCTGGATGCCGCGCGTGCCCTGCTGGACGAGGCTGGCTGGACGGACAGCGACGGCGACGGCATCCGCGACAAGGATGGCGTGTCGATGACGATGCTCTATCAGACCTCGGTCAATCCGGTACGCCAGACCACACAGGACCTACTGAAAGCCTGGTGGGCTGAAATCGGCGTCGCGACCGAGCTGCGCGCCATTGCGCCTGCGGTCTTTTTCGGCGGCGATCAGTCCAGCCCAGATACCTATCAGAAATTCTATGCCGATCTGGAAATGTTCACCAACTTCTTCCCCGGCAACGACCCTGAACCTTACCTGAACAACTGGGCCTGCGCGTCGATCCCGACGCCCGAAAACGGCTGGTCCGGCATGAACGTCCCGCGTTACTGCGACCCGGACTATGACACCCTGCTGGCAAAGCTCGGTAATACGGTGGATATCGCCGAGCGGATCGCGATCTCAAAACAGCTGAACGACATGCTGATGCAGGCGGGCGCGCTGATCCCGCTGGTGCACCGCGGCGAGGTCTCGGCCCATGCCAATTCGCTGGAAGGTGTGCGGATGAATGTCTGGGACAGCGAACTTTGGAACATCGCGGACTGGACCCGCGCCAAGTAAGACCGCTAGACTGGCGGCGCGGCTAATTTCTGGCCGCGCCCCGGAACCAAAGGCCGTCGACCGCCCATGTTAACCTATTGTTTGCGCAGGCTTGCTTTCTCGGTTCCCGTGCTGATCTTCATCAGCTTCGCCATCTTCCTTCTGATGGATATGGCCCCGAACGACCCCACCGCAAATCTGCCCATGTCGATCCCCGCCGAGACCCGCGCCCAACTGCGCGAGGCGTTGGGCATGGGGGATCCGCTGGTGGCCCGCTATCTGCTGTGGTGCAAACAGTTCTTTATCCATGAACCGCTGAACTGGCTGACCGATCTGACCGGCCTCAGTTTCGGAGACCCTGACCGTCTGCGCGTTCTTAGCTGGGCCTCGCGCGCGCCAGTGGTCGAACTGATTGCCGAACGCCTCCCCCAAACCCTGTGGGTGGTCGGCCTGTCCTATCTGCTGGGCATCCTGATCGCCCTGCCCGTTGGAATCTATTCCGCCTATCGCCAGCACGGCTGGTTCGACCATCTGGGCAGCTTCATCTCGATGATCGGCTATTCCGTGCCGTCCTTCTTTCTGGGCGTCGTGGTGATCGTGATTTTCGCGGTGAAACTAAACTGGTTTCCATCGGTCTATGACACGACGCTGACCGTCACCGGGTGGGACAGCCTAATGGACCAACTGCGCCAAATGATCATGCCGGTCACGATCCTTGCGCTCTATAACGCCGCCCAGATCAGCCGCTTCATGCGCGCATCAATGCTGGAAAACCTGCACCATGATTACGTCCGCACCGCCCGCGCGAAAGGCGCCTCCGAGCCCCGCGTGGTGCTGGCCCATGTGGCGCGCAACTCGCTTCTGCCAGTCGTGACCGTGATCGCCTTGGGCGTCCCGCAGGTGCTGGCAGGCGCCATCATCACCGAGCAGATTTTCAAGATCAACGGGATCGGAGAGCTTCTGATTTCCTCAATCCAAAGTGGCGATCTGCCTGTGGTGCAAACCCTGACCTTTCTGTTCGCCGTGCTGATCGTGTTGTTCAACCTTCTGGCCGACATCGCCTATGGCCTGTTGGACCCGAGGATCAGCTATGACTGATCTATCGGTCCTCAGCGCTCCACCCAAAGGATTCTGGTGGCGATTTCTACGGCACAAGGGCGCCGTGTTCGGGGGCGGTTTGCTTGTCCTGATCCTGCTTGCTGTCCTGATCGGTCCGTTCCTGTGGCCGCATGAAGCGGGACAGATCAACGTCACCGCCCGCAACCTTGGACCCAGCTTGTTGCACCCGATGGGCACCGATCACCTTGGCCGCGACCTGTTCGCTGCCG
The DNA here is from genome assembly GCF_010500215.1 of Aliiroseovarius sp. PrR006. Classification (GTDB taxonomy): domain Bacteria; phylum Pseudomonadota; class Alphaproteobacteria; order Rhodobacterales; family Rhodobacteraceae; genus Aliiroseovarius. The sequence goes on from NZ_JAAGOY010000004.1 coordinate 848,116, forward strand.
TGCTGCAAGGCGGGCGTGTGACGATCTTGGTCGGCGTGGTCGCGATGGCTCTGTCGGTGCTGATCGGCGCTACTGTCGGAATTCTGGCGGGCATGATCCGTTGGCTGGACGCCCCCTTGATGCGCCTGACCGACTTGTTTCTGGCCCTGCCCGTCCTGCCCCTACTGCTTGTTACGATTATGCTATGGCGTGACAGCCTGCGCAGTCAATTTGGGGCCGAGGCCGGGATCTTCCTGTTGATCGTCGCGATGATTGCTCTGACCAGCTGGATGCAAACCGCCCGCATCCTGCGCGCCGAAGTTCTGGCCTTGAAGAAACGCGAGTTCGTCACTGCCGCCACCGCCTTAGGTCTGCGCCCTTGGGGTCTGATCCGGCGACACATCCTGCCCAACGTGATGGGGGTGATCATCGTCTCGGCCACACTGGGGCTGGCCAATGCGATTATCACAGAAAGCGCGCTGAGTTTCCTTGGGCTGGGCTTTCCCCCGGACCATCCCACATGGGGGCGGCTGTTGTTTGACGGGACCGAGTATCTGACGCTAACCCCCGCCCGCGCAATCTGGCCCGGGTTGATGATCACGCTGACGATTCTGTGCGCCAATTACCTTGGCGACGGGCTGCGGGATGCCTTGGATCCGCGCGGCAGCATCGGACACAAATAAGAACAGATCGAGCGCCCGCATACCTGCAGCGGTCCACCTGACCACCAAAAGCTCCACGACTGGTCATTCGTTCCGTGAACCTCGAACGATCAGAACATCTTCCCATCTCACCCCCTACTAGATGCGCTCATTAAGCTTGCTTAACGCAATCTCCCGCGCCAGATGGAACATATTCCCAAATGCGGAGACGTGAAGATGTTTGAAACCTTCGGCTTTGAGACCCTGGCCCCACGCACAGCCTCGATCCTGTTCGGGCTGGGCCTTGGTGCGACTTTCGGCATCCTGGCCGAGATCACGCGCTTCTGTCTGCGTCGCGGCGTGATTGGGGCCGGCATTGAAGGCCGTCAGGCACTGGCCGTCTGGCTGACAGCACTGGCCGTCGCCGTGATCGGTACGCAAGGTGCCGTCTGGGCCGGCTGGATCAGCTTCGCAGACCATCGTTATCACGCTCCCACCCTTCCGATCCTCTCGCTTGTCATCGGCGGACTGATGTTCGGCGCTGGTATGGTGCTGACGCGCGGTTGCCTATCGCGACTGGTCGTTCTTGGATCCTCGGGCAACCTGCGCGCGATCGTCGTTCTTGGCGTGGCGGCGCTGACCGCTCTTGCAACCCTCAAAGGCGTGTTTGCGCCGCTTAGAAACTCCCTGGGGGCGGTTGAGTTCGCCGCCCCTTCCCTGCCAGCCCTGGGCGCTCTTCTGCCCCTTACCCTGGCCGCCGTTTTTATCGCGCAAGCTCGTCCCAAGTTGCGCGTTTTGGTACCGGCGGCCTTGCTGGGGGCGCTCGTGCCTCTGGGCTGGCTGGGAACCGGATTGGTCTTGATGGACGAATTCGACCCCATCGCGGTGGAAAGCCTGTCTTTCACTGCTCCTTTGGCTGACACGCTTTTCTGGACCGCTGCTGCCAGCGCTGTCGGAGGTAACTTCGGCACCGGATTGGTCGGAGGCGTCATCTTCGGCGCCGCCCTGTCCGCCCTGATCGCCGGGCGCTTTGCATGGCAGGGCTTTGACGGCGCAGGCCAGATGGGCCGCTATCTGTCGGGCGGTGTTCTGATGGGCATGGGCGGCGTACTGGCCGGGGGGTGCACCGTGGGTGCGGGCCTGTCGGGCGTCGCAACACTTTCGACATCCGCCGTGATCGCGCTGCTGGCGATCATCGCCGGCGCTTGGCTGGCTGCCCGCGTCGACGCGCGTGTCAGTGGCCGAGCGACTTCCGAATTCGACGCACAGACAGCCACACCAGAAGCACCACAGGCAGCGTAAGCAACGCCGTCAGCGTGCCCTTGGACATGTTCAGCGCGCCCGCCAACGGATAGAACAAGTAGCCCGCCAGCGACACAGCGTAATAGCTGATCGCGACGACGGACAGCCCCTCAACCGTTTCCTGCAGGCGCAACTGCATTTTGGCGCGCGCATCCATGCTTTCAAGCAGCGCCTGGTTCTGTTCGGCCCGCTCGACGTCGACACGAGTGCGCAGCAGCTCGCCGGCCCGCGCAGCCCGTGCGGACATGTTTTCAAGCTGCGTCGCTGCGCTTTTCGTGGTCCGCATCGCGGGATCATAGCGACGCATCATGAACTCGCTCAGCGTCTGACGACCGCGAAACCGCTCTTCGCGAAGCACATCTATGCGTTGATTTAGGATGGCCTCGTACGCCCTCGTTGCCCCCAACCGGAACGAGGTCGACGCCATCAGCTCTTCCAATTCGGACGAGATGGTCAGAAGTTCACGCAACGTATTGTCTGGCGACTCGTCACTCCGCGTCATCGCCCCAACCAGATGTGTCAGCTCTCCATCCAGATTCCGCAGTTTTCGATGAATATCTTGTGCGACCGGAAAGCCCAGCATCGACATGGTCTTGTAGGTCTCGATCTCACACAAACGCTGCACAATTCGTCCGATGCGCCGTTTACTGGTACCCTCGCCAATAAACGCAACCAGACGCATATGGCCCGCGGGATCAATGCGAAAATCGGCCGCCACCATGGCCGCCCGATCCAGCACCCAAGTCGAGGCAATGCTTTCCGACACGAACCATTCGCGTACCAGCTTGTCCATTTCCTTTTCGGTACCGGGCATTTGTTGCACCCGGATATGGGCCGAGGTAATACGAGCACCCGGCGCGTCAGCCAACCAATCGTCCGGGAAGACATCAAAGGCTGCGGGGTCAAACGCGCGTGACGAAATCCCGTCCGAGAACACCGTGTAGCTGACGAACTCGTTATGCTGTTCCCACTTCAAATGATAGCGGCCGATCTCGCCGAAATAGTGGTTCGAGCCGGGACTGGGATGCGGCGCACCAAACCGATCCAAAAGCGCGACCAGATGTTGGCGATCAGCCTCGCGATCACGATTTGCCGCGTTCTCTGGACGCTTGATGGCCAGATAGACCGCCGTCCCCGGCGCACTCAGCGCGGGCGATGGACGGGCGTGCAGCTCGTTCGCAAGGTCATAGCGGCCCGGGTGGTCGGTCAAAGTCTTCATGCGCGTGTCTCCTACGCGCAAAGTCGTAACAGAGACGTGACACATTGCAACCCTTTAAAAACAAGGGGTTTTTGATAGCTTTCGCATACCGCGGAATACCGGTATCGCTCACATATCCTGAAGACGGTCCTGGACCAACCGGGTGAAGTCCTCTCCCCGCTTTTCGAAATCGGGATACTGATCGAAGCTGGCAGCGGCGGGGGCCAGCAGCACAGTGTCCCCGGATTGAGCGTCCTTGGCGGCAGCCGCGACGGCATTTTCCATCGTTTCGCAGATTTCATAGGGGACATCGCCCAGTTGCAGTGCGAACTCGCGCGCCGAATGGCCGATCAGATAGGCTTTGGTTACATTGCCAAGCGTATCCGATAGGCTTTCGATCCCGCCGTCTTTGCCAAGCCCCCCGGCGATCCAGCGGATGTTGTCGAAGGCCCCAAGGGCTGCGCGGGCGCTGTCCACATTGGTGGCTTTCGAGTCATTCACGAACGCCACACCGTCTTTCTCACCTACCAATTGCGAGCGGTGGGGAAGACCTTTGAAGGCGTGGAACGCGGCCTCGATCACCTTCGGGGCCAGCCCGATGGAACGGCATACCGCGTAAGCCGCACAGGCGTTTTGGTGGTTGTGGCTGCCCGGCAGCCCCTTCACGGCCCTCAGATCGACCGAAGCGATCTGACGGCCCTTGCGATACTCGGACAGGAAGCCTTTGCGTGCGAAAACCTGCCAGCCCGGCCCAGTCAGCTTGCGTTCAACTGAGATACGGATCACGCGGTCATCCACAGCGCCTTCGGACAGTTGCCCCGCCAGATAGGCGCCTTCAGCCTCGTCCACGCCAATGACGGCGCGATCAGGGCCACCTTCGGCAAACAGGCGGCGCTTGGCCGCGAAATAGCCGCCCATACCGCCGTGACGATCCAGATGATCGGGTGACAGGTTGGTGAAGACCGCGATATCGGGCGTCAGGGAACGGGCCAAATCGGTCTGATAGCTCGACAGCTCCAGCACCACGACCTCGCCATCATGGGCGGGGTCGATATCCAACACGCCACGGCCGATATTGCCTGCCAGCTGGGTGGGCTTGCCCGCATGTTCCAGCACGTGGTGGATCAGCGCCGAGGTGGTCGACTTCCCGTTCGATCCCGTCACCGCCACAATGCGCGGTAGAGTGTCGAAATTGTCCCATTCCTGATCGGCAAAGCTGCGGAAGAAGAGGCCAATATCGTTGTCCACCGGCACACCTGCCTCCATCGCGCGTGCGATCAGTTTGTTGGGCTCGGGGTAAAGATGCGGAATGCCCGGGCTGACGATCAGGGCGGCGACATCTTCCCACGCGTTGCCCTTGTTCAGGTCATGCAGGATCAGACCCTGCCCCTCGGCACGTTCGCGGGCCTCTTGTCCGTCATCCCAGCACAACGCCTCGGCCCCGCCAGCTTCCAGCGCATGGGCCGTGGCCAGCCCCGAGCGCCCAAGCCCCAGAACCGCAACCTTGCGACCATCAAAACCTTTCACCGGGATCATACGTGCCTCCTGCATTCGTCCGTTTTATCGCTAAAGGGTTTGGCCCAAAAACAAAAGCCCCGCCGGATGGGCGGGGCGTTTGCAAAAGCTTTGATGACGCTTAGCGCACCTTCAGCGTCGCCAGACCAATCAGCGCCAGGATCAGCGAGATGATCCAGAAGCGAATGACGATCTGCGGCTCTTTCCAGCCTTTATGCTCGAAATGGTGATGGATCGGGGCCATCAAGAAAACGCGTTTTCCGGTCTTCTTGTAGTACAGCACTTGGATGATGACCGAGAGCGCCTCGACCACGAAAAGCCCGCCCACGATGGCCAGTACGATCTCGTGCTTGGTGGCAACCGCAATGGCACCCAAGGCCCCGCCAAGGGCCAGTGACCCGGTGTCGCCCATGAACACAGCGGCGGGCGGTGCGTTGTACCACAGGAAGCCCAAGCCGCCTCCGATCAGGGCCGAGGTGAAGACGAACAGCTCTCCCGTACCTGGCACATAGTGCACGTCCAGATATTCGGTGAAGTCGACGCGGCCCACAGCATAGGCGATCACGCCCAGCGACCCTGCTGCGATCATCACCGGCATGATGGCCAAGCCGTCCAGCCCGTCCGTCAGGTTCACCGCATTCGCAGACCCGACGATCACGATCATCACGAAGGGGATGAAGAAAAAGCCCATATTCAAAAGCGTGTCTTTGAACACCGGGAAGGCCAGTTGATACTGAAGCCCCTCGGGATGCACGCTGGACGCCCAGAAGCCCGCAATCGCGGCGATCGCCAGACCGATCGCCAATCGGACCTTGCCCGAGACCCCTGCCGTGTTGTTCTTTGACACCTTCGCGAAATCATCCGCAAAGCCAATCAAACCAAAGCCATAGGTCACAAATAGCGTAATCCAAACATAGGGATTATCAAGTCGCGCCCACATCAGAGTGGCAACCAAAAGCGCCGACAGGATCAACAGCCCGCCCATGGTCGGCGTGCCCTGTTTTTCCTTGTGGCTTTCCGGGCCATCCTCGCGGATCGGCTGGCCTTTGCCCTGCTTGCGACGCAAGATGTTGATCAGCGGCTTGCCGAACATGAAGCCGAAAATCAACGCGGTAAAGAACGCCCCGCCCGAGCGGAAAGTGATGTAGCGAAACAGGTTGAAGACATCGCCACCATCCGAAAACTCGGTCAACCAATACAGCATATTGTGGGCCCTCTTGCTTGTTAGCCTTGCGATTGGCTCATTTTGCGGATCGCGTCAACAGCTTTGGAGACCAGCGACCCTTTCGATCCCTTGACCAGCACCACATCGCCTGCGTCGATCAGAGTGTGGACCTGCGCGGCCATTTCATCGGCGGTTTCGGTATAGATCCCCTGCTTGCCGCCCGGCAGACGCTCCCACAGAGATTTCATCAGCAGGCCTGAGCAATGGACCACGTCGATCTCGGCCACGAAGGGCAGATCGGCGATCTGGGCATGCAGAGCAGCCTCGTCCGGTCCCAGTTCCAGCATGTCGCCCAGAATGGCCATCCGGCGCCCCTTGTGGATCGCGCCGACACCATCGACAGGTTGGGCAGCCGCCAGAACTTCAAGCGAGGCTGCCATCGAGGTCGGGTTGGCGTTGAACGCGTCATCGATCAGCGTCAGGGTCAGCCCTTCAGGCGCGTCCAACAGAATATCCTCATGGGTGCCGCGCCCAGACGGGGGCAGCCAATGGCTGATGTCGCGGGCGGCCAAGGTAACATCCCCGCCGAGCGCGCGGGTGGCGACCAGAACCGCCAGCGCGTTCATTGCAAAATGCCGCCCAACACTTGCAATTTTCAACAAATGCTCCTGCCCGGCCACGTTGGCTTTGCAGATCGTGGCATCGGGGCTGAGGACGACGTGGACCAAATGGTGATCGTCACTGCGTTGGGCACTGAAGCTTTGGGTTTCGAACCCTTTGGCGGCGTCGCGCAGGATCTGCGTATTGTCCAGATCGGCGTTGACGATGGCAATGCCATCCGGCTCCAACCCTCTGAAGATGGACCCTTTTTCGCGCGCAATGCCGTCCAGATCGTCGAAGGCCTCAAGATGCGCGGGGGCGACGGTGGTCACCAGCGCCACGTGCGGGCGCGCCATCCGGGCTAAGGGCTCGATCTCGCCGGGGTTGCTCATGCCGATCTCGATCACAGCGAATTCGGCATCGGCGGGCATCCGCGCCAAGGTCAGGGGCACACCCCAATGGTTGTTATAGCTCGCCTCGGCTGCATGGGTTTTGCCCTGTCGTTCCAACACGGTGCGCAGCATCTCCTTGGTCGAAGTCTTACCGACCGAGCCAGTCACCGCGACTACCTGTGCCTTAGCGCGCGCGCGGGCCGCGCGGCCCAGATCTTCGAGCGCGGACAGAACGTCATCCACGATCAAGAGCGGCGCATCCTCGGCCACGCCGTCCGGAATATGACTGACCAAAGCCGCTCCCGCACCTTTTTCCAGCGCCTGCGCCACGAAGTCATGCCCATCACGGGCTGCTTTCAGCGCCACGAACATATCGCCAGCCTCGATCGTGCGGGTGTCTATGGACACACCGGACGCGGTCCAATCGCCGCGTGCGTCGCCACCTGTGGCCTTTGCCGCCTCTTTCGCTGTCCAAAGGCTCATGCCAACCGTCCTTCCAAAGCTGCCACCGCGACCGAGGCCTGTTCCACATCATCAAAGGGCAGCACATCATTACCAACGGTCTGGCCGGTTTCGTGCCCTTTGCCCGCAATCAACAGTGTGTCGCCCGGCCCAAGAGCGTCGACACCGCGCAGGATGGCTTCGGCGCGGTCGCCAACATTAACGGCCTCAGGGCAGCCTTCCATCACCATAGCGCGGATCAGGGCTGGGTCTTCGGTGCGTGGGTTGTCGTCGGTGACAAAGACCACATCCGCGTTCCCCGCCGCCGCCTGCCCCATCAGAATACGTTTCGAGGTATCGCGGTCACCGCCAGCACCAAATACGACCACCAGACGCCCCAACACATGCGGGCGCATAGCACGCAGCGCGGTTTTCAGCGCATCAGGCGTGTGCGCATAGTCCACAAACACGGCGGCCCCATTTTCACGGGTCGCGGCGTGTTGCATCCGACCGCGCACGGTTTCCAGATCTTTGAACGTCTCGAAAACATGTTCCGGTTCCGCGCCACAGCCGATTGCCAGCCCTGCGGCAGCCAAGACATTCTCTGCCTGAAAGCCGCCGATCAGGTTCAGCCGCGCGGTGTAGGGCTTGCCCAACCAGGTAAACATCAGCTCCTGCCCCGTGGCGTCATAGCGGCGCGCCTTGAGTTGCAGTTCACACCCCTCGGCTTGCCCCACGCGGATCAGCTTCTGGCCACGTGCCTCGGCGATGGTCGCCATCTCGGCGCCCTTCGGGTCGTCCATGTTGATCACGGCGGTGCCATCTTCGGGCAGCACACGCGCGAAGAGACCCGCTTTGGCCGCGAAGTATTCGTCGAAGGTTTCGTGATAATCCAAATGGTCTTGCGTGAAGTTGGTGAAGGCAGCGGCGGACAGGCGCACCCCGTCCAGACGGCGCTGCGCAAGGCCATGGCTGGACGCCTCCATCGCGGCGTGGGTCACGCCTGCACCGGCCATGTCGGCCAGTGTTTTGTGCAATGTGATGGGTTCAGGCGTGGTGTGCGACAAAGGGGCGGTGAACGCGCCTTCCACTCCGGTTGTACCCAGATTGGCGGCCTTGATGCCCAGAAGGGTCCAGATCTGGCGCGTGAAGCTTGCAACCGAGGTCTTTCCGTTCGTCCCCGTCGCTGCAACCATATGCTCGGGCTGCGTGCCGAACCAAAGCGCGGCGGCATAGGCGAGCGCCATACGCGGGTCTTCGGTCACAACAAGGGCGGCGTCCGACGCGGCCAGCTCGGCCTCGGCAATATTGGCACCTTCGGGATCGGTCAGGATGGCTGCTGCGCCCATGCGCAACGCGTATTGGATGAACTCGCCACCGTGCATCTTGGCCCCCGGAAGAGCTGCAAACAAATGGCCCGGTTTGACCAGACGGCTGTCCACCGACAGCCCCGTCACCTGCGCATCACGCCCGGCCCGGGCGCTGAGCCCCAGTTCACCCAGGGATTTCGTTACCATCTCAGCACCCATCTGTTTGCCATCCGCTTTAGTTCGACGTGAGTGTTACCCCAGTTGCGGTCAAAGGTTCAACGTGGGTTTCGCGCGGTTTCATGCCCAAAAGGGGCGCCACACGTTCGATGATCGTGGCCGCGACCGGAACCGCCGTCCAGCCAGCAGTGCGGCGCGGCTTGGTGCCCGAGGTCTCGACCGGTTCGTCCAGCGTCACAATCAGCACGTATTTCGGATTGTCGACTGGGAACATGCTGGCAAAGGTGTTGATCACCTTGTCTTCGTAATACCCGCCACGCGGCTTAGGCTTGTCCGCCGTGCCGGTCTTTCCGCCGACCAGATAGCCCTGAACCTCACCAAAGCTGGCGGTGCCTTCCGTCACAACCTTGCGCAGCATATCGCGCGCTGCCGTAGCACTTTCCGCGCTCATCACGCGCGGGCCGCGGTCCACATGATGTTGTTTCAACACGGTAGGCGTCACCGCATAGCCACCATTGGCAATCGCTGCATAGGACGCCGCCAAGTGCATCGGCGTGTTGGAAATACCGTGACCATAGGAAATCGTGACCGCGCTGAGCTTGCCCCATTTTTGTGGCAAAAGCGGGGTCGACCCCGAGGCCTCGACAATCTCGAACGGGGTGCGATCGAGCAGGCCCAGTGTTTTCAGGAACTCCTGCTGACGTTCTGGACCGATCTGCAGCGCCATGCGGCCCGTGCCGCGGTTCGAGCTTTTGACGATGATGTCCGATACTGACAGCTCGCCATAATTCTTGTTGCGAAACTCGCCGATGCTGAAGCCCGAGATCTTCATCGGCTGTCCCGTGTCGATCACAGTGTTCGGGTTCACCAGCCCCAGATCCATCGCCTGAATGGCGGTGAAAATCTTGAAGGTCGAGCCAAGTTCATAGACGCCCTGCACCGCGCGGTTAAAGAGCGGGCTGTCAGATTGATCCATCCCTTTGTCCGCCACGGTCAAGGGACGTGGACGGTTGTTCGGGTCGAAATCCGGCAGCGACGCGACCGAGATCACCTCGCCCGTGTGCACATCCATCAAGATCGCTGCGGCACCCTTGGCATTCATCATCTTCATGCCGCCATAGAGAACACGTTCGACCGCGTCCTGAATGGTCAGGTCGATGGACAGCTCAAGCGGTGCGCCGCCATTGGCAGGATCGCGCAGGAACTCGTCGAATTGCTTTTCGACACCGGCAACGCCAATCACTTCAGCCGCAGAAACGCCTTCGCGCCCAAAGCTTGCCCCGCCCAGCACGTGGGCTGCCAGCTTGCCGTTCGGATACAGGCGCATCTCGCGCGGGCCAAACAGAAGGCCCGGCTCGCCAATGTCGAACACGGCCTGTTTCTGCTCAGGGCTAATTTTCTTCTTGATCCACAGGAACTTACGCGACCCGGTGAAATCCTTGATCAGGCGCTCGTGCTCCAGATCCGGGAAGATACGCACCAGCTCTGTCGCGGCGCGTTTCGGGTCGACCATCTGATGCGGCTGCGCATAAAGCGCGTGGGTCACAAGATTGGTCGCCAGAATTCGACCCTGACGGTCCAAAATGTCAGCGCGCGCGGTTGCGATGGACGCGCCCGGCGCTTGCGCGCGCGGCTCTTGCGCTTCAGACGCGGACAGGGTTGCCATGCGCACCCCGACCATCGCAAAGGCACACAGGAAAAACCCAGCAAGCACCAAAAGCCGCCCTTCCGAGCGCAGACGCGATTCATTGCGGATCTGGTCATGCCGCTGGCGCAGGTTTTCTCGTTCGATGGTATCGGGGTTTTCACCCTTGGCGCGCGCTTCAAGAATGCGGGCAAGCGGACGAAGGGGGACGCGGGTCATTATTCGATCGCTCCCATTACTTCGACGGCGCCGGTAAATTCGGGTAGCCCATCATCTTCAGCAAAAGCGATCTGATCGACGCGGCCGAATTGGCCCGGCTCCAGCACGTTCAGCTCCAGCTTGTCATAGTTCAGCTGCGCCAGATCCCGCAGACGGTCGGGACGGTTCAGATAGGCCCATTCGGCACGCAGAACGGCCAGTTCCTCCTGCATGCGTCCAATCTCGCTTTGCAATTCCTGCGCGTGATCCAGTGAGGCTTGCGTTTTGTAGTTTTCCGAATAGGCCCAATAGGCCAGACCCATCACGGCAAGAGCGGAAAGGATATACAGCAAACTACGCATTACGCTCTGTCCTTAAATACCAGCGGCGGCAACCCAAGCTTCTTGCGATCCGAAGGGCCAGCGGGGGCATCCGTGCGGGTGGCCACCCTCAAACGGGCCGAACGGGCACGCGGATTTTCTTGCAATTCTTCCTTGTCCGGGCCGATGGCTTTGCGCGGGGTCAGCTTGAAGCGCGGAGTCTCTTCTGCAGCTTCCGGTGCATAGCGCGACCCGCCCCCGCCCGAGGACGCACGCGCCTGCAGGAACCGCTTTACCACGCGGTCTTCCATGGAATGGAAGGTCACGACAGCGAGTTTACCACCAGGCTTTAACGCCCGCTCCGCTGCCTCAAGCCCCTCAATCAATTGACCAAATTCATCATTCACCGCGATGCGGATCGCCTGAAAACTGCGCGTCGCAGGGTGACTTTGACCCGGCTTCGATCGCGGCAGGTTCTTCTCGATCACCTCGGCCAATTGTAAGGTCGTCTCAAACGGTGTCTCGGCCCGCGCCTTCACAATCGCGCGTGCAATCCGGCGCGAGGCACGTTCTTCACCGTAGTGATACAGTATGTCCGCCAGCGCATCAGCATCCGCTTCGTTCACCAGATCAGCGGCCGAAGGACCAGATTGGCTCATCCGCATGTCAAGCGGGCCATCTTTCATGAAGGAAAAGCCACGCTCAGCCAGGTCCAGCTGCATCGAGCTGACACCCAGATCCAGCACAACCCCATCGAGAAGCTTGCCAGCCAGCGTGTCCATCTCGGAAAACGTGCCTTCACGCAACGCCAGCCGGTCGCCATAATCGCCCGCCCAGCTTGCGGCCATCTCGAACACCATCGGATCTCGGTCGATCCCGCAGACCCAATCGGCCCCGGCATCGAGCAATCCGCGTGTATAGCCGCCCGCACCGAACGTCCCGTCTGCCCAGTCGCCGGAAACAGGCGCGACCGCCTCCAGAAGCGGCCGTAGCAAAACAGGAATATGGGGACGCTTGTCAGGTGAGTTGTTTGGGGCAGCCGGATCTGACATTTTAGCCTTCCCCCTGCCCGCCCAACAGGGACAGCACATCAAAATCATCCGGCTGTTCGTCCAGCCATTCTTCGGTTTTGGCGACCTCGACCTCTTCATAGGTCTCGGGCTTCCAGATCTGGAACGTGTCGCCGGTGGCGATAAAGAACGCCTCTTTGTCCAACCCGATCTTCTGACGCAGCTTCGCGGGCAGCACCAAACGGCCAGTTTCATCCACGGTTGTGGGGAAGGATTGCCCGTTGAACAAACGCTCCAGCATCCGACGCTCCATCGAGCCCCGCTGCATCTGTGCGATCTGGTCGTCCACCTCGTCGATAGCCTCGATCGTGTAAGCTTCCAGATAGTTGCGGCGGTGGTCGCCATATACAATGACAAGATTGGGGTTCAGACCGTCGGTCCAATCAGGGTCGCCCGCTTCCAGCACACGGCGAAACAGGGCCGGGATCGAAACCCTGCCCTTCGCGTCCACCTTATGGTGGCTTTCACCTCTGAACCTGCGTGCCACTTGCGCGGCCCCCTTTAATCAACTGTCCCGCCAACCCTGATTGGGGCTGGAATAAAAACGGCGAATTGATCTGCTGCCACTGACCAATCCGCCGCCTGTCCCGTTTCCGGGGGTGCCCAGCTGCGCGCGCCACCTGGGGGGATGTCTGCTCGCGTACGCGCCGGATCTCTTTCGTATGATGAAGCGGGGGCCTGTATGAAACCTGACTTGGGAGTGTCTAGCGGGGTCTTGTTGCCCCTTTCTGTCCCGTCCTCATCTTGAATACATGGATAACTTGGGAATTCATGGGAAGCAATAGTTTTTTGCGGGACCGAACATGGAGCAACGGTAGAAAAATCGCGCAGATTCAAGTGCAAATGCAGAATACCTAGCGAAATTTTGCGGAATGTAGGCCAACTTACAAAATCACCCACAAGATATAGTGCTGCCACCGCAGAATCATTTTTCCCATAAAATCCAAAATTTTTTACTTTTTTACGAGAGTGGTGCGCTCAGGCCGCAGTTATAGCCGCGCTCAACGCGAAAATCCATAGGCGGACAGCCTGATTTTTCCCACATCCATGGCTCGGCCCATGATTTCCCAGCCGGCCCACCCATGAATTCCCAAAGGAGGCCTCTCACCAGCGAAAACGCCCGGCGCATTCTCTGCACCGGGCGTTCATGTCATTGCATTTCCAAGATCTCAGGCGATCCCGCGCGCCACCATGTCTTGAGCCAGCTTGGCATAGGCATCGGCCACCGCCCCCTCGCCCGCAGCAATCGGCGTACCGCCGTCGCCCGCAAGGCGCACATCCAAGGACAGCGGGATTTCCCCAAGGAAGGGCGCACCAATCGCCGCGGCCTCGTCCTTTACGCCGCCATGACCGAACAGATGCGCCTCGTGGCCGCAATCAGGGCAAACATATGAGGACATGTTTTCAACGAGCCCCAAAATCGGAACCTTCACCTTATCAAACATGTCGATGGCTTTGCGCGCATCCAGAAGCGCCACGTCCTGCGGGGTCGAGACCACGACCGCTCCGCTGATCTGTGCCTTTTGCGCCAGCGTCAGTTGCACGTCACCAGTTCCGGGCGGCAGATCGATTAGCAGCACGTCAAGCGGCCCCCACGAGACTTGGAACAGCATCTGTTGCAACGCGCCCATCAGCATGGGCCCACGCCAGACAACGGCCTCGCGATCCGATTTCAGCATCAGGCCAATCGACATCATCTTGACCCCGTGCGCCATGACCGGTGTCAACATGTCGCCGTCGGGGGATCCGGGCCGCTCGCTTGTGCCCATCATGCGCGGCTGTGACGGGCCGAGGATATCGGCATCCAGAAGCCCCACCTTGCGCCCTTGCTTGGCCAGCGCCACTGCAAGGTTAGAGCTGAGCGTGGATTTCCCGACCCCCCCCTTGCCCGAGGCAATCGCAACAATCGACTTCACGCCCGGCACTTGCATCGGACCCGCCTGCGGCTTGGGGTGGCCACCAATCTTCAAATTCGGTGCAGGCTTTGCGGGGGCAGCACCGTGGGCCGTCAAAATGACAGACACGCTCTCGATCCCCGGCAGATCGGCCACGGCGGCCTCGGCCGCACGGCGTTGTGGCTCTAGTCCTGCGGCCTGCTTGGGCGACTGCGCTTCGATTACGAACCGCACCACCGCCCCATCGACTGTCAGAGCGCGCACCATGTCGCGCGATACAAGATCGCCACCATCCGGCAACGCCACTGCCGACAGCGCGCCCATAATCCTGTCTTTTACATCCGCCATTGAAGCCTCCTTGATCCTGACCTCTTTACTTGGCGAATTTCTACGGGCGCGCAAGGGGCTAATCAGTTGGTCAGATCACGCCCCGAAGAATCATTCGCGCGCCTTCAGCGGCCCTGTCCGCTCATCACACCCCACATTAAGTAGTGCCGAAATTCACCGCAGGAACTTTAAGACGAAAACTTACCCCACGGCACTTAACACACCAATCTTTCTGCTGTGCAGCAATTAAGGGCGACGCACAGCCTGATTGCGCCTAAATGCCTATTTTATTGGCCATTTTACCTATGCGCCAGACGCATGCCGGGTTTGTTTTTCCAAGGTATTGTGCATTCGCAGCATTACCCCCATGTTTGCTTCACAGCGACACCGTTGTCGCTAACAAGAAGAGTTTGGCCCAACGATACGGGCACCCAACCCGCAGAGATCTGCGAACAAAAGTGAGTACGTGCAATGGCACACGCATCTGAAATCATTCTGGCTCATGCCAGCCTAGCTGATCGGTTCGTCGCCTTGATCGCAGGCTGGAAAGACGACTTCGCTACGCGTCAAGCCTATCGCCAGACCGTGAAAGAGCTGAGCAGCCTGAGCGATCGCGAGCTGAAAGATCTGGGCATCAACCGAAGCTCGATCCGCCTGATTGCACGCATGGCCGTTTACGGCAACTAAGTTTCTGTTCCCCGCCTTCCTCCTCCCTGGCGGTGAACTGAATGGCGGCGAGGTCTCTCCTCCTCCCTGATCTCGCCGCCCAAAATCTTCGGACTGTCACCCTCCTCCCAGACAGTCCTCGGGTCGCGGTGATGTCTTCCTCCTCCCTGACATCACCGCACCCCCAAATTTCGGGGCGTTCCACCCTCCTCCCAGGAACAACCCGATTTGACGTGGGTCACCTCCTCCCGACCCAGGTCACAGCGCCGGACCTCTCTCCTCCTCCCAGAGGTCCGACCAAATAGGAAACGGCGTCGCTCTCCTCCTCCCGAGCGGCGCCGTTTTTCTTTTCGGAATGTCTGATGTGTTTAGAAGGGAACGTCGCCTGCTTGCGCGGCTGGGACGATGAACTTGGACACGACTTTCTTGGCCCCGGCCTTGTCGAATTCAATGTCCAACTTGTCGCCCTCGATCCCCATCACGGTGCCATAGCCGAACTTGGTGTGGAACACGCGGTCGCCTTGGGTGAAGGACGAGACAGCGGTCGCGTCGATCACAAGGCCCTTCGCTTCGTTCTGGGCGGGTTTCGCGCGCAGATTACCCTGCGCCTGCATCCGCTTCCAACCGGGCGAATTATAAGCGTCCGCGCGGCTGGCCTTGTCTTCCAGCGGAGATTGCCCACCGAAATCTCCTGACATGCCGCCATAGCCACCGCCATAGAGACCCGGTGCCGTCAGAACTTCCACGTGGTCCTCGGGCAGCTCATCGACAAAGCGTGAGGGCAGCTGCGACTGCCACTGGCCGTAAACGCGGCGGTTGGCGGCGAAAGAGATCGTGCAGACCTCCTCGGCCCGCGTAATGCCCACATAGGCCAGCCGCCGTTCTTCCTCGAGCCCCTTCAGTCCGCTTTCATCCATCGAGCGCTGAGACGGGAACAGCCCGTCTTCCCAGCCCGGCAGGAACACGGCGGGATACTCCAACCCTTTGGCACCGTGCAGGGTCATGATCGTGACCTTCTCTTCCGCATCGTCCGTGTCATTGTCCATGATCAGGCTGACATGTTCGAGGAATCCTTGAAGGTTTTCAAAGCTTTCCAGCGCCTTCACCAGTTCCTTGAGGTTCTCTAGCCGCCCCGGCGCTTCGGGCGTCTTGTCGTTCAGCCACATCGTTGTGTAGCCGGATTCCTCAAGGATCATCTCGGCCAATTCGATATGGGTGTCTTCCTCGGCGCGCAGTTGGTTGAACCAACGGTCGAGGTTCCCAACCAGCTCGGCCAGCCCCTTGCCGCCTTTGCCCTTGATCGCCCCGCTTTCCACCGCAATCCGCGCGCCTTCGACCAGCGAGACGCCGTTGGTGCGGGCGAGCATCTGGATGGTCTGGACAGCTTTGTCGCCCAAGCCACGGCGCGGCGTGTTGACGATGCGTTCAAATGCCAGATCGTCATCTTGGCTGACGGCGAGCCGGAAATAGGCCATCGCATCGCGGATTTCGAGCCGTTCATAGAAGCGCGGACCGCCAATGACGCGATAGGGCAAGCCTATGGTCAGGAAGCGGTCTTCGAAGGCGCGCATTTGGTGCGACGCGCGAACAAGGATTGCCATGTCATCCAGCGACATCCCCGCCCTGCCCCGTGTACCCGATTGCATCGCCTCGATTTCTTCACCGACCCAGCGCGCTTCCTCGTCGCCGTCCCAGTGACCGATCAGGCGCACCTTCTCGCCGCCTTCGGCCTCGGTCCACAGCTCTTTGCCCAGACGATCCGCGTTGCCCGCGATCACGCCGGACGCGGCCGCCAGAATATGCGCGGTCGAGCGATAGTTCTGCTCCAGCCGCACCACCTTCGCGCCGGGAAAATCCTTTTCAAACCGCAGGATATTGCCGACCTCGGCCCCGCGCCAGCCATAGATCGACTGGTCGTCATCGCCCACGCAGCAGATGTTTTTATGCCCCGCAGCGAGCAGGCGCAGCCAGAGGTATTGGGCGACGTTCGTATCTTGGTACTCGTCCACGAGGATGTATTTGAACCAGCTTTGATACTTGGCCAGAATGTCGTCGTGCCGCTGGAAAATCGTGACCATGTGCAGCAGCAGATCACCGAAATCACAGGCATTCAGCGTCTTCAGACGTTCCTGATATTGGGCATAGAGTTCTGGCCCGCGGCCATTAAACGCCTGCGCCTCGGACGTGGGCAGCGTTTCCGGTGTCCACGCCCGGTTTTTCCAATTGTCGATCACGCCCGACAACAGCCGCGCGGGCCAGCGTTTTTCGTCAATATTGTTGGCCACGATCAGCTGTTTCAGCAGCCGGATCTGGTCGTCCGTATCCAGAATGGTGAAGTTGGTTTTCAGCCCCACAAGCTCGGCGTGCCGGCGCAACAGCTTCACGCAGATCGAGTGGAAGGTGCCCATCCACGGCATGCCCTCTACCGTCTGCCCCAGCAGCCCCGCGACCCGTTCCTTCATCTCGCGCGCAGCCTTGTTGGTAAAGGTCACGGCCAAGATTTCATTGGTTCGCGCGGACCCGGTGGTCAGCAGATGCGCGATGCGGGTGGTCAAGGCTTTGGTCTTGCCCGTCCCCGCGCCAGCCAGCATCAAAACAGGGCCGTGTAGAGTCTCGACCGCCTCGCGTTGGGCGGGGTTCAAGCCGTCCATGTAGGGTGCTGAGCGAGCCCCCAAAGCCGCACCCATCGCACGCTGTGACAGCGGTACGTTTGGCGTGCTCATCCCGTCATCGGAATCATCAATCAGGTCGTCATCAAGATCACCGGCACCTTGGCCGGCCCCACCCGCACCCGATCGCCCCACAGCGCCCACGCGCGCTCCCCCTCCTTGCACGCGCCGAGGCTTTTCGGCCCCCGCCCAGTCTTCGGTAGATTTATCAAAAAGTTTGTCGTCGTCGGTGCTGCTCATCTGCTCTTCTTAGCAACGCCATCGCCACAGGGGAAGAGCATGTTCCACATCTGTTCCATCCGCCCCCTAAAAACGCCCACAACTTTCCGCCCCCTACGGGGGCGTGACGAAATGCGCCCCTATATAAGAAGAGTGCCCATTGACAAGCTGCCCCTTCCCGACCCATCTAACGCCCCCAGAGCAAGGCTGGTATTGCGCAGCCTGAATGAGTCGAGAGGAAGTTCATGCCCGTAGTCGTCGTTGAAAGCCCGGCCAAAGCCAAGACCATCAACAAATACCTTGGCTCGGACTACACGGTGCTTGCATCTTACGGGCACGTGCGCGACCTGCCGCCCAAGGATGGTTCGGTCGACACCGACAACGAATTTGCCATGAAATGGGAGGTCGGCCGCGACAGCGCCAAGCATGTGCGTGCGATTGCCGAGGCCCTGAAGGACGACAACAACCTGATCCTCGCCACCGACCCCGATCGCGAAGGAGAAGCGATTTCGTGGCACTTGGAAGAAGCTTTGCGCAAGCGTCGAGCCGTCAAGAAAGACACACCGGTCAGCCGTGTGGTTTTCAACGCGATCACCAAATCCGCCGTGACCGAGGCGATGCAGAACCCGCGCGATGTGGACAGCGATCTGGTCGAGGCCTATCTGGCCCGCCGTGCACTGGACTATCTGGTGGGGTTCAACCTGTCGCCGGTTCTGTGGCGCAAACTGCCCGGCGCACGCTCGGCCGGACGCGTGCAATCAGTGTGCCTGCGTCTGATCGTAGAGCGGGAAGAAGAGATCGAGGCGTTCAACGCCCGTGAATACTGGTCGGTTAAGGCGCTTCTTCAAACGCCGCGCGGAAAAGACTTCGAGGCCCGTCTGACGGTTCTGGGGGGCCAAAAGCTCGACCGGTACGACCTTGAAAACGAAACCGCTGCCGAATTGGCCGTGCAGGCCATCACCTCGCGCGATCTGTCGGTTCAGTCGGTGGAAGCGAAGCCTGCGACCCGCAACCCTTCGCCGCCCTTCATGACCTCGACCCTGCAGCAGGAAGCCAGCCGCAAGTTCGGCTTCGGTGCACGTCAGACCATGTCGACCGCCCAGCGCCTCTATGAGGCGGGCTATATCACCTATATGCGGACCGACGGGATCGATATGGCCCCCGAGGCTGTGGCGGCTGCGCGTGACGCCATTTCCGACCGCTATGGCAAGGACTTCATCCCGGCCTCCCCGCGGATTTACAAGAACAAAGCCAAGAACGCGCAGGAAGCGCACGAATGTATCCGCCCGACGGATATGACCGTCTCCGGCAGCGATCTGGCGAAACTTGAACCCGATCAGCGCAAACTTTACGACCTGATTTGGAAGCGGACGCTGGCCAGCCAGATGGAAAGCGCCCGGTTCGAGCGCACCAGTGTGGATGTCGGCTCGAACGATGGCCAAGTGGTGCTGCGCGCCACCGGTCAGGTTGTCGTCTTCGAAGGCTTCCTGAAGGTCTACGAAGAGGGCCGTGACGATCAGGTGGTGGACGATGACGACAAGCGTCTGCCGCAAATCATGGAAGGCGAGAAGGCTGACAAGAAGACCATTTCGCCCGAACAGCACTTCACCCAGCCCCCGCCCCGCTACACCGAGGCGACGCTGGTCAAACGCATGGAAGAGCTGGGCATCGGCCGCCCCTCGACCTATGCGTCGGTGATCACCACCATTCAGGACCGCGAGTACGTTCGCAAAGACAAGAACCGCCTGTTCCCCGAGGATAAGGGCCGGATCGTGACCATCTTCTTGATGAACTTCTTCCGCCAGTACGTAGGCTATGAGTTCACCGCGAATTTGGAAGAGGAGCTCGACGAGATTTCGGCGGGCGACATGGACTACAAGGAAGTGCTGGCGCGCTTCTGGCGAGATTTCTCTGCCGCGATTGCCGAGACGTCCGAGCTGCGCATTTCAGAGGTACTGGACAAGTTGGACGCGGCCCTCGCCCCTCAGCTTTATCCCCCGCGTGAAGACGGCACCGATCCACGTATCTGCCCGAAATGCGGCACCGGTCAATTGCACCTGAAGACCTCGCGCACCGGCGGGTTCGTGGGCTGCGGCAACTATCCGGAGTGTAACTACACCCGCCCGATCGCCGGTGAAGGCGCGGAAGGCGAAGAGAAGCTTTTGGGCACCGATGGTGATGACGAGATCTGGCTGAAGGATGGCCGCTATGGCCCCTATGTGCAGCGCGGAGAAGCCACACCGGAAAACAAGCGCCCCAAGCGGACGTCCCTGCCGCAAGCCCGCAATGGCGGCTGGCCGAAAGAGGAAACCGATCTGGAACGCGCACTGCAGCTTCTGTCGCTGCCGCGCCATGTGGGCGACCACCCGGAGGGTGGCCGCATCACTGCGAACCTTGGCCGGTTTGGTCCCTACCTGATGCACAAGTTCCCGGATGACGAAAAGCCGGTTTACGTGAGCCTCAAGCAATGGACCGAGATGTTCGACGTGGGCATGAACCACGCGGTCGAACTGCTGGCCGACAAGCGGGCCAACCCGGGCCGTCGTGGGGCTGCGGCTGCCAAACCCTTGAAAGAACTGGGCGAACACCCGGAAGAGGGTGGACCTGTGAACGTGTTGGACGGGCGCTATGGGCCTTACGTGAAATGGGGCAAGGTCAACGCCACCATTCCGAAAGAGGTCGCCCCCGCTGACGTCACCATGGAAATGGCCGTGGGCTGGATCTCGGAAAAAGCCGCCAAGAAAAAGCCCGCCCGTAAGAAAGCGGCGCCAAAGAAAAAAGTCGCAGCCAAGAAGAAGGCAAGCTGAACAGCAGGAGCCGGGTCACCAACCCGGTTCCGCACCGCAATTTGCCTCACTTTGAATTTGTCCCTATCGTTGACCCGGCGCTTGGCAATTGCGCCGGGTCAACGCCGTACTTCAGGGATGGATTGGACATGCTGGATTTAACGAACCCCGTATTTGAGACCTACGTAATCGCGGCAGCGCTCATGGTGCTTAAGCTCATGGGGCAGGGCTGGATGACAGTCTATCGGATGATGAAAAGCAACAGCGGCCTTGCCAGCCCGGAAGACCTGCAAAAAGGCATCCTGAATACCGACCCGCGCCCAGAACAGCTGGAGGTGAACGACTATGTCGACCGGTCGCGACGCATGCACCGAAATGATCTTGAAAACATCCCCGGGTTCCTGATCGCAGGCCTTCTGTTCGTGGTGACCGATCCCAGCCTGCTTATGGCGCAACTGCTAATGTTTGGTTTTGTCGCGGCGCGTCTGGCCCATTTCGTCGCCTATGCCACCAAGCAGACACACGAAGTCCGGGCGACGTTCTATACCATCGGGTCGCTGATCGTGATCTACATGGCAGCGCACGCGCTTGTCGTGGCGCTTGCAGGCTAGAAACTCGCGCTACGTAGTCTGGTAGGTAGAAATACCTTCGCCCCTGTAAAACCGCCCTGTTTCGTTGACTCCGTCCCTCCCCTTCGCCAGAAAAGCAGCGAAATAGACGAGAGGGAACTTTCATGAACAAGGTATATGGCAGCGCCGCCGAAGCTCTGGACGGGCTTCTGTCGGACGACATGCTGATTGCCGCCGGCGGCTTTGGCCTGTGCGGCATCCCCGAGCTTCTGCTGGAAGCCATCAAGGAAAGCGGCGTGAAGGATCTGACCTTCGCCTCGAACAACGCTGGCGTTGATGATTTCGGCATTGGCATCCTGCTGCAGACCAAGCAGGTCCGCAAAATGATCTCGTCCTATGTGGGCGAAAATGCCGAGTTCATGCGCCAGTACCTGTCGGGCGAGCTTGAGCTGGAATTCAACCCGCAGGGCACTCTGGCCGAGCGTATGCGCGCAGCCGGTCACGGCATCCCCGGCTTCTACACCAAGACCGGCGTGGGCACCGTGATCGCCGAGGGCAAGGAACACAAAGATTTCCCCACCGGCCCGAACGGCGAAGCCGAGACTTACATCATGGAAGAAGGCATCTTTGCCGATCTGTCCATCGTGAAAGCCTGGAAAGCCGACGAGACCGGCAACCTGGTCTTCCGCAAGACCGCCCGCAACTTCAATCCGCCGGCGGCCATGTGCGGCAAGACCTGCGTGGTCGAGGTGGAAGAGATTGTGCCGACCGGCTCGCTGGATCCGGATTCGATCCATCTGCCGGGCATCTACGTGCATCGCATCATTCAGGGCGAGCACGAGAAGCGCATCGAACAACGCACCATCCGGGAGGCTTAAGACATGGCTTGGGACCGCAATCAAATGGCCGCCCGCGCGGCACAGGAACTGCAAGACGGTTGGTATGTGAACCTCGGCATCGGCATCCCAACGCTGGTATCGAACTACATCCCAGAAGGCGTCACCGTGACGCTGCAGTCGGAAAACGGCATGCTGGGCATGGGCCCCTTCCCGACCGAAGACGAGATCGACGCCGACCTGATCAACGCAGGCAAGCAGACCATCACCGAACTGCCCCAGACCGCCTATTTCGACAGCTCGATGAGCTTCGGCATGATCCGTGGCGGCAAGATCGCCATGGCCATTCTGGGCGCGATGGAAGTTGCTGAAAACGGCGATCTGGCCAACTGGATGATCCCCGGCAAGCTGGTGAAAGGCATGGGCGGCGCGATGGATCTTGTGGCCGGTGTTGGCCGTGTGGTGGTCGTGATGGATCACACCAACAAGCATGGCGACTCGAAAGTGCTGAAAGAATGCACCCTGCCCCTGACTGGCAAGTCGGTCGTGGACCGCATCATCACCAATCTGGGTGTGCTGGATGTGGTCGAAGGTGGCCTGAAAATCGTCGAGACCGCCGATGGCGTGACCGAAGACGAGCTACGCGCCGCGACCGAGGCGACCATCGTCAACTAAGCGATCAAACAACTTTGAAAAGCCCCCTTCACGGGGGCTTTTTTATGCGCTCTCGTCTTTTTGACTTGGGTAAATCACGCATTGGCGTTCATCATTCACCCATCAGTTTTTGCTAACCCTTGGTGTGAAATGAACCGTCTTATTGCCTTCTGCGCCGCTTGTCTTGGCCTCTTTCTGCTCCCCGTTGCGGCGACAGCTTTTCAGATCGACGGTGATCAGGGCGGACGGCTGGAAGCTCGAAGCATCACACATTTCAATCACCCGTGGGCCATGACATTCCTACCTAACGGGCAGCTTTTGGTGACCACCAAGCCGGGCCGGCTGTGGCTGGTCGGACAAGATGGTGCGCGCTTTCAGGTCGCCGGTGTGCCACGCGTTTTGGATGGGGGGCAAGGCGGTTTGGGGGATGTGGTACCGCATCCCGATTTCGCCGATAATGATCTGATTTATCTGTCTTATGTGGACAAGGGCGACCAACCCGGCACACGGCAAGCCGTGGTAATCCGCGCGCGTTTGGACCTGTCCGCAGAGCCCAAACTAACCGACCATGAAGAGATCTGGCGCCAGTTCCCTGCCTATTCTGGGCGCGGGCATTTCTCGCACCGATTGGCATTTGGACCGGCGGGTGGGCCGCATGCGGGCAAGCTGTTCATCACTTCAGGCGACCGGCAGGAAATGGAGCCGGCACAGGACATGACGCAGGCGTTGGGCAAACTCATTCGCTTGAACGATGACGGCTCGGTCCCAGCGGATAACCCATTTCAGGACCACGGGGACCTCGCCAAGACCTTCTGGACGCTGGGCCATCGCAATTCGCTGGGCATCGCCTTTGACGTCAAAGGGCAGCTATGGGCGCATGAGATGGGGCCGCGACACGGGGACGAGCTGAACCTGATCCAGCCAGGCCGCAACTATGGTTGGCCTCTGGTGTCCGAAGGCAATCACTATAGCGGATTCAGGATCCCCAACCACGACACCCGACCAGACCTGACCGCCCCCAAGGCCGCCTGGATTCCCAGCATCGCACCCTCTGGGCTGGTGATCTGGTCTGACGGCCTGTTTCCCGACTGGCAACGTCAGGCGCTGATCGGAGGCCTCGTCAGTCGCGCCCTAATCCGGGTGTCTTTGAATAATGACGGCGCGCAAGAGCTGGAACGCTACAGCTGGGACGAACGCGTGCGCGAGGTTGAACAGGGGCCGGATGGTGCCCTGTGGGTGCTTGAGGACGGACGCCGGGGGCGTCTGTTACGCCTAACGCCCAACTAAGTCTGGCCTGCGCGATTTGCCCAACTTTTCCCCTCGTAATTGCTGTGCTGCTTTCATAATCTCGCCTCAATCCCCGGCCATAAGTCGGGCAATGACAATGAGCAGCGCAAACATGGCATCGTCCACCCAAGGGAAACAATCGACCCGCCCCGCCGCCAACAAACGGCTGCGGGATACGCTTGTTCTGCTGGGCCTATTCGGGCTGGTGCTGGCAGGTCTGATTGGACTGGCCGCGGCGACCGGCTGGGAAGAAACCCGTGCGCAGTTGATGAAACTGTCATGGGGCCAATTCGCCATCCTTCTGGCGCTCAGCCTTGTAAATTATCTGTTCCGTGGCCTGCGCTGGCACGTCTTTGCACGCAAACTTGGCCTGCCCACTGGGCTGATGCAGGATTTGCGCCATTTCCTTGGCGGCTTTGCCATGTCTGTCACCCCCGGCCGCGTGGGCGAGCTGGTGCGGATGCGCTGGCTGCGTCGCGAAACCGGTTGGAGCTTTGAACGCACCGCGCCCTTGGTCTTGATCGACCGCGCCTCGGACCTGACTGCGATGGCGTTGATCCTTGGTCTGGCGCTGGCCTTCTCGGCCACCGGCATCGCGGGTGGCTTGCCCGTCACCTTTTTGGCGCTGATCGCCGCCTTCGCTGCGACCCGCCCTCGCCTTCTGGCGGGCTTCGCCACGCTGGGCCACCGCCTGACGGGCCGGTTTTCGCGCCTCTGGGCCAAGCTGCGCCGCGCGGCTGGGTCGCTCGCGGCCTTCACGTCCCCCACTCTGATTGCCATTGCAGCCCTGATTGGCGTCATCGGCTGGATTGCCGAGGGCTATGCCTTCCACCTGCTTCTGATGTGGATGGGTGCCGATATCGGATTTTCAAAAGCGGTCGCCATCTTCGTCTTTTCAACACTGGCTGGCGGACTGACAGGCGCCCCCGGTGGTGTCGGAGGGGCCGAGGCCGCAATGATCGCCCTTCTAGCGCTTGAAGGTGTGCCGCTTGAAACCAGCCTGCCCGCAACCGCCATCATCCGCGTAACAACACTTTGGTTTGCGATCGGGATCGGCCTTCTGGTCTTTCCCCTCGCCGAGAGAATTTCACTGAGACATCAACATGGTTTGGAAAACAACTGAGTATTCAGGCTGGGGCCGCGTGCGCACAGCCACGGCGGAACTGGCACGGCCTGAACGTGCCAGCACGCTGAAAAACACCTTGGCAGATACCATCTGCCCGGCGATTGGAAACTGCCGCTCCTACGGCGATGCGCCCTTGAATGACGGGGGCCGCGCCATCGACATGACGCGGATGAACCGCATTCTGGATTTCGACGCCGGGACAGGGATTGTCACGGTCGAGGCGGGCGTGACAATCACCACGCTTGCCAACATCTTCGCCCCGCAAGGCTGGCTGCCCGCCGTCATGCCCGGCACCGGCTTTGCCACTGTCGGCGGCTGCATCGCACAGGACGTGCATGGCAAAAACCATCACAAGGAAGGCAGCTTTGGGCAGCACGTGCTGTCGGTCACTTTGCTGAACGGCGAAAAGCGCACAGTTGCCACGCCGGATCGCAACGCGGGGCTGTTCCGCGCCACGATGGGCGGGATCGGGCAGACCGGTGTGATTGCCGAGGCGAAACTGCAGTTGAAACCCTGCCCCGGCGACGTGATGATGGTCACCGAACAACGCGCCGAGAACTGGGACGCGCATCTGGCCCTGCTGGACGCGAGCCAAGCCAGCTATTGCGTGGGCTGGATCGACGCCACTGCCACGGGGGCCAGCCTTGGGCGTGGCGTTGTCGAAGAAGCCGAGCTGGCCGCAGGGCTATTGCCCAAAGCCAAACCGTCGAAATCTGTACCCATGAATGCGCCCAACTTCGCGCTATCCGGCCCGATCGTACGAACATTCAACAACGCCTATTACCGGCGCGTTCCGACCTCTGGCCGGTCGTCGGTCAAGCGGATCGACGAATTCTTCTTCCCACTGGACAAGATCCACGACTGGAACCGCCTCTATGGCAAGCGCGGGTTTTATCAGTTCCAAAACGTTGTCCCGCTGGATCAGGCGGACGCGTTGAAAGCAATGTTGGCCGAGATCGCCGGGGCGGGCCTCGCCTCGCCTCTGGCTGTGCTGAAACGTATGGGACCGGGACGTGCGGGTCCACTGAGCTTTCCGATGGAGGGGTATACGCTGGCCGTCGACTTCCCAGCCCGGGACGCCGCGCCCGAGCTGATCGGGATGCTGGAAGACATGACCGTCGACGCTGGCGGACGGCTGTATCTGGCCAAGGATGCGTTGGCCACGGGCCCTGCGATCAAAGCGATGTATCCAGAACATGGTGATTGGGTGAAGGCGGTGAACAAAGCCGACCCTGATCACGCGTTTGAAACCGACATGGTGCGGCGGCTTGATCTGCGCACGGCAGGAGGTGCGTCATGACACAGAAGTGCTGGATCATTTTGGGGGCGACGTCCTCGATGGCGCGAGCGTTTGCCAATGCGGTGGCGGATCAAGGCGCCAACGTCATTCTGGCGGGTCGGGATATGGAAGACCTGAAGCGCTCGGCCACAGACCTGACAGTGCGCGGGGTCGAGGCCGTTGCGATGAAGTTCGACGCGCGCGACAGCGCCACATTCGGCCCGATCATTGCGCGTGCTGAGCAGATGGAGGGTGTTATTAACGCCGCCGTCTTCGTGGGATCAATGCCGCCGCAAGACGCGATCGACGCCGATCCCCGCCTGATCGACGGTGTGATCAAGGACAGCCACACCGGCCCTGCGACCTTCCTGACCCAGCTTGCCCCCATTATCGAAGTGCGCGGCGCTGGCACCGTGGTTGGCGTGGGCTCGGTCGCTGGGGATCGCGGACGGATTGGAAATTATGTTTATGGCTCGGCCAAGGCGGGCTTCGCCACCTATCTGTCGGGCTTGCGCAATCGCCTGACCCGCTCGGGCGGTCACGTGGTGACGGTAAAGCCGGGCTTCGTCGACACGGCGATGACGTGGACCGTCGAGGGTATGTTTCTTGTCGCAGCACCCGAGGCCGTGGCCAAGGACATCCTGAAAGCGGTCGAGAAGCAGAAGAACGTGATCTATACGCCGTTTTTCTGGCGTTACATCATGCTGATCATCCGACATATCCCCGAGTTCATCTTCAAAAAGATGTCGATCTGATCCGCCCGTTGGGGCGCATCATGCTGGTATCGGCGGCCCGTGTCTAAGGCACGGGCACGAGCCTAGAGCGCTCCGAACCATGTCTGCCACAGACCCGCCGCGTAGAACATGATCGCTAGCGTCATCAGGATCAGACCGATCCCACGTTTGTCCTTCATGGCAAAGACGATCGGGTCGTAGTCCTGCTTGCCATGCCAGCCCAGTGACACCATGCGGATTAACCACCACGCCAAGGGGATTTCCGCCACCCAGATCAGCCAGCGGGTTTTGTACAGACCAATGGCTTGCTCGGTGAAGGAATAGAGGAAGAAGGCCACCAGCGCCGCGATCACACCTAGGGCTGCGACGTTCAGAAGGTCCGGACGGTCCGGACGGCCATAGCCGCGCCCCGGCAAACGTTCGTCGGTGGTGGCCAAGGTCAGCTCGGTCAGGCGTTTCACGCAGCCAAGGGCAAGAAACACCGGAAAAATGAAGACCAGAAGATAGCCTGAAATATATATCCCGGTCGCCGTCGCACCGGCGACAACGCGCAGCGTGTAGAGCGACGCCAGCACCGCAATATCGATCCACCGCATCCGCTTGAGCTTCAGCGAATAGGCCAGCGACATCGCCATATAGAATGCGACCACCCCTAGGAAGGTCCAAGACAGGGCTGCGGCCACCCCCAAGGCAATGGAGGAGAGAAGCACGAAACACAGCATGCCGGTCTGGATTGGGACGGCACCGGACGCGAAGGGGCGGTTTTTCTTTTTCACATGCAGGCGGTCGGCCTCGAGATCCAGCAGGTCATTCACCAGATAGATCGACGAGGCAGCGGCCGAGAACGCAACAATCCCAAGCAGTGCTGCGACCAGCGTGGGCATGTCAAACGCATGGCCCGCAATCATCGGCAGAAGCAGCAGGACGTTCTTAACCCATTGATGCGGTCGGAAACTCCGTAGCACATCGCCCATTCCCCAGCCGCCCTTGATCCGCGTAAGAGACTGCCCCCGAGCCTCGATCTGACGGGCAGAGGCAGTATCGCCGACGACAATGGCATGGTCCGATTTGGACCAGATCGCGCGATCGACGGGAGCGTTGCCGGCATAGTCAAACCCTTGCGCACCGAAGGTTTCGACCAAGGCGGCGGCCTTCCGGTCGCCTTTCAGGTTGGTCTGCCCGTCCGAGGCGAAGACACGCGGCGATAGATCGTGGTCGCGGGCCAGTTGCTCGACCAGGGGCTGGTGCGAGGCAGAGGCCAAGATAACCTCGCGCCCCTCGGATTTGGCCTGTTCTGCCAGCTGGGCAACCTCGGGCTCGACCGGAAGTAGATCCGTGCGCAGGTTCGCGATCTCAGCCAGTTCGGCCTTCAAACGCGCGGGCTGCTTCAGGTTCAGAAAGCTGACCTTCAGAGCACGAATGGGATCCTTGCCCAAGGCAGCCCAGAAGCACTCGAACAGGATATCAGTGCGCAGGAAAGTCCCATCAATGTCCAAAACCAAGGGTTTTGTGTCGATCTTGTCACCCATTCGAGGAGGCCCCCATTACCGCAAACACACAGCCATCCGTTAATAGCTCGGGTGGCGTCAAACACAACCCACGCGCGACATGCCACGCGACCAATACTTTGGGCACATAAGCGCGGGTTTCGGCATATGGGGGGATTCCGCCATGCTGGGTCACCGCATTTTCGCCCGCGTTATATCCGGCCAGTGCGAAGATCGGATCGCCTTTGAAATGCGTGATCAGCCATTCCAAATAGGCCACGCCACCTTTGATGTTCTGGGCTGGGTCCGTGCTGTCAGTCACGCCGAACCGTTCGGCGGTGGCCGGAATTAATTGCATCAGCCCCTCTGCCCCGGCTTCGCTAATGGCCTGTTCACGTCCCGCGCTTTCGACCGAGATTAAAGCAACCACCAGAGCCGGCGAGACCGGCGTCCCAACGGTGACGCGCAGGATCTCAGGTCCATGCGCGCGTGCAATATCCTGCAGATGCTGCAATCTGGGCTTGGCGATTTCCTCACGTTGCGCGATCGCGCTGATGGCTTTTTGGATGTTCGCGGGACCGGTATCGGACAGCTTCGGAGACACGTCTTGCCAGAACCAATCCCATTCGGTCGGGGCGGGCAGAGAAAACTCGGTTTCCGCTGCAGGTTCAGAACTCGCTTTTTCTGGAACCGCAAGGGCTGCAGCCTGTTCCTCGGGATCGATCTGAACGGTCAGCCGCTTGCCCGCACCGGCCTGTGGGACAGTGACGCGTTTGAATGTGAACTCTGGGAATGGCGGTGGAGTTTCCTGCGCAAGGGCAACTCCAGCCAAACCAAGCGCCCAGAGGGCTCCGGTATACGTTAGTAGCCGCATTTTGCGGTTCTCTGCTCTATCTCGTTAACTGATTCACTTCTCGCAGATTGCGGAAAAAAGCGCTAGTTTTTCCTGAATTTCAGGAAGTTCGACACAATATTCAGCCAAAAGCACACAGAGCCTCCCTCACGCAACCTTCCAATTTAATTAGTATTAACAATGTATTACGAAGTGTGTGAAAAAAAATTCACTCGAAGCGAGAAAACGTACGAAACCCGCCCAATTCTCGCCTTATTCCAAAGGCTTATTGTTGCCATGATGAGCGAAATGCGGGAGATCTCTCGTATAACGTTCACAAATCCTGAACGCCCAACCTGAGGAAGATATTATGAAACTGTTCGAGATGATCAAAACCTTCAAAGCCGACGAAGACGGCGCTGTAACCGTAGACTGGGTCGTGCTGACCGCAGCAGTCGTTGGCCTCGGCATTGCCGTACTGACTTCGGTATCCGGCGGCACCACTTCGCTGGCCGACAAAATCTCGTCCACGCTGTCGGGCATGAGCATCATGTCTCACTAAGGCCTCAGGGTTTGCGTTATTTAGCTAGTAAAAGGAAAGTACAATGAAGCTTTTTGAGATGATCAAAACCTTTAAAGCCGACGAAGACGGCGCCGTAACCGTAGACTGGGTCGTGCTGACCGCAGCAGTCGTTGGCCTCGGCATTGCCGTGCTAACCTCGGTTTCGGGCGGAACTACGTCGCTTGCTGACAAAATTTCGTCGACCCTGTCTGGAATGAGCATTTTGTCTCATTAATGTTGCCTAAACTAGAATACGGAAGCCGCGCCTTCGGGCGCGGCTTTTGCTTTGGAAGAGAGCTTAAGTCAGCCATAGTGGCGCCGTCACTCTACCAACCTTAAGATGTAGAGTTGACACTCTGAGCACATTTTCTCATTAATTCAGTCGCCCATGCTTTATGGGCTGGAAATTATTGCCGTTTCCTGTGATTTTCACCCGGACACTGCGTATTGTCTCTGATTTGGACGAAATCCTCTGATGCAGACAGGTTCAAGCTCGCAGGCGGCAGATTGATATACACGAAAGGAATTCGGATGCGCTTGATTTTCGGACTAGTCTTGGTGGTTGGTATCGGCTTGGCTGGCTTTGCCGTTTATATGGCGCGCGATTTCATTGGGGGATATCAGGCACAGCTGGACGCCGAACGCGCGGCGCGCGTGGCAGTCATTCCTACCGTTGAAGTCTTTGTGGTCAACCGGACGTTGCGTTATGGTCAACAAATCACAGCCAAAGACCTTCGCGTGGTGAAGTGGCCCGAAAACGCTATCCCGGAAGGAACGTTCCGAAAAATCGAAGACATTTTCCCTGAAGGCGAGCGGAAATTCCGCACTGTGATCCGCGCCATGGAAAAAGGCGAGGCCCTGATGACAGTGAAGGTGTCACGTCCCGGCGCCGATGCAGGGGTTTCGTCACGCCTGACCCAAGGCATGCGCGCCTTCGCCATTCGCGTGGATGTCAGCTCGGGCGTGTCCGGCTTCCTGCGCCCTGGGGACCGTGTTGATGTGTATTGGTCAGGCACGGGGGTAAATTCAGTTGGCGAATCCGAGGCCATCACCAAGCTGATCCTAGCCAACGTAGACTTGATCGCCGTGGACCAAATTGCCGACAACGACCGAACCGCCCCTACCATCGCGCGGACGATCACCGTCGAGGTCACGCCTCGACAGGTTGCAGCACTGGCTCAGGCGCAGGCCAGCGGGCGCTTGTCTCTGGCCCTAGTTGGTGCACAGGACGAAACGACCACAGACGCTGTCGAGGTTGGCCAAGGCGAGATCATCGGCGAGATCAATGCGCCCCAGAAGCAAAGCTGCTCGGTCCGTACGCGTCGCGGCGCCGAGATCATCGAAACCCCCATTCCCTGCCCCAACTAAGGCAAGCCAGAAAAGTTCCGGCCGGGGCCAAACAGAATAAGTGTTGCGTTCGGCACACATAAGCCCCGGCCTTAACGTCATTGATTGTTGATTTTTCAGTCAATCCGTCGCAGTGTTGCGACTAATAAGCGGTGATTGCCCCGACAAGAGGGCTACATTGTCAACGAGCAAAGGGGAAATCCTGTCAGCGGCAGGTACCTCCAAACATATACGTGATCAGAGAGGCAGGATCACATGAAGATCGATCGTTTTATCAAGGCGGCCCTATTGGGTCTGTCGTTAGGAGTTGGAACCGCACCTGTAGCAGGTTTTGCGGAAACTCTTCGTGTTACTGACACCGGCCCATCGCGCGCATTGAAGGTTCCAATGAACCGCGCCGTAGTCGTTGAAAGCGACAATCCATTTGCGGAACTTTCCATTGCAAATCCCGGCATCGCAGACATTTCGACCCTGTCTGACCGCACAATTTATGTGCTGGGCAAGACCCCCGGACGCACCACGCTGACCCTTCTGGGCCCGGATGGTAAGCTCCTGAGCAACGTCGAAGTGCACGTCACGCCGGATATCAGCGAATTCAAAGAGCGTCTGCGCCAGATCCTTCCGGGTGAAGGCATTGAAGTGCGCACCGCCAATGACGGCATCGTGTTGTCTGGCGTAGTTAGCTCTCCACAACAAATGGCGCTGGCCCTAGATCTGGCGAACCGCTACGCGCCCCAGCGCGTATCGAACATGATGAACGTGGGTGGCACACAGCAGGTGATGCTGAAAGTACGCTTTGCCGAAATGAACCGCTCGGTGCGCAAGGCGCTGTCGAGTTCCCTAGCGTTCTCTGGCGGCCTCTCACCAACCAGTCCTCAGGCTGCGACCGGCGTAGGGCTTAGCCAGGGCGCAAGCTTGCTGGATACAACGCAGACAACAACGGTTGCAGATGCTGAAGGCGCTTTCAAAATTGGTTTCGGCGCTGGCAGCTTCCAAGTCGGCATTCTATTGGAAGCCCTTGAAACCAAAGGCGTCGTGCGCACATTGGCCGAGCCGAACCTGACGGCCTTGTCAGGTCAGGAAGCGGCCTTCCTTGCCGGTGGCGAATACCCCATTCCGGTAAAAGACGACGATGGGGTCGCCATCGAATACAAGCCCATCGGTGTTGAGCTGAACTTCACCCCAACAGTGTTGAATGACGACGTCATCAATCTGCAAATGAAAGCTGCAGTGTCGGGCGTAGAGGGGGTTGTCAATGTCGGCAACGGCTACGACGCCGTCACATTCCGCCGCCGCGAAACATCGACGACGGTTGAACTAAGAGATGGTGAAAGCTTTGCGATCGCAGGCCTGATCGAAGACGACTTCCGCGACGCAATCGGCACGGTCCCGTGGCTTGGCGATCTGCCGGTTCTGGGTGCCCTCTTCCGCTCGACGGAATACGAGCGCCGCCAGTCGGAACTGGTCATCATTGTCTCGGCGCACCTCGTCTCCCCCACCCGCGGTGAATTCCTGGCCGTCCCGACTGACCGCATTCGCCCCCCGTCCGAAAAAGGCCTGTTCCTATTTGGCAAAACAGCCAAAGCCACTTCCCCGACGACGGGTGTTGCTGCTGAGATTGCCAAACAAGACTTTTCGGGGTCTTACGGCTACGTGATGGAATAAGGATAGTGACATGAAACGGATCAAACCCATTATCGCCGCCACGTCAGTTATCGCAGTTCTTTCGGGATGCGCGGACAACCCTCAGGCGATGCACTTCTGGCTGAACGAAGCTGGTGGAAGTCTGGATGAAGGTGGCTTCGGCACTCCGACCGCACACAACTTTGGCGTCCAGACCGGACAGATCAACGTTGTGCAAGCTCTCGCGGAACGTTTTAGCCGCGAAGTTGGAGACACGGTGAACTTCGAGTTCAATAAAGCCAATCTGACACCCGAAGCGCGGCGTATTCTGGACACGCAGGCGACTTGGATCCTGCAATTCCCGGAAATTCGCTTCCGCGTCTACGGTCACACCGACCTTGTTGGATCGACCGCATATAACAAACGCCTCGGCATGCGCCGCGCGCGTGCGGTTGTGAACTATCTGGTGTCGCGCGGCATCAGCCGTTCGCGCCTTGAGGCTGTCGTCAGCTATGGTGAAACCCGCCCGCTGATCCAGACCGATCAGCGAGAGCTGCGCAACCGCCGCACCGTGACCGAGGTCAGTGGCTTTGCCAACAACCGAAAGGCCACGCTGCTTGACGGCAAGTATGCTGCAATCATCAACCGACAGTATATTGCAAGCGCGGTGCCGCCCCCCCAAATTGCGCAGGGTGGTACCGGATCGGTCGAGTAACTTCACATCAAAATGTGACAGAAAGGGGCGCGCGAAAGAGTGCGCCCCTTTTCCTTTGCGACAGGGCATCTGCTTACCTGTTCAACAGCTGACTACTTCGCAAAGCTTGGTCGAGCATTTAGTTTATTTCTTTCGATATCAATGCTATAGTCAGAAGGATTGAGGCAAGAACGACTCTGAAAAAAGGTGACAAGCTCGTTCGTAAGGGCGAAACAGATACTTTCCAATTGGGCACACTGTCCATAAAATGCGGATAATAAAGGCTGAGGGCCGCATTCTTGCCTAGATTCCCTGCAACGGTTCACTCCGCCAGGGCGCTATTTGTTTGTGTGTGTGCGATTCGCAATTAACGAGAGAACCCGGTCGTCAGATCCGAAAGGGCCGCAATGCCGGATATGAAAGGAACAAGGAAATGAGTGGCAGCGCCGAGCTACAATCTGATCCCGAACCGATCACCGCCTGCACAGTCTCGCGAGATGTGCAGAATTTCGACCTTCTGATTGAAGATATGGAGGCCGAGCTGGGTGAGGCTTGGGGCGACCTTCCGCTTGAAGACGCTGTTGCATTCTTTGAACAGCCTGATGGCAAAGACCTTGAATTCATCGCCATGGCGCTGGACGATCAGGACGAGGCAGACCTCAGCACCGTTGCGGCAGTGATCAAAGCCGCTGTGCAGCGAAACATCAAAGTGATCGTTATCGCCGAAGAGGTCAGCCCGATTGCGCTGCACCAGTTGCTAAAACTGGGTGCCGAAGAATTCGTCCCCTACCCGCTTCCCGATGGCGCGCTTCATGACGCGATCAAGCGTATGCGTGAAAAAGAGGTCGCGCCCGTCGCCCATGCCGCCCCCCCGGAACACGCGCCCCGAAAGTCTACGGGAAATCGCGAAGCCGTCATTCTGGCCGTTCAACCTATGGCAGGTGGCACCGGTGCGACCACATTCGCTGTCAACTTGGCCTGGGAACTGACCCAAGTAGAGAAAACGACCCCACCGCGTGTGTGTCTGCTGGATTTCGGCCTTCAGTTCGGATCAACCGCCACCTATCTTGATCTACCACGCCGCGACGTCGTCTATGAGCTGCTGACCGACACGGAAATGATGGATCAGGAAATCTTCATGCAGGCCCTTCTGACTTATGAAGACCGCCTGCACGTCCTGACCGCTCCGCCCGATATTCTTCCGTTGGACATGATCACCGTTGAGGACGTCGAGCGGATCGTTGAAATGGCACGGACCAATTTCGACTATGTCATCATCGACATGCCCAACACGTTGGTCCAATGGACCGAAACGGTACTGCAAGCCGCGCATGTCTATTTCGTGACGCTGGAACTTGACCTGCGCTCGGCGCAAAATACGTTGCGCATGATCAAAGCGTTGAAAGCCGAAGAGCTGCCGGTTGAGAAACTGCGCTATGTTCTCAACCGCTCCCCGAAATTTACGGATTTGTCGGGCAAATCGCGCGTGAAACGATTGGCGGAAAGCCTCGATATTTCGATCGAGCTGATGCTACCCGACGGGGGTAAGCAGGTGCCAGAGTCAGGGGACCACGGCGCTCCACTGGCCAACTCCGCTCCGAAGAACGTGTTGCGCAAAGAAATGCAGAAACTTGCAAAATCCGTGCATGACCTGAACCAGGCTGACGTCGCAGCCCAGTAATCTATCGGAGGCAACATGTTCTCGCGTTATAAGAAACCAGCCAAGCCTCAAGCCAAAGGGGGCAGCCCACTGGCCGCATTGGATGGCCGGCAGATCGAAGAAGGTATCATCTCGGCCCCGCCCAAACAGGCAGCCGCCCCAAGGGTGAAAGCCCCAGAGCCGGTCAAACCTAAGGCCCCCGCAGCCGCGGCCCCGTCTGACAAGGAACGCAAGCGCAAGGAACGTCTGTCTGAAATCAAGACCGAACTTCACAAAGAGCTTCTGGACAACCTGAACCTGAGCGCACTCGACGGTGCTTCGGAAAAGGATCTTCGCGCAGAAATCACTGATATTTCATCAGAATTTTTGACAACGCGCGACGTGGTTCTGACCCGCGACGAACGATTAATTCTGAACCAGGAACTGTATGACGAGGTTAAGGGCCTGGGTCCGCTGGAACCCCTTCTGCAGGACGAAACCGTCAACGATATCTTGGTAAACGGCCCACAGCAGGTTTTCATCGAACGCGATGGTAAGCTTGAACTGACCGACGTGGCCTTTAAGGATGAACGTCACCTTCTGCGCATCATCGACAAGATCGTTTCGGCTGTTGGCCGTCGTGTCGACGAACAGAACCCGCATGTCGATGCGCGCCTTGCCGATGGCTCGCGCTTCAACGCGATGGTCCCCCCGATTGCGGTGGATGGCTCGCTGGTCTCTATTCGTAAGTTCAAAAAAGACAAGCTGGGCATCAACGAGCTGGTGAATTTCGGCGCCTTTTCCGAGGAAATGGCCGCCTATCTTCAGGCCGCAGTTGCCACCCGCCTGAACGTGATCGTGTCCGGTGGTACGGGCTCGGGTAAAACGACCACGCTGAACGCCCTGTCGTCCTTCATCGACGACAGTGAGCGCATCCTGACCATCGAGGATACGGCAGAACTTCAGCTGCAACAGACCCATGTGGGCCGTATGGAAAGCCGCCCGGCAAACGTCGAAGGCAAAGGCGCGGTCAGCCAGCGTGACTGTCTGAAAAACGCGCTACGTATGCGTCCTGACCGCATCATCGTGGGTGAGACGCGCGGCGAAGAAGTTATCGACATGCTGCAAGCTATGAACACCGGTCACGATGGGTCGATGACGACGATCCACGCGAACTCGGCACGTGATGCTGTGTCGCGTCTGGAAAACATGGTTGCGATGGCCGGGATCGAAATGCCAATCAAAGCCATCCGCAGCCAGATCGCCTCGGCTGTGAACCTGATTGTGCAGGCCAGCCGTCTTCAGGACGGGTCACGTCGCATGGTCTCGATCACCGAAATCACCGGCATGGAAGGCGAAGTTATCTCGATGCAGGAAGTGTTCCGCTATGAGCGCCTAGGGCTCGCGCCGGATGGTAAAATCATCGGGCGCTTCAACGCGACCGGTGTCCGGTCCCACTATGCCGAACGCTTCCGCCAGTGGGGTTACGACCTGCCCGCATCGATCTACGAGCCTTGGAGCGACTGATCATGACGATCTCTGCAGAACCAATTATCTATGGATTGATCTTCCTGGCAGTCTTGCTGCTGGTCGAAGGTATTTATCTGACATTGTTTGGGAAATCCATCAGCCTGAACAGTCGCGTGAACCGCCGCCTCGACATGCTGGAAAAGGGTGCGGCCCGCGAAGAGGTGCTGGAAAAACTGCGCAAAGAGATGAGCCAGCACGTCAAGGCGCAGGGCATTCCGTTCTATTCCCTTCTCGCCACCAAGGCGCAAAAAGCCGCCTTGGCATTCACCCCGACACAGCTGATCGTCATCATGGCCGCCCTGTCGGTCTTCGCCTATTTCGGACTGAGCGTCGCAACCGCCGCAAGCCTTCCCGTACGCGTAGGTGTGTCCATTGTGATGGGTGTCGGCGGAGTGTTCTTCTGGGTCGGCAACAAAGCCAAAAAGCGGATGTCGATGATCGAAGAGCAACTGCCTGACGCGGTTGAACTGATGGTGCGCTCGCTGCGCGTTGGTCACCCTTTCTCGTCGGCGGTACAGATCGTGGCCAAAGAAGTTCCGGATCCGCTGGGGACCGAGATGGGTTTGATTGCCGACGAAAGCGCCTATGGTCGTGACGTGGGCGAAGCTCTTGCGAATATGGCCGAGCGTATGGACAACCAGGACATGCGCTTTCTTGCGGTGGCTGTGACGATCCAGCAGACCTCGGGTGGCAACCTGGCCGAGATTCTGGACGGTCTGGCCAAGGTGATCCGCTCGCGCTTTCGCCTGTTTCGTCGGGTGCGCGCCATTACGTCTGAAGCCAAATGGTCCGGCAACTTCCTGTCGGGCTTCCCTCTTGTCGCGCTGGTCATGATCAACCTGATCCAGCCCAACTATTACGATGATGTCCGCGAAACTGCCTTTTTCATTCCGGCGTGTTTGGTCGTGGGTGGCTTTCTGATCGCCAATATCTTCGTGATGCGTATGCTTGTGAACATCAAAGTCTAGGCTGGCAAAACCATGCAATCCATCATCGACTTTCTGACCGAACAGCTTGGACCCGCGGGGCCAATTCTTGCGCTCGGGGGCGTCGGCATCCTTCTGGTCGTCGTCACGCTGCCCTTTGTGTTGCGAAAGCAGGTTGACCCGCTAGACAAATTGAAAAAGCAGCGTGAAGGCACCGCACGAGGCGCCGAGAAAGCCGACCTACGCGTGGCCCAAGGGTCGACGAAGCTTGAAAAATACTCGGCATTTCTGGAACCTCAGGACGCTGAAGAATATTCGGCCATTCAGCTAAAACTGCTGCAAGCTGGCTACCCGGGCAAAAATGCGGTTCAGACCTATCACTTCGCGCAGTTTGCTCTGGGTGTTGGCCTGTTGGCGTTTGGTGTATTCCTGACCATTTTAAAAACCGCCAATGAGCAGGAAATGAGCACGCAGGCCCGCATCCTGTGGATTTTGTTGCCCGGCATCTGCGGGTACATGTTGCCCAAATACTGGGTGACGCGCCGCGTCGAAGAGCGCAAGGAAGAAATCATCAACGGCTTTCCCGATGCGCTAGACATGATGCTGGTTTGCGTCGAGGCCGGTCAGTCGCTTGATCAGGCGATCTTACGCGTCGCCAAGGAAATTCGCCCTTCCTACCCCGCACTAGCGGATGAGTTTTCGATCGTCTCGAACGAGATGAAGGCCGGTAAGGACCGTGTACAGGTTCTGCGGGATATGTCCGAACGTTCGGGCGTGGCGGATGTGGCCAGCTTTGTGACCGTGATGATCCAGTCCTCGACCTTTGGTACATCCATCGCAGAAGCCTTGCGCGTCTACGCAAGCGAGATGCGAGACAAACGCGTAATGCGCGCCGAGGAAAAGGCCAACAAGTTGCCGACCAAGATGACGCTGGCCACCATGATGCTGACAGTGCCACCATTGCTGATCATCCTGATCGGACCGTCCGTTTACCAGATCTACCTGACCCTGAAGAACGTCAGATTCTGACCGCGCATCCGGCATGGAAAGGAACATCACGTGATCCAGCCCCCTGCCCTTCCAAAGCATAGAGGCGTACGCGCTGGCATTCTGACATCGCTCGCGACCGTGATGCTACTGGCCGGATGCCAAACGGGCACCACCGGATTTGGGCACGCGCCCGACAGCCCATATGCCCCCGGAACCTACGGCACGCTGGGCGACTCGGTCGATGGGCTGATCGTCGGTCATCGGCTGACTGCGGCGGGCGAACACGAGCTTGCGCTGAAAGCTTACAAGCGGGCGGCGATCGAGCATGGGTTCACCGTCGATGTCCTGTCTGCCCTCGGGTCCGCAAACTTGCAGCTCGGACGTTTGGGACAAGCCGAAAAGCTGCTGCGCAGAGCCACCCAAGTGGATGTGAACTTTGCGCCTGCCTGGAACAACCTGGGCGTTGTGTTGATGGAAACCGGCCGAGTCAGCGAAGCAGCCCGTGTGTTCCGGATCGCATTTGGTCTGGATCGTGGCCAATCTGCCGAAATTCGAGAGAATTTACGCCTAGCGCTCGCCAATCAAGGTAATCCGGACTATGATCCAGCCAATAATGATACATTTTCGCTGGTTCGGAGGGGCTCGGGTGACTACCTGCTACTGTCCGAAATCTAGACGGAGAGACGAGCAGTAAAGGACGCGAACATGCGCCACCCAACTCTACTTGTGCTTTGCGTAAGCAGTGCCTTGGCCCTTTCGGCATGTCAAAACCCCAAGAACGAGGGGGAAGACGTAGAACGCGCCTTGGCAGATCTGAATGTCATCGACGAAAGTAATCTGAACGACATCATGTTGACGGTCGGAGATGCGGACGAAGCCGCAGCCTATTTCCGCAGTGCTGTCAAAAGCAATCCTGATCGCATTGATCTTCAACGCGGCCTTGGGCAATCGCTTGTGCGCGCCAAACGGCCATCGGAAGCCGTCGGCGCATGGAAGAAAGTTGTGTCGCTTCCCGGCGCCACCAACGAAGACCGTGTCTCGCTGGCAGATGCGCTGATCCGTGCAGGCGACTGGGAACAGGCCGAGGCGGAACTGAACAAGATCCCCCCAACGCACGAAACCTTCCGTCGCTACCGGCTTGAGGCGATGATCGCCGACAGCAAGGAAGAATGGAAGAAGGCAGACAGCTTCTATGAGACCGCCGTGGGCCTGACGACGAACCCGGCGACCGTTCTGAACAACTGGGGATACTCGAAGCTGACACGCGCGGACTATAAGGGGGCAGAAGACCTGTTCATCCAGTCCCTGAGTTATGATGCCAAGCGCTTCACCACCAAGAACAACCTGATCTTGGCACGGGGCGCGCAGCGGAAATATGACCTGCCCGTCATCTCGATGACCCAGATCGAGCGTGCGCAGCTTCTGCATACGCTTGCCCTGTCCGCGATCAAGCAAGGCGATGTGACAATCGGGAAGGGCCTGCTTCAGGAAGCGATCGACACCCATCCACAGCATTTCGAAGCCGCCGCGCGCGCGCTTGAAGCTTTGGAAAACAACATCTCCAACGGGTAAGGCGCATGCAGATTTTCCTGACACAATGGGCAGCAATGCTATTCCTGCCACTCGCCCTTCTGGTGTCCGCATGGGTGATGTGGTCAGACATGTCCCGGATGAAGATCCCAAACAAGGCTGTCATGGTCTTGCTGATCGGCTTTGCCGTTCTTGGATTTTTTGCGTTGGATCTGTCCGCATATCTATGGCGCTGGTCCCATTTCGCGCTCATCCTTGTCATTGGATTTCTGATGAATGCGGCGCGTATGCTGGGGGCTGGCGATGCCAAATTCGCCGCGGCCATCGCGCCCTTTGTGGCTGTGCAGGATACGTTTTTGGTGTTGACCATCTTTGCGGCGATGATCGTCATCGGCTTCACGCTGCACAGAATTCTGCGCCGTATCAAACCCTTGCGAGAGATGACGCCGGAATGGGAAAGCTGGTCACGGCGCGACTATCCAATGGGATTGAGCATCTGCCTGACCTTCCTGACCTATCTGGTCTGCGGCCTGATCTACGGCGCCTGATATACAAACCGAAACATCAAAAAAACCCGCAGCTTTCGGCTGCGGGTTTTTTCGTCCCAGCATTGGTGTGAAGTGCCACCCTACGAGGTTTCGTCGTCGGGGTCGGCTTTAAGCTCTACTGGCTCGGCCTTTTCCCCAGGCAGGGCATAGAGCGTATACAGCGCGGTCCGGCGCACCTCTGTCACCTTGTCGGCCCAGCTCTGCGCCGAAATCTCGCCAAGGATGGATTTGCGCGTCGGTGCCGACAAGGGACATTTGGGAACAAGCAGATAGTCGGCGTTCTCGATCCCCGACAGCTCGCCGTAATACCAAGGTGCCCCGCGCTTGAGAGGCGCCAGATCGGCGTAAAGCCAATAGCTGGACAGCAGGTCCGCAGTGAACAGCGCAGCCCCCTCGCCGCCGTCCCATGTGGCGATGTCATTGGCGACGGTTTCAAACCACCCGACCATCCCCAGCTCTAACGTGCAATAGGACAGGTCGTCACCTTGGAAGGTCACTTCCAGCTTATCCCGGTCCGTATACTCGGCGTAATGCGCGAAGGGCGTCCCTTCACCATCCATCGCCGCCCGGTAATCCAGCTGGAAAGCGCGCGGGGCA
Organism: Aliiroseovarius sp. PrR006; assembly: GCF_010500215.1. Classification (GTDB taxonomy): domain Bacteria; phylum Pseudomonadota; class Alphaproteobacteria; order Rhodobacterales; family Rhodobacteraceae; genus Aliiroseovarius. The sequence goes on from NZ_JAAGOY010000004.1 coordinate 889,421, forward strand.
AAAGTCTGAAGGTCCTCATGCAGCCCCGAGCCGGGCATCAGTGGGACGTATTTCTCGACATCCGTAGCCAGATGGCGGAACGTGCTTGCCGTTAAATTCATGAAGCTCGGAGATGCGAGCGCCAGTGCCGCTACGGCGCACAGCGTCACCGATTGCCGCAAATCCCAACCAAATCCGTTTTTAAGTCCGGCGTCGGGACGGCGCGCAAACAGCAACAGCCCCAGAAGCCATAACCATTGGGGATCATTTCCGAAATTCTGAAACGTGACATAGAAGAATGCCGGGGCCAGCAGCAAAAGCATCAGCCCTTCGGGCATGCGATCCGCCTGTCGCATCAGAACCACAGACGCCAAAATGATCAGTGATCCGCCAATATAGGCGGGCGCGCTGACCACATAGCCGAAGTCGCGGCCTGGCTGCGGACGCACCTCGGACCCGGCGACGTTCAGAAGATCCTGCAGATAGGCCAGCCAGAAGATGGGCGTCCCGACAACCAGCGTTGCCAAGCCTGCAGCAACCACTCCGCTGACCACTGCCCAAAGCACCGTGCGTCCGGCCCCGCGTGCCAAAAGCCCGATCAGGACCGGAAAGAAGAACGCCGCGAAATAGGTCACTTTGATCAGCGCCATCACGACCATCATCATGCCAACCACGACGCCATCAGCAACGGCCGCGCCGCGCCCACCCCGCGACGGGATCATGGCGACGGCAATCGCCAAGAAGGCTGCGGCCCAGGCCCAGCGGTTGTAGTGCATCGAGATCGAGACCGCATCCACGGCCTCGCCATACACCAGAGCCACGCAGAAGATCAGGATGGTGGCCGCGAACAGATAGGCCCAGCCCCCAGAAAACCTGCTTTTTGCCACCCACCACACAAATGGAAACAGCGCCAGAGCCACAAGGTATTGCCCCGCCAAGATCGCTTGCCCGGCGCCATATCCGGCCTTCAGAAAGACGACAATTGGCGCAAAAGCCAGAATGCCGATCGGGGTGACGAAATCGAAATGCGGCCAGTCTCCGCCCTGCATTCGGAACAACATTTGCAGAAGGTGCAGCGTGTCCCCTTCATGCTTGCCGATGTATAACCCACCCTTCAAAAAGGTCAGGGTTGCATAGGCCGCCAGAAGCGCGGCCATGAAGACCGCCAAAATCTTACCACTATTTGCGCTCATCCCTGCCCTCATTTTTTTGTAGCCAGATTAGCGTCAATGTATTCTCTGGCAAGGCTTTGTAAGCTATACAAGTGCATATATACACGGATTAATGGAATAATCTGAACGAATGATCGGGCAAAGAAAATGAATGTGCAACCGTCTGATATGATTGCCCCTCCGGGCCTGAAAACCGCCAGTGACCTTGGGCTAACCACGGTCATGATGCGGGATATCCTTCTGAAGACCATGTTCCGCACCAACCTAGAGCGGATCACCGATCTGGAACGCGTCCTATGCGTGCCAGCCCGCGTGGTACAGGAGCTGATTGACATGGGGCGCGACCTCGGCTTGGTCGAGGCAATGGGCACCATGCATGCCGGCGCACAAAGTTCAGAAATGGGGTACCGCCTCTCTGACACCGGCAAGGCGCGTGCGTTGGATGCGCTATCGCAGTCCGAGTATTTCGGCGCCATGCCCGTTCCGATGGAAGTCTATGCCGTACAGGTAAAACGCCAGTCGATCCGCAACATCACCATGACCCGCGATCAGCTGACCGGCGCGATGGGGCATCTGATCCTGCCGGACGACCTGTTGGACCAATTGGGACCGGCTGTTGGTTCGGGCCGCTCGATCTTGATGTATGGCCCGCCGGGCAACGGGAAGTCGTCGATCTCGAACGGGATCCGGGACGCGCTTGGGGACAAGATCTATGTTCCCAAGGCCATCGAGTATTCCGGCCAGATCATCACGGTCTATGACCCGATCGTGCACTCCTCGGCCGAAGAGGATTTTGACAATCCAGACACGCTGCGCCGCAAAGCCAAGAAATACGACCGCCGCTATGTGCTGTGTGATCGCCCCACCGTGATCACCGGGGGGGAACTGACGCTGGACATGCTGGACCTTGTCTACAACCCGACCGCGCGGACCTATACGGCATCGCTGCAGCTGAAATCCACCGGTGGCGTCTTCATCGTGGACGACCTTGGCCGTCAGACCGAACCCCCGCAGGCGCTGGTCAACCGCTGGATTGTTCCGCTGGAAGAAAACAAGGATATTCTGGCGCTTCAATCGGGGGAAAAATTCGAGGTTCCGTTTGACACGCTGGTCATCTTCTCGACCAACTTCCACCCAAACAAGATCTTCGATAGGGCGGCTCTGCGCCGTATCTTCTATAAGATCAAGATCGACGGACCGGATCAGGAAGACTTCCTGAAAATCTTCGCCATGGTCGCAAAGAAGCGGAAGATGCCTCTGTCGCAAGAGGCCCTGATCCACCTTCTGAAGAACAAGTACCCGCTGATCGACAACGTCTATGCAAACTATCAACCGATCTTCCTGATCGACCAGATGATCTCGATCTGTGAATTCGAAGGCATCCCCTATCAGATGACGCCGGAACTGGTCGACCGCGCTTGGGAAAACATGTTCGTAAAAGAAGAAGAGATCATTCACTAAACGAATGACGCATAACCGGGCGAGGTCTTGTTAAAAAACCCCGCCCGATTTTTTTGCCGGTCTGGGACGGAACCGGCAAGTTCTGGGGTCAGTGGTCATCACCTGATGCGAACAGCGCCGACATGGCCGCGGATTGAAGTCCGAAATCTCCATCAGTCGCATCGGCAAGGCTTTGGCCCGGCTGCAGATCGACACCCGCCTCGGACAGAAGCACGCGGCCCTCTTGCAAATCATGCCCGGACAGAGCCATCAACGTCGCCTCGTCTGCCTGCGCCACGGCCATCACCATGCTGCGGACGGGCGGCTCACCAGCGCCACCGATTGGCAGCAACGTCGCGATGGTCAACGCAGCCCCAACGCCCATGATCCACATCGCCAGTGGACGTTTGAAATAGGTGGTCAGCGCGCGCCAGTTCAGCACGATATGCGCGCCAACGCCGATCAGCATCAGCCACCCGGCCCATTCATGGATCACCTTCCCCACCATGGTGTTCAGGTGAAAGAACATCAGCGTGCCCGTCACGCCCATCACAAGAAATGATCCCACCGTCAGTGGTGTGGCCCATTTGCGCAGTGTCGACATCACAAACCTCCTTTGGTCGTCCTGCGTGATACGATTTCCCAGCGATTTTCCGTCGCCCTGAAATGAGTAATTTCGCCCCATCCCGGAATTCCCTATCCCGCCCCCAACGACGCCCCTTCCCGCCGAGTTCCAAAGCTGGCTTTCCGACCGCAGCGGGTCGCGCTTGGCGCGGATCCTGCCCGCCTATGGGACTTATATGGGCGGGCTCCGACCTGATGCGGAGGATGCAATCGCGTTCTGACCGGCTCCCCGCCCCATTCCGATGCCCCCGCAACCTTTGACGTGGCGTTTTGATGTCACGACCGGCCAGCGGGTCTATGCTGATCGCGAAAGGAACCGCCATGACCGATTTGTCACCCGAGATGGAAAAACGCCTGAAGGGCAGCTTCGCCGCCCAATCCCTGATGACTTTTGCGGGCGCTGAGGTGGAAAGCTGCGCCTATGGATCGTTTCGCATCACCAGCCCCATCCATGATGACATGCGACAGCAGCATGATTTCGGCCACGCGGCACTGACCTTCGCCTTGGGCGACACGGCGGCGGGCTATGCAGCCATGTCCGTCATGCGCCCAGACCAAGAGGTGCTGACAGCTGAGATGAAGATCCAATTGCTCGCGCCCGCAAAAGGTCAACGCCTGATTGCAGAAGGCCGCGTCATCAAAGCCGGGCGGCGCCTGATCCCGGTTGAGGCCGACGTCTGGGCCGAGGACGGCGACGAGACGGTCCACATTGCGCGGCTGATCGGCACGATGGTCCCCGTCGACATTCCGGTTGCCGCGACGTGAGACTTGCGCCCCTCCGACCAGACAGCGCAAAGTTCATTGAACACAAAGGATAAAATCATGTCAGAGCGCGTTTCCATCACCGAAGAAAACCAAGTCGCCACGGTCACGCTGACCCGCGCGGACAAGCGAAATGCGCTGGATTTGGACATGATCCGCGCCATTGTCGACGCCGGTGAAACCCTCGCCGCCCGCAAGGACATCCGTGCGGTGGTGCTGACCGGCGACGGGCCTGCGTTTTCCGCGGGGCTGGACCTGAACGCCATGCCCAAGATCGCTCAATATGCGATGCAGGGCGGCGTGTTTCTGGAGCGCACCCACAACAACTCGAACCTCTTCCAAGCCGCTAGCATGGTCTGGGCCGAGGTGCCCCAACCGGTGATCGCCGCCGTGCATGGCTATGCGTTCGGCGGCGCGTTCCAAATCATGCTGGGCGCGGATATGCGCATCGCGGCCCCGGACACGCGCTTTTCGATCATGGAGGGCCGCTGGGGCATCATCCCCGACATGGGCGGCATGGTCCTGATGCGCCAACTGGCACGGGGCGACGTGATCCGCAAGCTGACCTATTCCGCCGAGCAATTCGAGGCCCCCGCCGCGCTGGACTGGGGCTTTGTGACCGAGATCTCAGACACGCCGCTGGAGCGCGCACAGAAAATCGCCACCGAGATCGCATCAAAATCCCCCGACGCCATCCGCGCCGCCAAAGCCCTGATCCGCGACACCGAGTTGCTGGACACCCGCGAGACGCTGATTGCCGAAAGCAAAGCGCAAGAAAAGCTGATGGGCACGCCCAATCAGATGGAGGCGGTGATGGCCGGGATGCAGAAACGGGAGGCGGAGTTTAAGGATTGAGGGGTGTTTGTTGATTAACGAGAGTCAGTTGGGAGCCCAAATTGTCTGGTGCCGCGCAATGCATATTGGAATACGAAACGGACAAATCCGGCAGCGAGTTTCCTGCGGTCTTAACATTGAATAGCGGTCGGCCTAGCTCTCTACTGGATAGGCCGAACCTTCTTCCTGAGAACCTGCAGCCGATGATGCATGTCGATGCACCCACTTCCACTCCACGCCCTTCTTCACAAGTGAAACTGTCCAACGAACGGGCACCATTAACTTCTCATCGCCGATTTCCAGATGGATATTCAGCGTCGTCGCAACTGTCGCGGCGTCTTTGTGGATCGCTACATCTTGCCATTGCCACTCAAATTGCGTCGCAGTCGCGTCGCGGAAATTCCGTTCAAAAACAGATGCGACTGCTTTGCGCCCTGAACACAACTCGTCAGCGCCTGTTCCAATAAGTGAGATACTCTCGCCATCTACAAAGACGGCCATCAGCCGTTGCAGGTCTTTGGCACAATAGGCATCGGCATATTCTTCCAGCGTTGCCAGCACCGCATTCTGGTCAATCATGGCCATTCCTCGATATCCATTCGGATTAGAACTACCACAATACAACTTTTCGAGCAGTTTGGCTGTAGGTATAAACTAAATGATGCCGATTGCGATTATCAACTCAGTACACAGTGTACCCGCCGCTGAAACAAAGTCAGCGAATTACTGCTTCGCCCGCCGCTCTCCAAAACAAAACGGCGCCAGGTTTCCCAGACGCCGTTCAAGATTTCTAAACTTTCAGCTTACGCCGTCAGCCCATCCGGCTCGGCCAGGCCGTTGGCGCGGCAGCAGGCGGTCAGGGTGTTGGCCAGAAGGCAGGCGATGGTCATCGGGCCGACGCCGCCGGGGACCGGGGTGATCGCGCCCGCCACTTTCGAGGCGCTTTCAAAGTCCACATCGCCGACCAGCTTGTTCTTGCCGTCACGCTCGATCCGGTTGATGCCCACGTCGATCACGGTGGCTCCTTCGCGGATCCAGTCTCCGGGCACCATTTCCGGGCGGCCCACGGCGGCAACCACGATGTCAGCTTTGCGCACGACCTCGGGCAGGTCTTTGGTGCGGCTATGCGCGATGGTGACGGTGCAGCTGTCGCCGAGCAGCAGTTGTGCCATCGGCTTGCCCACGATGTTCGAACGGCCGATCACGACGGCGTTCAGCCCCGACAGTGATCCGTGGTGGTCGCGCAGCATCATCAGGCAACCCAACGGGGTGCACGGGACCATCGACTTCTGACCGGTGCCCAGCAGGCCCACGTTCGAGATGTGGAACCCGTCCACATCCTTGGCAGGGTCGATCGAGTTGATCACCAGGTCTTCGTTCAGGTGACCGGGCAGCGGCAGCTGAACCAGAATGCCGTGTACGGCAGGGTCGTTGTTCAGCTTGTCGATCAGCGCCAGCAGATCCTCTTCCGAGGTGTCGGCCTCCAGCTTATGCTCATAGCTGTTCATGCCCACTTCGACGGTCTGCTTGCCTTTCGAGCGGACATAGACCTGCGACGCGGGATCTTCGCCCACCAGCACCACGGCCAGACCCGGCGTGATGCCGTTTTCTTCTTTCAAGCGGGTCACGTGACCCGCGACTTTCTCGCGGACAGTTGCGGCAAATGCCTTGCCATCAATGATCTGAGCCGTCATCACGCTCTCCTTATCTGTCAGTCAAACTCGGAACGCGCATAGGCGTCACGATAGTGATTCATCTGCATTTCCGTTGCCAATACCGCGTTGGACATCAGGGTCGCAACCGTCACGGGGCCAACACCGCCGGGAACCGGGGTGATCCAGCCGGCAACTTGGCTGCAGCTTTCGAAATCCGCGTCGCCCACAGTCTTGCCGTCGACGCGATTGATGCCAATGTCGATCACCGCACAGCCGGGTTTCAACATCTCGCCGGTCACCAGACCGGGCTTACCCACGGCGACGAACACGGCATCCGCAGCGCGCGAGTGCATCGCAACCGAGCGGGTCATGTGGTGACACACGGTGACTGTCGCGCCCAGCCCCATCAGAAGGAAGGCGATGGGCTTGCCGACAATCTCGGAGTGGCCAATGACAGTGACGTTCAGCCCTTCCATATCCAGCGGCAGTGTTTTCAGGATTTCAACAGCGGCCACAGCGGTACAGGGGCCAAGCGCCAGATCGTTGTAGACGATATTCCCGATGGACGCGGGGTGCATGCCCTCCACATCCTTCAGCGGGTGGACCAGCTTTTGCAGGGTTTTAACCGGGATATGGTCCGGCAGTGGGCGCTGAATGATGATCCCGTTCACACGCGGGTCGGCGTTCAGGCCTTGGATGATACCCGTCAGCTGCTCAAGCGAGGTTTCGGCAGGATAATTGCGCGCCTCGAACTCGACCCCAGCGCTTTCCGCCGATTTCTGCTGATTGCGGACGTAAAGCTCGGCTGCGGCGACGTCACCGACGGACAACGACACCAGCTTGGGCGACCAGCCCTTATCAGACAGCTCGGCTGCGCGTGCGGCCACATCTTTGCGCATATCAGCGGCAATGGCCTTGCCGTCGATCAGAGTGGCAGTATTGCCAATCATGGCCCATTCCTTCTTTGCGGGTTTTTAAGGGGTCTTAAACGTGAAGGGCGGGGTATCCCCGCCCTTCGTGATCCTGCTTAGAACAGGCCTTCGATTTCGCCTTCGGCGTTCAGGCCGATGGACAGAGCCGCAGGTTTGCGCGGCAGGCCCGGCATGGTCATGATGTCGCCGCAGACGACAACGATGAAGCCAGCACCAGCCGACAGGCGAACCTCACGCACCGGAACCGAGTGGCCGGTGGGTGCACCGCGCAGCGACGGGTCGGTCGAGAACGAGTACTGGGTCTTCGCCATGCAGACCGGCAGATCGCCATAGCCCGCTTCTTCCCAGTCACGCAGCTGGTTGCGCACTTTGGCGTCGGCCAGAACTTCGTCAGCGCGGTAGATGCGCTTGGCGATGGTCTCGATCTTTTCGAACAGCGGCATTTCGTCCGGGTAGATGGGGGCGAAAGCAGCCACGTCAGCGTCGGCGATTTCAGCCACGCGGGTGGCCAGATCAGCCGAGCCTTCCGAGCCCAGTTCCCAGTGACGCGAAACGATAGCTTCGGCACCGTGACCGTCAACATAGTCTTTCACTGCAGCGACCTCGGCGTCGGTGTCGTTGACGAAATGGTTGATAGCGACCACAACCGGCACACCAAAACCCTTCAGGTTCTCGATGTGACGACCAAGGTTGTCGCAACCGGCGTTTACGGCGTCGACGTTCTCGTCGCCCAGATCGGCTTTGGCAACACCGCCGTTCATCTTCATCGCGCGCACAGTGGCAACCAGTACGACCACCGAGGGGGCCAGACCAGCCTTGCGGCACTTGATGTTCATGAACTTCTCGGCGCCAAGGTCAGCACCAAAGCCCGCTTCGGTGACAACATAGTCGGCCAGTTTCAGCGCGGTTTTGGTTGCGATGACCGAGTTACAGCCGTGTGCGATGTTGGCGAACGGGCCGCCGTGTACGAAGGCCGGGTTGTTTTCCAGCGTCTGCACCAGGTTCGGCTGCATGGCGTCCTTCAGCAGAACGGTCATTGCGCCGTCCGCACCGATGTCGCGGGCATAGATGGCTTTGCGCTCGCGGGTGTAGGCCACAATGATGTCGCCCAGACGTTTCTGCAGGTCTTGCAGATCGTTGGCCAGACACAGGATCGCCATGACTTCCGAGGCCACAGTGATGTCATAACCCGTCTGACGCGGGAAGCCGTTGGCAACGCCGCCCAGCGAACACACGATGTCACGCAGAGCACGGTCGTTCATGTCGACCACGCGGCGCCAAGCCACACGACGCTCGTCGATTTCCAGCTCGTTGCCCCAGTAGATGTGGTTGTCGATCATGGCCGACAGCAGCGAGTGTGCCGAGGTGATGGCGTGGAAGTCACCGGTGAAGTGCAGGTTCATCTCTTCCATCGGAACAACCTGAGCGTAACCGCCACCAGCAGCACCACCCTTCATACCAAAGTTCGGACCCAGCGATGCTTCGCGGATACAAACCATGGCGTTCTTGCCGATGCGGTTCAGGCCGTCGCCCAGACCAACGGTTGTGGTGGTCTTACCTTCACCGGCCGGGGTCGGGTTGATCGCGGTCACAAGGATCAGCTTGCCGTCCTCTTTGGACTGGACCGAGTTGATGAAATCCTGGCTGACTTTGGCTTTGTCGTGGCCATAGGGCAGCAGGTGCTCGGTCGGAATGCCCAGCTTGTCGCCGATTTCCTGAATCGGGCGTTTTTTGGCTTCGCGGGCGATTTCGATGTCAGATTTATAGCTCATGGCAGATCCTTCAGAAACGAGAGCATGTTCAAGGCAGCTGCATCCCTGTTAGCGCTGCAGCCAAATATCTACCTCTGCATAACGATCCTAAAACCGACTCACAGGCTGAAATCCGACATGTTTGCCGCCGATTTCGTCGGATCATTGACGCAACGTTTCTGATCCGCAACGAAGGTTCCGAAACAGCACGAAGATCTTTGCATTTGTTACGGTCAGCCTTGCGCTGGCTTCCAAGCCGGTTGATCCGGCACGAAGAGTCGCATCTGATCCCCAATTTTCAAGGCTCCGGCGTGTTCAACCCAGGCCGTGACACCCCGCTTTCCGCGCGCTGCTTGCTTGTAACCGATACCATGCCCGGGCATGGCGCGCTCGACCTCGCGCCCGGTAATGTTGCAGGGGCGATTTTCCATGTCGATCACAAGGCAGGTGCCGTTTTCCGACAGAAGGCGCGCGGATGGCGGGACATGTGTGAAATCGGGGATCCCCTCGATGATCATCGACGCGCCAAGCCATGCAGGGTCTAACACGTCCAACACTAACGCTGTAGCCACTTCGGCCAGTTCCTCGGCTGACAGTACCGAGATCTGGCGCGAGTTGCGAATTTCCGTCCCCTGTGGGTATTGGTTTGTCACGCGGGGACAGGACGCCCGCATCAGGCCGGATCGGACTTCCCCAACAAATCCATCATACGTCACGTCGACCGCGTCACGCGCTTCGCTGCGCATGGTGCTGTCGCGATCGGACGTGACCCCAAGCCACGTGATTGTTGCGATGTAGTCAGTGGGGATCAAGGCGGGCATGGGCGCTCCTTTTCGTTTCCAGCACCCTGCCCGGTTGCGCGACGAACAGCAATTCACAGCTTGTGTCGCTCTGAAAGAAAAACCCCAGAGCGTCGCTCTGGGGTTCTATCATTTTATGCGGTGGGTTCCGGTTCCATCCCACCATCGTCAGGCGCTTTCTTGCGCGGCTTGGTTTTCGGGATGGCCGCGACCGACGGGGCGTTGCCTTCGTCCGGCGTGTCGTCATCATCGGATGCATGGGGCGGTTCGCCCTTCATCACACGTTCGATTTCCGCACCGGTCAGGGTTTCGTATTCCAACAGTCCCTGCGCCAGATTTTCCCATTCTTGTTCGTACTCTTTCAGGAGTTTGAACGCAGTCTCATAGCCGTTCTGGATGAAGCCTTTCACCTCCCCCTCGATCAGCTCTTTCGTATGCGCCGAGACCGAGAAGCCAGCCGTGTTGCCCTGATAGCCTTCATGCGCTTCGGCATAGTCGATATTGCCGACCTTGTCGGACATACCCCAGCGCATCACCATGGCGCGCGCCAGACCGGACGCCTGCTGGATATCCCCAGCCGGACCGTTCGAGACGTTTTCTTCGCCATATTTGATGATTTCAGCAGCCTTGCCCGCCATGGTCATGGCCAGCTTTTCTTCACATTCCGACTTGTGCCAGTTCAGGCGGTCAATCTCGGGCAAAGATACAACCATACCCAACGCACCACCGCGGGGAATAATGGTCGCCTTATAGACCGGATCACATTGCGGCAGTTTCAGGCCGACCACGGCGTGACCAGCCTCGTGATAGGCAGTCTTTTCCTTCTGGTCGTCCGTCAGCACCATGGACCGACGCTCGGCGCCCATCATGACCTTGTCTTTCGCGTTCTCGAAATCTTCCATGGTCACGAAACGGCGCCCCACACGGGCAGCCATCAACGCGGCCTCGTTCACAAGGTTCGCCAGATCAGCACCCGAGAAGCCCGGCGTACCACGCGCGATGATGCGCATGTCAGCATCGGGGCCCAGCGGCACTTTGCGGGCGTGGACGCCCAGAATTTTCTCGCGACCTTTGATGTCGGGATTCGGCACGGTGACCTGACGGTCGAAACGACCGGGACGCAGCAAAGCCGGGTCCAGCACGTCACGACGGTTGGTCGCGGCCAGAATGATCACGCCTTCATTGGCCTCAAAGCCATCCATCTCGACCAGAAGCTGGTTGAGCGTCTGTTCGCGTTCGTCATTGCCGCCACCATAGCCAGCACCACGCGACCGGCCTACGGCGTCGATCTCGTCGATGAAAACGATACACGGCGCGTTCTTCTTGGCTTGTTCGAACATGTCACGGACACGCGACGCACCCACACCGACGAACATCTCAACAAAGTCGGAGCCCGAAATGGTGAAAAAGGGCACACCAGCCTCGCCTGCAATGGCACGGGCCAGAAGCGTCTTACCGGTACCCGGAGGGCCCACCAGCAGCGCGCCTTTGGGGATCTGACCACCAAGGCGGCTGAATTTCTGCGGGTTGCGCAGGAATTCCACGATCTCTTCCAGCTCTTCCTTGGCTTCGTCGATACCGGCAACATCGTCAAAGGTCACACGGCCTTCACGCTCGGTCAGCATCTTGGCTTTCGATTTACCAAAGCCCATCGCGCCGCCGCCCCCGCGACCTTGCATCCGGTTCATCATAAAGAACCAAAAGCCGATCAGCAGAGCCACAGGCAGAAGCAGTGTAATAATACTCATGAACCCCGATTGCTGCTGCGGTTCGGCGGTCACTTCGACGCCTTCCGCGATCAAGAGTTCAGTCACGGCCGCATCACGCGGCACGATCGTTTGATAGATCTTGCCGTCCGCGGCCTGATAGACCAGCTGTTCGCCATCGATCGTGACGGACTTCACATTGTCGCCCTCAACGGCGGCGATAAACTCCGAATAAGTTGCCTGAGACGATGCAAGCCCAGACTGACCGTTCGAAAACAGGTTGAACAAGGCCAGGATGAGCACAAAGAGCACTATCCAGAAGGCGAAATTTCTCGCGTTGCCCAAGAGGGATCTCCTTTAGATGCCATAGCGACAGGGCGCCAAGCAGGAAGCGTAACGCCGTGTTCTTAAAATAGGGATGATTGGCCGAGGTTCAATGCGATAAAATCGCCTTTAGGAAATCAGCTTTGCCTGGCCCAGCCAGAGTAACGCCTTCGCACAGAAAACCAGCTGCTGGCGCAGCCATTAGTTGATCTCCGTCGAACAGTGCAGGTGTGGTCATCAAACGATCACGGGGTTGGCCGGTTGTGCGCCAATCAGGACAATCGGAAATGGCATTCGCCAAGGCCCGAACCTGTGTGTTCGCGGGCCCTGTCAGGATCCAGCGACCATCCCAAACTTCGCCGGGCTGAGACGTTTCAGGCAAAAGGATATTTAGCTCGCGCCCAATCACAATTTTCCCGGCTTTCAGGTCCAAAGTGCAGCCAGACAAGGTTCGACGCTGTCCCTCTAGCACCTGCGTTTCGACCGCTTTCAGCGCGTCATAACGCGGGCGGTAGGTTGCCCCTGAGACAAAACGGATAGCAGCTGTCAGCAAGCGGTGTCGGGTCTCGATCGGAAGCGCCTCGTAGGTGGCGGCGTCAAACAGGACGTCCCCCAGCGCCACAACTGCACTGATTTCAGCAGCGTCAATTGCAGCCTGAGTTAGAGCGTTGCGCGCCTCGGCCATGCGATGGGCCGTGCTGACCAGCCGGTCGCGATTCAAACCAAGTTGGGCCAGATCCTTCATCGCAGCGCGTACCCGAACACGTTCAAACCGCGTGTCCACGTTTGAGGGATCGTCGATCCACTCCATCCCGCGCTGCTTCAGTACTTGCCGCAAGTCCTGACGACCCACCGCCAAAACAGGGCGCAGCCAGCGCATGCCCTGCGCCTGCCAATCGTCTTGCATCGCAGACAGCCCGTCTACACCCGAGCCACGCGCCAGACGCATCACGAAAGTTTCGGCCTGATCATCGGCGGTATGGGCCACGGCCACGGCGTCTAGCTCCAAATCCCGCGCCCACTTGGCCAGCAGATTGTAACGCGCAGCGCGCGCAGCGCTTTGGACATTGCCACTGGGCGCGTCCGTCCACGTCAAAGTGTCATGGGCCACACCAAGCGCGGCACAGCGGGCCTTGACCCACGCTGCCTCATTCGCGGCCTCGGGGCGCAGCCCATGATCCACTGTGGCCACCCGGAGGTCAGCCCCGACGCCCTTTGCCCAATCCTGCGCTAAAACAAGCAGCGCCATGCTGTCGCTGCCGCCCGACACCGCCAGTCCAAGACGCGAAACGGGCCCGCGCTGGCGGGCCCGGTCCAAGGCAATTTCAAATGTGTGTTCGGGCGTCACGGACAGCTCAGCGCCTGACGCGCGGCTTGCGCGTCGGCCACGGCAGGGGCCCCGGGGAACCGCTTGCCCACTTCAGCCAGCGTTGCACAGGCTTCGTTCACCTGCCCAAGTTCGCCCAGAGAAAAGCCCAAACGATACAGCGCATCAGGTGCACGGTCGCTGTTTGGCGCGCCGGAAAACGCGTTCAGATACGCACGGGCTGCGTTCTTGATATCGCCCGATCCGGTCAGGGCCTCGCCACGCTGGAAATGCGCTTCCGAGGTCAGCGGGCTACCCGGATAGTTCTCAATGAACTGCGTGTATAGGGTCGCAGCTTGGGCGAACTCACCCGCTTCCAACGCCCCACCTGCAGCGTCAAAATCCTGCTGCTCGCCCACGGCAAGCTCGGTCGCTGGGGAAGTAGACGTTGTGGGCGCCGTCACCGGACCTTCCGGTACCGCGCCGCCCCCAAGGGTCGAGGTTTCCCCCAGCTTTGAGATATCGCCGCCTTCAAGCTCGACCAAACGGAATTCCAGATCGCCGATGCGGTTGGTGCCATCTTTCACGATCGAGTTGATGCGAAACTCCAGCTGTTCGGTCTTCGAGGTCAGACGCGACAGCTCTCCTTCGATGGCCGCCATACGCTGAGACAGGCTGCCCACGCCAGTGGTCACGTTGGCGCTTCCAGTGGTCGACAACTCGGTCTTCAGCTTCTGGATCTCGACAAAAAGCACAGTCAGTTCCTGTCGAATATCCGCCAGCGATTGTGCCCGGTCCTGCGCCGACGCCAAGATGGGCGCACCCACCAGAACGGCACCCAGCAACAAAGCTTTCAAGGATCTTGCCACCATATCTTAATCCCTCTCAGTTCAGTTGGATTAGCTGGTAAATGCACCCGCGGCCAGCACGGTCACGGCGCGGCGGTTCTTGGAATAACACAGCTCGTCCGAGCAGACCTCAAGCGGGCGTTCTTTACCATAGCTGACGGTCTGCAAACGGTTCGGTGCAACACCGCGATCAATTAGGAAGTTCTGCACGGCCGAGGCACGGCGCGCACCCAGTGCAAGGTTGTATTCACGGGTGCCCTGCTCGTCCGCGTGACCTTCGATCACGGCGGTATAGCTGGTATTTTCCATCAGCCACGTGGCCTGCTGGGTCAGCACCTGAACGCCTTCCGGGCTTAGCGTCGATTGGTCCACGGCAAACAGCACGCGGTCCCCGATGGTCTGGTTGAAATAGGCGGGCGAACGCGGGTCGGACGGGCTGCCTGCCACGAAATCGCCGGAACCACCGCCAAAGCGGCCATTTCCAAAGCGGTCGTTCGAACAGGCCGACACGGCCAATGCGCCCACGAACAGCGCAGTCATCGCAATATGTTTCATGGTCATTCCTGTATCATTTTGCCCTTTGCGGGCATGCTCTTTCAGTTTCTTGCCGGAAGTCTAGCATTTCACCGGCGGTTTGAAAACAAAGCGCGTTCTACGCCCGTTTTGGTTTAGTTCAACAACGGCGACCACGCGGGGTCAGATGCGGCCCCTTCGGTCAGAACCCGGCGCAAGTTGCGGCCCGTGATGTCCACGGAATAAAGCGATGCCTCACCCGTCTCACCCTGACTTTCGCGGGTAAACATGATGACGCGGCCGTTGGGCGACCAGGTTGGGCCTTCATCCAGGAAGGATGCTGTCAAAAGACGTTCTTCCGACCCATCGGTCCGCATCACACCAATATGGAAGCGGCCTGCATTCTGCTTGGTAAACGCAATCAGATCGCCGCGCGGCGACCAAACGGGGGTGCCATAGCGCCCTTGACCAAAGCTGATCCGCGTCGCCTCGCCACCCGTTGCGGGCATCACGTAGAGCTGCTGGCTGCCTGATCGATCGCTTTCAAAGACAATCTTTGATCCATCCGGCGAAAAGCTGGGCGCGGTCTCGATCGACGGCGCTTGGGTCAGACGACGAGCCTGTCCGCTGGCAATGTCCATCGTGTAAAGGTCGGTGTTGCCGCCTGCTGACAGCGAATACACAACGGTGCGGCCATCCGGCGAAAAGCGCGGCGCGAAGGTCATGGTTCCCTCTTGGCTGGACAGCACGCGACGACCAACGGTGGCCACATCCAGCACGTAGACCTGCGGGAAGCCGGTTTCATAGCTGGTATAAAGCACCCGATCCCCTTGCGGCGAGAAACGCGGCGCCAGTACCAGCGCCGAGCTGTCGGTCAGGTACTGCACATTTGCGCCGTCATAATCCATGATCGCCAGACGCTTGCGACGGGCATTCTTCGGGCCACTTTCAGCCACGAACACTACGCGGCTGTCGAAATAGCCACTTTCGCCGGTGACGCGGCTATAGACAATGTCAGCGACCTTGTGCGCCATGCGACGCCATCCCGCCGCCCCGCCCGAGAACTGCAGGCCCTCGCCCAGCGGTTGGCCCGAGAACACGTCGAACACGCGGAATTTCACGTTGATGCTGTCGCCCGAGCTGCTGACCGCCCCGGTGATCAAGGCTTGCGCGTTGATCGCCTTCCAATCGGCATAGGCCACGGGGCTGGCGAAGTTGGAAACGCCCGAAATGAACGCATCCTGCGGAATTTCACGAAACAGCCCGGTGCTGGCCAGATCTGCAGCGATCACGCGCGAGATCGAGCGTGCAAAATCCGAGGCGCCACCGTCTTCGGCGACGAAATCCGGAATGGCGAAGGGCAAGGGCTCGATGACGCCGTCGGTAATCTCGATCCGCAGGGGACCATTGGATTGGGCGGACGCCATCGTCACGTGCCCTGCCATGAACGCGGCACATGCTGCCAGAAGGCAAGTCACTTTACTAAGCTGGAAACCCATGCGTTTCGATATGCGTGTCATTGTTCCAACGCTCCCTTCATCAGTTGCACCATATGCTTAGAGGTTGTGGCCCGGCCACCGGCAGGGGAAAAATCAGAGAAAATCCGCTCGTCTGCGATCTTTTCAGCACAAGAGGCATGAACTTCGGCGACTCCGGTGTCGCGCACCAAAGTGGCAACGTTCTGGTGGGTCAGCCCACACCCCGCCATCACCGAAATCCGACCGTCAGCCCGCGCCACCATACTGCGCAACATCGCAGCCCCGTCTGGCGCTTCGGGTGCTACGCCCGAGGTCAACACCCGGTCGAACCCAAGCTGGATAGCTGTGTCCAGTGCCTCGAGCGGGTCTGGCACCACATCGATCACGCGATGCAACGTGCTGCCCATTCCATCGGCAGCAGCCAGAAGACGCCTCAAACGTGCCACGTCGAGCCGGTGATCGCTTTGCTGCGCGCCCAGAACGACGCCCTCCAACCCAGCCTCTTTTGCGGCCTGAATATCCGCCAACATAATCGCTTCATCTGCATCCGAGAAATGGAACAGGCCCGAACGCGGTCGGATCATGGCAAAAACAGGGATGGACAGCGTTGCCGCCTGCCGCATCAGTCCAACAGAGGGGGTTAGCCCGCCTTCGGACAGTGCCGAGCACAGTTCGATCCGATCCGCGCCGCCCTCTTGCGCAGCACGCGCGCCGTCGAACGTATCTACGCAGACCTCAAGTGGGATCATGTGATTTGAACGGTTCATGACCTCTCCCCTCTGTGTTCCGGACCCATCACTTGATCCTCATCTTGTCGGGGTTGAAGGTCATTTCGATCTCGCGCCACTGGCCGTATTTCTCGGCAGGCAGGTCGAACCCACGGGCGCCGCAGCGGATGATGGCGCGGCGGGCGGCTTGGAACGCGGTGTTCGCAGCGGCTTGGTTCGGGCCGTCCCAGCTGTCCAGTGTGATCCCCTCGGGTTTGCCTTCTCGGCTCATCGTGACCATGACGACAACGGTCGTGGACAGAGCATCCGTCGACGAGGATCCAAGGTTCCAGCACTGACTGACGGCCACGCGCAACCCGTCTTTTTCACCGCGCGTCAACGGCGGACCTAACGGGATATCCTGCGCGGGGGTGTCTTGCGTACCGCCCGCCACCTCGTTGGCAACAGCATTCGCCACGGTGTTTGCATCAGCGGGAGGCGTTTCAGCGGGCGTTTCCGGTTGTGCCACCTGCGGACGCGGGCGGTTCGGGCGCGATTTTGGTCGTTGCGAGGTCGCGGGTGCAGCAGAGGGTTCATCTGCTGGTTCTTCGGCCTCGGTCACAATTTCAGTCGTAGCCTCGGGCGGGGCGGCTGGTGTGACCTCTTCCGGCACAGGGGCCGCCTCGGGGGTGGGCTCGGGCGTCACAGCCTCGACTGCCTCGGGGGCTTCCTCCACCGGGGTTTCGGGTTCCGGTGCGGCTTCTGGGGCCACACGAGGTGCGGCTTCGGGCGGTGCGACTTCGGTGACGTCTGCGGGTTCTTCAACTGGCACCGGCTCGGGTTCCGGTTCAGGCTCGGGTTCTGGTTCCGGGGTAGGCTCAGGCTCCGGCACAGGCTGAGGCTCTGGTTCAGGCTCGGGTTCGGGGCGCGGGGCGGGCGCCGGGCTTTCCTCGGGCGCATTGGCCTCGCCTTTCGGGGCACTCAGCGCGGCAAATTCATCCTCTGAGATAAATGAAACATCGGACACTGGCACAAGCTCATCGTCGCGGTCCCACTTGAAGACCCCGCCGAAAAGCACCCACAGGATCAGAACCCCATGAGCGGCTGTCGAGATATACAGCCCCTTGCGCATCCCTGCCTCAGTTCCCCTGCCCAGTCAGCGTCGGGCCACCGCCTTCGGTCACGAACCCGATCTTAGAGAAGCCCGCCGCATTCAACGCGCCCATGATCTGGGCCGTGGTGTCCCATTCGACCTGACCGTCGATCCGCAGGAAAATCTTGTCGTCCACACGTTCGGCTGCAATGGCACGCAGACGCGGGATCAGATCGTCGCGCGAGATTTCCGTGGTTTGCAGGAAGACCTGACCATCGGCATTGATCGTAATGGCCAGCGGTTCTTCCTCGGGTGCCTCTAAAGATTTAGCCGCCGTTTGTGATAGCTCGACCGGCACGCCGACCACCGACAAGGGCGCGGCCACCATGAAGATGATCAGAAGCACCAGCATGACGTCCACGAAGGGCGTCACGTTGATTTCGGCCATCACCCGGCGATGCTTGCCACGACGGCGCCCACGACGGGCGCGCCGGTCGGCACCCCCGCTGGCTTGCACATTCGCGCCCATCTCAACTGTCCAACTGACGGCTGAGGATGGTGGCGAATTCGTCCGCGAAGGCCTCGTAGCCTGAGAGGATGTTGTCGCTGTCCACGCTCAGCTTGTTGTAAAAGACAGCTGCCGGGATCGCGGCCAGAAGGCCCAGACCGGTCGCCAACAGCGCCTCGGCAATGCCGGGGGCCACAACGGCCAGGTTGGTGTTCTGTTGCTGCGCGATCTCGATAAAGGCATTCATGATGCCCCAGACGGTGCCGAACAGGCCGACAAACGGCGCGGTCGAGGCGACCGTGGCCAGAAAGCTTAGCCCCTTGTTCAGATCTTCGCCTTCCTTGGCAATCGCCACGTCCATCGAGCGATCAATCCGCGACTGCGCATTGGCAATTAACCCGCCATCGGCCCGGTGCGAGCGGCGCCATTCCAGCATCCCCGCAGCAAAAACCTTTTCCGCCGATCCCGAGGGGCTGGGTCCGATCTGGTCGAACAGCTCGTCCAGCGGTTCGCCCGACCAGAACTTGCGGTCGAACACGTCTGCCTCGGCACGGGACTGCCGAAACGCCATGAATTTTGTGATGATGATGGCCCATGACCAGACCGACGCAACAATCAGCAGAAGCATCACAAGCTTCACTGTAAAAGTTGCACGTAGGAATAGGCCCAAGAAGGAGAAATCAATCTCCGCCGCTGCCGAAAGCGCTTCCGTTTCCATAACTCTGCCTCTGTACCGCCGCCTCTTTGGGCTGCTTTTCTGCACGAAGATTAACTTATGGAAAGGCAGATGGCTATCAAAACTGAGTCATCGGCAGGAAATGCTGCAAATTCAATGCACCAACCGGCGAATATTTGCCGGAAGACGGACAGGAGCCCCCGTATCCGCGACGCAGACGATGGTCACAACCGCCTGAAACAAAGGCTGTTCGCCGCGTTTGACCACCTGCGCCAACACCAGACGCGCGGCGGTCACCTGCTCAACAGATGTTTCAACCTGTAACTCATCGTCAAATTTCGCTGGCGCGATATAGTCTGCCTCGACCCGGCGCACCGCGAAAACCAGCCCCTCTTCGCGCATCGCGTTCTGATCAATTCCGATCTCGCGCACCCAATCCGAGCGCGCCCGTTCGATGTAACGCAAATAGTTGGCGTAATAGACAATCCCGGCCATGTCGGTGTCTTCATAGTAAACGCGGATGGGGAAATGATGCATTGGAGCCTCGTGATTTTTATCCACTCTAGGACGTCAGGGGATAATCCGCCAAGACCTCGTATCGCGCGCCGTCTGGATGCAGTTCCGAGCGGTACAGCGATAGGGTGTCCAGCTGAGTATCTGGAAAACGAACCGCGCCGTGGGTCTGCAACACGTGTCCCAATGCGGTCATGTCCTCGGGCAAGGGTTTGCGCGGCAACCGCGCCAATGTCACATGGGCCTTAAACCGACGATGCGGCAGCGTGATCCCGGCTTGACGCACACAAGACAGGACTTGCTTTTGCAACCCATCAACTCCCAACACCATCAGCCCCAACACCGAGGGAACCTTTCCTCCCAATGGTTCGAGCCCCGAGAATTCAGCGTTGATCGCGGGAAGCGAGGTGACCTCCAAAGCTTCATGCACGTCTTGCAGCGCGTCGTGGGACTGATCTCCCAGAAAGGCCAACGTGACATGCAGGTTTTCGATGGGTTGCGGTCGCCCAACTTTAAGCCGCGCGGCAAAGCGCTCCACCTGATCCGCAAGCTCGTCAGGCAAAGGAAGGGCGAGGAAGCTGCGCATCAATGTTGTGTTTCGCCCTCCGGCACAGCGACCTGCATGCGCGCAAACAGGCGTAGCGCGTGCGAAGGATCATCGGCGCATGGCGGCAAGATCGGATCATAGGCCGCTTTGATCAGGGCGGCGATTTCAGGACGCAGAATGGTTTGCCCGTCAGGCAGCAAGGCCAGCGGGCTTTTCGAGCCGAACGCGCCTTCGCCCCACAGGACGACCGCTTGCACGGCCTGCGCCAGCGCGATGCTTTCGGCGGGTTGCTCGGCCATCTCGCCCGACATGCACACGAAAGTAAAACAGGCCTGAATGGCGCCGTCATTATCGAACCGGAAGGCGCGGTACTGGCTGGCTCCGGCGGCTTTCAGTCGCGGAACAAGAGGCTCAAGATCCGGGATCATCTCGCCCAGTTTCGGAACGTCCAAAAGTTCGTCCCAATCGCGGAAGAAGAACACCATCAAGTTGGCGCCCAGCTCGGGATCGGTCTCGGCCATCTTGTGGCCCGCCAGTACGACGACCGCTTCGATCGCGCCCTTGACCACCTCAAGCGTTTCTTCCTCAACCCCGAAGACCACAGGTACGATCGGGCGCCCCCAGCGCGCAAAGGTAAAGCTGCCATCCGTGCGGGTGAAATGTGCCGTAACGTCTTCGGGTGACATCATGGGGGGCATCTGAGGGGCGTCGGTCATGGGTGGTCTCCTTGCTTGGCGCTGTGTGTCGCGCAGCCAGCGTCCCGTTGCAAGACTTAACCCTCGAACAATTGGCCTTGGGATTTACGCTCGGGTTTCGGAGCCTCAAGCCCCAAATGTCGCCAAGCGCGTTCCCCCAGCATCCGACCACGTGGAGTGCGTTGGATCAGGCCCTGTTGTAGCAAATAGGGTTCGATCACCTCTTCCAGCGCATCGCGGCTTTCCGACAGCGCGGCAGACAGTGTTTCGATGCCTACGGGACCACCGCCATAATGTTCCGCCATTAACCCCATATAACGTCGGTCCGCGCCATCAAGACCCAGATTATCGACGCCCAATCGGGTCAGCGCATTGTCAGCAATGTCGCGCGTAATGCGTCCGTCACCTTCGACCACGGCAAAGTCCACGACACGGCGTAGCAGACGGCCCGCAATGCGCGGCGTCCCACGGGCGCGTTTTGCAATCTCGCGCGCCCCGTCTTGGTCTGCGGGTGCACCCAGTTTGATGGCATTGCGCGAGACGATCTCGTGCAGCTCGTCCACCGTGTAGAACTGCAGCCGCGTTGGGATACCGAAACGATCCCGCAAAGGCGTCGTCAGTAGACCCAGACGTGTGGTCGCGCCGACCAAGGTAAAGGGCTGCAGCTCGATTCGCACAGTGCGCGCGGCGGGGCCTTCGCCGATGACCAGATCCAGTTCGAAATCCTCCATCGCGGGATAGAGCACTTCTTCGACGACAGGATTCAGGCGGTGGATCTCGTCAATGAACAAGACGTCATTGGCTTCCAGATTGGTCAGGATCGCCGCCAGATCACCCGCCTTGGCCAGCACAGGCCCCGAAGTCATGCGGAAGTTCACCCCAAGCTCGCGTGCCATGATCTGTGCCAGCGTGGTTTTCCCCAGACCGGGGGGGCCATGGAACAACACATGATCCATTGCCTCATTCCGGCGGCGGGCGCTTTCGATGAAGACGCGCAGATTGGCGCGGGCCTCGGCCTGACCTATAAAATCACCCAGCGCTTGCGGGCGCAGGGCACGATCCACTTCCACGCGCTCTTCCGGCGTAGGCGCAGGGCGCAGGGTGGGGTCCGGGCTAAAAGATGGGTCCGAAGTCGACATAGGTTAATCCTTCAACTCCTAGCCTTTGGGCGCAAGCCGTTTCAGAGCCGCGCGGATCAGCCCCGCGGTGTTCAGCGCGGGGTCATCCCCCAAGGCTTGCGCGACAGCCGACGCAGCCTCACCGGGCGCGTAGCCCAGATTGGTCAAGGCCGAAAGCGCCTCGGCCTGCGCGGCAGGGTCCGTGCTTGGCGCGGTGGGCACAGCTGTCGCTCCCGCAACAGCGGATGTCTCGATGACCGTGTCATCGAGATCAGGCTCAGGCGCGGCAGCGCCTGAGCCTGCCCCAACCGAGCCCCCTGCCCCCGCCAATGCCATTACGCTGGCAGCCTTGTCTTTTAGTTCGTTCACAACGCGCTGCCCGGTCTTGGGACCAATTCCTTTGGCCGCTTTCACCGCATTCCAATCGCCCAGGGCAATCGCCCGGCTGACGCCATCCGCCCCCAGAGTGCCCAGAATAGCCATCGAGGCTTTCGCCCCCACGCCCTGCACGCTCATCAGAAGACGGTGCCATTCTTTCTCGACCAGAGAGGTGAATCCGAAGAGCTGCAAATTATCTTCGCGCACTAAAAGATCGGTATAGAGCGCCACGGCCTCGCCCGTGGCAGGCAGCGCTGACATGGTCCGGTCCGAAACATAGACCAAGTACCCCACGCCCTTCACGTCGATCAGCACGTGATCATCCGCGCGATAGTCAATGCGTCCTGCGATCCGTCCGATCATGCTGTTGCCCTTTTCACTGCGGCCTCAAGCCGTCCTGCGTTTTGTGCATGGAAGGAATGGCAGATGGCGATGGCCAGCGCGTCCGCCGCGTCGGGCCCGGTGATCTGCACCCCCGGCAATTGCATCCGCACCATGTGATCCACCTGTTGCTTGTCCGCGTGGCCGACACCCACCACGGCCTTTTTCACCGCGTTGGGGGCGTATTCACCAATGCTCAGCCCCGCCTGCGCCGGAACCAACAGCGCGATCCCGCGTGCCTGCCCCAGCTTCAGTGTACCGACCGCGTCTTTGTTCACGAACGTCTGTTCGACCGCCGCCGTGTCCGGTTGGAACCGCGCCACGACGTCAGTCAGCTGTTCATGCAAAGACAAAAGCCGAGACGCCAAATCACCCGTGCGGGACATGCAGACGCCATTGGCGACATGCGACAGCCGCGTCCCTGCGGTGTCCACAACCCCCCACCCCATGTTTCGAAGTCCCGGATCGATGCCAATGATGCGCATATCCTGCCCTGCTCTGCTGTTTCGTGGCCTTTTCGGCGCTTTTCGTTGCGCCCCAGAGGTAGCACGAAACAAGAACATTGACCAGCGAGATTTGCGTCAGGCGGCCTTTCGAGCCACCTCCTAGTTCAGACTTGATAAAATGCGAATAAAAATTCTGGGGGACAGCATCGCTAGCCGTACGGTTTTTGCCATTTTCCGACCAATTTCGACCTCGCAAATCCTGAAAACGACCCGTTGCACAAAACGCATAAGTGACATGCAAAAACCGTTCTTGTGGCAACGGTTTTTCGGTCCTAGATGGCGTTTCAGAGCAATTCAGCTCGCCCAACCTCTTTTTGTGAAGGACACGAAAATGGCTGCTTTCGAAACGATGACTCCCGTAACTGGCGGTGTCTTCGGGGGCCGTCTGTCCGACGCCATGCGCGGTATTGTTGCCGCTGTGGTCGCCTGGAATGACGCTCGCGAGACCCGCAACGCACTGTCGAAACTGACGGATCGCGAGCTTGAAGATATCGGGCTGTGCCGCGCCGACATCGACGCAATCTAAGACCTCGCCACTCGCGAATATGTTTGCACTGACCGTCCAAGGTTCAGGGGTGAACACAAATGAAACCCGCGCTGGTCTAGCGCGGGTTTTGTTTTGCCCGCCAGAACGAATCCGGCGGGAAATATCTTTTCGATTTACTCTTCCAGCGACAACGCAACAAAGCGCGGATTGCCATCACGGCGCACCAGAAGCAGGACCGATTTGCGGCCGCCATCACGCGCGACTTGCAGGCTGGCTTCCAGATCCTCGATCGAGGCAACGGGCTGCTGACCAGCCTCCGAGATTACGTCACCTGCACGGATGCCCTTCTCGAACGCCTCGGTGTCTTCATCGATGTCCAGAACGGCCAGACCCTCTTCACCGGGGTTCAAGCCCAGTGCCTCGCGGGTGCTGTCATCCAACGGTGCCAGCGACATACCCAGAAGCTTGCTTGGCTCAGCCGGAGCGGACGGTTCTTCGCCAGTTTGGTTCGAGGCAGCAACGGCATCTTCGCGACGGCCCAATGTTACCTTGATGGTTTCGGTTTTCCCGTCCCGCAGGATCATCACGCGCACGGCCTTGCCGACCGGGGCGTTGCCGACGATGCGCACCAGTGCGCCTGAATCCGTGACATCAACACCGTCAAAGCTCAGGATCACGTCATTGACCTGAATGCCTGCATCCTTTGCAGGACCATCCGGCACATCGGTCACCAGCGCGCCATCGGTGCTTTCCAAACCCAGCGCTTCGGCAATGTCGTCGGTGATGTCCTGAATGCGCACACCCAGCCATCCGCGGCGAGTTTCGCCGAATTCCTTCAACTGGCCTACCACGCGATCCACCACAGCCGAGGACATGGCAAAGCCGATCCCGATTGAGCCACCATTGGGGCTGAGGATCGCGGTGTTCACACCAATCACCTGACCATCCATGTTGAACAACGGCCCACCCGAGTTGCCTCGGTTAATCGCCGCGTCGGTCTGAATGTAATCGTCATAGCTGCCCGACAGCTCGCGGTTGCGCTGCGACACGATCCCGGCCGAGACCGAGAAGCCCTGCCCCAGCGGGTTGCCAACAGCCATCACCCAATCGCCAACGCGCATGATGTCGCTGTCACCGAAACTGACATAGGATAACGGCTCGTCGCTTTCGACTTTCAGAAGTGCAATATCGGTGTTCGGGTCGGTGCCAACCACTTTGGCTTCAAGCTGCTCTTCGCGATCAAAGAACTCGATCAGGATTTCATCCGCACCTTCAATCACGTGGTTGTTGGTGACAATGAACCCATCTTCAGAGATCACGAAACCCGAGCCCAGCGCCTGGCTGCGACGCTGACGCTGCTGAGGTTCGCCACCGTTCGGCCCTTGCTGGTTGCGATCAAGGAAGTCGCGGAAGAACTCTTCAAAGGGGCTACCTTCCGGGATCATTGGCTGCGGGCCACCTTCGCGCCCTGCCACGATCGTCGAGGTCGTGATGTTCACAACTGCAGGGCTGACCTGCTCGGCCAAATCGGCAAAGCTTTCTGGCGCACCGCGTGCATCTGCGCGTAGGGATGTTGCCAACAATGTGGCGACCGCAAGGATCAGGGCCACAAACCCCCGATAATACTCTGTCTGCACCTGCCTAAGGGCGTATGCCTGCGCTCTCACACTACTCTCCTTTTTGATAACTATCGGATGAGACATCCGTTTAAATGATAGTCTCTAGATAGGAGCCGAAAAGCGCAACGCAAAGTTTGGGTGGCGACCTCACCGGTATGTGAACATGCGTAACACAGCGTGAGCAGTTAGGCGGCTTTACGCCCCCACACCCGACAACCAGACCAGAAGCACGCCAAGCGCCAAGGCGACCAGCCCAATCATCCGCCGTTGGTCGCGCGACATGGCGGCCATCATGGCGACCAGATCATCCAGACGTGAAGGGGCCAGTGCGAACACCAGCCCCTCGATCACGAGCACAAGCCCGATACCTAGTATCAGAAGGCTCATTGCCGTCCTTGCTCCGACCCCAGATAGTCGAAGAACTCGCTATCCGGTGAGATTACCAGCGACGAATTGCCGGTGGTCAGCGAGTTTTCGTAAGCTTCCAGCGAGCGCAGGAAGGTGAAGAACTCGGCGTCACGGCCCAACGCTTCGGCCAGAATGGCGGTCCGGCGTGCGTCAGCCTCACCACGAACGATCTGAGCGTTCTTGCGGGCCTCGGATACGGTTTCCACCACAGTACGATCTGCAGTCGCACGAAGACGCTGAGCGGCTTCGTTACCACGAGCGATCTCGTCTGCTGCCAGACGCTGACGTTCGGCGCGCATCCGTTCGAAGGTCGCTTCAAGGTTTTGCTTGGGCAGATCGGCGCGCTTAATGCGCACGTCAACGATATCAACGCCAAGCGACAGCGCTTGCACACGCGCTTGGTCACGGATCTGGTTCATCAGGACCACACGGTCAGCTGACAGAACAGCGCCCGAGTTTACTTTACCCAGAACCTCACGCAGTTCCGCGTTCAGGATCCGCTCAAGCCGTGGTGCCGCGCCCGCGATCGAGCTTGCACCCACCGCACGGCGGAACTGCTTGGCATCCGCGATACGCCAGCGGGCGAACGCGTCGACCTCAAGGCGGCGACCATCGGCCGGGGTAACTTCCAGCTTTCGCGTGTCCAGCGGCAAGATCCGGTCATCGTATTTGACGATTTCGTGCAGGAACGGAACTTTGAAGTTCAGACCTGGCTCGCGGATCTCGGCGGTCACCTCGCCGAACCACAGACGCAAAGCGGTCTGCCGTTCATCAATAATGTAGACCGCCTGCAACGCACCAACGACCAGAGCGAACAGGACAAAAAGAGCGATTTGAGTACGTTTCATCAGTTCGACCCTCCGCTGTTGGATTGCGATTTGTTCAGCTCGTTCAGGGGCAGATACGGCACGACGCCGCTGTCGCCACTGATGGCTTCATCCAGAATAACCTTGTCGACGCTGGACATGACTTTTTCCAATGTCTCCAAATACAGACGCTTCCGCGTGATATCCTGCGCTTTCTGGTATTCTTCGAACACGGCAAGGAAGCGCGCAGCTTCACCTTCGGCTTCGTTCACGACCTGTGCACGATACCCTTCGGCCTGCTCCACCAACTGAGCGGCTTCACCACGGGCAGCGGCAACAACGCGGTTGGCATAGGCATCCGCCTGCTTCTGCAGTGTGTCGCGGGTCTGTTCCGCGGCCTGAACTTCACGGAAGCTGTCGATAACTTCAGCGGGCGGGTCGGCACGGTCAAAGTTCACACGAACGATGTTCACGCCTGACTGATACCCATCCAGCGTCGACTGAATCAGCTCTTCCAGCTCTTGGGCAATCACGCCACGATCCGATGTCAGGATCGGTGCCAAACGCGACCGCGCAATAATCTCGCGCATGGCCGATTCCGACACAGCCTGAATGGTGTTTTCAGGCGCCGCCAGATTGAACACGAATTTCTCAATGTCCGAGATATTCCACACGACCTGGAAGTCGATATCGACGATGTTTTCGTCACCCGTCAGCATCAGACCTTCCGACGTACCATCACCAATGTTGATGACGTTCTCGCGCGTAACCGGATAGATTTCCTTGGTCACGATGGGCCACGGGGCAAAGTTCAGACCCTCTTGCCCGACGCCGTACCGTTCGCCGAACAGCAGCTCGACCGATTGTTCGGACGTGTCCACACGATAGAAGCTGGCAAAGACCCAAACGGCTGCCGCGACAAGCGCAATCAGCAGGATCGAGCCGCGCCCGATGCTAGGACCGCCCGCGCCTTGACCACCGCGACCGCCACCCTTACGACTGTCACCTCGGCCACCCATGAGCACACGCAGTTGCTCTTGGCCTTTTTTCATCAGCTCGTCAATTTCCGGGATCTGGGGGTTGTCACCACCGGGGCGGTTGTTGCCTCCGCGGTTGCCACCATCATTCGAGGGGGGACGTCCATCGGAGCCGCCACGGTTTCCACCGCCGCCCCAAGGACCGCCATTATCGCTGGCCATCTGGTCCAATTCCTTCCGTCTTAAAAACAGGGTTTCGCGGTCATAACTGGCCTTTTACAGGCGGATTTTCAAGAGACCACACCAAAGGTTGCCCCGGTTTTCGTCGTTTCCTGTGCCACTTCGCAAGCCAAGCAGGCATATCAGCAGAAAAAGTGGGGTTTTGGTGCGCACAGCAATGCTGGAGCGACCAATCCCTTTGCTCATCTACCGGGGGCAATCTGAGCTGTGCTACAATGCCCCATTATTTGTATGTCTTTGTTTTGAGGAAAATCGAGCAGCGTAGCACTTTAATTTAAGGAGTTAAGCTATGCAGATTGAACTCATAAGTTTGTTAATGGTCCATTTTTTATGTAACGCATCGGCACAGGAAGGGCCGCTGAATATGGATGCAGCACTTTTTTGCTCTTCTAATTTCGAACGGGTCAAAGTGGCGCTACATCCCACACTGTCTCTTGAAGCCTACGATCAAATGACGACCGAAGAGCGCGTAGAGATCAGCGTCGAAGGATACGCGTATTACAAAGCCTGGCTGCAAGAGAATCCAGACCTTAGCGAACAGTTTCGGCTGTCCGCCACTGTTGTGATGACCAACTGGTAGGCGGTTTCAAAGGGCCTGCATTCCGACGTCATCAGAGGGGTGAAGTTTGGGGAAAACGCTCGGTGCAATGTGAAGCGATCCCCCAAACTTTGTATCTTTCAAATTGGCCTGATCTTAGTCGCTGCGGGTGGGCGACTTCATCAGCACGATTTCTTCAGACATGGTTGGGTGAACGGCCACGGTGCGGTCGAAATCGGCCTTGGTCGCGCCCATTTTCACGGCCACAGCAGCCAGCTGGATCATCTCACCCGCACCGTCTCCGACGATATGCACGCCCAGCACTTTCTGGGTCTCTTGGCTGACGATCAGCTTGAACAGCACACGCTCGTTCGAGCCGATAAAGCTTTTCTGCATGGGGCGGAAAGCGGCGCAGTAAACGTCGATCTTTTCTTGGACGCGGGCGTCTTCCTCGGACATACCGACAGCGCCGTACTCGGGCTGGGTGAACACGGCCGAGGCCACGTTTTCGTGGTCTGGCTTGGTCGGATTGCCGTTGAAGACAGTTTCGACGAACGCCATACCCTCGCGAATGGCGACTGGGGTCAGCGTGATCCGGTTGGTGACATCACCCACCGCATAGATCGACGGGACTGAGGTCTGGCTGTAGTCATCAACGACAACTTCGCCTCCCCGGCCAAGTTTCACGCCAGTCTCTTCAAGGCCAAGCTCGTCGGTGTTTGGCACGCGTCCGGTAGCGAAGAGCACTTGATCAAAGACCTCTTCACGGCCATCGGTGCCCTTGACCCAGATGGCGCCGTCACGCTCTTCCATGCGCTCGACTTCAAGACCCACATGCAGGTCAACACCACGCTCGCGGATGTGCTCGGCCAAGAAGCCGCGCACTTCGTCGTCAAAGCCACGCAGGATCTGCGCGCCGCGGTACCATTGGGCGACTTGGCTACCCAAGCCGTTGAAGATGCAGGCAAACTCGGTCGCAATATAGCCACCACCGACGATCAGGATCCGCGGGGGGAAGTCTTCCAGATTGAACACTTCGTTCGAGGTAATGCCCAGCTCGGCCGCACCCGGTGTGTCGGGAATGAAGGGTCGTCCACCAGTCGCCACAAGAATGTGCTTGGCGGTAAAGCTCTCGCCCGTCGACAGCTCGACCGTGTGTGCGTCTTTCACAACCGCACGAGCGTTGTAGATGTCGGCACCCGAGTTGCCGAGGTTGCGGTTATAGATCCCTTCGAGGCGCTCAAGTTCAGCATGCAACGCAGGACGGAATGTGTTTTTCCAGTCGAACGTCCCGCGTTCGTTACCCTTCCAGCCATAGGCGCGTGCATCAGCGGACGCGGGCCCGTGCTGCGAGGCAAAGACCATCAGTTTTTTCGGTACACAGCCGCGGATGACACAGGTGCCGCCCATCCGGAACTCTTCCGCCAGCGCCACTTTCGCGCCGCCTTCGGCTGCCACGCGACCAGCGCGCACGCCGCCCGAGCCGCCGCCGATTACAAAGAGGTCATAGTCAAATCCGCTCATATCCATTGCCTTTCACATCCCACCCGGTCGGGTGCGCATCACATCGGGGTTTGCATCCGCTGAAAGCTAGGAGCTTGGCACGCGGCTTTCCACCCCCAGAATTGTCACATTGATCACGTTTCCGCGTTTGATCCCAATCAGATATCCGCAAACATGTTTGCTTCCTGCCCGGTTTCGACCTGCACCTCAGTCAGGGTGCCGTCGGTCAGATCGGTCACTTCAATCCGCCCATCGCCATGACCGCAGATCACCATGTCGCAAATGTCGATGAACAGCCCGTTCTCGACCACACCCGGAACCTGGTTCAACGCAAGCGCAAGGTGGCGCGGGTCGCCTATCCGTTTCAGATGCAGATCGATGATATGGTTGCCCTGATCGGTCATAAAAGGTTCATCGTCGATCATCCGCATCACGGATTCCCAGCCCAGAACGTCCATCCCGTCCAGCATCGCCTCGACGGTGGCGCGGGTGGTTTGCAGCCCGAAAGGCACGACCTCGATCGGCAGGGGGAATGCGCCAAGATGGGCGACGGATTTCGAGTGATCGGCAATCACGATCATACGATCCGACGCCGAGGCGACGATCTTTTCGTGCAGCAATGCCCCGCCGCCACCTTTGATCAGGGTAAGCTCGGCATCATATTCGTCGGTCCCGTCGATGGTGATGTCCAGCCACTTCACGTCGTCCAAAGTGGCAACCCGCAGTCCGGCCTCTTGCGCAAGGGCAGCGGTGCGACGGCTGGTCGGCACGCCGACGATATTCAGCCCCTCCTCGCGAACGCGTTCGCCAAGGTATTTGACCATCCACGCCGAAGTCGACCCGGTCCCCAGCCCGATGCTCATCCCATCTTCAACGAACTGAACAGCGTATTTCGCCGCAATGCTTTTTGCCGTGTCGATAGGTGAAAGTTCTGCGGTCATTACAACGAATCCCTCAAACCAAACAACTGTTGCGCAGTTTATACGGCGCGGACCCCGCGTTGGCGAGTATCGAGCCAAACCGGCATCTTTTTTCTGGTCACTTTGCTGTGGATTTGATTGTGTCGCGCCATGTTGAGACTTCACTACGCCCCCGACAACGCATCCCTGATCATCCGGCTTGTGCTGGAGGAACTGGGCGAGCCCTATGAAACCGTTCTGGTGGACCGCGGCAGCAATGCGCAGCAAAGCCCGGCCTATCTGAAGGTCAATCCGATGGGAACGATCCCCGCGCTTGAGACCCCGCATGGCGTGATCTTTGAAACCGCGGCCATTCTGTTGTGGCTGGTGGATCGCGCCGGTCAGCTGGCCCCTACTGCAAACAGCCCCGATCGCGGTGCATTTCTGTCATGGATGATGGTGGCCTCGAACGGATTGCAGATGGATTTGCGTCAACATTTCTATGCCGAACGCTTCACAACCGGATCGGTGGAAGACCACCGCCGCATCGTGGCCAAACGTCTGCAAGGGCATTTGGATCGCTACGAGGCGCTTTTAGGCGAAGGACATGCGTGGTTTGGGGGCGAGGCGCCGACCGCGCTGGACTACTACGTTGCTACACCCCTGCGCTGGTTTGCGCTGTATTTGCGCAACGAGCCGTGGTTCGCACTTGAGAACTGGCCGCGCCTGCAAACCCTTGCCAAGCGGATCGAATCCCGCCCCGCGATGCAGGCGGCGATGGCCGCCGAAGGCTTGGGCGAGACGCCCCTCAGCAACCCCGCGCCCGCTGATCCGCCGGAAGGTGTGGCGCTTTAAGGCACCATCTGGACAATCCCCCTCTGGCGTCTGAGACTGTCGGGGCAGCAACATGGGCGCAGATCATGGGCAAGTATTTCTATCTCACGCTTGGCTGGTGCGCCGTCGCGCTTGGCCTGCTCGGAGTCATTCTGCCGGTTCTGCCCACCACACCATTCCTGCTGGTCGCGGCCTTTGCCTTTGGCAACAGCAGCCCCCGCGCGCGGGCTTGGCTGATTGATCACGCCCATTTCGGCCCCGCCATTCGCGATTGGGAAGAGCGTGGCGCGATCTCGCGGCGGGCCAAAACGCTCGCCACTAGCATGATGGCGCTGGTGCTTGCCATTTCACTGATACTGGGTGCCCCGTGGTGGGTGGTGCTGGCGCAAGTCGTGCTGATGGGGGCCGGAGCCGCGTTCATTCTGACCCGCCCAGACTGACCCCCGACCTGATCAGCAACGCGATTGGCGTAAAAACTGTCGCTTTTTCACGCACCTAGTGGCGGAAAATCCGCACAATGATCTGACGTAATCAAGCGAGGTCAAAATGTTCCTGTCTGTATTCGACATGTTCAAGGTCGGGGTCGGCCCCAGTTCGTCCCACACGATGGGGCCGATGGTTGCGGGTGCCCGCTTTCTGGATCTGCTGCGCGAACAGCCGTTCGAAGTGCATGGGCTGAAAGCCTCGCTGCATGGCTCGCTTGCGTTCACAGGCGTCGGCCACGCGACCGACCGCGCGACCATTCTGGGATTGGCTGGATTCCTACCCGACAGTTATGACCACGCCAGAGCCGAGGCGGCGATGGCCGCGATCGAGGAAACCAGCACTGTCTCTCCGGAAGGGCTGGGCACGCTGAAATTC
Organism: Aliiroseovarius sp. PrR006; assembly: GCF_010500215.1. GTDB lineage: Bacteria > Pseudomonadota > Alphaproteobacteria > Rhodobacterales > Rhodobacteraceae > Aliiroseovarius. The sequence goes on from NZ_JAAGOY010000004.1 coordinate 921,839, forward strand.
GCGCCGAAAACTGATCTGATCTTCGACTACGAGCACCCCCTACCCGGCCATGCCAACGGCATGCAGCTGATGGCAACTGACGCGCAAGGCGACGTTGTTGTACGCGAGACCTATTACTCGATCGGCGGCGGGTTCGTCGTGACCGAAGCCGAGCAGGCCCAAGAGGCCAAGCTGGACGCCGAAGACGCCAAAACCCATCCGTTCCCGTTTGAAAACGCCGTGCAAATGCTCGAGATGGCGAAAGCCTCGGGCAAGAGCATCGCGGATATGAAGCGCGCGAACGAGCTGATACATATGGGCCCTGCCTCGCTGGCCGAGAAGCTCGACCGGGTTTGGGAAGTTATGCAGGACTGCATCCAGCGCGGGTTAGCGAACGATGGTATTCTGCCCGGCGGGCTGTTGGTCAAACGTCGCGCTAAAGCGATCCACGAAAGCCTGATCGCCGAACAGGGTCTGAACCTGACCGCCCCGCATACGATCAACGATTGGATGAGCGTCTATGCGATGGCGGTGAACGAGGAGAACGCCGCGGGTGGACAGGTTGTGACCAGCCCAACCAATGGCGCGGCAGGCGTGTTGCCTGCGGTGGTCTATTATTGGCTGAACCACGTGCCAGGGGCCTCGGCCTCGCGCGTTCACGACTTCCTGCTGACCGCCTCGGCCATTGGCGCCATCGTCAAACACAACGCGTCGATCTCGGGTGCCGAAGCCGGGTGTCAGGCCGAGGTCGGATCGGCCAGCGCCATGGCCGCTGCCGGTCTGTGCGCTGTTATGGGCGGGACACCTGAGCAGGTAGAAAACGCCGCAGAAATCGCACTGGAACACCATCTGGGCCTGACCTGTGACCCCGTGCGCGGTCTAGTTCAAGTCCCGTGCATCGAACGCAACGGTCTGGGCGCGATCAAGGCGGTGTCCGCCGCGTCCCTCGCTCTGCGTGGCGACGGCACCCATCTGGTCCCGCTGGACGCCTGCATCAAGACGATGTTCGAGACCGGTCAGGACATGATGGAGAAATACAAAGAGACCTCTCTGGGCGGACTGGCAGTCAACGTTCCGAACTGCTGACCCCAAACTGCGCGCTATGGGCAGAGCGAAGGATCGCCCTGCCACAGCGCCCGCACGGCCTGTCGCAGGAAGGCGCGTGGCAGAATTACCAAAAGCCCATCTCCCTCGGCTGATAGGGTGATGGGTCCATCCGTCACCTCGTTCGAGGTGCCAATCTGCCCCCAGGGTGCAAACTCCAACCCTTCAACAGGCCAGCGCAAACCGGTGCAATGTGCCACCACGCGGGCCATGGGAAACAGCGACAAACGCGTGCCAACGGGCAGCTCCAGCGAGACATCGTGGGAGAGGTGAAAACAGATGTCCTCGTCTCCCAAAAGAATCGCTGGTTTCCGCGCCTGACGCACCAAAACCGAATAGCAGGCCAACTGATGATCCATGCGCTTGCCAGTGAAGCCTGCGCACAGGATTACCGGTGCCTCGACAAGGTCCAATGCCTTATCAAAATCCGTTCTGTTCTGGTCGGGTGTTTCGATCAAAATTGAGGGATCCAAGGACGCGCGTGCTGCATCGGATATAGAATCGAAATCCCCCGAAACCCCCAACAAATCAAGGCCCAGCGACACCGCTCGGTTCGCACCGCCATCAACCCCGAACAGATTCGGGGCTAATGTTAACGATTCAGCGATGTCTTGCGCGGTAGAGTGCCCCCCACCAAGCAACGTAACACCCGCGTCCAGACACAACTCCTGACAACCCATGGTTAGTATTTTGGCCTCTCTCCACACAATCGCCACATTCTCGCCGCAGAAAAATCCCATCCGCATCGCGCTTTTGCGCAATTTAAGCAGCATATATAGTTAAATGTATCGTTGTCGTCGTTCTGGTTGAGAAGGTAAGTTTTTAATGGTTAACAACAACAAGATCCTTACGGTTTCCTATGGCACGTTTTCCTGCACGCTGGAAGGGTTTGATGATCCGTTTGGCGCCATGAAATCGATTGCCGAATATTTCCGTGGTTTGGCCGAGCAAGACCGCTCGTTTGGCGCAGAACCCGTGGCACCCGACACATCTGTGCTGCACCAGATTGCCGAGCGTGAATCCCTGAAACAGGTTGATGCCGAGATCGAGGATAAGGGCATTATCCTGCGTCAAAGCGGTGAAGACCTGAAGGCGCAAGCGGCTGGCCAACCCGAAATTGAAGATGACAAGCCCGCCACAGAGACAGCCAAAGTTGTCGCAATGGACGCGCAATCTGATGAGCGCGAAGACAACGCTGGCGCGCAACACGACCTGAACGAAGATGATGCGCTGTCAAAACTGTCTCGCCTGCGCGCTGCGGCGATGGACGATGCGCCGACCTCGGACGAGTTTCTGGAAGATGAACATGCCGCTGGCTCGGTAAAATCAGCGCTGACAGATCTGGATGATCTGGACGAATTTGAAGGGCTGATCAGCAACCATGCGCGTGCCGCAGATGCTGAGACGGAAGAAGAAACCGTGTCCGAAACCGCTGACCGTGAAGCCAAGCGTCAGCGTGTGAAAGATCAGATCGCGATGAATGATGATGGGGCACCTGAACCTCAGGTCACCGCCCTTACCCTCGGCGCGGAAGATGCTGTTGACGCGGCACTGGTCGTACAACAGACCGACGAAGCCGATCGCCGCGAGAACGCACCAAGCGAGGCAAGCAATGTATCGCGTGTCCTGCGTGTGAAACGGAAACGCCGGAATGACGGCGAAGAAGACGTCGTCATCTCGCAGACCAACACGCCCACAAGCGACAGCATTGAAGATGCGACCGAGATCGGCACGGAAACCTCTGTGGATACGGCAGCCGAACAAGAAAGCGTGCTGACGGCAGAGCAAGAGGCTGACCTGGCCGCTGAACTGGCACAGGCAGAGGCCGAAACCCGTGCAGAACTTGAACAGCAGCCCGAACCAGCGCCCGCGATCAAATCCGCGTTCGCATCCATTGCGCCGCTGCCGCCACTGCCACTGGACGATTCTTTGCGCGTTGCCGTGCAGGAAGTGTCGACCAAGGTTGGTGACAGCATCACTGGCGATATCTCGGCAAGCGCCCCGCGCAGCGAACTGCACACCGAAATCGAAGCGCTTTTGTCGACGATGGAAGCCGAAAGCCGCATGGACGCCCGCCGCGAGCGCCGCGCGCAAGTCTTTGACGATCAAGAATCGGCACGTGACGACACGGCATTGGACCGCATTCTGGCGGAAACCAACACCCAAATGGACGATCAGAATGCCTCGCGTCGTCGCAATTCGATCAGCCACCTGAAGGCCGCGGTTCAAGCAACCCGTGCCGACAAGCCCGGCGGTCCGGTTGAGGTCGCGGAAGAAGAGCAGAAATCGCCCTATCGCAGTGATTTGGCGCAGGCCGTGAAGCCGCCAAGCCCTGAGGCAACCGCACCGAAATCTCCGGGACCGCAGCGCACCTCGCCGCTGGTCCTGATTTCCGAACAGCGGATTAAAGAGACCGACATCGAACAGGACAATTCAGTTACGGCGCCGCGTGACCGTCTTGTTCGCCCGCGTCGCGTCAATGTCAGCACAAGCCGCAAGCGCCCGGACGGCACCGAGGCGGATTCGGATGCAGAGCCGGTCTACGCCGCCACTGCCGACCTGACCTCCTTTGTGGCCTTCACGTCAAATATCGACCACGGTGACATCGAAGGCTACCTGCGTGCAGCTGCTTCGTTTGTCACGCAGGCGTCAGGGCTGTCGCATTTCAGCCGCCCTCAGGTGGTGAAACTGGTGACCAAGCTTGATGTTCCCGGCGGGATCTCGCGTGAAGATGCGCTGCGTTCCTTTGGTCGTCTTCTGCGGGAAGGTGACATCATCAAAGTGGCACAGGGCTGCTATTCCCTGACCGCTGTGAACACCAACGTTGATCAGGGCGGGTTGCAAACCGCCTGATCCGACCACGATCTGTAAACAAAAAAGGCCCCGATCTCGGGGCCTTTTTTATTCGTTGTCTTCTTTATCCTTTAGGGCGTATTTCCCTGCGGGATCATGGGGATAGCTGGATTCATCTTCGTCCGGATCGGCCTTTCCGACCCCTAAGAACACCTGCTTCAATGGCACCATCCACAGGAAGCCAAGTACCGCATAGACGATGAACTCGAGCCAGATGGGCGGACGGTTAAACAGGCTAACCACGAACACCGCCGCGACGATGTAAAGCGGCAGCCCGACGACCAGCACCAGAAGTGCCAGACGCTTGCGTGCCTTGTATCCCAGCGCCATCAGATCAATCCGCGAACGGGTCAGTCACCAGAATGGTGTCGTCCCGTTCCGGGCTGGTGGACAGAAGGGCCACGGGGCACTCGATCAGTTCTTCGACGCGCTTAACGTACTTAATCGCGTTGGCGGGCAGATCATTCCAGCTGCGCGCGCCTTCGGTCGATTCCGACCAGCCGGGCATCTCTTCATAGATCGGGGTGCAACGGGCCTGCTGATCAGCCGCGGTGGGAAGGTAATCCATGCGTTCACCGTCCAGATCATAGCCCACGCAAATCTTCAGGGTCTCGAACCCGTCCAGAACGTCCAGTTTCGTCAGTGAGATCCCCGTCACGCCCGAGGTGGCACAGGTCTGGCGCACCAAAGCGGCGTCAAACCAGCCACAGCGGCGCTTGCGGCCAGTGGTGGTGCCGAACTCGTGCCCACGTTCGCCCAGACGCTGACCATCATCATCGTCTAGCTCGGTCGGGAACGGGCCTTCACCCACGCGGGTGGTGTAGGCTTTCACGATGCCCAGAACATAGTCGATCGAGCCCGGCCCGATGCCCACGCCGGTGGCCGCCTGTCCTGCAATCACGTTCGAGGACGTCACAAAAGGATAGGTGCCGAAATCAATGTCCAGAAGCGCGCCCTGCGCACCTTCAAACAGGATCCGATTGCCGGATTTGCGCTTTTCATTCAGCACTTTCCACACCGGAGCGGCGAATTTCAGGATGGCCGGAGCGACCTCTTTCAGAAGCGCAACCAACGCGTCGCGGTCGATGGGCTCGATGCCCAGACCCTTGCGCAGCGGATCGTGGTGCTGAAGCGCGCGGTCGACGCGGGCCTCAAGCGTGGCATCATCTGCCAGATCGGCCACGCGGATGGCGCGACGGCCCACCTTATCCTCATAGCATGGGCCGATACCGCGACCGGTGGTCCCGATCTTGGTGCCCTTCGACGCGGCTTCTTCGCGGGCGCGGTCGAGCTCTCCGTGGAACGGTAGGATCAGCGGGGTGTTTTCCGCGATCATCAGCGTTTCCGGAGAAATATCAACGCCTTGCGCGGTAACTGTTTCGATTTCCTTCAGCAGGTTCCACGGGTCCAATACGACACCGTTGCCGATCACACTCAGCTTGCCGCCACGCACAACACCCGAGGGCAGCGCATGCAGCTTGTAAACCGCTCCGTCAATAACAAGAGTATGGCCCGCATTGTGCCCCCCTTGGAATCGGCAGATCACATCGGCACGTTCGCTGAGCCAGTCAACGATCTTACCTTTTCCTTCATCGCCCCATTGGGCGCCTACGACAACGACATTGGCCATGGTCTTTTTCCTATCTCAAAGAAAACCCGGCCCGGTATAGCGGCACATCTTCCCCAGCGAAAGGAGTATTTGCTGCGAATGCAGAAAGGTCGCGATCCTGCCCGCTGCGGCTTGCACCCTGCGTTCTTTTCGCCTACATACCCCGGCAGATCGAATGAACCCAAACCACGGGAAACGCCCCATATGGAAAACGTCATCCTCGTCATTCACCTGATCCTTGCCCTTGGGCTGATCGGGATCGTGCTTTTGCAGCGCTCTGAGGGCGGTGGCCTTGGCATCGGTGGCGGTGGCGGTGGCGGCGTTATGTCGGCACGTGGTGCGGCAACGGCTTTGGGCAAACTGACCTGGGGTTTTGCGATTGCCTTCCTGGTGACCTCGATCTCGCTGACGATCATTTCGGCAAAGAATTCGGCTGATAGCTCGGTCGTGGATGCGCTGGGTCTTGAAGCGCCCGCCGCTGAAGGCGAGGCCGCGCCTGCAGTACCTGATGTCAGCAACCTGCTGCCGCCGGTGAACACCGACGACAGCCTGACCCCGCCGCGCGCAGATTGATCATCGGGCAGGTTCGCCTGCCCCATATCGTGCGTCGAACCGGTTTTCGCTTAGAAAACCGGACGATAGACAGCCCATACAACACCTAGAGGCGGGGCGCAAAGCCGCCCCATTATCTAGACGATCCGGTTGCACGGGAGGCCGGAATCGATTATATCTTTAATCCCGTGAGGACCGGATTCGCAGCGGTGTTTTCTGCTTGCTGTTTGCGCATCCACTTACCAGCTATTGCGGCGCAACGACGCCAGTATCACGGGGGCAGCCAACCACATGGCACGTTACATCTTCATCACCGGCGGTGTTGTTTCATCCTTGGGCAAGGGTCTGACCTCGGCCGCATTGGGTGCGCTGTTGCAGGCGCGCGGCTATTCGGTCCGTCTGCGAAAGCTTGACCCCTATCTGAACGTCGATCCCGGCACGATGAGCCCGTTTGAGCATGGCGAAGTCTTCGTGACCGACGACGGCGCCGAGACCGACCTGGACCTTGGCCACTATGAACGCTTCACCGGCGTGGCTGCACGTAACACGGATTCGGTCAGCTCGGGCCGTATCTATACCACCGTGTTGGAAAAAGAGCGCCGTGGCGACTATCTGGGTAAGACCATTCAGGTGATCCCGCACGTCACCAACGAGATCAAAGACTTCATCGAAATCGGGGATGACGAAGTCGATTTCATGCTGTGTGAAATCGGCGGCACCGTGGGTGACATCGAAGCCCTGCCTTTTTTCGAGGCCATCCGCCAGTTCAGCCAAGAACGTCCGCGCGGCCAGTGTATTTTCATGCACCTGACCCTGCTGCCCTATTTGGCAGCCTCGGGCGAACTGAAGACCAAGCCGACCCAGCACAGCGTAAAAGAGCTCCGCTCGATCGGCATCGCGCCGGACGTGCTGGTCTGCCGCTCCGAGCATCCGATTCCCGACAAGGAACGCGCCAAGATCGGTCTGTTCTGTAACGTTCGTCAGGAATCGGTCATCCCGGCTTATGACCTGAAGTCGATCTATGAAGCGCCGATGGCCTATCACAATGTGGGTCTGGATCAGGCTGTTCTGGATGCCTTCCAGATCGCGCCTGCACCAAAACCCGACCTGCGCCGCTGGGAAGACGTCGAAGACCGCATTCACAACGCCGAGGGCGAAGTGAAAATCGCTGTGGTCGGGAAATACACGCAGCTTGAGGACGCCTATAAGTCCATCAAAGAAGCGTTGACCCACGGCGGCATGGCCAACCGCACCCGCGTGAAGCTGGAATGGGTCGATGCCGAGCCTTTCGACAACGAAGATCCTGCCCCCTATCTGGAAGGCTTCCACGCCATTCTGGTTCCCGGCGGCTTTGGTGAACGCGGGACCGAAGGCAAGATCAAGGCTGCGCAATACGCCCGCGAGCACAAGATACCCTATCTGGGCATCTGTCTGGGCATGCAGATGGCCGTGGTCGAGGCCGCGCGCAATGTTGCTGGAATTGAAGATGCCGGATCGGAAGAATTCGATCACGAAGCGGGCGAAACCCGTTTCACGCCGGTTATCTATCACCTGAAAGAATGGGTACAGGGCAACTACAAGGTCAAGCGCAAGGTAGGGGACGACAAAGGCGGCACGATGCGTCTGGGCGCCTATTCCGCGACGCTTGCAGAAGGGTCGAACGTGGCACGGATTTACGGCGGCACCGAACTGGAAGAACGTCACCGTCACCGCTACGAGGTCGATGCAAAATACCGCGAGAAGCTTGAAGCCTGCGGATTAAAATTCTCGGGCATGTCGCCGGACGGTCGCCTGCCAGAGATTGTCGAATGGGAAGATCACCCGTGGTTCATCGGCGTGCAGTTCCACCCGGAACTCAAATCGAAGCCTTTCGATCCTGCGCCGCTGTTTGCTGATTTCGTGCGCGCCGCGAAAGAGATTGAACGGCTGGTCTAAACCACATCGAGTTTACGAACAGGGCGGGGTTTTTCCCGCCCTTTTCTTTGCGCAAACCGTGATTTAGGCTTCCCTAGTTCACGAAGGAGCGCCCATGTCGCAAGCTGACAACATCCGCTGGACCGAAGATGCACAAGGCGCCATGGGCGTGCTGCTGGTCCGCCTGGCGCGCGCGGATGCGAACTATGCCCAGACCGAGATCGCCCGGATCGATCGCCTCTTCGCCCATCACTATGACCTCAACCCCGTCGCAGCCGCGAAACTGCGCGCGGAATGTGAGGCACAGGAAAAACAGGCAGGCCCGACCGACGATCTGGCAAGGGCCGTGCAGGGCCTGATGCCCATGGAACAGAGGGTAAGAATCATCACGGCCTTGTGGCAGGTGTCCCTGGCAGATGGCGTACTTCGCGATGAAGAGGCCGATCTGGTCACGCGCGTGGCCGAGGCATCCGGCGTTCCGCGCGGCGATATTGTTGTGGAATGAAACCCGCTGCATTCATCGCATTCTGCCTGTCCGTTGCCCCAGCCGCGGCCAATCCCATCACGCAAGTCCCCTATGACCTTGTCGCGCAAGCCGCATCTGGTTTGATTGACTTCGAGAGCTTTCCCGTCCTGCCCGAGCCGGGCCAAGCGATTGCCGGTGCAATCCACGCCCCCGGAGCCATCTTGGGAGCCGCGCTGATTGGGCAGAGCCTTGTCGCACAGGATGTCTTCGCCGTTCTCGACGGCGAGCCAAAGCCCCCTCCGCGCGTGGTGCAGCCCCCGACGCGGCCACCTCTGGCCGTTGCCTTCCACGCGGGTTTCGGGTCGAATGCAGCCTTCCCATTAGGCCCCGACGGGTTCACACAGCGGTCCGGCCGAGGGGAAGGCAGTGTGGCAATCAGTTTTGACGCCCCAACCCAATCTTTTGCCCTGCGCCTGCATCTGGACTACTCGGATCCGCTGGGCAGCCGTCCACCACCCGGCCCAGTCTGGCTGAGCTTCTACGACAAAGACGCCACGCTTTTACACACGGATACACTGATGCCCGCGCATGGCGTGCAAAGTTTCGGGTTCCTCAGCTCCACCCCCGTCGCGGCAATTTCGCTGACCCATCAGGATCCCGGTGGAATTGCGATTGACGATATCCGCTATTCACTGGACAGTCTGACAAACTGAACGACAGGGGGCAAAAATGGCCAAAGGATACTGGATCGGACGCGTCGATGTGGACGACCTCGAACGTTACCAAGAATACGTTAAAGCGAACGGCCCAGCCTTCGAGACCTATGGCGCACGATTCTTGATCCGGGGCGGCAAATTCGAATCCGTCGAAGGTCAGTCGCGTTCACGCAATGTCGTGATCGAGTTTCCCAGCTATCAAGACGCCGTCGACTGCTACAACAGTGATATCTATCAAGCCGCCAAGGCCTTCCGCGATCCTGTCTCTCAGGCAGATGTCATCATCATCGAAGGCTATGACGGATAAGTGAAGGAGGTGGGCTTGGCATTTTCTGCGCCATGCCCACATAAAACGAATGCTGAAATCGCTTCTGGACAAACTGACCCAACCCGCCCCCCAGCCGCTTCAGGATGGGGATGCCAGACTAGCCGTGGCGGCCATTCTTGTGCGACTTGCGCGGGCGGATCACGACTATGACGCCGACGAAAAGCGTGCGATTGACCGGATTTTGGCGCAGCGGCATGGGCTATCAGATACCGAGGCCACGTCCCTTCGTACCGAAGCAGAGGCGTTGGAGACCACCGCCCCCGACACGGTCCGTTTTACCAACGCCGTGAAGGATGCCGTGCCATTGGATGATCGCATCGCCATCTTGGAAGCCGCGTGGACAGTTGTCCTGACGGACGGCGCGCGCGCCTCGGAAGAGGATGCACTTATGCGGATGATTCCTCGTTTTTTGGGCATCAGCGATGTCGACAGCAATCTGGCCCGCCAGCGGGCGGCAAAGGCGCTGTAGCCCCCTCAACCCTTTTCAGGTTTTGATTCCCCGCAAAGCGCGCGGCTCTTCGGCCAGACATGCGCGCTCTACCCCGTGTTGATCATCACGACACAAACCGACATTTCGCAGCGCGAACCGACCATCCACCCGGATTTACGTAACTTCCCCGTCATTTCGCCGTTGCAATCCGTATGAATTTGCTTCCTACTCAGGCACCACAAAACCCTGTACTAAGCCGGAACCACTCGTGCCTCGCGATAACTCAGACCATCATTCTGCCGACACTGCGTCGGTCATTGAAATCCGCGACCTGCACAAAAGCTATGGTGCGCTGGAAGTGCTAAAAGGCGTCGATCTGGTCGCCCCGCGCGGGCATGTAGTATCTCTGATCGGGTCATCCGGGTCTGGCAAATCCACCCTTCTGCGCTGTGCCAACCTGCTTGAAGAAAGCCAGCAGGGCGACATCCGCTTTGAAGGCGAGCCGATCAAGTGGAAGGGCCAAGGACTGAACCGTCACCCCGCGGATCGTGCTCAGGTCACGCGCATCCGTACCAACCTGTCGATGGTGTTCCAGCAGTTCAATCTGTGGTCCCACATGACCATCCTGCAAAACGTGATGGAAGCGCCCGTGACCGTTCTTGGCCGCGACAAGGTCGAGGTCGAAGAAAAGGCGCGCGCGTATCTGGCGAAGGTCGGCATTGGCGACAAATGCGACGTCTGGCCCGCGCAGTTGTCCGGTGGCCAACAGCAGCGTGCTGCGATTGCCCGTGCGTTGTGCATGGAACCAAAGGCGCTTTTGTTTGATGAACCCACGTCGGCGCTGGATCCAGAGCTTGAGCAAGAGGTGGTCAAGGTGATCAAAGATCTGGCCGCCGAAGGTCGCACCATGATCATCGTCACCCATGACATGCGCTTGGCCCATGATGTGTCCGATCATGTCGTGTTCCTGCATCAGGGGCTGATCGAAGAAGAGGGTGCGCCGGGCGAGCTGTTCGGCAATCCGAAAAGCGAACGCCTGAAACAATTCCTGTCTCACTCGCAACCCGTGTGAGACCAACTTAAACCAAAAAAGTAACCTGGGAGTAAATCATGAAAAAACTGATCGTCTCGACGGCGGCGCTGGCCCTGACAGCCGGCTTCGCACTGGCCGATGACACCGTGCGCCTCGGCACCGAAGGTGCCTATGCACCGTGGAACTTCGTGAACGATGCTGGCGAAATCGACGGCTTCGAACGCGAACTGGGCGACGAGCTGTGCAAGCGCGCCGAACTGACCTGCACATGGGTCAAGAACGAGTGGGATTCGATCATTCCGAATCTGGTCTCGGGCAACTACGACGCCATCATCGCTGGTATGTCGATCACTGCCGAACGTGACGAAGTCATCGACTTCACCCAAGCCTACACCCCGCCAGATCCCTCGGCTTATGCAGCCATGTCGGCAGACGTCGATCCGGCTGGCGGCGTTGTTGCCGCTCAGGCGACCACCATTCAGGCTGCTTTCGTAGCTGAACAAGGCTGGACCCTGGTTGAATTCGCAACCCCGGAAGAAACCGTTGCTGCCGTGAAGAACGGTGAAGCTGACGCGGTTCTGGCCGACAAATCCTTCCTGGACACCATGGTTGGTGCCGATGGTCTGGTGATGCTGGAACGTATGGAGCAAATCGGCGGCGGCGTTGGCATGGGTATCCGTGAAAGCGACGGCGACCTGCGCGCCAAGTTCGATGCGGCCATCCAGTCGATGAAAGACGATGGCACCCTGAACACCATGATCGCCAAATGGGAAGTTGCTTCTCAGTGGTAATGTAATGGCCGGGCCCGTGTGCTGACGCATGCGGGCCTTGCATCTTTCAGCGGATAATCTGCACACGCGATGTTTTCCTACTGTACCGATCCTTCCACGCTTGAGGGCCTAAGCTGGCTCAGCTGCTACCTGACCACAGGCAAGCATATGGCGTTCTATCAATCCTTTGGGATTGTCTTGGTGCTGTTGGCAATCACCGCACCGGTGGCCTTGATGTTCGGCTTTGCAGGCGCAACCGCAGCCCGCTCGCGCATCTGGCCGGTCAGCCTTCTGGGCAAATCCTACACTGCCATTGTACGGGGCGTCCCCGACATTGCGTTCTTCATGTTCTTCGTGATCGCACTGGATCAGGGGTTTGAGTATATGCGCCACAAGGTGAAGTGCCCCGACTGGTCCGAACCTGTTCGCCAGGGCAATGACTTCGTGGTCTGCGCGCAGGCCAAGCTTCCCCTGTCGACCAGCCCGCAATGGATGCACGAAACCTATGGCTTTGCGCTGGCGGTTCTGACCTTTGCCATCGTATTCGGGGCCTTTGCCGCGAACGTGCTGTTTGGCGCCATGAAAGCCGTGCCCCACGCCCAGCTTGAAACCGCCGAGGCCTATGGCATGTCGTCCCGCCAGACCTTCTGGCGCATCCTCGTGCCGCAAATGTGGGTCTATGCCCTGCCCGGCCTGTCGAACCTGTGGATGATCCTGATCAAGGCCACGCCGCTTTTGTTCCTTTTGGGCGTCGAAGACATCGTCTATTGGGCGCGTGAACTAGGAGCGACGAAATCTGCCAAGTTCACAGAGTATCCGCATGGGAACTGGAACGCCTATTACTTCGGGGGCCTTCTGGTTTTCTACCTGATGCTTACCTCGATCAGCGAGCGTGTGTATAAGCGACTGTCCCTCCGCCTGTCCCACGGTCAGGCCACCGCCGCCGGCGAAGCGCAACGGAAGGCCGCGACATGAGCTGCGTTCAAACTGTTCAGGACTATGCTTTCCGCTCGATTGGCTACGGTGAACGCCTGCTGCCGCGTGAAGACTATACGCTGTGCGAGCATTTCACGCTGATCGGCTCGGGCATGATCTGGAACATCTATTTCGGCCTCATCGCGATCCTGTTCGGTTTCTTTGCCGCCACGGGGTTGGCACTGGCCAAGAACAGCCGTTCGGTCCGAGTGCGCAAACCGGCCGAGTTCTTCATCTATGTGTTCCGCGGCTCGCCGCTGTTTATCCAGATGTTCTTTGCCTATGCGGTGTTTCTGTCGATCAAGCAGAGCGTCCCGGGCTTTTCGCTGCTGACAACAGCGTGGCTGGGTGCCTCGATCGTGCTGTTCCTGAACACCACCGCCTATTCAGCCGAGATCTTCTTTGGCGCACTGCAGTCGATCCCGAAAGGCGATCTTGAGGCCGCCGACGCCTATGGCATTACGGGCTGGACCCGCTTTAAGCGGATCATCTGGCCGTCGATGATGCGTCTGGCATGGCCTGCCTATACGAACGAGGCGATCTTCTTATTCCACGCCACGGCGCTGGTCTATTTCTCGGGCTTTCCGGTCTGGCAGCAACGCGGAGACGCGCTCTATTACGCCAGCTATTTCGCAGATAAGACGTTCAACCCGTTCATCCCCTACCCGATCCTGGCCTTCTATTTCATCTTGTTGACGTTAGCCGTCATCTTGATCTTTGGCCGCATCGGCAAGCGCCTGAACCGGCACCTTCCACAGGCTGTGGTGCGCCGCCCCAGCTTCATGCGCACCTTGTTTCGCTGATCAATCACGCAAAATTGCCCTTGCCCCGGCGTCACGGCTCGGGTAGGTCATGTATGACCGTGTAATAATTTGATCAAATTTGGGTGACGCATGAAAATCGGCATTCTGCAAGCGGGCCATTCCCCCGACGAACTACGCGATAGCGTCGGCGACTATGGCGAGATGTTCACCCGCCTTCTGGATGGGCATGGGTTCGACTTCCAGATCTTCTCGGTCGTGGATGGCGAATTTCCTGCGGGCACAGACGACGCGGATGGCTGGCTGATCACCGGCTCGAAACATGGTGTTTACGAGGATCACGACTGGATCCCACCGCTAGAAGATCTAATCCGCGACATCCGCGATGCGGGCCAGCCGCTGGTCGGCGTCTGCTTTGGCCACCAGATCATCGCCCAAGCGCTTGGCGGTAAGGTCGAGAAATTCGATGGTGGTTGGTCGATCGGGCGAACCGAGTACGATTTCGGATATGAGAAATTGGCCCTGAACGCTTGGCATCAGGATCAAGTGATCGACGCGCCAGAAGGAGCCGAAATCATCGCCTCGACCGATTTCTGCGCCAATGCGGCCATGATGATCGGCGACAGAATCCTGACCATCCAGCCCCACCCCGAATTCACAGCCCCCTTGGTCGCGGGTCTGATTGAACATCGCGGACGCGGCAATGTCCCGGATGCGCTGCTGGATGCTGCAGCGGGCGTGCTTGAGACCGGAACGGACAACGCCAAGTTTGCAGACCAGATGGCCGCTATTCTGAAAGGGTAGCCCTCAATCCCAGCCCCAAAAGCCGCGTTGCCTTAGCGCGGCTTTTCATTTTTGCCCCCTCCACCCCGCAGATTCGTAACACGCGCGCGACAAGTCTGAGAATTTCGTCGCGTCGACGGCAGTAAAACTTCTGGCCAGACTCAGCGTGCTATTTTATATTTTCCGAAATGAGTTTTCGAAAAAGCCGAAAAGGCGACACTCGAAAGAGGAGACAGCATGACCCTGGACCAGAACGCAGCCCCACTCGCCGCACCGAACGTCCACGACGCCGAACCCATCCCCGAAGCCGCCCGCGCCGAGATCGACCGGCTGCTACAGTCCGGTGACCTCTTCCGCTACACCGCCCCAGAAGACGCGCCTGTTGCCCTTCTGGAAGCCGAGTTCGCCGAGATGATGGGCGCTAAATACGCTCTGGCCGTGGCCAGCTGCTCGGCCGCGCTGTTTCTGTCCCTGAAAGCGCTAAATCTGCCGCGCGACACCAAGGTCCTGATCCCCGCCTTCACCTTCGCCGCTGTGCCCAGCTCGGTCGTGCATGCCGAGTGCAAGCCGGTGTTGGTGGATGTGCAGGACAACTACCGTATCGACATGAACGATTTCGCCGCCAAGCTGACCCCGGATGTGGGCGCGGTGATCATCAGCCATATGCGCGGCCATACTTCGGACATGGATGCGATCATGCAGCTGTGCGATGCCGCCGAAATACCGGTGATCGAAGACGCTGCCCATTCGCTTGGCACGCTATGGCATGGGCGCAAAATCGGTACGATCGGAAAAATCGGCTGTTTCTCGTTCCAGTCCTACAAGATGCTGAATGCGGGCGAAGGAGGCATTCTGATCACCGATGACGCCGATCTAGCCGCCCGCGCTGTGATCATGTCTGGCGCCTACGAGCATAACTGGAAAAAACACAAAACGCCGCGCGGTGAAAACTCGACCGATCTGGCCGACGCTTTCGCACGCTGGCAAAACCAGCTGCCGCTCTACAACACGCGCCTCTCGAACCTGTCCGCCGCCGTCATCCGCCCGCAAATTCCAGAGCTTGAGCGCCGCGTGGCGGACGGTCTGCGCAACCACGACTATGTGGCGGCAAAGCTGGAAAAAAGCCCGTGGATCACCGTCCCCGCGCCGCTGGCCCCGGAAACCCGCGCGCCGGATTCGATCCAGTTCAATCTGGTTAATGTCACCGATGAAGAGACCATCGCCTTCCAAGCGGCTGCAAAAGCACGCGGCGTCGGAGTTCAAGTTTTCGGAAGAAGCGAAGACAACGCCCGCGCCTTCTGGAACTGGCAGTTCATCGACGACCAAGGCCCGCTACCACAAACTCGCGAGATGCTGTCCCGTGCCTGCGACACCCGCCTGCCCGTGCGCTTGACCCCGCCCGAACTGGACTTCATCGCCGACGCCATTGTGGGTGCCCTCGCCGAGGTGAAAACCCAGAAAGCAGAAACAGCAGCCTAAACAACTCAGCGCATTTTCTTGCACTAAGTATCCTGGGGTTCGAGGGCTTCCTGGAATTGGTCCGGGGGACCAATTCGCCCGATGAACGGGCGGAGCCCCGGCCAAAGGCCAAGAGGGGCAACGCCCCTCCCCCTCACAACACCTGAAGCGCGCCCTTTAGCCACGGATAGTCGCGCACCGCAGGCTCTACGATCAGCGCGTCCAGAAGCGACCGGCACTGCGCCGCCAGATCCCGCGGCAAATCGCCCAGCATATCCGCGCGTGCAACAAGATTGATGCACCGCGTGAACGGGGCGAATGGCAGCTCGATCAGGTCGGCAGCATCCCGGAAACGGTGGGCGCGCAAAAAGCCCAGAGGCGTGATGATCGTCCAGCCAGCCCCGCCCGCCACCATCGCCATGATCGCGTGATAGCTGTCCAGCTCGAACCGGTTATCGAGCTTCAGGTTCTGCCGCGCCAGATTGTCGGAAATCACCCGCCCCATGTGATGGCGCGCCGTGTACTGCACCAGCGGAAGGTCCTTTAGTACCTCGCGCGGGTCACGATCCCCGATCAGCCCCTTAGGTACGGCGGCGACAAAGGGCTCTTCCAACAGGGGATGCACCTCCATCCACGGGGCAGAGGCTCCGGTATCCGCTGCCACGATCACGTCTAACGCCCGCGCATCCAACTGATCGTGCAACCGGTGCGAGGCACCCGTTTCCAGCAGGAACCGCGTTGACTGGAGCTGACCCGCTGCCTCGGACAGCAGGCGCGGGGTGACGTCTGCGTCAAAATCCTCGATCATACCAAGACGTAGACGGGACAGCTGGGACATAGCCCCCAGCGTCAGCTCGGCCTTCGCCTGTTCAGCCTCGTTCAAAATGGCCTGTGCGCGTTTAAGAAACAGAGACCCGGCGGCGGTCAAAGACACGGGCCGAGCCGAACGGTCGAGCAAGCTGGTGCCCAGTGCCGCCTCAAGGTTGGTAAGCTGCTGACTGACAGATGACGGGCTGACCCCCAAACGCCGTGCCGCCACCGAGATCGAGCGCTCATCGGCAATGGCAACGAACACTTCGACACCCCAAAGAGTGATCCGCCCGGCAGTTTCAACCATCTCGCTCTCCTTTGCGCAGAAAGCTAGGGGCAAAGACGGGGGCGGGCAACATCCAATCCCGCTTAGCGGGTCCACAGGCGCGACAGATCCTCTGGGTGGGACGGTTCGATGAACCAACCGCCGGGCTCAAGGTGCACGGCCACTGCGCCGCTCTGTGCAAGCGCCTTGCGATCCAAAAGGGCACACCCGTCGAGCACCGGCCCGTCGCGCCAAGCAGCCAGAACCACCAGATCGGTTGCAGCACAGGCCTCGACCAAACGATCTTCAGCCCCGCGCCCGGTCAAATGAGTCAAAGACAACCCGGACAAGTTGATCTCCAACTGCCCTTTCTGGCCACTGAAGCCTTCCCGTTCGAACGCCATCTGTTGTGTTGCGACATCGCCGTCATTCTCCAGCCATGATCGGGCAGCAAAGCCCTCGCCCCGCGATTTGGATAAGGCACGGCCATCACTGGTCATCACGCCGACCAATCCGCCCGAGGAACTGATCAGCACCGTCGGGCGCTCGACCGTTGCCCAGCCAACCAAAGCCACCATAGTGGGCAGTATGGCCACCCATTTTTCTCGCCCGCGCAGCAGAATGAAGAAAATCCCCGTCACGGCGAGCAGTGGCAGTACATATCCGGGGGGCGTTGGCACCTTTCCAATAGCACCATCTAAAGATGATACCGTGTCGGCCACCCACAGGATCCAACGGATCGGCCAGTCCATCAGCGATAGCGCCAGAGCTTCTAGGCGCACCACAGCCAGCAAAGCGGCCAGCACCGCAAGCGGCATGATTACGGCCCCCATGATGGGGACGCTCAGAAGATTGGCGACCAAACCGTAGTGGCTGACCTGATTGAAATGTGCCGCCCCAATCGGGGCTGTCGCCAACCCCGCCACCGCCGAAGAGATGACTACAGCCAGCACGGGTCGCAGCCAACCGGGCAAACGCCGAGGGGTTCCATTGCGAGATCGATCTCGGATCCATGCGAACACCGCAACCAACGCCGTGGTGGCGGCAAAGGACATCTGAAACCCCGGCTCAACTAGGGCTTCGGGGGTCAGGATCAGGACGATCATCGCCGCCATCGCAACCGCTCGCAGAGTCAGGGCACGCCGATCGAACAGAATCGCCACGAACATAGTCGTCACCATGATGAAGGCCCGCGTGGTCGCAACTGCGCCTCCGGAGAGGGCCAGGTAAAACACTCCGGCCCCGATGGCGGTCACGGCGGCCAGCTTCTTCACTGGTACGTTTAAGGACAGTCTGGGCCACAACCCCATCAGCACGCGCATCGCCTGAAAGACGAAGCCGGTCAGCAACCCCATATGCAGGCCAGAGATCGCCAACAAATGCGCGAGGTTTGATCCGCGCAATGCGTCAATGGTGGCACGATCCATCGAGGATCGATCCCCCGTCGTGATCGTCGCAGCAAAAGCTCCGCTGTCGCCGGGCAATACCTCTCGCACGCGGTTTGCAATCGTCTGGCGAAGCCGCCCTACGGCCAGTGACAGCTCGCCCATGGGTGGGGACAGCAAAAGCGCAGGACTGCGCGTATAGCCCACCGCCCCGATCCCGCGAAACCACGCCATGCGTTGGAAATCGAAGCCGCCGGGCTCGACCGGGCCGTTGGGGCCGGACAGATGTCCAGTCGTGGCGATACGTTGGCCGATCGCGGGCGTCAGAAAGTCCTGATCGCCGTGCAGCGACACACGCACCCGGTTCGGCAGCTTCGCAGGGTTCACATCATTGAGCCGCACTTGATCCAAGGTCAGGCGCACCGCATCGGATTGCGAGCGGTCCATCGCGATGATCCGCCCCTCGATCGGGCCGTAATATCGGAAATCCAGTACCGGCCCTGCGACCCAATGGGCGCGTGCCCCAGCCACCCCGAAGCCAAGCGCCACACAGATCACCGCGCGCGCCAGTGGCCCGCCCCCCCAAGGCCAGCGCCATGCGATGCTTGCGCAGATCAGGACCACGACCGCCAGTGTGGTATAGGTCGCGATATCCGGTTCACGCAGCGGCACGAAGTACAACCCAATGCCCGTACCAAAGAACAGCGGCGCCCAAACCAGGAACCGCCCGCGTTCTTCTTCGATACGAGACAAGAGATTCACGACCGCACCCTTGTTCAAAACCTTCCTTTTGTTAAAAGCATCTCAACAAAACTTGGTTTCAGGCTTTCCCTGAAATGCCACTTCCTCTGCGTACCGCGCACATGGTTTCCAAAAGGTTAATGACCGATGTCTCAGACACCCCAGATTGTCACCCGTTTCGCCCCCTCACCCACCGGTTATCTGCATATCGGCGGTGCCCGCACGGCACTGTTCAACTGGCTCTATGCCCGCGGCCGCGGCGGTAAATTTCTTCTGCGGATCGAGGATACGGACCGCGCCCGTTCGACCCCCGAAGCGACCGACGCAATCCTGAAGGGCATGGCATGGCTGGGTCTGGACCATGACGGAGAGGTTGTCAGCCAGTTCGACCGCGCCGACCGCCACGCCGAGGTTGCCCGTGAAATGCTTGCCAACGGCCACGCCTACAAGTGCTTTGCTACACAAGACGAAATTCAGGCCTTCCGCGATGAAGCCCGGGCCGAAGGTCGCTCGACTCTGTATCAAAGCCCGTGGCGCGACGCCGACCCGTCCACCCACCCGGACGCGCCTTATGTGATCCGTGTAAAAGCCCCGCGCGATGGCAAAACCGTGATCCACGACGAGGTGCAGGGCGACGTTACGATCCGCAACGACCAACTGGACGACATGATTTGTTTACGTTCGGATGGCACACCCACCTACATGCTGGCCGTTGTTGTTGATGACCATGATATGGGCGTGACCCATGTGATCCGCGGGGACGACCACCTGAACAATGCTGCGCGTCAGACGATCGTCTATCAGGCGATGGGCTGGGACCTGCCGGTTTGGGCCCACATCCCGCTGATCCACGGCCCGGATGGCAAGAAGCTGTCCAAACGCCACGGCGCCCTGGGTGTCGAGGAATACGAAGCTATGGGATATCCCGCCACAGCCATGCGCAACTACCTAGCCCGTCTGGGTTGGAGCCACGGCGATGACGAATTCTTTTCGGACGCGCAGGCATTGGAGTGGTTTGACCTGTCTGGCATCGGCAAAAGTCCTGCCCGGTTCGACTTCAAGAAGCTCGATAACCTGTCCGGTCAGCACCTTGCCGCGATGGAAGATGCTGACGTTCTGGCCGCTCTTCAGGGGTATATGGAGGCTGCAGGCGAAATTTCTTTGCAGTCGCAGCAAATTGATTTGGTATCGTCCGCGATGTATGTGCTGAAAACCAGCGCCAAAACCTTACCGCAACTACTTGAAAAGGCTAGGTTTGCAACGGTTTCGCGGCCCATTGACCGGGATGAGAAAGCCGAAAAGGCCCTCGACGAAGTATCCCGTGGTATACTGAAAGAATTGACGCCGCAGCTGCAAAATGGTAGCTGGGATCGCAACACGCTTGAGGGCACTCTCAACGGCCTCGCCGAGGCCCATGACCTCAAGTTCGGCAAACTCGCGGCGCCCTTGCGCGCAGCACTTGCCGGACGGGCCGTCACGCCCAGCGTTTTTGATATGATGCTTGTTCTTGGGCGCGACGAAACCATCGCCCGACTGGAAGAGGCAAGCGCCTAAAGCACAAGCGACCGGCCAACCGGGGCGGTCGCTTTCTAACACGAAGGGAAAATACATGGCTGAACAAACCGGAACCGCAAAGCTCTCGTTCGGAGACAAAGAACTCGAGCTTCCCATGTACTCCCCGACTGCAGGTCCGGACGTGATCGACATCCGCAAGCTTTATGCGCAGGGCGATGTGTTCACCTACGACCCGGGCTTCACGTCGACCGCAAGCTGCGATTCGACCATCACCTATATCGATGGCGACAAGGGCGAGCTTCTGTACCGCGGATACCCGATTGATCAGCTGGCCGAGAAATCGCACTACCTCGAAGTTTGCTACCTGCTGCTGTACGGTGAACTGCCCAGCGAAGCCGAGCTGGTGGATTTCGAAAGCCGCGTGACCCGTCACACGATGGTGCACGAACAGATGACCAAGTTCTTCTCGGGCTTCCGTCGTGACGCACACCCGATGGCCATCATCACCGGTGTTATGGGCGCCATGTCGGCCTTCTACCACGACTCGACTGACGTGAATGACCCGTGGCAGCGCGAAGTGGCAGCGATCCGCATGATCGCCAAACTGCCGACCATCGCCGCCATGGCTTACAAATACTCGATTGGTCAGCCCTTCGTGTACCCGAAGAACGATCTGGACTATGCGTCAAACTTCCTGCGCATGTGCTTTGCCGTTCCGGCCGAAGAATATGAAGTGAACCCGATCCTGTCGAAAGCCATGGACCGCATCTTCACCCTGCACGCCGATCACGAGCAGAACGCCTCGACCTCGACCGTGCGTCTGGCCGGTTCGTCGGGCGCCAACCCGTTCGCCTGTATCGCTGCCGGCATCGCCTGCCTGTGGGGCCCTGCCCACGGTGGTGCCAACCAAGCTTGCTTGGAAATGCTGCGTGAAATCGGCTCGGTCGACAACATTCCGGAATATGTGGCCCGCGCCAAGGACAAGGACGATCCCTTCCGCCTGATGGGCTTCGGTCACCGCGTCTACAAGAACTTCGACCCGCGTGCGAAGGTCATGAAGGAAAGCGCTGACGAGGTTCTGGGTCTGCTGGGTATCGAGGACAACGAAACGCTGAAAGTGGCCAAGGAACTGGAGCGCATCGCGCTGGAAGATCCCTATTTCGTTGACAAGAAGCTTTACCCGAACGTCGACTTCTACTCGGGCATCATTCTGGAGGCCATGGGCTTCCCGACCTCGATGTTCACCCCGATCTTCGCGCTGTCGCGCACCGTTGGCTGGATTTCGCAGTGGAAAGAGATGCTGGGCGATCCGGGTCAGAAAATCGGCCGTCCGCGCCAGCTGTATCTGGGCGACACCGAGCGCGACTATGTAGATGTAGAAAAGCGCTAAGCTACACTAAGTTAGAGAAAAGCCGCCCAATCATGGGCGGCTTTTTTCGTTTGACGGCACAGCCTATTCAGAAGTTCCCTCGGGCAATAAAAAAGGAGCCCGAAGGCTCCTTCCAGATCGTAATCCGTTTGGGATCAACGGCCTTCGTATTGCGGCGCGCGTTTCTCGAGGAACGCCAGCACGCCTTCCTTAAAATCACGCGACTTGCCGCATTCACCTTGCAGGCTGGCCTCAAGCGCCAGCTGCTCGTCCAGCGTGTTGCTTAGCGAGGCACGCATGGCTTTCTTGATATTGCGATAGGACAAGGTCGGGCCTTTCGCCAGTTGCTCGCCCCGCTTGCGCCAGGTGGTCTCAAATTCGTCGTCTGCCACGCATTCCCAGATCAATCCAAGATCGGCCGCTTCTTTCGCGGGCATCTTTTCAGCAAACAGGGCCGCGCCCATTGCCTTAGCAAAGCCCATCTGGCGCGGCATCCAATAGGTACCACCGGCATCCGGGATCAGACCAATGCGCGAGAACGCTTGCATGAAGAAGGCGCTTTCCGATGCAATCACCACATCCGCAGCCAGCGCGATGTTGGCCCCTGCCCCTGCAGCGGCCCCATTGACGGCCGAGATCGTCGGGATCGGGCTGTCATAGATGGCGCGCAGCAGCGGCTCGTATTCGTCACGCAGGGTGCGTTCCAGATCGACCTCGGCGGCGTTGGCGCGGTCGCCCAGATCCTGACCCGAGCAGAACGCGCGGCCCGAGCCGGTGATAACCAGAGCACGGGCGGTCCTGCCAGCCTCTTCAACAGCATGAGCAATCTCGGCGCGCATCTGGGTGTTCAGGGCGTTCATCACGTCGGCGCGGTCGAAAGTCAGAACCGCCAGGCCATCCGTAATGTCCAATGTGATCGTTTCGTAAATCATGTCATCCTCCCGGAGTTTCACGCAATATAACCGACCAAGTGGTCAGGTAAAGGTGAACGCCCCGTCATTTGTGGAAGTTTCCTGTGGTCAGGCCTTATTCGTCCAGCAATTCTTTCAGCCGGGCCTGTTCATCTTGCGTCAACGCGGCTACTCCGTCCTTCGACTGGGCGCGGCGACGCAGATAGAGCACACCCGACAGCGCGGCGATCAAAAACAATACCGGCCCCGTGGCCCAAAGAATCATGTTCGCGCCCGAGCGGTTCGGCTTCATCAGAACGTATTCGCCATAGCGTTCGACGATGAAGTCCACGACCTGATCGTCGCTGTCCCCCTCGACCAGACGCTCGCGCACCAAAAGGCGTAGGTCACGCGCAATCGAGGCATTGCTTTCGTCAATATTCTCGCCCCGACACACCACGCACTTCAGGTCGGACGAGATATCGCGCGCGCGCTCTTCCAACACCGGATCAGCCAGCACTTCGTCGGGGTTCACAGCGTGGGCAGGTGCCGCAAGGCAGCCCATAACGGCCAGCAAGGCTATCAGACGTTTCATTCGGCAGGCACCCCTTCCATACGGGTCTTGGCAGCCCCTGCGGCCACGCGGAACCGGCGGTCAAACAGGCTGAAGATGCCGCCCAAGGCCATGATGATCGAGCCAGCCCAGATCCAGTTGGCAAAGGGTTTGATGAAAGTGCGCACAGCCCAGCCGCCACCTTCCTGCGGGTCGCCGATCACCACATAGATATCGGTCCAGAACCCGTTCGAAATCGCAGCTTCGGTGGTGGGCATTGCCTGCACCGGATAGACGCGTTTTTCAGGGTACAGGACCGCAATCTCGGCGTTATCCTCCGAGACCACGATGGTCGCCATGGTCGAGATATAGTTCGGCCCCTGCTCGCGCCCGACATGCTCCAACGTGATGTCATACTCGGCCACTTGGAAGGTTTCTCCGATTTGCGCGACGCGGATGTCTTCGACCTCCCACGCCATCAGGCCGGAAATCCCCATCATGGTGATCCCAAGCCCGGCATGGGCGGCGAACTTGCCCCAGTCTGCACCGGGCAAACGGGTCAAGCGCGACAAGCGTCCCGCGATGGCCCCGCGCCCTGTACGGCTGAAGATGTCTGTCATCGCCCCGGTCACCAACCACGTTCCAAGGAACATTCCGATTGGACCGAGGGCAGACTTGCCCGTCTGCATCGCCCAGACCAGCGCCAACACGGCGATGGACAAAACCAGAGCTGGTACCAGTTGCTTCACCGCGCGTCCGATCTTGGCGCGTTTCCACGGCAGCATGGCGCCTATCGGCAGCACCAAGGCCAAGACCACCATGAAGGGCGTGAAGGCCGCTTCGAAAAATGGCGCACCGACCGAGATCTTGCGGTCGAATGCCTCGCCTACCAAGGGCCATATGGTGCCGACAAACACGACAAAGGACGACACGGCCAGCAGGATGTTGTTCACGACCAACGCGCTTTCGCGACTAACGAAACCGAAAACACCCTTGGCCTCCATCGCGCCAGCGCGAGCGGCAAACAGGGTCAGCGCGCCGCCGGTGAAGAACAGCAGGATGAACAGGATGAACACGCCGCGTTCAGGGTCGGATGCGAATGCGTGGACCGAGGTAATCACGCCCGAACGCACGATGAACGTGCCGATCAGCGAGAACCCAAAGGCCAAGATCGCCAGCAGGATGGTCCAGCTTTTCAGGCTCTCACGCTTCTCGACCACGATGGCCGAGTGCAATAGGGCGGCAGCGAACAGCCACGGCATGAAGGACGCGTTTTCAACAGGATCCCAGAACCAGAAGCCGCCCCAGCCCAGCTCGTAATAGGCCCACCAGCTGCCCAGCGCGATGCCGATGGTCAGAAAGACCCACGCGGCCAGCGTCCACGGGCGCACCCAGCGGCCCCAAGCGGCGTCGATGCGGCCTTCGATCAGGGCGGCCACGGCGAAGGAAAAGGCCATCGAAAGACCCACATAGCCCAGATAGAGGAACGGTGGGTGGAACGCCAAACCCGGGTCTTGCAAGAGCGGGTTCAAGTCCTGACCGTCGAAAGGCGGCTGTGCCAGACGCAGGAACGGGTTCGAAGTGAAAATGATAAACGCCAAGAATGCCACAGCGATCGAGCTTTGAACCGCTAGAACACGCGCTTTCAAGGTCCGTGGCAGGTTCTGCCCAAACCATGCCGCCGTTGCCCCAAAGCCTGCGATGATCAACACCCAAAGCAGCATCGAGCCTTCGTGGTTCCCCCACACGCCCGAGATCTTATACAGCATCGGCTTGGCAGAATGCGAGTTCAGCGTGACCAGCCGGACCGAGAAATCCGAGGTCACGAACGCATAGGTCAACGCCAGGAATGACGTAAGGATCAGCAAAAACTGGATGGTTGCCGCAGGCACGGCCATCTCCATCCAGCTGTTCCAGCCCTTATGTGCCCCGATCAGTGGCACGATGGTTTGCACCACGGCCACGCCCAGCGCCAAGATCAGCGCAAAATGTCCAAGCTCTGTAATCATGCAGCGGACTTTACAGAGAGTCGGCCCCAGTCACTAGCCCTTGCCGACTGATGCGGCACCCGGTCACGGTCTTTTGTCTGGCGCGGGCCTAGTGAACCAGCACATAAATCCCGGTCGAACACAGAACGGCCCCCAAAACCGGCGCCAGAAACGCCGCGCCGTGCAGCCCGAAAGATCGGTGAATTACGCTGAAATGCAGCACCGCCCCCGACAGGTACACAGCCAGCGGCGCGAAATGCAGCGCGCTTGCGACCATCGCCTCGGGTGCACCCAGCAGGGCATAAATCCACCACCACCCCAGCACCAGGCTTGCCCCGCACCAGCTATAGGCCATGCCCAACGCTAAGGGGGTGGCGCGTTGTAAATATAGCCAAAGGAAAGTAAGTGCGATCATCAAGCCCATCAACGTGATGGCCCCGAACCCGATCTGGAAAATCGCTTGGTAGCCAAAGGCCCAGTAACCGGCTTGAAGCAGAACGGCCAATATCGCGACTAAGAGAGCTGCTTGTTTCATTTGTGCAAGATACCTCTGACAACCGCGTCCAGTTCCGCGGCTGCTTTTTCGTTTCGTGAAAGCGCTTGTTGAAATCGGTTCGCCAGAAGGACGTCTTTCAGCCGCAGCTTGAGACAGGTAATCAGGTGCCGCACCATTATCGTCCCCCGCCCGAAGGCAACCGTTCGCGGATGATCGTCGTGATCTCGATCAGGATGGACGAGTTTTTGTCCAACACCGCGCGCGTCGCCTGATCCTTCTGCAAGTCGCGATAGAGCAGATAGAAGACCAGCAAGACCCAGGGGCCATGCTCGGCCACCAGCTTCAGGATCATGTCACTTGCCATTTTGCTGCGCCTTCCAATCCTGCAGGGCTGCATTGTCGCTGACATCCACATTCGCTGGGACGGTTGCCGAGAGCTGGCGAATGCCCAACTGAGCAAAGCCTGCGGCGACAGGCGCGGCCTCTTGTGGACCTGCAGACGCCCGCAACTCATTGGCGCGCACCAGCACCTCGGCGATCGAGCGCTGAAATTCCTGCCCTTTCACCTGCTGACGGGCTCCGAAATAGAAGCTGACAATGGCCCCCATCAGCCACCACAGCGGCTCGGGCACCAGCGTGATGCCCAGCATCCGATCCGCAAACCAGACCGGGTCCACCATCGCGGCAGCGAAAAGCCCCAGCGTCGACAGGGCCAAAGCCGGTCGCGGCACGCGGTTCAGAGCGTCCATGAAGCGGTCAAACCGACCGCGACGGGCATGGGCGAACTCGGCGGCGAAGGCCTCGATTGCGGTCATCTGCAATCCGGCATCGCGGGCCGAGGCAGCCTCGGCGTTCTCACGAAACACTTCTGCGGTCTCACGCACCACATTACCGCGCCCGCCGAACAGCACGCGGATCACATCACCAATTACACCCATGCCCGCACCCGTTCCCTGTGAGCCTCATCTGTCAGGTGATAACGGGGCGCGATGAATTCCTCAGCGCGCTTGATCCACCCGCCTTTGCCGCCATCCTTGCGCCGCGCATATTTGCGCGAGGTTGGGCGGCGGTCTGCCAACCGGTAGTAATAGTTGCGCCGCTCGATCCCGTAGGCATCCACCAGATGGCCCGACGCGGCCTTCATGGCGGCGCGCGCGATACCCAAGGTCTGCGGCCCAAGCGCCCCGTCCTGTGACAGTTCATAGCCCATCTTGGCAAGCAGTCGCTGTAGAATCCGCACCGCATTTCCACCCGCGTTGACATACATGTCGAACACTGTGGCCTGCAGCGGTTCTGGCAGTTCATCAATCCGAGGCTTGTAGAAGTAGTGCTTCAGAAAGATGTCACGCGCCTGCGCACGGGTCAGGCGCCTCACGTCCGAGGGCGTGATCTTGCCGTCCCCGTCCAAGTCCAACCCCAGCCGACGCATGGTGTGGATCGTGACCCCGAATTTCGTCGCCCCGCCGGGATCATCGGGGTCATTCACGTAGCCGCCTTCACGGGCGACGATCTGATCTGCGATGTCTGTGACGCTCTGCATCCGGGCCTTCCCCGCGTTTGTAACACGGGGGTAAGGCTGCGGAACTCAGGTTAACAATATCGAAATCAGTCGGTCGGTTCGACGTAGACGCCGCTTTCCTTCAGGCTGTCCACGACTTCTTTCGGCATGTATTCCTCGTCATGTTTGGCAAGGATCTCAGAAGCTTCAAAGACGCCGTCGACATAGGTCCCGGTGCCGATCATGCCTTGATTTTCGGCAAACAGATCGGGCAGCACGCCGGTATAGCGCACGGGCACCGTCTCGGCCCCGTCGGTCACCGAGAAGCTGACCGTCTCGCCTTGTCCGCGCACGATCGAGCCATCGGACACCAGCCCGCCCATACGGAACACCTCGTCCGCGCGGGGCGGTTCGGCGATCACTTCTGTGGGCGAGCGGTAATAGTTGATCCCGTCCTTCAGCGCAAAGCCAATCAGCCCCGTCGACAGCGCCAACGCCACGAAAGCCAGAACGATAATCTGGATACGACGGGTTTTCTTCAGGCTTTTCAGACCGGCCATTTCAGGCTCCTTTTCAATCGCTTACGGAAACACCGGTGGCATCATCAGCCCGGTGGTTTCATCTTCGCCCAGCATCAGGTTTGCGTTTTGCAACGCCTGCCCAGACGATCCTTTGCACAGGTTGTCCAAAGCCGACACGACCAAAGCACGGCCCGGAATACGGTCGCCCGCCACGCCCAGATGACACTGGTTCGATCCCATCACCTGCCCCATACCCGGCAGTTTGCCGAAGGGCAGCACGGTGACGAAGGGCTCGTCCGCATATTGCGCGACCAACGCGGCATGGATCGCCTGCGGGTCGCCGTCCACATAGCAGTCGGCCAGAATACCCCGGTTCACCGGCACCAGATGCGGGGTGAATTGGATACGCACATCGCGTCCAGCCAGCATCGAGAATTCCTGATCGAACTCGCCCAGATGACGGTGGGTGCCGCCCTGCGCATAGCCCAAAACATCAGTCGAGCGTTCGGCGAACAGCATGTTCTCCTTCAGCGACC
This sequence comes from Aliiroseovarius sp. PrR006, assembly GCF_010500215.1. Lineage (GTDB taxonomy): Bacteria > Pseudomonadota > Alphaproteobacteria > Rhodobacterales > Rhodobacteraceae > Aliiroseovarius. The sequence continues at coordinate 950,137 of NZ_JAAGOY010000004.1, forward strand.
GGCCAGCGCCCGAGATCCCGTTCTTCAGGTCACAAATGATCCGGTCCAGATCGACCAACCCACCCGAGATCAAAGGGCGCAACGCATATTGCACGGTCGCGGCGTTACAGCCGGTGCCAGCCACCAGACGCGCATTTTTGATGTCGTCGCGATAGAACTCGGTCAGGCCATAGACAGCCGTTTTCTGCAGCTCGACCGCCACATGCGGTGCGCCATACCATTTTTCGTACTCGGCCGGATCGCGCAGACGGAAATCCGCACCCAGATCGACGACTTTTACGCTTTCGGGCAGATCGCGCACCAGTGCTTGGCTCAACCCATGCGGCAGAGCGGCAAAGGCCAGATCGACGTTCGAAAAGTCGATCTCATCCATTTTGACCAGCTTCGGCAGATCCAGATGGCGCAGATGGGGATAAACGTCCGACATCTCTTGCCCGGCCTTGCGATCAGCGGAGAGGGCGACGATTTCCATCGACGGATGGGTTGCGATCAGGCGGACAAGCTCGGCTCCGGTGTAGCCGGACGCACCAAGAATGGCGATTTTGTGGGTCATACAGACCTCCTGCGAATTCGAAGGATAGATAGGTGTTTTGCGTGCGCCTTGCAATCAGGCGGCTTCGAAAGCGATCTTTCGTCGCAGAAACTGGGTCGCACGGTTGGATACTTGAGCGGGGTCGCCGGTGGTCAGGAACTTCGTCTCTGTCCCTGTTCCGCGCATCTTGGGATGGCGCTCAAGGTAGTCTGCAAGGCTTTCGGCCACCAGATTGGCTTGGCTATAGACCTTCACATCTGCCCCCAGCGCGTCCTGAAACTCCTGCTCCATCAGCGGATAGTGGGTGCAGCCCAGGATGGCGGCCTCGGGCTTGGGCATCTTACGCTTCAGTGCGTCCACATGGCTGCGCACCAGCGCTTCGGCCAGGATCATGTCGCCGTCTTCGATGGCATCCACGACACCACCACAGGCCTGCGCCTCGACATCCACGCCGATGGCGCGGAAGGCGAGTTCGCGCTGGAACGCACGGCTCGAGACGGTGGCGGGCGTGGCAAACAGCGCGACGTGCTTCACCTCGACCTCGCGCGGTGGCGAGTTATCGCCCCACTGGCGTTCCGTCAGCGCTTCGATCAGGGGGACAAACACGCCCAGCACCCGCTTGTCAGTGGGGATCCAGCTTTCCTGCATCCGGCGCAGCGCCGCAGCTGAGGCGGTGTTACAGGCCAGAATAACCAGATCGCAGCCTTGATCCCACAGGGCGGAAACCGCCTTGGTCGTCAAGTCATAGACATCATCCGCGTCCCGTACCCCGTATGGTGCGTGCGCGTTGTCGCCGTAATAGACAAAATCTACATCCGGAAGGCGTTTCGAGACCGCATCCAGAACCGTCAATCCGCCCAGACCGCTATCGAAAATACCTACTGCCATCGCCCTATGCCTTGTGCTTGTCCTCGAACTCGAACCCATAGGTGCCTTGGGCACCGGGTGTCTTGGACAAGGCATAGGTCCGATCGCGCAGGAAATCCATCATGGATTTGGCGTCTTTGGCATATTCGCCCCATTCTGCTGGCAAAATCGGCGGACCGACCGACAAGCTCACGGGTTTGTCGGTCCGCTTTCCGAATTCTCGGATCAAAAGCGCCATGCGCAGCGTCGTGTGCAAGTGGCTGGCCACCTGAAAACTGCGCGAGTTGTGGCCGTGGAAACAGATCGGCACCACGGTCGCATTGGATTTCGCAATCAAGCGTGCCGTGAACCGACGCCAGCCGGGGTCCAGCGGCGTGCCGAACGGCTTTTGCGCGGTCGAAACCGTACCGCCGGGGAAAATTCCGACCGCTCCACCGTCCGCCAGATAGCTGCGCGCCGCGTTGCGCGTCTCAAGGTTCACCTTCATCGCCTCGCGCGTTTCGGCAAAATCGACGGGCAGGATCACCCTGTTCAGATCCTCGGCCTTGCGGAAGATCTGATGGGCCAGAATGCGAAAATCTCCGCGGTGGCGGCTAAGGATATTCCCCAGAACCAGCCCGTCCAGAATGCCGTACGGGTGGTTGGCGACCACGATCACAGGACCGTCGCGCGGGATCAGATCCAGCGACCCTTCGACGAAATCCAGCGACAGCCCGTAGCGCTCGACCATCACCTGCCAGAAGTCCCGTCCCTGCGCGACATCGGCATCATAGCCATGGGCGCGCTTGATCAGGCGAAGCCGCCCGGTCGCGTTCTCCATGACCCGGATGACCGCACGGCCGGGACGCGTTTCGGCGCTGTGGGCATAGGTGATGTCGCGGGCGACGTGTCTGCTCATCTGCGTGATCCTTGATGGACGCCATATCTGGCAGCGCGATGTAACAGGTTTATGTCGCCCGATGAACTCTTATTCCGCAGCTTCCTGCACCGGATCGGTGCCATCAAACTTCGCCCACAGCACGCGGCGTTTGGTGTCTGCTGCGACGACGCTCGCCTCTTTCACCGGACCGAAGCCGCGGATCGACAGGGGCAGCGCCGCGATTTCCAACGCGACCTCGATGTTGGCCTCGGTCAAGCCTGCCACCAGACGCTGCATATCGACCTCGTAATCGGCGATCAACTTGCGTTCGGTTACACGTTCGGCAGACCGGCCAAAGGGATCAAGCGCTGTGCCACGCAGGCCTTTCATCTTGGCCAGAAGCGGTGCGGCCTTCTCGAACCACTGCCCAAAGCCGCGTTTTTTCGGACGGCCAACGGGGTCCGTGCCCCCCAACAATGGCGGCGCAAGGTGATAGGTCAGTTTCAGATCGCCATCGAACTCGGCCTCGGCCTTTGCGCGGGTTTCCGTGAGCAAGCGCGCGACCTCGTATTCGTCCTTGTAGGCCAGCAGTTTGTGATAGCCTTTCGCAACGGTTTCCTGCAGTTCTTCCGGCATCGCCCCTACGAAATCGCGGTATTTCCGGGCCATCGCTTCGTTCTGATAGCTCACCAGATGATCCGCACGGAAGGCGATGATATCTGCCAGAGACTTGGGCAGCTCCACCACATCTTTCTGCGTATACTTCGCGGCCTCTTCCGGGAAAGCCACCGCCCAGCGCCCCAGTTCAAACGCGCGTTTGTTGCGCTCGGGTGCTTGGCCATTCAGGTCAATCGCATGCATGAGGGCCTCATGCGTCAGCGGCACATAGCCCGCCTGCCACGACGCGCCCAGCACCATCATGTTCGAGAAGATGCTGTCGCCCATCAGAACCCGCGCCAATTCGCTTGCATCAAACATCGACAGACGGTCCCGCAGACGCGCCTGCAAGGACAATTGCAGCTGGTCGCCCGGAATGCTGAAATCCGTATCGCGGGTGAACTCACCCGTCACGGTTTCATGGCTATCCACCACCGCCCCGGTGCGCCCCGTCTTGGTCAGGCCCAACGTCGTTGACGCCGCCGAGACCACCAGCTCGCACCCGATCAGCGCGTCGCATTCCCCAGTGGCCACGCGAATGGCCGAGATATCTTCGGGTTTCTCTGCCAGCCGCAAATGCACCGTCACCGCGCCGCCTTTTTGGGCCAGCCCCGCCATCTCCATCATGCCAGCGCCCTTCCCATCGATATGCGCGGCTTGTGCCATCACGGCCCCGATCGTCACAACGCCGGTGCCCCCGACGCCGGTGATCACCGTGTTGAAGGTGCCGTCGATCTTCGGCAGCGCGGGCATGGGCAGATCCGGCAGGTCGATCTCGGCCGTAGCCGCCTTTTTCAGCTTCGCGCCTTCCACCGTTACAAAGCTGGGGCAGAAGCCGTTCACACAGCTGAAATCCTTGTTGCAGCTGGACTGGTCGATAGCACGTTTGCGGCCCAGCTCGGTCTCGACCGGAACAATAGACACGCAGTTCGACTGCACACCGCAATCGCCGCAGCCTTCGCAAATATCCGTATTGATAAAGACCCGCTTATCCGGGTCCGGGAACAGCCCGCGCTTGCGGCGGCGGCGCTTTTCAGCGGCACAGGTTTGGATATAGAGGATGATCGACACCCCCTTCAATTCCCTGCATTTTTCTTCAATGGGCAACAGTTCGTCGCGTGAATGCAGGCTCACCCCGCTGGGGAACGCACCGCGGTCGACATCTTCTTTGTCGTCATACACGACGAAGATATTCTTCACCCCCATCGCCAGCACTTCGCGGGCAATTCGGGGCGCATCCAGATCGCCTTCGTTGGTCTGGCCCCCGGTCATCGCAACCGCATCATTGTAGAGGATTTTGTAGGTGATGTTCACATCCGCAGCCAGTGCTGCGCGGATCGCCAAAATGCCCGAGTGGTTGTAGGTCCCGTCGCCCAGGTTCTGGAATACGTGATTGGTTTTCGAGAACGGCGCCTCGCCGATCCAGTTCACGCCTTCGCCGCCCATCTGGGTCGATCCCAGCGTCGAGCGATCCATCCACTGCACCATATAGTGACACCCGATCCCCGCGTATCCGCGGCTACCATCTGGCAGTTTGGTCGAGGTGTTGTGCGGGCAGCCCGAGCAGAAATAGGGCAAGCGCGCCGCGATATTTGGCGCATTGTCCGCCCCGCGTGCCTGTGCCAGCGCCTCAAGCCCCGCTTTGACGGCTTCTGTGCCGCGCCCCTCTTCGACCAGAATATCGCCCAGCTTTTCGGCGATCATGATCGGGTCCAAGGCATAGCGCGTCGGGAACAACTCTAACTGGCGCCCGTTTTCCCATGTGTCGCCTTTGTGCCAGCCGTAGACACGGCGACCCCGGCGGTCATCAAAGATGGCCTCCTTGATCTGAACTTCGATCAGTTTGCGTTTTTCTTCAACGACAACGATCAGATCGAGTCCCTCGGCCCATTCGTGGAAGCTGGTCATATCCAGCGGCCAAGTCTGCCCGACCTTATAGGTGGTGATCCCCAAACGTTCGGCCTCAGCCTCGTCGATCCCCAACAGGTTCAGCGCATGAACCAGATCCAGCCAATTCTTGCCCGCCGCGACGAAGCCGATTTTCGCCCCCGGCTTACCCCAGACCCGCTTGTCGATACGGTTCGCGCGGGCGTAGGCCTCGGCGGCGAAACGTTTATAGTCGATCATCCGCGCTTCTTGCGGGATACGGTCGTCAATCAGACGGATGTTCAGCCCACCTTCCGGCATGTCGAACTCGGGCGTGACCAGCTGCATCCGATCCACGCGGCCATCCACAACTGACGTTGCCTCGACCGTGTCTTTCATCACCTTCAACCCGGCCCACAGGCCCGAAAAGCGGCTGAGGCCATATCCATAGACACCAAAGTCGATAATTTCCTGTACGCCCGCAGGGCTGAGCACCGGGATATACGCATCCACCATCGCCCAGTCGGATTGGTGCAATACGGTCGAGCTTTCGCCCGTGTGGTCATCCCCCATCGCCATTAGAACGCCGCCCCTCGGTGACGATCCAGCCATGTTGGCGTGACGCATTACATCGCCGGTGCGGTCCACGCCGGGTCCCTTGCCGTACCACAGGCCAAAAACACCATCGCGCGCACCTCCGCCACGCACCTCTGCTTGCTGACTGCCCCACAAAGCCGTGGCGGCCAGATCTTCGTTCAGGCCCGGTTGGAAAAGAATGTCATTCTCGCTCAAGACGCCCTGCGCGCGCGACATCCATAAGTCTACAGCGCCCAATGGAGAGCCACGATATCCGGTCACATAGCCAGAGGTGTCGAACCCCGCCCGCCGGTCCCGCTCACGTTGTGTCAGCATCAAGCGCACCAGCGCCTGCGTGCCATTCAACAACACCTGATCTTTCGACAGATCGAACCGGTCATTCAGAGTGATTTCTGGCTTGCCCATGCCGTACCTCCCAATACGAATAGCTTGCTGGAGACTGGCCTCCATTTTAGGTCATAATATATGACCCATCAAAACAAATCCAATCACAATCCGTTCTGGCTTTCATCACGATTCTGATGGTAACAGTATGAATAGATTACACGCTAACAGGGATTGGTTCGTACGTCATGGACTGGGATAAGCTCAGAATATTTCACGCCGTGGCGGATGCAGGGTCGCTGACCCATGCGGGTGACGCGCTTCATTTGTCCCAATCCGCTGTGTCCCGCCAGATCAGAGCGCTTGAGGAAGGGTTGAACGCAACCCTGTTTCACCGTCATGCGCGCGGACTGATTCTCACCGAACAGGGTGAGCTGCTGTTTGACGCCACCAAAGCGATGAACCAGCGCCTTGAAGCAGCCGTTGCACGCATTCGCGACAGCAAGGAAGAGGTGTTTGGCGAGCTTCGCGTCACGACCACCACCGCGTTCGGGTCAATGTGGCTGGCGCCCCGCCTGCCGAAGCTTTACGAAAGCTATCCCGACCTGCGCATCGATCTGATGCTGGAAGAGCGCGTTTTGGACTTGCCCATGCGCGAAGCGGATGTGGCCATTCGCATGAAAGAGCCCAGCCAGGCGGATTTGATCCGCAAACGGCTGATGGACGTACACATGCGCCTTTACGCGACCCCGAGCTATCTAGAGGCCAACGGCACGCCCGAAACGCTCGAGGATCTGTCGAAGTTTCGCCTGATCTGTCAAAACACCTCGGCCGCGCAGGTCAGCGCCGGGGCCGCGTTGGTGCGCGAGCTGTTAACCTATGATGTCGGGTCGCTTCTGACCGTGAACAACTATTTTGGTGTGCTGCAATCGGTCTTGCATGACTTGGGGATTGGGGTCCTGCCGGACTATATCACACATGACTTCCCACAATTGACGCGCGTTCTGCCCGATGTGGAAAGCAAGGATATTCCGGTTTATCTGGCCTACCCCGAGGAATTGCGTGCTTCGAAGAGGATCGAGGCGTTCCGGGATTTTGTCACATCTGAGCTGGCAGCGCAGCGCCGCAGCATGGCAAGCTAAGAAATACATTCGCAAATAGTGATGCGATCACGCAACACTCACTTACACGCATTTAGGCCTTATTTTATTAACTCCAGCACTCCTTTACCGTGTTAAGTTTATATAATCATTGAACTATCTGAAGGTGAATTGACCTTAGGGCAGTTAAGCACCCGCAAAACACAATCAAGGCATGCGCAAAATGCATAGCTGCAATGCAGCATTTTACCTTGAAGCGACTCATTCCCCCACCTAAATCAGGTTCAAAGCCGATGGTTGAGCATCGCTCTAGTCGGTTTTTACCTCCCTGTTGGACTTGGCCGGGCTCTGCCCGGCCTTTTTTTTGCCTGAACGCCACCTGTTCCCGCAAAACAAGGCATCCAGACCCTTCCCCAAAGCGCGCCCTTCCCCTAAAAGGCGCAGCAACTGACATGGCAATCGCGCCCACTGCGAGTCGATGTCGCTGCAACGCCGAAGGGGACCGAGCATGAGCGAGCCGAAAATCACCACCGACCTGATTGAAGCACACGGCCTGAAACCTGATGAGTACGAGCTGATCCTCGAAATCATCGGACGTGAACCAAGCTTCACCGAGCTCGGCATCTTCTCGGCCATGTGGAACGAGCACTGCTCGTACAAGTCTTCGAAGAAATGGCTGCGCACCCTGCCGACAGAAGGCCCTCAGGTTATCTGTGGTCCGGGCGAAAACGCGGGCATCGTGGATATCGGCGACGGTCAGGCTGTGGTCTTCAAAATGGAAAGCCACAACCACCCCTCGTACATCGAACCCTACCAAGGTGCGGCCACCGGCGTGGGCGGCATTCTGCGCGACGTCTTCACCATGGGCGCCCGCCCGATTGCCGCAATGAACGCACTGAGCTTCGGCGAAGTTGATCACCCCAAGACCAAGCGTCTGGTCAACGGCGTTGTCGAAGGCATCGGCGGCTACGGCAACTGTTTCGGCGTTCCCAATGTGGGTGGCGAAGTACGCTTCCACCCGGCCTATAACGGCAACTGCCTTGTAAACGCGTTTGCGGCTGGTCTGGCGGATGCAGACAAGATCTTCTATTCGGCCGCCTCGGGCGTCGGGATGCCCGTTGTGTATCTGGGTGCGAAAACTGGCCGCGACGGCGTTGGCGGCGCGACCATGGCCTCGGCCGAGTTCGACGACACGATCGAAGACAAGCGCCCCACCGTTCAGGTTGGTGACCCCTTCACCGAAAAGCGCCTGATGGAAGCCACGCTGGAGCTGATGCAGACCGGCGCCGTGATCTCGATCCAGGACATGGGGGCCGCTGGCCTGACCTGTTCGGCCGTTGAGATGGGCGACAAGGGTGGTCTGGGCGTCAAGCTGAACCTCGAAGACGTCCCCCAGCGCGAAGACAACATGACCGCATACGAGATGATGCTGTCGGAAAGCCAAGAACGCATGCTCATGGTGCTGAAGCCGGAAAAAGAAGCCGAAGCCCGCGCCGTATTCGAAAAGTGGGACCTCGATTTCGCCATCGTCGGCGAAACGCTGGCAGATGACCGTTTCCTGATCATGCATCACGGCGAAGTCAAAGCTGACTTGCCGCTGTCGCCTCTGTCGGGCCGCGCGCCGGAATATGACCGCCCGTGGGTCGAGACCCCGGCAGCCGAGGAACTGGCCGACGTACCCGAAATCGATGCAATCGACGGCCTGAAGGCGCTGATCGGCTCGGCCAACCACGCTGCAAAGCAGTGGGTCTATGAACAATATGACCACATGGTTATGGCCGACACTGTACGTGCCCCCGGTCTGGGCGCAGGCATCGTGCGCGTGCATGGCACCGACAAGGCCGTGGCTTTTACCTCGGACGTGACGCCGCGCTATGTGAAAGCCAACCCGCTGGAAGGTGGCCGTCAGGCCGTGGCCGAGGCCTATCGCAACCTGACCGCGGTCGGCGCCAAGCCGTTGGCCACCACCGACAACCTGAACTTCGGCAACCCCGAAAAGCCCGAGATCATGGGCCAGTTCGTGGGCGCCATCAAAGGCATCGGCGAAGCTGTGGCCGCGCTGGACGTGCCGATCGTTTCGGGCAACGTCTCGCTCTATAACGAGACCGACGGCCAAGCGATCCTGCCGACCCCAACCATCGGGGCCGTGGGCCTGCTGGACAGCCTTGATGACATGATTGGCGGCGTGGCCCGCGAAGGTCACGTGGCACTGGTCGTGGGCGAAACCAACGGACATCTGGGCCAATCCGCCCTGCTGGCCGAGGTCTTCAACCGCGAAGACGGCGACGCGCCCCATGTCGATCTGGACGCCGAGAAGCGCAATGGCGACTTCATCCGCGCCAACCGCGAGCTGATCAAAGCCTGTTCGGACCTGTCGGATGGCGGTCTGGCGCTGGCTGCGTTCGAGATGGCCGAGGCCGGTGAAGTCGGCGTTCAACTGGACGCCGCCGACACACCAACGCTGTTTGGTGAAGATCAGGCGCGCTATCTGGTGGCCTGCAACTTCGATCAGGCCGAAGCGCTGATGATCGAAGCCGGCCGCGCTGGCGTGACCATCACCACTGTTGGCCGCTTCACCGGCGACAGCGTGAAGATGGGCAGCTCGGAAGCACCTCTGGCAGAACTGGCCCAGATCTTCCGCACTGGCTTCGATCAGGCGCATACGTAAATGACGGGCCCGGTGCCGCTGGCACAAGATCCCGCGACGCTGACCGCCGATTGTGCGGGCTGCATGGGGCTGTGTTGCGTAGCACCGGGATTCGACGCGGGCGATGACTTTGCCTTCGACAAACGCGCTCTTGCGCCCTGCCGTCACCTTGGCCCGGACAACCTGTGCCGCATCCACGAGACCCTGACGGATCAAGGGTTTCCGGGGTGCGCCAAGTTCGATTGCAAAGGCGCGGGGCAATATGTGACCCAGCAAATCTTCCCGCGCAAACGCTGGCGCACGGATCGCGAGACGCTGGAAGCCGTGTCCGAAGCCTATCGCCGGATGCGCGCCATTTGTGACATGGCGGAACTGCTGCATCTGGCCGCGCGCCTACCCCTGTCGGTCTCGCAAGAGGCCGCGCGCACGGATATGCTTGACCGCCTACTACCTGAGCCCGCGTGGACTGCCGACACTCTGGCCGCCGCCGAAGAGGCGGGTATTCTGTCTGACGCCCGCGCGGTCCTGACCAGTTTTCGTGATGCCGCAACACGCCGCTAGGCCTTGCAGCCCATCTGCGCGGCACATAAGTTAAACAAAACAGATAAAAGGTTTGGCCAATGTCCATGGAAGCATCCAAAATCGAAGACCTGATCCGCGCAGGTTTCCCCAACGCTCAGATCACCATCACCGATCTGGCAGGTGACGGGAACCATTGGGCGGCCGAGGTCGTGGATGAAAGCTTCCGCGACATGAACCGCGTGCAGCAGCAACGCGCCGTGAACGCCACCGTGCGCGAGCAAATCGACTCGGGCGAGCTGCACGCGCTAGCGCTGACCACGAAGGTGCCTGAGTGAACGTCTTAATTGGACTTCTCATCTTTTTGGCAATCGTGGTTCTGATTGGTGCTGCGCTCAAAAAGTTCATGCTATTCAGCTTTACCCACCAACCGATACCGCACGGAGAGGTCAATTCTCCCCCCAGTGGCTCGTTGATTGGCAGCTTTGGAGAGTATGGCGCAAAGATTCTAGAGTTGGCGGCCTTCGAAGGTTACGATCAGTTCTTTGTGTGCTGCACAGACCTCGAGAGTGACCGCTTTGTCCAGATGACCGCCGGCCGCGAAGAAGACGGGCACTATACATATCAATTTGATATCCCACGATTTCCATGGTCCGAACCGTTCTTGGAGCAAGTCGAGAGCAGCGCACGCGAGCGTGGGTTGTCGCCATATGACAGTGCGGGAGGATATGAGGACAAATTTTTTGATATCGACTTTGAATCCGCTGATGCGCTTATCAACTTCAGCCAGCACGTCGTCTTAGATATTTTTAGAACAAAACTGGACGGCCCCTTCGAAGTGACTTGGGGATAAACAGCCTGCTGTCCTTGAAACAGCGGATGATTTGTCCGATATGAAAACAGACTCAGCCAGACAACACGCGAGATGATCACATGACCGACGCAAAAACACGCATCGACGAAACCGTCAAAGCCAATGACGTGGTGCTTTACATGAAGGGCACGAAAGAGATGCCGCAGTGTGGGTTCTCATCCCGCGTGGCTGGTGTTCTAAACTACATGGGCGTGGATTACGCCGATGTGAACGTGCTGGCAGACGAAGAAATCCGGTCTGGCATCAAAGAATACTCCGACTGGCCGACCATCCCGCAGCTTTACGTCAAAGGCGAATTCGTTGGCGGTTGTGACATCGTGACCGAGATGACCCTGTCGGGCGAGCTGGACACGCTGTTTGCTGACAATGGCGTGGCGTTTGACCAAGACGCGGCCGACAAGATCCGCGAAGCCAACGCTTAATCGGACTGCGGCAAGGGGCGCTGCCCCTCGCCCGTTCCGGGCTCACCCCGGGATATTTCAGACAAGAAAAAGGCGCGTCGAAATTTCGGCGCGCCTTTGTTTTTGTTTTGTTTTCTGGGGTCAGTCTACCTTGAGGCGCTCCTCGACCGAGGCGGCCATCGCTTCGGTCCGGGCTGCGATCTCGGCCAATGTATCAGTGACCGACGCGGGCACCACAGGCACTTCGACCTTCTGTGGTTCCGCATTTTTCAGCGCTTCAATCTCGCGCTCCAGCTCGGCAATCCGACGTTCGGTCAGCTTGACCTTGTCTTCCATTCCGGCGGTTTTGTCGGCCAGCATCAGGCCCGACATCAGCAGCATCCGGCTTTCGGTCAGGTTCGAGATCTGGCTGACGAGAACCGAAGCCTCGGTATCCAGCATAGCGGCAGCAGCTTTCAGGAAGTGTTCTTCACCCTCCTGACAGGACACTTCAAAACTTCGGCTACCGATCGTGATCATAACGTCAGGCATGAGTGTCCTCCTCGCTTACGGGGGTGGCCATAGATGTCAGCTCGCTGAGAACCGCGTCCAGTTCGGCCCGATCAGCCTGCTGTGTCGCACGCAATGCGGTCAGTTCAGCGCCCATCGCGTCGTTGATCAACGCGGGCTCCACCACGCCGGTGGATGCGGCGGCACGCAATGCGTCGTTGGAGCTACGCAGCTCTTGATTGCTTTGGCGCAGCGCATCTGCCGAGGCTTCGGCCTGCGCAAGCTGTGCCTGCAATTGAGACAGTGCGTTCTCAACAACAACAAGCTTCTCGCTCATCTGGTCTTTCAGCGTAGACAGACGTTCGTTCAGTTGCGCGTTTGCCGTGCGTTCATCGTCCAGCTGGCGGGTCAGCGCGTCGACCTCATCGGTGTTCGCCGATGGTTGGTCCGCCCATTTATCAAGCCCCGCGTTTATCCGCTCCAGCGCTGTTGTAATGCGCGTCTCGAGTTCGGAGATATCACTCATAATATGCCCTGTTTAATTCTCTCCCTTTGATCTTGTCACAAGCCTGCCAAACACTCAACGCCCAGAGGGACCTATGCGCATTCAATCGCGATTCGTCGCCATATCCCGCAGATTTCACGCAAATCGCGCCACGACGATGCAATCGAAAGCGCGATTACAGACACTTAGCCCTGCCAATACGCCCCAAAGCCTTGCTTTGCTTGACCCAAGCAGCAGGACTGCTATCAGGGGCCAATCTTTACTTAGCCAAAGGACTCGGACCTTGGATATCGCTGCACTTGCCAAAGCCCACCCTGATCACTGGAAGAAAGCTGCCGCCATCCGCGCCTTGACGCTGGATGCTGTTGCTGCCGCAAATTCCGGCCACTCTGGCATGCCGATGGGCATGGCCGATGTGGCAACCGTTTTGTTTGAAAAGCACCTGAAGTTTGACCCCTCGGCCCCGCGCTGGGAAGACCGCGACCGGTTCATCCTGTCGGCAGGTCACGGCTCGATGCTGATCTATTCGCTGCTCTATCTGACCGGCTACGAAGACGTCACGCTGGACCAGATCAAGAACTTCCGCCAGTGGGGCGCGATCACTGCTGGTCACCCCGAATACGGTCACGTGTCGGGCGTTGAGACCACCACTGGCCCGTTGGGTCAGGGCATCGCCAACGCTGTTGGCTTCGCGATGGCTGAAGAGATCCAGCGCGCACAGTTCGGTAAGAAGATCGTCGATCACTACACCTATGTCATCGCTGGCGACGGCTGCCTGATGGAAGGCATCAGCCAGGAAGCCATCGGCCTTGCAGGCCGTCACGAGCTGTCGAAGCTGATGGTTCTGTGGGACAACAATGACATCACCATCGACGGTAAGGTGTCGCTGTCGGATCGCACCGACCAGGTGCAGCGTTTCAAAGCCTCGGGCTGGCACGTTCAGGAAATCGACGGTCACGATCCCGCGCAGATCGATGCGGCCATCGCCAAGGCAAAAACGACGGGCAAACCGTCGATGATTGCCTGCAAGACACATATCGCACTGGGCCACGCCGCTCAGGATACCTCGAAAGGTCACGGCGCACTGACCGATGCCGAGCAACTTGCCGCCGCCAAGGGCGTCTACGGCGCGCCGCAAGGTGCCTTCGAAGTCCCCGCCGACGTGAAAGCACAGTGGGAAGCCATGGGTGGACGCGGTGCAGAAGCACGCGCCGAGTGGGACGCACGTTTCGCCAGCATTTCCGACCGCAAGCAGGGTGAATTCAAGCGCGCCTATGCGCTGGAGGCTCCGAAGAAGCTGGCCTCGGTTGTGCGCAAGTTGAAGAAAGAGGTTGCCGAAAACAAGCCCTCTGTCGCGACCCGCAAGTCGTCGGAAATGGCCCTGTCGGTGATCAACCCGGTGATGCCGGAAACCGTGGGCGGCTCGGCTGACCTGACCGGTTCGAACAACACCAAGACCGGTGATCTGGGCGTCTTTGACACCGACAACCGTGGTGGCCGCTATGTCTATTGGGGCATCCGCGAGCACGGCATGGCCGCGGCGATGAACGGAATGGCCCTGCACGGTGGCATGCGCCCTTATGGCGGCACCTTCTTCGTCTTCACCGACTATGCCCGCCCTGCAATGCGCTTGGCGTCGCTGATGGGCATTCCGACCGTGTTTGTGATGACCCACGATTCGATCGGCGTTGGCGAAGATGGCCCGACCCACCAGCCGGTCGAGCATCTGTCGATCTGCCGCGCGACCCCAAACAGCTACACCTTCCGCCCTGCGGACACGGTGGAAACGGCTGAAGCTTGGGAAATCGCACTGACCGAGAAAGACACGCCCTCGACCTTGGTTCTGACCCGTCAGAACCTGCCGACCGTCCGCACCGAGTATAAACAGAAAAACCTGACCGCTCAGGGTGGTTACGTTCTGGCCGATGCGGAAGCTGGCAAGCGTCAGGTGATCCTGATCGCGACGGGTTCGGAAGTGTCGCTCGCAATGGAAGCCCGCGCGGCGCTGGAAGCCCAAGGCATCGGCACCCGCGTTGTGTCCATGCCCTGCTTGGAGCTGTTTGCCCAGCAGGACGAAGCCTATCGTCGCAAGGTTCTGCCCGCAGGCCCGGTACGCGTTGGTGTCGAAGCCGCCGTCCGCGATGGTGGATGGGACAAGCTGCTGCTGGGTGAGCGCGGCCGCGAAGCCAAGCAAGCCTTTGTCGGCATGACCGGCTTTGGTGCCTCGGCCCCGGCTGGCGTGTTGTTCGAGAAGTTCGGCATCACCACCGACAATGTCGTAGCACAAGCCAAAGAGCTTCTGGGCTAAGCCTAGGCCAATAACTCGACAGGGAATCTGCATAGATTCCGGTCCAATACTTCGAAACGCCCCGCCAATCGGTGGGGCGTTTTCTTTATGCCTTTTAAATCCGGCCCAGATCAGACAGTCTGCGCCTGTTTTATCAAAGGATACCAATGTGCTGTCAGGCTTAAGCGAAAACCATCGGGGTGCGCTGTTCATGGTCTTCGCCATGGGCGCCTTTGCGCTTGAGGACATGGCGTTGAAGGCTGCCGCGCGCGATATCCCGATCGGACAGGCGGTTGCTCTGTTCGGGCTGGGCGGACTGGTGATTTTCGCCCTGATCGCACGCGCGCAAGGCGCACGAGTTTTTCACCCGGATCTGCGCTCGCCCGTGTTGATCTGGCGGTCCCTGTCCGAGATTGCCGGGCGCTTGTTCTATGCGCTGGCAATTGCCCTGACGCCTCTGTCCAGCGCCTCGGCCATCCTGCAGGCTACACCTCTGGTCGTGGCTTTGGGGGCTGTAATCGTTTTCAATGAAAAGGTCGGGATACGTCGCTGGCTGGCCATCTTCGTGGGCTTCATCGGGGTTCTGATGATTCTGCGCCCCGGCTTAGATACCTTTGACCCGCTGTCGATCTTCGCTGTGCTGGGAATGCTCGGTTTCGCCGGACGTGACTTGGCAACCCGTGCCAGCCCAGCAAGCCTGTCCGGTGCCCAGCTTGGCGTGGCCGGGTTCGCCGTGCTGACGGTTTCGGGATTGGTCCTTGTGGCTTTTGAGGGCGAGTTGCGCACCCTGACGCCAGCGGCCAGTGGGTTCCTAGTTATGGCTACCGTATTTGGCGTTCTGGCCTATGGCGCGTTGACGCTGGCCATGCGGACCGGAGAAGTCTCGGTCGTCACGCCCTTCCGCTATTCCCGGCTGCTCTTCGCGCTTATTCTGGGTGTCGTGGTGTTCAACGAACGCCCAGACATAATGACGCTGGCAGGCAGCGCCGTCATTGTCCTCAGCGGGCTGTTCTTGCTCAGCCGGTCAAAGCCGAAAGCTTAAGCTTTGCCCTTGAAGATCGCGCCCCAGATGGGGCCGATCACCCATGTCGCCAAGGGAATGATCAGCACGCCAAGCGCAAGGCCCAGCACGCCATCCAGCGCCGCCGTCACGGCCCATTCCACGGCACCTGCAAATTGTGGCACCGCATGGGCAGCAGCCACGGCCATGTGGTGAATGGTGTCATAGGGCAGATGCCAGCCCAGTTCGTGCAGCCCGTGCACAATGATCGAGCCGCCGACCCAGATCATTGCTGCGGTTCCGACAATGGTTAGCAGCTTCATGACATAGGGCATCGCCTTCACGATCCCACGCCCCAGCGCCTGCGTCGCGCTAAGCCGCGCATTGTTGGCCAGATAGAGGCCGAAATCATCGGCCTTCACGATCAGCGCGACCGAGCCATAAACCGCCACGGTGATGCCCACAGCGGCAACCGCCAGCGTGGCGGCCTCCATCCAAAAATTGCTGTTCGGGATGCCCGACAGAATGATGGTCATGATCTCGGCCGACAGAATAAAGTCGGTCTTGATTGCACCGGCAATTTTAGCCTCTTCCAAGTGGGCCGGGTCGCCTTCGTCATGTTCGGCGTGGTCCCATGTGTGATCATGCGGGAACAGCGTATGCCAAACCTTCTCGGCCCCTTCAAAACACAGATAGGCCCCGCCCAGCATCAGAAGCGGCGCGATCGCCCAAGAGGCAAAGGCCGACAGAAGCAGCGCAATGGGCAGAAGGATGATCAGCTTGTTTTTGATCGAGCCCCAGGCGATACGCCCGATGATCGGAAGCTCGCGCTTGGCTTCAAAGCCCTGCACATATTTCGGCGTCACAGCAGCGTCATCAATAACGGCACCCGCCGCTTTGGCACTGGCCTTCGCCGCCTGCCCCGCGACATCATCAATCGAGGCCGCAGCGACTTTGGCAATCCCCGCCACGTCGTCCAGAAGTGCAATCAAACCGCTCATCGTACCGCCTTCACTGTCATTGTACTCATTGTGAGGCGAATCTAGCGAAACCGCCCTGAAGGGCAAGGGCAGGACGGGCTGACCCTTGGAATAATTCAGCCCCGCGAAGGTTTGCGCTAACCTGCGCGCTGAAAACAATGGATCACAGATGTTTTCGCTATCATGCTACTACGGAAGGTGTTTTCCGGGTTGGGTGACCACGCAGTCAACGGTATACCGCGTGCAAGTCTGAACACCCCCTCGCGGCCTGTGGATGCCGCCATGAGAATGAGGAAAACACCCATGACCGTCAAAGTCGGTATCAACGGATTTGGTCGTATCGGCCGCTGCACCCTTGGGCAGATCGCTGCTTCGGGACGCGAAGATATTCAGGTGGTGAAGGTCAATGCGACCGGCCCCTTGGAAACCGCAGCGCACCTGCTGAAATATGACAGCGTGCATGGCCGCTTCCCGAACGACGTCGTTCTGGGCGATGGCACCATGGATGTGGGCCAAGGCCCGATGCAGATGATGTCGACCTATGACATGAACGAACTGGACTGGGACGGCTGTGACGTTGTTCTGGAATGCACCGGCAACTTCAACGACGGCATCAAGGCCAAGCCGCACCTCGAGCGTGGCGCCAAGAAAGTTCTGCTGTCGGCCCCGGGTACCAACGTCGACAAGACCATCGTCTGCGGCGTGAACGAAGAGATGCTGACCGCCGGTGACGTAATGGTGTCGAACGGCTCGTGCACCACCAACTGTCTGGCCCCGGTGGCCAAGGTTCTGCTGAACGCCTTCGGCATCGAAAGCGGCATCATGACCACGATCCACGCTTACACTGGCGACCAGCCGACGCTGGACCGTCGCCACAAGGACCTTTACCGCGCCCGCGCTGCCGCCATGTCGATGATCCCGACCTCGACCGGTGCCGCGAAAGCTCTGGGTGAGGTTCTGCCCGCCCTGAAAGGCAAGCTGGACGGGTCCGCCGTGCGCGTTCCGACCCCGAATGTCTCGGCCGTGGACCTGACCGTTGTGGTCGAAAAGGACGTGACCGTCGCAGACGTGAACGCTGTGATGAAAGAGCAGTCGCTGGGCGCGATGAAAGGCGTTCTGGGCTACACGGAAGAGAAACTGGTCTCGACCGACTTCAACCACACCGAAGAAAGCTCGATCTTTGCCGCAGACCAGACCAAAGTCATTGGCGGCCGTCTGGTGCGCGTTCTGGCGTGGTATGACAACGAATGGGGCTTCTCGACCCGCATGGGCGATCTGGCCGTGAAGATGGGTTCGCTGTAATCCATCCCTGAAAAAACGTTTCTGAACCCCCAATGGCCCAGCCCTTGGGGGTTTTCTTTAACCTGCGTGTTTTACCTTGCTCCCACCGATGCGGCTTGCATAATCGCTGAAAACAGGCAGGAGCTTCCTTGTGACTAATCAGTTGGCCATCATTCTGGGCGCAGTAATCCTGCTGCTGGTCGGGCTGGATATTGTGGTCTGGGGCGGCGAGAACCTTTTGTTTCTGGCCAAGAAGTTCCTTGAACTGACCGAGTGGGTCGCCTTCTGGCGCTGAGCCTGCCTGCCCCTACAGAACCTGAGACAAGAACTGCCGCGTCCGTTCTTCGCGCGGGGCGTCGAAGATCTGGGCCGGTGTACCCTCTTCCAGAATGCGTCCACCCTCCAAGAAGCACACCTTGTCTGCCAGCTCGCGCGCGAAGCCCATTTCATGGGTGGCAAGGATCATGGTCATCCCCTCTTCCCGCAGACTGCGCAGCACATCCAGAACCTCGGCCACCAGTTCGGGGTCGAGGGCGGATGTGATCTCGTCAAACAGCAAGATGTCGGGCTGCATGGCCAGCGCACGAATGATGGCCACGCGCTGTTGTTGCCCGCCGGACAACTGATCGGGGTAGTGGTCGATCCGGTGGCCAAGGCCGAAACGGTCAAACAGTTCTTCCACGCGCCCTCGTTGCGCGGTACGGGACAGCCCCTTTACCCGGCGCGGGGCCAGCATGACGTTCTCAGCCGCCGACATATGCGGAAACAGGTTAAAGGACTGGAAGACCAGCCCGATACGCTGGCGGATCGGCTGTGGATCCAGCCCCGGTTCGGCGATATCCACACCGTCAAACCAGATCTCGCCATCATCGACCGGGTCCAACAGGTTCACCGCCCGCAGGAGCGTCGACTTTCCGGACCCGGACGCGCCAATCAGGCAAACCATTTCACCCTTTGCGACCTCAAGGTCGATGCCGCGTAGCACATGGTGATCGCCAAAGGCCTTCTGGATGTTTTTCAACGACAGCATGGGCTTATTGCTCCTGCTTGCGACGTTTGTTCATCAGGTGATCGGCAAACCGCGTCATCGGTATGGTGATCGCCAAGAAGATGATCGCCGCCCCCACATAGGGCGTGAAGCTGGCATAGAGAGACTTGTAGACACCCGCCTGCCGGAAGATCTCGACCGGGCCAACGAAGGACAGAAGCGCCACGTCTTTTTGCAGCGCGACCACAAGATTCATATTGGCGGGCAGCACGTTGCGCAGAGCTTGCGGCAGGATCACGTAACGCATCGTATCCGCGTTCGAGAGCCCCAGCGACAGCGCCGCCGAGCTTTGGCTTTTGTGGATCGAGCCGATGCCCGACCGGATGACCTCGGCCACGTAGGCGGCATAGACGAGGATCAGCGCCAAAGAGCCCCAGATATAGGGCGAATTCCACGGGCGCGGCAGGCCCAGACCGGGGATGCCGAAGCCCACAAGATAGATAACCAGAATGACAGGCAGTCCGCGAAACACGTCCGTATAGACGGTGGCAAACAGGCGCAGCGGATAAAGCGCGGGCTTCTGGATGTCGCGGCAGATCGCCACGAACAGACCCAGCAGCGCAATAAGCGGCGCACACCACGAGAAGATCGCGATATCCAGCAGGAAGGCATCCAATAGACCCGGAAAGGTCTTGGAAAAGACACCCCAGTTGAAGAAGCTTTTCTTCACGGCCTCCCAACCGGGCGCCAGCGGCACCAGGACCAGAATGGCCAAAAAGACCAAACTGGTCGAGACACCTGCGACCCACAAAGAGCGGCGGCGCAACGCAGCTTCATACTGCGCGCGCCGCCCCGGCATCGCCGGGTTTTCGTCTGCCTTCGTCATTCTGCGTGCTATCCGCCTTATTGAATGACCGGAACGCCAGTGGCGCCTTGCAACCACTCGGCTTCGATCTCGGCCAGCTTTCCGCTGTCCGTCAGGGCTTGGATGGCTTCATCTACGCAAGGTTTCAAGGCGCTTCCGTCAGCCATCAACATGCCAAACTGATCCGGGTTCTCGGACCGCTCCGCCGGGAACTGTCCCAGAAGCGCGCCGTTCTCAACCACGACGGCCGACAGGTACAGTGCGGTCGGCAGGTCAAACAGCGCCGCGTCGATCTGATTGGCTTGCAGGGCCGCGGTCACGTCGGTGTTGTCGTTATACAGCAGAACGTCCTGATCCGGTGCGATCACTTGCCCCACCATAGTTGCGCCCGTATGCGAAGCCCCTGCGCCCCAGAGCAGCCCCTTCAGAACCTCTATCGTCGGCTCGCCGACCTTCTCGGCCACCGATTGCGTGGTCAGAACGGCCATGGCCGAGCTGTAATACGGCAGCGAGAAATCGACGGTCTCTTCCCGTTCGGGCGTGATCGAATATTGTTGCAGGTTGAAGTCGAAATTCTTAGCACCGGGCTGGATCGCCTCGTCAAACGAGGTGCGAACCCATGTCACGGCATCGTCTGCAAAGCCCATTTCATTGGCGACCGCATAGGCCACGGCGGCCTCGAATCCCTGTTTGCTTTCGGGGGCATCATCCATAACCCACGGGTAATAGGCAGGGTTGCCAGTGGCGATGGTCAGCACACCATCGGTCAGCGTCTTGCCCGCGGCACAATGATTATCAGCGAATGCTGCGCTGCCCGCCAGCGACGCGCAGAGGATCGTCATCAATGTTTTCATGTCTCAAATCTCCCCAGATTGGATATTTTATCGGAGCCTAGCGCGAAGCGTTCGTCTGTTCGAGCGAAAAGCGCCGACCGAAACGCCCATTGACCTTCTGTATAATTTGATCAAATATCCAGCACCAACTCTTTTTATGAAATCCGGCGTCGCATGACACCCGACGCCGAAGGAGGTTTTGATGTCACGAAAGCGCCCCTTGGATTGGGCCCAGAACTTGTCCGCTGATTTTGTCGCCTACGCAGATGGGCGTCGCATTGAAGAAGTGGAGTGCATCATCCCCGACATTGTCGGAACCTCGCGCGGGAAGGCGATGCCTGCCGCGAAGTTTGATCCCGCAACCGATCTGGCCCTGCCTATCTCCCTGTTTTATCAGACGATTTCAGGCGAGTATGTCGATATGGAAATCGAAAACCAGTGGGTTGAACGGGATATCGTGTTGCGGGCTGACATGTCCACGGCCTGTGCCGTGCCGTGGTCGGAAGATGTCACGCTGCAGGTCATCTGCGACATGTTTAACCGCGATGGCTCAGCGCTGGCGATTTCTCCACGTGGGCTTCTGAAGCGCGTTGTGGATCTTTACGCGGCGAAGGGCTGGAAACCCGTCATCGCACCCGAGCTTGAGTTCTATCTGACCAAGCCCAACCACGATCCGAACGAACCCATCGAGCCGCCGATCGGCCGCACGGGGCGCAAAGGCGCCAGCCGTCAGGTCTATTCAATGTCCGCCGTGGATGAATACGGCCCAGTGATCGATACGATCTATGACTTTGCCGAGGCGCAGGGGCTTGAGATCGACACAGTCATTCAGGAGGGCGGCGCAGGTCAGATCGAGATCAACCTGAACCACGGCGACCCGGTTAATCTGGCCGATCAGGTCTTTCTGTTCAAACGCACCATCCGCGAGGCGGCCTTGAAGAACGGTGTCTTCGCCACCTTCATGGCCAAGCCGATCCGTGACGAACCGGGCAGCGCGATGCACGTGCACCAGTCGATCGTGGACTCTGAAACGGGCAAGAACATCTTCTCGAACGACGATGGCTCGGCCTCGGACCTGTTCCGCTGGTTCATCGGCGGGTCACAGAAATACATCATGGATGTCGTGCCGCTTTTTGCGCCTTACGTGAACTCGTTCCGGCGGATCACGGTCGACGGGCAATCGGCCCCGGCCAATCTTGAATGGGCCGCAGACAACCGCACCACCGGCCTGCGCGTGCCACATTCCAGCCCGGCAGCCCGCCGCCTGGAAAACCGCGTGATTGGTATGGACGCGAACCCCTATATTTCGATCGCAGCCTCGCTGGCCTGTGGCTATCTGGGCATGATGAACAAGGTCGAGCCCCGTGCCGAAGCCGTGAAAGAGGTCTGGAATGTAGAGGAGCCACTGCCTGCCTCTCTGCGTGCCGCGTTAGAACTGTTTGACGAGGCCAAAGACATGCGCGCCGTGCTGGGCGAAGAGTTCTGCAAGCTCTATTCCGACATCAAATGGGCCGAGAACGAGGAATACCAGCGCGAAATCTCGCCGTGGGAGCGCCAGCACTTGCTGCTGAATGCTTGATCCATAATCAAGCATCAGAAAACGACGCAGGGCGAGGAATACTTCGCCCTGTTGTGCTTTTGAAGGTAATGCAGGTGGCAGTCAGCAGATTGCCAAAATCAACCTAGTTCTGCAGAAGCCAAGCAATACGACTTGGCCACAGTAAATAGTGAACCACGGTGAGCGCAGCGAGCCAGAACCCCGGCCACGTGTACCCCACCGCATAGAACGCCCATGCTCCGCCGAAGAGCACCCCCCACTCCAAAACTAGGCGAGCTATTCCGGGAACAGGCACGGGCGCACTACCGGAACGACTGGGGTCATCTGGCACGGCGAATGTCGCCCAAATTACGCCGAGCAGCACCACGGCTGCGCCAACCGCAAGGAAACGCCAAACTCCTTCGGTCAAGCCCCAGACAAAAATGCTGAACCCGGCCAAGGCAGCAAGCTCCAAAAGGAAACGAAGGGCTAAGTTGGCATTGTGCATGGCCTAAAGTCTCACATGTCGCTTCAAGCGGGACAACCAAATTCAGATTGTCCGGCAGGGAGGTCTGTGCCCGCTGAATACAGCAACGAAAAAAGGGCGGGGAAAATCCCCGCCCTTTCTGTGTCTCACCGTTGCTGGCTTTAGAAATGCGCCGACTTGGTGGTTGACGGAACAGCCAGAGGCGGAGCGAACTTGGTCAGGTCGATGCCTTCAACAGCAGCCTTGTATTCCTCCATCGTGGGCGTGCGGCCCAGGATGGCGGACAGGACGACAACCGGGGTCGAGGCCAGCAGGCTTTCACCCTTCTTCTCGGGAAGGTCGCCTACGACGCGGCCTTGGAACAGGCGGGTCGAGGTGGCCAGAACCGTGTCACCCTTGGCGGCTTTTTCCTGGTTCCCCATGCAGAGGTTACAGCCAGGGCGTTCGAGGTACATGATGTTCTCGTACTCGGTGCGGGCCTGAGTTTTCGGGAACAGGTCGTCAAATTCGAAGCCCGAGTATTTCTCGAGGATCTCCCAGTCGCCTTCTTCCTTCAGCTCGTCCACAATGTTGTAGGTCGGAGCAGCAACCACCAGCGGTGCGTTGAATTCGACCTTGCCCATCGTCTTCTCGAGGTTTTTCAGCATCTGGGCCACGATCTTCATGTCGCCCTTGTGCACCATGCACGAGCCCACAAAGCCCAGATCCACCTTCTTGTCGCCACCGTAGTAGGAAACGGGGCGGATGGTGTCGTGGGTATACCGCTTGGACACGTCATCGTTGTTCACATCCGGGTCGGCGATCATCGGTTCGTCGATCGCATCCAGATCCACAACGACTTCAGCGAAGTAGTTGGCGGTATCGTCCGGCGTCAGGGCCGGGTTCGCACCCGACTTGATATCGGCGATGCGCTTGTCGGCCTTGGCAATCAGACCGGCCAGAAGCTGGGCTTCGTTGTCCATACCCTTGTCGATCATGACCTGAATACGCGACTTGGCCAGTTCCAGCGAACCGATCAGAGTATCATCGTTCGAGATACAGATAGACGCCTTGGCTTTCATCTCGGCGGTCCAGTCGGTGAAGGTGAAGGCTTGGTCAGCCAGCAGCGTACCGATGTGAACTTCGATCACGCGGCCCTGGAAGACGTTGTCACCATGCTGGTCCAGCATCTGTGCCTGAGTGGCGTGGACAACATCACGGAAGTCCAGATGCTCGGCCATCGAGCCCTTGAAGGTTACTTTCACCGATTCCGGGATCGGCATGGATGCTTCACCGGTTGCCAGTGCCAGTGCCACGGTGCCCGAGTCTGCACCGAAGGCCACGCCTTTGGACATACGGGTGTGGCTGTCGCCGCCGATGATAACGTCCCAGTCATCCACGGTGATGTCGTTCAGCACCTTGTGAATAACGTCGGTCATTGCGTGATATTCGCCCTTCGGATCACGCGCGGTGATCAGACCGAAATCGTTCATGAACTTCATCAGCTTGGGAATGTTAGCCTGAGCCTTCTTGTCCCAAACAGATGCCGTGTGACAGCCCGACTGATAGCCCACGTCAACCGACGGAGAGATCACGGTCGCAGCCATGGCTTCCAGTTCCTGCGCGGTCATCGGACCGGTGGTGTCCTGCGAGCCAACGACGTTCACTTTAACGCGTACGTCCGAACCTGCGTGCAAAACTGCACCGGGCGTGCTGCCCAAGGCGTTGCGGTTGAAGATCTTTTCAACAGCGGTCAGGCCCTGCCCGTCAACTGTGATCTCTTTCGAGGGTGCGTAGGCAGATTTCAGTTCCTGTCCCAGCGCAGCAGCAGCAAATGTCTGCAGCTTCTTACCGAAGACCACGGCGTAAGAACCGCCAGCCTTCATGAATTCCACCTTCTGCGGGGTGAAAGCAGCAGCTACGCTTTTCAGTTCTTTGCCATCTGCGTCATGCAGGGTTTTGGTTTTCGAGTTGATGGTCAGAACGGTGCCGGTTGCGACCGAGTAGGCCTCTTCCAGAACGGCTTCGCCATCTTCGTCTTCAACCACGTTGCCGTCGGCGTCCAGCTTCTTGACCCAGTTATCCAGATCAATACCGATACCGCCGGTCACGCCTACGGTGGTCAGGAAGATCGGCGAAATGCCGTTGGTACCTGCCACGACGGGGGCGATGTTGATGAAGGGCACATAGGGGCTGGCTTTCTTACCAGTCCACAGCGCCACGTTGTTCACGCCCGACATACGGCTTGAACCAACACCCATTGTGCCTTTTTCTGCGATCAGCATGACGCGTGCGTCCGGATGCTGTTTCTGTAGCTCTTGGATTTCGACCTGCGCTTCCGGCGTGATCATGCATTTGCCGTGCAGTTCGCGGTCTGCGCGCGAGTGTGCTTCGGCACCCGGCGACAGAAGGTCGGTCGAGATATCGCCTACACCGGCGATATAGGTCACGACTTTGATTTCTTCTTCTACTTCGGGAAGCTTGGTGAAGAACTCGGCCTTGGCATAGCTTTCCAGAATACCGGCAGCGACGGCATTGCCAGCTTTGTAAGCGGCTTCCAGACGGTCAGTGTCAGCTTCATAGAGGAACACCTGAGTCTTCAGCACTTCAGCAGCCTGCGCGGCGATTGCCGCTTCATCGCCCAGTGCCAGATCCAGCAGAACTTCGACCGACGGGCCACCTTTCATGTGCGACAGCAGCTCGAAGGCGAACTCGACCGAAATCTCAGCAACCGAAGCTTGGCCAAGGATGATCTCTTTCAGGAAGGCGGCCTTGACGCCAGCGGCGCTCGTGGTGCCCGGCAGAGTGTTGTAAATAAAGAAATTCAGCGATGCTTCGCGTTCAGCGTTGCCGGTGTCCTTGATCTGTTCGATCAGTTCAGCCACCAGCGCGCCGTCGTCGATCGGCTTGGGATTCAGACCCTCGCCTTTACGCGTTTCAATCTCATTTAGGTAGTCGGTGTACAAGCTCATGACGATCCCTACGAATTCGAGTGTGATGCAGCCCGTGAACCCAGCGAAACAGAATCTTCTGAGGCCGGATATGTCTGCGGTATGCCGCTGTATACCAAACTATCGCAGGCGCTGCAATATCTACAAAGGCGGTAGAACGCCGCCTCGCCGCTTCATACACAGATTTGCGATCTGATCCCACTGCAATTTCACTGCGTCATTAGGCCACCCCCACCTGCCTAACACATTCATAGACCTGAATACTTAACGGGCGTAGAGAGGCGCCAGAACGAAGCATTGCCTGATTGGAGGTCGCTCATGTCACACAACTTCAACGCCACACGCCGCGGATTTCTTGGATTTGCCGCAGGCGCTGGTGCCCTTATGGCCGCGGGCGCTGGTGCAACAGCCGCCCCTGCCCCTATCGACACCAAGGCGAAAATTGTCATCCTTGGCGCCGGTGCTGCCGGCACCGCGCTCGCCAACCGGCTGTCGCGCCGCCTGAATGGTGCCACGATCACCATCATCGACCCGCGTAAGGAACATTGGTACCAGCCTGGTTTCTCTCTGATCGCAGCAGGACTGAAACCGGCCAAATACTCGGTCTCGCAAACTGGGGACTGGCTACCGAAGGACATCACTTGGATCGCCGAGCGTGCTGCCGAGATCGACCCGGATGGCAACAAAGTCATGACCGAGAGCGGCAAGACTTTGCCTTATGACTTCCTCGTGCTGGCCACCGGCCTTGTCCTGAACTACGGCGCAATTGAAGGCTTCGAGATGGACATGATCGGCAAGAACGGCATCGGATCGCTCTATGCTGGACCGGACTATGCCGCCAAAACATGGGAGGCCGCTGGTCGCTATACCGAAGACGGCGGTGTCGGCATCTTCACCCGCCCCGCCACTGAAATGAAATGCGCAGGCGCGCCGATCAAGCACACCTTCCTGATTGACGACATAGCCCGCAAATCCGGCACGACCAAGCTCGACATCAACTATATGGCCCATAACAAGGCCCTGTTCGGGGTTCCGATCATCTCGGAGAAACTGCGGATGCTGTTTGGCCAGCGCGAGGTCACGCCGCATTACAGCCACGTGCTGAAAGCGGTCGATGCGGGCAAGAAGATCGCTACCTTCGCGACCGAAAACGGCGATGCGGAGATGCCCTATGACTATCTGCACATTGTGCCGTCGCAGCAAGCGCCTGACGTGGTCCGCAACTCGGCTCTGACTGACCCCGGAAGCTGGGATGGTCGCGGCTGGGCCACAGTTGATAAACACACGCTTCGCCACAACTTCTTCGACAACGTCTTCGCCGTGGGTGACATCGCAGGCGTTCCAAAAGGCAAGACCGCGGCCAGCGCCAAGTGGCAGGTTCCAGTGGTCGAAGAGCATCTGATCGCGCAGATCGCAGGCACCAAAAGCGATGCCAGCTATAACGGCTACACGTCCTGCCCACTGATCACCCGCGTCGGCCGCGCGATGCTGATCGAGTTCGACTACAACAACGACCTCACCCCCAGTTTCCCCGGCGTGATTGCGCCATTGGAAGAGCTGTGGATCAGTTGGCTGATGAAAGAGGTCGCCCTGAAAGCCACCTATAACGCCATGATCCGTGGCGACGCGTAAGGAGGATTTGAGAGATGAAAGAACTGACTTTTAGCACTCTGATCGCCGTCTTCGAGGAAATCTTCGGCCCCACCCTGTTCTGGGTCATGGTCATTGTGGCCGCCGTGATCACGCTGGCCTATTTCTATGTACTAATCCGAGACCGCGCGGTCAGTTGGCGCAAATTCCTGCGTGCCCAGCTGTCGATGCCCTTCGGCGCTGTGTTTGCGGTTCTGTTCGTGCAGAAAATGACTCATTCGGGCTTTTCGGACATAGGCGGGCCGATTGACCTGATCATCCTCTTGGGCATCGCGGTGATGGGCGCGGTCGGCGCAGCCATTCTGGTCTATACGTTCGGCGCGCTGTTCTTGCAGAAACCCGGCCAGCGATCCGAGTAAAAACCACCTAAATCCACAAAAAAGGGCCGCATGACGCGGCCCTTTTGGTTTGGAAAATGCGATCTGTGAAAACTTCATATCGCACGCCACGACACGCTTAGTTGGACGTGGCGCCCCGATACCACGCCACGATATAGTCGCGGCCTTCTTGATCCATCTCGATGGCATTGGGCGGCGGCATGGCGTGGGATGCGCCCGCCTGCAGGTAGACCTGCTGGGCATGGCGCGCGACGTCTGCTTCGGTTTCCAGAACCACGCCTTTCGGGGCCCAGTACATGCCGTCCCATGACGGTTCACGGGCGTGGCACATCGAACAGTTTCCAACCACCGCATAGAAGGCGTCTTCAAACCCATCGGCCGAAGCGAACTTCTGTTCAAAGGCGGTCATCTCGCGCGCTTCAGCATCCTCGTAGGTTTCGCCGGTTTTCATGGTTGAAAGCCACGCAATCGCAATCATCAGCAGCACAGTCACCAACCACGTCCAGTTCGGCCCTTTGCCCGTCTTGTGCATGGTGTTGAAATAATGACGGATGGTGACGCCAGTCAGGAAAATCAAGCTGGCAATGACCCACGAATACTGGGTCGCAAAAGACAGCGGGTAGTGGTTCGACAGCATCAGGAACACGACCGGAAGGGTCAGGTAGTTGTTGTGGGTCGAGCGCACCTTGGCGATCTTGCCGTATTTCGCATCTGGCGTCCGCCCGGCCTTCAGGTCCGCTACAACGATGCGTTGGTTCGGCATAATCTGGAAGAACACGTTGGCCGTCATGATCGTCGCGGTGAAGGCACCCAGATGCAGAAGGGCCGCACGACCGGTAAAGATCTGGTTATAGCCCCAGGACATCGCCACGAGGATGACAAACAAAAGCAGCATCAGTAGCGTTGGGTTCTCGCTCAGCTTCGATTTGCACATCTGGTCATAGAGCAGCCAGCCGATGGTCAGCGATCCGCCCGAGATCAGGATGCCCTGCCACAAGGCCAAATCCGCCTTGGTCGGGTCCAAAAGGAACAGCTCGCCCCCGACCCAGTAGATGATCATCAGAAGCGCCGCACCCGACAGCCAGGTCGTGTAGCTTTGCCATTTGTGCCATGTCAGATGCTCGGGCATTTCTGACGGGGCCACAAGGTATTTGACCGTGTGATAAAATCCGCCGCCGTGCACTTCCCATTCCTCGCCATAGGCGCCGTCGGGCAGATTGGGATTGGGTTTCAGCATCAGATCGAGCGCGATGAAATAGAATGACGCACCAATCCACGCCATTGCCGTGATGACGTGAAGCCACCGTACAGAAAACGCGATCCAGTCCCACAAAATTGCCAGGTCGTACATGGCATACCTCCCATATTCGTCTTAGCGACACTCTATGCTAAGCATATTTATTCTGGTATTGCTGCTAAATACCAAGCAGCATCAAAAAAAACAGAACAATGTCCTATCTTGCCAACATCCGAACCTTCGTGCGTGTCTATGAACTTGGAAGCATGTCCGCCGCGGGGCGCGACCTCCGGGTGTCGCCAGCTGTAACGTCCTCGCGTATCTCTCAGCTGGAAGACTATCTGGGCGTACGCCTGTTTCAGCGCACCACGCGCAGCCTTGCCCCGACCGAGCAGGGTGAAAGGTTCTATCGCGGCGCCACGGAAATCCTTGAAGCGGTGGAAAGTGCCGAGGCGCAAATTGTTGATATAACAGAAAACCCTCGCGGCCCGCTTTATGTCGCTGCCCCGTTGGGTGTCGGGCGTCGCCTGATCGCGCCGCTCGTTCCCGATTTTCTAGAGAAATACCCGGAGGTCAGCGTGCGCCTGCGCCTGACCGACCGCAAGGTGGACCTGACCACCGAAGGGCTTGATCTGGCGTTTTTCCTTGGCCAACCGGAAGACAGCAACCTCAAAATCCGCAAGATTGCCGATGTCGAGCGCGTCCTCTGCGCCGCACCGGCCTATATTGAACAGCGCGGCATGCCTCAAAGCGGGGACGATCTGATCAACGATGGGCACGAATGCCTCAGCCTGCGTTTTCCCGGCGCGACCGAGTTCCAATGGCTGTTGACCACGAAAGACGGCCCGAAACGCTTTCGCGTGACCGGGCGCTACGAATCCGATGATGGGGATGTGCTGACCGATTGGGCGCTTGGCGGAAACGGGATCGCGATGAAGCCGGTTTTCGAGATTGCAGAACACCTGAGTTCTGGGCGGCTGGTTCCGGTCGCGACCAAAACGCCGCCCGAGCCCATTCAGATGGCTTGCTTGTTCACCCACCGACGCGGTCAGGACCCCAAGTCACGACTGTTCATGGAGTTCGTGATCGATCGGATCGCCACAAGCATCCGCAGCAAGGATGCAAGCTAGCCTCAGCTGCCTCGGTAGGTAGAATAGCCGAAGGGCGACAGAAGCAGAGGCACGTGATAATGCGATGCTTCTGACATTCCAAAGCGCAGCGGGATCACATCCAGAAACCGAGGCGCTTCAGGCGGAACACCGATGCTGTCCAGATAGTCCCCTGCATAAAACACAAGTTCGTACTCGCCGGTTTCAAACTTTTCGGCGGGCAAGATCTGTTCGTCGGTTCGGCCATCATCGTTTGTCACCAGCGTTTTAAGCAAACTGCGCTCAGCGCCATCAATCCGAAACAGCTCGATCTTCAAGCCCTCTGCGGGACACCCGCGGGCGGTATCAAGCACGTGTGTGGTCAAGTAGCCAGTCATGGTTGGTATCTCCTATGTGGGCTTATGTTCAGCAGCCCCTTCTTAGTCTGGAAGCGCAAGCACACACAGAGCCAGACTGCCGAACAATCCTTCTTGATTAATTTGAAAGTACTCTCGGATTTTCGCCCTAGAATGACATCTAAGACAAATAAAGGGAAACCACGTGACACGATACCCACGCGACATGACCGGATACGGTGCCAAACCGCCGGTCGTCAGATGGCCCGGCAACGCAAAGATCGCCGTCCAGATCGTCCTTAACTATGAAGAGGGCGGCGAGAACTGTGTCCTGCATGGGGACGCGGCATCAGAAGCCTTCCTGTCCGAAATCACCGGGGCGCAACCCTGGCCGGGGCAGCGTCATTGGAACATGGAGTCCATCTATGAATACGGCTCGCGGGCCGGTTTCTGGCGCGTGCACCGTTTGCTTGGTGACCTGCCGGTCACTGTTTATGGCGTAGCCACTGCTTTGGCCCGCGCGCCAGAGCAAGTGAAGGCGATGAAGGCCTCGAACTGGGAAATCGCCAGCCACGGCCTGAAATGGGTCGAGCACAAGGATATGTCGCCTGATGAAGAGCGTGCGCAGATCCGCGAGGCGATCCGCCTGCACACCGAGGTCACAGGCACAGCTCCGCGCGGCTGGTACACCGGCCGCTGTTCAATGAACACGATGGATTTGGCCGCCGAAGAAGGTGATTTCGCCTATATCGCGGACAGCTATGCCGACGACCTGCCCTATTGGATCAATGCCGGTGGGAAGGACCAACTGGTTGTTCCCTACACGATGGATTGCAACGACATGCGCTTCGCGATTCAGGCGGGTTACACCAATGGAGACCAGTTCGAGAGCTACCTGAAGGACAGCTTCGACATGCTCTATGCGGAAGGGGAAGCTGGCGCGCCCAAGGTTCTGTCCATCGGCCTGCATTGCCGCCTGATCGGGCGCCCCGGCCGGGCAGCAGCCCTGAAACGTGTCATCGATCACTTCAAATCACACGAAGGTGTCTGGTTCGCCACCCGCGAACAGATTGCCGATCACTGGGCCAAGGAGCACCCCCCGATGCAAGGACTGAAACCCTCTGAGATGGACAAAGACACATTCGTGGCCGAATTCGGCGGCGTGTTTGAACACAGTCCTTGGATTGCCGAAGGCGCCTTTGGTCTGGAACTGGGACCGACCCATGACACGGCCGCAGGCGTACACAATGCCTTGGCCCGCGTGTTCCGTAGCGCCAGCGAAGAGGCGCGCTTGGGCGTGTTGGTGGCGCACCCTGACTTGGCCGGGAAACTGGCCGCCGCCGGGCGCCTGACTGCAGAAAGCACCGCCGAACAAGCGGGTGCCGGTCTAGACATGCTGACGGACGAGGAACGCGCGACCTTCACGAAACTCAACGAGGCGTACACCGCCAAGCACGGATTCCCCTTCATCATCGCGGTGAAGGACAACACCAAGCCCAGCATTATGGACGCCTTCAACCGCCGGATCGACAATGACCGCGATACCGAGTTTGCCGAGGCCTGCCGTCAGGTCGAACGCATCGCCGAGCTGCGTCTGGACGAGAAGTTCGCCGCATGACCCTGACCATCACCCCCCTGCCCCTAACGCCCGAAGCGTTTGCGCCTTATGGCGACGTTCTCGACACCAAGGGGACGCCTGACAAGATGATCAATCAAGGGCTTTGCGGGCGGTACCATGACCGCGCGACGCTTGATTTTTCGGACGGAAACGCCGGGATCAGCATCTTTGATGCCGAGGCCCGCAGCCTGCCGATGGTGCTGGATATGGTGGAACGCCATCCAGATGGAAGTCAGGCGTTCATTCCGATCAGCCGCGCACCGTATCTGGTCGTCGTCGCCCCGGACGCGGGCGGCCAGCCGGGGACACCCGTAGCCTTCATCGCGCAGCCCGGACAAGGCGTGAATTACCACCGCAACACCTGGCACGGGGTCTGTGCACCCCTTTCTGATCAGGGACAGTTTGCGGTGATCGACAGGATCGGCACGGGGCCGAACCTGCAGGAACACTGGTTCAAGGAGGAAATCAGAATCGAAAGGCCATAAGCCCGAAGTCGGAAGAGGAGCCGACACGGGCATCATAGGGAGGAAATCTAATGGCTAACACATCCATCGGGACGCCAGAGCAGCTGCGCGACCCAAACTACACACCACCACTTGCCAAGGCTGTGCCCTTGGGCATCCAGCACGTGCTGGCAATGTTTGTTTCAAACATCACGCCCGCCATTATCATAGCCGGGGCCGCCGGCTTTGGCTTTGGCTCTGACGCGGGCGCGCTTGGCTTTCCAGACATGAGCTATATGATTCAGATGTCGATGCTGTTCGCCGGCATCGCGACGCTGTTGCAGACTCTGACTCTGGGCCCGATCGGCGCCGGGCTTCCGATTGTGCAGGGCACAAGCTTTGCCTTTATCCCGATCATGATTCCGTTGGTTGCGGGCAAGGGGCCCGAGGCTCTGCCGGTGATTTTCGGCGGCGTTTTGGTTGGTGGTCTGTTCCACGCCGCGCTGGGGACCGTTATCGGACGTATCCGGTTCGCTCTGCCGCCGTTGGTTACCGGCCTAGTGGTGCTGATGATCGGTCTGTACCTGGTGCGCGTCGGCATTGAATACGCCGCAGGCGGCGTGCCGGCTAAGGCCTTTGGCCATGAGGAATACGGCAGTCTGCTGAACTGGTCGGTGGCACTGGTGGTAATTTTCTCGACCCTCGGGCTTAAATTCTTCTGCCGTGGCATGCTGTCGGTGTCCGCGGTGCTGATCGGCATCGTCATCGGCTATATCTATTCGATGTTCTTTGGTCTGGTGACTTTTGAAGGCATTGGCCAAAGCTGGGACCGCGCGGCGGCGTTCGGCCTGCCAAATCCCTTTAAATACGGCATCGAAATCAGCATGGCTGCAGTCATTGGTTTCTGCCTGATGTCCTTTGTCAGCGCGGTCGAAACCGTGGGCGACGTCAGCGGCATCACCAAAGGCGGTGCTGGGCGCGAAGCCACTGACAAGGAAATCCAAGGCGCGACCTATGCCGATGGTGTTGGTACAGCAGTTGCTGGCTTGTTTGGCGGTCTGCCCAACACCTCGTTCAGCCAGAACGTGGGCCTGATCGCCATGACCGGCGTGATGAGCCGCCATGTGGTGACAATTGGTGCTATCTTCCTGATCATTTGTGGCCTGATGCCCAAAGTTGGTGCTTTGATCCGCACGATCCCAATCGAAGTGCTGGGCGGCGGCGTTATCGTGATGTTCGGCATGGTCGTCTCTGCCGGTGTTTCGATGCTGTCAGATGTGGTCTGGAACCGTCGTAACATGGTGATCTTCGCCATCGCTTTGTCGATCGGATTTGGCCTGCAGCTCGAGGTTATGAACCTCAAGCCCGGAGCACCAAACGCACTGCAGTACCTGCCGGATACCCTGCGTATACTAGCCGCGTCTGGAATTCTACCGGCTGCTCTGATCGCAATTGTATTGAACCTGCTGTTGCCGGAAGAACTGTCAGATGAAGCAACCGACGAAGTGTCTGGCGGCCACGCTGGTCACGGTCAAGGCTCGCTAGCACAGGATGATCACGTCTAAGAGCAGCACATAAAAAACAAAAAGCGGCGTGAACCTCACGCCGCTTTTTTATTGGAACTGTACGGTGGGATCACGCAGCAACGGGTTCCTTCGAATTCTCAAGATCTGCGCTGACACGCCCGGTTTTGGCCGCCGCGCCAGCCACATAGACCTGATCGACCGCGCGGTCATCCCCCAGCATCTGCAGGATAAACAGCTCTTCCGACAGCGTTTCGGCGCGCTGCATCCGAAGGTCCATCGCATGGGTGGATCGGGCGTTCAGAACAACAATGTCTGCATCCGATCCGGTGGCCAAGGACCCAATTTTGTCCGACAGGCCCAGCACCTCGGCATTGCCACGCGTGATCCAGTCGAACGCGGCAAGCGGGTGCAGTTTCTGGTTCTGAAGCTGCAGGATCTTGTAGCCTTCATTCAGGGTCTGCAGCATCGAATAGCTGGTCCCTGCCCCAACATCGGTGGCGATCCCGTTTTGAATACCACGCGCATTAAGGCCCGCGTCGTCAAACAGGCCACTGCCCAAGAACAGGTTCGAGGTCGGGCAGAAAACCGGCTTCGAGCGCGTCTCAGCCAGCACATCAATCTCACGCGATGTTAGATGAATGGCATGGCCGAGCAGGGTTTTTTCACCCAGCAACCCATAGTGTTCATAAACGCCCAGATAGTCTGGCGCGTCGGGATAGAGCTCGGCGGTAAAAGCGATCTCGTCATGGTTTTCGCTCAGGTGCGTTTGGACGAAGCAATCGGGATGCTCTGCCACCAATGCCCCCGCCATTTCCATCTGTTCGGGCGTCGAGGTGATCGCAAAGCGTGGCGTAATCGCATATTGCGCGCGGCCCGTACCGTGCCATTTCTCGATCAGCGCCTTACTGTCATCATAGCCCGTCTGCGGCGTGTCCCGCAGTCCATCGGGGGCGTTTCGATCCATCATGACTTTGCCGGTGATCATGCACATATTGCGTTTCGCGGCTTCAGCGAACAGCGCCTCGACCGATCCCGCATGGACAGATCCAAAGGCAACCGCCGTGGTGGTCCCGTGGCCGGTTAGAAGGTCACAGAAGTGCGCGGCCATCGCGGCTGCATGGGCATCGTTAGCAAAACGTGTCTCTTCAGGGAAGGTATAAGTGTTCAGCCAGTCCAGAAGCTGCGCGCCCCACGAGGCGATCACCTGCACCTGAGGAAAATGGACATGCATGTCGATGAAGCCAGGCATCAACAGATGCGGGCGGTGGTCGATCACCGTCGCGTTTGGCGCACTGGCTGAAAGCTCTGAATAGGGTCCGGTCGCTTCGATCTTGCCGTTTGCGATCAGGATCGCGCCATCTTCCAGATAGTTATAGGCCTCGGCGTCGGTCTCGTCCAAAGGCTTGCGGTTGAAGTCGAGCGTCCGCCCGCGCAGAAGCGTCCGTGGCTGTGTGTTGGTCATCTTAATATCCGGTTCATTTACTTTGAGTGAGCGGAAAGCGAAGTGGGCCGACGGATCTCGCCGCGGCCCACTCCAAAGTTCAGGGCGTTATTCCGCAGGCGTGGTGGGGGCTTCCTCGACCACGACATTCTCGTTCA
Source organism: Aliiroseovarius sp. PrR006 (assembly GCF_010500215.1). Classification (GTDB taxonomy): domain Bacteria; phylum Pseudomonadota; class Alphaproteobacteria; order Rhodobacterales; family Rhodobacteraceae; genus Aliiroseovarius. Next base: position 985,417 of record NZ_JAAGOY010000004.1, read on the forward strand.
CCAACTCGTCTTCCTTGTGGAAGAGCGGGTAGATGTAGAGGAACGCCGCCGAGATCAGGTAACCGGCAGAGACGCCGCTGAGCTCGGGCCAATGCAGGCTGGCACCGTGGATGATGCCGAAGGCCGACATGATGGCCGCTGCCAAGGCAAAGCCACCGGCATTCTTGAAGTTGCCATCGATGACACTTGCCACAATGGCACCCCAGATCAAGCCCGTCAGGATGGCACCTTGGGACAGGGCCAGGTGGCCTTCAAAGTGGGCCCCTTGCTGCAGAAGGGCGGCGGTCAGCGCTTCATCGCCAAGTTGCGGCAGGCCTGCCACGCCAACAGCACCAAGCGCACCGATCAGCGATCCCCATTTGACCATCAGGAAGGACGACACGTGGGGCATCATGGCAAAGGTCACGGCAGCCATATGGTCCGTCTTGACCGAATGGGCTGTGTTGGTGATCAAGCTCAGCGCCACAAACACCAGAACCGGCGCGGCGGCTGCCACGGGGATCAGATTGTTCAGGAACGCCAACAGGCCAAGGAACGCGGCCAGAGGGATCACGACCCCCACGCCGATGATATATCCGGAATGGGCCCCCATACGTTTATAAGCCGGGTGGCCGATATAGGCGGTGGTCGGGAAAGGCGAACCAAAGACCGCGCCAACCATAGTGCCCAGACCATCGGTGATCTGGCAGGTTGCAACAGGGTAGTGGTCGCCAGCAGCCTCGGCACTCTCGACGTTGTTCATCGTTTCGATGAAGTTGTAGATCTGCACCGGTACCAGAACCAGGAACAGCTCCGGGTTGGCAAACAGGTGTTGGATACCCGCAATCAGGTCACCGATATAGGGCATGGGCGGGTAGAAGCCGACGCCATCGGTGCTGATTTTGGCTTCACCAATCGCAAAGGCCACAATCGTCCCGACGATCAGCGCAAGCAAACCAGCCGGAATGTTAAACGGCAGACGGAAGCGCCCAACCAGACCCCACAGAATGATGATCATCGAGGCAAAGCCGATGAACGGGTTCTCAAACACTGTGGCCAGCGGCACAGTGCCGATGAACACAAGCGCGATGCCGCACAGCGTGCCCAGCATCCCTGCGCGCGGCGTCACGCGTTTCAGCCACGGACCGATGATCGCGCCCATAGCGGCAACGATACCGCCCATGAAGCCGGCGCCGATGCCAACCTGCCAGGCCAGAACCGGATCATTTGTCGACCAATAGATCGGCCCGATCACGCCAAACAGATAGACGAACATCACCGGCGTCGAAATGCCGTAAGGCATTGCCGTAACGTCCCGCCCGTGCTGAGCCGCCGCGCGTTTGGCGAGGCCTACATAGACCGCAATCCCCGCAAGGATCGCGATTGCCGCACCTGGCACGATGCGCCCATAGACGATCTCGGCCGGCATTTGGAAGACGAACTGACAGATGCCCGCCAGAACCATCAAGTTGATCAGGTTGTCGGTGAACAGCGCCCAAAACGCGCTGAAATCGCTGCGATGAAACAGCTTGTATGTGTAACTCCCATCCCTCATGGGGACCTCCTTCAATCAAACCGGGCTGGGGGCGTTCTCCTCGACACGTCCCAACCCGCGTTGCTTCACTGCGCCGCGATATGCGAAACAGCGCCCCAGTCAGGGGAATGTGCGGCAGTTTCAGAGGTCAGCGCCGTGATCACTTCTGCCGCCACGACGGCGGCGATCACGGCTGGCCGCTTGTCGCGGCTACCGCCTGCCCCGATGGGGCAGATCAAGGGTGCAACGGACAGGCCGTCGCAATTCTTACGGGTCCAGCTGGCGAATTTCGCGCGCTTTGTGGCGGACCCAATCATTCCAATATAGGATGCATCGCCGCGTTCCAGCGCGGCCGAGGTCAGCAGAAAATCCAACCCGTGGTCATGGGTCAGAACGATGAAAGCGCTGCCTTTCGACGCATTCATCACGTCAAACTCAGGCACAACACTTAGCCGTTTTTCCACATTGGCGTGGGAAAGGGCCAGCTCATCCTCGCGTTGGTCCACTAACACACAACGCACCGGAAGGTGTTGAAACAGATCTGCCAGCGCACGCCCCACATGCCCAGCGCCCAGCACATAGACTGCGGGCTGCCCGGCTTCTTCCATCTGAACGGCTTCCAAGGCGATATCTTTGTCCGTCGCGCTCATCCGCGCGAGCGCGATCTCAACCCGGCCCCCGCAGCATTGGCCGATCTCGGGCCCAAGCGGGACATCCAGATGCTGCGACAGATCGCCGTTCGCCAACAAAGCCCGCGCGGCCTCAATCGCCAGATGCTCCAACTGGCCACCGCCAATTGTGCCCCACAACCCGTCAGCCCGGACATACATTTCGGTCCCGGCCGTGCGGGGGGAGGAACCACGCACTTTGGTCAGTCGCACACTGGCGACCGGGCCGGGACCTGTCAGGAACTGTTGAAGGGATTGGGCGGAATACATCGGATCAACCCTGTGTGCGCAGGCGTTCAACTGCCATCAAAACGCGTTCGGGTGTGGCCGGAGCTTCAAGACGCGGACAGGTGCGATAGTCATTCACCGAAGCCACCGCCATCGACAGCGCCTCCAGCACCGACACGCCCAGCACAAACGGGGGCTCGCCCACCGCTTTCGATCGTTTGATCGTCATCTCGCGGTTCTCGGACCAGTCTGCAAGGTCCACGTTGAACACGCGCGGGCGATCACTGGCGAGCGGGATCTTGTAGGTCGAGGGAGCGTGCGTGCGCAGGCGACCAGCGTCATCCCACCAAAGCTCTTCCGTGGTCAGCCAACCCATGCCCTGAACGAAGGCACCTTCCACCTGCCCCTTGTCCAAGATCGGGTTCAACGACCGGCCCACATCATGCAAAATGTCCGTCCGCTCGATCCGGTATTCCCCGGTCAACGTGTCGATGGCGACCTCGGAACACGAGGCCCCATAGGCGTAGTAATAGAACGGCCGCCCGGTGCCCGAGGCACGATCCCAGTGGATTTTCGGCGTCTTATAGAACCCTGCCGCCGACAGCTGCACGCGGGCCATATAGGCTTCTTTGATGAAGGTATCGAAAGCGACGGTTTCATCCCCAATCCGCAGGTGATTGGGGCGGAATTCTACTGCATCTTCCGGCACGCCGCGGCTTTCAACCGCGAACGCGACCAGCCGCGCCTTGATCTGTTCCACCGCATCCAGCGCCGCCAGACCGTTCAGGTCCGCCCCAGAGGACGCTGCGGTGGCCGAAGTGTTCGGCACTTTCTCGGTCGTAGTTTTGGTGATCTTGATCCGGTTGAAATCGACCTGAAAGGCTTCAGCCACAACTTGGGCGATCTTGGTGTTCAGCCCCTGCCCCATTTCGGTCCCACCGTGGTTCAGGTGGATCGAGCCGTCATTGTAGACATGGACCAGCGCGCCCGCCTGATTGAACCAGGTGGCGGTGAACGAGATACCGAACTTCACCGGCGTCAGTGCGATGCCGCGACGGATCACACCGCCTTTGGCATTGTGTTCAAGGATCGCTTTGCGGCGCGCTTGATAGTCGGCGCTATCTTCCAGCTCGTCCACGATCCGGCCAATGACGTTGTCTTCGACCGTCTGGTGATAGGGCGTCACATTGCGCCCGTCCGTCTCATCGCCATAAAAGTTGGCCTTGCGGACCTCCAACGGATCCTTGCCCAGCGCGAACGCAATCTCTTCGATCATCCGTTCAGCGGCCACCGCACCTTGCGGCCCACCAAACCCGCGAAACGCGGTGTTCGAGACCGTATTGGTCTTTTGCGGACGCGAGGTCAGGCGCACGTTGGGGTAATAATAAGCGTTGTCCGCGTGAAACAGCGCGCGGTCCGTGACGGGACCGGACAGGTCCGAGGAATACCCACAACGGGCTGCAAACTGGCTGTCCACCACTTGAATGCGGCCATCATCGTCAAAACCCAGATCATAATCGATCACAAAGTCATGGCGCTTACCGGTGGCCGTCATATCCTGATCACGATCCGGGCGGATCTTAACCGGGCGGTTCAGCTTTTTCGCGCCCAGCGCAGCGACCGCGCAGAACAGGTTCATCTGGCTTTCCTTTCCGCCGAACCCTCCGCCCATGCGGCGTACATTGACCACGACCGCATTGTTCGGAACGCCCAGAACATGGGCCACCATATGCTGCGCCTCGCTTGGGTGCTGGGTCGAGCAATGCACGATCACATCGTCATCCTCGCCGGGGATCGCGAAAGCGATATGGCCTTCCAGATACATGTGATCCTGCCCACCGACGGTCATCTGACCCGAGATACGGTGCGTGGCTGCGGCAAACCCAGCCTCAACATCACCGCGCTCGAGCTTCAGAGGGTCTGTGACAAGGGGCATACCTGCCTTTTCAGCGGCCACCGGATCCAGTGCGTGCGGCAAAACCTCATACTCCACATCTGCAAGTTCTGCCGCGCGGCGTGCTGCGTCGCGAGTTTCGGCGATCACCGCAAACATAGGTTGGCCGTGGAACTCCACCTTCTCGGTCGGGAAAACCGGTTCATCATGGCGCCCTGTGGGGCTGACATCATTCACACCCGGCACGTCTTCTGCAGTAAGCACAGTGACCACGCCCGGCGCCTGACGCACGCGGGACAGCTCCATCGACAGGATTTTGCCATGCGTCACGGTCGAGACGCCAAGATAGGCATGCAGCGTGCCAATCGGCTCAGCGATGTCATCGGTATAGTCCGCGCGGCCCTGAACTTGTTTGACGGCACTGTCATGTTTCAGGTTCTGATGCGCTGCACCTTTTACGTTTTGAAGATCTTTCATCACATCGCCCCCTTACGCGGTCGCCAGACGTACGGGCACGTCACTGGCAGTGTCATGTTCAAGGTGGAAACGGCGCAGCAGGTTTCCGGCCACAAGCAGCCGGTATTCTGCCGACGCGCGCCAGTCCGTGAGTGGTGAGAAGTCTTGCGCAAGCGCCTTGGCCGCCGCATCGAAAACTTCGGCGCTCCATGGCTGGCCGACCAGCACGGTCTCTGCGGCAGTTGCTCGTTTCGGCGTGGCAGCCATACCGCCAAAAGCAATACGGGCGTTCGTGATGATGCCATCCACAACCGAGATACTAAGCCCGGCAGCAACCGACGAGATATCCTCGTCCCGGCGTTTCGAAATCTTATAGGCCGCATCAATCTGCGACGCAGGCGCACGCGGGATACGGATGCTGGCGACAAACTCGCCCTCGTTGCGGTCCTGTTTGCCATAGTCGACGAAGAAGTCCTCTAGAGGCAGAGAGCGCGTGCCCTTCGTGCTTTGCAGCATCACCTCAGCGCCCAGCGAGATGAGAACCGGCGGCGTGTCCCCAATCGGAGAGCCGTTTGCAATATTGCCCCCAATCGTGCCCATATTGCGCACTTGCCATCCAGCAATACGATCCCAGTATTCCCCCAGATGGGGGAAGGCCTGACGGATCGCCGATTGGCTTTCGCTATAAGTTACGCCCGCGCCGATGGTCAGCGCGTCGTCGGTCATATCGATGGATTTCAGATCATCCAGATGGGTGATGAACACAACCGGAGAGATCGGCCGCATGAACTTCGTCACCCACAGACCCACATCCGTCGAGCCCGCCACGATGGTCGCTTTCGGGTTGTCTGCCAACACCTTTGCAAGGTCAGTGGCGTCTAGCGGCAGAATGGCACGGTCGTCTTCCGGGCCAGTCTCGACGCGGGCAGTCTGGGACAGTGCGGTCAGTTGCGCCGTCACCGTCGCCCGCTCGGTTTTCAGATGATCATGCGCCGGGGTACCATACTGGTTCACGGCCAGCGCGGCTTTCACGATGGGTTCATACCCCGTGCAACGACACAGGTTCCCTTGGATTGCCGTCTCAACCTCTTCAGCGTTCGGCTGCGGGTTCTCCATCCACAGGGCGTAAAGTGACATGACGAAGCCAGGAGTGCAGAAGCCACACTGACTGCCATGGAAATCCACCATCGCTTGTTGCACGGGATGCAAGCGCCCCTTGGGGCCCGCCAGATGTTCGATCGTGACGATGTGGCAGCCATTCAGCGAGGCCAAAAAGCGAATGCAAGCATTTACGGTTTCATAATGCAGTACGCCATTTTGAAGCCGCCCAACCATAACTGTACAAGCTCCGCAGTCGCCCTCCGCGCAGCCTTCTTTGGTGCCGGTCAGACGCTCTTCAATCCGCAGATAGTCCAGAAGCGTCAGCGTGGCTTTCACGCTAGAAACGGTTTTCTCTTGTCCGTTCAGAAGAAAGCGAATGTTGCTTTGATTAGTCATGAGGCCTCCCAAAACCTATCCCGCGCAGGCGGGTATGAAGGTGAGTTTACGGCGTCTGACTGCGCGGTAAAATGGTGGCTTTAGGGAAATACTTTCAACAGATCGTTGATAATGACTATGATGGGCGCAATCGGCACCGAGGTGCTTTGAGAAAAGGAAGGAAGCCCAATGGCCTATATGGAAAGCCTGCGAGTCTTTTGCCGAGTGGTTGAGTTGGGCAGCATCACCTCAGGCGGGCGCGACCTGCGCCTTACGCCAGCCGTGGCAAGCAAACGGATCAAGGAGCTAGAGAAACATCTGGGCGTGCGGTTGTTCAATCGGACGACTCGGTCGCTGACCCCCACCGAAGTCGGTCAGCAGTTTTACACCGAGGCTTTGCGCATTCTGGAAACCGTGGACGAGGCCGAAAGCGTCGTTGCGCGTTTTTCGGACGCACCGCGGGGCACCGTGCGGGTGACCGCGCCGATGGCGGCGGGGCGCCGGATCATTGCCCCACTGGTGCCTGAGTTTGTAGATCAGAACCCGAATATCGACGTGCGAATGCGAATGTCGGATCGCAAGGTCGATATCCTCGCTGATGGTCTGGACGTGGCCTTCTTCGTCGGAACACCGCATGACAGCAGCCTGAAGTTGCGCAAGATTGCCGACTGCACACGCACACTTTGTGCCGCCCCCGCATATCTGGAACAAGCAGGCACGCCCAAGCACCCCGAAGACCTGCTACAAGGTCACAATTGCCTGTTGCTGCGGTATCCCCGGTCACCCGAGTATTTCTGGACGCTCAACTCTGACACCGGATATCGCAAGTTTGAGGTGTCCGGAAAGTACGACGCTGATGACAGTGATGTGCTGTTGAATTGGGCGCTGGACGGGCGCGGGATTGTCAACAAGCCGCTCTTTGAAGTGGCTGAGCATCTTCGCTCGGGACGTTTGGTGGAAATCTTGCCTGACGCGCGGCCAATGCCATCCATGTTCGGATGCCTTTACCCGCACAAGAAACTGCAGGACCCAAAGATCCGCCTATTGGTGGACTTCGTTGCACGCCGCGGTTTGGAGGTGCTGAAGGCAAGTACTTCGCACTCAACGTAGAACGCCCGCCACAGAGAACCGGGCGGGCGCTGTCTGGATTTGTGTCCGATCAGAAATCGACTTCGATGGCGATGCCCTTTTCAATTGCAAGCTCTACGACAGACGCTGCCACGGCAAGGTCCTGCAATCCGACGCCGGTGCCATCAAACAGCGTGATCTGATCGTCGGATGTCCGCCCCGGATTGGTTCCGTTGATCACCGCACCGATCTGCGCCACATCGCTTTCCTGGATCAGCCCCTGCCCCACAGCATGTTGCGCTTCGCCGATGGTGATGGACTGCGCGACCTCGTCCGTGAACACGTCCGCTTTGACCAGCAACTGCGGATCGACCTCTTGTTTGCCCTTCGTGTCGGTGCCCATGCAGGCGATATGCGTGCCCGGGCTGACTTGGCCTGCCCCAAGAATTGGATCGAAAGAAGACGTGATCGAGATGATCACATCAGCCTCTGTCATGCCGTCAAGCTCGACCGCTTCAAACGGCAACCCGGCCTCGTCTGCGACCTTTTCAAGGTTCGGCAGCATCTCGGGATGCAGGTTCCAGCCGATCACCTTCTCAAACGACCGCTTCTCAAGCGCAGCACGCAGTTGGAACGTCGCCTGATGGCCAGCACCGATCATACCGATCACCTTGGCATCTTCACGTGCAAGGTGCTTGATCGAGACCGAAGACGCAGCAGCCGTGCGCAGGGCGGTCAACAGGTTGCCCCCCACCATCGCCTTGGCCTTGCCCGTGTCCGGATCAAACAGGAAGACGGTCGACTGGTGATTGATGATCCCGCGCTTTTCCAAATTGTTGGGCCAATAGCCGCCGGCCTTCAGCCCCAAAGTCAGCCCGGCCTGATCGAACCCGCCCTTGAAGCCATAAAGCGCATCCTCGTGGCCGATTGCCTCGCGGATTACAGGGAAGTTGTAGGCGTCGCCCGACGCCATCGCCGCAAAAACTTGTTCCACCGCGCTAAAGGCGGCGTCGCGGGTCATAAGGCCCGCAATCTCGCGTTCTGGAACGATATACATGTTTGTGTCCTTCGAAAAAGCGGGTGGAGTGCGTCACTCCACCCAGTTCAGGAGGGTTCGGCCCGTCACCGGGCCAACCTCAGAGGTTCCTTAAAACGCTTTGCCGCGTGCCGAGACCGGCCAGAGGGTTTCCACCTTGCCGTTGCGCACGCCGACATACCAATCATGTACGTTGGCGGTCGGATCGCAGTGGCCCGGCACAAGGCGCAGTTTGTCGTTCACTTTCAGAGCACCATCCGGATCGGCCACCACGCCATGTTCATCCGAACATTTGATGTATTCGACATCATTGCGCCCAAAGACCACGGGCAGACCACTATCGATCGACTGCGCCTTCAGGCCCGCGTCGACGATCGCCTTGTCAGCCTTGGTGTGGCTCATCACCGAGGTCAGGATGAAGAACGCGTTTTCCCATTCGCCCTGGTCGATCCGGTTGCCATCCTTATCGAGGATACGGCCATAGTCTGCATCCATGAAAGCGTAGGAACCGCACTGCAGCTCGTTATACACACCCGAGTTCGACTCGAAGTAATAGGAGCCCGTACCGCCACCCGAGACCAGCTCGCACTCGATGCCTTCAGCCTTCAGGCCATCAACCGCGTCTTTGACCATGGCGATGGCGACATCCAGTTTCTCTTTGCGCGCCTCATAGGTATCAAGGTGCTGCATTGCGCCCTGATAGGCTTGTATGCCGGTGAATTTCAGGTTGTCGGCGGCATTGATCGCCTTGGCGATTTCGATCACATCCGCGGTCGAGTTCACACCACAGCGGCCTGCGCCGCAGTCGATCTCGATGAAGGTCTCCAGTTCGGTGCCGTGCTTCTGCGCTGCGGCCGACAAATCGGCCACGTTGTCCAGATCATCAACACAGACGATGATCCGGCTGCCCAGTTTCGGCAGCTGCGCCAGACGGTCGATTTTTAGCGGATCGCGCACTTGGTTCGAGACCAGAACATCCTTGATGCCGCCGCGCACGAACACCTCGGCTTCGGACACTTTCTGGCAGCAAACGCCAACCGCGCCACCCAGTTTTTCCTGCAGCTTGGCTACATCAACCGACTTGTGCATCTTGCCATGCACCCGGTGACGCATCCCATGCGCCTTTGCATAGTCGCCCATCTTCTTGATGTTGCGCTCAAGCGCGTCCAGATCCAGCACAAGCGCGGGGGTTTGGATGTCGGCCTCGTCCATGCCCGGCAGAGCCGGAACATCAAAGCCTACGACAAGGTTCTCAAAATTGGTCACTGCGTTCATTGTCTGTCTCCTTCACAGAGTCCAAGGCAGGCGGTCGAGATCGACATTGCCGCCGGTGATGATCAGGCCCACGCGCTTTCCTTTAAACGCGTCGGGGTTTTTCAGGATGGTGGCAAGCGGCACGGCGCTGGACGGTTCCATCACCACGCGCAGGTGCTTCCAGATCAGCTTCATCGCGTCGATGATCTCGGGATCTGAAGCCGTGTAGATCTCGCTCACATGGTTCGACACAAAGTGCCAGGTCAGCTCCTTCAGCGGCACCAGCAGCCCATCCGCGATGGTTTTGGGTGCGTCATCCGCAATGATGTAGCCCGCCTTGAAGCTGCGATAGGCGTCATCCGCCTGCTCGGGCTCGGCTGCGATCACTTGCGTTTCGGGGGCCAGAGTCGACAGCGTCAGACAGGTGCCCGAGATCATTCCGCCACCCCCAATCGGGGCTACAACGGCGTCCAGACCATCGGTTTGCTCAATGAACTCACGCGCGCATGTTCCCTGCCCCGCAATCACCCGGTGATCGTTGTAGGGATGCACGAAATCGCCGCCGGTTTCGGCCTGCACACGCGCAAAGGTTTCTTCGCGCGAAGACGTGGACGGTTCGCATTCGGTGATCTTGCCCCCATAGCGGCGCACCGTGTCTTTCTTGGCCTGCGGCGCAGTCCGCGGCATGACCACGTTGCACGGGATACCACGCTTCATCGCGGCATATGACAGGCACGAGGCATGGTTGCCAGACGAGTGGGTGGCCACACCTTTGGCCGCCTGCTCTTCGTCCAGCCCAAACACAGCGTTCGAGGCGCCGCGGACTTTGAAGGCCCCCGGTTCTTGAAAGTTCTCACACTTGAAGAACAACTCAGCCCCGGTCAGCTCGTTCAGGTAATCCGAGGTCCGAACCGGCGTGCGGCGGATATGGGGCTGGATGCGCTCATGCGCCTCCAGCATGTCTTCATAGGTCGGGATATACATCGGTGTATCCTTCATTCCGCGGCCTCTTGCTGGGCAGCGGTGGCACTTCCGCGGTAGTATTCTTGCGCAGTGGCAACCCCGAGGCCCAGCGTGATGTCCAAGCCAAGGTCGACCATGCACATCTCGGCGGTCGCGATGCCCGACAGAGCCATAACGTCGGTCATGCTGCCCAGGTGACCAATGCGGAACACCTTGCCGGCGACCTCTCCCAACCCGACACCAAAGGCGACGCCGTATTTCTCGGCCGCCAGAGTCACGATGTCCGTGGCATTGAAATGCGCAGGCGTGCGGATGGCACTAACCGTGTCAGAGTAAACATCCGGAGACGCGGCACACAGCTCCAGCCCCCACGCTCCAACGGCGGCGCGTACACCTTCCGCAATGCGGTTGTGGCGGGCAAAGACGTTCTCCAGCCCCTCATCCAGCAGCATTTTGCAGGACTCGTTCAGGCCATTCATCAGCCCCACAGCAGGCGTGTAAGGGTAGGCGTTATTGGCATAGCCCTTCGCCATATCGTGCACATCGAAGAAGGTACGCGGCAGCGTGCCTGTCTTGGTCGCCTCCATCGCCTTCTGACTGAAGCCTACGATGGCCAGACCAGCGGGCAGCATGAACCCTTTCTGGGAACCCGTTACCGCAACATCAACGCCCCACTCATCAAAGCGGAAATCCATCGACGCGATCGAGCTTACGCCATCAACGAACAGAAGCGCCGGGTGACCGGCCGCATCCAGCGCACGACGAACGGCAGCAATGTCAGACTTAACGCCGGTGGCGGTTTCGTTATGCGTGGCCAAGACCGCCTTGATCTCGTGGCCTTTGTCTGCGGTCAGGATCTCTTCATAGCGATCTGCGGGAATACCTTCACCCCACGGGGTCTCTACAATGGTGACATCCAAATCGTGGCGCTGACACATGTCGATCCAACGATGCGAAAACATACCATTGCGCGCAGCAAGGATCTTATCGCCAGAGGACAGGGTGTTGGTCAGGGCTGTTTCCCAGCCGCCCGTGCCGCTGGAGGGGAAGATGAAGACCTCGGCCGTTTGGCTCTTCAGGATCTTCTTCACGCCCTCGCGTGCCGGGTGCAGGATCTGCCCAAACAGCGGCGAACGATGGTCAATCGTCGGCATGTCAGACGCCTTGCGCAGGCTTTCAGGGATGTTGGTCGGGCCCGGAATGAAAACGGGGTTTTGAAAACTCATGGGGTTCTCCTTCGATCTTTAAGGCCACAATATTGCCCGCGCCGTTTGAAGGATATTTTTTTGAAATTGTTTTTCATTTTCGAAACTTGTTATTTTTTTGTTATTTATCAATCTATTGACTTTTTCATATTGTGAATTTATTTTTCACTGAAAATGCGAGGGTTTTTATGGAATCTCAAAAAGACGGCACATCGACCACCCGCAAGGCCCGTGGACGCCCCCGCGACTGGCATGACAAAACCGCCCAGAACACGATCAAATCGTTGGATCGCGCGATGGAGGTTTTCGAACATCTGAGCGAAGCGCAGGGCAAGCCCTTGTCCGTGATTGCCGAAGAAATGGGGCAGTCGCCCGCGACCGTTTATCGGGTTCTTGTGACGCTAGAGACGCGCGGGCTTGTCGAATTCGACAGCGTGGAACAGGTCTGGTTTATCGGCGCCCGCGCCTTCGTCATCGGCGCCCGCTTCCTGCGGCGCACCAGCCTTGTTGACAGGGCCCGCCCGATCCTGCGCAAGCTCATGGAAGCCACCGGCGAGACCGCAAATCTGGGGATCGAGAAAGAAGGGTCCGTCCTGTTTCTAAGCCAGGTCGAGACCCACGCAAATATCCGCGCCTTCTTTCCCCCCGGCTCGTTGTCGCCGATGCACTCGTCGGGTATTGGCAAGGCGGTGTTGGCCTATATGGACAAGGAACGGCTGAACCGGGTTCTCGACTCTGCGACGTTCGAGGCCTTTACCGAGTACACGATCACCACAGAGGAAGCTCTTCGTGCGGATTTGGAACAGATCCGCACGCGAGGATATTCCATCGACAACGAAGAAAAGAACGCCGGGATGCGGTGCATCGCGGCGCCTGTGTTTGACATGAACAGCGAAGTGGTCGCGGGGATTTCGGTCTCAGGCCCCACCAGCCGCGTCGGTCAGGACGAGACCGATCGACTGAGCCGCGCCGTCATTGACGCGTCACTCCTCCTGACCGAAGCCATCGGCGGAATCGCCCCCGCGCCGTCCTGACGTCTTAGCGACCGCCACCAAGCCGCAACGGCATGTGGCGGTTTACGTCTTTGTACAGAAGATACCGGAAACGTCCCGGCCCACCCGCGTAGCAAGCCTGCGGGCAGAACGCGCGCAGCCACATGAAATCCCCAGCCTCGACCTCGACCCAGTCTTGGTTCAAGCGATAGGCCGCCTTGCCTTCGAGCACGTATAGCCCGTGCTCCATGACATGGGTTTCCAGAAACGGGATGACCCCGCCTGGCTCGAAGGTCACGACCGTTACATGCATATCGTGGCGCAGGTCGTTCGGGTCCACAAACCGCGTCGTAGCCCACGCGCCATTCGTGTCGGGCATAGGCGTTGGCGCAATGTCATTTTCGTTTAGGATCAGGACGTCCGGCGCATCCAGCCCCTCGACCCGCTGATAAGCTTTGCGGATCCAATGGAACCGAAGCACTTCGTTCCCTTTATTGTGCAACGTCCAGCTTTCCGACGGCGGCAGATAGGCATAGCCGCCCGGCGTCAGTTCGTGCACGCCTCCTGCGACCTCCAACGTCGCGGTGCCCTCAACCACGAACAGCACCGCCTGCGCGTCGGGATCGTCTTCAGGCCGATCAGATCCACCACCCGGCTGAACCTCCATGATGTATTGCGAAAACGTCTCGGCAAATCCACTTAGCGGGCGGGACAACACCCACAGCCGTGTGCCGGTCCAGAAGGGCAAGAAGCTGGTCACAATATCCTGCATCACCCCTTTCGGGATCACGGCATACGCATCCGTAAACACGGCCCGATCGGTCAAAAGCTGGGTCTGGGCGGGAAGTCCCCCATGCGGCGCATAATATTGTGTGCTCATGAATGCTCCTAATCAGAGTGCAGATACCAGAAATATGCGTGTGATTTCATCATCTCACCACCCTCAATCTGGCAACAACACTTTAGGGAAACATTTGAAAAAGGCGAGAGCGCTTCAAGAAATGCGATTGAACCAGATCATTGGGGGCGCGTTTTGACATGGCAGGGCGCTGCTGTGCACCCTGCCCCTGTTTTTCTTTAAGGGAACGCTTTCTTCCTCCAACTCTAAGACCTAGGTCTCATCGTAGGACAATGCTGACGAGATGGCACAGAAGCTTGGCATGTCCACCTCGACGCTACATCGGCGCTCAAGGAGGAATGCCAAAGTTTTGGGGAAATCTAGGAAGAGCGCCGACGCAATCTGGCGATCTCGCTTCTAAAGAACACCATCCTTCCCGTCAGGTACGTTATGCTGAACCAAGCGCGTTTTTTCACGCGTTCAATCGGTGGTTCGGCACAACGCCCAGCGCGATCCGAAGCCGGGGATGAATTGGGGGACTACCTGCCTCAAGTCTAGACATTTGATTACCGTAGGCACCTCAATCAAATGCACCTGCATCAAAATGGGAGCCGCACGAATTTCATCTAAACCTCGGAAAGATGCGCGGGCGCCTTGGAAGCCACAGCTTTTGTGTTCCAACGACATGATATTAGCAGACTAGGCGCTAACTTTTGTAGACCGCGCACCCTTTCAGTGCTGCGGCATCATCCAGGATCGAGTGTACCGGTACCGGGTGCGCGTTATTCAGGGCAAACGGTTCACGAACGATGTCGGCGAAGGCCGCCTTGGCAGAAGTCGACAGAAGATGCCGCGCGACACCCCCGGCAAAGAAGATCCCCCGTCTGGGCAGAAAGGCCAGGATCAGGTTTCGTGTCAGCACCGCGAGTAGCTGCGCGTAGAAGACCTGAAATTCCTGTTTCACAGAGGTTTGCAATTCCGTGGCGCCATTCGTCACCGGCACGGCCCTCGCCTGTTCCAACGCATAGAGGGCGGCATAGCCTCGGCCCGAAAACACCTCTTCGATGGTTGTGAGCTTCTCGGCCTGCGCTCCAAAACGTGCGGACAGTTTGGCGGCGATGTCAGCAGGAAGGCAGATATGCCCGTATTCCACATCCAACTGCGCCACCCTGCCCTTCGATATCACCACCGGAGAGACGTTGAACCCGGTCCCGATCCCGACCACCAAAGCCTGTGCTTCGTCCATGGGGCTCTCACCAAGCGACACCAAGGGATCAAGACTTTCGAGCCCGAGGAAAACGCTGGCTTGTCCAAGCGCGGCCAGATCATTCAGCAGGGAAACGGGACGTTCACCAAGACTGCGTGACAGTTGCGTTTCGTCGAAATGCCAGTCCCGGTTGGTCAGGCAGGCCCGCCCGCTATGGACGGGACCGGCAACCGCGATGACCGCATCCGCAATCTGAGCGTCTTTCCTGTCAGAAAGATAGCGCACCAGCACGTCGTCGAAACTTGCGAAGTCATCGTTACGAAAGCTTTCGATCGATGTGCTGTTCAGTTGCCCCGCGCGGGCCAACCCCAAACGTGAGTTGGTCCCGCCGATATCGGCAACAAGCCTGTCACCGGTCAATTCAGACGCTCTCCGCTTTCCGGAGCAAAGTAGGACACTTTGCTCAGGTCAAAGGCCAACGGCAAGGTCTCGCCCGTACGCGCGCTGGTTTCGGCGTGCAGGCGTGCAGTGACCTGCTTGCCACCCAGTTGCGACACGACATAAGTGTCGGCCCCTGCCGGTTCGACCATATCGATCAAGCAATCGGCTTCTTGCACGTCTTCGCCCGCACGGAAGCCCGCTTCGGCGATGTCTTCGGGGCGCAAGCCCAGAATGACGTCCTCGGGTAGGCCTTTGGCGTGCGTATCGGTCAGGACCAGCGGCGCGGCACCTGCCCGTTCGATCTCGATCTTCGTCCCTGTGCCATTGGCCTTGGCGCGTGCCGGGATCAGGTTCATCGCCGGGCTGCCCATGAAATCCGCCACGAAGAGGTTCGCAGGCTTGTTATAGATCTCGGCGGGGCTGCCGATCTGCTGCACGATCCCACCTTTCAGGACGACGATCTTGGTGGCAAGGGTCATCGCCTCGATCTGGTCATGGGTCACATAGACCATCGTAGCGTTCAGGTTCTGGTGCAGCTTCTTGATCTCGGTCCGCATCTCGACCCGCAGCTTGGCGTCAAGGTTCGACAGCGGCTCGTCAAACAGGAAGAGCTTCGGATCACGCACCAGCGCCCGACCCATCGCGACGCGCTGCCGCTGACCGCCGGAAAGCTGGCCGGGACGACGCTGCAGAAGCGGTTCGATCTGCAGCTGCTGCGCCACCTCGTTCAGCTTCTTCTCTTGCGTTGCCGCGTCAACACCACGCACTTTCATGCCAAAGGTGATGTTCTTGGCCACCGACATGGTCGGATAGAGCGCATAGGACTGGAACACCATCGCGATGTCGCGGTCTTTCGGGCTGACCTCGGTCATGTCGCGCCCACCGATGCCGATCGAGCCGCTTGTGATCGGCTCAAGCCCTGCGATGCAGTTCAAGAGCGTGGACTTGCCGCAGCCCGAGGGGCCAACGAGGACCAAGAAGTCTCCCGGTTCGATCGCGACATTGATGTCTTTCAGGATCTCGACGGACCCATAGTTCTT
Source organism: Aliiroseovarius sp. PrR006 (assembly GCF_010500215.1). Classification (GTDB taxonomy): domain Bacteria; phylum Pseudomonadota; class Alphaproteobacteria; order Rhodobacterales; family Rhodobacteraceae; genus Aliiroseovarius. Next base: position 1,001,696 of record NZ_JAAGOY010000004.1, read on the forward strand.
GTAGAGGTTTTTGATATCCAGAATAGGAGCCATGGGTTTAGCCTTTCACGGAGCCCGCGGTCAGTCCGCGGATGAAGTATTTGCCGGCGACGACATAGACGAGGAGTGTGGGAAGGGCGGCGATGATCGCAGCAGCCATATCCACGTTGTATTCCTTCACGCCGGTGGTCGAGTTTACGATGTTGTTCAGCGCCACAGTGACGGGTTGGGTGCCAGCCTGACTGAAGCTCACGCCGAACAGGAAGTCATTCCAGATCTGAGTGAACTGCCAGATGACGGTCACAACGATGATCGGCAGCGACAGGGGCAGGAAGATCGACCAGAAAATCCGGAAGAAGCCCGCGCCATCCACTTTTGCCGCCTTCACCAGCTCTTGCGGAATGGTGACATAGTAGTTGCGGAAAAAGAGCGTGGTGAACCCGATGCCATAGATCACGTGGACGAAGATCAGCCCCGGGATGGTGCCCGCGATGCCCATGATGCCCAGCATCCGTGCCATCGGCAGCAGCACCACCTGGAAGGGGATGAAGCAGCCAAACAGCATCAGCGAGAAGATCAAGTTTGCGCCTTTGAACTTCCACTGGGCGATAACGTAGCCATTAAGCGCCCCAAGCATGGTCGAAATCAGAACCGCCGGGATCGCCAGGATCACCGAGTTCCAGAAGTAAGGGCGCAGGCCCTCGCACTGGATGCCGGTACAGGCGCCGGACCATGCGGTCCGCCAGGCCTCGAACGTGACTTCACGGGGGAAGGCCACAAGGCTGCCAGTGCGGATCTCTTCCAGACTTTTCAGCGAGGTCGTAACCATCACGAAAAGCGGCATCAGATAGAACAGGGCGAAGAGGCCAAGCAGGGTGAACAGAAGCCAGCGCAGGGCGATACGACCCCAATTGCGCGATGGGCTGTGAGCGGTGGTAAGCGCAATATCAGTCATGTTTCGTCCTCAGTTCAGAGTAGAGGTAGGGAACGATGATCGCGAAGACGACGGCCATCATGACCATGGCAGAGCTTGCCGCTTGCCCGATATCGCCGCGCGAGAACGCCATCGCGTACATGTAGGTTGCAGGCAGGTCGGTGGCATAGCCGGGACCGCCTCCGGTCAGGGCGATGACAAGGTCGAAGCTCTTGATCGCAAGGTGGGCCAGCACGATGAAGGCTGACAAGAAGATCGGGGCCATCGACGGGATGATGATGGCGGAATAGATGCGCCAGTTGGGGATACCATCGACCTGTGCGGCCTTGATGATCTCTCCGTCCACGCTGCGCAGACCAGCCAGGAACAGCGCCATGACAAAGCCCGAGGCCTGCCAGACACCGGCGATCACGACGGCGTAGATGGCCATATCCGGGTCAATCACCCAGTCAAAGCTGAAGTTTTCAAACCCCCAGTCGCGGACCATCTTTTCGATGCCCAGTCCGGGGTTCATGATCCACTTCCATGCAGTACCGGTGACGATCATCGACAGCGCCATGGGGTAAAGATAGATCGTGCGCAACACGCCTTCGGTGCGGATTTTCTGGTCCAGCAGGATGGCGATCAGCAGGCCCAGCACCATCGAGATGATGATGAACAGCGTGCCGAAGATGAAAAGGTTCACCATCGCGGTGTCGAAACGCGGAGATGCAAACAGGCGCTCGTATTGGATAAGGCCCTCGATCTCGTATTTCGGCAGCAGCCGCGAGCGGGTCAGTGACACCCAAGCGGTCCAAGCGATGAAGCCATAGACGAAGACGAGGATGGCGGCGAAAGAGGGTGCAAGCACCATCTTGGGGACATGACGTTCAAGCCATTCGGTCATTGTAACGTTCCCTGAATAGAAGGAGGCCCCGCACCTGAAGGTCAAGCGCGAGGCCAGGGAGATTTACATGGAGTTGGCGACAGCGTCGGCCAGCATGTTCACAGCATCAGCCGAGGACATGTCCGAGTTGAAGTGCGCAGTCACCACATCGGTGATGGCACCCGACTGTGCGCCACGCAGCGCCATACCGTGGGCATAGCTCGGCAGCAGCGAACCATTGTCCGAGCTCTCGTTCATGTCTTTGGCAGACAGGTGTGCACAGCTGTCGAATTCGTCCAGAGCCACGTCTACACGTGCCGGGATCGACCCTTTGTTCAGGTTGAACACTTTCTGGAAGTTCTTGCCGACGATCAGCTTGGACAGAAGGTCCTGACCAGCTTTCTTGTCGTCGCCGTCCACGTTGAACATGGCAAAGCTGTCCACGTTATACAGGAAGCCGTCACCCGGCACCGAGGCACACAGGAAGTCTTCGCCCGGCACTTTGCCTGCAGCAAGGAACTCGCCCTTGGCCCAGTCACCCATGATCTGGAAAGCGGCTTCGCCGTTCATGACCATTGCAGTGGCAAGGTTCCAATCACGCCCCGAGAAGTTGTCATCCACGTAACCGCGCATTTTGCGCATCTGGTCAAAAACGGCGACCATCTCGGCAGACTTCAGAGTGTCCATGTCCAGATCAACAAAGGCTTTCTTGAAGCCATCGGCACCAAGGATGCCCAGCGCAACAGCTTCGAACACGGTGGCGTCCTGCCACGCCTGACCACCATGGGCCAGCGGGGTGATGCCTGCGGCTGCCAGTTTGTCAGCGGCGGCGTTGAACTCGTCCCATGTCGTGGGCATTGCGATGCCATTGGCGCTTAGCACGTCAGCATTGCCCCAGATCCAGTCGATGCGGTGCACGTTGACAGGCGCTGCGCACCATGTGCCTTCGCACATCATGTGACCTGCGATCGATGCAGGCAGGACATCAGCCCAGCCTTCAGCTTCAGCCACGGCCGAAATGTCCGCCAGTACGCCTTCTTCATACCATTCTTGAATGGCCGGGCCCTTCAACTGAACGGCAGTCGGTGCATTGCCCGACAGAACGCGAGCACGAAGAGCGGTCATAGCAGCATCGCCACCGCCACCGGCAACCGGCATGTCGGTCCAGGTGCCGCCATTGTCTGCGAACTCTTGCTGCAGAACGGCGACGGATTTGGCTTCACCGCCCGATGTCCACCAGTGCAGAACCTCGGCCTGAGGCTCGGCCACAGCGGGCATGGCGCAGGTGAGTGCAATGGCCGAAACGGCCGCGAATACGGATGTCTTCATTAGATTTTTCCTCCCATTGGCCACCAATGTAGGTAGCGCTAAACCAAGCTTGCCGACCGAACCCGCCTTTGCGCAACGCTAGAAACAGGGCTTTCACGCCCCCAAGGTTAGTTTTTCGAGCCTTTTGTTACATGATGTTACGCAAGCCTTGATTTTGTTGCACGCTGTTACAAACACACAGAAGGTGAGGACGGCATATTTGCCGAAGGGAGGCACATCGCATGGCGATTCCAAAACTGCTTGTCGTCGATGATGACGCAGAAACGCGCAGCATGATGACCCAGTTTCTGCAACAGAACGGGTTCATGGCCTTCCCGTGCGAAACAGAAGATGCCATCCGCCATCACCTAAAGGGTGGCCGCGTGGACCTGATCCTGCTGGACGTGATGCTGGCGGATGAAAACGGCGTCGAAATCTGTGCCCGGTTGCGTAAGGAACAGGACGTGCCCGTCATTCTAGTGTCGGCCCTGTCCGCCGACCACCACCGTATGAAAGGCTACGAGGTCGGCGCGGATGACTATATCGCCAAGCCTTTCAATCCCGAACTTCTGCTGGCCCGCGTACGCGCCGTCCTGCATCGCGCCAATCGCAGCGCGTCACTTGTTTATCGGCGCAGCGTGTCGGTCTTTCGCTTTGCGGGCTGGCATTATGATGCGAAGCGCGACGAGGTCACCTCACCGCAAGGATATCAGGTTGCCCTGTCGCGCAAGGAAACCGCGCTGCTAAAGGTACTTCTGGCCAATCCGCACATCCCCCTGACCCGAGATGAGATCGCAAATGCCCTTGATGTCACCGGAGAGGCACAGGGAACCGCGCCCGAAGGCTCTGGCCGGGCCATTGACGTGCTGGTCGGGCGCCTGCGTGGCAAGATCGAGGCCGATCCCAAATCCCCCGAGCTTCTGCGCACAGAACGCGGCATCGGCTATGTCTTCGCCGCCGATGTCACGACCGAGGACAGCGCATGAGCAAAGGGTTTCGCCTGCAAACCCTTGGGGTCACTTTAGTCGTGGCCTCATTCGCGATGGCTTTCATCTCGGCTTGGATGTGGTTTGCCTCGAACCGGTCGTGGCAGGAACACCTGACCGGCAGCTACGTCACCGGCATCGCGCTTTACGAATCCCTGCGCACGGGTGCGGAGCCGCCTGAAGGCATCCACATCACTTCGCTGAACGCGATGGATGAAATTCTGGCCAGCCGCGGAGAGTTTTCGCGCCTGCCCGACATCCCGAAGCCCGCCTTCACCACCAATGTGTCAATCAAGGGTCCGGGCCGGGATCCCGTGTCTGGCGAAACCCTGATCCTCGGCATCGTATCCGCGAACCTGCAATATTCGGTGTCTGAACTTGTCTCGAACGAAGGCCAGCCTGCCGCCCAGAAGTTCGGCAATGTCACGCGCCTGCTCGCGACCTATTGCAGCGAACCGATCCTTTTTGCACGAATGGGAACGCAGCCATGGATGCGCATCGACGGGCGCGTGGTCTGGGGCTGTGACGCCGCACCCAAAGATATGCGCCTGCTGGCTGTTCTGATGTGTCTAGTGGCTCTAGCGATCCTCGCCACGGTGGTGCGCGATACCTCGGCCTATTTCGACCGCTTTGCGCGCGCGTTGCACAACCGCCGCCGTTTGGGTGGGCCGGAAAGTTATGCCGTGCAAGGGCCAGAGGAATTGCGCGACATCGTTCTGGCAGTGAACCGCTATCTTGAAGACGAACGCGCCCAGTTGTCCAAGCGCGCGACCGTTCTGTCCGGGGTCAGCCATGACCTTGGCACCCCCGCCACCCGCCTGCGTTTGCGTACGGCATTGATCAAGGATGCCGACCTGCGGGACAAATTCGAGGCCGACATCGACAGCATGACGGAAATGATCGAAAGCGTACTGACCTATACCCGCGCCGAACTGAACGAAGAGAACCCGCGTCAGGTGTCGTTGACCTCGCTGATCGAGGCGCTTGTCGCGGATTATGAAGACTTGGGTCAACCTGTCGCGATCCGCACACTAGAACGCCCCTCGGTCGAAGGGGGGCGATCCGTATTTGCGGCCACCCCCGGCCATGTGGCCCTTCCTGACACGCAACGCATCCTGATCACCGCCCGTCCCGTGTCCCTGAAGCGCGCCATTTCAAACTTGATCGAGAACGCGTTGAAATATGGCCGTCGCGCCACGGTCGAACTGACTGCGAATGCAGATTACGCAACGATCGTAATCGAAGACGAAGGGTCGGGCATGTCAGCGGAAGACATTGAGGCCGTGGTGGCACCGTTCAAACGTGGAGACAACACCAAGGCCGTCGACGGCTTTGGGTTGGGCCTGACGATCGTCGCAACCGTGGCCGAGCAGCATGGCGGGCGCCTGCACTTCGAAACCGGCGCGCATGGTTTGCGCGCCTGCCTCGAGATTTGCAGGAACTAGAAACTTGCAGCCATGATCTGGCGCCCGGCCCGGCCCAAGCCGGATTGTCCCTAGCGGTCGTGGTCGGCTGGAAAAACGGGCGGTAGGGGCAATTCAGCGACAGCGGCCGCGTTCTTCGGTTCAGCAACCTCGCGCAGGACCAAAGGTCGAGTGTCGTTGGTGTCTTGCCGCACAAAATCGCGCAGTTCCAGCACCATCGCCGTTCTCGGTTCGCCCAGATACTCGGTGACATTTCCATTGCCAGCACGGATCGCGACATAGGGTTGTTCCCCCTGAATTCCGCGCCATTGGCTGAACCCCGTGCCCGCAAAGATCCTATCGAAATCAATGTCGGGATCACTGCACACAGCCGACGAATGCACGACAACCACGAACGCGCCGTAGTCCTCGGAGGTACGCGCGATGGCGGTTCCAAAATCGGTATCGAGCAACACCTCGGGGTCCGGCAGATTGCCCCCCCAGGCGCAGGTGTCTTCGTGGGCGATTTTGACCGGGGCTGCGTCCGGGTTAAGGCCAAGCAGCGTCATCCCGCGATAGACATAGACGATATCGCCCTGCGCGCGGTTGGACACATAGCTTTCCCACGCCTCGGCACCGCCGGTCGAGCGGATGACGAAATCACCGACAAGGCCCGAGGGCGAAACAGAACGCACCTCGTCCGCATCAATCAGCAACGTGTTGTTGTAGAACCCGCCCACAACGCTGTCGAAATAGGCTTGGTCCGGGCGCACCTGCGCGAACACGTTCTTTAGGCTGCCGAAGGGCAAGGTTACGCCATCAGCCAAAGGAAACGACGTCAGGCCCGGGCTGCCGATACTTCCAACCAGCGCACAGTACTTTGCAGGCAAGGTGGCCTTGCGTCCCTCAAAGACACTGGTCCGGGCGCAGCGATCCACCCAGACAAACCGATCACCATACCACGTATCCAACAGCTTCCACGGCAGTTTGGTACCATCGGCCAGATCGTACAGAATGTCCCGGACGCGGAGATCTTCGTTTAGCTGGAAGATGGCAGGCAGCCGCACATAGCGCGTACCCATATAGGCCTTGTCGGCCGCCTCATCGACCCGAATGCCCGCGTTAAGCTGTGGGAAAACCGCCAGTGATGACAGGAAGGTCCAATGTTCTTCCAAAAGCAGGTTCAAGTCGGCTGTCGTGCTCCGCAACGATGGGGTCGCCCCCCGAAGATCACGCCCATATCCCATGGCATCAACATCCGCCCCCAGCAGCCCAAGGAAGGTCGGCGCAAGGTCAAAGGTCGTGCCGGGTTTGTCGATCTTGCCGGGCTCGATCCCCGCCCCGAACGCCATGACAAGGTTTGTACGATGCGCAGCCTCAAGCGTGTCCCAGACCGAGTTCGGCCGGGCCAGATGATCCGACATCACCAATAGCACCGTGTCCTCCATCGCGGGGCTTGCAAGGACGTGCCGGATGAACTCGCCCGCCATATGGTCGGCACAGTGCACTGCGTTCAGGAAGGGGTTCTCGCCATCCCCATAGGTGATGCCTTCACAGGTGTTGGAGACCGTGCCGCCCTGCGGATGGTGGGTATCGACGGTCAGAAGAACCAACCCGAACGGAGTGTCGCGGGCGGCAAGCGCGTCGAACCGCTTCGCCCCGATGTCCAAAAGGGCGTCGTCGTAGATCCCCCAGATGGACTTGTAATAGGGATCATCCAACGCGGCATAGAGGTCGTCCGCGCCCTCGACCGTGTCAAAACCGTGGGTTTCGTAAAACGTCCCCCAGCCTGCGAACTCAAGCGACGAGCCATGCATATAGGTCATGTCATAGCCAGCGTCACGCAGCAGATCCCCCATGCAGGTCGCGGCGGGCAGGAACTCGTCCGAGCCGGCACCAGACCCGGCCAGCGGAATGCCGCACTGGCTTGCCACCATGGCCCCGATGGTCCAACTGGCCCAAGTCGCTTGCGTCATGTCGGTAAAGCTAAGCGCCTGCTTTTCCAGCGCGCGCAGGTTCGGTGTCAGACCGGGAAAAAGGTCTTCGTCCATATAGGTGCGTTCGATCGATTCGAGATACAGCAAGACAACGTTCTTATCGGTCCCTTTGGCGTCGCGCGCTTCGATCGCAACATATTCCGGCGGAGCCGCAATTCGGACGTCATTGCCAAGAGTGCCAATTCCGTATTTCAACGCCAGATCGCTGACGTCCAGCACCGTCGGATTCACGGCGAACGCGGCAAGCAATGCAGCCGTCCCAGCCAAGACCGGGACACGGTGGGGCGCGTCGTTTTTGCGGGCGCGAATGAAGCGAAACGCAAAATATGTCACAACCAGCGCCGCAACCACCAACAGCGCGACAACTGCAATGATGGCGGTGAAGTCCTGAACCGTGGCGCCCTCCATCCCGGCGACAAGATGGAAGAGGACGGATTCATCGATGCCCGATCCGGTCAGGGCGTTCACGCCATAGTACGTGACGAGGAAAAGCAGCAGTACAAGAATAGCAAAGGCAAACCCAAGGGCCGCACGGCGCGATGCGACCGCCTTTCGCAGCAGCACGAGAGCCAGCAGTATCAATGCAATGCTTATGGCCGTTGTCATGTCAGTCCCTTCCCTTAATCAGATCCGCAAGCCTCGCATTTTCGCCATGTCAGCGCGCCTTTGCGGCATCCGAAGCTTGATCTGTGCCGGGAAATGCATGGTCAGACTGTTCGTCTCGTGCGGCTCCTGCATTCGGCGCTCCCTTAGGCGCGACCAAATGCGTTGAGTGGAAACACCAGATCTCCCTTCTGTTGACGCTACTCACTACGCCGGACCAACCACTATGATCTTGGTCAAGTTTGGCCAAACGGTTTACCGGCAGCCAAATCGAAGATTTCCGAAATCTTTGGTTCGAGATCAACCGCGCGGCGACCTCTCATCGGGCATCAGCGCTTCATACGGCTATAGCTCATCGAGATATGTGCCCGCTGAATCAGTGCGGCAGCCTGAAGGTCGCCCAGTTCAATCGCTGCGGTCACTTCGTCGACCTCACGCGCGAACACACGAATTTCTTCGTTAAGATCAATGATCGACGCGAAGAAGGATTTCAGCCAGATCCGAGTGGTTTGAATATAAAGCCTCTCGGAAATCTCGCGCAGAGGCGCGTTGTTGGACAGCTCCAGCCGCGCAAGGAAAAAGTCCATATTAAGCTGTGCAAAGGCGCGCGGTTCTGGGTTTTGCACAAGTGCCTTGGCGCGATGCGACAGATCAGAAAGACGCGCGGAAAGTGCGTCATCCGGCAGCTGAGGGCACAGTTTCCCCACCAGTTCCGCAAGCTCCATACGCAGTTGATATGTCTGCGCCAGCTCTTCAATATTCACATCGGTCACGAAGGTTCCAACACCATGCGCCGAATGCACCAGTCCCTCATCTTCAAGCCGCGCCAGAACCCGTCTAAGGGGAGTGCGTGACACGCCAAATTCTTCCGCCAGCTCTGTCTCGGAAAGCCGCATACCGGGGGCGTAATCCAGCAGACAAATCCGGTTGCGAAGTTCGAGATGCAGGATTTCGAAACGATCGCGTGCTTTGAAGTCGCTGTTTTCAAAAATGGCTGAGCTCACGGGGACGATCCTTCGATGGATGAACAGTTTACGCCCTGCTGGGGCAGAGTAAACCCCAGCGCGCAGTGGTCCAAAGCAGCGGAAACGGCCCACATCACGATCATATCAAACCAGCTTGGACGAGAGACGCGCAAGCATGTCCAAACATTGCTCCATCTGATCGATCGAGACATATTCATCCGGCTTGTGCGCCTGATTAATCGAGCCGGGCCCGCAGACGACAACCGACATGCCGAGCCCCTGAAAAATACCGGCCTCGGTCCCGAAGGGCACGACGTCCGCCCCATTGGCGCCCGTCAGCTCCATCACCAGATCCCGCGCTTCGTTCTCGGCCATGGGTTCCAGCCCGTCCACCTCGCCAATCACTTCCGTCTCAATCCCGGCCTCGGGATGCACGGCCTGCATTGCCGGGATGAGCGTATGCGCACAAAACTGGTGCAACGCGTCCTTCACATAGTCGGCATCTGACTGCTGAACCGGGCGCATTTCCCATTCAATCCGGGCTTTTCCGGGGATCACATTGTGGGCCACTCCCCCGATCAGCGCGCCGGTATTGATGGTGGTCCAGGGCGGTTCGAAGCGACTTCCCTGTGGTGCGCGGCTCTGTAGATCTGCCTTCATCTCCAACAATTTCGAAACATAACGCACCGCATATTCCACTGCATTCACACCGCGATCGGGGCCGGACCCATGCCCTTCAAGCCCCGTGAAGTGCGTCGTGTATTCATAGCACCCCTTGTGCCCCTCGATGATCCGCATCGAGGTGGGTTCGCCTATGATCGCAACTGCGGGTTTGATGCCCTTTTCACGCAAAGTGTCTGCCAGCGCACGCGCGCCGAAACAGCCGACTTCCTCGTCATAGGTGAAAGCAAAATGTACCGGGCGGCGCAAGTCCAGCGCCGCATAGCGCGGTGCCATGGCGACGGCTGCAGCAATGAACCCTTTCATGTCGCAGGTCCCACGCCCGAACCATTTGCCCTCGCGTTCGTCCATCACAAACGGATCCGAGGTCCAGTCCTGATCGGTCACCGGCACCACGTCGGAATGCCCCGACAACACGATACCCCCATCGCGTTTCGGTCCTAATGTGGCGAACAGATTGGCCTTGGTCCCGGTTTCGTCATGCCAGATTTCAACCTCGGCCCCACAGTCCGACAAACGCTCGGCAAGATGCAGGATCATATCCAGATTGCTGTCCGAGGATACCGTGGGGAAGCCGATCAACTCCCCCAAAAGGGTCTTTGTATCTGTAAGAGCGCTCACGATCAGTCCTTCACGAAGAGCTTTCGCTCCATATTGCACAAGGCCTCGGCAGGTCCGTTTTCGGTGATCAGAATGGTTTCGGTGGTCTCAAGTCCCCAGCTGTCCATCCAGAGCGCCGGCATGAAGTGGAACACCATGCCCGGTTCCAGAACGGTGTCATCCTCGGTTCGGATCGAGGCCGTACGCTCGCCCCAATCCGGCGGATAGCTCAGCCCAATGGGATAGCCCATGCGCCCTTCCCGCTTGATGCCATGTTTTGCCAGAACATCCATGAATGCATTGGCAATGTCACAGGTCCGGTTGCCGGCGCGGGCGGCCTCTAGCCCGGCGGCGATCCCTTTAATCTGCGCCTGCTCGGCTGCCAGCATTTCGGGCGGTGGGCTGCCAAGATAGACCGTCCGGCACAGTGGCGCGTGATAGCGCCTGTAGCAGCCCGACAGTTCGAAGAATGTGGCCTCTCCTGCCTTCATAGGAGCGCCATTCCAAGTCAGGTGAGCGGCAGTTGCATCCAGACCCGAGGGTGTCAGCGGGACGATGGCGGGATAGTCGCCCCAATCGTCATCGACCCCTGTGATTCCGGCGTGGAAAATGTCAGCCACCAGATCGTTCTTGCGCACGCCGGGCGCAGCACGGTCGATCGCTGTCTGGATGACCTTTTCAGAAATACGCGCGGCCTTGCGGATGAATCCGATCTCTTCGTCGGACTTCACCAGCCGCTGCCAGTTCACCAAGGCAGTTGCGTCCTGCAGGCTGGCGTTTGGCAACTCTTCGACCAGCACAGCGTGCGCTTTGGCCGAATAATAGTAATTCTCCATCTCGACGCCGATGCGGGCGGCCTCTAATCCCAGCGCGCGGATATGTCCGGCCAGATCCTGCATCGGGTGGCGCACGGTGGATTGCACATAGTTGTCAGCATATCCGTGGATATTGTCGTCAGACATCCAGCACGTCCGTCGCCCGCCCAAGGCATCCATAAACCGACCCCACCAGATGGGCTCTCCTTCCAGCCCCAGAAGCACCCCCTGATGGACATAGAAGGACCAGCCGTCATAGCCGGTCAACCAAGCCTGGTTCGATGGATCGGTGACAAACAGCAGGTCCAGCCCTGCTTTTTCCATCGCCTTTCGGGTCTTGGAAATTCGACGATCATATTCAGCCTGACTGAACGGAGCATGTTCGATGGGCATCGCAACCTCATGATTAAGTACGGATCGTTGTGCACAACTTGAACCGCACTGCGAAGCGGTCTGTGCCTTCCACCAAGCTAAACGCGAGCATAAGGGGGATTATCGCACAAAAACGGCACCCATATGTCGTTTTTCCTGATTGACCAAAACAAACCCGTCATGATGTTGTACACAAATAGCAGCAACCGGTGCACTTCGCATTTAATTATAGCACCGTCGGGGCTACGAATACGCCGCGACAGACAAGGAAAGCGATGACCTCGGATGACTGAAATGGCTCTCGAACTTCACCACATACTTGAGGCGCGGCATCGGATTCGCGGTGTCGCAGACAACACGCCCCTGATCCCGTCCCCGTTCATGTCGAATGTGGCTGGCCATGACTTTCTAATGAAGATGGAGACCATGCAGCCAGTTGGGGCGTTCAAGCTGCGTGGCGCAATGTCGGCGGTGATGGCGCTGCCGGACGATGTGCGCGGCGTGACCTGTTGCTCAACCGGAAATCACGGGCGCGGTGTGAGTTTTGCCGCCAACCGGCGCGGGATGCGGGCGGTGATCTGCATGTCGGAACTTGTGCCACAGGCCAAAATCGACGGGATCAAGGCGCTGGGTGCGGATGTTCGCATCATCGGCACCACGCAGGACGAGGCGATGCAGGAAAGCCAACGCCTGTGCGATGCTGAAGGGCTGGTCGAGATCTCGCCCTTCGACGACCTTCATGTGATCAGTGGTCAGGGCACGATTGGGCTTGAAATGCTCGAGGCACGGCCAGATCTGGATATGCTCCTTGTGCCGCTGTCGGGCGGCGGCCTTGCAGCTGGCATTGCCACGGCAGCCAAGGCAATCAATCCGCAAATCACGGTGATCGGTATCACCATGGATCGCGGCGCGGCCATGCATGCGTCGATCCACGCGGGCGAACCGGTCGAGGTGCCGGAATTCGCCTCGCTTGCGGACAGCCTGGGCGGGGGTATCGGATTGGGAAACCAGCTGTCGTATCCCATCTGCCGCGATCTTCTGGATGACACCATTCTGGTAACCGAAAGCGAAATCCTGCACGCCATGCAGGTGATGTTCTACGAGGATCGCATCGTGGCCGAAGGGGCATCGGTCGTCGGACAGGCCGCGATGCTGGCGGGAAAACTGCCCACACCAAACGGCCCTGTCGGTACGGTGATTACGGGGCGCAATCTGGACATGCCAACATTCGCGAAACTCATGACAGGGCAAGACGTGATGATCGGGGACCTTGAAGTGGAGGGAAAAACCTATGGCGCATGACATTCAGATCGTCACCGAAGCGGAACTAAGGCGGGCTGTAGGGCTCGACCTGACCGCCGTTGACGTGGTGGAACAGGCCTTCACGGCGTTGGCCTCGGGCAAGGTTGTGATGCCGCCGATCCTGTCAATGGACCTACACGAGGCGAATGGCGAGGTGGACGTGAAAACCGCCTATATTCAGGGTTTTGACGGGTTCGCGATCAAGGTTAGCCCCGGTTTTTTTGACAACCCGAAATTAGGCCTGCCCAGCCTGAATGGGCTGATGATCCTGTTCTCGGCCAAGACCGGGTTGGTGGAATCTCTCTTTCTGGACAATGGCTACCTGACCGATCTGCGCACTGCCGCTGCAGGCGCTGTTGCTGCGCGTCACTTGGCGCCACGGATGGTGGACACCGCAGGCGTGATTGGGACCGGTGCGCAAGCACGTCTGCAAATGATCGCCGCGCATCTCGTGCGCCCGTTCAAGCGGGTTCTGGTGCATGGCCGCGCCCCGGACAAGGCCGCCGCCTGCGCTGCCGATCTGGCCAAGGCGCTGGGGGTCGAGGCCAAGGTGGTGACGGATCCGGCAGAGCTGGTCGCCCGGTCGCAGCTTGTGGTCACCGCCACCCCCGCGCGCGAACCAGTATTGCGGGCCGAGTGGCTGCATCCGGGCCTGCACATCACGGCTATGGGCTCGGACCAGACCGGGAAAAACGAGATCGATCCCGCTGCGTTGATCGTGGCGGACGCGTATATCTGCGACAGCGTCAGCCAATGCGCGGTCTCGGGCGAGCTTGAAGCAGCCAAGACGGCCGGCCTTTGGGACAAAGGCACGCCAGCCGAGCTGGGCGAGGTGATCACCGGGGCCAAACCCGGCCGTACGTCTTTTGACGCGATCACCATCTGCGACCTCACCGGTACCGGTGCGCAGGATACTGCCATCGCCACCCATGTCCGCAAACATTTCGGCTCTGCCGGAACTGTCATTCAGGCGTGACCAGATGATGCTAGACAAACGCGACATCCAGATCCTGTCAGTTCTCACCCAAGAGGGACGGATCACCAAGGCTGCGCTGGCCGACAGGATCGCCCTGTCGCCTACGCCTTGTTGGGAGCGTCTGAAAAAGCTGGAAAACGCAGGCCTGATCGAAGGGTATGGCGCCCGCATCAATCTGAAGAAACTTGCGCCGCATGTGACGGTGTTCGTGGCGGCCGAGATCACCGATCACACCGCCGCCAGCTTCCGCGCCTTCGAAGCCGCAATGAGCCGTTATGACGAGGTCGTGGCCTGCTGGGCGCTTGGCGGCGGGTTCGACTATCTGTTGCAAATCGTCACCCGCGACATCGATTCCTATCAACGCCTGATCGACGAAATGCTGGACGCACGCATCGGCCTGTCCCGTTATTTCACCTATATCGTGACCAAACCGGTAAAGGGGCCAGCAGGCGTGCCCTTCGACATACTGCTTGGCGACATGCGAGACAGTTGAATCGTCTGGAACACCCCTCTAATTTGGACTCTTCTTCTTATCAGATCCGGCAAAATCCTCTGCAACAAGAGGAGGGCACAATGTCAGAAACGGCACTTTCTGCACGTTCAGATATCGAAGACAAAGCGCTAGTGCGTTCTTTTTCATATATTAATGGAAAATGGATGGCCGCACAGTCTGGTGAAAGCTTTGCTGTAACAGACCCTGCAAATGGCGATCACCTTGGCGATGTGGCGGCGATGTCGCCAGAGGAATCCTCTGGCGCTGTCGGCGCTGCTCAGGCGGCCTTTCCGGCATGGGCCGCGCTCTTGCCGCAGGAACGTGCCACCATTCTGCGCCGCTGGTTCGAGCTTCAACTGAAGCACAAGGAAGATCTGGCGCGCATCATGGTGCTGGAGCAGGGCAAGCCAATCTCAGAGGCGCGCGGCGAGATCGACTATGGCGCGGCCTTTGTCGAGTTCTATTCAGAAGAGGCCAAGCGCCCTAATATCGAAGGCGTCACCAGCCATCTGCCCGATGCCGAGGTTGAGCTGTGGCGCGAACCCGTGGGCGTGGTGGCCCTGATTACCCCGTGGAACTTCCCCTCGGCCATGCTGACACGCAAGGCGGCCGCAGCGTTGGCGGCGGGCTGCTCCGTGGTGGCACATCCTTCGGGTGAAACACCCTATAGCGCGCTGGCACTGGCCGAACTGGCCGAACGCGCGGGTATTCCGGCAGGCGTCTTCAATGTCGTCACCGGCATCGCTCCGACCGTAGTAGAACCTTGGACACACGACCCGCGCGTGCGCGCGTTGTCTTTCACTGGCTCGACCAACGTGGGCAAGCTGCTGTATCGCCAGTCCGCCGAAACAGTGAAGCGGCTGGTGATGGAGCTGGGCGGCCATGCTCCGGTCATCATCTTCAAGGGCGCCAATTTGGATGTGGCGGTCGAGGAAACCATCAAGGCGAAATTCGCCACGTCCGGGCAGGACTGCCTGGGGGCCAATCGTATCTATGTGGAGCGCGCCATCTATGATGACTTCTGCGCCAAATTCATCGACGCCACAAAGGCCCTGACCGTAGGGAACGGTATGGATGACCCGGATATCGGACCACTGATGAACGAAAAGGCAGTGCAAAAACAGGAAGAGCACGTGGCCGATGCGTTGGGGAAAGGGGCCAAGCTGGCCTTCGGCGGCAAACGCCATCCGCTGGGGCCGCTGTTCTATGAACCGACCGTGCTGGTCGATGTGCCTGCGGATGCCTGCATCATGACGGAAGAGACTTTTGGACCCGTCGCCCCGATCACTCCGTTCGATACCGAGGACGAAGTCGTCGCCCGCGCCAATGACAGCGAATACGGTCTGGTCGCCTATCTGCACAGCCATGAACCGCGACGTATCTATCGGCTTAGCCGCGCGCTGCAATATGGCATGGTCGCAGTGAACCGCACCAAGGTCACTGGCGCGCCGATCCCGTTTGGCGGCACGAAACAATCTGGTCTGGGCCGCGAAGGGGCGCGACTGGGCATGGAAGAATTCACCGAAATCAAATACATCTGCCGTGATTGGGCGTGATCGCACACGGACAAGAAAGGAACGCAAATGCTGAAAAACGACCAACTCGACCAGTGGGATCGCGAGAACTTTTTCCACCCCTCGACCCACCTGGCCCAACACGCCCGCGGTGAAAGCCCGAACCGTGTGATCAAGACTGCCTCTGGCGTCTTTATCGAGGATCGTGACGGCAACAAGCTGCTGGATGCCTTTGCTGGGCTTTACTGTGTGAACGTCGGCTATGGCCGACAAGAGATCGCCGAGGCGATTGGTGAACAGGCTAAAGAGCTGGCCTATTACCACTCCTATGTCGGTCACGGCACCGAAGCCTCGATCACGCTGTCGAAAATGATCTTGGATCGTGCGCCGAAGAACATGTCCAAGGTCTATTTTGGCCTTGGAGGCTCGGACGCGAACGAAACCAACGTCAAACTGATCTGGTACTACAACAACATCCTTGGTCGCCCCGAAAAGAAAAAGATCATCTCGCGCTGGCGTGGCTATCACGGGTCGGGGTTGGTCACGGGATCGCTGACGGGGCTCGAGCTCTTTCACAAGAAATTCGACCTGCCGGTCGAACAGGTGATCCACACCGAAGCGCCGTATTACTATCGCCGCGCCGATCTGGATCAAACGGAAGAGCAGTTCGTTGCCCATTGCGCGGCCGAGCTGGAGGCGTTGATCGAACGTGAAGGGGCCGACACCATCGCCGCCTTCATCGGCGAGCCGGTTCTAGGCACGGGCGGCATCGTGCCCCCGCCCGCTGGCTATTGGAACGCCATTCAGGCGGTGCTGAAAAAACACGATATTCTTCTGGTAGCCGACGAGGTCGTCACCGGCTTTGGCCGCCTCGGCACCATGTTCGGCTCGGATCACTACGGCATGGAACCCGATATCATCACCATCGCCAAGGGCCTAACGTCGGCCTATGCGCCGCTGTCTGGCTCGATCGTGTCGGACAAGGTCTGGAAAGTGCTTGAGCAGGGGACGGACGAAAACGGCCCGATTGGCCATGGTTGGACCTATTCGGCGCACCCGATCGGGGCCGCGGCGGGTGTTGCGAACCTGAAGCTGATCGATGACCTGAACCTCGTGCAGAACGCAGGCCAGGTCGGCACCTACCTGAACGATACCATGCGTGCTGCGCTAGCCGATCACACCCATGTCGGCGACGTGCGCGGCGAAGGGATGCTCTGTGCCGTCGAATTCGTGAAAGACAAGGACAGCCGTACTTTCTTTGACGCCGCCGACAAGATCGGGCCGCAGATCTCGGCCAAGCTATTGGAGCAATCCAAGATCATCGCCCGCGCCATGCCGCAAGGCGACATCCTTGGCTTTGCTCCGCCCTTCTGCCTGACCCGCGAAGAGGCCGATCAGGTCGTGGCCGGGACAGTTGATGCGGTAAAGGCCGTTCTGGGCTAACGCGCACAAAAAAACCGGGACAGGGCCGATATCTATCGGCCCTTCCTGCCTTCATCGCCAAACGGATGATCTCGGGACTGGTTTTGAAATAGCGGAATGGGGATGGTTTGGGCATGGCAGGACGCTAAACTGGCGCCATGCCCGTCTCAAGTAGGCTTTCTCTGACACAGCCCTTTTCGCTGCATCCGAAAATCTGATGTCTGTAAACTCATACAATGCGAAACGGCAAGACAACTCTTTGGCGGATCGATCGATGCTCATCTCAATAGGATGTAGCCCTGCTTAGCAGTCAGGTCCAAGCAAGCCAGACCTAGCCAACTTTTGCCCGTAGAAATGGCTTTGTCGGATCATATCCCCACAGGCTTAGAAGGAAGAACCAGACAGTGCAAACACACACTATTGAAAGCGCTATTGGTTCCAGCCGCTGGTAAAGAGCGAACCGGATGAGCTCGACCGCGTATGTGAACGGGTTCCAGACGACCACCGATGCAATATAAGGCGCGTTCTCCTGCATCTGCCAAAGCGGGTAAAGCGCTGTGGACAGGAAGAACATCGGGAAGATTACGAAATTCATAACGCCTGCGAAATTCTGAAGTCGCGTGATCATGGCGGATAGAAAAAGCCCCATGGCTCCTAACATCAGCCCGACAAGGAACAGGGCGGGCAATACTGCAAGATAACCACCCCACTGCATTCGGATATCAAACACCCAAGCGATCGCCAGAAAGACGACGCATTGCAGGATCGACACGAACGCACTGGCCAGAAGTTTTGCCAGAAGGATCCACCAGCGAGGCACCGGCGCGGTTAGCAAAAGCCGCATGGATCCCATTTCCCGGTCATAGACCATCGAAAGCGAGGACTGCATGGCGTTGAAAAGCACGATCATCGCGCACAGGCCAGGGACGATATATGTCTCGTAGCGGATGTAAGTTTCGTAGGGTGGGATAATCGACAGGCCAAGTGCCGCACGAAAACCTGCCCCGAAAATGAAAAGCCAGACAAGCGGGCGGACAAGTGCCGCAAGAAACCGCTCGCGCTGGTGCAGGAAACGCAAAAGCTCGCGGATGATGATGGCTTTGAGACATGTCATCATAGCTGCGGTCTTTCGTGGCCTGCATAGTGTCGCGACAGCTCTTCTGCGCCTCCAAGCTCCGCAAATCCGCCGCGACTTGCGATCTGTCCAGATTGCAAAACAATCACATCGTCTTCGGCCCAAAGCTCATCCAAAAGGTGAGTAATCCAAAGGACCGTCACGCCGTGAGCGCTCATCGCATGCACTTCATCAACGATCGCTTGTTTGGACGCAGGATCTAGTCCAGTTGTGGGCTCATCAAGCAGTAAAATCTTTGGGCTGGGTAACAGCGCGCGAGCGATTTCCAGACGGCGACGGTGCCCGCCATTCAAGTCGCGCACCGAGCTTCTCTCGCGCCCTTCAAGGCCAAACTGCGCCAGAAGCTTTTCGATCCGGTCCGCGGGTTTTTTAATCCCGTGCAACCCAGCGAAATAACGTAAATTCTGTGCGACTGAGAGTTCAATATCCAACGCAGATTGTTGAAACACCATGCCGACGTCACGCAATCCCGCGCGCGACGTCATCAGGGACTGCCCCATCACGCGCACGTCACCGCGATCTGGCAGAAGAAGGCCCGCAATCAGGTTGAAGATTGTTGATTTTCCAGCCCCGTTAGGTCCCAGAAGAGCGGTAAAAGAACCTTCGTCCAATCGCAGCGAAAACTGCGAAAGGACGGTGCGAGGCCCATAACTTAGGTCCACATCTTCCAGGACAACGGCTTTGGTCATTCAATCTCGATCTGTATCGCCTGGCTTTCGCCGGTGCTGCCCGGAATGCGCAGCTCGTATTTTCCGGGTTTGATTGCGACGAAGCCGATTTCCATCGTCCCCGCGTCGTCAAACTCGATCGAGTGTAGCGCGTAGGGACGGATTTCCAACCCTTCGATGACAACTTCGTCCACCCAGATCGCGCGGAAGAAATCATTTCCGGCCAGACCAATTTCGCCCGACCCGTCTGCCGTAAATTCGACCTCGTAATACTTGCCTGATTTCAGTTCCCACGGAGCGTCGGCCAGAGGCTCGCCGACGGACAGGATAACTTCAGGAAGGTCAATCTTGTTGGATCCCGACAACAGTCCGGCCATGCCCAGACTGTCGTCATCGTCATCCGCAAACGCGGTGCTTGCGGCCAGCAGACTGGCAAGGATAATGGCTTTTTTCATTTGTGGCTCCTCAACTGGTCGGGCGTGCGACCGCGCCCCAAGGGAAGCGGCCCACTTTGATGGATTTGATGGCTTTGTTGGTGGCAAGATCGACAACGCTGACGTCGCCAGACACACCATTGGTCGTGAACAGCTTAGTTCCGTCAGGCGAGAACGCCATGTGCCAGACACGGCGCCCCACCAAAACATAGTCCAGCACCTCGTAGGTTGCGGTATCGACCACGGCGACGTGATTGGACGGGCCGAGCGCCACATAGGCAAGGCTGTTGTCAGCATTCAGCTCGACCCCGACAGGCTGAACTTTGTCGGGATGAACGCCGGTGATCTCAAACGCGATCTTGGCGATCTGGCTTTGATCGGCGGTGTTGAACACGGCAACCGTGCCGCCGATTTCCGAGCTAACCCAAAGCTTGCTGCCGTCTGCGGTAAACTCGGCATGGCGTGGCCGGGCATCGACCAGAGAGTTGGCGTAGATGCTGTTCGTTTCCGTGTCGATCCAATGCGCCATATTGGTGGTTTCAGACGTTGTGATCGTCGTCTTGCCATCGGGGCTGACCGCCATCCCTTCCGGTTCAACCCCCACGTTGATCTGCGCAATAACGTGGTGGGTTTCGGTATCCACGACAGTGGTCACGGCATCATCTTCATTGGCGATGTAAAGCAGCTTCCCATTGGGATGCAGCGCGAATTGTTCGGGGTCTTCGCCTGAGGGCAGTTCGTGGATGATCTTGCCGGCCTCGACATCCAGCACCTGAACCGAATCTGAATCCGACGCGCAAATATAGAGATACTTGTAGTCGCTCGAAAACAGGATACCGCGCGGACGCTCCCCGACCTCGTATTCCTTTATGACCTCCAATGTATCGACATCGATCACCGAGATCGTGTCGCTTTTTTCGTTCGAAACCCAGATCTCGTCACTGAAGCCCGCAGCGGGTAGAAGGGCGATCAAGGCCGCCAGACAGGTGTTCATTTTCATTGCTTCATTCTCCGAATGCTATGCATTGGCTTTCCGGTTCGTCAGCACCAAGGCTGTCCAACTCGTTTCTGGCGTGCAGAAATCCCTCAAGCGGAGCCATCGCAACCAGAGCCGAGGCGTGCGTCAGCCCAATAGGTTGGCGCATCTGCCCGTTCCAGTTGCGGAATGACAGGGGGCGACCCTTGAACCCAGCCAGTTCGATTCCGCCCAGAAGGAAGGCGCGAATGTCGTTGATGGGGGCAAAACTTGTTCGCAGATGGGCTTCGTCCACGGCGCGCAACGCGGCCCATGCGGCATAGTCCACGTCCTGCATGTTCCGGCCCGATAGTTCGTGGAATCGGCTTTGCAACTGGGCAGCGCCCCATTGTTCGTTTACCCGGTCCCAACCGGTAGCGCGAAGGCCATCGCCACCAAGAACCGGGCGGGCAAGCCAAGTATTATAGGCAAGGTAACGCGCGAAATCGTTGTGTTCATCGGCAACGAACAGCACGTCATAGTCACCAAGCTTCTGGGTCAGCAACGGGACTTCCGCGCCAGCCTGCCTGCGCAGATCGCCATCCAGAACCCAAGGTTCTTCTGTCGCGAAGCTCATCCCGAATTTCTTCGAGGCTTTGTGCAGCGCTTGAGCAAATTTGGCGTCCTCAGCGGCATTGCCTGTTACAAGCGCCATCGTATCCCATCGCTTCTTCAAGACGAATTGCATAAGCGCGTCGGCGCGCATGGCATAGCTTGGCAATGTGTGCAAAAGCGTGGCGCGGCAGTTTTCGCCACGCAAACTGTCGTCATAGGACCGTATGTTGAAAAACAGCCGCGCTTCGGTCCCGTCCACAAGGCTGATCATTTCCTCGGCGCTCATGTCTAGCAGCACATAGGGGGCGTCGCTGCCCTGCAAGGCCGCGCGCGCGGACTCCAGATCGCCCTCGGCCAGATCGACGGTTTCCATGACGAACTGATATCCCATGAAGCCGCCCGTCGTGTTGTTGTCAGCAACAGCCAGATTAGCGCCTGCAAGGCCCAGATCCTCGGGGATCGGATCTAGATTCGACAGGACGGGGCGTTCAGGAGTGGCAATCCTGAGGTAGAGCACATTTATGTCGCGCTGATTGTCCGCGGCGTTGGAAATGTTTGCGAGCAAGCCAACAACCAGCATGACGACAAATGATTTCAATAAGTTCGTCATCAGTTCCTCCCTAAAAAAAGAGTGTCTCTGATTGTTAGACGTTCGAGTAGTTGGACAAAGGTCGAATAGTGCAGTCGCAGCAAGCCAATTAGAAAGTTTCAAAAGCTTGGAGGAGACACAATGAAACTCTCGACACGGATGCTTGTGCCACCGTTCATTCTTGCCGCCGCTGCTGCCTTTGCTCACGGCGACGTAGCCCCACAGGCTGTGGACACAGCCGGCCTTCCTGACCTTGGTGAGGAATGGCTTGAAGAAAACCCTTGGCGTGACCCGGCTGGCGAAAACTGGCAAGCCGCCATCGACATCGGCGCGTCTGGCTATAACCAGAACTGTGCACGGTGCCATGGGCTGGAAGTGGTATCCGGCGGACTTGCTCCGGACCTGCGCTATCTCAGTGCAGATTGGGACGGCGACGAATGGTATCTCGAACGCTACCGTAATGGCATGACCCAAAACGGCATCACCAAGATGCCTGCTTTCGGGGAATTGCTTGGTCAGGAAGCGGCATGGGCGATCCGCACCTATGTCGAAACGCGCCCAGACGATGGAGCGTTTGACGATCATCAGTCCCGCCTGTCCGAAATCCGCGACTATCTGAAAACCCGTGCGGTTGAGATCGAGGGTGGTGCCGACGCTGCAGCACTGAGCGACGAGGTCGCCGCCTTGCGCAGTGAACTGACTGACATCAACAGTTCGGCTGAAACTGGATCGGATGCACCGGTGGCAGAATCGGCCGTCTCTCGTGCCGCATTGGCATTGGACGGCAGCGCCCAAAGCTTTGGCAAAGCAGCCGAGATCTTGACCATCGGCCTGTCAGCTGCAAACTGATCGGCGTGCGGTTCTGGATTCATATTGTCTTGGTGCTCGGCCTATTGGCCGGCACCTCCGGGCACGCGCTGGCTCGATGTGAAGATCTGGCCAAGGGCTATGACGACGTGGTCCCGAACCGCTCGGACACTCGGATCGACGTTGGGCAGGACTTCGACACAATCCTTGAACGAGGGTTTCTAACTTTTGCTGTCTATGATGACTTCGCTCCATTTTCGTGGGAGGAGGGCGGCAAGCCCAAAGGCATCGATATCGAGATCGCGCGCATCATTGCCGAGGATATCGGTGTCGAGGCGCGCTTCAACTTCGTGACCGCCGACGAAAACGTCGATGCCGATCTGCGCAATCAGGTCTGGAAGGGGCCGTTGATTGGTGGCCGGGTATCGAACATCATGATGCATGTGCCTTACAGTAAAGACCTGCAATGCCGGAACGAACTTGTCGTTCTGAACGGTCAGTATTTCAACGAGACATTGGCGACGGCTTATCGCATCGACGTATTCCCGGATGATGCTCCGACAACGCCTTATTACCGCTTTCACAAGGTGGGCGTTGAAAACCACACGATCTCGGATTTCTATCTGTCGAACTTCAACGGCGGTATGCTACTGCCCAACATTCGCCACTACCCGGAACACGAAGACGCCTTCGCTGCGATGGAAGCAGGGGAAGTGGATGCCGTCATGGGCGTGAAGAGCATTCTGGAGCATCTCGACCAAAGTGATGCCATCGCAGTGGCCACCCCGCCGCTTGTGAACTTCGCGCTCGATACATGGACGCTGGGCATCGCTGTGCGTCACAATTTCCGCGAATTGTCCTATGCCGCCGACTACGCGATTGCGGATGCGTTGGCCGATGGCCGGATCGCAGCCATTTTCGAGAAATACGGCGTGAGCCACGCCGCCCCGGAATACTAAACGTCAGCCCATCTGTATCACGTCGCCTTCGTGACTTTCCAACCAGACATTGACGATCCCAAGGGCGCGGAAATCAAGCGCGCCGATCTCTGGTTTGGGCATGAGCGAAAGCGCGGTGGAATACCCGTCCGCCAGCGCCGAGCTTTGCGCTTGAACCGTGACGGTTTTCCAAACGGGAGCGCGCCCCAAAGGGTGCACGATATGTGCCCGACCATTGGCGCGTATCATGGCGCCCGGAGCGCTGGTCGCAAGGCCAAGATTTTCCAAATCGGCATACCCTAGCCGCTGTGCCTCATCGTTCTCGATGCCCAAACGCCAATCGCCGTCGCCCGCCGCGAATTCTCCGAGATCGACCAGATGTACGGCTTGGCCACGGCGCTGCAATAGGCGAGACAGCTGATCACTCGCATATCCCTGCGCGATCCCATTCAGCGTCAGGGCTGTGTCTGGTTTTTCGAACCGGATGATGTCGCGTTGGACGTCAATCGTCCCAAACCCGGCAGGAGGGAGTGGGGAAGCGTGCTCTGCTTGCCAGACCGACTGTATGGTAGGATCAAAGACCCCGTCAGTCGCGGCCCAGACCTCTTTTGACATATTCAGCAGCGCAACCAGATCTTCCGGCGGATTGTGCAGAACCCCTTCTCGGTTCAACCGTGAAATGGCCGAGTGTGGACGGAACAGGCTGAACACATTCTCAAGTCGTTCAACCTCGGCTTCAATTGCCGAGAACGTCCTGTCCGCGTCTTCGCCGCTTTCTTGAAACACCACCGACAGATTTGCGCCGAATCCGCGCCCGTGCCATTCGCGCCGGCTTGGTTTGTACCGCGTCAGGGCCAATGCCCCCAGCGCGGCCGCCCCAAGTTTGATGACATTTCTTCGCTGCATCATGACACGCGTACCCTTTTCTTGTCGGTTACGATCAGTGGCACGCATTTGTTGCGATCTTCATAGATGTCGACGCACTCCAGGCAACCAAAGCACTCGGAATAGTCGATCTTTCCCGATGTTTTGATGGCCTTGTAATCGCATTTGACTTTGCACAATTGGCAGGGTGATCCACATTCGGCCCGGCGTTCGATCCAAGGCGTTAAACGCAACCAACCGCCGATTGCCATAAGTGCGCCAAGGGGGCAGAGGTAACGGCAATAGGCTTTGAACACGACCGCCGATGCAAATAGGCAGATCATGGCGTAGAACACGTAGTACCATTCCCGCTGGAAGAAGACCGAAATGGCGGTTTTGAAAGGTTCGACCTCGGCAGCGGTTTCAACGTGTTCCGGGCGATAGAACAACGTCGCGACCAGACCGGCCAGCACAGCGTATTTCATAAGCTTCAAACGTCGGTCCCATATGCCCGAGACCGTCAGTTGCCGAACGCCCAAACGCTTGGCGATCGCGCCAACAAATTCTTGCATTGCGCCGAACGGACACAACCATCCGCAAAAAAGCGCCCGCCCCCAGATGAAGAACCCGATGATCGCGGCGATCCAAATCACAAGCGAAAACGGATCGTAAAGCAGGAAGCTGAGCGATTTCCCGGCCATTGCGGCGGACAGGGTCGCAATCGGTGTCAGGATCGAAAGCTGACCTTGCCCCCACCACCCAATCAAGCCAAGCGTCGCTGCAAGTACGCCATAGCGCACCAGACGATATTCGCGGCGGCGCACGAAACGACGATTGAACGTCATAAGGGCAAAGACCAACACCAGAAAACCACCCAGCAATAGCAGATCGGCGCGTCTATTCACCAATGCGCTTTCGAACGGAGACAAGGGTTTGGGCGGGGTGAGCACGTCGAAGAACCGTTCATCCGCCCTGACCATCCAGCTGAAGCGCGCTTGGCCTTCCTGCGGCTGGAGCATCCCGTGGTAACGGATCGCCAAAAGGCTAAGTTGCCACTCGCGCACCGGGTTGAATCCCAGCCTGCGATCGAGCCTCAGCACCATGGCCTGACCATCAGGCAGACCCTCTTTCAGGTCAATCAACAGGTCCGCATCCATCATGGACACGGGGAAATCGTCCTGTTTTGCCTCGATCCACGAGGGTGCGGTGTTTCGAACGAAGTCCTCTGACACCAATCCGTGATCACCAGCCTCGATCAAAAGAAGCGTCTGGTCGTCTGGCGATATCCTCCCCAGCCGCTCCCAGTCGCGCAGCATCCGCGCGCCCATCACCGCTTTCGCAACCGGCGGTGCTGTCACGTCTACAATCCAGAGATCGATGAAAGGGTCTCCGTCGTCGGCGCCGGGAAAGGGGTCGTCGCTTTGCCAAGTCGTCCCGGCAAACTCGCCCCGCACTTCGCCATGGGTGGCAACGACATGGCGCGCGATGCCCTCTTCGACCAGCTGATCCCAAGTGAATGTCTGGTCCAAATCAGGCTTAAGCACGACTTTTTCTTGCGGGCGAGCAATACCCTTGAGCTTTTGTCGCGCCACTTCGCGCGCTGCGGCCATGATGCTTTCGTGGGCGATCCGAACCGAAGCAGTGGCCTTGGTCACACCGTCCAGATAGACCAGTGATCCACCGCCACCCGAACCGTAGTTAGTCCCGATGGTGATGGGAGTGTTGATGGACAGGCCTCGGTATTGCTCCAAGAACTGCCGAAACGGCGCTTCCCCCATGCCGGACACGAAGATGGGCTCGCTTTGATTGAGCAGTTTCACATCGATGAATCCGCCATCCATATCCAGCAATACCATCATATTGATCGCCGCCCCCGAGAAGCCGGGAAGAGGCGAGATCGCCTCGGACTGAATGACATACCCTTCGCGCGCGCCACTGCCGTTCAGCAGCTCCCAAACCCCGTTGATGTCCGTCGGCTCACCAAGGCTGTAGGGGGCGATCACGGCGTCTCGCAATTCGGCTTCATCAACCAGATCGGCCGCCGCCCACTGTGCTCCAAATGCCAGTAGGAACACCCCCAGCAGCGAGCGGAACAAAGCGTTGATGATATCGGACCGTGTCACGGCGACGCAAACTCAGCGCCGTGCTGCAGA
This sequence comes from Aliiroseovarius sp. PrR006, assembly GCF_010500215.1. GTDB lineage: Bacteria > Pseudomonadota > Alphaproteobacteria > Rhodobacterales > Rhodobacteraceae > Aliiroseovarius. The sequence goes on from NZ_JAAGOY010000004.1 coordinate 1,028,069, forward strand.
ACGTCGCGCAGCTCATAGCTTTCAGCCCCAAGCGCCTCAGCCTCGTCCTGCGCATGAGTCACAAGTACCAGCGCGCTTCCGGTTTTGTCCAAGAACGCACGCGTAAGCGTCAGCATCTCGTGCCTGAGGCTCTGATCCAGCGAGGCAAATGGCTCGTCCAACAGCACCAGAGGCGTAGGGGTCAGGAAGCAACGCGCCAGTGCCAAGCGTCGCTGTTGCCCGACCGACAACTGGCGCGGATAGTGGCCAGCTTTGTCTTGCAGACCTACTTGAGACAGGGCCTCTTGTATGTCTTTTTCTTCCGAAGCAGGATGGAAAACCTGAAGATTTTCTCTGGTCGTGCGCCACTCCAGCAGGGTCGGGTTTTGAAACATCAAAGCGATCTCATCCGGTGCTTCGCGCGTCCCATCAAACCGCCTGTCCAGCCCCGCGATAATGCGAAGAAGCGTTGTTTTGCCGACGCCTGACGGACCAAAAATCGCGATCCGATCACCGTGTTTCAGGTCCAGATGAACGTCTTCCAAAACAGAGTGACCCGCGAAGGATTTGCGGTGAAGGTCAAGCTTCAGCATCGACACGCCACCTCCCGACCCGCTTTTCACTGGGCTGCATGATCGCAAACTCAATGAACAGGATGCAGATGACGAAGCTGAGCGCATAGGCCAGCACGCCCGTCACATCGAACAAAGAGAACTGCGTGTGTATTTGCCGTCCAATGCCGTTTGGACGGCCCAGAAACTCGACCACCAAGACGATCTTCCAAATCACGGAAAAACCGGTTCTTGCCGCCGAGACAATGTGAGGAAACAGTTCCGGCAAAATGATGTGGCGCAGCTTGGTCAGCAGTGAAAGCCGATAAACACTTGCCAGATCACGCAGCGCCGATGACGAATTGCGCGCGCCCTCGCGGATGATCGTAGTGGTCATAGGCACTTTGCTGAGCGTAACGGCCAGCACGGCCGCAAACTCGTTCAGGCCCACCCAGAGGTAGCACAGGACGATCAGCACAAGTGCTGGCAGGTTCAGGAAGATGATCAGCCATGGATCAAGCCAGGCGTCCAAGTTGTCTGATCGGCCCATCGCATATCCGAAAGCGCCTCCGATGAGCATCGCCAGCCCGAAGGCTGCTGTAACGCGCCAACCGGTCGCCACTAGGTTTTCCTGCAGCTTGCCTTGCTGCCATAGCACGCTCATTTCGTGAAAGACCTGCAACGGGGACGGCAGAACCTGCGGATCCCCCAACAAGACCGAGAGGCCGTTCCAAAACAAAAGGAACAGCCCCAAGGAAAAAATGCGTATGCCTGTGTTTCGGCGCATTGTCTGCGTCAGCTGCCGACGAACAACCCGGCTGGAAGAGATGTGGCTTTGCCGACAAGATCTTCACCACCAAGTTCGCCCATTAGCTTCAACATGTCCTGAACCGCATCGGTGTCGATCTCGGTTCCGGCGGGGATCCCGGCAATGAACCCGGCCTTAAGCGCCTCGAACTGAGCATCGTTTTTTGGTTTCATGCGCGGGCGGACAACCTCCCAGGCGGCGGCGTCGTTGCGCAGAATATCCTTGGCGGCGCGCGAGGCATTATAAAGCGCCTCGGACAGTTTGGGGTCCATATCGCCGTTTACGATGTAACCCAGAAGGGGTGTCGTCGTGCTAAGGCCAAGAGTTTCGGCAGCTTCTTGGACCGAGATGATCTCGACCAGACCCGCAGCTTTGGCCTTCGCTTGGAAGTGCCAGAAGTTGATCACCGCATCGACTTCCCCGGTCAGCGCGGATTTGAACATAAGCGGCGGAGCGCCGAATTCTTGCTTGGTGATCGCCTGCAGATCCAGCCCCGCCGTCTTCTCGGCATAGGCTTTCAGGATCAGCCAGCTTTTATCCAGCGGACCACCCGCAATACCAACCTTTTTGCCTTGCAGGCCTGCCAGATCGGTGATGCCGCTTTCTGGCTTCACCATGATGCCGCCAACAGCGGTGGAATAAGGAATGAACTTCACGTCGCGACCTTCGGCGCGCTGACGAGCCGCCCACACGACGTCCGACACCATCACGTCGATCTCGCCCCCAAGGAAGGCAATATCAGACGCGTTGCCGCCGCCCATCGGAACAACCTCAAGCGTGAAGCCATTCGCCTCGTCGAGGCCATTGTGCTTGATCGTGTCGAGCTCCCAGTTCACCGTGCCAAACGACAAGGCACCAAGCTTGATAACGGGCAGATCTGCCGCCAAAGCCACCTGTGTTACACAGGCAAATACCGCGCTGAACGCGGCCTTCTTGAATCCAAACATAACAGTCCTCCCTGTTTGTATGAAGCGTAGGCAAACAGGGGCCGCATCTCCTATACGACCAATTGGCAATACCTTTCAGACTCACTTTCCGCGAGTTTTTTGGGCGACAGGAATCTGGAGTTTCTGTCGTCTCGGATTGGGAGGACACGATGAAAAAATTACTACTGGCGACGTCAGCGATGGTTATCGCTGCGACGGCGTCGATCGCAGGGGTGACCGAAGAGGACATCGCCAACGATCAAAACATCACCACACAGATCGTGAGCAACGGGATGGGGCGTCATCAACAGCGCTATAGCCCGCTCGACATGGTCAACAAGGATAACGTAAAGAACCTGGTTCCGGCCTGGGCCTTCTCGATGGGTGGCGAAAAACAGCGCGGGCAAGAATCCCAGCCGCTGATTTATGACGGTGTCATGTATGTGACCGGTTCGTATTCGCGCATGTATGCCATCGACGTGAAGACGGGCGAAGAAATCTGGCAATACGATGCACGTCTGCCCGAAGGCATTCTGCCCTGCTGTGACGTGATCAACCGCGGTGGCGCGATCTACGGTGACAAGATTTATTTCGGTACGCTGGACGCTCGGATCGTCGCGCTGGATCTGAAGACAGGTGACGTTGTCTGGAAAGACAAGATCGCAGACTACAAGGCCGGCTATTCCTATACCGCTGCGCCGCTTATCGTGAATGGACTGGTTGTCACAGGCAACTCGGGTGGCGAATTCGGCATCATCGGCGAAGTGCAGGCGCGCGACGCCGAAACTGGCGAAGTGGTCTGGACCCGCCCGGTGATCGAAGGTCACATGGGCACGCTGAACGGCGAAGAAAGCACCATGACCGGCGAGCTGAATGCGACCTGGCCCGGCGATCTTTGGAAAACCGGTGGTGGCGCGACCTGGTTGGGTGGCAGCTATGACGCGGACACCGACACGCTGGTCTTCGGCGCGGGCAACCCTGCCCCGTGGAACTCGTGGCTGCGCGGTGCTGGCGACACCAAGGACGGCTCTGCCGACAACCTCTATGCTGCGTCGCGGATCGGGATCGACCCCGCAACCGGCGAAATCAAATGGCACTACCAGACCACGCCACGCGAAGGCTGGGACTTTGACGGCGTGAACGAAGTGGTTCCGTTTGTCGATGCTGAAGGCAACAAGCGCTATGCAACGGCTGACCGGAACGGATTCTTCTATGTCCTGAACCGCGAAGACGGCGCCTTTGTTTCGGCCTCTCCTTTCGTGAAGGACATCAGCTGGGCAGAAGGGATCGACGAAAATGGTCGTCCGATCTTTGTCGAGGAAAATCGTCCCGGCAACCCTGCCGACGCCGCTGATGGTGGCAAAGGCGACGTTGTGTTCTCGGTTCCGTCGTTCCTGGGCGGCAAGAACTGGATGCCCATGGCACACAGCCCGGACACCGGCCTGTTCTACGTCCCGTCCAACGAATGGGGCATGGACATCTGGAACGAGCCCGTCAGCTACAAGGAAGGCGCTGCCTATCTTGGGTCCGGCTTTACGATCAAACCGATCTTCGAGGATTACATTGGTTCCCTTAAGGCCATCGATCCGAACACCGGCGACGTCAAATGGGAATACAAAAACGATGCGCCTCTTTGGGCGGGTGTGATGACCACCGCTGGTGGCCTTGTCTTCACCGGCACGCCTGAAGGCTATCTGAAAGCATTCGACGCCGACACCGGCGAGGAGCTGTGGAAGTTCCAGACCGGATCGGGCATTGTCGGCCAGCCCATCACCTGGGATCAGGATGGTGAACAGTATGTTGCCGTTGCCTCGGGCTGGGGGGGCGCGGTTCCGCTCTGGGGTGGTGAAGTGGCCAAGAAGGTCAACTTCCTGAACCAAGGTGGATCGGTTTGGGTCTTCAAAGTCCCGACCATTAACTAACCCAAGTCAGACCAAGCAGAGCCCGCACCTTGTGGGCTCTGCACTTTCGTTATTTAATTCAGAGGCGAAAAATGCAAATGGCTGAGGTTGTCATGCCGAGTTTCGGTGAAACAAGTGAATTGAGATTGTTGTTGATCGACGACCACCCATTGTTTTGCGATGCGATGGCCATGACGGTAGGAGAGATTTTCGACGCGCCGATGATCCAGACCGCCGCAACGCTGAAAGATGCGCTGAAGCGTGTGTCTGAAACCGCGCCCGACCTTATCGTGCTGGACCTAAACCTTCCGGATGTCGACGGCGTTGATGGCTTGATCCGGCTGCGCTCGGCCGTGCCGGACGCGAAGATCGTCGTGGTCTCGTCGATCTCGGACAATCGCGTAACATCAAGCGTTCTGGATTCCGGCGCCGTTGGGTTCGTCCCAAAAGGCAGCCCGCGCGAAGAACTTGTCCGCGCGTTCCAGATCGTTGCGGATGGGGAAATTTATACACCCGAAGATTTCGTCGCACCGCAGGGGGATTTCCTGTCGCAGGAAAACCAGGACGTGGTCGAGAAGCTCTCGAGCCTCACGCCACAGCAGTCGGTCATTCTGAATTTGATCTGCGAAGGCAAGCTTAACAAGCAGATTGCCTATGACCTTTCCATCGCCGAAACGACGGTGAAAGCGCACCTGACTGCGATCATGCGCAAGCTTGGAGTTCAAAACCGTACACAAGCTGTATTACTCGCAAAAAAAGTCAGCTATGCTTCGCTCACAGGGGATGCTGGCGAAAGCTAGATTTCCAGGGAGGGGAACAGATTGAGCGAGTCTGACGCGCGTATCGTCGTGACCGTATCAGTCGACTTGTTGGCTGAAACGGACCCAGCTGGAAAGTTGGTCGAGGCATTGGGGGATGACCCTTATGCCTGCATTATCGTCTTGGCCTCGCCTGATGTTGAGCTGGAAAAATTTACCGTACAACTGCAAGCTCATCTGAATGCCCCGCATATCTTGGGCGCACGCACTGCAGGCGAGATCTGCGATGAAGGCTATAGCGAGCACAGGATTGTCGCGCTTGGCTTCCCGCAATCACATTTCGCCGCGAGTGCGCGTATATTTGAAGCCCTTGATGATCCGGACGAGGTCGCGATTGGCCGCGAAGTTCTGGCGCTTCGCCACGACGCGCAGGCGCAACGACATGATTTCAAACACGAGTTTGCGTTTCTGCTGGTGGATGGCCTGTCACGCCGAGAGGACGCGTTTGTTCTGAATGTCTCGACAGCGCTTGGATCGACACAGTTGTTCGGCGGATCTTCGGGCGACGGGTTGCGATTTGAAAGCGCGCCAGTCTTCTATAACGGACAGGTGCGCAACAAGGCCGCTATCGTATTGGTCGTCCGCAGTGATTGCCGGTTCGAGGTGTTCCGAGAAGACCACTTTGAATCGTCCGAGAAGCGCTTGGTTGTGACTGGTGCAATTCCTGAAAAACGGCTTGTGACCGAGATCAACGCCGAACCCGCAGCCCCAGAATATGCGCGCATTGTCGGCATTGACCCGAACCAACTGTCGCCCTTCATCTTTGCCTCGCATCCGATCGTAGTTTCTGTGGGCGACCAACACCACGTGCGCGCCATCCAGCGCGTTGAAGAAAACGGCCATCTCAGGTTTTTCGCTTCAATCGACGAAGGAATGGTGCTGACGGTTGCAAAGGCCAGAAATATCTCGGAACATTTGCAAGAGGTGCTTGATAAGCTCTCGGCGGATTGCGAACCGGACTTGATTTTTGCGTGTGACTGCATTCTCAGACGGCTTGAAGCCGAGCAAAAACAAGAAGTTATCAACATGTCCGCCGAGCTGAGAAAGCACCGTGTTGTGGGGTTCTCAACTTACGGCGAACAGCACAATATGCTGCATGTAAACCAGACCCTGACAGGAATAGCGATCTATCCACCTGACCATGAGTGACCCGCATTCGACAGATGGCCTTTTGAAGGCAACCGACAGCCTTGAGCGCGAAAACGAGAAGCTCAAGGTCATTGTCGACAAGCTGATGTCACGCGTGGAACGGGCGACTGTAGACAGCGCGAAAGGGTACATGCATTTCGAGCGCGCAATTGCTCTGGAAGGCGAAGTCCAACAACGCACCAGTAAGCTTGAGGAAGCGCTGGACGTGCTTCACGCCACCAACGCACAGCTTGCTGCCGCTCAGCGCGAGGCCGAGAAAGCCCGACAAGATCTGTCGTCAGCGGTTGAGACAATTCAGGAAGGCTTTGCAATTTTCGACGCCAGCGAGACTCTGGTGATGAAGAACTCGCGATTTTCGACCATGTTTCCGGATATCGTTGGCGACATCAAGCGTGGCATGAGCTTTGAAAGCTACCTTCGTCTGACCGCGGGCAGCGCGTATATCGTGCGGCCTGGTGGTATGTCGGTTGAAGACTGGGTGAGCCGACGCATTGCGGTTCACGAAAGCAACTCGGTGAACTTCACGCTCGAGCTTAAGGACGACCTTTGGCTGCAGATCAGCGAGCAGAACACACCGGATGGCGGCACAATTGTCCTGCAAACCGACATCACCGATCACACACGGCTGGAACGTGAAGAACGCACCAAAATTTTGGATCGGCAAGCCAAGATCGTCAAAGCGACGCTTGAACACATCGAGCAGGGCGTTTTGATTTTCGACGCGGATCGTAAGCTGATCGAGTGGAACGATGCCGCCATCGAAATTCTGAAAATCCATCGCAGGCTAGCGCGGGCTGGAATGCGCTTGGCCCGGTTTGAAAGGCTTTTTGAACCCGGCGTGGTGTTTAACCCCGAAAGCCAGCCGCAAGTGGTGTTCGAGTGGGCGTCGACCCGCAAGAACCGTGGAATCCTGCGTTGCGAACTGGAGGCCATGAATGGTTTTCAATATGATGTGGTTGGGCAGGAAATGGCTGATGGATCGTTCCTTGTGTCCTTCAATGACGTCACAAAGCTGCGGCAGACCTACAAGGATCTTCATCAGGTCAATGAAACCCTTGAACAGCGTGTTGTCGAAAGAACGGATGAACTTCGAGCGGCCCGAGATTCTGCAGAACGGGCCAACGCATCGAAATCGCGGTTTGTTGCAGCGGCCAGCCATGACTTGTTGCAGCCAGTGAATGCCGCCAAGCTGTTCATCTCGTCCTTGGAGCACACAGATCTTGATCCCAAACAGGGGTCTATCGTCGGGCGGATCTCGCAAAGCTTTCACTCAGTCGAAACGATACTGGGCGCTCTTCTGGACATCTCGAAACTCGATTCCGGGCAGGCAACACTAAACATCTCAGAGTTTTCGTTGGCTCAGATTTTCGAGCGCCTTTTGGAAGAGTTTTCAGGTGCGGCCGCAGCGAAGGGTCTTGAGCTGTCCGTCGTACCCACATCGGTCCATGTGAAATCTGATCCCGTGTATCTTCGCCGTATTCTGCAAAACCTCGTATCAAACGCGATCCGTTACACAAAGACTGGCCGCGTATTGGTTGGTGCGCGCCACCGTGGCAAAGGTATCGATGTGTATGTCATCGACACTGGCATCGGGATACCTGCTGAAGAGCAAGAGCTGGTCTTCAAGGAATTCCACAGATCCGACCCGAGCCAAGCAACCGAGTCTGCGATGGGGTTGGGGCTGGCAATTGTGGAACGCGCCTGCCTAATGTTGCAGCATGATCTGGAGCTGACCTCGGCTGTTGGTGTGGGCACGTCCATTCGCGTTTCGCTGCCGATTGCAGAACAGCCAGAACTGGCCGTCGAAACAGTGCAGCCCAGCCGGGATATCCCCTTGTCGCTAAAGAACGCGCTGATCATGGTGATTGAAAACGATCCAACAGTGCAGGACGCGATGGAACGGGTGCTTGAGGATTGGGGCGCCGCACCATTGATCGCTGCCTCACAACATGAGGCCGAAGCACAGATTGAAGAACTCGGTCTTCTGCCGGATGTTCTTCTTGTCGATTACCATCTGGATGACAACAAGAACGGGCTTGATCTGATTGGAAATCTGCGGGGCAATCACGGACCGCTGTTGTGTGTATTGCTGACTGCGAACAGATCGCCCGAACTGGCGCGCGATGCGCTGCAGCAGGGGGTTTTCCTGCGCTATAAACCGCTTGATGTCGAAGACTTGCAAGATCTTGTCGGAGGCCTTTTGGCAAGCCGTCCGCATGCTCAGACCTGAGCATCCACCTCTAACCGGATGAAAGAAAAAAAACCCGCCTCTGGTGAGGCGGGCTTTCAGGTTATTGTGGCGCATCAGGGTTTGCCACAGGGGGAGTCAATCCTAGAAGAAGCCCAGCTTGTTGGGGTTGTAGCTCATCAAGACGTTTTTGGTCTGCTGGTAGTGGTCCAGCATCATCTTGTGAGTTTCGCGCCCGATGCCCGACTGCTTGTAGCCACCGAAGGCAGCATGTGCGGGATAAGCGTGGTAGTTGTTCACCCAGACGCGACCAGCTTCGATCGCGCGGCCAAAGCGGTAGCAGCGGTTTGCGTCACGCGACCAAACACCGGCACCCAGACCGTACATCGTGTCGTTGGCGATCTGCAGCGCTTCTTCTTCGTCCTTGAAGGTCGTAACCGACACAACCGGGCCAAAGATCTCTTCCTGGAAGACGCGCATCTTGTTGTGGCCTTTCAGGATGGTTGGCTGGATGTAGAAACCACCCGAGATGTCCCCGTTGAAACGGGCCGCATCGCCACCGACCAGAACTTCGGCGCCTTCTTCGCGGCCGATGGTCAGGTAAGACATGATCTTGTCCTGCTGTTCTTGGCTGGCCTGAGCCCCGACCATGGTGTCACCCAGACGCGGGTCGCCTTGTTTGATCGCTTTTACGCGCTCGATACAGCGGGCCATGAACTCTTCATAAATGTCTTCCTGAACCAGCGCACGCGACGGGCAGGTGCAGACCTCGCCTTGGTTAAAGGCAAACAGAACGAAGCCTTCGACGGCCTTGTCAAGGAATGCATCATCTTCGGCCATGACGTCCGAGAAGAAGATGTTGGGCGATTTGCCACCCAGCTCCAGCGTGACCGGGATCAGGTTTTCCGTTGCGGCTTGCATGATCAGACGGCCGGTTTCGGTCGACCCGGTGAAGGCGATCTTGGCGATGCGGTTGGAACGTGCCAGCGGTGCGCCAACTTCGGCACCATAGCCGTTGACGATGTTCAGAACGCCATCCGGCAGCAGGTCGGCGATGATTTCCATCAGCACCATGATTGCAGCGGGGGTCTGTTCAGCAGGCTTCAGAACGATACAGTTACCAGCGGCCAGAGCAGGCGCCAGTTTCCATGCAGCCATCAAGATCGAGAAGTTCCACGGGATGATCTGACCCACGACGCCCAGAGGCTCGTGGTAGTGATACGCAACCGTGTCCGCATCGATCTCGGACATGGTGCCTTCCTGGCTGCGCAGAACGCCTGCGAAGTAACGGAAGTGGTCGACCGAAAGCGGAATGTCAGCCGCGGTGGTTTCACGGATCGGCTTACCGTTGTCCCAAGTCTCGGCGGTCGCGATCGTTTCCAGGTTCTCTTCAATCCGGTCAGCAATCTTCAGCAGGATGTTCGAACGCTCGGTCGCCGAAGTACGTCCCCAAGCTTCTTTCGCAGCATGAGCTGCGTCCAGCGCAAGTTCAACATCAGCAGCATCCGAGCGGGCCACTTCGCACACGGCAGCGCCGGTGATCGGGGTCACATTGTCAAAGTATTTGCCATTGACCGGTGCAACAAATTTGCCGCCGATAAAGTTGTCGTAGCGACTTTTGAAGGGCGAGGCAAAAGTGCCTGCCTCTTGAGTCATCTCATTCATAACGTCTCCTCCCAAGATTGGTGAATGAAGTTCAGATGGCGAAATCATGGACCCCGGAAGGTGTTTCGACACCCCCGACTTTGGTCGGACATCCCGCCAGTGGATTGGAAACGGCGGACGAGGTAGTCTGTCACAAGCTTTCGGCCGTTTTGTTGAGGCCGCAGATTATCAGAGAGGTTCCGATGACCCTGAAGAGATCGATACAAATAAGCTTGGCCGTATTGTTTTCCGCCGGGGCCGCCTGTGCCGAAAGTCGAGAAATGACATCGGATGAATTTGGCACCCATAACCCCGAAGAGCTGACCCTTCATGGTGCATTGGAACGGCTCGAACACGGAGAGTCTCATCCCATGGAATACGCCATGGGGTATTTCGCAGCAAAAGCCGGACTACATGACGAGGCAAGGAAACTGTTCGAAGGCGCCGTGGATGAATACGCAAGCCCGCAGGGTATGACATGGCTGTCGTGGATGGCTGACAATGGTCTGGCGGGGCCGGAAGACCCAGAGGCCGCCGCCGAATGGGATCGCAAAGCTGCCGAGGCCGGCAGCGAAGTTGGCATGTTCAATCACGGTCTGAACCTACTTCGCGGACGTGGTGTCGCCCGCAACGAGGACGAAGGGCGCCGCATGATCGAATCCGCCGCCGCCATGGGCCAGCCCCGCGCGCAACATCTGATCGACAATGACTATGATCTGGAAAGCGTCACGCCGGATGCGGACAGCTGGAAATACAACCCGCTCGCTTTCTAGCTAAGATCAGCGGACATCAACACAGGATCGCCAGCATGGAAAACTACGCAGACCTGATGTTTCGCGGGCAAGTTGCCGAGATCCAAAAGGCCGAAGGGTGCCACGGCATCCACAAGGCCAATTATCAGCGGCGCACGCAGGCAGCGCTAAGCGACGTTGACATCGCCTTCATCCAAACGCGTCAAAGCTTCTATATCGCAAGTGTGAACTCAGACGGTTGGCCTTACATCCAGCATCGGGGCGGTCCGGTGGGTTTTCTGAAAGTGATTGGCCCAACCCGCGTGGCCTGTCTTGATTATGTCGGCAATCGACAGTTCATCACCATGGGGCATGTTGCCGAGGATCCGCGTGTTTCGTTGTTCTTGATGGACTACATGCGTCGTGGGCGCATGAAATTGCAGGGGCACGCCACACTGGTACGGCTTGCTGATGCTGATCCGGCAGTTCTGGAGCAGTTTCAAACCGAAGGAACGCCTGCTGAACGGTTGTTGATCGTCGACGTGGTCGCGATGGACTGGAACTGTCCGAAGTACATCCCTACCTTTGTGCCCGTCGATGTTGCGAATGCTGCAACCGAAACCTATGCAGCCGACCTTCAGGCAGAGAACGACGCATTGAAAGCTGAACTGGCGGCCCTAAAGGCAAGCCGCTAATAACCTAGATCCACACTCAGAGCACAGCGCATCTACGACTAAAGTCGTAGAGAGATAGCCTTGTTTTGTTGACCTGCGTCAAACGGACTGCGGGTGCAGCATTCTAGGGTTGGGCATCAAATCGGAGGTTCCAATGAAACATCTCGCCCACACTTTCAGCGCCCTTTGCCTTGCTGTCTGCGCTTCCCCCGCCTTGGCTGAAACCACTTTTGAAAAGATCAAAGTTGAAGCTGGTGAAAAGCTGTACAACTCCGAATGCCGCAAGTGTCATGCCGCGGATGCTTCCGGCCCCAGCTATGGCCCGCCGCTAGAAAATATCGTCGGACGCGGCGCTGGTATGGTCCAAGACTATGATTATTCGACCAGCCTTGAGGCCTCGGGCATTGTCTGGACACCCGCCGCTTTGCGCGCGTGGATGGAAGACAATGACGGCTTCATGCCTGGCACCAAGATGCGCCATGTCGGCATCGAAGACCGCACGGTTCAGGATTTCATCATTGCCTATCTGTCGAGCATCACAACTCAGGACAACTCGGCGATTTCCGAATGATCTTTTGGCGCCAACGCCTTTAGACTTTAGTCTCATACTGCCAACTGCTCTTTCCAACTACGCTGACTCCATAAACAAGGAGCCATGCGATGGTGGACGAAGTGGAAAAAGTAGTCGTAACTGAAGCCGCGTTGGCGTTGCTTGAAGAAATTCGGGCCGAACACGGTGACGTTGTGTTCAAGATCTCAGCCGGGTGCTGTGATGGCACCGGGCCCATGTGTTTCCGCGAAGCCGACGTCATGATTGGGTCAAATGACATCAAACTGGGCGATGCGGACAATGCCGGTATCTGGGCAGCCCCATCCATCGCGGAACTCTGGAAGAATTCTCAAATGATCCTTGATGCAGGGCCTGGTACCGGCGCCGGTTTCAGCTTGGACAATGGTCGGACAACCCATTTTTTAACGCGCTCGCGCATCCTGTCTGTCGATGAATAAAGTGCCTTTATGATGCTCTGTTTTCCACAACAGGCCTAAGCGATCTGCGGTCAGACTCATTCTAACCAGTCTCAGCCAGGCCAGTCACACTGCCCCTTATACCGCGCAGAGACCACGCCACTCGGCAAGAGCGGCGGTTCGGTTGAGCTTGAAATGTTCACGTTTCGATAGGCTCCGCTCGTGATTAAAGTGGTTGAAAACCAAGGCGTGGGCGGCAACGAATTTCTGCAAACTTCGCATTCGTCGAAATCGTGACATCGCTCGTTCTCGTCGTCGGAATGGAAGGTGTGAGTTTTCAATCCGGTTGTTCAAATAGCGACCGGTCGCTTGCTTCTCGGCGTTTCCAATCTCCCGCATTGCAGCTCCTTAGGATCTGAGTTGATCTGTAACGATAAGTTCAGGTTGGCCATACCGTTTCATCGCTTTCTTTAAGAATTTAAGGGCTGCGCGCTTATTCCGTCGCTTCGTGACGTAGCTTTCCAGCACTTCACCTTCATGATCAATCGCTCGCCACAAGTAGTGCCGCTCGCCGTTGATCTTCACGAACACCTCGTCCAGGTGCCACTGCCATCGTGAAAAAGTACGGAGCTGTTGAACCCGTTTTCTTCAGATCTCAGAAGCGAACAATGGACCGAACCGGTTCCACCAATATCTCACGGTTTCGTGGCTAATATCGATGCCACGTTCGTGCAGCAGGTCCTCCACATTCCGCAGCGAAAGTGGAAACCGAACATATAGCATCACCGCAAGGCGGATGATCTCGGGGCTGGTTTTGTAATAGCGAAATGGGGAACGTTTAGGCATGGCAGGACGCTAATTCAGCACCCCGCCCGTCTCAAGCGTGTTTGCTCTGACACTGCCCAACAAAAGCTGATCCGTCACCCAAATCTGCATAAGATCGTAGTGGCACGGATCGAACAAGGCTGAACGCGTTCCTGTACGCAAAAACAGCCCGCTATGTGATCCGCGTCACAGGTTTCCAGACAATCATGGCCTAAAAAACTTAGGGGAGCACGATGCTCAGCCCTATCGTACTCGTTTCCAGAGGGTGATCAGATGGCTTTGAGATCAATGAAAGAACGTATCATCCAGACAATAAGTTTCGAACTGGGTGGTCTGATAATTGCAGCGCCGCTATACGCGTTATTCTTCAGCACCTCGTCGGGACATTCATTCTTTCTGCTGGTGTGTATTTCCGCGGTGGTGCTGACCTGGGCACCCGTGCACAATACGCTTTTTGACAAATTCGATCTCTACGCATTTCGCCGAATGGCCAGCGCCCGACCGCACAGGTGGCGGGTGCTCCACGCGGTCTCGCTGGAAATATCGTCAATTGCCTTGACCTTTCCCGTTGTCATGCTGATCAGCGAGCAAGGGGCCTGGGGCGCCCTAGCTGTCAATATCTGGCTCACGCTTTTCTATGCTGTGTATGGCTATCTATTTCACCTTACCTTCGACATGGTGCGCCCGGTGCAATCGAGCACGTTACTTTCCGAGTAACCACTACGCTGCTACCGGCTGCATCTCGCAACCGTCCGCGTCAGGCGTTTTTCTGCGAATGATCGGTGATCGCGGCACATGGGTGTGCTGTCAGACAAATTCTAACCAGTCTCAGCCAGGCCCGTCACACTGCCCTTTATGCCGCGCAGAGACCACGTCACTCGGCAAGAGCGGCGGTTCGGTTGAGCTCGAACTGGTCTCTGTTTGAAAGGCTGCGATCCTGATTGATGTGGTTGAAAACAGAGGCATGGACAGAGACGAATTTCTGTAAACTTCGCATTCGTCGAAAACGTGACATGGCCCTTCCTTGTCGTCGAAATGGGAGATGTGAGTTCTCAATCCGGTTGTTCAAATAACGGCCAGATGTCTGCTTTTCTGCATTCCCCATCTCCCGTATTGCTGCCCCGTAGGACCTCAGGCGACCAGTAACAACCAACTCAGGCTGGCCATACCGTTTCATCGTTTCCCTCAAGAACTTAAGGGCTGCGCGCTTGTTTCAGCGCTTCGTGACGTAGCTTTCCAACACCTCCCCTTCGTGATCAATTGCTCGCCACAAGTAATGTCGCTCGCCGTTGATCTTCACGAAGATCTCATCCAGATGCCATTGCCAACGTGAAAACAATCGTAGTTGCTGAACCCGTTTTCTTCAGATCTCAGAAGCGAACAATGGACCAAACCGGTTCCACCAATAGCGCACTGTTTCGTGGCTCACTTCGACCCCGCGCTCATGCAAAAGGTCTTCTACATTTCGAAGCGAAAGTGGAAACCGGACATACATCATCACCGCAAGGCGGATAATCTCGGGGCTGGTTTTGAAATAGCGAAAGGGAGAGAGATTAGACATGGCGGGACGCTAATTCAGCGCCCTGCCCGTCTCAAGCTGGCTTCTTCTGACACTGCCTTTCTATGGGAAGGCGTCACGAGTTTCGCTCCTAAAGCGCGTCCCGAAGGACTTGCGCCAGCTCGATTGTTTCTAGTTTGACTGGGTTTTTCAGGCTGGATGAGGCGCTTAAAGCAGCCTCTGCCAGAGCATCAATCTGATCAGACTGGATGCCCCAATGGGCAAGACGGGGCAGATTCTGCGTGGTGAGCCAAGATTCAAAGCCCGACAGGGGATCAAGAGGGTCCGTAGGCGCAAACACATCAAGGATAGCCTGCTGGCACATCATGATGTCACATCGAATGTCTTCCGTGCACAGCTCTGACGCCAAGTTTGCTTTCAGCACTGGCGTCAGCAGGCGCCCGCAAAGAGCTCCATGAGGAGCCGGGTACGCCGCCCCAAGGATCGATGCAAGACCATGAACCGCACCCAAACCGCCATTCGCCAGCGCAATGCCGCTGGAGAGGCTTCCCCATGCCAGTTGTGTCCAGGCATCCGGGTCGTCGCGCTCGATCACATCGCGAAGCGCACCCAAGGTGCTGGAAACCGCAGGCCCGGACAGGGCGCGCGTGAAAGGATTGGCGAAGGCCGAGATATGGGCTTCAATGTTTTGCACAACCGCATCCAACCCTGCGTAGAGCGCAACCGCTTTGGGGGCGGCGCGCATCAGGTCTGGGTCGACAATCGCAATAGAAGGCTGAAGCCCCTGCCCCCGCAAACTGATCTTGGCATCGCGCGTCGCTGCACCAAGAACCGCGTTTGGTGTCACTTCGGATCCCGTTCCGGCCGTTGTCGGAAGGACGATCAGAGGAATATCCACGCAAGCGACATGGTTCACTGCGAAGTCATCATCCGTCAGTGGGGCGCCTTTTTGCACAGCAATGCGCAGCGCCTTGCCCGTATCAATGGCCGAGCCGCCGCCACAAACCACAATGCAATCAACGGGTATTTTACCGATGGCGCGCCACGCCTCGTTGACCGAACGCACACTGGGTTCGCTGGCGCAAACGACCGTCGCACAGTGAAACCCGGCACCCGACAACAGCAGGCGGACCGGAGCAGAAGGACCATTCGAGACGCCTTTAACCAACAGAATTGATTGCACGCCTTGCGGCAGCAGATCAATCAATTTGCGATGGGTGCCTGCACCGAAATGCACGTCGGTTTTGCAAGTGATCGAAAAGGGATTGATGGGCAACACGCGCTCAATACCCCAAAGTCGCGCCCACGGCACGTTGCCAATTTGTGTACTTCTGTGCCCGAACGCTTTCTGGCATCTGGGATTGGAATTGCCGGTCAAGCTCCCACTGTTTAACAAAATCTTCTTGTCCAGGCATTGCGCCCACTTTCATTCCTGCAAGCCATGCAACCCCAAGTGCCGTGGTCTCAAGAACTTTGGGCCGGTCTACGGGAGCATCAATGATGTCAGCCAGAAACTGCATCGCCCAGTCGGAGGCGCTCATCCCGCCGTCCACTCGCAGCACACTGGAGGCCGCGTCGGTGGTCCAATCGGCTCGCATCGCATCCAACAGATCGCGGGTCTGATATCCGACGCTTTCCAATGCGGCCTTGGCCAGTTCGTTCGGGCCGGAATTCCGCGTCAATCCAAAGACAGCACCACGGCATTCTGGATTCCAATACGGAGCACCAAGACCGGTGAAGGCAGGCACAAGCACGACGGACTGCGCGTCATCCGCGTGTTGCGCCATGGGCTGCGTCTCAGAGGCGTCGCGGATAATTTTCAGACCATCGCGCAACCACTGCACGACAGCGCCCGCGATAAAGATCGAGCCTTCCAATGCATAGGTCGGCTTGCCATCAAGCTGATAGGCAATTGTCGTCAGCAAACGGTTCTTTGATTTCACGGGCGTGTCGCCGGTGTTCAACAGTGCAAAACAGCCTGTTCCGTAGGTGGATTTCAACATCCCCGGCTGGAAACAAGCCTGCCCTATGGTGGCAGCTTGTTGGTCCCCTGCGACACCACAAATTGGGATGGGCCGGCCAAATAGATCGGGGCGACTGTGGCCGAATTCGTCGGCACTGTCTTTGACCGCGGGCAGCATGTTCATCGGGATGTCGAACAGATCGCAGATGGTCTGGCTCCACCGCCCTTTGCGAATGTCATAAAGCATGGTGCGGGCGGCATTGGTAGCATCGGTAAGGTGCGATTTACCCCCGGTCAGCTTCCAGATCAGGAACGTGTCCACCGTGCCAAACAGCAGGTCGCCGTTCTGCGCTTTTGCCCTTGCGCCCTCCACATGGTCCAAGATCCACTTGAGCTTGGTAGCTGAGAAATACGGATCGACAAGAAGACCTGTTCGGTCCGCGAACATATCAGCGTGACCTGCATCGCGCAGGTTTTTGCAGAAATCTGCGGTGCGGCGGTCTTGCCAGACAATCGCGTTATGAATGGGTTCGCCGGTGGTGCGATCCCACACAATGGTGGTTTCGCGCTGGTTCGTGATGCCGATAGACACGACGTTTGCAGCATCAATATTGGCACGTTCAATCACCGCGCGGCAGGTTCCCGCAGTGGTGCCCCACAAATCGCTGGGATCATGCTCAACCCAACCGGATTGGGGGAAAATCTGCGGGAACTCTTCTTGCGCCTGCGCAACTACGGTTAATCTTTCATCAAACAGGATTGCGCGGGTGGACGTGGTTCCTTGATCAATCGCGAGTACATATTTCATGTGAAGTCTCATTCGGCCGCAAAAGAGGAAGAGGTGGCTAAGCCGCCCCGTGAAGTTTGCAATTACATGGCATTCAGGAAGAGAATGTTTCCGTTAGATTGTGGGGCGCATACGCGCCCCACAATCAGGGAGGAGACCCTTTACTGCCAAGACTTGATCAGCTCATCATAAGCGATCGTCTTAGGCTCTTCGTCTTCATTCTCAAGCTTGGCGTAAGGTGCGCCAGGCTGAGACAGCCAATGATCGGCACTCATCTCGTCATTCAGCTTCGGACCCAGGTCACCCTGGACGCCCGCACGCTCAAGACGCGACAGTACTTTTTCCTGATCGGCACACAGCTGATCAAGCGCTTCTTGTGGAGTCTTCGCACCGGACATTGCGTCGCCGATGTTCTGCCACCACAGCTGCGCCAGCTTCGGATAGTCAGGAACGTTCGTGCCTGTTGGTGACCACTGAACACGCGCAGGGGAACGGTAGAATTCTACCAAGCCGCCCAGCTTGTCAGCGCGATCTGTGAAGTGCTGGCTATCAATCGTGGATTCACGAATGAATGTAAGACCCACATCAGACTTCTTCAGGTCAACCGTCTTGGACACAACGAACTGGGCATAGAGCCAAGCCGCTTGCGCGCGATCAACAGGTGTGGACTCCATCAGCGTCCAGGAACCAGCATCTTGGTAGCCGATCTTCTGGCCGTCTTTCCAATATGCGCCGTGGGGCGAAGGTGCCATGCGCCACTTGGGCGTGCCATCTTCGTTCATCACGGGCAGATCAGGTTCGACAGTTGCTGCGGTGAAAGCAGTGTACCAGAACATCTGTTGTGCAACGTTACCCTGCGCAGGAATTGGGCCTGCTTCCGAGAACGTCATACCAGCAGCAGCCGGGGGCGAGTACTTTTCAAGCCATTCGATAGCCTTGGTCACAGCGTATACCGCAGCTGGCGCGTTGGTTGCACCACCACGGGCCACACACGAACCGGTAGGCTGGGAGTTTTCGTTCACACGAATACCCCATTCGTCAACCGGCAGACCATTCGGTTCACCAGCGTCACCCATTCCAGCCATGGACATCCACGCGTCGGTATAACGCCAACCCAAGGATGGATCTTTCTTACCGTAGTCCATGTTGCCAAAGACTTCGCCTTCAACGTCGAGGTGGCTTAGATCACGACCGGTGAAGAACTCGGCGATGTCCTCATATGCGGACCAGTTCACAGGAACGCCGAGCTCATAACCAAAGGCTTCTTTGAAGTCTGCTTTGTTTTTCTCGTCGTTGAACCAATCGTAGCGGAACCAGTAAAGGTTTGCGAACTGCTGTGTGGGCAGCTGGTACAGTTTGCCGTCGGGACCGGTGGTGAAGGATGTACCGATAAAATCATCAACATCCAGTGTAGGCAGTGTGACGTCTTTACCTTCGCCAGCCATCCAGTCTGTCAAGTTACGAACCTGCTTGTAGCGCCAGTGCGTACCGATCAGATCAGAGTCGTTGATGTAGGCGTCATAGATGTTCTCGCCGGACTGCATTTGCGTTTGCAGTTTTTCGACAACGTCACCTTCACCGATCAGGTCGTGCGTGACCTTGATGCCGGTAATGGCTTCAAACGCAGGTGCGAGCACTTCGCTTTCGTACTGATGCGTTGCAATGGTCTCAGAGACAACTTTGATCTCCATGCCCTTGTAGGGCTCCGATGCATCAACAAAGAACTGCATCTCGGCTTCTTGATCTGCACGAGATAGCGTAGACAGGCCGGCGATTTCGCCGTCCAGGAACGCTTTCGCGGCTTGCATGTCGGCAAAAGCAGGTGTGCTCAGCAGACCAAGTGATAGCGCCAGCGCTGTACTTGAATTTAGCGATACCTTCATTATTTCCTCCCAGTTATGGAAACGTTGTTTCACTAGTCGCTCTGGAGAACCGCTAAGTCTCCGGGGTGACGACTGTCCTATCTACACCCAGCGAAAGACCGCTATTGCGTAGATAAGGCAGACTATGAGTGCGAACGGTTGGTTCGCACTGACCACGCCCAGCCATGCCAGATTGATAAAGGCAGAGCCGAGCAGTGTGATGAAGAGACGATCACCACGTGTCGTCTCGATTCTGAGCACCCCTTTGCGGGGGGTTTCAGGAAATTTGATCGCCAGTACCGTGAAAACGGATAGGGTACATGCGATGCAGATAAAGAAGATCGCCGTGGGCCAGGTCCATGCCATCCATTCCATGTCAGTATCCTTTCGAATTTCAGGCTTACACGCGGCCCAGGGCAAAACCCTTGGCGATGTAGTTGCGGACAAAGTAGATAACCAAGGCGCCAGGCACGACGGTCAGCACACCAGCGGCAGCCAGCACACCCCAGTCGATACCGGCAGCCCCTTGGGTGCGTGTCATGATCGCAGCGATGGGCTTTGCATCAACCGTGGTCAGCGTGCGGCTCAGTAGCAGCTCAACCCATGAGAACATGAAGCAGAAGAAGGCTGCGACACCGATGCCGGACGCAATGAGCGGCGTGAAGATCTTCACGAAGAACTTCCCAAAGCTGTAGCCGTCAATATAGGCGGTCTCATCGATTTCCTTTGGGACACCGCGCATGAACCCCTCAAGGATCCATACAGCCAGCGGCACATTGAACAGGCAGTGCGCCAGAGCAACCGCGATATGCGTGTCAAACAGACCAACCGAGGAATAGAGTTGGAAGAATGGCAACGCGAACACGGCGGGGGGGGCCATACGGTTGGTCAGCAGCCAGAAGAACAAGTGGTTATCGCCCATAAACCGGTAGCGCGAGAAGGCGTAAGCCGCAGGCAGCGCCACCGTCAGGCTGATCACGGTGTTCATCACCACGTAGATCAACGAGTTGATATAGCCGTTGTACCATGACGGGTCCGTCAGGATGGTGGCATAATTCGCGAAGGTCAGGTTGCTGGGGAACAACGTGAATTCGTTCAGAATTTCCGTGTTGGTCTTCAGGCTCATATTCAGCAGCCAGTAAAGCGGCAGCATCAAGAAGAGCAGGTAGAGGGTCATGACAACCACCGAGCCTTTGACCTTGATACGGCTCTTGGGCTTGTTCGCGATTGTCGCTGTCGAAGATGCCAATGATACATCAGTCATGATCTTAGCCCCCCTTTTTGTCTAGATTGGTCATCACGGTGTAAAACACCCAGGAAATCAGCAGGATCACGAGGTAATACATGATCGAGAAGGCCGCAGCTGGTCCGAGGTCGAACTGTCCAAGTGCCATCTTCACAAGGTCGATTGACAGCAGCGTTGTCGAATTGCCGGGGCCGCCGCCTGTGACAACAAATGGCTCTGTGTAGATCATGAAGCTGTCCATAAAGCGCAACAAAATCGCGATCATCAGAACACCCATCATTTTTGGCAGCTCGATGTAACGAAAGATGGCCCAGCGGCTAGCCTGATCGATCTTCGCAGCCTGATAGTAGGCGTCGGGGATCGATTTGAGACCCGCGAAGGCCAGCAACGCCACAAGCGAGGTCCAGTGCCAGACGTCCATCACGATAACCGTCGCCCATGCCGCAAAGCTGTTTTGCGTGTAGTTGTAGGAAATTCCAAGCGCATCAAGAGTATAGCCCAGAAGCCCGATGTCGACACGGCCGAAGATCTGCCAGATGGTGCCCACCACGTTCCACGGAATGAGCAGCGGAAGTGACATCATGACCAGACAGAAGCTGGACCAAAACCCGCTTTTGGGCATGTTGAGCGCGACAAATATTCCGAGCGGGATTTGGATCATGAGGATGATCGCGGAGAACATCAGCTGGCGTGCCAAAGCATCCCACATCCGGTCTGAATGCAGCATATCTTCAAACCACTCGAGACCTGCCCAGAAGAATTGATTGTTCCCGAAGGTGTCCTGCACCGAGTAATTCACCACTGTCATCAGCGGGATCACGGCGGAAAACGCCACGAGCAACAGAACTGGCAGGACCAAGAACCATGCCTTTTGGTTAACTGTCTTTTCCATTAGGCGGCCTCCCCTACCTTGAGCCAGTCGTTGACGTAAACGTTCACATGCTTTGGATCGAAGACGACGCGGTTCATGTCCGGCGAAATGCTCTGATCCTCACCCGCAACGATGTTGATTTCATTGCCAAATAGATCTGCTCGCACGATTTTATGACGACCGACATCTTCGACGCGGCGTACGTTGACGGGCAGACCTTCACCTTTGGTCAAAGACACAAATTCAGGACGCACACCGATCTCGACCTTGCCATCAAGCGCTGTATATCCACGGTCCAACGTCAGTGATGCACCGTGCACATTGGCCATTTTGCCGGAGACCTTTGCGGGGATCACATTCATACCGGGTGAACCGATGAAATAGCCGACAAACGTATGCTCGGGCCGCTCGAACAGCTCTTGTGGCGTGCCGATTTGCACAACCCGGCCGTCATACATGACGACAACTTTATCCGCGAAGGTTAGCGCCTCGGTCTGGTCGTGGGTCACATAGATCATCGTGTGACCAAACTGGTGGTGCAAAGATTTCAGCTGTGTGCGGAGTTCCCATTTCATATGTGGGTCAATCACCGTCAGAGGCTCGTCAAACAACAGAGCGTTCACGTCTTCGCGCACCATGCCACGTCCAAGGCTGATCTTTTGCTTGGCGTCCGCCGTCAAACCGCGTGCACGATTGTCCAGCTCGGCTTCCATGCCGATCATTTGGCCGATCTGCTGTACGCGCTCTGCGATATACTTAGGATCTGCGCCGCGATTCTTGAGCGGAAACGCAAGATTGTCGCGCACTGTCATTGTGTCGTATACCACCGGAAACTGAAAAACCTGGGCAATGTTGCGATCTGAGGTGGTCGCGTGGGTCACATCATGACCATCAAACAGGATGCGCCCTTGTGACGGTTGCAGCAGACCCGAAATGATGTTGAGCAGCGTGGATTTCCCGCAACCCGAAGAGCCCAGAAGCGCATACGCTTCGCCGTCAGCCCAATCGTGGTTCAGCTCTTTGAGCGCGAAATCATCTTCACTCTTGGGGTTCGGATAGTAAGAATGCGCAAGGTTATCGAGGGTGATTTTTGCCATAGTCTCTCTCCTTATGCTGCAAGCGCGTAGGACGCGGGTGCAACCAACTCGCCATTTTCGTTGAAGATGTAGACGTGGCTGGGGTCGATATAGACCTGCAACGGCGCACCCAACTCCAAATTGTGCACACCGTGGATCAAACCAACCCATTTCTCGCCGTCGTGATCCAGGTGCACAAAGGTCTCGGACCCGGTGAGCTCGGTCACTACCAGTGTGGTATCAAAAACCATCGCCCCATCGGTATGCGAGATGATCTCGACGTGGTTGGGGCGGAAACCGGCGATGTAACGCCCATCAGCCAGGTTCGCCATGGGACCCGTGGCAGCAGCGCTTTGGCCATCCCCGAACATGATCTTGGCTCCGGTCTTGCTGACACGCAGGAAGTTCATGGGCGGATCGCTGAATACTCGCGCTGTCGTAGCGTCAACTGGTTGGCGGTAAACAGTCGGTGTCAGATCAAACTGACGCACTCGACCTTCCCAAAGGGCGGCTGTATTGCCCCCCAGCAACAACGCCTCTTCCGGCTCGGTTGTGGCGTAGACAAAAATGGACCCAGACTCTGCGAAGATCTTGGGGATTTCGACGCGCAGCTCTTCGCGGAGTTTGTAATCAAGGTTCGCCAGTGGCTCATCCAGCAAAACCAGACCAGCGTCTTTGACCAAGGCCCGCGCCAGCGCGCAACGTTGTTGTTGACCGCCCGACAGTTCCAGTGGCTTACGCTGCAACATCGGCGTCAGTTGCATCAAGTCAGCGGTTTTCTTGACCGCGGCCTCAATCTCGGAGGCAGATTTGCCCATCAGCTTTAGCGGTGAGGCAATGTTTTCATAGACCGTCATCGAAGGGTAATTGATGAACTGTTGGTAGACCATGGCGACCTTGCGATCTTGAACGCGCATGCCAGTCACATCTTGGCCTTCCCAGTGAACAGTGCCCTCGTTTGGCACATCGAGGCCTGCCATCAGACGCATCAAAGATGTTTTGCCCGACAAGGTAGGACCTAGCAGGACATTCATTGTACCTTTTTCAAGTGTCAGATCGGTGGGGTGAATATGCACAACTCCATCAACCGATTTCGCAACGCCTTTTAGTTCTAACGTCATGTCCATAGTCCCCTTATTCGGCTGCAGTGCTTTGCTGCGCGGCAAGCCGAGCTTTTATCCAATCATCCAATGCGCTGATCTGTGCGCTGCTCATGCGCAGGCCAAGTTTGCTTCTGCGCCACACCACATCTTCGGCGGTGCGCACAAATTCGTTTTCCATAAGCCACTGCACTTCGCGCTGAAACAGGTCGGCGCCGAAGTCTTGGCCCAGGTCTTTTTTATCTTGGGCATTGCCCAGCACATCCGGCACCTCGGTGCCGTAGGCGCGCACAAGGCGCAAAGCCCAACGGTCGGACAAAAAGGCAAACGTCTGCTTGACCTGCGCCACCAAAGCATCCACGCCATCCACCGCGAAATCTCCGCCGGGTAAGGCAACGCCAGCGGTCCAAGGTTTCGCCGTTACGGGCAGCACCTTTTCTATTTCTTCCATCGCGCCTTCAGCCAGACACCGATAGGTGGTGATTTTGCCGCCAAACACGTTCAGAAACGGCGCGCCGCGGGTCGTATCCAGCTTCAGCACATAGTCGCGCGTCGCCGCCGAGGCCGAGCTTGCGCCATCGTTGTAAAGTGGGCGTACACCGGAATAGGTCCAAACCACATCGTCCGCGCTGATTGGTTTTGCGAGGTATTCATTGATGAAGGTGATCAGGTAGTCCCGCTCTTCGGGCGTGCATTCTGGCTTGATGGACGCATCGTCATGATCCTGGTCCGTTGTGCCGATCAGCGTGAAATCCGTTTCATAGGGAATGGCAAAAATGATCCGCCCGTCTGTGCCCTGGAAGAAGTAGCATTTGTCATGGTCAAACAACTTCTTGGTAACTATGTGGCTGCCTCGGACCAGACGCACACTGTCTTGCGAATTGCTACACAGTGTGGTGCGCAACACATCCCCAACCCAGGGACCACTGGCATTCACAACCATCGCGGCAGTCACGGTGGTCTTGTCACCTGTGTCGGCATTCTCCATCTCTACGTGCCAAATGCCGTCGCTTACCTCGGCACTGATGACCTTCGAGCGCGTCCGGATTTGTGCGCCGCGCATCTGAGCATCGCGGGCATTCAGGACGACCAACCGAGAGTCTTCAACCCAGCAGTCCGAGTACTCGTAAGCCTTTTCAAACTTCGGGTTTAAACCTTTGCCTTCAATCGCTGAATGCAGGGCGATTCTAGACGTTGCAGGTAGAATTTCGCGTCCACCAAGATGGTCGTATATGAATAGGCCCAGGCGGATCATCCAAGCAGGGCGGCGGCCCTTCATCCACGGCATAACTGCGCCGAGCAGCTTGGACGTGGGCGTCGTCGTGTCAAAACGCATACTATCATGAAACGGCAGAACAAAGCGCATGGGCCAAGAGATATGCGGCATTGCGCGCAGCAGGTTCTCTCGCTCGATCAACGCTTCACGCACGAGGCGGAACTCGAAGTATTCAAGGTAACGCAAGCCGCCATGGAACAACTTCGTAGAAGATGCAGAGGTCGCCGATGCGAGATCATTCATTTCGGACAAGCAAACACGCAG
Organism: Aliiroseovarius sp. PrR006; assembly: GCF_010500215.1. Classification (GTDB taxonomy): domain Bacteria; phylum Pseudomonadota; class Alphaproteobacteria; order Rhodobacterales; family Rhodobacteraceae; genus Aliiroseovarius. The sequence continues at coordinate 1,053,193 of NZ_JAAGOY010000004.1, forward strand.
ACCGCGCCCTGTAGCGTCTCTGGCAATACCGCACCCGTTGATGCCGCCGCCAATGATCAAAAGATCAAAGTCCGGTGTCATGATGTCCTCCCTGGTCGCCCCTCCTCAGAGGCGTGCTAAATTTGTGACAAAAATCGAGCGCAAAAGAAAGTAAATAATGTTCGTTTGTGATCGTTATCCTTAAGCCAATGTTATAAAAGTATAAAATCAGAACTTCTGCGGCTGCCGCGTAACCATTTCGCACTCGCAGCACCGCTTTTTCCCACATTCACCACAAAGAATCGTGACTTCGCCACAAACCGCGATAAAACGAACATAAGAGAAGAAAGGATGGAAAATTGGTTCTGACTATTCGAAAGCCCGAAATCATTGCAATTGCTCGGCGCGAAGGCAAGGTTACCGTGGACGGGCTTGTCGACCATTTTGGCGTCACCCCCCAGACCATCCGCCGAGACCTGACCGAACTTGCTGAAACCGGAGAGCTTGAGCGCGTGCACGGTGGCGCGATCTTGCCGTCGACGACGGTCAATATTGCCTACAATGAACGTCGGATGCTCAATCAAGCCTCGAAGGTCGACATTGCCAGTGCCTGCGCAAAAAGGATCCCTAATGATTGTGCAATCTTTCTGAATATCGGAACGACAACCGAGGCTGTCGCCTCCGAGCTGCTTAATCATGAAGGGCTGCTGGTGGTCACGAACAACATCAATATTGCCAACATCCTATCGTCCAGTGATCAGATTGATGTGATCGTCACCGGCGGACAGTTGCGCCGGTCTGATGGGGGTCTCATCGGGGACCTTGCTCAGAATACAATCAATCAGTTTCGGTTTGATTACGCAATCATCGGCTGTTCGGCCCTGCGGCAGAATGGTGATTTAATGGATTTTGACATGCAAGAAGTCAGCGTGAGCAAAACCATCATCCGTCAAAGCGATCACGTCATGTTGGTCGCCGACAATTCCAAATTCGACAGAAAAGCCCCTGCCTTTGTCGCATCGATGCAGAGTATTTCGACGATTGTTACGGATAAGTCGGTTCCTGCGGACTGCAAAACACAATGCGATGTTTCTGGAACAGATATTGTCTATGCATCGAGTTGATGATGTGCTGTCAGACAAATTCGAACCACTCTCAGCCAGGCCAGCATCACTGCCCTTAATGCCGCGCAGAGATCGCGCCACTCGGCAAGAGCGGCGGCTCTGTTGAGCTTGAATTGATCTCTGTTCGACAGACTGCACTCGTGATTGAAGTGGTTGAAAACAGAAGAATGGGCGGCGACGAACTTCTGCAAACTTCGCATTCGTCGAAATAGGAGGTGTGAGTTCTCAATCCGGTTGTTCAAATAACGGCCAGTTGTCTGCTTTTCGGCATTCCCGATCTCCCGCATTGCTGCCCCGTAGGACCGAAGGCGATCTGTTACGACAAGCTCTGGCTGGCCGTATCGTTTCATCGCTTTCTTCAGGAATTTAAGGGCCGCACGCCTGCCTCGGCGCTTGGTGACAAAACTTTCTAGAACTTCTCCTTCGTGATCGATCGCTCGCCACAGGTAGTGCCGCTCGCCGTTGATCTTCACGAACACCTCGTCCAGATGCCACTGCCATCTTGAAAAGGATCGAAGCTGTTGAATTCGATTTCTTCGGATCTCTGATACGAACACAGGGCCAATCCAGACCTTGATGGCCGGTGCAGTCGATGTCCGTTTCGAACGTATTTTCCCGAATACTGCGCACTGCCTGAATGGCGGCTTCAGTGAAAATCTCGACTTGGGAACAACCGCTTTGCCTGATCGCGTGGATGCATGGCCCGGGCGGGATAACGGGCGTTTTTGGGGGTATCATCCGCGCGGGGGCCTTCGGTGGTTAGGGCTTCGGATTGGGGGTGCCCTAATTCGGACAGTTTATAGGACAGATCCTCAACATTCTGCGCGATCAGATGCACCACGATCCCTTCACGTTGCAGATAGCCCGTGACGCGCAAGAGCCGCCCGCCCATGACGGCGCGCCGGAAACGCTCGTAAACTTTGGGCCAGACCACCACATTGCTGACACCCGTTTCATCTTCCAGCGTCAGGAAGATCACACCAGAGGCCGTGCCGGGGCGTTGGCGGGTGATGACCAGACCGCAGACACTGTGCTGGCCCAAGGGTATGTCTTGCAGGGATGCATGGGTCACAAGACCCGGAAGTGTAGGGCGCAATAGTTCCATCGGGTGGGCGCGCAGGCTCAACCGAGTTGAAACATAGTCCTCGACCACCTCTTCGCCCAGTTGCATATTCGGCAATTGGACATCTGGTTCATCAATGCATTCCCCATCAATCGGATCATTAAACAGGGGCAAAGGCGTGGGGCTTTGGATCGCCTTGACCTGCCAAAGCGCATCGCGTCGGGTCAGACCCATATCGGAAAACGCATCCGCCTCGGCCAGGCGCGTCATCACATCTGGACGCAGACCCGCGCGCAGCCACAAGGCCTGCGGATCCGGGTAGCCATTGCCACGCGCCGCGACGATCCAACCCGCGTCCTCTTCCTTGAACCCTTTGATCTGGCGAAACCCCAGACGCAACGCCAGCGCACCATCGGCACGGCGTTCCAGCGTGTTGTCCCAATCGGAGTGATTTACACAGAGCGGGCGGGTTTCAACTCCATGTTCACGGACATCGCGCACGATCTGTGCAGGGGCATAAAATCCCATGGGTTGGGAGTTCAGTAAGGCACAGGCAAAAACCGCCGAATGATGACATTTCAGCCAAGCCGAAACATAGGCCAGCATGGCAAAGGCGGCTGCGTGACTTTCGGGAAAGCCATAATCGGCAAAGCCTTCGATTTGACCAAAGCAGCGTTCGGCCACCTCTTGCGGGTAGCCATTGCTCAGCATACCCGCGATGAATTTGTCGCGGTATGTGCCAATGGTGCCCATGCGCCGGAAAGAGGCGAGCGAGCGACGCAGGTGGTCGGCCTCTTCCGCAGAAAACCCCGCGCCCACTACGGCGATTTGCAGGGCCTGTTCCTGAAACAGCGGCACGCCCAGCGTGCGTTTTGTCACCTCTGCCAAAGCGGGGCCAAACGGTTGGGGCTGTTCCTGCCCGTTTCGACGCCGAATATAGGGCTGCACCATGTCACCCTGAATGGGGCCGGGGCGGACAATGGCGACCTCAATCACCAGATCGTAAAATTCGCGTGGACGCATCCGGGGCAGGAAATTCATCTGCGCGCGGCTTTCCACCTGAAAGACCCCAATCGCATCGGCGCGACACAGCATGTCATATGTGGGGGCATCGTCCTGTGGGATCGAGGCAATGCTATGGGTGATGTTCTCGTGGCTCTGTATCAGTTCGAACGATTTGCGAATACAGCTAAGCATGCCCAGCCCCAGAATATCCACCTTGAGAATGCCCAAAGCATCAATGTCATCCTTGTCCCAGCAGATGACCGTCCGGTTCTCCATCGCGGCATTTTCAATCGGGGCCAGCTCGTCCAAGCGCCCACGGGTGATGACAAACCCGCCCACATGCTGGGATAGGTGACGAGGAAAACCGATGATCTCTTGGATCAGATGGATGGTTTGCATCAGGCGGCGGTCGTCGGGGTCTAGCCCCAGCTCGCGGATGCGGTCCAGATCGACGCCGCCATTGCTCATGCCCCAGATCTGCCCCGATAACCCCGCGGTTACGTCCTGAGATAACCCCATCACCTTGCCCACCTCGCGGATGGCCGCACGGGTGCGAAAATGGATCACGGTGGCGCAAAGTCCTGCACGGTGGCGGCCGTATTTTTCATAGATCCACTGGATCACCTCTTCGCGACGCTCATGTTCGAAATCCACGTCGATATCCGGCGGCTCGCCCCGGTGTTTGGAGACAAAGCGTTCAAACACCATCGCGATCATATCGGGGCTGACATCGGTGATGCCCAGCAAGTAGCACAAGATCGAGTTCGCCGCCGAGCCGCGCCCCTGACACAAAATCCCCTGTGATCTGGCGAATTGCACAATGTCATGCACGGTCAGAAAATAGGCGGGGAAGTTCAACTCGCGCACCACAGCCAGTTCCTTGGACATCAGCTCCAGCGCCCTGTCTGGTGGACCGTCAGGATAACGGCGCTTTAACCCCTCTTTGGCAAGACGTTCCAACCGTTCCTGCGGTGTTTCCCCTTCGGTTTCTTCATGCGGGTATTCGTATGAGAGCTCACTCAGATCAAAACTGCATTTATCCGTGATCTCTAATGTCCGACGCAGGGCTGCCGGATGGTTGCGAAAGACCCGCACCATATCGGCCCCTGCCTTCAGGCGACGCTCACCATTCGGAAGCGCGCGGGTGCCTATTTCATCAATGGTGATATGTTCGCGCAGACAGGTCAGCACATCTGCCAGCTGACGGCGGGACGCGCGGTGCATCAGAACATCCCCCACCGCCACCATCGGGGCAGACGCCCTTTGCGCGGCCTGTGCGCAGGTGTTCAGATAGGCCTGATCACTGCCATCATAACGCGGTGCCGCCCCCAAAAAGACGTGACCCGGAAAATGTCGCCCCAGGCTGCGAAGCTCGGACACGGCATCCTTTAATCCGCCCTGCGGCAGGGCAATCAGGATCATGCCCTTGCAGGCGGGGATCATATCCTTTCTGTAAAGGATGCATTCCCCTTTTTCGGCCCGTCGTTTGCCAAGCGTCAGAAGCCGCGTGAGCCGCTTATACGCCGCCCTGTCGCGTGGCAGGGCGATCCAGTCCACTGAACCGTCCTGCAACACCAACCGACAGCCGACAATCAGCTTGGGTAACGAAACTGAATCGGGCTTCGCCAGTGGATCATTCTGCCCTCTGGTTTGCCGGGACGAGCTATCCACCCTCTGCTGTGATCGGATCTGCACCACATCCTGCGTTTCGCGCCGCAGTTCCTTGAGCGCCGACCACGCGCGTACCACCCCCGCCAATGAATTGCGATCCGTGATGGCAATGGCCGACAGTCCCAATTCAGCAGCCCGCACCACCAGTTCCTCAGGATGCGAGGCCCCGGTCAGGAAGGTGAAGTTTGTGGTGATGCAAAGCTCTGCGTAATCCTGTGCCGTCATGCAAACTCCCCCTGCACAAACCAGCTCGGGTTTTGCGGCGTGTGAAATAGCCATAGCCTGCGCCCTTCGCGCGTTTCCACCCGCCAGTAGTCGCGCAGACCTGAACGCCAGTTCTCATCCCCAAGCCACCATTCTGGCGCGATACGCTCCGGCCCAGTGGCGCGCCCCGTGGTCAGGGACATCCGTCGCCAACGAAACCGCGCTGGCGGGCGAGGCCCGCTGGCGGCAATGGGTTCAGGCGGAAAGAGGATCAGGGGACGCGGGTTCAGGCTGTTCCATCCCCCTGCCGGTTCAGAATAGGCGGCGGGTGCGATGATAAAACTCCGCTCTGGAATATGGCTGTCAGCTGGCAGGAAGCGATGGATGTTTTCCAACCCGATCCGCGTGCCAAGTCGGCTGATCAGATCGTCCAGCCTGTCTTGCCTCCTGTCCGACACATGGCTGATTTGTTGTATCGGCAAACTCTCAACCTGCGTGGCCTCCAGACGCAGCTGATCGATGCCGAAACCCGCATCAATCTCGCTCAATCCCCGCTCAAAGAGGGGTAAAATTCGTTTGGCGTCCCGCAATGGTCGCGCCAAACGCAGTTCGACATGTTGCTGGCCCTGATCAACGCGGCGCAGGGTGAGGCAAAGTTTGCGCGCACCCATTTCTTGTGCCTTCAGTTTCGCGCAGAGTTGAGACAGCAATCGTTCTGTCCCAGCCATCACATCCGCGAGCAAGCCAATCGGTTCGGGCAAGGTTATGCGCACCGCATAGTGGGGAGGGTCGGCATGGGGTGAGATATCTTCGGGCTGAGCGCCCAAGGCCTGATCTAATCGCAGCAGTAGGCCAGGTCCAAAGCGGCGGGTCAGCGGCGCACGCGCCGCCTTGGCCAGATCACCAATGCTGCGCAGCCCCAGACGTTGCAATGCAATCGACATATCCTCGTCGATCCGCAAACCTGCCACCGGCAGATCTGTCAGGGCAGCCAGCATATCCCCGCTTGGGGCAATCCCCTCGTCATAATGCGCCAAGGCCCAGGCCGCCCCGCGCGTATCGGCACAGCCGATCTGCACTGATAGCCCTGAGCGCATCAAACGCATGCGCATGTCGCCCAGCATGGGGGCTTCACCGCCAAACAGATGCGTGGATCCGGTGACATCCATCACCAAACCATCCGTGCCATCTACCCCGACCCACGGGCAATAGCGCGTGGCCCAACGACATAGGGCGCGCAGGAAACGGTGATCTTGTTCCGGTTCGGCTATTTGGCTTTGCAACTCAGGGCAAAATGCGCAGGCATCCGCATAGGGCATGCCTGGGTGCAGCCCCTGATGTTCTGCCGCCCTATTCAGGCAATAGATACGATTAGAATTTTTCTGCTTCAGCGTCAGGACAAAGGGGCCATCGAACGCGCGCAGCCGTAAAACCCGGTCACTTGCCAGCCGGGGAAACCATAACGAGACGACGCGCCGCTGTATCCCATCGAACATGCCAGACACCTAATGTTCCTGATTTGTTCTTAATAAGCTCCCACCGTTGTAGAGTCGAGTCCTCGGCGCCTGTCTCGGGGTCGAAGACTGGCGTGCAGCGCCAGCGCGTTTCCACGGCATTGCTGCCCATACCTTCGGGAATGATCGCCAATCCGGTGGCGTCCCCATCCCGCGCGGCAAGCTGCAACCGCCGCCCTTCGGTCAAACCAACAGGTTGGCTGAGCTGCATTATAACCAGCGACACCGCCCCCGAACGCAAGGCCTCTTCGGCCACTGCAAGTGTTTCAGTTTGGTTTTGGGTGATGCAGCGGATCAACCGCGATGGGTCCGCGAAATCGGCAAAGCCAGCAGGGTTGATCTGACTGGTTTCCCAGTTTTCGCGAATCCACATCGCCCCCCCCCTCAAATGCGTCGTGAGCACAAAGGCAAACATATACGCTCCGAACCCGCATACCTCATGTGTGCGGGTTCTGGCAGGAGGGAAGAATGGAATCTCAGCATGTTGCATGCGTAGAATGTATTGGAAAGCACTTGAGCCAGACAATACCGGACATTGGTGCCGTTGCAGCGAAAGCTCACTTTGTCTACAACCGGTCTGTTCGTGACTAACGCGGCAAATGACCGTTTTCCGCCCTTTGATACCCTCCTCAAAAAGAAAATAGGAAGCTCCCCCGGCAGCCAAGAAGGCCACCGAGGGAGGGGTTAGTGTAGTCGTCCTTTCACGACGTAGTCCGCGAACCATTGCCAGTACTTGGATGCGTCCTTGAAGCCCTGAGCCTGTGTGGCCAGATCTTCTGCTCTGGAACGAGAAAGGCCGCCTTCATACTGATGAATAGCGGCCCTCTCTTCGAACTCTTCAATGTCTGTATCTGGCTCATCCCAAGCACCTCGACGGCAACTGGATCTGGTCTACGATGGATCGCTTCTGCTCGTCGGAGATCCCCGCCGAGTAGATGCCGTAGGTCAGCTTGTTCTCTGATTGAGCGGACTTGTGGCCCACCAGAGATGCCGTGAAGTGTTCCGGGACACCCGTACGTTCGCATTGAGTGATGAACCACTTTCGAGTGCTGTGGAACACCAACTGGGGGCGTTCCGGAGAAAGCTCATCACGTAGCCTAGCGAAGGTCTTCGTCACCTTGCTGACGGTCAGGCCGGGGACCCGGCTCTAGGTGAAATAGGCCGACTTCGGCCCTGAGCTGTCAATGGTGTGGAACGCAGCGAATGTCAGCTTGGAATACATAGTGACGGATTTTGCGCAAAGCATGAACGACGACAAAGCCCCCAAAACTCCCGTTGGAGAGACAATATGGTAGTATCAGGAATGCAAGCAACTGCCTTAGAGACACAGCCAAGCGCTTCAATATGCTGACGGAAAAGCTCTACAAGATTGTCGGACTGAACGTCCCCAAAAGCCCGATCACTCCAAGACATCGCGCCAAGAGTGCTTTGGCTGAAACCCGACCATCTTCTTGGCCTTCTTGTTGGAAAAGAAAGTCTCGTTCGCGCCCATCTCGCAGCGCACTTCGACACCCTGATAAAACTGCTCAATCACCTGATCCGACGCGATACCGACCGACATGTCGTCGTTCGAAACGTTGAACACTTCGTAGCCCAAGCCGTCGGTCTTCAGGCAGCAATCGACCATATGCCCCAAATCGCGAGCATCGATATAAGCAAATATGTTGCGGCGGCGCAGAGCCGGGCTTTCCATGAATGCCGGGAACGTCTCTGTATATTCATGTGGCTCGATCACGTTGTTGATCCGCAATCCGTAGATGTCAGCGCCTGTCCGAGCCTGAAAGGATTGAGCGGTCACCTCATTGCAGACCTTCGACATGGCGTAGCTGTCATGGGGCACGGTCGGGTGGGTTTCATCAACAGGGACGAAGTCCGGTTTCACCTCTCCTTCGGAAAAGCAGATGGCATAGGTGGTCTCGGAGCTTGCGAAGATCACCTTCGGGACGCCAAGCTTCACTGCCGCCTCGATCACGTTGTAGGTGGTCAAGGTGTTCTGGCGAAAGCACTCGCCATCGGTACCGATCATAACGCGGGGGATTGCCGCGAAATGCACAACGGCATCATAGGTTGGAACGCCGGCGCCCGCGTCCAATTCCGCACCTTCGACGAACTGAGACATGGCGCCGATGACCTGGCCCGCATCGCAGAGGTCTACCAACAACTCGGGACAATCCAGCCCAGAGGGCGATTGATCCACATTCACAACATGATGGCCTTGGGCCTGCAGGTGCCGGATTGCCCACTTGCCCGCCTTGCCGCTGCCGCCCGTAAAGAATACTCTCATTTCGCCCTCCAATTTTCAGCACCAGAATGCCTGTCCGAATAGTGCTTGATGATGAACCACCAATGGTTTGGAGCGCAAGGCCGCCCCTTGGTGCAACGGCAGCTCTAAAAGAGGCCCGGTGACGACGAGGTCAGCGCGTCACGGGGGAAGACTGGACAATTCCACCGGCATCGCCCTTTTTTTCGCAAAGCTGTCGTTCATGCGGCCGCAGCGAATTCACACTAGTCCGCAGTTTACCAGTTCATGCGCAGAGCATCGAAAGGCGGTTCATGCTAGACTTGCCGTTCGTGGATCACGCGGCGAAGGTTCTTGAAGAGCCCAAGGCGGTAATTGATCTAGGGCAGGTTTCGCTTCAAATTGCGTAATATATTGCAGCAAAATTGACCGCGCGCGAACTCGGAGGATAGTTACTTGAATAACAGCGATCCATACCGCCATCACCCAGAGCTACGCGGAAAAATCAAACCTGCGAGTGAGTCCTTCTTCCGCGATGTGGATCTTGATGTCGTGGATGCGAACGTGGCCAAAGCCGGCCTCCCTTCTGGTTGGCGTACGCCATGTGCAGAACGTGAGGCGGAGCGGCGAGAGTGGCTAAAAGAGCGCTGGGGTCAAGACCTTTGGGTGTTTGGCTATGGATCGCTCATGTGGGATCCCTCGATTGAGTTTGTTGAGGTTCGCCGCGCGCATTGTCTCGGATACCAGCGAAGCTTTTGCCTGTGGGATGAAGGTGGCCGCGGTACCGTCAACGAGCCCGGATTAATGCTGGCTATCGATGAAGGCGGAAAATGTGATGGTCTGGCGCTCCGTATTGAGGCCGACAAAGTGGATCATGAGACGTTTGTATTGTTCCGTCGAGAAATGATCGCGCCAGCGTATCAACCGGATTGGCTCAGTCTCGACACTGCGGCTGGGCCGATAGAGGCGCTGGGTTTCGTTGCCAACCGCGATAACAAGAACATAAGACCTGGAATACCGTTGCACGATCAGGCCGAAATGATCGCTCAGGCGGAGGGATTCCTCGGCACGAACTATGACTATTTGTCAGACACCCAAAAGCATTTAGACCTCCTCGGGATTGATGATCCCTATATTGCGGAGCTTTGTGCTGCAGTCGGTGCCTTTCACAATTCATCCACCTGAAGTTGGTGGCATTTCGTTGCGGTTTTCCAAAGACGGCTTAGTCCCGCAACTTTCCAGTTCAGACACTGTGCAGCGAATGTTGGCAAATTCTGAACTTGTCATTCATGCGCCGTGCAGAGAATGGCAGGTCTGAGCACAATCAGACGCGTTAGGAACGCAGAGTCGGCACGTTCGCACACAATTCTTTGGATGTTTGACGCCTTGTGCTACGATTTTCAAAAATGGAGAGCATTTGAACAGAGATAAAAACTTCTGACAGACAAATGAGGCTATGAAGTTTCAGTTACATGGCGAGCTGAATTAAACAGATAGGTGTTCAGGGAGTAATGTAATGCGTCCTGCAAAAGGGTTTGTGCCCCATTTGGTACTGTACTGTTTTGTCCTACTTTTTGGGATTGTGCCCATCAAATCATTTGGTTCGGATGAAGTATCTGGAAGCGGAAAACTGGACGGCATGATCTTCTCGGGGAAGATAAGCCAGTCGGGTCAGTCGGGTTTCGACGACAAACTGTCATTTTCGGATGGCAGGTTTTGGTCAGAAATCTGTGTTCGATGTGGCTTTAAACCGGGGAAGTATTGGACCCGATCTGTTGACGGCGGCACCCATTTCATTGGCGAAATGCATGGGGATTACGGAACCTTTAAATATGAGGGTTTGATCGTCCAAGGTGAGGCTAATGTAAGTGTGATCTGGCAAAAATCACGTTGGTATTGGACAAGCAGCCGAGCGCTTTCTTTCGAAGGAAGATTGGCGCCAGATATGTCTCCACCTTCAGCGCTCCAAGTTGAGCAGTTCGCCATTGAGGCTCTGAAACGTGAACTTCCGGAGCATTGCTGGTGACGGTATCAGCCACTTGGATCAGGATCGCAGTATTCTACATTTTGCTGTTAGGAGGCGGCTGGCTGCTTGGACAATGGTTGCCTCAGGTTTCTGATCTAGATATTAGCCCGCGAAATGAGCCTCGGATCCATCGGATGATAATGACCGCCATGGTCGTGTTTGTTATCGCGTCTGCCACACCTTTTGTTCCGGGGGCAGAGATCGGATTTGGATTGATCTTGCTGTTTGGGGGGAAGATCGCTCCGCTGGTCTACTTGGGAATGGTTGCCGCCCTGTTTCTGGCTTTCTCCATCGGCCGTCTGTTGCCCCTAAGCTGGTTGGCGGCTTTCTTTCAGTATGTCGGACTTGAAAGGGCACATAAGTTTGTCCTTAAACAGCACTCCAAAAGCCCCCGGCAAAGGCTTGAGGCCCTGACCGAAAATGTTCCGAACCGCTTCGCCGATCTTTTGCTACGCCACAGATACCTTTTGATAATTGTGGTTCTGAATCTGCCGGGAAACTCACTCATCGGAGGTGGGGGAGGCATTGCGCTTCTGGCAGGAATTAGCGGTTTGTTTTCCATGACCAAGATGGCTTTGACGGTTGCCATCGCCGTGGCGCCTATCCCCTTGTTCTTCTTTCTTACCACCTAAAAGGCTACAATCAGCCGCAACCAAGAACAGCAATTGTCAACAATCGGAGGGAAGTCAGTGAGCCAACCAACAAGCGAAGACCTTCGAAATGTCTGGGATTCTGCCGCGGCTGGATGGGCGAAATGGGAAAATGTTCTGGCGCCTAATCTAGTGCCAGCGACGGAAGTAATGTTTGGAAAAGCGGGTATAGCCGAAGGGATGTGTGTTCTGGATATTGCCTGTGGTGCTGGCAGCACGGCGCTGCCGGCCGCAAAACGCGTTGGTCCCAATGGGTCCGTAATTGCAAGCGATATTTCCGAAGAGATGCTGAATTTCTTGCGTCAGAATGCAGATGCCGCGTGTTTGACCAATATTGAAACTCTTCGCTGTGCTGCAGAAGACATTGAGCACACGGACCACATGTTTGACGCGGCGATATGCCAAACTGGACTAATGCTGTTCAAGTCTCCTCAGAATGCATTGGAGGGGATCAGAACACGCCTTAGGCCCGGGGGTAAGATCTCGGTCATCGTCTTCGCAGCGCCACAAAACAACCCGTTTGCCGCGCAACCTATGGGGATCGCACTTAAACACGCAGGCAAGCAGCCTCCTGACCCTGGTGCGCCGGGCTTATTTGCTTTGTCACGGGAAGATGTTCTGCAGTGCCTTTTCGAAGCCGCGGGGTATAATGAAGTCGAGATCGTTCGATCCAAAGTAACACTTCAGCTGCCATCCGTGGATGACGCAGTGGCGATGATGCAGCAAGCTTTCGGCGCATATCGCGCTGTTCTCTCCGACCTGGATCAGGAGGCAAGAGATGCGGCCTGGGAAGAAATCAGGTCCTGTCTGGCGCAATTTGAAACTCCAAATGGTCTGGAGACAGGTCTCACGTTTCACATTGCCTCAGCCAGAAAACTTTAGGCACTTGAATAGAGTGAGTCAGCTGGGACAACGTCAGGAGTGGATCAACGGGTCACCCTATAACCCTGGGCTCTAGCGGAACTGAACCCCAAATTCAGCCCCGAGACCGCCACGACTTCGTGTCTTCTGTAGTGATGGGTTTGCCTACCTATCCCCACGCACCACTTCGGACTTCCTGAAGGCGTATACTGGTGCTGGCCTCCAAAGTGCTCCCTGTGACTTCGCCAAAGGCTTTGGTTTTTTTCGATGATCTGTTTCTTGTCATCGGCGGAGAACACTCCTTCCATGACTTGTCGTCGGTTAGTGGCATAGATCCTTTATCCTCAATACTTGATCTGTGTTGATTTAGTCTGGTCATGGTGTGCGATCGTTTCAATCGAAGCTTCTTTTTGAAACGCCTGATCTTCGGGCTTGGCACAGCAAAAGGCCAGATTGTGCCGAAATTTGATAAGCCGGCACCCCACAGACAGGACGTGCCCATCACATTCGGAGGAAAACATGTTACCAAATCCAATAGAGGATGCCGTTGATGCCTACATTCGGGCTACAACCCGTGGATTGGCGGAGGAGCTAGCGGACATCTTTCATGAAAACTTCACAACAGCAGGTTTGCATGGCGGTCAGATGCAGTGGTTCGATCGCGAAACCATAATTGAATTTTGTGTGAAAAATGCTCAGCCTGAGAATGATCCACTGCCGGTTTGGTCAATTCTTCACTCAAATGTCTTTGAAACCACAGCATATGCGGTCGTGGAGAGCAAACTCCCCAATTCGACATTCACAGAGGTTCTGACGTTTTTTCGCGAAGCTGAACGCTGGCGAGTCGCCTTCAAGAGCTTTGAAACACGAATGGAATAGCGCTTCCCGCGTATCTATCGGCGATCTGTGTGGGATTAACCTGGGCCCGAGTTGGGGGGCATATCACCGCAAGGGACAAAGAAATTTTGGCGCTGAGCTCGCATGTGCTAGCCTGTTCGCCACATATATAGGGGCGGATTGATGCAAGAATTTCCACCGCGGCTGGAGAACAAGTTTTACTTGACCGAAGGCGGCACAGAAACTGAGCTTCTCTACAAGTGGGGCTTTGAGCTTCCCGAATTTGCGATGTTCCCACTGCTTGATGATCCAAAAGCTGATCAAGTCCTGCGAGACATGTATCGCAGGTATTTCGATGTCGCCGAAAAATTTGATACCGGAATGCTCATCATGAGCCACGATTATCGCGCGAGCCCGGATTGGGGTGCTAAGCTGGGATATTCGCCCGAAGGTCTGGCGGATATGCAGCGACGCACGATTGATTTTCTTGAGGGCATGCGCTGTGAATATCAAGGGCGTGTTTCCGACGTCTACATAGCAGGTTGCATAGGACCAAAGGGGGATGCCTACGGGACTGGTGGTGACATTAGCGAGGATGAAGCCGAGGAATATCATTCGGTTCAACTAAGCACCCTCGCGGCAACCGCGGCGGACATGGCAATTGCCCTGACCTTCAACAACATCCCCGAGGCGATTGGTCTTGTCCGTGCTGCGGAGAAACTTGGGATTCCTCTGGGCGTTTGCCTGACATTAACAACCGAAGGAGTATTGAAATCGGGTCCGAGCCTGCAAGCGGCAATTGAGACCATAGATGAGAGAACTAATGGTGCTGCCGCTTGGTTCGGAACGAATTGCTCACATCCTTTGGAATTTGCACCTGCGCTTGCAAACTCCGGCCCGTGGTTGGATCGTATTCGCTGCATTCGGCCAAACGCCGTGAAAATGGAACAAGTCGCGCTTTGCAGACTGGGGCATCTTGAAGACGGAGATCCGGTGGAGTTGGGGAAACAGATGGGAGACGTAGCTGAACGGTTTCCGAAGGCAGATATCTTGGGCGGATGCTGCGGAACGGATGAACGGCATCTCAGCGAAATCGCGAAAAATGTGAACAGTCTTCGAAAATATGCTGCGGAATAGCTCTCATTGAATTTCACGGTGCATGCAAGGCGTGTGCGAGAAAACACAATCTCCCACATAGCGGACCTTGGTGGACGCTGCAGCGAACTACCGGTTCCCGCCCGTCGCGACAGATGCCCCAAGATCGAGTAACGACTGCATCGGGCTCTAATCTGCTGTTCGCGGCAGTGTAAACCAACGTCGGGCTTGGGAGGCTTCGCGAACGACAGTTCACCACTAGTAAGTCCAAGCATTCTTCGTGAAGAGGGCCACTTCTTTCGGTGAAACGACTTCTGGCATAGTCTCTGGCATCGAAACGATGATCTTTGACACTTCCAGCGCGTTTCTTAGAGCCGCGCTACCGATCCAACCGTTTTCCCACAGGGTGGTGTTGTGGCCGTTGACGATCTGACAGATTTTCTCGGTGCTTTCCAAAGCGAACCCCAACCGCCTCTGCATGAATCCCGAGCACCTCCAGTTCGGGACGCAGGCGGACAACAAGCGGGACGATTGGGAGTACTGGGCTAATGGGGTGGACTTTGATCTACTCTGAGGAGCCTGTGGCTCAGCCCTAGCCCGACCGATAGACTCCGACACCCTCACCCCCCCGGAGCTCAGGCTCTGGGGGACACTGGGGCACAAAACGGGGCACTTTCCGGCACAAAGACAGGTGAGCCGCCGAGGCAGATATCTGAGCTTTTCGGAGGGAAGAACTTGGCTGGGGTGGTAGGATTCGAACCTACGGTACACTGTACCAAAAACAGTTGCCTTACCACTTGGCTACACCCCAACCGTGCGCGATTAACTAGCCAAAGCGGAAACAGGGTGCAACCCCAAAATTCCGGTTCTTGCAGGAATTTTAATGGGCCAACATATTGCACCAACACTTTAGGTCTACCCCGACCTCGAGAGGGGAACTGTAATGCTGAGTAAAGGCGTAATTCACCAAAGCGGTGCATGCGGGATCAGTCGGCCAGCCCCTGAAACGGGCGCGCTTTGGCCAGAGCGTCAAACCCAGCAAGATCGTTTAGAAGAACTGGCATATGCTCGATTGGAATCATGTTCGGCCCATCTGACGGTGCGTTGTCAGGATCCTGATGTGTCTCGATAAAGACACCGGCAACACCCACCGCCACAGCCGCCCGCGCCAGTACCGGCGCATAAGCCCGCTGCCCACCCGAGGACGCGCCCTGCCCGCCTGGCACCTGGACTGCGTGCGTGGCATCCATGATCACCGGATGCCCCAGGCCCGCCATCTGCGGCAGTCCCCTCATATCGGTGACGAGCGTGTTATAGCCAAAGCTTGTGCCCCGCTCAGTCAGCAGGACCTGTTCGTTTCCAGACGACACCAGCTTGCCCGCCACATGCGCCATATCCCACGGCGCCAGAAACTGGCCTTTCTTCACGTTGACGGGCTTGCCGGATCGCGCAGCGGCCACTAGCAAATCGGTTTGCCGACACAGGAAAGCGGGGATTTGCAGCGCATCCACAACCTCGGTCACTGGGGCGCACTGGTCTGGCGCATGCACATCCGTCAAGACCGGCACGCCGATGACAGACTTGACCGCTGCCAGCATCTCAAGCCCATCCTCAAGACCCGGACCACGCTTTCCCTGCGCAGAGGTTCGGTTGGCCTTATCAAATGATGCCTTGAAGACGAATCCCACACCAGCATCATCGCAGGCCTGCTTCAACCGCTCGGCCAAAAACAAAGCGTGATCACGCGTTTCCAACTGACACGGCCCTGTAATCACCGACAGGGGCAGATGGTTGCCAAAGCGCACCGGACCGATCGACACCTCGCGCATATCAGGACGAGATCTGTTCGCGCAGGATCGACGCAGTCAGCGACAGCATCAGATAAATCCCTGAGAAGATCAGGAACGCCAGAAGTGTGTTCTCGAACGCTTTGGGATAGGTCGGCTGATCCGGTGCCACGGGGGTGACGTTGGTCGACAAATAGCGGGTTTGCTTATTTGCTTCGACCCTTGCGATTTCGAGCTGCTGCAAAGCCTGCTGCATCAGCAGGGTTCGCGTTTCGAGGTTAATCTGCGCAATCTGCAGTTGGCCGCTGATAGAGGCAAGCGACCCGTTTTCACCCCCCGTATCCGTCAGCTTTCCGCGCAAATCTGCGATCAGGGTTTCAAGACGCGCAATATCCCCCTGCACACCGTCCACACGGGCCTGATTGGGATTGGTGTTGTCCAACAGCTGGTCCAGTCGCAACCGCTTGTCCTGCAACTGAATCTCAAAGGTATTGATCTGTGACATCAAAGCCGTCGCATCCGAGGTCGCATCGAACACGCCGACGTCTTCCTGCAGCTTCAATACACGCTCCTGAGCGGCCAGCATTTCAACCTCGGCCTCTTCATAGCTGTCCAGCGCGCCCTGCATCTGGTCTTCGCGTTTGCGATGGGTCAGGTTATCAACACGCGCTTCCGCGTATGCAATCAGAGATTTCGAGTATTGTTCGCTGACTTCAGGAGAGGCCGCGATCACCTCCATCTTGATAATGCCTTCCGTCGGATCAAATCCGATTTTCACCCGTTTGCGATAGACCTTATATGCAGTTTCGTTGCTAGCATCCAGATCCAGACGTTGCACAGCATCAATCGACGGATCGCTGAAATGCGACTTGAACCCGACGTCACGATCCAGCCGCAACATCGCCTCGCGCGAGGTCAGATAGCCTTGCACACCGATACTGTCCTGACTGGACGCAAGGCCTGTCCCTGCAAACAGCCCGGCTGCGCCAGAGCCTCCGGCCCCGTCGGCCTGCTGGATCACAAACTCGGATTTCGTTGCGTACATCGGGGTCGCAACGTTGAAATAGTAATACCCGGCCATGATCGTTGGCAGCACAACGAAGAATGCCAGACGCAGAAGAAGCATTTGCAATTTGCGGCGACGGCGTCGGGCGATGTCGCGCTGGATATCCATGACCGAGCGCGCACGCGCGGCCGCATCAAACACGCCTGACGCAGGCGGGCTGGACTGCGCGGCCGGTTGCGGCAAATTGGCGGCATTTCGGTCGCCCTCTCCCTCAACCAGTTCAAGCATGTTGGCCCGTTTAAACGGATCAATTCCTGCCTGTCGCAGACGATAGACGGCCTCGTGATGGTCGTCTGACTGGATGCCGTGTTTTTGCGCCACACGTCGCGCCATCCGCAACTGCCGCGCGGTCAGGCCTTCCTGACGCACCTTTTCAATCTCGGCCACCTCGTCGATCGCGGCCGGATTAGTGCCGCGTTGCACGCTGACCCTTGGCGTCGCACCAGCAGACGGCAATCCATCCTCCTTCGGGCCTGCCGCCACTTCTTCCAGCGGATTGGGGGGCCTATCTTGTGAATTGTCGGCGCTTTGGGATGCGGCCTGCTCGGCCTGTTCGGCCGGATCCGACACAACACCGTCACCGTCCTGTGGCGCCTGCCCTTCTTGCGAAACAGACCCGGCATCACGGCGGATGCGATAACGATTAGCCTTGGGTTTGGTAGTCATAGAGCTGTTTCGCTTCTTCCAAAGTCTCGAACTGGTATAATTGGCCGTTGCTTAAAACGGCGGCCGAACTGCATAGCTTGTCCAATGTCTTCGCCTGATGAGACACCACAATCACCGTGGCGTCTTGCAAACGCTCCTGCAACACTGTCCCCGCGCGACGGTTAAATTCGGCGTCCGTTGTGCTCGGCATGCCCTCGTCGATCAGATAGATGTCAAACTCCATCGCCAGCAAAAGCGCTAAGGTAAACCGGCCCCGCATCCCTGCGCTGTAGGTCGCGATCGGGAAGTCATAGTATTCCTCAAGATTGCACAGCCACCGAGTGAATGCTTCAAGATAGTCAGGATCCAGCCCGTAAAGCCGCGCGATGTGCCGGGCATTGTCACGTGCTGACAGCTTGCTGACAACCCCGCCCATGAACCCCAATGGAAACGACACCCGGCAACCGCGTACGATCTCACCCTCGTCGGGCTTTTCGAGCCCGGCCATCATGTTGATCAGCGTGGTTTTACCGGTCCCGTTCGGCGCCAGAATGCCAAGCGAATTGCCCAGCTCAACCCGAAAGGACGCCTGGTCCAGAATGACCTTGCGCTGCTTCCCGGTCCAGAAGGACTTGCTGACATTCCTGAATTCGAGCATTCGCGCCCCGATACCTGAAGTGGTCCCACTACTCTTAGGCCGACTTTCTTAATGAAGATCTATAGGCCCCCATTCCGGCGAAAATATGTCTGTTTCCCACCGGAAATCCAGCGTGAATCTAGCAAAATACGCTACGAAGCAAAGAGGAAAGCGCCAGAAATTCTGACGCTTTCCTATGGTTTCCGTCGACCCGCTCGGGGTCGAATGTCTAGTCTCGGGTCAGCCGTGCTGCTTTTCCACACGCGTGACCTTGCCCGCGATGAAGGACAGGAACACAGCCCCGAAGCTGAACAGCGCACCCATTTTCGCCGCGTCCTGCACAGGTCCTGGCGCAAACGCAACGGATGCCACGAACAGCGATACGGTAAAGCCGATGGCCGCTACGAAGCCGATCACGATCAGATCAACCAACCGCATCCCGGCCGGAAGACCAAGCCGCATCGGCCCGACCGCAATCCATCCCATGATGAAGACCCCAACGGGCTTGCCGATAATCAGACCCGCAAGCACCAGCCAGGTTGCTTCTCCAATCGCACCAAACTCGACGCCCGCGTTCAGAAGTCCAAAGAAGAACAGCACGATGTCGACCGGAATGGCCAGCGAATGCTCCATTTGGTTCAGCGTGTCCGTTAGGTACTTCTCGGCCTCCGAGAAGATACCGAACGCGCGATCAGCATGCGGGATGGCTGGGATCACCGGCAGCAGGCCCAGCGCCGGGTGAATACCGGCTTGCGCAAAGCCATACCAGCTGAGACAGCCCGCGATGGCGTAGGGAATCCAGCCCAGTTTCTTGCGCACAAAGGTCGAATAGCGGCGCAACTGATCGCCACGGTCTTTGCGTCGCGGCAGCCAATTGAATAGCACAAACACGATGACCGACGCGGCAACAGACAGCAGCAACCATTCCGGGGCCAGCTCGCCCGACGGATAGAAAATTGCCAGAATGATCAGGCCCGCTGCATCATCCGCGATAGCCAAAAGCAGCAAGAAGCGCACAGCAGGGTGACCCGCACCGAAGACAAGACGGCCAACCAGATAGCTGAACGCAATATCGGTCGCGGTCGGGATCGCCCAACCACGCGCCACAGCGTCGAAGGTGCTGGAGCCAAGGAAGTAGGCAATGCCCAGATAGACCGCGATCGGGCCCAGCATACCACCAGCCGTGGCAACCAGAGGCGTCGCGGCTTTCTTACCGCGCAGGCTGCCATTCTTCAGAATGACAGCTTCCCAGACTTCCTTACCCGCGATGGCGAAGAACAACGCCATCAGCATGTCATTGATAAGATAGTGGAATGTCAGAACCTTCTCGACATCACCGTATTCAAAGTGATGCGAAGCTTCGCCATAGGCCTTTTCCCAGTACCCAATATCAATGCCGATCCAGCCGTTGAACCACAGCGGATACTCGACAACATGATGATAAGAGTGGGGGTCAATATTTGCCCAAACCAACGCAATCAATGCGCCACTGATTAGAAGAATGGAATAGGTGGTAATGAAATTCCACACACGATACATGGCGTTCCCCGTTCGATCTTATTCTCGCAAACAGGTCGCACCCCAGCTATCACGCGGGGATGCGACCGCATCCTGTTACATTTGGAAATAATTCATTTCCCGTCAAACAACAACAGGGGGGCAGCAAATCTCCGGTTGTTGATTGGCCCCGATGTTCACATTCACGCGATAGCGCTCCAACCGATGCCGGCAAGAATAGCCCCGACAACAGCGATGCCTAGATAGGCGGCAAAGACCCGTGGTTTAACCAAAGCCCAGACGGCGACGGCTGCGGGGATCGAGCTGATGCCACCTGCGATGACAAAGGCCATGGCTGCGCCATTTGACATGCCTTGCTCCAACAATGCATCGACCAGCGGGACGGCGGCATAGCCGTTCAGATACGCAGGTGCCCCCACGATGGCCCCCAGAAGGATCGGTCCCAATCCGGTCCCCCCCAGCACCTGAGCGATCAGTTCGGCCGGGATGTAGCGCAGCATCAGCGCCTCGATCATATAGGCCAGTGCCAGCCATTTCCCGAGGAAGAACAGGTTCTCAAACGCGGCCTCGCGGAAAGTGGCGCGACGATGTGCCTCGCCCCAAAACTTCCATTTCACAGCGCCCGAAAAGCTGCCTTCGTCCCCGCCACAGCTGGACGAGCAGCAGGACTTAACCTGTTCCTTCTTCAGAGGGTTGGCAAACAGCACGCTGGACGCGAAAGCCCGGACGGTAAATCCACCCAGCAATCCGATCGCCACAGCGAATCCCAACTTGGCGGTGGCAAAGCCGATCCCCAGCGTCCCCGCCGTGATCGAGAACATCGCCGGATCCATCAAGGGCGACGACAGCCAGAACGCCATCACCGCCGACAAGGGCGCGCCCATCGCCAAAAGCGCCGCGATAAAGGGAATAACCTGGCACGAGCAGAACGGAGACAGCCCCCCCACCAGCGCGGCAAGGACAATCATCCGAACTTCGCGTCCCTGAAATGCACCCGACAACAGGTTCTCGGCCCCGGTCGCCTTCATGTAGGCCACGGCGAGAATGGCGAACAGGATGAAAGGCAGCGTGCTTAGAAACGCGCTTGTCGCAAAGCGAATGGTCGGCTCGATCTGCGCCGGATCCAAGGCAGCCAGCACAATAGGGATCAGCACGATCACCGCGATGGTCTTGTCAATCTTCCAACGTTTCGATGGGGGTTGCACCCCGGATACATCAGCCATTTTCGGCGTCCTTTTCGACCGTACAATCCGCGCAGCATTCGGACAGAAGATAGTCCGACAACGCCTGCATCACGTCCATTTCAGCCGCCGCGCAGATGATCGAGCGGCCTTGTTTTTCCTGTGTCACCAAGCCTGCGGCGGCAAGGATCTTCATGTGGTGGGTCAGCGTCGACCCGGTGATCCCGCAGCGTTCGCCCAGTGCACCGATGGTCAGCCCTTCGGGGCCAGCCCGCACCAAGCTGCGCAATACGCTTAGACGATGTTCCGACCCAAGGGCCGCAAACTGCGAAGCAAAGACATCAACGTCTTTGGGAGTTAAAGAATCATGTTTCATATTTCTAGAAATATCGAAATATATGCAGGGCGCAAGTTTTATTTCGATAAAACTAGTAATATTGAAACCTCCACAAGCACCTCTTACGGTGTGCCCATGGCCGACTTAAAAACCCAAATCGCATCATGCACATTGTGCGCCACACGTTTCGCCCAGACCGAGACCACCCACACCCCGCGCCCCGTTGTGTGGTTTCAGCCCGGTGCACGGATCAGGATCATCGGGCAAGCACCGGGGATGCGGGTACATAAATCGGGTGTGCCCTTTGACGATCCCTCGGGGGATCGCTTGCGGCAATGGATGGGCGTGGATCGGGACGTCTTCTATGACCGCACGCGGATCGCCATCACGCCAATGGCCTTTTGCTTCCCCGGCTACGATGCCAAGGGATCCGACCTCCCGCCCCCGCCGCTCTGCGCCAGGACATGGGCCGGCCACGTGGATCAGACCTTGGGCGACATCCACCTCACATTACTTGTCGGAGGCTACGCGCAGGTCCGTCACCTTGGACGCGGCAAGGGTGTCACGGCCACCGTGACCGACTGGCGCGCCCATGCGCCGCGGCTCTTCCCCTTGCCTCATCCGTCGTGGCGCAATACGGGTTGGCTGAAGAAAAATCCGTGGTTCGAGGCCGATCTTCTGCCCGAGCTGCAAAAGCAGGTCGCCATCGCGCTGACCCCATAGCCGGAGATTGCCATGAGCGAGCTGACGCAACTGGACCACGCCCACACTGCCATGCAGGCAGACCTGAATGACGACGCTGCACGGTTGCGGTTCTATGAACGACTGGCAGATCGCGAGCTGTTCCTGCTCCTGTCCGCCGAACCGCAGGGCGAGGATATCGAGCCTGAACTGTTTGAACTCGAGACTGAGAAATACGTGCTGGTCTTTGACCGCGAAGATCGTCTGGCCGAATTCGTCGGCGCCCCTGCCCCCTACGCTGCCCTTCCGGGACGCATCATTGCAGGAATGCTGTCAGGTCAGGGCATCGGCCTTGGCGTCAATCTGGGCGTCGCGCCCTCGTCCATCCTGATCCCGGCCGAGGCAATGGACTGGCTGGCCCAGACCCTATCTAGTGCCCCCGACGAGGTCGAAGCACAAATCACCGACATCCTGCCCCCGTCTGCCCCCGAAGTGTTGCTGAATGCTTTGGCGGAAAAACTTGGGTCGGCGGGCGGCTTGGCACAATACGCCTGTCTGGCAGGCGTAGGCCACGCGGATGGGCGCCGCGGGCACCTTCTGGCCTTCGTCAATCCCGCCGAAGGCGCCGAGCGCGCGCTTGCGGGGGCCGCGAACGAGGCGCTGACCTTCTCGGGCATTGATGTCGGAGAGCTGGACGTCGGCTTCTTCGCCGAGACGGACGAGATCGCACAGAAACTGGCCGCCATTGGCCTGCGCTTTGACCTACCCGCCCCGAAAGCACCTGAAACTCTTGCGCCGATCGCGCCCGGTTCGAACCCCGAAAAGCCACCGATCCTGAAGTGATCGGCTGGTGAACCGGACGACGCAATAAGAAAAGGGTGCAGGAAACCCGCACCCTTTTCCCTCACCAGGAACGCCCCCGGCAAAGCCGTATTCCTAGGTTAGTATGCCGACCAGTATTTAGGAAAAGTGGCAATCTCATGTCACGATTCTATGACATTGTTACTGACACGAAGAAAAATTAGGCATGGCGTGAACAATACACCCCTCAACCATAGATTGATTACTTCTTAGCTTCCAATGCGTCCAGACGGACCTTCAGCGCCTCGTTTTCCTCGCGCGCTTTCTGAGCCATCGCACGCACGGCGTCGAATTCTTCGCGGGTCACGAAATCACGATCAGCCAGCCAGCGATCCATCCAGCTTTTCATCGCGGTCTCGGCTTCGTCCTTCGCACCCTGCGCCACGCCCATGGCGTTGGTCATCAGCTGGGAAATATCGTCAAAAACCTTGTTGCGCGTCTGCATCTGCTTCTCCTCGCTTGAGCTGCCCCCTATATGGGGCTTTGTGCAGACAGAGACAAGGTTGACTTGCCCTGAAGAAGAGGTTCAACAACGACGCATGTTTATGGCCATTCCCTTCCCCAATATCGGGCCCGAGATCTTTTCGATCGATCTGGGCAGCTTCACCTTTGCCCTGCGTTGGTACGCGATGGGCTATCTTGTGGGCATCGCGATCGGCTGGTGGATCATCGCCCGCGCACTGGCCCGTCCGGCGCTGTGGCGAGGCGAACCGCCGATGACGAAGGCGCAGCTGGAAGATCTGGCGACGTGGATCATCGTCGGCATCATCGCCGGGGGCCGTCTGGGCTTCGTCGCCTTCTATCAACCGGAATACTATCTTGCGAACCCCCTGGACATCCCCAAGATCTGGCAGGGCGGCATGTCATTCCATGGGGGTTTTCTGGGCGTCATCGTTGCTGTCTGGCTGTTTAGTCGCCGCAAGGGGCTGCCAACTGCATCCATCGCGGATCTTCTAGCCATTGCCGCCCCCATCGGCATCGGCCTTGTGCGTGTCGCAAACTTCATCAATGCCGAGTTGTGGGGCCGCCCGACCACCGCCCCGTGGGGTGTCATTTTCCCCGGAGAATACGCGCAGCACTGCCCCGGCTGGGACGCAGCCCTTGGTGCCTGTGCCCGCCACCCCAGCCAGCTTTATGAAGCGGTGCTGGAAGGTGCCGTCTTGGCGATTGCACTGCTATATCTGGCCTATCGACGCGACTGGCTAAAAACACCGGGCCGCCTGACTGGCCTGTTCTTTTTGGGCTACGGCCTATCGCGCTTTGTGGTCGAGTTCTTCCGTCAAGCTGACGCGCAATTCGTCACGCCGGATAACCCATGGGGCCATGTGATCCGCTTGGGCGATCTGGGCATCACCATGGGCCAGACCCTGACGCTCCCCATGATCGTCATTGGCAGTGCGACGCTTCTCTGGGCCAAACGGCGGGCATCGGAATGAGTGCTTTAGAAAAGCAACTAATAAATCGCATTTCTAAAGCCGGACCAATCTCGGTTGCGGACTATATGACCGAATGCCTGCTGCATCCCGAGCACGGATATTACGCCACCCGCGATCCGTTCGGCACAGAGGGTGACTTCACCACCGCACCCGAGATCAGCCAGATGTTCGGCGAGATGCTGGGGCTTGCGATTGCGCAGGCATGGCTGGATCAAGGCGCGCCGTCGCCCTTCACGCTGGCTGAGCTTGGGCCGGGGCGCGGCACTCTGATGGCCGACATCCTGCGCGCGACCAAGGGCGTGCCGGGGTTTCATGCCGCCGCACAGGTCCATCTGGTCGAGGCTTCGCCCGTGTTGCGCGCCCGTCAGATCGAGCGCCTTGTACCCACCCACGTCACCCATCACGACAGCATCGGCACCCTACCCGACGCGCCGTTGTTCCTTGTGGCAAACGAATTCTTCGACGCTCTGCCCATCCGTCAATACCAGCGCGACGGTGACGGCTGGCGCGAATGTCAGGTGGGGCTTGAGGGCGACAAACTCGCCATGGGCCTGACCGCCCCCCTGCCTGTCCCGGCTCTGGACCATCGGCTGGACGACACGCAAGACGGCGACGTGGTCGAGATCTGCGCGCCCGCCCAAGGTGTCATGGCCAAACTGGCAGATTTCATCGACGCGCATGGCGGAACCGCGTTTATCATCGACTATGGCGACTGGCGCTCTGTCGGCGATACGTTTCAGGCGCTGAAGGACCACGCACCGGTGCCGGTGCTGGACACACCCGGCGAGGCCGACCTGACTGCCCATGTGGATTTCGAGGCCTTGGCCCGCGCTGCCACCCCCCTAAGCGCGCACCAAATGACCCCGCAAGGCGTGTTTCTCGAACGTCTCGGCATCACTGCCCGCGCCCAAGCACTAGCTGGAAAGCTCAGCGGCGAGGCACTGGACAGCCACATCGCAGCACACCGACGCTTGACGCACCCGGACGAAATGGGGACGCTCTTTAAAGTGCTGGGACTGACTCGCGCCGACGCGCCCGATCTGCCCGGCCTGCAGCGCAACCAATCACAGGCCCGCCCCGATGGCACTTGAGATCCTGACCTCTGACGCCCTTAGCCAGACACGGCACGGGTTCTTCACCCGCAAGGGTGGCGCGTCTTCGGGCGTGTATGCCGGGTTGAACTGCGGCAGCGGCAGCAAGGATCAGGCCGAACTGGTCCAAATTAACAAAGACCGCGTGGCGCATGCGCTGGGCGTGGCCCCAAGCCATCTGTGCGGCGTCTATCAAGTACATTCCCCTGATGTGGTCGTTGCCGACGGCCCGATTACCGGTGACAAGCCACATGCAGATGCCGTCGTGAGCGCCACACCGGGACTTGCCTTGTCTATCTTAACGGCGGATTGCCAGCCAGTCCTGTTCTCGGACCCCGGTGCCAAAGTGATTGGCGCGGCGCACGCGGGCTGGAAAGGCGCAATTGGCGGCGTATTGGAAGCCACGCTCGACGCAATGGAAGCACTTGGTGCAACTCGGGCCAATATAACCGCCGTGATTGGCCCGACAATCAGTCCGAACGCCTACGAGGTCGGACCTGAGTTCCGCGAGGAGTTCTTGGGGCTCAACGACGACTACGCCCGCTTCTTCACCGATGGGAAGGGCGACCGCGCCATGTTCGACCTGCCTGCCTTCGGCTTACATCGCTTGAATGCCGCCGGGGTTAAGCACGCAGAATGGACTGGTCACTGCACCTATTCCGACCCCGAGCGGTTCTATTCCTATCGCCGCACCTGCCATAAGAACGAGCCGGACTATGGCAGGCTCATCTCGGCGATCCGGCTGTAACCCGACAAACAAAAATGCCGCCAACGATGTGGGCGGCATTCCAGCAATCGACAGAAATGTAATTCTTACGGCGTGTCTTCCATCCGTGCTTCCAGCACGTCAAACGGCACACCCGGTTCATCCTTAGCCCCGCGAATGACCAGCGAGGTCTTCACCGACGCCACATTTTCCGCTGACGTCAGCTGTTCGGTCAGGAAGCTTTGGAACGTCGACAGGTCGGGGGCGACACATTTCAGGATGAAATCCACCTCGCCGTTCAGCATGTGACATTCGCGGACCAGCGGCCAATCGCGGCACTGTTCCTCGAACGCGGACAGATCGACCTCGGCCTGACTGACCAGTCCAACCATCGCGAAGACCTGCACTTCGAAGCCCAGCGCGCGGGCGTCCACATCCGCGTGATAGCCCCGGATCAACCCATGCTCTTCCAGCGTGCGCACCCGCCGCAGACAGGGCGGTGCGGAAATCCCGACGCGCTTGGCGAGTTCCACGTTGGTCATGCGACCGTCGGCCTGAAGTTCGGCCAGAATCATACGGTCGATGGGGTCAAGTTTGCTTGCGGACATTGAGTTGCCTTCTGATGAGCATCCGGTAGCACGCCAAGCGGCGGCTTATGATCGGAAATTGCGCAGAGATTACATCTACATGTTGCATTGCGCAACAATCTTTCGCACCCGCGCAACATCATTTCTTGATGAAACCGCCGTCGACACCATCACGGGGTCGTGACGGGCTCGGGCTCGGGCCTTTCAATACAGGTCCGGCTCGCTTATATGCGTCACGAACCAAGAAAGCTCAAGGAAGTTCCAATGTCCGAGACCCGCCACACCAAAGTTCTGATCATCGGCTCCGGCCCTGCTGGCTACACCGCTGGCGTTTACGCCTCGCGCGCCATGTTGGAGCCGATCCTTGTGCAAGGCATGGAACCGGGTGGCCAGCTGACCACCACGACCGAGGTCGAGAACTACCCCTCCTTCATCGACATCCAAGGCCCCGAGTTGATGATGAAGATGGAAGAGCATGCCCGCGCTATGGGGACCGAAGTGATTGGTGATCTGATCGTGGATCTGGACATCTCGAAACGCCCTTTCACCGCCAAGGGTGATAGCGGCACGGTTTATACTGCCGATGCCGTCATTCTGGCCACCGGCGCCCGCGCCAAATGGCTGGGGCTTGAGAGCGAAGAGAAGTTCAAGGGCTTCGGCGTGTCTGCCTGTGCGACCTGTGACGGCTTCTTCTATCGCGGCGAGGAAATCGTCGTGGTGGGCGGCGGCAACACCGCAGTCGAGGAAGCGCTGTTCCTGACCAAGTTTGCCTCGAAAGTAACGCTGATCCACCGCCGCGACACGCTGCGTGCGGAAAAGATCCTGATCGACCGCTTGATGAAGAACGAAAAGATCGTGCCTCTGTGGGATCACCAACTGGACGAGGTCGTGGGCGACGAAAACCCGCTGGGCGTCACCGGCGTGCGCGCCAAACACGTCAAAACCGGCGAGATCACCGAGATCCCAGCAAAGGGTGTTTTCATCGCGATCGGCCACGCACCCGCCAACGAGTTGGTGAAAGATACGCTGGAAACCCACATGGGCGGCTATGTTGTGACCAAACCGGATTCGACCGCGACGTCTGTCCCCGGCGTTTTCGCCGCGGGCGACCTGACGGACCACAAATACCGTCAGGCCGTGACCTCGGCTGGGATGGGCTGCATGGCCGCGCTGGAAGCCGAGCACTTCCTGTCTGAGAACGAATAAACGTTCGGACCCACCCCAAACACATCTAAAAGGCGGCCCTTTGGCCGCCTTTTTTGCACCTCGCCCCACGTGAATTTCCCGCGTTCGCTCTTATTTACGCAACACTGTTCCCCAATCCACACAGTCCCGGCAACATTCCCCGTAAATTAGAATTCTGCCGAAATACTCCTTTGTCGAACAGGTGTTTCATGCGAAGCGTTCACGCGTGAACACACTTTGAGTCGTATGACATGCCGTCAACCGAAGCCAAACCAAACCCCGAGGAAGAGGATCAACTCTTCCGCCTTCTGCGCCAACTGGATACGGCGCCAGAGGCATCGCAACGTGCGATTGCGTCAGCCATCGGGGTGTCTTTGGGGCGGCTAAACGCGCTTCTGCGTGCGACGGTCGATGCTGGGCTGATTACGATCAGCAACCGCAACGGCCCCGACAAGCGCCAGCGGTATTCTTACTCGCTGACCGCACGCGGCGCGTCCGAGAAGGTGCGGCTCACAGACATTTTCTTGAACCGCAAGCTTGCAGAATATGACGCATTGCACGCGGAACTAACCGGTACAACCAGCGGCCTGGTTCCGCTTAAACACAGGACCAATCTTATGGAAAACAATCTTGCTCCAATCCCCGAACTTTACGTCAGCCACGAAAGCGCGCTGAAGCTGAAAGTCGAAGCGGCGGACCTGACCAGCCATGACCTGACCCCGCGCCAGATCTGCGACCTCGAGCTTCTGATGAACGGCGGCTTCAACCCGCTGAAGGGCTTCTTGTCGGAAGAAGACTATAACGGCGTTGTGGAAAACATGCGCTTGGCCGACGGCCAATTGTGGCCGATGCCGATCACACTGGACGTGTCGGAAGACTTCGCCCAGTCGATCGAACTGGGTCAGGACATCGCGCTGCGCGATCAGGAAGGCGTCATTTTGGCCACCATGACCGTGACCGACCGCTGGGAGCCGAACAAGGCCAATGAGGCCGAGAAAGTCTTTGGCGCCGACGACGACGCCCACCCTGCTGTAAACTATCTGCACAATCAGGCTGGCAAGATCTATCTGGGTGGTCCGGTTGTCGGCATCCAGCAGCCTGTGCACTACGATTTCCGCGGTCGCCGTGACACCCCGAACGAGCTGCGCGCCTATTTCCGCAAGCTGGGTTGGCGCAAAGTTGTGGCCTTCCAAACCCGTAACCCACTGCACCGCGCACACCAGGAACTGACCTTCCGCGCCGCGAAAGAAGCGCAGGCCAACCTGCTGATCCACCCGGTTGTCGGCATGACCAAGCCGGGCGATGTGGATCACTTCACCCGCGTACGCTGCTACGAGGCCGTGCTGGACAAATACCCGGCATCGACGACCTCGATGAGCCTTCTGAACCTCGCCATGCGTATGGCAGGCCCGCGTGAAGCCGTCTGGCACGGTCTGATCCGCGCGAACCACGGCTGCACCCACTTCATCGTTGGTCGTGACCACGCCGGCCCCGGCAAGAACTCGGCTGGTGAAGATTTCTACGGTCCCTACGACGCGCAAGAGCTTTTCCGCGCGAACCAATCGGAAATTGGCTGCGAAATGGTCGACTTCAAGCACATGGTCTATGTGCAGGAACGCGCCCAGTACGAACCCAATGACGAGATCAAGGACCGCGACAGCGTCACCATCCTGAACATCTCGGGCACCGAACTGCGCCGCCGCCTGTCCGAAGGCCTTGAGATCCCCGAGTGGTTCTCGTTCCCGGAAGTGGTGAAAGAGCTGCGCCGCACCAAGCCGCCGCGTTCGAAGCAAGGCTTCACCGTGTTCTTCACCGGCTTCTCGGGCTCGGGCAAGTCGACCATCGCCAACGCGCTAATGGTGAAACTGATGGAACAGGGCGGCCGCCCCGTGACACTTCTGGATGGTGACATCGTGCGTAAAAACCTGTCGAGCGAGCTTGGCTTCTCGAAAGAGCACCGCGACCTGAACATCCGTCGCATCGGCTACGTGGCCTCCGAGATCACCAAGAACGGTGGCATCGCGATCTGTGCGCCCATCGCGCCCTACGCAACCACCCGCCGTGCCGTACGTGAGGACATCGAACAGTTCGGTGCGTTTGTGGAAGTGCACGTTGCGACCTCGATCGAGGAATGTGAACGCCGCGACCGCAAGGGGCTGTATAAACTGGCCCGCGAAGGCAAGATCAAAGAGTTCACCGGCATCTCGGACCCCTATGACGTGCCCCTAAACCCGGAACTGTCGGTCGAAACTGAAAACGTCGACGTCGACAACTGCGCCCATCAGGTTCTGCTGAAGCTGGAAAGCTTGGGGCTGGTGAAAGCCTGATCGCTGAAAATTCTAAGGAAAAGCCCGGCCATCGCGCCGGGCTTTTTCGTTTTTTGGGGCTTTGCCCCCGCGTGAAGACCCCCTGGGCCTTCACACTCCCCCAGGATATTTGGAACAAGGAAAGGCGCAAGAAGGGCCCAGTGTATTAACTGCTCAACCCATCCGGCATCGGGTTCCAGTCGAAATAGGCTTTGACGATTCCGTGGTCGGACGCGCCCAGCTCTTCTTCAAAGCTTTCGCGGTTCAGGTGGTCGTTGATCACCTCCATCTCGCGGAAGGACCACAGGCGCTTGCGGGAGTGGTCATAGAACTCTTCGCTGACCAAAATATGATCAAGGCTCTCGCGCTTATGTTTGTAGACATGGGTGTAATAGACATGCCTCATGGATCGGTATTGTTGCAGGCGTTCGACGGAGTAGAGCCCCTTGTCGGATGTCAGCCCAGCGCGGCCTTTCTGCACCACACGATAGGTGGGCTGGTCGGAAATCAACTCGTTCGTCACGGACATCGTGTCGTCGTTCAGGTCGCCCATCACGATGGTGGGCGAAATGTCGTCTTCATCCTCGGACTTCATCCAGCCATCCAGCAGCACACGCAGCGCACCAGCCTCCATCACGCGGCGGATATGGGCCAGTGACGATTTCGCGTGCTTGGCGTGATGTTGCAGGATCAGGGGTTGCGGCTGCGCGAAGGACACGCGGGCCGGACCTTTGGATTTCAGATGCGCCACAACGACGCGCACCTCGGGCGGCTTGGGGCCGGTGCCTTCGGACTGGATCCGCGCCACCAGAAGCGGACGCGAGAATTTGTTGATGGTGATGGTGACCTCTTCCTCGGCCCCGGCAGTTTCGCGCACCTTGTCAAAGCGGAATTGCGGCGGGAAATCCGCGTGCCAGCCCCCATCGACCAACTGAGAATTGCCGTCCCGGCCCTTGCGCACCGCCAACGCGACCTGAGGTCGCCCCCGCCCCGGCGCATCCCGCGCCACGAGGTCATAGTCATTGGTCAATCCGGCCTCGGCAAAGCATTCGCGCAGGGCCAACGTGGACCAGAGTTCCTGAAAGGCGATGACCTCGGCGTCGACCTCTTTCAGGCGCGCGGCGGTCCAGCGTATCTTGCGTTGGTAATAAGCGCGACCTTCGGCGTCGTCCTCGATATGGGGACGGTTGGAATAGGTGATCCCACCCGGGACCTGTAGATTGAAAAGATTGATCGTCGCGAAGCTGAGATCGCGCATATTCGCACGGGCCATGACAAAGTCCTCCTGAAATCAACTACAGGAAGAATAGCATGATTCTGTATGATTGCGTGATAGCGGGCGGGTTTCGCCCTTTGTGACCTAGGCTTTGGTGATTGTGATGGTCTGAACCACGGTCTCTGGCTCGGCCCGTTCCAGATCGATGTGTAGAAGCCCGTTTTCGGTCTTGGCGCCGACAACCTCGACCCCTTCGGCCAGCACGAAGCTTTTCATGAACTGGCGGGCAGCAATACCACGATGCAGGAAAACCCGACC
The DNA here is from genome assembly GCF_010500215.1 of Aliiroseovarius sp. PrR006. Lineage (GTDB taxonomy): Bacteria > Pseudomonadota > Alphaproteobacteria > Rhodobacterales > Rhodobacteraceae > Aliiroseovarius. The sequence goes on from NZ_JAAGOY010000004.1 coordinate 1,085,019, forward strand.
TTCATGCGTGTCGCCCTGCGACCCACGGATCACCAGTTTGGCGTTCTCGACCGTGATCGACAGATCGTCATCCGCAAATCCGGCCACGGCCAGCGTGATCCGATAGGCCCGGTCCGAGACCTGTTCGATATTGAATGGGGGGTAGCCATCTTTGCCGGATTTCGCGGCCTGTTCGACCATGCGTTCCAGCTGCTCGAAGCCCAACAGAAAGGGATGCGTTCCCAAGCTTACTTTCGTCATCGACACGTCCTTGAATAAGCGACACGTTTCATATGGCCCCCGCAGGCAACCACTTCTTGAATATGGGTGTCCCTCCAATCAGTTGCAAGGCGGCTTTTACTTGGCGATTGCGCCCGGCTGACGTTATGATCCGGCGACCACTCAACGAGAACGACTCGAAAATGAGCAATGCCAAAGAAATGAAGACCGACGACGTGCTCCGCGTAGAGCTCGAGGTCTTCCGCGCCGAACATCGGGATCTAGACGAAGCCATCCACGCGCTTGAGGAAAGCGGGCGGGCGGATCAGTTGCGCCTGCGCCGCTTGAAAAAGCAAAAGCTGGCCCTGAAAGACAAAATCGCCCGGATCGAGGACAAATTGACCCCGGATATTATTGCCTGACTGCAACGCAGCATTGCATCAAGGGGCGTGAAGCCTGTATGGAAACGCCAACTGACGCAAGGGATGCGAGGGACACATGACGGACGTGAAAGTCGGGATTATCATGGGCAGCCAGTCGGACTGGCCCACGATGAAAGAAGCCGCCACCATTTTGGACGAGCTGGGCATCGCCTATGAGACCAAGATCGTCTCGGCGCACCGCACCCCGGACCGTTTGTGGGACTATGGCAAGACCGCAGCCGATCGCGGGCTGCACGTGATCATCGCAGGCGCTGGTGGCGCGGCCCACCTGCCCGGCATGATGGCGTCGAAAACCCGTGTGCCTGTTGTGGGCGTGCCGGTACAGACGCGCGCGCTGTCGGGTGTCGACAGCCTCTATTCCATCGTGCAGATGCCCAAGGGCTTCCCAGTCGCGACCATGGCGATTGGTGCGGCGGGTGCTGCCAATGCAGGCCTGATGGCGGCTGGCATTCTGGCGATCTCGGACGCTGACCTTGCAACCCGGCTGGATGCGTGGCGTGACGCGCTGTCGGCCTCGATCCCGAATGAACCCTCGGATGACTGATATGCTGCAAACAGGCGCCACCATTGGTATTCTTGGCGGTGGCCAGCTGGGCCGCATGCTGTCGGTCGCGGCTTCGCGCCTTGGCTTCAAGACACACATTTTTGAACCGGGTGCAAACCCGCCTGCCGGTCAGGTGGCCGACCGTGTGACCACCGCAGGCTATGACGACATCGCCGCGCTCGAAGCCTTCGCCGCCTCGGTCGATGTCATCACCTATGAATTCGAGAACATCCCCACCACCGCACTGGACGCGCTGGAAGCGCACAAGCCGATCCGCCCGGGTCGCGAGGCGCTGCGCGTCAGCCAAGACCGCCTGACCGAGAAGGACTTCTTGTCCGGTCTAGGCCTGAAGGTCGCACCCTACGCGAATGTGGAAAGCGCCGAGGACATGGCCACTGCCATCGCACAGATCGGCACGCCCTCGATCCTGAAAACCCGCCGCTTTGGCTATGACGGCAAGGGACAGGCGCGGCTGAAGTCCGACGCAGATGCCGAGGCAGCGCTGGCAGACATGCAGGGCGCACCAGCGGTTCTGGAAGGCTTCGTAAACTTCAGCCATGAGGTAAGCGTGATCGCTGCGCGTGGCATCGGCGGCGACGTCGCCTGTTTTGATCCCGGCCAGAATGTGCACAAAGACGGCATTCTGGATACGACAACAGTGCCCGCAAACCTGACCGCCTCGCAGCGGATGGATGCGGTGCTTCTGGCCGCCAACATCCTGAACGCACTGGATTATGTGGGCGTCATGGGGGTTGAGCTGTTTGTCACGCCGCAAGGGCTGATCGTGAACGAAGTCGCCCCGCGTGTGCACAACTCGGGCCACTGGACTCAGCAGGGCTGCACCATCGACCAGTTCGAACAACACATCCGCGCCGTGGCTGGCTGGCCGCTGGGCGATGGATCGCGCTACGCGGACGTGGTGATGGAAAACCTGATCGGCGACGACATGGATCGCGTACCCGAGATTGCGCGCGAGGGAAATGCCTCGCTCCACCTCTATGGCAAGGCGGACGTCAAGCCGGGGCGCAAGATGGGCCACGTGAATCGCATCACACCGCGCCAAAGCTGATTCACGACTAGAAAATCACCGATCGCTCGCGAGAAATCAGCGGGCGATTTTCTTTTTTCCAAGAACAGTTTCAGCTCAGATTTCCCTTTACCCATCCACCGGCAACAATACCCCGCGCCAAGTGATCATTCCGACACGCGTACCAGATATTGAGAGATAAAAGTTCCCACACCAACATTTTGTAGATAAAAGAGATCAATCATTTTTTGCGATTGAAAACGAGTTTTGATGATGATGAAGACTGCCGGCCTCTTGACCTGTGCAACCGTGATTTTTTCAGCTGGAGCCGCGCTGGCGGGATCCTTGAATGATCCGGTAATCACCCCCGTCACACCTGTCGTTGAAGACCCTAAACCTTGGCAAGGTGCGTATGTCGGGGGCACACTCGGGTATCATTTCGCCGGTGGTGACCGGATCGGACTTACGCCCGCCATCGGCCCGTCGTTCAGCACCGGGGAAGAGCTGAACATTAGCGGCCCGGCCGTATCCTTGCGCGCTGGTTATCGCTGGCAGTTCAGCGATTTTGTTGTCGGAGGCGAGATTGCCGCCGAAGCTGGGAATGTCGAGGACAGTTTCACGGGCGGAGCCTATAGCGGGTCGACGAAACTGAACCACGCGCTTTCGCTTCGTGTGAAAGCGGGCGTTGCATCGAAGCTCTTTGGCTCTTTCATCTACGGCACCGTCGGCCTGTCGCGCGCCGAGTTTGACTATGTCATCTCGGGCTCTGGTGGCGGCGGAGCAGTGTCCTTTGATGACACCTATTCCACCAACGGCTATATCCTTGGCGTTGGGTTCGAGCGTCCGCTCTCGGATCGGTGGACTCTGACCGGCGATTATGAGTACGTCAATTTCGGCACGGACGAACTGACAGATGGCGCAGGGAACACCACCTTGGCAACGCCGCTGTTCCACACAATCAAGCTGGGTGTGAACTATAACTTCTAAGCCATGTGGCGCACCTTAAACGGGCGTGCTATTAGGCCAACCTGCGGAACGGACGTAGAAACGCGCCCAGAAGCAGCGACACGACCAGCCAGCCGCCCACGTACCCGATCCCGGCACACAAAAGGCCGTCCGCGGTCACGGGAACGGCTGGGCGGTATTCGATCCATGTGCGCTCTACCAGATCCACATCGCGGAAATGCCACAGCTTGGTTAGGCGCATCAGGGGCTCTGTTCCCTTCAGCGCTGTATAGGACGCATCCAGCTGATCGTAGCGGTCAAAGTTGTCCTGCATCTGGTTGCGCAGATCGTTCTGGAAGTCCGACCCGCTCATCTGATCAAGTGCTTGCTCGCGGGTATATCCGGCTGCGTTTGCCGTTAGATCGAACCCGGTGGTGATCACTTTCAGCTCGGTCCGCGCACCGGACAGACGCTGCATGTACTGCTGTGTGAACTCGGGAAACTGGCTGAGCGACACGGCGCCTGCCAAGCCACCCATCAAGGCCAATATTCGGATCATGGTCTGCTCTCACTTATGTGGTGTGTTTTCACAAACACTAGCGCAGGGCAGCTTCCCCCGTCAAAGGGGCCGCTTCCCGACTTGGTCTCGCCCCAAGAAAAAAGCCCCCGGAAATCCGAGGGCTTCTTTGTTTTACAGGCCAAGATCAGAGGCCGGTCACGCGGTGCGGTTCGTAGATCTCGATGATCTTGGCGATGGCCGCTTCCGGCGTCATCTCTTCGCTTTCGCCGGTGCGGCGGCTGGTCACCTCGACCACACCGTTCTTCAGGCCACGCGGGCCCACAGTGATGCGCCATGGCAGGCCGATCAGGTCCATGGTGGCGAACTTGCCACCGGCACGCTCCTTGCGGTCGTCATAGAGCGGCTCGAGCCCTGCATTGGTCAGGGCCTTATAAAGTGCCTCGCAAGCCTCGTCGGCGGCCTCGTCGCCCTGTTTCAGGTTCACGATGCCACAGTGGAACGGAGTCACGCCCTCGGGCCAGATGATGCCGTTATCGTCATGCGATGCTTCGATGATCGCGCCCAGCAGGCGGCTAACGCCAATTCCGTGCGACCCCATATGGACCGGAACCTGTTTCTGCTCGCTGTCGATCACTTTGGCGCCCATGGACTCAGAGTACTTGGTGCCGAAATAGAAGATCTGGCCGACTTCGATGCCGCGCGCGACGCGGCGACGCTCTTCCGGAACCTCGTTGAAGATCGCTTCGTCATGGGTTTCATCGGTACGGGCATATTTCGAGGTGAACTCTTCCAGAACGCCCTGACACTGCTCGACGCTGTCATAGTCGATCTCGCGGTCGCCGAAGGTCAGGTCGGTCACAGCGCTGTCATAGAACACTTCCGACTCGCCGGTTTCAGCCAGCACAAGGAATTCATGCGTATAGTCGCCACCAATCGGGCCACCATCGGCACGCATCGGGATGGCCTGCAGCCCCATACGCTCGTAGGTACGCAGGTAGCTGACAAGGTGACGGTTATAAGCGTGCAGCGCATCTTCTTTGGTCAGGTCGAAGTTATAGCCGTCCTTCATATAGAATTCGCGGCCACGCATCACACCGAAACGCGGGCGGATCTCGTCGCGGAATTTCCACTGGATTTGATAGAGAGTCAGCGGCAGGTCCTTATAGCTCGACACGTTCGAGCGGAAGACGTCGGTGATGACCTCTTCGTTGGTGGGACCATAGAGCATATCGCGGCCGTGACGGTCTTCGATGCGCAGCATCTCTTCGCCGTAATCGTCGTAGCGACCACTTTCGCGCCACAGATCGGCGGGCTGGATCGTGGCCATCTGCATCGGAATGTGACCCGCGCGGATCTGTTCCTCGTGCACAATGTTTTCGATCTTGCGCAGGACTTTGAAGCCCAGCGGCAGCCAAGTGTAGATGCCGGCGGCTTGCTGTTTGATCATGCCGGCCCGCAGCATGTAACGGTGGCTGACAATCTGGGCGTCTGCCGGGGTTTCTTTCAACACGGGCAGGAAATAGCGGGACAGGCGCATAGTGACCTCTGTTCATTCATTCATCCCAAGCGGTCTACGCCATTGGACGGGCCGGGGCAATCGCCCAATGTCACTTGCGTGATTGCGACCGGGACGGGTCGTAAACGGGATTGCATTCCACATTTCCAGTGGCAGGTTAGCGGTACCAAAAGGAGCCCCCCATGAGCGACACCATCCTGGAACCCGCGCGTCACACCCCGATCATCCACCGCACCGATGTGCTGGTGGTGGGATCTGGGCCCGGTGGGCTGGCGGCAGCGCTGGCCGCCGCGCGGGCGGGCGTCGAGGTAACGCTGTTGGATCGGTTCGGCTGTTTCGGTGGCAACATCACTACAGTCGGAGTCGAGGGCTTCGCGTGGTATCGCCACGAACAGACCGTCGAAGCAGGCGGCATCGGGCGCGAGTTCGAAGACCGCGCGAAAGAGATGGGCGCCGCTGTTCCCGAAAGCCAGTCCCTGTCCTATGAACTGGACAGCGAAGGATTCAAACTGGTGGCGGACCGCCTAGTGGAAGAGGCGGGCATCCACCCCATGTTCCACCGCACCTTCGTCGCCCCCATCGTGGACGGCAACGCCATCACCGGCGTGATTGTCGAAAGCAAAGCAGGCCGCGAGGCCATTTTGGCCAAGCGGGTCATCGACGCCACGGGCGATGCCGACATCGCGCAAATGATGGGCGCGCCGACCGTGAAGACCCCGGTGGAAGAGATGCAGGCGGCATCCGTCATGTTCCACATCGCAGGCGTCGACAAGCAGCGCTTCATGGAGGGCGTGCGCGCCGATCCGCAGACCTATGCCGACTGGTCCTCGGGCGAATGGCAGGTCGAGACCGATGGAAAAGAGGACACCATGTTCTCGCCTTTCCTTGGTAAACCGTTCGAGGCCGCGATCCGTGACGGGTTGATCCCGCCACATCTGAACACCATCGGCGGCACATGGGGTGCGGTCCATGACAGTGGCGAGATGACCTATATGAACCTTGTCCATCTGGCCGGGATCGACGGGACGGACCCTGACAGCATGACCAAGGGCGAGATCGAAGGGCGCAAACAGGCGATGTTGGCGATCGACGCGCTGCGGGCGTATACGCCGGGTTGCGAGGGTGCGCGTCTGCGCAACTTTGGCATGACCATCGGCATCCGCGACACACGCAAGATCGATGCGGTCTATAACATGACCGAGGCTGATGCCCGCGCGCAGGGTCGATTTGACGACACGATCGGTATCTATCCGGAATTCATCGATGGCTATGGCGTCCTGATCCTGCCCACCACTGGCCGCTATATGCAGGTGCCTTACCGCGCCATGCTACCAAAAGGGATCGAGGGGCTTCTGGTGACAGGCCGCGCCATCGGTGGTGACAAGATCGCGCACGCGGCAACCCGCAACATGGCCTGCTGCGCCGTGGCCGGGCAAGGAGCCGGGATCGCCGCAGCCTTATCGATCAAGTCAGATGTCACGCTGGACCGCGTGGATATCGCCGCCGTTCAGGCCGAATTGACTCGGCAGGGTGTACGGATCCACTGATTAAATTGAACCACCCATGCTAATGGTAAGCGTCGTTTTGGTGTGCGGGCTAACCTCGCCGCCACTATAGACCACGCCGACCCCAGCTGTGCCCGACACGGTCACCCCGGGCTCTTTCCGCTCGTACTGGTGCCCCTCACAGGCGGCAAGCAGAAGGGACATGGCGATGGCGGCAAACGCAGATTTTTTCATGGATCGTCCTTTCGGGTCTAATGGCAATATTGACCCAGACAGGCTGGTAAAACGCAAGCTGAAATGGAAAACTCACGCGATAACCTGCCGATAGCGCTTAGCCCCATATTTCGCCCTCCCCTTGAAAACCCCGGTAGCTTGGGCGACATAGAAGAAAGTTCATTTACCGGAGCCCGTATGCCGCTTCCCGTTCAGACACAGGCCAAGTACTGGTCGATTGTCATAGCCCTTTCTGCTCTCGCCCTGTGGTTTCTGGGCGATGTGATCATGCCTTTCATTCTTGGCGGAGCGATTGCCTATTTCCTGGATCCCGTCGCAGACCGGCTTGAAAAAGCGGGAATGTCGCGCGTTCTGGCCACGGTCGTGATCTCGCTTTTGGCGGTTCTGGTTGTGATCCTGGGCTTCCTTCTGGTCATCCCAACACTCGTCTCGCAAGCCATCGCGCTGGCAAACTCTGCCCCCGATCTTCTGCGTGAGCTTCAGTCCTTTCTGACCGAACGCTTCCCCTCGCTGATGGACGAAAGCTCGACCATGCGGCAGTCGCTGGAAAGCCTTGGGCAGAAAATTCAGGAACGTGGTGGCGAGCTAGTCGGCACACTACTGTCGTCCGCGATGAGCGTCATCAACGTCGTGATCCTTCTGGTTGTCACGCCCGTTGTGGCCTTCTACATGCTGCTCGACTGGGACCGGATGGTCGAAAAGGTCGACAGCTTCCTGCCTTTGGATCACCGCCCCGCCATTCGCCAAATCGCCAGCGACATCGACCGCACCTTGGCCAGCTTTATTCGCGGACAGGGCTCGGTCTGTATCGTGCTGGGCACCTACTATGCGGTGGCCCTGATGCTGGTTGGCCTGAATTTCGGCCTTGTGGTTGGTTTCATCGCGGGCCTGATCACCTTTATCCCCTATGTCGGCGCGCTTGTCGGCGGCGCTTTGGCGATCGGACTGGGCCTGTTCCAGTTCTGGGGCGAATGGTGGAGCCTTGGTGCCGTTGCCGTGATTTTCATGTTGGGCCAGTTCTTTGAGGGCAACATCCTGACCCCGAAACTGGTGGGCAGCTCGGTCGGTCTGCACCCAGTCTGGCTGATGTTTGCCCTGTCGGTCTTCGGGTCGCTCTTCGGATTTGTGGGAATGTTGGTCGCGGTCCCGGTTGCCGCCTCAATCGGTGTGGTTGCCCGTTTCTTCATCGTGAAGTATCAGACCGGCCGGCTGTACCAGGGTCTTACTGGACAGCAAGCCGCGCTGGACGAGGACATAGCCGAGTAATGCCCGAACAACTGACCTTTGACCTGCCCGCGCACCCCGCGCAGGGGCTGGATGATTTCCTTGTCACGCCCTCGAACGCCAACGCCATGGCGACCATTGAAAGCTGGCAGAACTGGCCCAACCGAAAGCTTGTGCTTGCCGGCGAGGCTGGCACTGGGAAGACCCACCTGACCCATGTCTGGGCGGGTCTTTCGGGCGCACAAATCCTGCACGCCAGCGCCCTGCCCCAAATCCGGATCGAGGATTTGGCAGGCCAGTCTGTCGCCCTCGAAGACGCCGATCAGATCGCGGGCAATGCCGAGGCCGAGAACGCGCTGTTCCATCTGCACAATCTGGTTCTGGCCGAAGGCGGTGCGCTGCTGGTCACCGCCCGCTCGGCCCCGTCCCGCTGGGGATTGACCCTGCCTGACCTGCGCAGCCGGATGGAGGGCACAACGCTGGCCCGCCTTGACCCGCCTGACGACATGTTGCTGTCTGCTGTTCTGGTCAAACTGTTCCATGACCGCCAGATCACCGTACCCGCCAACCTGATCGACTATCTTTTGCCGCGTATGGAGCGCTCACTGGCCGAAGCCGCGCGCTTAGTCTCGGTTCTGGATCAGGCCGCGCTGTCGGAAGGGCGCGCCCTGACGCGCACCCTGGCAGTACGCGTTCTGGACAAAGACCCGGAAAACGAGGCATAACGTCACCTTCCCGTCACACTTTCCCACGATAGAGTGCCGTCATGAATACGCCCAAGACACCCGAACTACCACTAGCCGACTTCTTGTCTGCCGATTTCCCGACAGCGTCGACCCTACCCGACGTTGCGTTTGCCGGTCCAAAGCGGTTTTTCAACCGCGAGCTCAGCTGGCTTGGGTTCAACTGGCGTGTGCTGGAAGAAGCCGAAAACAGCCGCGTACCGCTGCTTGAGCGTCTGCGCTTCCTGTCGATTTCAGCAGCGAACCTTGACGAGTTCTATACTGTACGCGTCGCCGGTCTGCGTGAACTGGTTCGCGAGGGCGTGTCGACCCCGGCCGCCGACGGCCTGTCTCCGACAGAGCAGTTGAAGCTCATTGACGCCGACGCCCGTGCCCTGATGGCACGCCAACAATCGGTATTCGAAATCCTGTCGGGCGAGATGCGCGGCGAAGGCATCATCATCGCCCGGCGCGAGGATCTGACCGACGCTGATCGCGCTCATTTGGACCATGTCTTCCTGACACAGGTTTTCCCGGTATTGTCGCCACTGGCCATCGACCCGGCCCACCCCTTCCCGTTCATCCCGAACACCGGCTTCTCGCTGGCACTGCAGCTTGAACGCACCAAGGACAAACAGAAGCTTAAAGCACTTCTGCCAATCCCGCATCAGATTGACCGCTTTGTGGCCTTGCCTGCTGCCGACGGTCAGTACCGCTTCTTGCCGCTAGAAGATCTGCTGCTGGAACATCTGGGCCAGCTCTTCCCCGGCTATGTCGAAAAAGGGCACTGCGCCTTCCGCATCCTGCGTGACAGCGATCTGGAAGTGGAAGACGAAGCCGAAGATCTGGTGCGCGAGTTCGAAACGGCCCTCAAGCGTCGCCGCCGGGGCGGAGTTGTCCGTCTAAAGATCACCGCGGGGGCCCCGTCTGCCCTTCTAACCATGATCAAACGCGAGCTGCGCATTACGAGCCAAGAGATCGTCGAGGCCAACGGCATGATCGGGATGGCCGACCTGAACGAACTGGTGCTGAAAGACCGCCCGGATCTGCTATGGCCTAGCTTCACGCCCCGCGTGCCTGAACGCGTGCAGGACCACGAAGGCGACATGTTCGCCGCTATCCGGCAAAAGGATATGCTGCTGCACCACCCGTACGAGACCTTCGACATGGTGGTGCGCTTCCTGCATCAGGCCGCGCGTGACCCCAACGTGGTGGCGATCAAGCAAACCCTCTATCGTACGTCCCATGACAGCCCGATCGTGAAGGCGCTGTGTGAAGCCGCCGAAGACGGCAAATCCGTCACCGCGCTGGTCGAGCTGAAGGCCCGTTTTGATGAAGCCGCCAACATCCGCCAGTCGCGTCGATTGGAGCGTGCAGGTGCGCATGTGACCTATGGCTTCATCAACTATAAGACCCACGCGAAGATCTCGACCGTGGTGCGCCGCGAAGGGGACGAACTGGTCACCTATACGCATTATGGCACCGGAAACTATCACCCGATCACCGCACGGATTTACACCGATCTCAGCTTTTTCACCTGCGATACCGCGCTGGGGCGCGACGCCACGCGGGTCTTCAACTACCTCTCAGGCTATGCAGAACCGCAAAGTCTTGAAAATCTTGCCATTTCACCGCTGGACCTGAAGTCTACCCTGATTAAGCGGATCAAGAACGAGGCTGAACACGCCAAAGCAGGCAAGCCTGCGCAGATCTGGGCCAAGATGAACTCTTTGGTCGAACCTGACGTGATTGACGCGCTTTATGAAGCGTCGCAGGCAGGCGTTAAAATCAGCCTTGTGGTGCGTGGCATTTGCGGGCTTCGGCCCGGCATCAAGGGGCTGTCCGAGAACATCCGAGTGAAATCCATCGTGGGCCGGTTCCTCGAACACTCACGCATTGTGTGCTTTGGTAATGGCCATGGCCTGCCATCCAAGAAAGCGCGGGTTTACATGTCCTCTGCTGACTGGATGGGGCGCAACCTGAACCGCCGCGTGGAAACGCTGGTCGAGATCAAGAATGCCACCGTGAAAGCCCAGATCGTCAGCCAAATCATGGCTGCCAACTTGGCCGATGTGGCTCAAAGTTGGGTGATGGGGCCGGACGGCAAGTTTACCCGCGCCGACCTTGATGCGATCGAGCGCCCCTTCAACTGCCACCGCTTCTTCATGGAGAATCCATCCCTGTCCGGGCGTGGATCAGCAGGCGCATCGGATGTGCCCGAACTAACGCATTCACAAGATTGAGTAATGTCGGGCGCAGCGCTAGAGTACACTCACTAGCACTGGGGGATTCTATGGACGGACGTGGCGATACCGGGGACGATTGGGGCCCGTTTGGACGACCACTGTTTGATGATCCCTCGGCCCGACGGCTTAGCCGTGTTGGCGTGGTCGATGTGGGCTCAAACTCGGTCCGTTTGGTGGTGTTTGACGGCGCCGCCCGTTCGCCCGCCTATTTCTTCAACGAAAAGATCCTCTGCGGCTTGGGCCGCGGCATTACCGAAACGGGCCACCTGCACCCCGAAGGCCGCGAACGCGCTCTGTCCGCAATCAAACGTTTTCAACGGCTGGCGGATGGCATGAACCTTGGCCCACTGTCTGCCGTCGCCACCGCTGCGGTGCGCGATGCGACGGACGGCCCTGAATTCCGCGAACAGGTTCTGCGTGAAACTGGGCTGGAGCTTTACGTCATTGATGGCGAAGAAGAAGCCCGCCTGTCTGCGCAGGGTGTCCTGCTCGGCTGGCCCGAAGCGCAGGGGCTGATGTGCGACATTGGCGGCTCGTCCTTGGAACTGGCCCATATTCGCGCCGGAGAGGTCGAAAAACGTGTCACGTCGCCCCTTGGCCCCCTGAAGTTGGCGGGCGTGCCCGGCGGCAAAAAAGGTCTGAAGACCGAGATCGCCCGCGTGGTTGATGAACTGGCCGACGAGATGGGAACCGATCACAAACGCCTGTTCCTTGTGGGCGGGTCGTGGCGCGCGATTGCCCGTCTGGACATGGAGCGGCGCGGCTATCCTCTGACCGTTCTGCACGAATACCGAATGACGCCGAAATCGCTAGCCAAGACCCTGAAATGGATTGAAGAGGTCGATCTGGACGAGGTGCGGCAACGCACCGGCACGTCCTCGGCCCGTATGGCGCTGGTCCCCATCGCGGCACAGGTTCTGAAACGCCTGATGCGCGTCTTCCGCCCAAAAGAGATCGCTGTAAGCTCCTATGGTATCCGCGAAGGGCTGCTCTATGAACAAATGCCCGACCGGCTGCGCAAACGCGACCCGCTGATCGAAGCGTGCTATCACGCGGAAAAGAAGGACGCCCGCAATCCGGGTTTCGGCAAAGCGTTGTTTCGCTTTCTGACACCGCTCTACAAATCACTAAAACCTCAGGACCTTCGCATCATCCGCGCCGCCTGCCTACTGCATGACGTCAGCTGGCGCGCGCACCCGGATTACCGGCACGAGGTGTGCTTCGACAACGCCACCCGCGCCAACCTGGGCGGGCTGACCCACGAACAACGTGTGTTCCTGGGGCTGGCTCTGCTGCATCGCTATAAGAACAGCCGCGAGGGATCGCGGTTCGAACCGCTTTTCGACATCCTTCCGGACAAGATGCTGGCCCGCGCCGAGGTGCTGGGCAAGGCCATGCGGTTCGGGGCCATGTTTTCGGTCGAAGATCCGACGCGCATGGCGGAACTACGCTGGTTCCCGAAAAAGCGCGAGCTGGTGCTGATTTTGCGGAAAGAAGCCGACGGATTGTTTGGTGAGGTCGCCGAAGCACGGTTCCAGACACTGGCCGACGCGCTGGACGCTACGCCCGTCGTCAAGAAAAAGCGCGGCTAGATATCTGTTTCACCCGGCGCGGTCGGATCAAGCGGGGTGCGGCGACGGATGATAATGTCCCCATTGGGCAGCACTTCCGGCGGGTGATAGACCTGCATATCGCCGAACTTCTCGACCAGATCAGCCCAGCCTTCGGCCCATTCGTCCGCCAGAGGCTCGATCTCATTGGCAAGCCCTTCCAGAAGCAACTGAAAGCCTCGGTTCAACAACTCGGCCCCTTCCGAAAGCTCGGGATTGTCCGGGGGCGTGTCGTCCTGCGCCAAGGCAGGCGCGGTCGCCAGAAGCACGGCAAGGGCGGTGGATGTCGCAAACTGTTTCATGACACACATGTAGGCGATCCTATCCAAAATTGAAGATCATAGCCTCAGATCAATCGACACCGGGAAATGGTCTGACGCGGTCAGCAGCGCTTCGCGCAGGGCCACATCCTGATAACAGAGCGAGTCGTCAAATGGATGCCAGATGCGCCAGTTGGGCTTGGTCTTCAAAAGGTCCGGAGACACCATGATATAGTCCAAAAGCGCCTGCAGATATCGTTTTTCCTTGGCGATATAAAATCGCGAGGTTGTCGGGCGCGCGCCGGTGCGTTGCAGCAAAGCCATGCGGGCATGGGGGTCGTACATACAGGCATTCTTGCCTTCGCCCAACACGACCTCGACGCCGGAGCGTCCGAACAGTTTTTCGTATTCATCCAGCCCCGGACCATCGTTAAAATCGCCCAGCACGATCAGCGGCTCTCCAACGTCCAGATGTTCATCCACGCGACGCCGGATCCAGATACATTGCGCCATCTGCTTGCGGCGGTTTTCAATGGCAACGCGCATGACCTCGGCCGCACCGCGCGCACCATGCGGGGCTTTCGACTTGGCGTGCACACCGATCAGCCGCAGCTCTTTCCCGCTTTCGCGGTGGGTCAATGCTACTTCAAGTGGGGGCTTTGAAAACACCACAGTGTCAGGTGTAGCGTCGGTATCCAGATCCAGCTCGAACCGACTGTCGAACCGGGGCGCGGCATAGGCATCGTCCACGTTCTCGGCCCCCAGCGGGTCATGGCGCGCGCTGATCACGCGGGGATCATAGAGCAGCGCGATTTCCTGCTGGGTGTCATTGCCAAAGCCGATCATCGCCTTGCGTGCGCGCAGCCCAAAGACCTCGGCGAAGGTTTCCAGCGCGGGAACCGTATCACGTCTTCGGCTCTGATCCGGTGCTTCGATGATCATCACAGCATCGGCATCCAAGGCCTGAAACACCTTGCCCACAGCGCTCCATTGTGCGGCGCGGGTGACGTCCTGACGGCCGGACCAGCCATTGTCCACGATCGGAACGCCCTCGTCATCGAACAGGTTGTCAAACCATTCAACGTTATAGGTCGCGATCCGCATCAGCCCACCCTACCCTTGGCCTGCGTTGATTTCTTCCCAGGCGCGATTGACGGCGATCAGGCGCTTTTCGGCCAGCTTGATCGCTTCTTCGGGGACACCGCGGGCGATCATCCGATCGGGGTGGCTTTCGCGCACCTCGTTGCGCCAGACCTTGCGGATATCTGCCATAGGAGTGTCGCGGGCCACGCCAAGCACCTGATAGGGGTCGGGATGTTCATCCGGCACCATGCGCGAACGCAGAGCGGCAAAGCGTTCCTCGGGCATGCCAAAGATCCGCGCGACCTCTTCCAGATAGGCGTTTTCGCCGGGGTGGTATTCGCCATCCGCCAGTGCGATGTGGAAAAGCCCTTCCATTAGGTCACACAGGGCGGGATCGTCAGGGCCGAACATCGCCGCGACCCGTTGGGCGTACAGCTCGAACCCGGCGACATCCGTGCGGGCCAGATTGAACAGGCGCGCTGCGTTTTTTTCTTCCGATTGCGGAATGGTGAACACCTCGCGAAAGGCCGAGACCTCGTCCCGTGTCACCTGCCCATCCGCCTTGGCCATCTTCGCGCCCAGCGCAATCACCGCAATCGCAAAGCCGGCCGAGCGTTCAGGCGGCGTGCGCAGATGCGAGAACACGTCTGACAGGCTTTCGCCCTTGGCAAGCGCGGACAGCGCGTCGGAGATACGGGACCAGATAGACATAAGGCAGTGTTAGCGGCTTTCGTCAGCGGGTCACAGGACTTTCTGCATCAGCACAAGATCGTGCCACCGGTCGTGTTTTCGTCCAGCCTGCGGGATCACACCGACAGTCACATATCCAAGGGCGGCGTGGAACGGCTCGCCCATCGGGTTTGATCCGGACACGCCCGCGATCATGGAATGAAACCCTTGGGCGCGTGCCTCGGCCTCGATCCGCTCCATCAGGATCCGCCCTGCCCCGTGTCCGCGCGCCTTGGGGGCCAGCATGATGGAATGCTCGGCGGTATGGGCATATCCGACCCCTGCGCGGAATTGGTCGAAGCTGGCATAGCCGATTATTTCGTCGCCTTCTTCGGCGACCAGTATGCATTTAGCGCTTTCGATTGCGTTCTCGACATCAAGCAGCGTTTTCGGGACCGAGTTAAACGTGATCAGCGTTTCGCAGATGGCAAGGTTCCACAATTCTTGGATCGCGTGTGCGTCGACCACGGTAGCAGCGCGGACGATCATAGCTGAACAAGCCCGGCAGGCGTGTCGATCCACGCAGCTAACCCCGGCTGCCCCGAATGAACCGAGATCCGCGGGTCCTGAACCAGTGGATGCAGGGCCACGCGCAGCGCCTCTGCCTCGGGATGGGTGATTTCCAGCGCGGCCAGTCGCAGCCCGTGATCGGGCAATCGCGGTGCAGGCAGGTCGCCCTGCCACGACAGAAGCCCCGGCGCGCAGCCCGCAAAAGGCAAACGCCCATCTGCGGGCACTGCCATGTCCCAACGCAGATCCCCGCGCGACAGCTGCAACTCGTCACCTGATCCTTCTGGCGCGCGTAGAAGTGCTTGATGCAGGTCCGGCACCCGCAGCGCCCAATTGGTCAGCCGTGCAGGCCCGGTGAAGTAGTCCAGATCGAACCACCGCGCATGATCGGGCGCATCCGCGTCGGGGTTGACGGAAATCACTTCAAGATAGGTGGCTGGTCCAAGGGACAGAAGGGCATTGTGGGTGCCCATGATCGGATGTTCTCCTCCCTCCGACATGGACACCCCAAGTAGGTCCTCGATATACGCAACGCCTTCTGACAGGGTCGCGGAGGACACCACAAGATGATCGACTACTCCCAGAGCCATTTCATTCCCTTCGATGGTCTGGGATGAAGCTGGCGGGAAACGCCGCCAGCCGCAAGTGTTTTTGGCGTTATCCGCGGGCTTCGCGCACCAGTTTCAGGATATCCTGAGCCGCCTCGGGGATGTTGGTGCCCGGACCGAAGATGGCTTTCACGCCATTTTCATAAAGGAAATCATAGTCCTGCTGCGGAATAACACCGCCACAGATCACGATGATATCCTCGGCGCCCTGCTCTTTCAAAGCCTGCACCAGTTGCGGGGCCAGTGTCTTGTGACCTGCTGCCTGCGAGGAAATCCCCACGATGTGCACGTCATTGTCGATGGCATCCTGAGCCGCTTCGTCCGGGGTTTGGAACAGCGGACCTACGTCCACGTCAAAGCCAATGTCCGCAAAGGCGGTCGCGATGACTTTGGCGCCGCGGTCGTGACCGTCCTGCCCCATCTTCACCACCAGCATACGCGGGCGGCGGCCTTCGGCATCGGCGAAGTCTTCGACCGATTTCTGAATGGCTGCAAAGCCTTCGTCGCCTTCGTAAGCTGCGCCATAGACACCAGCCAGCGTTTTTACTTCGGCGCGGTGACGGCCGAATTCGTCTTCCATAGCCATCGAGATCTCTCCTACGGATGCGCGCGCACGCGCGGCTTCGACAGCGGCTTCCAGAAGGTTTCCACCTTCCTTGGCGCGGCGGGTCAGCTCGGCCAAAGCGGCTTCGCACGCGGCTGCGTCGCGGGTTGCGCGGATGTTTTCAAGGCGGGCGATTTGGCTGTCACGCACGGCCATGTTGTCCACGTCCAGAATGTCGATCTGGTCTTCTTCGGCCAGCTTGTACTTGTTCACGCCAACGATGACTTCGTCACCTTTGTCGATCATTGCCTGACGCTTGGCCGCCGATTCCTCGATCCGCAGTTTCGGCATGCCCGAGGCCACAGCCTTGGTCATCCCGCCCATGCTTTCGACCTCTTCCATCAGCTCCCAAGCTTTGTTGATCAGCTCATCGGTCAGGCTTTCCACATAGTAAGAGCCCGCCAGCGGATCGACCACGTTGGTCACGCCGGTTTCTTCCTGAAGGATGATCTGTGTGTTGCGTGCGATACGCGCCGAGAAGTCGGTGGGCAGCGCAATCGCTTCGTCCAGCGCGTTGGTGTGCAGCGACTGGGTGCCACCAAGGGCAGCCGACATCGCTTCGTATGCGGTGCGGATCACGTTGTTATAGGGATCCTGTTCCTGCAACGACACGCCCGAGGTCTGACAGTGGGTGCGCAGCATTTTCGACCGCTCGGACTTGGCGCCGAACTCGGTCATCACGCGATGCCACAGGGTACGGGCGGCACGCAGCTTGGCGGCTTCCATGAAGAAGTTCATACCGATCGCGAAGAAGAAGCTCAGGCGACCGGCGAACTTGTCCACGTCCATGCCAGCCTCGATCGCAGCACGCACATATTCGCGACCGTCAGCCAGCGTATAGGCCAGTTCCTGCACCAGGTTCGCACCGGCTTCCTGCATGTGGTAGCCGGAAATCGAGATCGAGTTGAACTTCGGCATCTCGTTCGAGGTATACTCGATGATGTCCGAGATGATCTTCATCGACGGTTCAGGCGGGTAGATATAGGTGTTGCGCACCATGAACTCTTTCAGAATGTCGTTCTGAATAGTGCCGGCCAGCAGCGACTTGTCGTGGCCTTGCTCTTCCCCGGCGACGATGAAGTTCGCAAGGATCGGAACAACCGCGCCGTTCATGGTCATCGAGACCGAGACCTTGTCCAGAGGAATGCCGTCGAACAGGATCTTCATGTCTTCGACCGAGTCGATTGCCACACCGGCTTTACCAACATCGCCCACTACGCGCGGGTGGTCGGAGTCGTAGCCGCGGTGCGTTGCAAGGTCGAAGGCCACCGAAACACCCTGCTGACCCGCAGCAAGGTTGCGGCGGTAGAAGGCGTTCGATTCTTCGGCGGTTGAGAAACCGGCATACTGACGGATCGTCCACGGACGCCCCGCGTACATGGTCGCCTTCACACCACGGGTGAAGGGGCCAAAGCCGGGCAGCGTGCCCATGTGGTCCAGATCGGCTGTGTCTTCCGCGGTATAGAGCGGCTTGACGTCGATGCCTTCCAGCGTGTTCCACGTCAGATCATCCAAGGCACGGCCACGAAGTTCCTTCTCGGCCAGTTCCTTCCAGTTCTTT
Source organism: Aliiroseovarius sp. PrR006 (assembly GCF_010500215.1). Classification (GTDB taxonomy): domain Bacteria; phylum Pseudomonadota; class Alphaproteobacteria; order Rhodobacterales; family Rhodobacteraceae; genus Aliiroseovarius. The sequence goes on from NZ_JAAGOY010000004.1 coordinate 1,103,108, forward strand.
GTGTCGCTCATCTTGTCGTCCTTTTCGTCTTGATGCGCCTCTCAGCGCAGGCTGGTTCCGGGCCGCAGATCACAGGGGATCTCCTGCGGCAAAAAAGAGTTTTCGTTCAACGGGGTCGAGGATCATGACGCCCCCCACCCCAGTGTCATAGGCGATGGTTGCACCGGGCCGCGTCAGCGCGCGGTGGAAATCTTGGCTGTCCGTCTCGGACAGGCATTTCCCGACCAGCGCAGCGGCGGCGAGCGCCTGACGACCAAATACGCCGTCCTCCGTCGTCAGCATTTGATCGGTCAGGGTGTGCGGTGTCTGCCCCTCGGCGCGCAACGCGGCCTTCCCAGTGGCGCGGAACAGCTCCTGTGCATCGGCACTGGTCGTGGCCAACGGCATCTCAGGCTTCACATCGTTCAGCGCAGCGCGGATTACAGCCGCGGTGCAGGTCATCTTGCTTTCGAACGACAGCGTGTCGCCCAAAGTGAAATACTGACCAAGCGCCGCGCGCAGATCGGCTTCGCCATGCAGGTTGCAGCCAGCTAGGCCGATCAGGCAGGCTATTGCACCCCCCGCGGCTATGCGCGCGATGGTCATTCCTGTCCCTTTGGCTCGACCCACATCTCGGCGGGGCCGACAACGTTGGGTGAAAACTCGGCGATCAAACGGCGCAGTTCAGGTGCAGCTTCTGGACGGGTGGCATAATATGATACGTCACGCCCTCCAAGAAAACCGATATGGTATGAATAGCGCAACGTGCCAACTTTCACCCAATTCTTGCCAAGGCCGTCCTCGAACCAGCCATCATATACGATGGCCAGATCAATATTTGCTTCATCCGTAAGATCACCCGTCCAACCATCATAGGGGTTTTCCATCCGTGTCTTCAGTGCACGGTATGAAGCCAGCCCCCAGAGATCCAGAACGTAGTTTGGATTACCCCATGCGACCAATCCCAGATCATTCACCGCGATCGGCTTTTTGTAATATTCCTTAACGAACGTGCTGGCATTTTGTTGCTGCGCCAGAATGCCGGATGGCCCCCAAGTTCCGTATTTCAGCATCCACCGCGTATAGTTGCCTGCCAGAAACACCATCCCGACAAGAAACAACGTACGCATCGTCGCATAATCGTCATTCGTAAACACAACCAGCAAGAGCATCCCGAAAACAAAGCTCATTGCGTACAGCTCGTACCGTTCAAACCAGCCGAACTGCCCCAATAAAAGCTGGGCAGATCCTGTAAAAACGGTTGCAGCCAGTATAGCGCGCGCCCGCGTATCGGACCGCCAAACGCGGGGCAGCATTGCGGCTGCCACAATCACCGCCACCGCCATGACAATCGCGGTCTCTGAACGGAGCTGAACCTTTAGCTTCAGAAGCATGTTCTGAAACGCGAAATCCGGGCTGCCGGTCGGGCCCGAGATCTTAGACATTACTGAATTTGGAAACGGTTCAAGCCCAAGCGACATCAGAAATGCCATAAATGCGCCGACCAGAGCCACCGAGACTCCGAATAGCGCACCACCTGCCTTCCATCGCCCGGTCATCGCCAACAGAAGTCCAGCCGCGCCCGAAACTGCAAGCCCTTCAAACCGGATCAGAACACCAATGGCGGTGCCCGCGAACAGAAGCCAGTTAACCCGCCCTTCGTTCAGATAGATCTGCACACCACGCAGCGTGGCCATGACGGCCAGAACATGCAAAGTGTGCTCCATTGCAACCATGGTGATGCCAGCAAGATTGAAAGCAAGCGGACCAAGCAAAGCAAGCAATGTCGCCATTCGCGTATTGGACACTGCATCAAGCGTTATCCTAACCCACAGAACCGTCGCGCCAACAAGTGCGAACACATTCCAGAACACTGCCACCCAAATCTGGGACGACGTACCTGCAAAAGGCACCAACAAGAATGGATACAAAGGAGAGGATGCCGCCGACGTATACTCGCCCGCGTTTACACCATACCCACCAGCCGCGATCTGCTCGGACATGGCGAGGTGGATATACACGTCATCTAAGGGGAACTCGAACGCTCCGGCCTTGGAATAGGCTATCAACTGATAGACCAGATACAACCCCACAACCAAGAACAGAGACGCCGCAATCAGCGGCGCCCCTGACTGAAGGCGATGACGCGCATCGTTCATATTATTCGAACTCCATGATCACTTCGTCAACGGCAAGGCTGTCGCCTGCGCCTGCATTGATCTTGGACACGGTGCCCTTCTTCTCGGCGCGCAGGATGTTCTCCATCTTCATGGCTTCGATCGTGCAGAGCGCCTGACCTTCCTGAACTTCCTGACCGACTTCCACGTCGACCTTCACCACCAGACCCGGCATCGGGCAGAGCAGCATTTTCGAGGTATCCGGTGGTAGTTTTTCCGGCATCAAGCGGGCCAGCTCGGCCTGACGTGGGGTGCGAACATGCACCTTCAGGTCAGCACCGCGGCTCCGCATGCGGAAGCCCGAGGTGACCTTGTCGACCTTCAGAACCAGCGGCGAACCGTCCACTTCCAGCGTGGCAAGGCTGTCACCCGGCGTCCAATCCGAGGACACGCGCATTTTGGTGCCGTCTTCGAACTTGATGGTCGAGCCTTTCTTGTCAGCCTTGATCTTCACGGCAAACTCTTCGCCTTGCAGCGTCACGACCCAGTGCTTGCCCACTTTGCGCTCGTGGTTGTCCATGCGGCCCGAGATACGGGTGCGGCGGATTTCAGCAACACGGTACATGGCAGCAGCCGAAGCCGCGATGCGACGCAGCGCGTCGGTGCTCAGCTCAACACCTTCGAACCCGTCAGGATACTGCTCTTCGATGAAGGCGGTGGTCATGTCGCCATTGATGAAGATCGGATGATCCATAACGGCGCTGACGAAGGGCAAGTTGTGACCGATGCCTTCCAGTTCGAACCCATCCAGCGCGTTGCGCATGGCTTCGATCGCTTCGTTACGGGTCGGAGCCCATGTGCAAAGCTTGGCGATCATCGGGTCATAGTACATCGAGATCTCGCCGCCTTCGAAGACGCCGGTGTCGTTACGTACGGCAAAGTTGGTGCCCTCGATGGCTTCATCGGCCCATTTGCCGTTGGCCTGCATCGGACCAGCCGCGATTTCTGCGGGCGGACGGTAGCGGGTCAGGCGACCGATCGACGGCAGGAAGTTGCGATAGGGATCTTCCGCGTAGACGCGGTTTTCAATGGACCAGCCATTGATGCCCACATCGTCCTGCGTGATCGACAGCGGTTCGCCGTTTGCAACGCGGATCATCTGTTCCACAAGGTCGACACCGGTGATCAGCTCGGTCACGGGATGCTCCACCTGCAGGCGGGTGTTCATTTCAAGGAAGTAGAAGTTCTTATCGCCATCGACGATGAATTCCACCGTACCGGCCGAAGTATAGCCAACGGCTTTGGCCAGTGCGACCGACTGTTCGCCCATGGCTTTGCGGGTGGCTTCGTCCAGGAAGGGCGACGGGGCTTCTTCCACAACTTTCTGGTTACGACGCTGGATCGAGCACTCGCGTTCGTTCAGATAGATGCCGTTGCCATGCGCATCGCACAGAACCTGAATTTCGATGTGGCGCGGCTGGGTCACGAACTTCTCGATGAAGATACGGTCGTCGCCAAAGCTGTTGGCAGCTTCGTTCTTGGACGACTGGAAACCTTCGCGGGTCTCTTCGTCATTCCATGCAATCCGCATACCTTTACCACCGCCACCGGCCGAGGCTTTGATCATCACGGGATAGCCGATCTCGTTCGAGATCTTCACGGCTTCATCCGCGTCTTCGATCAGGCCCATGTAACCGGGAACGGTCGACACGTTAGCGTCCTGAGCGATCTTCTTCGAGGTGATTTTGTCACCCATCGACACGATCGCCCCTTTGGGCGGGCCGACAAATGCCACACCGGCATCTTCCAGTGCCTCAGCAAATTTCGAGTTCTCGGACAGGAAGCCATAGCCGGGATGCACGGCTTCGGCGCCAGAGTCCTTGATCGCCTGCATCACCTTGTCGATGACAATATACGACTGGTTGGCAGGGGGTGGGCCGATATGCACGGCTTCGTCTGCCATCTTCACATGAAGCGCGTTACGGTCGGCGTCTGAATAAATCGCCACCGTTTTGATGCCCATTTTGCGGGCAGTCTTGATCACGCGGCAAGCGATCTCGCCTCGGTTCGCAATCAGGATCTTGTTGAACATGTCCTGTCCTTTCGGTTCATGTGAGGGCGTGACGCTGTGAAACGTCCCGCTGATTGACATAGAAAAGCCCGCCGAACCCAAGGGTCTCGGCAGGCCGATTGTGTGTGATGGATCCGCGAGGCGCGGAGCCGGGGAAATTCAGATCAGTTGCAGATAGTGACGCCCAAGTCGTCGCACAGCGCCCCCGCGCCAGCACCGATGACGGCTCCGGTAAGAACACTGCCACTGGTTGCACTTGCGACCACAGCGCCTGTCGCCGCGCCGACACCAGCGCGCTCAAGGTCGTTCCACTGGCATCCTGCCAGCATGGCAAAGGCAAGCGCCCCTGCGATAAGCGTTTTGTATTGCATGTATGACTGCCTCTTTCAGAGTGGTTTCTTGCAGCCATTGTGCCCCGTTTGCACGGAGTACCCAAGGCGTATTTTCGCGATCCGCGACGCATGGCATCACGTGAACAGCTATCCATGGGCGAAAAAAGGCCCGGTTCAGACGCAAACACGCTGAACCGGGTAGAAGAAGGGGAAGGGTAATGGTTTCGACAAACCATTGCAGAGAACGGGGATTTGCTCTCTGCGTAAGTGTCATGTTGGCATGAACGACGGCCCGCGCAAGACCCCTCCAGACGCGTTGTGTCCGGTTGGGCTGTTTTTTGCCAATTGGTGTTCAATGCGGGCGAATTCATGCCTATTGTTCCTCGAACGCATCCGGGAACGAGGCCCGCGCACGGGCTTCATCGATCACAAGAAGGGCTTCATAGTCTTCGGGATCAAAGGGATCCTGCGCTGGCAGAACCTCGCGCTCAAAGAGCCACGACAGGCGCCCGGCATCCAGATTTCCGCGTTCAAACGGCTGGTCGCCGAAATAATCCCACAGCGCTTTCATAAAGCCCGTATCCGCACGCCGATCCGCCGGTTTGCGGTCTGCGTAACGCTCGCGCGCAGCAAGCTTCGTCGCACCCGTCTTGCTGGCACGGCGAATGACAAATTGAAAGTCGGTCCCCGTAAGGCGCCCGGGGAAGCCTTTGTGCTTCAACATATAAGGCAGTGCCATCAGAACCCGTCCCATACACACGCCCCGTCTTCGGGGCGGAAAGCTTCGAAAAACTGGGTCGCGTCCATGTCAGAGACGCCGAACTCGACCCAACGATCTGCCAGAACAATCACGATCTGCTCTGGCTCTGTTTGCGTGATCTTGGACAAGTGCGGCAGCACATAGTCCTGACAGATCACGGCCATATCCTCTTCCGCCTGCGAGAATTCTATCCGTCCCGTGTTGCGGGAGATCTCAGGCGCCAGGAACCGGACATGTATCGCCGATCCCACTTGGGTGCCATCCTGTTGATTGACTTCAAGCAGGGTGACGGTTTGGCCTGACGGAACCTGAAGCGGTGCGCCGTCAAACCAGTCTTCTTGCGCCGCTGCAAGGGACGCGGGCACGGTCAGGGATAGGGCCAGGGTGGCAGCGGCGGCCGCCACCCCGGTCAGGCCACGCGGGCCCATATATCCCGCCGTGCGACCCATGATCACAGCGGAATATTGTCGTGCTTCTTCCAGGGATTCTGCAGCTTCTTGCCACGCAGCGATGCAAAGGCGCGGCTGATCCGGCGACGCGACGACCGCGGCTGGATGACCTCGTCGATGAAGCCACGCTCTGCGGCCACAAACGGGTTGGCAAAGCGGTCTTCATAGTCCTGCGTGCGTTGCGCGATCTTCTCTGCATCGTCCAGTTCCGAACGGTACAGGATCTCGGTCGCGCCTTTTGCGCCCATAACGGCGATTTCAGCGGTCGGCCACGCATAGTTGAAGTCGCCGCGCAGGTGCTTGGACGCCATAACGTCATAGGCACCACCGTAAGCTTTACGCGTGATCAGCGTGACTTTCGGCACCGTAGCTTCACCATAGGCGAACAGCAGTTTCGCACCGTGTTTGATCACGCCGCCATATTCCTGGCTGGTACCCGGCAGGAAGCCCGGCACGTCGACCAGCGTCAGGATCGGAATTTCAAACGCGTCACAGAAGCGAACAAAACGAGCTGCCTTGCGCGAGCTGTCGATGTCCAGACAGCCAGCCAGAACCATCGGCTGGTTGGCCACAACACCCACGGTCTGCCCTTCTAGGCGGATGTAACCGGTGATGATGTTCTTGGCGTAGTCTTCTTGAATTTCGAAGAAGTCGCCCTCGTCACCAAGCTTGGTAATCAGCTCTTTCATGTCATAGGGCGAGTTCGGGTTGTCGGGGATCAGCGTATCAAGGCTGTCATCCACGCGCGCCGGATCGTCAAAGAACGGACGTACCGGAGCCTTATCGCGGTTGTTCAGAGGCAGGAAGTCGACCAGACGACGCACTTCCGACAGGGCTTCCACGTCGTTTTCGAACGCACCATCGGCGACCGAGGACTTCTTGGTGTGAGTCGAGGCGCCGCCAAGCTCCTCGGCGGTGACCACTTCGTTGGTCACGGTTTTCACAACATCGGGACCGGTCACGAACATGTACGAGCTGTCTTTTACCATAAAGATGAAGTCGGTCATGGCGGGCGAATACACAGCACCACCAGCACACGGCCCCATGATCACCGAGATCTGCGGCACCACGCCAGACGCCATGATGTTGCGCTGGAACACTTCGGCGTAGCCAGCAAGCGAGGCAACGCCTTCCTGAATACGCGCACCACCCGAATCGTTGATGCCGATCACGGGCGCGCCGTTTTGCATCGCCATATCCATGATTTTGCAGATCTTTTCAGCATGCGTTTCCGACAGCGAGCCGCCGAAAACGGTGAAGTCCTGCGAGAACACATAGACCAGACGGCCGTTGATTGTGCCCCAACCGGTGATGACACCGTCGCCCGCGGGCTTGTCGGCTTCCATGCCGAACTCGGTGCAACGGTGGGTTTTGAACATGTCGAACTCTTCAAACGAGTCCTCATCCAACAGCAGCTCGACACGCTCGCGGGCGGTCAGCTTGCCTTTCTTGTGCTGGCTATCGATCCGACGCTGACCGCCCCCAAGGCGGGCTTTCTCGCGGCGGCTCTCAAGTTCTTGGAGAATATCTTTCATGTGGCGGCACTCCTTGATTTCGCCGCAAACTAGCGTGACCAAGCGGCAGCGGGAAGCAAAAAGAGGCGAATTTGCAAACTAAATGCAAGTATGCTAGTGCAAATTGCAAATATGCGAACTCAGGAGGCTGCGATGGCCACCCAGAAGCTCTATGCCGGTGTAAAGCTACGCGAGATCCGGTCTCGCTTGAACCTGACCCAGAAAGCTTTCGCCGAGAAGCTTGGCGTCAGCCTTCCTTACCTGAACCAGATGGAAAACAACAACCGCCCCGTGTCGACGGGTGTGGTGTTGGCATTGGCACAAGAATTCGGTTTCGACGTGGCCGAGCTGTCAACGGGGGACGCAGAACGTCTTGTCACGGACATGCGCGAGGCCTTTGCCGACCCTGTCTTCTCGGACATCCCCCCGTTGGCGGATTTGCGGCTGGCGGCGTCGAATGCCCCTGCCCTTGCCCACGCGCTTTTGGAATTGCATCGCGCCTATCGGCTTGGGCACGAGCGCCTTGCGTCGATGGACCAAGAAATTGGCGCGGATGACACCCCCAACCAAGCCAGCCCGTGGGACGAGGTGCGCGACTTCTTCCACTACTGCGACAACTATATTGATGCGGTGGACCGCGCGGCCGAGCATTTTGCACAAACTGGCAAGTCCCGCGGGCTTGATCAGGCAGCAATGGCCGAAGCGGTTTTGAGCGACCGCGGCATCACTCTGATCCGCGAGGATGTGGACAAGGTGCGCAGCTATGACGTCGAGCGCCGGGAACTAACCCTGTCGACCCGCCCGCCGCGCGCCACGCAGGAGTTTCAGTTGCTGATGCAGGTGGCGCTTCTAACGCAAGACGCACTGCTGGAAGCCACACTGGATTTTGCGCGCTTTCAGACGGACGAAGCCCGCGCCATCGCCAAGCTGGGACTTGCAAACTACTTCGCGGGCGCGGCCCTTTTGCCCTATGAGCAGTTTCTCGCCGCTGCGCACGAAACCCGCCACGACCTTGAACGGTTGGCCGATCGCTTCGGGGCGTCGATCGAACAAATCGCCCACCGCCTGTCCACGTTGCAGCGCCCCGGATCAAAGGGCATTCCGTTCTTTTTCGTGCGTGTGGATCAGGCAGGAACGATCACCAAACGCCACTCGGCGACGCGCCTGCAGTTCGCCCGTTTCGGTGGTGCCTGCCCGCTGTGGAACGTGCACCAAGCCTTTGAAACGCCCGGCCGTTTTCTACGCCAACTGGCACAGACTCCGGATGGGGTGCGGTACTTCTGTCTAGCCCGGAACGTTACCAAATCCGGCGGAAGCTTTGACGCGCCTGTACGCCGCTACGCCATCGGGCTGGGCTGCGAGGTGAAACACGCAGGCGCACTGGTTTATGCGGATGATTTTGATGTCTCGAACGACGCCGCATTTGAACCCATTGGCATCTCGTGCCGGATCTGCGAACGCCAGCTGTGTCACCAACGCTCAGTTCCTCCCCTTGAACGCAAATTGCAGGTCGACCCATATTCGCGCGGAACACTTCCGTACGAGATAACCAGATGAACAAGTTCTTCCTGTCGGTCTTGGTAGCCGTGACCGTTCTGGTCTCTGCAGGACCGCAGCCTGCGCGCGCCCAGAACCTTGCAACCACGGCCGAGCGCAAGGCCTTCTATCAGTTCAACCCCAAGCGCGTTGATCCGGCCCAAGCAGACAAACGCCTGAAAGAGGTCGTCTATCAGGGGCTGGTGTTGTGGGTCGCGAAATCCAAAAAAGGAAAGCCAACGGTGATGTATCTGCCTGGTTCGGGCGGGAATCTGCAGACCCGCGGGCATAAGTATCGCTGGTTTTTGAACCAGGGATATGGCGTCGTCGCGATGGCCTATCCCGGGATGGGCGGCAGCAAAGGGCAGCCCAGCCGCCAAAGGATCCAAGGACTGGCTGATCAGCTGTATCGGGACATTCCCAAACTGACAGGAAGTCGGCGGATCATCCTGATGGGGGAAAGCCTTGGAACCGGAGTTGCAGTTGCGATTGCTGCAGGAAGTCCGGGGCGCGCTAACCCGCCGACGGCCCTCATCCTGCAGGCGCCCTATACGTCTTTAGTGGATCTGACCGCAGCCAAGAACCCAGTTCTTCTGCCCTTCCTTGCTGGCCGGACCGACCTGTGGCCATCCAAGCGCTATATCAAGAACGTCAAAGCTCCGACCTTCATCATGCATGGGGAAAAAGATCGCCATGTGCCGTTCCGCATGGGCCAAACGCTGTATCGCCTATCGCCCGCCAAGAACAAGGTGCTGGCCGCACGCGCGCACGCCGGGCACACAACGATCTGGCGCAAGAACGTATTGCGCCCGCTGCGTAACTGGCTGCAAGCCATCCACGGAAAATGAAAAGGCCGGGCAATGCCCGGCCTTCTGTCCCTCGTGCATCAGCGCTTATGCAGCCGATAGCATCCGATAGATCTCGTCCTTCAGAGCTGCGCGTTTTTTGCGCATGTCTTCTTCATTGAACTGATCGGTCGGCTCAACATTGGTCTCCGCACGGTGAATCGCACGGTTCACCTCGTGATAGTCGTCCGTCAGCTTCGAGAAATGCGCATCCGCTTGCTTCATTTCGCTCATTTTCTCGGCGTATTCGGGGAATTCCTCGCTCAGTTCATGCGGGGTGTGTGACATTCGCGTGTCTCCTTCGTGTAAAGTCAGAGGGAGTTTGCGCGCCGCAAGCTCCCCCCGCTTTGACAGGGATCAAATCACGCGCTTATCGCTGCGAATTTTGCCAATCCGGATGGATCCACGGTTCGTCATTTGCCGACGGAAGACGGCGGCCCAAAATGTGGTCGGACGCTTTCTCGCCCACCATGATCGACGGCCCATTCAGGTTGCCGTTGGTGATGCGCGGGAAGGTCGAGCTGTCAGCAACGCGCAGCCCTTCGACGCCGATCACCCGCATTTCCGGATCGACCACCGCCATCGGATCATCAGCCCGACCCATACGGCAGGTGCCACAGGGGTGATAGGCGCTTTCCGCGTGTTCACGAATGAAACTGTCAATCTCGTCATCCGTTTGCAGCGCATTGCCCGGCTGGATCTCGAATTTCACGAAGGGCTCGAACGCAGATTGCGAGAAGATCTCACGCGTCAGGCGGATACAGGTGCGGAAATCTTCCCAGTCCTGCTCGGTCGACATGTAGTTGAAGAAGATGCGCGGGGCATCTTTCGGGTCCGCCGATTTCAGCGTGATTTCCCCGCGCGAGGTCGAGCGCATAGGGCCGGTATGGGCTTGGAAGCCGTGGCCTTCCGCCGCCGCCTGCCCGTCATAGCGCACGGCAATCGGTAGGAAGTGATACTGAATGTCCGGATACTCAACACCCGCTTTCGAGCGGATGAAGGCCGCGCTTTCAAATTGGTTCGATGCACCCAGACCTGTCTTGGTGAAAAGCCACTGCGCACCCAGAATGCCTTTCCAGATAAGGTTCCAGTACCGATACAGCGTAATCGGCTGTTTCGAGGCATATTGCATATAGACCTCAAGGTGGTCTTGCAGGTTTTGCCCGACGCCGGGACGGTCGGCAACAACCTCGATCCCGTGCTCGTTCAGGTGGGCCGCCGGACCAATACCCGACAGCATCAGAAGCTTCGGCGAATTGATTGAGCTTGCCGCGATGATCACTTCGGCCTCGGCGCGGATCACTTCGATCTTGCCACCGCGTTCAACCTCGACCCCAACCGCACGACCATCTTCGATGACCACTTTGCGGGCGAAGGCACGGATCAGCTCGCAGTTTTCCCGTTCGAGTGCAGGACGGAGATAGGCATTCGCCGCCGACCAGCGCCGTCCTTTCCAGACGGTCTGCTCCATCGGGCCGAAACCTTCCTGCTTCTGGCCGTTATAGTCATCAGTGACCTCGTACCCGGCTTGCTTCCCCGCCTCGACAAAGGCGTGGAACAAGGGGTTCTTGCGCGGACCACGGGTCACGTGCAGCGGGCCATCCTTGCCGCGCCAATCTGCGTCACCGCCATGGCCGCTTTCGTGCCAGCTTTCCTGCCGTTTGAAGTAGGGCAGCACGTCGGCATAAGACCAGCCATCGGCGCCCTGCTCGGCCCAATGATCAAAGTCTTTCGCGTGACCACGGACATAGACCATCCCGTTGATCGAGCTGGACCCACCCACAACTTTGCCGCGTGGCGTCACCAGCGTGCGATTGTCCAGATGCGGCTCGGGTTCGGTCTGGAAGCCCCAATCATAGGTCTTCATGTTCATGGGATAGCTCAGTGCCGCGGGCATCTGAATGAACGGCCCGGCATCGGTGCCGCCATGTTCGATCACCAAAACCCGCTTGCCTGCTTCGGCCAACCGATACGCCATTGCGCATCCTGCGCTGCCAGCGCCAACGATGATATATTCTGCTTGCATTGTCATTCCGTCAGATCAGGGGTTACTCGCCACGGGGGAAGCGAGCATTTTCTTCAACATTGTCGAGGTTCATGTGGTTGCGCATGTAGCGCTCAGACGCTTTGCGCAGCGGTTGGTAGTCCCACGGGAAATAGGCACCGTTGCGCAGGGCTTCGTAGACCACCCAACGGCGGGCCTGGCTTTCGCGCACTTCATTATCGTAAGCGTCCAGATCCCAGCGCGCTTCGGATTTCGCACGTAGCGAGTTCAGCGTGCCTTCATGGGCCGGATCCTCGGCCAGATTGACCAGTTCGTGCGGATCGGCCTCCAGATCAAACAGCTGATCGGGGTCCAGCGCGCAGCGGTTATACTTCCATTTTCCATAGCGCAGCGACACCAGCGGCGCATAGGACGCCTCGGCGGCGTACTCCATCGCCACGGGGCTGGTGCGTTCTTCGCCATTGGCCAGCGGCACAAGGCTTTCACCATCCACCCACGGCTTCACCTCGTCCAGCGAAATTCCAGCCAGATCGGCCATGGTGGGGGTGACGTCCAGCGTTGAAACCGGCGTCTCGACCAAGCCCGGTTCAAGCCCTGATGCGGCGATCATCAAAGGCACGCGCGCCGAGCCTTCGTAGAAGTTCATTTTGAACCACAACCCGCGCTCGCCCAGCATGTCGCCATGATCCGAGACGAACATGATGATCGCCTCTTGGCGGGTGTTTTCCAGAATATCCAGCATCTCGCCCACCTTGTCGTCCAGATACGAGATATTGGCGAAATAGGCGCGGCGGGACTTGCCGATGTCTTCTTCGGTGATGTCGAAATTACGCCAATCATTGGCGTCAAAAATCCGCTGCGCATGGGGATCGTGATCCTCATAGGCCTTCGCAGGCACCTCGGGCAGCAGGTGCTCGCAATCCTCGTAGAGGTCCCAGTATTTGCGGCGCGCCACATAGGGGTCATGCGGGTGGGTGAAGCTGACGGTCAGGCACCACGGGCGTTCGTCATGGCCGCGCGCCAGATCGTAAAGCTTGGCGCAGGCGTTATACGCCACTTCGTCATCATACTCCATCTGGTTCGAGATCTCGGCGACCCCTGCCCCAGTGACAGAGCCCATGTTGTGATACCACCAGTCGATCCGCTCGCCGGGCTTGCGATAGTCGGGCGTCCATCCGAAATCGGCGGGGTAGATATCGGTGGTCAGGCGCTCTTCAAACCCGTGCATCTGGTCGGGGCCAACAAAGTGCATCTTGCCCGACAGCGCGGTCTGATAACCCGCACGGCGCAGGTGGTGAGCATATGTCGGAATGTCCGAGGCGAACTCGGCCGCGTTGTCATAGACCTTGGTCCGGCGCGGCAGCAGGCCCGACATGAAGCTGGCGCGACCCGGCGCACAGAGCGGGCTGGCGGTATAGGTGTTTTGAAACCGGACCGAACGCGCAGCCAGTTTCTTCAGATTCGGCGCATGTAGCCATTCTGCTGGCCCATCCGGGAACAGCGTGCCGTTCAGCTGATCCACCATGATGATCAGAATGTTTGGCGAGGTCATACGTAGGTCTCCAAAATGATATCAAGGCAGGCCATAACGCGATCACAGGCGCGTTTGCCGCTGGGAGTTTCTTCTCGAAGGGCGTGGCGAATATAGAGCCCGTCAATCATCGCCGCGAGCGTGTCCGCAACCTCGTGTGCGTCCTCGCCCACCAAAGGGCGCAGGTCATAGACAAGGTTGGAATGCAGTCGGTGCTGATAGACGCGCAGAAGCCGCCGCGCACCGTCATTGCTTTGAGACATCACATAAAAATTAAGCCAAGCGCTGATGACTTCTGGGCGGAAGTTACCCGCTTCAAAGTTGGCGCGGATAATCGCCTCGACTCGGTCACGCGGGGTCTTTGCACCCAGCACGGCGGCACGCACCTGCGCGCCATAGACCGACAGGATGTGGCGCATAGCGGCCAGAAAAATCTGATCCTTCCCACCGAAATAATGATGCGCCAAGGCGCTGGATACACCAGCGCGCTTGGCGATCTGCGTCACGGTCACATCAAGGCTGCCCGCGCGGCCGATCTCGTCGATCGTTGCCTGCACCAATGCGCCTTTCCGTATGGGTTCCATCCCCAGCTTTGGCATATGCCTCTCCGATTTGCGGTAAGATAGGGTTGCTTTTTTTAATTGACTCGTCAATCAATAAAAAGCACCGTCTGCACCAATGAAGCCGGTTCCACCCTTGCGCAGCCTGCGTTAGGGTCACGCCGAGCGGTCTGCATGCGCAGGCCCCGGCCAACAAAACCGCACCAAAAACAGGGAGCGAATATATGAAACTCAAATCCACACTTTCCGCCATTGCACTGTCGGCCGTTGCCACCACCGCATTTGCCGATGGCAATTGCGACAAGGTAACTTTCTCGGATGTTGGCTGGACCGACATCACCGCGACTACCGCAGCGACCACCGTAGTTCTGGAAGCTCTGGGCTATGAGACCGACATCAAGGTTCTGTCCGTGCCGGTGACCTACACCTCGATGGCCGAAGGCGATATCGATGTGTTCCTGGGCAACTGGATGCCCACCATGGAAGCCGACATCGCGCCCTACCGCGAAGCTGGCACCGTCGACACCGTGCGCACCAACCTTGAAGGCGCCAAGTACACACTGGCCGTAAACAAGGCCGCTGCTGATATGGGCATCAAAGATTTCGCTGACATCGCCGCCCAGGCAGACGCGCTGGAAGGCAAGATCTATGGCATCGAGCCGGGCAATGACGGCAACCGCCTGATCCAGTCGATGATCGACGGAAACTCGTTTGGCCTTGAAGGCTTCGAAGTGGCTGAAAGCTCGGAGCAGGGCATGCTGGCGCAGGTCGCCCGCGCCGACAAGAAAGGCGAGCCGATCGTCTTCTTGGGCTGGGAACCTCACCCGATGAACGCCAACTTCGAGATGTCCTATCTGACCGGCGGCGACGATTTCTTCGGCCCGAACCTGGGTGGTGCCGTGGTCGACACCAACACCCGTGCAGGCTACGTGGCAGAATGCGCCAACACTGGTAAGCTCCTGCAAAACCTAAGCTTCTCGCTGGCAATGGAAAACGAGATCATGGGCGCCATCCTGAATGACGGCCAAGATCCCGCTGACGCTGCCAAAGCATGGCTGGCCGCCAACCCCGACGCCTTCATGGCATGGTTGGACGGCGTGACCACCAAAGACGGTGGCGATGCTGTGGCAGCTGTCAAAGCGTCGCTGGGCATGTAAACCCAACACAATTTGGAACGCGCCGGGGATCCTCCCGGCGCGTTTCGTTTAGGCATCTCAAAGACCCAGACATGACACTAGCCACCCTTGCCCTTTTCATTCCGGCCTGCTTCGCGCTGAACATCGCGCCGGGGCCCAACAACGTGCTGGCGTTTTCGAACGGCGCACGGCGCGGGATTTTGGTGGGATTGGCAGGCGGCATGGGTCGTATGCTGCCTTTTACGGCGATGATCCTGCTGGTTGGCATTGGTCTGGGTGCCGTCTTGGCGGCCTCGGAAGCCGCATTCAATGCGGTAAAATATGCGGGCGCGGCCTATCTGATTTATGTCGGATGGCGCATGTGGCGCGCAAAACCAAAGGCCGAAACCTTTGCCCAGTCGGACGAGCCGATCTCGACCCTCATCCGCCGCGACTTTCTGATCGCCATTGGCAACCCGAAGGCCATTGCTATCTTCACAGCTTTCTTTCCGCAATTCACCGACCTGACCCAACCGCTCGCCCCGCAATACGCGCTTTTGGGCGGCTTGTTTCTGGTGCTCGAATGTCTTGCGGTCGCGCTTTACGCGGGATTTGGCGCAGGCTTCCAAGGCCTTTTGACCCCGCACCGCCTGCATACCCTGAACAAGGGTGTCGGCGGTTTCCTGATCTTCTCTGGCCTTGCCCTGGCCCTAAATGAAAGGCACTGACACGTGGACTGGCTGACAGATACCAAAATTCCGGTCGGCAAAACCATCTCGAATGGGTTTGACTGGCTGACTGACGCATTTGGCCCCTTCTTTGATTTCGTCGATGACGTGCTCAGCGACGGGATCGACGGTTTCCTTTGGGTGCTGCAATACCCGCCTGCCCTGCTGATCGTAGCACTGCTGGGCGCGCTGACCTATTACATCCAGCGCAGCTGGGCCCGCGTGATCGTCGTCGTGCTGTGCTTCCTTTACGTGCTGAACCAAGGCTATTGGGAAGAGACCACAGAAAGCCTGACGCTGATCGTCTTCTCGGTGATCTTCTGTATGGGCGTTGGCGTTCCGATCGGCATCTATGCCGCCCACCGCCCTCGCTTTTTCCAGGCGATCCTGCCGGTTCTGGACATGATGCAAACCATCCCGACCTTCGTGTACCTGATCCCGATGATCGTTCTGTTCGGCATCGGCATGGTGCCAGGTCTTGTGGCAACGTTCATCTTCGTCATTCCAGCCCCAATCCGCCTGACCCAACTGGGCGTCAGCCAAGTGCCCACCGCCCTGACCGAAGCCGGACAGGCATTTGGGGCAACACGGATGCAAACCCTGTGGAAGATCGAGCTGCCCTCGGCCTTCCCGCAGATCATGACCGGGTTGAACCAGACCATCATGCTGTCGCTGTCGATGGTCGTCATCGCCGCGCTTGTTGGCGCAGACGGCCTTGGTGTTCCGGTGGTGCGCGCCCTGAACACGGTGAACGCTTCGCTGGGCTTTGAAAGCGGCTTGGTCATTGTAGCCGTCGCCATCGCCCTTGACCGCATGCTACGCGTGGAGAGCAAATCATGACCGCTGTAGAATTTGACAATGTCTCGATCGTATTCGGCGACAAGCCGGAAAGCGCCCTGCCCGGGATGGATGCGGGCAAGGACCGTTCGGAAGTAAAGACTGAAACCGGTCAGGTGCTGGGCGTGCATAACTGCTCGCTGTCCGTGGCTGAAGGCGAAATCCTTGTGCTGATGGGGCTGTCGGGCTCGGGAAAATCCACCCTTCTGCGCGGCGTGAACGCGCTGAATCCCGTCGTGCGCGGCTGCGTGCGGGTGAATGACGGAAACGGTCTGGTTGACGTGACCAATGCCGACGCCGCCACCCTGCGCCGTATCCGCCAGAACCATGTGGCAATGGTGTTCCAGCAATTCGGCCTTCTACCGTGGCGCACAGTCCGTGAAAATGTTGGGCTCGGGCTGGAGCTGGCTGGCATGGACAAGGCCGAACACAAGGCCCGCGTGGATGAACAGTTGGAACTGGTCCACCTGAGCGACTGGGCCAGCCGCAAGGTGGGTGAGTTGTCGGGCGGCATGCAACAGCGTGTGGGCCTTGCCCGCGCCTTCGCGACCCAAGCGCCGATCCTGTTGATGGACGAGCCGTTCTCGGCCCTCGATCCGCTGATCCGCGCCCGCTTGCAGGACGAGTTGATCGAGCTGCAGCAGCGTCTGAAACGCACCATCATCTTCGTGAGCCACGATCTGGACGAGGCGTTCAAACTGGGCGACCGCATCGCGATCATGGAGGGCGGCCGCATCGTTCAATGTGGCACGCCGCGCGACATCTTCACCCATCCCGTTAACGAGTATGTGGCCGACTTCGTGGCACATATGAACCCGCTGGGCGTGCTGACCGCGCGCGATGTGATGGAAGACGGCGCCTCGGCCGCATCCACCACCGTCGACGTGGCAGACCACGTGGACGTGGTGATGAAAGCACTAGCAGGCCAGACCGAGATCAGCGTGATGCAGGACGGCCAATCGGTCGGGCGCATCACGTCTGATGCCGTCATGGCCCGCCTTCTGGACCCGCGCAGCTAACCGCGCGGGCCTAATTCGTCAGGCAATAGGTCTTGCCGCCTTCAACCCCGCCCAGACCGACCGCTTTGCGCGGGCACGCATTTTGGGCAATAGCGGGTTGAGGGCGCGCGCCCTCTTTGCGCACTAAGAAGAATTCGTGCGCAAAGCCGTATGGGCGTACTTGCAAGTCCCATCCAGTAAGGACATTCGCGCGCAGGTGTGGATCACTGGGCGGGAACAATAGCCAAAATTCACGTCCTGTCAGCTTTGTACTAACCAGCACTGACCGAAACCACAGCGCATCCGGCTGGCTATGCGCGCAGATCTCGGGCCGTGTAACAGCGCGTTTGGTGTCCGCGTCCACAACCTCCCACCCGATCAGGCGATCGCAGAAACTGGCTCTCCCACTGCTTTCGCTCGGCTGGCAGGCCGACACCGCAAGGCTCGCAATAAGGGTAAGAATAATACGCATGGCAAACACCTTTAAATTGCGAGAATCCTACAACAGCTTTGCCTTGCGTCAAACACCGTCATCGGCAAGTTTGGCATAACCCCGCTGACAAGGACCCGAAGACTGCCATGCCTCGTTTTGCTGCCAATCTGACCCTTCTGTTCACCGAACTACCCTTTCTGGACCGGTTCGAGGCCGCCGCCGAGGCCGGATTTGAGGCGGTCGAGGTGTTGTTTCCCTATGATGACGCGGCCAAAGAGGTTCAGCGGCGCCTGACGGCAAACGGGCTGCATATGGTGTTGATCAACACGCCCCCCCCGAACTGGACGGGTGGCCCGCGCGGCTTCGCAGCCCTGCCGGACGGGCAAAACCGGTTTCGCCACGACTTCAAACGCGCGCTGCGGTTTGCGCAGGCCTTCAACGCCACGCATCTGCACATCATGGCAGGCGCAGCAGAGGGCGATACGGCCCGCGCGACATTTGTCGAGAACCTGACTTGGGCCGCAGCCCACGCACCGAAGCAGAGCCTGACCATCGAACCGATCAATCGGGATGACATGCCGGGCTATTTCCTGTCGGACTATGATTTGGCCGCAGAGATTCTGGCCGAGGTCAATGCACCCAATCTGCACCTGCAATTCGACGCCTACCACGCACACAAAATCACCGGCGACATGCCTGCCACGTGGGAAAAGGTAAAACACTTGACCCGCCACATTCAGGTGGGCGGCATTCCGGACCGGCACGAACCCGAGGCGGGTGCCATCGACTATCCTGCATGGTTCCAGCAGCTGGACGACGAGGGCTATGCCGGGTGGGTCAGCGGCGAATATCGCCCCGCCGGGCGTACCGAAGACGGACTGTCATGGATTAAGGGGTTCGGCTGACAAACTCCTGACACTATGCTGTCAGGAGGGGTGTGTCAGAACCGCGTCATCAACACTGATGAAAGGACTGACCCAATGACCCCCACAATAGTATGCTGGAGCGAGATCCCCGTTTCAAATCTGGAAAAAGCCGTGAATTTCTATAGCACTGTCTTCAAATGGACGATGAAGATCGACACCACCGGCCCTGTGCCGATGGCCGATTTTGGCGGCACCGACGCGCCGGGCGGAGGGCATCTCTATGCCGGGAAGCCTGCGGTTGATGGCAGTGGCCCGACAGTGCACCTGGTGGTGCCGGACGCGCTGGAAGACGCGATTGCACGCTGCGAGGGTGCAGGTGGCAAAGTGACCAGCGATCCGATCCCGCTTCCGATGGGGCGTTTCGTTTATGCCTCTGATCCCGATGGCAACGCGATCGGCATGTTTGAACCGAAAGCAGCCTGATCCATGCGCCGTGCCGATCGCCTTTTCCAGATTGTTCAGCTGCTTCGAGGCGGTCGGCTGACAACGGCGCGGGACCTGGCCGAAAAACTCGAGGTCAGCGAGCGCACGATCTATCGTGACATCGCTGACCTGATCGGCTCAGGCGTACCCGTAGAGGGCGAAGCAGGCGTGGGATACGTCATGCGGGCGGGCTATGACATGCCGCCGCTTATGTTTACCCGCGACGAGATTATGGCCGTGATCGCAGGCACTCATCTGATCGAGCGTATGGGCGGAGCCGCGATGGCAGCCTCGGCCCGTGAGGCGTTGGTGAAAATTCGCGCCGTGTTACCTGAAGCACTGGAAGCACGGGCCCAGCGGGTCGAAATCCACGCCGGCCCCACCCTGCGCCCATCCGAGCGTGACCGCCATTTCATCGACCAGATCGAGGCCGCCATCGACGGGCGATTGCGGCTAGCCATGACCTACGCAGACGAGGCGGGCGCGAAGTCTACCCGCACCATTCGCCCCTTGGCGCTGTGGCTCTGGCGCAATGGATGGGCCGTGGTGTCTTGGTGCGAGTTGCGCGAAGACTTCCGCATGTTCCGTGTCGACCGAATTGAAGGCTTCTCCACCGGCGAGCGGTTCCGCGACGAGCGCGACAAGGGACTGAACGCGTTTTACGACCAGCTGGAAGAGCGCGGTTTGGATCCGCGGCTGAACACCTAACCAAGCGACGGCTTTGTCCCCCCGATCCGCCGCGACATATCGCACGCCGCGTCTGCATTTTCCATGTCCAACGTGACGTGGGCGATCCCCCAGTGATCAACCAAATAGGCCTTCACCGCAGCTTTCACCGGAAGCATCTCTGCCCAACTTGCTCCCTTCACCACTACATGCGCCTCGAGCGAGATTACATCTTCGCTGATTTGCCACAGATGAAGGTGATGGACGTTCTCGACACCCGGCACGGCCTCCATCCCGCTAAGAACTTCTTCCACATCGATGCCCTGCGGTGCGCCCAGCATCAGGATATGGGCCACGCCCTTCAGCTCGGACAGGCCCATCCAAATCACGTATGCCGCGATGCCCAACGTCGCAATCGGATCTGCCAGATGCCAATCGAACGCAACAATCAGCACGCCAACGACGATCACCGCGACCGACCCCAGCGCATCTGCTACGTTGTGCAGGAAAGCCGCCCGAATATTGGCACTGTCTTTCGCCATGCGCCATGTCAGCAGTGCCGTCACCGCGTCCACCACCAGCGCAATGCCTGCCACGATGATGACCAGCCAACCGGCCACCTCGGGCGGGTTGAAAAAGCGCATAACGCCCTCATAGGCCAGATAAATCCCGATCACGATCAGCGTGGTCAGATTGATCAGTGCGGCTACCAGCTCGACCCGTTTATAGCCGAACGTCATGATGCCGTCGGTGGGACGGCGCGCAATCTTGCGCGCAAAGAACGCAATCGCCAAAGACGCCGCATCCGACAGGTTGTGAATGGCATCCGCGATCAAAGCGACCGAACCAGAAAGCAGACCGCCAACGATCTGCGCCAAAGTCAGGAAAACGTTCACTGCAACGGCAAGCCCAACGCGCAAGTCGCCCGCTTCTGGGTCAATGTGATGGTGGTGGTGATGGCCGTGCGAATGGCTGTGATCATAGGGCATAGAAGCGCTCCGGTTCCGGGTGTTGTTCCTATCACAACTGGATATAATTCCTCTAGTCCCTAGAGGTTCAAGAGGAAAAGCACATGTTTTCCATCGGTCAGATTTCCACCCGCACCGGGGTGAAAGTGCCAACCATTCGCTATTACGAGCAGATGGGGTTGATCGCTGCGGAAGAGCGCACCGAAGGAAACCAACGTCGGTTTTCACAGGACGGCTTAGAGCGGCTTCACTTCATTCGGCACGCCCGCGATCTGGGGCTTTCGATTGATATGATCCGCCACCTTCTGACCATCGCGCCCAGCAACCACGCCGAAAGCCACCGGATCGCCGCCGAACATCTGGGCGAAGTGCGTGACCGGATCGCCCGGCTAAAACGGCTCGAGGCTGAGTTGGTACGGATCAAAGACAGCTGCGACGGCAAGGACGAATGTTCGGTGCTGTCCGCCTTTGGCGATCATTCCCAATGTGCAAGCGGGCACTGAGCGTCGGGGCGCTTAGTGCGCCTCGGCCCAGTTCATGCCAATGCCTGCGTCCACCACCAATGGCACGTCCAGTTTGATCGCGGGCTCTGCCGCGCCTTCCATCACGTGACGCACGGTTTCGATGACCTCATCTACGGCGTTTTCCTCGACTTCGAAGATCAGTTCGTCGTGGACTTGTAGCAGCATTTTCGCGGGCAATTTCGCGATGGCATCCGGCATACGGATCATCGCGCGACGGATGATGTCAGCCGCGGTGCCCTGAATAGGCGCGTTAATTGCAGCACGTTTGGCAAAGCCCGCCTGCGGACCTTTCGCGCCGATTTCGGGTGTGTGGATCCGGCGACCAAACAAGGTTTCGACGCGCTTGTGTTCTTTGGCGAACTCAATCGTGGTGTCCATGTATGTGCGAATTCCCGGGAAACGCTCGAAATAACGGTCGATGAAGCCCTGCGCTTCGCTGCGTGGAATGCGCAGGTTGCGGGCTAGCCCGAAGCCCGAGATGCCGTAAATCACACCGAAGTTGATCGCCTTGGCCTGACGGCGGATGTCCGGCGTCATCTCGTCCAGTGGTACATCGAACATCTCGGACGCCGTCATGGCGTGAATGTCATGACCATCGCGGAAGGCCTGTTTTAGCGCGTCGATCCCGGCCATATGGGCCAGAATGCGCAGTTCGATCTGGCTATAGTCGAGGCTGATCAGCTTGGTGCCTTCGGGGGCAACAAAGGCCTCGCGGATGCGGCGGCCTTCTTCCGAGCGCACGGGGATGTTTTGCAGGTTCGGATCACTGGACGCCATGCGACCTGTGTTCGCCCCGGACTGCAGGTAAGACGTATGCACGCGGCCCGTTTCCGGGTGGATGTGATCCTGCAATGCGTCGGTATATGTCGATTTCAGCTTTTGCAGCTGGCGATAGTCCAGGACCCGCGCGGCGAAGGGATGTTCGGCGGCGAGGTCTTCCAGCACGTCTGCGGGCGTGGACCACTGGCCGGTTTTGGTCTTCTTACCGCCGGGCAGCTCCATCTCGCCAAACAGGATTTCACCCACTTGGGCGGGGGATTGGACGTTGAAGTCACGCCCTGCGATCTCGTGCAGCTCGGCCTCATATCCCGCCATTTTCTGGGCGAAGGCGTTGGACATGCGCGACAGCACTTCGCGGTCGACCCTGATGCCGGTCATTTCCATTTGCGCCAGCACCGGAACCAGCGGGCGTTCGAGGCGCTCATAGACGCGAGTGACGTGGTTGCTGTGCAGGCGCGGCTTCAGGATCTGCCAGAGGCGCAGCGTGATATCCGCATCCTCGGCTGCGTATTTCACCGCGTCTTCAAGCGGAACCCGATCAAAGGTGATCGCGGATTTCCCTGTGCCCAGCAACGACTTGATCGAGATGGGCGTGTGCGACAGATACACTTCCGACAGTTTGTCCATGCCGTGTCCATGCAAGCCCGCATTCTGGGCGTAGGACATCAGCATTGTATCGTCGATCGGGGCGACATTGACTCCGTAGCGCGCCAAGATCTTGGCGTCGTATTTCATGTTCTGGCCGATTTTCAGGATCGCCGGATCCTCGAGCATCGGTTTCAGCGCTGCGAGGACCTGCTCCAATGGCAATTGCCCCTCGGCCAGCTCAGAACCACCAAACAGGTCATCCGCCTGACTGGTCTTGTGGGTGAGTGGGATATAGCAGGCCTCGCCAGCCTCAACCGCCAACGAAATCCCGACCAGATCGACCAGCATTTCGTTCAGGCCGGTAGTTTCTGTGTCGAAGGCCACATAGCCACGGGCATAGGCTCGGTCGATCCACGCCGACAGCGCGTCCATGTCTTTGACCCACTCGTATTTCTCGGGGTCGATGGCGGGCATTTCGATGGGCGCAGGCGCATCACCCCCGTCAGGCTGCGCAATCTCGGGGGCGTCCATCCCCAGCTTGCCAGCCACGCGATTGGTCAGCGTGCGGAACTCCATTTCGGCCAAGAAGTTCAACAGCGTTTCGGGTTCGGGATCTTTCAGCTCCATATCCTCGAACGTCACGTCCAGATCCATCTGGTCGTCCAGCTTTACCAGCTCGCGGCTGATACGGATCTGGTCGGCTTTCTCAATCAATGTCTGGCGGCGCTTGGGCTGCTTGATTTCCTCGGCGCGCTCCAGAAGCGTGTCGAGGTCTCCGTATTCGTTGATCAGAAGGGCTGCGGTCTTGATGCCGATACCGGGCGCGCCGGGGACGTTATCGACGCTGTCACCAGCCAGCGCCTGCACATCGACGACGCGGTTGGGGCCGACGCCAAATTTCTCTTCCACGCCTTCAACGCCAATGCGCTTGTTCTTCATCGGGTCGAGCATTTCGACACCGCCGCCCACAAGCTGCATCAGGTCTTTGTCCGACGACAGGATGGTCACGCGACCGCCTGCCTCGTCCGCTTGGCGGGCAAGGGTGGCGATGATGTCGTCGGCCTCAAACCCCTCGACCTCGATACAGGCGATGTTGAAGGCGCGGGTGGCGTCGCGGGTTAGCGGGAATTGCGGGCGCAGGTCTTCGGGTGCCGGGGGGCGGTTCGCCTTGTACTCGGGATAGATGTCACTGCGGAAAGTCTTGCCAGAATGGTCAAAGATTACAGCCACATGAGTGGGTGCATCGGCGCCTGCGTTGTCCTCGACGAACTTGAACAGCATGTTGCAAAATCCGGCGACCGCGCCGATGGGCAACCCGTCGGATTTACGCGTCAGCGGAGGCAGCGCGTGATAGGCCCGAAAGATAAAGGCCGATCCGTCGACCAGATGCAGATGACAGCCTTTTCCAAAGCTCATTGGATTTCCCCCTGATACGCATGTGACCAGTTAAGACGCAAAAGGCCGCGAGGCACCAGCCCGCGGCCCGGATTTGGTACAGCCCGGTGAAGATCAGGCGGCTTTGTCGTCGCCCGCATGATCCTTGTGAACAAACTTGCAATCGCAATAGGGGCATTCCACCCAGCCATGCTCGTTCGGGATCTGCAGATAGACGCGCGGATGGCCCAGCGCGCCCTCGCCGCCGTCGCAAGAGACCTTGTAGCTGTCAACAATCTTGGTTTCAGGAGCCGGTTGGGTCATGTGAGACACCTCTGTCATTTGTGTTGGTCTATTTACGCCCCGCGCGGGTGGTGCCGCAAGGGCGAACCGTCAATCCGCGCGCGATACCATGCGCCCGATGGGGCGGCCTGCCAGAATGTGGACATGCAGATGCGGAACCTCTTGTACGCCATGCTCGCCCGCGTTGGAAATCATGCGATATCCGTCGCCCGCATTGCCCGGCTCGACCCCCAAAAGCGCGCAGACTTTGCCCACGGCGCGGGTGAAACCTACGATTTCTGCATCCGAACCCTCAGCGGCCAAGTGATCGAAGGTCACATATGGACCTTTGGGAATCACCAGCACATGGTGCGGAGCTTTTGGCATGATGTCCTTGAACGCCAGCGCGTACTCGTCCTCGTACACGGTGTCATTCGGGATCTCGCCACGCAGGATCTTTGCGAAGATGTTCTGGTCGTCATAGCTGTAGGGCATTGGTCAGTCCTCAAACAGGTGATTGGTCTGGGCGATCTGAAGCGCCACTTCGGGCTGGATCGACAAGAATTGCGAGATCGCGAGCGCGTTTTCCGGCACGTCGCGCAGCTCGCTAATACGGTAGTAGTTCTGGAAGCCTGCGTCCCGGATTTTGTCACTTTCTCCCATCACATCCGCGCGGATCGTGGGCAAAAGCCGGTCAATTGAAGCTTTGGAAGTGTTCTCGCCCGCAAGCCCGATACGGATGGCATGACCGGCAAGATAGTCGTCCGTGAAGACGCTTTCGATTTCCAAAAGCCGTGTCGTGCAGCGGTCCGCGAAGAAATCCTGGAACATCTCCATATTCTTCGGATCCAAGCAGACGACCATGCGATCAGTATTGTAGTACTCGAACAGCATCCGCATCAGCGCCCGACGGTGGCGCGCACGCTTGCCCATCTGTGTCTGAATGCCACCCAGATCGGGCATGGGGCAGCTGGCTTCGTCGAACAGGTATTCGATGGTCTCGATCCCCGTGACCTCTTTGATCTTGTGGACCAGACGTTTGGCCACATGCCATTTCTTGGCTACGACAATCAGAAGCTCGCGCTCGCGGCCCAGACTGGCCTCAGCCTCCCAGAAGCGTGGGGCAAACCGCACGCCGTTTCGGCCCCGACTGGTCAGGAAACGAAACAGGCTGCGCCCTTCGTTCGAGATCTGGAACTCGACCCCCTTCGCTGCATAGAGATCCCCCAAACGCTGCTTCAGCTCGGCTGCCTCGGGGCTGATTTTGCGGGCAAACAGGAAATTCTGGCTCAGCAACAAGTCATAGTGGTCGTTATAGAAGGTCACCGGCATCCCATAATCGGTGAACATCAGGAAGGTCAGCGTACTGGAGCGAATCTCGCTGTCCGGCACCAGATGGCGCACGATGGTCTGAAAGAAGGTCTCGTCCGGGATCCATGTGGTGCGGAAGAAGCGCATCACGTCTTTGCGTTCCTGGCAGAACTTCATCACCCATTCGACGGTGCGGCGACGCAGACACCACCATTGGCTGCCAATCATCACTTGAATATCGGCGGGAACTTCGCGTGTCAGACCCAACTTCTTTTGCAACTGGAACGAGGTGTAGAACAGTTTCTTGTGTTTGCGTTCGTTCAGGAAGTGGCGATAGATCAGCCGCTCTTCCTTCATGCCAGTCTTGATCCAATCGCTTTCGAAGAAATCAAAACTCTCGATATAGTCGACATCCTCGCGGTCCAGAAGCTCATGCGCATATTCCGCCGATTTGATCGCCATGCAATCACCCGACAACATGTAGAAATGCGTGGCGCGCGGGAAAGCCTCTAATGCGGCTTCGACAGCATTCAGAGACGCCTGCACCAAGGACCACTCTCCCCAGCCACATTTGATCCGCTTCTTGGCGAAGGTGACATTGGGGTTGTCCTTCAGCGCATCCTGAATACGTTGAAAATCCTCCGGGTTTGCACGCGCATCAAAATGGATCGCCATATAGTCGCCCGCCGCCGTCAATTGGCGCGCTTGCGAAATGATGGCATCGGGATCCTTGTGGCACAGCAAAATGAAGGCGATTTGAGCCATGTAACGTTATAAGCCTTTGGAACACACTATGATCTGACTTAAATAGCGTGAACATCTGTCAGAAAAACAGAGATTCTTTACTTTTTTCATCATTCTGTTCACAAACAAAACTACAGCGCGAACCAAGTATTTAGAAGACGAGGTATTTTATGGGGTTTCCCGGCACCTGGATGACCGAAAGCGAAAGTGTAGTGTATCGCGTGGTCCCCAAATGCGCCTGTTCGACCATCGGACAAATCTTGTTCTATTCCGATCATGGCGAATTCTTTGACGGCGATATTCACGACAGCAAAGACCGGATGCACAAATGGGCACAAGACTATTCGCAGCCAAAGATCGAAGCGAATGTGCGCAATCACCAGAGTTATGCTTTTACCTGTGTGCGCAACCCCTACACGCGGATCCTGTCCAGCTTCTTTGACAAGATCTGTGGCATCCAACGCAATGGAAAGCGCTATCGCGGCAATCTGGTGCCACTTCTGATCCAGAAATACGGGATCGAGGTCGGAGACCCAGACACCGGGTTCGAGTTTGACCAGATCCAAAGCTTCCGCCGTTTCCTACTGTTTGCCCGCGACACCATCCGCTGGCGCAAACCAATGGACCCGGACATTCACTGGTCCGCCATGTCGGGCCACGTCTCGACCTTCATTGTCAACGGCGGGCGCTACGACAACATTTTCTGGACCGAGAAATTCAACGACGGCATGCAATCCGTTCTGGACGCGATCGAGACCCCGCATGCGGTCGATCTGGTCGATATCCCGCGTTTCAACGAAAGCGAAGGGCACGGCCCCAAGCGCGCCCATCCCGTCGAGGATTATTTCGACGATCTGTCGATGCATCTTGTCTATGAGATCTTCAAGAAGGACTTCGCGTTGTTTAAGTACGACTTCGAAAATCCCGGGAACAAAATGCCCATCGGCGAGATTGATCTGGACGAAGTCCACGCCAAACTGGGCGAGTAAATACGAGTTCTGGGCCAATTTCCAATTTTAGAATCCAATCTGGATGCTCGCCAAGCTTCGAGATCACCGCGGCTCTCACAACCGACGCGAGCCCCAAAAAGCCTCAAACACTGTTGCAAAACTCAAACAAGCCACGTTTACCCTTAGTTAACTTTGGACAAAGCCGATTGCATTCACTACGTTGAGTTTTAGGTATTTAGTAAAACATCATCTAGAGCATTGTTTTTCTGGAATTAATCTGGTGGAAAGACTGATTTTTTCCACCAATGGGGAAGGGAGTGATACAATGAAAGCTATTCTTTATTCGTCTTTGATCGCATTGACCGCTGGAGCAGCGGCTGCACAAGACTGGTCAGGTCCATATGCGGGTATTCAGGCTGGTGTGAACAACAATGGTTCTTGGGAGCATTTTTTCACCGGCGACACGGTGCCATTCAATACTGGCGACTATGATACCGGCTCAAGCTACGGTGGTTTTGCCGGAGTTAACTTCCAGTCTGGCTCTTTGGTTTATGGTGGCGAGATCGCATTCACGAAGAATGATTTCCGTTTCGCAACCTATCCTGATGAAGGTATCGACAACGCACTTCGAGTTTCCGGTCGTGCCGGCTATGCCTTTGGCAATTCCTTGGCTTATGCCCATGTAGGGTTCGCTCGAACCGGCTATATGGTTCCGGACCCAACCTACAATCTTACCGGCGTCGCGTATGGTGTGGGAATCGACCACATGTTCACCGACAAGATTTTCGGTGGCGCTGCAGTGACATTTTGGGACGTCAGCGGCCCCCTCCATGGCGGTACGGTCGACACCGAACACAACTGGACCACAATCGATTTGCGGATAGGCTATAAGTTCTAGCCCACACTTTGAAAAAGGCGATGGCAGGTAGTTCTCTTTCACTTGGCATCGCCCTCAGTCTAACAACTGGCCTCGCTCGAAAATCGCATGGACAGTTTTTAAGCTTCTTCACTTTTCGCTGAAGTACAATCCCATGCGGTCCTTCCTCAAAATCACGACCTTTGCTCCCCCTGACGCATATTAGGCTCAATGAATCTTTCGGCGCTTGCGTTAAGACCCCTTCAATCTCGGGCCAACCCGCTCCATAAATACCCGAAACCAAATGTTGATAGGGCAAATCATGAAAGCGCGCGTAAAATGGGCCGAGGCCCGCACCTTTATTGGCACCTCTGGCACGGGCCATAACATTGTTCTGGGCACGGGCCATGACGGCGCGGGAACCCCCGGCCCCAGCCCGATGGAGCTGCTCTTGATCGGAACCGCGGGCTGTTCAGCCTACGACGTTGTGTCGATCCTGCAAAAACAGCGCCAGCGCATTGAGGATGTCGATGTAGAAGTCGATGCCGAGCGGGCCGAAACCGACCCCAAGGTCTTCACCAAGATCCACCTGCATTTCATCGTCAAAGGGCGCGGGGTCAGCGCGGACAAGGTAGAGCGCGCAATTTCACTGTCGGTGGACAAGTACTGTTCGGCCTCGGCGATGATGGCCGCCTTGGCGAACGTCACCCACGATTTCGAGGTCGTGGACACCGATTAACTGCCCTGAACGATCACCTTGCGAGTGCTGTCAATGCATTCCTCGCCACGTCTTTCTAGCTCAGCATAAATGGCTCGCTGCTCCGATGGCGTTGAAATGTACTCAGAGCTATCAAGGATGCGGCACAGAAAGCCGGTAGGCATATCGGCTGTTGTCTCACTGTTAATTGGGCCTGTGCAAGCAGTTGCCAACAATGGTGCCGCGATAAGGGTAAAGTGAATTGCTTTCAATGGTGATACTCCTCTAGTGCAGGCAGGGATATCGCCCATAGCGAGAAATAACAATGAAAAATCAGCCGCCTAATCTAGGCGGCTTTTTCAGTAGAGAAACCTCAAATTTCTGATCAAATCTGGTCGAACGGGTCGAGGATTCTCGACACGTTCGACGACTTAAAGAAAGCCCAGATCGCAGGATCCGGGCTTTTTCATTACGGGGCTTGGATCAGCCCTTTTTCGCGGAACAGCGCAGGCAAGTTGCGATCGGCCCGCGGCCCCATGTGGCGGATTACTTCGCCGGCCACGGTGCAGCCCATTTCACCGCAGACACGCAGATCCGCGCCGGTAGCCAAACCATAAAGGAAGCCTGCCGCGAAGCCGTCACCGGCCCCCGTCGCGTCGACCGGAGTGATCCGCTCGACCGGTACGTCAACGCGTTCGCCGCCTGCAAGGATCGACACCCCGTCGCCCGAGCGTGTACAGGCGACCAGCGGGCAGATCTCGGCGGTTCTCGCCATTGCCACTTCCAGATCATCAGTCTGGAACAGCGACTTCAGCTCTTCCTCGTTCCCGATCACATAATCCAGCTCGTGCTCGATCAGCATTAGGAAGTCGGTGCGGTGACGTTCGACGCAGAACGGGTCGGAAATCGCGATCCCCGCCTTACCGCCTGCGGCACGACAGGCGCGGGCCATGGCGATGAACGCTTCTTTCCCTTTGTCCTTGTCGAACAGGTAACCCTCAAGGAACACGATCTCGGCGTCCGCTGCAACGTCCGGGTCCACGTCATCCGGGCCAAGCTCAGCCGAGATGCCCAGATAGGTGTTCATCGAGCGTTCACCATCGGGTGACACGAAGATCATCGAGCGCGAGGTCGGCAGCTCCCCCCCCGGCACCGGCGCGTTCACAAAGCGCGTGCCGTCCATCTCCATCGCGTCGGCGTAGAAGTGGCCAAGCGCATCGTCGTGAACACGACCAACAAAACCAGTGGTCAATCCCAGATTGCCGATCCCGGCGATGGTGTTCGCAACCGATCCACCCGCCGCCTGCTTGCGCTCCCGCATCGCGGCATACAGCACCTCGGCCCGGTCTTTCTCGACCAGCTGCATGATGCCCTTCTCGATGCCCATAAGTTCCAGAAAGCTGTCATCAGCGGTGGTGATGACATCCACAACCGCGTTGCCGATCCCGACAACCTTGTACTTTTTCGTCATAAGTTCTTTTCCTCGAAGGGACAGAGGTCCCGAATGATGCAGTTTCCGCACATTGGCTTGCGGGCCTTGCAGGTATAGCGCCCATGCAGAATCAGCCAGTGATGCGCATGGTGTTGAAAGTCGGCGGGGATGTTGTCCTCGATGGCACGTTCAACCACATCCACATTTTTACCGGGGCAAATGCCCGTCCGGTTGCCGACGCGGAAGATATGTGTGTCCACGGCCTGTGCAGGCACGCCCCACCACATGTTCAGGACGACATTTGCGGTCTTGCGCCCCACACCCGGAAGCGACTGAAGGGCTGCGCGCGAGTTCGGCACCTCGCCCCCATACTCGTCCACCAGGATCTGGCTCAGCTTCATCACGTTCTTGGCCTTCTGGCGGAAAAGCCCGATGGTCTTGATGTGCTCGGTCAGCCCCTCAAGCCCGAGGTCGAGCATCTTCTGCGGCGTGTCTGCCACTTTGAACAGCTCCCGCGTGGCCTTGTTCACGCCCGCATCCGTTGCCTGCGCCGACAAGGCCACCGCCACGACCAGCGTGTAGACATTCACATGTTCCAGCTCGCCCTTGGGCTCGGCTTCCTGTTCCTTGAAGCGCTCAAAGATCTCGCGGATCTGATGATATCCGAGTTGTTTTGCCATCGCGTCCATCCATTTCCGCAGATCGTCTTACGCGAGCCACGTTCAATGCGCAATTTCCGGGTCGCCTTGCTGGGGCAGAAAAGGCAAGCTCGTTGTATAGATGCATGAGGCCAGAGATGACACCGACCGAAGACAGCTATCATTACAACGTGATCCGCCGCGCGATTAACGAGATCGACGCGGCAGGCGGCGAGACGCTGTCACTGGACAGGTTGGCCGCGAAAATGGACATGTCGCCCGCACATTTTCAGCGCGTGTTTTCACGCTGGGTTGGCGTCTCGCCCAAACGCTATCAGCAGTTTCTGACGCTGGGCCATGCCAAAACATTGCTGGCCGAGCGGTTCTCGACCTTGGAAACGGCGCAGTCGGTCGGCCTATCGGGTCAGGGACGCCTGCATGACCTTTTCCTACGGTGGGAGGCGATGAGCCCCGGCGAATACGCCAAGAAGGGCGCGGGTCTGACGATTTACTGGGGCTGGTTCGACAGCCCGTTCGGGGCGTCTTTGGTGATGGGCACTGAACGCGGGATCTGCGGCATCGGCTTTGCAGATGAAACGGGAGTTGCCGAGACCTTCGAGGACCTGATCTCGCGCTGGCCCAATGCCACCTTCGTCGAAGATCCAATGTTCCTGCGACCTTGGGTTCTGGCGGCCTATGACACCGAACCGGGTGCGGATGGGAAGACGCCGCTGCACCTGATCGGCTCGCCTTTGCAGATCAAGGTATGGGAGGCGCTGCTGTCGATCCCCTCGGGCCACGTGACCACCTATGGGCAGATCGCTGAGAAGATTGGCCAGCCCCGCGCCGTGCGCGCCGTGGGTACCGCGGTCGGGCGCAACCCCGTCAGCTGGCTGATCCCCTGCCACCGTGCCCTTCGGAAATCCGGGGCGTTGGGGGGCTATCACTGGGGCCTTCCGGTCAAACGCGCCTTACTGGCATGGGAAAGTGCAGAACTGGAACAAGAACGCACAGGGTAAGCGTCTGTTTTCCGCCGAGTTTCCCCATAACAGGGCCTTGTTATTCGATATCAGGGCCCTTTTCTGTATGGAGAACAAGAAAACCAACCGAGGACCGCAGTATGCAACCAAGACATATGATTCTCTCGTTCGGCCTGATCGCCGGACTTGCCACCAGCGCCTGTACTTCCCCCACGAGCCCCACCGCCAATATGGGCCCGCGCACCCAGAACGGCGCCGCGATTGGTGCAATCGCAGGTGGCCTGTTTGGCGCGACCCGCAAGGGTGACGGCAAGCTGGGCAAGGCTGCCGTGGGCGCCGTCATTGGCGGCATGATTGGTGGCGCAATTGGACAGCAGCTGGACAAGCAAGCCGGTGATCTGCGTCAGGCCATCGACAATGACGACGTGAAAATCGTCAACACCGGCAGCGAGCTGATCGTGACAATGCCGCAAGACATCCTGTTTGCAACCAACAGCACCCAGATCAGCCAGGGCCTGCGCGGTGACTTGGCGGCACTGTCCCGCAACCTGATGCAGTATCCGAACTCGGTCGTCGAGGTGCGGGGCCATACCGACAACGTGGGCAGCGCGGATTACAACCTGTCGCTGTCGCGCAACCGCGCTGCGGCTGTGGCGTCGGTGCTATCAGCAAATGGCGTGCCCAGCTGGCGCATTCAGACCATCGGCTATGGTGAAGACCAGCCTATTGCATCGAATTTGGATGCCTATGGCCGCCAACAAAACCGTCGGGTCGAAATCGTCATCCGACCCACACAAGCGTAAGTTTCGCACCAGTGTCGTCAGTACGACGCGAAAAGCCGGGCCTTGTGCCCGGCTTTTTTGTTTGAGGCCCACGCCGTGATGTGGTCATATAATCTGACCAATTGACAAGAGACCCGGACGAGACCTTCATGCCCTTTCAGAAAATCGCCGCTAGCAAGCTGTCAAATTCCGTGGTCGAACAAATCGAGCTTCTGATTCTCCGCGGCGTATTGCGCCCCGGCGAACGCCTGCCGTCGGAACGGGATCTGGCGGACCGTCTTGGCGTGTCGCGGCCATCCCTGCGCGATGCTCTGGCCGTGCTTGAAACCTCGGGGTTGCTGGCGCGCCGGGCTGGGGCCGGGATTTTCATCTCGGAAGATCTGGACAGCTCTTTCCCCCCTGCCCTGACCAATCTCTTCTCTCGGCATGATGAAGCCGTTTATGACTACATCACCTTCCGTCGCGATATGGAGGGGCTGGCCGCCGAACGCGCGGCACAGTTCGGATCTGATACCGATCTGGCCGTCATAAATGAGATCTTCCTGAAGATGGAGAAAGCGCCAGAAGGGCAAGGCGCCGATCTGGACAGTGATTTCCACATGGCCATCATCGAGGCCAGCCACAACGTTCTGATGGTCCACATGATGCGCGCCATGTACGACCTGCTGAAACAGGGCATCCTCTATAACCGGCAAGTGGTCGTCCAGATTACCAACACGCGGATGGACCTGTTGGAACAGCACCGTGCCATCAACGATGCCCTGCAAAGCCGTGATCCCAAGGGCGCACGCACCGCAATCGAAGCGCATATGGACTATGTCGTTCAAGCCTATACTGACCTGCGGCGCACCGAACGCAACGAAGAAGTCGCGCAGCAACGGCTGGATTACGAGATGCAGCGCTAGGCTGCCGCTAAAATGAAAAACCCGGCCAAAGGGCCGGGTCTCTCGAAAGTCGTTGAAAAAAGTCTGCTTAGTGCAGCTTGGCTTCCACGTCCTTGATGGCCTCTTCGATCAGCTTGTTGCCGTCGGTTGCGGTCATCTGTTTGGCGATCATGTCGCGGGCAGCACCTACGGCAACCTGAACTGCGCTGTCGCGCACTTCTTTTACGGCAGCCGCTTCAGCCGATGCGATCTGGTCTTCGGCAGCAGCCAGACGGCGTGCGATCGAAGCTTTCAGATCTTCTTTGGCCTGAGCCGCAGCGTTAGCTGCTTCTTCCTTGGCGTGCGCAACGATGCGCTCGGCCTGTTCAGCCACTTCCTTTTGCTTGCGCTCGTAAGAGGCCAGAACGGTCTGGGCTTCTTCGCGCAGGGCACGGGCTTCGTCGAGTTCCGACTTGATGCCCTCGGCACGTTTGTCGAGCTGACCGCCCAACATTTTGTGCACGCCCATGTAACCAAGGAAGGTCACGAACAACAGGAAAGCCAGGGTGACAACCATGTTGGTGTTGGACAGATCGGTCCAGCCAGCGTCGCCAGCGGCAAATGCCGGGCTTGCCGCCAGAGCGAAGGGGAGAACTGCGAGTTTTTTCATCAGTTTACCCTTTCATCCGTGCGGTCACAGCCGCAGTTACCGACTTGGCATCCGCCTTATAGCCCATCGAACCCAGGATTTCCTTAGCGGCATCCTTGGAGACGGCTTTGACGCTGTCGACAGCTCCGGCGCGGATCTCAGCGATCGCGGCTTCGCTTTCGGCAGCTTTGGCCGAGATCTCAGCATCTGCCTTGGCAGCAGCTGCATCCAGATCCGCCTGAATATCAGCGCGCGCTTCAGCAACAATCTTGTTTGCTTCTGCACGGGCGTCAGCCAGGGCCTTGTTGTAAGCTTCTTCGGCTTCGACAGCCTTCTGCTTCAGCTCTTCGGCAGCAGCCAGATCGTTGGTGATCGTGCCCTGACGTTCAGACAGCACAGCCTCGATACGGGGCAGAGCAATCTTGGTCAGGACGAAGTAGATCACGACCAGCGTTACCACGAGCCAGAAAATCTGGTTCCCGAAGGTCGAGAAGTCCAGTTGCGGCATGCCAGCGGCTTCTGCGCCACCGTGTGCTGCTTCTGTGCTTTGTGTGTTACTTGCCATGTCTTAAGTCCTCTGGAACCGAGTTACTTGGGGCGAAACGCTGACGCCTCGCCCCGGCGTAAGGATGGTTCAGGTCTTAGACAGCAAACATCAGCAGCAGAGCGACCAGGAACGAGAAGATGCCCAGGGCTTCTGCAAATGCGATACCGATGAACAGGGTCGCGGTCTGAGCGGCAGCTGCCGACGGGTTGCGCAGAGCACCGGCCAGGAAGTTACCAGCAACGTGGCCTACACCGATAGCGGCGGCACCCGAACCGATAGCTGCCAGACCTGCACCGATGAATTGACCCATTTGAGCGATATTGCCTTCCATTGTGATTTCTCCTTACGTTGGAATGCTTGAATTAGGATTGGTTAGCGGGCTGCAACCGTCTTAGTGCGACGGATGCAGAGCGTCTTTCAGGTATACGCAGGTCAGGATGGTGAACACGTAGGCCTGGATGAAGGCTACGAGCACTTCCAGTGCGTAGACGGCCGAGATGGCCAGAATCGGCAGGAAGCTGAACATGCCCAGGGCAGCAGCGAAGCCGGCGAATACTTTGATAACCGCGTGGCCAGCCATCACGTTACCAGCCAAACGAATGGAGTGGCTGACGGGGCGCACGAAGTACGAAATCAGTTCGATAACCGCCAGGATCGGGCGCAGCGCCAGCGGAGCGGACGAGACCCAGAACAGACCCAGGAAGCCAGCGCCGTTCTTGACGAAGCCCAGCACGGTTACGAAGACGAACACGATCATGGCCAGAACAGCGGTCACAGCGATGTGGCTGGTGGCGGTGAACGAGGTCGGGATCAGACCCAGGAAGTTGGCGAACAAGATGAACATGAACAAGGTCATGATGCCGGGGAAGTATTTCACAGCGTCGTTACCGGCCACGTCCTCAACCATCTTATAGACAAAGCCGTATGCCATTTCGGCAACCGACTGGCTGCGGTTCGGCACGATTGCGCGGCCGCTCGAGCCAACAACCAGCATCAGCACGATACCGATGATTGCCAGAACCATCCACAAGGTCTGGTTGGTCACCGTGAACATGCCCAGTTTGCCGTCACCAAACAGCGGTTTGATTTCGAACTGATCCATCGGGTGGATGGCCAGGCCAGGATGTGCAGGCGAGAACAGCACGCCCGACAGCAGAACCACTGCCAGAACGGCAAAGAATGCAATCTTGATGATCGGGCCTGCACCCTGTTTTGCGCCTTGTTCAGCCACGTTCCTATCCCTCTTTCTTGTCAGAAGCCTGCGCCTTCGACGCATCCTCTGCTTTCTTCTGCATCTGGGCCGCAGTTCCCAGCATGACCTTCATGCCTGCCGCGAAGCCCAACAATATGAACAGCACCATGAATATCGGCTTGGTCCCAAAAAGACTGTCCAGCCCGTATCCGATGCCAAAGCCGATCACCAGACCGACTGTAAGCTCTATGACCATCTGCCAAGCGAACGATGCTTGGTTATAGGCCTCGTCTCCGGTTTTCTTTTCGTCCTCTTCCCCTTTCGCCGCTTGGATGCGGGCGTCGAGCTCTTTTAAGCGCTCGGGATCGGGGGTGTCGGGCACGAATATTCCTCCGGTGACAGTTAGGGCATGTGCTAAGGGGTAGGGGGCAATGAGTCAACGACGTTTAGCGCCAACACGTGAGACTTTAAGATGCTGATATTATTACACTTTAATATCAACGTAAATTCAGCGCAGCCCCAGCGGCACCCTCATACCCCAGATTCCGGCCAATTGCGTTTATTTAACCGATTGGTTGACGATTGATTGCGTGCACCCTAGGCCCATAGACATGGAAACCCGCCTTGATCTTGTCTTCGCCGCCCTGTCCGACCCGACACGCCGTGCCATTCTGACCATGCTTCTGGAAGATGACATGGCGGTCACTGATGTGGCCGAACCGTTCGAGATGTCGCTGGCTGCGATCTCGAAACACCTGACGATCCTGTCGCGTGCGGGTTTGATCGCGCAGGAAAAGCGCGGTCGGGTGAAATGGTGCAAGCTGGATCCCGGCGCGCTGCGTGAGGCATCCGTCTGGATGCAGGGGTTTGGGCAGTTCGAGCCGGTCAATCTGGATGCGTTTGAGCGGTTCTTGGAAGAAGAGCTGCGCGATGACAGTATTTAATCCGGCAAGCTGACCGCAGGATCTGTCGCCGCCCAATTCTTGGCAGCCTCTTTAAGCCATGTCAGCACGGCCTGAACTTTCGCCGTGCGATGCAGATCAACATGCGTCACCAGCCAGAACTCTGACCGCCATTCTGGCTGTGGCGGCATGATCTCGATCAGCTCTGGGTGTTCACCGCGCACCGCGAATCCGACACCCGCGCCTGACAGCAATGCCTGCTGCATCGACACATCATCAGTTACACGGAAAGTGACATTTTCCTCTGGGATGCTTTTTGCCATCCAACGCGCAAAGGGTGCACGTGAATGTATGTCATCCCCTCCGATAAACCTGTGCTTGTCCAACGTATCCTCGGTCGGCATCCCATAACGCTCTACATATTCCGGCGACACATAGAGCGAGAGGTCCATGTGCAGAAACCGCTGCGCCACGTTGTCGGGCTCTTGCGGGGCTTGGCCTGCGCGGATCGCCACATGAGCTTCACCATATTCCAGCCGGAACAGACGCAACCCGGTACGCAAACGGATCGAGGTATTCGGGTGCGCGTGCTGGAACGCCGCCAGAACCGGGGTCAGTCGCGGGGAGAATGAGGCAAGCGCCGTGACAACAACGTCGCCCGAGACATCCTCGCCCTGCCCTTTCAGCCGTGTTCCCAACTGTGCAAACTGCTCTTCGGTGGTCGAAGCGATGCGTGCCAGATCTACCCCGGCCTCGGTTGGGGTATATCCCCGCGCATGGCGCTGGAACAATTTCACACCCATCCGCGCCTCGAGCGAATCTACATGCCGGATCACCGTGGCATGGTGGATGCCCAGGCTGTCCGCCGCCCCGCTGACGGTGCCAGCGCGTGCCACATGAAAGGCCGTGCGAATTTCGTCCCAATGGTCCATGCGATCCCCTTGTTTTCCGATATGTGCATTTTCACACATATTCTGTTGATTTACCCAGATTGCGTTTGGAAATGCAAGATCACACATTCCCCTCAACAGACACAAACACACTCGGAGACATCCAATGCATATCCTTCGTATCGACAGCTCGACCCGCACCGACACCTCGCTTTCGCGCAAGCTGGCAGATGACGTTCTGGCCCATTATGCGGACGCCACCGTCACCACCCGCAATCTGGGCGAGGGCATCCCGCATATCGACGCTGACTTCACCCGCGCGACCTTCACCCCGCCCGAAGCGCGCAGCGACGCAGATAACGCCGCCCTTGCCCTGTCGGACGAAATCGTGGCCGAAGTTCAGGCCGCCGACCTGATCGTGATTTCGATGCCGGTCTACAACTTCTCAGTCCCCTCGACCCTGAAAGCCTGGATCGACCAACTGGCCCGCGTCGGCGTGACCTTCCAGTATACTGAGACCGGCCCGGTTGGCCTGCTGGAAGACAAACGCGTGATCGTGGTCAGTGCTTCGGGTGGCACACCGGTTGGTGCGCCATACGAATTCGCCTCGCCTTTCCTGACCCATGTTTTCGGGTTTCTGGGCCTGACAGACGTGTCCTTCGTGGGTGCGGCTGGCGAAGCAGGCCTAGCCGAGGCCGAACAAGCCATTCAGGCGCTCGCCGCCTAAGGCCTCGCATATAACAAGACATGAAACGGGGCCGTCTTCGGTCCCGTTTTTGCCTGCGCCGCACCGCATGGACAGCCTGCGCAATTGCAGGCAAGCTTTCTATATGTGTGGAAGACTGATCGCAGGCGAGATGACGCAGGCCCAGATGGCGGCCATTATCGAAGGGTTCATCTACCCTAGTCGCTCGGTCGTGATAGCCAGCGACGCACCCCCGGCCGCGACCGGATATAATGTGAAGCCTACCCAACAGGTAAACATCCTGTTCCCACAGGGGGGAAACCTGATCGCCTCGACCGCGCGCTGGTGGTTGGTGCCGCATTGGTTCAAAGGTCCTGCGGAAGAGTGGAAAGCCACCACTTTCAATGCCAAGATCGAAACCGCGCACGAAAAGCCGACCTTTCGCGAAGCTTGGTACCATGCCCGCTGTGTGATCCCCGCTTTGGGATATTATGAATGGAGCGGTCCGAAATCGGATCGCCAGCCCAACTACATCTCTTTGCAGCAAAACGATCCGCTAACGCTGTTTGCCGGGTTGCGTAGCACCTTGGCTGATGGGTGCGAGACCTGCACCATCCTGACGCGCCCAGCCCTGCCCGAGATCCACGACCTGCACCCACGCATGCCTGTTCTGCTATCAGCAGACGAGGCGGCGCAGTGGATGGATCATTCTGCCCCAGACGAGGAGATCCGCGCGGCATTCGGCACCCATTGGACGGGACGTTTCCAAACCCACCAAGTCGCAAAATTCGGAATGAAAGATGACGGCCCGCGGCTGATCGAACCCGTCGGCACCGGCAGTTTCGATTTCAGGGACTGATACAAAAAAGCCGCGCAGATCGCTCTGCGCGGCTCTGGGATTATCTGTGAAGCCTAAGCTTACATGCCAAGCGCTGCTTTGATCTGATCCAGAGCGGCCTGAAGCAGAACTGGATTACTGGCAGCCGCATCAGCTGCCGCTTTCAGGGCCGTCTTGGTGGCGTCATCCAGCGACGAAGCGTCGATCAGAGCGCCGACCTTGGCAGCGTCAAACCCTTCGGGGGTCAGCAGCTCTGCCGCCATTGTGTCGTCGGCCACTGCTGCGGGAGCTTCTTCAGCTACGGCTTCGGCAGTTTCACCAGTCACGGTTGCGGCGGCATCTTCCACGGCGCCAGTTACGGCTTCGGTCGCGGCTTCGGTCGCAGCGCCCAGCGCCTCGGTCACTGCATCGCTTTCACCAACAATGCCCGTCACCGCGTCGCCAACAGCTTCCATCGCACCTTTAACGGCGGTGGTTGCAGCTTCGGTGGCCGCAGCAGCGGCAGCTTCGGCGGCAGCCGCTGCTGCTTCAGCGGCGGCCTCGGCGGCGGCGGCTTCCTCGGCGGCTTTGGCCTCAGCTTCAGCTTTGGCAGCCGCTTCGGCAGCGGCGGCTTCTTCGGCAGCTTTGGCTTCAGCAGCCGCAACAGCCGCAGCTTCTTCGGCAGCGATCTTAGCCTGATTACCTTCGTACCACTTGTAGCCGCCAAAGCCGGCAGCAATCACAACCAAAACTGCGATAATGGATTTGTTCATGTCGACATCCTCAATTCGTTATCCACACAAGACCGATGGGTCGGCCTTGTCCTCGCCACGCGATGTGCGTGCTTCGCGCTGAAGGCGCAAGGGGAGTTTCTTGGTTTCGGCGTCAAAACGCTTAGAAAAGCCAAACTATCGGGTTGAAAGCAGCGCGGCGCGCCTTTACCTTTCGCCTCCATAGTTTAGCGAAACGACAGAAGGAATGGCACCATAGCCCGCAGACCTCATAACGCGCCCCCGACGCGCGACACCGGCCCCCGCATCAACGAACGCATCCGGGCCCCGGAAATCCGCCTGATTGGCGCCGACGGCGAGAACGTTGGGGTAGTTCCCCCGGCGCGCGGCCTTGCATTGGCGCAAGAAGCGGGTCTGGATATGGTCGAGATCTCGCCCAACGCCAATCCCCCTGTCTGCAAGATCATGGACTTCGGCAAGTTCAAATATGAACAGCAGAAGCGCGAATCTGAAGCACGCAAAAAGCAAAAGACGATCGAGGTCAAAGAGGTCAAGTTCCGCCCGAACACCGACACCCATGACTATGACGTCAAGATGCGCAATGTGGTGAAGTTCCTGGAAAAGGGCGACAAGGTTAAAGTGACCCTGCGCTTCCGTGGCCGTGAGATGGCCCACCAGAACCTTGGCCGCGAGCTGCTGCTGCGCGTGGCAGAAGACATCAAGGAACTGGGCAAGGTGGAAAACATGCCCAAGATGGAAGGCCGCCAGATGGTCATGATGATCGGCCCGCTGCCGAAATAATCCCATCAGACACTACTTTTGAAAACGCCCTGCTTTCGCAGGGCGTTTTTTGTTGCGGCCCAATCACTGCCTATTTCTGGATGCTCTCCAGATAGTAGACAAGCGACAGGATGCGCCCACGCACCTCGTAAACAGCGCTGAGATCGCGTTCCAACCCGCTTCCGGCATCCGCCGAGAACTGATCGCCCCATACTGGCATGTCCGATCCGTGCGCCATCACACCAGAGCGACCATCAACCATATGGACCACCTTTAAGAAGGGAAACTGTCCGTCGTTTCTTTGGGCAATGGTTGTCAGATCAGGGACACTCATACTGAGCACATCGCCCAAGGGGCCGTTCCCGTCCGCCTGCACGCCATGGCAAGATGCGCAGTAGCTTCGGAATTGCTCTTCTCCTGGCGCGTCAGCGAATGCGGACTGTGCTAACAACCCGCTCGCAAAAGTGATCGTCGCGGCGAGTTTTGGTAAATACTTCAACATGATCCGTCCTCCTCATCGTTCGCGCGACGCTGGATTCAGCGGTTCATGGGCTTTCTTCACCCGTATAGACTTTAGCACAGCTTAACGCGTGCACCTTGATTCAGGACAAGTCAGGGTACCTGCGCCTTCAGCTAAGCGGTCGACGATG
Organism: Aliiroseovarius sp. PrR006; assembly: GCF_010500215.1. Taxonomy (GTDB): domain Bacteria; phylum Pseudomonadota; class Alphaproteobacteria; order Rhodobacterales; family Rhodobacteraceae; genus Aliiroseovarius. The sequence goes on from NZ_JAAGOY010000004.1 coordinate 1,144,545, forward strand.
CCGCGCCACAAGCTCGGCCATGATCGAGACCGCAATTTCCGCTGGCCCCAAGGCACCGATATCCAGCCCGACCGGGCCGTGGATTCGCCGCAGGTCTTCTGGGCCGTAGCCGCGCGCGGACAGGCGTTCCAGCCGCTGCCCTTGTGTACGGCGTGATCCAAGCGCGCCGATATAGAACGCGTCCGAGGCAAACCCGGCCTCAAGCGCAGGATCGTCAATCTTGGGATCATGAGCCAGCGTCACAATAGCCGTACGATGATCGACGCCGATCTGGGGCAGGACATCATCGGGATAGTCTTCATATATGGTCACATCTGGAAAGCGGTCCTGCGTCGCAAACGCGCCGCGCGGGTCGATCAGTACGATGTCGAACCCGACGATCTGCGCCATGGGGATCAACGCCTGTGCAACGTGGACAGCCCCGGCAATGATCAGACGCAGAGGCGGCTCGTGAGGATGGATATAGAGCCCGCTATGAATGCCGATCTCGGCCTCGGTGTCGCCGGGCGCTCGCAAGCAGCGCGCCCAGCCGTCTAGCGTCACCTCATAGACGATGCGCGTGCGTGTCGATCGGGCGGCCACCAGCTCTTCCAGCATCGCAATCGGCAGACCGTGGCCTGCACCATGCCCCTCACCCACCGGTTCGACCAACACCTTGATCTCGCCCCCGCAGGCCAACCCCGCCGAGAACGCATCGTCGCCGGACACCCCAAACTCCAGCAGAACTGGCAGGCCAGTGCGCAACGCCTCTTGCGCCTCAATCACCACCGCGCCCTCGACACACCCCCCCGAGACCGAGCCTTCGATCGCGCCGCTGTCAGCGATCAGCATCTGGCTGCCGGTCGGGCGCGGTGCACTGCCCCATGTGGACACGACCGTGGCGATGGCCACCTGTCGGCCTTGGGCAATCCAGTCCAGCGCCAATTCGGGAATGCGGTCGAAGGAGGATAGGGGGTGAGTCACGGCAACCTCATATTTCGCTTCGAGCGAATGTGGGCATTCCCCGCGCCCCACGCAAGAGAAAGGGCCGCACAAGGCGGCCCGTTTCGCTAGATTGTGCCGGTCGGTTTACTCGGCAGGGGCCGGAACAGCTTCGCCGCGCGGCGCTTCCGGAACCGCAAAAGCTACGGCGACAAAGATCAGGCCAAGAACGATGCCCAGCACGTCACCCGGCAGAGCCATCAGGCCATCATATTTGGCGCCCGGTACGGTGCCCAGCGTCACCTTGCCGCCAGCGATGGCGTCAAGCATGCCGGTCGCTTTCACCGTCGGGTAGGTAATCATGTAGGCCGCCGCGCCCAGCAGGCCGCCAAGGATAAAAAACAGCGCATCCTTGCGACCCGTCGCCGCCGCGCAGACGCCCGTGCCGGGGCAGAAGCCCGACAGCGCCCAGCCCGCGCCCAACAGCAGGCCACCCACAAATACGCCTACATAAGCGGTTTTGACCGACATGTGACCCACATCAACAAGGCCCGCCATCTGGCCGCCAAACATCAGGATCGAGCCGACTCCGATCGCCAACAGGATGGCTTTCATCAGGCCCAGAGAGCGCAGGCTCAGCATGCGGATCAGGACCGTGGGGTTAGTGGCGCCGATGCGATCAAGGACGAAGCCAAAAAGCGCACCGATAACAAGAGCAAGTACAATCTGCATGGCTTATCCTTTCTTATACATCATCATGGCGACAGGCACCGCCGCCGCAAAAGCGCCCGCAGCAAAGATGTAGCCCGACAGAGCGGTCTGCATCATGCCCGACATCATATGGCCCGAGGTACAGCCCCCCGCCAGACGTGCGCCATAGAGCACGACGAAACCGCCGACAAAGGCGATGGCGTAGCGCTTGATCGGCGTGTCTCCGAAATTGGCATAGTGGATTGCGGGCAGCTTGTTTTCGTCCGCGCCATTGCCGCCGCGCATCATGGCTGACAGGAACGCGCCGACCATCATCGCGATCACGAAGATGAAGCTATAGTTCAGCGGATTCGCGACCGACTTGGCGTATTTGCCGCCGGATTTCGCCAGATAGGCGTTGGTGGACGTATAGCCATCGTCGGTTTTTGTCACCAGTTCCGGGTTCACGACATCCGCAACGATCCCATCAAGGATCACGAATTGCGTCGATACCCCGATGGGTTTGACCAAGAGGACAGCAAGGAAGAACACAAGGCCCAGCGCCACCCCTCCGATTTTCCAGTTCAGCGTCATGGGACACCTCCTTCGCATTCATTTATACGAATATGTATCATTGTAAACGATATGAATGTCAAGTCACGGCGCATCGAAACGCGGTTAAACCGGCTTTAACCAAACGGACCCCATGCTGGGTTCATGAAACAGATTCGCACCCCCCTGACCGGAACGCCCCTCGTCCTGCCGCAGGCCAGCCACCCGTGTGGCACAGCGCAAGACATGCCCCTTCACCCCACCGACGAACTCGCTCAGATCCGGGCCGAGCTGAAACACCTGCGCCAACGTGAAGGCGAGTTGCGCCGCTTCTTTCGCGAGGACGCGCAGGAACAGGATTGCGGCGGCGCTGCACATGATGTCTCTGTGATCGCGCATAAAAAGCGGGTGTTTGATCCGTCAAAGCTGCCGCAATCCATTCGGACCAATCCCAGATTCTCTCGCAGCGAACTGCGCACATTGATCTCGATAATCGAGAAGCCCAATCAGGCACTCACGGGGCAATCCTTGCCCCTGTGACACGCTTTCCTCTGGACCATACCGGCAGGGCTGCGCTATGCCATGCCCCGATGACCCAGACACTTACGATCCGCCGCCCCGACGACTGGCACCTGCATCTGCGCGATGGCGAGATGCTAAAGACCGTCCTGCCCGAAACCGCGCGCCACTTTGCCCGCGCCATCATCATGCCGAACCTTGTTCCGCCGGTGGTGACCAAGACCGATGCAGCCGCCTATCGCGAGCGCATTTTGGCCGCCCTACCCGACGGCATGTCGTTCGATCCCCTGATGACACTGTACCTGACCGAGGACACGGATCCGGAAGATCTGGCTGCTGCGCACGCATCAGGCCTGATCACCTCGGTGAAACTGTATCCTGCCGGGGCCACGACGAATTCCTCCAGCGGCGTGCAGAACTTTGACAAGGTACGCCCGGTGTTAGAGAAAATGGCCGAGATCGGCTGCCCCCTCTGTGTCCACGGCGAAGTCACCGACCGTGACATCGACATCTTCGACCGCGAAGCCGTGTTCATCGACCGCGTGCTGGATCCGATCCGCCGCGCCACGCCCGATCTGCGCGTGGTGATGGAGCACATCACTACCAAGGACGGCGCCGACTACGTCAAAGCGAACGAGACCAATTTGGGCGCAACCATCACCGTCCAGCACCTGATCCTTGACCGCAACGACATGCTGGTCGGTGGCATGCGTCCACATTATTACTGCCTGCCGATCCTGAAGCGCAGCGAACACCGTGAGGCGCTGATTGCAGCAGCCACGTCTGGCGATCAACGCTTTTTCCTTGGCACCGACAGCGCACCGCACCCGACCCACGCCAAGGAAAGCGAATGCTGCTCGGCCGGCTGCTTCACCGCGCCCAACGCCCTGTCGATCTTGGCCCACGCGTTCGAAGCCGAAGGTGCACTGGACAAGCTGGAAGGCTTCACCTCGCTGCACGGCCCCGCCTTCTATGGCCTGCCGGTGAACGAAGACACCATCACGCTTACTAAGGTCGACGAACCCGTCACCTATCCCGCAACATTGCCCGCTGGCGACCACACCGTCACCACTTTTGACCCCGGCTTCCCGCTGCACTGGCGCGTCGACGCCTGACCCACCTTAACGAGGACCGCTGCCCATGATCCCCTCCACTTTCCCCGCGAAAGAAGAAATCGCCCGCCTGACCGCCCGGATGCTTCTGGAAATCGGCGCTGTGAACTTCAACACAGACGAACCGTTCACGCTGGCCTCGGGCCTGCCCAGCCCCAGCTATATCGACTGCCGCAAGCTGATCAGCTTCCCGCGCATCCGTTCGACGCTGATGGATTTCATGACAGTCACGATCATGCGCGAAGCAGGCTTCGAAGCCTTCGACAACATCGCCGGTGGCGAAACCGCAGGCATCCCCTTCGGCGCTTGGGTCGCCGAACGTTTGGCCCTGCCCATGACGTATGTGCGCAAGAAGCCCAAGGGCTACGGCAAAAACGCCCGCATCGAGGGTGCGATGGATGACAGCCAGCGCGTTCTGCTGGTCGAGGATCTGACCACCGATGGCGGCTCGAAACTGTCCTTCGTGGACGCGATTCGCGACACCGGTGCGACCTGTGGCGCCACCGCCGTGATCTTCTATTACGACATCTTCCCTGAGACAGAAAAAACCCTGTCCGATCATGGCGTTCAGCTGATCCACCTCTGCACCTGGTGGGATGTGTTGGCGGAGGCCAAGGCGCAGGGCGTGTTCTCGGCCGAAACGCTGGACGAAGTCGAGCGCTTCCTGAAGGATCCCCGCGCATGGCAAGCCGAGCGAATGAACGCCTAAATCACCACTACATTCAGGTGTGATTTTGCGGGGCCCTACCAAATATGGTAGGGTTCTGCAGACCTTACTTATCCACAAGTTACTCACAGAAACATACATTTTGCGTCGGCACGCCCGAACACGTAAAACAGCGGCCTAAGGACAGGTGGCGATGAACGAGATCAGCAATATCCAGCAAGGTGCAGCATCGGGCGAGGCCGAGGTGCAGGATAGCCTGCCCCACCACATCGAAGCCGAACAGCAGCTTCTGGGTGCCATCCTGACCAATAACGACGTGTTCGACCGCGTCGCCTCGATCATCAATGCCGGTCATTTCTACGAACCCGTCCATGCCCGTATCTGGGACATCGCCGCCAGCCGGATTTCCAAAAACGCACTGGCCAGCCCGGTCACGCTGAAGGCGTTCATGGAAGACGACGAGGGTCTGAAAGAACTGGGCGGCCCGGCCTATCTGGCGCGCCTTGCAGGTGCTGCGATTTCCAGCTTCGCCGCACGCGACTATGCGCAGATGATCTATGACCTCGCCATCCGGCGTGAACTGATCCAGCTGGGTCAGGACATCGCAGCCAAGGCACAAAAGGTCGACATCTCGTCCGAGCCGAAAGAACAAATCGTCGAGGCCGAACAGGCGCTTTATAAGCTGGGCGAAGCAGGCCAGACCGAAAGCGGTTTCCAAAGCTTCCTGAAAGCGGTGACCGAGGCCGTTCAGGTCGCCAACGCCGCCTACCAACGTGAAGGTGGGATGGCCGGGATCTCGACCGGTCTTATGGATATGGACGGAAAACTGGGCGGCCTTCACCCGTCTGACCTTCTGATCCTCGCGGGTCGTCCCTCGATGGGGAAAACGTCATTGGCCACCAACATCGCCTTCAACGTGGCCAAAGCCTATAAAAAGGGCACTAAGCCTGATGGGACAGAGGGCGCGATTTCCGGCGGGGTCGTCGGATTCTTCTCGCTCGAGATGTCAGCCGAACAGCTGGCGGGCCGTATCTTGGCCGAAGCGTCCGAGATCTCGTCCCACAAAATCCGTCAGGGTGACATGGACGAAAACGAATTCCGCCGTTTCGTTCAAGCCGCCAAAGACCTGGAAAGCTGCCCGCTGTTCATCGACGACACACCTGCGCTGCCGATCAGCCAGCTGGCAGCCCGCGCCCGTCGCTTGAAACGGACCCACGGGCTGGACCTGTTGATCATCGACTATCTGCAGCTGTGTCGCGGCATGTCGGATAACCGCGTGAACGAGATTGCCGAGATCTCGATGGGCATGAAAGCCATCGCCAAGGAACTGAACATCCCAGTGATCGCGCTGTCCCAGCTGTCGCGTCAGGTGGAAAGCCGCGACGATAAACGCCCGCAACTGTCAGACCTACGTGAATCGGGCTCGATCGAGCAGGACGCCGATGTCGTCATGTTCGTGTTCCGCGAGGAATACTATAAGGAACGCGAAAAACCGGGCGATCACGAGCTTGACCGCATGGCCGCGTGGCAGGACGAAATGTCCAGCCTGCACGGCAAGGCCGAAGTTATCATTGGCAAGCAGCGTCACGGTCCCATCGGCACGGTGGAACTGTCCTTCGAAGCGCAGTTCACCCGTTTCGGCAATCTGGTCAAAGCGTGGCAACAAGGATCGGGCGACGGGTTCTGATCCTCACGGACGTGCCCCTTAACGATAATAGCGCGTCACCATCTGGTAGTCCTTACGCGGGCCGGACACAGTCCAGACGGACTGCCAAAAGGGCCAAGCGCTGAAATCATAGGACACATTGTACTGATCCGGATCGCACCAATGCCGGTCTTCAGGGCGACCCTCGGTCAGATCGAAAGTATGGAAGTCGCGACCGTCCTCGAACAACACCTGAATGCGCCCGTCGGACGCTTGGCGCCAGTGATAGACCCGGCTGGCCGCAAAGCTGGCGCCGGTGTCGGTCATCAGAACCCCGTCCTCACGATAAAGCAGCCCTTCGAGTTCCGGCGAAAGCAGCGCGGTGCCAGTCAGGCGATGCGTGGCGCCCCCTGCCTCGACAATCTCGCGTTCAATGCGCCATTCCCCCAGAAAATCCGTGAATCTCACCCAGATCACCCCTTTTTCGTCGCAAACATGGGGCCCGCGCGCCCATTCCCGGCACGCTTCCCTTGTTCGCTGCATCGCGGCAGTTTATGAGAAGCGCGACTGCCAACCAAACGAAAAAGGCTCCGCCGATGATCCCTCGTTATGCCCGCCCCGATATGGTCGCCATCTGGTCGCCCGAAACCAAGTTCAAAATCTGGTACGAGATCGAGGCGCATGCCTGCGACGCCATGGCCGATCTGGGCGTGATTCCGCGTGAAAACGCGGATGCCGTCTGGAAAGCCAAGGATGTCGAGTTCGACGTGGCCCGCATCGACGAAATCGAAGCCGTCACCAAACATGACGTCATCGCCTTCCTGACCCACTTGGCTGAACATGTTGGCTCGGAAGAAGCTCGCTTCGTACACCAGGGCATGACCTCGTCCGACGTTCTGGACACCTGCCTGAACGTGCAGCTGGTCCGCGCCGCTGACCTGCTGCTGGTCGGCATGGACAAAGTACTGGCCGCGCTGAAGAAGCGTGCACTGGAGCACAAGGACACTGTTCGCGTCGGCCGCTCGCACGGCATTCACGCCGAACCCACCACCATGGGCCTGACCTTCGCGCGTTTCTACGCCGAGATGGACCGCAACAAGAACCGTCTGGAGAAAGCCCGCTGGGAAGTCGCCACCGGTGCGATCTCGGGTGCGGTTGGCACCTTCGCCAACATCGACCCCGCCGTGGAAGAGCACGTCTGCGAAAAGCTGGGCCTGCGCCCCGAGCCGATCAGCACGCAGGTCATCCCACGTGACCGCCACGCCATGTTCTTCGCCACTCTGGGCGTGATCGCCTCATCGATCGAAAACATCGCCGTCGAGATCCGCCACATGCAGCGTACCGAGGTTCTGGAAGGCGCCGAGTTCTTCTCGATGGGCCAGAAGGGCTCGTCGGCGATGCCGCACAAGAAGAACCCGGTTCTGACCGAGAACCTGACCGGTCTGGCCCGTCTGGTCCGCATGACCGTCATCCCCGCCATGGAAAACGTGGCGCTGTGGCACGAGCGCGACATCTCGCACTCGTCGGTCGAGCGCGGCATCGGCCCGGACGCCACTGTCACTCTGGACTTCGCCCTGCACCGTCTGGCCGGTGTTATCGACAAAATGCTGATCTTCCCCGAGAACATGCTGGACAACATGAACAAATTCCCCGGTCTGGTCATGTCGCAACGCGTGCTGCTGGCTCTGACGCAGGCGGGCGTGTCGCGTGAAGACGCCTATTCGATGGTCCAGCGCAACGCGCTGAAAGTCTGGGAAGAACGTCTTGATTTCCGCGAGCTGCTTCTGGCGGACGACGCCGTTGTCGAGGCGCTTGGCGAAGATGGCATCAACGAAAAATTCGACATGGGTTACCACACCAAACATGTCGACACGATCTTCAAGCGGGTCTTCGGCGACAGCTGATCCGCGCTGAATTTGGGCGCTCCGCCCGTTTGTGCTACGATAGGGGCCTTCTGAACAGGAGGCCCCTATGCAATTCAAGACCCTGCTTTTCACGGTCCTGTTGGCTTTGATCCCAACTCTGTCCATCGCTGGCCAATGCAACCGTGGATCACACGAAGCTTCGACCTGTGCAGCCGGACAAGTTTGGAACGACAAGCTACAGGCTTGTATCGACGAGAAATCGGTCTGATCAGCCCGGTGTAAAGGTGGCTTTAACCCACAGCTGTCAATCTGCCTGAAACCAAGGCGGAGGTGGCGTTGTGCCAAATGACATGACGGTTGGGGCAGATTTGGTATTGGGGGAAGTCACGGGTCAGGTTCTGGCTGGTGCGGCGCCGGACCCTGTGATGGAGGTGGCGCGCCCGCTGCATCAACTTCCACGGCATCTCTCGCGTCCCCAGAAGGCTGCCATCATTGTGCGTCTGTTACTGGCCGAAGGCGCGGTATTGGCCCTGCAGGATCTCCCAGACAGTTTACAGGGTGAACTGGTCCACCAGATGTCCACCATGCGCTATGTCGACCGGGCGACCTTGAAAGCGGTGATCGACGAGTTTGTTTACGAGATCGAAGAGATCGGCTTGTCCTTCCCCGGCGGTCTGGAAGACACGCTGTCTGTTCTTGATGGCACGATCAGCCCGGCCACCGCCGCACGTGTGCGCGAGCTGTCTGGCGTCGAGATCGCGCATGACCCGTGGATGACGGTTGCGAGCACCCCGATCGAACAGCTTCTGCCCTTACTGGAAAATGAAAGCGCCGAGGTCTCGGCGGTGTTGCTGTCAAAGCTAAGAACATCAGTTGCAGCAGAACTGCTGGGCAAGCTACCGGGGCAAACTGCGCGCAAGATCGCTTTTGCGGTCTCTCTGACCAGCACCATCGCGCCCGATGTGGTCGCGCGGATCGGGCGATCTCTGGCGGAACAGCTGAGCGATCGCCCTGCCAAAGCCTTTGACGATGATCCCAGCGAGCGCGTTGGATCGATTCTGAATGTCTCACCCGCCACCACACGAGAAGAAGTGTTGGATGGGCTAGAGCAGGAAGACACCGAATTCGCCAGCGCCGTGCGCAAATCCATCTTCACCTTCGCCAACATTCCTGAGCGTCTGCAGCCGGGCGACGTGCCGAAGGTCACCAAGGATGTCGACCAAGCGATCCTTGTGACTGCGCTTGCGGCCGCCACTGATGATCTGGAACCTGTCGCGAACTTCATCCTCGATGCGATGTCCAAACGCCTGGCCGAAGGCATCCGGGAAGAAATAACGGAACGTGGACCGGTGAAACCCGCCGACAGGGATGCGGCGATGAACGAAGTAATTGCCCAAATCCGCAACTTGGAAGCAGAGGGTGAGATTACATTGATCACGCCAGACGAAGACGACTGACACCCCCGCTGAAGCTTGCAGGCTGCAGCACTGCCCGTTATGTGTGTCCGGCAGCCCATTCTCATGTTGGGCAACGGACCGGGAGCGACCAAATGGTGCAAGTAAAACGTGGCGTAGGCCCCTATCTGACCCACATGGCGCTGGCCGGTGTTCTGAACCTGCCCCGCATCCTACCCTATAAATTGCGCCTTCCCGTGGTTGGCTGGTTTGCGTCACACATCATCGGTCCCGTCGCGGGCTATGACAAACGTGTTCGCAACAATCTGGCCCTGACCTTCCCTGACATGACTCCGGCCGAGGTCAAGCGCATGGAACGCGCAGTTTTATCCAACGCTGGCCGTTTTCTGGCCGAGATGTGGTCCGGCGAAGATCTGTTCAATCGCATGAAAAACACGCAGCTCAGCGGGCCGGGTGTTGCCGCGCTGGAGCAGGCGAAGGCGGAAGGGCGCCCGATCATCGCAACCTCGGGCCATTTCGGAAACTACGACGCGGCTCGCGCTGTTCTGATCCAGTCGGGCTTCAACACCGGCGCGCTGTATCGCCCAATGTCCAACGCCTATTTCAACGAAAGCTACATCAAGCGCATGGAAGGCTTCGAAGGGAAGGCGTTCGAACAATCCCGCCGCGGTATGGGCAGCATGGTCAAGCATCTGCGCAGCGGGGGGCTTTTGGCGATCCTCTTGGATCAGCGTGAAGATCAGGGCGCCATGCTCAGCTTTTTTGGAAAGCCAGCAATGACCACGCTTGCCATCGCCGAGATGGCCCTGAAATACAACACGCTATTCATCCCGGTCTTCGCAATCCGCAAGGAAAACGGGGTGGATTTTGACGTCGTGGTGGAAGAGCCGATCGAACACTCGGATCCGGAAACCATGATGCAGGAATTCAACGATCGGCTCGAAGCGCGCGTGCGTCAGAACATGGATCAGTTCCTGTGGATCCACAAACGCTGGCAGATGCCGGACAGCGACAATTCAGACGCGTAATCGTCAATCCAGCGCGATGGCGGCCACGATCTCGCCGGGATAGTCGCCCATTCGTGTGGCCTGCAAAAGGATCGCAGCGCTCTGCCCATCCGGGGCCACGGGACTGGGCAGTGAGAGCTCGATCTCGCCCATACCGTCCCATTTTCCGAAGGTTTGAATGTTGGTCACGATATTGGTCGATGTGATCGAGCGACCTGCGTTTTCCCCCCGTTTGACGGCCACAGTCGCCTTGGGCGTGAAATGCACGATCTGTGCAATCACCGGGTCAGGCAGAGGCATATTCGAAACATTGGCCACACGAACAATGCGCCCGTTCTCACCATTGTGGGTCGACAGGCTGACCCGGCCCACAGCCATCTGGTGCCGGTGCAGGATCTCCATCACCTTCATGACATGGCTACCCACGGCCTGATCGACACCGCCGATGACCATCTGAGGCGTATAGATCGACTTGGTCCCAAACCCATAGGCATAGGCCTTTTGGCGCTTGGTGTGCTCGGGCCGGGCAAAGGTGTCTTTCCAGCCGATATAATCCCAATAATCCACATGCATCGCCAAGGGCAGGACATCACTTTGGCGCGACAGCTCGCCCAGAAATTCATCTGCAGGCGGGCAGGATGAGCAGCCTTGCGAGGTAAACAGCTCGACCACCACAACGGGGCGATCTCCGGCGATGGCCAGACCTGTAAAGGTGCTTAGAACTATGCTGATCAATCCGGTCAGAAGTGCCCGCATCGGTGTCTCTTTCTGTTGTGCTCTGATCCCTAGATAGCGATCCCGGGCCTGACCTTCCAATCAAGGATTTGCGAGGTGTTTGTTACAGTTTCCCGCGGAAAGGGAATTTCACCTGCCGCGCTTGAGTATCCACACTGTGCACAGGGCATTACTTCTGGCGTATGTTGCGTGACCTTGCGGGAATTCATGAGGATCTACTCCCAAGAGCACAAAGCCACAGCGACCCGAATCGACGGCGCTTTGTCGTCACCGACCGTGTTCCGTCAGCTATTTCGTACGCTCTCTGCCTATGAAGGATCTACCGCGACCAGTGATGTGCGTCACTGTAGAATGCGCTAGGGCAGGTTAAGCTAACATTAGAAAAACAAACCGTTTCTGTATTGAATTCTAGATCACGGCGACCTGTCAGTTTACCCTGTTCCCAGCGTGATGGGCATATTTCAACCATCACCTATGTTACCAAGTGAGGTCAAAGTTAATTGAGTAGCTTATTTCGACAAATCCCGATTCCAGCGCTGGAATATCTCGGTTTCGCACTCATCATCCTGATGCTGAACTCAGCAAGTTAACGCGCTTCTGCCACCGCAATAGCGGGGCGAATGATGCTTTCCAGAATGCCTTCGGTAATCGGGCCTGCAAAACGTTTCACCACTGTCCCATCGCCCGCAATCACGAATGTCTCAGGCACGCCGTATAGCCCCCACTCCAGTCCGGTGCGACCGTCCGCGTCTGCCATCAGGGCAGCGTAAGGGTTGCCCAACTGGGCCAGGAAGCGTTTGGCATTAGCCGGGTCGTCCTTGTAGTTGATCCCGTTGATCTGCACACCTTCCTCGGCCAACCGTTCCAGCAAAGGATGCTCGGCCCGGCAAGGCGCACACCAACTGGCCCAGAAGTTTACCAACTTCACGCCGCCGGTTTTCAGGTCCTCTTGAGTAAAGCCGGGCTCGCCGTCAAAAGCGGTGACTTGCAGGGCCGGAACGATACCGCCTTCGCGGGTGGACGGAAGCGCATCACGGTCATCCTGCGTCATGCCCCAAAGAAACATGCTGGCCAGCCCAAGAAACAGGACGGGCGGCAGGATCATCAGCCACGAGATACCTTTTTTTGTCTCAGTCATTCCGCTTTGCCCTTTCTTCGGCCGCGTCCAGTTCACGTTTTACTTGGACCGAGCGACGCCAAGTCACAAGGACCAGAGCGATCAAAAGTACGAGAGTGATCACCCATGACGACAGGATCGCGTCGGCGTATTTTCCAAGCTCAAGCATCTTTCATCCTTTCACGAACGTCCAAACGGTGCAGGCGAACCAGACGCAGCTCGGTCCGGGTGCGGATCAGGACGAGGGCGACGAACAGCAGGATGAACCCGGCGATACACAGCAGTAGGGGCTGGTAGTAGACGTTCGACACGTGCTCTTCCTTATCCAGTGACAGAGACGCACCCTGATGCAGCCCTTGGTTCCAGAAGTTCACCGCATAACGGCTAAGCACGGCGAAGACCGAACCGACGATGCACAGGACCGATGTCAGATCGGCGGCTGTATCCGGGTTATCAATGGCCGCCCAAAGTGCCATATAGCCCAGATAGAACAGAAATAGGATTAGGAAGCTGGTTAGGCGTGGATCCCACGCCCAATAGGTGCCCCACATCGGTTGCCCCCAGATCGCCCCGGTGATCAGCGCGATCACGGTCATGGTGACACCAATCAGGGCGGCCGCCTTGGCGGCGCGGACCGAGACATGGTGACGGCGCACGATCCAGATCAGGGATGTTACAAGCATCATTACCCAGATATTGATCGCCATCATCGCGCTTGGCACGTGGATATAGATGATCTTGACCGAGTTGCCGAAATTAGCGGCTTCGGGTGTGAAGAAAAAGCCCCAGATCATTCCCGGGATCAGGGTCAGGGCGCACAGGCCAATCACCCAGGGCAAAACCTTGCCGCTGAGGGCCATGAACTTGACCGGGTTTGCGAATTCCCAAAGTGACATGTGTTTCCTCTGTGGCTTCCTTCAGTCGGTGGCGCAGGCAGCATAGTGCATGTGCCTCGGAATGGTTTGACCTATCTAAGGTTCACACGCAAGGCGGCCGCGGCGGCAAATGGTAGCAGGGCGATGGATCCCGCCGTGATTCCGGCCATCATTAGCAGCGGGGTTGAAGCCGATAGGCCTGCGGTGCCGCGGGTTGCGGCCTCGGCCCCGAAGATCAGGGTTGGGATATATAGCGGCAGGACCAAGAGCGACAGCAGCAAACCGCCGCGCTTAAGGCCCACGGTCAGGGCTGCGCCAAAAGCGCCGATCATCGACAGCGCGGGCGTGCCGATCAGGAGCGTGATGAAGATCCAGTAATGGCCGGGGCTTTCAAGGTTCATAAGCGTCCCCAGCACGGGCGCAGCCAGCGTCAGCGGCAACCCCGTCACCAGCCAGTGGGCCAGCGCTTTGACCGCAACAATTCCCTCCATCGGGATGGGGGCGGTGGCAAGCAGGTCAAGCGACCCGTCTTCAAAGTCGAGCTGGAATATACGATCCAGTGACAATAGGCATGCCAACAGCGCGCCCACCCACAGGATACCCGGCGCGATGCGCGACAAGATCGCGGCCTCGGGGCCGACACCAAAGGGTACAAGGGTCGAGACGATCAGGAAGAAGGCCAGCCCCAGCCCAAAGCCACCCCCTGCCCGCATGGCCAGCCGCAAATCCCGAACCAGCAAAGCGATCATGAAAAGGCCTCGTCGAAATCTGCGTAGGCGTCGCGGGTACCATCCGCACGTGGGCGCTGTGCGTTCGCTTTGAACGGACCGACGTCCAAGGTGTCCGCCTGCAACCCAAGATCGATATGGGTGGCAATCAGAGCCGAACCTCCACCTGCCACATGCGCACGCACCGCGTCCGCAAACAATGCAACCGAGGCCACGTCCAGCGATACAGTCGGTTCGTCCAGTAACCAGATGGGCCGCCCTGTGACCAACAGACGCGCCAGTCCAAGACGCCGCTTCTGCCCTGCTGACAGGTTGGCCGAGGGACGTTCAAGCAGCCCGCGCAGATTGAACCCGTCGACGGCTGGCGCGATATCCGCAATGCCGTGGACCGACGCCCAGAAGCGTAGGTTTTCTTCAACGCTGAGCGTGGCTTTTAGCCCATCGGCATGCGCACCATAGGTAATTTGTTCGGGGTCGGCAGAAACGCTACCAGCCAAAGGGGGTTGCAACCCCGCAAGGGTCCGCAACAGTGTGGTTTTTCCCGATCCGTTCGGGCCACGCAGGATCAACACCTGACCGGGGGACAGGGTAAACTCCAACCCCTCCAGCACCGGCACGCCTCCGCGCGCCACGGTCAGATTTTCGACCCGAAGTTCCATAGGGAAAGCCTTAGACCGGAAGGGCGGCCAGCGCAATGCGGCGGCCCTCGGCAATCAGGACGTTGTAGGTGCGGCAGGCAGCCGCAGATCCCATCATCTCGATCCCGATCCCGGCGTCTTCGAGTGCCTCGCGTAAAGAGGCGGGCGGATGGGCAATTTCGGCACCCGTGCCCAGAAACAGCACGTCGATCTGGTCTTTTAGGGCGGTCAGGGTCGCGATGTCCTCAAGCCCACCCCAGCCAGTTGCGGTTTCCGCCGTGACCAGCACCGGGCCTTCGATCACCTCGCCCGCGACGCGGAAAAAGCCGGGGCCGTAGCTGTCCACCGGTTGCGCACTGTCGTATCGGACTTCGTGAAACTGCATCGGGATCTCCTTAACCTAGGGCAGCGTATAGCCCTGACAGGGCCGATCCTGCAATGATCGCATAGGCAACGCGACGATAGAGCTTTTCATGCTCTGGGTTAAAAATCCAACCGCCAAGCAAATTGCCCGCCAAATTGGGCAGCATCGCGATCAGCCCCAAGGCCAGCGGCATGCCCAACAGTTTCCCCAAGCTCATGAACACGCCCAGCATCAGCACGTCATAGAGAAACAGAAACGCCGTGATATTGGCGCGGATCACCCGCGGATTATGGGGCGATGCCATGTATAACATGATGACCGGTGGACCGGGGATTCCGGCAGCTCCGCCCAACAAGCCAGATGCGCCGCCAGTGGCCCAGACGGTTTTGGATGTCACCTGCCCTTGGTACCGCCAGCCGCTGACAAGGGCCGCCAGCATGGCAAGGCTGACCAAGGATACGGCCAGTTTGAAGATAATCGGATCCACGATGAACAAAGCCGCCAATCCCAGCGGCAATGTTAGTGCCATGCTAAGCGTAAGGCGCACCAAATCCCGCGGATGGCCATCCTTCAACGCGCGCGGAATAGCGGGGGCAGGCCCGGCCAGATCCATTACAATCAGAATGGCAATGGCCCAGACCGGGTCAACGATCTGGGCCGCAACTGGTAGAAAAATCAGCGCTGTACCAAATCCCGCAAAGCCGCGCACCAGCCCGGCCGTAAAGGCAATGGCAAGAAGCCAGCCAAGCCCCGGCAGCGCCAAGGCTTGGGTCAGAAGATCAGGCATCCACATTGGCAAACTGGTTGCCAGCGGTGGCGTCGGGCTTTGACCAATCGCGTTTCACGCCAAGGCGCAGCAGGATGGCCGAGGCCACAAAGATCGACGAGTAGGTCCCCACGATCACGCCCCAGATCATCGCGAAGACGAAGCCACGGATCACATCGCCACCCAGCACATAAAGCGCGATCAGCGCCAAAAGTGTGGTGACAGATGTCATCATGGTTCGGGCCAGCGTTTCGTTGATCGACAGGTTCAGAACCTCTTTCAGGTCCATCTTCTTATAGCGGCGCAGGTTTTCACGCACACGGTCGAAGACAACCACAGTGTCGTTCAACGAATAGCCGACGATGGTCAGAAGCGCGGCGATGATGGCCAGATCGAACTTGATGCCCAACAGGCTGAAAATCCCGATGGTCAACACCACGTCATGCACAAGCGCGGCCACCGCACCCAAGCTGAACTGCCACTCGAATCGCAGCCAGATATAGACCAGAACGGCAGCAATCGCGGCCACAACGGCCAAGACGGCTGTGGTCACAAGCTCGCCCGAGACCTTCGGCCCCACGCTTTCCACGCTGGGGAATGTGATCGCTGGATCAACCTCGGCCAGCGCCTGTTCGATCAGGGTCATGGTCTCCGGCGTGATCGCCTCTTGTCCCTCTTGGGCTTCGATACGGATTTGGCTGACATGCTGGTCAGCGCGGAAGTTCACGTCGTTCACCTGAACAATCGAGATGTCGCCAAGTGCCAGCGGCGTCAGAGCGTCACGATAGCTGCCCACATCCACGGCCTGCGTGCTTTCGGTGCGGATCGTGGTGCCGCCGCGGAAGTCGATACCGAAGTTCAGGCCGATCACAAGGAACAGCACGACCGAAGCGACCATGGCCAGCCCCGAAGCGCCCAGCGTAGCCAGCGAGCGTTTGAAGAAGTCGAACACGCGGCCTTGGGGGGCAAGGCGGATGCCTTTGATCTCAAAGCTACGCGGGCGTTTGCGTTCGAACCAGATGACGACCATCAGGCGCGTCAGGAAGATCGCGGTGAAAACCGAGGTGATGATCCCCAGCCCCAGAGTGACCGAGAAGCCACGTACCGGGCCCGAGCCCATGATGAACAGGATCACAGCGGTGATGAAGGTGGTGATGTTGGCGTCCAGAATGGCCGACAGGGCCTTTTCATAGCCAAGTTCGATGGCGCGAGCGGGGCCGCGACCGGCTTTCAGCTCTTCCCGGATCCGTTCGAATACAAGCACGTTGGCGTCTACCGCCATACCGATGGTCAACACGATCCCTGCGATACCGGGCAAGGTCAGCGTGGCCCCGATCATCGACAGAAGGCCGAAAATCATGCCGACGTTCAGGATCAGCGCGACATTGGCGATCACACCGAACCACCCGTAAGAGGCGACCATGAAGATCAGAACGGCCGCAAAGGCCACCATCGACGCGATCTTACCAGCGTCGATGCTGTCCTGACCCAGTTCCGGGCCAATGGTGCGTTCTTCAACGTAAGTCAGCTCGGCGGGCAGAGCACCGGCCCGCAAAAGCACGGCCAGATTGGTGGATTCTTCGATCGAGAAGTTACCGGTGATGATACCGGACCCGCCACAGATCTGCTCATTGATCCGCGGAGCCGAGATGACCTCTTCATCAAGCACAATCGCGAACGGGGCACCCACATTGGCACCAGTATAGTCACAGAACAGACGCGCGCCCGAGACGTTGAACCGGAAGTTCACTGCAGGCTGGCCGTTTTGGTCAAATGCGGGCTGGGCGTCGTTCAATTGCTCGCCGGTCACAACCGGGGTCTGTTCCAACACATAGTACACACCTTCGTCATCCAACGACGGATAGATTACATTGCGCGGACCGGGTGTGGTCGTTTCATCGGTGGTACGGTTCACGACCGGATGGAAGGTCAGCTTTGCAGTCTTCCCGATGATTTCTTTCAGTTCCGACGCCGAACCGATACCCGGCACCTGAATCAGAATGCGTGTGTCGCCCTGACGCTGAATGGTCGGTTCACGGGTGCCAACCTCGTCCACGCGGCGGCGAATGATTTCAAGCGATTGCTGGATGGTGCGGTCGTCGGTTGCAACGCGCTCAGCCTCGGACAAGGTGACGACGAACTCGCCCTCACGACCGGTGTTTACCTCGATATCGGTCGAGCCGACACCAGACAAGCTGACCACCGGCTGCGCCAGACCGCGCACAAGTTCAATCGCTTGCGGCAACGCCTCGGGCTTCGAGATTTTCACGCGTAGTTCAGATGGTGCGCTGTCCTGACGGCGGATCGTGCCGATCGTGGCGCGTTCATCCCGCAGAGCATTGCGGATCTCAGGCCAGTAGCCATCCATCCGCGCTTCATAGACGTCTTCGACCTGAACCTCGGCCAGCAAGTGCGCACCGCCGCGCAGATCGAGACCCAGATTAACCAGCGCATTCGGCGCCCAATCGGGCCAGGCAGAGCGATCCGCTTCCAGCTCAGGCGTGGTGCCCGTGGTTTCGATCGTGGCCACCGCATCATTATGCGTCTCAACGCGGTCATAAAACCCGTTTGGCGACGCAAAATACAGGCCAAGGAGCACGAGCCCCCAGATCACAAGACGTTTCCAAGTTGCGATTTGAAGCATGTGCCCCTGCCCTATAAATTCTTGTTATTCAGTTGTTTGGGTCGGAAAACCCGCACCGATCAGCTTTCGACCGGCTCGGTTTTACCCATGACGTTCACGATGGTCGAACGCACAACGCGGACTTTCACACCCGATGCGATTTCAACTTCGACCTCTGTGTCGTCTTTAACCTTGGTGATCTTGCCGATCACGCCGCCCTGCGTCACGATCTGATCGCCCTTGCGCAGCGCACCAAGCATCGACTGATGCTCTTTCATTTTCTTCTGCTGGGGGCGGATCATGAAGAAGTACATGATGGCAAAAACCAGCACCATGGGGACCAGCATCCCGTTCAGAAGTCCACCCGCAGGCGCGCCCGCAGCTTGTGCAAAAGCAGGAGTTACAAACATCGTTATGTCCCTTTCTTCGTGGGCTGGTCCCTGTGCCTGCCCGAATGTCCGGCGCACCCTATATGGGGGTCTGAGGGTTGTCCAGCAAGCAGCGGGGTGGATTTCTCTTCCCCCCGGCGCGCCCATCTGGCATATGCGCGTCAGGTATAATCAAAGGACAGATCCATGCATGATATCCGCCTGATCCGCGACACCCCCGAAGCGTTCGACAAGGCTATGGCCCGTCGGGGCCTTTCGGCACTGTCGGGCGAGGTTTTGTCACTGGATGAAAATCGTCGCGCAGCCATTCTGGCCGCCGAAACCGCTCAGGCCGAGGCTAACAAGGCTGCCAAATCCGTCGGGGCTGCGAAAGCGTCGGGCGACGAGGCCGAGTTCGAGCGTCTGCGCGCCCTTGTTGGTGAAAAGAAAGCCGAGATCGCCAGCCTGAACGAGCAGGCGAAAGAACTGGACGGCAAGCTGACCGATCTGCTGATGGGTCTGCCCAACATCGTGGCCGATGACGTGCCGGATGGGGAAGACGAAGACGACAATGTCGAAATCAACCGCTGGGGCACCCCGCGTGAATTCGCATTCAAGCCGGTTGAGCACTATGAACTGCCCGCTGTGCAGGACGGTCTGGATTTCGAAACCGCCGCGAAACTGTCTGGCTCGCGTTTCATGGTTCTGTCGGGCGCCGTTGCCCGCCTGCACCGCGCTCTGGCTCAGTTCATGCTGGACGTACACGTCAATGACAACGACCTGACCGAGACTTGGACCCCGGTTCTGGTCAAGGAAGAGATGATGCGCGGCACGGGTCAGCTGCCGAAATTTGGCGAGGACAGCTATCAGACAACCAACGGCTGGTGGCTGGTGCCGACCGCCGAGGTGCCGCTAACCAATATCGTCAACGGTGCAACGGTCGAAGAAGGCTATCTGCCCCGCCGTTATGTGGCCCACACCCAGTGTTTCCGCTCGGAAGCGGGCTCGGCTGGCCGTGACACCGCAGGCATGCTGCGTCAGCACCAGTTCGAGAAAGTCGAGATGGTGTCGATCACCAAACCGGACGAGAGCGAAGCCGAACACAAGCGTATGACCCGCTGTGCCGAGGACATTCTGGAACGTCTGGGCCTGCCCTATCGCACTGTGGTTCTGTGCACCGGCGATATCGGCTTTGGCGCGATCCGTACGCACGATATCGAGGTCTGGCTGCCCGGTCAGAACACCTACCGCGAGATCAGTTCGATCTCGACCTGCGGCGACTTCCAAGCGCGTCGCATGAACGCACGGATGAAGCCCACCGAGGGCGGCAAGCCTGTGTTCCTGCACACGCTGAACGGCTCGGGCCTTGCAGTCGGCCGCGCGCTGATCGCTGTTCTGGAAAACGGTCAGGAAGAGGACGGATCGGTCACCGTGCCCGCGGCGCTGCACCCCTATCTGGGCGGCAAAACCCGGATCACGGCGGAAGGTCAGCTGGCCTAAGCCCCTGGTCTATTTCAAAAGATCCTCGATGACGGGATCAAGGGTGCGCGGACGATAAGACGTCTGACGCACCCTTTCTTTTGCGGCTCCTGAAATCTGGCGGACCGGGCTGTTGGGGTCGTGCAGAAGCGTGCGATCACACAGCAACAGCCCCCACAGATTACGCCAGACGGGTTGCAGTGCAGCCCCCCGATCATCCGCGTTCACATCAGCGACGGTCAGAAGGCCTTGCAGCCGCGACGGGTTGAAATCCAGCGCGCGTTCCTGCGCCCCCGCGACGATCCACGCCGTTGGAAAAGCGGACAGTTCCGGGGCTGCGCCCGATCCACCGACAATCCCGTGATTGCCCGCAAACCACAGCTGCTGATAACGCGAGGTACTGCCTGTGATCTCTCCGTTCAGCTTGTCCAGATTGGTCCAGAGCGCGGGCGGAAAGTGCTTGCGCCGCTCGTCAATCGCCACCGCATGACGCGCCGCACCGACGGACCGCGATAGGTCGGCATCGTGAAACGCGTAGCGCGCATTCAGGAAACGGGCGAGTGGGCCGAGGAACGCAGGCACCCCCAGTGCGCCCACCGTATCCCAGACGCCGACATAGGTGATATCCAGCAGGTGACAGTCGATCCCCTGCACCCTGCGCCATTCCGCGTCCTGCGGGCTGGTGGCAACCTCAGGCGACATGGATAGACGTGCCGCCATAGTGGGTTCGCTGTCGGGGTGCGAGTTACGGCCCTCGCGCGCACGATACATGCGCATCGCCTCGGGGATCATATCGGTTCGGTTGGATGGCAGAATGCCCGCCGTGCGGATCAAGCCTGCAAGCGAGCGCGCAGTGTACGCCCCACGGGAAAAGCCGAAGATATAGATCTGATCGCCGGGTTCATAGGTAAACAGCAGAGCGCGATAGGCTTCCAGAATACGGTCATCCAAGCCCCAGCCAAGCGCGCCACCAAGGACCTTGTCCATGAACCTGGACACCTTGGTCACGCCCTGCCCACTGCCCACACCGGGCAGATAATGCACGACCTGTGTAACGCCATCGCGTGCGGTGGGTCGGATCGCCTGCGCGATGCGCAACACATGGGCGGGGTTGCGCGCGTCGGATCGGTTCCAGGTTCCGTCACAGAAAATGGCGATGCGTTTCATATCAGCCTCGGTTTTGGATACCGAAGCTTAGCATGCCACGATGGGTTGAGAAATCTTTTGACGAGACGGGCTTAGTCCAGCGTGACGCCCTTACGCCCCGCCAGATCCGTAAAGTATTGCCACGCCACACGGCCCGAACGCGCCCCGCGCGTGGCTTGCCATTCAATCGCCTCGGCCCACAGGGTGTCGTCATCAATCTCGACCCCGTAGGCGGCACAATAGCCGCGGATCATCGACAGGTATTCGTCCTGATCACAGGGATGGAAACCCAGCCACAGGCCGAAACGATCCGAGAGCGAAACTTTCTCTTCAACCGCTTCCGAAGGGTTGATCGCTGACTGACGCTCGTTCTCGATCATGTCCCGCGGCATCAGGTGGCGGCGGTTTGACGTGGCATAAAAGACCACGTTGTCCGGACGACCCTCGATCCCTCCATCCAGCACGGCTTTTAGCGACTTATAGTGCTGGTCGTCGTGGCTGAAGGACAGGTCATCACAGAACAGCAAAAAGCGATATTCAGACCCGCGCAAAAGGTTCAGAAGGCGCGACACCGAGGGCAGGTCTTCGCGCTGCAACTCCACGATCTTCAGGGGCTTCCCGCGGTTCAGAATCTCGGCATGGACGGCCTTGACCAAGGACGATTTCCCCATGCCCCGCGCGCCCCAAAGCAGCGCGTTGTTGGCGGGTAAGCCATCGGCAAATTGCAGGGTGTTTTCCAAAAGCGTATCGCGCGAGCGGTTCACGCCGACCAGCAGCTCCAACGCGACGCGCGAGACCTTCTGAACGGGTTCCAACCGGTCCGGCGAGACATGCCAGACGAAAGCATCCGCACTGTCGAAATTCGGGGCCTCGAACGGCGCGGGTGACATGCGTTCCAATGCCTCGGCAATGCGTTTCATCATGTCCTGATCCGCCATTGGGGTAGTCCTTCCTACGATCGTAAATCTTGGACCTTTAAAGCGCGGATGGGGCGGATTTTAAAGGTCTAAGAAATCCCGCAGATGAAAAAAGCGCGCCCAATTGGGCGCGCTTTGAATTCTTATGACCTACGAGGGATCAGCGGCCGGTTTCGACCATGCCCGGATCATCTTCGGGATCATCATCCGGACCACCATCGGGGTCGTTGCTGGGATCCTCGTCCTCGCCGTCATCCTCGTCTTCGTCGAATTCGGCCATCAGCTCGTCTTCGACTTCCTCGTCGTCCTCGTCGAACCACAGACCTTGGGCGCGCAGATCGGCTTCGCGCTTTTTCTCAACCCGCTTCACCAGTTGGATCGAAATTTCATAAAGGCCGTAGACTACAACGAACAGAATGACCTGCGTGATGACATCGGGCGGCGTAACCAGTGCGGCCAGAACAAGAATGCCCACGACGGCATATTTACGGACGTCCGCAAGACCTTGCGAGGAGACCAGACCGGCCTTACCCATCAGCGTCAACAGCACGGGCAGTTGGAAGCAGAGACCAAAGGCCACGATGAACTTGATCGACAGGCGCAGGTATTCCTGCACAGAACCTTGGAAATCGATTGACGCCTCGACCCCAGTTTCAGCGACGTTACCGGTTTGCTGGAAGCCAAGGAAAAAGTCGAAG
Organism: Aliiroseovarius sp. PrR006; assembly: GCF_010500215.1. Taxonomy (GTDB): domain Bacteria; phylum Pseudomonadota; class Alphaproteobacteria; order Rhodobacterales; family Rhodobacteraceae; genus Aliiroseovarius. The sequence goes on from NZ_JAAGOY010000004.1 coordinate 1,167,392, forward strand.
GCCAGCGGCATGACCACGTAGAATGCGAATGATGCCCCGATCAGGAACATAATCGGTGAGGCAAGCATGAAGGGCAGAAACGCGTTCCGTTCGTTCTTATAAAGGCCCGGCGCCACGAAGCGCCACAACTGGTAGCTGATATAGGGAAAGGACAGAACCAAGCCCCCAAACAGCGAGATCGAGATCGCCACAAAGAAGCCTTCTTGCAGCTTGATCAGGATCAGTCCGCAATCGTCCTGACCACGCTCAGCCATGGTCGAGCACAGCGGCTCGGTCAGGAAGTTGAAAATCGGATTCCAGACCGTAAAGCAGATCACCATGCCGATGATGAAAGCAATGGCAGAATGGATCAGCCGCGTGCGCAGCTCGGCCAAATGCTCGATCAGCGGGGCCGAGCTGTCTTCGATCTCGTCAGTGTCGCTCATGCGTCAGATGTGTCCGTGGATTTGGGCTTGGCCGCCGGTTTCTTCGCAGCCGGTTTCGTGGCGGCTGGTTTCTTAGCAGGTGCCTTTTGGGGGCTGGGCTTTTTCGCGGCGGGTTTCTTGGCAGCGGGTTTCTTGACCGTCTTGGACTTGGCTGCGGGCTTTTCGGCCTTGGCATCCTTTGCCTTCGCTTTCGCAGCGGGCTTGGCGCTGGCAGCGCTGATTTTCTCGGCGGCCTTGGCGGTGTCTTCCGCCAGCTTGGCGCGCTCCTCGGCCTCTTTGGCTTTCAAGGACGCGTCTGTTTCTTTCTGGTCGCGCCGGGCCTTAGAGGGGTCCCATTTCTCGAACCCATCTGCGGCTTTGTTCAGCGCATCCAACCCCATCGACTTGGGTGAGGTGGCCGATTTCAACGTGCTGGCAATGTCTTTTGCCCCACTTTCATCCGCCGCGTCGTTCATCGCCTGCGTAAACTCGCGCCCCATCTGGCGGGCACGGGCGGTGAAGCGGCCAAGCGTGCGGAACATGCCGGGCAGGTCCTTGGGACCCACCACAATCAAAGCCACCACGCCGATGACCAGAAGCTCGGTAAACCCGATATCGAACATAGGCAGCGCCTTTCCTTAGGCGGCTTACGCCTTGTCTTTTTCGGTCTCGGGGGTCACGTCCTTGGCCACGTCAGCGGCTTGATCCTCGATTTCCTGCTTGCCGTCATCCACGCCTTTTTTGAACGCGGTAATGCCTTTGCCCACTTCGCCCATCAGCGACGAGATTTTGCCGCGGCCGAACAGAACCAGCACCACGACGGCAATCAGCAGAAGGCCCGGAAGGCCGATATTGTTGAGCATATTTTTCTCCCTAGTCCGAAAGCTTTTCGCAGCTTTCGCAGATATATCGCCCTGAACATTTATTGCGTCATGCGGGAAGTTCAAAGCCCCAAAGGGAAAAAACTGCGAAAACGGTGGAATTTTCGTCGTAATCGGGGCGCGATGTCGCAGGGCCGATAGCCAAAAGTAGGGGCAAAACGCGAGTATTTCCGCTTGCAGCGTGCCTCGATTCTATTGCCGCTTATGGGTCAGCGACGCGGGAACACAAAGCAGCGGTCGCGACGGATGGCGATCCACAGGGGCGTATCGGGCTTAGGCAGGAACACCGATGGAACCGAGGCCGTCAGGATGCTTCCGTCCCGCTCCATCTGGAATTCCACAAGGCTTTCTTTGCCGATGAAGCGCGCCCGTTTGACCAGACCACGCGCCCAGACGCCGTGATCGGGGGTCGGGCTAGGCCCTACGCCACCGCGGTCAAAGTCGATCTTCAGGTGCTGCGGGCGGATCACGATGTCCACCTTGGATCCGTCGGGCACGCCGGGGGCCAGGAACTGACCGAAAGCGGTTTGCGTCAATGCGCCGTCTACCGTCCCCGAGATCACGTTGACATCGGAAAAGAAGGCCGCAGCCTGCAAATCCACCGGTGCGTTGTAGAGGTTATAGGGCGCGCCGCGCTGCACGATCTGACCTGCGCGCATCAGCGCGATCTCGTCGGCCATGCGCATCGCTTCTTCCGGTTCGTGGGTGACCAGAAGCACGGCCGCGCCTTCCTCTTTCAGGATACTCAGCGCTTCATCACGGATACCGTCACGCAGACGGTTATCGAGGCCCGAAAAAGGCTCGTCCATCAGCATGATCGAGGGTTTGGGCGCAAGCGCACGGGCCAAGGCGACCCGCTGCTGTTCACCGCCAGACAGCTCGTGTGGGAACTTGTCGACAAACTTGCCAAGTCCGACCTTGTCCAGAAGCGTGTGGACGCGCTGGCGTTTCTCGGTCCGCGTGCCGGTCAGGCCGAAGGCAACGTTGTCTCCGACAGACAGGTGCGGAAACAGGGCAAAATCTTGAAACATCAGGCCAATATGGCGTTTCTCGGGCGGGACAAACACGCCGGGGCCGGCAACCATCTGACCGTCGATCCAAACCTCGCCTTCGGTTTGATGATCCACCCCCGCAATGATCCGCAGCGTGGTGGACTTGCCGCAACCGGACGGCCCCAGAAGCCCAGTCACCTGACCGGCCTGAAGCGACAGCGACACGTCGCGCACCACGTCCAACCCGCCAAAATTGCGCTTCAACCCGCGCACTTCCAGTCGCGCCGTGCTTTGGGGTGTCATGTCCATCTACAGTGCCTTCCCACCTTCTGACGCAAATCCTATTGTTTCCATCAGGCTTCTCTCGCTTACCAGCGCCCCCGACGCCTCGCAAGCGAAACAGCGAAAAACGACAGCCAAAGGGGCAAGAGGTCGCGGACAGGACGGATAGCCCCTCCAAAACTGCCAAGCTTCCAGAGAACCGAGGTGCCGTATGCGACTGTTTTTAAGTTTTACCCCCCTGCTGCTGTCGATCGTGCTTTTGCAGCTAAGCTCTGGTGGGGCGGCGCCTTTGGACGCGGTATCCGGGCTGACGCTGGGCTTCACACGGGCCGAAGTCGGCCTTCTGGGGTCCGCGCACTTCGTCGGCTTCTTCGTGGGGTGCTGGTGGGCACCGCGCCTGATGGGAACCGTCGGCCACGCGCGCGCCTATGCGGGGTTTGCAGCACTAGGCGCCATTGGCCTGCTGGCGCATATGATGTGGGTCGATCCCTATGCTTGGGCGGTGATGCGGATGGCAACCGGGTTGTGCGTGGCAGGCAGCTATACGGTGATCGAAAGTTGGATCAACGCGCGCGTCACTAATGACACACGTGGACGCGTGATGGGCGGCTATCGCATCGTCGAACTGGGCGGATCGCTTTGCGCCCAGCTGATGATCGCGGTTCTAGAGCCTGCGCATTATGTCAGCTACAACATCCTTGCGATTGCCTGCTGCGCAGCCATTTTGCCCTTGGCCCTGACCCGCGCGCGTCAGCCCCAAACGCCCGAAACCCCACGCCTGCGCCCAGCGCTGGCCTGGGTCCGATCGCCGCTGGCAGTGGCAGCCGTAATCACCTCGGGCATCACCACATCGGCCTTTCGCATGGTCGGCCCGATCTATGGCAACGAGGTTGGGTTAGAGACCAGCCAGCTGGCATGGTTCTTGGCTGCGTTCGTCTTGGGCGGTGCATTGGCGCAGCTGCCAGCCGGGTGGCTGGCGGATCGCTATGACCGGCGCTGGGTGCTGATCTGGTTGTCGGGCGCCGCCATTGCAAGCTGCATGATTACGGTGCTTGCGGCAGGATCCGGCATCACCGGCGTCTTCCTTGCTGCTGGGCTGTTCGGGTTCACAACTTTCCCCATCTTCTCGGTCGCGGCAGCGCACGCCAATGACTTTGCCTCAAGCGAAGAACGGGTCGAGCTATCGGCAGCTTTGATGTTCTACTATGCGGTCGGGGCCATCGCCTCGCCGCTGCTCGCATCGAACCTAATCGAAAGCTATGGCCCGCCTGCTCTGTTCGCAATGATCGCCGCAGGCCATGTGGTGTTGATCGCCTTTGGTCTGGCCCGAATGCGCCGTCGCCCAACTTTGGACGAGCGCACGCCCTATACCTACACGCCGCGCACCACATTCTCGATGGGGCGGCTGTTTGGCAAGCTTCGGGACAAGTCCAGCGACAACAGTTGACAGCAGACACGCCGCTGAGTAGTCACGCGCCCTTTCTTTCAAGGAACGGAACGCTGTCATGACCTCTCCTGTGCTTGCCGTGGATTTCGGCACTTCGAATTCGGCGGCGGCTGTGATGCAAGCGGGCGCGGTTCGGCGCATTCCGATTGAAGGAGATGCCGACACGCTGCCCACCGCGGTATTCTTTCCCACAGAAGGTAGCGAGATGCGCATCGGGCGCGCGGCCAGTGCAGCGCTGATTGATGGCGATGACGGGCGCTATATGCGTGCGCTGAAAAGCATTCTTGGGCACGAGCTGCTGCACGAAAGCCGTCTGATCGGCGGCAAACGTCAGACCCTGGCGGATGTGGTCACATCTTTCTTGGTCGCCTTCAAAGCCCGCGCCGAGGCGCAGACAGGGCAGGAGTTCACGCAAGTGCTGTCGGGCCGCCCGGTGCAGTTTCATTCCGACAACCCCGCGCGCGATCATCAGGCCGAAGACGATCTGCGGGCCTGCTATCACGCGGCAGGATTCGAGGCGGTCGATTTCCTTTACGAACCCGAAGCGGCGGCACTGGCCTGTCGTGATCTGGGGGATACGCAGGGGATCGGGCTGATCGTGGACATCGGCGGCGGCACCTCGGACTTCAGCGTCTATCGCACGGAAGGCGACAAGATCGAGGTTCTGGCCAGCCACGGGATCCGGTTGGGGGGTACTGATTTCGACCAGAAGATCTCGGTCGCGCATGTGATGCCATTGCTGGGCTATGGCGGACAGCTGCGCCGCACGTTCGGGGACGAGCTACTGCCAATGCCCAATGCGATTTTTAACGAATTGGCAACCTGGGCAAAGATCCCGTTCCTGTATGCACGCGAGACCGAGCGCAAAGTGGAAGACCTGCTTGCCCACGCGGTCGAGCCTGAGAAACTGGCTCGCCTGCAAGAGGTGATCAAGGATCGGCTGGGACACGAACTGGCCTTTGCCGTGGAAGGCGGCAAGATCGCCGCCAATGCGGATCAAGTGCAAGCGCGGATTGCGATGGGGTTCATTGAACGCGGACTGAGTGCCCAGATCACAGCCGGCAGCATGAACGCGGCGCTCCAAGGATTTCGCGATGATCTACGCATGGCAATGTATGAAACATGCATGCGCGCAGGCGTGATGCCAACCGCGATCAACACCGCCATTCTGGTCGGCGGCTCCAGCATGATGCGCCTAATTGCCGACGAGGTCACAGCCACCTGCCCCGCCGCCCGACTGGAACGGTCCGAGGCCTTCACCGCCGTGGTTGACGGGCTTGCCTTGGCCACAGGGTAAGACGGCACTGGCCCTTTCGGGGATTTCAGCCTAAACAACCGCAAACACGTATTGGGAGCTCACATGAACCGCGTCCTCATCACTTCGGCGATCCCTTACATCAACGGGATCAAGCACCTTGGCAATCTGGTTGGCTCGCAGCTGCCCGCAGACCTTTACGCCCGCTATAACCGCTGCCGGGGCCGCGAGGTCATGTTCATTTGCGCGACCGACGAACACGGCACCCCGGCCGAGCTGGCCGCCGCAAAAGCAGGCAAGCCCGTGGCCGAGTTCTGCGCAGAGATGCATGAGGTTCAGGCCGAGATCGCACGCGGCTTCCGCCTATCGTTTGACAACTTCGGACGCTCGTCCAGCCCGCAGAACCACAAGCTGACCCAGCATTTCGCAGGCAAGCTGGCGGATAACGGGTTCATCGAGGAAGTCAGCGAAAAGCAGGTCTATTCCAACGCCGATGGCCGCTTCCTGCCGGATCGTTATATCGAAGGTGAATGCCCCAACTGTGGCTATGATGGCGCGCGCGGTGACCAGTGTGAAAACTGCACCAAGCAGTTGGACCCGACCGACCTGATCAACCCACGCTCGGCCATTTCGGGCTCGACCGATCTGGAAGTGCGCGAAACCAAGCACCTGTATCTGAAACAGTCCGCAATGAAGGACAAACTGGATGCTTGGATCGACCAGAAAACCGACTGGCCGGTGCTGACGACTTCGATCGCAAAGAAATGGCTGCATGATGGCGACGGCCTTCAGGATCGCGGGATTACGCGCGATCTGGACTGGGGTGTGCCCGTGAAGAAGGGTGACGAAGATTGGCCGGGGATGGAAGGCAAGGTCTTCTATGTCTGGTTCGACGCGCCCATCGAATATATCGCCGCCACCGCCGAGCTGGCGGACGAAAAAGGTGAAGGCCCTGAGTTCTGGGAGCGCTGGTGGCGCACTGACAAGGGCGCCGATGACGTGCGCTATGTTCAGTTCATGGGCAAAGACAACGTGCCCTTCCACACCCTGTCCTTCCCGGCCACGATCATGGGCTCGCAAGAGCCGTGGAAGCTGGTCGATTACATCAAGTCGTTCAACTATCTGAACTATGATGGCGGCCAGTTCTCGACCTCGAAGGGCCGTGGTGTGTTCATGGATCAAGCGCTGTCGATCCTGCCTGCGGATTACTGGCGTTGGTGGCTGCTGAGTCATGCGCCGGAAAACTCGGATGCCGAATTCACGTGGGAGAACTTCCAGACTTCGGTGAACAAAGACCTCGCTGACGTGCTGGGCAACTTCGTCAGCCGCGTCACGAAATTCTGCCGCTCGAAATTCTCGGAAGCCGTGCCAGAAGGTGGCGAATATGGCGAAGCGGAAACCGCGCTGATCGCCGATCTGACGACCAAGGTCCGCGCCTATGAAACCCATATGGAAGCGATGGACGTGCGCAAAGCCGCGCAGGAACTGCGTGGCATTTGGGTGGCGGGCAACGAATACCTGCAGTCCACCGCGCCTTGGGCGACGTTCAAGACCGATCCCGATCAGGCTGCCGCGCAGATCCGTCTGGCCCTGAACCTGATCCGCCTTTACGCGGTGCTGTCAGCTCCGTTCATCCCCGATGCGTCAGAAACACTGCGCGCCGCGATGAACACCGACATGGACTGGCCGGGCGATGTGGCCGAAGCACTGAATACGCTGAAAGCAGACCACGCCTTCACCGTACCAGAAAACCTCTTTGCCAAGATCGCCGACGAGCAGCGCGAGGAATGGCAAGAACGGTTTGCGGGCACGCGCGACTAAGCCATTTTCAGATGACATTCGAAACGCCCCGTCCATTGGCCGGGGCGTTTTTTGCGGCCCAACTGTCGGATTTGCACCTGATATAGGGGCCACGTCCCCTCCGCATACCAAATCAGCCAAATTCCCTTTATTTCGCCCTGAAACTGGCTATCTTTAAGTAAGAGCAACAAAAACCGGGTGAAATGACCGGAACCATGGGGAACAAAGGCAGCAAAAAGTTGACGATTGCGAAAGGCAAACAAAAGCCGATCCGGCTGTCGCTTTCGGATAAGCGATCCGTGCGCACGCAGTTTGGCGCGCTGCCGTTCCGCATCCACGATGGAAAGGTCGAGTTCCTACTGATCACGTCGCGCGGGACCGGGCGGTGGATTATTCCAAAGGGCTGGCCGATGGATGGGGAAACGCCCGCTGGGGCGGCCGCGACCGAAGCCATTGAAGAGGCTGGGGTTGAAGGGAAGCTGTATCACCAGGTTTTGGGGTTTTACGCCTATGACAAGGGTTTTGCAGGCGAACGGCTGCCCTGCGTGGTGGCTGTGTTCCCGTTGAAAGTGAAAAAGCAACTAAAAGCCTATCGCGAAAAGGACGAACGCCGTCGCAAGTGGGTAAGCCGCAAAAAGGCCGCGCAGTTGGTTGGCGAACCTGAGCTGCGCCAGATCATCAAGGATTTCGATCCCAAGGCGTTGCGATAGCTGTGACATAGCGTTCTGGGGCCTTGCACAAGCCCCCACCGGGTTTCATATATCTATAACACCACACCAATTGGACACACGCGCCCGATGATCCGCTATGCTCTGAAATGTGACCAGAACCACAAGTTTGAAAGCTGGTTCCAGAACGCTGACGCCTTTGATGCGTTGACGGCGGCAGGTCATGTGGCCTGCCCGGATTGCGGATCAACTAAGGTTGCAAAATCACTGATGGCCCCCAAGGTGCGCCCTGCGCGCAATGCTGCGGCGAAGCCTGAAGCGCAAGAGACGCCCCCCGTGCCCACAGCAGCTCCCTCGACCCCAGCACCGCATGTCGCGCCACCCCCGGAAGTGCAGGCCGAGATCGAAGCCGAAATCGCCAAACTGCGCGCCAAGGTCGAGGCCGAAAGCGATTACGTAGGCGAGGACTTTGCCGAAGAAGCCCGTGCAATGCATCTGGGTGAAGCCCCGGAACGCGCGATCTATGGTGAGACCAAACTAGAAGATGCCAAGGAACTGATTGAGGACGGGGTTCCGGTGATGCCCCTGCCCTTCACGCCGACACGTAAGGTGAACTAAGGCGTCTTGTGATTGGAGGGCGTTCGTCTAGGCTGTCGCCAAAGACACCCATTCAGGACGCCGACATGCCCAGCACCATTATCATCCGCCCCGTTTCTGCTGACGACGAACACGCATGGCGTGCACTGTGGACGGCCTACCTGGATTTCTATGAGACAAAGTTGGACGACGCAGTATACGAAATCTCGTTCAAACGGATGCTTTCTGGGGATTCCAACGAGTTTCAGGGGCTGGTGGCCGAGAAAGACGGAGCACTCGTCGGCCTGACGCATTTCCTGTTTCACCGCAGCATGTGGAGTGTCGAGAACACCTGTTACCTGATGGATCTCTATGTCGATCCCAGCTTGCGGGGCGGCGGCGTGGGCCGACAGCTAATCGAAGCCGTCCACAAGGTCGCCAAGGACAATGGCTGCTCGGGCACCTACTGGATGACGCAAGAGTTCAACTACAAAGGCCGGATGCTCTACGATCAGGTCGCCACGCGGACACCGTTTATCAAATACGCAAAGAAGGATTGAGGGCGTTCGATCTAATCGCCCCTACTGGCGGAACTGACTGATCGGTGTGCGCAGTTCGGAGAACGAGAGCCAACAAATGCAACTGTTCAAGTATGCATTGTTTCTTCACGTAAACCCGCGCTAGATAAAACCACTTACAATTGAATTTAATAAGGATTCTTGTAAATGGATATTTCCATCTCCTTCGCGCTGTTCTGGATGCTTTTGCCACTTCCCTTACTGTTTCTGTGGCTTCGCAACAGATCGCTACTGAGAAACTTACAATCCACCCACGAAACAGTTGTAGAGGAACACGAAGCACTGAAAAATAGGTTTTCAGATGTGTTATCCGTAGAGGATGAAGTAACGCGATTGACCGCAGCCACCGATACAGCGCGTCAAGATTTAGAAAATCTTAGGTCTGACTACCGTGAGAAGCGAACTATCTTTGATAAACTTACACATCAAATTGCAATCTACGACGAACGTATCGCGCTAGCCGAGCTTGGGATCTACGAGCCACATTTCGACTATGGAGACAGCGAAGCATTCAAGTCAGCCATCAAGGAGAAACGCGCAAAACAGAAAGAAATGGTGTCGAAAAAGACGGCAACGTTGTGCCCCAACAGCTGGACATTAGATGGAAGTCGCAGCAAAGGCGAAACCATGGTGAACAGGCAGTCAAGACTGACTCTACGCGCATTCAACAACGAATGCGAAGCGGCAATTGCCAACACGCGGTGGAACAACGTTGTCGCGATGGAAAAGCGCATTCAAAGTGCCGCGAAGCAAATCGACAGCGCGAACAACTCGATGCAATTGACGCTCAATCCGCAGTTCATCGCCTTGAAAATCGACGAGCTACGTTTGACGCATGAGTATCGAGAGAAGCTCAAGGTAGAGAAAGAAGAACGCGCGGAAGCTACAAGACAACAACGAGAAGAGAAAAAGCTGCTCGCAGAGGCGGCTGCGGCTGAGAAGAAAGAAGCAGAATATCAAAAGCTTCTGAATAAGGCGCGCGCAGAGGCTGGCGTCGACCAATCCCGCATCGACGAGTTGCAGGCCCAACTTGACGCAGCACATGAAGCCAGCGCCCGTGCACGGGCAATGGCCGAAATGACCAAATCTGGTTATGTCTACGTCATCTCAAATATCGGCTCATTTGGCGAAGATGTTGTGAAGATTGGGCTGACGCGACGCTTGGATCCCAACGACCGAGTTAAAGAGCTTGGCGATGCTAGTGTTCCATTTGGCTTTGATACGCATGCGATGATTTACTCCGGTACCGCCCCTGAACTTGAAAAGGCCCTACACAACGAGTTCTCAGATCGACGGATCAACATGTCCAACATGCGAAAAGAGTTTTTCAAGGTAGGCTTAGACGATGTCAAAGACGCTGTTTCGCGCCTAGCACCAAACGCAGAGTTTTTTGAAGATCGAGAAGCACAGGAATGGCACGAAACAGTCGCGCGTAGGAATAATATGCTTGCGCACAAGACTGAGGCCGCGGCAACATTCCCAGATGCGATTTAGCGTCCTTCCCCCATCCACACTTGCCCTTTCGCCCCCTCCTGCGTAAGAGAAGCCGGACGTAAAGGAAGGGATGGGGCACCATGCCAATTCTGGTGATGAAATTCGGCGGCACATCGGTCGCCAATCTGGATCGGATCCACCGGGCCTCGAAGCGGGTCGCGCGTGAGGTGGCCAATGGCTATGACGTGATCGTCATTGTCTCGGCCATGTCGGGCAAGACCAACGAGCTGGTGGGCTGGGTGAACGAAACCTCGCATCTCTATGACGCGCGCGAATATGACGCGGTGGTCAGTTCGGGCGAGCAAGTGACCGCGGGCCTGATGGCCCTGCGCCTGCAAGAGATGGACGTGCCAGCACGTAGCTGGCAGGGGTGGCAGGTGCCGGTAAAGACCACCGGTGTGCACTCGGCCGCACGGATCGAGGAAATCCCGTCCGACAACATCATGGCCAAGTTCGACGAAGGTATGCGCGTTGCTGTCGTCGCTGGCTTCCAAGGCATCGCAGATGATGGCCGTGTCACCACGCTGGGTCGTGGCGGATCGGACACCACGGCTGTGGCCTTTGCCGCTGCCTTTGATGCCGAACGGTGTGACATCTATACCGATGTGGACGGCGTCTATACGACCGACCCGCGCATCTCGGACAAGGCACGCAAGCTGGACAAGATCGCGTTCGAGGAAATGCTGGAACTGGCATCGCTGGGTGCGAAAGTTCTGCAAACCCGCTCGGTCGAGCTAGCAATGCGCTATAAGGTGAAACTGCGGGTTCTGAGCAGTTTTGAAGAATATGACCCGGAAGCAGGCACGCTGGTCTGCGACGAGGAGGATATCGTGGAAAGCAATGTAGTTTCTGGCGTCGCCTACAGCCGCGACGAAGCAAAAATGACCCTGATCTCGGTGGCAGACCGCCCCGGCATCGCGTCGGCCATCTTCACCCCGCTGGCCGAGGCTGGCGTGAACGTGGACATGATCGTGCAGAACATCTCGGAAGAGGGTCGCACGGACATGACCTTCTCGTGCCCGGTTGATCAGGTGGCCCGCGCCGAGAAAGCCATGACCGAGGCGAAAGCCGCCGGCAACATCAACTTCCACGACATCGTGGCGGATCAGGATGTGGCTAAGGTCTCGATCGTGGGCATCGGCATGCGTTCGCAGGCGGGTATCGCCGCCAAGATGTTCGACGTGCTGTCCAACGAAGGCATCAACATCAAGGTTATCACGACCTCCGAGATCAAGATCTCGGTCCTGATCGACCGCAAATACATGGAGCTGGCCGTGCAGGCGCTGCATGATGCGTTCGAGCTGGAGAAAGCGTAAGAGATACGGCCCTTCGGGTTGGAAAAGAGACGGCCTCGCAGAGATGCGGGGCCGTTTTTTTGGTGGGAGGGCTGCTTCGAGCCCAAACCTATCTTCGCGGAATTGACACTAGACAATCCATGGCAGAGGTTTCCAACATGAAATGGAATTACGATGACCCCGTATTTAACGATTTACTGGCGCTTAACCCATGGGCGATTGATTTATGGGCCGTGCGGCTGGATCTTATTCGAAACAAAAATTGGAACGTAAATAGTATCAACCAAGGTGGAAATGCTGAGACACGTGCTGGGCTGGAGCAATTCTTCCAAAAACGCAGTGACGCCACTTTGGCAAGATTGGTTGGATCAGCAATTGACCATGACTCTTGGGCGAGAGAGGTTGGGCTGATTGCTAGGGACGTCTTCGCCGATGTTGACGTAGCAAATGCTTGGGTCGGTTCCGGTAGGCAGCAATTCTCTGACGGAAGTTCCCTTGCTAATACCGATAGCAAGACCGAAGAATACACTATTGGGCAGTTCAAAGCCGATTTTCTACTTTTATCTCAAGCAAGTCTAAGGGCGCTTGAAATAAAAGAGCACATTGACATTTCAGGGAAAGTCTTCCCGATCGGCCTAGATTTGGTAAGGGCAAAACTCCTAGAACCACTGAATGCGAAAGGCACGAAATTTGGGCCGTTCTCAGATCATTCATCGGTCCGGTTCAACAGTGCGGATTTCTCTCAATCTGAATTTTTCGACCAAGCATATTTCACTATGACGAAGTTCGAAGGATTTGCCAGGTTTCAGGACGTAATATTCCACGGACCAGCCAGCTTTCATGCAACCTTGTTTTCAAAGGCAGCGTTTTTCAAAGGTTGTCGGTTCGAGCACTCCACCGGATTCTGCGGGGCAAAGTTTGAGGAGGCCGTGGATTTTTCAGAGGCTGTTTTTAATGGTGACACCACATTTGAGGATTCGATGTTCGGAGCTTCGGTTGAATTTAGAGATTCAACATTTCCGGGCAGAGTATACGTGGGTCGCATACCGAAAAACGTCAAACAACGTATCCTCGATGCAAATCACCCATAGCTTTTTTCGAATGCCCGCTTAGTCCCACAAAGCTGACGACCGCAGTAGAGCGCGAAACAGTTTTAATCACTGTGTTTAACGACCTCGCCCTCCAACCCCGCAATAATCAACTCCACTCCCTGCGCGAAGTTGTGCAACCCATCATATTCGCGCGCGGCAACCTTCTCGGCCATGGCACGCAGGTTGGGATAGGTCTCGGCGGGGATCAGGTGGAGGTGCGCTTGGGTGACCTCGGCGTAGTCCTCAGGGGCAAAGGGGAAGTTTAGCTCCTGCAGGGTGAAGCCATAGATGTGGCTGTCCATCAGGTTCCAAGCGTGATCGGCGTCGATCAACTCGAAGCCCGCATTGGTCATCACAGCCAGCGTCGCCTCGACATAGGCCAGCACGTTGGGGCCGGTGTTGGGCAGCGACACCATCAGTTGGATCGTCCACGGGTGGCGCTTGAACACAGCGCGGGCGTTGTGGGCGCGGGCGCGGAGTTCCTCTTGCCACGGCCCGTCCGGATTGGGTAGCGGGATTTGCGCGATGGCCCAGTCAGCCATACCCATCAGCAGCGCGTCTTTATTGGCGAAATGGTTGTAGAGCGACATCGCCTCGACCCCCAGCGCGGCGGCGAGTTTGCGCATGGACAGCGAATCAGAGCCGGCCTCATCCGCCAGCTTCACGGCAGCGGCGAGGATCGCCTCGCGCGTCAGCTTTGATGTTTTCTTTGATTTTCTAGCCACTTGCGCCCCTCCGATTACCCCCTCTTGATTTACTTACAGTGTAAGTTTATATCAAGCCCCAAGTTAACTTACAGTGTAAGTAAAGGATCAAGGATATGAAACGCATTTGCATCGTCGGGATTTCGGGCAAGCTGGGACAATATATGCTGAAACACGCGCTGGAGCGCGGCTATCACGTGAATGGCGTGTGCCGGGAAAAGAGTGTCGGAAAGTTGGACGCGGTGATGGCCGAGCATGGCGACCGCATCACGTTGTTCCCCGGCAAGACCAATGACCGTGAGGTGATCCGGCAAGCCGTGAAGGACTGCGAGGGCGTATTGACCGTGCTGGCCCCGTGGGGCGTGCAGCAATATTCGTCCGGCACCGCACAGGCAGTAATGGACTACGCCGCGCCGGACGCGCGGCTGATCTTCTCCTGCGGTTGGCACATCACTTTGGACGGGAAGGACCAATACTCGCGCACTTTCCGCGCGCTGCTTGCGATTGCGACCAAGCTGACCCGCTGGCTGCGACTGGTCGAGATTGACGACCAAGTGCTGGCTTGTGATCTGATCTTCAAGTCAGACACCAAATGGACCGTGGTGCGCGGATCGGACCTTGAGGAAGGGGAAAGCCAAGGACTCCCCGTCTGGTCCGAACATGTGCAGGACCCGGTGTTGGCCTCGAACAAGACCCACCGGATCGACTTTGCGCTGTTCATGGTCGAGGCGCTGAAAAACGACGCGCTGATCGGGAAGGCGCCCGCGATTTGCGGGGCTGGGACGGAAAGCGCGCGGGCCTATGCGTCCGTAGTCTGAAGTCGATTGACCCCTTGGGCAGTCAGCGCGGCGATGAGCTCGTCCATCGCAATGCTTTGAACGGGTTGGCCGCCGCGCAGCGCCAAGGCGGCGGCGGTTCCCGTCGCCTGCCCCATAGCCATGCATTGCGGCATGCCGCGCACTGACGCGAAGGCCACGGGATCTGCGGACAGGATCCGCCCCGCGAACATCAGGTTCTCGATCCGCGCCGGGATCAACGCACGAAACGGAATCGTGTAATAATCGCCGTTCGAGATCGCAGCGTGATGGGTCATATCCCCGTCCGAGCGCATCACGTCGTCAATGGGATTGTCGCAGGCCACGATGCCATCCGAGAACTTGGTGGCGGCTGCAAGGTCCGCACCGGTGAGACGGTAGAAGCCCTCCAGTTTGCGTGTTTCGCGCACGCCGACCGTCGGGGACAGCAGTGACATGTGGGCCTGCTGAAACCCCGGCACGTCGCTTTGCAGGAACTGCGCCAGCTGCAGGCAGCGCCGCCGCCCCTCTTGCGTGGCGCGTCCGACGGCCATCGGGTCGGTCCCATCCACATTGCGTATATGCACCGAATTGCAAAATACGGTGCCGGCGTGGAACCCGCGCATCAGGTAGAGCTGCGCAAGGTCGGGATGCAGGCGACCTTCAGATATGCCACGCGCGGCGTGGGCTTGGAAATAGGGGTCGGGGTCGGCAAAGGCCGTGTCCCAATCTGCACCGATCATGTGGAACGAGATCGTAACCGCCATCATATTGCCCGAGGCATCGCCCAGTGCATGGGGCACACCTGCCTTGGCTGATATATCTCCGTCGCCAGAGCAGTCGATAACCATGCCGGGCGTGACCGTGAACAGCCCGTTGCGATCACAGCAATCCACCCGGCCGATCTTGTCCCCTTCAAGATGCGGCGTCAGCGCAGTCGCCCCCAACCGGACCTCGACACCTGCTTCTTCAAGCATCTCGAACATCGTCAGAGTGGCGATGTCGTGGTCGTAGAGGATCTCGGGCCCGAAATTCTCCAGCGTGCAGGGGCGTTTCTCTGCGGCAGGAGGGTCCATTGCGGCAAGACGGTCTGTCAGCTCTTCCATCAGCCCGCCAATGATCTGATCGACCGGATAGCCCCCGCCCCACGGCATACCGGGGCAGAACGCCATGACGCCACCGACTTTCTGCGTCGCCTCCAGAAGCATTACACGAAGACCTTGCCGACCAGCGGCAACCGCCGCGCCAAAGCCTGCAGTGCCGCCTCCGACAACCAGAACATCCACAGCTATTTTGTTTTGTAACACGTCAGCCCCCCGATGCCTCGTTTCATCGCCGACTAGAGAGGCAACGAGACGCCGTTGCAAGTCACAAACGCATGGACCGGAAGGGCAATTATCGGCGGAGCACCCCAAACACTCGTCCGTCATTCACTGCAAACCCCACCGCGATGATCGCAAAGCCAATCCATGCCTCGGGGCCCATGCGTTCGCCCAGAAACAGCGCGCCGAGGCCGATGGCGAAGGGCGGGATCAAGAGGGTGACGAGCATCAGGTTTGCGGCCCCTGCCCTGACGAGGATCGCGAAGTAAAGGACATAGGCCAGCGCAGTGGACAGGGCGGCGAGGCCTAGAAGGGCGCCCCATGTGGTTGCGGTCAAGGCGAGGGTCGGTGCGCCGTCCACCACCCAGACCACGGGGGCCATGATCAGGGCGCTCGCCGTCACCATGCCCAGCGCGTTCATCAAAGGGGGCTGGCCTGCCAGCATGACCCGGCCCCAGACGCTGGCGAAAGCGTATGACAGTGCCGCACCCATGATTGCCAGCTGCGCGAGGTTGGCGGGGTTGAAGCCCGATACAGCCTCGGGCCCCATGATGACGCCGACACCGATGAGGCCCAGAATGGCGCCCCCGATCTTGCGGGCAGTGAGGGGTTCGTCGGCCAGCAACACGCCCGCGACCACTGCGCCAAACATCGCCGTTGTTCCGTTCAGGATCGAGGCAAGGCCGCTTTCAATCTGCGTCTGTCCCCAAAAAATCAGCGAAAACGGGATGGCGTTGTTCAACGCGCCCATGCCCAGATAGCCCAGCCAGATGCGCGGGTAGCGCGGGACGGGGATGCGTTTCAGAGCGACGATCACGGCCAGAATAGGAATGGTCCAGACCACACGATGCAGTGTGATGGTCAGGGGCGGCACCTCACCCAGTGCGACCTCGGCAAAGAAGAACGACCCGCCCCAAACGGCAGCCAGAGCGATCAGCATGATCCATGCAGTGCGATCCATTTGGAGGGCGGGTTGGGGCATAGAGTGGGATCCTGTGGTGTTGTTCCATAGGAATGGCGGGATTTGCCGCGAAGGCCAATCCGTTTCTTGTGGTTTTGCACCCGAGGAGGTGTCGCTTGCGTCAATCAACCCATGATGGCAACCTGCGCGAAAGACTTCGTTTTAGGAATCATTATGCGTAACTTTATTTTTGTCGCGGCCCTGTCCGTCCTCCCGTCCGTCGCGACAGCTGATCCATTGGAAGACATCCGCGAAAGCGTTGCGGCACAGGATGTTGAAGCCGTTAGTCAGTATATGCTGCAGATGCACAAAACCGCTGAAGCTGACGGGAACTTCACACCTCTTCAGCGCGTGAATGGTAAAGTGTTCTCGTCAACAGATCCCAAAGTAATTTCCTTCTTGAAGAAGTGGCTGGAAGAGGACCCAGAGAATCTGTATGCCTTAACCGCATGGGCTTGGAACCGTCACGAAGTTGCGTTCGCATATCGTGGGTTCAAAAACATGCGACAAAGCTCTCCTTACGCGATCGAGGCATACCGTCAGGAAAATGATGCCGCGCGAACTGCGGCTCAGATGGCCTATGCGCTGGACCCTAAGTATGTTCCCGCCGCGGACGCGATGATTACGATGCACCCGGGGCGCGGGGCCGCTGTCGATATTGACAAGATACTCGCAGACATCATGGAGGTGTCGCCAAACTATCAATCCCTTAGCAATGCAATTTGGGCCAGCAGTCCGAATTGGGGGGGATCGTTCAATAGCATGTCACAGAAATGCGTAAAATACGCCGACCGGATTCCAGACTACTCACAAGACATCTGCCTCACGAAAGCAGCGCTTGAATTCAACGTGCCTTCTGAAATGCGAAAGACGGCGTTGAAGGTGTTGTCGGAATCCGATCACCCCAGACTTCTGAGTAAGTACGCCGACAGCTACAACTATATCGGCTTTCCAAAACCAATTGATGTCGACAGGTTGATCGAGAAGCATCGGAAAGCCCTATCAACCAATCCCAATGCTGAGCAGTACCTGATATCTGCAGAATATTTTTCGATCAATTTCGGCCGGAGTGAGTACTATTTCGAGGCCCGCGACGCGCTGCGTGAAAATATACTGACGCGAGTGAAGGCCAATCCCTACGATCCCCATTTGATCAAGGACTATCTGCAGTTAGAGCTGAAAATTAAAACTGATATGCGGAGATTGGCTGGAAGGCCCAAGCCCGTCTGGGATGACAGCATGCTGTTGGCACTCCAAAAGCACTGGGTCAACGCTTTGGAATTCGGGCAATTTGACCCTGCGATCTGGGCGCTGGGGGCCAGTCTTCTTGATATAACGGACCCGCGTGATGACAATGACCGGATCGTGGCCTTTCTATCGCAGGCAATCTCGCTTTCTCCAGAGCCTCAGCAGTTTCTTGGACAGCTCATGAACCACCACTACTATACGTGGCGCGATGCGGCTTCGGCCTTGAAGTCAAACTCTGACACTATTGAAGGCGATGCTCAGTTCGATATCATGAAGGATGCACAATGCCCGATGTACGGCGCGGCACGTTTATTTGCCACATTCTGTGAATTCCAGCCTGGCAATCAATACTGCAATCCGGTGCTCATGTACCCGGGAACTGCTGAGAAAATCCTGTCAGATGGGGAAGTAATTACTGCGTGTTCGTTCGAAGCAGAGGCAGACATTCAAGATGTATATCTGAAATACTTCAATCCGGTTCCGACTGAGGACTTCCTCGCCAAACACATGCCTCATCTGGCTCATCCCGACGAGGAAACCGCAGCGGATTGAGATCCATCTGGCGCGCGGAAGCGATAGTCCGGCTAGAAACAAAAACAGCCCACCAATCCGGCAGGCTGTTCTTCGTTTATAGCGTCGCGCTTTACATC
Source organism: Aliiroseovarius sp. PrR006 (assembly GCF_010500215.1). Classification (GTDB taxonomy): domain Bacteria; phylum Pseudomonadota; class Alphaproteobacteria; order Rhodobacterales; family Rhodobacteraceae; genus Aliiroseovarius. Next base: position 1,185,834 of record NZ_JAAGOY010000004.1, read on the forward strand.
TGCCCGTAAGGCGTCGAGCGCGAGATCTCGAGCTCCTCGTCGCTCATCACCTCTTCAACGCCTTCAAACAGCGGGGTCGAGAGGTAGCGTTCGCCGGTGTCGGGCAGCATGACGAGGATGTTGGCGCCCTCGGGGGCATTTTTCGCGGTCTCGATCGCGGTGGCGAAGGTTGCACCGGCCGAGATGCCGACGAAGATGCCTTCCTCGGCGGCCAGACGTTGCGACCACTTGATGCCTTCCGGGCCGGGGACCGAGGTCAGCTCGTCATACAGCCCGTTGTCCAGCGCCTCTTGCAAGACATGCGGAATGAAGTCCGGGGTCCAGCCTTGGATGGGGTGCGGGTTGAAATCCGGGTGACCTTCGGTGGGCTGGTTGGCTTCGTTGCGGGTGTTCACGTAACCGGACGCGACAAGTGCTGCGTTGGCGGGTTCGGTCAGGATGATCTTGGTGTCGGGGCGTTCTTTCTTCAAGACGCGGCCGATGCCCGTCACGGTGCCGCCGGTGCCATAGCCGGTGACCAGATAGTCCAGCCGCTCGCCGTCGAAATCGGCAAGGATTTCGCGCGCGGTGGTGTTTTCGTGGATGTCGGCATTGGCGTCGGTTTCGAACTGGCTAGCAAGGAACCAGCCATTCGCCTCGGCCAGTTCTTTGGCCTTGGAATACATGCCAAAGCCCTTCAGTTCTTTTGGGGTCAGAACCACTTTCGCGCCCAGAAAACGCATCAGCTTGCGGCGCTCGACCGAGAAAGTCTCGGCCATGGTCACAACCAGCGGATAGCCCTTGGCGGCGCAGACCATGGCAAGGCCGATGCCGGTGTTGCCCGAGGTCGCTTCGACAACGGTCTGGCCGGGCTTCAATTCGCCCGAGGCTTCGGCGGCTTCGATGATGTTCAGAGCAAGACGATCCTTGACGGATCCAGCCGGATTGAAGGCCTCCATCTTGACGAACATGTTCACGCCCTCGGGCGCAATGCGGTTGATACGGATGACCGGGGTGTCGCCCACGGTGTCCAGAATGCTGTCGTAGCGCGTGCCGCGCCCGTTGGTCTGTCGAGGTGCCATGGAATGTCCTTTCGCAATACGCGTGTCCATTGTTCTTTGAGCATAAACCTAAGCCGGGATCCGCGCAGCCAAAACCCGCCTCGCGCGAAAAAGACTGAAATTCAGGTATCGCAATACGTCCCCATCGCATCGTCCCAGAAATCAGCAATGCGGCGCGTTTCTGTTCCGCACAAACCGTCGCCAGACAGCGCAATTTGCAGGCAAATTCTGATGCAGGCAAAAACGCGCAGAATTTTGCTGATGTGGACGTAACGAGTTTCTGGCATAGGTGGCAGCGAGCCGCTAGGATAAGGCTTGATCAAACGGCGCGCACGTCGGTCGCCGAGACCGCCAAGACGCCGTGGCAAACAGGGATTGGTAAGATGGCAGAAAGCCAGACAAGCGACAGCCGCAAGCTTTTGGTCAGCCTGCGCGAGACCCTTGCGGCCGCGTCCGAAGGGCAGGAACGGCTGGACCGGATCACATCCTTGATTGCGGAAAGCCTCGGGGTCGAGGTGTGCTCGATCTATCTGTTCCGGGATACGGAAACGCTTGAACTATGTGCGACCGAGGGGCTGAACCCTGAAGCGGTGCACCAGACGCGGCTGCGTGTAGGCGAAGGGCTTGTAGGCCGCGTGGCGCGCTCGGGCCGGGTGGTGAATACCGAAGACGCCCCGTCGGCGCGCGGGTTCCGGTATATGCCGGAAACGGGGGAAGAGATTTACTCGAGCTTCCTCGGCGTCCCCATTCAGCGCCTTGGCGAAAAACTGGGCGTGTTGGTGATCCAGTCGAAAGATGCGCGCGTCTTCTCGCCGGATGAGATCTACGGCATCGAAGTGGTCGCCATGGTGCTGGCCGAAATGACCGAGCTGGGTGCATTCGTTGGTGAAGGCGAGGCGATGGGCGCGCTGCACCAGCGGCCCGCCACGTTCAAAGGCGGGATCGGTCAGGAAGGCGCGGCCGAGGGGCAGGTTTGGCTGCACGAACCGCGCGTAGTTGTGACCAACCCGGTGGCGGATGACCCGGATGTCGAGTTGAAGCGCCTTCACGATGCCGTTGATACGCTGCGTGTATCCGTGGATGAAATGCTGGAAAACGCCCAGACCACCGACAAGGAACAGATGCAAGTTCTGGAAGCCTATCGGATGTTTGCCAATTCCAAGGGCTGGATGCGGCGCATGGCCGAGGATATCTCGCGCGGACTATCTGCCGAGGCTGCGGTCGAAAAAGAACAATCCGCTGCACGTGCGCGGATGAGCCAGGTGCCGGACGCTTACCTGCGTGAACGGCTGCACGATCTGGACGATCTATCCAACCGCCTGCTGCGCATCCTGACTGGACAGGGCAAGGATACCGGGGCCGAGATGCCGGAAAACCCGATCCTGATCGCCACAAATATTGGGCCGGGCGAGTTGCTGGAATACGGGCGTGGCCTGAAGGGAATCGTGCTGGAAGAAGGCTCGGTTGCCAGTCACGCCGCAATCGTCGCACGGGCCTTTGCGATCCCCCTGATTATTCAGGCGGGCCACATTGCGACCGAGGCCTTGAACGGCGACCACATCCTTGTGGATGGAGAGGCCGGCGTGGTGCATCTGCGTCCCGAAGATTCAATCGTCACCGCTTTCCGCGACAAGATGGCGATGGAGGCCAAGCAGCAGGAACGCTATCGCAGCCTGCGCGACAAGCCCGCGATGGGTCTGTGCGGGACCGAAGTTAAGCTGCATATGAATGCGGGTCTGATGGCAGATCTGCCATCGCTAGAAAGCTCTGGCGCTTACGGGGTCGGGTTGTTTCGCACCGAGCTTCAGTTCTTGACCGTAGACCGGGTGCCGCGCCGGGGTGATCTGGCCGCGACCTATGCGCGCGTCATGGATGCCGCGAAGGGTAAGCGGGTTACCTTCCGCACGCTCGATATCGGGTCGGATAAGGTGCTGCCTTATATGAACCCGCTGGACGAACCAAACCCGGCCTTGGGCTGGCGCGCAATCCGTGTCGGGCTGGACAAACCGGGCGTGATGCGGATGCAGTTGCAGGCCCTTATTCGCGCCGCTGCCGGACGCTGTCTGACCGTGATGTTCCCCTTCATCGCGCAGCTGGACGAATTCCGCGACGCCCGTGAAATGGTCTTGGCTGAAATCGAGCGTGAACGCGCCTTGGGTCATATCCTGCCCGAGAAGGTCGAGATCGGCGCGATGCTGGAAACCCCCTCGATGGTGTTTGCCCCGCAGCAGTTCTTCGAGATGGCCGATTTCATCTCGATCGGCGGGAATGATCTGAAGCAGTTTTTCTATGCGGCGGACCGGGAAAACGAACGTGTACGTCGGCGCTATGACACGCTGAACGTATCCTTCCTGAACCTGATTGAAGAGATCGTGACCCGTTGTGACGCAGCCCGCACACCCCTGAGTTTCTGTGGTGAAGACGCTGGCCGACCGTTGGAAGCGGTGTGCTTTGCAGCGCTTGGTATGCGGCATTTGTCGATGCGACCCGCTTCAATCGGGCCAGTCAAAAGCTTGATAAGACGGACAGATCTGGAAGGTCTGCGCGAAGTTATTGACGCAGCCCGCCTATCAGGAGAACAGTCCGTGCGCCCAACGGTAAAGGCATGGCTGGCGGAAAACGCAGTGTAAGAAACAGTTCGTTTCGACCGGCCACACGCCCGGTTAGGAAAATCTTTAGACAATTGGAACAATCGTAGAACAGCGACGCGGGTGTTTCGACATCCCACGAATGGGAACGGTCAAGCGCGCGCATTTTGGAAGATCACGCTGCGGCTCGGCGATCCGGCTCTCCACCGGGACCGAACTGCAAAAGGAGAGGCCCATGCTGTTTCGTGTACTCATCACCGGTGTTTTCACCGGCACTATCGCCGCCGTCACGGCGTTCTCGCAGGGGCTTGGCCCAGTGGTCGCCTTCATGACCTACGCGGTCTTCGCAGGGTTTGCCGTCATTGGAGTGGGTGTGCTGGCCATCACTGCGCCCAAACGCCCTGTCCCATCACATCAATGGAAGCTAGACCAGCCACGCGATGCGCGTACGCAGCGGATCTGGCATCCATTGTCGCATAACAGAAAGCCCCCGTACTGGCAGCAACGGTTAGAGAGGATGGCCCGGCAAACCATCGGCGCACAAGCCCGGCCCACGACATTTTGTGTGTTCACTTCGGCGCGCCGGAACCAACCGACCTTCCGTTAAGGGGGCTACGGCGTTGCGCTAGGCATCATCAAACCGGCGCACATCGCCCGCCACACCACGCCACGCCCCGTTGCCTTGGTCAAAGGCCAGAACCCGATCGGGATTTGTAGGGGGCGGCATGATAACGCCCTCTAATCGGGTAAACCCGAACCGCTGGTAATAGGGTGCATCCCCCACCAGCATCACACGATCCCAGCCCAATTCGGCCGCACGCCCAAGGCTTTGACGGATCAGATGCCCCCCCAGCCCCTCGCCCTGACGGGTCGGGTGCACGGCCACTGGCCCCAGCAACAGCGCTTTGTGCGTGTGCGCCCCGACGATAGCGATAGGCCAATAGCGGATAGCGCCGGCCAGAACACCATCAGCGTCACGCGCTACCATGGACAGCTCCGGGATCGGTGGGACATTGTCGCGCAAACGATAAGATGACAGAGCCTCGCGCCCGGGCGCAAAGCACAGGTCATAGAGGGCTTCAACCTCCCACCAATCTTCCTGCGTTTCCTGAGACAGATGATACAGCTGCCTGCCCTCGTGTTGCCTTTGGCTTCTCTTTACGTTCCTGCTATCACGGCAAGGCTATGAAACGGAAGGGATAAGCCAGTGTTCTACAAACCCGAAAACGGCCACGGGCTGCCCCATAATCCGTTCAACGCCCTGATCGTGCCGCGTCCGATTGCGTGGATCACCACGCGCGATGCGGATGGGCGTGACAACCTTGCCCCCTATTCCTTCTTCAATGGGGTCGCCTATGACCCGCCGCAGGTGATGTTCGCTACGACCTCGGGCAAGGCGGATCGGCAGATGGGCAAAGACAGTTTAGATAACATCCGCCAGACCGGCGTGTTTTGCGTCCACATGGTCTCGGAAGACCTGACAGACGCGATGAATATCAGCGCCGCCAATTTCGGGCGCGAGGTCAATGAGATCGAGGAAGCTGGTTTGGAACGCGTTGAGTGCGAGACCATCGCAGTCACCCGCCTGCCTGCCGTCCCCGCCGCGCTGGAATGCAAACTGACACAAATCACTCAGCTTCCGGGCGAGGCTAACCACGTCTGTTTCGGCGAGGTGACCGGGATCCATATGCGGGATGACTGCATCGTCGACGGGATATTCGACATCACCCGCGCGCGCCCCTTGGCGCGGTTGGGTTATCGCGACTATTCCATCGTGCGCGACAGCTTCACCCTGAAACGTCCCGGCGAATAACGTCGGACAGGAAAAAAGGCGCCCGAAGGCGCCTTTTTGTTAGTGTCCACCAAGGATGCCGGTTTTGACCGAATAGTCCACGGCGACCTCGTAATCGGGGTCGTCATCGCTGTCGACCATCAGGTGCCCCGCCTTGGTCAACAGGTCGTGGCAGTCGCGGCTCAGATGGCGCAGTTGCACCTTCTTGCCCAACGCTTCGTATTTTGCAGCCACGGCCTCGATCGCCTGAAGGGCTGATTGGTCGACGACGCGCGAGCGGGCGAATTCGATCACCACCAATTCTGGGTCATTTTTGACGTCGAACAGCTCGATAAAACCTTCGGCCGAACCGAAGAACAGAGGGCCTTCCACGTCGTAGACCTTGCCCCCGTCTTCTTCACGGGTCACGGCGTGGATGCGCGCGGCGGCGTTCCAAGCATAGGCCAGAGCAGACACGATCACACCGACCACAACCGCAACAGCAAGGTCTTCCGCCACGGTGACAGCGGTCACCAACAGGATCACGAAGGCGTCGGTGCGTGGCACGCGACGCAGGATTTTCAACGAGTTCCACGCGAAGGTGCCGATCACCACCATGAACATCACACCGACCAAGGCGGCCAGCGGGATCATCTCGATCCAGCTCGAGGCGACAACGATGAACAGCAACAGGAACAGCGCGGCGGCGATGCCGGCGATGCGGGTACGGCCACCCGAACGGACGTTGATCATCGACTGACCGATCATGGCGCAGCCGCCCATGCCGCCGAAGAAGCCGGTGATCACGTTGGACGCACCTTGCGCGATACATTCTTGCGAAGCTCCGCCACGCTGGCCGGTCATCTCGCCCACAAGGTTCAGGGTCAGCAAGCTTTCGATCAGGCCAATCGCGGCGAGGATCACTGCGTAGGGCAGGATGATCCAGAGCGTTTCCAGCGTGAACGGGGCCAGTGCAGTACCGTACAGTCCTTCACCCGTACCAAACGGGTTGTGGAAGCTGGGCAGACCACCCTTGATCGAGGCCATGTCGCCCACCGTCGGAACGTCGATGCCAAAGGCAATCACAAGTCCGGCGACAACGCCAATCCCGGCCAGTGGCGCTGGGATGATTGAGGTCAGCTTCGGCAGCCCCCAGATGATCAACATAGTCAGGCCAACAAGGCCCAGCATCATGTAAAGCGAAGTACCGGAAAGCCATGCATCCGCGTTGCCCGGCTCCTTGAACTGGGTCATCTGAGCCAAGAAAATAACGATCGCAAGTCCGTTCACGAAGCCCAGCATCACTGGGTGTGGGACGAGGCGGATGAACTTGCCCCAGTGCATGACACCGGCAAACACTTGCAGAAGCCCCATAAGAACAACGGTTGCGAACAGATATTCAACACCGTGTTGGGCGACCAGAGCCACCATAACAACCGCCAGCGCACCTGTTGCGCCTGAAATCATGCCGGGACGTCCACCGATGACGGCCGTGATTAGCCCGACCATGAAAGCTGCATACAGGCCCACCAGCGGGTGCACGCCCGCGACGAAGGCAAAGGCCACGGCCTCGGGCACAAGGGCCAGAGCCACGGTCAGGCCTGACAACAGCTCGGTCTTGATGCGCGACGGCGTCAGCTCATCGTTCGGCGACAAGCGCAGATCAGGGCGTTCGATACGATTGGCAAAGCTTGCCAGTAGGGCTCGGGCCACGGGGTCACCTCATAACGGGAATTGTTCGCGATGGCGCTGTCTAACGGCTTCAGGCCTGTCGGGCAATGCCTCAGATGACTTGCGGCCCTGCAACTATTGCATGGTGTGGGGGCAACGCGCGCGATAGGCTGCGGCCAAGATAAAAGCAGGAGGCAGGCATGAACACGCATATCGGGATCATCGGCGGGTCGGGCATCTATCAGATGGACGGCCTGAAAGACGCGCGGTGGGTGGATGTGGACAGCCCGTGGGGGGCGCCGTCGGACCAAATCCTGACCGGGCGGCTGGAAGGCGTCGCCATGTCTTTTCTGCCGCGCCACGGGCGGGGGCACGTGCATAGCCCCTCGGACGTGCCGTATCGTGCGAATATTGATGCTTTGAAGCGAATGGGTGTCACGGATGTGATCAGTGTGTCTGCCTGCGGGTCGTTCCGAGAGAAGATGGCGCCGGGCGATTTTGTCATTGTGGATCAATTCATTGACCGGACCTACGCGCGACCCAAAAGTTTCTTCGGGTCGGGCTGCGTGGCCCATGTGGGCTTCGCCCACCCAACCTGCCCGCGCCTGTCCGCCGCCTGCGCCGAGGCGGCGCACGCGGCAGGTGTGACTGTACATGAGGGCGGCACCTATCTGGCGATGGAAGGACCACAGTTTTCCACGTTGGCGGAAAGCCGGATGTATCGTGACCAGTGGGGCGCACATGTGATCGGCATGACCAACATGCCCGAGGCAAAGCTCGCCCGCGAGGCCGAGCTTTGCTATGCTTCGGTCGCGATGGTGACAGATTTTGATTGCTGGCATCCCGATCATGACGAGGTCGACGTGGCGCAGGTGATCGCGACACTGACTGACAATGGTGACAAGGCCAAACGCATGGTGGCAGGCCTGCCTGCGCGTCTGGGCGCGGACCGCGCGCCCTGCCCCCATGGCTGCGACCGCGCACTGGACATGGCCATCATGACCGCCCCCGAAAAGCGAGATCCTGTACTGTTGGCCAAGCTGGACGCGGTGGCGGGACGGATATTGTGAACCGCCTGCACGGCGCCGACCTTGCCCGTTTCCTTGCATTCGTCGGCATGGTTTTGGTGAACTTCAGACTTGTTGCCGAGGTTTCGTCAGGTTCCGATATCGGCTCGCTGATCACCGACAATCTGGAAGGCCGAGCCGCCGCTCTGTTCGTTATTCTGGCGGGCGTTGGCGCCAGTCTTGGTAAACCCGCGTGGCATCTGGCCCTGCGCCGTGCCCTCTTCCTGTTTGTCATCGGCATGCTGAACATGCTGATCTTCGACGCCGACATCCTGCATTTCTATGCGCTCTATTTCATCGTTGCGGTGGCGTTCATGCGCAAATCGAGCAATTGGCTCCTCTTGGGGGCCGCGGGCTTCACCCTGACCGGATTCGTGGCACAGTTGGTGTTGAACTTCGACACAGGTTGGAATTGGCACACGCTGGGCTATGTTGATTTCTGGACCATTGAGGGCTTCCTGCGCCATTCCCTGTTCAACGGCTGGCACCCCGTATTCCCTTGGGCAGCGTTTCTACTGTGGGGCATGTGGCTTGGGCGTCTGAAGCTTGGCCGCTGGACCGTCCAGATCGGCATGGTGCTGGGTGGCGCGCTGCTCGCGATTGCGACCCACAAGGCCAGCGCGGCCCTGATCAGCGATCCCAAGATTGGCGCTTTGATGAGCACCGATCCGGTTCCAGCCGGGCCGCTTTACATGCTGGCCAGTGGGGCCACGGCCGTGGCGGTTCTGGGTGCATTGCTGCTGATCACCCCGCTTTTGCTGGCCCTGCCGCTGATCCGGCGTCTCTGCGATGCGATGATCGTGGCCGGTCGCCAAACTCTGACCCACTATGTTGCGCACATTCTGATCGGGATGGGCACGCTCGAGGCGCTGGGACGGCTCGACGGGTCACTTCAACCGATACAGATTTTTTGGATCTCGATCGCCTATTGCGCATTTGCCGCGTTGTTCAGCTGGCTGTGGTCGCATAAGTTCAAACGCGGGCCGCTTGAGGCCACCATGCGTCTGATCACCGAGGGGAAAACATGAAATCCGTCAAAGACTATATCCGCACCATTGTGGACTTCCCGCACGAGGGGATCCTGTTTCGCGATGTGACCACCCTGTTTGCTGATCCACGCGGGTTTCGCATGGCGGTGGACCAGATGCTGCACCCCTATGCAGGCATGCAGATCGACAAAGTGGTCGGGCTAGAGGCGCGTGGCTTTATTCTGGGCGGCGCCATTGCGCACCAGCTGACGCTGGGGTTCGTGCCGATCCGCAAGAAGGGCAAGCTGCCCGGCGCCACCCTGTCGGAAGCCTATACGCTGGAATATGGCGAGGCGGTGATGGAGATCCATGACGACGCCATTCAGCCGGGCGAGAAAGTGCTGCTGGTCGATGACCTGCTGGCCACCGGCGGCACGGCTGAGGCCGGGATCAAATTGATCGAACGTCTGGGCGGCGAGATCGTAGGCTGCTCCTTCATCGTCGACCTTCCGGAACTGGGTGGGCGCAAAAAGCTGGAAGAGCTTGGTATGGGCGTCGATGTTTTGTGCGAATTCGAAGGGCTGTGAACCCTCGTTTAACCATTAGGCCCTAAAGCTGTTCCTGCCCGGTCGGAGCCCGGGCGCTGCTTGAGCACATGGATAACGTGCACGCCCCGCTTACCCGGCGGGGCGTTTTCTTTTGGAGTTGGTGGCTCACGATGTGAGCCTGAGGGGCTTTGCCCCCGCGCCTTTGGCGCTCCCCCAGGATATTTTCAGCAAGAAAATGAGAAAGCGTGACTTAGTCGACCGGAAAAATCACTCCGGGGTTCATGATCCCGTTGGGATCCATCCCCTGCTTGATCGCACGCATAGCGGCTAGGTGAGCGGGATCCCCGTAGCGGGCAAGCTCGTCTGTTTTCAGGCGCCCCACCCCGTGTTCAGCGCTGAAGGATCCCCCGTAGTCGTCCACAATGTCATAGACCGTTCTGCGAATGGCATCGCGTTGGAAAAGATAGGAGGCTTTGTCTTCGCCCGATGGGGGGAAAACGTTGTAATGCAGGTTGCCGTCTCCGAGATGTCCGAAGGCATTCACGCGGAATGGGCCGAGTGTTGCAAGTGCTTGGTCGGCGCGGGTTAGAAAAGCGGGGATCTGCGACAGCGGAAGCGAAATGTCATGCGAGCTGATCGCGCCTACAGCTTTGTTCGCCAAGGGAATTTCCTCGCGCAGCTTCCACAGGGCAGCACGTTGGGATTGGGATTGCGCGATGACGCCATCGGACACCAGATCCGCCCCTTGCGCAGCTTCAAAAAGCGTAAGAAGCGCGGCCTCAGGGTCTTCGGACGGGCCGAGGCCAAGATCGATCAGGATGGACCAAGCCGGCGGTTCAGAAAATGGCTGTGGACCGCCGAGTCCAGCCTCGGACAGAAACTCCAAGCCAGTACCTTTGATCAATTCGAACGCGCTAATCCCCTGCCCAAGTTGGGATTGCGCCAGCGCCAGTAGGTCCAAAGCGGCGGATGGGTCACGCACACACAAAAGCGCGGTTCCGGTGCGCGCAGGACGCGGAAACAGGCGGAGACTGGCGGCGGTGATCACGCCCAGCGTGCCCTCGGCTCCGCACAGGAGCGCGCGCAGATCATAGCCCGTGTTGTCCTTACGCAGCCGCTTCAGCCCGTGATGGATGGAGCCGTCGGGCAGCACAGCCTCGACCCCCAGACACAGCTCGCGCGCGGTGCCATAGCGCAGAACGTTCACGCCGCCTGCATTGGTCGACAAGCAACCGCCAATGCGGCACGACCCGTCCGAGGCGAGCGACAGCGGGAACAGGCGGTCCGCGTCTTCAGCGGCAGATTGGACATCTGCCAGTATCGCCCCTGCCTCGGCGACCAGAACGTTCTCGGTCGGATGGACGGCGCGAATGCGGGTCATGCGCTCGAAGCTTAGGATTACCGGGCGGGCGTCTTGCATCACCTGTCCGCCAACCAAGCCTGTGCCGCCTCCGTATGGAACAACGGGAACGCGCGCCTCGTTGCAAGCGCGCAGGATGGTGGAGACTTCGTCCACAGAACCGGGGGCCAAGAGCAACCCGCCATCACCTTGAAATTGCCCGCGCGGTTCTTCCAGATAGGCTGGCGTTAGAGGTCGAAATACGGCGTCCGGTAGGGCCGCGCGCAATTGTGCTTCGATGGCTGCATCGACAGATCTCACATCACGCCCCTTCTTGTGGTTCACATGCGGGTCAACAAGCAGCGGTCCTAGCCCGCCTGCGTGCGCCCACGCCGATCTGACCTGAGGTTGGCATAGAGCACGTGATTGCGCCAGCGCCCGTTGATCTGAAGATAGCTTTGCGCCACGCCTTCGTATTTGTAGCCGACCTTTTCCAGCACCCCGCGCGAGGCGGCGTTTTCTGGCAGGCAGCCCGCCTCGAGCCGCGAAAGATCCAGCTCGTTGAACGCGTAGTGCACCAGCGCTTCAAGCCCTTCGCGCATATAGCCCTGACGCGCGAAGCGTTCGCCGATCCAATAACCGGTGGTTCCCGCCTGCGACGGGCCGCGGCGAATGTTGTCCAGTGTCAGTGCCCCCAACAGCGCACCATCCTGACGTCGAAACATGAAAAGTGGAAGCGCCGTGTCACTGGAAACCGAACGATTGGCCCAGTAAACGCGATTTGTGAAACTTTTGCGCGTAAGGTGATCGGCAGCCCATGTGGGCTCCCATGGGGTCAGGAAGTCCCGGCTTGCAACCCGAAGGGCAGCCCATGCGCGATAGTCGCCATGCAAAGGCGGGCGCAGGGTCATGCGTTCGGTTTCAATCCGAACCTTCTTGGGCCGCGCGAACATCAGGCAGCACGTCTTTCCATCAGAGCCTCCAGCGGTTCGGCTTTGTCCGCCGGACCATAGACCGCCATCGCCATGGCGCTGTCCGACAATGAGGCGCCGAAATCACGCAGGTCTTGCAGGGTGACGGCGTCGATCTTGGACACCGTGTCAGCCAGTGTTGGCACCTCGCCCCAGATCCCGACCAATCGCGCCATGCGCTCGGCGCGGGCTGACGGGCTTTCCAGCCCCATCAGAAGCCCGGCCTTCATCTGCGTACGCGCGCGTTCCAGCTCGCGATCAGACATGTCGGACGCGGCACGTTTCATCTCGTCAATGCAAAGGCCCGACAGGGCGGCAATGTCATCACCGGACGTGCCCGCATAGACAGTCAACATACCGGTGTCATCATAGCACCCAACCTGCGAGAAGATCGAATAGCACAACCCGCGTTTCTCGCGCACTTCTTGGAACAGGCGCGAAGACATGCCACCACCCAGCGCCGAGCTGAAGAGCTGTGCCGCATAGAAACCGTCATCGCGATAAGACGGAGCTTCCAAGCCCAGCGTGAAATGCACTTGTTCCAGCGTATTGTTCACCTCGACCCGCGCGCCAGAGGTCCAGCGTGCGGCATCAGGCATCAGCACCGGGCGCGGAGCCAGCCCGCCGAAAGCGGCCTCGGCAAGGCGCAGGATCTCGTCGTGGTTCACTGCCCCCGCGGCTGACAGGATCAGCTGTTCCGGTCCGTAGTGTTGCCCCACGAAACCCGACAGGTCATCGCGACCAAAGGCTTTCACCCGCTCAGACGGACCAAGGATGGTGCGGCCAATGGGCTGTTCCGGGAAGGCGGCTTCCTGCAGCCAGTCGAAAACCACATCATCCGGCGTATCCAACGCCTGACCGATTTCCTGCAGGATCACCCCACGTTCGGTCTCGATCTCGCCGGTGTCGAAAACAGGGTTCAGCACGATATCCGAGATCACGTCGAGCCCCAGCGCTACGTCGTCTTTCAACACGCGCACGTAATAGGCGGTCACCTCGCGCGAGGTATAGGCGTTGATATAGCCGCCCACGTCCTCGATCGCCTCGGCAATCTCAAGCGCGTTGCGTTTTTCGGTACCTTTGAAGGCCATGTGCTCAAGGAAATGCGCGATGCCGTTCTGGGCCTGCGTTTCATGACGACCACCCGCAGTGACCCACACACCGAGTGAGGCACTTTCCAGCCCTGGCATATATTCGGTCACGACGCGTACGCCGTTGGGAAGACGGTCCAGACGCACGGTCATGCAGGGGTGGCCTTTCCGGTACGTTCCATGATCAGCGACTTCAGCGCGTCCAGATCGTTGGCCACGCGGGTCACACGTTCGCCGCGGTCAAACAGGTCGGCCATGCGCGGCGGCAGGGGGGCGTCTTGGCCACATGCATCTTTCACGGCAGCCGGGAATTTTGCGGGGTGGGCTGTGGCCAGCGTGACCATCGGGCTGTCGCCCAGATGCTCGTTGGCCACCTTCACGCCAACCGCCGAGTGCGGGCAGAGTACCTCGCCGGTGGTGGCGAAGCTGGTCTTGATCTGCGCCATGGTTTCGTCTTCCGAGGCACGGCCCGAGGTAAACTGCTCGCGCAGGTATTCCATCGCGCCTTGGCTGATCGAGAAACCGCCGTCGTTCAGGTCGTCCATCTGACCGGCCACAGCTGCGCCATCACGGCCATATGCGTCAAACAAAGCGCGCTCGAAGTTCGAAGACACCTGAATGTCCATCGACGGGCTGATCGAGGGCGTAACGCCCGCCTTGGTATAGGCGCCCGTCTCCATCGTGCGGTGCAGGATGTCGTTTTGGTTGGTGGCGATCACCAGCTGGTCAATCGGCAGGCCCATCTTCTTCGCAATATAGCCCGCGAAGATGTCACCGAAGTTGCCGGTCGGCACGGTGAAGCTGATCTTGCGATGCGGGGCGCCCAGCGACACGGCGGACGAGAAGTAATATACCACCTGCGCCAGCACCCGCGCCCAGTTGATCGAGTTCACGCCTGCCAGTTTCACGCCATCGCGGAAGTCGAAATCGTTGAACATGTCTTTCAGGCGCGCTTGGCAATCGTCGAAGTCGCCATCCACGGCCAGCGCATGCACATTGCTTTCCGACGGCGTGGTCATCTGGCGGCGCTGCACCTCGGACACGCGGCCATGCGGGAACAGGATGAACACGTCAACCGCGTCCAGACCCTTGAAAGCTTCAATGGCGGCCGACCCGGTGTCGCCCGAAGTTGCGCCCACGATGGTGACTTTCTCTCCGCGACGGCTGAGGGCCACTTGGAACAGCTGACCGATCAGCTGCATCGCGAAGTCTTTGAAGGCCAGCGTCGGGCCGTGGAACAGCTCTAGCAGGAAGTGGTTCGGACCCAGCTGCACCAGCGGCGCACGGGCGTCGTGGCCGAAGCCAGCATAGGCCTTGGCGATGATCTCTTTGAACTCTTCGTCGGTGAATGTGTCGCCCACGAACGGGCGCATCACGCGAAAGGCAATCTCTTCATACGACAAGCCAGCAAGAGCGGCGATTTCGTCCTTCGACATGGTCGGCACGGTTTCAGGCACATAAAGGCCGCCGTCACGGGCAAGGCCGGTCAGCATGGCGTCTTCAAAGCTGAGAACAGGTGCGTCGCCGCGGGTCGAGATATAGCGCATCGAAAGTGAGTCCTTCAGGTGTTTCGGCGTTTCTTACGCCATAGCAGGCCAAGTGTCATCACCGACCATGTGAGCGCCAGCAAAAACCACGTTCCTGCATATTCAAGGTGACGGTTGGGGACACCCTCGGATGTGACAGGAAGCGGCAAAACGCGGGGCTCGGCCGGGGTCATCTGGCGGGTGATGACAAGGGTCGGTTGGGTGCCCAGTTCCTCGGCCATCTGGTCAAGGTCGCGGGCAAACCACGTGTTGCCGGACACGTCATTTTCTGGGGTTGAACTACGACGGTCGTCGGGCCAGTGCAGGTTACCCTCGATCTGGATCGGACCTTCTGGCACCGAAGGCATCTCGTCCGCCACACGGATGAAACCCCGGTCGATCAGGATCGCGCCTTGATCGGTCTGTAACGGCGAGATCAGGCGATAGCCTGCCCCAGCTTGTTTGGTCGAGACCAATACACGCAGCGCGCCCTCGCCAAAGCTGCCCGAGACCACGACAGGCAGATAGGTGTCACGCGCCTTGTCGGGCGTTTCCGGCAGAGAGACCGGATCGGCGGCGATGCGGGCGTTGATCTCGACCAGCACGCCCTCTTTCCATTTCAAGCGCTGCACCTGCCATGTGCCCAGCCCGATAAACAGGGCCAGCACGGCGATAGACAGGATAATGGTAACGGCTTGGCGCATGACAGAGATCCGAAAAAAGAGAGGCGCGAGGGTTTCCCCTCGCGCCCCTGATTAGGACTAATCGCAGGTCAGGTTCAACCGCCCCAGATGTAAACAGCAGCGAACAGGAACAGCCATACGACGTCAACGAAGTGCCAGTACCAAGCGGCGGCTTCGAAGCCCACGTGGCTTTCCGGAGTAAAGTGCCCCTTGATCGCACGCATCAGGCAGACGAACAGGAAGATCGTGCCGACGATCACGTGGAAACCGTGGAAGCCGGTGGCCATGAAGAAGTTTACACCATAGATGTTGCCCGAGAACTCAAAGGCGGCGTGGCTGTATTCGTAGGCCTGGAACATGGTGAAGATCACACCCAGGATCACAGCCAGGGTCAGACCCCAAACCAGATCTTTGCGGTTGTTTTCATGCGCAATGGCGTGGTGCGCCCAAGTTACGGCACAACCCGACAGCAGCAGGATCAGGGTGTTGATCAGCGGCAGGTGCCAGGGGTCAAAGGTCTCGATCCCAACCGGTGGCCAAACACCGTCGATTTTGGGCGAGCCTTCGGTCATCGGGTACATTGCGTGCTTAAAGAAGCTCCAGAACCACGCAACGAAGAACATAACTTCGGACATGATGAACAGGATTACGCCATAGCGCAGGCCGATTTTCACGACCGAGGTGTGATCGCCGGTTTCGCCTTCATGCACAATGTCCGACCACCAGGCGAACATGACATAGAGAACGCCAGCCAGACCGGCGAAGAACATCCAAGGTGTTCCGTTAGCCATCCACTGGACGGCGCCAAACAGCATGACGAAGCCAGCGACGGCACCCAAGAACGGGTTCACCGAAGGCGGCAGAATGTGATAATCGTGGTTCTTTGCATGTGCCATAAGCGTCTAGTCCCTGTTCTTCTGGCGTCAGTTTTGCACAACCGTCAGGGGTGCGTCTAGCGAAGCGACCTCTTCCGGCAATTCGGTTTCGTGGAACGTGTAGGACAACGTGATCGCATTCACGTATTTGCCTTCATCGTCCTCGATCATTTCGGGGTCCACGTAGAAGGTGACCGGCATGGTCACGCGTTCTCCGGGTTGCAGCACCTGCTGTTCAAAGCAGAAGCAGTCAATCTTGGTAAAGAAACCACCCGCAGCGAAGGGCGCCACGTTGTAGCTGGCGGTGCCGGCGACCGGGCGGTCGGTGGGGTTGTAAGCTTCATAGAAAGCCAGACCGGTTTCACCCAGACGGATTTCCATCTCGCGCTGGACGGGCTTGAACTCCCACGGCATGCCACGTTCTTTCGAAGCATCGAAGCGCACCAGCACTTTGCGGTCCAGCACCACGTCAGAGGCTTTTTCAGCCACACCGGTGACACCGCCAAAGCCGGTGACGCGGCAGAACCAGTCATAGAACGGAACCGAGGCCCAGCTGAGCGATCCCATCAGGACCACTACGCCGACCATCTTGGCTGCCGTCATCTGGTGCTGCGAAAGGCTCATTGGCTGGCCTCCGAAGCGGCTTCCGGCTGATACAGCTCGCCGACTTTTGCCACGGTCAGGCCGTAGACAAGGGCGACAAAGCCCACAAGAACAAGGCCCAACCCGATGTTACGGGAAAAGCGGCGCTTGTGCATTTCGTGTTCTGCCTTGATCGCCATTAACCCCAGCCCCCTAGACCGAAAGGTTTCAGCGAGGCTTCAACCAGCAGCGCACCATAGTGCAGGAACAGATAGGCCAGCGACAGTTTGAACAGACCGCGTTCGGCCTTGTGGCTGTCTGCTTCGCTATCTGCATCGGTGCGACGGAACACGTCCCATGCACCTTTGATGAACATGGCGTTCAGAACCAGCGCGATCACCATATAGGTGGGGCCACCGACCGAGGTCAGACCCAGCGCGATGGCCACGGCGGCCAGTGCGAATGTGTAGCCAAGGATATGGTTGCGGGTCGCTTTGCGGCCGTGGGTCACGGTCAGCATTGGCACGCCTGCATTGGCATAGTCACCCTTGGTGAACAGGGCCAGCGCCCAGAAGTGCGGCGGCGTCCACGCGAAGGTCAAAGCGAACATCAGAACGCTTTCGATCGAGATCCCACCGGTGGCAACAGCCCAGCCGATCATCGGAGGGAACGCGCCCGCCGCGCCACCGATCACGATGTTCTGCGGGGTCCAGCGTTTCAGCCACATCGTATAGATCACGACATAGAAGAAGATGGTGAAGGCCAGCAGGGCTGCGGCCATCAGGTTGGCAGCAAGTCCCAGCATCACAACAGCCATGACCGACAGGGTAATGCCGATGGCAAACGCCTCGCCTTCTTCAACCTTGCCCGAGGGGATCGGACGGGTCAGGGTGCGCTTCATCTTGCGGTCGATGTCCGCATCCCACCACATGTTCAAGGCACCCGAGGCACCACCGCCCACGGCGATGAACAGGATCGAGGCCAGACCAACGATCGGGTTCACGCCAACCGGCGCGACCAGCAGCCCAACAAGGGCCGTGAACACCACCAGCGACATGACACGCGGCTTCAGCAGCGCGAAATAATCGCCAAATCCGGCCTCGCCGGTTTCGGTCTTGGTGGTTTGAATGCTGGCGTCAGTCATGATGTTTTGGCGCTCTGGCTAGGGTCTTTTTGGTAAGAAACCGCCCTCGGAAGGGCGGCTTGTGGGAAGGGGTTGCCCCCTTCCGTCTGATCAGTTGGCCGAGGCGACCTGAATTGCCGGCATGGTGGTCACGTCGCCTGCATATTCTTCGATCGCGCCTTTCAGCCATGCTTCATATTCGGCTTCGGTCACGGCTTTCACAGTGATCGGCATGTAAGCGTGGTCTTTGCCGCACAGTTCCGAACACTGACCGAAGTAAATGCCTTCCTTGCCGGGCTCAACTTCGAACCACAGCTCGGCCAAACGACCGGGGACGGCGTCCTGCTTCACGCCAAAGGCGGGAATGGTCCAGGAATGGATCACGTCGGCAGCGGTTACCTGCATCACGACCTTCTTGCCGGTGGGCACGACAACAGCGGTGTCGGTGGCCAGCAGATAGTCGCTCTTGTCATAACCATTGTCTTCAAGCTCGTCCTTGGCCAGCATGAAGCTGTCGAAACCGAACTCGTGCTCGGGATACTCGTAGCCCCAGTACCACTGATAGCCGGTCACCTTGATCACAACGTCACCTTTGGGGATGACCTGCTGCTGGAACAGAACCGGCAACGAGAAGGCACCGATGAAAACCAGGATCACAACGGGGATCAGGGTCCATGCGATCTCAATCGGGGTGTGGTGCGAGAAGGTCGCGGGCTCGGGGTTGGCGCGGCGGTTGTGGCGAACGATCACCCACAGCAGCAGCGCGGTTACGAACAGCGAGATGGCGATGATGATCACGTTGATCAGACCGTCCAGCCACTGTGCGCTTTCAGCGATGTTGGTTGCTGCAGGTTGGAACCCGATTGCACCGTCGACCGGTTTACCGATCACTTCGAGGTTTTCCTGAGCCGAGGCGATACCCGCCGTCATCATAGCCGTTGCAGTGGCGAAAAGGCTGCTGAAACGCATCATATTCGTCTTTCTCTTCCCTGTGCCGCGCGGCCCGACACCGGTGATTTCCGGTTCAAGCTGCTGCGCGCTCATGCCTCTCCCGCACACGGGGCGCGGGAATCCCTTGTTTCTCATTGGTGTGAAACCATATTAGAAAGCTGGGAACAAGGAAAAACCTTCTCAAGTTAACGAACAACGTCGCGTTTAGCGCAAACTAAAGGCCCCCTATGACCGACACCACCGCATTTCGCCCGTTCGAGACCCTGATTGGTCAGGATGAGGCCTCGAGGATTCTGGCGCAGACGACACACGGGGCCGATGATGGCGAATTGTTTCTGGAACGGATGCGGTCCGAGGCCTTGGTCTTTGATGACGGACGCCTGCGCAATGCCAGCTATGACGCGTCCGAGGGCTTTGGCCTGCGCGCCGTGAATGGCGAGACCACTGGCTACGCCCACTCGACCGAGATCAGCGAAGCAGCACTGAAACGTGCCGCGTCCACGGTCGCTTTGGCCGTGGGTGATGGCGGCGGCACTTGGGCTGATGCTCCTGCCCGCACCAATCGCAAGCTTTATACAGATGCCGACCCGATGGCCGATGCGGGCTTTGGCCTGAAGGTCGAGACATTGCGCGAGATCGACGCCTTCACCCGCGACCTTGATTCGCGGGTTGTTCAGGTCTCGGCGACCATCGCGGCCTCCTTGCAGGAGGTGCATATCCTGCGCCCAGACGGCCAGCTGGTCTCGGACACGCGCCCGATGACACGTCTGAACGTGTCTGTAATCGTCGAGAAAGACGGGCGTCGCGAAAGCGGATCCTCTGGCGGTGGCGGACGCGCAGGCCTGACCGGGCTAATGGACCCGCAACACTGGCAAAGCACCGCGCGCGAGGCGCTTCGCATCGCATTGGTGAACCTCGACGCGGTGCCTGCCCCTGCGGGCGTGATGGACGTGGTGCTGGGCAATGGCTGGCCCGGCATCCTGCTGCACGAAGCGGTGGGCCACGGGTTGGAGGGCGACTTCAACCGCAAAGGCACCTCAGCTTTCTCTGGACTTGTGGGCCAACAGGTAGCAGCCAAAGGGGTAACCGTCGTGGATGACGGCACCCTGCCCGACCGCCGCGGTTCGATCAGCGTGGATGACGAAGGCACGCCCTCGGGCCGGACCACCCTGATCGAAGACGGCGTGCTGGTCGGCTATATGCAGGACCGCCAGAATGCACGCTTGATGGGCGTACCCGCCACCGGTAACGGTCGGCGCCAAAGCTATGCACACGCGCCCATGCCGCGCATGACCAACACCATTATGGAGGGCGGAGACGCCACTCCAGAAGAGGTGCTGGGCGAGCTGAAAGACGGCATCTATGCAGTCGGGTTCGGTGGCGGTCAGGTGGACATCACAAACGGCAAGTTCGTATTCAGCTGCACTGAGGCCTACCGCGTTGAAGGCGGCAAAGTCGGCGCGCCGGTGAAAGGTGCCACCCTGATCGGAGACGGCCCACAGGCGATGAAGCAAATCCGCGCAATTGGAAATGACATGGCGCTGGATCCCGGCGTGGGCACTTGCGGCAAGGCCGGGCAATCGGTCCCGGTTGGTGTTGGGCAGCCATCGCTGTTGATCGGTGGACTGACGGTTGGGGGCTCTGCGGCGTAACGACTCTGACCGCGGGTGGATCCTTTGTTTTAAAGCGATTCACCCGCCGTTAACCAATTTCCCTGCATGCTGATCCGGCAAAAGACGGAATCACGTATGACCAAGGACCTTTTCCAACCTCTTCACCCCATTCCCTCACCCAGGACAGAGGATGAGGCCTTCGCGTGGATCCGTCTTTTGCGCTCGCGCCGTGTCGGCGTATCAACCTTTTTCAGACTTCTAAATGAACATGGCTCGGCCGAGGCGGCGCTGGACGCCCTGCCCGAAGTCGCCAAGGCCGCGGGCGTGAAAGACTATGCCCCCTGCCCCGAACATGTGGCCGAAGACGAATATCGCCGGGCACAGATGGCAGGGGCCAAGATGATCTGTTGGGGCAGCGACGCCTATCCGGCGCTGTTATCCGAGATATCGGACCCGCCCCCATTTTTCTGGGCGATGGGCGACGAGGCCTTGCTGCGTAGCCCCGTCGTCGCGCTGATTGGTGCACGCAATGCCTCATCTATTGGGACACGCATGGCCCGCAAACTGGCGTGCGAACTGGGCGAAGCTGGGTTCACCGTGATCTCGGGTCTCGCGCGCGGGATCGATACCGTCGCCCATGAAGCGGCGCTGAAATCTGGCAAAACCATTGCCGTGATGGCAGGCGGCGTGGATGTAATCTACCCCAAGGAAAACACCGATCTGGCCGAAGACATTGCCCGCGACGGGTTGCGCATCTCGGAAATGCCGCCGGGTGTGACACCGCAAGCGCGGCACTTCCCGCGCCGCAACAGGCTGATCTCGGGGCTGGCCCGCGCCGTGGTGGTGGTCGAGGCCGCCGCGAAATCCGGGTCGCTTCTGACCGCACGCAACGCGTTGGATCAAGGGCGCGATGTATTAGCGGTTCCGGGGCACCCGTTCGACGCCCGCGCCTATGGCTGTAACATGCTAATCCGCGATGGCGCGGCATTGGTCCGCAACGCGGCAGACGTCATTGAGGCCATCGGCCCCGCAACAACTGTCACGCCGTCTGACGCGAAATCGCACGCAAATGACGCTTCCGCTACCGCAGAACAGTCCGGAACTCGTGACAAAAGGACATTGGCAGAAACCGCCAAACTACACGGCCAGATCCTGTCCAGACTGGGATCGTGCCCGTTGGCCGAGGATCAGTTGATCCGGGACATTGGCCAGTCACATGGTCTGGGCTCGCAACAGATTTTGCCCGAGCTGGTAAATCTTGAGCTGGAAGGGCGCATCACGCGCCAAGCAGGGGGGCTTCTAACGAAGTCTTCGTAGCCAATTGTGACTTTTGGTAATATTATTTTACCAATTTAGCGCTAAACCTTACCCAATCGTTACAAAAACTATTGCGCTGCAATGCGGCACGCCCTACGACTCCTGCAATTCCATGAACGGGACAAGGGGGACCACTGATGCGCGACTTTCAGAAAATCCTGATCGCCAACCGGGGCGAGATTGCAATCCGCGTGATGCGGGCTGCGAACGAGATGGGCAAGAAGACCGTTGCGGTCTATGCCGAAGAAGACAAGCTGGGCCTGCACCGCTTCAAAGCGGACGAGGCCTATCGGATCGGCGAAGGCATGGGCCCTGTGGCCGCCTATCTGTCGATTGACGAGATCATCCGCGTTGCCAAGGAAAGCGGTGCGGATGCGATCCACCCGGGCTATGGCCTTCTGTCCGAGAACCCGGATTTCGTAGACGCCTGTGCGGCAAACGGCATCACCTTCATTGGCCCCAAGGCCGCAACCATGCGTGCGTTGGGCGACAAGGCCTCGGCCCGCAAAGTGGCCATTGAAGCCGGCGTGCCCGTCATCCCTGCTACTGAGGTGTTGGGCGATGACATGGCTGCGATCAAGAAAGAAGCCGCCGAGGTCGGGTATCCCTTGATGCTGAAAGCCTCGTGGGGCGGCGGCGGGCGGGGTATGCGCCCGATCTTCGGTGAAGACGAAGTTGAAGAGAAAGTCTTGGAAGGCCGCCGCGAAGCCGAAGCTGCTTTCGGCAATGGCGAAGGCTATCTGGAAAAGATGATCACCCGCGCCCGTCACGTCGAGGTGCAGATCTTGGGCGACAGCCACGGCAATATCTATCACCTTTATGAACGCGACTGTTCGGTCCAACGCCGCAACCAGAAAGTGGTTGAACGCGCGCCCGCGCCGTACCTGTCGGAAGCCCAGCGTGAGGAACTCTGCGAACTTGGCCGCAAGATTTGTAGCCACGTGAACTATGAATGCGCGGGCACGGTCGAGTTCCTAATGGATATGGAAAGCGGCAAGTTCTACTTCATCGAGGTGAACCCCCGCGTACAGGTGGAACACACCGTCACCGAGGAAGTCACCGGCATCGACATCGTGCAGGCACAGATCCTGATCGCTGAAGGCAAATCGCTGTCCGAGGCCACCGGCAAAGCCAGCCAGTACGACATCCGCCTGAACGGCCACGCGCTGCAGACCCGCGTGACCACGGAAGACCCGCAGAACAACTTCATTCCGGATTACGGCCGCATCACGGCCTATCGTTCGGCCACAGGCATGGGCATTCGTCTGGATGGCGGCACGGCTTACGCGGGCGGCGTCATCACGCGCTACTACGACAGCCTGCTGACCAAAGTGACGGCCTGGGCGCAGACGCCGGAAAAGGCGATTGCCCGCATGGACCGCGCGCTGCGGGAATTCCGTGTGCGCGGTGTGTCAACGAACATTGCCTTCGTCGAAAACCTGCTGAAGCACCCGACCTTCCTGAACAATCAGTACACGACCAAGTTCATCGACGAGACGCCTGAGCTGTTCAAGTTCTCGAAACGTCGCGACCGCGGCACCAAGGTGCTGACATATATCGCGGACATCACCGTGAACGGGCACCCGGAAACGGCAGACCGCCCGGCCCCGCCCGCCGATCTGAAAGCGCCGAAGCCGCCTGCGCTGCGCGCGGATCCGGCTGCTGGCACGCGCACTCTGCTTGAGGCCGAAGGCCCGCAGGCGGTTGCCGATTGGATGAAGGCGCAAAAGCAGCTGCTGATCACCGACACCACCATGCGTGACGGGCACCAGTCGCTTCTGGCAACCCGCATGCGCTCGATCGACATGATCAAGGTGGCACCGGCCTACGCCGCAAACCTGCCAAGCTTGTTCTCGGTCGAATGCTGGGGCGGTGCGACCTTCGACGTGGCGTATCGCTTCTTGCAGGAATGCCCATGGCAGCGCCTGCGCGACCTACGCACCGCGATGCCGAATGTGATGACGCAGATGCTGCTGCGTGCGTCGAACGGGGTTGGCTATACGAACTATCCTGACAACGTGGTGCAAGAATTTGTGCGTCAGGCAGCGGTGTCTGGCGTTGATGTGTTCCGCGTGTTCGACTCGCTCAACTGGGTGGAAAACATGCGCGTCGCGATGGACGCTGTGGTCGACGCAGGCAAGGTCTGCGAAGGCACGGTTTGCTATACCGGCGACATTCTGAACCCGGATCGCTCGAAATACGACCTGAAATACTATGTCGGCATGGCGAAAGAGCTGGAAGCCGCAGGCGCACACGTTCTTGGCTTGAAAGACATGGCCGGTCTGTTGAAACCCGCCGCGGCCCGCGTTCTGGTGAAGGCGCTGAAGGAAGAGGTCGGGCTGCCGATCCACTTCCACACGCACGACACCTCGGGCATTGCAGGCGCGACCATTCTGGCCGCAGCTGACGCGGGCGTAGACGCTGTGGACGCCGCAATGGACGCATTCAGTGGCGGAACGTCGCAAGCTTGTCTGGGCTCGGTCGTCGAAGCCTTGCGCAACACCGACCGCGACACTGGCTTGGACATTGGTGCAATCCGCGAAGTCTCGAACTATTGGGAAGGTGTACGCCACCAGTACACAGCCTTTGAAAGCGGACTGGAGGCTCCGGCATCTGAGGTCTACCTGCACGAGATGCCCGGCGGTCAGTTCACCAACCTGAAGGCGCAGGCGCGCTCGCTTGGGCTGGAAGAGAAATGGCCGGACGTGGCGCAAAGCTATGCAGACGTGAACCAGATGTTTGGCGACATCGTGAAGGTTACTCCGTCGTCCAAGGTTGTGGGTGACATGGCCCTGATGATGGTCAGCCAAGGCCTGACCCGCGACGAGGTCGAGGATCCCAAGACCGATGTAGCCTTCCCGGATTCGGTGGTCGACATGATGCGCGGCAATCTGGGCCAACCGCCCGGTGGCTTCCCCAAGTCGATCATCAAGAAGGTGCTGAAGGACGAGAAGCCCAATCTGGAGCGTCCCGGCAAGCATCTGGAACCGGTGGATCTTGAAGGCGCCCGCGCCGAGCTGTCGAAAGAGCTGGAAGGCTTTAAGGTCGATGACGAGGATCTGAACGGCTACCTGATGTATCCCAAGGTCTTCCTGGATTACATGGGGCGTCACCGCCTGTACGGCCCTGTCCGCACCCTACCGACCAAGACCTTCTTCTATGGCATGGAGCCGGGGGAAGAGATCTCGGCCGAGATCGATCCGGGCAAGACGCTTGAAATCCGTCTGCAAGCATTGGGCGAAACCGACGAGAACGGCGAAGTGAAGGTGTTCTTCGAACTGAACGGTCAGCCGCGTACAATCCGCGTGCCGAACCGTCTGGTGAAGTCGTCGACCGAAGCGCGCCCCAAGGCTGCCGACGGCAACCCGAACCATGTGGGTGCCCCGATGCCGGGCGTTGTTGCCTCGGTTGCCGTGGCTGCGGGTCAGCAGGTGCACGAAGGTGATCTGCTGCTGACGATCGAGGCCATGAAGATGGAAACCGGGATCCACGCAGAACGCGATGCGGTCGTCAAAGCCCTGCACGTGCAGGCGGGCGGCCAGATCGACGCAAAGGACCTGCTGGTCGAGCTGGAATAACAGACACGATCAAAAACAAGAAAACGGCCGTCCAAAGGGCGGCCGTTTTTCTTTTTGAGGCGCTTAACCGTTGACCTAACCGCCGGCTTAAAAGGCGCTCTCACGACTTTGTCGCGCCTTGATCTGGCAGTGATTGTGATGGTGATGCGCGTCGCGGTGGTTTTCGTCATGACATTTCGGACAAAGGGCGACCGGCGTCAGGACGCGCTCACCGCCCCCCAAGCGGGCCATGAATTCATCACCGCAGACCTCAAGGCTTTCGCCACGGGCTGCAAGTTCTGCGGACGTCACGCCGCAGCATTCACACTGCTTTAACGACAACGCCTCACGGCGTTCTCGCTCGGTTACCACCTTTTGATAGTTGCAAGCTTCTAGTTTCAAAACACACCCTCCCCAGGATGATTCTGAGCCCCACACTCATTCCTCCTTATTATATAAGCAAGAATCGTGCGTTTTTTAGGTCAATTCTTTGTGTGTACTAAGATGCGCCCCCGCACTTCCCTGTTCCCAGCAAAAAAAACTGGAAATTCTCGCTTTTCCCCTTGCAGCCCGCGCCCGTATTTCTTATTCCACGCCTCACCGAAGGAAGCGGGCGTAGCTCAGGGGTAGAGCATAACCTTGCCAAGGTTAGGGTCGGGCGTTCGAATCGCCTCGCCCGCTCCAATCGGAACCCAGTCTGGCAACCCACCAGACACTGCCATAGGAAGCGGGCGTAGCTCAGGGGTAGAGCATAACCTTGCCAAGGTTAGGGTCGGGCGTTCGAATCGCCTCGCCCGCTCCAAATGGACCAGATCCCAAAATCGATGGATAGACACAAGACGCAACGTTTGATGCGTCTGCTTATGCGTGTATCGCGCGCCTGTCAGAATTGGCGTGCGCCAAAAAGTAAGGGGACGCGCATTGCGCATCCCCTTATCCCCAGTTCATCCTTCCCCTCAGAGGACGGTGTGGGTTCAGGCGCTTAAAGATTGGCGCCCGGCAAGTTCGTGAATCATTGATTGGATCTGCGCACGGATCTTTTCATCCGTGATCGAGGACAATGCCTGCGCCGCCTTGGCGGTCCGCTCGTCCAGGGCTTCGCGTTGCGGCACACCCGCACGCGGCAGTCCTTCGAAGAAGTAGGCAGGCTCGACATCAAGCAGCTGTGCAATTTCGAACATCTTGCTGGCCGACACCCGGTTATAACCGGTTTCGTACTTTTGCAGCTGCTGGAACGACAGCCCCAGTTTTTCAGCTACGTTAACTTGCGTCATGCCCCGCAGCAGGCGCACTTCGCGAATTTTCTTTCCCACATGAACATCTACTGGATGTACCATTTTTTCACCACATAATTGTTTCCCGCTAAGGGAGAATGGCACCAAACGATATGAAACCCAACTGGTGAGGTATGAACAATCATGTAACATTTTTAATTGCATGATGGATGATTTATGTTACCAAATCTAATTGAGGCCTTTTTTATAAGGGCTTTTCGATCAGCCGTTTCGCAGGTCAGGTGAAGTGTTTCACTTGCGTGCACAATGCGTTTACAGCCAAGGAGCAGAGATGACCCATCGCGATGCACCTGCACTGCTCTACGAGATGCTGAGGTCTTTCGCCTCATTGGCGCAAACCTTGAACCTTTCCAAGACGGTCAAGAACCTTGGAAGCACGCGTCAAACTGTACGTCGGCACATTGATCACCTTGAAGAATATATGGGCAATCCGCTGTTCTCGTTTGACAACCGACAGTACAAACTGACCGAAACCGGAGAGAACGCCCTTAAAGAGGCCGAAGAGCTTCTGGCGCGGGGCGAAGCGTGGTTGAACAGCGAAAGCAGGCATGTTCACGGCCTGCACTACCTCGCCTTGCAAGCAGGTAAGATCCCCTACTTCTTGCAGCAGCATCCTTTGACCGCGTTATGGGACAATTCATCCGAGCTTTTGAAGTTTGGGTTCCATTGCTGGGCACAGTCCGAAGGCGAGTTGGAGAGCCCAGATTTCGCCAATTTGCGTCCTTATTTAATGGTGTTCAGATACAACCGGCAAAACGGCGACTGGATTTGTACTGAAGTCGGCGAGAAATCGTCCTTCGCAACCTGGTTTGGGTGGGAAAAGTACAGGTCTGCCGTTGGGCGCAGCGCGGTCAATCTGCCCACCGACAAAGGATACAGCTATCTGCTAACGCAGTCCTTCCACGATGTGGCCAGCACGCGCAGCGTAAGACTGGACCATATCCATACCCACATGCCGTATGGACCGGATGATACACCAACACCAATCTCGTATCATCGCTTGGTTATGGCCTGCCGATATGCGGACGGAGATCTGGCCTTGGCGACGCTGATTGACCGGACCCTGAACGTTGAAATTCTGGATCTTCCGGACGACATGCGGCTGGCGATGCCCCCTGAACTGGCAATGGATACAAAACCGCCTTTCTGAAGTCTTGTTTTCAGCTTCTGTGTCAATTTCACGCCACATACTTGACTATTTCCAACCGTGACGGGTTCATTCGACAAATCGTGGTGAACGCGCGAAACTTGGTCATAACCACTGATAAATGAGGTTCAGATGACCATTCACGATACATTCGCCGGCGCGCAGTACATCACGCGCATGCTGGACATCATTGCAGAGAAGGGCGTGATGATCGAAATAGGGACAGATTTCGATCTTTACGCGAGCTATATTGAAAAACACCGGACCAAGCTTCCACTGGGTCTGGCCTTCGACCCCAAGGTTCAGAAATTAACCGAAGACACCGGGTTCTGGATCGCGGGTTGGGACAGCGAAGGCAAGATGATGCACTCGCAAGCGATGCGCATGATCGACATGTCCGACACCTATCTGTCAGACTATCTTAGCGAGAATTTTCAACGGTTTGCACCACCTGGATACACTCTGGACATGAGCCGCAGCATCTACCGGGCTGGCCCCGGCGCGAAGCGGATTACCGGCCGGATTTGCTATCACGGGGACCTTTGGGTCGAAAGCAGCGACCGTTATCGCGGCACTGGGCTTCCCGGCATTCTGGCGCGATTCGCCCTAGCAACGAGTCTTCTGCGTTGGTCGCCGGATCACGTATTCGGTTTCATGGCCCAGCATCACGCTTTCCGTGGCCTCGCCGAACGCGAGGGATACATGCACTGTGAGCCGGGCGCACTGGAATTACACACGCGCGAGTTGAATACGGTGATTCGCGGATTCCTGACCTATATGTCGCGCGAAGACTTGAACTTCCTGATGGAAATCTGCCCGCGCGAGTTCGTGATGTCTCAGGCGGCATAAACACGCGCGGACGGGATTTCCCGTCCGGTGCACCTGACCGGATTTGGGGCGCGCAGACCACAGCGCCCCTTTTCGTTCCGTTTGCCGTCTTTTCGCCGCCGCCCCGCCCCCCTATAAGGGGCGCAGGTAATAAAAGGACATGCCATGCGGCGCGCTACGATCACTCGCAAAACCGCTGAAACCGCAATCTCGGTCGAACTGAACCTCGACGGGACCGGTCAGTATGACAATCAGACCGGCGTGGGCTTTTTTGACCATATGCTGGATCAGCTGTCGCGCCACTCGCTGATCGACATGACGATCCGCGCCGAAGGGGATCTGCATATCGACGATCACCACACGGTCGAAGATACCGGCATTGCCATCGGGCAAGCGCTGGTCGCAGCACTTGGCGACAAGAAGGGCATCCGTCGCTATGGCGAATGCCACCTGCCAATGGATGACGCGCAAGTTCGTGCAGCGCTGGACCTGTCCGCCCGCCCGTTCCTGATTTGGAATGTGGACTTCGCCGCTCCGAAGATCGGCAATTTCGACACTGAACTGGTGCGCGAGTTCTTCCAGGCGCTGGCAACGCACGGCGGCATCACGCTGCATATCGACCAGATCCACGGCTTCAACGCCCACCACGTGGCCGAAGCCGCGTTCAAGGCTGTGGCCCGTGCGCTGCGCATCGCCGTTGAAACCGATCCGCGCAAGGCGGACGCCATCCCCTCGACCAAAGGTGCGCTCTGACGCGCACCCGATCGGAGACCTATTATGCTGACCGTGATCATCGACTATGACAGCGGCAACCTGCACTCGGCCGAAAAAGCGTTTCAGCGCATGGCGGCCGAGACAAACGCAGGCGACGTGATCGTTTCCACCAAGCCCGAGGACGTATCCCGCGCAGACCGGATCGTCCTGCCCGGCGACGGGGCTTTTCCGGCGTGCCGCCAACAGCTGTCCGACCATCGCGGCATCTATGAAGCGCTGGAAGAGGCCGTCATCACGCAGGGCCGCCCCTTCATGGGCATCTGCGTGGGTATGCAGATGCTAGCCACCGTCAGCCACGAATATCAGGACACGGACGGGTTCGACTGGATCAAGGGCCATGTGCGCAAGATCACTCCGGCTGATCCTGCGCTGAAAGTGCCGCATATGGGCTGGAACGATCTGGTGATCGACAGCGACCACCCGGTGCTGGATGGCGTGAAAACCGGCGACCATGCCTATTTCGTGCACTCGTATCACTTCGTCGTGGACAACGCGGGGGAGCGTCTGGCCCATTGTGACTATGCCGGTGACATCACCGCTATTGTCGGACGTGACAACATGATCGGCATGCAATTCCACCCGGAAAAAAGCCAAGCTGCAGGGCTAAGGATGATCGCCAATTTCCTGACCTGGACACCGTAAACAAAAGGGCGCCGCATCGGGCGCCCTTCTTGATTTTAGAACCAGCGGTTATTGAACCTTAGTCCAAGTCTGCTTCTTGCAGATCGGCCCCACACAGCCTGCGACTTTCAACGTCGATCCCGACAGTGTCATTTTCGACTTATAGACCTTGTCCGTCGAAGGCTGCCAGATCTTGCCGCCCGAATACTTACCGCTCCCTTTGGCGTTCATGTCCCAGACCAACTGTTTTCCGATATTCTCGGACTGGTATTCGCCCGACGCATTGAACGTGCGCGAAATCACACCGCACAAAGCCGCCCCGCATTGCGAAAAGGTGACATGTGCATAAGCGCCATCATCCACCTGCGTCTTCCACACACCCAGCACTGGTTCAGCCATGGCCGGTCCTGCCAGCCCAACTGCAAGCGCCACTGCGGCAATCACTCGTTTCATAGGATCCTCCCTGTTTTGCGGATATCCTGACGTCCCCGGCGGCGCTGTGGCAAGTATGACGTGGCGGGAGGTCGCGCTTGGCTTTCCCCCTTGTCCGTGCAAAAAGCAGCGCAACCGACTGATTAACGGAGCGCCAGCCATGATCCTCTATCCTGCCATCGACCTGAAAGACGGCCAATGCGTGCGCTTGCTGCGCGGCGAGATGGAAGAAGCAACCGTGTTTAACGACGACCCCGCAGCTCAGGCGCGGGCGTTTCAGGACGCGGGTTGCGAATGGATCCATCTGGTCGACCTGAACGGTGCGTTCGCAGGCGAGCCAGTGAACGGCGCCGCCGTCGAAGCCATCTTGGGCGCCATCGACGTCCCTGCCCAGCTGGGCGGCGGCATCCGCGACATGGCCACCATCGAAAGCTGGATCGAAAAGGGTCTGTCCCGCGTGATCCTTGGCACTGTGGCCGTCGAAAACCCCGATCTGGTCCGTGAAGCCTCCCGCGCCTTCCCGGGCAAGGTCGCCGTCGGCATCGACGCCCGTGACGGTCGCGTTGCCACCAAAGGCTGGGCCGAGGAAACCGACGTCATGGTCACCGACCTTGCCAAGTCGTTTGAGGACGCAGGCGTCTGCGCCATCATCTACACCGACATCAACCGCGACGGCGCGATGCAAGGCCCGAACACCGAGGCGACTGCCGATCTGGCCCGCGCGGTCTCGATCCCCGTCATCGCATCAGGCGGCGTCAGCTCGTTGGACGACCTGCGCGCGCTGAAATCCTGCGGTGCCCCCCTGAACGGCGCCATCTCGGGCCGCGCGCTTTATGACGGCGCGATTGATTTGAAAGAGGCGTTGGACGTCCTGAAAGGCTGATACATGCTGAAAACCCGCATCATCCCCTGTCTCGACGTGGCCGAGGGCCGCACGGTGAAAGGCGTCAACTTCGTCGATCTGATCGACGCGGGCGACCCGGTGGAACAGGCGCGCGCCTATGACGCCGCCGGTGCAGACGAACTCTGTTTCCTCGATATCAAGGCGACCCACGAAAACCGGGGCACCATGTATGATCTGGCCACCCGCACGGCCGAGCAGTGCTTCATGCCGCTGACCATCGGTGGCGGTGTGCGCAGCCCGGAAGACGTGCGCGACCTCCTTCTGGCGGGCGCGGACAAGGTCAGCTTCAATTCAGCCGCCGTAGCTGACCCGGATGTGATCGCACGTTCGGCAGACCGTTTCGGCAGCCAATGCATCGTGGTCGCCATCGACGCCAAGACCATTGGACATGACGCGGACGGAAATCCCAACAAATGGGGCATCTTTACCCATGGCGGCCGCAAACCCGCGCTGGATGCGGATGGCAACCCGATTGATGCAGTCGAGTTCGCCAAACTGATGGAACAGAAAGGCGCGGGTGAAATCCTGCTGACCTCGATGGACCGCGACGGCACCCGCGCAGGCTTCAACCTGCCGCTGACCCGCGCCATTTCCGACGCGGTGCATGTGCCGGTGATCGCCTCGGGCGGCGTTGGCAATCTGGACCACCTTGTGGAGGGCGTGACCGAAGGCGGCGCCAGCGCTGTGCTGGCGGCCTCCATCTTCCACTTCGGCGACTACACCATCCGCGAGGCCAAAGAACACATGGCCGCCGCAGGCATCCCGATGAGGCTGACATGAGCATTCTGACCCAACTGGCCGCTACGATCGAGGCGCGCAAATCCGCAGATCCCGACAGCAGCTGGACCGCCAAACTGCTGGCCAAAGGCCCTGAAAAATGCGCCGAAAAGTTCGGGGAAGAAGCGATCGAGGCTATCATCGCCGCCGCCAAAAACGATCGCGAGAACCTGACCTACGAGGCTGCGGACGTGCTCTATCACCTTCTGGTCATGCTCGCCGCCCGCGACGTGGCTCTGGAAGACGTGCTGGCCGAGCTTGAGCGTCGCGAAGGCACCTCGGGCATCGCAGAAAAAGCAGCGCGCCAGACCTAAGACTCTCTTTTTCTTGTCTTAAATATCCTGGGGGAGCGCCAAATCATAGATTTTGCGCGGGGGCAAAGCCCCCTACCCCACCAGTTCAGTCAGAGCACCCGATCCAATCAAGCGCGGATATTCAATCGCAGGGCAGCGATCCTCGACCACCTCGATCCCGCGCGCTTCGGCCTTGGCCCGCGCGGGCGCGTTGAAGATCTCCAACTGCATCCAGACCGTGCGCAGGTTCGGCAAATTCGCCAATGCGTCGTCCACGAAGGGTTCGATTGCCTCAGAGCGGCGGAAAAGATCGATCATGTCGGTCTCTTTCGGCAGATCCGCGACGGATGCCACAACGACTTCGCCAAACATCTCTTTGCCTGCCAATCCTGGATTGACACCAATCACCCGATAGCCATTTTCAGACAGAAACCGGGCGACGCGGTAAGACGCACGTTCCGGCTTATGCGACAAACCGATAAGGCCGATCACGCGGGTCGAGGTCAGTATATTGCGAAGGCGGGTGTCGATATCTGTCTGTGTCATTCCCCCCCAGCTAATCACCCAAGATGTCCATTCCAAGGCCAGAAAAGAAAAAGCGCCCGAGGGGAGTATTGCCTCGGGCGCAGTTGGTGGAACGAGGGACAGTGAATGAGGTTGCAGGCGTTCCACAGCCTGGCCTCTGTTAGTCAGATATGTTGGCGGGGCGGAATTGGAAGGGCTGGTAAAACACTTGTGATCCGCCCGTCAGGCATCAGCCCTCAAGAATACCCGGCCAATTCGCATTGCCTTTGGCGATGTTGCCGGGGATGTCCTGCAACCACAGCTCGCGCGCGCGCAGGCTGAAATTCAGGTAGAGCTTGTCGTCATAGACGGTCCAAGCCTCGGGCACAGTGGGGGCGATATAGCCTTTGCTGGCCGCATAGGCGCAGTAACCGCCGAACTGTGGCGCGTATTTCGCGGGGTCAGCTGCGAACATGTCGCGGGTTTCGGCGCTGGAGAACAACACCGTCGCGCCTTCATAGTCCAACGAGAACTCAGTTACCCCAGGCGTCGGTGCACCCTTGGTGAAATAGGCCACGGGGTCATGCCCGTCCCACGCGATGCCATCTTCGGTATAGACTGGCGGGTTGGCGGCAAAAGCCGGTTGCGTCAGAAGCGCCGCCCCAACGGGGAAAGCGATCAGACCAGACAGAACATGACGGCGGGATAGGGACAGTTTCGACATTGGGACCTCCTTTTTCGGCTGTCCCTAATCTGCGCTGCCGGGGCGGATATTACAGCCCTACCCACAACAAGGTGATCACCGCGTGAGGCGGGTGGCATAAAGCGCGACTGCCGCCGCGTTGGACACGTTCAGCGAACCAAAGTCGCGCGCGAATGGGATTTTCACCAGCGCATCACAGGTCGCCTTGGTCTTTTCACGCAGCCCCGGCCCTTCGGCCCCCATGACCAGCGCGACGGGGCGATCCGGACGTGCAGCCAATGCCTCTTCAATGGTCTCAGTCGCCTCGCCATCCATGCCAAGAACCACAAAACCCATTTTGCGCAACTCTTCCATTGATTCTGCCAGATTGCGTACGCGCAGATAGGGCTGACGCTCCAACGCGCCCGAAGCGGTCTTGGCCAGGGCACCTGTCTCAGGTGCGGATCCGTGTTTCGTCCCAACAACGGCACTGGCGCCGAACACCTCGGCCGAGCGCAGAATCGCGCCCACATTATGCGGATCGGTCACACGGTCGAGCATAACCACGACGGGCATCTTGCCTTCGCCGCCAATCACCCGGCTGGCAAAGTCGCCCCAGTTCAATGGCTTCACTTCAAGCGCCGCGCCCTGATGAACCGAATTGGGATCAATCGGCGCCGGAAAACTGCGCGGGTCGGCCATTTCAGGCGTCATACCGGAGGTCGCGATCGCGTCCGCCAGTTTGTCGCTCGCGTTTTTCGTCACGATCAACCGCAACCGCACGCGGTCTGGGTTCATCAGCGCATCACGCACCGCATGCAGCCCGAAAAGCCACACGGTTTCAGACGCCGCCTGACGCTTGTCTTGTTCCTTTTTGACGACCCATTTTGGCTTTTTCATCACGCGATCCGCTGGAAGTTTTTCAAGGCCCGGACAATGCGCCATGGCTTTCTAAGAGACAAGTGCATTTGGGCGATTTTTCGTATTGACGCGGCCCGCTGCCCGCGATACCTAGCCCCACGTTCAGCGCAGATTGCGCAGGAAAAAGTGGGCGACAGGCCGCAAGGTGTGGCAGGGGACTGTAACTCCCTCGAGGCGACTCACGCTTGGTTCGATTCCAAGGTCGCCCACCATTTTCCAAATCTCCCGAAAAACAGATGACGTGAAGTTTGGCTTCGGAACGAAGGGCTTAGGCCCTCGGGACGTCTGTTTTTGACGCGTACTTACCGCTCCAATCGCGACGCAAACCGCGCCTTCCACAGCGCCTCTTCGTATTCCGACGCTGCGGTGCTGTCATAGACCAGCCCCCCGCCCACATTCAGCGTCGCGTCCTGCCCGTCCAGCAAAAGCGTGCGGATGGCAACGTTGAACTCCGCGCGCCCATCGGGGGCCATCCAGCCGATCGAGCCGCAATAGATGTCGCGCGGGTTGGGTTCCAGCTCGGCGATGATTTCCATCGCACGCAGTTTGGGGGCGCCGGTGATCGAGCCGCAGGGGAAGAGCGCGCACAGGATGTCGGACAGGCTGGTGCCCGCCTCCATCTGGCCGCGGATCAGCGACACCATTTGGTGTACGGTCTCGTAGCTTTCGACGGTGAACAGCTCGGGCACGTGGACGCTGCCCGCCTCGCAAATACGCGAGATGTCGTTGCGCAGAAGGTCCACGATCATCAGGTTTTCGGCCTGATTTTTTTCGTCGCTTTTCAGGAACACGGCGCGGGCGGCGTCCTCGACCGGGTCAGAACTGCGCGGTTGGGTGCCTTTCATCGGGCGGGTCTCGATCATCCCGTCAGCATCCGTACGGAAGAATAATTCGGGCGAGCGGGACAGGATCGCGGGTAGACCATCGGCCTGCACAAGCGCGCCATATTGAACCGGTTGCAAGCGCGAAAGCGCATGATAGAGCGCCTGCGCGTCGCCTTGCGCCCTGCCCCGGATCGGGAAGGTCAGGTTCACCTGATAGGTATCGCCCGCGCAGATATAGTCATGCACCGCCTGAAACCCACGAGCATAGGTGTCGGCATCCCAGTCGGGCGTCAGATCGGACAGCGCGGCGTCGCCGGGCCGAAGCGCGGATGCGGGAGTAGGGCTATCATAAAGACCAAACATCAGCAGCGGCAGGCGGCGGTTCGGTTTTAGCAGTGCCTCGAGACGCCGCTCCAGCGCATAACCAAGCTCGTAGCTTGCAAACCCAGCCAGCCACGCCCCGCTTTTCTGTGCTTGATCCAGACGGTCCAGTGCGGCCGGCACATCGTCCAGAGACCACGCCACGATCTGATCCTGCGGGGCTGTGAACAGCCCCGCATCCCCATCCGGTCCATGATCAAATCTGATGTCCACCTGCAAAGCCTCCGCTGCAAAAAGGTGATACTCTTCTGCGCGATACACCTGCTGACGAAAGGCGGCGTTTGCAAGCCCTTATGCGCCAGAAGCAGGGTTTGACGCCGAAGTCAGAGCTTGGCGGCCTGCAGCTTTTCCAGAAGATCCAGAAGCTGTTTCACCTCATCCTGGCCCATATGCGTCTCGATCCGGGTCGCAATGTCGTTGGCCAAATGCAGGTTGTCGCGCACGATGGCGCGTCCTTTGTCCGTAATCGTGACGAGCGTGCGGCGCTTGTCCTTGGCGTCGGACTGGCGCGAGATCAGACCATCTGCCTCCATCCCCCGCAGGATCCGCGTCAGGCTGGGCAAAAGCAGGCAGGCCTCTTTCGCGATGGTGCTTTGTTCAACCTCGCCCAGCTCGTCCAGCGTACGCAGGATGCGCCATTTTTGTTCGGTCAGGCCAAGCTCACCCAGCATGTCACGAATCGGCTGCATCACCACCTCGCGCGCCCGAAGAAGCGAGATCGGCAGCGAACGAGAAGTGCTGGGGAAGCCGGAACGGGTCGAATTATTCTTGGTCATACGGGTGTTATAGCAAGGCGTAGGAAATGAACAAAGCAACTATTGTTGACAGTCGCTCCACCATTAGTTAACATCGCAATTAATTACTGAACGTATGAGGGCAACATGTCGGATCTGGACAGCAATCTTTCTAAACTCGCGGGCTATCTTGAACGGTTCCGCGCGAGCGGGATCAAGAACCGGATCGCGGGTGAGGATCGGGACGGCGCGGGCGGCGTGTTCCAGACCACCAGCCCGGTGGACAAGTCGGTGATCTGCGATGTGGCCCACGGCACGGCGGATGACATCGACGCCGCAGCCAATGCCGCCCATGACGCCTTTGCAGGCTGGCGCGACATGCCCGCCACGGAACGCCGCCGCATCTTGCTGAACGTCGCGGACGCCATCGAAGCGCGCGCCGAAGAGATTTCGCTGTGCGAATGCTGGGACACAGGCCAAACCCTGCGCTTCATGTCGAAAGCCGCCCTGCGCGGGGCCGAGAACTTCCGCTACTTCGCCGATCAGGTCATTCAGGCTCGCGACGGGCAGCACCTGAAGTCGCCCACGCTTATGAACGTGACCAGCCGCACGCCGATCGGCCCGGTGGGTGTCATTACTCCGTGGAACACGCCCTTCATGCTGTCCACGTGGAAGATTGCGCCTGCTCTGGCCGCGGGCTGCACCGTGGTGCACAAGCCCGCCGAAGACAGCCCCCTGACCGCTCGCCTACTGGTCGAGATCGCGGAAGAAGCTGGCCTGCCCAAAGGCGTGTTGAACACCGTGAACGGTTTTGGCCCGGACGCGGGCAAAGCGCTGTGTGAACATCCGAAAATCAAGGCGATTGCCTTTGTTGGCGAAAGCCGCACCGGCAGCCTGATCGTCAAACAGGGCGCGGATACACATAAGCGTAACCATCTGGAATTGGGCGGGAAAAACCCTGTGATTGTCTTTGATGACGCTGATCTGGACCGCGCGCTGGATGCGGTGATCTTCATGATCTACTCGATCAATGGCGAGCGCTGTACGTCCTCGTCCCGCCTGCTGGTACAGGACACGATCAAGGAAGAATTCGAAGCCAAGCTCGCCCTGCGCGTGAACAACATCAAGGTTGGCCACCCGCTGGAT
Organism: Aliiroseovarius sp. PrR006; assembly: GCF_010500215.1. Classification (GTDB taxonomy): domain Bacteria; phylum Pseudomonadota; class Alphaproteobacteria; order Rhodobacterales; family Rhodobacteraceae; genus Aliiroseovarius. Next base: position 1,223,378 of record NZ_JAAGOY010000004.1, read on the forward strand.
CCCACGACCGAGATCGGCCCGCTGGTGACCGAAGAGCACTACAATAAGGTGAGCTCGTATTTCGACATCGCCAAGGAAGACGGCGCGACTGTTGCCGCTGGCGGCGTGAAGGTCGGTGACGAAGGATACTTCGTGCGCCCGACGCTGTTCACCAATGCCACCAACCAGATGCGCATCGCGCGTGAGGAAATCTTTGGCCCAGTCCTGACCTCGATCCCCTTCTCGACCGAGGACGAGGCGCTATCAATTGCCAACGACACGGATTACGGCCTGACAGGTTACGTGTGGACCAACGACCTGACCCGCGCGCTGCGCTTCACAGACAAGCTGGAAGCAGGCATGATCTGGGTGAACTCGGAGAACGTGCGCCACCTGCCGACCCCGTTCGGCGGCGTGAAAGCCTCGGGCATCGGGCGCGACGGCGGCGATTGGTCGTTCGAATTCTATATGGAACAAAAACACGTGGGCTTTGCCACCGGCCAACACAAAATCATGCGGCTGGGTGCCTAAGCACCCGCCCAAACGGAAACGCGCGACCACCAACGGGAGGAGACCCAATGGGACAGATCGTTCAAGCTGCGAAAATCACCCACGTGCCCAGCATCTGGATGTCCGAAACCATGGAAAAGTACAAAGGCATCCGCCAACCGGCCGTGGATGGCTATGCCAAACTACGGCAGGACGCGATTGACCGGGGCGTTGACACGTTCATCGTGTTCGACACGCATTGGATCACCAATCAAGGCTTTCACCTGAATGCCAAGCCCCATCACAAGGGGCGCTTCATCAGCCACGAGCTGCCGCACATGCTGGCAGATATGGAGTTCGACTATCAGGGTGACAACGAGTTGGCGCAGAGCATCTTGAGCGTTTTGGAAGAACGTGGCGAGCGCGCAATGGGCCATGCGCAGCCCGATTTGGGCATGGAATATGGCACCCTGCTACCGATGCACTTCATCAACAAGGGTGTAAACGCCCGCGTGTTGCCCATCGCCGTGAACCAATTCTCGTCCATTGAGGAAAACCGTCGTTGGGGCTCTGCGATCGCTGAAGGAATCAAGCGATCAGACCGTAAGGTTGCGATCTTCGCCTCTGGGTCGATGAGCCATGACTTCACGCCCAACGAACGCTCGATTGATGGGCTGAATTCGGTGAATGGCGAGTTCAATCGCCAGATGGACCTGCGCGTGCTTGAGCTTTGGGAGAACGGCAAATGGGCCGAGTTCCTGGACCTACTACCTGACTATGCCGTCAAATGTACCGGCGAATGCGCGATGAATGACACCGCTCTTCTGTTCGGCGCGTTGGGTTGGAAGGATTACGAGGGCGAGATCGACATCTACACCCCCTATTTCGGCAGCTCTGGGACCGGACAGGCCAATATCAGTTTCTCGGTCTAACCGACGATCAAAGGACAACACATGCGCTTTGCCACTTTCTCTGCCGAGGGTGAAACCTTCTTCGGTGCCATCACGGATGACGGGGCTATTGCCCTGAATGACGCCTTTCCCGATCACGCAAGCCTTTACGAAGTCATTGCGGCAGGCGGGTTCGAGCAGTTGGCCAAAGCCGCCGCGGGCCGCGACGTCACCCATACCGACTATACGTTCGAGATGGTGATGCCGGACGCCCAGCGCATCCTCTGCGTGGGCGTGAACTTTCCGGATCGCAACGCCGAATACAAAGATGGCAGCGCGCAGCCGAAATACATGTCACTGTTCCCGCGCTTTGCCAGCGGCTTCACCGGGCACAATCGTCCGCTGATCCGCCCGCCGGAAAACCACACGCTGGATTACGAAGGTGAGGTGGCAATTGTGATCGGCAAGACGGGCCGTCGGATCGCGGCCGAGGACGCCTATGACCACATCGCGGCACTGACCCTGTGCAACGAAGGCACAATCCGTGATTGGGTGCGCCACGCGAAGTTCAACGTCACCCAAGGCAAGAACTGGGATCGCTCGGGTGCGATTGGTCCGTGGCTTGTGCCTTTCACCGACGCCGCACAGCTGGATGACGCACGCATCCAAACTCATGTGAACGGAGAGCTGCGTCAGGATGATACCCTGAACCGCATGATGTTCCCGATCCGCGAGGAAATCGCCTATATCTCGACCTTCATGACGCTGCAGCCCGGCGATATGATCGTGACCGGCACCCCCACGGGCGCAGGCGCGCGGTTCGATCCGCCAAAATACCTTGTGCCCGGCGACGTGGTCGAAGTCTCGGTCGATGGCATCGGCACTCTGTCCAACACGGTTGAGGATGAAGTCGTATGACACCCGAGGATCACGCCCGCGCCGCAGCTGATTTACTTGCCGCTGAAAAGACCCGCGAGCAGATCGGGCTTCTGTCCAAACACCACCCTGCGATGGGGATGGACGATGCTTATGAAGTGCAGAACGCAATCTATCGCGCCAAGCTGGACGAGGGGCGCAAGGTCATCGGCTGGAAGATCGGGCTGACATCAAAAGCGATGCAATATGCGCTGAACATCGATATCCCGGACAGCGGTATTCTGTTTGACGACATGCTGTTTGAGAACGGCGCGACGGTGCCTGCAGGCCGGTTCATCCAGCCTCGTATCGAAGCCGAAATTGCCTTCGTGATGAAAGACGCCATCGGCGGTGAAAGCGTCACCCGCGAAGATGTAATCGCCGCCACAGATTATGTTGCCCCGTCGATCGAGATCCTGGACACCCGCATACAGCGCGTGGATCCCGAAACGGGTGCTGCCCGCACCGTCTTTGACACGATCAGTGACAACGCGGCCAATGCCGGGATCGTTCTGGGCGCTGAACGCCATGCAATCGATGCCTTTGACCTGCGCTGGGTCGGCGCCATCACCAGCCGCAATGGCGAGGTCGAGGAAACCGGTCTGGGCGCAGGCGTGTTGAATGATCCCGTGGAAAGCGTTGTCTGGCTGGCCCGCCGCATGGCGCAATACGGCCAAAGCATCGAACCCGGCCAGATCATCCTATCCGGCAGCTTCATCCGCCCTGTCGAATGCCCTTCTGGCACCGACATTCATGCGGATTTCGGGGCGTTTGGCAGCGTGGATGTCCGCTTCGCCTAACCCCATGCGAACAGGGCGATATGTCGCCCTCGCCGCAAAACCCCTTGCTGACGGGCCGCGCATCCCGTTATCTCGATCCGAGATGTTTTTATGTGCCCGTCGATATACCCTCGCTGCCCTGTTATTGGGCGCATCAGGCCTGCCCTCGTTTGCCGACCGGATCACCGTTTTCGCGGCCGCCAGTCTGGGTGGGGCGCTGGACGACGTGGCACAGGCGTTCGAGGACACAACGGGGCATGACGTTGCCCTGTCCTTCGCGGGTTCATCGGTCTTGGCCCGTCAGATCACCTTGGGCGCACCTGCGGACGTGTTCCTGTCCGCCAATACCGATTGGATGGATGCTGTCGAGAATGCGGGGTTGCTGGCAGACGGAACGCGCCGGGATTTTTCCGGAAATGCCTTGGTGATGATCGCCCCGACAGAGCAGACCACCCCGACGGACTTTCCAAAAACTCCTCAGAGTTTTGCAGCAGCGTTGGAGGGCGGCAGGCTATCCATGGCGCTGGTCGACGCCATTCCCTCGGGACAATACGGCAAGGCAGCTTTGACCCATCTGGGGCTCTGGGTCGACGCGGAACCGCATGTTGTGCAGACTGACAATGTCCGCACCGCCTTAGCGCTGGTCGCGTTGGGCGAGGCGCGTTTGGGCGTGGTCTATGCGACAGATGCACAGGCCGAGCCAAAGGTGCGCGTTGTCGGACAGTTCCCCACCAAGTCGCACCCACAGATCACCTATCCGGGGGCGGCGATTGCGTCAGGTGATCTTGCCACTGCCACCGCCTTTCTGGATTACCTGACCAGTGGGTCCGGGCAAACCATCCTGCAACAGCATGGCTTCCTGCCTGTGCCGGAGGTGTCGGAATGAGTTGGCTTGGCCCCGAAGAATGGCAGGCGGTCGCGCTGTCATTGAAAGTCGCAAGTTGGGCGACGGTCCTGTCCCTGCCCGTCGCCATCTGGGTTGCGCATCTGCTGGCCCGCAAAGAGTTTCCCGGCAAGCAGGTGGTGAACGGGCTGGTCCACCTGCCCTTGATTCTGCCGCCTGTCGTCACCGGATACCTTCTGCTGCTGACCTTCGGCGGAACTGCACCGCTCGGAGCATTCCTAACCAAGCTCGGCTTGCCGCTGGCCTTCCGCTGGACCGGTGCGGCGCTTGCTGCCGCAATTATGGGTTTTCCCTTGATGGTCCGCGCCATCCGCCTGTCGATCGAGGCAGTGGATCCCAAACTAGAAGCCGCCGCCGCGACCCTGGGCGCAAGCCGCTGGTCGGTCTTTTCCACCGTCACCCTGCCCCTTGCCCTGCCCGGCATCATCGCAGGTGCCATCCTTGGCTTTGCGAAAGCGATGGGGGAGTTCGGGGCGACGATTACCTTCGTCTCGAACATCCCCGGTGAGACACGCACAGTTCCCTCCGCCATCTATAGCTTCCTCCAAGTCCCGGGCGGCGAGAATGCGGCGCTGCGATTGGTCGTAATCTCGATCATCATCGCGATGGGTGCGCTGGTCGCATCTGAAGTGCTGGCCCGCCGTGTCGCCAAGCGGATGGAGGACGCATGACCCAGCCCGCCCTCTCGATCACCCTACGCGCCAAACGCCCTGGCTTCGATCTGGACGTGGATGTTGCTGCGCCCTCGGGACTGACCGTTCTGTTTGGCGCATCCGGGTCTGGTAAAACCAGCGTGGTGGATGCAGTGGCGGGCCTGACCCGCGATGTCTCAGGGCGGATCGCGGTGGGCAATCACGTGCTGCTCGACACGGTACAGGGCCTATGCCTGCCCCCCAGCCAACGCCGCATTGGATATGTCTTTCAGGATGCCCGCCTGTTTCCGCATCTGACTGTCCGGCGCAATCTGGACTATGCCCGCCGCGTCACGCGCCAACCCACAGACACCGCGCGTTTCGATCACGTGGTCGAAATGCTGGGCATCGGGCATCTGCTGGACCGCCGCACCCCGCGCCTGTCTGGTGGCGAAAAGCAACGTGTCGCCATCGGGCGCGCGCTACTGTCACGCCCGCAACTAATCCTGGCAGACGAACCGCTTGCCGCGCTGGACGATCCCCGCAAGGACGAGATCCTGCCCTATTTCGAACGTCTGCGCGACGAGGGCGAAGTGCCCATTCTTTACGTGACGCACTCGACCAGCGAGGTTGCGCGACTGGCGACCACCGTTGTCGCACTGGAAGAGGGTCGGGTTGTACGACAAGGCGACGCCATCGAGGTTCTGGGCGACCCCAGTTTCAGCCCCGGCGACGTGCGGTCTGTGGGGGCCGTGATCAAAGCCCGCGTGGCCACCCACCACGATGACGGGCTGACCGAGCTAGATGCCGGTGGTATCCCGCTGTATCTGCCCCGCATCGCCCGAGATCCCGGCGCGCGGGTTCGGGTTCGCATTGCGGCACAGGACGTGATCCTGTCGCGCGGACGGCCCGAGGGGATTTCAGCCCTGAACTGCCTGCCCGGCGTGGTGCATGAAGTTCAGGAAGGGGCTGGTCCGGGGGCGATCTTGTCGCTGGACACAGCTGCGGGTCGGGTACTGGCGCGGATCACCAAGCGATCGCTTGCAGCGATGGATCTGTCCGCTGGGACCGAACTCTATGCCATCGTAAAAACCGTGGCCGTCGCGCCAGAGGACGTGAGTGGCCCGAAGGGGTAGACGTCTGAAAAGCGTTTACAGCCTGTCGCGCAAGCTGAACCACAGCATCGCGGCCACCAAAAGCGGCCAACGCAGCGCCACGCCGCCCGGGAAACGATGGGTCGGCACCTGTGCCATCAGATCGAAACGTTCAGCCTGCCCCGAGATCGCCTCGGCCACCATCTTGCCACCCAGCGTCGCCATCGCAACGCCATGCCCGGAATAACCAGACGCCGACAGCACGTTCCCTTGCAACCGTTCGAAATGCGGCATCCGGTTCATGGTGATCCCCAGCGTACCGCCCCAGGCATAGTCAACTTTAGTGTCTTTCAGCTGTGGATAGATTTCCAGCATCGGCTTTGACACCAGCTTTACGATGTCCTTCGGGAACTTGTAGCCATAGCTTTCGGCCCCGCCGAACAGCATACGGTTGTCTTCAGACAGGCGGAAATAGTTGATCACGAACTTGCTGTCGGCCACGGCGTGCCCGTCGCGGATCAGGGATTTAGCAAAAGCCGCATCCAGCGGCTCGGTCGCCAGAATGTAATTGTTGATCGGCATGACCCGCGCGGCGACATGCGTCTGCGTGTTGCCCAGATAGCCATTGCAGGCCCAGACCAGATGGCTGGCCCGGATCTTGGCCTTGTCGGTCTGCACCGTCACCGTGCCGCCTTCTTTGACGCTGCTGACACGGCTGGTTTCATATATCCGCGCGCCCGCGGCCACCGCAGCACGCGCCATCCCAAAGGCCAGTCGCAGCGGGTGCGTGTGCCCTGCCCCCAAATCCAGAGAGCCACCGTGATAGGCGGGTGAGCCACACAACTCGCGCATCTCCTCTCGATCCACAGTGCGGATCTGGTCATAGCCGTATTCTTCATTCAGCTTGCGCACATAGGCGTGATCCTCGGGCACGTAACGCGCGCGGTGCATGGCGTGGATGATGCCGTCGGTAAACCCCGCATAGGGCGCGTGTTTGGCGACCACATCGCGCACCAACTGCACGCTTTCGGACGCCATGTCCCACAGCTTGCGGGCGTCGTCTTTGCCCACCATCTTTTCCAGCTCGTCTTGGTCCAGCCGCTGGCCCATACCGACCTGCCCGCCATTACGACCAGAGGCGCCGAAGCCCACGCGCTGCGCTTCCAGAAGCACGACGTCATAGCCGCGTTCCGCCAGATGCAGCGCTGCTGATAGACCGGTGAACCCGCCACCAATCACGCAGACGTCACAAGACACTTCGCCCTGTGCAGCAGGAAACGGACCCGGCGCATCGGCAGTGGCGGCATACCAGGATTGGGGATACTCCCCGTGGCGGTCATTTGCGGTGAGCAGGTCCATGGATCCCTCGGATCTTTCTAGGGGGTGTAAGAACTTGGAATGGGCGGACCCGAGGCCCGCCCAGAAACTGGGTTAACCAGCGACCATCAGGCCCTTTTCTTTTACGATCTCATAGGCTTCGTCCAGCGCTTTGCGGGCACGTGTGATCAGCGTATCGATCTCGTCCTTGGTGATGACCAACGGGGGTGCGATCACCATGCGGTCCCCAACATGACGCATGATCAAGTTGTTGGCGAAGCTACGCTCGCGGATGATCAGGCCAACGGTGCCAGCATCCGCTGCAAACGGCGCGCGGGCATCCTTGTCAGGCGTCAGCGCAAGCGAGGCCATCAGTCCGACGATCTTAGTTTCGCCCACCATCGGATGATCCGCCAATTCGTGCCATTTTTCAGCCAGATAGGGACCAGCGACGTCGCGCACATGCTCGACAATGCCTTCCTCTTCCATGATGCGCAGGTTCTCCAGCGCGACCGCACAGGCCACCGGGTGACCCGAATAGGTGTAGCCGTGGTTGAATTCAGTTCCGGCCAGAACTTCCGCGACCTTGTCCGACACAAGCGATGCCCCAATCGGCGCATAGCCCGAGCTGAGACCCTTCGCGACGGTCATGATATCAGGTTTCAGATCAAGGGTTTGGCTGCCGAACCAATTGCCCGTACGACCAAAGCCGGTGATGACCTCGTCCACGATCAGCAGGATGTCATATTTCTGGCAGATACGCTGAATTTCAGCCCAATAGCCGTCGGGGGCAACGATCACACCGCCAGCACCCTGGATCGGCTCGCCAATGAAGGCTGCGACCTTGTCTGCGCCAACTTCGTTGATCTTGGCTTCCAGCTCTTGTGCACGCGCCAGACCAAATTCTTCCGGCGTCATGTCGCCGCCTTCGGCGTACCAGTTGGGCTGCTCGATGAACTCGATGCCGGGGATCGGCAGGCTGCCCTGACCGTGCATGCCCTTCATGCCGCCCAAGCTTGTACCGCCAATGGTCGAGCCGTGATAGGCATTCCAGCGCGAGATGATCACATCGCGTTCCGGCTGGCCCTTCTCGGCCCAATAGGTACGGACCATGCGGATGTTGGTGTCATTCGCGTCCGAGCCGCCATTGGCATAGAATACGTGGTTCAAATCACCCGGTGCCAGTTCCGCCAGCTTTTGTGCCAGCGCGATGGCGGGCACGTGAGTCGTCTGGAAGAAGGTGTTGTAATAGGGCAGCTCGCGCATCTGACGCGCGGCGACCTCGGCAATGGATTCGTTGCCATAGCCGATGTTCACACACCACAGGCCAGCCATGCCGTCCAGAATCTCTTCGCCTTCACTGTCCTTCAGGAACACGCCCTTGGCCGAGGTGATCACCCGCGCGCCTTTCTGGCCAAGTTCGCCGTCATTGGTGAACGGGTGCATATGGTGTGCTGCATCGATGGCCTGAAGTTCGGCGGTGGGCAGATGGTTGGTGATCTTGTTCATCCTGGATCTCCTAGAAAACGTGGTCGAGTCACGCCCAAGGACAGGAGAATCACCCACCCTCTGGATCGTGCCAAAAGCTGAGTTAACAATATGATCAAAAATTAAGCTGTCAACGCAAGACCTGCGATCTGATCAAATTCAGGCCGACAAAAGCGTCTCGCGGACCTGAGCGATTCCCTGCTCGATGTCTTCGCGAATGGCGGCCGCGACCCCCTCGCCATCACCGGCGCGCATGGCGGCCATAGCCTCGGCGTGTTTGTCGGGAAGGTTGGCGGTGCCATAGCGGCCCAGCACCACGCGCAGCGATGGTCCAGCGCGCAGCCACAGCATATTGGCAATAGAGGACAGGACCTCGGACCCAGCCAAGTCATAGAGATAGGCATGGAAGCGATAGTTGTGCTCAAGATATCCGCGCACATCCCCTTTATCGATCGCTGCATTCAGCTGATCGTCATAAGAAACCAGGCGCGCAAACTCCTCTTCCCCAATGTTTTCTGTGGCTTTACGGGCCAACTCGGGCTCGACCGACAGGCGCGCATAGGCGATATCATTCCATTGCGTCATGTCGGGCTGTGGCACCGAAACGCGACGATTGCCTTTGAACTCCAACGCCCCTTCCGAGGTCAGCCGTCGGATTGCTTCGCGTACCGGGGTCATGCCCACATCCAATGACGAGACCAGCCCCTGAATGGTCACAGGCTGGCCGGGCGCCAGTTCTCCGAACAGAATCATTTCCCGCAATTTGCGGTAAACCCGCTGGTGATCTGGCAGTTTGGCCTGGCGTTCTGACAAGTTTGCCCCCGTTGTTTCAAATATTTTGCCTATTTCGGCGTCGAAGATACCCTTTGAAAGCAACCTACTATGACTTCCGTAATTTTACCATATTGCGTGAATCGTATTTTTTTGATCAAATGTCGCCAATGGGCGTCATGCCCCAACTAGGGAGAGAGTGTATGAAAAAATCCTGGCTTATGATGAGCGCAGCCTTCGTGATGGGGGCCACCGCTGCCACTGCCGAAGAAGTGCGCGTCTATAACTGGTCGGACTATATCGACGAAGAACTGCTGACGAAATTCGAAGAAGAGACCGGGATCGACCTGATCTACGACGTGTTCGATTCGAACGAGGTTCTGGAAACCAAGATGCTGGCCGGTGGGTCGGGCTATGACGTTGTGGTGCCTTCGGGCACCTTCCTGCAGCGCCAGATCGTTGCAGGCGCATTCCAGCCGCTGGACCTGTCTAAGCTGTCCAACCACGGCAACATGTGGGACGTAATTGCCGAGCGCACCGCCGCCTATGATCCCGGCAACGCGTATTCGATCAACTACATGTGGGGTACCACCGGTGCGGGCGTAAACGTCGGCAAGGTTAAGGAAGTGCTGGGCGAAGATGCTCCGATCGACAGCCTTGCGCTGATCATGAATCCCGCCAACATGGAAAAACTGGCCTCGTGTGGCGTGCATATTCTGGACGCCCCGTCGGAAATCATCCCGGCTGCACTGGCCTATTTGGGTGAAGACCCGAACAGCCATGATCCGGACGTAATCGCCAAGGCCGAACCGGTCCTGACGGCCATCGCGCCTTACGTGCAAAAGTTCCACAGCTCGGAATACATCAATGCACTGGCCAATGGCGACATCTGTGTGGCCGTGGGTTGGTCCGGCGACGTTCTGCAGGCGCGTGACCGTGCTGACGAAGCCGAAAACGGTGTTGAAATCGCCTATAACGCCTTCAAAGAAGGCTCGCTGATGTGGTTCGACCAGATGGCGATCCCGGCAGATGCCCCGAACCCGGACGCGGCGCACAAGTTCCTGAACTTCATCATGGACGAGCACAACATGGCGGCGGCGTCGAACTATGTTTACTACGCCAACGGCAACGAAGCGTCGCAAGCTCATCTTGAAGAGGATGTGATCGGCGATCCGGCGATTTATCCGACAGAAGCCGCCCTTGGCACGCTTTACACCACCTCGCCCTATGATGCGAAAGTCCAGCGTGTTGTGACGCGCTTGTGGACCAAAATCAAGTCGGGCACCTAAGCCCACTCTCCCGCTCCCTCCGGTATGTTCGCATCCCGGGGGGAGCCCCTTTATTTCCCCGAGGTTCATCATGTCCGACGCCGCCCTTGCCACGGCTCCTGCCGAGTTTGCTCCCTGGGAAGATGCCCAGGCCACCCCGCTGATCCGCTTCCAGAACGTCACCAAGCGCTTTGGTGATTTTACCGCGATCGACAACCTGACCATCGACATCTTTGAAAAAGAGTTTTTCGCCCTGCTTGGTCCGTCCGGCTGCGGCAAGACCACGATGATGCGGATGCTGGGTGGATTTGAAACCCAGACTGAGGGCACCATTCTGATTGACGGTCAGGACGTTGCGCCGATCCCGCCGAATAAGCGCGCGGTGAACATGATGTTCCAAAGCTATGCGCTGTTCCCACACCTGTCGGTTGCGGAAAACATCGCGTTTGGCCTGAAGCGCGACAAGATGCCGAAGGACCAGATTGCCGCCCGTGTTGACGAGATGCTGAACCTTGTGCAGCTGGGCAAGTTCGCCAGCCGCAAACCACACCAGATCTCGGGCGGACAGCGACAGCGTGTGGCGCTGGCGCGATCCTTGGCGAAAGCGCCGAAGCTTTTGCTGCTGGATGAACCCCTTGGCGCGCTGGATAAAAAGCTGCGTCAGGATACTCAGTTCGAGCTGATGGACATTCAGGAGCAGACCGGCACCACCTTTGTGATCGTGACCCACGATCAGGAAGAAGCCATGACGGTTGCCTCGCGCATCGCAGTCATGGACCACGGCAAGATCATCCAGGTGGATACGCCTGCGAAAATCTATGAAGAGCCCGGATCCGTCTATGTGGCTGACTTTATCGGTGACGTGAACCTGATCGAAGGCAACGTCACCACCTCCGGCGACGATCACGCCACGATCAGCTGGGCCGAGGGTCAGCAGGATCTGATTGGCATCGCCCATGACGCAATTCCCGCAGGCACCCGCGCCACGTTGGCGATCCGCCCCGAGAAGGTCAACATCGCGACCGAGAAACCCGCCGATATGACCAACATCATTCAAGGCAAAGTGCATGACATCGCTTATCTGGGCAACATGTCGACCTATGTCGTTGAGACGCCTACAGGACAGCTGATCAAAGCGCAGGCCGCCAACACCCGCCGCATTCGCCGCCGCGCGATCACGTGGGAACAGGATGTCTGGCTAAGCTTCACCGACACCGCGGGCGTGGTACTGACGTCATGAAACGCTTTGGCCTGATCTCTGTCCCCTATCTGTGGCTTTTGGCCCTGTTTCTGGTGCCGTTCCTGATCGTGCTGAAAATCAGCCTGTCGGATACGGCGCTGGCCATCCCGCCCTACACCCCCACGCTGGACATGTCCGAAGGCTGGGCGGGTTTCACCGCTTGGTTGTCCGGGCTGGACATCGAAAACTTCACGTGGCTCACCCAAGACGACCTTTACTGGAAAGCCTATCTGTCCAGCCTGAAAATCGCGACAATGTCGACGATCCTTGCATTGCTGGTCGGCTTCCCCATCGCCTATGGCATGAGCCGTGCGTCGGATGAATGGCGCCCGACCCTGATGATGATGATCATCCTGCCCTTTTGGACTTCGTTCCTGATCCGCGTCTATGCGTGGAAAGCGATCCTGAGCCAAGAAGGTCTGCTGAACCAGCTTCTGATGAATATCGGCATCATTGGCGAGCCACTGACCATTCTGAACACCAACACCGCCGTCTATATCGGCATCGTCTATACCTATCTGCCCTTCATGGTGCTGCCGATCTATTCGGCGCTGGAGCGTCTTGACGAAAGCCTGCTGGAAGCCGCCGAAGACCTTGGCTGCTCGCGCATGACCGCGTTCTGGCTGGTCACGTTGCCGCTTGCCAAACAAGGCATCATCGCGGGCAGCTTCCTTGTCTTCATCCCTGCAATGGGCGAATTCGTGATCCCGTCGCTTCTGGGCGGATCGAAAACGCTGATGATTGGTAAGGTTCTGTGGGAAGAGTTCTTCTCGAACCGTGACTGGCCGGTCGCCTCGGCAGTGGCCGTCGTGCTTCTGCTGATCCTGATCATTCCCATCGTGCTGTTCCAGCGCAACGAAGAAAAGCAAAGGGAGGCCGGCAAATGAGACGTTTAAGCTGGTTCAACACCGTATCGCTGACCCTCGGGTTTGCCTTCCTCTATATCCCGATGCTGATCCTGATCGTGTATTCGTTCAACGGCGGCAAGCTGGTCACCGTCTGGGCGGGTTTCTCGACCAAATGGTATGGCGAACTGTTCCGGAACGAAGCCTTCCTCGATGCTGCATGGGTCACGCTTAAAGTGGCCGTGATGTCCTCGTCCGTGGCAACCGTGCTGGGCACGATGGCGGCCTATGTCATGGTCCGCGCGGGCCGCTTCCACGGGCGCACGCTGTTTTCCGGCATGATCTATGCGCCGCTGGTAATGCCCGAAGTGATCACCGGTCTTTCGCTGCTGCTTCTGTTCATCGCCATTGGCTTGGATCGCGGCGTTCTGACCATCGTGCTGGCGCACACGACATTCTCGATGTGTTACGTCTCGGTCGTGGTGTCATCCCGCCTTGTGACCTTCGATCAGTCGCTGGAAGAGGCCGCGCTGGACCTTGGCTGCACGGGGTTCGAAGCCTTCCGCCTTGTCACCCTGCCAATCATCGCACCTGCGGTGATCTCAGGCTGGCTATTGGCCTTCACCCTATCGCTGGATGACCTTGTGATCGCCAGCTTCACCTCGGGCCCAAGCTCGACCACGCTGCCGATCAAGATCTTCTCGGCGGTCCGTCTGGGCGTCAGCCCCGAGATCAACGCGCTGTCCACGATCATGATTACCCTTGTGGCGGTCGGTGTGATTGGGGCATCCCTAACCTCAAAACGCGCCATCGCGAAACGCGCGAAGGATGAACAAGAGGCCACCTGATGAGCGATTTTCTTGAAGAATACGCAACCTATGTAAAAGCCCACGGGCGTCCTGACCGTCTGGAGCTGATGCTGTGCGACGCCAACGCGGTTCTGCGTGGCAAATGGTTGCCCGGCGACGACGAAAAGAAACTGGCCGAGGGCGCGGTGCGTCTGCCCATTTCCACCTATGCCCCAAACATCATGGGGGAAGAGGTTGAGGCCACCGGTCTGGGCATCGTCGTAGGTGACCCGGATGGGCGTATTGTGCCGGTTGCGGGTTCCCTACGTCCGGTCCCGTGGGCCAAGGGCCATGTGGCGCAGGTACAGGTGGAAATGATCGACCCGGACACGGGCGAGATCTCGAACCTGTCCTCGCGTCAGCAACTGGTACGCATGGTGGACAAGCTGCACGCGGCCGGTCTGCACCCGGTTTTGGCGACCGAGTTGGAGTTCTATCTGTTCAAGCCGCGTGCCGAGCAAACCGACGCCCCCACGCCGCCAGATCGCAGCCCGGACGCACAGAACTATGACCTCGAGGTGCTGGAACGCACGCAGGACATTCTGGACGACATCCTATCTGCCGCCACAGTGCAGGGGCTGGCCACCGACACATTGATTGCCGAGTTTGGCCCCGGCCAATTCGAGATCAACTTCCACCATACCGATGACGTGATGTGGGCCGCCGATACGGCGCTTTTGTTCAAACGTCTTGTCCGCGGTGTGGCGCGGTCGCATGGGATGGAAGCCACCTTCATGGCCAAGCCCTATGCCGACTTCCCGGGGAATGGGATGCACGTCCACGCCTCGGTCGTGGATCGTGACGGCAAGAACGTGTTTGACGACGGGACAGATGGGCCGTCTGACGCGCTGAAACATGCGGTGGGCGGGACGCTCGACACGATGCGTGACCTGCAGGCCATCTTTGCCCCGCATTTGAATTCTTACCGTCGCTTCAAACCCATGAGCTTCGCGCCGTCGGCCCCCGATTGGGGCTTCGACAACCGCGCCGCCGGTGTGCGCCTGCCCGAAACCAAGGGACCGGGCGCGCGTCTGGAACACCGGATCGCAGGGGCCGATGTGAACCCCTATCTGGCGATCACCGCAATCCTTGGCGGCATGCTGCACGGATTGGACACCAAACCTGCTCTGCCCTTGCCGCTGGATGACGCGAATGCAGAGCCCGCTGAACGTTTGTCTGCGGACTGGTTCCAAACGGTCGAGCGGTTCGCTGCCTCGGACGTGGCGGTCGCGATTTTCGGCCAGCGCTTTGTCGACGTCTACGCCGCCATGCGCCGGGACGAGATCGCGCAGCTGACTCATGAAATCACCCATGTGGAGTATCGCACCTATCTCGGACGGCTTTGATGTCCCGTAGGATCTACGAGGACTACGCCTATTCTGATGCGGCCCGCGCCGAATGCATCTGGCCGCGTCCCGAGGGCGACTGGCCCGCGCTAGAAGGTGATCACAAGGTCGAGGTCGCCGTTGTGGGCGGCGGCTTCACCGGTCTTTCGGCGGCACTTCACCTCGCTGAAGCCGGGGCCGAAGTGGTAGTTCTGGACACCAAGACCCCCGGCTGGGGTGCGTCTGGCCGGAATGGCGGGTTTTGCACCATCGGCGGCGACAAACTGGGGCTAAGCGGGATCCGAAAGCGTTTCGGAGACGATGCGACACGGGCCTATTTCTCGGCACAGAAAGCTGCAGTCGAACTGGTGGCCGACCTGCTGGAGCGCCATAACATCGACGCCGAAACCCATTCGGACGGCGAGCTGGTTATGGCCCATACGCCCCGCGCCATGACCAACCTGCGCGCCGAACAAGCCGAATGGGCCGAGCTTGGCCACCCCGCCGAGCTGATCCCAGCAAACGACTTGAAAACCCGCGGCATGAACGGTGCGTTTCACGGCGGGCTGATCCTGCCCTTGGGATTTGCGCTCAATCCCGGGCGCTATGTCAGCGGCTTGGCCCGCGCCACCGAATCCGCCGGGGCCATCCTATCCGCCCACAGCCCCGTCACCCGGATTGAGCACTCCAGCACCCACCACGTCCTAACGACCCCGACGGCCCGGATCACAGCGAAAAAACTAATCATCGCGACCAACGGCTATTCCTCGGAGGGCGTGCCCGACTGGCTAACGGGGCGCTATCTGCCGGTGCAATCCAACATCCTCGTGACCCGCAAACTGGCCCAAGAGGAGATCGCAGCACAGGGTTGGAGCACGGACCTGATGGCCTATGACAGCCGCAACCTGCTGCACTATTTCCGACTGCTCCCTGACGGACGGTTCCTATTCGGCGCGCGCGGCAATGTCGGCGCCAGCCCCGAAGGCCAAGCCGCGATGCGCGCCCGGATGAAACAGCACCTCGCCGCCATGTTCCCAGCGTGGCAAGACATCGAGACCCCGCATTTCTGGTCAGGCCTCATCAGCCTTTCACAAGACCTGCTGCCCTATGCCGGACCGATCGGAGACAGCACTACTGCCTGGGCCGGGCTGAACTTCCACGGCAATGGCGTGGCAATGGGCACCTGGACCGGCGCGCGGCTCGCAGACATGGCGCTTGGCCGCATCTCCGAGCTACCCGTGCACACACGCCCCCTACCCCGGTTTCCGTTTCCGGCATTCAGACGCAACTATCTGCACGCCGCCTTCGTTGGTTACCGCCTTAAAGATGGTCCGCCACCACGCTGACCCTCTCATTTTCTTGCTAAAAATATCCCGGGGGAGCATGAATTTCCGCAGGAAAATCATGCGGGGCAGCGCCCCTGACAGGCTCACGCAGTGAGCCGCCGAACACCTTACCCCTTCAACAGATCCGCAAAAGTGTTGCGCATAACATTCTTCTGAACCTTGCCCATCGTGTTGCGCGGCAGCTCGTCCACCACGATCACCCGCTTGGGCTGCTTGAACTTGGCAAGGCTCTCGGACACGCCCGCTTTCACCGAAGCTTCATCCACCGCGACACCATCCTGCGCCACGACAATGGCCACCACCGCCTCGCCGAAATCCTCGTGTGGGACGCCAATGACGGCGCTTTCCAAAACGCCGGGCAGCTCGTCAATCACGCCTTCAATCTCTTTCGGATAGACGTTGAACCCTCCGGTGATGATCAGGTCCTTGCCGCGCCCAACAATGGTCACATAACCATCCGGGTCAATCAGCACCAAGTCACCCGTGATGAACCAGCCATCCTCGCGCAGTTCTTCGGCGGTCTTCTCCGGCATCTGCCAATAGCCCGCAAAGACGTTGTCACCACGCACTTCCAGCACGCCAATCTCGCCTTCGGGCAGCGTCTGGCCGGACGCGGGATCACACACTTTCACCTCAACCCCCGGCAACGGGAAGCCCACCGTACCCGCACGACGCTCACCATCATAGGGGTTCGAGGTGTTCATGTTGGTCTCGGTCATACCATACCGCTCAAGGATCGCGTGGCCTGTCACCTCGCGCCAACGGTCATGGGTCTCGGCCAGCAACGGCGCAGAGCCGGACACGAAAAGCCGCATGCCCTTGGACGCCTCGGCAAGACGATCGTCCTTCAAAAGGCGCGTATAGAAGGTTGGCACGCCCATCAGCGCGGTGGCATTTGGCATGGCGTCGATGATGGCCTCGGCATCAAAGCCCGGTAGGAACACTGCCGCCCCGCCCGCCATCAGCGTGACATTGGTCGCCACAAACAGCCCGTGCGTGTGGAAGATCGGCAGCGCGTGGATCAGCACGTCCTTATCCGTGAAGCGCCAGTAATCCCGCAGCGTTTCACTGTTCGATGCCAGCGCCCGATGGGTCAGCATCGCGCCTTTTGAGCGCCCCGTGGTGCCCGAGGTATAGAGGATCGCCGCAAGGTCCAGCGCCTCGCGCGCCACGGCTTCAAATCCCGGCTCTTGTGCGTCACGGGCGGGGACCAGTGTCCCCGTCTCACCCGCGCCAAGCGTCAGCACATGCGCCACCTGCGCGTCTTCTGCCATGGGCGTCAGCGCGTCCAGTTTGCCCGGTTCACAGACGAACACGCGCGGGGCAGCGTCGCCTAGGAAATAGGCCACCTCGTCCGGCGTATAGGCCGTGTTCAGCGGCAGAAACACACCGCCCGCCAGCACCGTGCCCACGTAAAGCTCCAACATCGCGGGCTCTTTCGGGGCCTGCACTGCCACGCGGTCCCCCGGCGCAACGCCCAGCGCCACCAAAGCCGCCGCCATGCGTTCAGCATTGGCCCAGAAGTCACCATAGCTGGTCGCTTTGCCCGTGCGCCCATCGGTCAGGAACGTCGCGTCGTGGCGCCCATCTGATGCGCGAGAGATAGCGTGGGCAAGGTGGTTCTGGTCGTACATGTCGGCTCTCCTAAACTCGCGATTGGCTTAGCTTTTAGGCGTGACCGGGTCAATCGGACCAAGTGGCCCACCCATCACCATTTCGACCGCACGGGCGGCGGCCAGCAGCTTGGTCTCGCCACGTGGGGGACCGATCAGTTGCAGCCCGACCGGCAGCCCGTCATCCGACAACCCGACAGGCACGGAAATCGCGGGCAGTCCCGCGGTGGTCGCCAAGAAAGCAAAGCGCAGCCAATCCATATAGCCGGTCAGAGTTTGCCCGCCGACTTCGCTGACCCATTCCTCGGATTGCGGATGGGGCATGTTGCCGACCACCGGGCAGGCAAGCACGTCGTAGCGGTCAAGGAAGCTGCGCATATTGTCATAGATGAGCGAGCGGGACAGCTGCGCCGTGGCGATATCCTCGGCGGTCAGCGACAGCCCGAACGAGAGGTTCTCGGCCAGCGTCGGCTTGAAATGTTGCGTCAGGCTTTTCGGCGCCTTGATGAAGTTCGCCGCCCACATGCCGCCACGGATCACATGATAGGTGCGTTCAAGATCGGTCAGGTCCGGACAAGCCTCGTCGACCGTGGCGCCCGCCCCCTCGATCGCCGCCATGGCGCGGGCCAGATAGCGGGCCATATCCGCGTCGACCGGGGCATACCCCCCTAGGTCTGGCGCAAAGCCGATGCGCAGCTTGGTGTCGGCGCGTTTGACCGCCTCTTGATACGGCGCGTCAGGCGCGGGGAATGAGAGCGGCGCGCGCGGCTCAAAGCCAGCCATCGCGTCCAGAAACAGCGCGCAATCGGTGACCGACCGCGCCATCGGCCCTTGCACACCTTCACCGATGAACCCGGTCACGGACGCCGAAGCACACAGCCCCATGCTGGGACGCAAACCCACGATCCCGCAATACGCGGCGGGTGTGCGCAAGCTTCCACCATGGTCCGACCCATGGCTCAGCCACAGCGATCCGGTGGCCAGTGACACCGCTGCGCCCCCCGACGAGCCGCCCGCGTTCATCCGCGCATTCCAAGGGTTCAGGGTCGCCCCAAACACGTCGTTAAACGTGTTGGCACCCGCCCCGAATTCGGGCGTGTTGGTCTTGCCCATGACCAAGCCGCCCCGCGCCTCGAGCCGCGTGACGATCGGGTCGCTTTCTTTCGGAATGTTGTCGGCCAGCGCCTTGGTCCCGAAGGTCGTGCGCACGCCCGCCACGGGGGTCAGGTCTTTGATGCCAATGGGCAGGCCTGCCAGCCATCCGGGATGATCCGTGTCGCCCTGCAACGCTTTGGCCGCCGCCCGCGCCCGATCTGCGCAGATCACCGGCACCGCATTCACGGCGGGCTCTACCTGCGCCAAGCGCGCCTCGGACGCGTCGATCAGTTCCTCCGACGACAACTCGCCCTTGCGCAGCAGCGCCACGACCTCGTGCGCTTCCAGTTTGCAGATTTCGGGTCCGGTGAATGTGGTCATGTGATGCTCCTCCGCCGGATTAGATGACCACAGCCAAAGCCCCGTGGGAAGAGATGATTTCGCTTGGAGTACCTGCCGTTTCGCCGCACAGTGGCGGCATGAAAAAGCTTAGCATTTGCATCCCCTATTTTTCCGGATTTGGACATACGAAACGCATCGCGGAAACCATCGCGGAAGCCATTGGCGACGCAGCCCGGTTATTAGACGTGGAGGCTTTGACTGATGCGGATTGGCAAGCGCTGGACCAGACCGACGCCATCATCTTTGGCGCGCCCACTTATATGGGATCCACCGCCGCGCGTTTCAGTCTGTTTCTGGAGGAAATCGACACCCGCTGGGAGCATGGCCTGTGGAACGATAAGATTGCCGCGGGGTTCACCACGGCCATCCACCCATCCGGAGACAAGCTGGCCGCACTGCAACGACTGTCGATCTTCGCAGCTCAGATGGGCATGATCTGGATCGGCCCAAGCGACATTGGCGCCCCGGTTAAGCCCGGTCGTCCAGGACTGAACCGCGACGGAAGCTGGCTGGGCCTGATGGTGACAGAACAGCTGGGCGCGGACGAAGATCTGCTACCTGAGGATCTGGAAACTGCGCGCCGCTTTGGGGTGCGCGT
This sequence comes from Aliiroseovarius sp. PrR006, assembly GCF_010500215.1. Classification (GTDB taxonomy): domain Bacteria; phylum Pseudomonadota; class Alphaproteobacteria; order Rhodobacterales; family Rhodobacteraceae; genus Aliiroseovarius. Next base: position 1,243,216 of record NZ_JAAGOY010000004.1, read on the forward strand.
GTTGGCTGCAACCCAGCGCTGGAGCGGTCAGTAACGGCCTTTGCGGGCCAGTTCGATCTGCGCGTCCATCATCGACATTTCTTTCATGATGTCAGTGCGCCGTGTACGGTCGCCAGTTTCCGCCAGTTCATCGCGCAGCCGCTTTAGTTCACGTGATAGGCGTACAAATTCGGGTACGGCACCACTTTCCTGCACCAAACGATTGAAAACGGCGTTTTCGGGGTCATCCACCTTGGGCAGCGGCTTTCCAGCGCCCTCAAGGTTCTCAAACTCGCCAGCTTCTTCTGCTGCGCGGATTTTCTGTTCAATAAGGTCGAAAAGCGGATGGTCCATGCGCGTATCTTAACGCGCCTTCGTAAAACGAAAAAGCCCCCGGCGGTGTCCCGTCGGAGGCCTTCAAAGGATCAGACACCCTTATTTTTGCGTAATGCGCCCATCCAGCATCGGCTTAACGGGGCCCATCTTGGCCATGTACTCGGCAGTTACATCCGCCAGATCCGGGCCGTAGTCGTACGCATTCTGGGCATCGCGGAACATTTTGTAGCCGTCGCCGCCATTGCGCACATAGTTGTTGGACACAACGCCGTACATCTTCGCGGGATCAATCGGCGCACCGCCCACCATCACGTCAGAAATCCGGCTGCCCGGCTCTTTCGAGACATCAAACGCGTAGGTCATACCAGCCACCTGCGGGAAGCGGCCTGCGCCTTCTTCGTGCTGGCTGACACCGTTTTCAAGCGCCGCGATGATGGTTTCACCCGATACTTGGAATGTGGACAGCGTGTTCTGGAACGGAAGCACGGTCAGCACTTCGCCCATGGTGACATCGCCCGCATCGATCGAGGCGCGGATCCCGCCGCCGTTCTGGATCGCAATCTGAATACCCTGATCCTTCACACGGTCCAGCATGGCGTCAGCAATGATGTTGCCCATGGCGCATTCCATCGCCCGGCACGAGCCACGCTCGCCGTCAATCGCTTCGGCAGTGTTGGCGACCACGCGCTGGCGGATTTCTTCCAGCGGCGCTGCTGCCTCGGCAATGCGCGCCTTGGTGGCGTCGTGTTCGTGCACGCCGCCATCCATGATCAACGGCTCACCCTTGGCTTCGGTGATGTTGCCGTTATCGTCAAAGGTCACGTTCAGCTCGCCAAGGAACTTGCCGTATGCATAGGCTGAAACAATTGCCGTCGAGCCAACCATGGTCGGATACGGACCTTCCGCACGCTCGTTTGTGTTCGAAAGCAGCGTGTTGGTGTGGCCACCCACGATAATATCGACGCCGGTGGTCTCGGCGGCAACCTTCTGGTCGACGCCATAGCCCGAGTGGCTAAGCACGATGATCTTGTTCACGCCCATCTCGGTCAGCTTGTCGACCTCGCCCTGCACCGCCTGAACCGGATCGGTGAAGATTACATTCGGCCCCGGCGAGGCCAGCTCGTCCGTATCTTGCGGTGTCAGGCCGATCAGGCCCAGCTTCTCGCCTCCACGTTCAATCACGGTGGATTTCGCCAGCTTGTCATGCAGCAGCGGCTCGCCCGAGACATCTGCGTTCGACATCAGCACCGGGAAGTTCACAGCATCCATGAAGCCGCGCAGCACCTCGGGACCGTCGTCAAACTCGTGGTTGCCCACGGTCATGGCGTCATAACCCATCTGGTTCATCATCTCGGCCGCCAGTGCGCCTTTGTAATAGGTGTAGAACAACGTGCCTTGGAATTGGTCGCCGCCATCCACAAGGATTGCGTTGTTGGTGCGCGAACGGGCTTCCTCGATCGCGGTTTGCAGGCGGGCGGAACCACCAAAACACTTGCCCTCGGTATTGTCCTCGGCCGAGCATCCGCTGTCATATTTGCTGATCGGTTCAAAACGGGCGTGAAAGTCGTTGGTGTGCAGAACGGTCAGCGAATAATCCGCCATCGCGGTGCCGGTGGTCAGCGCAAGGGCTGCCGCCGTGGTCAAAAATCTGGTCATGACTAATTCTCCCTAAAGTCTTGTTGTTTTGGCAGTAGCGTGGCGTGAGTCGGCCCGGCTTGTCAAAACTCTCGTGTTTAGGTGGCAAGCTGACGTAACGAGAAGATGACGAAGGCGCCCACGACAAACGCGGCAAATTGCCAACACCGCTTGACGCAAAGACACCAACGCGGCACATGAGAGCCATGCAAATTTACAAGATACTTCGGGCTGCCGAGTGGCAAGCCTTCAAGATGGCCGGAAAGACCACGGGCGCACCGGTTGATGTGCAGGACGGGTTTATCCATTTCTCCACGGCGCAGCAGGTGCGTGAAACCGCCGCCAAACATTTCGCCGAAGAAGAAGGGCTGGTTCTGGTCGCCTTCGAGGCCGACGCCATGGGTACGATGCTAAAATGGGAACCCTCGCGCGGAGGCGCCCTGTTCCCGCATCTCTACCGCGAACTGATGCTGTCCGAAGCCTTGTGGAACCGTGATATTCCGCTTGGCCCGGACGGCCATGACTTTCCAGAGGATCTGGCATGAACGTGATCGAAAAACTTGCCCTGAAAGCGCTGCATAAGGTGGACCCAGAACGTTCGCACACGCTAGCGTTGATGGCGATGAAGGCGGGCGTGGTGCCGATGCCGGGGATTGTGACCTCGGACCGGTTGAAAACCACCTTCTGCGGGATGGAGATGACCAACCCGGTCGGACTGGCCGCTGGCTATGACAAGAACGCCACCGTAGTGGATGCGCTGACTCAAGCGGGTTTTGGTTTTGTGGAAGTCGGCGCCGTCACCCCACGCCCGCAACCGGGCAACCCCAAACCGCGCCTGTTTCGCCTGACCGAAGATCAGGCCGTCATCAACCGCTTTGGCTTCAACAACGAAGGGATGGAGGCCGCCGCCGCCCGCCTGACCCGTCGTTCGCGCAGTCGCCCAGTGCCAGTGGGCCTGAACCTTGGGGCCAACAAGGACAGCGATGATCGCGCGGCTGACTATGTGAAAGTGTTCAACTGCTGCGGGCCATTCGTGGATTTCGTGACAGTCAATGTCAGCTCGCCCAACACCGAAAAGCTGCGTGATCTGCAGGGGGCGGATGCGCTGCGTGGGCTGTTGCAGGGTGTGCTGGATGCGCGCAAGGATCACGACAAATACACCCCCATCTTCCTGAAGATCGCCCCGGATCTGACGGATGAAGAACTGGCCGAGGTGGCCGGTGTCGCGCAGGAAGTCAAAGTGGACGCGGTGATTGCCACCAACACCACCTTGTCGCGCGAAGGTTTGAAAAGTGTGCATAAGGACGAAGCTGGAGGCCTTTCCGGCCCGCCTTTGTTCGAAAAGTCCACGCGCGTGTTGGCGCGTCTGTCGCAACTGACCGATGGGCAGATGCCGTTGATCGGCGTCGGCGGCATCGCCTCTGCCGAGGATGCGTATCAAAAGATCCTCGCGGGCGCGTCGGTGGTGCAGCTCTATTCCTCGCTGGCCTATAAGGGCATCAGCCTTGTGGAAGAGATCGCATGCGGGATTGATAAGCGGTTAGAGCGTGACGGGTTCAGCAGCGTTGCCGACGCCGTCGGCACCGGACACGAGGCATGGCTATGACCGAGATCTGGCACAACCCCCGCTGCTCGAAATCGCGTCAGACGCTGGCGCTGGTTGAAGAGCGCGGCGAAGACGTGACGGTGCGCCGATATCTGGACGATGCACCGAGTGAAGCAGAACTGCAGGCAGTTCTGACCGCGTTGAAGGCGACGCCGATCCAGATCATGCGCAAGGGCGAGAAGGTGTTTAAGGAATTGGGTCTGTCCGCAGACTCGTCCGAGGATGATCTGATTGCCGCCATGTTGGCCCATCCGATCCTGATCGAACGCCCCATCGTCTTGAAAGACGGCAAAGCCCGGATCGGGCGTCCGCCGGAAAGCGTGCTGGAAATCCTCTGACGCGCTACACAGCCGATCGTTCCAGCGCCGGATAGCGCAGGGCCAGTGTCGCCCCGCGTGCAACGAAGGAAATCAACAGCGCGGCCCACAGCCCGTGATTGCCCAGACTTGGCATCAGGGCGTAAACAGCTGCGAAATAGATCGCGGCGGACAGGATCATCATGTTGCGCATGTCTCCTGTCCGGGTGGCCCCGATAAAGATCCCATCCAGCATCCACGCAGGCCAACCCAATAGCGGGGCCAGAATCATATATGGCAGGAAATCCCGCGCGACCTGACGCACATCCGGTGCGGTGGTCATGACGTCGATGCCCCAGCCGCCGACCAACAGAAAGCCCAACGCCAAGGTGCAGGAGATGCCCGCGCCCCACATACTGCTCATCACGGACGCGCGCCTGACGGCAAAGCGGTTTCGAGCGCCTAACGCTTGACCGACGAACGCCTCGGCCCCGAAGGCGAAGCCGTCCATCGCGTAAGCCGTCACGTGCAGGAACTGCATCAGCACCTGATTGGCGGCGAGTTCCATGTCCGACAGGCCCGAGCCATAGAAGGTGAAGCTGGTGAAGATCGCCATGATGAAGAGCGAGCGTAGCAGGATGTCGATGTTCACCACCGCCATGTTCTTCAATGTCGGCCCATCCAACACCCGCGCGCGGTCACGCCACGCAGGATTGCGGAAGATATCGCGGCATAGCCACAGGCCCAGCGCCGCGCCCGAGAATTCAGCCAAGAGGGTGGCAATCGCGACGCCCTCGACCCCCAAGTTCAGGCCGAGCACGAACCACAGGTCCAACCCGATATTCACGCCATTCATGACGACTTGCAGAACCAGCACCGACCGCGCACGTTCCAGCGCGATCAGCCAGCCGGTGAAAGCATAGACCGAGATGGCGAAGGGCGCGCCCCAGATGCGGATGGCGAGGTAATCGCGGGCCAGCGTCTCGACCTCATTCGAGGCCGGGGCCACCTGAAAGGCCGCCCAGAACAGCGGGCCTTGCAGGGTGATTAGCGCCACACCCGCGACGACCGCAATCAGAAGGGCGCGAGTCAACATTGCGGCGACCTCGCCCTGACGTCCAGCACCATGTGCTTGCGCGGTCAGGCCGGTTGTGCCCATGCGTAAAAATCCAAAAACCCAAAAGAATGTCGACAGGATCACCGCTCCGATGCCAACAGCGCCGATGGGAACAGCGTCGCCCAACTGGCCGATCACGCCGGTATCGACCAGCCCCAGAATGGGCACGGTCACGTTGGACAGCACAATAGGTCCGGCGACCGCCAGAACGCGCCGATGGGTCAGCGCGGGGCCGTTCACGAGCCGGGCATCAGGAAGTGGCCTGTCGCCTGCGCATAAAGCTTCTCGCGCCGGTCCTGCCATGCTTCCACATGCACCGACGCATAGCGCCGCCCCTGCCGCACGACACGTGCGCGGGCATAGGCATCGCGCGGCAGGCCCGAGCGCAGATAGTCAATTGATAAATCAATCGTTTTCGGCAGATACGGCATGTGACCTGGCCCCAGCGTCGAGGGATCCAAACTACCGCTTTCCATATCCTCCCACAGGGTTGACCAACTAAGCTGGATCACCGCAGCCGTTTCCAGAAACGCGGCGGTCACACCGCCATGGATCGCCGGCAACATCGGGTTGCCGATCAGCTTGTCATCAAAGGGCAAGATGGCGGTCAACTCGTCCCCATGGCGTTCCACCTGAATACCAAGGAACTGCACATAGGGCACGCCATCCACCAACCCGGACAGGGCCGCGTCGCGGCGTTGCTTTACAACTTCGACCGGCTCGGGACGCTTGTGGTTTGGGGGCAATGTCATGCGGCACCTCCTTCGCTGACATCATCGGTGATGTCATTGGAAATCTCGGTCGAGCGGCGTTTGGGGTCGCCGTCAGCGGTAAACGCGCCCGAGGCCGTGGCAACAGGGCGCCCCTCGTCCTCGTCCAGCGCCACAGCGCGCACAAACGCGACTGAGCGCGTGACGTGGTAACAAGTCGCCTTCGCGGTGATCTTCTGCCCCGGCGTCGCGGGGCGCATATAGTCAATGCGCAGATCAATCGTCGCGGTGATCGCAGGCGCTTTCGGATGGCTCATCACAGCCGAGCCGCAACACGTATCCAGCAGAGCCGACACCGCCCCGCCATGGATTACGCCGGTGCGCGGGTCCCCGATCAGCTTCTCGTCATAAGGCATGGACATGATCGCTTCGCCGTCTTCCAGCTTTTCCAGAACCATCCCCAGTGCCTTGCAATGCGGAATCGCCTCGGTGAATTTCCGCGCCAGTTCGGCCTTCTGTTCGGCCGTCATGCCTTTCATCATTGGCAATATCCTTATGCTTTCACGTCTTTTATTGGCGCTTGCAATTCACGCGTCCAGCCCCTAGTTTCGCAATTAAGAATTATTCTCAATTAAAAGTGCTGATATGACCGACGCCACAACCATAGCCACACCCTTCGGCGTGAGACGCCCCAAACGCCTACTGGTGTTGGCCATCATGCTTGCACTGGCCATTGCGCCTGGCCAACTGGGCGAACTAACCCGCGGACTGATGACCGACGCCTATGTGCAGGTCTCGGTTTTTGTTGCCGCAACGTTACTTCTGTTCTACGGCGCCGAGCGTCTGTTTAACTTCGACATTGGGGAAGTTCTGTCCAACGCCAAGGGTGCACAGGTACCGCTGGCGGCGTTGCTGGGCGCAACCCCAGGCTGCGGTGGCGCTGTGGTCGTGGTTGCAGCATACAGTTCAGGTCATGTGGGATTCGGTGCAGTCGTTGCCACGCTGACAGCGACCATGGGCGACGCGGCATTCCTACTTCTGGCCACACGCCCAGACGCAGCCGCTGTTGTTTTGCCCCTGTCCTTTGCAATCGGCATCCTGTCGGGCTGGATCGTGGACCGCTTCCACACCGTAGAATATCGCGCTTCGACCTTGGCCAGCTGCGAGCTTGCCCCCCTGATCGGCAAGACCCGCCCTCAGGACGTGGCTTACCTGCTTCTGGCAATTCCGGGCCTCTATGTTGGCGCCCTGCAGCTGGCACAGATCGAAGTCAGTCACATATTTGGCCTGCCCATCCTGTGGATCGCCCTTGCTGGCACCTTCCTTGGTCTCAGCATCTGGGCGACGTCCAAAGTGTCGGCCATGACGAATTCCAAAGACAGCCCACTGACCCGCATGGCAGAAGAAACCAGCTTTATCTCGGTCTGGGTGATCGGTGCCTATCTGGCCTATGACTATGTGGCCGAGTTTGGCGGACTGGACCTTGAATTGCTGTTCCAGTCGATCGCACCGCTTCTGCCTTTGATGGGCGTGTTGATTGGTTTGATCCCCGGCTGTGGACCTCAGGTTCTGGTCACCACGCTGTATCTGAACGGCATCATTCCGTTTGCAGCGCTTATGGGCAACGCAGTGTCAAATGATGGCGACGCGCTGTTCCCGGCGATCGCCTTGAACCCGAAGGCAGCAATCGTTGCGACGCTGTATTCGACGATCCCAGCCATGATCATCGCCTATGCATTCTACATAATCGCACCCGGCTTTATGAATTAAGACCTGTTGGGGCCGTGTTTCGGCCCCAACCACAATTCGTAAAATCGCCCGTCAACCGCGTGGTTCTACTGAATTGCACCAATCCGCTCAGTCCTTTACGGTGGACCGAAGTGAAGCCGAGGGGAGCGCTATGTCTGACGACCGCCTGACATTCAAAGAAATGTGCGCAAAGTTCGATGTTACCCCGCGCACTCTGCGCTACTACGAGTATATCGAGCTTCTGAACCCCGAAAAGGAAGGCCGGTCGCGCTTCTACACCCCGCGCGAAGTGGCCCGGATGACGCTGATTCTGCGTGGTCGCCGCTTTGGGTTTTCACTGGAAGAACTGCGCCAGTGGCTTTTGATCTATGATGAAAAAGGCACTGATGCGCAAAACCAGGCTTGGGTCGAGCTGGCGGACCGTCAACTCTCGGCCCTTCGCACCCAGTATGAAGAGCTGTCTGAAAGCATCACCGACCTGCAGAAACTGCGCGATGACGTTGCTGACGGGCTCGGCTGATCACAGCCCAAGAAGCGATTCGGCGCGAAGAGTTGGGCTGTTTACTGCCCTAAGGTAACCTCGCGCTCCAAAACCCGAAAAAAATTACCTGCCCTTAGGGAAACTGATTTTTGGTTGAAAATCAGCCCCTTGTCGATCCCCAGTAAAATCAGGCTTTACGCCACGACAAGAAAAGACGCGACGTCACGTTACATTTACGTAAACGTAAACATATAATGTAGACGGAACTGGTCAGATCCGTGGCCAGTGTCGGAAATGTATGGAGTATCAAATGACCGACGATCTTATGACCATTCGCCAGATGTGCGATGCGTTCGACGTCACCGCGCGGACGCTGCGCTTCTACGAAGCCAAAGAACTGCTTTCCCCGATCCGGGAAGGCCAGAAGCGCCTGTTCACCAAACGTGACCGTGCGCGGCTGAAACTCATCCTGCGCGGCAAGCGCTTTGGCTTTGCACTGGAAGAGATCCGCCAACTTTTGGACCTCTATGACATGGGCGACCAGCAGCAGACGCAGCTGATCCGCACTGTCGACGTGGCCAAAGGGCATCTTGATGACCTCAAGCGTCAGCGCGAGGAACTGGATGAAGCCATTGACGATCTGACCGAACAACTGGAATGGGGCCAAGCGAAAATCGCCTCGTTCGAAGAAAACAGCTGACCGGAAAGGACGCCCGACATGCCCAGCTATATCGCGCCCACCCAAGACATGGCCTTTCTTCTGCACGATGTGCTGAAGGCCGAGCAATCTGACATTCCCGGATATGGGGATCTGGAACGTGACTTCACCAGCGCGGTTCTGGAAGAAGCCGGCAAGGTGGCAAGCGAGGTTCTGACCCCGCTGAATGTAGTGGGCGATCAGGAAGGCTGCCGGCTGGAGAACGGCGTCGTCTACACACCCACCGGCTTCAAGGCTGCGTTTGAGCAGATGAAAGAAGGCGGCTGGACCGGGCTGGACATGCCAGAGGAATTCGGCGGCCAGAACATGCCAGTGCTTCTTGGCACTGCGGTGGGCGAGATGTTCTCGGCTGCCAATCAGGCCTTCACCATGTATCAGGGTCTGACCCACGGCGCGGCCTCGGCCATTCTGGCCCACGGTACAGACGAACAGAAAGCGACCTATCTACCTAAGATGGTCAGCTGCGAGTGGACCGGCACCATGAACCTGACGGAACCGCATTGTGGCACCGACCTGGGCCTGATGCGCACCAAGGCTGAGCCGCAGGACGATGGGTCGTACATGGTTTCGGGCCAGAAGATCTTCATCTCGGCCGGCGACCACGACATGTCGGACAACGTCATTCACCTTGTACTGGCGAAGATCCCGGGTGGCCCCGAGGGCATCAAAGGCGTGTCGCTATTCATCGTGCCGAAATTCAATGTGAACGACGACGGCTCGGTCGGATCGCGCAACGGTGTCTCGGTGGGCAACATCGAGAAAAAGATGGGCATCCACGGCAACTCGACCTGCGTTATGAACTATGACGAGGCAACGGGGTACCTGCTGGGCGATATGCACAAGGGCATGCGCGCCATGTTCACCATGATGAACGAGGCTCGTTTGGGCGTGGCGATGCAGGGTCTGGCGCAGGCCGAGGCCGCGTATCAGAACGCCGTCATCTATGCCAAGGACCGCCTGCAAGGCCGCGACGTAACGGGCGTAAAGAACCCCGATGGCCCCGCCGATCCGCTGATCGTGCATCCGGACATTCGCCGTTCGCTGATGGATCAGAAAAGTTTCGTCGAAGGCGCGCGTGCGTTCCTTCTGTGGGGGGCACAATTGATCGACCAGGCGCATCGTGCAGATGACAAGGATGCCGATGGCCTCATCAGCCTGATGACCCCGGTTCTGAAAGGGTTCCTGACCGATCAGGGCTATGACATGACCGTGCTGGCGCAACAGATCTATGGTGGCCACGGCTATATCGAAGAACACGGCATGAGCCAGTTCACGCGCGATGCCCGTATCACCCAGATCTATGAAGGTGCCAACGGTGTTCAGGCGTTGGACCTTGTCGGCCGTAAGCTGGCCGCAGATGGTGGCAAGCCAATCATGGCGTTCTTTGAGATGGTTAAATCCTATTGCAAAGAACAGGACAGCGACGAGATGAAAGACTTCATCGAACCGCTGAAAACCGCCTCTAAACACCTGCAAGCCTCGGCCATGTATTTCATGCAATCGGCCGCGAAGAACCCCAACAACGCTTTGGCTGGGTCGTATGATTTCATGCACCTCTTCGGACATGTCTGCCTTGGTTTCATGTGGGCCCGTCAGGCCCGCGCAGCCCTTGACGCGCTGGAAAGCGGCGAAGGCGACGCGACGTTCTATGAGACCAAGCTGACCACTGCGCGCTACTATATGGCACGCCGCCTGCCCGCCACGTTGATGCATCTTTCACGGATCGAAAGCGGTGCGGACACGGTGATGGCGCTGGAGGCAGATCAGTTCTGACCCTAGCCCCCTGACACATTTCTGTGCGCCCTTGCAGCATCTCGCGCGGGGCGCACAGTTCACACCGATAACGCGCCGGGAGGACGCCATGACCATCAAACTTTACTGCTTCGGAGAAAGCGGAAACGCCTACAAGGCCGCTTTGGCACTGGAACTGTCCGGGCTGGAGTGGGAACCGGTCTTTGTCGACTTCTTCAAGGGCGAAACCCGCAGCCCGGAATACCGCGAGATCAACCCGATGGGCGAAGTGCCTGTGATGGTGGACGGAAATGTGACTCTATCGCAATCCGGCGCCATTCAGGATTATGTGACGTCAAAATCCGGAAAGTTGGGTGGACGCAGCGCCGAAGAGCGCCGCGAGATCCTGCGCTGGCAGTTCTGGGACAATCACAAGATGTCCTCGATGGCTGGCACGACCCGCTTCCTGATGAACTTCCTGCCCGAAGACAAACGCCCGGCCGAGGTGATTGCCTTCAACCAAGCTCGCCTCAAATCCGCGTACAAGACGCTGGAGGCCGAACTGTCGCGCCGCGACTGGCTGGTCGGAGATCAGATCACGATCGCCGACATCTCGTGCTGCGGCTACCTGTTTTATCCCGAACCCTTCGGCTTCGACCGCGCCGAATGGCCCGCAATTGACGCCTGGCTGACCCGGATTTCGGAAACGCCCGGCTGGAAACACCCCTATGACCTGATGCCCGGATCGCCTGCCGACCGCGCATGATTTCGAAAGGATCAACGATGAACGACGCCTATATTTATGACGCCGTGCGCACCCCGCGCGGCAAGGGCAAGAAAGACGGCACCCTGCACGAAGTGACTTCGGTACGCCTGTCGTCTGTTGCGCTTAACGCGCTGAAAGAGCGCAACAATCTGGACGGTCACGCCGTCGAGGATGTGATCTGGGGCAACGTGACCCAGGTGGGCGAACAAGGTGCCTGTCTGGCCCGTTCCGCCGTGCTCTATTCCGATCTGGACGAGCGCATTCCCGGTGTCTCGATCAACCGTTTCTGTGCATCCGGTCTTGAGGCCGTAAACATGGCCGCCAACCAAGTGCGTGGCGGAGCGGGTGACGCCTATATCGCCGGTGGCGTAGAAAGCATGAGCCGTGTGCCGATGGGCATGGACGGGGGTGCGATTGCCGCCGACCCGCATCTGGCGATGAAAGCTTATTTCGTGCCACAAGGTATTTCGGCAGACATCATCGCGACTGAATACGGTTTCAGCCGCGATGACTGCGACGCCTATGCGGTCGAAAGCCAGAAACGCGCCGCCGCCGCCCGTGCGGAAGGCCGCTTCAAGTCGATCATCCCCGTTATTGATCAGAACGGCCTGACCGTGATGGCCGAAGACGAGATGATCCGCGAAACCACCATGCAGACGCTGGGCGGCCTGAACCCCTCGTTCAAGGCGATGGGCGAGGCAATGCCGGGCTTTGATGCCGTGGCCTTGCTGAAATATCCGCATCTGGAAAAGATCAACCACGTCCACCACGCTGGCAACTCGTCCGGCATCGCGGATGGTTCGGCTGCGATCCTGATCGGCAACAAAGAGTTCGGCGAGCGTCACGGGTTGAAGCCCCGCGCGCGCATCAAGGCGACCTCGAAAGTGGGCACTGATCCGACCATCATGCTGACGGGCCCGGTCCCCGCGACCGAACGCGTTCTGGCCGCGGCCGGCATGTCGATCAGCGACATCGACCTGTTTGAGGTGAACGAAGCCTTCGCATCCGTCGTTCTGCGCTTCATCCAAGCCTTTGACGCCGACACCAACAAGGTGAACGTCAACGGCGGCGCGATTGCCATGGGTCACCCGTTGGGCGGCACCGGCGCGATGATCCTTGGCGCCCTGCTGGATGAAATGGAGCGCGCCGACAAGGAAACCGGTCTGGCCACGCTTTGCATTGGCTCGGGCATGGGTGCCGCCACCATTCTGGAACGCGTGTAAGGAGACGTAATCATGGCTGATTTTCACTATTCCGTGGACGCCGACGGCGTCGCCACCATCGCTTGGGATGTTCCCGGCAAATCGATGAACGTGCTGTCCTATGCCGCGCTTGAAGAGCTGAACGCACATGTCGACACCGTTCTGTCCGATGACAATGTGAAGGGTGCGATCATCACCTCGGCGAAGAAAGACTTCGCGGGGGGAATGGACCTGAATGTGATCGCTCAGATGAAATCCGACGCGGGCGACAACCCGGCGCAGGGTCTGTTCGACGGCATCATGTCGATGCACGGTGCCCTGCGTAAGATCGAGCGCGCAGGCATGGACCCCAAGACCAACAAAGGTGGCAAACCGATTGTCGCCGCCCTGCCCGGCATCGCGCTTGGCATCGGTCTGGAAATCCCGCTGGCCTGTCACCGCATCATCGCGGCGGACAACCCCAAGGCCAAGATCGGCCTGCCGGAAATCATGGTCGGCATCTTCCCGGGCGCAGGCGGCACCACCCGTCTGGTGCGCAAGATGGGCGCGATGGCGGCAGCGCCGTTCCTGCTGGAAGGCAAGACCGTAGCCCCCGCCAAAGCCAAGGCCGCTGGCCTGATTGACGAGGTTGTTCCGGCAGACGAGTTGCAAGCCCGCGCGAAAGAGTGGGTTATGAACGCCACCGACGCCGACATCGTGAAGCCGTGGGATGCCAAGGGTTATAAGATGCCCGGTGGCGCACCCTATCACCCCGCTGGCTTCCAGACCTTCGTTGGGGCCGCCGCGATGATCCACGGCAAGACCAATGGCGTTTATCCCGCCGCAAAGGCTCTTCTGGCAGCTGTCTATGAAGGCGCGATGGTGCCCTTCGACGATGCGCTGCGCGTGGAATGCCGCTGGTTCGTGAACGTGCTGATGAACCCGTCATCGTCCGCCATGATCCGCTCGCTATTCATCAACAAGCAGGCGCTGGAAAAAGGTGCCGTGCGTCCGAAAGATGTCGACGACCAGTCGGTCAAGAAGGTCGGCGTGTTGGGTGCGGGCATGATGGGCGCCGGCATCGCGCTGGTATCCGCCATGGCAGGAATGGAAGTCGTTTTGATCGACCAAACGCAGGAAGCCGCAGATCGCGGCAAGGCCTATTCCGAGGGCTATCTGGACAAGGGCATCGCCCGCAAGAAAGCCACGCCCGAGAAGAAAGAGGCCGTTCTGTCGGCCATCACCGCGACGACCGATCTTGAGGCGCTGAAGGGCGCCGATCTGATCATCGAAGCTGTGTTCGAAGACGTGGGTGTGAAAGCCGAGATGACCAAGAAGGTCGAGGCCGTCGTTGGCCCCGATTGCATCTATGCCACCAACACCTCGACCCTGCCGATCACCGAGCTGGCGAAGGCCTCGGAACGCCCGGATCAGTTCATCGGCATCCACTTCTTCAGCCCCGTTGAGCGCATGATGCTGGTCGAGATCATCAAAGGCAAAGAAACTGGCCCGCGTGCGGTGGCCAAGGCGCTCGACTATGTGCGCCAGATCCGCAAGACGCCAATCGTGGTGAACGACGCACGTTTCTTCTACTGCAACCGCTGCATCATCCCTTACATCAACGAAGGCATGCGCATGGTTGGCGAGGGTGTCTCGCCCGCGCTGGTCGAAGGTGCTGCACGCCTGCTGGGTTTTCCTGTTGGGCCGCTTCAGCTGGTCGACGAGACCTCGATCGAGCTGGGTGTAAAAATCGCCAAGGCCACCAAGGCCGCGATGGGTGCTGACTATCCGGATGACGCGGTTGACGAGATCATCTTCTGGATGGCCGACGAAGGCCGCATGGGCCGCAAGGCAAATGCGGGCTTCTATGACTATGACGAGAAAGGCAAGCGCAGCGGTCTGTGGGAAGGTCTTGGCGACAAGTTCCCGCTGGCAGACGATCAGCCTGATCTGACCGAAGTCAAACATCGCCTGATGATGAGCCAGGTTCTGGAAGCCGTCCGCGCGCTGGAAGAAGGTGTGCTGGAAGACATCCGCGAAGGCGATGTCGGCGCAATCCTGGCTTGGGGCTTCGCCCCGTGGTCGGGCGGTCCCTTCAGCTGGCTGGACATGATCGGCGCGGGCAAAGCGGTCGAGATCTGCGATGGCCTGACCGAAGCGCACGGCACGCGCTTCACAACGCCAGCTCTGCTGCGTGATCTGGCTGACAAGGGCGAGACCTTCTATGGCCGCTTCGACAGCGCCCAAGACGCAGCCTGATCCAAACAAAAAACGGCCCGGATACACTCCGGGCCGTTTTCTTATTTTCTTGCCTGAAATATCCTGGGGTGAATGCGCGCAGCGCAGAGGGGCAAAGCCCCTATCAGTTAACTGTCACGCGACCGCAGCGTGATGACGACGCCCGACACCACGATCAACACCATACCCAACACCGCGCTCGACCCCAATCGGTCGCCATACAAGACAAAGCTCCACGCTGCTGCGAAGCCCAAAAGCGAATACTCATAGATCGCCACCTGCGCCGGATCGCCCAGTTGATAGCCGCGGAACAACAGCCCAACCCCGAGGATCGACCCGAAGGCCTGCAAGAAGGTGATGAACAGCGCCCAGCCACTGGGCCAGACGAAGCCGCGCAGGATGAAGCCATCCGCGCCCAAAGGCACCTCATGTGGCCAGACCGTCATGATGACGGTTCCAATCGCACCAAACACGCCCAAGCACAGGAAGAAGGCCGCCAACATGGACAGCGCCGTTTCCCCTTCGCACCATTGCCGCGTCGCGATGGCCCCCAGTGCATAGAAAAATCCCGCCGCCATCGGCACAACGACCGCCGGGCGAATGCCTTCGCTAAACGGGTCCAGCACGATGACCACGCCGACGAAGCCCACAAGGGCCGCCCCCATCCGTGTGAACCCAATGGGTTTTCCAAAGAACATAGCCGAGATCAGCATTACCCAGATCGGCGCAGTGAACAGGCCCGAGGCCACCTGCCCCACCGGCAAAAAGCCCAGCCCGCCGAAGTAAAACAGCATCGCAAGGGCGGCCAAACCTCCGCGCACCATCACCGCCCAGGTCCGAATAGGGCGCAACCGGACACGATCGGACAGGGACATCAGCGCAAACAGGCCAAAGGCCATCACGGTCCGCATCAGGTGGAACTGCCACAATCCAAGCTCGGGCGCGATCTGGCGCACAAGGTTGTCGAAGAACCCAAGAAAGAACATCGCAGCAAAGATAAATCCCGCCGCTGCCAATGGTCTGTCTGCCGCCATGTCGTTTTCCTTGTTCGAAAAGCCTCTTGAAGCCATTGACCACGGGGCAACACTGGGGTCCACTCGGAAAACGACACAGGTTAAGAAAACACATCGCTTTTGGGAGGAGTGAGAATGGGTTGGATGGCAGACGAACGCGGGTTGGATAAATGTGCGGCAAACTTTGTGCCGTTGACCCCGCTTTCACATCTTCAACGTGCCGCGAAGGTGTTTCCCAACCGCGAGGCCGTCATCGACGGTAATCGCCGCCTGACCTATCGTGAATACCACGGGCGTGTCAGCCGCTTGGCCTCGGCGTTGGCGGCGCGCGGGATCCAGCCCGGTGACGTGGTGGGGACGCTTCTACACAACACGCTGGCCCATGTGGAAGCCAGCTTTGGCATCCCGGCCTGCGGCGCCATTCTGAACACGATCAACACGCGGCTGGATGTGGACACGGTCGCCTACATTTTTGGTCACGGCGCAGCAAAAGCCATTCTGGTCGATAGCGAACTGATCCCCTTGGCCGAAGCTGCTTGCAAGCTGATGTCAGAAGACGGATCAGCGCAGCCCGAGATCATCGAGGTCGCCGCCCCCGACGCGGGCTTCCCGGCTTCGGGCCGCTATCAGGAATACGAAGACCTGCTTGCCAGCGGCGATCCGGATTTCGACTGGATCATGCCGCAGGACGAATGGGAAAGCCTTGCGCTGAACTATACCTCTGGCACCACCGGACGGCCCAAAGGTGTGGTCTATCACCATCGCGGCGCGTACCTGATGACGATGGGCACGCCGATCAGCTGGAACATGCAGCTTTATCCGCGCTACCTGACCATCGTCCCGCTGTTTCACTGCAACAACTGGAACCACACGTGGATGATGCCGGTTCTGGGCGGCACCGTTGTGTGCTGCCGCGCGATCACCGCGAAGGCCGTCTACGATGCCATCGCGGACGAGGGCGTAACCCATTTCGGCGGCGCACCGATCGTCTTGAACATGATCGTAAACGCGCCCGAGGAACACCACCGCAGCTTCGATCACGTGGTCGAGGTGTTCACAGCCGGTGCGCCCCCCGCCGCAGCGACACTCGCCGCCATCGAACCCTTGGGCTTCAACGTCACACAGGTTTACGGCCTAACCGAAACCTATGGTCACGTGACCGAATGCCTGTGGAACGGCCCCGAATGGGACGATCTTCCGCAAGAGGAACGCGCCGCGATCAAAGCCCGCACGGGCGTCGCCTTCCCGCAAATGGAAGACATCACCGTATTGGACGAGACCATGGCGCAGGTGCCGCTGGACGGCGAAACCACCGGCGAGATCATGATCCGCGGAAACTCGGTCATGAAAGGCTATCTGAAGAACCCCGAGGCCACCGCCGAGGCGTTTCAGGGTGGCTATTTCCACTCGGGCGACGTCGCCTATCAAACGCCGGACGGGTACATTAAGATCACCGACCGTTCGAAAGACATCATCATCTCGGGCGGCGAAAATGTCAGCTCGGTCGAGGTCGAGGGCGTGTTGATGCACCATCCCGCCGTCAGCCTGTGTGCCGTTGTCGCAAAGCCGGATGACAAATGGGGCGAAATCCCCTGCGCTTATGTCGAACTGAAGGACGGCAGCGATGTCAGCGAGGCGGACCTGATCGCCTTCGCCCGTGAACGCCTGGCCGGGTTCAAGACGCCAAAGCGGATTGAGTTCTGCGAGCTTCCCAAAACCTCGACGGGAAAAATCCAGAAGTTCCAGCTGCGTGACTGGGCGCGTTCAGGCGACTAAGGCGGTTCCGATTGCCGGGCGGGCGGGGAAGCGCTATTCTGTGCGCAATTAAGAACGAGCAGAAAGCACCGTCCGAACATGACGGCCCTGACCAAATACGAGCGGCTTGAGGCCACGGCCCTTTGGCGTCCTGAAGAAGGCGCGCAGAGGATGGATGTCCTATTGTCCCTTGGGGATGCAACGCTAACGATCTCGGACATGCGCGAGAACGTGTTGAACCATTGGTCCCTGCCCGCGATCCAGCGCGTCAATCCCGGCGAACGTCCCGCCATTTTCCGCCCCGGCGATGATGCCACGGAAGAGCTGGAAACCGAGGATGACGACATGATCCGCGCGCTGGAAAAGGTGCGTAAGCTGATCGAGCGTCGTCGCCCCCATCCCGGTCGACTACGTCACTTGGTGACGGCGGGTGTGCTGGTGTCCTTGCTGCTGCTCGCGGTCTTCTGGTTGCCGGGTGCGCTGCGCAATTACACGGTCTCGGTCGTGCCCGAGCCCACACGTGCCGCCATTGGGCAGCAAATCCTGACGCGGATCGGGCGGATCACCGGACAGGAATGCCGTGGGCGCGAGGGGCGTTCGGTGTTGACCCGGCTGGCCCGGAACACGACCGGAAATCCAAACCTGCGGGTGGTCGTACTGTCGTCCGGCGTGCAAAGCTCCAAGCATTTGCCCGGAAATATCACCCTTCTGAACCGCGCCTTAATTGAAGATTTCGAACATCCCGAGGTGCTGGCAGGCTTCCTTTTGGCCGAAGAGCTGCGTCGCGATAGCACAGATCCGATAATCCCACTTCTGAACCATGTTGGCCTGCGCGGCACAGTGCAGTTGCTGACAACCGGCTATCTGCCCGAGGCTGCAATTGATGAGTATGCAGAAGATCTTCTGACCACGCCGCAAACCGAGGTCCAAACAACAGCGCTTCTGGAACGGTTCAAGACACATGGCGTCAGCGCGACACCCTATGCCTATGCGCTGGACCTGACGGGCGAGACCACGCTGGACCTGATCGAGGCCGACCCGGTGCCCGAAGACATCGCGAAACCCCTTCTGTCTGATGGCGATTGGATCAGGCTGCAGGGCGTTTGCGGCGAATAAAAACGCCCGTCTGACATGCAGACGGGCGCTCGTCACACAGCGATTGCCGTGTATTTTACTTGGTGCCGAACATCCGGTCGCCCGCGTCACCCAGACCCGGAACGATATAGCCTTTTTCGTTCAGTCTCTCATCCAGCGAGGCCGTGATGATCGGAACATCAGGATGGGCCTCTTTCATGCGCGCGACACCTTCCGGGGCCGCCAGCAAGCACAAGAAGCGGATGTTCTTCGCGCCCGATTTTTTCAGCATATCAATCGCCGCAACCGAGCTGTTGCCGGTGGCCAGCATCGGGTCCACCGCGATTACCAGACGTTCGTCCATATGCTCGGGAACCTTGAAGTAATACTCGACCGGCTCCAGCGTTTCTTCGTCACGGTAAAGACCGACAAAACCCACACGCGCCGAGGGGATCAGCTCTAGCACGCCATCCAGCAAGCCATTGCCTGCGCGCAGGATCGACACCAGTGCCAATTTACGTCCCGCTAGGGTCGGTGCCTCCATGTCCTCCATCGGCGTGGTGACGGTTTTCGTGGTCATCGGCAATTCGCGGGTGATCTCATAGGCCAGAAGCTGGCTGATTTCGCGCAGAAGCTGGCGGAACAGGCTGGTGGGCGTGGCTTCGTCCCGCATCAAGGTCAGCTTGTGCTGGATCAGGGGGTGATCAACAACGGTCAGGTGATCATACATCTTGCGTCTCCAATTCTTTGCGGATGCGGGTGCGGGTGGCGTCGTCGCAGAAAGCCGCGTCAATGGCAACCACGTTCAGATCGCGAAAATCTTCGGCTGTCCAGCCGAACTGGCGCGATAGGTCTTCATATTCCTTGTTCATATCCGTCCGGAAGAACGGGGGATCATCCGTCGAAACGGTCACATTCACCCCACGCTCGCGCAGCTTTGCGATCGGGTGCGAGGCGAGGTTGGGATACACGCCAAGAAACACATTCGAGCCGGGGCAGACTTCCAACGTCACACCGTCTTCAGCCAGCCGATCCACCAGCGCCAAGTCCTCGATCGCACGTACGCCGTGGCCGATGCGTTCAACCTTCAAATCGTCCAGCGCAGCGCGGACCTCATCGGGTCCGTTCCATTCGCCTGCATGGGTGGTCAGGCGAAGCCCTGCCTCGCGCGCCATGTCATAGGCATAGGCGAAATCGCCCTGGCTGCCGGACTTTTCGTCCCCGCCCATGCCGAAGCCGGTCAGAAAACCACCGGCCGTTTCCTGCGCACAAAGCGCGGTTTCGCGGGCCATCTCCGGGCCGAAATGGCGGATGCAGGTGGCAATCCCGCGCAGAGTGATGCCCATGTCGCGCTCGGCCTCGTCGGCAGCGTCTTGAATGGCCGCCAGATAGTCCTTCCACGCGGCAACATCACGCCCACCGCAGAAATCCGGCGACAAAAAGGTTTCGGCATAGACCACGCCCTTTTCGGCGCAGGCCTCCAAGACAGCTTTGGTCAGGCGGCGAAATTCCTCGGGGCCCGTGAGGACCGAGGTCGCGGCCTCATACACTTCAAGGAAATGCCAGAAATCGCGATAGGCATAACCGCCATCTTCGGTAAAAATCCCCGACAGATCGACGGATTTTTCCTTGGCCACAGATCGGATGAACGCGGGCGGTGCAGCCCCTTCAATATGCAGGTGTAGTTCGACCTTTTTTAGCTCACTGAAACTCATAAAAACGACCCTCCTGCGCCACGCGTGTCCAGCCTCAGATGGGCCGCGACCGAGGCGCCAATATCAGAAAACCCAACCAAACCGATCTCGCGGCAGCCCATTCCAGCAGCAACGACAGGCACGCGTTCACGGGTGTGATCAGTGCCGACCCAGCTGGGATCGTTGCCATGATCGGCAGTAAACAACACCAAGTCGCCCGCACGCATTTTACCGAGGATGCGCGGCATCTGACTGTCAAACCATTCCAACGCACGGGCATAGCCCGAGATGTCGCGGCGGTGGCCATAGATTGCGTCAAACTCGACAAAATTCGCGAAGACCAGATCGCCATCCCGCGCATCATCGAACGAGGTCACCAGATACTCCATCAGGTCCGAATCCGCCCCTTTCTGGACAGAGGTGATCCCGCGGTGTGCAAAGATATCGCCGATCTTACCAATAGCATGCACCTTGCCGCCCGCATCCGTCACCCAGTCACACAGGGTCGGTTCCGGCGGGGTCATCGCATAGTCGCGGCGGTTGGTGGTGCGGGTGAACCCCTCGGCTTCCGAGCCCACAAAGGGGCGCGCGATGACGCGGCCGACGCGCATGTCATGCACCATCGGCGCAACCGCTTCGCACAGCGCATAGAGGCGCTCTAGACCGAAATGCTCTTCATGTGCGGCGATCTGAACGACACTATCGGCCGAGGTATAGACGATCGGACGCCCGGTGCGGATGTGCTCGGCCCCAAGTTCATCCAGCACCGCCGTGCCCGACGCATGTTTATCACCCAGAATGCCGTCCACATCTGCCGCCGCGCAAATGGCAGCGGTCAGGTCTTCGGGAAAAGTCGGCGTGGCGTCCGGGAAATAGCCCCAGTCCCACGGCAGCGGGACGCCGGCGATCTCCCAATGCCCGGTGGGCGTGTCCTTGCCCGGAGAGACCTCCTGCGCTGCGCCCCACAGCCCGGCGGGCGTGGCATCTAAACCTGGAGTGTCGTCCCCCGAGGCCAAACGGATCGCCGCCCCCAACCCCAGAGCATCCAGATTTGGCAGGGAAAGCGGCCCCGAGCGCCCCTCTACCGCGTGACCTTCCGCACAGGCTTGCGCGATATGGGCCAGCGTGTTGGCACCGGTGTCCGGCACGGTTTTGTCGTTGAAGAACTTATGTGCATCAGGGGCGCCGCCGCAGCCGACGCTGTCCAGCACGATTAGGAAGGCGCGGGTCATGTGTTCTCCATATGCGCGGCCCCAAATGCGCCGGGTAGAAGCTCCGCCATAGTCATGGTCAGGCTTTCGCCCCCCATCGTCATCATAGTGATCTTGACATCCGGCCCCGAGAACTCGGCCAGTTTCTGACGGCACCCGCCACACGGCGTCACCGGCAAAGGCGCGTCCGCGATCACCAGTGCTTCGGCGATCTCGCGTTCGCCCGCCGCGCACATGGCGGCAATTGCGCCGGCTTCGGCACAGGTCCCTTCGGGATAGGCGATGTTTTCGACATTGCACCCGACATGCACAACGCCCGCGCTTGTGCGCAGCGCGGCACCGACCTTGAAATTCGAATACGGGGCATGCGCATTTTCGCGCACGGCTTTGGCAGCTTCCAACAGCGACATGGTCCGCTCCTGCAAAAATTCTATCCAGCAACCCTGAACCTCTGCATACGCGGATGCAAGCGCAATCGGTGCATCAAAGGGCTGGCCGCAAGGTAATGCCATGCTAATGTACACACTGCAGACTTGATTGCCCTTGCATAGCTGGTGTATCGGGGTGATGGAGGATGATGGTTTAAAGTTAAACTATCTGAAAAACACCTTGGGAGGCCTCGATGTCCGAAGACAGCTATTTGCGCAAACGCGCATTGGATTATCACGAATTTCCACAGCCCGGAAAGCTTGAAATCCGCGCGACAAAGCCGATGGCGAACGGGCGTGACCTAAGCCTTGCTTACTCTCCCGGAGTGGCTGAAGCCTGCGTTGAGATCTCAAAAGATCCTTCTGTTGCAAGCCGTTATACTGCGCGCGGCAATCTGGTCGCCGTGGTCTCGAACGGATCTGCGGTACTAGGGCTAGGTAATATCGGAGCACTGGCCTCGAAGCCTGTAATGGAAGGCAAGGCGGTACTCTTTAAGAAGTTCGCCAATATCGACTGCTTCGACATCGAACTGAACGAATCTGATCCCGAAAAGCTGGCCGAGATCGTCTGCGCGATGGAGCCGAGCTTTGGCGCGATCAACCTAGAAGACATCAAGGCACCCGATTGTTTCATCGTTGAACAAATTTGCCGCGAACGGATGAACATCCCCGTTTTTCACGATGATCAGCACGGAACCGCTATCGTGGTCGGGGCCGCAGCCACCAATGCATTGAAAGTGGCGGGCAAGTCCTTCGAAGACATCAAGGTCGTCTCGACCGGCGGCGGGGCTGCCGGCATTGCCTGCCTGAATATGCTTCTGAAGCTGGGCGTGAAGCGCGAGAATGTCTGGCTCTGCGACATCGAAGGCCTGGTTTATGAGGGCCGCGAAAAAGACATGACGCCTCAGAAAGCGAATTACGCACAAGGCGACAGCCCGGCCAGTCTGGATGACGTGATTGAAGGCGCAGACCTGTTCCTTGGCTTGTCGGGCCCCGGCGTTTTGAAGCCCGAGATGGTGGCCAAGATGGCCGATCGTCCGATCGTGTTTGCCCTTGCCAACCCGACACCGGAAATCATGCCTGACGAGGTGCGCAAGGTTGCTCCGAATGCGATCATCGCCACCGGGCGTTCGGATTTTCCAAATCAGGTAAACAACGTTCTGTGCTTCCCTTTCATCTTCCGGGGCGCTCTGGATGTCGGCGCAACCGAGATCAACGACGCCATGCAGCTGGGCTGCATCGAAGGCATCGCAGCATTGGCCCGCGCCACAACGTCTGCTGAGGCCGCCGCCGCCTATAAGGGCGAGCAGCTGACCTTTGGTGAAGACTACCTGATCCCCAAACCGTTCGATCCGCGCCTGATGGGCGTGGTCGCCAGCGCCGTTGCCAAGGCAGCGATGGACAGCGGTGTGGCCACGCGCCCCGTTGACGATCTGGACGCCTACAAGGCGAAACTGGACGGGTCGGTCTTCAAATCTGCGCTGATCATGCGCCCTGTCTTCGAAGCTGCCGGCACCGCCGAACGCCGCATTGTCTTTGCCGAGGGCGAAGACGAACGCGTATTGCGCGCCGCCAACGCGATGATCGAAGAAACCACGGACGCACCGATCCTGATTGGCCGCCCGGACGTGATCGCGCGCCGTGCCGAACGGGCTGGTCTGTCAATTATTCCCGGTCGTGATTTCGAGGTCGTTAATCCCGAACGCGACGACCGCTACCGCGAGTACTGGGGCGCCTATCACGAGCTGATGGCCCGCAAGGGCGTGACGCCTGATCTGGCCAAGGCTATCTTGCGCACAAACACCACAGCCATCGGTGGCATCATGGTGCATTTGGGCCATGCGGACAGTTTGATCGCTGGTACGTTCGGGCAGTATCTGTGGCACCTGAACTATATTCAACAGATTCTGGGCAACACCGAATTGCACCCGGTTGGCGCACTCAGCCTGATGATCCTACAGGATGGCCCTCTGTTCATCGCCGACACCCATGTGCACAACACGCCCAGTGCCGAGCAGATCGCCGAAACCGTTTGCGCCGCCGCGCGCCATGTGCGTCGTTTCGGTGTAGAACCAAAGATCGCAGTCTGCTCGTATTCGCAATTCGGCAACCACGGCGGAGACAGCGGTGCGCGTGCGCGTGGAGCACTTGAAATTCTGGACGCCACCCCGCGTGACTTTGCCTACGAGGGCGAAATGCACGTGGACGCAGCCCTTGATCCCGAGGTGCGTCGCCGCCTGTTCCCCGCCGCGCGTTTTGACGGCCCCGCCAACGTTCTGGTTTTTGCCAACACGGATGCGGCCAGCGCCGTGCGCAATACGCTGAAGGTGAAAGGTGGCGGGCTTGAGGTCGGACCGATCCTGATGGGCATGGGCAACCGTGCGCATATCGTTACGCCCTCTATCACCGCACGCGGGCTTCTGAACATGTCGGCCATCGCCGGGACACCGGTCGCGCATTACGGCTAAACGATTCCCTGCGAAACTTTGCAAGGCAAGGTTTGCAATTTTGCAAATCTCGCCTTTTTCAAACTCAGCCCCCTCAAAACACAGGGGTTTGCAAAAATTTGCAGGTGATTTTCCGCCACCCTGCAAATTTTCCGCGATAATGTGACGCTACGTCCAACACGGTTCTTGCCCGGATAGGTCGTAGGGGCGTAACACATTCTTCAAGGGAAATTGGAGGATGTGCACCATGGCATACAAAGACGTTTACGCAGCGTGGCAGGCGAACCCGGAAGCATTCTGGATGGACGCGGCCCAAGCGATCAGCTGGGACAAGGCCCCCACCAAGGCGCTCTTTGACGGCAACGCCCCGATCTACGAATGGTTCTCGGACGGGATGGTCAACACCTGCTACAACGCAGTGGACCGCCACGTAGAAAACGGACGCGCCGATCAGGTCGCCATCATCTATGACAGCCCCATCACAGGCCGTCAGTCGAAAACCACCTATGCCGAACTGAAATCGCGGGTCGAGAAAGTCGCGGGCGCTCTGGTCGAAAAGGGCGTCACCAAGGGCGACCGCGTCATCATCTATATGCCGATGGTCACCGAAGCCCTGATCGCCATGTTGGCTGTCACCCGTATTGGTGCAGTGCACTCGGTCGTATTTGGCGGCTTTGCCTCGAACGAACTGGCCGTACGTATCGACGACGCCAAACCCAAGGCGATCATCGCCGCCTCTTGCGGGTTGGAGCCGGGCCGCGTCGTGGCTTACAAGCCGCTTCTGGATGGCGCCATTGACCTGTCCGAACACAAACCCGACTTTACCCTGATCCTGCAGCGTGAAGAGCATCCCGCCGAGCTGATCGACGGACGCGACTATGACTGGGCCGAGATGGAAGCGAACGCTACCCCTGCTGCCTGTGTGCCTGTCGAAGGCAACCACCCAGCCTATATCCTCTACACCTCGGGTACCACGGGTCAGCCGAAGGGCGTTATCCGCCACACTGGCGGCCATCTGGTTGCACTGAACTGGACCATGAAGAACCTGTACAACGTCGATCCGGGCGATGTGTTCTGGGCCGCGTCTGACGTGGGTTGGGTCGTTGGTCACTCTTACATCACCTATGGTCCGCTGGTGCACGGCAACACGACCATTGTATTTGAAGGCAAACCCGTTGGCACACCGGACGCAGGCACCTTCTGGCGCGTGATTTCCGAGCACAACGTGAAGTCGTTCTTCACTGCCCCGACCGCCTTCCGCGCCGTGAAGCGCGAGGACCCGAAGGGTGAGTTCGTGAAGAAATACGACCTGTCCTGCCTGAAACAGGTCTATCTGGCTGGTGAGCGTGCCGACCCCGACACCATCGTCTGGGCGCAGGAGCAGCTGAACGTGCCCGTGGTGGACCACTGGTGGCAGACCGAAACCGGCTTCGCCATCGCCGCCAACCCAATTGGCATCGAAGAACTGCCGATCAAACTGGGTTCGCCCTCGGTCCCAATGCCGGGCTTCGATGTGCAGATCCTCGACGAAGGCGGACACCCGATGCCAGCTGGCGAGCTGGGCGCGATCGCCATCAAACTTCCCCTGCCTCCGGGTACGTTGCCGACCCTGTGGAACGCGGAAGAGCGTTACAAGTCGAGCTATCTGAACACCTTCCCTGGCTACTATGAGACCGGTGATGCGGGGTACATTGATGAAGATGGATACGTCTACATCATGGCGCGCACCGATGACGTGATCAACGTGGCCGGTCACCGTCTGTCGACCGGCGGCATGGAAGAGGTTCTGGCCTCGCACCCCGACGTGGCCGAATGTGCCGTGATTGGTGTGACCGACCAACTGAAAGGCCAACTGCCGCTGGGCATGGTCTGTCTGAACGCGGGCACCGACCGCCCGGATGAAGAGATCACCGCCGAATGCGTCAAGCTGGTCCGCGAGAAGATCGGCCCGGTTGCCGCCTTCAAACTTTGCGTGGTGGTGGATCGCCTACCCAAAACGCGCTCGGGCAAGATCCTACGTGCGACCATGGTGTCGATCGCGGACGGCAAGGAATACAAGATGCCTGCAACCATCGACGATCCAGCCATTCTGGACGAAATCAAAGAGGCGCTGGCCTCGCTCGGCTACTAAGCCAGACCAAAGAAACAGAAACGCCCCCAAATGTCGGGGGCGTTTTCTATTAGACGAACTGTTCGCGGATCAACCGTTCTTCAAGCCCGTGACCGGGATCAAAGAGAATGCGGTGCTTAATGTTACTGCACGATCGGATCTCGACCGATACGACATCAGACACCGACCGACTGTCCGCATCTGCCATCACTGGGCGCTTTTCGTGCTGCAACACGTCAAAGCGCACAACCGCGTTCTTTGGCAGAAGCGCGCCGCGCCAGCGACGGGGCCGGAATGCAGCCATCGCGGTCAGCGCTAAAACATCAGACCCGATCGGCAAAATCGGTCCGTGAGCCGAATAGTTATAGGCGGTCGAGCCTGCAGGCGTACACAGAAGCGCGCCATCGCAGACCAGTTCATCCAGACGGACCCGCCCATCGACACTGATCTGAAGCTTCGCGGCCTGTGGACCTGCGCGCAGCAAGCTGACCTCGTTGATTGCCAACGCCTCGTAGACGGCGCCCTTGGCTGTTTCCGCGCGCATGGACAGCGGGTTAATGACCTCTTCTTCCGCGACAATCAGTCGGTCGATCAGCCCCTCGGCCGCGTATTCGTTCATCAGGAAGCCGACCGTGCCACAGTTCATGCCATAAACCGGGGCAGGAAGATGCTGCGTATTGTGGAGCGTGTGCAGCATGAACCCGTCGCCGCCCAAAGCGACAATAATATCGGCCTGGTCCTCGGCGACATTCCCATAGCGCGACACCAACTCGTCAAGTGCTGCCTGCGCGATGGTCGTGTCACTGGCAAGAAACGCGATTTTTCGACTCATGCTAAATGTCCCGATTGACGGCCTTCGTTTCCGAAACAACCACATGTTTCCACAAATCACCAGATAATGCCGCGTCTTTCCGTCGCCGCGTCGCTTTCTGGTCTTTGCGACATGGAATGTTTCCGATAGGAAATCGAGAAATCGGACCTTAATTGAAGGAATACGCGCATGACTGCCACCCGTGACCAAGGTTTCTTTACCGAATCCCTCGCGACCCGCGACCCCGAGCTTTGGGGCTCGATCACCAATGAGCTGGGCCGTCAGCGCGACGAGATCGAGCTGATCGCATCGGAAAATATCGTTTCCGCCGCAGTGATGGAAGCTCAGGGCTCGGTCCTGACCAACAAATATGCCGAAGGCTATCCCGGACGTCGTTACTATGGCGGTTGCCAGTATGTCGACGTGGCCGAGAACCTGGCCATCGACCGCGCCAAGGAACTGTTTGGCTGTGAATTTGCCAACGTTCAGCCGAACTCGGGTTCGCAAGCCAACCAAGGTGTGTTCCAGGCGCTGATCAAACCCGGCGACACCATTCTGGGCATGGACCTGTCGGCTGGTGGTCACCTGACCCACGGCGCACGTCCGAACCAGTCGGGCAAGTGGTTCAACGCCGTGCACTATGGTGTGCGTCGCGAAGACAGCCTGATCGACTATGACCAGATCCAAGAACTGGCCAACGAACACAAGCCCCAGATGATCATCGCCGGTGGTTCCGCCATTCCGCGTCAGATCGATTTCGCCAAGTTCCGCGAAATTGCAGATTCGGTTGGCGCCTATTTGCTGGTCGACATGGCTCACATCGCGGGTCTGATCGCCGCTGGCGAACACCCCTCGCCCTTCCCGCACGCCCACGTGGCCACCACGACCACCCACAAAACCCTGCGCGGTCCGCGCGGTGGTATGATCGTGACCAATGACGCGGATATCGCGAAGAAGGTGAACTCGGCAATTTTCCCCGGCATTCAGGGTGGCCCCTTGATGCACGTGATTGCTGGTAAAGCGGCTGCTTTTGGTGAAGCACTGCGCCCTGAATTCAAAGAGTACCAGAAACAAGTACGCGCGAACGCTGTAGCCTTGGCTGATCAGCTGATCAAAGGTGGTCTGGACATCGTGTCCGGCGGCACCGACACTCACCTGATGCTGGTAGACCTGCGCCCGAAAGGCGTAACCGGCAACATTGTGGACGCAGCCCTTGGTCGTGCGCATATCACTTGCAACAAGAACGGCATCCCGTTTGACCCGGAAAAGCCCATGGTCACATCGGGCATCCGTCTGGGCACACCCGCTGGTACCACCCGCGGCTTCGGTGAAGCCGAGTTCCGCGAAATCGCTGACCTGATCATCGAAGTCGTTGACGGTCTGGCCGCCAACGGTCCGGAGGGTAACGCCGACGCCGAAGCTTCGGTCCGCGAAAAAGTGGCCGCCCTCTGCGCCCGCTTCCCGCTGTACCCGAACCTGTAATCCCACTGGGAACAGAGTTGAGCTGACTAACGCCCCCGGAAACGGGGGCGTTTTTTTATTGCGAGGTCACAACAGACCGCGCCACACCAGGAACCCAAAAACCAGAAGCGCCAAGAGCAGAAGGTTGAACAGCAGCCCCGCGCTGAGGTTCACCGCTATCCCCTTGCGGCGCTCCCACGGGTCGATGCTTAGCAGATAACGTTCCAGATCCGCCGCCGCCAAATCCAGCGCGGCTTCGTCCAGCTGGCGCAGAAGTCGGGGATGATCGGCACGCGCGGTCGCATCAACAAGCATCTGCCCCTTCATGCGCAAATGGCGTGGCAGAAGCCGCCCTG
Source organism: Aliiroseovarius sp. PrR006 (assembly GCF_010500215.1). Classification (GTDB taxonomy): domain Bacteria; phylum Pseudomonadota; class Alphaproteobacteria; order Rhodobacterales; family Rhodobacteraceae; genus Aliiroseovarius. The sequence goes on from NZ_JAAGOY010000004.1 coordinate 1,272,119, forward strand.
CCCGACGCAGCTTCGTGTCAAACCCTTTGCCACGCACGTCCAGCCGCTCTTCCAGCAACTGTGCAAGCCGATCTGTACGCGCCGCGATGTCCAACTCAATCCCCGATATTTCCGGTCGCTAATATCACAACCATAGCTTCAAGAACGGGGGTTTCGAAAGCCCAAACCGGCCCATCGACAATTCCGGGTTCAATCCAAGCGCCCGTCACGCTATCAGGGCATATGCTTACGATGCAGACATTCGGGGACGATACATCCCGCCCGCCAATCCTGATCGTGCACGGGCTGTTTGGCTCGGGGCGCAACTGGAACGTTATTGCCAAACGCCTGTCGGATGACCGGCGTGTGGTGTCTGTCGACATGCGCAATCACGGCGAAAGCCCGTGGTTTGACACGCAAAATTATCACGACATGGCGGGCGATCTTGCGCGAGTGATCCGAGAGATCGGCGGAGAGGCGGATGTGATCGGGCATTCCATGGGCGGGAAAGCGTCGATGATCCTGGCGCTGCAGGATGCGGCTTTGGTGAACAAGCTTCTGGTCGCTGACATCGCCCCCATCGCCTATCGACACAGCCAGCAATCTATGATCGAGGCCATGCGCACGATTGATCTGGATCTTGTGAACACGCGCGGGGACGCTGACCGCCAACTGGCGGAAGTACTGGACGAAGCCTCGGTCCGGGCGTTTTTGCTGCAATCCCTGAATGTGAAAGAGCGGACGTGGCGGCTTAATCTAGATGTCCTGCAATCCGAGATGGCCAAAATCGTCGGCTTCCCCGAGGTATCGGGATCCTTCGACGGTCCGACCCTGTTTTTGGCAGGCGCGAACTCGGACTATGTCCTGCCGGAGCATCGCCCCACGATCAAAGCGCTGTTCCCGGCAGCCAAACAGGCCAAGATTCCTGGTGCGGGCCACTGGCTTCACGCGGAAAAACCGCGCGAGTTCGAGGCCGCAACGCGAAGCTTCCTGAACCTCTAACCCTAGAAAACCAAAACCCCGCAACGAAGCGGGGTTTTCAGGATTGTCCGGAATGGCTCAGTGCGTCCAGGGGCCGCGGCGGTTGGTGGCGAAGTTTTCGCCGTATCCGCCCGACCGAATATTCGGCTTACGCTTGTGCGGATCGGTCACCGTGGCTTCGATGCCGTGCTCTTTGGCATAGTCCAGCGCGGCCTCTTTGCTTTGGAATTTCAGGCGTACCTGACTTTGCGTGTCCGACGATCCGGTCCAGCCCATCAGAGGGTCAAGTTCACGCGCCGCATCGGCTGCATATTCCAGAACCCAGACCTTGGTTTTTCCCATGCCCGACGACATTGCATTGCGGGCGGGCTGATAGATACGAGCACGCATTCGGTATCTCCTTCCAAAACTAGGACGGTTATCCGTCATGCGGCCCGGCAATTCAAGGCGGAATCAGGGATGTACAGCAGCCGAACGTACACTCTGCAAGGATCTCATTCCGTTAGATGTCCGTGAGTGTGGCAGTGGAGGAGGAGCAGGGAGACTGCCGGTAATCGACGAGGGAGCGAGGGGTGGGGTGGGTGTTTCGTCGACACCGGCAGTCCGTTCTGCTGCTTGCCCATTTACGCTATCGCAGAGAAAGGGGTGCAGCAAGAAAAAAATACACTTTCAATTGCATTATTTTAGAAAAAATCACATCGATTCATTATTTATTTACAAAAACTTAGCGGACTTATGGGTTTTTTTCATATGCTGAAATACAATCAAGAGATACTCTCTCTGATTGTAAATTCGAAATGTGTTTTCGGGCACATTTCGGGTATATGACGAACCTCTCAAAAAGTGCTTAACACTACAACTCACCAATTCTGGGGAGATTCTTGTTCTTCAAGCGTTAAGCCCCCCTTGAAGAAGAACAAAAAGTGACCATTCTTGGGGAACGGAGAGATTCGCATGCCCCATGACCAAACCCCGCACAGCCCGCTGACCAACCCGACGATGGCCCCTGTGGCCCGCCCCAAGCTGGAAGGCGGCAAGCGGTTCGTAATGCATACGCCGTTTCAGCCGGCGGGCGATCAGCCCACGGCGATTGCCGAACTGAAAAGCGGCATTGAAAATGGCGAGCGGGATCAGGTGCTGCTGGGCGCGACTGGCACCGGCAAAACCTTCACGATGGCCAAGATCATCGAGGAAACCCAGCGCCCTGCGATCATCCTTGCCCCGAACAAAACCCTCGCCGCGCAGCTTTACGGCGAGATGAAGGGATTCTTCCCGGAAAACTCGGTCGAGTATTTCGTCAGCTACTACGACTACTACCAGCCCGAAGCCTATGTCGCGCGGTCTGACACCTTCATCGAGAAGGAAAGCCAGATCAACGAACAGATTGACCGAATGCGCCACTCGGCCACGCGCGCGCTTCTGGAACGCGATGACGTGATCATCGTGGCGTCCGTGTCCTGTATCTATGGTATCGGCTCGCCTGAAACCTACACCGCCATGACACAGGACATCACGGTCGGCGAGGAATACGATCAGCGCTCGGTCATGCGCGATCTGGTGGCGCAGCAATACAAGCGCAATGACAACGCGTTCCAGCGCGGCTCGTTCCGGGTGCGTGGCGACAGTCTGGAAATCTGGCCCAGCCACCTTGAAGATCGCGGTTGGCGGCTGTCCTTCTTTGGCGAAGAACTGGAAAGTATCACCGAATTTGACACCCTGACCGGGGCCAAGACCGACACTCTGGAAAAGGTCCGCGTCTATGCGAACTCACACTATGTGACGCCCACGCCGACGCTGAAACAGGCCATTCAAAGCATCAAGCAAGAGCTCGCCGTCCGCCTGAAACAGTTCGAGGATGAAGGAAAGCTTCTGGAGGCCCAGCGACTTGAGCAACGCACCAAGTTCGACCTTGAGATGCTTGAGGCCGCCGGGTTCTGCAGCGGGATCGAAAACTACTCGCGCTATCTGACGGGCCGCGCGCCCGGCGAACCGCCCCCCACGCTGTTCGAATACATCCCAGACAACGCGATTGTCTTTGCCGATGAAAGCCACGTCTCGGTGCCGCAGATCGGCGGCATGTACCGGGGCGACTATCGTCGTAAATTCACGCTGGCCGAACACGGGTTCCGCCTGCCCAGCTGCATGGACAACCGCCCCCTGAAGTTCGAGGAATGGGACGCGATGCGTCCGCAATCGGTCTTTGTGTCCGCGACACCGTCCAACTGGGAACTGGAGCAGACCGGCGGTGTCTTCGCTGAACAGGTCATCCGTCCTACGGGCCTTCTGGACCCCGAGGTCGAAATCCGCCCGGTCGAGATGCAGGTGGACGACCTGCTGGACGAGGTGCGCAAAGTCTCTGCCAATGACATGCGCACGCTGGTCACGACGCTGACCAAACGCATGGCCGAGGACCTGACCGAATACCTGCACGAACAGGGCATCCGCGTGCGGTACATGCACTCGGACATCGACACGATCGAACGGATCGAGATCCTTCGCGACCTGCGTCTGGGCGCGTTCGACGTGTTGGTCGGCATCAACCTTTTGCGTGAAGGCTTGGACATCCCGGAATGCGGGCTGGTCGCCATTCTGGACGCGGATAAAGAGGGCTTCCTGCGCTCGGAAACCTCGCTGATCCAGACCATCGGCCGCGCCGCGCGGAATGCCGAGGGTCGCGTCATCATGTATGCCGACCGCATCACCGGCTCGATGGAGCGGGCACTGAAAGAAACCGAACGGCGGCGCGAGAAACAACATGCCTACAACGTCGAACACGGGATCACACCCGAGACGGTGAAAAAGAATGTCGAGGACGTTCTGGCCGGGCTCTACGACGGCGACACCGACATGTCCCGCGTCACCGCCACCATCGACAAACCCATGGTCGGCGACAACCTTCTGGCGCATCTGGAGGGCCTCAAGGCCGAAATGCGCAAAGCTGCCGAGAACCTCGAGTTCGAAGAAGCCGCCCGCCTGCGGGACGAGGTGCACCGATTGGAAGCCGTGGAACTGGCCGTGGCGGATGATCCGTTGGCACGGCAATCCGCGATTGAGGCGGCTGGCGAGGCTGCACAGAAGGCCAAGGGGCGGTCCACGGCAGGGAAGCCGGGGCAGCGGGCTGGACGAAGAGGTCGGAAATAAGAAATGCACGCGCCACAAGGCGCGTGCATGTGTCTAACATCCGTGTGTGGTAGTATGGTTAGACGAATGTAAAAGCATTCCCAAACGGCATCTCAACCGGCCTTTCCCCCGTCGCCCGGAAAATCGCCTCAGCCAAGGCTGGCGCAGCTGGCGGGACGGGCGGTTCGCCGACGCCGGTGACGTAGTCTCGGTTCTCCATCCCGCGCACGATGATCTCGGGCGTTTGATAGTTCCGCAGCCCTTCGAAATCCCAGAAGTTCTCTTGCTCGGCCATGCCGTCGGCATAGGTGATCTGGCTGTTGATCGCGTGGCCAAGGCCCCAGATCACGCCGCCTGCGACGAGGTTTTCGAAATTCACCGGGTCGACCACTTTGCCCACTTCGGCAGCGACCCAGACCTTGTCCAGTTTGATGCCATCCTCACCATTGGTGATCTCGATGATCTGTGCACATGGGGTGCCGAAGGACAGGCAGAAGGCCACGCCGCGGGCTTTGTTTGCGGCCAGTTCTCCGCCCCAGCCCGACATCTCGGCCACGGCTTCCAGCACCTTGCGGGACGAGTCATCGGTCATCAGGCGCAAGCGTTCCTCGACCGGATCGGCCCCGGCCTCGTGGATCAGCGCATTCAGGAAGTTCTCATGGAAGAACCCGTTTTGCGACGATCCGACTGAACGCCACGAGCTGACCGGGCCGAGCTTCGGCGCGCGATAGCCCGTCACGCGGTAGTTCGGGATCGCATAGGGCTGGTCCCACAGACTTTGGGTGATGGTCGTATCGGGTCCGGGCACAGGGAAGCCCTGACGCTCGGCCATCTGACTATCCATGATCGAAGGCGCGGCGACTTGGATGTCCATCGCGGTCACTTTGCCATCGGCAACAGCCCCACGCCCGCGCATCAGCGCCAACGGACGGGTGAAATCCTGAAGCGTGTCTTCCTCGCGCTTATAGGTCAGTTTGACGGGCGTGCCTTTCATGGCCATCGCCAGTTCGGTCGTGCGTTTGACCGCCTCGTCTTCCAGACGGTGCCCGAAGCTGCCGCCCATCATCAAGATGTGGACGTGTACGTCGTCCAAATCCATGCCGGTCATCTTGGCGACACTGGCTTGCGTCATGCGCGGGATCTGGTTGCCGGTCCAGACGTCGACGCGGTTGTCGGTGACCAGCACGGTGGCATTCATCGGCTCCAACGGCGCGTGGGCCAGATAGGGCGCGCGGAACTCGGCTTCGACTGTGGCGGCAATCCCGTCCACGTCTCCATCATCACGGGGCGTGGCGTCGGCGTCACCGGCCTCAATCGTGTCGACCAACGCCTGCCAATGTTCGGATTGCTCGGCCGGATACGGGGCAGCGCCCCATTCGACGTCGATCGCATCCACAGCCTGAAACGCGCGCCAAGTGTTGTCGGCAATCACGCCCACGCCACCAGTGACCGGGATCACCTTCTGCACGCCACGCATGCCTTCAGCCTCGGAAGCATCAAAGGACAGCATCTCGCCACCCTTGCGCGGGTTCACACGGACCGCAGCATGCACCATGCCTTCCATCCGCAAGTCGATGCCATAGGCCTGCGTCCCGGTAGACTTCGCCACCATGTCGACACGCTGCATGGGCTTGCCAACCAGACGCCACTGGGTCGAGGGGCGCAGAGTTACGTCGGTCACGGGGTCGATCTCGGCGGCTTTCGCGGCGAGTGCCTCGTAAGGAATGCGCTTTCCGTCCGGCAACACAACCGCGCCGCGTTCCGTCTTCAGCTGCGTGACCGAGAGGCCAGATACCTCTGCCGCTGCGGCCTTCAAGGTCTCACGCGCGACAGCACCAGCCACGCGCAGTTTTTCAAACCCGTCCGGCACTGTGGTCGAGCCGCCGGTAATCTGCATCCCCATCAGCTTGATCACCGCGCCCATGAAGCCGCGCATGGTCTCGGCTGCCATGCCCCGGTCGGTCGAGGGGAAGGGCACCCCCTCATCAGCAATCGCGGTGTTCCAATAGGCTGCCGACGGTGGGCCGGGATCGACCTTGATCTGGTCCAGCTCCACGTCCAGTTCCTCGGCAATCAACGCCGCCTGAACCGAGTACGCCCCCTGCCCCTTATCTGCACGCGGAGTAATCAGCGTGACACCATCCGCGTTGATCAAAACATATGGCGTCAGGGCTGCTTCGCCCTGTGCCAGATCGTCGTCCAGCGGATTGTCCACGGGCTGTTTGTATTTGTAGTACCCAAAGGCCACGCCACCCAGAAGGGCCGCCGAGCCGACAAGAAAAGTGCGTCGCGCAATTGTTCCGATACGTCCCATGTCTTAGCTCACCTTCAGGGTTTCAGCGGCAGTTTTCACGGCGTCGCGAATACGGGGATAGGTGCCACAACGGCACAGGTTGCCGGACATCGCATCGTCAATGTCTGCGTCAGTGGGGTTGGGATTGTTCGCCAGCAAATCCGCGGCCTGCATCATCTGCCCGCCCTGGCAGTAACCGCATTGCGCCACCTGATGCTTCAACCAAGCCGCCTGCACCGCGTGCATTTCATCGGGATTGCCTAGACCCTCGATCGTGGTCACCGGTCCATCCACGTCGCCCACCATCGTTTGACACGATCGCACGGCCACGCCGTCCACATGCACCGTACACGCCCCGCAGGCTGCGACCCCGCAACCATATTTCGGGCCGTCCAGTTTCAACTCGTCCCTCAGAACCCACAGAAGCGGCATGTCCTCTTCGACATCCACATCATGGGCAACACCGTTCACAGTAAGCTTCATCGCGTAGGTCCTTTGACTGGTGGCAACTCACGTTACGTCAACCCGACGCGCCTTAATGACCGTCGGTCAGTTATGTAGGCCACAGAAAAATTGCCGGTACAACCCCAAAAACCGCGGCTTTTTTGATCAAGCCTGCCTATGGGCTGAAAATTGGATCCAGAAATGCGCGACAATCGCCTCAGCGGTGCGGTTAAGCTTGAAATGTTCACGTTTCGATAGGCTACGATCCTGATTGAAGTGGTCGAAGGCGACCGATATCATCGAAACGAGATATCCTGACCCTGCCCGCTAGGAAGAGGAGCGTGGGATGGCGGAAGCTGCAGCCATCTTTGAAGGTAAGCCGACAGACGCTGACGATGACGGACAAGAAGCGTCAGAAGGTGCCCCGAATACGCTTCTGCAAATGGTGAAGAAATTTATCAACGTGCGCGAGATCGACGTCGATCTGATTGACAGTGTGAATGCCTTCCAGGAGCGATTCCAAGTCGCTTTATGCGCAGTTGCTGCAGCACGTCCAGTCAGCCAATTGTGCACTCATCAGCTAGCGAACCAATCGAACAATTGGGGCAAAACCTCGTTCTGTCTATATCGCGGAACGTGCTGAAGAGATCGGGATTGGAGGCGAAGAAGTCAGTCGGCGTCTACGATCGCACGCGATACCCGTGGAGGAATTGTCATCTGGTAACTACAGCGAGTTCTTGGACGCGAGGGCGGGGATGATTGAGGGGATCATGCTGAAACTTTGTAATGGTGAAATCGTTAGCATGCATGATGCGTAGGCGATATTTTGAGCCCACTTTCCCAGGTGCATCGTGATTTGGGCATCTTCGCCTCGTTGATCTGAGCGACTTTACTCATGGAGACTATGAACAAACTCCCTCAAATCAACGAGGCGAGAAATCTCAGATCACGAAACGATTGGGAGGGTCGGGTCAAAACACCGCTTACTTTGAGTTTCTCCGTCAGGAGTTTACGGCAGCGCACTGCACTTCATTTTTGTGGGGTATTATGTGGGGCATGCCGCCCAGATTGAATATTAATCCAACAATATCAAAGCCTAGTGGCGGAGACGAAGGGATTCGAACCCTCGAGACGGTTTCCCGCCTACTCCCTTAGCAGGGGAGCGCCTTCGACCACTCGGCCACGTCTCCGTTGACCCGTTTAGCTTTGTCATCCAGCAGGGGCAAGGGTCAAAAGTGCTTTTTCGGTCGGTTTTCCATGCGACCGCCACCTCTGCCGAAACGGCCCTTGCTTGACCTGCCACCCTTGGAACGCTTTTCTAGTGACATCGCCCAACGCGAACAGGGCATATTTTTACGAAGTTACCGATTGCGAGGGCACCATGACCGCTGAATTCATGCTGATTACATTCACTTTGTTTCTGGCCGGGGTGATTGCGGTTCCCATCGCGTCGCGCTTCGGGTTGGGATCTGTGTTGGGCTATCTTGTGGCCGGCATCTCGATCAGTCCAATTTTACATTGGGCCGGGGCAGACGTCATTGCGCTTCAGCATTTTGCTGAGTTCGGTGTGGTGATGATGCTGTTCATTGTCGGGCTCGAAATGAACCCGAAATCCCTGTGGGAGATGCGCAGCCGCATTTTTGTTCTGGGGGGGCTTCAGATTGCCATCACGACCGGTGCCGTGCTGGCCGTATCGCTTGCGTTCGGGCAGCCCATGACGGTCGGGCTGGGGATTGGGCTGGTACTGGCCCTTTCCTCGACCGCGATTGTGAACCAGACTCTGCGGGAAAAAGGACTTTTGCGCTCGGACGGAGGTCAGGCGAGTTTCTCGGTTCTGTTGATGCAGGACATCGCAGTGATTCCCATGCTGGCGCTGATCCCACTGCTGGCAATGCCGGAACTGGTCGACGCTCTGTCACACGGCGGCGGACACGGCGGGGGTCCTGATGACGGGCATGGCGGCGGGCTGAACCTGAGCCTGGTCGATGGGTTGAATGGTTGGCAAACGGGGCTGGTCACGCTGGCAGCGATTGCGGGCGTGATCTTCATTGGCACCTATCTGACCACTCCGATCTTCCGTTTCGTTGCCAAAGCGCGACTGCGTGAGCTGTTCGTCACCACCGCCTTGATGATGGTTCTGGGAATTGCTCTTCTGATGACCATGGTGGGCCTTTCACCTGCGCTGGGGACTTTCCTAGCAGGCGTCGTCATGGCGGGCAGCGAATACCGGCACGAGCTGGAAAGCGACATCGATCCGTTCAAAGGCATCTTCCTTGGTGTCTTTTTCATCACCGTGGGGGCCGGGATCAACTTTGGCCTGCTGGGCAGCAATCTCGGCCTGATCATCGGGCTGACCCTTGGTCTGATCCTGTTGAAAGCAACCATCCTGATGGTGCTGGGACGCGCCTTCAAACTGCAAGGTGGCGACAAATGGTTGTTCGCCCTTGGGCTGGCGCAAGCGGGCGAGTTTGGTTTCGTGCTTCTGTCGTTCACCGTCGCCAACGCGGTGATCCCGCAGGACATCGCAGACCTTCTGCTTCTGGTCGTCGCCCTGTCGATGCTTCTAACCCCTGCCCTGTTCATCCTCTACGACCGTGTGATTGCTCCGAAATACAGCGCGCAGGAAGAACGCGAGGCGGACGAGATCGAGGGCGAAGCCCCCATCATCATCGCAGGCCACGGTCGGTTCGGTGGCATCGTAAACCGTGCGCTGCGAGGGGCTGGGTATGATACGACGGTACTGGACTACTCGTCCGAGCAGCTGGAAATGCTGCGTCGCTTCCACATTAGCGTCCATTTCGGAGACGCCACCCGTCCCGACCTACTTCATGCGGCGGGCATTGATGAAGCCAAGGTGCTGGTCATCGCCATTGATGACAAAGAGGCCATCACGGAACTGGTCCGCTATATGGTCGAACATCACCCGAACGTGCATCTGGTCGCCCGCGCCATCGACCGTAACCATGTCTATGACCTGTGGTCCGTCGGCTGCCGCGACATCATACGCGAGACCTATGACAGCTCGATCCGGGCAAGCCGCTCGGTTTTCGAAGCGCTGGGTCACACACGCACTCAAGCGGAAAAGCTGTTGGGAGAGTTCGAAGCTGCCGACCGTGAGGTGATGCTGGATCTGGCGGGACTATACGACATCAACATCCCTCCATTCGAGAATGAACCCTATATGGACCGCGTCGACGAGATGATGGAGGAATGGCAGGAACAACTGCGTGGACGGATGCAGGACGCCAAGTCCGACCAACCTGCCGAGTAGAGCGGTGGGGTCTTCTTTCAGAACTGTATCTGGGGTATGGTGCCAAGGGTGCCCAAATACCCCTGTCGTCGCGCCCAGAACTGAAACTTCGGCGCGCTACACCTATACAAACCCCTCGTCACCCGATAGAGGGCACCCTTAACCTAGGACAAGGCACAGGCATCCGGCTTGCGCCAGCCAGGACATACAAAGAACCTTACTCGTGAAAAAAACCATCGCAGATGCGCTTGCCCGCAAGGGCTATGACACTTTGACCCCCGTTCAGCAGGCGGTCACCAATCCGGATCTTGAAGGCCGTGACCTGTTGGTGTCGGCCCAAACTGGATCGGGCAAGACGATTGGGTTCGGACTGGCCATTGCTCCGACGGTTCTTGGGGACGAAGACACATTCGGTACATCCGGTGCGCCGCTTGCATTGGTCATCGCTCCGACACGTGAACTGGCCATGCAGGTGAAGCGTGAACTGAGCTGGCTTTATGCTGACGCAGGTGCCTTTCTGGCGTCCTGTGTGGGCGGTATGGATATGCGCGACGAACGCCGCGCCCTGGCGCGTGGAGCACATGTGGTTGTCGCCACACCGGGACGCCTGCGCGACCATATCATGCGCGGCTCGATCGACCTGACCCAGATCCGCGCCGTTGTTCTGGACGAAGCGGACGAGATGCTGGATCTGGGCTTCCGCGAAGACCTCGAGTTCATTCTGGAAGAAACACCGTCTGAACGTCAGACACTGCTGTTCTCGGCCACTGTTCCCAACGCCATTACCAAGCTTGCCAAAAGCTATCAGCGCGACGCCGAACGCGTGTCGACTGTTGGGGAAAAGAAACAGCACAGCGATATTGAATACCGCGCCATGACGGTCGCTGGCCGTGACGGCGAAAACGCGATCATCAACGTGCTGCGCTATTACGAAGCGCCGAACTCGATCGTGTTCTGCAACACCCGCGCAATGGTGTCGCGCCTGACCGCGCGCCTGTCGAACCGGGGCTTCTCGGTTGTGGCCCTGTCGGGCGAACTGACCCAAAGCGAACGCTCCAACGCGCTTCAGGCGATGCGTGACGGACGCGCGCGGGTCTGCGTGGCGACTGATGTGGCCGCACGCGGCATTGACCTGCCCAACCTTGATCTTGTCGTGCATGCCGAACTGCCCAGCAGCCACGAAACACTTTTGCACCGCTCGGGCCGGACAGGCCGGGCTGGACGCAAGGGTGTGAGTGCGCTGGTTGTGGTGCCTGCGTCGCGCAAAAAGGCCGAACGCATTTTGAAGTTCGCCAAACTGAATGCGGAATGGGGCCCTGCCCCTTCGGCCGAGGCTGTGAATGGCCGCGACGAAGAGCGGATGCTGGCCTCGGATGACTGGGCAGTCGAGATCGCTGAAAGCGAGCAGTCCGCCATCACGCAGTTGGTCGAGAACTTCTCGCCCGAGCAACTGGCCGCTGCCTATCTGCGCCAATACAAAACGCGCCACGCGCCCGCTGAAGAATTGCAGGAAGTCACGGATCAGAAGCGGACGCCCAAGGCGCCGTTCGGTCCCAGCGTCTGGTTCTCGGTTTCGGAAGGTCGCAACCAGAACGCTTCGCCGCGTTTCCTGCTGCCGATGATCTGCAAGGCAGGTGATATCACCAAGGACGATATCGGCGCCATTCGCATCGCGGACGAACAGTCGTATATCGAAATTCGCGAACAAGCTGTCGACGGGTTCGTAGCTGCCATCGGTCCAAACATGCGGATCGAGAAAACGAAAGAAATTGTGCGGCTTGAGGGCGCACCTGATGTGCCAGAATTCAAGCGACCAAAGCGTGATCGTGATTTTTCGGGAAAGCCGCGTCACCGCAAGGGCAACACGCCCCCGGTTGATTGGAATGACGATCCCGCGCCCAAGCGTCGCAAGCCCAAGCCCGAAGATCGCAAGCCGTACAACAAGGGCCCCAAGAAACGGGACACCGACGACGGCGCCCATACGGCCGCTGCCCCCCGGCGTTCGTCCGAGAGCACGTATAAGGGTAAACCAAAGAAGGCGTCTGGCGCGCCCGAACGTGGAAAGCCAAAATCCCGCACGGACGGCCCCAAAGGCCCCCCGCCGCCCAAGGGCAAGCCGAGCAGCAAGAAAAACCGCGCCCGCGCCGCGGCGGCGCGCAGTGGCAATGAAGCTCCGAAACGTCGGAAGTAATCACGGCTGAACGGGCTGGGCAGTTCTAGTAACTTTCTAGCCGGCAGCGCTCTAACAGGGCTTCGGCCGCGGCAAGATCACACAGCGCAGTTCCCTCGGTGCTGACGGTCGCAGCAGCGGCCGCCACGCCCCATTGCAACGCTTTCTCGGGCGGATCGCCACGGGAAAGCGACAGCGTGAATGCGCCGACCAACGCATCACCGGCGCCGATCTTGCTGAGTTCTGGAACTTTGGGTGCGTGGCAAAAGAACTTCTTGCCATTGGCCACCATGCAGGACCCTGTCGCGCCATGCCCCGCCACAACAGTTTTTGCGACGCCACGGCGGACAAGCTCTTCGGCGAAAAACAGATTGTCGGCGATTGACTGCAACGATGTGCCGAATGCCGTCTCGATTTCGCTCCGGTCCAGCCGCAATACATCCACCGGTGCGTGCGGGTTGTCGATCATGCGTTGCAGCGGTGCTTTAGAGGTATCGACGATCAGACGCGAGTCGTGGCGTTGAACAACCTTCTGCACCTCTTGCCCGAATTCATCCGCAAGTCCCGCCGCCATTCCACCGCTGAGGACGACAAGACCGTTCGCGGGTGCCACGCGCGCGATCTGGTCGAGCAGCATCTGGCCTTCACCCGCATTCATCAGCGCGCCCGGCAGCGAAAACCGATACTGCTTTTGCGTTTCCTCATCGGTGACGGCCAAGCTGTATCCCGTTTCCCCGGACACGCGGCATTCAAGAACTGGTACGTTCTCTTCCGCAAGCAACTCCAGCAAAAGATCCCCCATGGATCCTCCAGCGGCCACAAACGCCGTCGCGCGCCCCCCCAGCTTGAGGATCGCCCGCGCGACATTTACGCCGCCTCCACCGGGATCAAGTCTCGGCGCCTGACAGTAAAGTTTTGGCCCAGCAATCACGCGCTCGGTCGAGGTTGCGTAGTCGACTGCAGGTTTAAGGGTGATGGTCAGGATTTCGGAGGGAATGGTCTTTCTCCATTTTCGTCGTCATCAAGCGGAAGATGATTAAAGTTATACCAGATGGACCAAAAGTGTATGCGGGTATTACAAACGCGCTCGAAACTTGCCTTCTAACAAGCAGTGTGCGCTGTTTCATGGCACCGTCAAGCAGGCAAAAAAGTCCGAGCCCCCAAAGAAGATTAAACGCGTGATGTTTGCAGAAAGTGGAAGCCATATTCTGAAAACGTCAAAAACGTGCCGCTCTTTCGCTTGAAACCGACGTGGAATAAAGTTCTGTAAGTCCGGCGATGTCCCCGAAGTAGAACGTCGGGGCTTTTTGAGTGAGGGCGCAGAAATGGTATTGTCTTTGGGGGTCGACACGGGCGGAACCTATACCGATGCGGTATTGATCCGGGACGAGGCAAAGGTCATCGCCAGCGCGAAATCGCTGACCACCCGCACGGACCTGGCCATTGGCGTTGGAAAAGCCATTCAGGCGGTTCTTGAAAAGGCCGCTGTCGCGCCAGCAGATGTTGCAATGGCATCGCTATCCACAACCCTCGCGACGAATGCTTTGGTTGAAGGGCAAGGCGGGCGTGTCGCGCTGATTTATATTGGCTTTCGCGAAAGCGACCTTGGCAAGCATGGTTTGCATGACGCGCTGAAGGGCGATCCTGCGCTTGTGATCTCAGGCGGACACAACCATGCGGGCGGTCCAGCGGCGGAACTGGATCTTGATGCGCTTCGCGAGTTTCTGGCAACCCATGAAGGTATCTCGGGCTTTGCAGTCGCTGCACAATTTGCCACCCGCAATCCCGCACATGAGCTTGAAGTCGCGCGGATCATCACCGAGGTCACCGGCGCGCCTGTGACTTGCTCTCACCAGCTATCGTCCAAGCTAAATGGCCCCAAACGCGCCGTGACCGCAGTTCTGAACGCACGGCTGATCGGGATGATCGACAGGTTGATTGGTCGCGCACAGGACGCCTTATGTGACATCGGGATTGATGCGCCCATGATGGTCGTCCGAGGCGACGGCGCATTGATGAGCGCCGAGCAAGCCCGCGAGCGTCCGATTGAAACCATCCTCAGCGGTCCTGCTGCCTCGATCGTCGGAGCGCGCTGGTTGACCAATGTGGACAATGCGCTGGTCTCGGACATTGGGGGGACGACCACGGATATAGCGCTGATCCGCGACGGCAAACCGATGATCGACCCCGCCGGCGCACAGGTCGGGGGCTTCCGCACCATGGTCGAGGCCGTTGCCATGCGCACCCATGGGTTGGGCGGAGACAGTCAGGTTCATCCCGTCAGCGAGGGCCTGACGGGTGGTGTCACCTTGGGTCCGCGCCGCGTTCTACCTGTGTCGTTGATTGCAGCGGAAGCGCCCGAGGCCGTCCACGCTGCGCTGGACGAGCAATTGCGCATGACGGCTCCGGGCGAACATGATGCCCGCTTCGCGCGCCGCGTGCCAAACGTGCCAACCGACGGCATCGACGCGCGGGCGGAAACTTTGCTTGGTCGCCTAGGTGACGCTGTCCTGCCCCTGAACAAACTTCTGCAGTCCCGTCTGGAAAGCAGCGCGCTGACCCGGTTGATTGATCGCGGGATCGTTCAGGTTTCGGGCGTGACGCCATCGGATGCGAGCCACGTACTGGGCCGTTTGGACGCGTGGGACAGCGGGGCCGCGCTGAAAGGGCTCGAGCTATTCTCGCGCAAGCGTAGCGGCAGCGGCGCGCGGTTGGCCACCACGCCGGATGACATGGCGCAGAAGATCATTAATCAAATGACCGAGCAGACCGCGCTGACCCTGCTGGAGACCGCCTTCGCCGAGGAAGCCGAGGATTTCGGACTGCCCCCCCAAACCCTCGCACGCCACGTATTGACCCAGCGCGGGTTGGCCAATCACCGTGGTCTGCTGGCGCTGGACGCGGCGTTGAACGTCGAAGTCGTGGGTCTGGGGGCATCCGCGCCAAGCTATTACCCTGCTGTTGGCGAGCGGTTGCACTGCAAGATGCGGCTGCCCGAACATGCGGGCGTCGCCAATGCCGTGGGGGCCGTTGTTGGCCGCGTGACCTTCCGTCGCTCGGGCACCGTGACCTCGCCCGCCGAGGGGAAATTCCGCGTGCATCTGGAAACTGGACCCGAGGATTATCAGGACGCCGAACTGGCCATGACGGCATTGGAAAAGCATCTACGCGAAGTTTCGCAGGATGCGGCAAGAACTGCGGGCGCAACGGATATCCACTTTGTCACCGAACGCGACGTCCGCTCCGCCCAGATCGAGGGGCAGAACGTGTTTGTCGAAGGCACCATTATGGTCGAGGCGAGCGGTCGACCGCGGGTTGCGGTGGGATAGACCTATTGCCTGCTTTCGACCTTACTGCCGTCTTCCACAAGTGCGGACGGGTACAAGATCACGGTGTCGCCTTCAGCCAACCCTTGGCGCAGTTCCGTGAACACCCCATTGCTGTTGGCGATCTCGACACGGGTCAGCGCGGCCACGCCGTCAGTCACTTTGAACACCGACCAATCCCCATTGGTGCGGAACAGTGCGCTGGTCGGCACCGACAAAACATCCTCGGCCTGCCACACGACAATGGCAGCCTCTAGCCGATAGCCATGCCCCAGCCCCGCGCGATCTTTCGGTGGGCTTTGGATTTCGATCTCGACCCGCACGCGCTGTTCCTCGATCCCCAAGGCCGAGGCTTTGGTGACGCCAAACGGATCCACCCGCGTGACGGCGCCAAACAACTCATTGTCCTGCCCCCAATCGCGCAGGATTACCGTATCGCCGACCGAAACTCGAACCGCGTCTGACGATATCAGGTTCACGATGACCTCAAGATCGGATGCGATGTCGCCAATCTCCATGATCGGTGCACCTGCGGGCAAGACGGTTTCGCTTTCCTGGAACACCTGCAAGATGCGGCCGTCGATGGGGGACAGAAGCGGGATTTCCGGCAGGTTGCTGTTCGCCCCCGTGGATCCAAGATCGTCCTGCCCCACAAGAATGGCCTGCGCATTTGCCAGCTCTGCTTCGCGCATTGCGATCGAGGCCTCTGCCGTCGCGCGGCTTGCCCGGCTGGCCCGCCACGCGCTTTCTGCGCGGTCCAGCGTGGCTTTGCTTGCGATGCCACTATCAAACAGCGCACGCGAGCGTTCGACTTCAGAGTTCGCCAATTCTTCGTTTGCGAGCGCCGCCTCCAGACTGGCACGGGCCAGTTGAACGGCAGCGGACGCGGCTTCGACTGCGGCAACGGCTTGTTCACGCGTGCGACTATCAAGGACGGCCGGGTTGGTGGGTAGCATCCGCGCCACCACCGTTTCACCACTTGCCACCACGTCCCCGGGATGCACGCGCACACGCAACAGCCTGCCTGCAACCGGCGTCGACACGATATAGGTTTCCCGAACGCTAGTGCGCCCTTCTTCGACAATCGTGACCTCCATCGGTCCTTGCTGCACGGTGCCGAAATCCACCGGGATCGGCTTTGGCATGAGCAGCGCAATGATTGCAGCGCCGATAAAGCCGACAACCGCAAAGATCAGGACGCTCCGAGAGAGTTTCGCTTTTTTTTGCATTCCCATTACTCCCTTGTTTTAAGGGCTAGAGTGATATCTGTAGACCGAATTTTGCGCTGCACAAGCCAACCGGACACCCCGGCGGCGCAGACAACGACCGAGATCGAGCTGCCATAGGCTTTCGGCGCGAAGACAACCGGCACTTGGTAAAGATCCGTCGAAAAGCCCTGCGCGATCAGATGGGACAATCCTGTCCCCATCCACAAGCCAAGCGGCAGGGCCACAAGGACGACGACGGCCAGTTCGCCCAGCAGCACAAACGCGGCCTCCGAATGCCTGAAGCCCAACACCCGCAGGCTGGCCAGATCGCGCGCACTTTCGTCCTGCGCGACACGGGCTACGTTGTAGACAATCCCGAATGTGATGGCGAAGGCCATAACCCCCATGATGAAGCGGGCCGAGCCCGCGCCTTCGTCCATGACCCGCTGAAAGGCTTCTTCGGCTTCGCTGCGCAAGCTGATCCCGGCCACTGCGGGCATATCTTTGAGGTCTGCGTAGACCTCAGACTGCGACCCATCCCGCATTGAAATATATGCCGCCGAGAACCGGTTTGGTTCGCCGATTTGACGCCCCAGCGCGTCCAGATCCATATAGGCGGGCGCACCCAACAGACTTTCAGCGATCCCTGCCACTTGTGTCACAACTGTTTGTTGACGCCCCTCGCGGATTTCCAACATCAGGGTATCGCCAACCCCGACGTCTAGAACGTCCGCCAGCGGCGTGGACAGAACGATGCCTCGCTCGGGCAGCGCAATCGGTCGCAGGTCTTTATCCAAGGCGCGGTGAAGTACGGGATCTGGGGTCAATCCTGTGATACTGCCCTTGTAGCTTCGCAAGCCATTGCGGAACACCACGGGCACAAAGCGGACGGGTTCGGCTTGCGATATCCCTTCCATCCCGCTCAGATCATAGATCGTCCGGCTGGGCACATTCTGAACAAAACTGACCGTTGCATCGGAGCGATCCACGACATTGAACGTCCGGTCGATGGCGACGTCAAACCCGTCATAGATGATCAACATCGCGAGGCTTAACGCCATGCCCGAGGCGATCCCAATCACAGCGCCCAGCATCCGCCACGGTTGGCGCATCAGACGCCTAAGAACCATGCGGGTGGGTTGGTCCAGCCGCGCGAATACGCCCTTCTTGAAGGAAATCGAATGCGAGAAGTCCGGCGGTGTCGGTGGGCGCATGGCTTGGGCAGGTGTTAGCCGGAAAATCCCGCGCAAGGCCCAAACCCCGCCCAAGGTGGCAACGGCAATGCTGAGCAGCAGGCCCGATGCGAAGGACGCGAATTCCAGCCGGAACAGCAGGAACGGCAGTTTGTAATAGGTCGTGTAGACCGGCACCATTGCGCGCCCCAAAAGCACGCCAAGAAGGCAGCCCAACGCGGCGCCAGTGACGGCGATGAACAGGGCGAGCTCCAGATAATGCGCCGCGACTTCCCGTTTCGAGTAGCCGAAGGCCCGGACCAGCCCGATCTCTTCCCGTTCGGCGGTGATCATGCGGCTAGTGACGATGTACAGAAGGAACGCTGCGACCATCATGAAAACGGGCGGCACGGTACTGGACGTGACCTCGAGCCCCGAGATTTCCTCGCTTAGGAAACGATCTGAGGCAAAATCCTCGAGCCCATAGGATCCCGGTGCGCCAAACGGATCCAGAACTTGGTCGATCTGGTCCAGCACCGCGTCTTTGTTGGCCCCGCGCAGAAGCGACACCAAGGCCTCGTTGAAGGCGCCTTCAAGGTCGAGCGCCGCAGCAAGGGCAGGCCGCCCCATCCAGATCACGCCAAACCGCGCGTCGTCTGGGATGAATTCGCCGGGGGCAGCAAAATAGATGAACTCGGGCGATTGCGCGGTGCCCACGACGCTGTACCAGCGGCGCACGCCGTGCAGCGTGACCTCAAGTTGCGCGCCCGGCAGAATGCCGTGGGCTGTCGCAAAGCTTTCCAACAGCAGGATTTCATCGGGTCGCTGCGCATCGGGCATCCGCCCCTGCGTCAGGCGCACCTCGTTCAGATGCCGCCGCCCATGCAGCGGCAAAGACAGCACTTGCATGGAAATCGAGAACTCGCGGGTGTCCACCTTGGCGGACGCCATACTGTTCAACCGCGTCTCGACCGTCCGGATGCCGGGAATGTCGGCCAGTCGGCTTTCCACGTAGTTGGGCGCACGCACGACCGGCGCGAAGATATCGGCCAATTGGTGACGTTCGTAATAGGCGTCCCGGGTCAGGGTCAGCGAGGACACGAAACCCGACATCATAATCTGCAAGCCAACGCCGATCGCGATCACCACCATAATCGCAGCAGCCTGCGCTTTGATCCGCCACAGATCGCGCATGAGCTTGGCGTGAAGCGGAGTCACCAGTGGATCTCCTCGGCCGAAACGCGGTTTTTGTTCAGCTCGACCTTCTGGATTTGACCGTCCGCGAAGTGAATCACCCGATCGGCCATCGCCGCCGTCGCCGCGGCATGGGTGATCAGCAGAACGGTCGTGCCCAGCGCCTCGTTCACATCTTGGATAACCCGCAAAACAGCGCGGCCTGTTGCACTATCCAGCGCGCCCGTAGGTTCGTCGCAAAACAACACATCCGGTTGCTTCGCCACGGCGCGCGCGATGGCGACTCGTTGCTGCTCGCCCCCGGACAGTTGCGCCGGAAAGTGGTCAATGCGCTTGGTCAGCCCAACAAGTTCAAGCGCGTGTTCGGCGGTGATGGGATTCTCGGAGATCTCGGTCACCAGCTCGACATTTTCGCGCGCGGTCAAGCTTGGCATCAAGTTATAAAACTGAAAGACAAACCCCACATGGCGCCGCCGATAATTAGTCAGCCCACGGTCATCCAGATCCGTCAGAATCTGGTCGCGAAACTGGACCGTTCCGGACGAGGCGCGATCCAGCCCGCCCAAGATGTTCAAAAGCGTGGACTTTCCGCTGCCGGACGGCCCAAGCAGCACGACAATCTCACCATCGCCAATTTCAAGATCAGCCCCCCGCAGCGCATGCACCGCCGAGTGGCCCTCGCCATATGTCTTGGTCAGGTCCTGAACCTTGAAGGCGTGGTTTATGTCTGTGTCATGCGCCGATGTCATGACTTACAGTAACATGAGCCGCGCGATTGGAATATTGATCAATGTCAACAACTCGGCCCATCTGCAGACCACATGCCAACAGCTTACGCGTCATGAATTTTCGGGGGTAAATGGTGCGGTCGGCGGGACTCGAACCCGCACGAGTGTTACCTCACAGCGACCTCAACGCTGCGCGTCTACCAATTCCGCCACGACCGCATGTCAGGCTAGGTGACGCGCTTCATAGCGAAGGGGCTGGATATTGTGAAGACCAAAACCGACGCGTGAAAAGAATTTCCGCGTGCTTTTTGACAAGCGACCATTCAGGTGCCACATGACGGTCATGGACAACGCTTTGGATATGCCCCCCGTCACATGGGAAGTCGCCTCGGATCTTGTAGAGTACGAGACTGCCGTCGCCCGAATGGAAGCCCATGCCGACGCCATGGCGCGTGGCGAAGCAGGCGAGCTGATCTGGCTTTTGGAACATCCGCCCCTTTATACGGCGGGCACCTCGGCCAATCCGCGCGATCTGGTCGCACCGGATCGCTTCCCTGTCTATGAAAGCAAGCGCGGCGGGCAGTATACCTATCACGGCCCCGGCCAGCGCGTGGCTTATGTCATGCTGGATGTAGGTAAACGCGGGCGGGATGTGCGGGCGTTCGTCGCCGCGCTGGAAGAATGGGTCATCAAAACCCTTGCCGAGTTCAACGTGACCGGCGAACGGCGCGAAGGGCGCGTGGGTGTCTGGGTCGTGCGCGATGACAAGCCACTGACCGCGTTGGGGCAGCCGCCCGAGGACAAGATCGCCGCCATCGGCGTGCGCCTACGCAAGTGGATCAGCTTCCACGGCATCTCGATCAATGTCGAACCGGACCTTGAACATTTCTCGGGTATTGTGCCTTGCGGGATCTCCGAACACGGCGTGACCAGCCTGGTAGATCTGGGTCTTCCGGTCACGATGGATGATCTGGATGTGGCCCTGCGTCGTGTCTTTGACGAGGTATTTGGCCCAGACCAGCGTTAATTTGCAGCTTTTCACACCTGCGACATAGGTACCCCTTCCCTTTGGGGCGAAATTAAAGCAGGTTCCCCCCTGAATTCGCGTCATCTGGCGCATGTGATCAAGCAAGAGGACTACTATGAAAACGATTCTCTCATCCGCAGCCATGATCATCGCACTGTCCGGCACTGCGTTTGCCGAAGGCGATGCCGCAAAAGGCGAAAAAGACTTCAAGAAGTGCAAATCGTGCCACACCATCGTTGATGACGCAGGCGAAGTGATCTTCAAAGGCGGCAAAACCGGCCCGAACCTGTACGGTGTTGTTGGCCGTCAGGCTGGTACCGTGGAAGGCTTCAAATACGGTAACTCGATCGTAGATGCCGGTGCTGCTGGTCTGGTTTGGGACGCAGATTCGCTGGCTTCCTATATCAAAGACCCCAAAGGCTTCATGAAAGAAGTCACCGGCGACAGTTCCGCCAAGTCGAAGATGACTTTCAAATGGGGCAAGCCGGAAAACATCATCGCCTATCTGGCCACCTTCACACCTGAAATGCCGGCAGAAGAAGCCGCTGAAGGCGAGGCAGCCGAAGCCGAATCGACGACCACCAACTAAGAAACTCGACCAACAGGTCGTGTTATTGCGCTAACGGTGCGTCCCGCATGGAATTTATGTCCGCGGGACGCATTTTTTTTGGCAATTCGTTGCAATGCAGCGTTGCCCCTGACCCTTCCTGCATATTAAACACGTTAAAAAGCCGGGCAGGGTGACTCCCTGCCCTGTCCTCGTTAACCCCAAAGGGAGGGATACATGGCGGACGCAGCCATCCACGACCACGACCACCACGACGATCGTGGTTTCTTTACACGGTGGTTCATGTCGACCAACCACAAGGACATCGGTATCCTGTACCTGTTCCTTGCTGGTCTGACCGGCCTCATCTCGGTTACTTTCACTGTCTACATGCGCATGGAGCTTATGGATCCGGGCGTTCAGTACATGTGCCTTGAAGGCGCACGACTGATTGCCGATTCTGCGGCTGAATGTACGCCCAACGGCCACCTCTGGAACGTGATGATCACCTATCACGGCGTCCTGATGATGTTCTTCGTCGTCATTCCCGCCCTGTTTGGTGGTTTCGGCAACTACTTCATGCCGCTGCAGATCGGTGCGCCGGACATGGCGTTCCCACGCATGAACAACCTGTCGTTCTGGCTGTATGCCACGGGTGTTGCACTTGGCGTTGCCTCGCTGCTGGCACCGGGTGGTAACGACCAGCTGGGTTCGGGCGTTGGTTGGGTTCTATACCCGCCGCTGTCCACGACCGAGGGCGGATACTCGATGGATCTGGCGATCTTCGCCGTTCACGTCTCGGGTGCGTCGTCGATCCTGGGTGCGATCAACATCATCACCACCTTCCTGAACATGCGTGCCCCGGGCATGACCCTGTTCAAGGTGCCTCTGTTCGCTTGGTCGATCTTCGTGACTGCATGGCTGATCCTTCTGTCGCTGCCGGTTCTGGCAGGCGCCATCACCATGCTGCTGATCGACCGTAACTTCGGCGGGACCTTCTTTGACCCCGCTGGCGGTGGCGACCCGATCCTGTACCAGCACATCCTGTGGTTCTTCGGCCACCCGGAAGTGTACATCGTGATCCTGCCTGGCTTCGGCCTGATCAGCCACGTCATCGGCACCTTCGCCCGCAAACCGATCTTCGGCTATCTGCCGATGGTCTGGGCGCTGATCGCCATCGGCGTTATCGGCTTCGTCGTGTGGGCACACCACATGTACACCGTTGGCATGTCGCTGCAGCAGCAGTCCTACTTCATGCTGGCCACGATGGTCATCGCGGTTCCGACCGGCGTTAAGATCTTCTCGTGGATCGCAACGATGTGGGGAGGCTCGATCGAGTTCAAAACCCCGATGCTGTTCGCTTTCGGCTTCCTGTTCCTGTTCACCATCGGTGGTGTAACCGGAGTTGTGCTGTCGCAGGCTGGTGTCGACCGTCTGTACCACGACACCTACTATGTTGTGGCGCACTTCCACTACACCATGTCCATGGGCGCGGCCTTCTGTATCTTCGCAGGCATCTATTTCTGGTTTGCCAAGATGTCAGGCCGTCAGTACCCGGAATGGGCGGGTAAGCTTCACTTCTGGATGTTCTTCATCGGTGTGAACGTGACCTTCTTCCCGCAGCACTTCCTGGGCCGTCAGGGCATGCCGCGTCGTTACATCGACTATCCGGAAGCTTTCGCCTACTGGAACAAGATCAGCTCGATCGGCGCTATGATCTCGTTCGCTTCGTTCCTGCTGTTCATCGGCATCGTGTTCTACACTCTGCTGGCTGGTCGCCGTGAAAACCGCGCCAACTACTGGAACGAATATGCGGATACGCTGGAATGGACCCTGCCCAGCCCGCCGCCGGAGCACACCTTTGAAATCCTGCCGAAGCAGGAAGAGTGGGACAAAGGCCACTCGCACTAAGGTGAGACTGAATAAAGAAAAGGCCCGGATCTTCCGGGCCTTTTTTGTTGCGGATGAGGTTCAGGGCAAATCCAACTGGAACCGTTCCTGCCCCCAGCCATCCACACTTGTCCTCGCCCGGATCCAGACAGTGCTTACACCCTCCGGTACATCAACGTCC
This sequence comes from Aliiroseovarius sp. PrR006, assembly GCF_010500215.1. GTDB lineage: Bacteria > Pseudomonadota > Alphaproteobacteria > Rhodobacterales > Rhodobacteraceae > Aliiroseovarius. Next base: position 1,295,629 of record NZ_JAAGOY010000004.1, read on the forward strand.
GACAAGCTGCGGGTAAAGGGCTGTTCGTTCACGTGAGGATGCGCCAGAACGCGGGTGCCCAATACCATGCCCGCCTCGGTCTCGACCCGCCAGCCATCGGCATAGTCATCCCATCCCACTTCGGCATGGGTCAGTGTCACGCTAAAGGACCAGCCAGAACCGTCGCTTCGCGCGGTCGCTCCATCGATCACCGCGTCATGAGCCCACACAGGCCCGGCCATCAGAAGCAGCCCCACTATATATGTGCGCATCGCGCCCTCCTATCGCTGAGACAAGACTGCGCCCATCGCGACAGAAACGCCAATCACATGGCAGCGAGCACGCCCTGCGCCTCTTGCCAAGCCCGCCCGTGATTTGCGAAAATTTCCCTGTTCAGAAAGAGGTTCCCCGATGCCCTATGAATGGGTCCGACCCGATGGGCCAGACGCCCCCAAAGCCGAGCTGCACCTGTGGCCCTACCGGTCCCTGCCCCGGCGTGGCTTTGTCTGGATCATGGGGATGGGATTCGGACTGATGCTGCTGCCCCTGTTGGGCGTGATCGGGACGATTGCCCTGTGGGGCTTGCTTCCCTTCGGGCTCGCCGCCTTGGGCGCGCTGTGGTTCTTCATCGAGAAGAGCTACAAGGACGGTGAAATCCTGGAAGAACTGCGCATCTGGTCCGACCACATGACCCTGACCCGCCACGGCCCACGCGGTGATCTGCAGGAATGGGAGGCCAACCCCCATTGGGTGTCGATCCAGCTTCACAAAACCAGCGGCCCGGTGCCGGATTATGTGACCCTGAAAGGCAATGGGCGCGAGGTCGAGTTGGGCGCCTTCCTGTCCGAGGACGAACGCCCTCTGCTACATGAAGAGTTGTCGCAAAAACTGATGCAGCTAAAGTCGCACCAATAAAAAATGCGAGGCCAAGGCCCCGCATTTCTTCTAATCGGTTTTTGAAGTGTTCAGCCCAGCTTGGCTTTCACCATCGGGCCGACCTTGCCAAAGTCCATCTGGCCGGTGAACTTGGCTTTTAGCTCGCCCATCACCTTACCCATGTCACGGATGCTTTCCGCGCCCACGGCGGCGATGGCCGCAGCAACAGCGGCCTCGGCCTCGTCTTCCGACAGCTGCTTGGGCAGGAAATCCTCGATCACTTTGATCTCGGCCAGTTCCTTCTCGGCCAGTTCCAGACGTCCGCCCTCTTCATAAGCGCGTGCGCTTTCCTGACGCTGTTTGACCATCTTACCAAGAATGGCCAGCACGTCGGCGTCCGACACCTGAGCGTCTTCGCCTTTTCCCCGCAGGGCGATGTCCTGATCCTTGATCGCGGCATTGATCAGCCGCAGCGTCGTCAACCGCTCGGCGTCCTTGTTTTTCATTGCCGTCTTCAGGGCGTCATTCACCCGGCTGCGCATGTCCATGGGTCCATCCATATTCTGTGGCATTCACAAAGACGGGGTTTTACCCAAAAGCCGCAGGGCAATCAACCAATCTGTCAGGCGCTAACAGAGTAAAAATTAACACCCGTGCTTTTTCGGCACATTGCGGCCTTGACCCGCCCCGACCGCGACACTAGGTTCGCGCCAATTTGTCGATCGGGAGTCGCCCAATGTCCGCTGCCACCGCCCCTTCTCAGGAAAATGCCAAACCCACCGCCTGTCTTGTCCTTGCTGACGGCACGATCTTCTACGGTCAGGGGTTCGGAGCCACCGGTATCACCACCGCCGAGCTGTGCTTCAACACCGCCATGACCGGGTATCAAGAGATCATGACCGATCCGTCCTATGCCGGACAGGTTGTCACCTTCACCTTCCCCCATGTTGGGAATGTGGGTGTGAACCCAGAAGATGACGAGACCACAAACCCAGTTGCTGCCGGGATGGTCGTCAAGTGGGATCCAACCGAGCCGTCGAACTGGCGCTCGACCGAACGTCTGGTAGATTGGCTTGCCAAAACCGGCCGCATCGGTATCGGCGGTATTGATACCCGCCGTCTGACCCGCGCGATCCGCCAGCAAGGCGCACCGCATGTGGCGATCGCCCATGATCCGGACGGAAACTTCGATATCGAGCTTCTGATTGCTGAAGCCCGTGGGTTCTCGGGCCTTGAGGGGCTGGATCTGGCGAAGGAAGTCACCTGCGCCCAAAGCTATAAATGGGACGAGATGCGTTGGGCGTGGCCGGATGGCTACCCCAAGCAGGACAAACCGCGCCACAAAGTCGTCGCGCTGGACTTCGGTGCCAAGCGCAACATCCTGCGCTGCCTTGCCTCGGCTGGCTGTGACGTCACCGTCCTTCCCGCCACCGCAACTGCGGAAGAGGTTCTGGCCCACAATCCTGACGGCGTCTTCCTGTCGAACGGCCCCGGCGACCCGGCAGCCACCGGCGAATACGCCGTGCCGATGATCAAGACCATTCTGGACACCACGGATCTGCCCGTCTTCGGGATCTGCCTTGGCCACCAGATGCTGGCTCTGGCCCTTGGTGCACGTACGATCAAGATGAACCACGGCCACCATGGTGCAAACCACCCGGTCAAAGACAACGACACCGGCAAGGTCGAAATCACCTCGATGAACCACGGTTTCGCCGTGGACGCAGCCAGCCTGCCCGAAGGCGTTCTGGAAACCCACGTGTCGCTGTTTGACGGATCGAACTGCGGGATCCGCATGGAAACCCGCCCGGTCTTCTCGGTGCAGTACCACCCCGAAGCCAGCCCGGGCCCGATGGACAGCTACTATCTGTTCGAACGGTTCTCGGACGCGATGGACGCACGCGCCTGATCCACGGCGCTACGCCCCTGAGGCGTGGTTAAATTGCACTTAAGAAACGGAATGGCGGGTTGGTTAACCCGCCATTAACCATTCTGCACCCAAGCTCGTCTGGTCTGACAGTTAAACGAGCATAAAATGCCATCTCCAGATTTACGTATCATCCACACGAATGATGCGGCTTCGGTTCAGGCAGGGATCGAAGAACACCGCGCATTCGGATCGCACACGGCCCGACCGGTCGCCCCGATTCGCCCAACCGCCGCGCCCGCGCGCCGCAAGCCTTTGGGCCAAGTGCTGGTGGAAATGGGCGCGCTGTCCCCCGAAAACTTGTCATTGGCCGTGGCCCTGATGGCCCGCGAAGATGCGCGCTTTGGTGACATCCTTCTGGCCAATGGTTGGGTCAGCCGATCCGACCTCTATTCCGCCTTGGCGCTTCAATATAGATGCGAGATCGCGGACCTGACCGCGCAACGCCCTGATGTGCGCCTGATCGACCAGATAGGGGCCGAGTTCTGCATTCGAAACGGCATCGTCCCGTGGAAACGGGCAGGCGGAGCCACCATCATCATCTGCGCGCGCCCCGACCAGTTCGAAAGTCTCTCTAAAAGTTTTCCGGCCTCGTGGGGCAAATGCTATCTGGCCATCGCCCCCGAGGAAGACATCCACTCGGCCCTCGTAGACCTGCGCCACCGCAGCCTCGCCCAGCGCGCGGAAAGCCGTGTAGCGGCAGAAGACAGCTGCCGGACATGGAGCCAAACCGCCGTGATGCGGTTCGGATTATCCTTGGTACTAGCCGTCAGTGCGGTTTTCGTCGTCTCAAGATTCGCCGGTTTTGCGGTGCTTGTCGGTTGGGCGGTCCTGACACTGATCCTGAATTCGTCCCTCAAAGCCATCGCCGCGTGGCAATTCTGGCGCGCGAAACGAGACGACAGCGGGGCGTTCATTTCATCACGTTCTCCGCAGGGTTTTCTGAAGCTGCCGACCGTATCCATCCTCGTCCCGCTCTACAAAGAACGCGAGATCGCCGGGCGGCTGGTGAAGCGGCTGGAGCGTCTCTCCTATCCGCGCGAGCTGTTGGATATTTGTCTGGTGGTCGAAGAGGACGATACGCTGACCCAGCAAACGCTCGCACGCTCTGACTTGCCCCGCTGGATGCGCCAAATCGTGGTGCCGCGCGGGGTCGTGAAAACCAAACCCCGCGCGATGAATTTCGCGCTGGATTTCTGCAAGGGCGCGATCATCGGCGTCTACGATGCCGAGGACGCCCCCGCCCCCGATCAGATCCACAAGGTCGTACGCCGTTTTTCCGAGCGCGGACCCGAGGTCGCCTGCCTGCAAGGCAAGCTGGATTTCTACAACGCCCGCACCAACTGGCTGAGCCGCTGTTTCACTGTGGAATACGCAACTTGGTGGGGGCTGGTCCTGCCGGGGGTCGAGCGTATGGGCTTTGCCATTCCACTGGGCGGAACCACGCTGTTCTTCCGTCGCAATGCGCTTGAAGCACTCGGTGGCTGGGACGCCCATAACGTGACCGAGGACGCGGATCTTGGCATCCGCCTGGCCCGACGCGGCTATCGCACCGAACTGATCGACACGGTGACCGAGGAAGAAGCCAATTGTCGCGTCTGGCCGTGGATCAAGCAGCGTTCACGCTGGATCAAGGGCTATGCGATGACTTATGGCGTCCACATGCGCAACCCGCGCCAGCTGCGCCGCGAACTTGGCTGGTGGAAATTTACTGGCTTCCAGATTCTATTTCTGGGGGCACTGTCGCAATTCCTGCTCGCCCCGATCCTGTGGACCTTCTGGGCCTTCCCGCTGGGCCTGCCCCACCCCCTGCGAGGTGTTGCACCGCATAATCTTTTGGTCGTGCTTGGCACAGTGTTCATGGCAGCCGAGCTGTTGACGATCACGGTCGGCGTGCAAGCGGTCAGCACCCCAAAACATCGCTGGCTCAGATACTGGGTGCCGACCCTGCATTTCTATTATCCGTTGGCATCACTGGCCGCGATGAAAGGGTTCTTCGAGATCATGACCAAACCGTTTTACTGGGACAAAACCCAGCACGGGAAATTTGATCAGCCGACAGCAAGCGATGACGCGCCGATCAATCCGACAGCGTCGAATCCAGTTTGATCCGAGTCTCGAACGCCAGCGAAATGTGCTTTCTCAGGGCTGTGCGGGCTGCTTCCTGATCGCGAGCCTCGATGGCAGTAACGATCGCGTCATGCTCTGAAATCGCATCCTCGCTACGCCCTTCTGCGGCAAGTGACGTCGTCGCCAAAAGCGCCATTGACCGGTGGACCAAATCCAGTTGCTGCACCAGATAGCGGTTGTGCGACGCCAGATGAAGCTGCTTGTGGAAACGGCGATTGGCGCGGGCCAAAGCAGACGGATTGTCCAACAACTGTCGATCTTCCTCGACCATCTCACGCAGCACGCGGATTTCTTCGGGGGCGGCGTGTTGGGCCGCCAGCGACGCGGCCAGACCTTCCAGTTCCGCGCGCACAACATAAAGCTCGGCCAATTGGCTGTGGTCCAGCGACGCCACGATCAGGCTGCGACCGTCGCGGGTCAGAAGCGACTGCGTCTCGAGCCTCTGAAGTGCCTCGCGGATCGGGGTGCGGGACACGCCAAATCGCTCGGCCAGCTCGTTTTCAACCAGCCGGTCGCCGGGCTTATACGTGCCCGTATCAATCGCATCGAGGATCATCTCATACGCGTCGCGTTGTCCCTGTTTACCCTCAGCCACCATTCTGTCCTTCCGGCCTTTATTGATCCGCTCAGATAAGCATGCTGCCATGAACATGGCAAACAACAACCACGCGTCGCGACGTCGCAGAGTCCGTTTTCGTCGATTAAGACCTTTAACCTGCCCAGTCGGCGGTCTACTTTCCCCCCATGGTCGCCGATCTGTTCTCTCACGTCAGTCACTGGGTTTTTGACTTGGACAACACGCTTTACCCGCCGCGGGTACGGCTGTTTGACCAGATCGAAGTGCGCATGACCAACTGGGTGATGGAAGAGCTTGGCGTTGAGCGGGCCGAGGCGGATCGCCTACGCAACAAGTACTGGCGCGAGCACGGCACCACGCTTGCCGGATTGATGCGCGAGCACGGTGTGGATCCCGACCCCTATCTGCACGACGTACACGACATTTCCTTCGATGCGCTGGAACCAGATCACGATCTGGCCAGCCACATCACCAACCTGCCAGGGCGCAAGATCGTCTACACCAACGGCTCGGCCCCCTATGCCGAACAGGTGCTTGCCGCGCGGGGTTTGTCTGGGCTGTTTGATGCGGTTTATGGCGTGGAACACGCAGATTTCCATCCCAAGCCTGACCGCGCCGCCTTTGACGCCGTGTTTGCCCGCGACGGCGTGAAGCCTGATGTCGCTGCGATGTTCGAAGACGACCCGCGCAATCTGGCCGTGCCGCACGCGTTGGGCATGAAAACCGTCCATGTCGCGCCAACGCCCGAACCCGCCGATCACATTCACCACCACACCGACGACCTGACCGCGTTTCTGGAGCGGCTGGTGAAGTAACCAAAGGACACACCATGACCGAACATCGTGCTGACATTTTCATCTCGGGCGGCGGGATCGCCGGTCAGGTGTCGGCAGCCGCCTTTGCCGCTGCCGGATTCAGCGTGGTCATGGCCGACCCCTTCGTCCCCGTGACCACAGCGAACGAGGAAAAATCCGACCTGCGGTCGACCGCCTTCTTGCGCCCCGCCCGACAGCTGTTTGACCGTATCGGGTTGTGGCCACATCTGAAAGATCATGCCAAACCGCTAGACCAACTGGCGGTGATCGACACAACCGGCTGGCCGCCCGAAGTGCGTGACCGGCGCGTGTTCCGTTCGGACGATATGGGCGACGAGCCTTTTGGCTGGAACCTGATGAACTGGGTCGTTCGGCGTGAAATTTGGGCCTATCTGCAGAATCAACCGCTGATCACGCCGCTTTACGGCACGGGCTTTCGCTCGATGGTCCAACGCACCGGCGAAATCATCGTCACCCTGACCAACGGAGACCGCGTCCGCGCCCGGATGGGCATCGCGGCGGATGGCAAATTCTCGCCCCTGCGCGAAGCCGCGGGGATCACTGTTTCGACCACACGCTATGGACAGAAATCGCTGGCCTTCACGGTCACGCACGACCTGCCGCACGGCAATATCTCGACAGAGATCTATAACGAGGGCGGCCCCTTCACCATCGTACCGCTGCCTGACATGGACGGTAAACATGCCTCTGCCATCGTGTGGATGAACCAAGGCCCGCGTGCAGTTGAGCTGATGAATATGGACGTGACCGAGTTCGAGGATGTGATGTTTCAGCGCTCGACCGGACTGTTGGGTCGGATGCATCTGGAAGGCAACCGCTCGGTCTGGCCGATCATCACACAGACGGCGGATCAGCTGGTCTCGGGCCGTGTGGCCGTGGTGGCTGAAGCCGCCCACGCCCTGCCCCCGATTGGCGCGCAGGGGCTGAACACCTCGCTGAATGACGTGATCGCCCTGCTGGAACTGGCCGAGGCCGATCCAAGCGCCCTTGGCAATCCTGCTATGATGAAGGCCTATGACGCCGCTCGCATGACCGACATCGCACGTCGCGCCCGTGCCATCGACTTGTTCAACCGCGTCACGCGGTCTGGGGATGGCGTGATGCAAACCGTGCGTCTTCTGGGGTTGAAAGCGGTGCATGATGTGGCCCCGATGCGCAAGCGCGTGATGCGTGCTGGGCTCGGACCAAACTGACCCGACGCCTGAATGCTGCACTGCGGCATGGCGCCACATGACAGGATTGTCGCATTCCGCGTCCTGAACACATGCAGGATACCCATCCCGCAACGTGAACAGGAGACCTCATCATGGCAACCGAACTGACCCCGGAACAGAAAGCCAAAGACGCACGCGCCGAAAAAATCGCCTTTATGATCATTGGCGCAGTCATCGCGACCCTTGCCGCCGGCTTTCTTCTAAATGGCATCGTGGGCGTAGGGCTTGTGGCCCTGTCGACCGTCCCGGTGATCTACCTGCTGCTGGTCACTATGGCAGGCGGCAAAGGGTAGTCACACCAGCCTTCGGAATAAAAAATACGGCGCGCAGATTCTGCGCGCCGTTTTGATTTTAAAGAACCTTCTTCAGCACGTCCTCAAGCCGGGCCACGCTGGCATCGACATCATAGAGCTTGTCGAGGCCAAAGAGCCCAAGACGGAAGGACGAATACTCGTCGCCCTCATCCACCATCAACGGCACACCCGCCGCGATCTGAACACCCTCAGCCGCAAAGGCTTTCCCCGCCTTGATGTCGGGATTTGCGGTATAGGACACGACTACACCCGGCGCTTCGAACCCCTCGGCAGCCACGGATTTGATGCCGTTCTCGGCAAGCAATGCACGCACGCGGCGACCTTGTTCCCATTGGGCATCGCGTAGTTTTTCGAACCCGTATTCCTTGGTTTCCAACATGGTATCGCGGAAGGCGCGCAGTGCGTCAGTCGGCATCGTCGCGTGATAGGCATGCCCGCCGCCCTCATAGGCCTCCATGATCGACAGCCACTTGCCCAAATCCACCGCGAACGAGGTCGAGGTCGCGGCTTTCGCCATGTCCCGTGCGGTGTCGTTCATCATCACGATCCCTGCGGACGGCTGGGCCGACCAGCCTTTCTGCGGGGCCGAGATCAGGACATCCACGCCGGTCGCCTTCATGTCGACCCACACACAGCCCGAGGCGATGCAATCCAGAACGAAGATCCCGCCCACGCCATGCACGGCTTCGGCCACGGCAGCGATATAATCATCGGGTAAGATCATACCCGACGCGGTTTCCACATGCGGGGCGAACACGACGTCTGGCTTCTCTTCCCGAATTTTCGCCACAACCTCGTCGATCGGGGCAGGCGCAAACGGCGCATCCGGGGCGTTGCCCACACGGCGCGCTTTCATCACGGTTTCAGCCGATGGGATCGATCCCATCTCGAAAATCTGGCTCCAGCGGAAGGAAAAGAACCCGTTTCGGATCACCATCACCCGCTTACCGGTCGCGAACTGGCGCGCGACGGCCTCCATCCCATAGGTGCCGCCGCCAGGAACAAGGGCCACGGCATCCGCATTATAGACTTCTTTCAATGTGGCCGAGATATCGGTCATCACACTCTGAAAGGCTTTGGACATGTGGTTCAGGGATCGGTCGGTAAACACGACCGAAAACTCGAGCATTCCATCGGGGTCGATATCGGGCAGAAGTGCGGACATTGGGATCTCCTTCGCTGTGCCGGATCAGCCTGACCCAGATTGCACCAACAGGGAAGAGGTCAAATTGGCCCGGGGCGCCGTTCTTCCGACAAAAGCACGTTGGCCTCGACATCCCCGACGCCCGGCATGGTCATAATTCGGCGACGTAGAACACGTTCGAAATCCGAGATATCGCGGGCCACAACGCGCAAGCGGTAGTCGTAGAGGCCAAGCACGTGCTCGACCGTTTGCACCTCTGGGATCGCCGACACCGCGCGCTCGAAATCGTCCAGACTGACACGCCCTTTGGTGGCGAGTTTCACGCCCAGAAACACAGTTACGCCGAACCCCAACGCCTCGCGGTCCAGATCCAGTCGCCGTCCTGCAATCACGCCGTGATCGGTCAACCGCTTGATGCGACGCCACGCGGCAGGTTGGCTTAGCCCGACCTCGCGCCCCAAAGCACCGGCAGATTGGGTGGCGTCGTCGGCCAGCAAGCGCAGCAGAGCCAGATCAATCTCGTCAAATTCGGTCATAGCGGCAAGCTTTCATCCGATTTGATCCGCGCCACGTGCATCAAGGCTTCAATGTCGGCGATATGCGGCAACGCAAGGATTTGGTCGCGGTAGATGCCCTGATAATGCGGCATGTCGCGGGCGATGACGGACAGGCGCACATCGACGCGGCCGACGAAGGTCTGGATCTCGATCACTTCCCGGATGTCGCGGGCGGCGTCAATGAAATCATCAAAGGCACGAGGCTGGGTTTTGTCGAGCGTCACACGCAGGCTGACTTCAACCTCGTATCCTAAGGCACGCCAGTTGATCACCGCACGCGGGCCGCGCAGGATTTTCTGATCGCGTAGCCGTTCGACCCGCCGCGAAAGGCGTGCCGCTGACAAACCCACCCGGTCTGCCAGTTCTGACCCGCCAAGAGTCGGATCCGCCTGCATTTGGCGCAGAATGCGTCTGTCGAGATCATCTAGCATGATTTCCTCGTTATCATATCAATTGACGAATAGTTAACCCCAATTGCCCGCAATAAACACCCAATATACATCTCGAACACCGCAAATTCATGCCTATGATGCGACCTGAAAGAACAACTCATGCAACGGAGCACCCGATATGCGCGTTTACTACGATCGCGATTGCGACATTAACCTGATCAAAGACAAAAAAGTTGCCATTCTGGGCTACGGCTCGCAGGGCCACGCTCACGCGCTGAACCTGCGCGACTCGGGTGCCAAGAACCTTGTTGTTGCCCTGCGCGAAGGCTCGGCCTCGGCCAAGAAAGCCGAAGCTGAAGGTCTGGAAGTCATGGGCATCGCCGAAGCAGCTGCTTGGTGCGACGTCATCATGTTCACCATGCCCGACGAGCTGCAGGCGGAAACCTACAAGAAATACGTTCACGACAACATCAAGCCGGGCGCAGCAATTGCATTCGCTCACGGCCTGAACGTTCACTTCGGCCTGATCGAGCCGAAAGAAGGCGTTGACGTGATCATGATGGCCCCCAAAGGCCCCGGTCACACCGTTCGCGGCGAATACGTCAAAGGCGGCGGCGTTCCCTGCTTGGTGGCTGTTGACACCGACGCAACCGGCAAAGCGCTGGAAATCGGTCTGTCGTACTGCTCGGCCATCGGTGGCGGCCGCTCGGGCATCATCGAAACCAACTTCCGTGAAGAGTGCGAGACCGACCTGTTCGGTGAGCAGGCTGTTCTGTGCGGCGGTATCGTGGAACTGATCCGCTGCGGCTTTGAGACTCTGGTTGAAGCTGGCTACGCGCCGGAAATGGCTTACTTCGAGTGTCTGCACGAAACCAAGCTGATCGTTGACCTGATCTATGAAGGCGGCATCGCGAACATGGACTACTCGATCTCGAACACTGCAGAATACGGCCAGTACGTCACCGGCCCGCGCATCCTGCCTTACGAAGCCACCAAGAAAGCCATGAAAGAATCGCTGGAAGACATCCAGACCGGTAAATTCGTGCGTGACTTCATGCTGGAGAACGCTGTTGGTCAGCCGACCATCAAAGCGTCGCGTCGCCACAATGACGAGCACCAGATCGAGGTTGTCGGCAAGAAACTGCGCGACATGATGCCTTGGATCTCGGCTGGCAAGCTGGTTGACCAGGAAAAGAACTAAGGCCTGAACACGGTCACGCGGTGGGTTGATTTCCATCGCAACAAAAGATCAAGTGGGGCGTCCGACACCGGGCGCCCCTTTTCATTGCGCATCACCGCGAGGTTCCATGACCGACAATCCAACACCCCGTGACTGGGCGGGCGTCATTGCCCTTGGTCTGATCTGGGGCGGCACGTTCATGGTCGTGTCGATTGCGCTGGAAGGCTATGGGCCGGTGACGGTTGCCACGGCACGCACCACGCTTGGGGCAGTGGCCTTGCTGGGGCTTGTGATGGCGACCGGACGCCGCCTGCCGGGGTGGGATCCGCTGCTGTGGCGCTCGATTGTGGTAGGCGGCGCCTTGTCGACCGCGTTTCCCTTCATGCTGCTCAGCTGGGGGCAACAATATGTACCGTCGGCCTTCGCGGGCCTGTCCATGGCGTCGATGCCTCTGGTCATTCTGCCACTCGCGCATTTCTTCTCGGACGAGCCACTGAACCTGCGCAAGTTCACTGGGGTCACGATCGGCTTCATGGGGGCGCTTTTGTTGATTGGACCGGGACTTGCACAGTTGGGACAAGGCACTGAACCGTTGGCCCAACTGGCCTGTATGGCTGCCGTGCTGTGTTATGCGGTGTCCTCGATCGTGACACGTCGCTGCCCTCCGGTCGATCCGGTGGTCCTGTCCGCTCTGATGCTGGTCGTAGGTTCGGCGATCCTACTTCCGATCATGCTCCTCGTCGAAGGCATGCCCGGTTGGCAGGGCACTCGTCCTAGCCTTGCGATCATCACCTTGGGCCTGCTGCCTACGGCCTTTGCGACCCTTCTGCGTGTTGCAATCATCCGCAGCGCAGGCTCGGTTTTCATGACGCTGGTGAATTATCAGGTGCCTGCGTGGGCGATGGTATTCGGTGCTTGGATCCTGTCCGAGGCCTTGCCCCTGCGTTTCTTCGCGGCGCTTGCCCTAATTCTGACGGGTCTGGCGGTTAGCCAGTGGTACAGTCTGCGGAAGATGCTGACCGGGCACTGATTGCCCTCGCAAATTTCGTAGAAATCGCCAATCGTGATACCCTGACGAATGGGGAGGGGTATCATGAAACGTAGATTTCTTATGACACACGCAACCGCAGCGGCAGTTTTCGCGCCCAACTTGGTGCTAGGGTCTGAACGCGAGCGCCGCATTTCCGAGGCCCGCATTCACTTTATTCGCAACGGTTTACGCATCCTGCCAATCGCCTTGCTGGCCTTGACAGCGGCAGGCCCATACGGATGGAACCTGAGAAGAAACTTCCCACAGTTTCCAGTCGCATCCGCCTTGCTTGGGGCGCTTGCGTTGAACAGCTTACGGGCAACACTGCCAGCCCGACTGGTCGGCGCTGTGCCGTGGGGCGATGTCTTTCTGTATGAAAACTTGCTGGCGCTGCGGCCACTCTCAAAAACGCCACTTCCAAGACGGTGCACAGTCACCCATGGCGACATAGAGTGGCAGATCAAGCAACGCGCCAGAAAGCTGGCGATAAAGAACATTCCCGGCCTTGACGCCTTGTTCAGAACGCGGATCGGTCGCGCCTATGCCACACAGTCCGAGCTGATCGTCTTCCTGCGTCCAACGCTTATCAAAGAGCCATAGGGAACGGCCTTAGATGACGGCCTCGACCTCGGTGACGATGCCGTCGACGACTTGCGACAGAAGGGCGTCATCTTCGCACTCTGCCATCACGCGGATCAGCGGCTCTGTGCCGGATTTGCGGATCAAAAGCCGCCCTTTGCCGTTCAGCTTCACCTCAGCATCGGCGATCGCGGCCTTCACGCTGCCTGCCTCAAGCGGGGTTTGCCCCAAGGTGTAGCGCACGTTTTTCAGCATCTGTGGGACGGTGTCAAAGACTTGGCACAGCTCGGAGGCAGGTTTTCCGGTTTCGACCATGCAGGCCAAGAACTGAAGCCCCGCCAGCAGCCCATCACCCGTGGTCGCATAGTCCGTCATCACGATGTGGCCTGACTGTTCGCCGCCCAGATTGTAACCACCCGCACGCATCGCTTCGACCACGTGGCGGTCGCCCACCTTGGTGCGCAGAAGCTCTAGCCCTTGCGCGGCCATGTGACGTTCCAGTCCGAGGTTGGACATCACTGTCGCCACCAGCTTACCGCCGCTCAAGCGACCTTCAGACGCCCAGTGTGTCGCGAAAAGCGCCATGAGCTGATCACCGTCAGCCACCTGACCTTTCTCATCGATGATCATGATGCGATCCGCGTCGCCATCCAGACAGATGCCCAGATCCGCGCCGTGTTCCACCACGGTACGCGCCGCTAACGCCGTGTCGGTCGACCCGCAACCCTTGTTGATGTTGGTGCCGTCGGGCGAAACCCCCACGGGGATGATCTCGGCCCCCAGCTCCCACAATGTGTCGGGTGCTGCGCGATAGGCCGCCCCATTGGCGCAGTCGATAACGACCTTGATCCCGTTCAGACGCTTGTCTTTCGGGAATGTGGTTTTCAGATATTCGGTATAGCGCTGGCGGGCTTCCTCGATCCGTTTGGCGCGCCCGATATTCTGAGGCTGCACCGGGTCGACGCCATCGTGCACCATGCGCTCGATCTCGGCCTCGGCCTCATCTGACAGTTTGAAGCCATCGGGGCCGAAAAACTTGATGCCATTGTCGTGGAACGGGTTGTGCGAAGCCGAGATCATGATGCCCAGATCCGCCCGCATCGAATGGGTCGCCCGCCCCACAGCAGGTGTCGGCACCGGCCCCAGCAGAAGCACATTCATGCCCGTAGAGGTCAGCCCCGCCGTCAGCGCGTTTTCCAGCATGTATCCCGACAGGCGCGTGTCCTTGCCGATCACCACCCGATGTCCGTTGGAGTGATCGCGGCGGAAGTGACGGCCCGCAGCGGCCCCCAGTTTCAACGCCATCTCTGCTGTCATGGGCCAGGAATTTGCTAGTCCACGCACTCCGTCGGTTCCGAAGAGTTTTTCGACCATACTGCCGCCTTGTTCTTACTTTTTCTCGGTCATGGCTGCGTGAAGGCGCAACGCCTGCCGTGTTTCAAATGTATCATGGACCCGCAAAATCTGCATGCCCTGCGCAATGCCGTGCATCGCAACGGCCACGGATCCGGCGACCCTGTCGCGGGCCACTTCTGCCTGCCCGATGGTGCCGATGAAGCGCTTGCGCGACACACCCAGCAGCACTGGAAGACCCAGATCATGTAGCAGCGACAGGTTACGCAGCAAAGTCACATTGTGTTCCAGAGTCTTACCGAATCCGATGCCCGGATCGGTGATAATCCGCTCACGCTTGATGCCTTTACCCTCGGCAAAGCTGATACGCTCTTCCAGATAGTCCATCACGTCGAACAGCACGTCATCATAGCGCGGATCGTTCTGCATGTCCTCGGGGCGGCCTTGCGAATGCATCAGGCAGACCGGCACGTCGCGTTCGGCCACAAGGTCGGCCAGTTCCGGATCGAAGGTAAAGGCAGACACGTCGTTCACAATATCCGCGCCCGCATCCAACGCGGCCTCGGCCACGCGGGCCTTGCGCGTATCGATCGAGATCGGCGTGGTCACACCCGCCGCGCGGATCGCTTCGATCACCGGCGCGGTGCGTTGGATTTCTTCCTGAATATCCACCTCTTCCGCTCCCGGACGAGTGCTTTCCCCGCCAATGTCCAGAATGTCGGTATCCCCGGCCATCTGGCGGGCGCGGGTGACGGCGGCCTCGATCGTGTCCAGCTCGCCGCCGTCCGAGAAACTGTCGGGCGTCACGTTCAGAATGCCCATCAGGCGCGGTTGATCCAGCGTCAGACCACAGAGCGTCGGGCGCGAGGCGCTGAGGCGTTGAATCGTTACGTTATCCAAGTCGGCTAGATCGACCGTCCGCACCTCGTCCCCACGCTGGCGCTCCAAGACCTGATCGAACCACAGGCTGTCGCTGCCGCACAGAGACTGACCTGAGAAGGGACGGCCGGTGCGGGCGATAGGCTGAATGCGTTGGCTCATGACAGATCCTCCAACATGACAGAGTGCGAGTCGATACCCGGCGTGTCAGGCGCGTCACAGCCCACCCAAAGGATCTGGCAGGCCTGCACCTGATCGGCGAACCACAGGGTCAGGTCGGGAAGGTTGATCGCAACCGGTGCATCCACTGCGTCCAGTACCATCTTGGACGGGGCCCAGACGCTGAGCTGTCCGTTTTTCAGCCCCCAATCCAGCTCGGTCCGTGTTCCGACCGGCACCGCGCGGGGGTCAACGGATGCCAGCTGCCACGCGGCCTGATCCGCCTGAAGCAGCACGATGTTCCGGGCAGCCCAACTGTCCTGCATCTGCGGCAGGTCAGCATCGACGATTAGGATGGTCGGCGCACCGTCTTCCTCGAATTGGTCAAGGAAAGTCGGCAGGGCTTCGGTGTTCAGAGCGTCAGAGGACAAGAAGGCCAGAATGGGCGCAGGGGCGTCCTGCGCTTCGATCTCTGCATCACCGCTAGAGCGATCGCGCACGATCTCGACACCCAGCTTGCCGGGGCCGCGGTCCAGCTTTTCAATCCGCACGAAAACGCGTTGGGGCTGCGGGGCCAGCAACAGGCGTTGTGCGATGCGTTCAGCCAGAGTTTCCAGCAGGTTCAGACGCTCGGCGTCCAGCTCGGCCATAATCGCTTCGGTGATCGTATCATAGGACAGGATGTCATCCACATCGTCCGTGTCAGCGCCACCGTGATCCGACACCTCGACCACCACGCTGAAACTGAGCCGCTGGGTCACACCACGCTCGGCCTGAAAGGCGCCGATTTCCACGTCGACCACATGGTCGCGCACGGAAATACGATCGGCAGGCGTGTCCCCTGCCATGGCGCGCGCGCGCGCTTCCAAATCAGAAAATGCCAAGCTTGCCTCGGTCATTGCATGTCCCCTTTAAACTTGGCAGGACCATGCCCCGAACCTACCCCGAAACGCCAGCCCAAAGCGACGGATCAGCGCAACCTGACGCCTTTAGCCGGGCATCTTGTAGAAGCGATGCACGCCGATAGACGCGGTTTTCTGGAACGTGCGCGACCAGCGCGGCGCCACGGCGCTGGTGTGGTAATGTGTGGCGTCCAAAGTCAGGTCTCGCGGCGCACCATCCATCATCGCGCGCGCAATACGCCCCATTCGGTCATAGGCTGCGGGTTCGTGAATGACCTCGGCCCGTCCATCACAGGTATAGGTGAATTGGCAGGCAAATTTCCGGCCAGTGCCTTGATTGACCACTCCGCAGATCGTGTTCGGAAAGCGATGGTGATCAACGCGGTTCAGGATTACCTCGGCCACGGCGAACTGGCCGTAAATGCTTTCACCGCGCGCTTCAAAATACAGCGCTTCCGTCAGGCAGGTCCATTCAGCGTCCTGTTTCGGAACAGGCTGTGCAGACAGCCAAGCGACCGAGCGTTCAAAGCTATCGGGCGCGGATTTGCGCATCTTCGGCAGCACCGAAATCGCGCTCAGCTTCTCGCTTCCCATGGCACCAAGACCCGAATGCTCTTGCAGCAAGGCTGCGCCGAAAGGCGAAGCCGACGGGTCAGAATCCGATGCCAAAGCGGGCACAAGCGCGCCCGCCGCCACCGCGACAACAGCCAAAAGCTGAGATTTCCAAGTGATACGCATAGAACAACACGTCCCTGACAATTTCGCCGGGTCACATAGGGGTTTGTTGTCGTTACGTCTAGTCCCGCGCGATTTACGTTACATTAGATTTCGGAGATGTGATCGCCAAATGCGCCGCGGCCAGACGCGCCACTGGCACCCGGAAAGGCGAACACGAGACATAGTCAAACCCCGCATCGCGACAGAA
Source organism: Aliiroseovarius sp. PrR006 (assembly GCF_010500215.1). Taxonomy (GTDB): domain Bacteria; phylum Pseudomonadota; class Alphaproteobacteria; order Rhodobacterales; family Rhodobacteraceae; genus Aliiroseovarius. The sequence continues at coordinate 1,312,582 of NZ_JAAGOY010000004.1, forward strand.
GCGGATGCTTTCGGGGTTGCCACCATGTTCACCACAGATCGACAGGGTTAGATCAGCGTTTTCTTCCCGACCACGTTCTGCACCCATCTCCAGCAATTCCCCCACACCATCAGCATCCAGCATGTGGAACGGATCTTCTTCGTACACACCCTGAGACACATATTCGCCCATGAAACGCCCCGCATCGTCTCGTGACAGGCCATAAGTCATCTGGGTCAAGTCATTGGTACCAAAGGACATAAACGCTGCGTGCTGCGCAATTTCGCCAGCGCGCAGCGCAGCCCGCGGCGTTTCCACCATCACGCCCAGGCGATAGGTGAAGTCGGCCCCTTGCTCGATCCGCACGGCGGCCGCGACGGCGTCAACACGGGCCTTCACAATCTCGACCTCGCGCTTGGCGGACACCAGCGGGATCATCACCTCGGGCACCACGGGCGCCCCGGATTTCGAGGCCTCGACGGTCGCTTCAAAAATCGCACGCGCCTGCATGTCATAGATTTCGGGCACCGTGACACCAAGCCGCACCCCACGCATACCCAACATCGGGTTGAATTCACGCAATCCGCCCACGCGGCGTTCCACATCCTTCAAAGGTAGGTCCAACGCCTCGGCCAATTCACGCAAGCCTTCCCGGCCATGGGGCAGGAATTCGTGCAGGGGCGGGTCGAACAGACGGATGCAGACTGGCTGACCCTGCATGATCTCGAACAGCTCGGTAAAGTCGGCACGCTGCATGGGCAGCAGACGATCCAGCGCGGCGCGGCGATCCTCGGTGTGATCGGCAAAGATCATCTCGCGCATGGCCAGAAGGCGGTCATCGTCGATGAACATATGCTCGGTCCGGCACAACCCGATCCCTTCCGCCGCAAACATCCGCGCGTTACGCGCATCCGGCGGTGTGTCGGCATTGGCGCGGACGCCGATGTCGCGCAGCTCGTCCGCCCAGGTCATCAAGGTCTGGAAGCTTTCGCCCAGTTCCGGCGGCAGCATGTCGACGGCACCAACCAGCGCCTCGCCTGCACTGCCATCAATTGTGATCACGTCGCCCTCGCGCAGCACCCGGCCATCCGCCGCGCGCAGCTTACCTTTACGCTTGTCCAATGTCAGATCCTGAGCCCCGACAACGCAGGGCAAACCAAGACCACGCGCAATCACCGCAGCGTGGCTGGTGATGCCACCGCGAATGGTCAGGATGCCCTTGGCCGCATGCATCCCGCGAATGTCTTCGGGGCTGGTTTCGCGGCGCACCAGAATGCAGTTCTCACCTTGCGACGCCAGCGTCTGTGCCGCACGCGCATTGAACACAATCTTGCCAGTCGCTGCACCCGGACTCGCCGCGATACCGCTGGCAAAGTGATCACGAGTTCCTTCTGGGTCGATTTGACTGTGGAGAAGCTCGGCCAAGGCACGGGGCGGAATGCGCAAAACGGCCTCGGAGCGGGTGATGATTTCGTCCTTGGCCAACCCCACGGCGATGCGCACGTTGGCCCGTTCGGACCGCGGCACACGCACGGCATCCAGAATAAACAGCGCTTCATTTTCGATGGTGAACTCGATCTCCATCTCTTCGCGCAGACGGGCGCGGCAGAAATCCCCGTAGCGCACGAGGTCCGCAAAGTTCTGCGGCAGCACCTCCTCGATGGACCGTCCACGCGGGTCTTTGGTCAGGTACATGACATCGCGGTCTTCCGCATCCGCCAGCGCATCGCGCCCCTGACTTTTGCACAGGTAACGACCCCGAATTTCGCGGTGCCCGGTGGTACCATTCACAAACTGAATTACGCCAGACCCGCAAATCCCCTGGCCAACACCCAGCACCATCTGCTGCACGACAAGCCCAAGCCCGGCATCCGCAGGCGCACCTTTGGCCTGACGCAGCAGACGCGCCGTCGTGCCTTCCCAGGCACGCGCCATCGAACGCAGGATTTCCGTCAGTTGGACCTTAGGATCTTGCGGGAAGTATTCGTCGGTCTCTTCCTCATAAAGCTCCAAGGCTTCGCGCAGCGTATCCGCAGTCGGAGTCGTCAGCGCGTCAAACTCATCCGGGTCCAGACGCCCGACATGCACCGCATAGGACTGAATAAACCGCAGATACAACGCGTTGGCGGCTGTTTCACCGTGGGTTTCGATGAGATGCGCATGCACTTTGTCGTTCATACCGATGTTTAGAATGGCCCCCGGCCCGCCCCAGTCCGGGTCTTCGGATGACGGTCGAACAGAAACCAAAGGATCGGACCCAAACAGCGACAGCATCGCGCCCAGATCAGGTAGATCCCCGGCCGACACGCCATGCACTGCATCGAAATCAAGCGCCACCGTGCGCGGCACCGGCATATCCAGCCGGATCAGCCGCTGCAGACACTTCGCCCGCCCGCCGTGCCGAGACGTTTCAATCTCGGCCGTTGGGGTGATTTCCGTGAAACCCAAGTCTTGATCTTTCTGCACCGCAGCACCGCCTTTCACCCGTCACCATAGCGCGGATGTTCTGTCACACAAGGGGGACATGCGTGATCGTATGGCGGAAGGGGCATTGCCCCGACACTTAGCCTTCGATGCGGGACAAATCGGCCACGCCACCGCAGATCATGCGAATGCGCGACAACAGGTTCAGGCGATTGCGCCGGATCACCTGATTGTCCGCGTTAATCTGCACGGCCTCAAAGAACGCATCAATCGGCGCGCGCAGGGCAGCCATCGCGGTCATGGCAGCAGCGAAGTCTTCGCCTTCCATCGCCGGGGTGATCGCAGCTTCGGCAGCGTCAAGCGCAGTGAACAGAGCCTTTTCGCTGTCATCCTCGGCGAATTTCACATCCGCACCATAGGAGTATTCGACACCGTCTTTGTCCTCGGCCTGCGCCAAAATGTTCGACGCGCGTTTCACACCTTGGATCAGGTTCTCGCCGTCTTCGGTCGACAGGAACGTGGCCAAGGCCTCGGCCCGTTTAACCAGAAGCGTCAGGTCGTCATTACCTGGCATCGCAAGGCAGGCGTCGATCACGTCATGGCGAATGCCTTTGTCGCGCAAATAAACCTTCAGGCGGTCGTGGAAGAAGGACAGAAGATCGCTTGAGACATCCGGCAGGCTGTCCTTGACCTCGGCCAAGTGCTTGGAGAGGTCGCCATCAAAGTGATCCAGAACGGTGCGGATGGCTGCGCCGAACACGCCGTGATCCGCGATCTCATTGTCCAGATCACGCAGCAGGGCCGCGCGCGATTCTCCGTCTTCGTTCAGGGCGATCTCGTGACGCAGAAGTTGCGCGTCAAAGAGCTTGTCCAACTCAACCCGCAGGTTGTTGTCCAGCACAAGGCGAATAACACCCAGTGCGGCGCGGCGCAGTGCAAACGGGTCTTTCGAGCCAGTGGGTTTTTCGTCAATGGCCCAGAATCCGGTCAGCGTATCCAGCTTATCGGCCATGGCCACGGCAACCGAAACGGGGGCCGAGGGCACATCATCAGACGGACCAAGCGGCGAGTAGTGTTCAAGTGCTGCATCAGCAACTTCAGCCGAATAACCCGCGGGGGCAGCATAGTATTTGCCCATCAGGCCCTGCAATTCGGGGAACTCATAGACCATTTCCGACGATAGATCGGCCTTGGCCCAACGGGCGGCCTTTTCAGTCAGCTTGGCGTCAGCGTTCACCGACGGGGCCAGCGCGCGCGCCATGGCAGCGATCCGGTCGATCCGGTCGGCCTGCGTGCCCAGTTTGTTGTGGAAGGTCACGTTGCCAAGGCTATCCAGCCACGGCTGACCACCAGCTTCGGCCACGCGAATGTCGTTTTCCCAGAAGAACTTGGCATCTGCCAGACGGGCGAACAGCACTTTCTGGTTGCCTGCCAGAATGGTCGCGCCGTGATCCGCGGTTTCGCGGTTGGCGACGGTGATGAATTTCTCGATCCGGTCCGTTTTCGGGTTCTTCACGGAAAAGAACTTCTGGTGCTCTTTCATCGAGGTTTGCAGCACCTCGGGCGGCAGGTGGATGAAGTCCTCTGCGATGTCGCCCATCAGCACGACGGGCCATTCGACCAGACCGGCGACCTCGGCCAGCAGTCCTTTATCTTCGACGATCTCAAGCCCTTGGGCGAAAGCCGCGCTTTGCGCGTCGGCCCAGATGTGATCGGCACGCTCGGCAGGCGATAGGATGACCTTGGCGGCTTTCAGTTTGGCTTCGTAGTCGGCAAAGCCCGTCACGGCGATACGGCCCGGTGCCATGAAGCGGTGACCTTCGGTGGTATCGCCCGAGGCGATGCCGTCCACGTCCAGCGGCACAACGGTGGCGCCCGCCTCGTCCGACAGAATGCAGAGGATCGAGTGCAGCGGACGCACCCAGCGCAGGCTGCCTGAGCCCCAGCGCATGGACTTCGGCCACGGGAAGTTGCGAATGGCGTTTTCCAGAACCTCGGCGATGATCTCGGCCGCGGGGCGACCTTTCTTTTCGATCGCGGCGTAATAGACGGCACCCTTGGGGGTCTCACGCTCTTCCAACTGATCGCGGGTTACGCCTGCACCGCGCAGGAAGCCCTCGATCGCTTTGTCCGGCGCACCCACCTTGGGGCCCTTACGCTCTTCGCACGTATCCGGCGACTGGGCCAGCAGACCTTCGACAGCCAGCGTCAGGCGGCGCGGTGTCGACAGCGCGGCAGCACCGGCATAGGTCAGGCCAGCCTCGACCAGACCGTCCGTCACCAGCTTTTTCAGATCCTCTGCCGCGCGCGTTTGCATACGGGCCGGGATTTCTTCGGAAAAGAGTTCAATCAGCAGGTCAGGCATATCGCTTACTCGCTATATTTTTCGTTCAGCTGATGCCAGGCAAAGCCCCGGCCGTCAGGATAGATGGCGACGACGCGGTCGACCCCATCTTTGATGTTACGTTCGCCCAGAAAGGCCAGGGCGGTGCCCTGTTCGATGTCCGCGCCGATCTGCACCGCATCAAAGCAGTCGAACCAACCGGGTGCGGTCAGGGGCGTGGCCTCTTCATAGGGCTCGAAAGTCTCGGTCAGCATCGCAAGGCTCATCGTGGTGCTGAAGCAGCCACGATAGCGCAGGGGCGAGCTGTCGGCGTCGATGCCTTGGAAGCTGTCATAAAGCACGATTTCAGGCTGGCCGGTGACCAGATTGGTCATGCGGATCCCATCCTCGGCCGAAACCTCGTCATAAAAGGCATACAGCTGGATCCAGTAGATCAAGCCGCCAGAGATCAGGGCCGTAATCACGATGAAGCTCCCAAGCAGGCGACCACTCACGCCGCATCCCCTTCCGGTGTCCAACCAGCAGCAGCGGTCTGCACGAAGGCATCCGCACACAGCTTGGCCAGCGCACGCACACGCCCGATATAGGCCTGGCGTTCCGTGACCGAAATCACGCCACGCGCGTCCAGAAGGTTGAACAGGTGCGAGGCCTTGATGCACTGGTCGTAGGCCGGGTGCGCCATGATGATACGCTTGCCGGTCTTGGGATCGTCATAGGCCTGATCAAGGATCATCCGGCACTCTTCCTCGGCTTCCTCGAAATGGCGCAAAAGCACGTCTGTGTTGGCCGTGTCGAAGTTCCAGCGCGCGTATTCTTCTTCGGTCTGTTTGAACACGTCGCCATAGGTCAGCGCGATCGGCGCGTCCGGCGCGTTGAACGGCATGTCCATCACGTGATCGACGCCCAGCACATACATGGCCAGACGCTCCAGACCATAAGTCAGTTCGCCCGAGACCGGTTTGCAGTCATGGCCGCCAACCTGCTGGAAATAGGTGAACTGGCTGACTTCCATCCCGTCGCACCAGACCTCCCAGCCCAGCCCCCATGCGCCCAGCGTGGGGCTTTCCCAGTCGTCTTCCACAAAGCGGATGTCGTGCAAATCCATGTCGATGCCAATGGCTTCGAGCGAGCCCAGATACAGATCTTGCAGGTTGGGCGGGCTGGGTTTGATCAGCACCTGATACTGATAGTAGTGCTGCAACCGGTTCGGGTTCTCGCCATAGCGGCCATCAGTCGGACGGCGCGATGGCTGCACGTATGCTGCGGCCCAAGGCTGCGAACCCAGCGAGCGCAACGTGGTGGCCGGGTGGAACGTACCAGCGCCCACCTCCATGTCATAAGGCTGCATGACAGCACAGCCCTTTTCAGCCCAATAGTTCTGAAGCCGCAGGATGATTTCCTGAAAGCATTGCGGTTTGGTCTTGGTCTCGGCCATGGCGCTGCCCTGAACTGGTTTGTACAAAGTCTGCCACTCAATAGGCGTTGGTCTGGGTCGGGTCAACGCGGGAAACGGGCACAAGGGTTGGGTTTTCCTGCCCTAGCGCGGCAGAAATTTCCGAAAGGCGGCGCGGCGATATTGACCTTCGCAGGTGCCGATGTGTTACTTGCGCGGAATTCAGCCTAATTTGCCCTTAGGGCGACGAGGATCCATGACCAATAAATTTGCCTTTGCCTTGGCCACCGGCCTTCTTCCTATCGTGACCTCGGTGTCTGCTACCAGCGCCGTTGCACTGCTGTCGGCGGTACCGGCTGCAGCACAGCAAGCCACAAGCGGCCAGACAGTGCGATGGATCCAAGTGGAAGCCCAGCCGACGCTTGGCGAAGCCGAGGCCCGCGCGCGCGCCTATGCAGGTCGTCTGGACGGCGTAAGCGGATTTCGTGTCGGTGGTAATTGGTATGCCATCGTTCTAGGACCGTACACCGAGCGCGCCGCTGAAGTGCAGCTACTCAACCTGAAGAATGCAGGCCTGATCCCGCAGGACAGCTTCATCGCGCTGCCCAACAAGTTCCGTCAGCAATACTGGCCTGTGGGAGCCAGCACGCTGGGCGCCGCGCCGATCGAAGCCCCTGCCGTCGAAACGCCCCCCGCGCCGCAAACCGAAACCGTCGCCGTGGTTCCTACAGCCCCAAGCGAACCGGTGGTCGTCATTCAAGACGAAACCAAACGCGAAGCACAGGCAAGCGAGCGTGCTCTGGATCGCGATGCGCGCAAGGCGTTGCAGGTCGCGCTGCAGTGGGAAGGCTATTACACCTCGGCCATTGACGGCGCGTTTGGCGCAGGCACCCGCCGCTCGATGGCGGCATGGCAGACGGATAAGGGCTATGATCCGACTGGCGTGCTGACCACTCGCCAACGCGCGGTGCTTCTGGACAGCTACCAGTCTGTTCTGGATGCCCTGGGCATGGCCCCGTTCGAGGATCAGAACGCAGGCATTGCGATGGCGATCCCAGCTAGCATGGTTACATTCGACCGCTACGAAGCCCCCTTCCTGCATTTCAAATCCAAAGAGGGTAGTGATGTCCAGTTGGTGATGATCAGCCAGACCGGAGATCAGAATACGCTGTTTGGCCTCTATGACATCCTGCAAACGCTGGAAATCGTCCCCACTGATGGCCCGCGCGCGCGTGGCAAGAGCGGGTTCACCATTGAAGGTGCCGACGACAAGATTTCCTCCTTCACGCAGGCCAAACTGACGGACGGCACCGTGAAGGGCTTCACGCTGGTCTGGCCCAAGGGCGATGAAAAGCGCCGCGATCTGGCCCTGCGTGACATGAAGGCGAGCTTTGCGTCGCTGGGCGCGCAAGCACTGGCCGATGACGCCGGGCTGGATGACGCCACGCAAAGTCTGGACCTGTTGTCCGGGTTGGAAATCCGCACGCCGGAATACTCGCGCTCGGGCTTCTATGTAGATGGCGCCGGTCGCATCCTGACCACGACCGAGGCCGTGCAGTCCTGCACCCGTATCTCGATCAACAACGAATTTGACGCCAATGTGGTCGCCACGGACGACACGATGGGTCTGGCGCTGCTGGAACCCGCCACCGCGCAGGCGCCGATCTCGTTTGCGTCCTTCCTGACCGCCGAGCCGCGCCTGAAATCGGACGTGGCTGTGGCGGGCTTTTCCTACGAGGGTCGCCTGAGCGCGCCCAGCCTGACCTTTGGCACCCTGTCTGAACTGACCGGCCTGAATGGCGAGGCCGAGCTGTCCCGCCTGACCCTTGCCGCCCTGCCCGGCGATGCCGGCGGCCCGGTCCTGGACGCGGGCGGTTCCGTGATGGGGATGTTGCTGCCCGCCGGTGGCTCCACCGGTCGCACCCTGCCCGCCGACACCAGCTTTGCATTGGACGCGGGCACCGTGGCCGCGTTCCTGGCCGCGAACGGCGTGACAACCAGCGCCACGGACAGCGTCACCTCGGTCGATCCGGTCGAGCTGAACACCAAGGCTGCTGATATGACAGTTCTGGTTAGCTGCTGGAACTGATCCTCAGCGCACAGAAAGCAAGAAGGCCCGGGCAGATCGCCTCGGGCCTTTTTTGTTGGCGCGGAGTGCCTTAGCCCCGCCAGAAGGTCACCGTGAACAGGACGAACACGGCCAGAAGCTCCAACCGACCGACCAGCATGGCGGCGATCAGGATCCATTTGGCGGTGTCATTTAGTCCGGCAAAGTTGCCTGAAGGTCCGATCTGATCCCCCAAACCGGGACCAATATTGGCCAAAGCCGCCGCAGCGCCCGACATGGAGGTGGTGAAGTCCAACCCAGTCAGGCCCAGCGCAACCGCCGTCACGCCCAAGGTGACGACGAAGAACACAAAGAACCCCATAACCGAGGACAGGACCTCTTCGTCCACGCGGCGTCCGCCGAACCGCGGCGTGAAGATCCCATGGGGCGAGTGGATCGACTGGATCTGCGCCTTGATCGACGAGAGCAGTAGTTGATAGCGGAAGATCTTGATCGAACACGCGGTCGAGCCAGCGCAGCCGCCGATCAAACCCACGAAAAAGAACACGACCACCGGGAAGCCGCCCCACAGCATATAATCCTGCGAGGCATAGCCCGTGCCCGTCAGGATCGAGGTCAGGTTGAATAGTGTTTTGCGCAACGATTGCTCACTTAGCTGCCCATCCGCCAACCAGCGCCACAGCACCATGATGGCGACGATGACGACCAGCGTCATGAAGAACCCACGTACCTGCGGGTCATGCAGCAGCGGGCGCGCGGTGCCTTGAAGGATCTGCACGTAGCGCACGAAGGGCAGCGCGGCCAGCAGCATAAACACCACGGCGGCGTATTCTGGACCCGCTCCAAACGCCCCGAATGAGGCGTCATAATTCGCATATCCCCCCGTCGCGATGGTGGTCATCGCATGGGTCACCGCGTCGAAAAAGTTCATGCCCAGCGCAAAATAGGCCACCGCACATAGCGCGGTCAGCGTAAAATAGATGACCGAGATACGCGACGAGATCTCAGTCGCGCGGGGCAGGATCTTGCCGAAGGTATCGAACCCCTCGGACCGGAAGATCTGCATGCCGCCGACGCGCAATTCGGGCAGGAACACCATCGCCACAACAATGATGCCGATGCCGCCAAACCACTGCAAAAGCCCGCGCCAGAACAAAAGCCCCTTTGGCAGATCATCGAGCCCCGACAACACGGTTGAGCCGGTGGTGGTCAGACCGGACATAGCCTCGAAAAACGCATCCACGGGGCGGGCGTCAAGCTCGCCCAAGGCAAAAGGCAATGCGCCGAAGATCGGCAGCGCCACCCAAACCCCGGTGGTCAGAAGGAAGGTTTGTTGGATCGTCAGGCCTTTGCCCACGCCATTTGCGGTGGACAGGGCCATTGATCCGCCGATCAGCATCGTCACGACGGCGCTTTGCAAAAACACCTGCCAATCAGGGTTGTTGTCCGCCAAGTCGATCACGACCGGGATCAGCATCGTTGCGCCCAGAACGGCGACAAGAAGCCCGATAACATAGATGACAGGTCGCAGATCCAACATGAGCGCAGGGTTGGCCCCCTACGCCCATAGTGTCAAGCACCGTCAGTGACGTCTTTGCTTAGACGTACATCAAATCCTTAAAAACGTGGCGCACAATCTCGTCGCGTTTCAGGCCGCGTTCCGCCAGTTGTTCGTCCGTCATCGCATTCAGAGCTTCAATCCGCTTCATGCGCGACGAGTTTTCAGCAGCGACGACCAAGCCACGGCCGATTGCCGCAAAAAAAGCGCGGATAGGTGCGAACAGCGAAAATGCTGGTGTGTGGAGATTTGTTGTTTGCGTAGCCATTGGAAACCTCTTGTCAAAGCCGTTGGTTTCCTCCCTGACACCAAGTTAGGTCAGCAATAGTGACGCAACCACTGCCAAATCTGCAATCCTGCTATGCGCTAACAGTTAGCCGACGTGGAACAGGGTCGAGAACAGCTTGGGATCCAGGCTTTCAGCCTCAAACGTGTCGCCTTCGATCAGGATCGACACGGCATCGTGGCTGTGCAGGCTTTCCTGGTGGCTGGCAACGATGCGGAAATCTCCGATCCGGTCGTCTTGCTGCAATTGCTCGCAGAACAGGCGCGCGGCGTCTTCAACGAAGATCGGGTTCGCGGCGTTCAGTTCTGCAAAGGCCTGTTCGTCTTCGCGTTTCACCATCACCTGCGTTTCGGTCGGCACCGCCACGCGGCACAGATCAATCAGATCCTCGAACCACAACGTGCCCGAGGGCTGGTGGATCTTCTCAACCGAAATCCGCGCGACCGAACGCTGCGAATGCGGCGTCGCCAGCTGCCCGCGCATCTGGCGGGCGTGCTCGGACAGTTCCAGCGAACACGGGCAGGTCGAGCTGTAGACATAGTCCAGATGCAGGAACTTGCGCCGCTTGCCGCGATGTTCCACCAGCTCCAGCGCGATGTCGTAGTACTGATAGCCGGACAGGCCCGAGCGCAGGCTTTCCACCCGCGCCGGATAGGAAAAGCGCATCTCAATCCGCGCGTCCAAGCTTTCCAGATCGGTTTTGTAGTCGTCCAGCGCCGCTTCGATCACGTCAAAGCTGAAGGTCTTCTCGGCATGACCATAGAAGCTGCGCATGATGCGCGACATGTTGATGCCCTTCTTGCCAGCCTCAAGGCTGACCGACCCGGTGACCGAGGTTTCCAACGTCACGTCCGAGCCATCGCGGGTGTGATAGCGGATCGGCAGGCGGAAATTGGAAATCCCCACGTGCTGAATATGCCGCTTCGCCCCTTGGATCAGGCTGGCGGGACCGTTTTGCAGATCGGGCATCGACGCCTTGTAATCTGCGTCCGGCGCGAAATCGCTGGGATAGGTACGGCTCAGCTCGGGGTAATTCGGCAACTCGGCCGACGGCAGAAGCCGCGCAATGGCCGGATCAAGCGCAGCGACTTCGACCGGGTCCGCTGAGGCCGCCCAGTTACGCAGAACTTCGAGGGCATCCTGTGCCTGCGCGGTATCCACCGCATCACCGCCCTTGCGCTTCATCTGGTTCATATCGAACCCCCAATCCTGCTATCGCACGCCTTTATCATATTCATTTGGCACATAAACGCCAAACGTGAAGGACGAAATGCGACAGATCAGGCTGCGTCCAAGCCGTTCAGCAGATCCGCGATCAGATCATCGACATCTTCCAATCCGATCGACAAGCGCACCAAACCATCCGAGATGCCCAGCATGTCTTTCTGTTCCTGAGGAAGACGCTGGTGCGTGGTCGTCGCCGGGTGGGTCGCGATGGATTTAGCATCGGCGAAGTTGTTCGAAATCGTAAAGATCTGAAGCGCGTTCAGGAAACGGAAGCACGCCTCTTTGCCACCGTCCACCTCGATTGCTAACACGGTGCCGCCCGAAGGTGCCTGTTGGATCGCAATGTCATACTGCGGGTGCGACGGGTGAGTCGGAAAGCTGATCCGCGACAGCTTCGGATGGCCCTGCAGCGCATCCGCGACTTTCAGCGCAGCATCTGCCTGCGCCCGCACACGCAAATCCAGCGTTTCCAGAGCTTTCAGATGCGTCCATGCGGCGAACGGATTGATCGCCCCGCCCGTGTGCTTGACATAGGTCTCGATCGGACCACGGATCAGCTCGCGCGAGCCGCAGATCGCGCCGCCCAGCATCCGGCCTTGACCATCAACGTGCTTGGTCGTCGAGTAGACCACAAGGTCGGCGCCCAGCTCGGTCGCGTAGGAAAAGATCGGTGTCGGCATCGCGTTGTCCACCACGACCAAAGCACCGTTCGCATGGGCCAGCTTCACCACATGGGCCAAGTCGATCACTTCCAGCGTCGGATTCGAGATCGCTTCGAGGAACACAAGTTTGGTATCCGGACGGATCGCGTCTTCCCACGCTTGGTTATCTGTGCCGTCGACCAGAGTGATTTCCACGCCAAACCGGCCCAGAATATCCTCGAGCACGTAAAGGCAGGACCCAAACAAAGCGCGCGAGGACACAACGTGGTCGCCCGCCTGCGTCAGGGCCATCAACGCGCCGTTCACTGCAGCCATGCCCGAGGCACAGGCGAAGGCGTCTTCCGTGCCCTCCATCGCCGCAATGCGGTCTTCGAACATGCGGTTGGTGGGATTGCCGTACCGCGCATAGATGAACTCGTCCTGGCCACTTTCGATAAAGCGCTGCTCGGCGGCTTCCGCGGTCGGATAGACGAATGCCTGCGTCATGAACATGGCCTCGGACAGCTCGTTATACTGGCTGCGGCGCACGCCACCATGCACGGCTTCAGTCCGTTTACCCCATTTTGTCATCGCGCGTTCCTTTCGCACAAAAAAACCCCCACCGCAGCGAGCGTCGGGGGATTGCAACACGGGATGCCCCGCCTACCCTGACCTCTTTAGCGGAATATTTTACGAGGCCCGCAATCCGGTGGACAAATCGCCTCGAACATCGCCATATCGCCTGTAAACTAAGGCGTCAAGAGCAACGAAAGACTGGCTCGCCATATCGTGAAAGCTGCATACTTGTCATTTCGTGACGGACACCCAAGTTCAATGGGACGCAAAAAGGAAACACGATGCCCAATCCCATTGAACTTTACTATTGGCCTACACCGAACGGCTGGAAAATCTCGATCGCTCTGGAAGAGATGGGCCTGCCTTACGAGGTGAAGCTGATCAATATCGGTGCAGGTGATCAATTCGCGCCCGAGTTTCTTGAGATCGCGCCGAATAACAGGATGCCCGCAATTATTGACCCAGACGGGCCGGATGGCGCACCCATTTCCGTGTTTGAAAGCGGGGCAATCCTGCAATACCTCGCCCGCAAGACCGGGAAGTTCTATGGCGAAACCGAGCGGGATCGGATTGCCGTCGACGAGTGGCTGATGTGGCAAATGGGCGGACTGGGTCCGATGGCCGGGCAGGCACATCACTTCCTGAAATACGCCCCGGCGATGGATCCGCCGCAGGATCTGCCCTATGCCAAGGATCGCTACCGGGCCGAGGTTGCCCGACTTTATGGCGTCATGGATCGGCGTCTGGCCGAGAACCGCTATCTGGCGGGCGACTTCTTCTCTATCGCGGATATGGCCTGCTGGGGCTGGGCGTCGCTTTGGGAAGGTCAGCAGCAGGATCTGGACGACAAACCGCACTTGGCGCGGTGGCTCGAAGAGGTCGGCGCACGCCCCGCCGTTCAGCGCGGGCGCGCAGTGGCCGCGGAACTGCGCAGCAATCTGCAAACAGACCGCAAAGCGCAGGATCTTCTGTTCAGACGATAATTCCCTGCCGTCGGGGCGGACTTAGGACGCTTCTTCGTCCGTCCCGAACCGCTTGAATAAACCCGCCTGAGACATGAAGAACCCGAATGTCGCCGCAGGCAGCCCGAAGGTTTTAAAGTTCACCCAGGCATCGGTGGACATCATGCGCCAGATCGCCTCGTTCGCGACGGCTAGAAGCAGGAAGAAGATGGCAAGCCGCTTGGTCAAAAGCATCCAGCCCTGACGCTCCAGCGGCAGCGCCTTGTCCATCACCGCCTCAAGATAGCTTTCACCGCGCATCAGGCCAAAGCCCAGAAGCCCCGCGAATAGCAGATAGATCATCGTAGGCTTCATCTTGAAGAAGCGTTCGTCGTTGAACCAGATCGACAACCCGCCGAACCCGATCACCAAGACCAGCGTCACAATCTGCATTTTCGACAGGTGCCCAGTCAGCTTCCACATGGCAAGCGTGGCCGCGACCAGCACCGGGATGAACATTGCGGTGACAGCGACAAAGCCGGAATACTCGGTCCCCGCGACCATGAAGCTCTGGTCTTTCAGGAACGTATAGGCGGCGAAAAACAGGATGATCGGTCCATATTCCAGCGCGCCACGCAGGGCGGGATTTACCTGTTTCTCGGTCATGGGAACTCCTTCATCCGCCCATTTCGACTAGCACGGCACCTGCCGCGATCAAAGCCATCATCACCAGCCGTCGCGGTCCGACCTTCTCGCCCAGCACGATCCAGCCGATCAGGGCCGCAAACACGGTCGAGGTTTCACGCAGCACCGCCGCCTCACCCACGCCGCCCAGCCGTGTGGCCAACATGATCGAGCCGAAGCTGAAATACGCCACGAACGCGCCCAAAACACCGCGCCCCATCAAGGGAGCAAGCGCAGGACGCTCGGCCATGTTTTTCCATCTAAGGGCTGCAATCACCGGCATGAAGAACCCGTCGATAAAAAAGAACCACGCAAGAAAGGTAAACGGGTCCGCCGTCGCGCGAATGCCATAGGCGTCATAGGTGGTATAGGCGGCCACGAAACCGCCGGTCAGAACCGCCATGGCAAGTGCCGGTTTCAATTGTGCGCGCCCCAGCGGCCAATGGCGCAGGTTGTACGCGGCCAAGGCAAAGATCCCGGCCACAAGGGTCAGAACGCCCACCCATTGGGCCCCGGTGAAGGTCTCGCCGAACAGGAAGCCAGCGCCGATGACCGTGAACAAAGGCCCGGTCCCGCGCACCACGGGATAAACCACCGTGTACGACCCCAGCACATAGGTATAGCTCTGCGCGAGCTTGTAGCCCACGTGGATCAAGAACACGATGGCGAAGATCGGCCACATATGCGGCTCGGGCCACGGGACCACGAACAGTGCAAAGGGGGCCGCGATTACACCATAGCTGAAATCAATCGCACCGCGCGATAACCACGGATCATGGCGCCCTTTCTGAAGCGCGCCGAACAGCGCATGCAGGAACGCGGCAAACAACGCCAGCGCCAGTGCAAGGTCATGCCCGGCGGGCGTTCCTTCAAGCGAGGTGAGCCAGTCGCTCATCCCGGATCAATCCGTGATGCCGATCAAGGCACGGGCAAATTCTTCGGGGTCGAACGGGGCCAGATCGTCGATCTGCTCGCCCACGCCAATCGCGTGAATGGGCAGGGCGAACTTATCGGCCAGCGCGACCAGTACGCCGCCTTTCGCGGTGCCGTCCAGCTTGGTCATGACAAGGCCCGACACATCGGCCAGATCTTGGAATGTGCCGACCTGAGACAGCGCGTTCTGCCCGGTAGTCGCATCCAGCACCAACAGCGTGTTGTGCGGCGCGGTCTCGTCTTTTTTCTTGATGACCCGAACAATCTTGGCCAGCTCTTCCATCAGGTCGGAACGGTTCTGCAGACGCCCCGCCGTGTCGATCATCAGAAGGTCTGCGCCATCGGCCTCGGCTTGCGTCATGGCGTCAAAAGCCAGCGATGCGGGATCGGATCCTTCGGGCGCGGTCAGGACCGGCACACCAGCGCGATCTCCCCAGACCTGAAGCTGCTCGACCGCTGCTGCGCGGAACGTATCCCCTGCGGCGATCACAACCTTCTTGCCTGCGGCGGTGAACTGGCTGGCCAGCTTACCGATGGTTGTGGTCTTGCCCGCACCGTTGACGCCAACGATCAGCACGACCTGCGGGCGCTTGGGGTAAATCGGCAGCGGAACGGCCACGGGTTCCATAATCCGTGTGACTTCATTGGCCAGCACGGCCTTGATTTCATTCACCGAGAGCTTTTTACCGTAGTGGCTTTCCGAGATGTTGGCCGTCACGCGCATCGCGGTATCGACGCCCATATCAGACGTAATCATCAGGTCTTCAAGGCTTTCCAGCATGTCATCATCAACCGTGCGGCGCACAACTTTCTGCGCTTCGCGACGACCAAACATGCGGCCAAGAAGACCGGGTTTGGCGGCTTCTTCGGGTACGGATTCAACAAGGGCTTCAACGGGTTGCGCAATGGGTTCCGGTTCCGGTTCCGGTTCCGGTGAAGCGTCGGCAGGAGTTTCGGCAACGGCAACAGGCTCGGGCTCGGGCTCGGGCTCGGGCGTTGCTTCCTCGACTGGCGCTTGTACGTCAACGGGTGCAGGTTCCGGTGCCTCAGCCTCAGTGGCCTCGACCAGCTCTTCCTCGCCGCCATCCTCGACGATCGCCTCAAGCCCTTCTTCAAGCTTCGACGACGATTTGAACAACCGGTCCTTCAGTTTCGAGAAGAATGCCATCTAAGCGCCCTCATAGTCCCTTTCCTTTCCAAGTAAGCCACAATCGGGTCGGATGGAAGGGGGGCTTCAAGCCTTACTAACTACAGCGCAGCCAGCCCGCCCAGAAGGATCAGCACCTGCCCGGCAATATAGAAGCCCCAGATCGCATAACCCGCTTTCAGCCGGTGGTGATAGGTATCGGACATCCGAAACAGGCTGATCGCCAAAATGACGTCCGAGATGATGAACAAGCCCGCACCGATGACCGTTAAACCAAAGGGCAGCGCCAGAGCCGTCAGGCCCATCACGCCGATGATGATCACATAGATCCGCACCGGCCATTGCAAGTGTCCTGTGTGTGTCGCCAACCAAACCTCGGTCGAGACCATCAGGCCCACTAGCACAAGCGCAGGGATGGGCGCGGTAGTGAATACTTCATAGATGGGGGCACCCGACAGACCCAGAAAATGCAGAATGTAGAGCAGATGCGCCAAGGCGAAAGCGGACAGACCATAGAGGAACGGGCCATCCCCGTCGCGCGATAGACCGAAATCGCCCAGCGCAGACAGGAACAATCCGGCGACCAAATAGGCAGAGCCTCCGCCAAGATAGGCCGCCAGCGAGAACACCGAAAGCGGGATCGTCTTGATGAGCGAGCGCGGCCACGAGGCCGGGCGCGATGTCAGCGGGAAATAGGCCAGTGAGATCAGAAGGCCTAGGATAAGGGGCAGTTGAGCCATGTCTTTGCGTAATCCAAATGGGTTAACGGCGCATTGACCACCGCCAACACGCGCCCAGCCAACCCGCGCATGACGCGCGGGTCAAGCATGACGTTACCGTACTTGGAAGATCAGACTTCGTCGGGGAAGTGCTTCATGGTCAGACGGATCGGGTTCGGCGCCGCCTGCCCCAGACCACAGATTGATGCGTCAACCATCGTCTGGCTCAGCTCTTCCAGCAGATCCTGATCCCACTTGTCCGCCTGCATCAGCTTCACAGCTTTCTCGCAACCGACACGGCAAGGGGTGCACTGACCGCAGCTTTCATCCTCGAAGAACCGCAGCATGTTCAAAGCGGCTTCCTTGGCGCTGTCTTTGTCGGACAGAACCACGACGGCGGCCGAGCCGATGAAGGTGCCATGCGGCTGCAGCGTGTCGAAGTCCAGCGGGATATCCGCCATCGACGCGGGCAACAGACCCGAGGACGGGCCACCCGGTTGATAGGCTTTGAAGCTGTGACCCTCGGCCATGCCACCGGCAGCCTCGATGATGTCGGTGATGGTCGAGCCCGCGGGCAGCAGATGCACACCCGGTTTGGCAACGCGACCCGAAACGGAATACGAACGCAGCCCCTTGCGGCCATTCTTCTCGACCGAGGTCAGGATCTCTGGGCCTTCGCGCATGATGCGGGCGACCCACAGCAGGGTCTCGACGTTGTGGACCAAGGTCGGGCGGTTAAAGATGCCGACTTGAGCCACGAAGGGCGGGCGGTGACGTGGTTCGCCACGTTTGCCCTCGATCGACTCGATCATCGCGCTTTCTTCACCGCAGATATACGCACCTGCACCGCGGCGCAGGTCGATAAAGCCGGGGGCGACGATGCCCGCGACTTCCAGCGCTGCAATCTCACGTCGCAGGATGTCCAGCACTGCGGGGTATTCATCGCGCATGTAGATAAAGCAGGTCTCAGCCTCGACCGCCCAAGCGGCGATCAGCATGCCTTCCAGCATAAGATGTGGGGTGCGTTCCAGATAATAGCGGTCTTTGAACGTGCCAGGCTCGCCCTCGTCGCCATTCACGGCCAGATAGCGCGGACCTTCGTTGGCGCGCACGAAGCCCCATTTGGTGCCCGAGGGGAAGCCCGCGCCACCAAGGCCGCGCAGGCCGGCGTTCAGAACGGTTTCCTGAACGTCCTTCCAGTCACCACCGTCGCGTAGCTCGGCCAGCTTGGCATAGCCACCCTCGGCCTGATACGCGGCCAGATCTTGATAGTCGGGGATGTGGGCGTGGGTGTCATCGGCCTGCAGCGCTGCCAGCGTTTTGTCAAACGTGGCGTGGTCAATGTGGTTGTGGCCCAGCTCCAGCACCGGCGCGGTATCGCAACGACCCATGCACGGCGCACGCACGACGCGCACTTCCGAGGCATCCAACCCGTCTTCAAGCGCCTTTTGCAGCGCTTCGGCGCCAGCCAGTTCGCAGGACAGGGAATCACAAACGCGGATGGTCAAAGCGGGCGGAGGCGTCTCACCTTCTTTCACCACGTCGAAATGGGCATAGAAGCTGGCGACCTCGTAAATCTCGGCCTGTCCGGTGCCCATTTCCTGCGCCAGCGCGCGGATGTGGTCAGCCGACAAATGGCCGTATTCGTCCTGAATCAGGTGCAAAAACTCGATCAGCAGATCGCGGCGACGCGGACGGTCGCCAAGCAAAGCCTGCACACGCTCCAGCGCATCCATATTCAGCTGACGGCCCTTCGGCGTCCGACGCCCTTTGCCTTTGCCCGATTTCCAGATGCCTTTTTTGTCGTCCAGCGCCATGATGATCCCCTTGAAGCACCCATATATCATAACGGTCCCGCAGCACCGCACGCCATTCAAAAACGACATACGCATGGCGGATTGCGTAGAACGACACATTCACGTTGACGCGTGCGCCCAGACATTCGCCATATTAATCCCAAAGCAGCATGTCTTGGCCGAACAGATTGCGCCGCCCATTGCGGTGCGTAATTTCCCGCCAAGGGGGAGCCTGTAAAACCATTCCCCCTTGTTTATCACCCCACCGGGCTTATTCTTCTTCCTGATACAAAACACATGGAACGTGTTGATCTGAAAGGCCGCACGCGCGTGTTCGCGTCCCGGCCTTATAGGCTTTAGACGCGCCGTTTTTGGAAGGGACCTGAACGTGTCGGAAAATGGATTGCAGAAAACTGCATTCTTTATGCTTCTCGCGCTGATCCTCTATGTTTCGATCATGGGAGGCGCGTAATGGCACAGCGATATGGGGGCGACTTCAGCCCCGGTGGACAGCCCAAAACGCCGCCGCCCACTCGCCGTCCGTTCGACGGACAAGAACCGGCCCGCAGTGCCGGGCGGGTGAACTTTCTGTTTCTTGCCCCCCTGCCCCTTGCGATCCGTGCGTTTTTTCAACCACCGACCGAGATGGCCCTGACCCTTATGGCGTTCGGCATTCTGATCGCGTCAGCGTGGCTGACCCGCGATGGCGTGATGGCCCATCAGGCCTATGACGCCCGTAAAATTGCGCGCCGCCCCGCGATCCCGCGCAAACTGTTCGGTGCGGCCCTGATGGGGGCTGGTCTGGCGCTGGTGGGTTTTGCGGGGGGCTCGGTCCTGAATGCCGCGATCTTTGGTGTGCTCGGGTCGGGTCTGCATCTGGCCGCGTTTGGCCCCGACCCCCTGCGCAACAAAGGCGCCGAGGGCGTGGACGAGTTCCAAACTGACCGCGTTGCTCGTGCCGTGGGTGAGGCTGAAAAGCATCTGAACGCTATGCGCGAGGCCATTTCTCGCATCCGCGACCGCCGCGTCGAAGCGCGCCTTGATCAGTTCATCGCCACCGCCCGCGACATGTTCCGCACGGTCGAAGACGACCCCCGCGACCTGACATCGGCCCGGAAATATCTGGGCGTCTACCTGCTGGGCGCGCGTGACGCGACGACCAAATTTGTCGACATCCACCTGCGCGACCCGCATGGCGGCGCGTTGGCCGACTACGAAATCCTGCTGGATGATTTGGAAGCAAATTTCGCAGCCAAAACGAAGCAATTCCTAAAAGATGATCGCAGCGATCTTGATGTCGAAATCGAGGTGCTGCGGGAGAGATTGGCACGCGAAGGCGTGCGCAGCGAAGATTAAGTGACGAGGATAATGTGATGACCCAGACGACCCGCGAACAGGCGCAAGCCGCCCTGAAAGAGATTGAGGACACCACCGCTGTGATCCTGCCCGAACCCTCGACCGCTCTGGTCCCTCTGGCGGAGGCAGATGAGCCCACCAGCGCCGAAATCCAGAAGCGCATGGACGAAATCGACATGACGAACACGCAGTCGATCATCGAATTCGGCTCGGCCGCGCAGTCGGAATTGCAGGTGATCAGCCAAGACATGCTGCAGGGCGTGCGCAACAAGGATGTTGGCCCGGCGGGCGACAGCCTACGCAATATCGTGACCACGATCCGCGGCTTCTCGATCAGCGAATTGGACATGCGCCGCAAGCGCAGCTGGTGGGAAAAACTGCTGGGCCGCATGGCGCCTGCAGCCAAGTTCATGGCGCGTTACGAGGATGTTCAGGGTCAGATCGACAAGATCACCGACAACCTGCTGAACCACGAACATGTGCTTCTGAAAGACATCAAATCGCTCGACAAGCTCTATGAGAAAACACTCGATTTCTATGATGAGCTGGCTCTGTACATCGCCGCCGGTGAAGCCAAACTGGCCGAGCTGGACGACACCGTAGTCCCCGCAAAAGAGGCCGAGGTCGCCGCCGCCCCCGAAGAGGATGGCGTGATCAAGGCACAGGAACTGCGCGACCTGCGCGCCGCGCGTGACGATCTGGAACGCCGGGTGCATGACCTGAAGCTGACCCGTCAGGTGACGATGCAGTCGCTGCCCTCGATCCGTCTTGTTCAGGAAAACGACAAGTCACTGGTGACCAAGATCAACTCGACCTTGGTGAACACAGTACCGCTTTGGGAAACCCAGCTGGCGCAAGCCGTGACCATCCAGCGCTCGTCCGAGGCTGCTGCCGCCGTGAAAGACGCCACTGACCTGACCAACGAGCTTTTGACCGCCAATGCCGAAAACCTGCAAGAGGCCAACCGCATGGTCCGTCAGGAAATGGAGCGCGGTGTCTTCGACATCGAAGCGGTGAAATCGGCCAACGCCACCCTGATCGCCACGATCGAGGAAAGCCTGGCCATCGCAGACGAGGGCAAAGCCAAACGCGCCGCTGCCGAAGAAGAACTGGTGAAAATGGAAGCCGAGCTGAAAGAGACTTTGGCAGCCGCGAAGGCACGCGGCACCGCATCAGGTCACAATCTGGCCGAAAGCGTGTCGGACAGCTAAGAAGGGCGAGAGGCAAGCAGGTGAGCAGAACCGCGTTTCACAAAATCACAGGGGCCGTTATTGCGATGACAGCCCTGACTGCTATGGCGGGCTGCACGTTGCAGACGCCTGCCTCGGCGCCGCCTCAGCCTGTCGAAACCCTTCCGCATCTGACGATTAACCCCGCGAAAGACAACAGTGCCTATCTTCGGAACTACTACGCCAAGATACAGGCCAGCCGTCTGGTGCATGATCAGTTGCGTAGGGATGGCGGTGGTCCCGACACGCCCTTCACCGACGCAATGCTGGCGCGGAATTTTGAACGCATCGCCTTCAACAGCGAATACACTCGTGTGGGCAATCGCCGGATCACACAGGAACACGCCGTCAAGTTGACCCGGTGGACCCGGCCTGTGCGTTTCGGGCTGAACTTCGGGGACGCGGTACCCGAGGAACAGCGCGAGGTCGACCGGCAGGTCTTTGCGCCCTATGTCGCCCGACTGGCCCGCTTGACGGGCCACCAGATCAGCGCCGCCTCGGGTGCCGTTCCGATTGGTGTGAACTTCACCGTCTTCATCCTGACCGAGAGCGAGCGCCGCGCGAGTGCGACGGCACTCCGTCGTGCGGTGCCAGGCATAAGTGACGCCGATCTCTATCAAATCGCTAATCTGAATCGCGACACACAATGCGTTGTCTTCGCCGGAGACCGCGATGACGATAACCGTATCGAGCGCGCCGTCGCCGTGATCCGCGCCGAGCTGCCCGACCTGATGCGCACGGCCTGCATCCACGAGGAACTGGCGCAAGGCCTTGGCCTACCCAATGACAGCCCCTTGGCGCGTCCCTCGATCTTTAACGATTCCGACGAATTCGGGCTTCTTACCTCGCATGACGAGCTGTTGTTGCAGATGCTCTATGACAAGCGTCTGCAGCCCGGTATGACCGCCGACGAGGCGCGCCCGATCTTTACCAAAATTGCAGCCGAACTTATGGGCGGCTCTGCGTGACCCCATTGCCCCCTAGGAGGATTTAACCATGGGTATTCTTGATTTTCTGACCGGAGAATTCATCGACGTCATTCATTGGGTGGATGACACGCGCGACACGATGGTCTGGCGCTTTGAGCGCGAAGATCACGAGATCAAGTACGGCGCGAAGCTGACCGTGCGCGAAGGTCAGGCCGCCGTGTTCGTGCATGAAGGCCAGCTGGCGGATGTGTTCACGCCCGGCCTTTACATGCTTGAAACCAACAACATGCCGATCCTGACGACGCTGAACCACTGGGATCACGGCTTCAAGTCGCCTTTCAAGTCCGAGGTTTATTACGTCAACACGACCCGTTTCAACGATCTGAAATGGGGCACCAAGAACCCGATCATGCTGCGCGATCCGGAATTCGGCCCGACCCGCATCCGCGCCTATGGCACTTACTCGGTCCGCGTGACGGACCCAGCGAAGTTTCTTGTGGAAATCGTCGGCACTGATGGCGAATTCACGATGGACGAGATCAGCTTCCAGATCCGCAACATCATCGTGCAGGCCTTCAGCCGCGTGATCGCAGGCGCGGGCATTCCGGTTCTGGACATGGCCGCCAACACTGCTGATCTGGGCAAAATTGTCGCCGCCGAGATCACCGGCATTGTCGCCGATTACGGCCTGTCGATCCCTGAATTCTATATCGAAAACATCTCGCTTCCCCCCGCGGTCGAGGCGGTGATGGACAAGCGCACCTCGATGGGCATCGCTGGCAATCTAGACAACTACATGAAGTTCAACGCGGCCGAGGCGATGGGGGCCGAGAACTCGGCCATGGCATCGTCGATGGGCGCTGGTATGGGTGCTGCGATGGGTATGGGCATGGCCGGTCAGATGCAGTCCGGCCCGTGGGGCGCCGCCCCTGCTGCCCCGGCGGCACCGCGCGCACAAACACCGCCTCCTCCGCCGCTGGAACGCGTCTGGCACGTGGCCGAGAACGGCAATACCAAAGGTCCGTTTTCCAAGGCCGCAATCGGGCGCATGGCCGCTGCAGGCAGTCTGACCCGCGACAGCCACGTCTGGACCCCCGGCCAAGACGGCTGGATGCGCGCCGAGGATGTGGCCGAGCTGGCACAGCTCTTCACCATCTTGCCGCCGCCCCCGCCCGGTGCCTAAGTCGTCGGGCGATCCGACCGGGTCGCCCTTCCCCTTTCCTCGAGACAAGGTTTCCTCCGGATGACCTATCCGCGCGAAGACACCCAATCGCCCGTCGAAGAACATCGCTTTCCCTGCGACCAATGCGGGGCAGATCTGCGGTTCGATCCCGAGCACAACCAGCTGACCTGTGACCATTGTGGCTTCAAGGCTCCGATCGAGGATCGCCAACCGCCACAGGCCGTCATCCGCGAGCTGGACCTGAAACGCGCCCTGTCCGCTGATCTGCCGGATCACGAACTGGAAGAAACCCGTGTGGTCGCCTGCCCGAACTGCGCCGCTCAGTTCGAATTTGACGCGGCCACCCATGCTGCAGAATGCCCCTTCTGCGCCACACCAGTTGTGACTGACACCGGCACGCATCGGCATATCAAGCCCAAAGGGCTCGCCCCGTTTGAATTAGAGGAACGCGAGGCTCACAAAGCCATGAGCGACTGGCTGGGTCGACTCTGGTTTGCGCCGAACGGGTTGCAGGAGTACGCCCGCAAGGGGCGCAAGATGACGGGCATTTATGTGCCCTATTGGACCTTCGATGCGGACACCAAAACGCGATATACCGGCCAGCGCGGGACCGAGCACCAACGCACACGCACCGTCATGGTAAATGGCAAACGCGAAACGCGCACGACGACACATGTCCGCTGGACCTCGGTCTCGGGCCGGGTGGCGCGGTTCTTTGATGACGTGCTGGTGCTGGCCTCTCGTGGTCTTCCCAAGAAATACACCGACGCGCTGGAGCCGTGGGATCTGTCGCGATTGGAGCCCTATCGCCCCGAGTTTCTGGCAGGCTTCCGCGCCGAGGGCTACACCGTCGATCTGGACGAGGGCTTTGACGAAGCGCGCGAGTATATGAACCGCGTCATCCTGCGCGATGTGAAATTTGACATTGGCGGGGACCGTCAGCGCGTCAGTTCGATGGACACGGAAATGTCCGATCTGACCTTCAAGCACATCCTGCTGCCGGTTTGGCTGGCCGCCTACAAGTATCGCGGCAAGACCTATCGGTTTGTGGTGAACGGGCAGAATGGTCGTGTACAAGGGGAACGCCCCTACTCGGTCTGGAAAATCGCCTTTGCTGTGATTTTGGGACTGATCGTGGCCGGTGTGATCGGCTATCTGTCGGCGCAAAGCCAATAGAGGGCAGCCGATGACTCCCGACCAATTCGACACGCTTCTGAGCGCCCGCCATTCCTGCCGTGCCTTCCGCCCGGATCCGATCCCCACGCCGGTGATCGAACAAATCTTGCGCTCGGCCCAAAAGGTGCCAAGCTGGTGTAACGCGCAGCCGTGGCAGGTTGAAGTGACCACCGCGTCCGAAACCGACCGCCTGCGCGATGCCTTCTATGCCCACGCGATGCAATCCGCGCAGACGCCGGATATAGACTGGCCCAGCGCCTATACCGGGCTGCATCAACGCCGCCGCAAGACCTGTGGCTTGCAACTTTACAAAAGCGTGGGTGTAGCGCCGGGGGATCGCGCCGCATCCGGTCAGCAGATGCTGGAAAACTTCCGCTTCTTCGGCGCCCCGCATATCGCCCTGATCACCGCTCCCGCCGAGCTTGGCCCCTATGCCTATCTGGATTGCGGGGGCTTCGTGACCGGGTTCTGTCTGGCTGCCACCGCCCAAGGTGTCGCAACAATCCCACAAGCCGCCGTGGCCGCGTTCGCGCCCTTCCTGCGCGACTGGTTTAATCTGCCAGACGATCGCGTGATCCTGTGTGGCATTGCCTTTGGTTTGAGCGACGAGGAGCACCCCGCCAACAGGTTCCGCACCGAACGGGCGGATTTGGACGAGTGGGTGCATTGGCACGGAAAGGACAGTAAATGAGAGCTTTGATCCAACGCGTTAGCGAGGCTGCGGTTCGTGTCGACGGCGAGGTTATTGGCGAGATCGGCCCCGGCCTTCTGGTTCTGGTCTGCGCGATGGAAGGCGACGCCGAGGCGAATGCCGACACGCTGGCGGCCAAAATCTCGAAACTGCGGATCTTCAAGGATGACGCGGACAAGATGAACCGGTCCTTGCTGGATACGGGCGGGACGGCGCTTGTGGTCAGCCAGTTCACGCTGGCCGCCGACACCTCGCGCGGGAACCGTCCGGGGTTTTCTACAGCAGCCCGCCCGGACGAGGGCGAGCGGCTTTATGAATACTTCGCAGACCAGCTACGCGGTCACGGGATTGAAGTGGCGCAGGGGCGTTTCGGCGCGGACATGAAAGTGTCGCTGGTGAATGACGGTCCAGTCACGATCTGGATGGAGTTCTAAGGCCAAGGGGGCTCACTTCGTGAGCCTGTAGGGGCTTTGCCCCAGAGGGAAAGCAAGCTTACCCTCTTCCCCAGGATATTTTCAGCAAGAAAATGAGGGGTTAGTAGCCCGCTTTTTTATCGACCAGATGCAGGAAGGGTTCCTTGGCCTCGCCGCGACGGATGTTTTCGGCAATGACCTTTGCCGCCGTGTCGGGGCGCGTATCTGACGCGATATGCGGCGTGACCGTCACTTTCGAGTGGGCCCAAAAGGGATCGTCAGCGGGCAGAGGTTCGACGCGGAACACGTCCAGCGTCGCGTGACCGATATGGCCGCGATCCAGCGCGCCCAGCAGGGCGGAATCGTCAATCAGCGGGCCACGGCCCGGATTGATGATCACAGCGCCTTCGGGCATCATTGCGATCCGTTCGGCGTCCAGCACGTTTTCGGTCGCTTTGGTAGCGGGCAGCAGCAGGACCAGAATGTCAGAATTGCGCAGCACCTGTTCCAACCCTTCATCGCCGTGCAGACAGGTGACGCCGTCGATCGACTTGGCACCGCGGCTCCAGCCAGACACGGGGAAGTTCAGATCGGTCAGCGCCTTAGCACAGACGCGGCCCAGCTCTCCTAGCCCCAGAATGCCAACGCGGCGGTCGCGGGCCAAGGGCGGGGCGAGACGGCCCCACGCGGGGCTGGTGTTGTGAATGTCCTGATCCATTTCCAGATGGTGGCGTAGCACGTGGCCCACGACCCATTCGGTCATGCCTTCGCTTAGCCCCTGATCCACCATACGCGCATAGGGCTGGGTCAGCGTGGGGTTATAGACGATCCGTTCGACCCCGGCCCACAGGCCCAGCACCGCCTTGGCACGTGTAAAGGGGGTGAAATCCTGAAGCGCGCTGTTTGGGTCGTAGACGATGTAATCCACCTGATCGGCGGGCAGGTCGCAGGATAGCGCCGCCTCGATCTCGATCTCGTCAAGCGCCTTGCTGATCTCGCGTTGATAGACATCCCAGCGTTTGGGGTTGCCGGCATAAAGGACGTTGATGGGCATCACTTTTGTCTCGCTCTGTGCACATGTGCGCTTTGGACCAAACCGAATCCGACCAGCAATATCAACATGGCTGATCCGCCATAACTGACCATCGGCAACGGCACCCCGACCACCGGGGCAAGGCCCATCACCATGGACATGTTCACAGCAAAGAACAAGAAGAAGGTGACGGAAATCCCAAGGATCAGAAGCGAGCTGAAACGGTCCTTGTTTTGGAAGGCTGACACGGCGCAGAAGATCAGGATCAGCACATAGAGCGTCAAAAGCGAGGCGCCCCCAAGAAAGCCGAACTCTTCTGCCAATGTGGTGAAAATGAAATCAGTGTGCTTTTCCGGCAGAAAGTTCAGGCGTGACTGCGTGCCCTGCATAAAGCCCCGCCCGGTCCAGCCCCCGGACCCTAGCGCGATCTTGGATTGGGTGATGTGATAGCCCGCCCCCAGCGGGTCCGAAGATGGGTCTAGAAACGTATCGATCCGACGGTACTGATAGTTTTTCAGTAGCTGCCATTCCGTCCCGCGCGACATGAATACAGACGCAACCAGCCCCACGCCCGAGGCGATAACCGCCCCGAAATACCACAAGCTGACACCTGCCAGAAACATGATCACGCCGCCCCCCGTGACCAGCAGGATCGAGGTTCCGAGGTCGGGCTGACGCAGCACCAGAAAGGTCGGCAGCATGATCAGGATCACCGGGATCAGCACCCAAAGCGGACGCGAGACCTTCTTGATATCGAGCCAGTCATAATAAGCTGCCAGCATCATCACCAAAGTGATCTTCATCAGCTCGGACGGTTGCAGACGCATGAAGCCAAGGTCGATCCAACGCTGCGCGCCCATCCCGACGGATCCGATCACCTCGACCAGAACCAGCAGGACCAGAGAGATCAGATAACCTAGCCCGGCCATGTTGCGCCAGAACCAGATGGGCACCATGGCGATGACAAACATCAGGAACATACCCAACGCAAAGCGCTTCATCTGCGCCATCGCCCACGGGTCCATCTTGCCGCCCGCAACCGAGAACAGCATCAGGAAACCCACGCTGGCCACCGCGATCAGAAGCAGCACAAGCGACCAGTTCAGATAGAGCACCTTACGCAGCCCTGACGGAACGGTTTTGACGTTATACTCAAGATAACTCATGCCCGGCCCTCGGCGGCTTTCACACGCTCGTCATGCGGCATGTCCAACATCTCTTCGATGTCGCGTTGGCGGGTCTGGATGGTGCCGCGCTGGTTCGCTGGATAGGCCTCAAGCGGGGGCTTACCTTTGTAAAACGCCTGCAGCATCACATCGCGCGCGATAGGCGCCGCCGCCGTCGATCCGCCACCCCCATGTTCGACCACGACGGTCACCGCATAGCGCGGGTTGTCATGGGGTGCGTAGCAGACGAACAGCGCGTGGTCGCGACGCTCCCACGGCAGATCCTCGTTGCGGAATACTCCGCGCGCGCGTTCGGCGGCGGTGATGTTGCGCACCTGACTGGTGCCAGTTTTGCCTGCCATGCGCAGGTCATCGCCGACAATTTTCGAGCGTCCAGCCGTGCCACGCCGCGCGTTCACGACCTCGTACATGCCCTCGCGAATTGCGTTCAGATTGCTAGTGCCGATCTGAAGCGGGCCGTCATTGCGGACCGGTGTTTCGACCCCGTTGACCGAGCGGACTAGTCGCGGAGAAATCGCCTGTCCGGTCGCCAGTCTTGCGGTCATCACTGTCAACTGGAGGGGCGAGGCCAAGACGAAACCCTGACCGATGCCTGCGTTCAGACTGTCTCCAATTACCCAGTCAGCACCCCGTTGCTCGCGCTTCCACGCCTTGGTGGGGATCAGACCCTGCGCAATTGCCGAGAGGGGAAGGTCGTGACGCTCCCCCAGTCCCAACTTGCGCGCCATCGCGGCGATCTTCTCGATCCCAACGCGTTGGGCGATGTCGTAATAGTAGATGTCACAGCTTTCGCGCAGGCTTTTCGCCAGATCGACCGGCCCATGTCCCCCGCGTTTCCAACAGTGGAACCTGCGTTTGTGGACTTCGACATGACCCCAGCATTTGATGGATTCGCCGGGTTCGATCACACCCTCTTCCAGCGCGGCCAAGGCCGTAACCATCTTGAATGTCGATCCGGGCGGGTAAGTGCCCTGCGCCGGTTTTGCCGCCAGCGGACGGTATTTGTCGTTCAGAAGCCCGCTGTAGTCCTTGCTGGAGATCCCGCGCACGAACTTGTTGGGATCAAACGTAGGCGCCGAGCCGATGGCCAGCACGTCCCCCGTCTGAGTGTCCATCACCACCGCAGCAGCACTTTCACCCGCAAGGCGCGCTTGCACATAGGCTTGCAGGTCGGCGTCCACAGTCAGCTGGATGTTGTCGCCTGCGCGGCCTTCCTCGCGGTCCAGCTCGCGCATCTCGCGGCCCACGGCGTTTACTTCAACCTCGCGCGTGCCGGCGGATCCGCGCAGATCCAGCTCCATCTTCGCTTCAACACCGCTTTTGCCGATCTGGAAACGCGGGATTTGCAAAAGCGGATCTGGATCTTCCAGCTTTGACAGATCATAATCCGACACCGGTCCCACATAGCCAATCACATGGGCGAAATCGTCGGCGCGTGGATAG
The DNA here is from genome assembly GCF_010500215.1 of Aliiroseovarius sp. PrR006. Lineage (GTDB taxonomy): Bacteria > Pseudomonadota > Alphaproteobacteria > Rhodobacterales > Rhodobacteraceae > Aliiroseovarius. The sequence goes on from NZ_JAAGOY010000004.1 coordinate 1,341,938, forward strand.
CTGCGCGACAGGCCCACTTCGGCGGTGATGCCGGGCAGCGCGGGGGCGTTCACGGCAACCTCGGCCACGTCTTCCCACGCAACGCGGTCGGCGACGGTGACGGGCACGAAAGGGCTGCGACGGCGCATTTCGTCCAAGATGCGTTTCACCTCTGCGTCATCGATCCAGACGATCTTGCGCAGGCGGTTCAGCACCGCTTCGGGATCGTCTGCATCCTCACGCACGATGACGATGCGATAGTTCTGTTCGTTGCCCGCGATCAGCACGCCATTGCGGTCATAGATCAACCCGCGCGCGGGCGGTAGCAACGAGAACTTCACCCGGTTTTCTTCGGCCAGATCGCGGTATTCGTCGGCCTGCTCGACCTGCATATAGCGCATCCGCCCCACCAGCATTGCCGCGAACGAAACCTGAAGACCGCCAAGAAACAATCCCCGACGGGTGATCTTGCGGGCGCTGGCATCGGTATCTTGGGGGGATCGCTTCATGCTGCCTGGCTCCGCACCGGATCGTCACCGGGTTGAAGCTTTTCAACGCCCAACACGAAGACTGACACGAAGACCACCGCCGGGTAGATCGCAACGGTTGCCATAAACTGCAACAAAGCGCGGCCAACGGGAATCTGGTCAACAAAGAAGACCGTAAGGAAGATCCGCTCGGCCAACAGCATCGCCAGCAGAACGGCGGCGACAACGCCCCATTCGATCATGAAGGGCTGCTCGCGCAAGCCGACCTCGCGCCGCCTTAGCATCTCGAGCCCGATCACCGCCATCAGCGCGCCGACGGCGGGAATGTCCTGATACAGAAGATCGTTCAGGAAAATCAGGGCGACGACCAGAAGGATGGGCACATAGTCCGGGCGGCGCAGCATCCAAGCCACCACGACGGCCATGAAGATGTCGGGGCCGGGGAAGCGTCCGGCGCTAAGGTCTAGTGGCAGGAGCCTCACAAACAGAAGGCCCGCCGAGATCGCAATCAACAGCCCCCAGAAGCCCCAGCGCAGAAGCGTCACGCGATCTGTCATTCGCCCTGCCCTCCGTCCGCGCTGGCGGCATCCTCCGCGTCGACCGGTTCGGGTGGCACGGCAGGGCTGGCAACGATCAGGCTACCCTCGCCCTCGACCATTTCGCCGGGGTGGCTGCGCAGGACGCGTAGGAACTGAAGCCGTTCATAGTCCGCGGCCAGCCGGACGCGCAGACGCCGGTCGGTGCCCAGCGCCACATGCCCGACAAGCAGCCCCGCGGGGAACACGCCGCCATCACCGGACGACACCACGCGATCGCCGGGCCGGACCTTTTCGGGGCTTTCTAGAAACTCGATCGGCGGGACGGCCGAGTTGTCGCCCACCAGAAGCGCATCCTGCCCCGAGGGCTGAACAGTGATCGGAATGCGGCTGTTGCTGTCCGTCAGCAGGATCACACGACTGGTGCTTTTCCCCACGCCCGCGATCCGCCCTGCAAGCCCAAGGCCATCAGTCGTCGCCCAGCCATCCACCAGCCCGTCGCGGGTGCCGATGTTCAGCAGCACTGACTGTCGGAAGGGCGAGCCGCTATCAGCCAGCACAACGCCGGTCACATAGCTGAGCTGCGCATCCAGTCGCACATTATTCAGGTTCAGAAGCTGGGCGTTTTCCTGTTCCAACTGAAGGGCTGCTTCCTTCCACGCCTTCATCTGTTGAAGCTCGCGGCGCAGTTCCTGGTTCTGTTCGTAGATCCGTTGGTAGGACTGGAAGTCCTCGACCATGCCGACCAACTTGGTCACGGGCACCAAGGCCCAGTCGAAGCTGGGCACCACAGTGTCGATCAGATTTGCGCGGAAGCGTTCAACCCGAGGGCTATCGATCCGCCAGACCAGAAAGACCAGAAACAGGCACAGCATAAGCAGGCCGACAAAAAGCCTGCGCAGCGGACGGCCGTATTCCTCGGTCTGGTTCGGTTTGCGTGCCAATCTGGCCTCCGGTTACCCGACGGGCGCGCCCCACCGGCGGGGCAGACCCGATCAGCTGTCGTAGTCGATGACGTGGCGCAGCTGCTTTTCAAACTCCAGCGCTTTGCCGGTGCCCAGCGCCACGCAGTTCAGGCTTTCATCCGCGACAGAGATCGACAAGCCGGTCTGCTCGCGCAGGGCAAGATCCAGCTCACCCAACAGCGCGCCGCCACCGGTCAGCATAACGCCACGGTCCACGATATCCGCCGCCAGATCGGGCGGCGTGGCTTCCAGAGCGGTCATCACGGCTTCGCAGATTTGCTGTACCGGTTCGGCCAAGGCCTCGGCGACCTGCGCCTGATTGATCTCGGTCTCTTTCGGAACACCATTCAGCAAGTCACGCCCACGAATCGTAAGCGAGGTCCCGCGACCGTCATCAGGCATCCGTGCGGTGCCGATGGTGGTTTTGATGCGTTCCGCGGTGGCTTCCCCCACCAGTATATTCTGCTGGCGGCGCAGATAGCTGATGATCGCATCATCCATCCGGTCCCCCCCGACGCGCACCGAGCGCGCGTATACTATGTCGCCCAGCGACAGAACTGCCACTTCGGTCGTCCCGCCGCCGATGTCCACAACCATGTTGCCGGTCGGGTCGGTGATCGGCATACCGGCCCCGATGGCGGCAGCGATGGGTTCGGCCACAAGCCCAGCGCGACGGGCGCCTGCCGACAGAACCGACTGACGAATAGCGCGCTTTTCGACCGGCGTTGCGCCATGCGGCACGCAGACGATGATTTTCGGCTTCGAGAAAGTCGTGCGGCGGTGCACCTTGCGGATGAAATTCTTGATCATCTCTTCCGCGCTGTCGAAATCGGCAATCACACCTTCTCGCATCGGGCGGATCGCCTCGATCGAGCCGGGCGTCCGGCCCAGCATCAACTTGGCGTCTTCGCCGACGGCCAGCACTTTCTTCACACCGTCCTTGACGTGATAGGCGACCACCGAGGGTTCGTTCAGAATGACGCCCTTGCCCTTTACGTAGACCAGCGTATTCGCGGTCCCAAGGTCAATCGCCATGTCCGACGAAAACAATCTCGAAAACCCTGCCATTTGGATGCCTATCCCGTTCCTATCCCTTTTGTGCCCGCGACTCCCGTAGGGTGCAGACCGGTGGATATATAAGCCTCTAAGCTCTGCGGCGAAAGCCCTAATACAAACGGGCGAGCGGCTTATCGCCAAGGACAGGGGAAATCGAACAATTGGTGAGCGAGAGCCCAGAAATCTGGCTCTGAAATTTCACTTTTCGAACTAAACGTAAAAATGCGGGCAAATTGCTTTGCCCGCATCTTGTTTCAGATCAGACGCCCTCGGGCTTGGTCTTCTCGCGGCGCGTGATCAGGTTGTTCAGCGCGTTCACGTAAGCCCGAACCGAGGCCAGGATCGTATCGGTGTGCGAAGACTGGCCGGTCACGATCTTGCCGTTCTCTTCCATCCGAACCGAGACCGTCGCCTGTGCGTCGGTGCCTTCGGTCACAGCGTGGACTTGGTACAGCTGCAGACGTGCTTCGTGCGGGAAGATCATCTTCACACAGTTGAATGCTGCGTCGACCGGCCCGTCACCTTCCGAACTGACCTTATGCTCGACCCCGTTCACGGTCATGGTCAGATCGGCGGTATTCTTCTCTTCGGTGCCCGCAACCACGCGCAGCGATTTCACCTGCAGCTGGTCATTGGCATCGTCGGTACCGTCGGTCATCAACGCGACGATGTCCTCGTCGAACACCTCTTTCTTGGTGTCGGCCAGTTCCTTGAAGCGCACGAAGACGTCCTTCAACTGATTGTCGCCCACATCAAAGCCCAGATCATTCAGCTTGGCCTTCAATGCCGCCCGGCCCGAGTGCTTGCCCAAGGGCAGCGAGGTTCCAGCCAGACCGATGTCTTCGGGGCGCATGATCTCGAAGTTTTCCGGGTTCTTCAGCATGCCGTCCTGATGGATCCCGCTTTCATGGGCGAAAGCGTTCTTGCCGACGATGGCCTTGTTGTACTGCACCGCAAAACCCGACACCTGCGCCACGCGACGCGAGATGTTCATGATCTTGGTGGTGTCGATCCCGGTTTGATACGGCATAATGTCGTTGCGCACTTTCAAGGCCATCACGACCTCTTCCAGCGCAGTGTTGCCGGCCCGCTCGCCCAAACCGTTGATGGTACATTCGATCTGGCGCGCGCCTGCTTCAACAGCGGCCAAGGCGTTGGCGGTCGCCATGCCCAGATCGTTGTGACAGTGGGTGGCAAACACGATTTCGTCCGCGCCCGGCACACGTTCGATCAGCATGCGGATCAGGTCCGCACTTTCACGCGGGGCGGTATAGCCCACCGTGTCGGGAATGTTGATCGTGGTCGCACCCGCTTTGATCGCAATCTCGATCACGCGGCACAGATAGTCATGTTCCGTCCGGGTCGCGTCCATCGGCGACCACTGCACATTGTCCACCAAGTTGCGCGCATGGCTGACGGTCTCGTGGATCAGGTCGGCCATTTCATCCTGCGACAGGTTCGGAATGGCACGGTGCAGGGGCGAGGTGCCGATGAAAGTGTGAATGCGCGGCTTAGCTGCCTTGCGCACCGCTTCGGCACAGCGGTCGATGTCTTTGAAATTCGCGCGGCTCAGGCCACAGATCACCGAGTTCTTCGAACGCTCGGCGATCTCGGACACAGCGGCAAAGTCGCCTTCCGACGCAATCGGGAAGCCCGCCTCGATGATGTCCACGCCCATCTCGTCCAGCATCTCGGCGATCTCGAGCTTTTCGTCATGAGTCATGGTCGCGCCGGGGCTTTGTTCACCGTCACGCAAAGTGGTGTCGAAAATCAACACGTGATCCGAGGGATTGGTCATTGTCTTGGTCTCTTTAGATATAAGTTCTTAGCCTTTGTGGCCCATAAAGTTCGGGCCGGTTCGTGGCGCGGCTGGCGTGTCCCCTGAGCGGTCGCGCCAAAACGGCACGCTCAGAGGCGGCTAAGTAGTAGCAGAAGGCCCTGTGCGGGGCGGAAAGTGATATGGGTCTGCGTGTTCATGGGCGCAAATATACGTCGGTTTCCGTCGAGTTAAAGCCCTTTTTTACGGAATATCGCCCAAAGAGGGTCAACCAAGCGGGTGTCACTCGCTATCAGTCTGATCCTCGGTGGGCTCAGCAATTGTCCCCGCGGTCGAGGCACCCCCTGCCGCTTCAGCCGCCGCCGCGGCCGCGTCGCTGTCCAGCGCAGGGGCCGGGGCGGCTTCGATCGCACCCGCGATCAAGCCGTTTTCCCAAGCGCCTTCTTCCTGGCTGCCATCCGCACGCGTGACCACACCTTGACCGTGGCGCTTACCGTCCTTGAAGCCGCCTTCATAGCGGTCGCCGCCGGGGTAGATCGCGATGCCCTGCCCGTGGAACACGCCTGCGGCCCATTCGCCGTCATAGCTGAACCCGTCAGCTGTCTTGTAGGTGCCGCGCCCTTCACGGTTGCCGCCCACGAAACCGCCCTCATAGACCGATCCATCCGCCAGTTTCGAGACACCCAGACCGTGGAACATCCCCAACTGCCATCCGCCGGTATAGCTGGCGCCATCGGCGGTTTCCAACGTGCCCTCGCCGTCAAATAATGCGTCTTTGAACGCCCCTTCGTAGCGCGCACCATCAGCAAGCAGCGCGATGCCGCTGCCCTCAATCACGCCCCCAGTCCAGTCGCCTTCAAAGCTGCCGCCATCAGGATAGGTAATCATGCCCACACCATCGGGAAGACCCGCGCGGAACTGGCCCTTGTAGACCGAGCCATCGGGATAGGTCACGCTCCCATCGCCTTCGATCACACCGGCCACCCAGCTGCCCTGATACCGATAGCCATCGGCTCCGACAAAGATGCCCTGACCATGCCGCTGATCGACGTCAAAGCCGCCCTCATAGCGGTCACCATTGGCGTAATCGACCGTCCCGGCCCCTTGACGAGCCCCAGCCTGAAACTGGCCCGAATACACATCCCCGTTGGCCTGCGTCAGCACGCCGTCGCCATTCATCTGACCCTGCGCCCAGTTGCCCTCGTACATCATGCCATCCGATTGCGTTAGCTTGCCCGTACCGTCGCGTTCTCCGCCACGCATACCGCCTTCGTAAACCGAGCCGTCCGGATAGGACGACGTGCCCCGGCCTTCCTTCACGCCGGAAACCCAATCGCCTTCATAGATATAACCCGAGGGGCTTTGCAGCCGCCCCTGCCCGTGGTGCATCGCGTTGCGAAAACCGCCTTCGTACTGAAGACCATTGGCATAGAGCGCCAGACCCGAGCCATTGATCTTGCCATCGACCCAGTCCCCTTCGAAGCTAGCACCATCGGCAAAGGTGATCTTCCCGAAGCCCTCGGGTTTGCCCTTCACGAAACTACCTTCATAGAGCGATCCATTGGGGAAGCGCGCAACGCCCTGCCCGACGATCTCGCCTTCCATAAACTCGCCAGTATATTCATAGCCCGACGGCAGGGTCAGCGTGCCCATGCCATGCTGCAAGCCACCCTTGAACGTCCCCTCATAGACCGATCCGTCTTCGTATTGTTTGGTATCAACCTGCGCCAGCGCCACCGTGGGCAACACAAGCGCCAAAGCGACCATGCTGCGAATTCCGATCAGGGGGCTTTGCATCTCGAAACCTCGTTCAATTTCTTTGACTTGTTCTTGGACGGCCGAAGCCCATTCCGGCACAGACTATGCCGTCCAAAAAGCGTAGACAACGCTTTTCCCGTTCAGCCTCTTTATCCTGCGGGCAAACCTGCTACATCTGTGCCGAACCATCCCCCGCAAAGCCGGGAAGAAGGACAAGCGCGATGAGTGATAATTTCCGCCTGACACTGGCACAACTGAACCCAACCGTGGGCGCAATTGCGGGCAACTGCGACAAGGCGCGTGATGCGTGGAATGTGGCGAAAGAGGCTGGCAGCGACATGTTGGCCCTGCCCGAGGCGTTCGTGACCGGCTATCAGACGCAGGATCTAGTGATGCGCCCGCAATTCTTCCGCGACGCGATGGACGCGGTCGAGGCACTGGCGAAGGACTGCGCCGACGGCCCGGCGATCGGCATCGGCGCGCCGTATCACGATGGCAAGGACCTCTATAACGCCTATTACATCCTGAAGGGCGGCAAGATCGCCACGCGGATCCTGAAGCAACGTCTGCCCAACGAAACCGTTTTTGACGAGGAACGTCATTTCACCTCGGCCGACCCGCAAGGCCCGTATTCCATGGGCCCGATCCGCATCGGGACGCCCATCTGTGAAGACGCATGGCATGCCGAAGACGTCTGCGAAACGCTTGCCGAAAGCGGCGCCGAGTTTCTGCTGATCCCGAACGGCTCGCCCTACTACCGCAACAAATTCGACGTGCGCTTGAACCACATGGTGGGCCGCGTGGTCGAAACCGGTCTGCCGCTGGTCTATCTGAACATGGTCGGCGGGCAGGATGATCAAGTGTTCGACGGCGGCACCTTCGCGCTGAACCCCGGCGGCGAGATGGCCCTAAAAATGAGCGCCTTTGACGAGGAGATTCAGCACATCGACCTGACCCGCACGGATGACGGCTGGCGCATCACGCCGGGCCTCATCGCCACGCATGGCGATGAGTGGGAACAGGACTACCGCGCGATGGTCGAAAGCCTGCGCGACTACATGGGCAAGACCGGCTTCAAACAGGTGCTGCTGGGTCTGTCCGGCGGGATCGACAGTGCCATTGTCGCCACCATCGCAGCGGATGCCTTGGGGCCGGAAAACGTGCGTTGCGTGATGCTGCCGTCCGAATACACGTCGCAAGGATCGCTGGACGACGCCAAGGACATCGCGACCCGTCTTGGCTGCACCTATGACTTCGTGCCGATCAAGGAAGGCCGCGACGCGATCACCAACACGCTCGCACCGTTCTTTGAAGGCTTGGAACCCGACATCACCGAGGAAAACATCCAGTCCCGTCTGCGCGGCTTGCTGTTGATGGCGCTGTCCAACAAGACCGGCGCGATGCTTTTGACCACCGGCAACAAGTCCGAGGTCGCGGTGGGCTATGCCACGATCTATGGCGACATGTCGGGCGGCTATAACCCGATCAAGGACCTCTATAAGACCCGCGTCTTCGAACAATGCCGCTGGCGCAACGCCAATCACCACGACTGGATGAAAGGCCCCGAGGGCGAGGTCATCCCGGTCTCGATCATCGACAAGCCCCCATCCGCCGAACTGCGCCCGGACCAGAAGGATGAAGACAGCCTGCCGCCCTATGACGTGCTGGACACGATCCTAGAAGGGATCATTGATGACGAGAAATCGGTGGCCGAGCTGGTCGCGGAAGGATTCGACAAGGCGACCGTCAAGAAGGTCGAGCACCTGATTTACATCAGCGAATACAAACGCTTCCAGTCCGCGCCCGGCACCCGTCTGACCATGCGCAGTTTCTGGCTTGATCGCCGCTATCCGATCGTGAACCGCTGGCGGGACATGAGCTGACAGGCTGGACGACTGCGCCCAGCCTGCCCTACTCTGCCCTCATGGCCCAGAACAAAACCCAGCCAACCGACCTCTCACCCGGCGAATTCATCGCCGCCATTGAACCGACCTCAAGACGCGAAGACGCACTAGCGCTCGACCGTCTGTTTCGCGCGGTCACAGGGTTTCAGCCCGTGATGTGGGGGCCGTCGATCATTGGCTATGGGCAGTATCACTATGTCTATGACAGCGGACGGCAGGGTGATTTTCTGGCCACCGGATTTTCACCGCGCAAGGCACGCCATTCGATCTATATCATGCCGGGCTATGCGGACTTCGGGGACATTCTGGCGCGTCTGGGCAAGCACAAGATGGGCAAGTCCTGCCTTTATGTGAACAAGTTGGCGGATATTGATCTGGAGGCGCTGGCCGAGCTGATCCGTGCGGGATTGGCAGACCTAAACCAGAAATGGCCGGTCCAGCCGACCTAAGCGCACTATTCCCACCACTGATCAATCATGGCGATGTCTTCGTCTGACCAGCCGAAGTGATGCGCGAATTCGTGCACCACTATATGGTTCACCAGCTCAGCCAAGGTGACATCTGGGCGGATTGCCAACTCGTTCAAAATCGCGCGCCGAAACAGCCAGATCGCATCCATCGCAAGCGGCTGATCGCTGACAGATTTCTCGGTCATTGGCACACCGACATACAGCCCCGTCAGCGTATAGGGATCCCCAATATCGTGATCAGCCAGAATGCTGGCATCCGGCATCTCGGCCACGTGGACCCCGACATCCAAGGCTGGCTCGGCAAACGGGTCAGGCAGATGGGCACGCGCTTCAAGCGCCATTTGCTCGATCTGCATCAAACTGGGTGCAGACGTTTCCATAGGGAATATTATGGACAAATCCGGGCCAATATGAAAGAGGGACCGCCAAGGAGATCAACCCATGACCACCACCCGTTTCGCCCCCTCGCCCACCGGCTACATCCATGTGGGCAACCTGCGCACCGCGCTGTTCAACTATCTGATCGCCGCCAAATCGGGTGGCCAGTTCATCCTGCGTTTGGATGACACGGACCCGGAACGCTCGAAACAGGAATATGCCGACGCGATCATGGAAGATCTGGAATGGCTGGGCCTGACCTGGGACCGCGTTGAAAAACAGTCGGACCGTCTGGACCGCTACGAGGCCGCCGCGCAGGAGCTGCGCGACATGGGCCGTTTCTATGAGTGTTTCGAGACCCCGACCGAGCTGGACCTGAAGCGTAAGAAGCAACTGAACATGGGCAAGCCGCCGGTCTATGACCGCTCGGCGCTGGCCCTGTCGGAGGACGAGAAAGCCGCCCTGCGCGCCGAGCGTGGTCAGGGCCATTGGCGTTTCAAGCTGGATCACGCGCGGATCAACTGGACCGACGGCATTCTGGGCGACATCTCGATCGACGCGGCATCCGTGTCGGACCCGGTGTTGATCCGTGGTGACGGGCAGTTCCTGTATACGCTTGCCTCGGTTTGTGACGACATCGACTTCGGCATCACCGACGTGGTGCGCGGTTCGGATCACGTGACCAACACCGGCACGCAGATTCAGATCATCGAAGCCCTCGGCGGCGCGGTGCCCAGCTTTGCCCACCACTCGCTTCTGACCGGCCCGCAGGGCGAGGCGCTATCCAAGCGTCTTGGCACGCTGGCCATCCGCGACCTGCGCGAGCAAGGCGTGCAGCCGATGGCGCTACTCAGCCTTCTGGCGCGTCTGGGATCATCGCAACCGGTCGAGCTGCGCAGCTCGCTGGATGAGATCATCGAAGGCTTCGATCTGTCGACCTTCGGCGCAGCACCGACCAAGTTCGACGTGCAGGACTTGTTCCCGCTGACCGCCCGCCATCTGGCTTCGCTGCCCGTAGATGCGGTGGCTGACAAGCTGGACGCCATCGGCGTGCCCGCTGATATGACCGAGGCCTTCTGGTCCGTCGCCCGCGAAAACATCACCACGCTGGGTGATCTGGAAGGCTGGTGGATCCTGTGCCGCGACGGCGCCGAGCCGCTGATCGATGACGAGGACCGCGACTTCATCGCCGAAGCCATGACCCTTCTGCCCGATGCGCCCTACGACGCCGACAGCTGGTCGAACTGGACGTCTGCCGTAAAAGAGGCCACCGGTCGCAAAGGCAAAACCCTGTTCATGCCGCTGCGCAAAGCCGTCACCGGCATGGAGCGCGGCCCGGACATGTCGTCGCTGATGCCGCTGTTGCAGGTTGTGCGGGCGAAGGGGTAAGCCCCCAGCAGCATTGAATTTGAAAAGGCCGTGCAGTTTTGCGCGGCCTTTTCATTTCATCCGCATCCCCGCACAGACCCTGTGCGCCCGACCCACTGGCGCTGTGTGCCGTTCTGCGTCATGCTGAGCGATAGCGAACAGGTAAGGTGACGATTATGGCCGAGGCGCAGGCGAAGTTTCTAGAAGGCAATCTGCTTCGGCACATCACGGTGATGTCGCTGACATCCTCAATCGGTTTGATGGCCATTTTCCTTGTCGATCTGGTCGACATGATTTTCATCTCGATGCTGGGCCGGGACGAACTGGCCGCGGCGGTCGGCTATGCGGGTGCGCTGTTGTTTTTCACCTCGTCTTTCGGGATCGGCATGTCCATCGCAGCCGGGGCGCTGGTCGCACGGGCTTTGGGGGAAGGCGAGCCGCATACCGCGCGCCGCCGAGCAGCCACAGCGCTGTTCTATGGCATGATCATCGGGGCCGTTTTCGCAGCCGTTGTCTGGTATTACACCCCCACTCTGGTCGCCCTTCTGGGTGCGTCGGGGGACACGCTAGCGCTTGCCACATCTTATCTACGGATCATCCTGCCCAGTCTGCCCATCCTGATCGCAGGCATGGTCGGCGGCGCGATCCTGCGCGCACACGGAGACGCCCGCCGGGCCATGATGGCAACCATCGGCGCTGGCGTGGTGAATGCGATCCTCGACCCGATCTTGATCTTCGGCTTGGGTCTGGACCTGACCGGCGCGGCGCTGGCATCTGTCGCGGCCCGCCTAACTGTGGCCGTCATGTCGATCTATCCGATCTTCAAGTACTATGGCGGCTTGGATCGCCCAACGCGGGCCGAGTTCCGCGTGGACTTCCCCGCCATCGCCACCATCGCCCTGCCCGCCATCCTGACCCAGTTCGCCACCCCCGTAGGGCAGGCCTATGTCACACGTTCCATGGCAGAATTTGGCGAGGACGCCGTCGCGGGCATGGCCATCATCGGTCGCCTGACGCCGGTCGCCTTCGGGACCATCTTTGCGCTGTCCGGGGCCATCGGACCTATCGTGGGGCAAAACTTCGGGGCAGGTAAAATGGATCGTGTGCGCGGATCGATCCGCGACGGACTGTTGTTCGTACTGGTCGTAGTGCTGGTCGTCACCGGCATCCTGTATCTGGCACGCGGCGCGATCGCGGATCTGTTCAGCGCCGAGGGTCTGAGCCGCGAGTTGGTCTTCCTCTTTTGCGGTCCACTGGCGCTCGCGTGGTATTTCAACGGCGTGATCTTTGTGACCAATGCCAGTTTCAACAATCTGGGCCACCCGTTCTATTCCACATGGGTGAACTGGGGCCGCCAGACGCTGGGCACCATCCCATTGGTCATTATCGGAGCCGCCTATTGGGGCGCCCCCGGCGTGCTGATCGGACAAGCGATTGGCGGTGTGGTGTTTGCAGGTATCGCGATGTTCTTGTCCGCACGCGTGCTGAACAAAGCCGAAGCCGGGCTATGCCCCGGTGCCGCGCATCCTTACCAGCGACAGACCCGTCTCATCTCGCTCTTTCACAACCGCCGATAAGCGGGACAGGCCTTCGTCGACCAGTGCGGTCTCTTCTGCGCTCAGCACCTGTGCGCGGGGATATTTGGGATCCGCGCGGTCGTTCAGAATGGGCGCATTCCAGCCCTCGGTCGTCTCGAAGAAATGGGTGACACCGTCCAGCCCAAACTCGCGGAAATAGCCCTGCACAACCACATCCAGATAGCTAAGCAGAACCGGATTGTCGTCCGTCGGCGCGTGGTGCTCGCCGGGCGCGATCGCATAGATCGCCACGTCCAGATCACCACCATCATGGCGGATTTCTGAACCCAACTGCACCCGCGCATAGGCGCGCTCGCGTTCATCCAACGCCGCCCAATCCGCGCCGGGAACCGAGGCGATTAGCCCCTCGATATAATCGGAACTATCCGGCACCGCTGTCAGGTAACACAGCGCCCGATGCGGAGACCGCCGCCACGCCCGATGCCAGCCCGACACACGTGCCGCACGCGGGTTGTCATAGCTGTGGGTCTGGCGGTTCACCAAGGAACCGTAGCCAAAGAAATGCGGATCATTCACTGGGGTCGTCATGGGGCGCAGCCTGCACCGGCATGCGGCGGGATACAAGCTCTTGCCGCCACGCGCGGGCGGCGATACGGTCAGGGAAATACCAGCAGGAGACACCGAATGTATTACACCGAAGAACACGAATGGCTGCGCGAAGAGGATGGCGTTTACGTGGTCGGCATCACCACCCACGCAGCCGAGCAGCTGGGCGACGTGGTTTTTCTGGAACTGCCCGAAGCCGGCGACACGGTCTCGAAAGATGATGAAATCGTCGTGATCGAAAGCGTCAAAGCTGCATCCGATATTCTTAGCCCGCTGGATGGCGAGATCACGGAAGTGAACGAAACCATGGTAGACGAGCCGGGCAAGGTCAACGACGACCCCGAAGGCGACGCGTGGCTGTTCAAGATCAAAGCGTCCGACACCAGCCCGCTGGACGACTATATGGACGAAGCGGCGTATAAAGACTTCATCGCCTGATCGCTTCGCATTGAAAAAGAAGGGGCGCGGACCATTCCGGTGCGCGCCCTTTTTTATGTCAGTCCTTCGACCGTTCCAGCATCCCGAACAGATCGCGCGGATCATCCGGGTCTGCCAGCATATCCAGCCGGGTGAAATAGGCCGTGCCCTCGATCGCTTTCGAGATATAGCGCAGCGCCGAGAAGTCCTCGATCGCGAAGCCCACGCTGTCAAACAGTGTGATCTGCTTGTCTGATGTCCGCCCCTTGGCCTGACCGGTGATGACCTGCCACATCTCGGTGATTGGGTGGTCTTGGTCGAGCTGCTGGATCTCGCCCTCGACCCAAGTCTGTTCCGGGTATTCCACGAAAATGTCCGAGCGCAGCAAGATGTCCTTGTGCAGTTCAGTTTTGCCCGGGCAGTCGCCACCGATGGCGTTGATATGCACGCCCTCGCCGATCATGTTGTCGGTCAGGATCGTCGCATATTGCTTGTCGGCTGTGCAGGTCGTGACGATCTGCGCACCTTCCATGCTTTCCTCACCGGTCTTGCAGGACACGACATTCAGCCCATGCCCCGTCAGGTTCCGCGCAGCTTTCGCCGTCGCCGCCGGATCGATGTCGTAAAGCCGCACAGTGTCGATGCCGCAGATCGCCTTGAAGGCCAGACACTGGAATTCCGACTGCGCGCCATTGCCAATCATCGCCATCGTGGTCGAGCCTTTGGGCGCCAGATGCTTGGCGACCATCGCACTGGTTGCAGCGGTCCGCAGGGCGGTCAGCACGGTCATCTCGGTCAGAAGCTTCGGATAGCCGGTGTCCACATCCGCCAGAAGGCCAAAGGCGGTGACGGTCTGCAGCCCCTCCTTCGTGTTCTTCGGGTGTCCGTTCACATATTTGAACCCATACATCTCGCCGTCCGAGGTCGGCATCAGCTCGATCACACCCACATCCGAGTGGCTGGCCACGCGGGGCGTCTTGTCAAACAGCTCCCACCGTTTGAAATCGGCTTCAATCTCGTCGGCCAGCTCGCGCAGGACGGTCTCGATCCCGATGTGATGAACCAAGCCCATCATATGCTCAACCGAGACGAAGGGGACGTAGGCAAGTTCGGAAGGAAGAGGCGGCATGGGGGCGCTCCTTAATAGCTGGTGGTGAAACGGTCGAGCACACGGCGGCCAAACAGGCTTGCCGTCAGGTCGACCATCAGACGGGCGGTACGGCCACGTTCGTCAAGGAAAGGGTTCAGCTCGACCAGATCGAGCGAGGTAACAAGGCCGCTGTCATGCAGCATCTCCATGATCAAATGCGCCTCACGGAAGGTGGCGCCGCCGGGGACGGTGGTGCCAACGGCAGGGGCAATGCCGGGCTCGATAAAGTCCACGTCGAGGCTGACGTGAAGTAGCCCGTTCGCCTGTGCGACTTCGTCCAAAAACGGGCGCAGGATCCGCGCCACGCCATGTTCGTCAATCGCGCGCATATCATGGGCCTGTACGCCCGAGCTTTGCAGAAGGTCACGCTCCTCGCGGTCGACCGAGCGCAGCCCCATCATGCACAACTTTGTCGGGTCCAGTTTCGCGGGCAACGGTTTACCCAGCAGATCCGGGAACCCGTCCAGCCCGCAGGCAAACGCCATCGGCATCCCGTGGATATTCCCACTGGGCGAGCTTGCAGGCGTGTTGAAATCAGAATGCGCATCCAGCCACAACACGTATTGCGGGCGCCCCATGTCGGCCGCCGCAGCCACGTGGCCCGTTACGGTTCCGAGTGCTAGCGCGTGGTCGCCGCCCATGTAGATCGGCAGCGCATCCTCTTGCGCCTGTTCGAACGCATGGGTGTGCAGGCTACGCGTCCAACCGGCCACTTCAGGCAGGAATTTCAGGTGGGTGTGTTCGGTCTCGACCGCGTCGACGTCTTCGCGCTGCGCGTCGCCCAGATCGGTCACGTCATGACCCAGCGCCGCCAGTTCTTCAGCCAGACCTGCGGTGCGATAGGCTGCAGGGCCCATGATGCAACCGCGACGGCCTGCGCCTTCCTCCATCGGAACGCCCAGAAGGTGGATATTGGTCATGCGGCGGCTCCTTCGGGTTTTGCTGTAGGACGGGGGCTCAGGTGAATCCCGGCGATGGTGCAGCGCACCGACCCCCCCGCCATCTCAAGAGTCGGAATTTCCAAAGGCAGAATTTTCAAATGCGCTTCGATCCGCCATTTCTGTTCGGGCTCTAGAGCTTCGAAAGCCCGGCGCGACATCGCGAGAATACGCCCTTCGCGTCCTTGCAGCTCGATGGCGTTGCCCGCAAAACTGGCGATTTGACCTTGGCTCAGTGCAATCACGTCGCGCCCACCGCGCGCCAGACGTTCGCGCACCTCGTCCCGGCGGTTCGTGTCCAAAATGGTGTCCAGTCCAATCAGCGCCATATCCGTCCCGATGCACATCAGCACGTTGGTGTGATAGATCGGCAGCCCGTCCGCATCATGGGCGTCAAACACCATCGGTTCATAGTTGAAATGGGTGCAGAAGCGTTCCAACAGCACCTCACTGGTGCGTTTCGAGCGCGCGGCATAGGCGACACGTTCCACGTGATCCAGCACCATCGCGCCGGTGCCTTCCAGAAATAGGCCGTCCTGCTCAAGCCCTGAATAGTCGATGATGTCCTGCACACGGTAGCGCATCTTGAGCATCTCAAGCACGTCCTGACGACGCTCGATCCGGCGGTTTTTCGAATACATCGGATAGACCGCCACATGGCCGCCGGGATGGGTCGAGAACCAGTTATTGGGGAAGACCGCATCGGGGCGATCAGCGCGCGGGTCTTCGAACAGGTTCACCTCGATCCCTTCGCTGCGCAGAGCGTCAACCATACCCGTCACCTCGTCCTGAGCGCGCTTGGCCAGCTCTGGCCCCGCGCCATCGACGGGCGCGGTTTGGAACCCATTATCCTGCGCCGTTTCCGCGTTGGGCTGGAAATGGTGCGGGCGGATCATGATGACGGCATCTGGGGCTTGAAGCGATGTCTGTGGCATTGTCGGTCTTGTTCGCGGTGGAGGATATTTACAGGTTAACAACGCCACTATTTCAAAAAATAGGTCACTAATGCGTAACTCGTTCATCTATTTTTGACATTTCGCTATATCTAATATAGCAAATTGCTATGCATACCTTTGATGACCTCGACCGAGAGCTGATTGCCATCCTGCGCGAAGACGGGCGAGCGCCGATCTCGAAACTCGCCACGATCCTTGGCGTGTCGCGCGCCACGGTGCAGTCCCGACTGGACCGCCTTCAGGACAGCGGTGCGGTGCTGGGCTTCACCATCCGTGCGCGGCAAGATCACGGGCCGGACGGCGTACACGCGATCATGATGATCGAGGTATCGGGGCGCTCGACCACTGCCGTCATCAAACGCTTGCGCGGGTTGCCGCAGCTACGGTCGCTGCATTCGACCAACGGCAAATGGGATTTGGTTGCGCAACTTACCGCTGACAGTCTGACCGATTTCGACCGTGTCCTGCGCGAGGTCCGCGTGGTCGAGGGCATCACCAACAGCGAAACCAGCATTCTTCTCAGCACGGTTTGATCTTGACCTGCGTGCAGGCAGAACACATATGCACTTTACCGAATGCGAATGGAGCCCGTCATGTCGAACGCCCTGAAAATGACCTGTCTGGAATGCAGCGCGGTGAACCGCGTGCCGAAAGACAAATTGTCAGCGGGACCGAAATGCGGCACCTGCGGGACCAAGCTGAATGACGGCAAGGTCCGCCAACTGGATCCAGCCACGCTGGCCAAGGCCCAGCGCAATGACGACACGCCGCTTCTGGTGGATTTCTGGGCGCCGTGGTGCGGGCCTTGCCGGATGATGGCCCCGGCGTTTGAGCAGGCCGCCCGTTCGATTGCACCACACGCCCGTTTTGCCA
This sequence comes from Aliiroseovarius sp. PrR006, assembly GCF_010500215.1. GTDB lineage: Bacteria > Pseudomonadota > Alphaproteobacteria > Rhodobacterales > Rhodobacteraceae > Aliiroseovarius. The sequence continues at coordinate 1,359,095 of NZ_JAAGOY010000004.1, forward strand.
AGATCAACACGGAAGATCACCCGAATGTCTCGCGCAAGTTTGGCATTCGTGGCATTCCCGCGCTGATCCTGTTTCAAGGTGGTAAGGAAATTGCCCGACAGGCCGGCGCCGTTCCCGCCCCCGCAATCGAGCAATTCGTTCGGTCGAAAGCGCGGTTTTAACGCGTTACTTTCCCAGATGTGCCAGCACCGCGTCAGCCGGCCCAAGGATCGTCTCGTCTCAGGTCGCGTTAGAAATCTGGGAATTGAAACAGCGTGATTTCAGAGCCCTGAGCTAAGACAATCATCCCGCCGAAAACCACGAGGATCAGAAAAACTTGCGCCAGCCACGTCTTCTTTCTACGCCGAAGGAACACCCACAGCTCTCGTAGGAATGACATATTCACTCTCCACACATTAAAACCCGTTACTCATACTGCCGGACATGCTTTCCGGTTTGGTCACCCGCGGCATCCAGTATGCCCGCGCACCGCCGCCAAGCTTGCGCCCCAGAAAATCGGCACCCTTCAACAGGAAATCAGTTCGGTCACACCGCCAAAGCGTCTATCGGAGCCCATGGTCACGTCAGTCTTCGAAATATGTTCAGACATAAAAAATTGCCTCGTAAACTAAAGTCAACGTAACTCATTTCCATGAAATCACAAAATTCCACCCGAAGATGTGCTTGTCGCATACGACACGCCTTAATTCTGAGTGTTTTTATCAACCAGCTTTGCCTCGCTACGATAGCATCCTAGAACGCCGCTGGAATAGGAGCAGACTCGATGTGCAAAACGGCTTTTCTGGCGGGGATGATGGCAATAGCCACGCCGGGGTCTCGGCCCATGGGGCGAACCGTATCTGTTCCCTACACCGCGCTCTGACACCGAACGTGCGCGTATCCGAACCGCCCTTTTGCCGCCCATCGTTTTCTCGGCCCCGAATAGGTTTGAACCCCGAAACACCAGGGCGGCCACGCAGATGGACCCGCGCGGCATTGTCTTGGCTCAGACGATCACACAGGATTGGTGCTGCGTTTATCCGTTCCCGGCGAGGTTTCGGGCCGTGTTCTGACCAATCTGGACGCCAAGGGCAGTATTACCGATCAGGCCGTGCTGGACAGCGAGGTACATCAAAACTCAATCCGCCATATCGCGCTGGATCACCGGGACCACGCGGTCGCCGCACTGCAATGGCAGGGGCCGCGCGGCGCCGTACCGGCGGGTTGATGATCACCCGCGACGGTGGGCTTGTGCATCGTGTGAACGGAGGGAAAACGCTTATTCCGGTCACCGGAGACTGGGCGTGGGGCAATCACCTGGTTGCGCTCTAGTCCAAAAACTCAAAACTGTCGGCCCCATCGAAATGGCGCGCCGTCAGCGCATTCATGACCTCAAGCGGCGCCATGCGCAGGTTGACCGCGAACCGTTCCTGATCCGCGTTTTTCCCCGGCCCCCAATGAGTGATACAGCCGCAGGTTTTGCAGGCGTGGAAGTCGATCATGTGATCGCCCCAGCTGTGGGTTCTTGTGTGGCCATGCCCGGTCAGGATCGCGCCTTCATTGGGCGGGCAATGCGCCCAGAGCGCGCCATACGGCGACACATCGAACAATTGCAGGACACCACGAATTCAGGTTGGCTCACCTCGAATGTCACCGCACCGCAGTGGCAGGATCCTTGGATTTCTTCGGGCATTGAACACCTCCTGAGCGATGCTTGCACAAAGAAAAAGGCCCCGCGATCGCGGGGCCTTTTGTCTGTTTCTGAAGCGATTAGCCGTTGACGCGGATCGTTTCGTTTTTCGGGTCATAGGGGCTGTCGACCGTAACTTCGGCGTCATAAAGACCACCCATGATCTTGACCTTCAGCTTCTGGCCCGGCACCGCCAGTTCAGGCGGCAGATAGCCCATGCCGATCGACTTCTCGAACGCGACCGAATAGCCGCCCGAGGTCAGACGACCCACTTTCTTGCCATCCAGGAACAGCGCCTCGCGACCCCACGGATCGGCATCATCCGGACCGTCGATCAGAAGGGTGCAGCACTTCACGCGCACGCCGGTTGCCACCATGGCGTCCTTACCGTGGAAGTCTTTTTCCAGATCAATGAAGCGCGGCAGGTCGGCTTCGGCCGGGGTTGCATCGCGGCCCAGTTCGGTGCCGAATGCACGGTAGGATTTCTCCTGACGCAGCCAGTTCTGGGCGCGGGCGCCAACCAGCTTCATGCCGTGCTTCTCGCCTGCATTGACCAGCAGATCCCACAGATAGTTCTGCATCTCGATCGGGTGGTGAAGTTCCCAACCCAGTTCGCCGGTATAGGCCACACGGATCGCGTTCACCGGGCACATGCCCAGTTCGATCTGCTTCGCCGACAGCCACGGAAACGCTTTGTTGGTCAGCGCGTTTTCCGGGTCTGCATCGACGATGATCTCTTTCAGAACATCACGCGATTTCGGACCTGCGATGGCGAAAACGCCCCACTGGGTGGTCACGTCCTGGATCTCGATGTAGCCGAACTCGTCCATCTTGTCCTCGGCGGCCTTACGCAGGAAGTCGGCGTCGTACTCGGTCCATGCACCGGCCGAAACGAGGTAGTAGTTATCCTCGCCATTGCGGACGATGGTGTATTCGGTGCGGGTGGTGCCGTGCGAGGTCAGCGCATAGGTCAGGTTGATCCGGCCAACGCGCGGCAGCTTGTTACAGGTGAACCAGTCCAAGAACTGAGTCGCACCGGGGCCTTTGACGACGTGCTTGGTGAACGCGGTTGCGTCGATCAGGCCAACGCCCTCACGCACGGCTTTCGCCTCGTCCACGGCATATTGCCACCAGCCACCGCGACGGAACGAACGCGATTCCTCGTCGAAGTTCGAGGGCGCGTCGATGGGACCGTAATAGTTCGGACGTTCCCAACCATTCACCCAACCAAACTGAGCGCCTTTTTCTTTCTGGCGATCAAAGGCAGGCGAGGTACGCAGCGGACGGGCCGCCGGGCGCTCTTCGTCGGGGTGGTGCAGGATGTAGACGTGCTCGTAGCATTCTTCATTCTTGCGGGCGGCAAACTCGGTGGTCATCCAGTTCGACGAGTAACGCTTGGGGTCAAGCGATGCCATGTCGATCTCGGCCTCACCGTCGACCATCATCTGGGCAAGGTAATAGCCGGTGCCGCCAGCAGCGGTGATCCCGAACGAAAAGCCTTCGGCCAGCCACATGTTGCGCAGACCGGGGGCCGGACCCACCAGCGGGTTGCCGTCAGGGGTATAGCAGATCGGACCGTTGAAGTCGTCTTTCAGACCGCTTTCGGCACAGGACGGCACGCGCTCGGCCATCGCCATGTACTGATCCGCGATACGGTCCAGATCCAGCGGGAACAGGTCGGCACGGAAGCTGTCGGGCACGCCGTGTTCAAAACGGGCGGGTGCGCCGCGCTCGTAGATGCCAAGGATCCAGCCGCCACGCTCTTCACGGGCATAGGATTCGTTGTCGGCGTCGCGCACAACGGGGTGCTCGGGGTTACCAGCTTCGCGCCATTTCACCAACTCGGGGTCTTTGTCCATGACGATGAAGGTGTGCTCGACCGGGATGGCGGGCATCTTAATGCCCAACATCTTGGCGGTGCGTTGTGCGTGGTTGCCCGAGGCGGTCACGACGTGCTCGGCGGTGATCACAACTTTCTCGTCGCTCTCGATCAGGTTGCCGCCTTTTTCCACCATCTTGGTGCAGGTGACTTCCCAGTGGGTGCCGGTCCAGTTGAAGTCATCGGCTTGCAGCTTACGGTGAATTTCCACACCGCGCTGACGCGCGCCTTTGGCCATCGCCTGTGTCACGTCTGCCGGGTTAATGTACCCGTCTTCGGTGTGATACAGCGCGCCCTTCAGGTCCGAGGTCTCGATCAGCGGCCAACGCTCTTTGATCTGATCCGGGGACAGGAATTCATAATTGATGCCAACGGTATCCGCGGTCGAGGCGTAGAGCTGGTATTCATCCATACGCTCGTCGGTCTGCGCCATCCGCAGGTTGCCCACAACGGCAAAGCCCGCGTTCAGACCGGTTTCGGCCTCAAGCTCTTTGTAGAACTTGACCGAGTAGTCGTGGATGTGGGTCGTCGCATAGGACATGTTGAACAGCGGCAGCAGACCGGCAGCGTGCCAGGTCGAGCCCGAGGTCAGCTCGTCACGCTCGATCAGCATCACATCATCCCAGCCAGCTTTGGCCAGGTGATAGGCGATCGACGTACCGACGGCACCACCGCCGACGACAAGCGCTTTTACATTGGTTTTCATGGGGCGACTCCCTTGGGAAAAATCTGTTGCATCATAGATGCCGAAAGGCAGCGGTCAGGTCCGAACCTGCCCGACCTTACAAAGATAGAAAACGACATAGGTGGCGGAATCAACGCCCTAGCACGTCCGCCAACTGGTCCACGGGGATCACGGGCGTGATCAGCGCCTCAAGCTCTTTGCGGCGTGGATGGTCGGGGACGAACAGCGTCATGCATATATAGTCCTCGACCAAAGCCGCCTGCGCTTCGAAGTTATAGGACAAGTAAGCGCCGGGTTCGCGCCCCGGCCAGTAGTATGGATCGCCCGGTTGAAAGCTCTCGGCGCCCGATTTGGTGGGCGTATAGCCCGTGCGGTCGCGGTTCTGCCATTGCCAGACATGCACCAGCTCGTGCGCCATCAAAAGCGCATGAGGCATAGGCAGGCTTTCGGGCCAGCCTTCGAACATGTCCTCGCGATAAAGCGCGCGCTTCAGATAGATCTGATTCCACAACGCGAAGCCCGGTGGAAACTCCCATTCCCTGTCGGGCTGGGGCACGCGATCGCACACCGTTTTCGGAATGTCGCGCGGCGCGGTCTTCGGCGCGTTTTGAGGAACCGGATCGGGTTTCGGCAACGGCAGCGCGCCGATCCCGGCCCGTACGCGGACTTTGCTGGTGTCCAGACTGTCCCCGAACAAGGTCTTGGACATCTGGATCTCATTTTCGGAGAGAGGGCGCGAACAGGCGGTTAAACAGACCAGCGCGACAAGGGCGGTGGGTTTCAGCATGCTACTGCCCCTCAGAGGGTGCCTTGAAAGCTTTCCGACGTGCTGCGCGCACCTGCGCCCCCACATAGATAAGCCCGACCACCAACCCGATCATTCCCGCCATATACGAGGTGTCATGCATCATCGCCGCACGGCCATATCCGATGGGGTCCTTGGCCGCCGCAGGTACTGGGATATGCTCCATCGGCGGATCAAAGGCGAGACTCACCAAGCCCAGCGCCAGCGTGATCGCGACCACCAGAAACGCCGCCCGCAGAAACACGCGCCATGCCTGTGTAGATGACGGGATCCCCAGTGACATGACGGCGATCGGAATGCCGATCACCAGCCCCATCCACCAGCTGGCCTGCCAGCCGACATAACCCGCGCCAACCCGGCTTTGCAAAAGCTCCGGGATGCGGAATTGCGGAAATTTCAGAGCGTAGAAATAGTCCGGCCCGACCGTGAAGCTGATCTGGTTGTGCACAATGCCATAGACACCGGCCAGAACACAGGCGAAGCCTACCATCACGGGAAGGGCCAGAAGGCGGCGCATACCGGGTCAGAGCATTCCGGGCACGACCTGATCGGGCGGACGGTGACCGTCGGCGAAGGTCTTGATGTTGATCAGAACCTTCTCGCCCATCTCGACGCGCCCTTCGACCGTCGCCGATCCCATATGCGGCAGAGCCACGACATTGGGCAGATCGCGCAGACGGGGATTAATTTCGTTGCCGTGTTCATACACGTCCAGACCAGCGCCGGCGATCTCGCCCGCGCGCAACATCCGGGTCAGCGCGTTTTCATCAATCACCTCCCCGCGCGAGGTGTTCACGATCACCGCATCCGGCTTCATCAGCTTAAGGCGCCGTGCGTTCATCAGGTGAAAGGTCGACGGCGTGTGCGGGCAGTTGATCGACAGGATGTCCATCCGCGCAACCATCTGATCGAGGCTTTCCCAATAGGTCGCCTCGAATTGCTCTTCGATCTGCGGATGCAGACGTTTGCGGTTATGGTAATGCACCTGCATCCCAAAAGCGCGTGCACGGGCGGCGACGGCCTGACCGATGCGACCCATGCCCAGAATGCCCACGCGGCGCCCTTGAATACGGCGGCCCAGCATGGCTGTAGGCGACCAGCCCTCCCATTCACCGGATGCCATCATGCGAATACCTTCCGGGAAACGGCGAGTAACGGCGAGAATCAGCGCGATGGCCATATCCGCCGTGTCATCGGCCGAGACGCCCGGCGTGTTGGATACCAGAATGCCGCGCTGACGGGCCGATCCGACATCAATGTGGTCCACACCTGCGCCATAGTTGGCGATTAAACGCAGACGTTCGCCGGCGCCCGCCAACATATTGGCATCAATTCGGTCGTTGATGGTCGGCACCAGCACGTCGCAACGCTTCATCGCGTCGGCAAGCTCGGCTTGGCTCATCGGTTTGTCATCGTCTCGAAGCTCGACATCAAACAGTTCCATCATCCGGGTCTCGACAACCTCGGGCAACCGTCGCGTCACGACAACACTTAGACGTTCAGCACTCATGCCAGCCCTCCCTGCGGGTTTTCTTTTGCGCGTGTCCCTGACAAAGTGACAAGGAACGAGGCAAGGTACAAGCTCTCTCCGGATCGCAGACGAAATAAAATTGCGCGGGCGGTGTTGGGCAGCAGGAGATCACTGTGCGTTTTCGATTTGGCATCCGTTTTGCGGCTTCCGTTCTGGCTGTGTGCTTGGCCACGCAGGTAGGGCATGCGCAGTCTGATACAACACCCGAGGCCGCACCGGAACGCGGCGCAGTCACCAACCTACCGATTCCCCGCTTCGTGTCCCTAAAAGGGTCCGAAGGTAACGTGCGCCGGGGACCATCGCTGCGCCACCGGATCGACTGGGTCTTCAAACAGCGCGGCATGCCCTTGCGCGTCATTGGAGAGTTCGAACATTGGCGTCAGGTGCAGGACCGTGACGGCGTCGGCGGCTGGGTACACTACTCACTTCTGTCGGGCGCGCGGACGGCGATTGTGGATCAGGATTTGATGCCGCTTTACGGCCGCGCCGACCCCGAAAGCCAGATCAACGCTTATCTTGAGGCCGGCGTGATCGCGCGGATCGAAAGCTGCGGGCCGGTCTGGTGTCGCCTGAAGGCCGACGGTATTCGTGGGTGGACGACCAAAGAAACCATCTGGGGCGTTGGCTCGGACGAAGAGATCAAGTAGCGGTCGCAACTTGCACACCCCGCCCACGTGGGCTAGCCCAGACATATGAACAAACCTGAAAGCACCAGATTGAACCTGTCGGCGGGCGCTGCCTCGGCACTTGTTGCCGTGACGCTTGTGGCGCTGAAGCTGTGGGCGCTAGGCGAAACGCAGGCCCTGTCCGTGGCTGCATCGCTGGCCGACAGCGCGATGGACCTTATGGTGTCACTGGGGGCGTTGGCAGCGATCTGGTACGCCTCGCGCCCAGCGGATAAGGATCACGCCTTTGGCCATTCCTCGGCCGAGGATCTGGCAGCGTTGGGCCAAAGCCTGTTCATTCTGGTCTCGGCCGGGATCATTGCATGGGCGGCCGTGGCACGGCTGTTGTCGGGCGAGCCCGCCCCTATCATGTCCCATGAAAGCGGGATCTTTGTGATGGTCGTGTCCATCGTGCTGACGCTTGCGCTGGTCCTGTGGCAACGCCACGTGGCCACACGCACGGGGTCTGCCGTGGTGAAGGCGGATAGCCTCCATTATCTAGGCGACCTCATCCCCAATATCGGTGCGATCCTGTCGCTCTGGGCGGCTGCGTGGTTCGGGATGGAGCAGATTGATAGCGTCGTCGCCATTGGTGCCGCGATCATGCTGGCGGTAGGTGCGCTGCGTATCTTCAAAACTGCGTGGGACGGATTGATGGACCGCGCCGCAGATCCGGCCGTGATTGCAGGGGTCGAGGCCATCGCCCGCGACCATCCCGGCATCCACGGGTTTCACGATCTGAAGACCCGCCGGTCAGGCTCGATCACCTTTATCAATATGCATATCGAACTGGATGGCACGCAAACGCTGGACCAAGCGCATTCTATCGGCGCCAGCCTACGCCGCACCATTCTGCATGCTTACCCGAACACCGATGTTCTGATCCACAAGGATCCGGTGGGGGTCGAAACGCATCCGGACGACCCCCAGAAAGCTTAAGTCAACCCGCGCCCCTTCAACAGCGGCTCAACGCCGGGCAAACGTCCACGGAAGGCAGTGTACAGGTCTGCTGCATCCACCGATCCGCCTTTCGACAGGATATGCTCCTCCAGCTTCTCGGCCATTGCCGGGTCGAACGCATCGCCCGTTTCGGTAAAAGCGTCGAATGCGTCAGCGTCCATGACCTCGGACCACATATAGCTGTAGTAGCCCGACGAATATCCGTCGCCTGCAAAGACATGGGCAAACTGCGGGGTGGCGTGGCGCATGCGGATCGCAGCGGGCATGCCGATGCGGTCGAGCGTTGCGGCCTGCGCCTCCATCGGATCAGCGGGCGCTGCACCGTCGTGAAAGTCCAGATCGACAATGGCCGAGGACAGGAATTCGACCGTCTGGAACCCGGTGTCGTGTGTGGACGCGGCCAGCAATCTGTCCAACAGCGCAGTCGGCATCGCCTCGCCCGTTTTCGCATGGGTGGCGAACTTGCCCAGCACCTCGGGCACTTCCAACCAGTGTTCGTAAAGCTGGCTGGGCAGCTCGACAAAGTCCCGCGCGACGGATGTGCCCGAGATCGACGGGTATGTCACATCGGACAGCATTTGGTGCAGCGCGTGACCGAACTCGTGGAACAGGGTCCGCGCGTCATCCCACGACAAAAGACCGGGCTGGCCGTCCTCGGGCTTGGCAAAGTTGCAGACATTGACCACGATGGGGCGAATGTCGCCCGCCAGTTTCTGCTGGCTGCGCATGGCCGAACACCACGCACCGGATCGCTTCGAACCACGCGCGAAGTAGTCGCCCACGAACACCGCGATGTGCTGGCCATTGCGGGTCACTTCCCACGCGCGGGCGTCAGGGTGATAGAACGTCACGTCCAAAGGCGCGAACTCCAGCCCGAATAGGCGGTTGGCGGTGTCAAACGACGCCTCGATCATCCGGTCGAGCTGAAGGAACGGTTTGATCTCGGCCTCGTCCAGATCGTGCTCGGCCTCACGCCGACGTTCCGCGTAAAAGTGCCAATCCCACGGCTCCAGATCACCATTATGGCCGTCCGCGTGCAGCATCTCGGTCATACGGAGCGCATCCTTATTGGCCGCGTCTCGGGCCGGTTCCCAGACCTGCATCAGCAGATCGCGTACACGGTCGGGCGTTCCTGCCATCTCGGTCTCCAACTTGAATGCCGCGAAACTGTCATAGCCCAACAGACGCGCGCGTTCTTCGCGCAGAGACAGCGTTTCAGCGGCAATCGCACGGTTGTCGGTGTCACCTCCATTCGCGCCACGCGCGGTATAGGCCTTATACGCTTTCTGGCGCAGATCGCGGCGGGTGGAATGCTGCAAGAACGGCGTGATGACCGAGCGCGAGAGCGTCACGGCAGGTCCGTCCACTCCTTTTTCTGCCCCGGCTACCCGGGCAGCATCCAGCACGAAATCGGGCAACCCGTCCAGATCATCCGCCTCCAAGGGCATGAACCAGCTGCGCTCATCCGCCAGAAGGTTCTGGGTGAACTCGGTTCCTAGCGTGGCAAGCCGTTCAAGAACCTCTTTCAACCGATCCCGATCCGCGCCTTCCAACAGCGCGCCTGACCGTACGAAATTGCGACGGGTCAGCATCAGAACGCGCGCCTGTTCATCAGTTAATCCTAGCGCGTCGCGCGACTGCCACAGCACTTCAACCCGCTGAAACAACTCCGCGTTCATCGACACCTCGGACGAAAACGCCGCGAGCAGAGGCGAAAACGTGCGCTGCAACTCTTCCCGTGCTGGGCTGCTGTCAGCACCCGCCACGTTGTAGAACACGCCGAGCACCCGGTCGAGCGGCGCATCCGCAAGCTCCAACGCCTCGATCGTGTTGGCAAAACTCGGCGCATCCGGGTTGTCTGTGATCGCCGCAATCGCCGCACGGGTGTCGTCCAATGCAACGTGGAAAGCCGGCTCGAAATCGGCATCCGTGATCAGGTCAAACGGCGGCAGCTCAAAGGGCGTGTCCCAAGCGGACAGAAGCGGGTTGGTCATGGGGATCTCCTTTGAGGGAAAGCTAGGGGGCAAGGATGGGGAAGGAAGGGGTGTTCAGCGTTGTGACATGGCCTTTAGGACGTTCATGGCGTCCTCCTGGCGTCCATCCGGCACAAACAAATGGTCATGAAAAAATCCAGAGACGGGATTTACGCCCATGTCATACTTTGCAAGCTCAGTGGCTATTCGAGCCATGAAGCCAACCGCTTCAAGCGACGAATGAATATTAAGAGTGATCATACGACACGGAAATTCATAGGGCAGCCCAAGCTTTTCCGCTTCGGACTTCAGCAAGATATAAGTGGTGCCTTCCGCCTCTTTGAAAGTCATACGAGGTTCGATGTCGGGCAGTGGTTGATCCGGCTGGACAGTCACAAACACATACAATCCATCAACTAGAACTGCCGACATGGACTTAATCAGTTCGTCTAGATTGGTTTCACCACTCATCTCGACGACCTCCAATGATTAGATTTTGAACAGTATTATGCTACGGTACGGCATAGGTGACGATTTGAACGGGAAGACGTCCCGAACCCTCTCACCCACAACATGGACACCCCTCGCGCCGCTTCGTCTTGATCACCCGCGTCTCGGCATACATCGCGTCATAGATCAGCATTCGGCCGCGCAGCCCCTCGCCCGCGCCGGTGATCTCTTTCACCGCTTCGGTCGCCATGATGCCGCCGATGATGGCGGGCAGCGGGCCAACAACGCCCGCTTCAGAGCAGCTTGGGGCCAGCCCGGCTGCAGGAGCTTCGGGAAAGATGCATTGATAGCAGGGCGCGCCATTGGCCGGATCGAACGTGGATACCTGCCCTTCCCACTGACTGAGCGCGCCACCGATGACGGGCTTGCCCAGTTTGGCGGCGACGCGGTTCACCAGATAGCGCGTCTCGAAATTGTCCGAGCCTTCGAGGATCAGGTCGTAGTCTGCCAGCAGATCATCAGCGACGTCCTCGGTCAGACGGCGATTATACGGGCGCACCTCAATGGCAGGATTTTGCGCCTTCATCGCGGCCTCGGCCGAGAAGACTTTGGGGATGCCGATGTCGGCATCACGGTGGATCACTTGCCGCTGCAGGTTCGAGTTATCGACCACGTCGTCGTCAATCACGCCGATAGTACCGACCCCTGCCGCCGCCAGATAGAGCAGCACCGGCGAGCCAAGCCCCCCAGCCCCGATGACCAGGACCTTGGCCTCTTTCAGCGCCACCTGCCCCGGCCCGCCGATTTCGCGCAAGACGATGTGGCGGGCATAGCGGTCAATCTCGGTATCTGTGAAGGGGCCATCATCCTCGTCAGGCGTCGGCGCATCGGGCACGCGGGATTTCAGCCACGCCAAACCACGCCCGTAAAGCGCAGCCAAACCGATCGCCGCAAAAAACACCGCCCAGATGGTGAAATTGCCACCCAAACCGGCAGCGATGGGATTGCCCGCAGGCAGGACCGCGAAGCTCAGAAGAACCACTACCGCCAGCAGCCCGGTCAAATACCAGCGCTGCACCTTGGAGAACCGCATATACGCGCCGCCCAACCAGATCAGAGCCAATGTCAGAAGAACCCACGCCATATCAGCCGCGCCCCGTGGAGCCGAACCCACCGGCTCCGCGCGAGGTGTCGCCCAGCACGTCCACTTGAACGTACTCCGCCTGCACCACGGGGGCAATCACGGCCTGCGCAATGCGCTCGCCATGACCGATGGTAAACGGCTCGGCCCCCAGATTGATCAAGATCACCCCAAGCGGCCCGCGATAATCACTGTCAATGGTGCCCGGCGCATTGGCCAGCGTCACGCCATGCTTGGCCGCCAACCCGGAACGCGGACGGATCTGCATTTCAAACCCATCCGGGATCTCAACACGCAGACCTGTCGGCACAATCCGCCGCTCCATCGGCGCCAGAACCCACCCCGCCGCACGATCCGCTTCGGGCAGATTGGCACGCAAATCAGCACCCGCTGCCCCGGCAGTCTCGTAGGACGGCAACACCACGGACACATCTGCGCCCTCTTCACGAACAACCTTGATCTGTGGCATCGGCCCTCTCATTTTCTTGCTTCAAATATCCCCGCCGGAGGCATGAAATCTACTTCGCCAACGCATCCGCAATGCGCGCAGCCAGCTGACGGGCAACATCGTCCTTACCCATACGCGGCCAAACATCGACGCCGGTTTCAGAGATCAGCGTTACCGCATTCTCGGATCCGCCCATGATCCCGGTTTCCGGGCTGACATCATTGGCGACGATCCAGTCACAGCCTTTCCGCTCACGTTTCGCGGTGGCATTGGCCATGACGTCATCGGTTTCCGCGGCAAATCCCACGACCAGCGGCGGACGACCTTTCTTCATCTTGGACACCTTGGCCAGAATGTCCGGATTCTCGGCAAACTTCAGAACCGGCATGCTGCCCTTGGCATCTTTCTTGATCTTGCTATTCGACGCCGAGGCGACACGCCAGTCGGCCACAGCAGCGGCGAAGACCGCGGCATCAGCAGGAAGCGCAGCTTTCACGGCCTTCAACATCTCTTGCGCAGATTGCACCTTCACCACGGTCACGCCCTCAGGTGGGGGCACGTCCGCGGGACCGGTGACAAAGGTCACATCCGCACCAAGCGCGGCCAAGGCGCGGCCCAGCGCGGTGCCCTGCGCCCCCGATGATCGGTTGGCGATGTAGCGCACCGGATCAATCGGCTCATGCGTCGGGCCCGAGGTCACAAGCACATGCTTGCCCTTCAAGGGTCCGTCCATCAGCGCCTCTTCAACGGCAGAGACAATTTCCAAAGGCTCAGACATCCGGCCCGGACCGTACTCGCCACAGGCCATCGCGCCTTCGTTCGGGCCAACGAACAACACGCCGTCACCTTTCAAAGTCTCAACGTTGCGCTGGCAGGCCGGGTGCTCCCACATGCGCACGTTCATTGCGGGCGCGACCAGCACACGCTTGTCCGTCGCCATCAGAAGGGTCGAGGCCAGATCGTTCGCCAGCCCCCCCGCCATCTTGCCCAACAGGTCCGCCGTGGCGGGCGCGACCACCACCAGATCGGCAGCGCGGGACAGTTCGATATGGCCCATCTCGGCCTCGTCCGTCAGGTCAAACAGATCGGTATACACCTTGTTCGCCGCCAAACCGGACGCGGACAAGGGCGTCACGAATTCCTGCCCGGCTTTGGTGATCACGGGCGTCACCTCGGCCCCGCGTTCGCGCAGGCGTCGGATCAGGTCCAAGGATTTAAAGGCAGCGATGCCGCCGCCGATGATCAGAAGGATGTGTTTGCCAGCCAGCATGGGGATCCCCTTAGAAGTACAATCAAACAGTTACGGGAGCATGGCCTGCCTTTCAATGGGCAGGTTCTATTTGAGCTGCGCGCAGGGATCAGGCCGATCCGGCGCAGGCGCGTTCAGAACAAAGTCAAACTCACCCTCGGGCGGTACGCCGTCTTCGCCCTGCCCGACCGAAATCACGCGTAACTCGGGCGCTATCCGCGCCAGATAAGCAGGCACACCCCAGTCCCTACGCGCGTGGCCGTTCCCGGTGATGACCACCACCGGGCCGCCCGTATCCGCCACCGCCTGCACCACCCCGGCGGCCAAGGTGGCGTCCCGCAGGCGCTGCACTTCGATCATACCGCCCATCATCTCGCGCGGCATGGCTTCGCAATGGGCTTGGAACTGCAATTCGATCCGCTGGTTTTGTTGGTCTTCCGGAAGCGCTTCGGTCAAACCATAGGCCACCGAATCCCCTTGAAAATGTGCCACGACCCCATCCGCATAGGTCGCGCGTGCCACCTCGCGGGGGACGGCGGCACCAATGATCGGCCCGTCATGCACCAGAAAGATCGGTAGATACATCTGGAAATCCGGCCAACCAGTTTCGGCCCAACGATCTGCAAACGCGGCGGGATCTGCGGCTAATGCAGTGGCGTCTTCCTGCTCCAGCATCTCGATCACAAGCGCGGCGGCGGCCAAATCCTGCACGATCTCCGCCTGCCTGTCATGGTGGGCTGGGTTGTCATGCACCTCGCCCAAGATCACGACATCCGTAGCGGCCACACGCGACCACTCGTCATAGGTTTGCGCAGAAGCGGGCACGGCCACCAGAGTCAGGGCATAGAGCAACTGTTTCATACGATCAGGCTAGGGCGCAGTCCCACCACCCTCAAGCGCTTTCGCCTTGACGCGCCATGTGTCGCAATGCCACGTCAGATGGATGAGCATGACACTTCCCCCACTGACCCTCGTGCTGGGCGGCGCGGCCTCCGGCAAGTCTGATTATGCCGAGAATCTGGTCACGGCCACCGGTCGCCCGATGCTGTATATCGCTACGGCACAGTCTTTCGACACCGAGATGGATGACAAGATCGCCCGCCACCAAGCGCGACGGGGCGACGGCTGGCGCACGATCGAAGCGCCTTTGGAGGGATCCGTGGCCCTCGATTGCGCCCACGCGAACGAGGTGGTCCTGTTCGATTGCGCGACCATGTGGCTGTCAAACCAGCTGTTTGCGGAAACCGATCTGGGCGCGGCAGAAACGACCCTATTCAAAGCAATGGCAGACTGCGCGGCCCCGATCGTTGTCGTCTCAAACGAGGTCGGCGCGGGGATCGTCCCGGAAAACGCATTGGCGCGGAGGTTTCGGCAGGCGCAGGGCGAACTGAACCAGCGCGTCGCCCAACGCGCGGATCTGGTGGTCACGGTGATGGCTGGGTTGCCCTTGGCACTGAAGGGCAACTTGCCCGATGGCGCACCATGAGCACGCCGGTCACTTGGTGGTGGGTCCGTCACGGGCCAACCCACGCCAAGAACATGGTGGGCTGGCGGGATCTGCCGGCGGACCTGTCGGACACCGCTGCCTTGGCACGGTTGTCGGACCACCTGCCGGATGAGGCGGCGGTGATTTCAAGCGATTTGATCCGCGCCTCGGCTACGGCAGATGCGATCGGGAACGATCGGGCCCGCCTACCGCACCACCCAGACCTGCGCGAGTTTCACTTTGGCGAATGGGACGGGCTGGGCTGGCACGAGGTCGCGGATCGCGACCCGGACCTGTCGCGCGCCTTTTGGGAAACGCCCGGGGATCACGTGGCACCAGGGGGCGAAAGCTGGAACCAACTTGCTGCGCGCGTGACCGGCGTAGTGGACGGGCTGAATGCATCCGGCCACCGGCACGTCATCGCGGTCGCCCATTTCGGCGTCATCCTGACCCAGATCGCGCGCGCGGGCGGAATGACAGCCTATGATGCGCTTGGCTACAAGATCGACAACCTGTCGGTCACGCAGCTGCATTGGGACGGGGCCGCGTGGTCGGTTGAGGCGATCAATCACTTGCCGTGAACACCCTCGTCACAAATTGGAAATTGCACGCGGATCACATCACGTTACCGTAAGCCTATGACTTACGATCTTTATATCGGCGACCAGACATTTTCGAGCTGGTCCCTGCGCGGTTGGCTGATGTTCGAAGCGTTCAACATCCCCTTTCGCTCCCATTTGGCCGGGCTTTATAGCGGCACGTTGAAAGAAGATTTGGCCGAGCTGGCCCCCGCGCGCTTTGTACCCGTGATGAAGACGCCGGACGGCATCCCGGTAGGCGACACGCTTGCCATGGCCGAGACCTTGGCCGAAGCCCATCCCGACGCTGGCCTCTGGCCTGAGGACCCTGCCGCCCGTGCGCTGGCTCGGTGGCTTGTCGCCGAGATGCACTCGGGCTTCGGTGCGCTGCGCGGCGATTGTCCGATGCAGCTTTTGGGCGTGGTCGACGGATTTGATCCCTCCGCCGAGGTTCTGGCCGATCTCACCCGCATCGAAGAGCTGTGGGCCATCGCCCGTGCCAAGTTCGGCCGAGACAACAGCCCGTGGCTGTTCGGAGATTACTCGCTAGCCGATGTGTTCTATGCCCCCGTGGCCGCGCGGATCGCCGGGTTCGGCCTGCCGGTCAGCGCGGGTGCACATGCCTATGTGGCGGCGCATCTGGCCGATCCCGCCTTCCGCCGCTGGCGCGCAATGGGGCTTTTGAAATCCTACGATCCGGTGCCCTATATCGACGGGCTTCCCCTGTCGGATTGGCCCGGCCCCGCCCCCTTGGCGGCCGTCGCCTGTAGTGGTCCTTCGATCAACGACGCCTGCCCCTATTCCGGCGATCCGGTCACGGATTTTCTGAAGCTGAACGGGCAGGTCTGGGGCTTCTGCAACCCGGGATGTCGCGACAAGACGGTGAACGACCCAGAAGCATGGCCCGCCTTCGTGGCGATGGTGGCCGCGCATAGCGGTTAATACCACGATTAACCTTTTACTAACCATGTCGGTCTAGCCTGCCTGAAAAGGGGCAGGCTGGATCATGGTGGCACGTATCAGCACGGTGGCGTTCGAAGGCATCGACGCGAAGATTGTCGAGGTCGAATGCGCCCTCTCGCCCGGCCTGCCCAGCTTTGCCATCGTCGGCCTGCCGGACAAGGCCGTATCCGAAGCGCGTGAACGGGTGCGCGCGGCGCTGGCGTCGATGTCCGTCGCCCTCCCCCCGCGCAAGATCACCATCAACATGTCCCCCGCCGACATGCCCAAGGAAGGCTCGCATTTCGACCTTCCCATCGCACTGGCCCTGCTGGCCGAGGCCGGGTTGATCCCCCGCGAAGACCTGGAGGGCAGTTTGGCCATTGGGGAATTGTCTCTCGACGGATCGCTGATCCCGGTGCTGGGCGCCCTCCCTGCGGCCCTCGCCGCCGCCGAGAACGAGCTGGACCTGATCTGCCCCAAGGCCTGCGGGGCGGAAGCCGCATGGATCGACGCGACCAAAGTGCTGGCCGCCGACAGCCTTGCGGGCGTGCTGCAACATTTCACCGGGCAGTCCCCCATCGTGCCAGCCTCGGCGGGGCAGGTTACCACTGCAGCCACATCAAAGGACCTCGCCGAGGTGAAAGGCCAAGAGCGCGCCAAACGAGCGCTAGAGATCGCCGCCACCGGACGGCACCACCTGTTGATGGTCGGCCCACCGGGGTCCGGCAAGTCGATGCTGGCCGCCCGTCTGCCCGGCATTTTGCCGCCCCTGTCCGCGCGCGAGGCGCTGGAAACCTCGATGATCCATTCGGTCTCGGGCCTATTGGATGCAGGCGGCATTTCGCAAACCCGCCCCTTCCGCGCACCGCATCACACGGCCTCAATGGCCGCAATTGTCGGCGGCGGGCGCGGCGCAAAGCCGGGCGAAATCAGTCTGGCCCATAATGGCGTGTTGTTTATGGACGAGTTCCCCGAATTCAATCGCCAGACGTTGGAAACGCTGCGCCAACCTTTGGAAACTGGCGACGTTACCGTGGCACGGGCGAATGCGCATTTACGCTATCCCAGCCGGTTCCTTTTGGTGGCCGCTGCGAACCCCTGCAAATGTGGCTACCTGACTGACGCCGCCCGCGCCTGCAATCGCGCGCCCAATTGCGGCGCGGATTACATGAGCAAAATCTCGGGGCCGTTGCTGGACCGTTTTGACTTGCGGCTTGAAGTGCCCCCGGTCAGTTTTCAGGACCTTGACCTGCCTGCCACCGGCGAACCCTCCGCGGATATTGCCGCCCGTGTGGCCGAAGCACGTGCGCGGCAAACCGAGCGCTATGTGGATCAGCCCGAGGTCACGACGAATTGCGACATCGAAGGCGATCTTCTGGCGCGGGTGGCCACGCCGGATCACGATGGGCGCGAAATTCTGAACAAGGCGGCGGACCGTTTTGGCCTATCCGCGCGCGGATACCATCGCGTGCTGCGCGTGGCGCGAACGATTGCGGATCTGGACGGGGCTGACTACGTCGGACGCAGCCACGTAGCCGAAGCACTGGGATACCGTCTGGTAGGTCAGACCGCGTGATCTGCAAGCGCTTGCTCGATGGCGGCCGCGATGCGGCGCACCGAGTGATTGGCCTCGGGCAGTCTTCCTGCAAACATCTGCCAGACATGCGGCAAGCCGTCCGCCTCGTGCAGATCGACGGACACCCCGTGATCTTCCAGAACCTGCGCCATGCGGCGGGCGTCATCCAAGAAAATCTCGGACCGGCTAGCGGTGATCAGGACCGGCGTTGCCCCTGTAAACTCGGCAAAAAGCGGACTGGCCAGAGGGTGGAGGGGATCAGCGCCGTCAAGGTAATACCGGGCCAGATCGTCCATCCGCTCGGCGGGTAAAACCACTTCGGTCGCATCATTGCCCTTGATCGATGCACCGCTGGTGGACATGTCCGTCAACGGCGACATAGCGACGGTCAATGCGGGTTTCGGAAGGTCCATCGCTACGATCTGCGAGAGCAACACCAGCGCCAAACCACCCCCGGCACTGTCTCCGCCCAGAATGATGGGGCGATCCGGGTGGGCAGCGATCACGTCCCGATAGGCGGCAAGCGCATCTTCTGGGGCGGCAGGAAAAGGGTGTTCCGGCGCCAGACGATAGACGGGCAAAAGCGCGCGCACGCTGGACGCATGCGCGATACGGCCCACCATGTTGCGGACGGTTCTGGGCGAACCGAAGAAATAGCCGCCACCATGGAAATACAGCAGAATCGGCGCATCACCGGCCACACCCGGGTTAATTTCCATCACCGGGCGCGTCATGTGGTCATGCCAATCGTAACGAAGACCGCGTGGAGGAGGCAGCGTCAGACGCGTCACCCTCTCGAACCTTCTGCGTACGCGATGCACCGTTTGGGGTGTGGCGCGGGTCAACGCCGGACGCTCGGTCAGGCGCAGCCACAGATTTAAGGGGCGGCGCAGCCAGCTCATGCGCGGCGGGCTTCGATGGCCTGCCAGATTTTCTCGGCCACGTTTGTGCCGTCAAAGCGCTCCAGCTCTTGAATGCCGGTGGGCGAGGTCACGTTGATCTCGGTCAGGTAGTCGCCAATCACGTCGATGCCGACGAAGATCTGACCTTTCTCGCGCAGAAGTGGGCCGATGGCAGCGCAGATTTCTAGATCACGCTCGGTCAGGCCGATCTTCTCGGGTCGCCCGCCCACATGCATGTTCGAACGCGTTTCGCCCGCTGCGGGAACGCGGTTGATCGCGCCGACAGGTTCTCCATCCACAAGGATCACGCGCTTGTCACCATTCGAGACGTCGGGCAGGAATTTCTGCGCGATCAGCGGCTCACGGTTGATGCCCGCGAACAGCTCATGCAGCGAGGCGAGATTGCGATCATATTCGTCCAAACGGAACACGCCCGCACCGCCATTGCCGTAAAGCGGCTTCAGGATGATGTCCCCATGGTTGTGCTTGAACGATTTCAGCGTTTCAAAATCGCGCGCGATCATGGTGGGGGGCGTCAGGTCGGGGAATTCCAGAACCAACAGCTTCTCGGGGTAGTTGCGCACCCAGAACGGGTCATTCACCACCAGAGTGTCCGGGTGGATCATGTCAAGGATATGGGTCGTTGTGATATAGCCCATGTCAAAGGGCGGATCTTGCCGCAACCAGACCACATCCATGTCTGCCAGATCCATGTCCTGAAGAGCACCTAGCGTGAAGTGATTGCCTTGCTCGCGACGAACAGTCAGCGGCCAGCCGCGCGCGATTACGCGCCCTTCGCGATAAGACAGCTGATCAGGGGTGTAGTAAAACAGGCTGTGCCCCCGCGCCTGTGCCTCTTCCGCGATGCGGAAAGAGCTGTCGGCGTTGATGTCGACATGGTCGATCGGGTCCATTTGGATGGCAACTTTAAGCGACATGTGGGGCTCCGTCTGAATTCAGTCCCCCATAAATGGGGCAGAGCAGCCCGTGGCGCAATGGGGCATCCCCCCCAATTCAGTAGCCCAGCGCATTTTCAACGATCTGAATTTCGCCAATGCCGTTCACCAAGGCCACATCGAAACGGCAGGGTGTCAGGTCCCCTTTGGGTTCACCGCACAGAAACTCAGCTGCCGTTTGATAAAGCCGCTTGATCTGCGCCTTGGACAACGCTTCGGCCGCCCGCAGAAAATCGCGGGATTTCTTGACTTCGACAAAGATCACCTCGTCGCGATCGCGCACAATCAAATCGATCTCGCCACGCTTACCACGCCAACGTCGAAACGCCACCTGCCGCCCGTTCCCCTGATAGGCACGTGCAACAGAATCTTCGGCAGCCAGACCAGACAGATAAGACACCTTACCGCTCATGCGTCGCGCCCCATCGCCAATGCGGCTTGATAGACCTTGCGCCGCGGCAGGCCAGTAGCCTGTGTTACCATCGCGACCGCATCTTTCATGCTCATATCTTTCAAGGCAGTGCCCAGCATCTGTTCAAGGTCCACGACTTCTTCCCCCGCTTCTGCTGGCCCAACGACAAGGGCGATTTCGCCCTTCAACGTCATGTCCGACAACTGATCAAAAAGTTCGTTAACCGTTCCACGCCGGATTTCTTCAAACTTCTTAGTCAATTCGCGGCAGATGGCAGCCGAGCGGGACTTCGCCTCAGTGGAACACAAATCTTCTAATAGCCGGTTAATGCGTTTGGGGCTTTCATAGATGATCAGCGTTGCGGGGATCGCCAGAAGTTCGGCCAACCATTTCTGGCGCGCGCCTTTGGAGGAGGGGGCAAATCCTGCAAAGCAGAACCGGTCCGATGGCAGGCCAGAAAGACTGAGCGCGGTGATGGCAGCGGTGGCGCCCGGAAGGGCGGTCACGAAGCCGTCGTCCTGCGCGACATCTCGCGCAAGAGCAAAGCCGGGATCCGCCACCAATGGGCTGCCTGCTTCGCTGGCATAGGCCACCGATTTGCCCTGTCCAATCAGCTTCTTGATGCCATCGCGACCCGCCTGTCCCGAGTGGTCATGATAGGCAATCAATTTGCGGTCCCCCAGCGCAATTCCGTGAATTTCCAAAAGCTTACGCGTCGTCCGGGTATCCTCGGCAGCGATCACATCAGCCGAGGCCAACACATCCAGAGCACGCAGCGTGATATCACGCGCATTTCCGATGGGCGTGGCGACCAGATATAGTCCGGGATCAAGGGGAGTATTCAGGGGTTTCACACTGGACCTGCCTGTTCTGAGAGTTATTATGTAGCCGTCTGTCGGGGGGCGTTCTGCCTCGCCCGGGAAAGGATATTGTATGTTTGCCGTTTTCGCACGCACCCGCAAGGCTCTGGGTGCTCTTACTATCTTCGCGTCGTTTTCCGCTCTTGTTGCCTGCACCCCAACCGGGTCGCAAATTGGGCAGAATATCAACACGTCGAAGCCCGTCCCCGTTGCTCTTCTGGTGCCGTCAGGGTCAGGATCCGAGAACGACGAAAGCCTTGCACAATCGCTGGAAAACGCAGCCCGATTGGCCATGTCTGAACTGTCAGGAGTCACCATCGACCTGCGCGTCTACAGCACCGCGGGCGATACGAATCAGGCCGCATCTATGGCGACGAAAGCCGTCAACGACGGTGCCAAGATCCTTCTGGGCCCAGTCTTCGCGCAAAACGCCAACGCCGCTGGTGTCGCTGTGGCCCGCCGCAATGTGAACGTGCTGAGCTTTTCCAACAACCCAAACATCGCAGGCGGAAACGTCTTCATTCTGGGCAACACGTTCCAGAACACGGCCAACCGCCTGACCCGCTATGCCACCCGTCAGGGCAAGGGCAACATCTTGGTCGTGAACGGTCAGGACCAGGCCGAAAACCAAGGCAGCGCAGCCATTCAAACCGCCATCCTGAATTCGGGTGCTACGCTTGCGGGCACATCCTCGTTCGAGCTGTCGCAGAATGGCATCGTCAACGCTTTGCCCGGGATCAGCGAACAGGTCCGCAGCTCGGGTGCTCAGTCGATCTTCCTGACCTCGGGCACATCCGGGGCGCTGCCCTTCCTGGCAGGTCTGCTGCCGGAAAACGGCGTCGATCCTGCCACGATCCAGTATATCGGCCTGCAGCGCTGGGACATTCCGGCGAACGCCATGTCGCTGCCCGGTCTGCAAGGCGGCTGGTTCGCCATCCCGGACCCGGCACTCAGCAGCCGCTTCTCGGGGCGCTATCACGCCCAGTATGGCGCCACCCCGCATCCGATTGCCGGGCTCGCCTATGATGGCATTGCCGCCATCGGCGCACTGGTTAAAGCGGGCAAAGCCAACGCATTGACCACCACGGCTCTGACCCAGCCGCAGGGCTTTGTGGGCGTCAACGGCATCTTCCGCCTGCGCGGTGACGGCACGAACGAGCGTGGCCTCGCCATCGCCCAGATCCAGAACGGATCGGTGGTCATCATCGACCCCGCACCCAGAAGCTTTGCCGGTGCCGGATTCTAAGCGCGACCGGCCCGAGCCGGACCAAACGGCGGGGCGGCTGATTTGCCCCGCCAACGACATCCTTGATGAGAAGGCCCTCTGGCAGCGGCTCGACTTTGCGTTCGAGGATGCAAAGGATGCCTCGGCCATTCGCAAGCTGACGGTTGTCGAGCTGCGCACCGCCATCAAATCGGGCCGCGCCAACATAGCCGAGGCGTTGTCGAAGGCCCCGCTAGATGCACATCCTGCCACCGCTGCGTACAGTTTTCTGACCGATTGCGTGGTGCGCTGCGTGCATCGGGTCGCGACCGAGCGCCTTCACCCCCTGCCCCTTCCCACCACGGCCGAGCGGATCGCTGTAATTGCCGTGGGCGGGTATGGCCGCGGTGAAATGGCGCCGCAGTCGGACGTGGATCTGCTGTTCCTGACGCCCTACAAAATCACCGCCTGGGCGGAGAGCGTCATTGAAAGCATGCTCTACATGCTGTGGGACCTGCGCCTGAAAGTAGGCCACGCCTCGCGCACGATCGACGATTGCCTGCGTCTGGGGCGCGAAGATTATACCATCCGCACCGCGCTTCTAGAGCAACGCCCCGTCTGTGGTGACGCTGAACTGGCGCATGATCTGGACGAACGGCTGTGGAAAGACCTGTTTGACGACACGCTGGCCGAGTTCATCGAGGCCAAACTGGCCGAGCGCGACACCCGCCACACCAAACAGGGTCAGCGCTATGTGGTTGAACCCAATGTAAAAGAGGGCAAAGGCGGGCTGCGAGACCTTCAGACGCTCTTTTGGGTGGCCAAGTATCAGCACCGCGTGGCGCACCCGTCCGAGCTGGTCTCGAAAGGCGTGTTCACCGACGACGAGTTCGAAACCTTCCGTGACGCTGAAAGTTTTCTGTGGGCAGTGCGCTGCCAGCTGCATCTTCTGACCAATCGCCCCTCGGACCAACTGACCTTTGACCTGCAGGTCGAGGTCGCCGACAGATTGGGCTTTGAAGACACCGAAGGCCGACGCGCGGTCGAGCATTTCATGCAAGCATATTTCCGCCACGCAACCCAAGTGGGCGACCTGACGCGGATCGTGCTGACCGCGCTGGAAGCGCAGCACCTGAAGAAGGAGCCGCGCCTGATGCGGCTTCTGAAACGTCGGCGCAAGTTAAAGCACGGCTTTGTTGTACAACAGGGGCGACTGGATGTTCCTGACGAAGCCGCATTCCTGTCCGACAAGCTGAACCTCTTGCGCATCTTCGAGGAAGGCCTGCGCACCGGCATGTTGATCCACCCGCATGCCATGCGGTTGGTCTCGCACAATCTGCATCTGATCGACGACGAGGTGCGCGAAGACAAGGAAGCAATCCGCATCTTCCTTGATCTGCTGTTGAAACACGGTAACCCCGAACGTGCACTGCGCCGGATGAACGAGCTGGGTGTTTTGGCCGCCTTCATCCCTGAGTTCGAGCCCATCGTGGCGATGATGCAGTTTAACATGTACCACTCGTACACGGTGGACGAGCACACGATTCAGGTGATCTCGAATTTCGCACAGATCGAGCGGCACGAGCTGGAAGACGAGCTGCCGATCAGTTCCGAGATCATCAACAAGGGCGTCAATCGCAAGACCCTGATGGTCGCGATGCTGCTGCACGACATCGGCAAGGGTCGCCCACAGGATCACTCGGTTCTGGGGGCCAAGATTGCCCGCAAAGTCGCCCCACGGCTGGGCATGACACAGAGAGAATGCGAAACAGTCGAATGGCTGGTGCGCTATCACCTTCTGATGTCCGACATGGCGCAGAAACGCGATATTTCGGACCCGCGCACAGTGCAGGATTTCGCCAAGGCGGTCCGTTCGGTCCGGCGGCTGGACCTGCTGACCGTACTGACGGTCTGTGACATTCGCGGCGTCGGGCCGGATACGTGGAACAACTGGAAAGCCACCCTGATCCGCACGCTTTACAACCAGACGCGCCGGGTTTTGGAAGATGGGACCGAGGCACTGAACCGCGAAAGCCGCGGGGCCGACAGTAAACGCGCTTTGCGTAAAGAGCTGGCGGGCTGGAAGCCCAAAGACCTGAAGACTGAAACTGCCCGGCACTACGATGCCTATTGGCAGGGGCTGCATGTCTCGGCCCACGCAGTTTTTGCCCGGCTTCTGCGTGACATTCAGGACAACGAGGTCCGGATCGAGCTTGAGCCTGATCAAGATCGCGACGTCACCCGTGCCTATTTCGTGCTGGCCGACCACCCCGGCATTTTCTCGCGTCTCGCAGGCGCGCTGACCTCGGTCGGGGCCAACATCGTGGACGCGCGCACTTATACCTCGAAAGACGGCTATGCGACGGCGTGTTTCTGGGTGCAGGACGCCGACGGAAACCCGTTCGATGTGGCCAAGCAGAAACGCCTGACCCAGATGACCCACAAGATCCTGAAGGGCGAAGTCGTCGCGCGCGACGCCATTGCAGGCCGCGACAAAATCAAGAAACGCGAGCGCGCCTTCAAGGTGCCCACCACGATCACCTTCGACAACGAAGGTTCGGAAATCTACACGATCATCGAGGTCGACACCCGCGACCGCCCCGGTCTGCTCTATGACCTGACCCGCACCTTGGCCGATGCCAATGTCTACATCGCGTCTGCCGTGATCGCGACCTATGGCGAGCAGGTCGTCGACAGCTTTTACGTCAAGGATATGTTCGGCCTGAAATACTACGCCGAACACAAACAGGATCTGCTGGCAGGCAAGCTGCGCACGGCGATCGAAAAAGGCGCGGAAAGGGCGACAGCGTAATGGCGTCGCGACTTGCCAGAGGTTTCATGACCGTTGGCGGCTGGACGATGGCCAGCCGTATCTTGGGCTTCGTGCGCGACATCATGATCGGTGCATTTCTGGGGTCCAGCGCGGTGGCCGAGGCCTTCCTGATCGCCTTTTCCCTGCCCAACATGTTCCGCCGCTTCTTTGCAGAAGGCACGCTGAACGTGGCCTTCGTGCCGATGTTCGCCAAGAAACACGAGGCCAGAGACGGCGCGTTGGAATTCGCCCGCGATGCATTTGCGGGACTGGCCTTTATCTTGGTCATATTCTCAATCATCGCGCAGATCTTCATGCCCGCGCTGGTCTATGCCATGGCCTCGGGCTTTACCGAGGATAATCGCTTCGACCTCGCCGTCACCTATGGCCGGATCGCGTTTCCCTATATCCTGTTTATCTCGCTGGCCGCCCTTTTATCGGGCGTTCTGAACGCCACCGGGCGCTTCATGGCCGCCGCCGCCGCCCCGGTGCTTCTGAACGTGATCTTCATCGCAGCGATGCTAATCGCGGACCTGATGGGCGGCGACATCGGCTTGGCCATGACATGGACCGTCCCCATCGCCGGCATTGCCCAAGTCGTGCTGGTCTGGATCGCCGCCAGCCGCACCGGATACCGCCTGATTCCGCGCATACCAAAAATGACGCCCGAGCTGAAACGGCTCGCCATAATTGCCGCCCCGGCAGCCCTTGCGGGCGGTGTCACCCAGATCAACCTTCTGGTGGGCCGTCAGGTCGCCAGCTTCTTTGAAGGCGCGGTGGCGTGGCTCTACTATGCCGATCGCCTGTACCAACTGCCCTTGGGCGTGGTCGGCATCGCCATCGGCATCGTGCTGCTGCCGGAACTCTCGCGCAACCTGCGCGCCGGAGATATGGCCGCCAGCCGCGACGCGCTCAGCCGAGCGGGCGAGATGTCACTGGCTCTGACTGTCCCCGCCGCCGTCGCCCTGATGGTGATCCCGATCCCGCTGATCGAGGTGCTGTTCCAACGCGGCGCCTTCACGCTCGACGATACGAAATGGACCGCACTTGCCACCGCGATCTACGGCGCAGGCCTGCCCGCTTTCGTGCTGCAAAAAGTACTTTCCTCGGTGTATTTCGCCCGCGAGAACACCCGCGCGCCTTTCCATTTCGCGCTTGTCGGCATGGTCGTGAATGCCGCCATCGCCATCGGGCTCAGCTACCATCTGGGTTTCATCGCCGCCGCCATCGGGACAACACTGGCCGGCTGGACCATCACCACGCTAACATGGATCGGCGCAACGCGGATGGGCGAGGAAACCCGCTTTGACACGCGCTTCTGGTCCCGCCTGTGGCGCATCTGTGCCGCCAGCGCCATCATGGGTGCTGCCCTCGTCGCGGCAACCTTCGTCATAACACCGCTTTTCGCAATCGCAGGCGTAAAGATCGCAGCCCTGGCCGTACTCGTCCTTGGTGGGATTGCAATCTACGGTCTGGCGGGGCAAATGCTTGGCGCCTTCCACATGGCAGACATCAAATCCGCTTTCCGCCGCGGCTAACGCGCGTATCGCATTTTCTTGTCTTAAATATCCCGGGGTCCGGGGCTGGCCCCGGTCCCGCTTCACCGCTGCCGCAAGCGCTGCACCACACGCGACCAGCCGCCGGGACTGACCAGAAAACTCAGGCCGAAGCCAGCGACAAAACCCGAAACCTCGCTGACCCAGTTCAGCCCAGCCCCGAACAGCAGACTAAAGATCAGCTGAATACCCAGGAGGAACGCGATGATCCGGAAGGCGGACAGCTGATTGCCACCCGTCGCGCCCAACTCGGCCCACAGGATGAACGTGTAGGCTCCGATCAGGCCGTAAACCGCCGGATAGCCGCCGAACAGCACGACGCCCGTGTCCCACACCAGCCAATAGACCAGCGCGCCCACGATGGCCGAGCCGAAATAAACCACCAGAAAGGCAAGGGCCGAGAAGACCTCGCCCACCATTTTGCCAAGCGCCAGAAGGAAGACGAGCACGAAGAGCAAGTGGGTAAAACTGAGATGCAAGAACGGATAGGTGAAGAACCGCGCCACATCCTTCAGGGGATAGCGGCCGTTTTCGACCATCCACGCGAACAGAGGTTCGCGAAAGCCCCAGTTTTCGATCGTGGCGATCCGCCACCCGGCGGCTTCGGGTCCGCCAACCAGACCAGAATTCCCCGCGACGAACACAAGTTCAATCCCGACTAGGAAAACCGCAAGGGCAATCACCACCGGCGGCAGTGGATTGACGGGATTTTCATCATGCGGATGGGTCACGGGCTGCTCCTTTGCCCGCGTTTGTCCGGGCTTTCCTTGACGGTCTCTGCCCAGCTAGGTAATCGACATGGGCACAGAATTCCAGACGGAGCATACACATGACCAATCACACGCCGCGCGTATTTTCGGGGATCAAACCCTCGGGCGGGCTGACGCTGGGCAACTACCTTGGCGCCATCAAGCGTTTCGTGGACATGCAGGCACAGGATTTCGAGACCATTTACTGCGTCGTCGACCTGCATGCCATCACCGTCTGGCAAGACCCGAAAGAGCTGACGGACGCCACCCGCGAAGTGGCCGCCGGGTTCCTGGCCTCGGGCATTGATCCCAGCCAGTCGATCCTGTTCAACCAAAGTCAGGTTTCGGCCCATGCCGAGCTTGCGTGGCTGTTCAACTGCGTCGCGCGCGTGGGGTGGATGAACCGGATGACCCAGTTCAAGGACAAGGCCGGTAAGAACGCCGAGCAAAGCTCGCTTGGGCTGTACGCCTATCCGTCGCTGATGGCCGCCGACATTCTGCTGTATCACGCGACCCACGTCCCCGTGGGCGAGGATCAGAAGCAGCATGTCGAGCTGACGCGCGATATTGCGGCGAAGTTTAACCACGACTTCAAGGCGGAAGGCTTCTTCCCACAGCCCGAGCCGATCATCGAAGGCCCGGCGACCCGTGTGATGAACCTGCGTGACGGCACCAAGAAGATGTCGAAATCGGGTGAAAGCGATATGGAACGCATCAACATGACCGATGATGCCGACAAGATCGCCAAGAAGTTCAAAAAGGCGAAGACGGACCCCGAGCCTCTGCCCGAAACTTTGGATGGCCTTAAGGACCGCCCCGAGGCGAAGAACCTTGTGGACATCTATGCTGGCCTATCGGGTCTGACCAACGAACAGGTGATCACCGAATACGCGGGCGCTGGCTGGGGCCGGTTCAAGCCCGCGCTGGCGGATCTGGCGGTCGAGAAGCTGGCACCGATCTCGGAAGAGATGTCGCGCCTGATGGGTGACAAGGCCGAGATCGACCGCATTCTGGGCGAGGGTGCCGACAAGGCCGAGGCGATCGCTCAGCCCATTCTGGACCAGGCCTATGACATCACGGGCTTCCTGCGTTCGCGCAAGCGGTGAGGCCGGACCGGGGCCAGCCCCGGACCCCGGGATATTTAAGACAAGAAAATGAGAGGCGTCCGACAGCGGGCGCCTTTTTTCGTGATTTTGTGATTTCCCGGGGCTGGGCTAGGCTGGCAGATGCCAGCATGGGAGCCAGATATGACACGTAAAGAGTATACGGGTGAAGAGATCACGGTCACCTTTGACCTGAAGCGCTGCATTCACGCGCGGAACTGCTTTCTTCAACTGCCCGATGTGTTTGATCCCTCGAAGCGGCCTTGGGTGCAGCCCGACAAGGCCAGCGCTGAGGAAGTGGCCGCGATGATCCGGACCTGCCCCTCGGGGGCACTGGCATTCCGGCGCAAAACTGGCGTTGAAGAGCGTGCACCGAAGATCAACCGGCTGGCGGTACTGGAAAACGGGCCGTTGGTGCTGGCCGGTGACGTCTGCGTCGAAGGCGGCGATCGTGAAACCCGCGTGGCGCTCTGTCGCTGTGGGTTGTCGAAGAACAAACCCTATTGCGACTACAGCCATGTGGAAGGTGGATTTGAAGCCACTGGCGAACCTGACCCCAAAACGCCCCCAGAGATCGAAGAAGCAGGTGGCCCGGCGGATGTCTCGCGCCGCCAGAATGGGCCGCTGATCATTGATGGGAATCTTGAGCTGTGTTCGGGTACCGGGCGACGGATTGGCACTGTGGACAAAGCATTTCTATGCCGCTGCGGACATTCGAAGAACAAGCCGTTCTGTGATGGCAGCCACAAGGCTGCCGGGTTCAAGGACCCGGCCGAACCGACGTCATGACCTGGTTCAGCGACGAAACTCTGTCGTTTCTTCGCGACCTGTCCCAGCACAACACCCGCGACTGGTTTCATGAGAACAAGCCGCGCTATGAGGCGCATATCAAAGACGCCGCCGCTCAGTTTGCGGATGCGCTGACCCAAAAGCTCGCCGCGGCCTATGCAACCGGCGTGACCGCGCGGATTTTTCGGATGCATCGCGACCTTCGATTCTCAAAGGACAAAACGCCCTATAACACGCATATCCATATCGGCTTTGCAGACGCGCAGACCGGGGCCAGTTGGATGGTCGGGTTGCAGACCGAGCACCTTGTGGTGGGCTTCGGGGTCTTCGCCTTCGAACGCGAGGCGTTGGATCATTGGCGCGAGAGCGTGGCCGGGCCGCAGGGCGAAGTCTTGCAGGTGCTGCACACGAAAGCGGAATCCGATGGATTACGGATTTCCGAACCCGAGCTGAAACGCGTCCCGATGGCGTGGGAGGCAGACCATCCGCATGGCGATCTACTGCGCCGCAAGGGAATCGTCTGGTGGAACGATCACGTCCCGCAGACCGAGATCATGGGGCCGGACGGACCGGCCATGATCGCAATCGAACTTCGCGCCATGGAGCCATTGCGCAACTGGATGGTCCTTGCGCTGGATCCGTCGTCTTAGGACTGAAGGCCCAGCTTCCCGGACAGCGTAGCTAGGGTCGCGCGGGTTGACTCGTTCCAATCCGCATTGCGCGACTTGAACAGGGTGGCTTGCGATTTGTGCACAGGTTTGCCCGCCAGGATCTTCAGGTGGTTGGCGCGCAGGGTTTCCCCGGTCGAGGTGATGTCGGCCACGGCCTCGGCGGTTTCGTTCTTGACGGTGCCTTCGGTCGCACCTTGGCTGTCCACTAGCTGATAATCCGCCACGCCATGATCGCGCAGGTGATCGCGAATCAGGCGGTGGAACTTGGTGGCAATGCGCAGACGGAACCCGTGTTGCGCGCGGAAAGCCGCTGCAGCGGCATCCAGATCGTCCAGCGTGTTCACATCAACCCAGCATTTGGGCACGGCAATGATCAGGTCCGCGTGGCCAAATCCCATCAGGGCCAGTTCAGATACTTTGTCCTGCCAGCCGCCCAGCTTCTCGCGCACAAGGTCCGAGCCCGTTACGCCCAGATGGATGCGACCCGCGGCCAGCTCGCGCGGGATTTCACCGGCGGACAGCAAAACCAACTCGATCCCATCGATCCCGTTAACCGCAGCCGCATATTCGCGGTCCGATCCGGTCCGGGCCAGTTCCACACCACGGGCACCGAACCAGTCAAAGGTCTTCTCCATCAGACGGCCCTTCGAGGGCACACCAATCTTCAGGGTCATTTTGCACCCCCTGCGTTCAGTTCCAACACGATCTCGGGGCGGATGACGCCACCGACGGCGGGGATCTCATGCCCCTTGGCACGGCCCAACACGCGGGTCAGCGCGTCATAGCGCCCCCCCGTGGCCACCGGGGGCAGGTCGGGGCGGGTTTCGGCATAGAAACCGAAGACGAACCCGTCATAGTATTCCATCGAGGTGCGGCCATAGCTGCCTTCGAAATCCAGATTGTCCACGTCAACGCCGCGCTGATAAAGCGCCTCGGCGCGCGCTTCCAACCGGTCGACGGCATCCGCGATGGCGGGCATGTCGACCGCGATGTCGCGCAGACGCGACAGCACATTCACCGTGGTTTCGCGCAGACCCAGCAGATCATCCAGAAGCTCGACTTCCTGCGTCGAGATCGGAGCAGCAGCGGCATCTTCGCGCAAGGCTTCTATCCGGTCAGCGATTTCAGCCGCCGAGCGCAAGCCGATCTGAGGACCTGCATCCTGCATCGGATCGTCCTTCGCCAGCATCGCCTCGCGGCCTTCCGGCAATGGCGCACGCCCGGCGAACCGATCCAGCAAAGCGCGGAAACGGCGTGGACGCCAGATGTGGCGCAGCAGGGCTGCCTTGCGGCGGTCCGTGGTTTTCAGCCCGCGCACAGCGGCCAGAAGCAGGCCCATATCGCCAGTGGCAGCCCGCAGCGACAAAGGCGATAGCGCGTCTTGGATAAAGGCAAAAACCTCGGCATCTGCTTCGATGGGGGCGTCGCGGTCAAAAACCTCGTAGCCCACCTGGAAATATTCGGAGGCGCGATGGGTGGCCTCTTCCTGCGCGCGAAAGACCTCGCCCATATAGGTGTAGCGGGCGGGTTCAGCTCCGTCGGCCATGTGCATTTGCACGACAGGCACGGTGAAGTCGGGGCGCAGCATTGCCTCGCCCCGGATGGGGTCATGGGTCACGAAGGCACGGCCCCGGATGTCTTCGCCGTAAAGGTCCAGAAGCGTGCCTGCGGGTTGCAGGATGTCGGCCTCGACCGCGGTGGCGCCTTTGGCTTCAAAGACCCCCATTAGGCGGGCGGCTTCGGCCCGGATCTGTGCCTTATCCGTCATCAGATGCCTCGATGATTTCACGGACCTTGGCGACCATATCGGCGCGGTCGCATTCGAACTGGCTGGGGCGTTCTTTCCATTCCTCAAGCGTGGCGCTTTCGGCGATCTTGGCGCCCAGCACCAGATCCTTGATCTGCACCTTGCCCGCGTCGAACTCGTCCGAGCCTGCAATCACCGCGACAGGCGAGTTGCGCTTGTCCGCGTATTTCAGCTGGTTGCCAAAGTTCTTGGGGTTGCCCAGATAGACCTCGGCCCGGATGCCCGCGTTGCGCAGGTCGGACACCATCGCTTGGTAATCCGCGAGGCGCGATTTATCCATGACGGTGACGACAACGGGACCGACGGCCTTGCCGCCCATCCGGCCCTTGGCGCGGAGTGCTGCCAGAAGGCGGTCGACACCGATCGAAACGCCGGTGGCCGGAACGGCCTGCCCGGTGAAGCGCTTGACCAGATCGTCATAACGACCACCACCCGCGACCGAGCCGAACTGACGCGGACGGCCTTTTTCGTCTTGAATTTCGAAAGTCAGCTCGGCCTCGAAGACGGGGCCGGTGTAGTAACCAAGGCCGCGCACGACGGACGGGTCGATTTCGATACGGTCGGGTCCGTATCCCTGTGCTGAAAGCAAGTCGACAATTTCACCAAGCTCTTTCAGTCCTTCAAGTCCGACTTCGGAGTTTCCGACCAACCGCATAAGATGGTCAAGAACACCCCATTGCATCGCTCTTCCGGCTTCAACAGAACCATCTTCTGGATCGTTATAGGTAATTCCCATTCCACCCGGAATCCGATCATCAGGATTTGGCGGACCGTTTTTGATTTCTTCAGCTACGATTTTTTTCGACGTCAGGAATGAGATAGCGGTCTCGATCTGTTCATCCGACAGACCCACGCCGTCGATATACGCACCCGAGGCATCCAGACGCCCCTTGCCCAACAGCTCGCGCACGCCGGCCTCGCCCACTTTGTCGAACTTGTCGATGGTGCGCAGAACCGCGTCACGTTCCGGGCCGTCTTCGACCCCCATAACCTCAAGCACACCGTTCATGACTTTGCGGTTGTTCACCCGGATAATATAGTCGCCATTTAGGCCCACAGTTTCCAGCGTGTCGGCCAACATGGCGCAAATCTCGGCGTCTGCGGCCATCGAGGCCGTACCAACCGTATCCGCATCACATTGATAGAACTGACGAAAACGCCCCGGACCGGGCTTTTCGTTGCGCCACACGGGGCCCATCGCGTAGCGACGATAGGGCGTCGGCAGATCGTTGCGATGCTGCGCATAGACGCGGGCCAAGGGCGCGGTCAGGTCATAGCGCAGGGCCATCCAGTCGCCATTGTCCTTCTCGTCGAACTCTTGCCACGCAAAGACGCCTTCGTTCGGGCGATCCACGTCGGGCAGGAACTTGCCCAGCGCCTCGACCGTCTCAACAGCCGAGCTTTCCAGCGCGTCAAAGCCATAGCGATGATACACCGCCGCAATCTGGTCGAGCATATGTTTACGCTCGTCCACTTCCGCTCCGAAATAGTCGCGAAATCCCTTGGGCGTGATTGCCTTGGGGCGGGGCTGTTTTTTCTGCTTGGCCATGTCTGGTCCCGGTTCATATATGTGTCGCGGGCGGTCTAGCGGATGGGGGCGTCAGGGGCAAGGAAAGCCTGTGTTTCTTCACAATTTACCGCCACATGTGGATTTCGCTGGGTCTTGCCCGACAGACACGCTATCACGCCGCCATGTCACAAGATCGCATCACTCAGCTTGAAGAAACCATCGCGCATCTGACCCTTGTGGTCGATGATTTGAACGAGGTTGTAACCAAACAGGACGCGGAACTTGCCCGTCTGTCACATCTTGTACGCATTCTGACCGAGCGCGAGGCCGAGCGCGAGCAAGGCAATTCGGGTGGTGTTGTTTTGGGCGATGAACGGCCGCCGCATTACTGACGCTCCCGCCCGTATCCCCTATCTGACGACGCGGATTTCGGCTGGGGGGGTAGCCTCGCTTCGCTCGGCGGATTTGAGGCCTCCGGCGGGGATATTTACAACAAGAAAAAGAGCTCAGCGCCTTTTCTTGTCATAAATATCCTGGGGTGAGGCCGCTGGCCGAGGGGCAAAGCCCCTACACTTCCTCCACGTCAATCACATCATTTAGCGATTTCAGCGCGCCTTTGACCTGTGGATTCAGCGGGTATGACTGGCCGAGTGTCATCTCGACCTCGCCCGGCAGGCTGGGATCCATCAAACAGACCGAGACCTCGCCGGGACGGGCATTGCGCGCTTTGTCCGCTGCATCTTGCAGGACCGAAGCCACCTGCGTCAAAGCCGAGGCGTTTTCGAGGTAAAGCTTCAGCGCCATCCCCCCCACATCCGACACCACATTGTCGATGGGCGAGATTGAGCGGGCCAGAAGTTTTAGCTGATCGGCCTCCATCGTCGCCTCGACTGTGACGACCACGTCAGACCCGGTCTCCAGATAATCGCGACATTTCTCCAAGACATCCGAGAAGATCGTGACCTCATACTGCCCAGTTGGATCGGTCAACTGGGCGAAGGCAAAACGGTTGCCACGGGCGGATTTGCGTTCCTGACGGCCTGCCACGGTTCCCGCCAGTTTCGCCACCATCGCCCCGCGTTCGGCTTTCTTTTCAAGTTCTTGCAAGGACAGAACCTGCTTGCGTTTCAGCGCAGCCATATAGTCATCCAGCGGGTGGCCCGACAGGTAGAAGCCAATCGCTTTCTGCTCTTCCGCCAGCCGTTCGCTGGGCAGCCAATCCCCCACAGGGGACAAGCGCGGTTCGGGCAGGTCGTCGCCTGCCTCGCCAAACAGCGACACCTGATTGGAGGCGCGCTGTTCGTGGATCGCTGCGGAATAGCTGACCAGCCCATCGAGGCTGTCAAAGATGCGGCGGCGGTTTTTGTCGAGCTGATCGAAGGCCCCAGCGCGGGCCAGCATCTCCATCGGGCGTTTGCCGACGCGTTTCAGATCGACCCGGCGTGCGACGTCGAACAGTGTCGCGAAGGGCTTGTCGACACCGTCCACCTTGCGGCCTTCGACCACTAGTTTCATCGCCTCGATGCCGACGTTTTTCAGCGCACCCAGACCGTAGACGACCTTGCCATCCTTCACGCTGAACGTCTCGAGCGAGCGGTTTACGCAAGGGGGCACGATCTCGATATCCATGCCGCGACGAACTTCGTTGGCGTAGACCGACAGCTTGTCCGTCAGGTGGATATCGCAGTTCATCACGCCGGCCATGAACTCGACCGGGTGGTTCGCTTTCAGCCATGCGGTTTGATAGCTGACCACGGCATAGGCGGCGGCGTGGGATTTGTTGAAGCCGTAGTTGGCGAACTTTTCCAGAAGGTCGAAAACTTCCGAGGCCTTCTTTGCAGGCACTCCGTTCTCTGCAGCCCCCTTTTCGAACTTCGGACGCTCAGCGTCCATCGCCTCTTTAATCTTCTTACCCATCGCACGGCGCAGCAGGTCAGCGCCGCCAAGCGAATAGCCCGCCATGACCTGTGCGATCTGCATAACCTGTTCCTGATAAACGATAATGCCCTGAGTTTCCTCAAGAATATGGTCGATCAGGGGGTGGACGGATTCAATCTCGCGCTGACCATTTTTGACCTCGCAATAGGTCGGGATGTTCTCCATCGGGCCGGGGCGATAGAGCGCCACGAGGGCCACGATGTCTTCGATACAGGTGGGTTTCATGCGCCGCAGCGCGTCCATCATGCCCGTCGATTCCACCTGGAACACGGCGACGGTTTTGGCAGCGGCATAGAGCTTGTAGGTCGGTTCGTCATCCAGCGGGATGGCGTTGATTTCGTTCACCGCGCCTTCAGGCGGATCATAGAGCGTATCGCCCCCGGGAGCCACATGCAGATCACGCCCTTGCCCCCGGATCAGATCGACAGCGTTTTGAATGACGGTAAGGGTTTTCAGACCCAGAAAGTCGAACTTAACGAGGCCCGCTTGCTCGACCCACTTCATGTTGAACTGGGTGGCGGGCATGTCGGATCGCGGATCCTGATAGAGCGGCACCAGTGCGTCCAACGGACGGTCCCCGATCACAACACCCGCCGCGTGGGTCGAGGCGTTGCGAAGCAGCCCTTCGATCTGCTGGCCGTATTTCAGAAGACGATCAACGACCTCCTCCGCGCGGGCTTCTTCGCGAAGTCGCGGTTCATCGGCCAAGGCTTTCTCGATTGAAACGGGTTTCACGCCCTCAACCGGGATCATCTTGGACAGGCGGTCCACTTGCCCGTAAGGCATCTGCAACACCCGGCCCACGTCACGCACGGCGGCTTTTGACAAAAGCGCACCGAAGGTGATGATCTGGCCCACCTTGTCGCGGCCATACTTTTCCTGAACGTAGCGAATGACTTCCTCGCGGCGATCCATACAGAAGTCGATGTCGAAATCCGGCATCGACACACGTTCGGGGTTCAAGAAGCGTTCGAACAGCAGTGAATAACGCAGGGGATCAAGGTCGGTGATCAACAGGGCATAGGCAACAAGGCTACCCGCACCGGACCCACGACCCGGCCCCACCGGAATGCCCTGATCTTTGCCCCATTTGATAAAATCCGCAACGATCAGGAAATAGCCCGGGAAACCCATCCCTTCGATGATGTCGAGCTCGAAATCGAGCCGCTTCTTGTATTCCTCGACGCTGACCGCATGGGGGATCATTGAGAGGCGATATTCCAGACCTTCCTCGGCCTGACGACGCAGTTCGGCCACCTCGTCATCCGCAAATTTCGGCAGGATCGGGTCGCGGCGATAGGCCATGAAGGCGCAACGCTTGGCGATCTCGACAGTATTTTCGATCGCCTCGGGTAGATCCGCGAACAGCGTGATCATCTCTTCGGGCGATTTGAAATAATGCTGCGGGGTCAGGCGGCGACGGCCCTCCTGCTGGTCCACATAAGCGCCTTCTTTAATGCAGATCAGCGCATCATGGGCTTCGTAAAGCTTCTGGGCAGGGAAATAGACATCATTGGTCGCGACAAGCGGAATGCCCATCGCGTAGGCCATTTCGACGAAGCCGCGCTCGGTCAGACGTTCAGGCTCGGTGGGCTGGCCACCCTCGCCCGGATGGCGCTGAAGCTCGACATACAAACGGTCACCATAGGTCGCGTGCAAGCGGCGCATCAAGGATTCGGCCTTGTCGCGCTGACCGTTTTGTAACAGCTGCCCCACCGGACCTTCCGCCCCGCCTGTCAGGCAAATCACGCCTGCAGCATTGGCCTCCAAATCCTCCAACGTGACCTGCGGCAGCGCGCCGTTCTTGTCCACATAAAGGCACGTATTCAGACGCATCAGGCCTTCGTAACCTTCCTCGTTCTGGGCCAAAAGCACCACCGCAGCGGGGGCTTTCGGGGCCTCGCCCGGCGCGGGCGGGTCAAAGCAGACATCCACCTGACAACCAATGATCGGCTGCACGCCTTCACCCGCCGCGGTCACGGAAAATTCCAATGCTGCGAACATGTTATTGGTATCCGTCATGGCGACGGCGGGCATGTCATGCGCGGCACAAAGACCGGGCAATTTCTTGACCGGAACCGCCCCTTCCAGAAGCGAGTATTGCGTGTGGGTGCGAAGGTGGATGAATCGGGGCTGGCTGCTCATCCGGGCAGGTTAAACCAGCGCCCGATCATACGAAAGGGCGCCCAGCGCTCAGCGACAAGATTTTGCCACAGGGCTTGACCGATCCCACTTTCCCGGCTTTCCTATAGGCATAAAAACATACACCCGCGCGTTTTCTACGCCGCATCGAGGACGCGGACATCGGGGCCACCAACAGGGTAAGGCGGCAGGACGATCCAATGAACATCACCTTTCTTCTGAACGGAGAGAGCGTGACCCTGCGCGATGTTGACCCCACGCAATCCACGCTGAATTGGCTACGCGACACGCGTGGTTTGACCGGTACGAAAGAAGGCTGCAACGAAGGTGATTGCGGAGCCTGTACGGTTATGCTGCGGGATGCGGACGGTGCGCGGGCAGTGAATGCCTGTATCCTGTTTCTGGGGCAGTTGGATGGCAAATCCCTGACCACGGTCGAGGCCTTGGCAGATGGTGATACCCTGCATCCAGTGCAAGAGGCATTGGTTGAAGAACACGGCTCGCAATGCGGGTTCTGTACGCCGGGGATCGCGGTATCTTTGGCCACGGCGCATCTAAACGGAGACCGGGCGCATGACGATGTGCTGGCCGGGAACCTGTGCCGGTGCACGGGCTACGCGCCGATTGTGCGCGCTGCCGAACGAGCTACCGAAGCTCCGGTGCCCGAGGGCTTCGCCGCTACGCCAGCCCTGCCCGATACGGACAACACTCCGATGCGCCCCAAGACGGCGGACGCTTTGGCGCACGCGCTGATGGAGCATCCCCACGCCACGCTGGTCGCCGGAGCGACAGATGTGGGGCTGTGGTCGACCAAGGCACTGCGCGATATTCGCCCGGCGATCTTCCTGAATGGCGTCACGGATCTGAAACAGATTGAGATCACGGACACCCATATCCATATCGGCGCGGGCGTCAGCATTGAGGCGTTGCGCCATCTGATGCTAGACCACCACCCCCATTTTGCCGAGATGCTGCGCCGTTTCGCGTCCACTCAGGTGCGCAACGTGGCCACCATCGGCGGCAATATTGCCAATGGCTCGCCCATCGGGGACGGGCCACCACCTCTGATCGCGCTGGATGCGGTGCTGCATCTGCGACGCGGGGACGTCCGGCGGCAGGTCGCACTGGAAGACTTCTTCATCGACTACGGCAAACAGGACCGCCAACCGGGCGAATTTGTCGAGGCGATCTCGGTCCCGAGTGGACCAGACAACCTGCGCGTCTACAAGCTGTCGAAACGCTTTGATCAGGACATCTCGGCCGTGCTGGGCGCGTTTAATATCGCGGTTGAGGATGGCAAAGTCGCCACCGCACGGATCGCCTTCGGGGGAATGGCCGGGACGCCGAAACGGGCATCCCATGTCGAGGACGCCTTGATCGGACAGCCGTGGGAGCTAGCGACCGTTGAAACCGCCGCGCAAGAGTTCTCCAAGGACTATACGCCCATGACCGACATGCGTGCCTCTGCTGACTACCGCTTGCGCACGTGCCAAAACATGCTGATCCGCTGTTTCCATGAAGGGTCCGGGGCCAAAACTTCGGTGCTGGAGGTGACGTCATGAGCGCCGGAGCCCCTCTGCCCCACGACGCCGCGGCCCTCCATGTGACGGGTGCCGCGCGCTATGTGGATGACATCCCGATGCCCGCGAACTGCCTGCATCTGGCGTTCGGTTTGGCGGACTGCGCCCGTGGCGTGATCACGCAAGCGGATCTATCGAAAGTACGCGAAGCCGACGGCGTGGTCGCCGTTCTGACCGCCGCCGATCTGCCGTTCGAGAACGACGTCTCGCCCTCGATCCACGACGAACCCTTATTGGCGCAAGGCGAGGTGTTCTATCACGGCCAACCCATCTTTCTAGTCGTCGCCACCAGCCATCTGGCGGCGCGCAAAGCCGCGCGCTTGGGGCAGATCACCATCGACCCGCGCCCGGCCATCCTGACAATTGACGAGGCATTGGCCGCTGACAGCCGGTTTGAGAACGGGCCTGTTGTGTGGTCGCGCGGCAATGCAAGCACGGCGATGAACACCGCCCCGCACATCATCGAAGGCAGCTTTGAGATGGGCGGGCAAGAGCACTTTTATCTGGAAGGCCAAGCCGCGCTCGCCGTGCCGCAGGATGATGGAGACATGCTGGTTCACAGCTCGACCCAGCACCCGACCGAAATCCAACACAAAGTGGCCCACGCGATCGGCGTTCCCATGAACGCCGTGCGGGTCGAGACCCGCCGGATGGGCGGCGGGTTCGGCGGCAAAGAGAGCCAAGGCAACGCGCTGGCCGTGGCATGTGCCGTCGCTGCGCGCCAAACCGGGCGCCCTTGCAAGATGCGTTATGACCGGGATGACGACATGGTCGTCACCGGCAAGCGGCACGACTTCCGGATTACATACCGTGCAGGCGTGGATGAGGACGGGCGGCTGGTCGCGCTGGACGTCACCCAGCTGGCCCGCTGCGGCTGGGCGCAGGACCTGTCACTACCAGTGGCGGATCGCGCAATGCTGCACGCGGACAATGCCTATTTCCTGCCGGATGTGCGGATCGAAAGCCACCGGCTGAAGACACACACCGCCTCGGCCACCGCGTTTCGCGGGTTTGGCGGTCCGCAGGGTGTGTTCGGAATCGAACGGATCATGGACCACATCGCCCGCGCCCGCGGGCTGGACCCGATGGATGTACGCCGGGTGAATTTTTACAGCGACGGACAGACCACCCATTACGGGCAGGAAATCCAAGGCTTCCATATCCCCGCCATGACGGATGCTCTGTTGAGGCGTGCGGACTATGCCCAGCGTCGCAAAGACATCGCGGCCTTCAACGCGGAAAATCCGTTGCTGAAGAAAGGTCTGGCCTTCTCGCCGGTCAAGTTCGGGATCAGTTTCACCCTGACCCATCTAAACCAGGCGGGGGCGCTGGTGCATGTGTATCAGGACGGCTCGATCCAGATGAACCACGGCGGGACCGAGATGGGACAGGGCCTGTTCCAGAAGGTCGCGCAGGTGGCCGCGCGCAGTTTTGGGGTGCCGCTGGAGTTGGTGAAAATCACCGCAACGGACACGGCGAAAGTGCCCAACACCTCGGCCACGGCAGCGTCGTCTGGGTCGGACCTGAACGGGATGGCAGTGCAGAAGGCCTGCCTGACGATCCGCTCGCGGATGGCCGAGCATCTGGCGCAGATGTGGCAATGTACGACTGCCGAGATCACCTTTGTAGACGGTCAGGTGCATGGCCCTGCGCAAAGCATCTCGTTCCAAGAGGCCGCGCAGATGGCTTATGAAGCGCGGGTCAGCCTGTCGGCCACCGGCTTTTACAAAACGCCCGAAATCACATGGGATCGCGTCAAAGGACAGGGGCGACCGTTCTTCTATTTCGCCCATGGCGTGGCGCTGACCGAAGTGGTGATCGATACGCTGACCGGCGAAAACCGCGTTTTGCGGGCCGATATCCTGCATGACGCGGGCACCAGCCTGAATCCGGCCTTGGATATCGGGCAGGTCGAGGGCGGCTATGTGCAAGGTGTGGGTTGGTTGACGACCGAAGAATTGGTCTGGGACGACAAGGGCGTTCTGCGCACCCATGCGCCGTCAACCTACAAGATCCCGGCCTGTTCCGACCGGCCGCGTGTCTTTAACGTGGACCTGTGGGATCAGCCCAACCACGAAGACACGATTTTCCGTTCCAAGGCCGTCGGAGAACCACCCTTCATGCTGGGGATCTCCGCATGGCTGGCGCTGGCAGATGCCGTTGCGGCTTGCGGCGACGGGTTCCACGACATGAACGCGCCTGCGACGGCGGAAGAAGTTCTATCCGCTGTGAAAAGGGTGCGCGATGGCGATTGATCTGCCTCAGCTAGACCGCACGATTGCCACCCACGGCCCCGTGGCCCGCGTCGTGGTGGCCGACACTGCCGGTTCCACTCCACGCGAAGTTGGGGCGGCGATGCTGGTCTGGACAGACGGGCAATCTGGCACGATTGGCGGTGGAGAGCTAGAGTTCCGCGCTGCACGCGACGCACGCACGCAGCTTCAGCAGGGGCAGAACCTCAAAACGGTGCGCCTGCCCCTTGGCCCCGCGCTGGGGCAATGCTGCGGTGGTGCCGTGACGCTTCTGACCGAGATCTACTGCGCCGAGGATATCACCCGCCTGGCAGATACCAGCATCCATGCGCGCTCAACGACCGGTAACGACACCGCGCCGCTTGCCGTCAGCCGCACACTCGCGAAGGCCCGCAATCAGGGCGTGCTGCCCGAGCCCACACTAATGCAAGGCTGGATGATCGAACCTGTCGCTCGCCCCCAAACCCCAGTCTGGATCTATGGCGCGGGTCATGTGGGACGTGCGCTGGTCCAGACCCTCGCGCCGCTGCCTGATCTGGCGATCACGTGGGTCGATGTGGACCTCTCGCGCTTCCCAAAGAACGTACCCGAGGGCGTCACTTGCCTGCCCGCCTCCGATCCGGCCAAAGCCGTCGCGCTTGCGCCCGCCGATGCCCATCACCTTGTGCTGACCTATAGCCACGTCATGGACCTTGAGATCTGTCACGCGATTCTTTCGCATAGGTTTGCCAGCGCCGGACTGATCGGATCCGCCACCAAATGGGCGCGTTTCAGATCGCGACTGACCGCCTTGGGGCATAGCCGCACAAAAATTGATCAAATCAACTGCCCAATCGGTGATCCGAGCCTGGGAAAACACCCTCAAGCCATTGCTCTGGGGGTTGGGACCGCGCTACTTAAGAGCGTCGCATATAACAATAATCTCGACAGGGGAGTGTTAACCAAGTGACAGGGGATCTACGCCAAAGTGATGCGCTAATGACGTTGGAGGGCCTGACCAAGGCCTATCCCGGCGTCTTGGCCAACGATCAGGTTTCGTTTTCGCTCTTACCCGGCGAAGTACACGCCCTTTTGGGAGAGAACGGCGCGGGCAAATCCACGCTGGTCAAAATGATCTACGGGCTGGTGAAGCCCGACGCGGGTCAAATGTCCCTGAACGGCGAAGAATTCACCCCTGTGAACCCCGCCGCAGCCCGCGCTGCCGGTGTTGCGATGGTGTTCCAGCATTTCAGCCTGTTTGACGCGCTGTCAGTGGCGGAAAACATCGCCCTTGGCATGGACAACCCACCCAGCACGCGCGAATTGGCCAGCCGCATTCGCGACGTTAGCCAAGCCTATGGCCTGCCCTTAGACCCTGACCGAATTGTTGGCGATCTGTCCGCCGGTGAACGCCAACGGGTCGAGATCATTCGCTGCCTGCTTCAGAATCCGAAGCTTTTGATCATGGATGAACCGACCAGCGTTCTAACCCCGCAAGAGGTCGAGATCCTGTTCGAAACCCTGCGGAAGCTGACCTCCGAGGGGACCTCGATCCTCTATATCTCGCACAAGCTGGAGGAAATCCGGTCGCTTTGTGAACACGCCACGATCCTGCGTCACGGCGTGGTGGTCGACACCTGCGACCCGCGCGAAAAATCCGCCCGTGAACTGGCCGAGCTGATGGTGGGTGACAAGCTGCACGTCCCTTCGCGCGATCCTGCCGAACCCGGCGACGTCGCACTGTCCTTGTCCAGCGTCTCGATGCCCTCGCCCAGCGAGTTTGGCACCGATTTGC
This sequence comes from Aliiroseovarius sp. PrR006, assembly GCF_010500215.1. Classification (GTDB taxonomy): domain Bacteria; phylum Pseudomonadota; class Alphaproteobacteria; order Rhodobacterales; family Rhodobacteraceae; genus Aliiroseovarius. Next base: position 1,402,149 of record NZ_JAAGOY010000004.1, read on the forward strand.
GCAATGTCTCGCTTGAGGTGCGCAAGGGCGAAGTCTTGGGCATCGGCGGCGTGGCCGGCAACGGGCAGGACGAGCTGTTAGCCGTCATGTCGGGCGAAGCGCGTGCGCAAGATGGGTCCATTACGCTGGCCGGAGAAGAGATTAACACGCTGTCCCCCGGCGCACGCCGCGCGCGTGGATTGCTGACCGCACCAGAAGAACGGCTGGGCCATTCTGCGGCCCCCGAGATGAGCCTGATCGAGAACGCTCTGCTGACCGGCTCGGTGCGCGAGAAGCTTGTGGACCGTGGGTTCCTGCGTTGGAGCAAGACCGAGAAATTCGCCCGTCGCATCATCGAAGCGTTCGACGTCCGCACCCCCGGCCCGGACAATGCCGCCGGATCGCTATCGGGCGGCAACCTGCAGAAATTCGTCATTGGCCGCGAGGTGTTGCAAGACCCTGATGTCTTGGTGGTGAACCAGCCCACATGGGGTGTGGATGCGGCGGCTGCGGCCTCGATCCGGCAATCGCTGCTGGATTTGGCGCATAAAGGCGCGGCGGTCATCGTGATCTCACAGGATTTGGACGAATTGATGGAAATTTCAGACCGCTTCACGGCGCTGAACGAAGGGCGCTTGGCTCGTCCGGTGCCGATGCAAGGGCTGAGCGTTGAAGAAATCGGCCTGATGATGGGTGGCTCAGAAGCAGACGAGGTGGCCGCATGATCCGTTTGGAAAAACGACCCCAGCCGTCCAAGGTCTGGGGCGCACTGACACCGGTTTTGGCCGTGGTTGCAACTATGATCGCTGGCGGCATCCTGTTCTGGATGCTGGGGAAAGACCCGCTTGAAGCCATTCGCACGATCTTCTGGGATCCGCTGTTTCACGAGACTTTTGGGCCGTATTCACGCCCGCAGTTGTTGGTAAAAGCCGGTCCGCTGATCCTGATCGCCATTGGCCTGTCCTTAGGCTTCCGCGCCGGGATCTGGAACATCGGGGCCGAGGGTCAGTACATCATGGGCGCCATCTGCGGCGCTGCTGTCGGGCTGGCCTTCTACCCGTCAGAAAGCATTCTGATTTTCCCGGCCATGGTGCTGGCAGGGGCCATCGGCGGCTGGGCTTGGGCCATGATCCCCGGTGTTTTGAAGGTGAAATTCGGCACCAACGAAATTTTGGTAAGCCTAATGCTGGTCTATGTGGCGGAAAACATTTTGGCCTCGGTCAGTCAGGGGTTGTTGAAAAACCCTGACGGCATGGGCTTTCCCGGCTCGCGTAACTTCCGCGACTTCCCGGCTGCTTACAACACTGATCTGATCGAGGGCACGGGCATGCATTGGGGTGTGGCTGCGGCCTTCATCGCTGTCATTCTGGCCTATATCCTACTGACCCGTCACATGCTGGGCTTTCAGGTCCGTTTGACCGGCGAAGCCCCGCGGGCCGCGAAGTTCGCGGGCGTGAACCCGACACGGCTGATCCTGTTCTGCCTTGGCACATCCGGCGCGCTGGCCGGTTTGGCGGGACTGTTCGAGGTCTCGGGGCCCTCGGGTCAGGTCTCGATCGACTTTAACGCAGGCTACGGCTTCACCGCGATCATCGTGGCCTTCCTTGGCCGCTTGCACCCGATCGGCATTCTGCTGGCGGGGCTCTTGATGGCGCTGACCTATATTGGCGGCGAGCTGGCGCAGCTGATGCTGGGTCTGCCCGGTGCCGCGATTCAGATGTTCCAAGGGATGCTGATGTTCTTCCTACTGGCGATGGACATGCTGTCACACTATCGCGTGCGGTGGAAAGCGCCGGTGGCTGCGCAAGAAGGAGCGAAATAATGGATCTTGGACAAATTAATCCGCTTCTGCTTCTGGCGTCCCTCATGGTGGCCGCAACCCCTATCCTTCTGGCCGCAATCGGTGAAGCCGTGGTCGAGAAATCGGGCGTTCTGAACCTGGGCGTGGAAGGCATGATGATCACCGGTGCGGTGGTTGGCTTCGCGATTGGTGTGACCACCGGCGCGCCGTCGATTGGCTTTGTCGCGGCTGCGGTCGCGGGCGCTGCGCTGTCGATGCTGTTTGGCGTGCTCGTCCTGTATCTGAAGTCGAACCAAGTGGCGACCGGTCTGGGCCTGACGCTGTTCGGGCTGGGGCTGTCTGCCCTGATCGGCAAGCCGTATGAGGGCATCAAAGCCCCCACTATGGCCAAGTGGGAGATCCCGCTGCTGTCCGACATTCCAGTGCTGGGCCCAATCATGTTCCGCCATGACCCGATGGTCTATGTCAGCCTGATTATCGTCGCCCTGACATGGTACGTGCTGACGCGCACCCGTGCGGGCTTGATCCTGCGCGGTGTCGGTGAAAACCACAACGCCGCCCACGCGCTTGGCTATAAGGTCATCCGGGTGCGCTTGATGGCGATTGCCTTTGGTGGCGCCTGCGCGGGGATGGGCGGTGCCTATATCAGCCTAGTGCGCGTGCCGCAGTGGGTCGAAGGCATGACGGCAGGCGCGGGCTGGATCGCGCTGGCCATTGTGGTCTTCGCCAGCTGGCGCCCATGGCGTGTGCTTCTGGGCGCATATCTCTTTGGGGGAATCTCGGTTCTGCAGCTGAACCTTCAGGCCGCCGGTGTCCCCATCCCGGTCGAGATCCTGGCCATGAGCCCCTATATTATCACCATCCTTGTGCTGGTTGTGATCTCGCTACGTGGCAATCACGGGGCCCCCGGATCCTTGGGGCGCGAATTCCACGCCACCCATTAACCCGCAGGATCCCTGATGAACAAAGCAGACATTCACGACATTCTGGACGGACACAAGCCGCTTGGCGGTGTGAACGTCGCGCGTGTCATGGATGTGCTGATCCTGCTGTCGGCAATCGCCATCGCGTTGGAAACCATGCCTGAGCTGCCCGAACATCTGCGCGGGCTTTTGTTCAAGTTCGAGGTGCTGCTTTTGGTGGTTTTCGCGGCCGAGTATGTCTTGCGATTGGTCACGTCTCCGCGTCCGCTGCGCTATGCGTTCAGCTTCTGGGGACTGGTCGATTTTCTGGCCTTTGCTCCGGCCATAGCGCTTTTGACGCCGCAATGGCAGGTGGTGCGCGCCTTCCGCCTTCTGCGCCTCGTCCGGCTTTTGAAGCTGTTCCGCGGATCACACGCGATGGAGCGCCTTGTCGTGGCCTTCAGGCAGGTTCGGGGAGAGCTTTTGATCTTTGGTATCATCGCCGCTCTTATGCTTTATGTTTCGGCAGTAGGAATCTATATTTTCGAACATGAAGCCCAACCCGAAGTTTTCTCGTCTATTCCCAACAGCCTATGGTGGGCCGTCGCCAGTTTCACCACCGTGGGATATGGCGATATGTTCCCTATCACAGCCGGAGGTCGGATCTTCACCACCTTCGTCCTGTTCATCGGACTGGGTGTGATTGCCGTGCCATCGGCGATCATCACCACTGCGCTTCTCGAAAGCGAAACGAACATCCAGCGTCGTCTGCGCGAAGCCCGCGAAGAGGCCGCTGATGAAACCAATAATACTGCTCAAGACACCAAGGGAGATTAACATGCGTGTATTGAAATCACTTCTGGCTACGGCGGCTTTGGCCACCGGTCTGGCCGGGGCGGCCATGGCCGAGGACAAGACCAAGGTCGGCTTTATCTATGTCGGCCCCGTGGGCGACGGCGGCTGGACCTATGAACACGATCAGGGCCGTAAAGCCGTAGAAGCCGCATTCGGCGACAAGGTTGAAACCGTCTATGTTGAAAGCGTGTCGGAATCGAACGCAGAAGGCCCAATCACGCAGATGGCCCTGTCGGGTGCTGACCTGATCTTCACCACCTCGTTTGGTTTCATGGACGCGACTCTGGCCGTGGCCGAGAAGTTCCCGAACGTGAAGTTCGAGCACGCCACCGGCTATAAGCAGTCGGACAACGTGTCGGTCTATTCGGCGCGCTTCTATGAAGGTCGCGCCGTACAGGGTCACATCGCAGGCAAGATGACCAAGTCGAACATCATCGGCTACATCGCCTCGTTCCCGATCCCGGAAGTTATCCGTGGCATCAACTCGGCCTATATCCACGCCAAGAAGGTTAACCCGGACGTACAGTTCAAAATCATCTGGGCCTACACTTGGTTTGACCCGGCCAAAGAAGCCGACGCTGCCAAAGCTCTGATCGAACAAGGCGCTGACGTGATCCTGCAGCACACCGACTCGACCGCGCCGCAGGCCGCTGCGAAAGAAGCCGGCAACGTGATCACCTTCGGTCAGGCCTCGGACATGAGCGACTACGCCCCCTTCCCGCGCGTATCTTCGATCATCGATGACTGGGCACCTTACTATGTCGCACGCACCAAAGCCGTTATGGACGGCACCTGGGAAAGCGTCTCGACCTGGGACGGTATCGGCGCTGGCATGGTTGGCATCGGCGATATCTCGGACGCCGTACCAGCTGACGTGAAAGCCGAAGCAGAAGCCCTGCGTGATGCACTGGCTTCGGGCGAATACCACGCCTTCACTGGCCCGCTGAACAAACAGGACGGCTCGGCTTGGCTGGCAGACGGTGAAACCGCTTCCGACTATGGCGACGATGGTCTGGCTGGCATGGGCTTCTACGTAGAAGGCATCGAAGCCGAGATCCCGTCGAACTAATCGACCCTACACAAAGCATCAAAATGCCCTGCCGAAAGGTGGGGCATTTTTTATGCAAAATGCGCGACGGAAACCCGGTCACATTCCGTAATACGAATATAGGGACAACAAACGGAGCGTAACGATGCGCAAGACAACACCATTTCTGGCCACTGCGGCACTTGTATTTGCACTGCCTGCACTGGCACAAAACCAGCCCGGCGCCCATTTTATCGAGATGTGGGATCTGGATGAAAACGGCTCGGTCTCGATCGAGGAAGCCCGTGAACGCCGTGGCGACATTTTCCACACCTTCGACGCCGACGATGACGGTGTGCTGAGCGCCGAGGACTATGTTCTGTTCGACGAAGCCCGCGAGGCGGACATGAAAGAACACGGGATCGGCCAAGGCGGCGGTCAGGGTCAAGGCAAGGGTCAAGGCCAAGGTCAGGGTAAAGGCCAAGGAAAAGGCAAGAGACAGGGTATGGGCGAGCACAGCGCCGCCATGTCCATGACCCGTGAAAACGCAGACCTTGATGGCGACGGGCAAGTCACCCGTGAAGAGTTCCTTGCAGGTGTAGATCTGTGGTTCCCAAAGCAGGATCGCAACGGCGATGGCGTAATCTCGCAAGAAGATTTCGGCCGACAGTAAGTGCCCCATTTCGCGCGCTGACAAAGCGCACCAAAGAAGATCTGGCCCCGTATCACGCGAGCCCTTTTCCTTTATCGAACCGCGTGGCAATGTCGCGCCATGACCGACCTGATTTCCCTTGATGGCACCCCAGCCCAGCGCTTTGCCTTTGGCACCATGCAATTTGGCGAGAACGCTGATGAAGCCGCCTCGCGCGCGATGTTTGACGCCTGTATCGATGCTGGCATCACGCATTTCGACACGGCGAACCTGTATACGGGCGGGGCCTCGGAAGAAATCCTCGGACGGCTGATTGCACCCCTCCGCGATCGTCTGATCATCGGGACCAAGATCGGCTATGACGCGCCCGACAATGCTGCTGTGCTGCGGTCTCAGTTCGACGCCTCTCGAACCCGGCTAGGTTTGGATGCGGTGGATATCCTCTATCTGCATCGCTTCAACCCGAACATGGCGATGGAAGAGCAAATCGAACTTCTGGCTGAGCTTCAGGCGTCTGGACAAACCCGCTATCTGGCTCTGTCTAACTTTGCCGCGTGGCAAGTGATGAAAGCGCAGGCGATCGCACACAGACTGGACACGAAGATCGACGTGATCCAGCCCATGTATAGCCTTGTGAAACGTCAGGCCGAGGTCGAATTGCTGCCCATGTGCGCCTCCGAGGGCATTTTGGCGGCTACCTACTCTCCCTTGGGCGGAGGGCTTTTGACTGGCAAATACGCAAAAGGCGGTTCGGGCAGACTCTCCGAAGATCACCGCTACGCTGCGCGCTATGGTCTGGACTGGATGCACAATGCAGCCAAGGCACTGCCCGAGATCGCACTGGACCTGAACACACATCCGGCCACTTTGGCCGTGGCGTGGACAGCCAGCCATCCGTCCCGCCCCGCACCCATCCTATCGGCACGATCTCTGGACCAATTGCAGCCATCTCTGGACGCGCTGACCTTCGAGATGCCCCCCGAGTTGCGCGATAGATTGACCGCGCTAACCCCCACACCTGCCCCCGCAACGGATAGGATTGAAGAGAATGTTTGATTTCGTCGTTATCGGCGGTGGCATCGCCGGAATATCCGCAGGCGCACGGCTGTCGCAACTGGGCAGTGTTTGCGTGTTGGAAGCCGAGAACGCATTGGCCTATCACGCCTCTGGCCGGTCAGCTGCAATGTACGAGGCAACCTATGGCGCGCCATCCGTGATCGCCTTGAACCTAGCGTCGCGCGAGTATCACGAAACCGTAAATGGTGGCGTGTTGTCCCCGCGAGGGCTGATGATTGTTGGTGGCAAAGGACAGGATAAAGAGCTCGCCCACGACCTTGAAGTAATGAAGATGGATCCCCTTTCCACGGACGAGGCATTGGATCTATTTCCCATCCTTAATCCTGACGCGATGATTGGTGCAGGCTATCATGCCGACGGATGGGACATCGACACGGATCTCCTGTTGCAAAACTTCGCGCGCGACATTCGCGCAAATGGTCAGGTGCACACACGCACCAAAGTCACGGCCATCACGCGCTTGCCAAACGGGTGGGAGGTCACGACGCCGAAGATGACGGTTCAGTGCAAAACACTGGTCAACGCGGCTGGGCCATGGGTCGATCAAGTCGCAGCCCTGGCCGGAATCAAGCCCATCGGCATTCAACCTTATCGGCGCTCCATGGCACGAATTGCCGCTCCCGAGGGCATGGATGTTTCGGGCTGGCCTATGGCAATGGGCGCGGGCGAAAGCTGGTATGCGAAACCGGATGCTGGTGCGCTATTGGTGTCACCCGAGGAAGAAGACCTGATAGAGCCCATGGATGCTTGGGCCGATGACATGGTGCTGGCAGAAGGGATCGCCCGCTATGAAGAAATGGTGACCCAACCGGTCACGCGCATGATCGCAAACTGGGCCGGGCTGCGTAGTTTCGCGCCGGATCGTAATCTTGTGCTGGGACCAGCGCCCGAAGATCGCAGCTTTATCTGGTGCGCCGGGCAAGGAGGATACGGGTTCCAAACCTCGCCCGCTGCGTCAAAACTGCTGGCAGACCTCGTCGCTGGGCGCACACCGGAGATCGAAGCCGAAACCGTGGCAAAAATCGTTCCGGACCGGTTCGCATAACCGATCTGACCCGTCCTTTCGCATTTTCTTGTCACAAATATCCTGGGGTGAGAGCCACAGGCTCGAGGGGCAAAGCCCCTTACCCCAGCAACACGTCGAGATGCTTCACCACTGATCGCGCCAGAACGTCAGGTTCGTACCCGCCTTCCAACATTGACACGATCCGACCGTCTGCGAACTCGTCCGCCACGGCCTTTAGCTCGCGCGTGACCCACTCGTAATCCGCGTCCGTTAGCTGAACGCTGGACATATCGTCAGCCACATGGGCGTCAAAGCCTGCCGAGATAAAGACGAATTCCGGTTTGAAGTCGCGCAGATGCGGAATCCAGTGGCCGGACACGGCCTCGCGGAACTCGGCACTGCCAGCGCCTGCGGACAGAGGGATATCGACCAAATTGTCGGTTTCTTTCTCGTGCCCGGTGAAGGGATAGAACGGGTGCTGGAAGCTGGAGCAGAACAGCACGCGCGGCTCAGCCTTGAAGATCTCTTCCGTGCCGTTTCCGTGGTGCACATCGAAGTCGATGATCGCCACGCGGGACAGTCCGTGTGCTTCCAACGCGTGGGCGGCAGCTACGGCAATGTTGTTGAACAGGCAGAACCCCATCGCCTTGTCGCTTTCCGCGTGGTGGCCCGGCGGACGGACCATGCAGAAGATTGGATTGGCCTCTTTCGACATAACCAGATCGACACCCATGCAGCCCGATCCGGCCGAGCGTTCGGCGGCCTTCAGTGTTCCGGGGCTCATCACCGTGTCCCCGTCGACCTCGACGCTTTCCATCCCCTGCCCTGGTGCCAGCGCATAGACGCGATCCAGATAATTGCTGTCATGCACGCGCTCCAGCTGTTCGCGGGTGACCAGCGGCGCATCGTGATGGCGCACCACATAGTCCATGCCCGACATGATCAACTGGTTGTTGATCGCATCCAGCCGCGCCTTGCTTTCCGGGTGCAATGGCCCCGCATCGTGGTCACGGCATTCACTATGCGAAATGATGGATAGCATTCGGTCTCCTCCCTCAATACTTCTTCAAAGCCAGCGTTCAACGATGACCACATCACGGTCATCGGGGTCTGGCCGCTGAGTAAAGCCCAGCTCTTTCATTAGGCGCAGCATCGGGTCGTTCTTCTTCAGAACCGTCCCTTCGATCACGTCCAATCCATGATCTTGTGCCGCGCTGAACAGCCCCTTCATCAGGCGTGTCCCAAGCCCCTGATGCTGGATCCGGTCCGACACGACGATGGCAAATTCACAGCTTTTCTGATCGGGGTTGATCACATAGCGTGCGACACCTACCAACACATCCTTCCCGTCAATTTCCGCCATGGCACACAGCGCCATTTCGCGGCGATAATCGATGGCCGAGAACTGGGCGAGCATTTCAGGGCTGAGTTCATTCACCGAGCCCATGAAGCGCATCTTCTTGGCCTCGGGCGACAGGTCGCGCATGAAGGACTGCAGATACTCGGCATCTTCGGGGCGGATTGGACGAATTACCAGAAGCGTGCCGTCCGACAAGAACGTCTCGCGCGCAAGATGGCGCGGATAGGGGTGAATTGCCATGTGGTCATAGGGGCCATCCTTCGCAGGCGCCCGCTGGATTGAAATGCGCGCATCCACCGCCAAAACCCCATCGGGGCTGACGAACAGTGGGTTGATGTCCAGTTCGGTGATTTCGGGCAGCTCGCTGACAATAATGGACACGCGTTTCAGCACATCAACCAGCGCGTCACGATCCACGGGCGCGGAATCGCGGAAGCTTTCCAGTGCCTTCGCCACCCGCGTTTTGTTGATCAGCCGCTCGGACAGAACCGCGTTCAGCGGCGGTAGGGCAACGGCGCTGTCTTTCATCACCTCAACCATGGTGCCACCCGCCCCAAACAAAACCGTAGGGCCAAAAACCGGGTCGCGACTTGCGCCGATCACCAGCTCGCGCGGGTCTTTTAGGCGCGCCATCGGCTCGACCGTGACCCCGTTGATCTGCGCGTCGGGGCGTGCGGCTTTGGCGGATTTAACCAGCTCGTGAAACACCCGCGAGACCGAGGTCGCATGCGCCACGTTCACCCGCACGCCACCCACATTGGTTTTATGCGTGATATCGGGCGAGGCGATTTTCATCGCCACCGGATAGCCAACAGATTCCGCAGCAACCAAGGCTTGCGAAGGCGTTGTCGCCTCGATTGTCATATTCACCGGAATGTTGAAGGCCTTCAGCAGCGCCTTGCTTTCCGTGTCCGACAGCATCTTGCGTCCGTCCGACAGGGCAGACGCGATGATCAGGTGCGCGCCGTCCAGATCCAACCCTTTCTCGAACGCACGGGCGCGGGGAACCTCCAGTGCCAGTTTGCGGTTGCGACGGTGTTGAACCAGATAGCTAAAGCCCTCGACCGCGCGTTCGGGCGTTTGGAAATCCGGCACGCCCGCTTTGGACAGGATTGCGCGACCTTCTTCGACGGACGGTTCACCCAGCCAGCAGGCCAGAACGGGCTTCTTGCGCCGCTTTGGCAGGGCATCCACCACTGCTTGCGCGGTTGCCACCGAGTCAGTCATCGCCTGTGGGGTCAGCATCACCAGCACCCCGTCGTTATCCGGGTCGGCAATGGCAGCTTTCACGGCGGCGGCATAGGTTGCGGGGTCCGCGTCTCCCAGAATATCGACCGGGTTGGCGTGGCTCCAATAGGGGGGCAAGACCTTGTCCAGCGCGTCTTTGGTTGCGTCAGACAGCGGCGGCAGCGCAATGTCCAGATCGCCTGCTCGGTCGGCGCCCAAAACCCCAGCGCCGCCGCCATTGGTGATAATGCACAGGCGATTTCCGCCGACTTTGCGGGTGTTGGCGAGGATCTCGGCCGCAGCGAAGAGCTGACCCAGAGTGCCCACTCGCACCGCACCGGCGCGTTCCAGCGCGGCATCAAACACATCATCCGAGCCAATCAACGCGCCAGTATGCGTATGCGCCGCTTGCGAGCTGGTCGCGTGGCGGCCTGATTTCAGCACGATCACCGGCTTCAGACGCGACGCCCGACGAAGCGCCGACATGAAGTTCTGCGCGTCTTTGATACCCTCAATATAGAGCAAAATGGCGTCCGTGCGCGGGTCCATCGCCAGAAAATCCAGCACGTCCCCGAAATCAATGTTGGTTGAATTGCCAAGGCTAACCATGGCGGAGAAGCCCGAATGATGCGGCCCGGCCCAGTCGGCGATCGCAGACACCAATGCGCCAGATTGCGACACAAACGCCAGCCGCCCCTTCGGCGGGTCAGAACGCAGGAAGCTCGCATCCAGCCCCAACCACGGGCGAACCAGACCCACGCAATTCGGCCCCATGAACCGGATGCCAGCCTTGCGTGCGGCGGCCACGACCTGAGCTTCCAGATCCTTGCCGCGCCCGTCGCCTTCTCCGAACCCTGCGGACAGGATGATGGCGGATTTCACGCCAGCCTCGGCGCAGTCGCGCATGATCCCCGGCACGGTACGCGCAGGCGTTGCGATCACAGCAAGATCCACTTCGTCCGGCAGATCAGTCACCTTGCGATAGCAGGTCGCATCACCAATGGCTTTATGCTTGGGATTGATCGGATAGAGCGGGCCTTCGAACCCGCCGGCCACCAGATTGCTCCACGCCATTGCGCCAACCGAGTTTCCGCTGGGGCTGGCCCCGAACACGGCGACCGAGGTGGGATCGAAAAGCGGGGTCAGAGGGCTTTTGTCCATCAGACGATTCCTTTACGAATGCGCGAACATGCTCCGCACAGCTTCGCCCATGGATAAACGCCACGGCAACCCGCGCGTCTTTGATGTGCCTCAAGCTTTTGGCACAGAGTTGGCTTCGAGCCCCTTCAGGATCGGGCAGTCCGGGCGGTCATCGCCAGCGCAGGCCTGCACCAGATGCGACAGCGTATCACGCATGGCGATCAAGTCTGCGATCTTCGCCTCGATCTCGTCCAGATGGGTGCGCGCGATGCGTTTGACATCGGCGCTGGCACGGGATTGATCTTCGTACAAAGCCAGAAGAGCGCGGCAATCCTCGACCGAAAACCCCAGGGCGCGAGAGCGGGCAAGGAAGGTCAGCTTGTGCAGTTCGGTCTCGCCGAAGACACGATAGCCATTGGTGTCGCGCAAAGGCGTAACCAGCCCGATATCCTCGTAGTAGCGGATTGTTTTGGCGGGCAAGCCAGTGTGTGCAGCAGCACCGGAAATATTCATGATGCGTCCTCCAAAACCGGTTTGATGAAGCGCAGGCGCAGGGCGTTGGTCAGAACCAGAACCGAGGACGCCGCCATCGCCCCTGCCCCCAACATTGGTGACAAAAGCACGCCCCATGCCGGGTAGAGAACCCCCGCCGCCACGGGAACCAGCGCCACGTTGTAGCCGAACGCCCAGAAGAGGTTCTGGCGGATGTTGGTCATGGTGCGGCGGCTGACCTGAAGCGCATTCACCACGCCCGATAGCGCGCCCGAGGACAGGACCACGTCGGCGGCCTCGATCGCCACATCCGTGCCCGTGCCGATGGCGATGCCCACATCCGCTTGCGCCAATGCAGGCGCGTCGTTGATGCCGTCGCCAACAAAGGCGACGGTCTTTCCCTCGGCCTGCATGGCGGCGATGGTTTGCAGCTTCTCACCGGGAACAACACCCGCGAGCACGCGGTCGATTTCCAGCCGATCAGCGATAGCGGCGGCGGTAGCCGGGTCGTCGCCGGTGATCATCAGCAGTTCTTTGCCCAAGGCCCGCAACGCCTCCAGCGCTTTGGTGGTGCCGGGTTTCACCGGATCGGCCACGCCGATCAGCGCGGCAAGCTGTCCGTCATAGGCCGCGAAGAACACGGTCTGCCCGTCCGCGCGCATCGGGTCGGCGCGTTCGATGATATTCGTCAGAGGGACCCCCTCGCGGGCCATGTATTGCTGCGAACCGATCAACAGGCGCTTGCTGTCAGCCTCGGCCGACAAGCCAAAACCAGTTTCTGTTTGAACGTTGCTGACGGTGGCTGGCGTGACGCCGCGATCAACCGCGCCAGATAGAATGGCTTGTGCCAAGGGGTGTTCGCTTTGTGCCTCGGCCCCCGCGATCAGGGCGAGGAGCGCGTCGGCATTCTGCCCGTCTGCGACCTCGAAAGCGGTCAGCGCGGGGCGGCCTTCGGTCAACGTGCCTGTCTTATCAAAGGCCACCACGTCCACAGATTGTAACGCTTGCAGAGCGTCCCCGCGTCGAAACAGCACACCCAACTGCGCGGCACGGCCGGTCCCCACCATGATTGAGGTCGGCGTGGCCAAGCCCATCGCGCAGGGGCACGCGATGATTAGGACCGAGACACCCGCGACCAGCGCCAGACCCAACGCAGGGTCCGGGCCGATCAAAAGCCATACCGCAACAGTCAACGCAGCAACCGCCATAACGACAGGCACAAACACGGCGGTGATCTTGTCGACCAGCGCCTGAATGGGCAGCCGTGCGCCTTGGGCGTCTTCGACCATCCGCACGATCTGGGACAGCATCGTGTCAGGGCCAACGGCGGTTACGCGGGCCTTCAGGGCGCCGGTGCCATTCACCGTGCCGCCAGTCACGGGACTGCCCGGTGTCTTCGCGACGGGCACGGGTTCCCCAGTGATCATGCTTTCATCCACAAGGCTCTCACCCTCGATGATTTCGGCATCCAGAGGGACGCGTTCGCCGGGGCGGATCACGATGATCTCTCCAGTGATAACCTGTGCGACGGGGCGGGTGATCTGGCGGCCCTCAACTTCAACCGTGGCTTCGTCCGGGGCCAGTTCGACCAGCGCGCGGATCGCTTCACCGGTGCGGCCTTTGGCGCGGGCTTCCATCCAGCGGCCCACAAGGATCAGGGTGACGATGACGGCGGCGGCCTCGAAATACACGTTCACGGTGCCTTCGGGCAGGATGCCGGGGGTGAGCACAGACACCAGCGAATAGAGATAAGCCGCCGAGGCGCCCAGCGCGACCAGCGCGTTCATCTCGGGCGCGCCGCGCAAAAGTGCCGGAATACCCTTGGCGAAGAACAGGCGGCCGGGACCGAACAGGACAATCGTCGTCAGGATCAGTTGGAGCCAATGCGACACCCCCTGCCCGATATTGTGCATGATCCAATGGTGGAACGGCGGGTACAGGTGTCCGCCCATCTCGATCACAAAGACCGGCAGGGTCAGGGCGGCAGCAAGCAGTGCTTTGCGTTTCAACACCCGCGCTTCGTCCGCTTTGTCACGCGGGCCGGTGGTGCTGCTGTCGGTACGCGGGGTGGTCGGGAACCCTGCCTTGGTGATCTTCGCCGACAGCGCCTCGGGCGTCACGGATCCGGTCAGGAAGGTGACAAAAGCGCGTTCCGAGGCAAGGTTTACCCGCGCGTCCAGCACGCCCGGTGTGGCTTTCAACATGCGCTCGACCCGGCCCACGCAGGCGGCGCAGGACATCGACTGGACATCCAGAACCACCGTGTCCCGCCGCGCCGGATAGCCTGCGCGGTCAAGCGTGGTGGCAAGGCTTTCTGTGTTGGCAGGGGCTGCGAAGGAAACCCGCACGGTTTCCGTTGCAAGGTTCACGGGGGCCGCGTCCACGCCCTCGACCGCGTCCAAGGCACGCTCGGCCCGCCCGACGCAGGACGCGCAAGACAGGTTTTCCAGCTCGAGTGTGAGTGTTTTCAAGGCAGCCATGAGATTCTCCGCTATGACGGAGTATAGATAGAGATTCCAGTGACTGGAAGGTCAAGGGCAAAGCGGCATTGACCCGCGCGATTGCTGCGCTATTCAGTTGGCAAACCAATAGGAGCCCCCATGACCACTTTCCACGTCCCCGATATGAGCTGCGGCCACTGCAAAGCCTCGATCACCGAAGCGCTGGAAGGGCTGGGCGAGGTGACCCTGAGCTTCGACATGGACACCCGCGAGGTGCAAGTGGACGGGCTGGAGCCCGCAGCCGTCATCGACGCGCTGGACGAGATCGGCTTTTCCTCCACCGTCAAATAAAAACCCCGGCATGTAGCCGGGGCTCCCATTAGCGTTTGTGACAGGCCACTTGCTGCCCGTTGCCGCGATCCGTCAGGGGCGGCTTGGTTTCCGCGCATTCCAGCCCGTATTTCGCCTCGATATTGGCGAGGACCTGCGCAGGCAAGGGACGTTCCGATGTGAACGCTTCGCCGGGCGCTGTCTGCATCAGCCAAAACGAGGCGACCAGAAGAATGATAAGAGTGGGGATCGCGACGGCGACCCTGCGTATGATGAAGTCAAGCATCTTTACCCCTAGGAGATGCGGCGTTGTCGGACCCACGATACACGAAATGGCGAACCCTACGTAAAGCCGGATTAAGCGCCTAGGACAGTTTGGTTAACGGCCTTCGTTGATCTGGATCAGAAACGCAGATGCGGGTGGGGCACCGCACGCGATGCGCGGTGCCCCAGTTTCAGATCAGATCCGGCTTACTTCGCGACCTTGTACAAGTCTTTCGAGCACCAGTTCTGTTCCACGTTTTCGACGGGCCAGCTGCCTGCAATCGAAGGCTGCAGCATGTAGTCTTCGGTGTAGTGATAGATCGGAATGATTGGCATGTCGGCTGCGATGATTTCCTCGACCTTGGTGTAGTTCGGTTGAGGGTTGTCCATCGTCTTGGCGTCTGCCAGCAGGCTATCGACCATATCGTTGGCATACTTGGCGTCGTTGTAGCCCGACCCAGAATGAACCAAATCCAGGAAGGTCGAAGCCTCGTTATAGTCACCACATCAACCGGCACGGGCAACTTCATAGTTTTGCTCGCCGCGAGTGGTCAGGTAGGTCTTCCATTCCTGAATTTCCAGCGTCGCATTCACGCCCAGATTCTGCTTCCACATCTGGCTAGCTGCCAGGGCCACTTTCTTGTGAGCCTCGGACGTGTTGTACAGCAGGGTCAGGTCGATCGGGTTGTCCGCACCGTAACCAGCCTCAGCCATCAGCTCGACAGCATTGGCGTTGCGTTCGTCCTGACTCCAACCTGCATATTCAACCGACGGCACTCCAAAGCCAGCGGTTGCGCCCGGAGTAAAGGTACAGACGGTCTTGCCGTCATTGGTGGTGTGGCTCGGCGCAACACAAAGAGGGAAAAAACCATTTACGGCGCGGCAAGCCATCCACCCGTCTGCCCCGCTTTTTCGGCGTATTTCATGCTGCCCGCCGTCATAATCACATCGACCTCCGTCAAAATGTCGATTGTTTGCGTCACCACCCCTGACGTCACGGTGATTATTGCCATTCCCGGTCGCGCGTGCGACCATTTGGTAAAACTTTGACCACAACACATGCCCAAGGGGTGAAATCCGTGAAAAGCGAACCGCAGACAACCTCGGATGAGGGGCTGAAAGCGTCGTCCGACCAGCTGCCGCAACTGGCCTTGCCCCGCAATCCGGGGATGGATTTGGACATGAACTGGGTGCGGGCCGTGCAGGCCAACACATCCGCCATTGAACGCCGCTGTGCGACCCTATCGGGGCGGCGCAGCGTGAAGAAGGACTATCAGGCCGCATGGCTTCTGAAGGCGATCACCATGATCGACCTGACCACCCTATCGGGCGACGATACCGAAGGCCGCGTGCGCCGCCTGTGCGCCAAAGCCGCCCAGCCCGTCCGGCCCGAGATCATGGCTGCCCTGGGGATGGAGCCTGTGACCACCGGCGCCGTGTGCGTCTATCACGACATGATCGAGACCGCCGTGTCGTCCCTGAAATCGCTTGGTGTAACCATGCCGGTCGCCGCTGTGTCGACGGGCTTCCCGGCTGGCCTTAGCCCCTATCACCTGCGGGTCGAGGAAATCCGCGAAAGCGTGCGCGCCGGTGCCGAGGAGATCGACATCGTGATCTCGCGCCGCCATGTTTTAACCGGCAACTGGCAGGCTCTGTATGACGAGATGCGCGACTTCCGCGAAGCCTGTGGCGATGCCCACGTGAAAGCCATTCTGGCGACCGGAGAGCTGGGCAGCTTGCGCAATGTCGCGCGTGCATCGCTGGTGTGCATGATGGCGGGCGCAGACTTCATCAAGACCTCGACCGGCAAAGAAAGCGTCAACGCCACCCTGCCCGTCAGCTTGGTCATGATCCGCGCCATTCGCGACTATTTTGACGCCACCGGATACAAGGTGGGCTACAAGCCTGCCGGCGGGATTTCGAAGGCCAAGGATGCGCTGGTTTACCTGTCGCTGATCAAGGAAGAGCTGGGCGATGACTGGCTGGACCCGCACCTGTTCCGCTTCGGCGCCAGCTCGCTTCTGGGCGACATCGAACGCCAGCTGGAACACCACGTGACCGGCCACTACTCGGCCACCTACCGCCATCCGATGGGATAAGGACAAAGACATGACCGTGAAAGAAAAATTCGACAGCATGGATTATGGTCCCGCACCGGAAAGCGCGGGCGAGGCGTTAGAGTGGATCGCGGCGCGCGACAGTGCGTTTGGCCTTTATATCAACGGCGAAATGACCAAACCGGGCGCGCTGTTCGACAGCCGCAACCCGGCGACGGGCGAGGTTCTGGCGCAGGTCACGCAAGCCAGCGCAGATGATGTGGACGTGGCGGTGATCGCCGCCCGCAAGGCGCAAAAAAGCTGGGGGGCTCTGCCCGGCCATGCCCGCGCAAAATACCTCTATGCGCTGGCGCGTCTGGTGCAGAAGCATTCGCGCCTTTTCGCCGTGCTGGAAAGCATGGACAATGGCAAGCCGATCCGCGAAAGCCGCGACATCGACATCCCACTGGTCACGCGTCACTTCTATTACCATGCAGGCATGGCGCAACTTCAGGACGCCGAGCTTCCCAACCGCGAGGCCTTGGGTGTCTGTGGCCAGATCATCCCTTGGAACTTCCCGCTTCTGATGCTCGCGTGGAAAATCGCGCCCGCAATTGCGATGGGCAACACGGTGGTGCTGAAGCCCGCCGAGTATACCTCGCTGACCGCACTTCTGTTTGCGCAAATCTGTGACGAAGCCGGACTGCCCAAAGGCGTCGTGAACATCGTGACCGGTGACGGTCGCGTGGGCGAGGCGATTGGGACCCATGAAGGCATCGACAAAATCGCCTTCACCGGGTCCACCAATGTAGGCCGCCACATCCGCCGCGCAACCGCCGGGTCGGGCAAGTCGCTGACGTTGGAGCTGGGCGGCAAGTCGCCCTACATCGTGTTCGACGACGCCGATCTGGATAGCGCGGTTGAGGGTCTGGTCGACGCGATCTGGTTCAATCAGGGCCAAGTCTGCTGCGCAGGCTCGCGCCTGATCGTGCAGGAGGGCATCGCGGATCGCTTCTATGCCAAGCTGAAAGCCCGCATGGGCAAGCTGCGGATTGGCGACCCGCTGGACAAATCCATTGATGTCGGCGCCGTGGTCGACCCGATTCAGCATCAACGGATCACCGATATGGTGAACGCAGGCGCGGGCGAAGGCGAGCTTTACCAAGCCCCCTGCCCGCTTCCCGATCAGGGCTGCTTCTATCCGCCCACGCTGATCACCGGATTGTCCTCGGCCTCGACCCTGATGCAGGAAGAGATCTTCGGCCCGGTACTGGCCGCAACCACTTTCCGCACGCCGGGTGAGGCGGTCGAGATCGCCAACAACACCCGCTACGGGCTGGCAGCCTCGGTCTGGTCCGAGAATGTGAACCTGACGCTGGACATCGCCCCGAAACTGGCCGCTGGCGTGGTCTGGGTGAACGGCACCAACATGTTTGATGCGGCTGCTGGTTTCGGGGGCGTGCGCGAAAGCGGGTTTGGGCGCGAAGGCGGATGGGAAGGACTGCAGGCCTATACCAAGCCGCGCGGCAAAGCTGTGGCATTGAAGCCGGTTGCCCCCGTAGCCGCCCCGAAGGACGCCAAGGTAGATGCGCTGGACCGTACTGCCAAGTTCTATGTCGGCGGCAAGCAGGCGCGCCCAGATGGCGGGTACAGCCAAGCAATTTGGGCGAAATCCGGCACGCTTCTGGGCCATGTGGGTATCGCCAATCGCAAGGACATCCGCAACGCGGTCGAGGCAGCGACGGCCGCCAAAGGGTGGGCGAAAACCACCGGGCATGCCCGCGCGCAGATCCTCTATTACATCGGCGAGAACCTCTCGGCCCGTGCAGGCGAGTTCGCCGCCCGGATCGACGCCATGACTGGCGGCAAGTCCGGCAAGAAGGAAGTTGAGGCCGCCATCTCGCGCCTGTTCACCTATGCCGCATGGGCTGACAAGTTCGACGGCGCTGCCAAACCCGTACCGATGCGCGGTGTGGCGCTGGCGATGAACGAACCGGTGGGTGTGATCGGCGGGTTCTGCCCGGACGAAGCGCCGCTTCTGGGCCTCGTGTCCCTGATGGCGCCCGCGATTGCGATGGGCAACCGCGTGGTGCTGGCAGCCTCACAACCCTACCCGCTGGCGGCCACGGATTTCTATCAGGTGCTGGACACCTCGGACGTCCCCAGCGGCGTGGTGAACATCATCATCGGCGATCACGTCACGCTGGCCGCCCCCTTGGCCGGTCACTTGGGCGTGGATGCGATCTGGTCGCATTCCGGCGCCGACATCTCGGCCACGGTCGAGCTGGAAAGCGCCGGCAACCTGAAGCGCAGCTGGGTCAACAACGCCAAAGCGCGGGACTGGATGGGCGCTGCCGGTGAAGGGCGAGAGTTCCTGAGCCACGCGACCGAGGTGAAGACCGTCTGGGTACCCTACGGCGAATAACCCGCCCCATCAAAAAGCAGAAGCGCCGCGCGAGGGTCTCTCGCGCGGCGCTTTTTCATGCAGCCATAAGCGCTTACTTCTTCTTGCGCCACGTCCCCAGCCAGCGGGACACGCGACCCTTAGCTTCATCAGCGCGGGCATCGACGGCATCCCATGCCTCACTGGCATCCTCAATCGCGGGGTCGATCGAGCGCTGGCGGAACTGCCGCCACAGCGCGCGCACAAAGCCCAGCGCGACGGCGAGGAACAGGAAGAAGGCGATGTTGAACCACGGAATGATTGTCACGTCCGGCCCGGCCACGGGGCGAATGCCCACAGCGTTCGGGAAAGTCGACAGCAGCTCGTTCCGCCAGCCGTAATGCGTGATCACCGCCCATTTTGGCTCTTCCGCAGTCGAGCGAAGGTCGTCGACTTCAGTCTGCAAGCTGGCGGTGTCAAACTTGAAATAGAACGGCCAAGACCAGCCGGTATCCTCGTTACGATAGACCATGACCTCGTCCGCATCCGCGCGAATGAAGCCCAGCAGATAGGTCTTCTTTTTCACCGTCTGTACGAACTGCACATCACGGTTGATCAGGCCTGCGGATTGGTCATCCGGTTTGGACCAGAAAATCCGGGTCCAGTCGTCCAGATCCTGACGTTCCTGATAGGTGTTCACAACACGCACCACGTCATGTTGCGGCAGCGTGTAATGCAGCACGCCAAACAGGATAAGCGCGATCAGGCTGCGGATGATGATACGGAAACGGCGCATATTAAACCTCAGTTAATAAGTATAATCGACAGCAGTACCAGCAGCGCAGGCACCACATAAACCAGCAAGATCAGCTTGGGGCGGAAGCTTTTTTGATAGTCCTCCATCCCCTCGCGCAACCACGCTTCGCGGTCGCTTTCATTGCCATTGGGATGTTCTTCGGCCCACTGTTCTTCCAGCTTTTCCAGACGGACCGAGCGGGAATAGAGGCTGACCAGCAGATAGATGATGCTAAGCCCCACAAAGCCGAAAATGATCAGACGTAGAAATCCCATCCCTATTTTCCTTTCACCGCGCCCCAAGGGCCGACCATTTCAATCACTTGCTCACGCGTACGTTTGCGCGTCGTCGTCGGCACTTTCAGCGCGTCTTTGCGCCCGCCAAACAGCTTATCACGGGCACCGGCCTTATTTGCCATATAGTCACGATGCAGGAACTCTGCCACAAACTCGCGTTTTTCGTCAGGCCATGTGGCGTAGGAGGCATAGAAAAGCTCTTTGTGGCAGATGAACAGCTGGCGGAAGTCCATCGGTGCCAATTCGGACAGAAGACGGTTGATCAAGTCGCGATCTGGATGATCAGGCCGCGCGCGCAGGGTGTAAAAATAGGCCGGATGACGGCTGTCGATCCGCGGCCATTGCCCGCCCGCCTCGGCCCAGCGCACAAGTGCTGCCAGCCCGTGGAAGGCCTGCGGCAGATTACGTCCCATCCGCTGCGCCACGTGCCGCAAGGTGCGCGAGGACATGTCGCCCAGCTCCATCCCGGCCGAGGTCGAGGCGTCCACCAAGATGAACTCCATCTTCTGACGCAGAATTCGCGCGCCCGCTGCACCGCGCTCACGCACCAGCGGCTCGACCAGATCGTTCTTGCGCAGGAAGCTGGCGATGCGGTTGGGCTCGGTCGTGTCGACAAAGGGCAGACGGGGGAAGCGTTCCATCCGGTCCTTATCGCCCGAGACCACCACGCAGGGGCTTTCCACATCGCGAAAGATGTACAGCCCGCCGAAATGCGCCGTCCAGAAATTGCCCTGCTCGTATTCCTGCACGCCCAGATCGACCGGAACCTTGGTCACGTCCCCGGTTTCGCGGGCCAGATCGATCATCTCGGCAATCAGATCATCGTCATACCACGCGTTCGGCGCGGTCTGGAAATAGTCGATCTTTTCGGCCAGCACGCGGGCGTTTTTGACGTGGCTTTGGGTTGTATCGGCCTCGATCACGATCTTGCGGATGTCGAACAGCCGCGACGGGTCGGAGATATCATAGACCGAGTTCATCAGCTCGCCCGCCACCGCGTCATGGGCGGTCAGCGCAAAAAGCTTCGCCTCGTTATCCGCAATGAACTGCCGCAGGATCCCGCGCGAGGTCGAGAACATGGCGTTCAAGAGCGGCGCCTTCTTCTGGTCCACCGTCAGAATGATGAACTGCCGATTGCAGCCATTGGGGTTCAGGTAGAGCGGATCGTTCAGCTCCTCCCCCACCTCAGGCGAGAAGCCGGAAATGTCTATGTGAAACTCAGTCAGCCCGGTGCGCTTGCCCGCAAGGGAATGCAGCGCGCGGTTATACCGCTCGATCAGCGCAGGGCTGTCGACCCGGATCAGATTGCCAAACATGAGGCCGCGTTGGATGAGGCGTTTCATGCGTATTGGGAGTTCGTGTGCGTTTCTCTAGATGATCTACCCTTGAAACGATCCAATACAGCTTCGGCTTCCGCAATCCGAATTTCAAAAGTGAAGTCCAACCTAGAGCTATTGTGGTCTACTAGTTGAACCGCACGGGATACAATTCGCTCCAGAATTTTGGCCGAAAACTGAATATCGTGTGAAAACTTTTTCTGCTGTGCTCGAGAAGCGATACTAATGATGGGAACAGAGGCGGCTAGTCCAGCGATAATTCCAATCATCGCGACAAATGAACTTAATTCTACTGAAGCTACGAAGTTCTCGTGCGTGTTTCTAGTTAACAGTCCCACGACCAAGGTTGCTACCGTACCTGCAAGAGCGACTGCGATCAGGAGATTACGAAGAGCGACGCCTCGCGATTCCAGCCGTGCTTCAAGCTCCAGCGCCCGTTTTACGTCCTCTGTGTATTCTTCGAGCAACTTCAGAAGCTCCGCGCGTGCGGAAGAGTAGCTCGTTTCAATCGACGCTAGATCATTTTCATTTTCAAGCGAGTTCAAAGCTTTTTCCCTTCAAGTAGATCATTGAACCTACGAGTTAGATTATACAAGTGCTTGATGTGTTCGTCCAAATCATATCCTGCAGAAGTCGGGGCAAGGATTTGACCGTCCGGACCCAAAAAATTTGAAACCACATGCGAAACAGGCACAAAATGATGACTGAAAGCCAATCCGCGAGCACCTAAGTCATTCTCGATTTCTGCCAGCAACTGAGCATACTCACTACCATCCGCATCAGTATAGTGCTTGATAACCTTCTCTCTGCTGCTCCACCACAAGTCTTGTTTGCCTACGACGGTCATCATCCACACGTTTCGTTTAACTTCGGATATGCCATCCTTCAATGCATGAAGCCGTTCCAACTCTATCCCGCGTCGCTGCTCAAGATAGGCCTCAAGAAATTTTTCCTCCGACATCCCCGGCGTAAACAATTCAAACTCTTCAAAGGAACTCAGATCAAAAGAATGGTAGCCAAAGGCGACCAAGTTTATGATCGCCAGCGACTTTTTCTTCTCTAATGTATCGAAAATCCGCGGCCAAACTTCCGAAACGTACCTTGCCTGTCCAGGGGCAACCAGTAGTCTTGCAGATACTTTCCCAGGAAATTGAACGTTTTTCTGCTCGATGTCCGACTCGTAAGTGCTGTCGAAATGAAGCGGATTGTCTGAAGTAATGACGTGAGCAAAGGTGGATTTTCCTGTCCCACCTGCACCAAGCACTGCTATTTGAGTTTCACCGTTCAAGATGGCATCCAATGTCCTTTTCGCGTAATTCTTAATCGCCTCCGATTTCGAAACTGCCTTTGCAAGCTCTATGGCCAGTTTTGCTGGATCTAAGTTTTCCGGCGATAGCCAGTTCGCATCACTCATGAATTCTACTCCTCTAAATACCTTTTCTTCGCCTCTTCCTGACGGCCAAGGTCTCGGACCATTGCCTCGATGGCGACCTCGTCGGATTTGTCGGCATAGCGGAATTCTGAATCGGCGTAGCGGTTGACCTCTTGGATCACCATGTCGGTGGTGATGGGCACGCGCAGTTCAGAAATCATGTCTTTCTTGGTGTCATAGTCTTTGACCAAGAACAGTTCGGGGTTTTCCATCCATTCGTCGGGCAGCTCAAAGTCCATCGCGCGGACTTTCACCGCGTCGGTGATGTTCTTGATCGAGCGGCCCGTGAAGCGCTCGTCGGCTTCCTGAATGCCTTTCAGATAGGTGCCGATTTTTGCGATATCGTCCAGCTCTCCGATCTGGTCATAGACCTTGTCAAAGACGTTCATCAGGCCGGTTTCCTGCGGCTTGTTATGCGCCTCGAAGCTGCGGGCGACAGCGGATTTGATTTCCTGCGCGCCGTACAGGTCGTGGTTCCCCAGCGGGATGTCGTGGTTCTTGCCCATGAGCAGATGCAGGATGTCGATATAGTCCTCGCGCGTTTGGGGACCATCCACCAAGAAGCGCGCGCCGGCGCGTTGGCGCAGGGCGTCGTCCACGTTCTCGGGATAGTTCGAGAACATGCCGAAGGTGCAGTTCCCGCGCACTACGGTGTTAGCGCCCGCGAAGCTTTCCATCAGAACCGCCGTGACCTCTTGCTGACCGGCCGAGGATTGACGATCCCCGCGTTTGCCCGCGATCTGGTCGATGTCATCCACGGTGCCAAAGCCGATCACATTGGGGTCGAGCACGTTGTTGATAAATGCCTTGGCGTTCTGGCCCGACTTGCCCTGATAGCTGTCGATATTGTCGATGCCGAAATTCTGGTACCGGAACGGATAGCCCGCCACCGCGCAGTAGTCATTGATCAGCCCGGCCATCATCTGGATCAGCGTGGTTTTACCCGTGCCCGGCTTGCCGTCGCCCATGAAGGTGAAGATGAAGCCACCCAGTTCCGCGAAGGGGTTCAGTTTGCGGTCGAAGTCATAGGCCATCAGCATCTTGGCCAGCTTCATCGCTTGGTATTTCGCGATGTGGTTGCCCACGACTTGATGCGGTTTCTTGAAGGTCATCGTCAGTTTCGAGCCGCGATGGGCGCGGGGCGGCGTGAAGCCCGAGATGGTCAGATCATCTGCCTCGACCCGGTAGTTGGCCGAGGTGAACGGACCAAGGTGGCTGGCTGTTTGGGCACGAAGCGCGACCTTCTCCATCAGCTGTTCGACATAGGCCAGCACCGTGGGCACCAGCTTGTCTTCGGAGGTCACGAAGGTGGCAAGCTCCTGATCCAGCTCCCACAATGCGCCATTCAGGGCGAGTGGGGCGTTGTCGGTCAGGATCTCTTCGACCGCGCCGACCTCAATCGGGGTTCCGCTGGCGTGGTCAGCCAGAAGGTACGAGGTCGCGTTGCCGAAGACGTAAAGGACGATCAGCGCCTCGGCGGTCAGAAGTTCCGAGAACGCAGTGGATTTGTCTGCGCCTAGACGGCCCTCGAGGTTCGCGCGACGCAGGGCGGCGAGTTCGGTTTGCTCGGCAAACCCCTCACCCACCGCCAAAGCAATCGCAATGGCGCGGCGCAGCGTGTGCAGGACGGTTGCCTGCATGGGGGACACCAGCGGATCATCCCCGTCCGAGCCTTCGATCCGTTCGACCAGATGCACGCCTTCGGGCCGCGCGGTGGACCGCGTGACCAGACCCGGCGTGGTCGACCGGAACCGTCGCGCGCGTCCAATGCCGGGGCTGCGTTCCGCCTTGGGCGCTTCCTTCGGCTTGGCAATCCGGGGCGTGTGATCGAACCCGTCCAGATGCCCCGCCGCAGCCGCATAATGCGCGCGGATTTCCTCTTCGCGAAGCTCCATCAGATCAGCGGGGTGAGACATGAAATACTCCTAAAAAATCAACGATATGACAGCACCCGGCCACCCGGGCTGACAACAAATTTGCGTACGTCGTGGAACCCGGCGGGGTTCTTTTCGGCCAGCACCTGAAACGGGCGCTCGGGCATGATGATGGCGCGTTCCATGCTGGTCGCGCCGATGGTGGACCCCGCCCCGGCAAACGGATCGAGCGCGAAGACCTGACGTTCCACCTTCCCGAACCAGCCGGATTTCTCCTCCTTCACCGAGGCGCTTTTCAGCTCTTCCACGGTCCATGCCAACGCCCAGTCTTCGCCGGGCGGGCTTTTGGCTTGCTCCAAAACCTCACGCAGAGGGCCGGTTTGACGGGTAAACGTATGGCTGTACATCGGGCCGACATGGAAGCGGCGCAGACGTTTCGGGTGCAGGTCGTCGAAATCCTTATCGAACCCGGTGGCGATGGTCACAAGTTGCAACCCAGCCATCGACTGCGCCATCAAATGCGACTGGACCTGAGGCCAACGGCGTTCGTCTTTGGGCAGCGCGGTGCGGCCGGTGTCTTCCAGTTCCATCAGATAGATGGTGGGCAGGTTGACCTCGCTGTCATAGACCGCCCAATGGGCCAGATAGACGCGGCGGGGATCGCGGCCCTCGCCCTTGTTGTGGCGCCAGATCACGTCGGGATGCATCTGGGGCCAGAAAAGGTCGCCCTTTTGCAGCTCTTCATAATAGAGCCGCTGTGACAGGGCGTATTGCAGCTTCTTCGGCACGCTCAGATCACCGACAATCTGGCTGACCATCTGGCTTTTCAGATCGCGGGCGGAGGCCATGCCCTTCAGATGCGTATCCGCCTGCGCGGCGTCGGACGCCATTTGCAGAAGTTCCGCATGGATCGGAAACCCGCTGTCGCGCCTATCAAAGGTCAGCGTCGCCCCGCCCAGCCCATAGGCCGTTTCGGACATGTGATACTTGTTGGCCAGCGCCTTGAAGCTAAGGCCCAGCTTGATCAGGTAGCGGGCGAGCACGTCGACCTCGTCGCGGCTCAACTTGCCCTCGACCTCCATCTGCCCGGCCACACGGGCCAGATGCGCGGTTATCTTCTCGAATTTCGAGAAGTAGCGCCGCGTGATCTGCGTATCCGTCAGCTCGGCATGGTCGCGGGGGGCAAAGCCGGCCGCGGCACGTTCGGAGGTTTTGATGTTATCGCTCATCGCTTTCCTTTTTGGGCACAAACCAAGACCAAACCCATTTCACAAAGTCCCAAAGTGTCTGAAGATACTCGAGCACTTCCATCAGCAGTACATAGGCGAACCAAAGACCCCGGATTATGGTCCAGAGGCTATCCATCTGGATCGAACCAAACAGTAGCCATTCCAGAGCAAACGACGCGGCGACGACTGCTGTGATCAAGATCGTATATTTGGGAAACGACCGCGCAGTTGTGCGTTTGAAGCTCTGGGTTTCGTTCGTCATAGCTTTCAATCAAACCGATGAGGGCGGCGCCTGACCCTGGGTGGGTGCGAAGCGCCCTCCCGTGGGGAGGGTCGGGCGCAGCCCGGACTATCGACCGGGCGAAACTTACATCGGCTGCTCGACTTGCGATCAAGTGTTCCGATTTCAAACATCTAAGTCCCTATCCTTTCCCTGCTCATCAACATGGAACATCCACCGATTGTGGCGTGCGCTCCAAGATTCACTAAAGAGCCTTTGGGGCGTCCAACCAACCCTCAGCATCAGCTCACTGCCACGATATTCGAACCAGATTGCACGCAACACCCATCGAGCCGCAGCAGCGAACATTCCATACAGACCCAACTGCCACATATAGATCCCCTCTTCCGTCGAGCCCGTTTTCCATTCAATCAACGGACCGGACAGCGCTATCAGATCAACAAGGATCATCAAGCCCGATATAAGAACGACTAGATTTTGTTGCGAGGAGAACCGCACTTATTCCCCATACAGGTTCTTGTCGTGCTTCTCGACGATCTCGGCGAAGCGGCGGGCGAAGCGTTCGTCGGCTTTGGCCTTCTGCTCCAGCACGTCGCGGGCAAAGACCATCTGGTCTTCGTGGGCTTCCATCATGTCAGCCATGCGCTGGTTCGTTGCCGTGCCAATCGCAGCCATGGCGGCTTGGGCTTCCTTGTCGGTCTCGACGCCGATTTCGTTGATCCGGTGCGCCACATCCTGCTGTTGCGCGGTCTTCAATGACTTGGTCAGCGCATCATACAGCACCACGCGTTGCTTGGTGTCTGTTTGCAGTTTGTTGATCAGCACCATCTGCGTCGCGGCTTGGTTCTGCAGCGAATCGACCCAGGTTTTGCCCTTCTCGATATAGCGCTCCAACGTCTGTGACTTGGCAAGCTTCACTTGCTCTTCCTGCACCATCTCGTTGTACTGGCTGTTCAGATCGGCCAGCTCGGTCTCAAGCTGCGTGCGTTTGGCGGCGTCCTGTTCGTTGGCGATCTTGTTTTCAAGTTCGATGATCTTGGGGTCCATGCCAAGGATTTCGGCACGCAGGCTTTCCAGCTCGCCCACGGTCATTTCGCGCTCGTCCAGCGTGGCGGTCAGGTTTTCGCCGACCTTTTCCTTCTGCTCGTTCAGCATCGCCAGCTGACCTTCCAGAAGGTTCACAATGCTATCCGACTGCGCGATCAGCTCTTGCAGCTTGTCGTCGATCGAGGCCGTGCGCATCCGTTCCTGACGCATGCTTTCCGATTTTGCTTTCGAGAAGATGCCCACAAAGCTTTCCCAGCCCGTCTTCGACCGCATCTGGTCAAAGTCGGTCGAAAAGCCCGAGGTCACGTCGTCCAGACCCATGATCAGTTCGGCGATGTTGGCATTCATCGCTTCGGTGTGGGCGTGCACGTCGTCCAGCGTCGCGTTTTCGATGTCGATCGAGATGTCTTCACCGCTGGCGGCTTTCGCACGCGCGGTTTCGATCCGTGTGGTCAGTTCGGAAATCTTGGCCTGCGCCTCTTCAACCTGCGTTTGGCTTTCACGAATCTGCTTATCAAAACTGGACATATGCCCTCCTTCTATCCACCAAATCTTCGGTCAGGTCTTGCTGCCCGCGCGAAGCATGTTAATCACTATTACATTTCTATTTAGGTTGAGCTTACCGCGATTTAAAGCCCCACAACAGCGTTTTCCTTCGCGTTTTCCGCGAAATTCGACGGGGTTTATATCCACCATTGAGATACGTGCGCAGTGCGCCTAGGGTCTTGGCATGACCGACAAAATCGACCCGCTTTTGACCGAAATTGCGCGCCGTCAGGATGACCTGATCCGGCTGACCCAAGACCTGATCCGCATCCCGACGCTGAACCCTCCGGGCCGCGAATATCGCACCATCTGCACCTACATAGCCGAGCGGATGGGTGCGCAAGGCTGGACAGTCGAACTGATCCGGGCCGAGGGCACGCCGGGCGACAGTGCAGACTATCCCCGCTGGAACGTGATTTGCCGACACGAGGGTAAGGCGCCCGGCGAATGTGTGCATTTCAACAGCCACCATGATGTGGTCGAGGTGGGTCACGGCTGGACCAAGGACCCGTTTGGCGGCGAATTGGAAGACGGCAAGGTCTATGGGCGCGGAGCATGCGATATGAAGGGCGGGCTGGCGGCCTCGATCATCGCGGCCGAGGCCTTCGTCGCGCTCTACCCGGACCATGCAGGCGCGGTGGAAATCAGCGCCACGGCGGATGAGGAATCGGGAGGCTATGGCGGCGTCGCCTATCTTGCCGAGAAGGGCTATTTCGACCCGGATCGCGTGCAACATGTGATCATCCCCGAACCTCTGAACAAAGACCGTATCTGTCTTGGCCATCGAGGCGTCTGGTGGGCCGAGATCGAGACCAAGGGGCGAATTGCCCACGGATCGATGCCCTTCTTAGGCGATAGCGCCATTCGCCATATGGGCGCGGTGTTGGAAGAGATGGAGCGCCACCTGTTCCCGCTTCTCGCCACCAAACGCACCGACATGCCGGTGGTGCCCGAGGGTGCGAAGCAATCGACACTAAACATCAACTCGATCCACGGCGGCGAGCCAGAACAGGATCCAGATTTCACCGGGCTACCTGCACCCTGTGTAGCCGACCGCTGCCGCATCGTGATCGACCGACGCTTCCTGATGGAAGAGGACATCACCGAGGTGAAGGCCGAGGTCAGCCGGATGTTGGAAGCGATCCGGGCTGAACGCCCGAACTTCGAGTGCGAGATCCGCGACATGCACGAGGTCATTCCGACCATGACTGATAAGGACGCACCGGTTGTGACCTCAACGGCTGCGGCGATCGAGAAGGTGCTGGGCGCGCAGCCTTCTTACGTGGTCAGCCCCGGCACCTATGACCAGAAGCATATCGACCGCATCGGCAAGCTGAAGAACTGCATCGCCTATGGGCCAGGCATTCTGGATCTGGCACACCAGCCCGACGAATGGGTGGGTGTGCAGGACATGATCGACAGCGCGGGCGTCATGGCCTTGGTGTTGAAGGAATTGCTCGGTCAGGACAATGGGGGCGCTGCCCCCGCCTGACCGGACAATGTCCGCTCAGGCTCCCCCGGGATATTTATGGCAAGAAAATGCGGCGTTACTCGCGGGCGCGCAGGACGCGGGCGGGTTTGGCCGAGAGCGGGCGGAAGGCGAAGAAGAGGCCTGCCAGGACGGTGGCGGCGACACCGCCGGACACGATGGCAAGGGCGTTTTGCAGGTCGAAGGCGAAGCTCTCTTCCATGATGTAGTGCGTCACGGCCCAGCCTGCGATGCCCCCTGCAACCACGGCGACCACGCCAGCAGCTGCACCCAACACTGCCGAGCGGATGGCGAAGTTTACAAGGATACCTGCACGGGTCGCGCCGAGGGTTTTCAGGATTGCAGCCTCGTAAGTGCGGGCACGTTCCCCGGCGGCGGCAGCGCCCATAAGTACCACGAACCCGGTGACCAGCGTGGCCAGTGCGCCATACGTGATTGCAGCAGCCACCTGCCCCATCAATCCGGTGATCTGGGTGATCGCGTCACGGACCGAGATCAGGGTGATGTTCGGGTGGGCATTGCCCAGATCGCGCAGGATCGCGGCCTCGCCTTCCTGCTTGGAATAGATCGTGGCGATATAGCTGTGCGGTGCACCCGCCAGCGCGAACGGGTTCATCGTCAGGATAAAGCCCATGCCCGCCTGACTGAAATCCACCTCGCGCAGTGATGTGATTTCGCCGGTGATATCGCGACCCAGAATGTTGATGGTCAGCTGGTCTCCGATGCCAATCCCCATCTCACGCGCTTCCTCGGCGGCGAAACTGATCTGGGGCCGGCCTTGGTAGTCCTCGGGCCACCATTCGCCCTCGACCACCGTCGTACGGGTGGGTTTTGCGGAATAGGTCAGACCCCGATCGCCACGGATGACCCAATGACCACCGGCGACCTCGCCCGCGGGACGGTCATTGATCTGGGTGATCACGCCGCGCAGCATAGGGGCGGTGTCGATGCGGCTGACGAAGGGGTCGCCGTTCAGACGCGCCTTTACGGCGTCGATCTGGTCGGGCTGGATGTCCACAACGAAGAAACTTGGGGCCACGTCTGGCAAGTCGCGCGAGATCGCGCCGCGCAGGTTGTTGTCGATCTGGCCCACGGCAGCAAGAACGGCCAACCCAAGACCGAGCGATAGGACCACCGCCCCGGCCTCGCCTCCCGGGCCGCCCACGGCGGTGAAGGCCATGCGCAGGGTTGGCACGCGGCGCAGGATTTGGCGGTGACCCAACCAGCGGGCGGCGTATTTCACGGCTATCCCTGTCAGGACCAGCGTGGCAAAGGCGCCGCCAAGGCCGATGAAGCTCCACATCGCCAAGGGCGCCATGCCCGAGAACTTTGCCGCCACCCAGACCAGCAGCGCCAGAATGGCGACGCAGAGCCCAATGAACAGTGGACGCGGCAGGCGGTTCGAGCCAAGGGCTGCATCGCGGAACAGGTCGGCGGCTTTGACCTCTTCCGTGCGGGCCAGGGGCCAAAGGGTGAAAAGGAGTGCGGCAAGGACGCCGTAAAGCGCAGCCTCGGCCAGTGGGCGGGGATAGAGGGTCAGTTCGGCTGACACCGGCAGCGACTGCGCGATGACGGGGACCAGCAGTGCCGGGATCAGCGCGCCGAGAATCACGCCCAGCGCCAACCCCAGAAGGGTCAGAGTGCCGATCTGTAAAAAGTAGGTCAGGAAGATCACACGACGTTCGGCACCAAGGGCGCGCAGGATCGCAATTGTGCCGGTTTTTTCGTCCAGATAAGACCGGATCGCGGCCGAGATGCCGACGCCTCCGACCGCCAGCCCCGCCAGCCCGACAAGGACAAGGAAAGCGCCCAGACGGTCGATCAGGCGCCGCATCCCGGGCGCGCCATCGCGCGCGTCCTGCCATCGTGCGCCGTTGGGTTCAAGCGCGGGCATCAGCACGCCATAGGCCGGGCCGATGCCGCCCTCGGGCAGGCGCATGCGATAGTGGCTGTCAAACAGCGTGCCTTCAGACAACAGGCTGGAGCCGTCCAGCGCCGAGCGGCGCAGGATCGAACGCGGGCCAAGCCCGAACCCGCCCGTGGCGTTGTCCGGTTCGCTGACCAGCTCGGCCATCAGGACAAAGGGGATTTCGCCCAATGTCAAACTGTCACCGACCTCAAGGCCCAAACGATCGATTAGAAGATCGTCCATGACGATCCCGGGCTGGCCGTTCACCCCGTCCAGCGCGGCGGCCATCGGCATCGGTGGGTCCAACCTCGCCGTGCCATAGAGCGGATAGGCGTCATCAACGGCTTTCACCTGTGTCAGTGCGCGTTCCTCGCCGACCACGATCATGGATCGGAAATCGGCGATGACCGACAGGTCGACGGCTGCGTCTGAGATCATGGCCAGTTCGGCCTCATCCGCGAAGCGATAGGTGAAAGAGATCGAAGCATCGCCTCCGAGCAGCACTGCGCCTTGGCTGGACAGGCCAGCGCGCAAGGCTTCGCGCACCGACCCGACGGCAGCGATGGCGGCAACACCCAGGATCAGGCAAGCAAGGAAGATACGGAAGCCTTTGATCCCGCCGCGCAGCTCGCGCCGGGTCAGGCGCCAGGCCATCCCGAAATTCTGGGCGATGTTCTGGATCATGCAAGTCGCCCGTCTTGGATGTGCACCACGCGGTCACAGCGCTCGGCCAGTTCGGGGGCGTGGGTGACAAGGATCAGGGTCGATCCGTGACGGTCGCGCAGTCCAAACAGCAGATCCATGATCGAGGCTCCGGTAGTGCCGTCCAGATTACCAGTCGGTTCATCCGCCAGCAGGATTTCGGGCCGGGGCGCGGCAGCGCGGGCAAGCGCGACACGCTGTTGTTCGCCGCCCGACATCTGGCTGGGATAATGGTGCAGACGATGGGATAGACCCACTGCCTCAAGCTCTTGCGTGGCGCGGTCGAACGCGTCGGACACACCGGCCAGTTCCAAGGGGGTCGCGACGTTTTCCAGTGCAGTCATGGTCGGGATCAGATGAAAGGACTGAAACACAACGCCCATGTGGTCGCGGCGGAACCGCGCCAGCCGATCTTCGTTCATCGCGCCAAGGTCTTGACCCAGCGCCTGAACGCTTCCACCTGTGGCCTGATCCAGCCCGCCCATAAGCATCAGAAGCGAGGATTTACCCGACCCGGACGGCCCCGTCAGACCCACGGTTTCGCCAGTAGTCACATTTAGGTCAATGCCCTTGAGGATCTCAGTCCGGCCTGCATTATTGCCAAGCGTCAGGCGCACGTCGCGCAGGGATAGAACCGGGGTCGTCATGGGGCAGACCTTCTTTAGGAGAATGGCATGATATCAGCTGCATATGGGGTTTTGGCCCGCGGTCTCAAGGGGCTATTCCTGACAGTTTTCATGGCCTGTGCGGCGCAAGCGGAAACCACTACGATTCTTGCGCTGGGTGATAGTTTGACGGCTGGATATGGCCTGCCGCAGGCTGAGGGGTTCGTGCCCCAGTTGGAAACCGCGTTAACCGAGCAAGGCCTGGACGTTCAAGT
Source organism: Aliiroseovarius sp. PrR006 (assembly GCF_010500215.1). GTDB lineage: Bacteria > Pseudomonadota > Alphaproteobacteria > Rhodobacterales > Rhodobacteraceae > Aliiroseovarius. The sequence continues at coordinate 1,434,899 of NZ_JAAGOY010000004.1, forward strand.
GGTCAATGCGGGCGTATCCGGGGACACCTCGGCCGGAGGAGCCGCACGTCTTGGGTGGATCCTGACCGACGACATCGACGTCGCTATGGTCGCGCTTGGCGGAAATGACATGCTGCGCGGTATCTCGCCGGAAGAAACGCAGCGCAATCTTGCCGCAATCCTGACGGAACTGCAGGACAAGGGCATCCCAACCCTGCTGATCGGCGTCCTTGCGTCATCCAATTTCGGCGAAGGCTACCGCGCTGATTTCCAGCAGGTTTTCCCGGATCTTGCTCAGGAATTCAGCGTCGATCTGTTCCCGAACTTCCTAGATGGCATCGCCACCGCCGGGACATTCGCCGACGCGCGGCGCCTGTATCTTCAGGCCGACGGGCTGCACCCGAACCAGCAGGGCGTTGCCCTGATTGTGGACAAAATAGTCCCTTCTGTGGTATCCTTAGTGAGATAATTCACGTGACTGCGCACGCTTTCGGCATGCGTAAGAACGCTGTTTTCTGACGGGTGACCCGCATTAGTTCGGCCTTCTGTGACACCAATGCGGATTGTCTTGGCGCTGCCAATTCAGAGCCCGTCATAGCTGGTCGTGCCATTTTACGCGACGCAAGGTGCGGAGCGCCGCTATGAAACTGCTGATTGCCTCTGATGATGCCACGCTTCGGCGCACGGTTCTTGCCGCCGCCGAGAGTTGCGGCATTCCTTCCCCATTTGAAGCCGACTCGATGCAGCGCGCTTTGGACACGCTTGGGAAAGCGCCCGGATATGATTGTGCTGTCATCGACTATCGTTTGCCCGACCTCGGTGGTCTGAAGGCCATCGAAAAGCTGTGTCGTCGTGACAAGCGGTTGGCCGTCGCGCTCTTGCTGCCCAAGAAAGAGGTGGACCTGCTGCGGCAAGCCCTGCGGACGGGGGCTTGCGTGGGGGCGCCGGTCGAAATCTCCGAGACCGCTCTGGCCAGCATCCTGACCCTGATCAGCGAAGACCTTGGTCTGATGGCCTACCCCATCTCTCATCGGCCAAATATCGACCAGCACGGCACCAGATTATCACGGCGCGAGATGCAAATTCTGGACAGCCTCTGTGCGGGTCGCCAGAACAAGGAAATCGCCCATATATTTGGCATTCAGGAGGTCACCGTGAAGATGCATATGCGGTCGATCATCACCAAGCTGGGTGCGAAGAACCGCACCCATGCCGCGATGATCGCGTTGCGAAACGGGATCGTGTAGCGACGTTACTCTTCCGGCGGATTATCATCCCACCTATCGCTAAGAATACGCTGACCGTCCCCATCGGGGTCGTCATATTGTTCCGTCTTCAAGGTCCAGAAGAACGCAGCCAGACCCAGCGCTCCCAAAAGCAAGGAAATGGGGATCAGGTACACAAGGACGTTCATCGGCTTAGCCTTTCTTCAGACGCAGAGCGTTCAATGACACTGACACCGACGAGGTCGACATGGCAAGGGCTGCGGCCAATGGTGTTGCAAAGCCCAACAGGGCAACCGGAATGGCAATGAGGTTGTAACCTGCTGAGATAGCGAAGTTTTCCTTGATCCGGCGGGTGGCCGATTTCGACATGTCGATGGCACCGGCCAGCGGCTCCATCGATTTGCCCAGCAGCACGATGTCGGACACCACGCGGGCGGCTTCCAGCGCAGATGCAGGCGAGATCGAGACATGCGCAGCCGCCAGTGCCGCCGTGTCGTTCAGACCGTCGCCAACCATCAGCACCTTGCGGCCCGACTTACCCAGACGAGCCACGAACTCGGCCTTGTCTTCGGGCAGCGTGTCGGCCTGCCAGTCTTCGATGCCCACACGACCCGCGATGTCGGCCACCGCGGCGGGCACATCGCCCGAAATCAGCGTGACGCCCATGCCTTTGGCTTTCAGGGCGGTGATCGCCTCTTCTACACCGGGGCGCAGCGCATCGGTGAAGGTGAAGGCCACCGGCTTGGCGCCCGAGATCGACAGATAGGTCGCGGTTTGCCCAACAGCGTTGGCGCCCAGCCATTCGGCGCGGCCAAGGCGGACGGTTTTTCCGGTCCACTGCCCTTCGATGCCCTTGCCCGGAACCTCGGTCACTTGAGACACCTCGGCGGGGTGCACGCCAGCGGCGCGGGCAGCTTGGGTCAGGGATTGAGCCAGCGGGTGGCTGGAACCTTCGGCCAACGCAAGCGCGACCTGCAGGTCGCGGTCCTTGTGGCGGGCCAGTGCATCCAGTGCGGGCTTACCCTCGGTCAGAGTGCCGGTCTTGTCGAACACGACGTGATCCACCTCGGCCAGACGCTCCATCGCGGTGGCGGATTTCAAAAGCATCCCCTGCTTGAACAAACGGCCCGAGGCCGCCGTGGTCACGGCCGGTACAGCCAGACCCAGCGCACAAGGGCAAGTGATGATCAGCGTGGCAACGGCGATGTTCATCGACATGCGCCAGTCGCCGGAATACCAAACCCAGAACAGGAAGGCCGCGAAAGACAGAATGTGCACCACCGGCGCATAGACGGCGGCGGCTTTATCCGCCAGCGACGTATAGCGGTTGCGCGCGGTTTCCGCGATGGCGACCAAATCGGCCATCCGGTGCAGCGAGCTGTCACGCCCGGCAGCTGTTACGCGTACGGTCAGAGGGCCAGTCAGGTTCACCTCGCCCGCCGAGACGATGCTGTCCGGCGACGCCGCCACAGGCAGGCTTTCCCCGGTCAGAAGCGAGCGGTCCAGCTCGCTTTCGCCGCCGGTGACGATGCCATCCACGGGAACGCGGGATCCCGGCACGACGCGCACGATCTGTCCCGGCTCCAGCTCGGACACTGGGACCTGTTCGTCGGCTTGGCCCGCGACCACGCGCAAAGCACGCGGGACTTCCAGCGCAGCCAATTCCTCGGCTGCAGATCGAGCGACCGCACGCGTACGGTAGTCCAGATAGCGTCCTGCCAGCAGGAAGAAGGTCAGCGACAAGGCTGCATCGAAATAAGCGTGCTTGCCCGAGTGCATGGTTTCATAGATCGACATGCCCAGCGCCAGCAGGATCGCCAGAGAGATCGGTACATCCATGTTCAACCGGCGTACCCGAAGGGCCGACCATGCGGATTTGAAGAACACCTGGCTTGAGAAGCCCACGGTCGGAATGGCGATGCCCGCGCTGATCCAGTGGAACAGATCGCGCGTTGCATCCGTGGCCCCCGACCAGACCGCGACGCTCAGCAGCATCACGTTCATCATGGCAAAGCCCGACACGCCCAAACGCATCAAAAGGTCTTTGCCGTGTTTGTCGGTGGCAGTTGCTTTCAACTGGCCCGGATCTAGCTCGTACGCTTCGAACCCGATGCCGGTCAGATAATCGGCCAACGTCTGTGCTTCGACATCCTGGTCCACATCAACAACGGCCCGCTTCAATGTCAGGTTCACACGCGCCGAGCGCACACCGTCCTGTTTGGCCAGCCCACGTTCCACGCCCGCGATACAGGCCGCACAGTAAATCTGGGGCAGCGAAAGCATGATCCGCTTCGCTTCCATCCCATTGCCGCGATAGCCCTTGCCCGCTTGCTCTTCCGCAAGCGGGGCAGCGTCACACGCCGGACAGGCAGAGATCGGAGCAGCCATAATGTATTCCTTGTTCGCGCGCTTTTTGAAGACTTAGTTGGTCTTCAGATAAATCGGAATCCGCTGTTGAAAGCTGGTGCCGTCTTCCGCCACTGCATTCATCCGCAGGTTCCAGTTGCCGTCACCCAGCTTGCCCACCTGCGCAACATAAGCGCCGGTCGAGTCTTGGCTGAATTCAGGTTCTTGGTCTTCATTCACATGGGTCGCCCGGCCCAGAAGGCCGTAAAGCGAAGTGACGGTCACAGCGTCGCCGTTCTCGTCCTTGATATCCAGAACCAGAGTCTCACCCTCGATCCGGGCGGACACGTCCCAGCCCAGCCCCTCTTGGGCGGCACGCTGGGAGTCAAACTTCTGACTGGCGACATACGAATTCTTGGTCTCAAGCCCGGGGAATGTCCCCACGGCCGAATAGGCCATGAAGATATTCACACCGATGATGATCGAAAACGCCGTAACCACGATGGCCAGCACATGTTTGCCCGTCAGTTCGAACTCTTTCTTCTCGGTTTTCTCACCCATGGCTCAGCGCCCTCTTCCGTTAAAGACAGTGTCAAGGTGGGCACGGTCTCCGGTCACGCCATCCACGACCCAGATGCGCAGGTCAGTACGGTCCAGCTTGGCGGCTTCCGAACCCGGAGGCGCAACAACATAGACACGCTGTTTGGCCTCGGTATCAGGCGGAGCTACTAGCACAAGTTTGTCGCTGCCTTCCAGTTCTACCGTCAGCGGGCTGCCGTCTGTCAGGGTAAAGTAATAGGGCCATTCTTCGCCGTGGCGGTTCCGCACACCCACGTCATAGGTGTTGCGGATCGCACCGTCCGACAGTGTCACATAGGTGGGGTTACGGACGGGGCGAATGGTGACGTCGACTTTGGGACGGGCAAACACGGCCACGGTCAACGCGACCCCAACCAGCGTCCAAAGCGAGGTGTAAAGAATGGTGCGCGGACGTAGCAGGTGCTTCATCACCGGGATTTTCACATTCCCGGCGCGTTCGTACGACTCATCTTTCAGCGCAAGATAGTCGATCAAGCCACGTTCTTTGCCGACCTTCACCATCATCTCATCACAGGCATCGATGCACAGACCGCAGGTGATGCATTCCATCTGCTGGCCATCGCGAATGTCGATGCCCATCGGGCAGACGGCAACGCAGGCGTTACAGTCGATACAGTCGCCCAGATCGTCCCGTTTCTTACCACGGCCTCGTGGTTCGCCACGCCAGTCGCGATAGGCGATAGTGATTGTGTCTTCGTCCATCATAGCCGCCTGAATACGCGGCCAGGGGCAGGCATAAATGCAGATTTGCTCGCGCGCGATGCCGCCGAAGAAGAAAGTGGTTAGCGTCAGCACCAAGACGGTCGAATAGGCCAGCGGGTGCGCCTGCCCCGCCACCAAATCCATCAAAAGCGTGGGGGCATCGGCAAAATAGAACACCCACGCGCCGCCGGTGGCGACAGCGATCAAGATCCAAGCGATGAACTTCACCAGACGCTTGCGGATCTTCTCGGCATTCCATTTTTGCCGGTGCAGACGGATGCGCGCGTTTCGGTCGCCTTCGATCCAGCGCTCGACAAGGATCATAAGGTCGGTCCACACGGTCTGCGGACAGGCATAGCCGCACCACACCCGACCAGCGGCAGACGTAAACAGGAACAACCCAAGCCCTGCCATGATCAATAGGCCCGCGATGAAATAGAATTCATGCGGCCAGATTTCGATCCAGAAGAAGAAGAACCGGCGGTTGGCCATGTCCACAAGGATCGCCTGATCGGGCAGGTTCGGGCCACGATCCCAACGGATCCACGGGGCAAGATAGTAGATGCCAAGGGTGATCCCCATGATCCACCACTTAAGGCTACGGAAGGTGCCCTTTACCCGTTTCGGGAAGACTGGCTCGCGCGGGGCATATAGCTGCTCTGGGGCGTCAGACATGACTGTTTCTCGGATCCTGTGTTTCGCTTGAGGTTCCACTTAGGAACTATTCCAGATCTAAGCCTTGATGTGGATCAAGACTTTTCCTGAAGGTTTTCACCGACTGCCTATCTAAGCCTCTGAGAAAGGACGAGTTTGCAGAGTGTCGCAGTGCAAAAAGGTCGCAGGGGGCGCGAGCACACTCGGAATTACACAGGGGAAATCTGATTCCCTACACACCAAAAAGAAACCCGGGCGACATGCACCCGGGTTTCGAAATTTGGCGGCACCGACCTCGGAGAAACGCGCGAACAGGATCAGAGGTCGGTGCCTTTGACCGGGGAGTGAGGCCCCGGATCTTGGGCCGTCCAAGCGCAGGCGCTTGGACGAATGTTTTAGGCCAGAGGCCGGGGCTTATTCGCCGCCGCCCAACTGGTGGATGTAAGCCGATACAGCGTTGATTTGGCTGTCGGTCAGCTTGCCGCTCCAGGCAGGCATAACGCCGTAGGGGCCTTCCGAAACGACCTCGGTGATCGCGTCTTTGCCGTCACCGAACAGCCAGATGGCATCGGTCAGGTTCGGAGCACCTTGGGTACGGTCACCCGTGCCGTCTTCCATGTGGCAGGACGAGCAGTTGTCCGCAAAGACCACGGCACCGTCAGCAACCAGCGACATGTCAGCAGCGTCTTTGGTCACCGACGACAGCGACATGGTGTAGGCCACAACCTGTGCGATTTCTTCGTCGCTCAGATAATCGTCACCGAAGGCGGGCATTTCCGAATAACGGGTATCGTCATTGTCGTCCGAACGAATACCGTAGGCAACCGTCATCTGGATGTCTTCCAACGTACCGCCCCAGAGCCAATCATTGTCCAAGAGGTTCGGATAACCAACGGCACCGTTTGCGCCTGAACCGTGACACTGCGAACACCAGGTGGCGTAGGTCGCTCGGCCCGACTGAATGGCGTAGTTGTGCAGATCCGAACCTTGGCTCAGCGTGGTCAGGTCAGCAGAAGCCAGCTGGGCTTCCAATTCGCTGTTCATGCCTTTGAAGCGTTCGATTTCTTCAGCAACTTCCGCACGGGTCGAGTAGCCAAGGTAGCCAGCGGTGGCCCCTTTGATCATCGGCCAAGCAGGATAGGCGATTGTGTACCAGATACCCCAAACGATGGTGGCGTAGAACACCCAGACCCACCAACGGGGCAGTGGGTTGTTAAACTCCTGAATGCCGTCCCATTCGTGACCCGTCGTTTCGGGATCTTTCTTTTCAACAGGTTTTTTACTCATTGCCGCAACTCCTTTTGAGCTGAGCGCCCGGGAACATCAGTCCCGGTCACCGGCAGGTTTGTCTTCGTGGCGGAAGGGGATGTTCGCGATGTCCTTGTGGACCTTGTTCGATCCTGGGCGGAACGCAAATATTGCTGCCCCGATGAAAAAGGCGAACATCGCGATCAGGAACCAGCTGTCAGCGAAGGCTCGCATAATGCTATAGGTGTCCATCATCCCAGCTCCTTACCGGCTTGCGTCAGGTGTGAAGGTCGAGAAGTCGACCAGAGTACCCAACATCTGCATATAGGCGATCAGAGCGTCCATTTCGGACACACCCGGCTTGCCATCGAAGTTGCGCGCTTGCGCTTTCGGATAGCGTGCCTGGAGCGCGTCGACGTCCGAATTGTCGCCATCCGGGTCAGCTTGGCTTAGCCAATCTGCTTCCGCATTTGCGATCTGTTCGTCGGTGTAAGGCACACCCACGATCCGGTTCGTCTTCATCACGTCCTGGATGTATTTCGGCTCGATCAGCTTATCCAAAAGGAAAGCGTACGGCGGCATCACCGATTCCGGCACAACCGACTGCGGATCAACCAGGTGATCTACATGCCATTCGTCCGAGTAGCGGCCACCGACGCGGGCAAGGTCAGGACCTGTCCGCTTGGAGCCCCACTGGAACGGGTGGTCGTACTGGCTTTCAGCCGCAAGGCTGTAGTGGCCGTAACGCTCTACTTCGTCGCGCATCGGGCGGATCATCTGCGAGTGACAGACATAGCAGCCCTCGCGGATATAGATGTTCCGGCCCTCAAGCTCGAGCGGCGAGTAGGGGCGCACGCCTTCCACATCCTCGATCGTGTTTTCGAGGTAGAAGAGCGGTGCGATCTCTACGATGCCACCCACGGTCACAACCAGAAGGCTACCGACCAGAAGGATCGTGGCGTTCTTCTCAATGACGCCGTGTTTGTCGAGAATTCCCATTAGTCATTCCCTCCTTATTCTGCCGGTGCCGCTGCTGCGTCGCCTGCTGCTTCAGCAGCCGGAGCGCGCTTCACGGTCATCCAGAGGTTGTAGCACATGATCACAGCACCAGCGAGGAACAGAACCCCACCCAGACCGCGAACCACATACATCGGGAACTTAGCGGCAACGGTGTCTGCGAACGAGTTCACAAGGAAGCCTTGCGCATCAACTTCACGCCACATCAGGCCTTCCATGATACCGGTTACCCACATCGACGCGGCGTAGAGCACGATGCCGATGGTGGCGAGCCAGAAGTGCCAGCTTACCAGTTTCAGGCTGTAAAGACCTGCACGGTTCCACAGTTTGGGGACTAGGAAGTACAGCATCCCGAAGGTGATCATGCCGTTCCAGCCAAGAGCACCCGAGTGCACGTGACCAATGGTCCAGTCAGTGTAGTGCGACAGCGAGTTCACGGCGCGGATCGACATCATCGGACCTTCGAAGGTCGACATGCCGTAGAAGCCGATGGACACAACCATCATACGGATAACCGGGTCGGTGCGCAGTTTGTCCCATGCACCCGACAGGGTCATCAGACCGTTGATCATACCTCCCCAGCTGGGCATCCACAGTACGATCGAGAACACCATACCAAGGGTCGAGGCCCAATCCGGCAGAGCGGTGTAGTGCAGGTGGTGCGGACCAGCCCAGATGTACAGGAAGATCAGGGCCCAGAAGTGGATGATCGACAGCTTGTACGAGAAGACAGGACGTTCAGCCTGCTTCGGCACGAAGTAATACATCATGCCCAAGAAGCCAGCGGTCAGGAAGAAGCCCACAGCGTTGTGGCCATACCACCACTGGGTCATCGCATCTTGTACACCAGCAAACAGCTGTACCGATTTCGAACCGAAGATCGACACGGGAACAGCCAGGTTGTTCACAACGTGCAGCATGGCAACGGTGATGATGAAGGACAGGAAGAACCAGTTGGCTACATAGATGTGCGGCTCTTTCCGCTTCATCAGCGTACCCATGAAGACCACCAGGTAAGCCACCCAAACGATGGTCAGCCACAGGTCGGTGTACCATTCGGGTTCGGCGTATTCTTTACCGTGGGTTGCTCCAAGCAGATAACCGGTTGCAGCCAGCAGGATCACAATCTGGTAGCCCCAGAACACGAACCACGCCAGGTTGCCGCCCCAAAGGCGTGCACCCGAGGTGCGCTGCACCACGTAGAACGAGCTGGTAATCAGAGCTGTACCGCCAAATGCGAAAATCACTGCCGAGGTGTGCAGTGGGCGCAGACGACCAAAGTTCAAATAACCTTCGGCCCAGGCAAAGTTCAGTTCAGGAAAGGCCAGCTGGAACGCGATGAACGTCCCGACCAAGAAGCCTACGACGCCCCAAAAGGCAGTCAAGGCCGCGCCCACGCGAATGGGCCCATCCATATATCCGGTTTCAACGACCTTTTCGCTTCCCACACCTCGCAGTGTGTAAACGAACAGGCCAGCCGCGATCAGAACTACCAGAATAGCGTGTACTTGGTAGGCTACGTCGCGGGCATAGCTAGCGGCGATTGCGGCCAATACTGTTATCAGCGCGAAAATCACCAGTTTGAGGTAATCCCACATTTTGCGTCCCTTCGTCATTGTCTTGTGCCCACTTGACCCTAAATAGACTCGGGGCACCTATCGACTTTCGTCGGTTTGGACTTAACCCCAGCCCCTCGCCTTGATCCATGTCAAAACTTGCCGCACCCGGGCAGATTTCGGCGCTTGACCCATGTCAAAGCGTCACAGGTGAAGGCTTGGCACCCTTTTAGTGACATTCGCTGGAGGCCTGACATGGACTACAAAACGATTATGACAATCATATCAGACGACACGCGGTTCCGCCCTGCGCTGGATACTGCACGCTGTCTGTCCGAGCGTTTCGACGCACATCTTGAGGCCTTATGCCTTGGCATCGACCCTTCACAGCAAGGGTTTTACTATGCCGGGGCATCCGCGATGATGGTGCAAGACAACCTTTCCCAAGTCCGCGAGGACATCGAAGCGCTGGAACAAGACATCCGGCAGATTCTTGCATCGAATGTAATGCCGTGGTCGACCACGGCACTGGCCACTCAATCGGTCACGCTGAACCATGTGGTGGCGCATCGCTCTCGATTCGCGGATCTGGTCATCCTGCCCCGCCCCTATGGCGAAGGCCGTGGCCACAATGCCGAGGCCATTATCGAAAGCGCCATGTTCGACGGCGGCGTACCGGCTCTTGTGCTGCCAGATGAGGTGTCTATGTCGGAACCGCCCACAAATGTAGTGATCGCATGGAATGAAAGCTCCGAATCGCTGCGTGCGATTCGCGCGGCCATGCCGTTCCTGAAGGCCGCCGAATCGATCTCGATCGCTGTCATTGATCCGCCACAGCATGGGCCCGAACGCTCAGACCCCGGCGGCGCACTTAGCCAGATGCTGGCGCGTCACGGCATCCGGGCAGAGGTGTCAGTTCTGGCCAAGACCATGCCGCGCATCGCGGACATTCTGAACCGCCACGCCAGTGACAAGAATGCAGATTTGATCGTGATGGGGGCCTATGGCCACTCGCGGTTCCGCGAATCCATTCTGGGCGGCGCCACCCGGCATATGCTTGAAATTGCAGCAGTTCCGGTACTGATGGCACACTAAAACCAAACAGACGGCGGTTTAGAAAATGTGACCGCCGTCGATATCATCCCCGGTCTCGGACACCAGTCTTTGCAGGTCGGGGATGTGCACTTGGCGCTTGCCCTGAAGCTGGATCACTCCAGCCTTTTTCAGCGCCGAGATCTGGCGACTGACCGTTTCAAGCGTCAGACCAAGATAGTCTGCCATCGCTTCGCGCGTCAGCGGCAGATCGAATTCCATACCATCTTTGGGCAGCCGTTTATGCAACGCAGCATCCCGGCGCGCGATAATCATCAGAAGGCTGGCAATCTTTTCACGCGCGGTTTTGCGCCCCAGAACCAGCATCCATTCCCGCGCGCTGTCCAGTTCGTCCAGCGTCATCTGCAACAGCCGTCCACCGATCGACGGGGTCGAGCCCATCAGATTTTCAAAAGGCTTCTTGCGGAAACAGCACAGGGTCAGGTCGGTGACGGCAACCACATCGAACGGCGCTTGTTCACGTCCCGGACGGCCAATGAAGTCAGACGGCAGCAACAAGCCGACCATTTGGGTCCGCCCGTCTTCCATCGTCTGGCTCAGGGTTGCGATCCCGGTGACGACGCTGGCCACGAACTCCATCGGGTCCCCCGCCCAGATGACAGGCTGGCCTGCTTCATAGGTGCGATAATACTTGATGTCGTCCAGATGCTCCAACTCATCCGGCTCACAGCGCGAACACACGGCACGGTGGCGAATCGGGCACGTTCCGCAATCTCTTGGGTTGAAACTGGTATCGTTCATGGTTTCCTGAACAAGATAAATATCCTGCTTTGATCCTGATCAAAGTATGCAGCGCGTTTAGTGTTACAGCGTATTCGAATGCAGACACTTACGCAACTGAAACGCCTTGGTCTTTTTGACGCGCGAGTCCCCCGATATACCAGCTATCCGACCTCTCCTCATTTCAAGGCAGGCTTCGGTTCCAATACGCTTGCCAATTGGATTGGCGCGATTCCGTCGGGCAACAAGGTTTCGCTTTATGTACACATTCCGTTTTGCCGACGCCTGTGTTGGTTTTGCGCCTGTCGCACCCAAGGCACATCGACGGCCGAGCCCGTTGCCGCCTATGTCGACACGCTAAAAGCGGAACTGGCGACGATCAAATCGCTGCTGGCACCGGGGATCGAGATCGAACACCTGCATTGGGGTGGCGGAACCCCGACCCTGCTGCAGCCAGAGATGATTGCCGATCTGACCGCAGCCATTCTGAACACAATGCCGCTTGCCGAAGGCGCACAGTTCTCGGTCGAGATTGACCCATCGGAAGTTGATGACGCCCGTCTGGACGCGCTGGCTGCGGCTGGCATGAACCGTGCGTCGATTGGCGTGCAGGATTTTGACCCGATGATCCAAGAGGTTATCGGGCGTCCCCAAAGCTATGAAATCACCAAGGACGCCGTGGACGGTCTGCGCGCCCGTGGGATCGACAGCCTGAATATGGATATTCTGTACGGCCTACCCCACCAGAATGTCGCACGTGTCACAGATTCGGTTGAAAAGCTGATCAGCCTTGGCCCGGACCGCGTGGCCCTGTTCGGCTATGCCCACGTCCCGTGGATGGCACGCCGCCAGACCCTTATCCCGACCGAGGCCCTGCCCTCGGCCGAAGAGCGTCTCGACCTGTTCAACACCGCCCGCGATCTGTTCGTAGCCAGCGGTTATGACGAGATCGGCATCGACCACTTCGCCCTGCCCACGGATGGTCTGGCGAAAGCGCATAAAGCCGGCACGATGAAGCGGAACTTCCAAGGCTATACCGAGGACGCGTCCGAGGTGTTGATGGGCGTGGGCGCAAGCTCGATCGCGCGCTATCCGCAGGGCTATGTGCAGAACCAGCCAGCCACCGCCAAATATCAAGCTGCTGCGCGTGACGGGCAGCTGACCGCCGCCAAAGGGCACACGTTTACAGGTGATGACATCGCGCGAGGCCGCGTGATCGAAGAGCTTTTGTGCTATTTCCGTGCCGATCTGGCCGCACTGGCCAAGGAGCAATCCCTGCCGGTAGGGACCCTGCTTGAGTGGGTCGATGGTCTTGAAGAAGCGATGCCTGGAACGACGGATCTGGTGGACAACGTGCTGACCATCCGCGACGAATCCCGCCCGCTTGCACGCATCATCGCCCGCCACTTTGACGCATACGAGATGAATGAAAGCGGACATAGTCAGGCGGTGTAATCGCCGCCTGAACTACCTTCGGTGACGAACGCCGTCACTCTGGGGATTTTTTGCGATAGCCCGCCTCGATTGCGATTCGGTCCAACACATCGGCCAGAGTCAGCCCGTGTTCGAACTTTCCATCACGTAGGAAGCTTTCGACCTGCGTGATTACCAACGGGTTCACCATCATGAAGGTGTGGGTCACCGGTAGGGTGATGTGGTCGTCCATCCCTTCGACCCGTGTGCTTTCGACCGAGACCTTCCCGTCATCCGCGCCGTCGATCACCGCCGAATAGATCGGGTTCAGCGATCGGTTTCCGGCGATCACGCCCAGTTCGAACTGGGCGCTTCCCGTTTGATTGGGAACCGAGTCCTGACCCGTGCCCAGCTGCAATCCGGCAGGACCGTTGATCCATTCGAAAGGCTCCAGTTCGGCGAACTCATCCACCAGTTGCGAGCCTTGATTGGGCGGGGCCAGCATTACAACGCGCCCAAGATTCTTAGGATGATTATCGTCCAACCAGACGCGCACAAGGATGCCGCCCATCGAGTGCGTCACGAAATGCAACCGCTCGTCCCCGCAGGCCTCGACCGCAGGGGGGATGGCCACATTGGCCAGAACCGGAATTTCGGCCTTGGTTGACGGGTAGCCAAGGTTGACCACCTTATAGCCCTCGGCCTCAAGCGCTTCCTCCATCACCCACATGGACGAGGCCGACCGCGCAAGACCATGCAACAGCACCACGCAATCCGCACGGGCGGGAAGCGCGCTGATGAACGTCATCAGAAGGGCAATAACAGCGGTCACTCTCATGGCTTCAGAATACTCGTATCAACACAGGGGTTCGAGCCGATAGGCCAAACGCGCGCCCGATGGGCACGGTTTAGCGCACCTCGGTGTGGAAGCCCGGCGCGAACCAGCGGATGATCAGGGCGCCTGCCCCGACGATCGCTACAGCCAACACGCCGATCCATCCAATCACCGGGATCAGGGCCAGCAGCGTCACGGCCACTGCGCCGACAGCTGCCGCAATGGCACGTTCGGACAGGGTTTCCGGAAGCGGGCGGCTCAGTGCACTCATCACGCCGACGCCCAGAATATAGCTGCCAATCACATAGCCCGCGACGCCCAGCAACACCGCCAATACGATCGACGCCGGAACCAGCAAGATACCATAGCCCGTCAAGGCGAACAGGAACAGCGACCCGGCCAATGCCGAAATCGACAGAAAGCCCATCCACAACGCGCGCATCGGGGTTTCAAGGGTGCGCTCACGCAGGTTCATCAGGAAACCCGGTGCCAGAGCCGCAATCAGGGTCGCCAGTGCGGTCAGGATCAGGATCGAGGTCACTTTGCCGCCCAGCCACGACATCCAGCCGCCGCTAGCTTCTGCGGTTGCGCCCCCTTCGGGATCCGCCGCCGGATCAAATGCATCTGCGTCGTGACGCTCGATCCGATCTGCCGGCACGACATGGGCCGGGATCTCAATCGCATCCGGTTCATCCGCATACAGATACAGCGTGCCCTCGATCCGGGCGTTCTCACCGAAACTGATGGTTTTCGTGGACAGGCTGGCGTCGCCCGCAATGGTTTCGGTCAGCAGGATATGTTCGGCCGCGATCAGCGCGTCATCACCGATCGAGGCCGTGATTTCGGCCCGCTGCGCGCCAAGGCGTAGATCGCCAGAAATCGGTGCCGTCACCAGAACCGTATCGCCCAGAAGCTGTGCATCCCCACCAACCGGGGCCGAGACGTTCACATTCATCCCCGCCGCGTAAAGGCTCTGCCCCACCGGGGCCGAGATCGACACCGAACGTCCCCCCGCATGTGCGCTGCCGCTTACCGGGGCCGAAACCACAATCGTGTTGCCGACCACAAAAGCGTCATCCACAGCGTCTCCCGACAGGGTCACGTTGTCCCCCGCAATGTAGGCATCATCGCCGAAGCGATACTCCTCATCCGCGAGGCTGGGGGTTGCGATCAGTGTGGCGCACAGAAGAAGGAATGAACGAAACATGGCTGTCCCTTGCCAATAAAAGTGATGTTATGGGCGTTAACATAAGTGGAATTGTTAGAAGTTGTAAGGGGGCAATGCGAACTTTGTCCGTGCGCCCCGCCTACTTGCCAAATGCGAATCCCCAAAAGCAGGACTCTGTGCTAGTTTTGATAAGATCAGACTCCATTTCTTCATCTAATTGATTGGACCCTTTCATGGACTACCCCAGCTTCATTCGCGCCTTTCCGTCGCTTGATGTGCCCTTCTCGGACGAGATTGTGAAATCTTTCGCCATCCGCTCCGACGCCGGCCTGGCGGTGTTTTTCGAGTTTTACCAGGACTTCACGCTGCCGATGCATTCCCACAAGGCGCAATGGGGCACGGTGTTGCAGGGAGAGGTTAAACTGACGATTGGCGGGGAAACCAAGATCTATGGCCCCGGTGACAGCTATTCCATTCCAGATGGGGTAGAACATGGCGGTGACATCAAGGCAGGCACCAAGGTTATTGATGTCTTTGAAGAGCCTGATCGATACCCGCTACAAGGCTAACGCCCCATATCCCCCCTGAAAATCCGTTTGTGAGAATGACGAGGCGGCTTAACAACCGCCATTTTCTCAATTTTCTGGGGTTTGAAGGTGCCACTCTGTGGCATCTCGAAACACAGCTGATTTCCTGTCCGGCGCCAACAGCGCTGAACGCAACAAAGGCGCCCCGAAGGACGCCTTTGCCTAATTTCGTAGGGCTGGTGGGCTTTCGGCGATTTCCCGTTGGGAATTCGCCTAACGCCATCAGAATTCGACTAGCGAATTCTGATTACATCATGCCGCCCATGCCGCCCATGCCGCCCATGTCGGGCATGCCGGCGCCAGCGCCACCGTCTTTCGACGGCTTGTCAGCAACCATGGCTTCGGTGGTGATCAGCAGACCAGCAACCGATGCCGCATCTTCCAGAGCGGTACGGGTTACTTTGGCCGGATCGATCACACCGAACGAGAACATGTCGCCATATTCTTCGGTCTGAGCGTTGAAGCCGAATGCGGTGTCGTCCGACTCGCGCACTTTGCCAGCCACAACAGCGCCGTCGACGCCAGCGTTTTCAGCAATCTGACGCAGCGGTGCTTCGATAGCTTTACGCACGATAACGATACCAGCGTTCTGATCCGAGTTCGCACCTTCCAGACCAGCCAGAGCCTTGCCTGCCTGAACCAGAGCAACACCACCACCAACGATGACGCCTTCCTGAACAGCAGCGCGGGTCGCGTTCAGAGCATCGTCCACACGGTCCTTACGCTCTTTCACTTCCACTTCAGTCATGCCGCCAACGCGGATCACAGCAACACCGCCTGCCAGTTTGGCAACGCGCTCTTGCAGCTTCTCACGGTCGTAGTCCGACGAGGTTTCTTCGGCTTGGGCGCGGATCTGAGCAACACGTGCTTCGATCTCGGCTTTCTCGCCAGCACCGTCAACGATGGTTGTTTCGTCTTTGGTGATTTCGATCTTCTTGGCGGTGCCCAACATGTCCATGGTCACGGACTCGAGCTTCATGCCCAGATCTTCCGAGATCACTTGACCACCAGTCAGGATCGCGATGTCCTGCAGCATGGCTTTACGACGATCGCCAAAGCCCGGAGCCTTAACAGCCGCGATTTTCAGACCGCCGCGCAGCTTGTTGACAACCAGAGTTGCCAGAGCTTCGCCTTCAACGTCCTCAGCAATGATCAGCAGCGGCTTCTGCGACTGGATCACCTGCTCGAGCAGCGGAACCATCGACTGCAGCGACGACAGTTTCTTCTCGTGCAGCAGAACCAGACAGTCGTCCAGATCAGCGATCATCTTGTCGGGGTTGGTCACGAAGTAGGGCGACAGGTAGCCGCGGTCGAACTGCATGCCTTCAACAACAGTGGTCTCGGTTTCCAGACCCTTGTTTTCTTCAACAGTGATAACGCCTTCGTTGCCAACTTTCTGCATCGCGTCTGCGATCTGCTGGCCGATTTCAGCTTCGCCGTTGGCCGAGATGGTGCCAACCTGAGCAACTTCGTCGCTGTCTGCAACGTCACGTGCCGAGGCTTTGATGCCTTCAACAACCTTGGCAGTCGCCAGGTCGATGCCGCGCTTCAGATCCATCGGGTTCAGGCCAGCAGCAACCTGCTTCAGACCTTCGCGCACGATGGCTTGAGCCAGAACGGTAGCAGTGGTGGTGCCGTCGCCGGCTTCATCATTGGTGCGCGAAGCCACTTCTTTGACCATCTGCGCGCCCATGTTTTCGAACTTGTCTTCCAGCTCGATCTCTTTGGCAACCGACACACCATCTTTGGTGATGCGGGGTGCGCCGAACGACTTGTCCAGTACCACGTTGCGGCCTTTCGGGCCCAGGGTCACTTTGACAGCGTCAGCCAGTACGTTGACGCCACGCAGCATTGCATTGCGGGCATCGGTGTCGAACTTTACGTCCTTAGCAGCCATTTAGCTTACTCCAGTAAATTCGTGTAATTCAGATAATTCAGTCAGCAGACGATCAGGACAGGATGCCCATGATGTCAGCTTCTTTCATGATCAGCAGCTCTTCACCGTCGACGGTGATTTCGGTGCCCGACCATTTGCCGAAAAGGATCTTGTCGCCTTCTTTGACGTCCATCGCGATGCGATCGCCATCGTCGTCCTTGGCGCCAGCGCCTACGGCCACAACCAGACCTTCAGCCGGTTTTTCCTTGGCGCTTTCCGGAATGATCAGACCACCAGCGGTTTTCTCGTCGCTCTCAACGCGGCGAACAAGCACGCGGTCATGCAGCGGGGTAAAAGCCATTTCTGAGACTCCCTAAGCTCAGTTTACGTTCCTTTAGCACTCACCTGGTGCGAGTGCTAACGGCGCATAGTTAGGACTGGCTTTGGGGGGAGTCAATGAATGTGGGTAAACTTTCGTCGCCGCATCGCAGCAATCTCGCAATCATCATTTGCAGTTGCAGCGCGACCCCCTAATGTCACCGAGAGCAGTGCAGGAGTTTCAAATGCGTTTTTTACCCCTTACCGCGACCATTGCCGCGTTTCTGTTTTCTTCTCCGGCATCAGCCCTATGCACCGGCGAAAATGGCTTTGAAAACTTACCGCAAACCGCCCGAGACGCGATCCGCTCAAAAGTCGACGACACTCCGTATTCGGAAGGCGTCATCTGGCAAGCGCGAAAAGACAACAAAGTGCGGACAATCGTTGGCACCATACACATTTATGATCCCCGCCTTGAAGCTGTCGCCACTCAGGTCAAATCCTATCTGCAAGAGGCGGATCTGTTGATGTTGGAACTGGCATCCGAAGACGCCGCCGACTTTCAGATGATGCTGGTCTCAGATCCAAATCGCATGGTGATTACCGACGGGCCCGGACTTGATGAACGCCTCTCTGAAGATTCGTGGAACAAGCTTGTTCAAACAATGGAAGCGTTGCCGCATCTTGGCATTCCTCCTGAAGCGTTGCCTCGTGTGCAACCTTGGTTCTTGGGTCTCAATCTGGCGCTCTCGCCCTGCGCGTTCGAAAGCATGATGCAAGGCCAGCAGGGTCTTGATCACCAGATCGAAACCATCGCGCAAGAACTGGGTGTCGAACGTACAAGTCTGGATGATCCGGTTGCGCTGCTGGACATGTTTTCGGGGGATCCCTTGGATGAACAGGTCAAGGATTTCGAGGCATCCATCCTGATGCTGGACCACGACCCTGCAATCATCGTGACCCTGATAGACACGTATTTTCAGGAGAATTTCATGCTGGGATGGGAATATGGTTTTCAGGCCGGGCGCGAGAAAGCTAAAGAACTTAAGCGTGAAGACTGGTTGGAGGCCGCAATCGACGAAATGATGGTCACGCTTCTGGACCAGCGCAATCGAGACTGGATGGCCCGAATTTTGGCCGAGGACGCAATGGAGCATGTGGTGATCGCGGTCGGCTCGGCCCACCTGCCGCGAGAGAACGGATTGCTATCCATGTTTGAGGGTGATGGCTGGACCCTGACCCGCATCAGCCTTGCTGGGCATTGAACCAAGTGGCACCTCACAGCGCCGACCCATTTGGAGGTCTATCCAGACAGTAAGCGCGACCATCCGCTTGCTGTCCAAATCAGAGCGTTCACACAGACCGCCCCTCTTCTGTCAGATCGTACACCCCGCGTTCAACCCGCTCGAACCAGCCATAGTGATTAATCGCCATCATATTGGTCGCCTTCTCGACCCCTGTCGCTTTGGCGACCTCGGCCCCGCGGCTGGGTCCATGTTCAGTCAGATAGGCACGCAGCTTCTCGGCATCCTGACGATAGGCGGTGACAAGCTTGCCGTTGGTGCCGCCGGTGTTCGGATCCCCTTCACGCCGGGCGAACTCGGACAACAGCCGCCCGGTCTTCACCTTCGACTTGCGCGGCTGAAACGGGCCCGGATCGGCATGGACCTGCACAAACCCATCTTTTAGCCGGACCGAGACAACGCCCAGCCCTAACCGCTTGCACAGCCCAACATTCCCCTTGAACGCCCGCCACCCCGGCTTGCCCGACCAGTGCGGCACAGCCACATAGACCAGATCGCTGATCGCCTGCCGTGCGACGGCCTGCTGCAACAAGGTCAGCGAAAACCCCGCCTTCAGTTCGACAATCACCGGCACATCGTCGCCATCACGCAGAGCGACCACGTCTGCCGCCCCGACCTCGGCCTTGACCTCATAGCCAAGCCCCTCAAGCCACGTTTTGACGGGGGCATACAGATCGGTTTCGGCGGGTTTGCTCACAGGGGCACGCTTTCGAACGGAAGTCCCGACAGTTTCACCACGCGACACCAGAACCGCAAGGGGTTTGCGTGCAACACATGACAGGTTTTCTGCAGCTGCACAGATGTTGGCCCTATCAGGGATGACAAGGCGCAACGGCCTTTCTATAAGGCACGCAACACGATCACACATAGACGGATGATGCATATGACCACCCTCGTATTCGGCCACAAATCGCCTGACACCGACTCGACCGGCTCGCCGCTGGTTTGGGCTTGGTACCTGAATGAAGTGAAAGGCGTTGACGCCAAGCCGGTTCTGCTGGGCCAGCCCAACACCGAAGCCGCCTTTATGCTGAAGCGCTGGGGCTTTGACATGCTGGACATCATCGAGGACGTGGCCGACGACCAGCCCTGCGTCATCGTCGACACCAACAACCCGGCCGAGCTGCCCGCCAACATCAACGGCGCAGACGTTCAGGCGATCATCGACCACCACAAGCTGGTTGGCGGTCTGGAAACCAAAGGCCCGATCGACATCACCATCCGTCCGCTGGCTTGCACCGCGACCATCATGTACGACCTGATGGGCGACGACGCCGCGAAGATGCCGGAAAACATCAAGGGTGCGGCCCTGACCTGCATCCTGTCGGACACGCTGGAATTCCGCTCGCCCACCACCACCGACCGTGACCGCGAAGTCGTCGCCGCTCTGGCCGCTGATCTGGGTGTGAACGTCACCGAATACGCAGCCGAGATGTTCGCCGCCAAGTCGGACGTGTCCGAATTTTCGGACGCTGAACTGATCCGCATGGACTCGAAAGAATACGAAGTGTCGGGCACCAAGTTCCGCGTGTCGGTTCTGGAAACCACCGCCCCGGAAATCCCGCTTGGCCGCAAAGAAAGCCTGATCGAGACCTTCAAAACCGTCGCTGCCGAAGACGGCGTGGACGAGGTTCTGCTGTTCGTCGTGGACATCCTGAAGGAAGAAGCCACCCTGCTGATCCCGAACGACGTAGTCAAAGGCGTAGCTGAAAAGAGCTTTGGCGCCACCGTTGAGGGCGACGCCGTGGTCCTGCCCGGCATCATGAGCCGCAAAAAGCAGATCATTCCGAACCTGGCTGTTTAAGTCAGATTGGACGTATGATTTGAGAAGGCCCGCGCATTTGCGCGGGCTTTTTTCTTGCAGTAACGACTGCAACATTGCCATTGCAAACTCTCCAACTGCGTGCAGAGTCATCCTATGACAGACCGAAACGAAAAGGCTCGACGAATGGCACTTCGTCGCGCAAGCGGAAGCAGAAAGCTGCCCAGCGCTTCAGAGGGCTCGTCACACCGTGGTGCCGAGTATCTAATCGCTCACGCTTGTTTCGACTGTAGAAAATCTTGGAAGATGAACCCAGTCGATAGCGGTAAGACTTGCCCCGAGTGTAGGGGCGAGGTCTTTTCGATGGGTCGCTCGTTCAAAACCCCCAGCAAATCTAATCTTGAACAGTGGGAGAAAGCAAAGCGGCTTTGGAGCGCCGGCTTTCGCTTCAACAGCTATAGAAGCTATCCAGACGCTGAGAAACTGCCGGAACGGCTCTCAAAGGTTGAGGAATTCATCTTACGAAATCCGCGCCACCCCTTCAGAGTTGGTTGATATAAGTCCGATCCAATCAGGAGATACACAAGGCAACGCCTGACCGCGGGTGGGCGTGAAGCGCCCGCCCATGGAGGCGGTCGGGCGCTGCCCGGTCTGTCGACCGGGCGGGAACCAAATTTCTTCCTCCCCCTAGCCACCCCGCCTCCCCTCTGCCATATCTCCAGCAACTAAGGAGACCGCGCCATGACCCGTATCATCACTAGCCTGTCCGAGATTTCCGCGAACTATGACGCGCTGTTCGTCGATCTCTGGGGTTGTGTGCACAACGGCATCACCGCATTTGACGAGGCTGTGGCCGCCCTGCGCGCCTATCGCGCGAATGGGGGCTTTGTGGTGCTTGTCACGAACTCGCCCAAACCGCGTGCTGGCGTGATGGAGCAATTGCCGGAATTCGGCGTACCCTCGGATTGCTATGACACCATCGCGACGTCGGGCGACAGCGCGCGGGCCGCGATGTTCACGGGCGCTGTGGGCAACAAGGTCTTTTTCATGGGCGAATGGGAGCGTGACGCCGGTTTCTTCGAACCGATGGAGGTGATCGACACGCCCGTCGACATCACCCGCGTTCCCGTGGCCGAGGCCGAGGGCATTGTCTGCTGCGGCCCCTTCGACCCGATGGCGGATCCCGACACATGGCGTGCGGATCTTCTGATGGCGAAACAGCGCGGGGCCAAGCTGCTCTGCGCCAATCCCGACATCATCGTGGATCGCGGCGAAGCGCGCGAATGGTGCGCGGGCGCCATCGCGCAGATGTATTCGGAGATGGGCGGCGAGAGCCTCTATTTCGGCAAGCCCCACCCGCCGATCTATGACCTTGCCCGACGCCGTATGGTGGCCGAGGGCAAATCGGTGCCGGACAACCGCATCCTTGCCATCGGCGACGGCATCGCGACCGACATCAAAGGCGCCTTGGGCGAAGATATCGATTCTCTGTTCATCACCGGCGGCCTTGCGCGTGAGGAAACAAAAACCCGCGCGCAGCCCGATCCAGACGCGTTGGATCAATATATCCAGTCGCAGATGATCACGCCGGCATATGCGACTGGCTATCTACGCTGACATAATCCCTTGATTTTACAGTAAATACCGGGAGCCGATCGGCAAGCTTGGGTTTACCTGCGTCCACCTGACGCGGACGTCACATGGTACTTCTACGCAGATTACCCCTTGATTTTTTCTGCAACTGCAAAGTAATGTTATTACCGATACGGACGACAATTCGTCCATTTGTTACCCGGAGGACAAAATGTTGGACAACTTCCCACGCGGAACGATCTGCATTGAAGAGCTGGAAATCGGTATGTCGCGCCACATCGTCAAAGAAGTGACCGACCGTGACATCGAACTGTTTGCCGAGGTCTCGACCGACCGCAACCCGGTGCATCTGGATGACGACTTTGCGAAAGACACGATCTTTCAAGGGCGCATCGCCCACGGGATGCTCAGCGCCGGCCTGATTTCGGCCGTGATTGGCGAACAGCTGCCCGGGCATGGCACCATCTATATGGGCCAGCAACTGACCTTCTTGGCCCCCGTGCGCCCGGGCGACATCGTGCGTGCTGAAGTGACCGTGATGGACATCGACCACGCCAAACGCCGCGTCACGCTGAAGACCGAGTGCCTTGTCGACGGCAAGCCCGTCCTGAAAGGCGAGGCCAAGGTTCTGGCTCCGTCCGCCAAGCTGGACTAAGCCACAGCTTTCACGAATTTGGTCCGCAGGCACCTTGGGCTTGCACAGGTCCGGCTGGACCGCTAATGCCAGCATATGCGGATCATTCGTGACTATCAGTTTGTAGACCCATCTGACCGAGGCGCCACGGCTGTCATCGGCAATTTCGATGGTGTCCATTTGGGACACCAGTATGTGATCGACATTGCCCGCCAGAAAGCGACCGAGCTGGGTGCACCTTTGGGCGTGATGACGTTCGAACCCCATCCGCGTCAGTATTTCGCCCCGAAAGCCCCACCGTTTCGCCTGATGAACGCCGACACCCGCGCGCATCGGCTGGAAAAGCTGGGAATCGAGGCGCTGTTTGAACTTAGCTTCAACGACACGCTGTCCGCCCTGACACCCGAGGAGTTTGCCCGCGACGTGATTGTCGAAGGTCTGGGCCTGACTCATGTCTTCGTCGGCGCGGATTTCCATTTCGGCAAGGACCGCGCAGGCACGCCCGCTGTTCTGGAAGCGCTTGGCAAAGAGCTGGGCTTTGGTGTCACCGTCGCGCCCCTGATGTCGGATAACGTGGGCGAGGTCAGCTCGACCGCGATCCGCCAAGCTTTGACCGAAGGCCGCCCACGCGATGCGGCCCGGATGCTGGGCCATTGGCATCGCATTGATGGCGAAGTGATCCGGGGTGACCAACGTGGCCGCGATCTGGGCTTCCCCACCGCCAACATGTCGATCTCGGGTCTGCACCCGCCGAAATTCGGCGTCTATGCAGTCGAGGTCGAAATCCTCACCGGCCCGCATCAGGGCATTTATGGTGGTGCGGCTTCGATGGGCACACGCCCGATGTTTGGGGAAAACCTACCCAACATCGAAAGCTTCATTTTCGACTTCAAGGGCGACATCTATGGCGAACAGCTGTCTGTCGCCCTGATCGACTATCTGCGCCCGGAAGAGGTGTTCGATGGGCTGGACGCCCTGATCGCCCAGATGGACGCAGACTGCGCACGTGCGCGCGACATTCTCTCTCAACTCTCGAGCCGCCCATGATCCGTCATATCGTTTTCTTCACCGCCAAACGCCCCGAAGACCGCGACCGCGTGCGCGAAGGTCTGGAGCTTTTGAAAGGCATTCCGGACTGCATCCGTCTTGAGATCGCCGAGAACCGGTTCGAGGATCCGATCCCCGGCCCCTCGCCCGACGTGGTGGTCTATGGCGAGTTCGAGGACGAAGCTCAGCTGGCCGCCTATAAGGCGCATCCGATCTATCAGGAATCGATTGCCCGCGTCCGCCCCCTGCGCGAGATGCGGATTGCCGCCGATTTTCTGGCCGACTGATGGGCAAGTCCCTGCGTAAGAAATTTTGGGAACGTCCGCTGGATCAGCTGACGCCTCAGGAATGGGAAGCACTGTGCGATGGCTGCGGCAAATGCTGTCTGAACAAGCTGGAAGATGAAGACACCGGAGAGGTCGTCTTCACCCGCGTCGCCTGCCGCCTTCTGGATGGCGATACGTGCCGGTGTTCGCAATATGACATCCGCCTGCAATTCGTCCCCGAATGCATCCACCTGACGCCTGAAAACATCGGTGAAACGGCCTATTTCATGCCCGCATCCTGCGCCTATCGCCTGCGGCACGAGGGCAAACCGCTTCACGACTGGCACCCGTTGGTGTCAGGCGATCCAGACAGCATCCACAAGGCCGGGCGCAGCGTGCAGGGCTGGACTGTACCAGAATTCGAAGTCCCTGAAGACGAATGGGAAGACCACCTGATCGAGGAGCCTCACTGATGTTTTTCGCCTCTGACAACACGGGTCCCGTGCACCCGAATGTGATGGCCGCTTTGGCACGCGCCAACGAAGGCTACGCCATGCCCTATGGGGATGACGACATCATGGCGCAGGTCACCGCCCGCATTCGCGAGATCTTTGAAGCGCCCGAGGCCGCGGTGTATCTGGTGGCCACAGGTACGGCGGCGAACTCGATTTCGCTGGCCACACTGACGCGGCCATTCGACACGATCTTCTGCTCTCCGCAAGCGCATATCCACGAGGATGAGTGCAACGCGCCTGAGTTCTATACCGGTGGAGCAAAACTCACCTTGGTTCCTGCTGAGCACGCGAAGATGTCACCCGAGGCACTGAGCGCGTCTATCGCGGGCGAGGAAAGCCGCGGCGTGCACGGCCCGCAACGTGGCCCAGTGTCGATCACCAACGTGACCGAACGCGGGACGGTCTATTCCGTGACCGAACTCCAAGCCCTGTGCGACGTCGCCAAGTCCTTCGACCTGCCCGTCCATCTGGACGGCGCGCGCTTTGCCAATGCGCTTGTCGCGTTGGGCTGCACCCCGGCCGAGATGACGTGGAAATCCGGCGTGGACGTGGTCAGCTTCGGCGGCACCAAGAACGGCTGCATGGGCGTCGAGGCTGTGATTTTCTTCGACCCCAAACACGCGTGGGAATTCGAGCTGCGCCGCAAGCGTGGCGGGCATCTGTTTTCGAAAACCCGCTATCTGGCGGCGCAGATGCTGGCCTATCTGGAAGGTGATCTGTGGCTGGATCTGGCGGGCCGCGCGAATGCGGCCAACGCCCGTCTGGCACGCGGGCTGAAGCAGATTGACGGCGTCACGTTCCTGCACGACCCGCAGGCCAATATCAGCTTTGCCGGCTGGACCCGCGCAGGCCACCAACGTCTGCATGACGCGGGTGCTGCTTACTATGTCTGGGAAGGTCAGCTTGAAGGCGACAACCCCGACGAAATCCTGACTGCCCGCATGGTCGCGGACTGGTCCATGTCGGACGAAAACGTCGATCGGTTTATCGAGCTGGTGCGCGGCTAGGACGCGCGCGGCCTAGGCCAGCGCTTTCTGCAGAATGTGACCGCGAATGCATGCAGCGACCTCGCGCGGGTGGCTGATCGGCCCCATATGCCCTGCCCCGGCAATCACCTTGCGGCGCACATTCGGGAACCGGGCCTGCATCCGGTCATGCACGGCACGCACCAGATCGGGTGAGCGTTCACCTTCCAGCAGCAGAACCGGCAGGGTCACTTTCTCCAACGCACCCGGTGCAACCTGCCCGTGCACGTCCTCATGCGTCACACAGCGCGCGGCCGGGATCAGGTGGATCTGCTTTGCCATATCGGATCTCAAGCGCTCGGGCAGCGCTTCCCACGCGGCATCGCTGCCCCATTGGCAGTTGAATAGACGCGCGGCCTCCATCAGGTCTCCCGCACGCATAGCGTCGGCAAAGACACCGGTCATGTAGGTGTTGTTCTCGACATAGGCCGGATCGTCTTTGGCGGCCGAGAACAGGACGGGTTCATACAGGGTCAAGCTGCGCACCTTGTCGGGCGCCATCTGGGCCACCCGCAAAGCAATCGTACCGCCGAAGCTGTGCCCGATCAGATCAACCGGCCCATGCGCGTGACGGTCCAGAAGATCCAGTGCGGCCTGCGTGGCGGTGTCCTGATAATCGCCCTGCTCGTCCCAATCGGCACTGCGGCCATGCCCCGGAAGGTCGTAGGCAAGCGTCGTCAGATCGTGCTCCAACACGGTCCGCACACCGCGCCACGCGCCGGAATGTGCGAGCGAGCAGTGGATGAACAACGCTTCGCGCGAACCCGCGCCTTGCGTGTCCCAATAGGTCGGGCATCCGCCCAGATCTTCCAGCATACTTATCCCCGCTCGGCCAAATAGGCATCCAGCAGGTCAAGGCGGTCCTGACCCCAAAACTTCTCACCATCATCGCAAACATAGAAGGGCGATCCAAACACACTGTCGTTCACCGCGTCGTCAGTGTTTCGAGCATAGGTCTCGGCCCCCATCAGAAGACCGCTATCCGCCAGCGACGGATCAAACCCGGCCTCGGACAGGCACTCCTTGATCACCGCATCTTCCGCAATATCTTTTTCGTCCATCCAGATGGATCGCATCAGAGCATCGACCAGCGCGCCTACATCCCCCGTACCCGCGTTCTGGGCCGCGATGATCGCATAAGACGCAGGCGCGCCGTTGGTGGGCCAATGCGCAGGGGTGAGGTTGATCGGCATGTCCAATGCCTTGGCCCAACGCTTCAGCTCTTGCATGCGATACTCCATGCGCGACGGGTGGCGATCCTTTGGTAGTTGCCCCCCGGTGCGGGTGAAAAGCTGCCCAATGTCCACGGGCTTGAAGGTGACCGAAACGCCATGTTTGTCCGCGATCTGCGCGAACCGTTTACCGCCAAAGAAGGCCCAAGGCGAAAGCACCGTGAAATAATAGTCAATATGGTTCATTTTTCGGTCCCCTGTTGCGCCAATGCTGTTTCCCGAAATCTATCCCGATGCTATTGGGTGTCAACGTCACGATTCTGTCATACAGAGCAATTCTGGGATCTGCTGCCATGCCTTCCATCACCGAACCGAAACTTATCTCGGGCAATGCCAACCGCCCGTTGGCCGAAGCTGTCGCGAAACGCATGTCTATGCATCGCGGCTCGAATGTTGGGCTGGTCGACGCGCGTGTCGAACGCTTCAACGATCAAGAGGTCTTTGTCGAGATCTACGAGAACGTGCGCGGCGAGGATATGTTCATCATCCAGTCGACCTCGAACCCGGCGAATGACAACCTGATGGAACTTCTGATCATGTCGGACACGCTGCGTCGTTCTTCGGCACGTTCGGCCACGGCCGTGATCCCGTATTTCGGCTACGCCCGTCAGGACCGCCGCACCAAGGCCCGTACCCCGATCTCGGCCAAACTGGTGGCCAACCTGATCGCACAGTCGGGCATCGAGCGGGTTCTGACCATGGACCTGCACGCCGCCCAGATCCAAGGCTTCTTTGATATTCCGGTGGACAACCTCTATGCCAGCCCGATCTTCGCGCTGGATGTGAAGCATCACTTCAAGGACTGCCTGGACGAAGTGATGGTGATCTCGCCCGACGTTGGTGGTGTGGCCCGCGCCCGCGAGCTGGCAAAACGCATTGGTGCCCCTCTGGCAATCGTCGACAAACGTCGCGAAAAAGCCGGTGAAGTGGCCGAGATGACCGTGATCGGAAACGTGGAAGGCAAGCGTTGCATCATCGTGGACGACATCTGCGACACGGCTGGCACGCTGTGCAAAGCTGCTGAAGTTCTGATCGAGAAAGGTGCGCAGGAAGTGCACTCGTACATCACCCACGGCGTTATGTCCGGCCCAGCCGTCGAGCGTGTCCAGAACTCGGTTATGAAGTCGCTGGTCATCACCGACTCGATCGAGCCGACCCAACCCGTTCTGGACGCTGAAAACATCCGCGTGGTTCCGACTGCACCGATGTTTGCCCAAGCGATCCTGAACATCTGGGGTGGCACGTCGGTGTCGTCGCTGTTCGACCACGACACGCTAGAGCCGCTCTACGAGGGCATGTACTCCTGATCCGACCCGGATCTCAGAGACACGAAAGGGCCCCGTGGGGCCCTTTTTTATTGGTCAGGTCTGGAATCACACATCCCACATCGCGTCATCCGGGACTTCCCCGATTGCCAGCCAGTCCGCGCGCACGCGCGCGACACGCGTATCACCCCACGTCCGGAACAGGATATCAAACCCGCCTACCGTCACGTTCTCGGCCGTGATATCTGCCCGCTGATTGCTTTCGCCAGCAATGTCCCACATCGACATAGACACGGTGATTGTGGGCGGCGTCAGGAAGGGTTCAGAAAATCGGATCGCTATCCGCATTTTGCGTGGACCACTGCCAGTCCACATTTCGCCATCATCCTCGAAGTCCGAGAACAGCACTTTGCTGCCCTGATCCACACCCAGCATATGGGGTCGAATTCTCTTCATAATTTAACGTAGTCCTTAAAATTCAGACAATTCTTGCCTAAAAATTATGTCCAAAACAAGTTAAGGCTGAGTTTTCAAACGTAAAAAGAAGGGCAGAAGGATCACAACGATCAATCCGGACAGCAGAAATGGCGCGCCGGGCAGGTAAATCGGTGCCTCCGCATCCGCGAAAAACTGAAAGACGCCAGTGACCACCATGGGCGCAATCACGGCAGCGATTGACCCAAGGCTGGCAATGACGCCCTGCAGCAGCCCCTGACGGTCCTCAGACACCATATTGGCCATCATTGCCGTCATCGTCGGCGGGGCCATATCGGCCAAAGCCGCCACAAGGATGAACGAGAACATCACCCAGACATTGCCGGTCAGCCCGAACGCAATGAATGCTGCTATCGCACAGACGATCGAGAAGATCAGGGTGCGGTACTCTCCCAACCTGGGCAGCATAAACCGCATAACGACACCTTGTGTGAAGGCCACCGCGATCCCGTAGGACGCCAGCGAGATGCCGATCAAGGCCGTGCCCCAACCGAACACTTCGCGCGTCCAGAACGCCCAGAGCGTCGGATAAACCATGTTGGCAAATTCGAAGGCGAAGATCAGAAGAAGCGGCAGCATGAGGCCGGGCAGACGGAACGCGTCCAAGATCGAGCCGAACGGGTTGAGGTCTCGTTTTGTAAACGCGCGACGTTTCTCGGGCGCCAAGCTTTCGGGCAGCAGGAACAGACCAAACGCCACGTTCAGCGCGGCCAATCCCGCGGCCAGCCAGAATGGCGCGGTGATATGGACGCTGGCGACCAGCCCACCAATGGCGGGCCCCATGACAAAACCAATGCCGAACGTGGCACCGATCAAGCCGAAATTCGCAGCGCGCTCCTCGGGCTTCGAGATGTCCGCAAGATAGGCGGTCGCGGTGATATAGGTCGCCCCCGCGACCCCCGCCAATACGCGCCCGATCAACAACCACCAAAACGTGGTGGCCAGCGCCATGACCACATAGTCGATGGCCAATGTGGCCAATGCCAAAAGCAGCACCGGGCGTCGACCAAGACTGTCCGAGATCCCGCCGATCACAGGCGCAAACAGGAACTGCATCGCCGCATAGGACGCCATCAGTATGCCGCCCCAGAACGCGCCATCCGCGGTGTTGGCCGCGCCCACACGCTCCATCAGGTCTGGCATGATGGGAAACACGATCCCAATGCCCACTGCATCCAGAAGGATGGTGGCCAGAATGAACCATATAGCACCGCGTTTTTGCATGTCGCGCTCCTTTGCCCACATCAGTGACGCGAAGCGTGGGAAAGCGCAAATGCAAAAAGCCCCGCCGGTTCAGGCGGGGCTTTTCGATAATCATGTTCCGTGGGCTTAGCCTTTCACGGACAGACCCAGTTCACTTGCCATTGCAGCGATATCTACCGTGCGTTTGGCCAGCTCGTCCAAGTTCTCGGCGGTTGCGTTTTCCGATGCGGCAGCCGCATCCGAAACGAAGCCATCAAGAACGTCCTGAGTCACTTCCGAGGTCGGAAGTGCACGCTCGGCCAGAACCGAGGTACCAGTGGCGGTCACTTCGGCGAACCCACCGGTGACTGCAAACTCGGCATTGCCTTCGGGGGACTCGACGCGAACGATACCGGGGCGCAACGTCGTGATCGTCGGTGCGTGGTTCGGCATCGCCGTCAGGTCGCCATCGGCACCCGGCAGCTGAACTGCGGTTGCCTGAAGCGAAGCAAGGCTCCGTTCGGGCGACACCAGGTCGAATTGCATCGTATCAGCCATTTGGGATCTCCTTCAGGGGTCGTCAGGGGGAGGGAGACCTCCCCCGTCTTAGTCCCGATTAAGCAGCGTCTGCTGCCATTTTCTCGGCTTTGGCGATCACTTCGTCGATGCCGCCAACCATGTAGAAGGCGCCTTCGGGCAGGTGGTCGTATTCGCCGGCCACAACAGCCTTGAACGACTTGATGGTGTCTTCCAGCGGAACCTGAACACCGTCCGAGCCGGTGAACACTTTTGCCACGTCGAAGGGCTGCGACAGGAAGCGTTCGATCTTACGAGCGCGCGCAACGGTCAGCTTATCTTCTTCCGACAGTTCGTCCATGCCAAGGATGGCGATGATGTCCTGCAGCGACTTGTAGCGCTGAAGGATTTCCTGAACGTCGGTGGCAACTTTGTAGTGCTCTTCACCGATGACCAGCGGGTCCAGCAGACGCGAGGTCGAACCAAGCGGGTCAACCGCCGGGTAGATACCTTTTTCCGAGATCGAACGATCCAGAACGGTGGTCGCATCAAGGTGAGCAAACGAGGTTGCAGGTGCAGGGTCGGTAAGGTCATCCGCGGGAACATACACGGCCTGAACCGACGTAATCGAACCCGATTTGGTCGACGAAATACGTTCCTGCATGGCACCCATGTCGGTGGCCAGCGTCGGCTGATAACCAACCGCCGAAGGAATACGACCCAGCAGAGCCGAAACTTCCGAACCAGCTTGGGTAAAGCGGAAGATGTTGTCGACGAAGAACAGAACGTCCGAACCCGTGTCATCACGGAACTGTTCCGCCAGGGTCAGACCCGACAGAGCAACACGCATACGCGCACCGGGAGGCTCGTTCATCTGGCCGTAGACCAGCGCAATTTTCGACTTCTCCAGATCGTCGGGAACGATAACGCCCGATTCGATCATTTCGTGGTAAAGGTCGTTACCTTCACGGGTACGCTCACCAACACCAGCGAACACGGACACACCCGAGTGCACTTTTGCGATGTTGTTGATCAGTTCCATGATCAGAACGGTTTTACCAACGCCGGCGCCGCCGAACAGACCAATTTTACCACCCTTGGTGTAGGGGGCCAGCAGGTCGATAACCTTAATGCCGGTGGTCAGGATTTCGGTTTCGGTCGACTGGTCTTCGAATGCAGGCGCGTCACCGTGGATCGGGCGGCTGTCTTTCGATTTGACCGGGCCTTTTTCGTCAACGGGCTCGCCGATGACGTTCAGGATGCGGCCCAGAGTTGCGTTGCCGATCGGCACCGAGATCGGTGCGCCGGTGTCAGTTACTTCCTGACCACGGACCAGACCTTCGGATGCGTCCATAGCGATACAGCGAACGGTGTTTTCACCAAGGTGCTGTGCAACTTCCAGAACAAGTTTGTTGCCATTGTTGTCGGTGTTGAGCGCGTTCAGAATTTCGGGAAGGGCATCCTCGAATTGAACGTCCACAACGGCGCCAATCACCTGGGTGATCTTACCTTTAGCGTTAGCCATTGTTGTTTCTCCGGTTCCTTAGAGCGCCTCGGCGCCCGAAATGATTTCGATAAGTTCGTTGGTGATCACGGCCTGACGCGAACGGTTGAACTGAATGGTCAGTTTGTCGATCATGTCGCCTGCGTTGCGGGTAGCGTTGTCCATTGCGGACATCCGCGCGCCCTGCTCCGAGGCACCGTTTTCCAACAGCGCGGTGAAGACCTGCGTGGCCACGCCCGAAGGCAGCAGCGTTGCAAGAATGCCTTCTTCCGACGGCTCATA
Organism: Aliiroseovarius sp. PrR006; assembly: GCF_010500215.1. Classification (GTDB taxonomy): domain Bacteria; phylum Pseudomonadota; class Alphaproteobacteria; order Rhodobacterales; family Rhodobacteraceae; genus Aliiroseovarius. Next base: position 1,466,879 of record NZ_JAAGOY010000004.1, read on the forward strand.
GTCATATACGGTCGAGACTTCTTCCGCACCCTCAGCAGGGGCGTCGAAGCTGGCCGGGATGACCTGCTGGGCAGTCGGGATCTGGCTGATCACGCTTTCGAACTTGTTGTAGAAGATCGTCGCGACGTCGAACTCACCCTCGTTGAAACGATGGATAAGATCGTTGGCGATGCCTTGCGCATTGTCGTACCCGACGTTGCGCACACCCGAAAGATCCACATGGTCAACCATCTGGTCTTCAAAGTCGCGCTTCAGCTGTTCACGACCCTTCTTGCCAACAGTCAAGATTTTGACTGTTTTGCCAGAAGCGATCAGCTCTTCAGCTTTTGCACGTGCCATCTTGGCGATCGACGAGTTGAAGCCACCGCAAAGGCCGCGCTCGGCAGTCATGACCACAAGCATGTGGACCTGATCCGAACCCGTACCCGAAAGCAGTTTCGGAGCGCTGTCGCCCCCCGACGAAGCTGCCAGCCCACCCAGAACGGCGTTAAACCGTTCTGCGTAGGGACGACCTGCTTCGGCCGCTTCCTGTGCCCGCCGCAGTTTTGCGGCGGCCACCATCTGCATGGCCTTCGTGATCTTCCGCGTCGACTTGACGCTTTCGATCCGATTTTTGAGGTCCTTAAGGTTGGGCATCTGTCTGAGCCCCCTTAAGCGAAGTCAGCGGCGAACGCGTCCAGCGCTGCTTTGACCTTGTCCTCAAGCTCACCTTTAACCTTACGGTCATTGTCGGTGATGTCAGCAAGAAGATCGGCGTGTTTCTGACGCAGGTGGTTCAGAAGGCCAGCTTCGAAACGACCAACTTCCGATACGTCGATTTTGTCGAGGTAGCCGTTGGTACCAGCGTAGATCACGCAAACGATTTCAGCGTTGGTCAGCGGCGAATACTGAGCCTGCTTCATCAGTTCCGTCAGACGGGCACCACGGTTCAGCAGCTGCTGGGTCGAGGCATCAAGGTCCGAACCGAACTGAGCGAAGGCTGCCATCTCGCGATACTGAGCCAGCGACAGTTTAACCGGACCGGCAACCGACGACATCGCTTTCGTCTGAGCCGACGAACCAACACGCGAAACCGACAGACCGGTGTTCACAGCGGGGCGGATACCCTGATAGAACAGCTCGGTTTCCAGGAAGATCTGGCCATCGGTGATCGAGATCACGTTGGTCGGAATAAAGGCCGACACGTCGCCACCCTGGGTTTCAATAACCGGCAGAGCGGTCAGCGAACCTGCGCCGTAGTCTTCGTTCAGCTTTGCCGAACGTTCCAGCAGACGCGAGTGAAGGTAGAAAACGTCACCCGGATAAGCTTCACGGCCCGGCGGGCGGCGCAGCAGCAGCGACATCTGGCGATACGACACAGCCTGTTTCGACAGATCATCATAGATGATCAGGGCGTGGCGGCCGTTGTCACGGAAGTGCTCGGCCATCGCGGTTGCGGCATAGGGTGCCAGGAACTGCATCGGAGCGGGGTCCGAAGCGGTTGCAGCAACAACGATCGAGTATTCAATCGCGCCGGTTTCTTCCAGTTTCTTCACCAGCTGCGCAACAGTCGAGCGCTTCTGGCCAACAGCTACGTAGACGCAGTAGAGCTTCTTGCTCTCGTCGTCGCCAGCGGCTTCGTTGTACGATTTCTGGTTCAGGATCGCGTCCAGAGCAACGGCAGTTTTACCGGTCTGACGGTCGCCAATGATCAGCTCGCGCTGGCCACGGCCGATCGGGATCATAGCGTCAACCGATTTCAGGCCGGTTGCCATCGGTTCGTGAACCGATTTACGCGGGATGATGCCCGGTGCTTTAACGTCAGCAACGTTGCGGCCTTTGGTTTTGATCGGGCCTTTGCCGTCGATCGGGTTACCCAGACCGTCAACAACGCGACCCAGAAGCTCGTCACCAGCCGGAACGTCCACGATGGAGTTCGTACGCTTAACAGTGTCGCCTTCTTTAATGTCGCGGTCGGAACCGAAGATAACAACACCAACGTTGTCAGCTTCAAGGTTCAGAGCCATCCCGCGGATACCACCGGGGAATTCGACCATTTCACCAGCCTGAACATTGTCCAGACCGTATACACGAGCAATACCGTCACCGACCGACAGAACGCGGCCAACTTCGGCCACTTCGGCTTCCTGGCCGAAGTTCTTGATCTGGTCCTTCAGGATCGCAGAAATTTCTGCTGCTTGGATACCCATTATCCGACCTCTTTCATGGAATTCTGAAGTGCATCGAGCTTGGCCTTGACCGACGTATCGATCATTTGCGAGCCCACTTTCACGACCAGGCCACCGATGAGTGCTTCATCGACGGCCAGGTTGATGTTTACATCCTTGCCGATCGAGGCTTTCAGAGCCTTGGCAAGTTTGTCTTGTTGCGCCTTGGTCATGGCTTTGGCTGCAGTCACCTCTGCGGTAACTTCACCCTTATCCTCGGCGATCAGGGCGCGCATGGCGTCCAGAAGCTGAGGCAGCACAAACAAACGACGTTTCTGAGCCATCAGGCTCAGGGCGTTTGCGACTGTCGACGAAAGTTTCATTTTTTTGGCGACAGCTGCAATCACGGCGGCCTGTTCATCGCGGGTAACTACCGGCGAGTTGATCAGATCGACAAGATCAGAGCTATCGGCGAGAGCAGCATCAAGAGCGGCAACATCCGCTTCAACTGCTTTCAGTTCTTTGCCCTCTTTGGCCAAATCAAAGATGGCCGTGGCATAACGTTGGGCAATGCCAGTTGAGATCGAGACTGGTTCGGACACGTCCACCCTTCCGATGTACTATGCCCCTTTATGGTTTGCTGGACAAACCGGGGCGGCCTACAGAAGCCGCACTTTCGCGCGTACTATCTAAATCGTCGTCGCATGTAACAGGGAAAACCCTACCTCGCAACAGGCTTGAACGGGTTTATCGCCAACATTTCCGGCTAAGATTTCGTTAGATTTCGCCGTCAATCCGCGCATACCCCTTAACCCTAGGGACAATTTACCGATCACGGGGTGAAACTCGGGTCGCTCAAAACGGAATACTATTGCATACCGAAATGCCAATTACGAAAGAATCAAGGGGCACATGCAGTCGTGCGTGCCGATAGTTACCCACCAGCGGATGACTGATTCTATACCTAAGGCCGTCCCTGCCGCGAGGCGCTGGGCTCGGGCACGCCAAGCCCTTCAAGAACCTTCAGCGGACGGCGTACCGCCTGCGCCAAACCGGGGCGCTTGGGTGCGGGGACTTGCTTGGTCACCTCGACCATAAGGACACCACCTGCAAGGATAACTGGCAACTGAAGCCCCGCGCGCTCCCAGAAAGTACCGGTCTTAAGCCAGAACCTCTTTCCTGACGGCGGCTGGTACAGGGATGACAGGTGTCGTTCGACCTGAAATCCATGCTCGCGCAATTGAGCTTCCAACTGCCCCAAGGAATAGGGGCGCCCATAGCCAAACGGCGTCGCATCCGACCGCGCCCATAGTCCAGCCCGGTTCGGGGTGATGAACAAGGCGCGACCACCGGGGCCGAGCACGCGATAGCATTCGTCAAGCAACTGGCTGGGCGTATCAGATGTCTCTAGCCCGTGCATCACCACCAGCCGATCCACGACCCCGGTATCCAAGGGCCACAATGTATCCTCGACCAGAACCGAGACATTCGGCATGCCAGCGGGCCACGGCATCACGCCCTGCGGCGCGGGCATCAAACCGACCACCCGACGTGCTGTCGACAAGTAGGGGCGCAGCAACGGCACGGCAAATCCGTAGCCCGCAACGGTCTGCCCCTTGGTCTGCGCCTCGGGCCACAATCCGACCACCTTATCGCGGATCGCCTTTTGCGCCGCGCGCCCCAACATGCTGCGGTAGTAGAAATTCCTCAGATCCTGCACATCAAGATGCATGACGCGTCAATCGGCCCCTGTCTGTTCAAGGCCGAGACTACCCGAACACAGATAAATTGGAATGCCTCATCTTCACTGCGAAGCGCGGCGCAGAACCAGTGCTAAATTGTTGGCTGGCATCTCGATCAAGTCCGCGCGGCGCAACCCGGCGTCGGACGCCCAGGCCTCGACTTTCTCAAGATCTTTGTACCCGATATGGGGATCGTGCGCCGTCAGGGACGCGTGGAACGTCTTGTCTCCTTCGCTGCGAAATGCCCCACCGGTTCGGAATGGGCCGTAAAGGAACCAATATGCGCCGGGCGCCAAGTTGCGTGCGACCCCAGCAATCACAGCGCGCGCGGTTGTCGCGTCGATCAAATGCATCAGATTCACGGTCACGATCATCGACATCGGCCCGGTACGCCATGACGGAGCGCTGGCATCCAACCACTGCGCCAACCGCATGTTCTCGACGCCCCTCTCGGCGCGCCAGGCATCAATGCTGTTCAGGCGATCAGGGTCGACATCGGTCGGCTGCCAGATCACGTCTGGGAAGTGCCCGGCATATTCAATGATATGCTCACCCGTGCCCGACGCAAGTTCCAACGCGACGCCTTGTTTCGGCACGTAAGGTCTCATGGCGTCTAGAATCGGAAACAAATTTCGGGACGCAGATGGCGCAGACATGCGACCATCTCCGCGCTTATGCGCGATCGAATGTGGTTTTTCTCCCGCCATTTTTACCCCTCGGGCGCATTACCAGTATTGAGGCTTCGGATCGTTTGAGCAAGACTGTTCACCCAACACGGAGAACCAATATGCTCGAGCTCGTCACAATTCCCTGCCTTTCGGATAATTATGCATTTTTGCTGCATGACGCCAAGTCAGGGAAAACAGCGCTGATCGACGCGCCCGAGACCCTGCCCATCGAGAACGAGCTGGAACAGCGCGGCTGGACCCTGTCCGAGATCTGGCTGACCCACCACCACTGGGATCATATTGACGGTGTCGCAGATCTGGTTGCCGCTACTGGTGCCCGCGTGATCGGGGCCGAGGCCGACAAGCATCGGCTGCCACCGTTGGATCATACGCTCACCCCCGGGACAAGTTTCGATTTCGCAGGCCACGAGGTTCAGGTGCTGGACGTACCCGGCCACACGATCGGCCACATTGCCTTCTACGTCCCCGCAGCCAAGGCCGCCTTCACTGGCGATAGCTTGATGGCAATGGGCTGTGGGCGTCTGTTCGAAGGCCGCCCCGAACAGATGTGGGACAGCCTGCAACGTCTGATGGCACTGCCAGCCGATACGCTGATCTGTTCTGGCCATGAATATACTGGCGGCAATATCTCGTTCGCGCTGACCATCGATCCCGGCAATGCCGCCCTGCGCGCACGCCGCGAACGGGTCGAAGCCGCCCGCGCTGACGGCCAGCCCACCGTCCCGTCCCTTCTGTCGGACGAGCTGGAGACCAACCCTTTTCTGCGCGCGCACTTGTCGTCCGTCAAAGCCGCCCTACATATGGAAACCGCAACCGACGCCGAGGTCTTTGCCGAGATCCGCGCCCGGAAAGACGATTTCTAAGGCAAATCTCAAGAAATCACGCTTGTGCGAGCAGAAATTGACCAAAAGGGTCTTGATAGCGACGCAAGGACAACCGAACCTTAATACTATGAGGCAACGGTAATAAGGCGAAGTAATCGCCAGCGATGTCCACCGCTGAACTTACGAGGAGTGCGCAACATGCCATCTTTTTCCAAACCCCTCGAAGAAGCCATCCATCAGGCATTGGCTTTGGCAAATGACCGCAAGCACGAGCTTGCGACGCTTGAGCACCTGCTGCTCGCGCTTCTGGACGAACCAGACGCGACGCGGGTGATGCAGGCGTGTTCGGTTGATCTGGACGTGCTGCGCAAAGTGCTGGTCGAGTTCATCGACGAAGAACTGACCACCCTGATCACCGACATCGAAGGCAACGAAGCGGTTCCCACCGCAGCGTTCCAGCGTGTAATCCAACGCGCTGCGATCCATGTCCAAAGCTCGGGCCGGACCGAAGTGACCGGCGCCAACGTGCTGGTCGCCATCTTTGCCGAGCGCGAATCGAACGCAGCCTTCTTCCTGCAAGAACAGGATATGACCCGCTATGACGCGGTGAACTATATCGCCCACGGTGTCGCGAAAGAGGCCGGATTTGGCGAAGCGCGCCCGATTTCGGGCTCGCCAGATTTCGATGACGAGGAAGTGCAAGATGCCCAGCCTGCCGAAGAAAACGACAGCGCGCTTGGGAAATACTGTGTCGACCTGAACGCCAAAGCCCGTGATGGCGACATCGATCCGCTGATCGGTCGCGCCCACGAGGTCGAGCGCTGCATTCAGGTGCTCTGCCGCCGCCGCAAGAACAACCCGCTTCTGGTGGGCGATCCCGGCGTGGGCAAGACCGCCATCGCAGAAGGTCTGGCCACCAAGATCATTGCTGGCGAAACGCCCGAGATCCTGTCGGAAACCACCATCTATTCGCTCGACATGGGCGCGTTGTTGGCCGGCACCCGTTATCGCGGTGATTTCGAAGAACGCCTGAAAGCCGTTATGAAAGAGCTTGAGGACCATCCAGATGCCGTTCTGTTCATCGACGAGATCCACACGGTGATCGGCGCGGGCGCCACCTCGGGCGGGGCAATGGATGCCTCGAACCTGCTGAAGCCTGCGCTTCAGGGCGGCAAGCTGCGCTGCATGGGCTCGACCACTTACAAGGAATTCCGCCAGCATTTCGAAAAAGACCGTGCACTGTCGCGTCGCTTCCAAAAGATCGACGTGAACGAGCCGACTGTCGATGATGCGGTGAAGATCCTTCAAGGGTTGAAGCCATATTTCGAGGAACATCACGGCGTGAAATACACCGCCGATGCGATCAAATCGGCCGTCGAACTGTCCGACCGCTATGTCAACGATCGCAAGCTGCCGGACAAGGCCATTGATGTGATCGACGAGGCCGGTGCCGCTCAGCATCTGCTGATCGCCTCGAAGCGTAAGAAAACCATCGGCACCAAGGAAATTGAGGCCGTGGTGGCCAAGATCGCCCGGATCCCGCCGAAGAGTGTTTCGAAAGATGACGCAGAAACCCTGCGCGATCTTGAGAAGTCTCTGAAGCGCGTCGTGTTCGGCCAAGATACTGCAATCGAGGCACTGTCCTCGGCCATCAAACTGGCGCGCGCCGGTCTGCGTGAGCCTGAAAAGCCCATCGGCAACTATCTGTTCGCCGGACCAACGGGTGTGGGCAAGACTGAGGTTGCCAAGCAACTTGCCGACAATCTGGGCGTCGAGCTTCTGCGCTTTGACATGTCCGAATATATGGAGAAACACGCCGTCAGCCGTCTGATCGGTGCACCTCCGGGCTATGTCGGGTTTGATCAGGGCGGTCTCTTGACTGACGGTGTCGACCAGCACCCGCATTGCGTGCTGCTGCTGGACGAGATCGAGAAAGCGCACCCGGATGTCTATAACATCCTGCTGCAGGTGATGGATAATGGCGAGCTGACCGACCATAACGGCCGCACCGTCAGCTTCCGCAACGTGGTCCTGATCATGACCTCGAACGCCGGTGCGTCCGAGCAAGCCAAGGCTGCCATCGGATTTGGCCGTGATCGTCGCGAGGGCGAAGATACCGCCGCCATCGAACGCACTTTCACGCCAGAATTCCGCAACCGTCTGGACGCCGTGATCAGCTTCGCACCGCTTGGTAAAGAGGTGATCCTGCAAGTGGTCGAGAAATTCGTGCTGCAGCTTGAGGCCCAGCTGATGGACCGTGGCGTGCATATCGAACTGACCCGTGCAGCTGCCGAATGGATTGCCGACAAGGGCTATGACGACCGCATGGGCGCCCGTCCCTTGGGGCGCGTGATCCAGGAACACATCAAGAAGCCGCTGGCCGAAGAACTGCTATTCGGCAAACTGGCGAAAGGTGGCTTGGTTCAGGTGGGCATCAAAGGCGGCAAATTGGAGCTTCGCTACGAAGAGCCCAAAGCCCCGCGCATCGGCCGCCGCAAGAAGCCCCCGCTTCTGCCCGCTGATTGATGCGCGCCCTCTGGGCTGCAACACTGATAACATGCGCTGCGGCCCCGGTTGCGGCGCGTGACCCCGTCCTCAGCTTCCCCGTTGCACGCACGCTGGGACAAGATTGTTCATCCAAAATTATGTAGATGCCGACCCCAGCGAGGGCGCGGCGGATTTCACCTGTGGGGCGCTGTCGTATGACGGGCACCAAGGAACGGATATCACGTTAACCTCGGGCTTGGCTGCGCTTGAAGGCGTAGTTGTCACTCCGGTTGCGCCCGGTGTGATGCGTCGGCTGCGCGACGGGGTCGAGGATCAGTTTTTCTCGACCACTCAAATGAGCAGGATTGCGGCAATGGAGTGCTGATTGACCACGGCGGTGGTTGGGAAAGCCAGTATTGCCACATGCGCGCGGGTAGCATCGCGGTCGAGGTCGGGCAGCGGGGCGACGGCTGCACGCAGAGAACATAATCCCAGGCACCTATCACGGCACAGCGACGTTGACGCAGGACGTGGATGTGATCGACCGCACCTCGACTGCAGCGACGCTGATGGCCCCTTAGCGTTCGGTCAGTTTCAGCTCAATCCGGCGATTTTCGGCGCGCGCCTCGGGTGTATCCGCAGGATTGACCGGGCGGTATTCCCCGAACCCCGTGGCAGCCAAACGGTCAGGCGGGAAGCCCAGCGCGTCGATCATATACTCGACCACAGACAGAGCCCGCGCCTGGCTAAGTTCCCAGTTATTGCGGAACGCCCCGCGCCCAGAGAGCGGCACGTTATCCGTATGACCGTCAACGCGGATCACCCAATCGACCTCGTCCGGGATTTCGCCCGCGACTTCGGACAGAAGCGAGGCCACGCGCGCAACTTGGGCGCGCCCTTCTGGCTGAAGCTCGGCGCGGGCGCTTTCAAACAGCACTTCAGACGAGAACACAAATCGGTCGCCCACGATCTGCACACCCTCACGGTTGCCCAGAACCTCGCGCAGCTTACCGAAGAATTCGGACCGATAAGCGGACAGCTCTTTGGCTTCGGCTTCAAGACGCTTGCGCTCGGCCTCTTCCAATTCTGCCCTGCGACGTTCTTCGGAGGCGACACGGGCTAGGGCCGCATTCAACTCGGACCCAAGTTTCTGGATCTGAACCTGTGCGGCCTGATCGCGGGCTGACCCATCGTCCAGAATGGCTTGCAAGCCGCCCAGTTGCGCCCGAAGGGCGGCGACCTGTTCGTTCAATAGCGCGATCTTGCGCTGGCTTTCCGCGCTTTCGGCTTCTTCCTCGGCCAGCGCCAAATTGGCGGCTGCCAACAGGCGCGCACGTTCTTCGGATTGGGTGAGCGTTTCGGTTGCAGCACGTTCGGCATTCAGACGCGCCGCCAGTTCCGCTTCAAGCCGATCGCGCAGTTCCGCAGAATCCGCCCCAGCAGTGGCCTGCTCTTCCAGCTGCAGCAAAGCCGACGCCAAGCGCTTGTCCAGATCCACGCCCGCCGCCTTGGCCGCGGCCAACAGGGTCAGCGTTTCCTCGGCCCGTTTGCGTTCTTCTTCAAGGGCCAAGGTCATCGCGGTCAACTCGGTATCCGCATTTTGCAGCCGTTCACGCAAGGCTTCGGCGGCAGCGGCCTCGGCCAATCGCCCAGCCTCTTCCTCGTCCAAGGCCGTCTGTCCCGCGGTCACCTTCACTTCCAGATCGGCGACCAAAGCTTCCAACGCCTCACGTTTGGCCGCGGCCAGACGCGCAGTTTCAGCACCAGCATCCACTTCGTCACGCGCTTTGGCCAAGGCCAGCTGCAATGCCTCTTGTTCGCTCAGTAATTGGGTGCGCACGGCCTCAAGATCTTCGACGGTCGCGCTTAGCGCTTCGCCCTCGGCCAACGCGCGGTCTCGTTCTGAGAGAAGCGTAGCCACCTGAGCTTCGAAACTGGTGATCGTCGCCGCCTGTGCCGCAAGCTCAGCGGCTTGATTCTCTGTCTGCGTGGTCAGTTGGGCAATCAATGCCGCCTGCGCATCGGATATCGAGCGCGCCTCGGTCAGGGTTGCGTTCAGCGTGCCGATCTCGCCCTGAAGGGACTCGGTCCGGTTGCGTTCCAGCCCCAGCGCATCCGCCAGCTCAGAAACTTGGGCTGACAATTCGTCAAGCTCGCTCGCCTGCCCCGATATCGTCTCGCGCAGGATGAATTGCACGATCATGAAGATCGTCAGGACGAACATCAGCACTAGCAAAAGTGCAGTCATGGCGTCCACGAAGCCGGGCCAGATGGACCCGCTGACGCGTTGGGTGGATCGGCGGGTCAGCGCCATGGCTTATTCCTGCTCCTGACCCGAGGCGACGCGGATCACATGGGTCAGAGTTGCCAGATCGCCGCGCAAGTCAGCCAGGCTTTCCTGCCGCCCCGCCTGCATTTCTTCCAAGATGCGCAGCATCTGCACATCGATCGAACGCAGACGCATGCGGCTTTCGGCGTCCACTTGCTCTTCTTCGGCCGTGGTATTGGCTTCGAGGATCTGACGCACGGCATCTTGGCTTTCGGCGATTTGCATCAACGCCTGTGTCTGCCCGTCGTCCTGTGCAAGCTGGTTGGTCAATGCTTCGACATTGTTCGCCAGCGCCCGCAGCCGTTCATCCATCATCGTGCGTTGTGCATCTGTTTGGACGAACATGGTCTGCATGGTTTCGATCTGTTCGGCCAGAATGCCCAGATAGGCCCCGGCCTCGGACGCGTCTTCACTGTCGCCCGACGCGTAGCTGAGCTTGGTAATGGTCGACAGCCACTCTTCGAGTTGGCGATAGAAACGGTTCTGACCGTGACCTGCAAACAGCTCCATCAAACCGACAACCAGCGACCCGGCAAGCCCCAATAGCGAGGATGAGAACGCCGTGCCCATGCCGCCCAGCTGCTCTTCCAGCCCGGTCATCAGGCGGTTGAACACCTCGACCCCGCCTTCACCCTCCCCCGGCGCAAGCGAGCGGATGGTTTCGACCACTGCAGGCACGGTCGTTGCAAGGCCAAAGAACGTGCCCAGAAGGCCAAGGAAAATCAGCAGGTTGACGATATAGCGCGTGATGTCGCGCGCTTCGTCGATACGGGTAGCGATACTGTCGAGGATCGAGCGCGAGGACGACGCCCCGATCTGCAATTGCGTCCCCCGGTTCGAGCGCATCAGGGCTGCCAGCGACGCCAGCAGGCGCGGAGCGCGATCCGGATCGTGACTGTCGCGATGTTCAACGAAACCTTCGATCCAACTGACCGACGCAAAGACTTGCCAGACCTGCCAAAAACAGGCCAGCAAACCGATGATGAAGACAAACAGGATGAACCCGTTCAGATACAGGTTCGCCATGAACACAGGCATAACATGCGGCAACGCCACGAACGTGCCGAAGCCGACAAGGCCCAAGGCCACCAGCATCAGAAAGATCTGACGCACGGGTTGAGTGAAAGACGGCTCGATGCCTTTTCTTCTGGGCGCAGTCAGCGTCCCGCGATCCGGGTGATCCATGCGGGGTAAGTCCTTGTCGCCATTATTAATGGCGTCAGGATAGGCAGGTTTTCATTTCCTGCCAAGCTTTCTATCCGCGGAATTCAACCACCCGTCAACGCGCGGACTTGGCGCGACAACCACGACAGATCATCGTCTTCGATCCCAAGCTCGGTCAGGTGGCTTGCGGTGTTATAAAGGTACTCGGTATTCGGCCCCCTGCCCCCAACCGCGGTCGAGATGATCTGGGCCTGCTCGTCCAGTTCAATTTGGCAATATTGCACGTGATCCGGGTCAATCACATAAGTCACAGCCTCGACCCGGCGCCCATCGCGCAGGTCGATCATCAGCCGTTTTTCCAGATATGCCGAGGAGACTAGCTCGCGCTCGCGCAGGTCAGCCATGGTCTGGTCATAGGTGCCGGGACGGGCGCGGAAGGCTAGACCTTGGCAATGCGCACCGGCCAGTTCATCAAGCGCCAGCACCAGACCTGGATGGTCTTCCGTCCCGCGGTGATGGATCGAACGCATGCAGAAGCTTCGGTGATAATCTGGCAATGTGGCCACCAACGCTTCGTCATGGTCGAAGCCGGGGTTCCACATCAAAGAACCATAGCCAAATACCCACAAATCGCCGTTACTCATTTCACTCGCCCTTCCGTCCTTCGCGCAGTACACACGCCTATAAGCATGTATGGTGCAAAAAGGGAATTAAAGATGCGTAAGCTGGTTGTGATTGCAGTGGTTCTGGCGGGGCTTTGGTCCGGATATTGGTTTATCGGCGCAAAGGGTGCCGAAAGCGCGTTTACCACCTGGATCGAGGATCGCCGCGCCGATGGCTGGGTATCGCAGGCGCAGGATATCTCGACCCGCGGATTTCCCAACCGGTTCGACACGGTCTTCACCGGGCTGGAACTGGCCGATCCGGACACAGGACTGGCATGGCGCGCGGACGAGTTTCAGATCCTTGCCCTGTCGTATCAACCCAATCACGTAATCGCGGTCTGGCCGGGGCAACAGGTCGTGTCCTCACCGCTGCAAAACATCACCTTTCAGGCCGATAGTTTCAAAGGATCTCTAGTCTTCGATCCCAGCCCCGACCTTCCGCTGGATCGCAGCTCGATCGTGATCGAGAACCTGACCATGCAATCCAACGCGGGCTGGACTGCCGGGCTTGAGGCCGGGCAGATCGCAACGCGCAAATCCTCGGCCGCGCCGAACCGGCACGACATCCATTTCGAGGCAACCGGCCTGATGCCCGCCTCGTCCTTCGTTCAGGGATTTGGCAATGGCGATCTGCTGCCTTCCTTATTTGAACGCGCGCTTCTGAAGGCCAGCGTCAATTTTACCGGACCTTGGGACCGGCATGCTGTCGAAACCGCACGTCCGCAGATCACCCGGATCGAAATCAGCGATTTGGACGCAACATGGGGCGAGTTGGGGCTGAAAGCTGTTGGCGCGGTGGACGTGGACGAGCGTGGCATTCCCACGGGCGAGGTTGCAATCAAGGCCAAGAACTGGCGCAAAATGATCGAGATCGCAGAAGCCTCGGGCACCATCGCGCCTGAACTGGTTAGCACGGTCACTGGCGCACTCCAGTTCGTGGCGGGGCTGTCGGGCAATTCGGAAACCTTGGATGTGACCCTGAGACTGTCTGGCGGGGCAGTGTTCCTTGGCCCGATCCCCATCGGCACGGCCCCGATCATCAAGATCAGGTAAGGCCTAGCGGCAGTACGCGCCGCTGCGATAGCGGGCGGTATCAAAATGGAAATGGTCCTGATGGTACTTGTCCGCATTAGGGCCAAGCACCGTCCCGAACGGACCGCAGGCAGCTTTGTGCATCTTCTTCAGTACTTTGCCATGAACAGGGTCACGCCAGCCCCGCAGCACTGACAGCTCAGCCCCGTTTTTCAAACGGATACCGGCAATGTCCACCGCGCGGCCCTTGCCGTGTTCGCTGATCCTCGCGCCACGTTTGTTGTTGCGGGTGCGGCAGGCGTAATGCGCGACGACGCGCAGTGATGACGGACCGCCACCCAGACGACCGACGGCCGGGAAAACGCCATTGCGCACCCAGCTGTTCAAGGCTTTGGCTGTGGTACAGTCCATCACTGCCGCTTGGCTCAGTTTTACACCTGACACCTCGGTCACGCGCACGGGGGATGAAATACCGCAGCCGTTGATCTTGCCCGGAATGGCCGAAATCGCCTGCCCCTTGATCTCGTTCACACCGCAGATCCGCCCGCGACGGTTTGAGGTTGCAGGCTTTGGTGTCGAGGATGCAATTCTACGCACAAAGCCCTTTGGGCGGCTGATGGGGCGGAGTGACGTTGTTACGGCAAGCATCGTCGCCTCGGTGCGGCGCACGGGAACAACAATTGGCGTCAACATCGGGCGCGCCATCGGGCGAATTGACGTCGACAGCAGCTGCAGTTCAGTCACAATCGGTCGCGGTTTTGGACGAAGCGTTTCGGCCTGTGCTGTTACAGCTCCGACGAAGGCCGCAAGAGCAAGCATCCCGACCTGCCCGATCACCTTTCCGCGAATGAAACGCGTTGCCATAGCTTCGTGTACCAGCCTACTCGTGTTTGACCGAACGTCCGAAATCAGGTGCGTCCGTATCCTGTCCTGCTTCGATAATGCCACGGCGGATGGCACGGGTGCGAGTGAAATAGTCAAACAGGTGGTCGCCATCGCCCGTGCGGATGGCACGCTGCAGGGCAAACAGTTCTTCGGTGAAGCGACCAAGGATTTCTAAGGTCGCGTCTTTGTTGGACAAAAACACGTCGCGCCACATGGTCGGATCGGACGCGGCAATGCGCGTAAAGTCGCGGAAACCTGCCGCCGAGTAGTTGATCACCTCGGTATCGGTCACGCGGCTTAGGTCATCGGCCACGCCCACCATCGTGTAGGCGATCAGGTGCGGCGCGTGGCTGGTGACGGCCAGAACCAGATCGTGGTGATCGGCATCCATCATATCGACATTCGCGCCCATGCCTTCCCAGAGGTCGCAAAGACGCTGGGTCGCAGCCTCATCCGCGCCGTTCGGCACAAGGATGCACCAGCGGTTGTCGTAAAGCTCGGCAAAGCCCGAGCGCGGGCCGCTGTGTTCGGTCCCTGCAAGCGGGTGACCGGGGATGAAGTGGACGCTGTCCGGCAGATGCGGCGACACGGCTTCGATGACCGCACCCTTGACCGAGCCCACATCCGTGACAGTTGCGCCGGCTTTCAGAATTGGTCCGATCTCTTGCGCCACGGGGCCCATCGCGCCCACGGGCACGGCCAGAACCACAAGATCCGCACCTTCCGCAGCCTCGGCAGCGGTGTCCACGACACGATCACAAAACCCGACTGCGCGCGCGACATCACGTGTTTCGGCGGAACGGGCGGTGCCAACGATTTCGCCGGCCAAACCACCGCGCCGCATCGCATGTGCCATCGACGACGCGATCAGGCCAAGGCCGATCAGGGCCACGCGTTGGTAAATCACACTCATGATTTTTTCCCCTCGGACTTGCTGTCATCCGACGCAGGTACGACACCTTTGAACCGCCCGACCATATGTGCGACACGGCGACAGGATGCCTCGTCCCCGATGGTGATACGCAGATAGTTTGGCAGGCCGTAGCCTGCGACGCGGCGCACGATAATGCCTTCGCTTTGCAGGAAGTCGTCACAGGCGTTCGCCTCGTTCGCATCTGCAAAACGCGCAAGGATAAAGTTGGCGCAAGAGGTGTCGGACGGCACGCCCAACTCGGCAAGTGCTTCGGCCAGCCATGCACGCAGACGTGTATTTTCACGCAGGCAGCGTTCCACATGCTCGCTATCGCCCAGCGCGGCTTCGGCGGCATCCAGCTGCGGCATCGACAGGTTGAATGGCCCACGTACGCGGTTCAACACGCCGATTACCTCGGCCGAGGCATAGCCCCATCCGATGCGCAGCCCGCCCAGACCATACATCTTCGAGAACGTGCGCGTCATAACCACATTCGGGAACTTCTCGACCAACGAGGCACCGCCATCGAAACCTTCGACATATTCGGCATAGGCGCCATCAATGACCATCAACACATCGTCAGGAAGCTCGCGTGCCAGACGCGACAGATCGGCCCGGCTGACCATTGTGCCCGTCGGGTTACCCGGATTGGTCACGAACACCAGTGATGTTTTGGGCGTTACCGCCTTCAGGATCTCGTCTACGTCCACCATGCGCTCGCGTTCCGGCACCATCACCGGCGTCGCGCCCGCCGCAAGGGCCGAAATCTTGTACATCGAGAACCCGTGCTCGGTATAAATCACTTCGGTCTCGGGGCCGCTATAGCATTGGCACAGAAAGGTAATGACCTCGTCCGAGCCGACACCGCAGATGATCCGCTCGGGATCCAGACCGTGCAGTTTGCCAATCGCCGCCCGCAGGCTGGCGTGGTCGGTGTTTGGATAGCGATGCAGCGCATGACCTGCCTTTTGAAACGCTTCAACAGCAAGCGGGCTTGGCCCAAACGGGTTTTCGTTCGAGCTGAGCTTGATCACATTCGACATTCCGTCGATGCCCGAGGCACCGCCGACATAGGGCTTGATCTGCATGATCCCCGGCTGGGGCACAGGTTTCGTCATGACTTGGCCTTTCGTTCGTACGCGGGTTTTAGACTTTGTCCAAATTCAAGACCAGCGATGTTTGGGGCGGGTCGTATTTTTCAAATAGGATGGCAAATTGGCCGCATATTGTGACCGCAAACAAAAAAAGGGCCGCGACTGGCGCGGCCCTTTGGAATTCTTCTGGTACGGCGAAGATTAGTTCTTCGCGTAGAATTCGACCACGAGGTTCGGTTCCATCACCACCGGATAAGGCACGTCCGACAGGCCGGGGGTGCGGGTGAAGGTGGCGGTCATTTTCGAATGGTCAGCTTCCAGGTAGTCGGGAACGTCGCGTTCAGCCAGACCAACAGCTTCCAGAACCAGAGCCATCTGCTTGGACTTGTCACGAACTTCGATGACGTCGCCTTCTTTAACGCGGTACGAAGGAATGTTTACCTTCTTGCCGTTCACGGTCACGTGGCCGTGGTTCACGAACTGACGTGCAGCGAAAACGGTCGGAACGAACTTGGCGCGGTACACAACAGCGTCCAGGCGGCGCTCCAGCAGACCGATCAGGTTTTCACCGGTATCGCCTTTTACACGCTCGGCTTCACCATAGATACGACGGAACTGTTTCTCGGTCAGGTCGCCGTAGTAGCCTTTCAGCTTCTGCTTGGCGCGCAGCTGCAGACCGAAGTCCGACATTTTGCCCTTGCGGCGCTGGCCGTGCTGGCCGGGGCCGTATTCACGACGGTTTACCGGCGACTTCGGACGTCCCCAGATGTTTTCGCCCATACGGCGGTCAATTTTGTACTTGGCAGCAGTTCTTTTGGTCATCTGCTGATCTCCTTCATTAAGTTTCGAAGGGCGTTGTCCTCTGGCTTGCGCCTGACAGGGATCCCCTTGCGGGGGCCACCAACACCAATGAAAACCGGCCCCTCGCGGGACCGGATTGGGGGCTTATAGCGCTGTGGGCGGTGGAGTCAATGACTAGGCCACGCCAAATTCGACTGAATCTTCGTGGATTACGTGCCGCGCCGAAGCGGCATAATCAGCCATTTCGTCCAGCTGCGGGAACAGGGCCTTCAGCCGCAGGCGATGCTCGGTCATCGTTGCGTCCAGATCCGCAAATGCGGGGTGCAGACTTTCTAATGGGACACCATTGGCCCAGATCACCTCGTGGCGCCCAAGAAGCACCTGATAGAATGAAACCTCGGACGCATTACGGTCAGACGAGATCAGGCTTCCATCCACAAGATCCTCGGCACTTGCAAAGACTTCATCCTGTCCAAGCAACTGCTTCGCCCGCATGCCGGATACAAGGATCTGCTGATGCGGCGCCACCAGAAGGTCCGCATCCGGTTGACCGGGACGGATCGCACCGGCCCGAAGGCGGATCGGTTTCGCTTCCGGCTCAACCATCATACGCGCCTCAGAGAGCTGGCGCCGTCCCACCCAAAGAACAGGCTGACCGCCATGTTCACGGGTCAAAACCACGCTGCCTTCACGCAATTCCTCGACGGCACATTCGCCGGACGGGGTTCGCACGCGGGTGCCTTGCGAAAGAATGGCAACACCCGAGGGCAGTTCGGTCAGCTGGTCGCCCTGCGTCGCGACCATATTGGCGCGCACAACACGCAATGTCGTTTCCGGGCGCGGCATGGATCCCGCGAAAACCAAAAGCGGACTGCCCCCGTTTGGCGACACCACAACAGACACACGATAGCTGTCATACCCGTCCGTGAGTTCAAATCCCACATTCAGCCTTGGATCATCCTCTGCCAACATTTCCAGTCCGGCGGCACCGACGGTGGCCGCTCCGACAAGCTGGTGTGCAAAGATGGCGGCGCGGCGCCGTTTGTCGACCTGATCCCCGACGTTCTGCAGCAGCGCAAGCTCGCGTGTTCTGTCAAGGCGTACTGCCTCGCCGCCCCATTCCCAGTCTGATCCTGTGGTGAGTGATTGCAAAGGCGCATTGGGGGTCAAGTTGACCCTTGTTTGCGCCCATGAAATTACGAAAGTGCCTTCGTAGCCCGTATTCATGGTTATACCTGCCATTATATTTGTTTTTTGGAAGGGTATCACGGGCGAATCACCCTGATAAGTCTTTTGTCATCGCCCTGCTGCTGCTGTCGCAGTTGAGTCACAAAACCCACAGTTTGGTCACGTGCGGGCCAGCCGAAACGCCCCCCTTGCGCCACACATCCACGATTGGTAACAATTTTTTACCAGCGCAGGAGCACACCATGCCCATCATCACGGAAATCGAAGATCTGCGACGTATCTACAAACGGCGCGTGCCTAAAATGTTCTATGACTACGCCGAAAGTGGCAGTTGGACCGAGCAAACCTTCCGCGAAAACACCTCGGATTTTGACAAGATCTATTTCCGCCAGCGTGTCGCGGTGGATATGGACAACCGCTCGACACGCTCCACCATGCTGGGGCAAAATGTGTCGATGCCTGTGGCCTTGGCACCCGTCGGCCTGACAGGCATGCAATGCGCCGATGGTGAAATCAAAGCCGCCAAAGCTGCCGAAGATTTCGGAGTGCCGTTCACCTTGTCCACCATGTCAATCTGCTCGATCGAGGATGTAGCCGAGAACACCAGCGCGCCCTTCTGGTTTCAGGTCTATACGCTGAAAGACGACGATTTCATGCGTCGCCTATTCGATCGCGCGCGCGCCGCGAACTGCCCCGCCATCGTGGTGACGGTCGATTTGCAGGTGCTGGGTCAGCGTCACAAGGATCTGAAGAATGGCCTGTCTGCCCCGCCCAAGCTGACGGTGAAATCTGTGGCCGACATGATGACCAAGGTGCAGTGGGGGCTGGGGATGCTCGGCACCAAGCGACGCTTCTTCGGCAACATTGTCGGACATGCGGAGGGGGTCGAGGACCCGTCATCCCTGCACACTTGGACCGCGCAGGCCTTTGACCCGTCATTGGACTGGGACCGCATCAAGCAGTTCAAAAAGATGTGGGACGGTCCGATGATCGTCAAAGGCATCATGGAGCCGGAAGATGCCATCGCCGCAGTGAACGCCGGGGCAGATGCCATCATCGTTTCGAACCACGGCGGGCGCCAGCTGGATGGCACGCTCAGCTCGATCCGTGCACTGCCTGCCATTCTGGACGCGGTGGGTGACAAGGTCGAAGTGCATCTGGACAGTGGCATTCGTTCCGGTCAGGACGTGTTGAAGGCCATCGCGATGGGTGCCAAGGGCACCTATATCGGGCGGGCTTTTACCTATGGCCTGGGTGCCATGGGGCAAGAAGGTGTAACGCGCGCGCTCGAGGTGCTGCACAAGGAAATGGATATCTCGATGGCCTTCTGTGGCCACACGGACATCAACACGGTTGACCGGAATATCCTGCGCATTCCCAAGGGTTTCTCGGGCGATTGGGAAGACTGAACCACCCTCCTTACAAGTTCAGGCTGGCTGACTTTGCGTTGGCCAGCCTAGAAATAACTACGCACCAACGCTCCAGAAATCAGCGTCCACCCATCGGCCACCACGAAGAAGGCCAGTTTAAAGGGCAGTGATACGATGGCGGGCGGCACCATCATCATCCCCATCGACATCAGAATGGCCGCCACGACGAGGTCAATAATCAGGAACGGCAGGAACACCAGAAAACCAATCTGAAAGGCACGTTCGACCTCGGACAGCAGGAAGGACGGCACCAGCAGCGATAGGGGCGACGTGCCCGTCAAATCCACATTCGCGGTTTCTTCGCGCAAGGTCGCGAGGTGAGTAAAGGTTTCGGGATCAATGCGATTGGCCATGAAAATACGGAACGGCTCGAGGGCCGCGGTGAAGGCGGGTTCAAGCTCCATCCGCCCTTCGGAAAAGGGTTGCGCGCCCTTGACCCACGCCTCCATGAACACGGGTTCCATGATGAAATAGGTCAAGAACAGCGCAAGGCTGATGATCAGCATATTCGGCGGCGACTGCTGCAAGCCGATCGCCTGTCTGAGGATCGACAGCACCGTGACCAAAAACGGGAAGCAAGTGATCATGATCGCCAGCCCCGGCACGATGCTGAGTAACGTGACCAGAACGAAAATCTGGATCGTGCGCGTAGCCAGCGATCCGTCGTCGCCCAGCGAGATCGAGATATCCTGCGCCAGCCCCGCATCCCCGGACGCGATCCACATCACACCGGCCAGCAGCCAGCACAGCCCTGTCATCCACCCGCGCATCTGCGTTAGAGCCCCGTTTTCAGATCGACCAGCTTCGTCAAACGCACCGCAATCTGCCCGTTGGCATCGCCTTCGACCTCTTGCAATTCGCCTTGCGCGATCAGTCTGTCGCCCACGTAAAGGTCCACCGGATCCTCTATACGTTTGTCCAACGCAAGCACGTCGTCCTGCTTCAGCTGCAACAGTTCTTTCACTGTCGGGCGCGCCACCCCGACCGAAATCGTGACCTCGATCGGGACGCGCGCAAAGGGGCTTGCTTCGGTTTCAAGTTCAGGTTGGGGGGTGGGGTCAGCCATGGTCAAATGCCTTCTCGTTTACGTGATACAACGCGCCAACAGCATCCGAGATGCGCGCCACGACGCCCGTCAGGTCCACGCTGCATTCGCTTTCGCCAGAGCGCAGATAGATCTGCCCATCCGGAAGCGTATCTTTCTCGATAATCTCAAAGGGGACCGCACCCGCCTCCTTCAGAAACGCCTCGAGCGTCGGGCGGCTTCCCGACGACACCAGCACATCAATCGGCGTGTCGGCCATGTCCGCTGCCATCGGCATCATGACCTCGGCTACGATGGGACCGATTGCCTGCTCAAGCGCCTTCGGAAGCACCACTTCAAGCATCTGGGTCAAGAGCGGCTCGAGCGTCGTCAGGACATGGCTGCGCGCTTCTTGATAGGTAAAACCCAGATCTTCGAGGTTGCGGGCAAATTCGGACTGAAGACGCTCGTTTTTCTCGGTCATGGATTTTGTCGCGTCGTCCCAACCGGATTGATAGCCCGTCTCGTACCCTTCAAGCCTGCGCGCTTCCAGCTGGATCTCAAGATCCGCGCGGGTCAGGGTGATCTGCGCGCTAGCATCCTGATGCGTAGGCGCATTCAGCACGTCCCCGAAATCTTCTAGCGCATATCGCATGCTCATCCGGTTGCCTCCTCATCTTCTTCCATCCATCCGCGCAGAATCTCGACAGTTTCCGATTGGCGTTCGGAGATGAGATCGCGCAATCGCTGGACCGGATCGATGTCGGGCTCTGCACTTGTAGCTACTACGGGCAACCCGTTCTGAGGCGCGCTATCTGCCGCGAGTGCCGGAGACAAAGCCGGTGCGCTGGGGGCCTCGGCGACACTTCCCGCAGCATCAGTCAGCGCAAAGCTTTCCTCCGAGGTGCCTAGAGACGGCAAGCTGCCAGCGGGCGACACCGCCGGCAGCGCGGCCTGTGCGCTTAGCATCGGGCGCAAAACAAACAGGCCGAGACCCAGCGTGACGATTGCAAGAATGGCAAGTTTGATCACCGACATGACGTCAATACTCGCGGTATTAAACAAGCCCGATGCCGGGTCACTTCCCGCGGCGGGAACGGGCTCAAATTCCATGGTTTTCAGCGTGATGACATCCCCACGCGCCTCATTGAACCCGACCGCACCGGCAACCAGTTCACGCAGACTTTGCAGCTCTTCCTCGGGCCGCGGTGCCCATTCGACGGTCCCGTCCGCGGCGGTTGTGCGGATCCCGTCGACCAGCACGGCAACGGTCAAACGCTTCACCGCCCCCGGTGCCTTCAAAATCTCGCGCGTCGTCTCGGACACTTCATAGTTCACAAGCTCGCGCGTTTCAGACGTGTTCGAAGACGACGAACCGCCGCCACTCGCGCCATCGCCATCAGGCAGGTTCGACGCAACACTGACCCCGCCCGCCTCGCTATCGTTGGCGGCGTTCGAGCTTTCCGAGGTGTCCGTCGACACCGCCACGCGACCATCCGGATCAAATCTGCGCTCGCGAATTTGCTCTTGCTCGGTCGCTGTTTCCAAGTTCAGCTCAACCACCGCATTGCCAAACCCGACCCGGGCCTCGAGCAGGCGCTCGACATTCTGTTTCAAACGTTCGGCTTGGTCGAGCGCGGCAGCCGTTCCGCCGGTCGCGAGGTCCTGCTCGCCCATCAACCCAGCGCGGCTGTCGATCACCGATACGCTCTCAGGTGACAGGCCTGGTACGGCCGAAGCCACCAAAAACTTGAACGCCTTGATTTGTTGTGTGGGCAGTGTTCCACTGGCCGTTGTCAGCGTCACCGACGCCGTGGGCTCGGTGCGCTGACGAAACTGCCGTGATGACGCATTTGCAATATGAACGCGCGCGTTGCGCACCATTGGGCTGGCCACGATCGTGCGCGCCAGCTCGCCCTCTTTTGCCCGCCAGTAAGCAGCATCAAACATCTGCGATGTGGTACCAAACCCGCTGAGCCCATCCAGCAGCTCATAGCCTTTGCCCGAGTTCGCAGGCAGCCCTTCGCTGGCCAAGGTCATCCGCAATGCATCGCGATGTGCGGCATCAACAAAGATCGAATCGCCACGAACTTCGTAAGCCACACTGCGCCCTTCCAGGGCCTGCACGATCTCGCCCGCAGCGCCGCTTTCCAGCCCCGCATAAAGCAGGGTCAATTGCGTGCGCGTTGCCATACGTGACAGGCCCACAATCGCTAAGAACATGGCCAAGGTCGCGGCGATCACAATGGCCCTTTTCCTTAGGTCCATCGCCCCCCAAACCGAGATCAACTGCTGCAAGACGTAACTCCTTATCCGAGCGGGCTTCTACCCCCGTCATGTCAATCCGTTTTCCCTGATCGGCCTTAATAATTGGTTAGTGCCCGTCGGTTTAAATCGCCGTAGTGAAATTGGATTCGAGGATCATATGGCAAACGCCGACATCACTGCGAACGTCGAAGAAGAGGCCCCGGCCAAGAAATCCAAGAAGGGTTTGCTGATCGGACTTGTGGGCGCGCTTTTGTTGGGCGGCGGCGGTTTCTATGCAACTTATGCCGGACTGATCGGCGGAAATCCTGCACCCGAAGCAGAAGAAGACCCCATTGTAGATGTTCAGGATTTACCCGCGGTTAGCTTTGTCGAGCTGGACCCACTTGTCATCTCGCTTGGCTCGAACGCGCGCAATCGCCACCTGCGCTTCCGCGCGTCGCTCGAGGTCGAACCGGCCTATGAAGACGACGTGATCAAGCTGAAACCCCGCGTGATTGACGTGCTGAATGCCTATCTACGTGCGGTGGACACAGCGATGCTGGAAGACCCACATTCTCTGGTCAAACTACGCGCCCAAATGCTGCGACGCATTCAACTGGTCACAGGCGAGGGGCGTGTGCGCAACCTTCTGATCCTCGAATTCGTATTAAATTAGGGAACAACGACATGGACCTGATCGCAGACATCATCCTTGGGCTTGGAGCTTTCGGCGCCGCTGTGTATTGCCTGATCCTGGCACGCAGGCTGAAACGTTTTAACAACCTTCGGGATGGCATGGGTGGGGCGGTGGCCGTGCTGAGCGCACAGGTCGATGACATGACAAAAACGCTTGATCATGCGCAGTCTGCTGCGGGTCAAAGCGCAGCTGTTCTGACCGAATTGACAGAACGGGCCGAGGCCTCGGCCCGCAAGTTGGAACTGATGATGGCCAGTCTTCATGATTTGCCAGAGCCAGGCGCCCAACCTTCTGTCGAACCACCTTCCAATCCGCCAGAACAGGGTAGTTTCGCATCGAAACGGCCCTCAGATCTAGGAACCAACCCTGACATCCCGGTCTTCCTACGCCATGGCTTTATGGAGGCCGCAGAATGAGCGCGGCATCATCCAAGAAGCCCAAACCGCGCGCGCGACTGCGCACGCGGGGCATTCTCGTCCTATTTGCCGTCGCGCTGGCAACGTCCGGCATATTGCGCCTTGCTCCGGCAACGGCGGCTTTCGCCGAGGACCTTTCCGACCTGCTATCTGGCACGTCAGCAGATCGCAGGTCGGAAACTGTGGCTCCGAAGCCGCAAGATATTGCCATCGTGCTTGCAGCCCTTCAGGAGCGTGAAGCCATGTTGGAGGAGCGTGAGAACAAGCTGACCCAACGACTTGCCGCGCTCAGCCTGGCTGAGGATCGGGTAACCGCGAAATTACAGGAGCTGACCCAAGCCGAGGAAACACTTGCCGCAACCATGGCCATCGCCAAAACCGCAGCAGCGGATGATCTGTCGCACTTGACGACGCTCTATGAGAACATGAAACCAAAGCAAGCGATCCCACTGTTTGAGGCAATGGATCCCGAATTCGCTGCAGGCTTTATCGCCCAAATGAAACCGGCGTCCGCAGCGCAGATCATGGCGGGCTTAGACCCCCAGATCTCTTACGCCATCAGCGTAGTATTGGCCGGACGGAACGCCTCTGCGCCAACCCAATGAGCAAATAATCAGAAATTAACCTGCCCGTGCGATGACAGGGGTGTCCGGCTTTAAAGCAAAGGTGTGTCATGATTGGTTTTGTTGGTATCGCCCTGATTTTCGTCATGGTTTTCGGTGGCTATCTTGCCGCGGGTGGCAAGATGGGGATCATTCTGAAATCGCTTCCGTTCGAATTTACCATGATCGGCGGTGCCGCCGCAGGCGCGTTTGTCATCTCGAATGATATGGCGTCCATCAAACACACGATCAAAGATGTAAAGAAGGTCTTCAAGGGTCCGAAATGGAAACCGGAAGATTACCGCGATTTGCTGTGTTTGTTGTTCGAACTGATCCGTCAGGCGCGCCAGAATGCGGTCGCCTTGGAAGAACATATCGAAGCCCCAGACGACAGCCCGATCTTCCAGCGCTATCCCAATATCCTTGCCGATAGGGAAGCGATCGAACTGATCTGTGACACGTTGCGATCGGCCTCCATGAACTATGACGACCCCCATCAGGTGGAAGAGGTTCTGGAAAAGCGGATGGAGGCCAATCTGCATCACGCCCTGCACTCCAGCCACGCCCTACAGTCCATGGCCGACGGTCTACCCGCGCTAGGTATTGTTGCCGCTGTTCTCGGCGTGATCAAAACCATGGGCTCTATCGACCAACCGCCTGAAATCTTGGGGAAAATGATCGGCGGAGCGTTGGTCGGAACGTTTCTGGGAGTATTTCTGGCCTACGGGCTCGTCGGGCCCTTCTCGGCCAAGGTGAAATCCGTGACCGAGGAAGAGGCACATTTCTATCAGCTGATTCGCGAAGTTCTGGTCGCCAACCTTTACAACCATTCGGTTAATATCTGCATCGAAGTCGGGCGCCAGAACACGCCCGGTACACATCGCCCTAGCTTCACAGATCTTGAGGAGGCCCTGAAAGAAATCAAGAAGGCAGCAGCATGACGAGCTGGACCTCACTTATGGTGGCGATGTGTTTCACAGCCCTACCTGCCCAGGCCCGCGACATCGCCGTCCGCTCCGGAGAGCATGACGGATTCACGCGTCTGGTGTTCTATACGCAGTCCAATGACACGGTCGACATCTCCCACGCGAACGATGGGTATCTGCTGACCCTGACCTCCGGCGGCATTGATTTCGACATCTTGCGTGCATTTGATCTGATCGACCGCTCGCGCGTGGGCGATCTTGTTTTTGCCGGCGATGGCAAGCTTGTCATAAGGCAGGCGTGCGACTGCCATCTAAAGAATGTTCGATTGCCATCCGGTGAACTTGTGATCGATATCATCGATGGTCCCGACCCAACCAGACACTCTGACGCATCCCCCAAACCGCCCCCCACACAGCCAATCGTTGATGTCGCTCAACGTCGGGCAAGCTTGCCTCTGTTCAACCCACCGGCAGAACCAACCGAGTCGGTCGAAGAGCAAGAAGAAGTCGTGGACAAATCGGCCGTCGAAACAGCTGATTTGATCGACGAAACGCCAAAGGTGGACCGGCAGGCGCTCCTTGCGCAGCTTTCGCGTGCCGCGTCTCAGGGCCTAATTGACGCAAACATAGATCCACCAGACATTTCGCCGAAAGTGGTACCAGCGGAAGCGGAAGCAAAGACACCTGAACCTCCACCGATCACACACGTACCCGAAGAACATGTTCGGATGCAAACCGCCGTCGAGCAAGCGCGCACAGATGGGGCACGCTCAGACGGCCGCACAAGTGCAAGCCATGCCTGCCTGCCAGACGAGCAGTTCGATATCGCACGCTGGGGGGACTACGCGTCAGGAAATAATGCTCCGGTAGTTGAAACGTCCAGCTATCTGGGCGAGTTTGATCGCCCGGACAAAGACCGCCTAGTGGCGCATATTCGACAGAATATCTATATGACATTCGGGCTCGAGGCATTGCAGCTACTTGACAGCTACGACGCTAATCTTGGGGATGGTGCCGTCCTTCGCATGATGGCCGAAGTTGTTGAATACGGAGAGGCCAAGTCTCATGCGGTCTGGGCGCCACAATTGGTCTGCAACACGCGCGGCGCACTGTGGGCAACGCTGGCACAACCAGCATTGCAAGGGCGCGTTGACACGAATGCCGTTCTTCGAAGCTTCTCTGAGCTCCCGCCACATCTCCGTACGCACCTTGGCCCCGCTCTTGCCAGGAAGTTTCTGAACTCTGGGCGCATCGAAACAGCCATTGAGATCCGCAACATCGCCGCGCGATCTGGTCGCCCGCCAACAGGCGACGAGGCAATCTTAGACGCCAAAATCAACTTTGCGGTTGGTCAAAAAGAACAAGCCGAGCAAGAACTTACCGACACAATCCAATCCACCCTCACGCAAACCCAACCAGCGATCTCTGCGCTCATCGAAAGCAAACTGCACAGTGGCACTGGCATCTCGGATAACGAGTTGTCTTTGCTTACCTCCGTTGCATTCGAACACCAGAGAAGCAAGGAAGGCGACGCGTTGCACCGGCTTCAGATACGCGCACTGTTGCACATGGGGCGTTTCGCGCCAGCATTCGAGTTGATCGACGGGTTGGCCGACCCGGGCAGTCTTCTCGAGGACGCTGGCCGCTATCTGGTGGCGCTTGGCTCAGATGCGGAATTCTTGACCTACAGTCTAACGCGGAGCGACTGGGGGCGTGTTTCGGCAGCCGTAAGGCTCGAAATGGCCAAGCGCCAGAGCGCGCTCGGGTTTCACGAACACGCGCGCAGACATGTTCTGTCTGGAGATGATACACCCACCAGATCCGAGCGTGAATTCCTTGCAGAGCTGGCTCTTTTGCAGAGCAAACCCAAGGTCGCACTTGGATATCTTGCGGGCCTTAGCAGTAGCGACGCCAATCTCTTGCGTGAAAAAGCCAATGAGATGAGCACCATCCCGATTGCCGAGGCGAGCCCCGGGCAAGCCACTGGCAGTTCATCGGATATCTTGCGCAAGTTGGACACAGCAGAGCATCCAATCCCCGAACCTGTTCAGATGGTTCTCGCGTCAGCAACACCCGCATCGGCTGTCAGCATCGAAACCGATTTGACTACCTATCAGGGGATCCTGGACGGAAGCAGCGAAACGCGTGCAGCGTTGAGCGAACTGCTGAATATTATTCCAACCATCAATGACAGCAAGTAACTGATCGTTAAGCGTAGCCTTCTAGGCTGATCTGGAAAATCAGCAGCAAGAATTGCGCAACGATGAACATACTTGGCACCTCTCAATACAGACGCGATCTGGCTTCGTCCGCTTGTGCATTGAAAAAATGGCTATGTCTTTTTCTGAACCGCGGGTTTGCTGATCAGACTCCGCCCATCATCTCTGGGTGTTGACGAAAATGAAAAGTGTTCAAGGCGTCTTTCGCCCAACTATTCTGCTTGCCCTGGCCTTGATGGCCATCATCGTGATGATGATCCTGCCCATGCCCGCCTGGGTGCTGGATCTGGGCCTTGCCGCATCCTTTGCCTTGGCCATTCTGATGTTCACAGTCACCCTGTTCATCGAGCGTCCATTGGATTTTTCGGCCTTTCCGACTGTGCTGCTTGCATCGTTGATGCTCAGACTTTCACTAAACGTCTCGTCAACCAAACTCATCATTGGAAATGGGCACACCGGCACCTCGGCCGCGGGCAGCGTCATCGAGGGATTCGCCAGTTTCGTCATGGGCGGCAGCATCCTGCTGGGATTGGTCGTCTTCTGCGTGCTCCTGATCGTCAACTTTATCGTCATCACCAAGGGCGCCACTCGCATGGCCGAAGTTGGTGCCCGTTTTGCGCTGGACGGCATGCCCGGCAAGCAGCTCGCCATCGACAGTGACATGTCGGCGGGGGCGATCGACCATGCCGAAGCAAAAGCGCGGCGCGAGCGGGAGCAGGCGGAAACAACATTCTTCGGGTCCCTCGATGGTGCATCGAAATTTGTGAAAGGGGACGCCGTCGCGGGGCTGCTGATCACCTTCCTGAACCTCGTCATGGGGCTGATCATCGGGGTTGTGATCCACGGGATGGACCTGTCAGCGGCCTTCCAGACCTACGCCATTCTCACAGTCGGAGACGGGTTGGTCACACAAATCCCGGCCGTGATCATCTCGATCGCATCGGCATTGCTGCTGGCGCGCGGGGGGACTTCGGGGTCTACCGATCTAGCCTTGTTCTCGCAATTTGGTAAACACCCATCGGCCCTTGCGACTGTGGCGTTCCTGATGGGGCTTTTCGGATTGGTTCCCGGTCTACCATTTGTCCCCTTCATCTTGGGGGCTATCGCCTTGGGGACCGCGTCTTGGTGGGCCGCGAAACAACAAGATGCCGCCAAAGCGGCAGACGCACAGGAACCACAGGACAGCCCCCCTGAAACGCCTGAGGAAAGCATCGGAGACATCCTTGATCTGGACGATATTCATGTCGAGTTCGCGCCCGATCTTGTTGCGATGGTTCTGGATCCCGCCACGGGTCTGGACACCCGCATTTCCAGTATTCGCAACCACACCGCCGGCGCGTTTGGCCTGATCCTGCCAGAGATTCGCCTGAC
This sequence comes from Aliiroseovarius sp. PrR006, assembly GCF_010500215.1. Lineage (GTDB taxonomy): Bacteria > Pseudomonadota > Alphaproteobacteria > Rhodobacterales > Rhodobacteraceae > Aliiroseovarius. The sequence goes on from NZ_JAAGOY010000004.1 coordinate 1,495,771, forward strand.
CGATAACGGGTCGCTTCCTGCCGGAACCTACACGATTAAAATTCAGGGGGTCGAACAAGCACGCAATCGACTGTTGCCGGACAAGGCGTTAATCATTCTCAGCGGAGATGACACCCTATTGCCCGAGGGTGAAGATGTGTTGGAACCCGTCTATCAGGCCCCCGCGCGCTGGATTGCGGATGGCGATCAGGAACAGGCCGCGCTGGCCGGGTGCGCCGTCGTCTCGCCCACCGAGGTATTGGCCACGCACCTTCTGGAAGTGATGAAGCAGAACTTCCCGCGCCTGCTGGGCCTCAAGGCGCTGCGCCGGTTGCTGGACGAGTTCGTAAACCTCTCGGACCCTGCGCGAGCCGAGGCCAATCGCCGCCTGTTGGACGAGTTGGTTCCCGATAAGGTGCCCCTCGATCTGCTGCATTCGGTTCTACGACTGCTGCTGGAGGAACGAGTCTCGATCCGCAACCTGCCCGTCATCTTGGAAAGCGTGGCCGAAGCGCGCCCTGTTTTCGGCACGCCCGAGGCCATCTGCGACCACGTCCGACAGCGGCTCAATTTCCAGCTTCTGGCCGAGCTAAAACGTGAAGATGGCACCATCCCGCTGGTGCAGCTGGCCCCGGAATGGGAGGCCTGCTTTCAGTCCCATCAGCTTGACCCGGACCGGGGCGAGGTCGCCCTGCCCCCGGAAGAGTTCAACCGCTTGGCCAACGCGGTCGCCGACAAAATCGCGCGGGCGGGCGAGACCGGGATCTATCCCGCCGTCGTCACCTCATCCCGAAGACGCCGTTTCTTGCGTACGGTCCTATCCGCCAAGGGGATCGCCAACCCCGTCCTGTCCTTCGAAGAAATCGGAACCGAGGCCCGCCCGTCGCTGGTTGGATTGGTGCCCGCATGAACGAGCAGCTTGCCCAGATCATGGCCCAGTCTCAGGCGTTTTCCATGCTGGGCTTTGTCGTATTTCTGCGCGTGGGCGCGGCGATGGCGCTGTTACCCGCCTTCGGCGAAACCATGGTCCCCGTCCGGGTGCGGCTTTTTCTGGGGCTTGCCTTTACCGTGATCCTCACCCCCGCTATGGCGTCCGCCATAGACGCCTCGATCGAGGGGCTAAGCTCGCCGATCTACTTGATGAGCGAACCGATTGTCGGGCTTGGCTTCGGGATCGTCCTGCGCCTGGCCATCATGGCCTTGCAAATCGCGGGCAGCATCGCGGCACAGTCCACTTCACTTGCGCAATTGATGGGCGGCAACAACTCGGATCCGCAACCTGCCATCGGGCATGTCCTAACGATCTCGGGTCTGGCATTGGCGGCCATGCTGGGACTGCACGTACGGATCGTTGAGGGGTTTATCCTGTCTTATCAGGTTTTTCCTGTTGGGGTTCTGCCCGATCCTCTGGTTTTTTCAGACTGGGGCATCACGCATGTCGCACGCGGCTTCGGCTTTGCGTTTGCGCTGGCGGCGCCCTTCGTCATCGTCTCGCTGCTCTATAACGTGGCACTTGGCGTCATCAACCGCGCCATGCCGCAACTGATGGTCGCCTTTGTCGGCGCCCCTGCCATCACCGCGGGCGGCTTGATCCTGTTGGCCCTGACAACACCCGTGTTGCTGCCCATCTGGCAGCGCGCGTTTAAGGCGTTGTTGCTTAACCCGTTCGGAGGCTGGTGATGGCTAGCGAAGACGACGACAGCAAGCAACACGAGCCAACCCAGAAGAAGCTGGACGACGCCCGAAAGCGGGGTGAAGTCGCAAGGTCCTCGGACCTGAACACCGCGATGTCTTATCTGGTTCTTTTACTGCTGACCTCTGCGGTCGGGGCATCCACAATGACCGGGATTGGGGGCGTGTTTGCGACGATGCTGGAGCGCTCTGATCAGCTTGCGCAAAACGCCTTTCAGGGCAGCGGAGGCCCCGTGCTTGCAAACGCCGTCACGTCGATTGCATGGCAGCTGACCCCATGGTTGCTCCTCCCGATGGTCGCCGTGCTGGGATTGACGGTGGTAACCCGAAGCTTCGTGGTCTCGCCCGAAAAGCTGATGCCGAAACTGAACCGGATTTCACCTCTGTCCAACGCCAAGAACAAATTCGGGCGATCCGGCCTGTTCGAGTTCTTCAAAAGCTTCGTGAAACTGTCGATCTACAGCGTCATTCTGGGCATTTTCATCTGGATCAACCTGCCCGACATGCTAGCGGCCCTTGCCCTGAATCCCGGCATGGTGTCCGTGCTATTACTGGAGCTTTCAGTCGAGTTTTTCGCTATCGTCCTACTGGTCGCTTTAGTTATCGGCGGCATTGATTTCATGTGGCAGAAACAGGAACACCTGCGCAAAAACCGCATGTCTCACAAAGAGCTGATGGACGAGATCAAGCAAAACGAAGGCGACCCGCACATGAAAGGGCAGCGGCGCCAGAAAGCCTATGACATTGCGACGAACCAGATGCTGCAGGATGTGCCGGATGCTGACGTGATCGTCGTGAACCCGACCCACTACGCCGTGGCGCTAAAGTGGTCGCGCCTACCGGGCGAGGCCCCAGTCTGTGTCGCGAAGGGCGTGGACGAAATTGCTGCCCGCATCCGCGAGGTCGCCTCGGAAAACGGCGTCCCAATCCATCGCGATCCCCCAACAGCACGCGCCCTGCATGCCACGGTCGAAGTCGGCAGCGAAGTACCTCCGGATCAGTATCAGGCCGTGGCTGCGGCCATCCGTTTTGCCGAGAACATGCGCCAGCGCGCAAAGAAATCACTAAGGACCTAAGATGGCAGATCCGCTTTCCCAACTTGCCGACGTGACAGCACTTCAAATGGACCGTGCGATGGTCGAACTGTCCGGCACAGCTTCGAAAGTTGCTACGCTTGAGAACCAAATAGCGGAATTAAGAACTCGACTAAGCCTACTTCCGGGTTTGGACGCCGAAACGGGCCAGAATCCCGCGCTCTCAAGCGGGCATTTCGACCAGTGGCAAAAGCAGGCGCGAACCCGATTAGGGCAGCTAAATGTACTGCTAGCCCAAGCCCGAGCCGACCATGAAGAGCGGATAGCAGAAACCCGGCTTGCCTTTGGGCGTGACGCCGCCCTAAATGCCATTCGCGCGAAAAAGACGGCAGATCAACGCGACGTGCTGCGCAGGCGCGTGGAACACCAATAAAACCACGCCAAAACCGCATAATTCCCTTTTCAACTGCCCCGATCCGGTCTATAGGCACGGCTTCACTGCGGGGCTTACACCCTTGGAGGATTCCCGCACTTATTAGATATGGAGAAAACCAATGGCACGTGAGATTCCGAATCTTGAAGCCACGGTACGTACGGGGACAGGCAAGGGGGCCGCTCGTCAAGCTCGCCGCGAAGGCCAGGTACCGGGTATCGTATATGGTGGTGGCGCAGACCCGCTGGCCATCAACATCCCCTTCAACGAGCTGTTCAAAAAGCTGAAGGCCGGTCGTTTCTTGTCGACCCTGTGGAACCTGAAAATCGACGGTCAGGAAGATGTCCGCGTGATCTGCCGCAACGTACAGCGTGACGTTGTTAAAGATCTGCCGACCCACCTGGACCTGATGCGCCTGCGTCGCACCAGCCGGATCAGCCTGTTCATTCACGTTGAGTTCGTGAACGAAGAAGAAGCCCCCGGCCTGAAGCGCGGTGGTGTTCTGACCATCGTACGTCCGGAAGTCGAACTGAACGTTCTGGCTGGCGAAATCCCCGAGCAGATCGTTGTTGATCTGGCCGGCAAAGACGTCGGCGACGTCATCCACATCTCGGATGTGACCCTGCCGTCGGGCGCCAAGCCGACCGTTGACCGTGACTTCGTCATCGCCAACATCTCGGCTCCCAGCTCGCTGCGTTCTTCGGACGACGGTGACGCCGGTGAAGAAGCTGCTGAAGAAGAAGCCGCTGCTGAAGAATAAGCACCGCCTGAAAAGGTATTGCGAAACGGGATCCTTCTGGGTCCCGTTTTTTTGTGTCAGCTAGGCATAGGATCCGACCTGACACAGGTAAAACCGAAACGCAGCGCAAGATATCGACGTTGTAGAAGGCCATCCGTCATACAGTCGTCCGGGATATCCAGCGTCAAACCTTCCAGTTTGAATCGTGGCGTGCTGCTCTCCTTGGATGGCCGGGATGTGTTGGTGTTTGCCACGCAAGATCAGGCCAAGTAGATTACCGAAAATGATAATTTCGGGTTCCGATCCCGATGTCCAGAAGGAATGATGGCACATGAAATTGTTTGTCGGGCTGGGTAATCCGGGGGCAAAATATGCGGGAAACCGGCACAATATCGGCTTCATGGCGGTCGAGCGTATTGCCGAGGATCACGGCTTTGCCCCGTGGCGCGGTAAATTTCAGGGCAGCGTGAGCGAGGGAAAGCTTGGGTCCGAGAAGGTCATCCTGCTGCGCCCCGAAACTTTCATGAACCTGTCCGGCCAATCTGTGGGCGAGGCGATGCGCTTCTACAAACTGACACCGGACGACGTGGTCGTGTTCCATGACGAACTGGATCTGGTCCCCGGGAAATGCCGCGTCAAAACCGGCGGAGGCCACGCGGGCCATAATGGGCTGCGCTCGATCCACGCGCATATCGGAGCGGACTATCACCGGGTTCGCATGGGTATCGGCCACCCCGGCAACAAAGCGGCCGTGGCCGGCTTTGTCCTGCGTGATTTCGCGAAAGCGGACCAGGATTGGCTGGATGATGTGTTGCGTGGCTGTGCAGACGGGGCAGCGGATCTGGCGGCTGGCGACAATGGCAAGTTCATGAACGCGATTGGGCGGCGCGTGAACCCGCCCCGGTCCTCGGGTGGATCCGCACCAGACGCCGCGCCGAAATCCAAGAAGAAGGAACCGCCACAGCCCCGTTTGAAACCTGTACAAGAGGCCGCGCAGGACGACGCGCGGAGCCCGCTGCAAAAGCTGATGGACAAGTTCTCGTGACATTACGCGCGGCGTTCGAGGTTCAAGCGGACAACAACGCGCGGCTCGACAGCCCGTTCACGGCGCGCGTGTTGCGCATCGCGGGCGCAACGCTGAAACCGGGCACGCCGCTGGCTGATCGTATGTTCGATTGGGAGGGCAATGTCGGCGCCTTCGGCCAGTCCCTTCCCCTGCGCTTTCTGGCAGGACTCCATGCGCTGGTTTTGACAGGTGATTGCCCCGATCTTGTGGCCGTCTATCCGCCGAGCCCCGCCCCCAGCGATGACCAGATTTCCAAGGCGCTGGGAGTCGCTCTCGCGGATCACGCGGACACGCTGGATCGTTGGCTCGACTTGCCGCCCCAAACCAACGAGGTCCGCCGCGCCGCCGTGATGATCGCCGCCGGGCATTGGCTGGCCGCGCAGTACGAGTTGCCGATGCATGTCTACGAATTAGGAGCGAGCGCCGGGCTGAACCTGATGTGGGACCAGTTCGCGCTTCAGGCGGGTGGAACGCGACTAGGTCCAGCGGATGCCCCGTTTCTTCTGTCCCCGGATTGGCGCGGGGACCAGCCCACGGGCACCCTGCCCCGTGTTCTGTCACGGCGCGGCGTCGATCTGATGCCGATGGACATAACGGACCCGGACGACTTGCTCCGCATGTCATCCTATCTATGGGCGGACCAGCCCGAGAGGTTGGAGCGAAGCCGGGCGGCGGCTTCGATCTTCACAGCAAAGGTGGATCAGGGCGACGCAGCCGAATGGTTGGAAACGCAGTTGGGCAACGTCGCGCGGGATCATCTAACCCTGATCTATCACACGATTGCTTGGCAGTACTTCCCCGCCGAGACCCAAACCCGCTGCTTGGCGGCCATCGAGGCCGCCGCACAGCGCGGGCCCATCGCGCATCTGTCGATGGAGGCGGATGACCGCCAAGGTAAAGGCGCGGCCATCACGCTGACCCTTTGGCCCGAGGGGCGGAAGTTGACGCTTGGTCGTGTAGATTTTCATGGACGTTGGTTGGATTGGTCGGCACCTTGACCTCCGAACACTCGGAGATCCCATGCGTACCGTACTGAAATACCTTACCCGCGCCCTTCTTGTCCTGATCGTGCTTCTGATCCTTGTAGGGGTTTGGAAGCGCGAGCAAATTACACGACTTCTGGCCGTGAACTCGTTGTTCTCGGAGGAGAAGATCGTGGGCAATTTTTCCAACATGGACAATGCCTTCCTGACGCGCAGCTTGTCGCGGGGGGATGGGCCGGTGACCCCACTACCCGTTGGGGAACGCTGGGCGCCCGATGCGGCTGTAAACACTTGGGTCAAGGACCGCGCGGTCACTGGGATGGTGGTCTTGAAAGATGGCCAGTTGCGCCACGAAAGCTATTATCTTGGTACAGGACCAGAAGATCGCCGGATCAGCTGGTCTATGGCGAAAAGCTATCTCTCTGCGCTGATCGGGATCGTGCTGGATCAGGGCGCCATCACATCGCTGGACGATCCGGTGGTGCAATATGCGCCGGAACTGAAGGGCAGCGCCTATGATGGGGCAAGCATTCGCAACGTGCTGAACATGGCCTCGGGCGTGGTATTTGACGAGGACTATCTGGATTTCAACTCGGACATCAACCGCATGGGCCGCGTGTTGGCGCTGGGGCAGTCGATGGATCAGTTTGCCTCGGGGCTTCAGGACAGTTTCGCGCCTGCGGGCGAGACATGGCAGTATGTCTCGATCGACACGCATGTGATTGGCATGGTCGTGCGTGGTGCCACTGGGCGCCCCATTCCCGACTTGCTTCAGGAACATGTCATCGCCGCAATGGGACTTGAGGCGGACCCGTACTACCTGACCGACGGCTACGACGTGGCGTTCGTACTGGGCGGGTTGAACCTGACCACCCGCGACTATGCCCGCTTTGGCGAGATGTTCCGACAGGACGGCCTTTGGAACGGTCAGCAGATCGTGCCAGCGGGCTGGGTTGAAGCCTCGACCCGCCCCTCAGCGCCGACCGCCCCCGGCAAGGAGCAATATGGCTATCAGTGGTGGATGGCGCCGGACGCGATCGAAGGCGAGTACTACGCCCGCGGTATCTATGGTCAGTACATCTATATCGACAAGGCGCGCGGTGTGGTAATCGCGTTGAACAGCGCGGATCGCGGATTCCGGGGTGACGGCGTCAACGCAACAAACGTCGACATGTTCCGGCGAATCGCCGCAGACCTATAGGCTAAACGCAAACGGGCCGCCCACTCTGGACGGCCCGGCATTCATGTGAAAGGGACACGGGTCAGTCCGCGTCGCGGCCTTCCGTATCGGACATATCGAAGCCCAGATACTTGGCGACGGTGAAGATGTCTTTGTCGCCACGTCCGCACATGTTCATGCAGATGATGTGATCCTTGGGCAGCTTTGGCGCGATTTTCGCGACATGGGCCAGCGCGTGGCAGGGTTCCAGCGCGGGGATGATGCCCTCGGTCGAGCAGCACAGCTGGAACGCATCCAGAGCTTCCTTGTCGGTGATCGCTACATACTCGGCGCGACCAATTTCGTGCAGCCAGCTATGCTCCGGACCGATGCCCGGATAGTCCAGACCAGCCGAGATCGAATAACCATCCAAAATCTGCCCATCATCGTCCTGCAGTAGGAAGGTGCGGTTGCCATGCAACACGCCGGGGCGACCGCCAGTCAGAGAGGCGCAATGCTCCATGTCGTCGTTTACGCCTTTACCGCCAGCTTCAACGCCGATGATGTTCACGCTGTCATCATCAAGGAACGGATAGAACAGACCGATCGCGTTCGAACCACCGCCAATGGCCGCGATGATCGTGTCAGGCAGACGGCCCTCGGCCTTCTGCATCTGCTCTTTGGCTTCCTTGCCGATGATCGATTGGAAGTCACGGACCATCGCCGGATAGGGGTGCGGGCCAGCCGCGGTTCCGATGCAATAGAACGTGTCGGCCACGTTCGTCACCCAGTCACGCAGCGCGTCGTTCATCGCGTCTTTCAACGTGCCGCGACCGCTTTCGACGGCGATCACCTCGGCCCCAAGAAGACGCATACGGAACACGTTCGGAGCCTGACGCTGCACGTCATGGGCACCCATATAGACGATGCATTTCAGGCCGAACTTGGCGCAGACGGTGGCGGTGGCCACGCCGTGCTGCCCAGCACCGGTCTCGGCGATGATGCGGGTCTTGCCCATACGGCGGGCCAGCAGGATCTGACCCAGCACGTTGTTGATCTTGTGCGCACCGGTGTGGTTCAGCTCGTCGCGCTTCATATAGACCTTGGCCCCACCCAGATGCTCGGTCAGGCCTTCAGCAAAGTAAAGCGGGCTAGGGCGTCCGACATAGTGGGTCCACAGATCGTTCATCTCGGCCCAGAAACTGTCGTCGGTTTTGGCCTTCTCGTACTCGGCCTCGAGGTCAAGGATCAGCGGCATCAGTGTCTCGGACACGAAGCGTCCGCCAAAGTCGCCAAACCGGCCCTTTTCGTCGGGACCGTTCATGAAGCTGTTAAAAAGATCGTTGGCCATGGTGCCCCCCGCTCTGCGCATTTCACACCTGCATAGATGGGGGGGGCGTGGTTTTCCAGCGGTTTTTAGACCCTGCGCGCGTCCTTTACGTCGCGCGCGGGGTTAGTCCTTGGCCGCATGCGCGTTGGACACGAAGGCGCGCATCAAGGCGGGATCTTTCACGCCCGGCGCACTTTCCACGCCCGAGGACACGTCCACCTGCTTTGCCCCTGTCAGACGGATCGCCTCGGCCACGTTGTCAGCGGTCAAGCCACCGGCCAGCATCCACGGGCACGGCCAGTATTTGCGCTGCACCAGACGCCAGTCGAAGGGGATGCCGTTGCCGCCGGGCAAATCTGCGCCTTTGGGGGCCTTGGCGTCGATCAGAAGCTGATCCGCGACCCCGGCATATTGCTCGATCTGCGCGACGTCTTCCGGCCCCGCAATGCCGATCGCCTTAATCACCGGCAGGCCAAAGCGTGCCTTGACCTCGGCCACGCGTTCCGGACTTTCCGAGCCATGAAGCTGGATCATGTCAGTGGTCGTACCGTTCACAATCTCCTCAATCCCGGCATCGTCCATGTTCACCACCAGCGCAACCTTGGCCACGCCCATGGGGACGTCCAACATCAGCGCGGCGGCTTGCTCGACCGTGACCGAGCGCGGGCTTTTAGGGAAAAAGTTGAACCCGATATAGCGCGCGCCTGCGTCAACCGCAGCCGCGAGCTGTTCGGGATCTTTCAACCCACAGATCTTTACTGAAATGCTCATCTTGTTCAGCTGGTCTTGTCCAGCAATGCCAGTACATCGTCGCCGGTGCGGGCCTTGGGCTCGCGCAGGGTTTTCACCTCGCGCGCCAGTTGGTCGCGCTCGCGGCGGTTGCGAGCCCCTTCGGCGCGCAGCTTGTGTTCACGTAGCCATTCCCAAACAAAGCCGATCAGGATGCCCGCCACGACGCTGCCGAAAATGATCACGAAAAGCGGAAGTGAGATGGACCAGCTCCACCCCAAGAAACCCGACAGCTCGCCGGGTAGAATATTCAATGTCACGCTGCCGCGATTGGCCAGCGCCACCGTGATTAACACAACACCAAGTGCCGCCAGAAAGGCGTAACGGATATACCGCATTTGGACCTCTTATTTGCCGTTCAGTCGATCCCGCAACAGCTTGCCGGTCTTGAAAAACGGAACATGCTTTTCTTCGACTTCGACCGACTCGCCCGTGCGCGGGTTACGTCCGATACGAGCATCTCTTTTCTTCACTGAAAATGCGCCAAAGCCGCGCAGTTCGACCCGATCGCCACGGGCCATGGCTTCAATGATCTCTTCGAAAATTGTGTTCACAATGCGCTCAACGTCACGCTGATAGAGGTGCGGGTTTTCATCCGCGATCTTCTGGATCAGTTCAGACCGGATCATTCTGGTCCCCCCAAATTGGCCTATCTAATGGATTTTGCATCCTTATTCTGTCGAAGTATAGGAGCAAACCCGCGCCGTGCATACAAGTCTTAGGTTATAACTTGGGGGAAATTAAACGGATTTCAGCCGTTTTCGGCGCGAAAATCCCATGCTGCAAATGCACATCGTTTCCGGCTCTGGAGGCACTCGCATTGCGGCGGCGTGATTCGCTCCCTCCAAAACAGAACGGCCCCACGCATCGCGCAGGGCCGTTCCAGAATTTAAGACGCGAGGACTTAGTCCTGCTTCAGAGCGGCGCCCAGGATATCACCCAGCGATGCACCCGAATCCGACGAACCATACTGTTCTACGGCTTCTTTCTCTTCTGCGATTTCGCGAGCTTTGATCGACAGACCCAGACGACGCGATTTCGAATCGACGTTGGTCACGCGAACGTCCAGCTTGTCAGCAACCTGGAAACGCTCGGGGCGCTGTTCAGAGCGGTCACGCGACAGGTCCGAACGACGGATGAAGGACTTCATGCCTTCATACTCGACTTCGATACCGCCATCTTCGATTGCGGTCACTTCAACAGTGATGATCGAGCCACGCTTCACGCCACCAACGGCTTCCGCGAAGGGATCACCGTCCAGAGCTTTGATCGACAGCGAGATACGCTCTTTGTCGGTGTCAACTTCCGAAACAACGGCTTTGACGATGTCGCCCTTCTTGAAGTCCTGAATGGCTTCTTCGCCACGCTGGTCCCACGAGATGTCCGACAGGTGAACCATGCCGTCGATTTCGCCGTCGAGACCAATGAACAGACCGAATTCGGTGATGTTCTTGACTTCGCCTTCGACCTCGGTGCCCTCGGGGTGTGTTTCTGCAAACACTTCCCACGGGTTGCGCATGGTCTGCTTCAGGCCCAGCGATACGCGACGCTTGGCGCCGTCGATTTCCAGAACCATGACTTCGACTTCTTGCGAGGTCGAAACGATCTTGCCGGGGTGTACGTTCTTCTTGGTCCACGACATCTCTGACACGTGTACCAGACCTTCGACACCCGGCTCCAGCTCGACGAATGCACCGTAGTCGGTGATGTTGGTCACGCGGCCAGTGTGCACCGATTCCAGCGGGTACTTGGCAGCAACCAGATCCCACGGATCGTCTTGCAGCTGCTTCATGCCCAGGCTGATGCGGTGGGTTTCTTTGTTGATCTTGATGACCTGAACCTTGATGGTTTCGCCGATCGTCAGGATCTCGGACGGGTGGTTCACACGGCGCCATGCCATGTCGGTGACGTGCAGCAGGCCGTCAACACCGCCCAGGTCAACGAACGCACCGTATTCGGTGATGTTCTTGACGACGCCGTCAACTGCTTGGCCTTCCGACAGGTTGCCGATGACTTCGGCACGCTGTTCGGCACGCGATTCTTCCAGGATAGCGCGACGCGACACAACGATGTTGCCACGGCGACGGTCCATTTTCAGGATCTGGAACGGCTGCTTCAGACCCATCAGCGGGCCAGCGTCACGTACGGGGCGTACGTCAACCTGCGAGCCGGGCAGGAACGCAACAGCGCCGCCCAGATCGACGGTGAAGCCGCCTTTGACGCGACCGAAGATCGCGCCTTCGACGCGTGCATCGTCTGCGTATGCTTTTTCCAGGCGGTCCCATGCTTCTTCACGGCGGGCCATCTCGCGCGAGATGACAGCTTCGCCGCGGGCGTTTTCAGCCGCGCGCAGGTAGACTTCCACTTCGTCGCCAACGGCGATTTCAGGGGCTTCACCCGGGTTTGCGAATTCTTTCAGATCAACGCGGCCTTCCATTTTGTAGCCGACGTCGATGATGGCTTGGCCAGCTTCAATAGCGATGACTTTACCTTTGACAACCGAACCCTCGTCCGGGGTGTCCATTTCGAAGCTTTCGTTAAGGAGGGCTTCGAATTCCTCCATGGTTGCGTTAGCCATGTGGCGTTTCATTCCTTTACAGTCATTTTCACGGGCCGAGCGGTTGTCTCCGCCGGTCTTGGATTTCCCAATTTGGTCAACAGGTTAGACGCAAAACAAAGAGGGCCGAAGCCTCGACCCTGCTCGTTTTTCCCTGTGTCGCGGCAATTGCACCTTGTCGACAGGGCGGGATTTACGGGGATTCTGCCTGTAAATCAAGGGGGATGCTTCATCACACACAGGGCGCAGCGCGATGGTCTGGGTTGAAACAAACGACAGGACAATCAAATATACCGCAGTCTGAAAAGGAAATCGAATGACCGACCCCGTTGCCCACAAACAGGCATGGAAGATCAGCGATGTGGTGATGTTTCCGGCCCTTGCGATCGCGATCCTGATCGAGTTCCTATCGCCCACCCACATCCCGGGATTGCCCCTTTGGATTCTTCTGCCGGCGGGGATCGTGCTTGTGGTTGCGGGGTTTCGACTGATTTCCGCATCGAAAGCGACGCTGGACAAACATGAGCAACCCTCTCTGCCCGGCACCCCGACCACGTGCCTAGTTACGGATGGGCCGTTCAAATATTCACGCAACCCCAACTACCTTGGTGCGATCTCAATCGCGGTTGGGTTGGGGCTTGCGGTGAACAGCTTGTGGTTTCTGGCAATCGCTGTGATGTGCATGTTGCTGCTGGATATCTGGATGATCCGACCGGAAGAACGCTATCTTCGTCAGCAATTTGGTGAGGAATACGAAGTGTACACTCGAAACACGCGCCGTTGGCTATAGTCACTACGACGGGAAGCGCGCCTGATCAGGATGAGCTTTTCGCCTGACGAACAGCCTTCACGGCTTCGCTTACAGCTTCGTCGATACTCATGCTGCTGGTATCGATGATCCCCGCGTCCTCGGCCGGTTTCAAAGGTGCCTCTTCCCGTTCACTGTCACGTTTGTCGCGGGCGATCACGTCTGCCAGCACTTGCGCGCGCGTGACGTCGTGGTCTTTGGCGGACAGCTCCAAGAAACGGCGCTCGGCGCGGACTTCGGCACTGGCGGTGACAAACAGTTTCACGTCCGCATCCGGGCAGATCACCGTTCCAATGTCACGCCCATCCAGTACCGCCCCCCCATCGCGGGTCGCGAAGTTGCGCTGGAAATCGACAAGCGCGGCGCGCACCTCGGCAATCACGGCGACTTTCGAAGCCGCCTGCGCCACCTCGGGTGTCCGCAGATCACCTTGCATGTCAGCGGGCGTTAGCGATTGCGCTGCCTCGACCGGATCCGCACCGGTCAGCGTCTTTGCCCCTACGGCGCGATAAAGCAGCCCCGTGTCCAGATGCGCAAAGCCGAAATGCGCCGCAACGGCCTTCGAGATCGTGCCCTTTCCCGCAGCAGCAGGGCCGTCGATGGCGACCGTGAACTTCATGATGCGCGTCCTTTCCAGCGGTTCCAGCCAAGTTTCACCAGCCCCAGAAGCAGGATGGTAACCGCGACCGTGACTGTCGCAGATTTCAGCTGCGTCAAACCCGAGGCGAGCGAAATCGCCTCATCGTCAACACTTGCAGCTCCGGCCCGAAGCATATCCGCCACAGCGTGATTTTCGCGCCAATCAAAAACGGCGGCCAATACGGCGAGGGCAGAAAACGCGGCTGCCCATTTCTTGGGGAACAGCAAAAAATAGGCCAGAGCTAACGAAAGGGCCATCAAACCCGGATAAAAACTATCCAGAAAATGTTGCCAGCCCAAATATTGTGCTCGACCGGCTTCGCTTAATGCCGACAGGAATTGCCGCGCGTCCTTGGCGCTATAGCCCTGTGGCCGCAGATCGAACGGCAATAGACCATCCGCATCAGCAGAAATGATCGGCAACGACCACAGCACCATCGCCAGATAGACAAGCAACGTTAGGGAAAAAACCGCCCAGAATGCGCGCTTTAGGGTCATGAATTGTTGCGCACGATCTGCGCGCCAAGACCGGACATCAGAGGCTCGAACACTGGGAAGCTGGTGGCGATCGGGCCACCATCGTCCAGATTGACGGGCTTCTGCGAGGCGAAGCCCAAGCAAGCAAAGCTCATCGCGATGCGGTGGTCCAAAACGGTGGCGACAGTGCAGCCGCCGGGAACCCCATCGGGGCCCAGACCCTCGACCGACCACCAATCTTCGCCTTCGTCCACGGTGACACCCGCGGCGCGCAAGCCCTTGGCCATCGCGTCGATCCGGTCGCTTTCCTTCACGCGCAGCTCGTGTACGCCGGGCATGTCAGTCTTGCCTGTGGCAAAGGACGCCACAACCGACAGAATGGGATATTCGTCGATCATCGAGGCGGCGCGTTCAGCCGGAACCACGATGCCCTTCATGTTGGGCGAATATTTCGCGCGCAAATCAGCCACGGGCTCGCCGCCTTCGGTGCGTTCGTTCTCAAAAGTCAGGTCCGCGCCCATGTCCTGCAAGGTGTAGAACAGCCCCGCACGGGTCGGGTTCAAGCCGATATTCGGCACCAGCACGTCCGAGCCGGGCACGATCAGCGCCGCACAAACTGGGAAGGCCGCCGAGCTTGGGTCGCGTGGTACGGTGATGGTCTGGGGTTTCAACTCGGGCTGACCAGTCAGGGTGATCTTGTGCCCCTCATCGGTCTCCTCAACCGTGATTTCAGCCCCGAAGCCCGCCAGCATCCGTTCAGTGTGGTCGCGGGTGGCTTCTTTTTCGATCACCACGGTTTTGCCCGGCACGTTCAAGCCCGCCAGCAGCACGGCCGATTTCACCTGCGCCGAGGCCATCGGCGTGGTGTAGGTCACGTTCACAGGTTCGCGCGCGCCAACGATGGTCATCGGGATGCGCCCACCCTCGCGGCCATAGCTTTGCGCGCCGAAAAGCGCGATCGGATCGGTCACACGACCCATCGGGCGCGAACGAAGCGACGCATCCCCGGTGAAGGTTGCGGTGATCGGAGAGGTCGCCATCGCCCCCATGATCAGGCGCACACCGGTACCCGCGTTGCCGCAGTCGATCACGTCCTCGGGTTCAGCAAATCCACCAACGCCAACGCCATTCACGCGCCATTCACCGTCGCCCAGACGATCAACATCCGCACCGAAAGCCCGCATCGCGTCTGCGGTGCCCAGCACGTCGTCGCCTTCCAGAAGGCCGGTGATGTGGGTCTCGCCCACGGCCATCGCACCCAGGATCAGCGACCGGTGGCTGATCGACTTATCCCCCGGCACATTGGCCGTGCCCTTTAGCGGGCCGGATTTGCGGGCGGTCATGGGGATGGCGGGGCCGTGTCCGGACATGCGTATTCTCCTTCAGTCTTGCGAAGACTGATAGCGCAGACATATTGGGGAGGCCAGCGGAAAGGGGCGTTGCCCCTCGCCCTGATGGGCTCACCCCAGGATATTTGCAACAAGAAAAAGCGGAGGATCAGATCCGGCGGAAGGTCAGATAGTGGGGCGTACGGCCTTCGCGGAGCGCTTTCTGTTCGTAGCGCGTCGAAATCCAGTCACTCCACGGGGTGCGCCAATCGTCTGCACACTCGCCTAGCCATTCAAAGCCCGCGCGCGGGACTTCTTCCAGCGTTTGGCGGACATAGTCGGGGATATCGGTCGCGACGCGGAACTCGGCACCGGGTTTCAGGACCTTGTGGAAGGGTTCCAAATATTCGGGCGTCACGAAGCGGCGGCGGTGGTGGCGCTTCTTGGGCCACGGATCGGGATAAAGCAGGAAGGCCTTGTCGATGCTTTCCGGCGGCAGCACGTCGAACAGGTCGCGCACGTCGCCCGGATGCACCGCGACGTTTTCGCAGCCCGCATCGCGGATTTTGCCCAAAAGCATGGCAACGCCGTTGATATAAGGCTCGCAGCCGATGATGCCGATATCCGGGTAGGTCGCGGCCTGATGGACCATATGTTCGCCGCCGCCAAAGCCGGTTTCCAGCCAGACAGGTTTGTCTCCGAACAGAGCCTTCAGGTCCAAGGGCGCGCGGTCGGGGTTTTCTTCCCAGCCGACGGCGCCGGGACTGAGCGCGGCCAGATCCTCGTCCAGATAGGTTTGCTGGCTGTCGCGCAGCCCTTTGCCTTTCAGACGGCCATAGAAATTGCGCCACGGCGCGCCCGAGCGGTGTTTGTTTTGCGATGCATCATCTTGGGTCATGGCCGCGCCTATGCAATGCAAAGGGCGGGCGCGTCAAGTGACGGCCCGCCCTTTGGAAGTATTGATTTTGGATCAGACAGCTTTTTTCAGCTTCTCAACCAGATCGACTTTTTCCCAGCTAAAGCCTCCGTCGGCCTCGGGGGCGCGACCGAAATGGCCATAAGCAGCGGTGCGTTCGAAGATCGGTTTGTTCAGGCCCAGATGCTCGCGAATGCCACGCGGGGTCAGGTCCATTTCCTGTGCAACAGCGCGTTCGATCTCGGCCTCGGGAACAACACCGGTGCCGTGGGTGTCGACATAGATCGACAGGGGCTTGGCCACGCCGATGGCATAGGACAACTGCAGGGTGCAGCGTTCGGCCATGCCCGCCGCGACGATGTTCTTCGCCAGATAGCGCGCAGCATAAGCGGCCGAACGGTCCACTTTCGTCGGATCTTTGCCCGAAAACGCGCCGCCGCCATGCGGGGCTGCGCCACCATAGGTGTCCACGATGATCTTGCGGCCGGTCAGGCCAGCGTCGCCATCGGGTCCGCCGATCACGAACTTGCCGGTTGGGTTCACGTGCCATTCTGTGCCGCCGTTGATCCATTCGGCAGGAACGACTTCACGAATGTAAGGCTCGACCACGGCGCGCACATCGTCGCTGGACATGGATTCGTCGAGGTGTTGGGTGGACAGCACGATCGAGGTGACCTCGACCGGTTTGCCGCCTTCATAGCGCAGCGAAAGCTGTGACTTTGCATCCGGGCCAAGCGTTGGCTCGGTTCCGTTTTTACGCACCTCAGCCAAACGCTTCAGAATGGCGTGCGAGTACTGGATCGGGGCGGGCATCAGCTCGGGCGTTTCGTTCACCGCGTAACCGAACATGATCCCTTGGTCGCCTGCACCGTCGCGGTCCACACCTTGGGCGATGTGGGCCGATTGTTCGTGCAGGAAGTTCATCACACGGCAGGTGTTCCAGTGGAACTGCTCTTGCTCGTAACCAATGTCGCGAATGCAATCGCGAGCGATCTGGGCGATCGAGCCCATCATCACCTTCAGACGCTCGGGATCGGACAATCCGACCTCGCCGCCGATGACAACCATGCCGCTGGTGGCGAAGGTCTCGCATGCCACGCGCGCGTTCGGTTCTTCGGTCAGGAAGGCATCAAGCACTGCATCCGAAATACGGTCGCACACCTTGTCTGGGTGCCCCTCGGATACACTTTCCGAAGTGAATGTATAGTTCTGTCGTGACATGAAACATGCTCCATTTAAATCTGCCCGCCACGCCAGGAAGCCGTTGTGACGGTGGTCTGGATTGATATCCGCACTTTAGCCCAAAAGGTCAATGTGAAAAGCGTCTACGCGACAAAACAGCCATGAACGCGGCGCTGGCTAGCAACAGGGAAAGCGGCCAATCGCCTACGCGCGCGTAAAGAGTTTCGCCCCCCACCGCGGGCAGTCGTGCATCTAGAAAGCCCGCCTGCCCCAAGGGCAGATAGGACCGAACCTGTCCACGAACGTCAATCGCTGCACTGATCCCAGTGTTGGCAACGCGAATGACTGGAAGGCCGAATTCGATCGCGCGGAAACGTGCTTGGACGAGGTGCTGTTGCGGTCCCGAGAAGTCGCCGAACCACGCATCATTCGTCGCCTGCAAGATCCAGTCTGGGCGTTCGGGCGCATTGCGGATGTCGCGAGGGAAGACAGCCTCGTAGCAGATCAAGGGCAGCACTTTGCCCAAGACGCCCATGTCCAGCACAACTGGCCCCGGCCCGGCCGAATAGCCTTGCCCATATTGCGCGGCGAAGGCACGGATCCCGATGCGGGTCATTGCATCGCCAAGCGGGACGTATTCGCCGAAGGGGACAAGGTGATGCTTGTCATAGACCGGGTGCGCGATGCCATCTGTGTTCACCTGCACAAGGCTGTTGAAATAGCGCAACTCCTCGGCCCTTTGGATGCCCATCAGAACGGGCGGGCCGTCTGCAGCCTCGGCAATCAAAGGGAACAGGCGTGTCGCATGCCGCATCAGATACGGCACCGAGGTTTCGGGCCAGATGATCAGATTTGGGCGCGCACTTTCGGGCGGGGCCGCCGTCAGTTCCAACTGGCGGTGAACGAAGCTTTCCGCAAAGTCGGGATCCCATTTCTGATGCTGGGGCGCGTTGGGTTGGATCAGGCGGAGCGTGTGGGGGGTGTCTTCTGGCAGAGATGAAGGCGACAGAACGGTGCCCAGCCCCAGTGCCAGCGACAGAGCCATCACTCCCGCCGCGCCTTTTAGGTTTCGACCAATCAACACCGCCGCCAACAAGGCCACCCAAATCGCGGTCAGGAAGCTCAGCCCCGAGACGCCCACCCAGCTTGCGATCTGCGCCATAGGCGTATCGATCCACACTAGCCCCGGCCCACCCCACGGAAAGCCCGTGAAAAGCATGCCGCGTAACAGCTCGCCCCCCGCGAGTCCTGCAGGCCAGAACAGCCACCCGAAGCGGATATCACCAGCAAGCCAACGTGCCACGCCCCAGCCCAGCGCCCAGAGCAGCGCCAGCCCGCCTGCCATACCCAGCAGCGCGAAAGGTGCCATCCATCCATGGCGCTCGGGCTCGACGAAGAACGGGTTGACCAGCCAGCTCATCGTGAGGGTGAAGTAGCCCAGCCCGAACAGCCAGCCCTGTAGCGCCGCGGCGCGCGGGGTGGGGCTGTGTCGCCAGAACAGAAACGCGGTCAGCAGCCCCACCAGCGTCGCCGCCCAGATCAGAAACGGCGCCTGCCCCAACGCAGCAATGGCACCCGCCAACAGCAACAGAATAACCCGCACCCGAGGGCGCGCGGCCAGTCGCGCCACATGGGCGTCAATGTCAGGCATTCTTTGCTGACGCGTCATCCGCGCTGGCTTCGGCAGCTGCGTGCGCGGCAGGCATCGGACCCGGAACACGCAACCGCAGACGCTTGATGCGACGAGGGTCTGCGTCGACGACTTCGATCTCGGCGCCGCCGGGATGGGCGATCACCTCGCCACGCGCAGGCACCTGGCCGCAGAGGACGAACACCAAGCCGCCCAAGGTCTCGATCTCGTCGTCATCGGCCTCGTCATGCTGAAGGCGCACGCCAGTTTCAGCCTCGAATTCGTCCAAAGGCGTTTTGGCCTCGACCAGATAGCAACCTGGCTTTTCTTCGATCCACAACTTACCTTCTTCAAGGTCGTGCTCATCTTCGATCTCGCCAATGACCTGTTCGATCAGGTCTTCGATGGTCACAAGCCCGTCGACCCCGCCATATTCGTCAATGACCAGCGCCATGTGAATGCGCTCGGTCTGCATCTTTTGCAAAAGCACGCCAATAGGCATCGAGGGCGGAACGAACAGAAGCGGGCGGATCAGCTTGCGCAAGACAAAGCGGACCGACTTCTTGCCGGGGTTACCGTTAAATCCGTGGTTTAGAGCAAGGTCTTTCAGGTGGACCATCCCAATCGGACTGTCCAAAGTCCCATCGAACACGGGCAGGCGCGACAGGCCGCTTTCGCGAAACACGTCCACAAGCTCGTCTTTCAGGATATCGACGGGGGCCGACACGATCTCGGATTTTGGGATCATTACGTCTTCGACGCGCATCCGTCGAAGGTTAACCATGCCAGGGGCCGCCATAGGTAGTGTCCCATTGCCAGCGTGCTTGGTACCAGCAGGCACGACCTTATCTGGTTTGCTGGGGCTGCGCGCACCGAAGATGCGGCTGAAGAATCCCGGCCTGTGATGTTGTATTTCATCCTGCAGCGCGCTTTGCGCTGCCTTAGAAGATCCGTCTGCGGTGTCGCCCATTGGTCCTTTTCCAGTTTCGCGCGAAAATGCGCCCTTACTCTTCATATGGGTTGGAAATGTTCATCTTGCCAAGGATTTCAACCTCCAAACCCTCCATAAGTGCCGCATCTTTGTCGTCAATGTGATCATAACCCAACAGATGGAGCACCCCATGCACCAAAAGATGGCTTACATGGATGGAGAATTCCTTACCCTGCTCATCCGCCTCGCGGGCGCAGGTTTCATAGGCGATGGCGATGTCGCCCAGTTCGGGGTCTTCTGGCGGCAGGGGATCACCGCCCGCGTCCTCGGCCGCGCGTTCATCAGAGGGCCAGGACAGCACGTTGGTCGGCGTGGGCTTGTCGCGAAAGTCGCGGTTCAGGTCTGCGATGCGTGCATCGTCACAGGCCAGAAGGCTGATTTCGAATCCGTCCCCGAAAGGCGGTGACAGCTGAAGATGGTCGATCACCGCCTGCGCCGCCGCGTCTGCCAGAACTGACAGGCCCGCAGCCTCCCAGCGGGGGTCTTCGAAAACAACGTCTACCAGCATTTTACTTGTCACGCGCTCGCTTGACGGCGTTCGCCATCGCCTTTTGCGAGGCCTCGTCATACGCCTCAATGATCTTGGCCACCAGCGGGTGGCGCACCACGTCTTTCGAGGTGAAATAGTTAAAGCTGATCTGGTCGATCCCCTTCAACAGCCCCTCGGCATCGCGCAGACCGCTGTCCACGCCGCGTGGTAGATCAACCTGAGACCGGTCGCCCGTGATCACCATGCGCGAGCCTTCACCCAGACGGGTCAGGAACATTTTCATCTGCATGGTGGTGGCGTTCTGCGCCTCGTCCAACACGACAAAGGCATTCGCCAGCGTGCGCCCACGCATGAAGGCCAACGGAGCGATCTCGATCTTTTTCTCTTCGATCAGCTTGGTGACCTGCTTCGAGGGCAGAAAATCATTCAGCGCATCGTAAAGCGGCTGCATATACGGGTCGACCTTGTCCTTCATGTCACCCGGCAGATAGCCCAGTTTTTCGCCTGCCTCGACAGCCGGACGCGACAGGATCATGCGATCCACATGCCCGCCAAGAAACATGTTCACGCCGACTGCAACCGCCAGATAGGTCTTACCCGTACCTGCCGGGCCAATCCCGAAGGCCAATTCGTTGTTGAACAGGCTTTGGACATAGGCCTTTTGCGCCTCGGTGCGTGGTTCAATGGTCTTCTTGCGGGTCTTGATCTCGACGTCGCTGCCCTTGAACATCTCCATCTGATCGCCGTCGCGGGTGCCGGTGCCGTCCTGCGTTCCGCCCATGCGGATCTCGGCGTCAATGTCACCGGGCTCGACCGCTTTGCCGCTTTCAAGCCGCGTATAGAGCGCACTCAGGACTTCGCCCGCCTTTTCGCGCGCGTCCATCTCGCCCATCACGACAAGCTGATTGCCGCGTCGGACAATCTGAACGCCCAGATGGCTTTCGATGTGGGTCAGGTTGCGATCAAACTCGCCGCACAGATCAATAAGCAGGCGGTTGTCTGGAAATTCCAGCAGCACTTCGGGGGTTACTGGGGTCTCGGGTGCTGCGGTCAGGTCTGCTATTCCCAAATGGGGTCTCCTGTCAGGTCTATACCCTGATCGTGCCAAGAGCGGACGAGACAAGCAAGCCCCATCCGCAAAACTTCATGCGATTGTCATGTGATCGCCGGGTTGCCGGATCAGTCCACCAGCTTTCCGGCAAGCGAATTTGGGCCGCTGTCGGTGATGCGCACGCGCTTCAGATCGCCCACGGCCGCGTCACACTGAACGTGTACCGCGTGCAGGTGATCGGATTTGCCGACCATCTGGCCTTCAAGACGGCCTTTCTTTTCAAACAGTACGCCGACCTCTTGGCCGACCATGCTGTTCTGAATGGCACGTTGCTGTTCGGTGATCAGCGCTTGCAGACGATACAGGCGTTCGGATGCCACCGCGTCATCTACCAGCGCACGCTCGGCCGCCGGGGTGCCGGGGCGGGTCGAGTATTTGAAGCTGAAGGCTTGACCGTAATTCACTTCACGGATCAGGTTCATCGTGTCTTCGAAATCCTGATCATCCTCTTCCGGGAAGCCCACGATGAAGTCGCCCGAGATCAGGATGTCCGGACGCGCCTCGCGAATCCGTTCGATCAGACGTAGATAGCTTTCGGCCGTGTGGCTGCGGTTCATCCGCTTCAGGATCTTGTCCGAACCCGACTGAACCGGCAGGTGCAGATAGGGCATCAGTTTTTTGCAGGTGCCATGCGCCTCGATCAGATCGTCACTCATGTCGTTGGGGTGCGAGGTTGTGAAGCGGATACGCTCCAACCCGTCGATCTCGTCCAGCGCCCAGATCAGTTTCGCTAGCGACCAATCGCCATCCGGTCCAGCGCCGTGATAGGCGTTCACATTCTGACCCAAGAGGGTGATTTCACGCACGCCACGTTCGACCAGCTCGCGCGCTTCGCGCAAGATGCGTTCGACCGGGCGGCTGACTTCGGCCCCGCGGGTATATGGCACCACGCAGAAGGCGCAGAACTTATCGCAGCCTTCCTGAACCGTCAGGAATGCGGCAGGCGCGCGCTTGGCCTTGGTGCCGCGCAGCTTGGGCAGGTGTTCAAACTTGTCTTCTTCAGGGAAATCCGTATCCAGCGCCTTTTCGCCCTTGGCGACCTGCTCCATCATCGTGGGCAGGCGGTGATATGTCTGCGGGCCAACCACAAGGTCGACCATCGGCTGACGGCGCATGATCTCTTCGCCCTCGGCCTGCGCGACGCAGCCCGCGACGCCGATCTTCAGATCGGGTTTCTCGGCCTTCAGGCCTTTGAAACGACCCAGTTCGGAATAGACCTTCTCGGCGGCCTTTTCGCGAATGTGGCAGGTGTTCAGCAGGATCATATCCGCGTCATCCGGCGTCTCGGTCTGCTCATACCCGTCCGCGCCCAGCGCTTCGGCCATGCGTTCACTGTCATAGACGTTCATCTGGCAGCCATAGGTGCGGATGAAGAGTTTTTTCTTGTCGGACATGGCGCGTTTCCCAAGGTTTTTAGCAGCACAAGCTCAAGTTCCCGCCTGTTACAGCAAAGGGATCAGGCCCGCAACGCTTGCAAAACAGGTTGATTTCATGAAATTTCTGTCGGCAATCGGCAAGAACCTGCAATTCAGCGGGACACCAACTGGGGCACATCATGCGGTATAGCAACCTTCATAAGTTCCTTCAGTCCTCAAGGTCTGTCTTGGCCAAAGGCCCCGTTGCGATGATCTTTGTCGAGGATCTGGTCGAGGTTGAAAGCACCATCCGCCACCATCATAACGCCGGGTTTCGGGCGGTTATGGTCTTTACCCCGGATGCGTTGACCCTGCCCGAAGAACTGGAAAAATCCATTCACCGCATCAGTTTCGACACAACTGCGACTGCCGTCGTAGACGCCGTCAATCAGGTGATCGAGGCCGCCCCCGGCACGTGGCTTTATTACTGTTTCAACGCCGAATACCTGTTTCACCCGTTTTGCGAATCCCGCACCGTGGGCGAGCTGTTGGCCTTCCAAACCGAAGAACGTCGCGATGCGGTGCTGAGCTATGTGGTGGATCTGTATGCTGACGATCTGGGCCAGTTCCCGAACGCGGTATCTCTGGACCACGCCTGTTTGGACAAATCGGGATACTACGCGCATGGGCGCAAAGGTCCGGATGGCGACGCGCTGGACCGCCAACTGGATTTCTTCGGCGGCTTGCGCTGGCGATTCGAGGAACACGTCCCGGCAAACGGCCACAAGATCGACCGCGTATCTCTGTTCAAAGCCAAGCCCGGCCTAAAACTGCGCCCAAACCACACGTTCAATGACGAAGAATACAACACCTATTCCTGCCCGTGGCACCACAATATCTCCGTTGCCGTCGCCAGCTTCCGCACCGCCAAAGCGCTGAAAACGAACGCCGGGTCCAAACACGACGTCCACAGCTTCAACTGGCACAACACCACGAAATTTCAGTGGCATTCGCAGCAGCTTCTGGATTTGGGGCTGATGGAACCGGGGCAGTGGTTCTAGGCAGCGTTTCCATTCGGCCTGAGTTTCGTTAAATACCCCTATCCGACACACGAGCACCCGCTGCGTTACCGCCTCGGCCTCGTCCATTCATTCCCAGACATCACGAGGTTCCTATGACCGAAGTCACGCAAGGCGCGAAGGTGCGCATTCACTATACTGGCACGCTGGAAGACGGCAGCGTTTTCGACAGCTCTGAAGGCCGCGATCCGTTGGAGTTCGAAGTGGGCTCGGGCATGATTATTCCCGGTCTGGACAAGGCGCTTCCCGGCATGAAGGTTGGCGACAAGAAGAAGGTCACCATCGCCCCGGAAGAGGCCTATGGCCCCAGCCATGACGAAGCCATTCTGGAAGTTCCCCGCGCCGACATTCCTACCGAGATCCCGCTGGAAGTTGGTATTCAGCTGCAGATGTCCGGCCCGCAGGGTCAGCCCGTTCCGGTCACCGTCACCAACCTGACCGACGACACCGTCACGCTGGATGCCAACCACGCGCTGGCTGGCAAAACCCTGATCTTTGATTTCGAGGTTGTCGGCATCGGCTGACGCTGTCGAAAAACAACAAGGCCGCGCGCAAACGCGCGGCCTTCAGGGGCGTTGCCCCTCGCGCCAAAGGCGCTCACCCCAGGATACTTGTGACAAGAAAAAGAGCGGATGTGGGTTAGCTGCGGCGCAGGCGGATCACCACGTCGACTTTCGCGATCTCGGCCCCTGCGGGCGCTTCCGGCAATTGCGCGATCTTCAGATCTTCGTCCGGCGCATCCATCAGCTCTTCGGTGTCTTCCCAGAAGAAATGCGGATGGTTGGTGACGTTCGTGTCGAAGTAGCTGCGCGCGCCGTTCACTGTGATTTCGCGTAGAAGCCCGGCATCCGAGAAAACTCGCAGCGTGTTATAGACCGTCGCAAGCGACACCTTGTCCGCACCATCGCGCGTCGCCTCATAGAGACTTTCGGCGGTGACGTGGCGGTGTTGGCCATCCCCAATCAGCAGATGTGCCAAGGCCAGACGCTGCCGCGTTGGACGCAGCCCAGCGCTGGACAACCATTCGGCTTCGGTCTGTCGTTTTTCCTGCATCATGATCTGGCTCTTCTAACATCAAACAGATGGTTCCAAGCGAATATAAGGGTTCTGGGCGACAAGCGCCAATAAAAACTGGTCTTTCCCGTCCAGATCGCCGCTGCGCGCCCTCACCTGCCCTTGCGTCGGGCTTTGCGCGGGTGCTAGAGGGTGTGAGACTGAAAACACACAAGATATGGGGCGAAGATGGCGGACTATCCCACAAGCTTTGGCAAGGAAGACCTTTTGAAATGCGCAGCGGGCGAGCTGTTTGGCCCCGGCAATGCGCAGCTTCCGGCCCCGCCGATGCTGATGATGGACCGCATCACCGAGATCTCGGGCGATGGTGGCGCGCACGGAAAAGGCCACGTTCTGGCCGAGTTCGACATTACCCCCGACCTATGGTTCTTCGACTGCCACTTCCCCGGCAACCCGATCATGCCCGGCTGTCTTGGCCTTGATGGCCTGTGGCAGCTGACCGGTTTTAACCTTGGCTGGCGCGGCTGGCTGGGTCGCGGCTATGCGCTGGGTGTGGGCGAAGTGAAGCTGACCGGCATGGTCCGTCCCGATCGCAAGATGCTGACCTATAAAATCGACTTCACCAAGGCGATCCAAACCCGCCGCCTGACGATGGGCGTTGCCGACGGCATCGTCGAGGCCGACGGTGAGGTGATCTATCAGGTGAAAGACATGAAGGTCGCGCTGAGCGAGAGCTGAGAACCTGAGGGGTTCGGTTACGACACCCGCTCGACAACCGACAGGCACATCCTACTACGGCGGCACCTCTTGTGCCGCCGTTTTGCGTTCAGGGAAAGAGCACTCCTCCACCTGATCAAATCGGCAAGGCTGTTAGATCAGGCACCACCCTTCCCGCCTTGCACCGCCCCCACCAATCCCCTACTAAGAATTGAACGTTTTAAAGGGAGGCCACGCATGCGTCGTGTCGTCGTTACCGGTCTGGGCATTGTCTCGGCCATCGGGAACAACAAGGACGAGGTTCTGGCCTCGCTCAAGGCTGGCAAATCCGGCATCACCGCCAATGCCGACATGGTCGAGCATGGCTTCCGCAGCCAGATTGCGGGCATGCCGAATATCGACATCAAGGAACATGTGGACAAGCGCGCGCTGCGCTTCATGGGGCCGGGTGCGGCCTATGCCCATATCGCGATGGGTCAGGCGATCGAAGACGCAGGTCTTGGCGAAGACGACGTGGTGAACCCGCGCACGGGTCTTGTGGCTGGCTCGGGCGGTCCGTCGACCAGCGCGATGTTTGCTGCCCACCAGACCGCGTTGAAATCCGGCGCGACCAAGCGCATTGGGCCGTTCGCGGTTCCGAAATGCATGGGCTCGACGATTTCCGCCAACCTTGCGACCGCCTACAAGATCAAGGGCATCAACTATTCGATCACCTCGGCCTGTTCGACCAGCCTGCACTGCATCGGTAACGCAGCCGAGCAGATCATGATGGGCAAGCAGGACGTGATGTTCGCGGGCGGCGGCGAGGAACTGGACTGGACTCTGTCCTGCCTCTTTGACGCGATGGGTGCGATGTCGTCGAAGTATAACGACACGCCCGGGAAAGCCTCGCGCGCGTTTGACGCCGACCGCGACGGGTTTGTAATTGGCGGCGGCGGTGCCATTCTGGTTCTGGAAGATCTGGAGCACGCGAAAGCGCGCGGCGCGAAGATCTACGCCGAAGTCACCGGCTATGGCGCCACTTCGGACGGACATGACATGGTAGCGCCGTCCGGTGAAGGTGGTGAACGCGCTATGCGTCTGGCGATGGACATGCTGCCGGAAGGCCGCAAAGTGGGCTACATCAACGCCCACGGTACCTCGACCCCGGTTGGCGATGTGGGCGAAGTGGAAGCCGTGCGCCGCGTCTTTGGCGAAGGCTCGACACCTCCGATCAGTTCGACCAAGTCGATGACCGGCCACAGCCAAGGCGCCACCGGCGCGCAAGAAGCTGTGTACTGCCTGCTGATGCTGGATAACGACTTCATCGCACCGTCGATCAACGTCGAAAATCTGGACCCCGCCATCAATGAAGGCGAGATCGCGACGTCGCTGGTGGAAAACGCAGGTTTGGACAGCGTGATGACCAACAGCTTCGGCTTTGGCGGCACCAACGGGTCGATGATCCTAAGCAAGTATCAAGGGTGAGGAACTGACATGGCAGGGCTTATGCAAGGCAAACGCGGTCTCATCATGGGGGTCGCAAACCAACGTTCCATCGCTTGGGGCATTGCGCAGGCAATGGCCAATGAGGGCGCAGAACTGGCGTTCTCTTATCAGGGTGACGCGTTTGGCGGGCGGGTTGCCCCGCTGGCAGAATCGGTAGGCTCGGACATTCTGGTCGACATGGATGTCACGGACGACGACGCTCTGGATAAAGGGTTCGATGACCTGTGGTCCAAATGGGACTCGATCGACTTTCTGGTCCACGCGATCGCGTATTCCGACAAGAACGAACTGACCGGCCGTTTCGTCGATACATCACGTGCGAACTTCAAGCACTCGATGGATATCAGCTGTTACTCGCTGATCGAGGTCGCCCGCCGCGTAGCCCCCAAGATGACCAATGGCGGTACGATCCTGACGCTGACCTATGGCGGCTCGAACCGCGTAACACCGTTCTACAACGTGATGGGCGTGGCCAAGGCGGCACTGGAATCTTCCGTGCGCTATCTGGCCAACGACCTTGGCCCCGACGGCATCCGCGTGAACGCGATCTCGCCCGGCCCGATGAAAACACTGGCTGGCGCGGCCATCGGTGGTGCGCGTAAAACCTTCCGCCACACGGAACAAAACGCACCGCTTCGCCAGAACGCCACGCTGGAAGCCGTAGGCGGCACCGCTGTCTATTTGGCGTCCGACTATGGCAACTGCACAACGGGCGAGATCATCACCGTCGATAGCGGTTTCCACGTTTTGGGCATGCCGCAATCGGACAACCTCTGATCTGAAATCTCCGCGTTTTGAAAGGGCCCCAGTGATGGGGCCTTTTTTTTATGTGAGGTCCCTCTAGACCCCATTCCGGTTCTCAGGCTTACTGCACACAGAATTGCCAAGGGAACATAATCATGCAGACATTTACGGCCAATGACGGGTTGGAAATTGCCTATCGGGACGAAGGCGAAGGCCTGCCTGTTCTGGCCCTGTCGGGTCTGACGCGCAACTCGGATGATTTCAACTTCGTTGCGCCGCACCTGAAAGGCGTCCGTCTGATCCGCATGGACTATCGCGGGCGTGGGCAGTCGGATTGGGGTGATCACAAAACCTATACGGTGCCGCAGGAAGGGCTGGATGCGCTCTTTCTGATGAACCATCTGGGGATCGAGAAAGCCGCCATCCTTGGCACCTCGCGCGGGGGACTGATCGCAATGGGCCTTGCCGCCACGGTGAAGGACAAGCTCTTGGGCGTCTGCATGAACGATATCGGCCCCGAGCTTGCGCCAAACGGGCTAGACAACATCATGGGCTATCTGGGGCGCAAGCCTTCGGCCAAGACCATCGAAGAGGCCGCCGAGGCGCGCGCGAAACTCATGGCTGATTTCGGCTTCCAGAATGTCCCGATGCAGCGCTGGATCGAGGAATGTCACAACCTGTTTGAACAGGACAACAAAGGGCTAACCAACCGCTATGACCCCGCCCTGCGTGACGCGGTTCAGGACGCGGGCGCACAACCCGCCCCGGATCTCTGGCCCTTCTTTGACGCGATGGATGGGTTGCCGCTCGCGCTGATCCACGGCGAAAACTCGGACCTTCTAAGCGCCGAGACGGTTGCCGAAATGCAGAAGCGCCGCCCCGATATGGGCTATGCGAAAATTCCGGATCGCGGCCACGTGCCGTTTCTGGACGAACCTGAAAGCCTTGCCACCATCACCGAATGGTTGGAGAAAATGCGTTGAACATCAACGAGATCCGCAATGCCGCCCGCCGCAATGCGGGCCATGTCCGGCGCACGCCGCTTCTGACCTCGCCCTTTCTGGACGAGATCGCCGGACGGCGGGTCTTTGTAAAGCCCGAATGTCTGCAGCACACGGGCAGTTTCAAATATCGCGGGGCGCATAACGCGATTTCCCAATTGACGGCGGATCAGCGCGAAATGGGCGTGATCGCGTTTTCATCCGGCAACCACGCGCAGGGCATTGCGCTGGCGGCACGTCAGAACCAGACGCCGTCTACGATTGTGATGCCCTCGGACGCGCCGCAGCAGAAGATCGACAACACACGGGCGTTGGGCGCACGGGTCGTTCTGTATGACCGCGCAACTGAAAACCGGGACGAAATCGGCGCGCAGTTGGCAGAAGAGAACGAGCTGACCTTGATCAAACCTTTCGACAACGAGGCGGTCATCGCAGGCCAAGGCACGGTCGGACTTGAGATCGCCAACCAAGCCCGCGACGAAGGCATCCACGACGCACAGGTTCTGGTGCCCTGTGGCGGTGGTGGCCTGACGGCTGGCATCGCTTTGGCGCTGGACCACGAAGCCCCCGACCTGCAGGTGCGCCCTGTGGAACCAAAAGGCTTTGACGATGTCGTGCGGTCACTTGAAGCAGGAAAGATCTGCCGAAATGCTCAGCTAACCGGTTCCATCTGCGACGCAATCATTACCCCCACACCGGGGGAACTGACCTTCCCGATCATGCAGCGCCTGTGTGGTTCCGGGATCGCCGTCCCAGACGAAGATTGCCTGCGCGCCATGGCCCATGCCTTCACCCGTTTGAAACTGGTGATCGAGCCCGGCGCTGCCGTCGCGCTGGCTGCGGCCCTCTTCCAACCGCGCGAGATCAAGGGGGACGCAGTCATCGTCGTTGTGACTGGCGGAAATGTAGACGCCCCCGTTTTCATCGACGCCCTGAACCGCTTCGCCTGACCGGAGACCCTTATGACTGATTTCACGATTGCCTCGTTCAACGTCAAAAACCTGATTGGCGCGGACCAGGAGTTTTACAAGTTCCTCAGCTACACCCCGGAAGAATACGCGTGGAAGCGCGATTGGATGGCGGACCAGATGTTGGCACTGGACGCCGACATCATCGGCTTTCAAGAGATCTTCGAGGAAGACGCCCTTCTGGACGTGATTGGCGAGGCGAACACCCGCGCACACGAACTGAACGCGGCGACCATTCCGGATGAAACCAAGCGCTATCATCGCAAGGCGATCTTTCGCAAACTGGCGGTGAAACCGTGGCCCAAAGACGGGCTGGTCTTCGCCCCGAACTCGGCCGATGGCGGCCCCGGCGAACGGCGCCCGGGCGTGGCGATCCTGTCGCGTTTTGGTTTTGTGGGCGAGCCCGAGATCATTCAGGACCTCTCTGACCCCGTGACCATCCCCTTTCCCGCCCTGCGCGGGGACGAGGGCGACGCGGGATCCTACACCCTGACCCGCCTGTCGCGCCCGATCCTGAAAGTCCGCGTGCCGGTCGGGGGGCAGGTCATTACGCTGTTTAACTGCCACCTGAAATCCAAACTGGGCGAGTTCATCCAGCCCAAAGGCGCCCCTTATGCGCCCGAAGCTGACCTGACCCGCTATGACCCGGTTGGTCGCGCCCTTGGGGCAGCGCGTTCAGCCATGCGCCGGATGGCCGAGGCATGGGTGCTGCGCAAGCTGGTGGTCGCCGAGATCAGAGCCGGCCACCCCGTCGCCGTGATGGGGGATTTTAATGATGGCGAACACGCCGTCAGCTCGGAAATCATCGCGGGCGAGGTGCCGTTCAAGAACTATTCATGGATGCTGCGCCACGACGCAAAAACCGATCGCGACCGGTACAGCCGCGAGGAAAACAAGCAGATCACCGCAGCGGTCGAGGCGTTTCGCCTGCATTCCGCCGAAAAACTCTTTGTGCGCAAATCGCTGCGCGACATGGTCTATACCTCGGCTTTCGCGGGCGTGTTTGAAAGCATCGACCAGATCTTCCTCAGCCGTCATTTCCATCCGGACAATGCGAAGCGGATCGCCGACATGACCTATTTCAGCGTGCTGAATGACCACATCACCGACGGCTCCCACCCCGAGGCACCGTATAACAAGCTGGCCT
Source organism: Aliiroseovarius sp. PrR006 (assembly GCF_010500215.1). Lineage (GTDB taxonomy): Bacteria > Pseudomonadota > Alphaproteobacteria > Rhodobacterales > Rhodobacteraceae > Aliiroseovarius. Next base: position 1,526,617 of record NZ_JAAGOY010000004.1, read on the forward strand.
CGGATCACGGGCAGATCATGGCGCATTTGACCCTGTTGGGGGACGAGGAATGATCGTCATCCCCAACGACACCGGCGTAACGCTGCACGTGGCGGAATGCGGTCCGAAAGACGGGCCCGCCGTGGTGTTCGCCCATGCGCTGGGGTCGGACCTGACCATGTGGGATGCCGTGGTCGACGCCCTACCCGACCGCCTCCGCCTGATCCGTATGGACATGCGGGGGCATGGTCAAAGCCCCTGCCCCGACGGCCCCTACCCGATGGGAGACCTCGTGGCCGACGCGGGCCGCGCGTTGGACCAGTTGGGTGTAAAGGAATGCGTCTTTGTCGGGCTCTCCATCGGTGGCATCATCGCGCAAGGTCTGGCGGCGGAACGGCTGGATCTGGTCCGCGGGCTGGTGATCTCGAACACCGCTGCGAAGATTGGCACGCCGTGGATTTGGGATGCACGGATCAAGAAGGTGCGTAAAAGCGGGATCGACGCCGTGGTTGATGCCAATATAGACCGCTGGTTTTCCCGCGCCACCAAGCGCGATCACCCGGAGCGTATGGACGACGCCCGCGCCCGCATGCGCGCCACCCCGCTTGAGGGCTATCTGGGCTGCATGGAAGCCATCGCCGACACCGATCTTTACGAAAGCACGGCGCGGCTGCGCCTGCCCACGCTGGCAATTGCGGGGACTGAGGATGGTTCAACCCCCGCCGATATGGTGCGCGAGACCGCCGGCCTGATCCCCGGGTCGCGGTTTGAACTGATCCGCGGCACCGGACACATGTCCCCGGTCGAGAAGCCCGCGGAATACGCCGCGCTTCTGACGGACTTCCTGCGCTCTATCGGGCATTTCTAGGAAACGCCGCGTCGTTTTCCGCCCTTCCTGTCGCAGTTTTGTTGGCAAGCCCGTGTTTTCCGCGCAAGCTTTCCGAAAACAAAACACCAACAGGAGCCGCCATGGACCGGATCAAAGCCGCCGTCTGCCACGAATTCGGGAAACCGCTGGTCATCGAAGAGATCGCCATCCGCCCGCCAGTAGGCAGCGAGGTCGAGGTGACGCTGGATGCCGTCGCCATCTGCCACAGTGACATTTCCTATGCGGATGGGGCGTGGGGCGGATCCTTGCCCGCCGTCTATGGCCACGAGGCTGCCGGACGGATCACCAATGTGGGCGACCACGTGAAGGGTCTGTCCGTGGGCGATCCGGTCGTCGTGACCCTAATCCGCGCCTGCCAGACCTGCCCCAGCTGCGCCTCAGGTACGCCGACCTCCTGCGCGACGCCCTATGACGGAGATCACGGGCCGATCACCGATGTGGACGGCGGCAAGATGCATCAAGCCATGGCCACCGGCGCTTTTGCCGAACGGGTCGTGGTCGAGCAAAGCCAAGTGGTGAAACTGCCCGAGGATATGGCGATGGACGTCGCCTCCTTGTTGGCTTGCGGTGTGATCACGGGGGTTGGTGCTGTGGTGAATGCAGGCAACGTCCGCGCGGGCGACGTGGTCGTGGTGATCGGCGCGGGCGGCGTGGGTTTGAACGCTATCCAAGGCGCGCGCATTGCAGGCGCCTCGCGTGTCATCGCCGTAGACATGACCGAAGACAAACTGGCGACCGCAATGGAGTTCGGGGCGACCGACGGGGTGCTGGCATCCGACCCGAAACCGTGGAAAACCGCAATGCAGGCGGCGGGGCGCGGCGCGGACGCCGTGCTGGTCACCGTGGGCGCGATCCCGGCCTATGACAGCGCCCCGCGTTACCTTGCGCCGGGTGGCAAGGTGGTGATGGTCGGCATGCCTCATTCCGGTGATATGTCCAGCTATGAACCCGTGGTTCTGGCCGCCCTTGGACAGGGCATGGTCGGGTCAAAGATGGGCGATGTGGTCATCCAGCGCGACATTCCGTGGATGATCGACCTCTATCAACAGGGCCGGTTAAAGCTGGACGAGCTGATCTCGGGCCGCTGGTCGTTTGACCAGATCAACGAAGCGATTGCCGATACCAAGACAGGCGCGGCGCGGCGCAACGTTATTCTGTTCGACAAGGTCTGATCCCATGCGTTTGAAGGATCTAGACATCATCGTCACCGCGCCCCCGGCCCCGGGCTGGGGCGGGCGGTACTGGATCTTCGTGAAAGTGACGACCGATGACGGGATCACCGGCTGGGGCGAGGTCTATGCCTCCGCCGTCGGCCCCGACGCCATGCGCGCAGTGATCGAAGATGTGTTTGCCCGCCATATGCAGGGCGAGAACCCCGAAAACATCGAGCTGATGTTCCGCCGCGCCTATTCCGCAGGCTTCACCCAGCGCTCCGATCCAACGGTCATGGGCGCGTTTTCGGGGCTGGAGATCGCCTGTTGGGACATTCTGGGAAAAGCCCGCAACAGACCCGTCTGGGCGCTTCTGGGCGGTAAGGTGAACGAACGGCTGCGCTCTTACACCTACCTTTATCCCAATCCCGGCCACGCGTTGCCGGAGTTTTGGACGTCGCCTGAGATGGCAGCCGAGGCAGCACTCACTCGCGTCGAACAAGGCTTTACCGCGCTGAAATTCGACCCCGCCGGGCCTTACACCATTCGATCGGGCCACATGCCGTCGATGAAAGACATCTCGCGATCCGTGGCGTTCTGCAAAGCGATCCGCGAGGCCGTCGGCGACCGCGCGGACCTGCTGTTCGGCACCCACGGCCAGTTCACAACCGGCGGCGCGATCCGCATGGCGGAAGCCATCGCCCCCTATCAGCCGCTCTGGTTCGAGGAACCCATCCCGCCCGACAACTTCGCCGAGATGGCCAAGGTCGCCCGCGCCAGTTCGGTCCCGGTCGCGACCGGCGAACGCCTGTCCACCAAGGCCGAGTTCGCGGAAGTTCTGCGCCAAGGCGCGGCCTCGATCCTGCAACCCGCGCTTGGCCGTGCGGGCGGCATCTGGGAAGTCAAGAAGATCGCGGCGATTGCGGAAGTCCACAATGCCTTGATCGCCCCGCACCTCTATGCTGGCCCCATCGAGTGGGCGGCGAATGTGCATCTGGGCGCCTCGATCCCGAACCTGCTGATGGTCGAGACCATCGAACAGGGCGGCGATTTCCACCTCGCCCTAATTGGCAATACCATCCGCTGGGAAGAGGGCTTCGTGATCCCGCCCGACGCACCGGGGCTGGGCATCACTCCCAATGAGGACCTGATGCGCGCGCATCCCTATACGGGCGACGGATTGCATCTGGAAATGCAAGAAGATCCCTGCAGCTATACCAAAGAGAACTGTTTTGAAGGTGGTGCGCCCGCACCAAAAGACGACCGCTGATCAGCAGTGCGACAACAACGGCTTTCCGTTTTTCAGATGCCGCGCCACCAGCTTTTTCTGACGCTTCCCGTCGGGCGCGAAAGTGGCGAATTCCGGAGCGTAATCCCGATCTGCAAGCTCGGGAAACAGCGCCAAGACCTCGTCCCGCGCGTCATCGCTGATCGCCTTCAATGCCTCTGGCCCAGTATACAGGCTTTCGCTGGGGGCGCCTTCTGCATAGACCACCTGATGTTCGTCAAACAGCATGTGGTAATAGGTGACCGTGGACACGGATTGGTCAACATAGATGCCGGGAAGCTGTGTCAGTTTGATCGCATGAATCAGAACATCTGTCGTGCCGAACATCCGTTGCGCGATGGGGGATTGGACCAGCATCCGATGTTGACGAGACACCAGCAAATCACGTTTGGGCAACCCGGCCCCCAGTGCTCCGGCGATGATGCGAATTGGAAACAGCTTGGGATTGCTTAAAAGCTGAAGCGGGGCAACCGGGCTTTTCCCGATCCAGCGCACAGGCTGCAACCCGTCAGCGGTCAAAACCAGGTCGCCTTCCTGAATGCCCTCGATCGCGACAGAACCACGATCCGTTTCGATCAGCGTTCCGGCAGTAAAACAGGTCACGTCCGTCCAGGCAAAACCGGATGTAATGTCCTTCGCGCCGCCGTCACTGATTATTATCGAACCATCATCGAATGCCGATCCCGGTGCAGGGACGAAGATATTTGTGGTTCCAGAGGCCCACCAAAAGAAATCCTCGGTATGCGTAACCCCATTGGAATCGGTGAAAGTTAGTTCGCGTGTTCCCCCGTAGATGTCGCCGTAGGTTGTGCCGCCAATCGTGATCTCTTCGCTGGGATCAAGCGTGAAGTAGGGCGACATGAACGGGTCGTCATCTTCGATGGTAACAGGCTGCAAGGTGATTGGGGTTCCAAAGCCAGACCAAATCCAGCCTTGCGTGCTATAGGTGGCCATGCGTCTGTTCCACCTTTTTAGCTCGCACCACATGACACCAGATGCTCGGCGACAGAGAGGATCCCCCGGTACTCGCCCCGAAGGCGGAGGGGCGGTGACGCTTGATCCTGTCGCTCGTCATCATGGGTTTGCCTGCTTTCATTGTAGATTTGCGCCGGTTGAAAATGCGGCCATCAATCTCCTTTAACGAAAGATTACCCTAAATTTACTCTCTTTCAAGTAGTATTCTCTGAAAGGTAGAATTCCCGACATTCTGGCCGCGCACCCGCGCCCAATTCAGTCATCGCACATTTTTCTGGATTTTGGATACATTATCCCTTAAACGTGACCTGAGCCCCAGATTGCAAAGGAATCCCTCATGCCCAAGACCGTGTTCGCAGGAACCATGCCTGCCCTGATGACCCCCTGCAAAGATGATCGCACGCCTGACTACGATGCGCTGGTGCGCAAAGGGCACGAAATGATCGCGGCAGGTATGTCCGCTGTGGTCTATTGCGGCTCGATGGGTGACTGGCCGCTTCTGACGGATGAGGAGCGAATGACCGGTGTCGAACGGCTGGCACAAGCAGGCATTCCTGTCGTTGTCGGAACCGGTGCGATCAACTCGAAATCCGCTGTGGCGCACGCAGCCCATGCCCAGAAGGTCGGCGCCGTCGGCCTGATGGTGATCCCGCGCGTTCTGTCTCGCGGGTCGTCGATGGCTGCGCAGAAGAACCACTTCAAAGCCATCCTGTCGGCAGCACCTGACGTGCCCGCCATCATCTACAACAGCCCCGTCTATGGCTTCGCGACCAAGGCGGATCTGTTCTTTGCCCTGCGTGCCGAGCATCCCAACCTGATCGGCTTCAAGGAATTCGGCGGCAAGGACGACCTGCGCTATGCGGCTGAACACATCACCAGCCAGGACGACAGCGTCACCCTGATGGTCGGCGTCGATACCGAGGTCTATCATGGCTTCGTCAACTGCGGCGCAACCGGGTCCATCACCGGGATTGGCACTGCCCTTCCGAAAGAAGCGCTGCTTCTGGCGGCCCTGTCCCAGAAAGCGGCCGAAGGGCACGCCGAAGCCCGCATGCGCGCGTTGGAATTGGAAGGTGCCTTTGGGGTTCTTGCCAGCTTTGATGAGGGCACAGATCTGGTACTCTACTACAAGCACCTTCTGGTTCTGAATGGCGAAGATGAGTACCGCCTACATTTCAACGAAACTGACGTCCTGTCGGACGCCCAGCGGAACTATTGCGAACAGCAATACAAACTGTTCCAGACGTGGTTTGCGGACTGGTCGAAACAGGGTGGCGTCATCTCCGAGTGCATGTAAGCTCTGACAAAACACGAGGTTCCAGATGCGCAGCAGCAAGACCATCCATGTTGTGTCCGCCCATGCCGAGGGCGAGGTCGGCGACGTCATCGTCGGTGGCGTGGCCCCGCCCCCCGGCAACACGGTGTGGGAGCAACGCAATTTCATTGCCGAAGACCAGACCCTGCGCAACTTCGTTCTGAACGAGCCACGTGGCGGCGTGTTTCGCCACGTGAATCTGTTGGTTCCCCCCAAGCATCCAGACGCGGACGCGGCGTGGATCATCATGGAGCCAGAGGACACACCGCCCATGTCGGGATCGAACTCGATCTGCGTGTCGACCGTGCTGCTGGACAGCGGCATCCTGCCCATGTCTGAGCCCGAAACTCATCTGACACTGGAAGCCCCGGGAGGGCTGGTCCGCGTGCGCGCCGAGTGCCGAAACGGCAAGGCTGAACGGATCTTCGTGCAAAACGTAGCCAGCTTCGCCGACAAGCTGGACGCAATGATCGAGGTTGAAGGGATCGGAACCCTGCGCGTGGACACAGCCTATGGCGGCGATAGTTTCGTGGTGGTCGAAGCAGACGATCTTGGCTTTAGAATTGCCGAAGACGAAGCCAAAGACATTGCCCGTCTGGGTGTACGGATCACCAATGCCGCCAATGAGCAGCTGGGGTTCTCGCACCCAGAAAATCCAGAATGGGATCACATCTCATTCTGCGCCTTTGCTGGATCACTATCGAAGACGAGCACAGGTTTTCAAGGCAAGTCTGCGGTGGCAATTCAACCCGGGAAAGTCGACCGCTCGCCGACCGGAACCGCTGTATCCGCCCGCATGGCGTTGATGGCGGCCAAGGGCCAGATGGCAATGGGGCAGTCCTTCGAAGCCATATCAATCATCGGTTCGCGCTTCACCGGGCAGATCGTTGGCCAAGCGCAAGTCGGACAACGCGACGCCATCATTCCCGAGATCTCGGGTCGTGGTTGGATCACAGGGACGCACCAACACATGCTGGACCCCGAGGACCCCTGGCCCGGTGGTTATCGGTTAAGCGATACGTGGGGGGCATAACCTCCCCCTTGCACATCTCGCACCCGCGCCCCAAAATGCCCGACAACCAAGAACCGAGATCCCTTTATGACCGCCAAACGCAAGATCGCACGCCAAAGCCTTCCGGATGTTATCGCCAATGACCTCCGCGAGCGCATTCTCAGCGGCGAACTGGCCGAGGGCGAGGTGATCCGGCAAGAGGCATTGGCCGACGAATACGACGTCTCGCGCATGCCCATCCGCGAGGCGTTGAAGCGGCTGGATTCCGAAGGCTTGGTCCACTTGACCAACAATCGCGGAGCCTCGGTCGTGAAGCACTCCATCGACGAGATTGCCGAGATCTTTGACCTGCGCATCTTAATCGAGGTCGACCTTTTCAAACGCGCGATCCCCAACATGACGCAAGCCGATTTCGATCGCTGCGAGGACATTCTGGACAAGATGGAAACCTCGTATGACGAAGATGACGTGATCCAGTGGGGGGCGTTGAACTTCGACTATCACACGGCACTTTATGCGGCGGCTGGGCGCGGCCTGACCAACGAGCTGTTGCACCGCGTGAACCTGCAGTCAGATCGTTATGTGCGGATGCATCTGAGCATCGGCGGCAAACGTGAATCTGCCAAAGACGAACACCGCCGCCTTCTGAACTTCGCCAAAGCCGGAGATATAGACGCCGCTGCCGCGCTGCTTACCCACCACATCAGCCACACCAAATCCGAGCTTGTGAGCGTGATCGCCGAGCTTAGGGAGGCCGAAACGCGCTGAGCGCGGGAGGCGGCACAAAATCCGCCCGGCGATCTGCTATGCAAGCTCCGGCTTGATGACGATCTTGCCCAGAACCTTGCCCTTACCCGTCCGCGCCAAGGCCTCTGGAACGGCTGCGAAAGGCAACACGGCGTCAATATGCGGCACAATCCGACCTTGAAGTGCAAGCTCGGCCGCTCGGCGCGTCAGATCCTGACCGGACGGCACCAAAAGCATCCCGATAGAGCGATTGCGCGACAGAAGCTTCCCCCCAAAGACGATGGACAACAGCGTGGGCACGTCTCCGCCCAGCGCCATATAGGCCCCACCTTCGGCAAGGGCCTGGGATATTTCACGCGGCCCGCGGGTTGCGACCATGTCGAGTATCCTGTCCCATCTCTCGCCCGTTTCGGTGAAATTCACCGTGGCATAGTCGATCACCTTGTCCGCGCCCAAGCTTTCAAGCCATTCAGTTTTGCCTGCGTTGTCCACCGCTGTCACATGCACGCCAGCCGCCTTCGCCAGCTGCATCGCCATCGTCCCGGACCCGCCGCCCGCACCGTTGATCAGCATCCGATCCCCGTCTGAAAGACCATCGGTGCCTGCCACAGCAATCCCCCCAGCCTGCGGGATGCAGGCCGCGATCTCATCCGAGAGAGCATCGGGGACGGCCACGGTTTCGTCGGAGGGCACACAGGCATATTCAGCAAAACCGCCGCGCGTCATGACGTAATCCCCCATGACCCTCTGCCCGATCTCAAAGCCGCTGACACCCTCGCCCAGCTTGTCGACAATCCCGACAATGTCCGATCCCAAAACCGGCACCTTGGGTTTGAACAACCCGCCGACAGTGCGCACCCATGCTGGCGCGCCGGTCAGGTATTCCCAATCGGACAGGTTAACCGCACAGGCCAAAACCTTGACCCGAATTTCACCCTTGGCGGGTTCAGGCAGGTCGATATCCGCGAATTGGAGCTGATCGGGACCGCCGTAGCGGCTATAAACAACTGCTTTCATGTTCAAATCCTTGCTCTAAATCTTGGCTTGCTCGCCGCGTCATAGTCAAGCACCCGTCATCTGGGCAAACCGACCGCATCTGAGAACTTCTTCACCCCCCCTGCCCGGGATGCTACACTTTCAGCATGATAGCAGATCCGACCATGAAAGCCGCCGTGATAACGGGCTATGGTTCTCCGGACCGTTTGGAACTGTGTGACGTCCCGCGCCCAAAACCGGCGAAGAACGAGGTTCGGGTGCGCGTACATGCCAGCACCGCAAACCGGACGGACACGGCCACATTGCGGGCGCATCCGTTCTTCGCACGCGCCATGACGGGCCTGTTTCGTCCGAAAATGCAGTCACTGGGAATGGATTTTGCCGGGGTTGTCGACATGCTTGGGTCTGAAGTGTCGTCCTACCAAGTGGGAGATCGCGTCTTCGGAATGTCGCCAGAACGTTTTGGCGCACATGCCGAATATCTCTGCATTCCGATTGACGATGCGATAGCCCCTATCCCTGACGGCATTCCATTTGATCAGGCCGTCGTTGGTGAAGGCGCATGGTATGCACATGGCACGACGAAGCTTCTGACCGAGGGCAAGCGTTGCCTGATCTACGGTGCCTCTGGAGCGATCGGGACAGCGGCGGTCCAGCTTGCCAAAGCGAACGGCGCCTATGTCGTTGCTGTCGTTGGCACCCGACATACGAGCTTGGCCAACGCGCTGGGTGCGGACCGCGTCGTGAACTATGAGAGAGAGGATTTCACCGCCATCGGCGAGACATTCGATCTGGTATTTGATGCAGTGGGAAAAACCTCCCGTTGGGCATGCCGACCCCTGTTGAAAAAAGGCGCACTCTATTGCGCGACTGACATGGGGCCATATTGGTCGAACATGCTGCTTGGCATCTGGTACGGACTAACGGGAAGCAAGCGGGTCCGCATACCATTTCCCGAGGACGCACCAGGCTTCATCAGGCGTCTCGCCGATCTCATGGCGCACGGAAAATTTCGAGGCGTTTTCGACCGCACCTATCCGCTGGCAGAAATCGCCTCGGCCTTTCGCTATGTTGAATCTGAACAAAAGACCGGGATCGTGGTGATAGATACGCTGGGTGAGTTAGAGTCTACCGGCGCACCAAAACCATACCCAGATCTTTAGAGGCTCGGTTTGCGGATAGATGCGCGCCCCGCACCCCCTCCTTACTTCGTCTTGCCACCCGTCTTCTGCGACAGGAAATAGCTGAGCGCCCCAATGACAAGCGCCACCGCAGCGCCATACCCAAGCAGGTCACGTTCTCCGTCCCAGCTGACCACCTGCCCCAAGAAGAGCACACCAAGCACAACGATTACCACTGCAATCAGCTTGTTCTTCAGGTCATCCAGATTGTTGATCGTCAGCCAGCTTGGCAGCTTCACATTCGTGCTGATGAACAACTCGTAAAGCCCGATCGCGACGATATAGAACACCGTCCCAAGCAGGAAGAGGTCAATGATTTCAATGAACTCCAGCGCAAGCGCCTTTGCAACCTTCCGCGTTACTTCACCGTTCTGAATGGTGCTCAAGATCAGCTGCACCGTCTCGATCAGCCCATAGACAAGCAACGTCGTCGCTGCCAGAAGTGCGCCAATCACTGCCAAGATGACCATAAAGCGGCTTGCGCCAAGGAGTGTGCTCATTCTTTTGCTCCGTTTTCGCCTGTCTGCGTGGCACGTCGTCCCACGTCAAGCACAGTCTTGTTCAACAGGCATTTCTAAAACGGAACTGATACACAGGAGCAACCTGAGCCATGCATAGCTGACAGGTTGCGGCCCCTTACTGGCCTGCGACACCTTTGTCCGCAGCTTTCAACTCGTACAATTTGAACCTCGGATACTGTTCTATCAGGCGATAGGAACCATGAATAAACTCGCGCAGTTCAGGAAGCTCATCGAGCTGTTCCTCAGAGGATCGATGATTACCAGTCACCCAAGGCGCCGCGTCTTTCGGTTGCACGACGATGCGGGTGGGAGGAGAGGCCTTCAACCGCGAAATAAGATCCTGACTGTACTGCCCCTCATAGTGGTTGACCATGAACGGCCAGGAATAGGGGTACTTGTATAGTGGAGGTGTTTCAGCCAAGAAATAAAGCATCGTCGCATACCCCCAAACAAAAAGCGTATCACCGGGTTCGTGGTACTTGTTCAACGTTGTAGTGAAGTCGAGCGTTTCCGTGAGATCAAAGTCAGTGGTGGGTTTGAGTTCGGAGAAATACGCACTACTCTGATTGCCTGTCGCAAACGCGATGATCCCATGCTTGTTCGACTTTGCGGCCACGCTGGGAATATAGAGCGAAAGCAGCAATACGCAGGCAATTCCATAGGACCGCTTACGATCTTCGGAGAGGTTAGAAAAATACTCGACTGCTATTCCGATCAGGAGTGCGTAAATTGGCACCAACGGAAGGAAATGATAGGCAAACCCCTTTCCTTGTGCTCCGCCAGACAGCCAGCCTGCAAATAGCCAAAGAATACATAATGCCAAGACGGCAGACCGCTTGGCCTTCATCCATTCAGATGCAGCGCACAATAGCCCAACAAACACCGCGCCCAGAACATAGACTGAGGCCATTCCGGGCAGCAGGAAACCGATTAGGGTTCCTGGAGCCTCGGGATTTTTGTATCCGATATAGCTCATGACGTATTTTTGAATCTCGATAAAATCCGTCCAAGCACCGAAGTAAACGAGCACCGCAACCACAGCAGCAAGGGTGATTACTCCTCCGATGCAACAAGCAAGGAAGTCAGTGACGTAGAAGCGGATGTCGCCTTTTCCAATGAGGTTGGCGAGCAAAGGCACAAATACCAGTATTCCCGCTCCGCCGATCGTATACTTGAAACAAAAAGCAGTTCCGAGGATTGCTCCTGCCCCGACCATCGCAGCGAACCGCGTTTTGTCGTTTTCACGCCTCCATCCCTTGAGCAGAAGCAAGAGGGCTGGAACCACAAGAAAACCCGCCCAACCGTCCGTTTGCGCGTGTTCCCAATACCCATAACTAAAGTACAAAATCGAGAACCCAACAGCAGCAGCGAAACCAAAGATCGGATTTCTTCCCAGTTGCTTTCCGATCTCGATCAAACCAAGCGCCGCAAGGGTCGCCACAACAAGATCCAGCGCACGGATTGCCATCATGTTATGCCCGAAAAGGGCTTGCGATAACCAGTGCATGGCTGTCGTCAGTGGGGGCTTGATGTTGTAGACATCCCGGTAGGTCACAAGCCCTTCATCCAATGCGAAAGCAATGGTGGCGTGTATCCCCTGATCGCGTCCAAAAGGCTCTAGAAGTGTGTAGGAACCAATGAATGGAACGATGAGCATCGTGAATACGCGCACAGCCCACCAAACTGTCTCACGCTCAAAGTTTTGCTGCATAGGCTGACCTGCGATGGAAAATGCTTTATGTTTTGATTTACATGATCTTATAACCACTCCATTAAATTGAACAAGACTGGCCAAGAAGGCTTACAAATGAACCGCACATCAATGGTTGAAACTGCAGATGCTCAGTCGCCCACTGCGCCCGAAGATGCCAGTGTTTCTATAGTCGTGCCATTTCTTGATGAGGCATCAACCCTTGAAACGTTGTGCAGCCGCATTCAGGCCGTCATGGAAACGCTCGGCCGTGATTGGGAGTTGATCTTCGTTGATGACGGAAGCACCGATGGCGGAGGAGAAATCGCAGCCGATCTGGCAAGACGCGTGCCACAGGTGAAGCTTGTTCGATTCACAAGAAACTTTGGCAAAGCATCCGCACTGTCTGCGGGGATCGCACAAGCACAGGGCGATATTATCGTTACCATGGATGCCGATCTTCAAGACGACCCTACTGAGATTCCACGCTTCTTGGAGAGACTGGCCGAGAACTACGACGTTGTTTCGGGATGGAAGCAGACACGTCATGATCCGCTGGGAAAAACACTGCCGTCACGCGTATTTAACCGCATGACCGCAAGAATGTTCGATATCGACATCCATGACATCAACTGCGGCTTTAAAGCTTACACGCGGCGCGCGGCGAAACGCCTGAACCTTTATGGGGAGCTTCACCGTTTCACTCCTGCATTGCTGCATGCTGTTGGTTTTAACTGCACCGAGATCGTTGTTCAGCATCACGCCCGAGAGCACGGTCAATCTAAATATGGTGTAACGCGGATGATCAAAGGCTTCCTTGATCTAAGCACGGTCAAGCTTCTGACGCGGTACCAGTCGCGACCGCTCCATTTTTTTGCGATGATCGGCCTTCCGCTATTGTTGATTGGCCTTGGCTTCATCGCGTACCTTACCGCACTTTGGCTGCTCGGAATGGGACCGATAGGGACGCGCCCACTCTTATTCATTGGCATCTTATTTACCGTCACGGGCACACAGATCCTTGGCGTCGGCCTCGTGGCAGAACTTTTACAGGCCTCGGGCCTGCGTGAACGCGACAAGTACGTCATTGATGAAATCGTCCAATCTTAAGACAAACGCGGAGTGATCTCAGTGCAAAGCCTCGTTCGTTCCGCCTATGTAAAGGTCATGCGTCTTGCCCGTGTTGTTTTATCCTTCGCAGGGCTGACACGATGGCTGGAACGCCGTGATGGCCGGTTCGCTAAGTGGCTTAGATCCCTGCTGGCAATCTATGATATCGACGACATGGTGCATCTGGATATCCCCTGGTGGAGCTTTGATGCGATTGATGCTGTGGATAAGAAACTAGCCAGAACCCAGAATGCACGTGTGTTCGAATGGGGGTCGGGTGCCAGCACGGTATGGTTGGCTAAACGGGCTGGTGAAGTGATCTCGGTCGAACATGATCCTAGCTGGGCAAAGATTGTTGAGCCTCGGCTTAAGCCCTTTGCTCATGTTCATACAGTTCAGGTGAAGCCACAGAAACATGGCGCGATTCCGTCAGCAAAGTTTGGCTTCGAAGGGCAATACTTTGACGACTACGTCGCCGCGATAAACGATATAGAGGGTGAATTCGATCTGATCGTGATTGATGGGCGCGCACGCGAAGCCTGCCTTCAGGTCGCGATCCACCGCTTGAAGCCGGACGGTCATATCCTGCTTGATGACTATAAACGCCGCCGCTATCAGGACGCTGTATCTGCCTTGGGATTGAAGGCCGTAACCCTAAATGGGCTAGCCGCGTGTCTGCCACTTCCAGACAGTACAGCTCTCATTTCTCGGGGCGATTAACCCAAATTCTCTCGCTTTTCGCGACGCCTTATCAAATGAATATTGTACAGCATCAAAAGCAATGTTGCCCCCATTACCAACGAGATTGACACAGACCCAATCCGAATGCCCTCGAAGGTAAGAAGCGCCGAGGCCAGAGCGCGCAATGAAAAGAAGCTCTTAGAGACAACAGCCTGTTTTGCTTGGCGCGATTGCCAAGCCTGCAGCAGCCATGATCCAAAGAACACCACCCCACCGATCAGGCCTATAGCCTCATTGACCAGAAAACTTTTCAATTCCATCAGTAAGTGTTCCTTACTTCGCACGAACGAATCCGCCGCTTTCGAACTTTTACACTTGAGGTGAGTGTCTGCAATGAGGGTTGTGAGCGTAGTCTCTAGTTGTTTAGTCCCGGCGTGTGGTGGGCTGGATTAACATTGAATCTTTCCGGCTCTAATGTCCAGATTTTGCAGATGCATTCGAATGGCGTGAGGCCTTGCGACGTCTTCAATCTGCGTGCGTAATTGTAGGCTGCAACGAAGTCGGTGATGTGCGTTCCAAACCGCAAATGGGTGTCGTAGTGATACCGATTGACCGTCGCTTCCTTGATCGTCCGGCTCATTGTCCGTCCTCAAGTTGGGTCGGGCTCTAATCGATGGCAGAGGAAAAATCCCGGGCAGGTCACGTCGCAAAGCATTTTCATCTGGAAAGTGATTCCGCGCACGCTTGACAGTAGCCGTAGCGCTACAGCCCCACCCTGCTTCCGTATTGCTTCCAGTGTTTTTCGACGCAGAGACACCCGAAACTCGCAATGATAAGCAATTTAAAAAATTAATATGGCGATCCCTGAAGGACTCGAACCCTCAACCTGCTGATTAGAAGTCAGCTGCTCTATCCAGTTGAGCTAAGGGACCGCTGGACGAAGCATTACCCCCGCCAGCGGTCTATTTTCAACCTGAAAACGTGGCTTAGCCGTTGATCTGCTTGGCGACGACCCAAGAAATAGGGGCGGCGACAACGAAACCGGCGACTGCGGCGTAGATGATCGGCTGTGCGGTATCCATGCCCACGGTCAACGCGGCGACGATAAGGATGCCGGCCAGAGTGACACCGAGAAGGATATAGATCACAGCGGCAAGACGTAACATATTAATTTCCTTGCATAATATTTGCAGGAGCGACCTTCTGCCCGTCTAAACCATGACGCTTTGATCAGGATCAATCGCCCGCCATAGCGCGCGCGACATAGTAACTCACCGGCAGACCAAGCACGAAGCCCACAGCGGCCGCGCCCAGAAGCGGCCACAGACCCGTCACGCCGTTCACCAGTGCGATCACCACAAGCACCGACGCGACGGTCGAGCCGATGATGCCGTAAAACGTGGCGACGATTTTCCAAAGCGGTGCGCGCATGGCGGGCCTCCTTCGCAGGCGGCATAGCCCACGGGGCCCGCGCTGCCTACTTCTTCTTCACAAACTGCGTCAGAATGACAATGCGCTGGCCTTCCACGCGGCCCTCGATATGCTCGGGATTATCGGCAACAAGGCTGATCCCCCGCACCGCCGTGCCGCGCTTCGCGGTGAAGCCCGCGCCCTTCACGGGCAGATCCTTGATCAGCACCACGGTATCCCCCGCACTCAGCGTGACCCCGTTGCTGTCCTTGTGGTTTGAGACCGCGGCCACATTGTCGACCCACGCCTGCGTGTCCTCGTCCAGATAGACCTGATCCAGCAAATCCCGCGCCCACGCAGCCTCCAACCGCTTGAGCATCCGCACCGACAGCACCTGAACCGCCGCATCCTCGGACCACATCGAGGACGCCAGCCCGCGCCAATGGTTTTCATCCGGCGTGCCGTCGATCTGAGCCGCACAGGTGGCGCAAATCAGGACCGAGGCGTCAGTTGGTCCGCCGGGAACGGAGAAAGAGGAGAGAGGCGCATCTGCGGCGCAGAGGGGGCAAGGCATGGGGGCTCCGAGGTTGGGTGAGGGAGCTATAGGGGGGATTGGGAGGGGAGGGAAGGTGGGAGCTAACTATCAAATTCAATCAAGTCTTCAACTGCAGCCCGAAGCCATGAATAGAGACCATCAAAGGTATCGCGTTCTTCATATCCGACCGACGCAAAATCGTGAATAATGTAGACCGTATTGTTGTCTTGCTGGTCCCAACATGCTGTGTCGTCGTTGTCCTGTCGGCGCGCAAAGGGGATGAGTTTTCGGTCCGGATACCGTTGTCTTAAGCCGGCGAGCGTTTGACTAAGCTGTTGTTCATCCAAGAAGTACCACGGCTCGAGGTCTGAAAACCCCAAGCGCCTGAGGCGAATATACTCTGGCGGAAACTCAAATCCATCGAGCGGTTTAGGAGCTATTGATTTGAATGCACTCGACATAGGCTCAGTTCACCCATATGGCATAGATTAATCAACCCAAAATTGCACATCAGCATAGCAAAGAGGACATCGCCTGACCCTGGGTGGGCGGAACGCCCTCCCGTGGGGAGGGTCGGGCGTTGTCCGGTCTGTCGACCGGACGGGAAGGTGTTGGGATGGGCCGACGGGTTAGCGCTCCAAGAGGGAGGCTGAATAGACGAGTGTGTGGACACGGAGTCGATGGAGTTGTGAGGGGGTGGGCACGCGATTTGCTGCGCAATTCGCTGCCGCCCACTGGTGCAATTTTCAATTGCACCTAATTCGCTGCCGCGCACAGAATGAAAAAGGCCGCTGACGCGGCCATTTTCATTCTTAATCATCCATCTTCAGCGCGTTGATAAACGCTTCTTGTGGGATATCCACCTTACCGAACTGGCGCATCTTCTTCTTCCCCGCTTTCTGCTTCTCCAGCAGTTTCTTCTTCCGGGTCGCGTCGCCGCCATAACATTTCGCCGTCACGTCCTTGCGCATGGCCGACAGCGTCTCGCGGGCGATGACTTTGCCGCCGATGGCCGCTTGGATCGGGATTTTGAACATGTGGCGCGGGATCAGGTCTTTCAGCTTCTCGCACATGGCGCGGCCACGCTGTTGCGCGCGGTCGCGGTGCACCATGGTTGACAGTGCGTCCACCGGCTCGTCATTCACCAGAACGGACATTTTCACAAGGAAGTCCTCGCGATAGCCGATCATCTGGTAGTCGAAGCTGGCGTAACCTTTTGTTACCGATTTCAGACGATCATAGAAGTCGAAGACAACCTCGTTCAGCGGCAGGTCATAGACGACCATGGCGCGCGAGCCTGCATAGGTCAGATCCATCTGGATACCACGGCGGTCTTGGCACAGCTTCAACACGTCGCCCAGATACTCGTCGGGCACAAGGATGGTCGCCTTGATACGCGGCTCTTCCAGGTGGTCGACGGTCGACAGGTCGGGCATGTCGGCGGGGTTGTGCAGCTCCATCATCGTGCCGTCTTTCAGATAGACGTGATAGATGACCGAAGGCGCGGTGGTGATCAGTTCGATGTTGTATTCGCGTTCGATCCGGTCGCGGATCACTTCGAGGTGCAGCAGGCCAAGGAAACCGCAGCGGAAGCCAAAGCCCAGCGCGGCAGAGGTTTCCATTTCATAGCTGAACGACGCGTCGTTCAGGGCGAGCTTTTCGATAGAGTCGCGCAGGTCTTCGAACTCGGCGCTGTCGACAGGGAAAAGACCACAGAACACCACGGGCTGGGCGGGCTTGAAGCCGGGCAGCGCGTCTTCGGTGCCTTTCTTTTCGTGGGTGATCGTGTCGCCCACACGCGTGTCGCGCACCTGCTTGATCGAGGCAGTCAGGAAGCCGATTTCGCCGGGGCCCAGCACGTCGATGGGCTGCATCTCGGGCGTGAAGACGCCCACGCGGTCCACAGGATAAACGGCATTGGTCGAGAGCATGCGGATCCGCTCGCCCTTTTTCAGCTTACCGTCGATCACGCGGATCAGAACGATCACGCCCAGATAAGCGTCATACCAGCTGTCCACCAGCATCGCCTTCAGGGGCGCATCGGGGTCGCCTTTCGGGGCGGGCAGCTCGTTAACAATGGCTTCCAGCGTCTCGCGGATGCCCTGCCCGGTCTTGGCGGACACCTGAATGGCACCGGATGCGTCAATGCCGATCACATCCTCGATCTGCTCGGCCACGCGGTCACAGTCGCTGGCGGGCAGGTCGATCTTGTTCAGAACCGGCACGATCTCGTGGTCAGCGTCGATGGCCTGATACACGTTGGCCAGCGTTTGCGCTTCCACGCCTTGGGTCGAGTCGACCACCAGCAGCGAACCCTCGACCGCTTTCATCGAGCGGCTAACCTCGTAGGCGAAGTCAACGTGGCCGGGGGTGTCGATCAGGTTAAGGATATAATCCTCGCCATTATCCGCCGAGTATTCGATCCGAACAGTGTTGGCCTTGATGGTAATCCCGCGCTCGCGCTCGATATCCATACTGTCGAGCATCTGCTCTTTCATGTCACGGTCGGCAACGGTGTTCGTCTCTTGGATGAGACGATCAGCCAACGTGGATTTACCGTGGTCAATATGCGCCACGATCGAGAAATTGCGGATGTGTTTCAGGTCGGTCATAGGCGGGATATGATGTGGTTTTTAAGGGCCGTCAAGGACTTCGATGCATCCCTCACTCCATCGGCATCACATTCCGCTTCACCATAGTCCGCAAGGTAAAGCTCGACCGCATCCGTGCGATGCCGTCCACACGCATCAGTTTCTCTTCCATGAAGCGGTCAAAGGCCGTCAGGTCGGCGACGGCGACGCGCAGCAGGATGTCCCGGTTGCCGCTCATCAAGTGGCATTCCATCACCTCGTCCATGCGCGAAACGGCGCGTTCGAATTTGGTGACGGCCTCGCCCATTTGGCTTTCCAATTCGACCGAGATGAAGACCGTCACCGGCAAGCCAAGTTTGGCCTGATCGACGCGCGCGCCATAGCCGGTGATCACGCCAGCCTCCTCCAGTGCGGTGATGCGGCGGGCGCAGGGTGTGGGGGACAGACCGACGGAATCAGCAAGCTCCCCAAGCTTCTGGCGTCCATTCTCTTGCAGGGCAGCGATGATGCGGCGGTCGATGGCGTCCATTAGATTTCTCTCGTCGTGACGTATTTCACATAAGATAATCTCTAAGCTTTTACGAGTCGACGCCTGATTTTGGTGAAATTCCCCCAAGTCGTGTTGTTAGCCTGTTAATAACAGGGAGGACATCATGAACATCACACAAGTGGCATCGCACACGCATGAAGGCGTCTATCGCGTCGAAGCAGCTGAGTTTGGGTTGGTTGGATTTATCGCCATCCACTCGACAGCGCTTGGTCCGGCGGCGGGCGGCTTGCGGATGAAACCATACGGGTCCGAGGACGAGGCGTTGACGGACACACTGCGCTTATCCGAGGGCATGACCTATAAAAACGCGGCGGCGGGACTGCCTTTGGGCGGCGGGAAATCCGTGATCATGGGCGATCCTGCGACGCTGAAAACACCCGAACTGCTGCGTGCGTTCGGGAAAGCGGTTGAAGCCTGCGAAGGCCGGTACTGGACAGCCGAAGACATGGGCATGACACCCGCAGACATGGCCGAAGTGGCCAAGGAATCGCGCTACGTCGCCGGGCTGGCGGACGGCAAGTTTGCATCGGGCGACCCCTCTCCAATCACCGCGCGCGGGATTTTCAACGCGATCCGTCAGGTATCCGCGCACGCGCTTGGCGATGCGTCGCTGAACGGCCGCGTGATCTCGGTTCAGGGATTGGGGCATGTGGGATGGAACCTGTGTCATCGCCTGAAAGCCGCAGGCGCCGAGTTGATCGTCACCGACATTGATCCCGACCGTGTTCAGGCCGCTGTCGCGTCGCTGGGGGCAACACCCGTGTCGCTGGACGAGATCTATGCGGTCGAAGCCGATATTTTTGCGCCCTGTGCAATTGGTGGCATCCTGAACGCGAACACCATTCCGATGCTAAAAGTGAAAGCCGTGGCGGGCGGTGCCAACAACCAGCTAGCCACGCCCCAAGATGCCGAACTGCTGCACGGTCGCGGGATCCTTTATGCGCCCGATTATGTCGCGAACGGAGGTGGCATCATCAACGCCGCGACCGAGATCCTTGGCATCGAAAACCAGGTCGATTGGGTAGATGAAAAGCTGCGCGCCTTGGATAGAACCATGGGTGACATCCTAACCAGCGCGAAAGAGGCGAATGTCAGCCCGGCCGTGGTGGCACAGGATGTGGTCACCCGCTCGATGACGCCGCGCGCCGCGTAAACGGATTGGCACTGCCCGGTCCATCGACCGGGCAGTGCCGGAAACCCGCGCATTGAAGCGCGGGGCAAATTGCATCTGGCACGTTCTGTCGGTATCCTGTGTGCAAATCGGGCAACAGACCCAAACAGGCACATATTTAGGTGATGGTATGAAACGAGCAGTTCTTGCAGTGACCTTGGCGACCGCGATGCTATCGGGCCCTTCAGCCTATGGCGGCACGATTGAACGCGCCTGTCTGAAGGCAGATCGCCCTGATGCCACGCGCAGCCTATGCCGCTGCATTCAGCGCGTTGCCGATGCGACCCTGTCCGGCGGAGAGCGCTCGAAAGTGGCGAAGTTCTTTAGTGATCCCCACAAAAGCCAATCAACGCGCCAATCCGACCGGCGCTCGGACGAGCAGTTCTGGAAAAGATACAAGCAATTTGGCGAGCTGGTATCGCAACACTGCAACTAAGACAGTCGCGCAATCAACCCCAGTGAAGCCGCCTGAACCAGATCAAGCGTCTGGTCGAAATCGCGCGTGTAATACGGGTCCGGCACATGATCCATTCCGGTCTCGGACGTGAAATCCGTGAAGATCTGAACCGGCGTCTGTGATCCCGCAGGGCGCAGGCGCTCGATACTCCCAACGTTACTATCATCCATGCCGATGATCAGGTCGAAGGCCTCGAAATCCCGGGCCGTGAACTGGCGGGCACGCAAATCGGACAGATCAAAGCCGCGCGCTTTGGCGGCGGCCTGCATCGGGGCATAGGGCGGGTTGCCCACGTGCCAATCCGAGGTCCCGGCGCTGTCGGTTTCTACCTCAAGCCCTGCCTCGGCGGCAAGCGCGCGAAAGACGCCCTCGGCGCTGGGGGATCGGCAGATATTTCCAAGGCAAACGAAAAGAATACGTGTGGTCATGGGCCGGTTGTAGCGTCGGCGACGCGGGCTGTCACCTGCTTGTGAACACCCCTGGCGGGCGCTGTTTCGCTTAGGGTGCAGATCGTGTCTTGCGGCCCCGTCGGCACTGGGTCAAAAGCAGGTCATGTCGCGTGCAAAACCTTACTCTCTGAACTGTCCGATTTCTCTTTCTCTTGACCTGCTGGGCAACCGCTGGGCACTGCATGTGCTGCGCGAGCTGCACGCAGGTCCGTCCGGCTTTGGAAAGCTGCGCGACGGGCTGCCCGGCATCGCGACCAATATGCTGTCTGCCCGTCTGGCCGAACTGGTCGAGGCAGGCTTGGTGTCAAAAACCGGGCGCGTCTACGCACTGACCGAGCGTGGGCAAGCAACGCGCGGGATCCTGTTTGAACTGGCCAGGTTTGGCCGCGACATTCCAGCGCCCGAGAATGCCGCCCCGACCAACGCACCGTCGTCGCAGGTTGCAGTTCTGGCTGGCGCGATCGAGCGTGCCGCCGGACCTCTGGACGAATTGCGAGCCGAGATCTGGCTGGACGATGCGCCGTTCTCGCTGACCGTTTCGCAGGGACGCGCGGCCATGGTCGCCGGGTCGATGCCGCTGGCCCCGGTGCGGCTTGGCTTCGCCTGGCAGGATCTTGAAGCGGTTGCACAGGGCGAACAGCGCGTGGCTAATTTCGCGGCCCAAGGTGAAATCGCCGCGCAGGATCCCTTGCAAGTGGCCGCGCTGCTTGATCTGTTGCAAAAGGCAATGGACATCTATGGCGGCTTTAAATGACACATATCCTGATCCTGACCGGCGCCGGTATTTCGGCTGAAAGCGGGTTAGGAACGTTTCGCGATGTGGACGGGCTTTGGACGAAATATGATCTGGAAGACGTGGCCACGCCCGAGGGCTTTGCCCGTGATCCGGCGCTGGTGCATGCGTTCTATAACGCCCGACGCGCCAACTGTCTGGAGGCCGCGCCAAACGCCGCACATGGCGCCCTTGGTCGCTTGCAAGCCCAACACACCGGGCATGTGACGCTGGTCACGCAGAATGTCGACGACCTGCACGAACGCGGCGGCGCGACAAATGTGATCCACATGCACGGCGAATTGGCGGGTGCGCTTTGTGCCGCTTGCGATCATCGCTGGCCCGCCCCGCGCGAGATGTCTCCGTCCGCCCCCTGCCCCAGCTGCAACGCCCCGCGCACCCGCCCTGACATCGTGTGGTTCGGAGAGATGCCCTATCAGATGGACACGATCTATGCCGCATTAGGAGAGGCGGACCTGTTCGTCGCCATCGGCACCTCAGGCACGGTCTACCCTGCCGCCGGGTTCGTGGGCGAGGCGCGCGCCATGGGCATTCCAACGCTTGAACTGAACCTCGAGCCCTCCGATACAGCGGGCATCTTCGACGACGCGCGCTTTGGACCCGCAACCGAGATCGTCCCTGCGTGGGTGGACGAAGTACTCGGCTAGCCCGCCAAAAAGGAAAGGCCGCAGCGGTTCGCTACGGCCAGTCGGGGTTGACGAGACCCCATAAGGGGGCGCGGGGCCGGGGACGCATAATCGCCCCGCACCCCCAATTCTGAAGGGCTGTCCTTAGTTGGAATCCACAGCGCCTTGGGTCATGGCGCCGTGACCTTCGCCCATTTTGCCACCTTCAGGCATACCGTGCTGCATGCCGCCGCCCATCGGGTTGCGGTTCAGATCAACCGGGATCTCGACAGTCATTTCGCCGGCTTTTTCAAACACCAGCGTTACGGTCAGGGTTTCGCCATCCACGAAGGGCGCATTCAGGCCCATGAACATCACGTGGTCACCGCCACGCTTCAGTGCGTGCATGCCTCCAGCGGCGATCGGGAAGCCCTCTTCGACCTCCATCATTTTCATGACGCCATCGGCGATTTCTTTGTGGGTGTGCAGCTCGACCCGCTTGGCGGCGTCGGATTTCGCGGCGATCAGGCGGTCATCCTCAGTGCCGTGGTTCATGATCTGCAAGAAGGCAGCACCAGCCTTGGCATTCATACCCGAGGCACGCGCATAGGCGTCGTTGATCATGATGTCACCGGCAAAAGCAGGCATGGCGATTAGGGCAGCTGCACCGGCAGCCAGAACGGATTTCATACGGAACATAGTCTTGTCCTTTGGTCTTTGGGTTGGTCTTGATGAAGGGATCAGACCAGCGCCGGGGGACCTCGGGCAGACGGGGACAGTTCATCCCGACCCGGCATGGCGACGGCACGCGAAGGGACGATGCTCGCGATCACCCGTGTTTCGGGCATATCAAGGGATGGAAGCGAGAATGCGGCCGCAAAGATCGACGTGCCATCGGGACACAGATGCACCGATTCGATGGGCTCGCCATCCGGGCCAAGCGTAATGGTGGTCATTCCGGTACCGGTACACAGCACCATGTCAAACGCACCATTCATATCCGGGTTTTCACCACGGGCATCCGCCAGCGCGAAGCTGGTGATGGTCAGCGCAAAGGCCAAAACATATGCGAATGCCGCTTTGATCATGCCACTTAGCTATGCCTCTTTTTCGAGGGCGACAAGTGACAAAATGTAACAGGTGAGACACACGCGAAAACCGCCCGCAGCCAAGGGCCGGGGCGGTTCAAAATCTGGTAGATCCAGAAAAGCGCGGGGCTTAGGCGGCTGCCTGAGCTTTCGCGATTTCTTTCTTGATCTTCAGAGCGTTGGCCGACAGCTCAACGTCTTTGGCTTTTGCCAGGAACGCGTCCAGACCACCACGGTGGTCAACCGAACGCAGGGCAGCAGCCGAGATGCGCAGTTTGAACGCGCGACCCAGTGCTTCCGACTGAAGCGTCACGTCGTTCAGGTTCGGCAGAAACCGGCGGCGGGTTCTGTTTTTGGCGTGGCTGACATTGTTGCCAGTCATCGGGCCTTTTCCGGTCAGTTCGCAAACTCGCGACATGGCTCTTTTCCTTGCTCACTCGGGCCAGATTGGTGAGATTTCAGCGCGCCCTCGCGCCGCTCACGTCCAGCCGGTCAATACAAACGGGCACTGCCACGGCAGCGCCCCGAATTCCGTCCGCGGTGAATAGACGCCTTATCGGGGGACGTCAAGTGAGTCGCGGGGCCGCGGGGCAGGAATTTTCCGCCCCGCCGCAATTGTTTACTCCTCGGCCAGAAAACCACCAGATTGGCGATCCCACAGCCCGGCATAGGTGCCTTTGGCGGCCAGAAGTTCGTCATGACTGCCGTCTTCGATCACCCGGCCCTGATCCAGCACGACAATGCGGTCCATCTGGGCGATGGTAGACAGACGGTGCGCGATGGCGATCACGGTTTTGCCTTCCATCATTCCATAGAGGGTCTTCTGGATGGCGGCCTCGACCTCGCTGTCGAGCGCCGAGGTTGCCTCGTCCAACACCAGAATCGGCGCGTTCTTCAGCATGACGCGGGCGATAGCGACACGCTGACGTTGGCCGCCTGAAAGTTTCACACCGCGCTCGCCCACATGGGCGTCATAGCTGGTGCGCCCTTCCGGGTCTTCTAGCGACTGGATGAAGTCATGCGCTTCGGCCCGTTCGGCAGCGGCAATCATCTCGGCCTCGGTGGCCGAGGGGCGACCATAGAGCAAGTTCGCACGCACCGAGCGGTGCAAAAGCGAGCTGTCTTGCGTGACCATGCCGATCTGCGCACGCAGGCTGTCTTGCGTCACACCCGCCACGTCCTGACCGTCGATCAGGATGCGCCCGCCTTCCGGATCGCGGAAGCGCAGAAGCAAGTTCACAAGGCTAGACTTGCCCGCGCCCGAGCGCCCGACCAGCCCGACCTTTTCGCCGGGATGCACCGACAGGGTGACATTGTCCAACCCACCCGAGCCTTTGCCATAGTGATGGGTTAGCCCGTCAAACTGGATCTCGCCTTTTGTCAGCGCCAGCGCAGGCGCGTTCGGCGCGTCCGTCACTTCATGCTCGACCGAGATCGAGCGCAACCCTTCGCGGATCACGCCCGCATGTTCAAACAGCCGCACCGTGACCCACATGATCCAGCCGGACATGCCGTTCAGACGGATGGTCAGGGCCGAGGCCGCAGCGACCTCGCCCACGGTGACAACGCCACGTGTCCAGAACCAGATCGAGGTCCCCAGAACGCCCACGATCAGCAGCCCGTTCAGCACGTTCAGGCCAAAGCTAAGCTCCGTCATCAGACGCAGGAAGCGTTGGAACCGCAGGCGGTGACGTTTGAGGGCTGACAGGACATAGCGCTCCTCGCTTTCGCCCTGAGAGAACAGTTTGACGCTTTCAATATTGGCATAGGCGTCCACGATCCGCCCCGACAGAAGCGACCGTGCGTCGGACCATTTCTCGGACGCGGACGCCACGCGCAGCGCGACCCAGCGGGTGTAGATGACGTAAAGCACCAGCCAGATCAGCAAGGGCGCGGCCAGTCGCGGGTCGATCTGGCTGAGGATCAGGGCCGCCGCGATCACATAGGTCAGCGCGTACCAGATGCCCTCGAACGCCATATAGGTGCCGTCCTCGACCGCGCCGCCCAGCTGCATCACGCGATTGGACAGCCGCCCGGCAAAATCGTTCTGGAAAAAGCCCATGCTTTGCCCCAGAAGATGCTTATGCGCACGCCAGCGGACTTGGTCATGCAGGTTGCCTACGAGGGTCTGTTCGAGCAGCAGGTGGTTCAGCCCGATGGTGGCGGGGCGTAGGAACAGGATGAACAGGGCCGCCAACAGCAACTCGACCCCATGGGAGGCGAAGAAGCTTTCGGTGGTGCTGCCATCCATCAGGTCGATCACGCGGCCCGAATAGAAGATCAGGGTGGTTTCGATCAGGGCGACGATGACACCCGACATGGCCATGAATGCCATCAGTCTGCCGAAGCCGTCATATTGCGACTTCAGATATGGCCACAGCTTGGCAGGCGGGGTGTTATCCGGCGACGGACGGAACGGGTCGATTAGATTTTCAAAGAAACGGAACATATCTGCGCCTCATGCGCTGAAAGAAATGGAAATGGGGGAGCGAGGCTGACGACAGCCTAACAGGACCGGCGTCTTACGCGTGGTATGGGGTCCTGAATACTCGCATCCGGCAATTCCTTCTTGGTGTCCGTGACGGGACGCTATCCGAAATGTTAGCGCCGATCAACCTTTGGCTTTAAGTGGGGTTTCGGTGGCTCGCTTCGCGAGCCTGAGGGGGCTTTGCCCCTCGCCCCATTTTGGGGCTCACCCCAGGATATTTATGGCAAGAAAATAAGAAGGGCCGCTAGATCTTCAAATGTCCCAACATATCCTCGGCGGCGCGCGTGGCCGAAAGCGTGCCGTTTGCCACCTGTGCGCCAAGGGTTTCGATCCGGGCACGGGTGTCAGGATTTTCCAGCACCGAGAGCAGGCCGATACGCAGGTCTTCCTCGAACCAGTGGCGGGCTTGGGCTGCGCGACGCTTGTCCCAATGGCCTTCGGCACGGCGCCAATCTGTCAGCTCGGTCATGGCCTCCCACGCGTCGGGCAAGCCGTCATGGGTGACGGCCGAGACCATCAGCGCTTTGGGGAAGCCTTCAGGGTCATAGACGCGTTTGCGCAGAAGACGTAGGGCACCGGCATAATCCGCACAGGTGCGCATGGCGGTTTCTTTGAGCGGCCCGTCGGCCTTATTCACCAAGATCAGGTCGGCGATCTCCATGATGCCGCGTTTGACGCCTTGCAGCTCGTCACCGCCAGCAGGCGCGAGAAGCAGGAGGAACAGGTCCGACATTTCGGCGACCATCGTTTCAGACTGGCCGACGCCCACGGTTTCGATCAGCACAATGTCAAAGCCTGCCGCCTCGCACAGCGCTACCGCTTCGCGCGTGCGGCGCGCCACGCCGCCCATCTGCGCCTGCGACGGTGAGGGGCGGATGAAGGCGTTCTTTTCGCGGCTCAGGCTTTCCATGCGAGTCTTGTCGCCCAGAATGGACCCACCGGAACGCGCCGAGCTGGGATCCACAGCCAGCACGGCCACTTTCAGACCCTTCTCGATCAGGAACATGCCGAAGGCTTCGATGAAGGTCGACTTGCCGACGCCGGGTGTGCCAGACAGACCGATACGCAGCGCCTGACGACCCTCAGGCGCGGTGGCTTCCAGAAGTTCGACCGCTTGCGCGCGGTGATCGGCGCGACCGCTTTCCACCAGTGTGATGGCACGCGCCAAGGCGCGGCGTTCGCCTGCAATCACCCGATTGGCCAGATCCTGAATGTCCATGTCGCCTCCCGCTTGTTGCCCTGTTCATGCCGCGCCGCCGCGTCCCTGTCCAGAGGCCAGCCGCATGTTAGCGCCCGCGCGTACAGTGATCTGGGCTGGACCCGACGCGCGGAGCGTCGGATAAGAGCGGGATGACGGACCAACTGCCCATTCACGACGCGATCCCTGATCTGCTGGCCGCATTGCGCGCACAGGGTCGCGCGGTACTGATGGCGCCGCCGGGTGCGGGCAAGACGACAGTGGTGCCGCTTGAGATGCTGAAGGCGGGTTCGTTTGACGGGCGGCTGATCATGCTAGAGCCACGTCGCTTAGCTGCGCGTGGGGCTGCCGAGCGCATGGCACAGACGTTGGGCGAGCGTGCGGGGGAAACTGTCGGCTATCGCATTCGCGGCGAGGCAAAGGTCTCGAAATCCACTCGGGTCGAGGTCGTGACCGAGGGTATCCTGACGCGGATGCTGCAATCGGATCCTTCGCTGGACGGCATTGGCGCGGTGATCTTTGACGAGTTTCACGAACGCTCTCTGAATGCAGATTTGGGGCTGGCGCTGACATGGGAAGCGATGGGCGCACTGCGCGATGATCTGAAGCTGGTTGTGATGTCCGCCACGCTGGACGCAGACCCGGTGGCGCGGTTATTGGACGACGCGCCGATTGTGCGCTCGGAAGGGCGCGCCTTTCCGGTCGAGACGCGGCATTTGGAACGGCCCTTGGCGAAAAACGTGCGCCTGCCCGAGGCCACAGCCGATCTGGTTCTGACCGCTTTGGCCGAAACCGAGGGTGGTGTCTTGGTCTTCCTGCCCGGCGAGGGCGAAATTCGGCGCTGCGAGGGCGCGCTGAAGGGGCGTCTGCCCGGTGGCTGCCACCTACACACGCTGTATGGCGCGATGGATTTCGCTGCCCAGCGCGCCGCTATTCAACCCGCGAAAGAGGGTCGCAAGATCGTGCTGGCGACCGCGATTGCCGAAACCTCGCTGACTATTCAGGACATCCGCGTGGTGGTGGATGCAGGACAGGCGCGGCGCGCTCGGTTCGATCCGGGTTCAGGCATGTCCCGACTGGTGACCGAGCGCGTGTCCAAGGCCGAGTCCGAACAACGGCGCGGTCGTGCTGGCCGTGTCGCGCCCGGCACCTGTTACCGGCTGTGGACCAAGGGCGAAGACGGCGGCATGCCTCCCTTTGCGCCCGCCGAGATCGAAACCGCAGACCTTGCCCCTCTGGCGTTGGAGCTGGCCGGTTGGGGCAGCCCGGACGGGTCGGGACTGGCGTTTCTGACGCCACCCAATGCAGGTGTGCTCTCTGAGGCGCAGGCGCTGTTGCGCGGGTTGGGCGCGTTGGATGATGCAGGACGGATCACCGATCACGGAACGAAACTCGCCCGTCTGCCTTTGCATCCACGTCTCGGGCATATGCTGCTGACCGCCGGTCCGGATGCCGCCGATTTGGCCGCGCTTTGGAGCGACCGCGATCCCCTGCCTCGTGGTGTCTCGATGGACCTGAGCCTGCGGATTGAGGCGATCCGCGATCCGAAAGGCTTTGCGACCAAGCGCGGCATTCAGGCAAACCGGGGCGGTATCGAACGTATCCGGACCGAGGCCAAGCGCCTACGCCGGATGGCCGGGGATGCCCGCCCGGACCTAAGCCCCGCGCAGATGGCGGCTTTGGCCTATCCCGACCGGGTGGCCTTGCGGCGCCCCGGTGACATCCCGCGTTTTGTGATGTCCGGCGGCAAAGGCGCGGTGATGGACGAAGGCGACGTGCTGGCCGGGTCGCGCTTGTTGGTGATCACCGACACGGACGGCAACCCGCGCGAGGCGCGTGTGCGGCAAGCGATCCAGATCGGCGAAAGCGAGTTGCGCGAACAGTTTGAAGATCAGATCCGCTGGGTAGACAGCTGCGCGTGGTCGAAACGCGAAGGGCGTGTGATTGCGCGGCGGCAGGAATGCCTGGGTGCAGTAGTACTGGATGACCGCATCTGGAAGGACGCGCCGAAAGATACTGTGGCACAAGCGATGCTCGACGGCGTGCGCGACATAGGGCTGCGACCCTCGGCTGCTGCAAAACGGTTCATCGCGCGGGTCGAACTGGTGCGGGCCGGAGGTAACAGCCTGCCCGAGATGACCGAGCCCGCCCTGATGGACACGCTTGAAGAGTGGCTACTGCCGCACCTGACGGGCGTCAAAACCACCGCCGACTGGAAGAAGTTCGACATCCTCGATGCCCTGCGCGCTATGCTTGACTGGAACCAGATGTCTCGGCTGGATACCGAGGCGCCTGCCCATTTCATCACGCCACTGGGGCACAAAACCCCCATCGACTATTCCGGCGACACGCCCGAGATCAGCCTGCGCCTGCAAGAGATGTTCGGCGTCACCCGTCACCCGACCGTGGGCAAGACTCCGCTGCGTGTGACATTGCTGTCACCCGCACGCCGACCGGTGCAGACGACAACGGACATCCCGAACTTCTGGGCCACCAGCTATGCCGATGTGCGCAAGGACATGCGCGGGCGCTACCCCAAGCACCCCTGGCCCGAGGATCCAACTGTCGCAGACCCGACCTTGCGCGCCAAACCAAGGGGCAAATAGCCACGCAAACCGGCCCCAAACACCTAATCACGGCCCGTTTACTTGCAATTTAGTCGCAAACCGTTATTTAACAGCGCAACAAGTAAAAGAATGAGCAAGAATACCACAGGCCCCCTATGTCGTCGCTTTTGAAACAAGCTTGGGACGAAGTCCTATCGCCAATGCTGAAACGCCCCAGCCGTCCTCAGGTTGCGGCGCTGTGCTATCGTGGCCAAGGCGATGACAAGGAAGTGCTGCTGGTCACCTCTCGCGGAACCGGACGTTGGATCCTGCCCAAAGGCTGGCCGATGGAAGGCACGAATGACGCTGACGCCGCTGCTCAGGAAGCTTGGGAAGAGGCTGGGGTCAAGAAAGGCCAGTTGGATCGCGCGCCCATCGGCGAATACAGCTATGCCAAGGAACTGGACGACGGTGGGTTAGCCCACTGTTCAGCCACAGTATTCCCGCTGAAGGTCAAAAAGCTGGAAAACGACTTCCCCGAGGCCGACGAGCGCTCTCGCGCGTGGGTGTCGCCAGAAGAGGCCGCCGAGATGGTGCAGGAAAAAGGTTTGCGCAAACTGTTGCGTGATTTCTGATTTCCCCACGCCACAAGGCATTTCCATCACAGAATCTGTTGCAATCGCAGTCCTGACAAGCTAGCGCAGGCGCTGAATTGTAACGGCTGCGTAACGGCCGTGTGACAAGCAGCTTGCGAGGATGGGACATGAGCGGCGAGAACAGCGGCAACCAGTGGAAGACACTGGACAAGGACCTGAACAAGATCACCCAAGTTGAATATGCAACCCAGCTGGTGGCGCGCCCGCTGGTGGGCATGGGCGTAGCTTTGGCTTTCATCGTGATTGCCGCTCTAGGCGCCGCAGTATTCTTTGGCCAAACCCCGACGTCTCTGGTCGTCGTCATCGCTGCCGCGTTTGGTGCCTATATGGCCCTGAACATCGGCGCGAATGACGTGGCCAACAACATGGGGCCTGCGGTAGGTGCAAATGCGCTGACCATGGGGGGCGCCATCGTGATTGCAGTCCTGTTCGAAAGCGCGGGTGCGCTTCTGGCGGGTGGCGACGTTGTTTCGACCATCTCGAAGGGCATTATCGACCCATCAGGCTTTGACCACTCGCGCACCTTTGTCTGGGCCATGATGGCTGCGCTGATCTCGTCTGCGTTGTGGGTGAACCTTGCCACTTGGGTTGGCGCTCCGGTGTCGACCACGCACTCGGTCGTGGGCGGCGTCATGGGTGCGGGCATCGCAGCCGCAGGCTTTGCTGCCGTCAGCTGGCCCACTATGGGCAAGATCGCGGCCAGCTGGGTAATTTCGCCGGTTCTGGGTGGTGTCATCGCTGCGGCCTTTCTGGCGCTGATCAAGCACAAGATCGTTTATCAGGAAGACAAGATTGCTGCGGCCAAACGCTGGGTGCCAATCCTGATCGGGATCATGGCCGCCGCCTTCGGCGCCTATCTGTCGATCAAAGGCCTGAAGCGGATCGTGAAGATCGACCTCGGCACCGCGCTTCTGATTGGGGCCGCCGTGGGTGGTGCGGCTTACGTAATCACCGCACCGCTGATCGCCCGTCAGGCAGAAGGGCTTGAGAACCGCACCAAGTCGCTGAAGACCCTGTTTGCCCTGCCGCTGATCTTCTCGGCAGCCCTGCTGTCATTCGCACACGGTGCAAATGACGTGGCAAACGCCGTTGGTCCCTTAGCCGCAATCGTGCACGTGGAAAGTGTGGGCGACTTCGCCGCCAAGGTCTCGATCCCCACATGGGTCATGGTCATTGGCGCGTTCGGCATCAGCTTCGGCCTGATGCTGTTCGGCCCGAAACTGATCCGCATGGTAGGCAGCCAGATCACCAAGCTGAACCCGATGCGTGCCTATTGCGTCGCGCTTTCGGCCGCGATCACCGTGATTGTCGCCAGCTGGCTGGGCCTGCCGGTCAGCTCGACCCATATCGCGGTCGGCGGCGTCTTTGGCGTTGGCTTCTACCGCGAATTCCACATGGAGCGCCGTCTGCGCAACTCGCGCGCAACTCGCCCCGAGGCAAAACGCATCGCCCCCGAGGAACGCCGCCGTCGCAAGCTGGTACGCCGCTCGCACTTCATGACCATCGTGGCCGCGTGGGTGATTACCGTACCCGCTGCCGCAATGATGTCGGCCGTGATCTTCTATCTGCTGAACTCCATCGTGGCGTGATCCACGGGACAGTCGAAACAAAAAAGGGCGCCTGTTGAGGCGCCCTTTTCTATTGGAGCTGAGTAGCTGCTTACTTGCCCAAGCACCAGCGCATCACGGCTTTCTGCGCGTGCAGGCGGTTTTCAGCTTCGTCAAAAATCACGGACTGCGGGCCATCCATGACCGAGTTCGTTACTTCCTCTTCGCGGTGGGCTGGCAAGCAGTGCATGAACAGCGCATCCGGTTTGGCATGTGCCATCAGGTCGTCATTGATCTGATAAGGCCGCAACAAATTGTGACGACGTTCACGGGCCGATGGCGCGTCGTGCATCGACACCCAGGTGTCTGCGACGATCAGGTCAGCGCCTTCGACGGCCGCAACAGGATCACGCACGATTTCGATGTTGGCCCCCTTGTCGCGCGCTTCGTTGACGAACGCAGCCTCGGGGTCAAGAACCTCGGGTCCGGTAAAGGTCAGGTCAAAGCCGAACTGGCCAGCGGCGTGCAGGAACGATGCACAGACGTTGTTGCCGTCACCGGCCCAGACGACTTTCTTGCCCTCGATGGATCCGCGATGCTCTTCGTAGGTCAGGATGTCGGCCATGATCTGGCAGGGGTGCGAGCGGTTGGTCAGCCCATTGATCACCGGCACGTCGGCGTGCTCGGCCATCTCAAGCAAGGTCGCCTCTTCGAAGGTCCGGATCATGATCATGTCGACATAACGGGACAGCACCTTGGCGGTATCGGCAACCGTTTCACCATGGCCCAGCTGCATTTCCGAGCCGGACAGAACCATGGTCTGCCCGCCCATCTGACGCACACCCACGTCAAAGCTGACGCGCGTCCGGGTCGAGGGCTTTTCAAAGATCAGCGCGACCATGTGGCCGTCCAGCGGCTTTTCGTCATCCAATGCCCCCTTGGGGCGGCCTGCGCGCGCGGCTTTGATCCGGTGTGCTTCCGAGATGATGTTTTTCAGATCGCTGGTATCAGTAGCGTTGATATCGAGGAAATGTGTCATGCGCTCTGGCCCTCCACAGCCTTGGCAGCGGTTTCAAGGCGGGTGATCGCCTCCGCAATGTCTTCGTCTTCAATGGTCAGCGCGGGCAGGATGCGCAGCACGTTGTCGCCGGCGGGCACGCAGAGCAGGTTCGCGTCATAGCATTTCGCCAGCACGTCCATGTTGGTCGCCTTGCATTTCAGGCCCAGCATCAGGCCCGACCCGCGCACGGCCTCGAAGACATCGGGATGTTCGGCGACAAGGCCCTCCAGCTTCTGACGGAACAGACCGGCCTTGCGGCTGACCTCGGACAGAAACTCGGGATCGGCGACGATCTCGGTCACTTTCGAGCCGACGGCACAGGCCAGCGGGTTGCCGCCATAGGTGGACCCGTGCGTGCCCGCGACCATGCCGCTGGCTGCGTCTTCGGTTGCCAGCACAGCACCCAGCGGGAAGCCCCCGCCGATGCCCTTGGCGACCATCATGATATCTGGCGTGACGCCCGAAAACTCGTGCGCGAACAGTTTTCCGGTCCGGCCCATGCCGCATTGAACCTCGTCAAAGATCAGCAGAGCTCCAGCGTCGTCACAGGCGGCGCGGATTGCCTTCAGCTCGTCATCTGGAACGGGACGGATGCCGCCCTCGCCCTGTACGGGTTCGATGATCACGGCGGCGACGTCGCCCTCGGCCAATTCGTTGGTCAGACCGTCAAGGTCGCCGAACGGCAGATGCGTGAAGCCGGGCAGAAGCGGGCCAAAGCCAGCGGTTAGCTTCTCGCCACCCGCGGCGGCAATCCCCGCGGACGACCGTCCGTGGAACGAGCCCTCAAAGCCAATGATCCGCGCGCGGTCCTCGCCTTTATCCGACCAGTATTTCCGCGCCATCTTCACCGCCAGCTCGCACGCCTCGGTGCCCGAGTTGGTGAAGAACACGGTGTCGGCAAAGGTCAGATCGACCAGCTGATCGGCCAACGTCTGCTGCTGCGGGATCTTATAGAGGTTCGACACATGCCAAAGCTTGGCGCCCTGTTCGGCCAGCACGTCGACCAGCGCTGGATGGGCATGGCCCAACGCGTTCACCGCGATGCCCGCGCCCAGATCCAGGTATCGCTCGCCCCCATCCGTGACAAGCCAGCTGCCCTGGCCACGCTCGAAAGCAAGGTCTACACGGTTATAGGTCGGCAAAAGCGACGGGATCATGGCGGTATCCTCTTCAAAAAGAAGCCTTTGGGTGCCGGATGGCGGGCTTCAAGTCAACAATTTCCAGATGGTTTTGGATGGGTTTGCGCAAACGGTGCGCAAGAACAAACGAACGGGACGTCAGGCGCGGGTGCGTCGGCGTCGGGTTTCAGCGATATGCAGGCGTTTGATCATGGGGGCGGGATAGGGGATCGCGACCGTGCTGTCCAGCCTTTTCAATCTGGAGAGGCGCGCGTAGGAGGGATGCATGGAAACGCGCAACGCTCCCCTCGTCGCCGTTGGCTTCATGCTGGTGGCCACTGTGTTCATCGCGGGCACGACCCTGATGGCGAAGCTGGCAGGGACGGACCTGCTGGGCGATCCACTGCATCCATTCCAGATCACCCATGGGAGATTTACCTTTGCATTTCTGGCGATCGGCAGCTTTGCGCTGTTTCGACGGCTGCGCATCATGCGCCCCAACCTGAAACTCCACGCCGCGCGGTCTGCCGCCGGGTTCGCTGGGGTAACCCTGATGTTTGCCGCAGCCACGCTGATCCCTTTGGCCGATGCCACGGCAATCTCGTTCCTGAACCCTGTCTTCGCCATGCTACTGGCGATCCCCTTGCTGGGTGAACGCGTCGGCCCTTGGCGCTGGCTTTCGGTCGCGATGGCGCTGACAGGGGCGCTGATTTTGATCCGCCCGGGCGCGTCCAGCTTTGATCCCGCAGCACTGCTGGCACTTGGAGCCGCAGCGCTCTTGGGACTCGAGACCATCTTTATCAAACGGCTGGCCGGACGCGAGGCACCCCTGCAGATCCTCGTCGTCAACAACGCCATCGGCCTAACGATTGCCTCTTGCGCCGTGCTGTTCGTGTGGCAAACCCCGACGCCCGCGCAATGGGCCGTGCTGGCCGCGCTTGGCTTCATGATGGCCGCGGCGCAGGCATGTTACGTGCAGGCGATCCGACGCGCCGATGCCAGCTTTGTCGTGCCGTTTTCCTACGCCACACTGATCTTCGCCGCGCTCTATGATTTCGGCCTGTTCGGCGTGGCGCCGGGGTGGGTCAGCGCACTTGGCGCAGCCATTATCGTGGCGGGCGGCGCCATTCTGGCGTGGCGCGAAGGACGACAGGCCAAGTAAAGCGGCTTCTTGGCTTGTATCCGCCGCGTGGGTGACTAGTATAGGGACTTGTGAATTTACAGGGGCCTGACCGGGAACGGCCGCCCCCAAGCAGACGGGAAGAAAGCATGTCCTGGACCGACGAGCGCGTAGAAATCCTGAAAAAGATGTGGGGCGAGGGTCAATCGGCCTCGGTCATCGCCAAGGAACTTGGTGGTGTGACCCGCAATGCGGTCATCGGCAAGGTGCATCGTCTGGGCCTGTCCAACCGTTCGGCTGGCGGCACCAAAGCGCCCGCTGCGGACAAGGCCAAGGCAGCGGCCAAACCGAAGGCAGCCGCAAAGCCCAAACCCGCGCCAAAGAAAGCCGCCGATCCTGCGCCGAAACCGGCAGAAGCTCCAGCAGCCGAAGCAAAGCCCGTATCACCCGCGCGCAAGGCAATCATTCCGGCCGGCCAACCCCTGCCCCCGCAGCCCTCGGCCAATGAAATCAGCCCCGAGGCTCTGGCCAAAGTCAGCGAAGTTGAAAAGGGCGCCAAGCGCTTGAACCTGATGGAACTGACCGAGAAGACCTGCAAATGGCCCGTGGGTGACCCGGCCACCGATGATTTCTGGTTCTGCGGTCTGGGCGTGCAGCAAGGCAAACCGTATTGCGAGGCCCATGTGGGCGTAGCATTCCAGCCCATGTCCTCGCGCCGCGACCGCAAGCGGTAATCAACCGCGACAAAGCATTTCGAAAGCGCGTCCCACCGGGCGCGCTTTTGCATTCCAGCCCCGCGCCCTTCCCATATC
Source organism: Aliiroseovarius sp. PrR006 (assembly GCF_010500215.1). Lineage (GTDB taxonomy): Bacteria > Pseudomonadota > Alphaproteobacteria > Rhodobacterales > Rhodobacteraceae > Aliiroseovarius. Next base: position 1,562,346 of record NZ_JAAGOY010000004.1, read on the forward strand.
GTCCAGCTTTAGCTATACGGCCCGCCATGACAGATCCTGCAAATCCGCCCAACCTGCGTCCCGACCTTGCCCCCAAGGCCCGCTTTTCCGAGCCCGCCCGTGATGGCCAACCCACCGTGGGCATGGTCAGCCTTGGCTGTCCCAAGGCGCTGGTCGACAGCGAGCGCATCCTGACGCGCCTGCGTGCCGAAGGCTATGCAATCAGCCCGGACTATTCTGGCGCGGATGCGGTGATCGTGAACACCTGCGGGTTTCTGGATAGCGCCAAGGCCGAAAGCCTTGAGGCCATCGGGGAAGCCCTGAACGAGAACGGCAAGGTGATCGTCACCGGCTGTCTGGGCGCGGAAGAGGATTACATCCGCGGCACCCATCCCAGTGTGTTGGCCGTCACCGGCCCGCATCAATACGAACAGGTTCTGGACGCCGTGCACGGTGCCGTGCCACCCAGCCCTGATCCCTTCATCGACCTGCTGCCCGCCACCGGCGTCAGCCTGACCCCGCGCCATTACAGCTATCTGAAGATTTCCGAGGGCTGTAACCACAAGTGCAAGTTCTGCATCATCCCCGACATGCGCGGGAAACTGGCCAGCCGTCCGGCTCACGCAATCGTGCGCGAGGCCGGGAAACTGGTGGACGCCGGTGTGAAAGAACTGCTGGTGATCAGCCAAGATACCTCGGCCTATGGCGTCGACATCAAACACGCGGAAGAACGCGGCCACCGCGCCCACATCACCGATCTGGCGCGTGATCTTGGGGCGCTCGGCGCGGGCAAGGACCTGTGGGTGCGCCTGCACTATGTCTATCCCTATCCGCATGTACGCAATCTGATCCCACTGATGGCGGAAGGGCTGATCCTGCCCTATCTGGACATCCCGTTCCAGCACGCCCACCCGGACACGCTGAAACGCATGGCCCGCCCGGCGGCAGCCTCGAAAACGCTGGACGAGATCGCCGCGTGGCGCACCGACTGCCCCGACATCACCCTGCGCTCGACCTTCATCGTCGGCTACCCCGGCGAAACCGAGGAAGAATTCCAGACCCTCTTGGACTGGATGGACGAAGCCCAACTGGATCGCGTCGGCTGCTTCCAATACGAAAACGTCGACGGCGCACGGTCCAACGACCTGCCCGATCACGTCCCCGCCGAAGTCAAACAAGACCGCTGGGAACGCTTCATGGAGAAAGCGCAGGCGATCTCCGAAGCTAAGCTGGCCGCAAAAGTTGGTCAGGTGATGGACGTGATCGTCGACGACATCGACGAAGACGGCATCGCCACCTGCCGCACCAAAGCCGACGCGCCCGAGATCGACGGCAACCTGTTCATCGACGACGGCACCGAGGGGCTTTCGGTCGGGGATATCGTGTCCGTCGAAGTGGATGAGGCAGGGGAATATGATTTGTGGGGGCAACTCAACTAGCGTTCTTCGACCAATAAACCATCCAGAACTTCGTAGCCAAGTGAGGTTAGAGAAATCTTATCGTCGTAGCTAGTCTGCAATATGTTTGTTCTCTCAAGTTCCCTAAGAGCCTCCGCTGCATCAACCTCCAAACGCTTAGGCGTGAAGTTGCGAATATATTTTGCTGCAATTCTCTGAACTGTAGGATCCTTCACAAAATCTGAGAGTTTGGGGGATGCAGATTGCTGTCCTCCAACAAATCTCACCAACAGGTTTTGAAGATCGCTGAGACCCCTCACAATTTCAGACAGTTTATCTTCCTGCGTTGCTTGCTTTCGCTTTATCTCTTCTACAAGCATGTCATCGCCAGTCTCGCTTGCACGTATTTGTCGTTCAGCGGCTTCAATAATCCGAGTTTCCTCGGCCTTCTCTTGCTTAGCGCGGGCGTCAGCAAGACGAGCAGATTGTTCTAACGCATGGATTTCACGCTCGATTTCCTCGTGATGCTGTAGGTTTCGCAACAACCTCACAGGTCTCGAAGCAATCCACGCACCTAACAACTTGAGCCAAGGTGCGGCGAAGGCAACAAGAAACCCAAGAATCGGAGGATACACATACAAACTCCAATTATCCGTATTCGCTTCGAAATATAGAAACCGCGCCCGAACGGGCTTGTCTGCAAACAGCAGATAAAACAGCGGCTGCCAGTTGATCGCCAGAAATACGATCACGATGGACCCGATGAAGGGGCTACGTATGCGGGATTGTGCGGCGTCGAATACGTCTTTCAGAAAATCGGTCATCTTAGTTCCAAGAATGCGGTGCGGCCAAACTAGATCAACTTATTCGGGATAAAAACACCCATCCAGGGAATTATTCATTGATGCACCGCACATCTGAACCGCAATCCAAGACTTGCCCCCGCCATCCCCTCGGCTAAATTGATGCCGGACTTATCGGGAGCATTTGCACATGAAGCTACGTATCGGAATGGCGTTCGCCTTTACTTTGGCCGCCCTGGCGGGGTGCCAATCGAACAGTGGCCTGGAAAGTCAGTTTTTGCTCAGAACATCCACCGTGACGGCATGTGGCCCTGCGGCGGCCGCGCGGGTCGAGCAAGAGCTGGCAGCGGTCGAGACGCTGCGCCGTGGCTATGACCGGTTCCAGATCCTGCGCAACACCGTGGCCAACAGCACCCGCGCGTCCGTGACGGGGCCGACCCATGCGAACCCCTATGCCACCGTCGATACCTCCAGCACCTCGGCCAACGGCAATGTCACTTATTTCGGCAATCAGCGGGTGGCCATGTCCGGTGCGCATGAGGCCATGATGTATGTCCAGATGTTCAAGCCACGCGACCGGGGCTACAAGACCGCAACCGACGCCCGCGCGGTGTTGGGTGCGGATTGGAAAGCGATTGTCGCGCGGGGCATCTATTCCTGTAACTGATCCAAACCGCACCTCGCGCCGTACTCATCTTCATATAGGAGGTGATACACATGAGGCTTCCGACATCTCTTCTGCTGGGCTTGGCGCTGATGCTGACCCCAACCTACGCACAGAATCAAAGCATCGAGGATATGATCTCGTCCCAGATCGACGCATTCGGGCGCAGGATACAGACAAGGCATTTTCCTATGCCTCGCCCAATATCCAAAGCCTGTTCGGCACACCCGGAGCCTTCGGCATAATGGTGCAGAACCCGGCCGAGCTTGAGTATGCCGATCAGATCACCAACGGCAGCTATACACTGCAGCGTCTGCGCATTCAGGATCAGTCCGGCGAGGACCATTGGTTCGCTTACGAGATGATTGTGATCAACGGCATTTGGCGGGCCAACGGCGTCTATCGAATTGAACCGATCGGACTTAGCGCCTGAGCTTTGGCGCACTCTCGCCTAACGAGAGTTCCCAACATATTCCAGAATTCGCTTGATATGTTGACGCGATAGTCTATCCGAATGGCTTGACACTACGTAAGCAGGCCCATGACAGAGCTCTCAAGCATTCCGCTCCCGAAAGACGAAGACCTTACCGCCCGTGATTGGGTCAGGACACTTGCCAAGTATCGCGAACCCAGCACGCTGCGCAGTTCGTTCGAACTGGCCGTCAGCGCGGTTCCGTTTCTGCTGCTCTGGGCGCTTGCATGGTATTGCCTGTCGATCAGCCCCTGGCTGAGCCTTGGCATTGCGCTGTTCAACGCGGCGTTCCTTCTGCGGCTATTTGCGATCCAGCATGACTGTGGACATGGTTCGGTCTTCAAAAGCCGGACCGTCAGCGATTGGGTTGGTCGCGCGATTGGTGTGGTCACCCTGACGCCCTATGACGTCTGGAAGCGCACCCATTCGATCCACCACAACTCGGCCGGCAATCTGGGCAAACGTGGTATCGGCGACATCATGACCCTGACTGTGGCCGAATACAAAGCGCTGTCGCCGCTGCGCAAGTTTCAGTACCGGGTGTATCGCAACCCGATTACGCTGTTCGGCTTTGCGCCCGGATACCTGTTCCTGCTGCAAAACCGCCTGCCTTTCGGATTGATGAACGCTGCGAAATATTGGGTCAGCGCCATGGGTACAAACATCGTCATCATCGCCGCGCTTGTGCTGATCTGGTATTTCGGCGGGCTAATGCCGGTCTTGCTGATCTTCCTGCCGACCACTTTGCTGGCCGCCACCGCAGGTATGTGGCTGTTCTATATCCAGCACCAGTTTGAAGAGACTCACTGGAAGGCCGAAGAAGACTGGCAGCTGCACGATGCGGCACTGCATGGCAGCTCGCATTATGTGATGCCGTCCATCCTTCAGTGGTTCAGCGCCAATATCGGCATTCACCATGTGCATCACCTGCACAGCCGCATCCCGTTCTATCGCCTGACGGAAGTCCTGAAGGACAATGATTATCTGGCGACGATCAACCGAATGACGATCCGTGAAAGCTTGGCCAGTGCGCGGCTGCATCTGTGGGACGAGAAAAGCAAGAAGCTGATGTCATTTACTCAGGCGCAGCAGCTTTACGGTTAATTCCCCCGCGGGACACTGAACAGAACCCAGCCGTCAATCCGCGCGACCTCGGTACCGCCGGTGTCCGTTTGGAACACGCCCAGACCTTCATAGTCTGCCGGGCAGCCGACCAAGGTAGCCGTGTGGTCCAGATAGGCGATGGTCAGCTCGTTCTCGCCCAGCTTCTCGCATTCATCCGCCGGGTCGCGATATCCGCCCATCAACGGCAGGTCCGTGACGTTGGTGGTGGGCGTAGTGGCCGGTTTCATCAGCTGACAGCCGGACAGAATGCCGACAAACGCGACGGGCAGGATCATGGGCGCAAAGGGTTTCATCACTGCTCTCCTTCTTGTTGAGGGAAACATAGCACAGCCTGTGCGGATCGAACGAAGATTTCACCCCACAACGAAAAAGGGCGCGGAATTGCCGCGCCCTTCGTTCTGTCTGTGCTGGTGGGCTTACGCCTCTTGCAACGATTTCACCGTGATCTCGCGTTCGCCGCGGACCTTCATCGCGCGGGCGGCGGCATGGCTGCCGGCCAGCGTGGTGAAGTAGGGGATCTTGTCCATAAGGGCGACGTTGCGCATTGCGCGGCTGTCGTTAACGGACTGAGCGCCCTCGGTCGTGTTCATGACCAGATGCACTTCGCCATCTTTCATGATGTCGATAATCATGCGGCCCGGTTCATAGGCTTTCGCCACAACATCCGCCTCGACCGCGTTTTCAGCCAAGAACTTGGCCGTGCCCGAGGTTGCGATGATGCGGAAGCCTTGTTCGGCCAGCATCTGCGCGGTTTCGACCAGCTGAGGCGTCTTGTCGCCATCCTTGATCGACAGGAACACGGTGCCACCGGTCGGCAGCACGGTGCCTGCGCCCAACTGGGCCTTCAGGAAGGCCATCGCAAAGCTCTTATCAGCGCCCATCACCTCGCCGGTCGAACGCATTTCCGGCCCAAGCAACGTATCGACACCCGGAAAGCGGGCGAAGGGCAGAACGGCTTCTTTCACCGCGTAGGTGTCGATGTTGGGATCGACCAGATCGAACGCGTCCAGCTTCTCGCCCGCCATGACGCGTGCGGCAATCGAGGCGATGGGCGACAGAACCGCCTTGGCCACGAAAGGCACGGTACGCGAGGCACGCGGGTTCACTTCGATCAGATAGATCTCGCCATCTTTCACAGCAAACTGCACGTTCATCAGGCCAACCACGTTCAGGGCCAAGGCCAGAGCATGCGATTGGCGACGCAGCTCGGCGATAACCTCGTCCGACAGGCTGTATGGCGGCAAGGAACAGGCGCTGTCCCCCGAGTGAACACCAGCTTCTTCGATGTGTTGCATGATGCCTGCAACGTGCACGCTTTCGCCATCGCAGAGCGCATCCACGTCCACCTCGATCGCACCTGCCAGATAGCTGTCCAGCAGAACCGGGCTGTCGCCCGAGACCACAACCGCCTCGGCGATATAGCGTTCAAGCTGGGCCATATCGCGCACAATCTCCATCGCGCGGCCACCCAGAACGTAGGACGGGCGGATGACCAGCGGGAAGCCGATTTCCTCAGCAATCTCAAGCGCCTGTTCGTCGGTCGAGGCGATGCCGTTCTTCGGCTGTTTCAGACCAAGCTTGTTGACCAGATCCTGGAAACGCTCGCGGTCTTCAGCCAGGTCAATCGCGTCGGGCGTGGTGCCCAAGATCGGAATGCCTTCGGATTCCAGCGCGTTGGCCAGTTTCAGAGGGGTCTGACCACCGAACTGAACGATCACGCCGTGCAGCGTGCCGTTGTCTTGCTCGACACGCAGGATCTCCATCACGTGTTCGAAGGTCAGCGGTTCGAAATACAGACGGTCCGAGGTGTCATAGTCGGTCGACACCGTTTCGGGGTTACAGTTGACCATGATGGTCTCGTACCCGCTTTCGGTCAGTGCGAAACAGGCGTGACAGCAGCAATAGTCGAACTCGATCCCCTGCCCGATCCGGTTCGGGCCACCGCCCAGAATGACGACCTTTTTGCGGTCCGAGGGGCGCGCTTCGCATTCGACTTCGCCCATCATCGGGGCTTCATAGGTCGAGTACATATAGGGCGTCTGCGCTTCGAATTCGGCCGCGCAGGTGTCGATGCGCTTGAACACGGCGTTCACGCCTGCGTTCCGGCGCGCATCCCGCACGTCTTTTTCGCTTTTATCAGTCAGCTTGGCCAGACGGGCATCGGTGAAGCCCAGCATCTTCAGCTTGCGCAGACCGTCGGGGTCTTGCGGCAGGCCGTTCTCACGCACGTCGTTTTCGGCGTCCACGATCTCGCGGATACGATCAAGGAACCACGGGTCAAACGCGGTCACACGTTGGATGTCAGAGTTCGACATGCCAAGGCGCATGGCCTGCGCGATCCGCAAAATGCGGTCGGGACGCTGTTCCGAGATCGCCTTAACGATGGCAGCCTCTTCCGGCGCGCCTTCGATCTCGACCTCGTCAAAGCCGGTCAGGCCCGATTCCATCGACGCCAGCGCCTTCTGCATCGATTCGTGGATGGTGCGGCCGATCGACATGGCCTCGCCCACGGATTTCATCGCGGTGGTCAGTTCAGGCTTGGAGCCGGGGAACTTCTCAAACGCGAATTTCGGGATCTTGGTGACGACATAGTCGATGGTCGGCTCGAACGAGGCGGGCGTGACCTTGGTGATGTCGTTGTCCAGCTCGTCCAGCGTATAGCCAACCGCCAGCTTCGCGGCGATCTTGGCAATCGGGAAGCCGGTGGCTTTCGAGGCCAGCGCCGAAGAACGCGACACGCGCGGGTTCATTTCGATGACGACCATGCGGCCATCGGCGGGATTCACGGCCCACTGCACGTTCGACCCGCCGGTTTCCACGCCAATCTCGCGCAGAACGTTGATCGAGTGCGTGCGCATCAGCTGGTATTCCTTGTCGGTCAGCGTCAGCGCAGGCGCAACGGTGATCGAGTCGCCGGTGTGCACACCCATCGGGTCCACGTTTTCGATCGAGCAGACGATGATGGCGTTGTCGGCAGTGTCGCGCACAACTTCCATCTCGTATTCTTTCCAACCCAGCAGGCTTTCATCCACAAGAATCTGGTTCACCGGCGAAGCGTCCATGCCAGTTCGGCAGTAGTGAATGTAGTCTTCGCGGTTATAGGCCACACCACCGCCGGTACCGCCCAAGGTAAAGGCGGGGCGGATGATCGCGGGCAGACCGATCTCGTCCAGCGTTTCCAGAGCCATCTGCACGCCAGCGTCCAGATCCGCGTGACCCTTTTCGTTGGTCGGGGCGGTAACGATGGTTGCGCGCGGGTTCTCGATGCCCAGACGGTCCATCGCTTCGCGGAACAGCTTACGGTCTTCGGCCATCTCGATGGCGTCGCGCTTGGCGCCGATCAGTTCTACGTTGAACTTGTCCAGCACACCAAGATCGTCCAGCTCCAGCGCGGTGTTCAGACCGGTCTGACCACCCATCGTGGGCAGCAGCGCGTCGGGGCGCTCTTTCTCGATGATTTTGGCGACGACCTCGGCGGTGATCGGCTCGATATATGTGGCGTCGGCCAGACCGGGGTCGGTCATGATCGTCGCCGGGTTCGAGTTCACCAGAATGACGCGATAGCCTTCTTCGCGCAGCGCCTTACAAGCTTGGGCACCCGAGTAGTCAAACTCGCAGGCTTGCCCAATAATGATGGGCCCCGCGCCGATGATCATGATCGAGTTGATATCGGTTCTTTTTGGCATGGTATCCCCCATCGGCAGACTGAACGCGCGCGGGAATCCCTGCCGCACGCAAATTGTCGTGGGTTATAGACACCAGCGGGGTTTCTGCAAGCCCTGTTTGTGCTGAACCCATCATTGTTTCAGGTTCAGCCGGAATTCTCGTTCATTGTGCGATAAAGACCAAGAAAATTGCACCTTGAAGGGGCTCTTTTGCGCCATTGATGCCGCTGCGGCTTGACTTTGCCCGCCAAGGCAGGTGTATCGGCCCGAGATTATAGAACCGCTCGTGGGAGCCTGACATGCACGCCTATCGCAGCCACACCTGTGCTGAACTGAACAAATCTAACGTCGGTGAGACCGTCCGCCTTTCGGGCTGGGTCCATCGTGTCCGCGATCATGGCGGCATCCTGTTCATCGACTTGCGCGACCATTACGGCGTGACGCAGGTTCTGTGTGACCCCGACAGCCCGGTTTTCGCCGAGATGGAGAAAGTCCGCGCGGAATGGTGCATTCGCATCGACGGCAACGTGAAAGCGCGCGACGAAGATCTGGTAAACCCGAAAATCCCGACCGGTGAAGTCGAAGTCTTCGTGCGTGATCTGGAAGTTCTGGGTGCGTCGGATGAACTGCCGCTGATGGTGTTCGGCGATCAGGAGTACCCGGAAGAAACCCGCCTGAAGTACCGCTTCCTCGACCTGCGCCGCGAGGTGATGCAGGAAAACATGAAGCTGCGGTCTGACGTTGTGGCCTCGATGCGCAAGCGCATGTGGGATCAGGGCTTCCGCGAATACCAGACCCCGATCATCACGGCCTCAAGCCCTGAAGGTGCGCGTGACTTCTTGGTGCCGTCACGTCTGCACCCGGGCAAGTTCTACGCCCTGCCGCAAGCCCCTCAGCAGTTCAAACAGCTGATGATGGTCGCGGGCTTCGACAAGTATTTCCAGATCGCGCCCTGCTTCCGTGACGAAGACCCGCGCGCGGACCGTTCGCCCACCGACTTCTATCAGTTGGACATGGAGATGTCGTTCGTTGAGCAGCAGGACGTGTTCGACACGATCGAACCGGTTCTGCGTGGCGTCTTTGAAGAGTTTGGCGGCGACCGCAAAGTCGACCAGACATGGGAGCAGATCTCGTACGCAGACTCCGCCCTGTGGTATGGCACCGACAAGCCGGACCTGCGTAACCCGATCAAAATGCAGATCGTCTCGGACCACTTCCGCGGTTCGGGCTTCACGATTTTCGCCAAACTGCTGGAACAGGACGGCACACAGATCCGCGCCATCCCGGCCCCGAAAGGTGGCTCGCGCAAGTTCTGCGACCGCATGAACAAGTTCGCACAGCAAGAAGGTCTGCCCGGCATGGGTTACATCTTCTGGCGCGAGAAAACCGCCGATGCCGTGGCGCAAGAGCTGGGCATCACGGTGAAAGAGGCTCAGGCCAAGCTGAAATCCGGCGAAGTCGAAGGTGGCATGGAAGCTGCTGGTCCGCTGGCCAAGAACATCGGCCCCGAGCGCACCGAAGCCATCCGCCAGCAACTGGGTCTGGACATCGGCGACGCGGCCTTCTTCCTTGGCGGCAAGCCGAAAGCATTTGAAGGTGTCGCTGGCCGTGCCCGCACAACCATCGGCGACGAGCTGGGCCTGACCGACAAGGACCGCTTTGCCTTTGCATGGATCGTCGACTTCCCGATCTTCCAGCTGGACGAAGAAAACGGTGGTCTGGACTTCGACCACAACCCGTTCTCAATGCCGCAAGGCGGTCTGGACGCGCTTCTGGGCGATCCGCTGCACGTCAAAGGCTTCCAGTATGACTTGGCCTGTAACGGCTATGAACTGGTGTCGGGCGCGATCCGGAACCACCAGCCTGAAATTATGTTCAAAGCCTTTGAACTGGCTGGCTATGGCAAGAGCGAAGTGATCAAACGCTTCGGCGGCATGGTCAACGCGTTCCAGTACGGTGCCCCCCCGCACGGTGGCTGTGCTGCCGGTGTCGACCGTATCGTGATGCTGCTGGCCGATCAGGACAACATCCGCGAAGTGATGATGTTCCCGATGAACCAGCGCGCCGAAGATCTGATGATGAACGCTCCTTCCGAGCCGCTGAACGAACAGCTGCGCGAGCTGCACCTGCGGGTCATTCCGCAAGAGTAATCTGCTCGCTGTCATCGCATATCAATAATTCCCCTGGCATAATCTGGCGTGCCCGCACATTCTGCGCGGGCCGTCTGGTGCCAGGAGACCGCATTGTCTTTCGACCCACGTATTGCGCAGAGCCGTTTTGGGTTCGGGCCGGGCCCGGGTTTCGAACTGCCGCGCTCGGCCCAGCAGATGCTAAACCTGTTGGCTGGACCGGATAGGCAAGCAAAACGTTTTCCGATCTCGGGCTTTGTCGACGTCTCCGACGACCTGAGGGAACTCCGGAAACTGAACAAAACCCTTCGCAAAGCCCGCGGCGCAGGTGGCGTCGGTTTCAAAACTGCCCAAGCCGCCCGCAAAGAAAAATACCGCGAAACGCGCGGCAAGCGGGACGCGTGGTTTCTGGCCGCCATGGCGCGCTGCACCACGGCCGAGGATGCATTTCGCGAACGCTTGGTGCGTTTTTGGGCCGATCATTTTACGGTCGTCGGCAAGGGACAGCTGTTCCGGGGCGTGGCCTCGACCTTCCCCGAAGACGTCGTCCGCCCCCATGTCACCGGACGTTTTGCCGACACACTGACGTCGCTGAACCGCAAAACCCGCAATCAACTGCTCTTCGGGCCACTGAAGCTGATGGGGCAACCGTGGGAAGCCCCCGGAGGTCCCGATGGCTGGCCTGAAGATGCCGCCCATTGGATCACACCGCAGGGGCTTGCCGCGCGCATCCAGTGGGCAGTCTCGGCCCCATCATCCTTTGGCGTGAAGCTACCTGACCCGCGCGACTTCGTGCAAACCGCGCTGGCCGGACAGGCATCCAAGGTAACCGAGTTCGCAGCCCGCGCGGCTGAAACCCGCTGGGAGGGGATCGGGATCATCCTGTCCTCGCCCGAGTTTCAGCGCCGCTAGAAAGGAGACTGGATATGACAAGACACACTTCCCTTTCCCGGCGCGGGTTCCTAAAGAACGCGGGCATTCTGGGCTGCTCTTTGGCCGCAAGCCCGCTGGTCACGCCCGTCAGCCTGGCGGCGACTCCCGGCGACCACCGTCTTGTGGTCATTGTCTTGCGCGGTGGTATGGATGGGCTGGACCTTGTGCGCCCTGTGGGTGATCCCCTGTTTGCCGATCACAGACCGAACCTGTCCATGGCGGACCCGAAACTTCCCCTGACGGACTTCTATGCCCTGCACCCGGCGGCGGACAAACTCCACGATCTTTGGACGGCGGGCGAGCTGGCGTTCGGCCAAGCGGTCTCGACCCCATATCGTGACAAGCGCAGCCATTTCGATGGACAGGATATTCTTGAAGCCGGCGTCAATGCGGGTGGCGCGATACGGGACGGATGGCTGAACCGGCTGGTGCAGACCATGCCGGATACGCGGCTCCGCACCGCGTTGGCGGTCGGTCGCGAGGATCTGCTGATCCTCAGCGGGGATGCGGCAACGTCCGGGTGGTCCCCGGATGTGACCCTGCCCCTGACCGAAGCGTCCCGGCTGCTGATGGCAAGAGTGTACGAACATGACCCGCTGTTCTCTGCCGCCTTGGATGAGGCCGTTGGTCTGACCAATACCTTGCACCCTGAGCTTTTGTTGAACGGGGATGACGCCGCAAGCGATCCCGCCGATATCATGTCAAACGCTATGATGATGGCGAAAGATCACGACGGCATCAACAGCGTCGCCTCGTTCACCGCCGAGATGTTGAAACAAGACACACGCATTGCGTCGTTCTCGATCGGGGGCTGGGATACGCATGTGGCACAGCCGGGGAATTTCAAACGAGCGCTGGGAACGTTGCAAGACGCGATCATGACCCTGAAGGCTGATCTGGGCGCGACATGGGGCAAGACCACGGTGCTGGCCATGACCGAGTTTGGGCGGACGGTCCGCCAGAACGGAAGCAAGGGGACGGATCACGGCACCGGCGGCACGGTGATTGTGGCTGGCGGCGCGGTGCGAGGCGGCAAAATCTACGGAGACTGGCCCGGGCTGGCAGAAGAGGATTTGTATAATCGCCGCGACCTGATGCCGACTGCCGACATCCGCCTATATGCAGCGGCCGCGATGCGCGGGCTGTTCAACGCCACCCCCTCCGAGATCGAAGGCACCATTTTCCCCGGGTTGGATCTGTCCCCCGGCCTACCCAAGATCATCGCTTGATCGGACAAAAAGAATAGGGCGCGCTTTAATAGCGCGCCCGATACTCATAACAGCAGAACAATTACTATTAGGTCAGGTCAACCTGCCAAGGGCTGCATCTCGACGACTTGGCCCGTTGCGTCGCTCACCGGAGCATTGGGTTCGACCACCGCAAGAACCACCGCAGTCACCATCATAACCGCACCCGCAATCAATACGGTCCAGTCAATTACGGCATTGCCCAGCTCTTCATCTGCAAATTTCTTGATCAGGTCTTTCACGATATCAACCTCGCAAATTGATTCAAATACCTTTCCTATTTCTTAAGACTGCCCCCGAAAAGGGGCGGAAATGTGAAGGGCCGAGGTCTATTTCGTGCCAGATTCCCCGAAACCACTACTTAAAGATGTCGTCGTTCCTTTAATCGGCCCTCTACCAAATGCGTCACATGGGCCATGTCCGCCCCCGTGGATCGTCCCGCATGTCGGGCCGCAGCAAGCCGTTTGGCGGCGGTGGCCAGCCCCTGATCATGGGCAGAACACGCCAGCCCACCCAGAAACTGCGCGACATAATCCTGTGTCGCATCGTCGTCACCCGCACGCATGATCTGCGCTAGATGCGACAGGTCATCCTGAAGCGCCAAAGCATCCGGGGCAATTACGTCGTTCGGAAGCGTACGCGGGGTCGCCGGGCCTTCTTGGTGCGGCAAGACGCTAAGGATGGCTTGCTGAAACGCGGCCAAACGTTCGACGGGCTTCTCAAGGAAACCATCCGCCCCTGCATCAAGCGCGGCATCGCGAGTGCCGGCATCACCGCTCATCCCAAGAATCACGGGGACGCGGATCGCATCACCTGAAAGCTCTTCGATCAAGTCGGCGCCAAACCCATCTGGAAGTCCCATATCCACAATGACTACAGTCGGCCGATAAACACGGAGATGCCGATGCGCAGCGGCCAGATTGTCAGCACGACGGATCCGTGCGCCAGAGCGCAAACACAACAGGCGGATCGCCTCGGACGCAAAGCGGCTGTCTTCGACCACCAGAACAGTCATCCCGTTCAGGGGGCGCTCGGCGGTCGGCGGTTGGGTCATCATGAAGGCTTCCAGTTCATCGCTCATCTTCATGCTCCTTTCAGGGATCACCTTGAAGCAAAACTGCCTAACAACCGGTTAACCTGTGAAACGCAGCGGCATTCCCGGCCTGTGGCACAGTGCCGCTTGCCCTGAACGGGCCGCTTATGCATAAGCAGCACAGTATTTGAATTGGGAGAGACAAGATGATCGGACGCCTGAACCACGTAGCCATCGCCGTACCGGACCTTGAGGCCGCAAGCGCACAATATCGCGACACGCTTGGCGCAAAGGTTAACGCACCGCAGGACGAGCCCGACCACGGTGTAACCGTTGTGTTCATCGAACTTCCCAACACCAAGATCGAGCTGCTCTACCCGCTGGGGGACAACTCGCCCATCGCTGGCTTCCTGGAAAAGAACCCGTCGGGTGGCATCCACCACATTTGTTACGAGGTTGACGACATTCTGGCCGCACGTGACCAACTGCAAGCCTCGGGTGCACGCGTACTGGGCACGGGCGAGCCGAAGATCGGCGCCCACGGCAAGCCGGTTCTGTTCCTGCACCCGAAGGACTTCACCGGTACGCTGGTGGAACTGGAACAAGTCTGATGTCGATCACCGCCGCCGCCGTCCTTTATGTCGTGATCTGGTTCGTGACCATGTTCGTGGTCCTGCCGATCCGCTTGCGCACTCAAGGCGACGAGGGCGAGATCGTACCCGGCACCCATGCCGGAGCCCCGGCCAATTTCAAGCTGGGGCGCACCTTGTTGATCGTGACCATCGCGGGCACGATCGTCTGGGCGATCATCGCGGGCATCATCATGTCGGGCTGGATCGGGGTCGAGGATATTGACTGGTTCGACCGCTACGATGACACCAGCGGATAAGAAAAGGGCGCCCAGTGGGCGCCCTATTTCGTTCTAACGTCCTGCAAGACGGTGGAACATATGCGTGAAGCTTGCCGCGCCCAGAATGGGGATCAAGAGGTTCACCAGCGGCACTGACAACGGCACTGCCATCAAGCATCCGGCAAACCAGATCTGCGCGTTGTGACGGCGGCGTAAGGCATGCGCGTCTGCGCGGGGCATGCGGCGCATGGCGGCCATGGTGAAGTATTCTCGGCCCAGCAGGTATCCGTTCACCGCGTAGAACAGGATCGGGGCCAAGGGACCCACGAAGAAGAACAGGATCAGGGCGATCAGGTTCACGCCGACAATCACGCCGAAAAAGCCAAGGCTTTCGCGGACGTCATTCAGGATCGAGGTCTCGGGGTTGGGCGGGAGGTGGGGATAGTGCTTGGCCTCGACTGCGTCGGCGACCTCGTCCAGAAACAGACCCGTGAAGGCGCCCGCGACGGGAACCATCAGGATGACCGACAGCACCAGCATCAGCAGCACCGACGCCCAAAGCGCCAGCCCGTTGACCCACGAGATCTCGCCCACGAAGGGCAGCGACAGGGTGTCGGGGACCAGTAAGCCCACCAGCCATGTCATCGCGAAGGTGATCGCCGCCAGAAGGCCAACGGTCAGGCCAAGCCCCTTCAGCAGCACATTGCGAAAGCGCGGGTCGCCAAGCTGGCCAAGCGCGCGGAAGAAATCGTCAAACATTAGCTTTCAATCCAAGTGGTGATTGCGTCCAGATCCGGGCGCGGACGCTCGGGCGGGGCAACGGTTTCGGTGCCGATATGGATGATGCCTGCAACGCTTTCGTGACTGTCCACGCCAAAGGCAGCACGGGTGAAATCCGCGTCAAAGCTGGCCCAGCCAGACAGCCAGTTCGCCCCCCAGCCCGAGGCCAAAGCGGCGTTCAGAAGCGCCAGACAGACGGCGCCGGCAGAATAGGTCTGCTCGATCGCTGGCACCTTCTCGCTGTCGACAGGGCTTGCCACCACCACGACAGCCAGAGGGCTGCGCGCGTAAGCGATCTGTTCTTTCTCGATCTTGGCAGGATCAAGACCCAGCGCGGTACCGCGTTCTGCCACAAGCGCATGGGCGCGCATCAAGGCAGGCTTTTCCAGCACGACAAAACGCCACGGTTCCAGCTTGCCGTGATCCGGCGTGCGGGCGGCGGCGGTTAGGATGGTTGTCAGCGTGTCACGATCCGGGCCGGGACCGGTCAGGGTCTTGGCCGGGCGCGAGCGTCGGGTCAGAAGGAAATCAAGCGCCGCTTGGTTGCGTTCAGGCATATGTTTGTCCTTGGTCAGAGCAATATCTTGCTTGGCCGCGGGACGCGGCTGGCTTGGGGGATATGTCGGGTCTGCGTGGCCCGACGTCAAGATGTTAAGTCACTTTACATTGAAGAAATCGGACAGGTCGGCCAGCTGACCGGAAAAGAACGCTTCGGCCTTGGCGTTGGGTTGGCGGATGGCGAAAGCCTCGGCCAGAGGGTCAGGGGCGTGAATGCCCGCGCCTGACAATTCCTCCAGTACGGCGTGGCCGCAGAAGGGCACATAGACCTCGGAGTACCCGCCCTCATGGGCCATCATCACGCGCCCATCGCAGATGTCGCCAGCCAGCTCCATGACCATACGGGTCATCTGGCGGAAGGTGTCGGCAGTGGCCAACATGCAGGACAGCGGGTCGATCACCGCCGCGTCATAGCCATTTGCCACCACGATCACCTCGGGCTCGTGCGCGCGGATGGCGGGCAGGATAATCCGCTCCATCGCCTCGATATAGGTCGCATGCCCCGCGCCCGGAGGCAGCGGAAGGTTCATGTTGGCGCCCTGCCCTTTCCCTTCGCCCCGCACATCCGCGTCGCCCGTATCCAGCGGATAGTTCCGCTCTTGGTGGATAGAGATCGTCAGCACGTCCGGATCATCGATAAAAATCGCCTCAGTCCCGTTGCCGTGATGCACGTCCCAATCCAGCACAACAAAGCGCTTGGCCAGACCCTTGGCCTGCGCATTGCGGATCGCGACGCCAAGGTTGGCAAGCAGACAGAACCCGTTCGGGAAATCCGGCAGACAGTGATGGCCGGGCGGGCGCGACAGGGCATAGGCGTTGTCGACCTCGCCCCGCAGAACAGCCTCCAATGCGGCGACGGACAAGCCTGCCGAGAGCGCCGCGATCTCGAACCCACCTTGGCCGAAGGGGGTGCGCAGGCCCAGCTCGCCTCCGCCCGTGTCCGAGGCGGCTTTGAAATCCGACAGGAAGGATGCGGGGTGGACGCGGGCCAGCGTCTCGATGTCCGCTTCGGCAGCGGTGCGCTGGACCAGTGCGCGCGACAGGCCGGTCACGTCCATCAGGTTCTTCAATCGCCGTTTGGTCTCGGGGCTTTCAGGCAGACCGCCTGCCGCCAAGGGTTGCACCAACCCGCCCACGGGCAGGTTGCCCGCATAGTTGCCGCCCGAATGCCAAAAGCACTTCTCGTCCCAGAAAAACCCTGTCTTGCGCATGCCGCCCTCCATCGTTGCCTGCACAGTGACCCACAGCCCTTGCGCCGTCCAGCCCCGCGCGGCACTCTGCGCCCATGAAGAAGGGCGAGTTGTCATATCTGGCCGAGGAAGGCGCGCGGATCGCGGTGCGGGTCACCCCGAAAGCGTCTCGGAACAAGGTCTCTGTGCGCGATGGGCAAATCCGCGTTCAGACCACAACCGCGCCCGAGAACGGTAAGGCCAACAAGGCGGTTGGAAAGCTGCTGGCAGACGCGCTTGGCATCGCAAAATCGCGCCTTGAACTGGTCCAAGGCGCGACGTCGAAAGATAAGGTGTTTCAGGTCAACGGGTGATCAATGGCCCGCGCGCGGGATCGAGGAGGTGGCATAGTCGCCGTCATCATCGCTCGGGGCATTGCCAAGCGGATCATGTCCAAAGCGGTTCGGACCATCGGTGCCTATCGACGCCCACCAAACGATCAGCACAATGATACCGATCAACGGCACAAGGATCAGCAGATACCACCATCCGCTACGATCGCGATCATGCAGGCGGCGTACGGCCACAGCCAAGCCCGGAAGAAATGTCGCGAGTGAGAACAGGCTGCTGAGTGGTGACAGGGTTTCAGACCCGAGCAGCATAATGTCAACGAGCGTCAGCGCAAATGAACCGATAACGAGAAACAACGTGAACCACCAAAATTCACTGCGAGAAGCTCGGCCTGAAAAGGTGACGTATTTCTGAAAGCACGTCCGAACTGATGTTTGGAAATCCATATTAAATGCCCCTTAGCTGGGATTACTTGCGCCCAATGCGTGGCTCTTCGCCAGAGATGATGCGCGCAATATTCGCGCTGTGGCGGTAGAAAATCAAGGCAGCCAATGCAACTGAAATTAGAACAAGGCTGTTCCAGCCAAACACCAAAGCGATGACCGGCGACAGCGCCGCTGCGACCAACGCGGCAAGCGAGGAGATGCGGAAGATCAGCGCAGTAACCAACCATGTGGCACAAGCGGCCAGCCCCAGAGGGAAGGCCAGCGCCAACATGGTGCCCAGCCAAGTGGCCACGCCCTTGCCGCCCTTGAACCCCAGAAACACCGGGAAGCAGTGGCCAAGAAACGCCATGAACCCTGCCAGTTGGGCGGCGTCTTCGGCAAAGAGAGCGCGGGCCAGCAAGACGGCGGCGCCCCCTTTGCCGGCGTCTCCGATCAGGGTCAGGAATGCGGCGACTTTGTTGCCGGTGCGCAGCACGTTGGTCGCCCCGATATTGCCCGATCCGATCTGGCGCAGATCGCCCAGCCCAAACAACCGCGCCATGACGATACCAAAGGGGATCGAGCCCAGCAGATAGCCAGCGATGGCGACACCAATCAGCAGCGGGAATGAGGTGAGCAGATCAGGCATCTTCGCCCCCAAACACACGTTCGCCGCCAACCCATGTGCCCAGCACTTTGCCCTCCATCCGCGCGCCATCAAACGGCGTGTTTTTGGATTTCGAATTCAGCTTGAAGCGGTCCAGAACGAAGGGCGCATCGGGGTCGAACAGGACCAGATCGGCGGGCCCACCCACGGTCAGCTCTCCTCCCGGTAGGTTGAAGCGGCGGGCGGGGTTCAAGGACAGCGCACGCCACAGCGTCGGCAGGTCGATCAGACCCGCATGCACCAGACGCATCGCAGCGGGCAGCAGCGTTTCCAACGCCACCGCGCCCGAGGCCGCTTCTTCGAACGGCAGGCGTTTGCTTTCCTCATCCTGCGGGGTGTGCATGGAGGAAATTATGTCGATCAGGCCCGAGGCCACGGCCTCGACCATCGCCAGACGGTCGTCTTCGCTGCGCAAGGGCGGCTTCACCTTGAAGAAGGTGCGATAGTCGCCCACGTCCAGCTCGTTCAGGGTCAGGTGGTGGATGTTCACACCTGCGGACACATCGACGCCAGCCGCTTTCGCGCGCTCCAGCGCAGGCAACGATTTCGCGGTGGACAGACTGTCAGCGTGATAGGCCACGCCCGTCATCTCGGCCAGCGCCAGATCACGTTCCAACCCCATCCGTTCGGCCATAGGGGTGACCGCTGGCAGACCGCGCAAAGACGCAAATTTGCCCGAGGTCACCGCCGCCCCCTTCGACAGTTGCGGATCCTGCGGGTGGCCGATGATCAGCGCGCGCAGCGAGCGGGCATAGGTCATGGCGCGGGAATAGACCTTGTTGTCGGTCACCACATGGTCGCAATCGGTAAAGGCAATTGCTCCGGCATCCAGCATAAAACCCATCTCGACCATCTCGCGGCCTTCACGGCCTTTAGTCAGGGCGCCCATGGAATGCACGTTCACAGGCGTCACCTGCCCGGCGCGGCGGGTTACGAAGGACAACGTCTCGGGCGTGTCCACGGCGGGGGTGGTGTCGGGGCGAATGACCATCGTGGTCACGCCGCCCGCCGCCGCCGCCAGACCGGCGGTGCGGAAGCTTTCCTTGTGCCGCTCGCCCGGCTCGCCGATCTTCACACCGATATCCACGATGCCGGGAGCCAGACATTTGCCGCCGCAATCGATGACATCGCCTTCCTCGCCCGCATTCACGCCGGTGATCAGCCCGCCTTCGATGGTCAGGCTGCCAACCTCGTCCGTGCCGGTTTCCGGGTTGATCAGGCGGGCATTGGTGAAGGTGGTGGTCATGTCAGTCTCCTTACGCGCCTCGCGCACGATCAATCGCGGCTTGGGTGGCCTTGGCGTTGGCCTGATATTTCAACATGTATTTGTCGCCGGACAGGGTGACCAACTGAGCCGCGGTGAAGATCACGTTCACCTTGTCGATCGAGGTCAACAGAATGGTGCGCCCATCCGGACCAATCATGCGACGGTTGGTCAGGTGCCACGTAAAGCCCAGCTGTTCTTTGGCGACATAAAGCCCGCGCACGGCGATCGCCGCGACAGAACCAATCACACCCGTCCAAGCATGCGGGTTACCCATCGCCATCAATGCGCCCGAGATCACAAGCGCGCCCAAGGCGGCCAGCATCACATGCTCTTTCACATAGGTCGTTGTATTACCCGAGAATCTGTCGATCAGCGTCTCGCCCGGTTCCAGTTGAGGGGCGGTCTGGCTTTCCAGACGGGGTTCCAGTTCGAACTCTTGCTCAGACATAGACGCCCTCGGCCTTATTCTCGCGTTCCGCCTTCAGATTGCGCGCCAGAAGGTCCATCGCGGCCATGCGCACGGCGACGCCCATTTCGACCTGTTCCTGAATGACCGAACGGTTGATGTCGTCGGCGATGGTGCCGTCGATCTCGACCCCACGGTTCATCGGGCCGGGATGCATGACGATGGCGTCATCCTTGGCGTGAGCCAGCTTTTCGGCGTCCAGACCGTAACGATGATAGTATTCGCGTTCCGAGGGGATGAAGCCGCCATCCATACGCTCGCGCTGAAGCCGCAGCATCATGACGACATCGGCGTCTTTCAGACCCTCTTCCATGTCGTCATAAACCTCGACCCCGAACTGGTCGATCTGGCTGGGCATCAAGGTCGGCGGGCCGACGAGGCGCACGCGGTTTTCCATCTTGCCCAGCAGGATCAGGTTCGAACGGGCAACGCGGCTATGCGCGATGTCGCCGCAGATCGCCACGGTCAGACGATGAAGGCGGCCCTTCTCGCGCCGGATGGTCAGCGCATCCAAAAGCGCCTGCGTCGGGTGCTCGTGCTTGCCGTCGCCAGCGTTTAGAACGGCACAGTTCACCTTCTCGGCCAGAAGGTTCACCGCGCCCGAATGCGGGTGACGCACAACCAGCAGATCCGGATGCATCGCGTTCAAGGTCAGCGCTGTATCAATCAGCGTCTCGCCCTTCTTAATGGACGACGCCTGCATCGCCATGTTCATCACATCCGCACCCAGACGCTTGCCGGCAATCTCGAAAGACGCCTGCGTGCGGGTGGAGTTCTCGAAGAACATGTTGATCTGGGTCAGCCCCGCCAAAGCATCGGAATGCTTGGTGGTCGATCGGTTCATCTCGGCATAGCTGTCGGCAAGATCGAGAACGGTTTTGATCTCTTCCGGGTGAAGCTGTTCGATCCCAAGAAGATGTCGTTGGCGGAATGTCATACGGGCCTCCGTCCTGTGTTCCACGCGCTTATAGGGTTGAGGCGCGGGTTCGTCTATCCCTTGTGTGCATGTGACACCGTCGTCGCGTGTTAGACGCAGGTGGCGCACGAGCCTGGGTGGGTGTGAAGCGCCCTCCCATGGGGGAGGGTCGGGCGCCGCCTGCCTATCGGCAGGCGAATGGGCAGATCCTATTGCCTTGAGTACGTTTACCTTCCCTTGTCGCCCCCGTAAGCTGCGCACATGGAATCGGCACAAGACTGGCACAGCGCAAAAGCGCTTTTGGAATGGCAGATCGAGCTGGGCGCGGTGGATGCAATTTCCGACGCCCCGGTGGATCGCTATGCCCTGGCCCCATCTGAACCGAAACCTGCCCCCAAAGCCCAAGCATCCGCACCGGTCGAGCTACCCAAACGGACCGCCCCGACACCGCCGCCTGCTGAGCCCAAGATCGACTATGTTGCGCTGGCCAAACAGGCCGCCGCAGGGGCGCAGGATCTGGACGGGCTGAAGGCCGCGATGAAGGCTTTTGATGGCTGCGAATTGAAGAAGGGCGCACGCAATACGGTGATCTCTGACGGCAACCCCGCCGCGCGCGTGATGATCATCGGCGAGGCTCCGGGCCGGGACGAGGATATCGAAGGCCGCCCCTTCGTGGGCCGCGCCGGGCAGCTTCTGGACAAGATGTTCGCCGCAATCGGCATGGGGCGCGATGTACCCCTGTCGAAAGATGCCGTTTATATAACCAATGTCATGCCCTGGCGTCCTCCGCAAAACCGCGATCCTAGCCCCGAGGAAATGGCCATGATGGTCCCCTTCCTTGAGCGTCACGTGCAGCTGGTCGCGCCCGAACTGATCGTGTTGATGGGCAACACGCCCTGTCAGGCCATCCTCGGCAAGCGCGGCATCACCCGGCTGCGGGGCAACTGGGACAGCCATTGGGGCAAGCCGATCATGCCGATGTTCCACCCCGCCTATCTGCTGCGCAACCCCACCGCCAAGCGCGAGGCATGGGCGGATCTGTTGGAAATCCAAGCAAAACTGAACGAGGGCTCATAGCCCACCAAAGACACAGGCCACACCATGTCCAAGATCCCCGCCGACAACCAACGCGAATTCATCCCCGTCCGCATCGCGGTTTTGACCGTGTCTGACAGCCGCTCGATGGACGAGGACCGTTCGGGCGACACCTTGGTGAAGCGGCTCGAAGGGGCTGGGCATCTACTGGCTGATCGGAAGATCATCCGCGACGAACGGGGAGAGATTGCGGATCAACTGCGCGCTTGGTCGCTGGACCCCGAGATCGACGTGGTGATTTCCACCGGCGGCACAGGCCTGACGGGCCGCGATGTCTCGGTCGAGGCGCATCGCGATGTCTATGAAAAGGAAATCGAGGCCTTTGCGACTGTTTTCACCATCGTCTCGATGAAAAAGATCGGTACCTCGGCCGTGCAAAGCCGCGCCACAGGCGGCGTCGCCAACGGCACGTACCTCTTTGCACTACCCGGCAGCCCCGGCGCCTGCAAAGACGCGTGGGACGAAATTCTGGTGCATCAACTGGACTATCGCCACCACCCCTGCAATTTCGTCGAAATTTTTCCGCGTTTGGACGAACATAAGCGACGGAAGTAATCCACTCATCCGTTTGATCCGTATGGATCATATGGACCGACGCTATCGCAGCTGTGACCACACGCCGCTTGCCCCGGCTTGTGGCGCAGGTCAGGATAGCAACGGATGAGACGGAGAGATGTATGCGATTTCTGGGACGCAGCCTGATTGGGCTTTTCCTGTTGGCTGCCACAATCGGCCTTTTGGCGATGGCTGGACTGATGGTGCAAACGGCCTTTAAGGCGCGCGCGGATCGCGACAACGCGGCCCCGTCGGGGCGCGAGCGGGTGTTTTCGGCCAATGTGGTCACGCTGGAGCCCGCGACCATCACCCCCATCCTGTCATCTTTCGGGGAACTCGCCACACGCCGGGGCTTGGACATCCGCGCCCGCGCCTCGGGCACGGTGGTCGAAATGTCAGACGCCTTCGTGAACGGCGGGCAGGTCGAGGAAGACGCGCTTCTTCTGCGTATCGACCCGACCGACTACAAAGCCGCGCTGAGTTTGGCCGAGACAGACCTGACCCAAGCCAAGGCTGAACTGCGCGATGGGACGGCCGCTTTGGATCTGGCGCGCGATGATCTTGCGAATGCCCGCCGTCAGGCCGATTTGCGCGATGCCGCATTGGCCCGTCAGAACGATCTTGTTGAGCGGGGTGTCGGCACCGAAGCTGCTGTTGAAAACGCCGCGCTGGCGGCCTCTACCGCTGCACAGGCCGTGCTGGGCAAACGGCAGGCAGTCATCACCGCCGAAGCCCGCGTCGCCACGGCCGAAGCCTCCCTATCTCGCCGCGAAATCGCCCGCGACGAAGCCCAGCGCCGTCTGGACGAGACCGAAATTCGCGCCGCATTCGCAGGCACCCTGACCGACGTGACTGTCCTGCGTGGCGGGCTCGTTACCCCGAACGAAAAGCTGGCGCGCTTGGTCGACCCCAACAAGCTCGAGGTCGGCTTCCGTGTCTCGACCGCGCAATATGCACGGCTTTTGGCCGATAACGGCGCATTGGCAGACCTGCCCGTAATGGTCCGGCTGGAAGCCACCGGCGTGGACCTGACCGCCACGGGCCGCGTTGACCGCGAAAGCGCCGATGTGGGTGAAGGGCAGACGGGCCGGATGCTTTTTGCCAATCTGGACGCCACGCCGGGCCTGCGTCCGGGGGATTTCGTGACCGTTGAACTGTCCGAGCCGCCGCTGGACCAAGTGGTGCGTCTGCCCGCGACCGCATTGGACGCCTCGGGCAACATCCTGCTTTTGGGCGAAGGTGACCGGCTGGAAGGCGCGCAGGTGACACTTCTGCACCGCCAAGGTGACGACGTTCTGGTCCGTGCGTCCGGCCTGAATGGGCGCGAGGCGATTACCAAGCGCAGCCCGGTTCTGGGCGAAGGCATTCGCGTGCGCCCTGTGCGCGACGGCAAACTGGTCCCGGAAACCAAGCCCGAAATGGTTGCCCTGGACCCCGCCCGAATTGCGCTGTTGAAAAGCTTTGTGGAAAGCAACACACGGATGCCCGAACCCGCCCGCGATCGCATCCTGCGCCAGTTGGACGAGGGCGAACTGCCCGCTGACACGCTGGCGCGGCTTGAAAAGCGCATGGGGAACTAAGTTATGTCTCCGGCCACCGGCATCCTGTCTTATTTCACCCGCCACGCCACGGTCGCCAACCTGCTATTGGTGATTCTTATGGCACTTGGCATCGCCAGCTATCCGCAGATGCGGGCGCAATTTTTCCCCGATGTTGTGGTCGAGACTGTCTCGGTCAACACCACATGGCAAGGCGCAGGCGCCGAGGATGTAGACACCGCAATCGTCCAAGTGATGGAGCCTTCGCTTCTGGCTGTTGACGGTGTGTCCAGCGTCAGCTCGCGCGCCTTCGAAGGCCGCGCAAACATAACGATGGAGTTCGAACCCGGCTGGGACGTTAATCAGGCTGCTGATGACATTCAGACGGCGGTGGATGAAATCACCGACCTGCCCGAGGACGCCGACACCCCGAAGGTTCGGCGCGGCGTGTGGCGCGACAGCGTGACGGACGTGGTGATCTCGGGGCCTGTGGCCATTGAACAGCTGGGCCGCTTTGCCGATGAAATGGTAATCCGCCTGTTCGAACGCGGCGTGACGCGCACCTCGATCCGGGGCTTCGCCGCCCCGCAAACCGTGGTCGAGGTCACGTCCCTGTCGCTGATCAAGAACGACGTAAGCATGGCTGAGATTGCTCAGGTTATCTCCGGCGCCGTCAGCACCAACCCAGCGGGCAATGTCTCGTCCGGCGCGGCAAGGGTCCGCACGGGTGATCCCAAGCGAACGCCGGATGACATCGCCGCACTGGTCCTGCGCGCCAATGCGGACGGCTCGAACTTGACCATCGGTGACGTCGCGACCGTGCGCGTCGAAGGCGTGAACCGCAACCGCTCTTATTTCGTGGGCGACGATCCGGCGATGGCGCTGAACGTCTCGCGGTCCGCCCAAGGGGACGCGATCGAGCTGCAAGAGATCGTCGAGGAAATCCGCGCCGAAATGCTGGAAACCCTGCCCGAAGGGGTCGAGATCGAGCTGATGCGTACGCGCTCTGCCCTGATTTCTGCCCGCCTGAAGATGCTGACCGAAAACGGGCTACAGGGACTGGGACTGGTGCTGCTTCTGCTCTTCCTCTTCCTGAACGCCCGCACCGCGTTCTGGGTTGCTGCCGGAATCCCCGTGGCCATGACCACCGCCGTCTTCCTGATGTACATGTCCGGGATCACGATCAACATGATCTCGCTTTTCGCGTTGATCATCACGTTGGGGATCGTCGTGGATGACGCCATCGTGGTGGGCGAACACGCGGATTTCCGAGCGCGCAGGTTGGGTGAAAGCCCCTTCACAGCTTCTGAGAACGCGGCGCGACGGATGTTCCCGCCGGTTTTCTCGGCCACCCTGACCACGATCATCGCGTTCTTCGGTCTGACTTCGATTGGTGGTCGGTTTGGGGATCTGATCACCGACATTCCCTTCACCGTGATCGTGGTGCTGGCGGCATCACTGATCGAATGCTTCCTGATCCTGCCGCACCACATGGCGCATGCGTTGACACATACAACGAAAGAACACTGGTATGATTGGCCGTCGCGACAGGTGAACAAAGGCTTCCGCTGGGTGCGAGACAACGGATTCCGTCCGCTCATGGCGCTGGTGATCAAAGCGCGCTATCCGGTAATTGCCGCGACCATCCTGATCCTCGCCAGCCAAGTGTCGGTCTTCATTCGCGGCGATCTGACCTTCCGCTTTTTCAGCGCGCCCGAGCAATCCACCATCACCGCCAACTTCGCGATGGCCGAGGGCGCAACCCGTGCTGATACCCGTGCCATGCTGGACAATGTGCAGCGCGCCGTGGAAGCCACCACCGCTCAATTCGAAACAGAATACGGTGCGGACCCCGTGGCCAGTGCGCTAGCACAAATCGGCGGCAACGCGGGGCGTGGCCTATCCGGCGTAGACAACAAGGATGCTGATCTTCTTGGGTCCATCGTGGTCGAACTGATCGATGCCGACCTGCGCCCCTATTCCACGTTTGAACTCGTCTCGGCCCTACAAGACGAGATCGTGAACCATCCGCTGCTCGAGGTTCTGTCTTTCCGCGGTGGCCGGTTCGGTCCGGGCGGAGACAGCCTTGACGTCGATCTGTTCGGGGCGACCTCGGAGGCCTTGAAGGCCGCTGCCGAAGACCTGAAAATGCAGCTAATCCAATACCCCGAAGTGTCAGCACTGGAAGACAGCCTGAGCTATGATAAGGAAGAGCTGGTTCTGGATCTGACCGCGCAAGGCAAGGCGCTGGGGTTCACCATTGATGACCTCAGCCGCGTCTTGCGCAACCGCCTGAACGGGGTCGAGGCCGCGACGTATCCCGACGGCACGCGGTCCGCTGAAATCCGGGTCGAAATTCCGGATGGCGAACGCTCGGCCGATTTCCTTGAGCGGATGCAACTACGCACGCAGGCGGGCGATTATGTCAGCCTCGCGGATCTGGTGTCTGTCCAGACACGACAAGGGTTTGCTACGGTTCAACGTGAAAACGGCATTCGGATGGTCAATGTCTCGGGTGATATCAGCGAAGACAACGCAGCCCGCGCCGAAGAGATCCAGCGCACGATCGAGACCGAGATCCTGCCCGCGCTGGCCGAGGTCCACTCTATCGAATATCGCATCGGCGGGTTGGCCGAACAGCAAAGTGATTTCCTGTCGGATGCGCGCACCGGTCTGATCTTGGTGCTGCTGGGAATCTTCCTGACGCTCGCGTGGATTTTCTCAAGCTGGACGCGGCCTTTGGTGGTGATGTCGATCATTCCCTTCGGGCTGGTTGGGGCGATCTACGGCCATGTGCAATGGGGGGTCCCCCTGTCCATGTTCTCGGTCGTGGGGCTGATCGGGATGACGGGGATCATCATCAACGACTCCATCGTGCTGGTCACCACCATCGACGAGTACGCAAAGGAACGCGGGATTATACCAGCCATTATCGAAGGCACCGCCGACCGCCTGCGCGCGGTGATGCTGACCACAATGACCACGGTTCTAGGGCTGATGCCGCTGCTCTATGAAACCTCGCGGCAGGCGCAGTTCCTGAAACCCACGGTGATCACGCTGATCTATGGGCTTGGGTTCGGAATGTTTCTGGTGCTGCTGATCGTGCCATCGCTGATCGCTATTCAGACTGACATCGGGAAGATGCTGGCCACGTTGCGGCGTCTCTGGCACGGGCGCGGGCGCGCTGCAGCCAAACCGGCAGTGCGCGTCACCGGGCTGGCTGCGGGCGCGATGCTGCTGGCATTTGTTGGATCCATCGCGATCTGGGGCGCCACCAACGGCGCGATCCTGCGTGCGGTCATAATGTGCGGCACAATAGCGGTGATCAGCATGGCCGCGGCCTATGCCAGCCAGCGACGCGCAGGGTGATGAAGCCAAGTAGGGGCGCTGCCCCTCGCGGCTGCCGCCGCTCACCCCGGGATATTTGAGACAAGAAAAAGAGAGGGGCCGCCCTCTCTTTCAAGCTGTCGCTTTTCCTTGTGCGGTCATCGGCGTCCCCGCCTGTACCGCCCCTTCACACTATGGCCCGGGGGTTAAGAATTGGTTTTCGCGCTTTTCTAGTTGGAAAATATCCCCGCCGGAGGCATCAAATCTACCGAGCGCAGCGAGGCCACCCCCAACCGGGGAACATGCCGTCAGGCATGGCGCACGGGCGGGAGGGTTTAGTCGAACGTCCCCGTCACGCGCCCGAGAAGCATGAAGGCCCGCGCAGTGCGGGTGTCTGCCATCGCCGCCAAATCTGCATCCGAAGCGTTCTTTTCGAACTGCGCATAGGTCTGGTCAAAGCGGCGTAGGAAATGGTGGGCCGTATCGCGGAATACCGGATCTTTGCGCATCCGCCCAGCGGTCAACGCCAAGGACGAGCGGTCACGAACCCCACCCAACGCGGCAATCTCTTTGCCGCGTTCACCAGCTGCAAATTTGCGCCAGACTTCGGGGCGGGCGCGGTCAGGGCGCAGGTCATCCATGTAGATGCCATCCTGAGACATCAGCGTCAGAATATCTTGCGCGGCCTGCACCAGCCCCGCCACCTGACGATCTTCAAGGGCGCGGCGCAGGGCGCGGAACCCTTCAGCGTCCTGCGCGTGTTCGGGGAAATGCATCGCGCGGATGAAATCCTCGATCGACAGCGGCGGGATCATGTCCTCTGCCGGGGTGCCAAGCTCGAGCTTCGTTTGATCCACCGGATCTTTCGGCGCTTCCTCAGCCCCCATAGCAGGCGCAATCGGAGCTGGGTGTGGGTTGGTCAGGCTGGGCATGCCGGGGCGAATCGACACAAAGGTCGCCAGCGCCGTTTCTGTCCGGCGCGAGACCTTGGCGATCTCTTCCAGCTTTTGTTCCACCTTGGACGCCTGCGCGCCAGGGCCGCCCATGCTTTGTTGCTGCTGCAGATACGCCGTGCGCATCCCGTCGATCGCCGCTTTCAACCGAGTGCTTTCCTGACGCATGATCCGGGCCGAGCGCATCGCGGCAACGGCCACCCAGATCATTGCAACAGGCATGGCAATGGCAACCACGACCATCACGAAGCGCAACGGATCAAATCCGCCCTCCGACGGGCCGGTGCCCAGTACCATGAAGAACATCGCACAGGCGGCCAACCAGACGAAGGACAGGGCAAGGCCGATTACTTCGGCCACGCTGAGCGAAGAAGCCTCGTCCAGCAGCTCTAAAGGTGCAGTACCTTTAGGGGCACGTTGCTTGGCGTCCTTCTTCTGGGGCTTGTCTGCCACGTTCAGATCCAGTCGATATTCAGGATTTCATAGGCTTTCTCGCCACCCGGCGTGCGCACTTCGACGCTGTCGCCTTCTTCCTTGCCGATCAGGGCACGGGCCAAGGGGGACTTGATGTTCAATTTGCCATTCTCGATGTCGGCTTCGGGTTCGCCGACAATCTGATAGGTCTTCTCTTCGTCGGTGTCTTCATCAACGATGGTGACGGTCGCCGAAAACTTGACTGTGCCAGACATGTTCGCGGGGTCGATCACTTCGGCCAAAGACAGAATGCCTTCCAGCTCTTTAATGCGGCCTTCGATGAAACCCTGCTTTTCGCGGGCCGAGTGGTACTCGGCATTTTCTTTCAGGTCACCAAGCTCGCGCGCGGTGGCAATCGCCTCGATGATCGCGGGGCGTTCTACAGTTTTCAGCTGTTTCAACTCGTCATTCAGCGCGGTGTGGCCCGCGCGGGTCAAAGGTATTTTTTCCATCAAACCTGTTCATTTATTGTCGCCCGGCACCGAGGCACCCGACAGCGTGGTCTCATTACGGCTCGGTCAGGTCGAAAATCTAGCAATCCGGCGCGATTTGCAACGCCCTTGTTGGTCTGCGCGATTGGATCCGAAAAGGGCCATTCCAGCCCTATACGGTGTGTGTCAGCGCAAACAACGCCGCGGCACCGCAAATTTGTCGGAAACACCCCCTTGTAACGTCGTGTCCTGATTGACCCGCCCCGTGCGTCAAGCTAACGATCTTGCGAAACGGACCATCCGGGGAAAAGATTATGAGCGACATCGAACGCGAAAGCATGGAATACGACGTGGTCATCGTGGGCGCAGGCCCCGCAGGCCTGTCCGCCGCCATTCGTCTGAAACAACAAGACCCAGACCTTGAGGTCGTGGTGCTTGAGAAGGGCTCGGAAGTGGGCGCGCACATCCTGTCGGGTGCTGTGCTGGACACCTGCGGCCTGGACAAGCTGATCCCCGACTGGAAGGAAAAAGGCGCACCGATCAAGACGGAAGTGAAGAAAGACAACTTCCTTGTGCTTGGACCGGCAGGTCACCTGCGCGTGCCGAACTGGCCGATGCCGCCTCTGATGAACAACCACGGCAAATACATCGTCTCGATGGCGAATGTCTGCCGCTGGATGGCTGAACAAGCCGAAGAACTGGGCGTGGAAATCTTCCCCGGCATGGCCGCATCGGAACTGGTCTACGGCGACAACGGCGAAGTGAAGGGCGTCGTAGCCGGTGTCTTCGGTCTGGAAGCTGACGGATCCTACGGCCCCAACACCGAACCGGGCATGGAGCTGCACGGCAAGTACGTCTTCATCTCGGAAGGCGTGCGCGGGTCGCTGGCGAAAGAGATCATCGGCAAATACGACCTGCAGGCTGGCCGCGACGTTCAGAAATTCGGCGTCGGCATGAAAGAAATTTGGGAGATCGATCCCGCCAAGCACCGCGAAGGCACCGTGACCCACACGATGGGCTGGCCGCTGGGATCGAACGCGGGTGGTGGTTCGTTCATCTATCACCTGGAAAACAACCAAGTGTTTGTCGGCTTCGTGGTTCACCTGAACTATAAGAACCCGCACCTGTATCCTTACATGGAATTCCAGCGCTTCAAGCATCACCCGGAAATCGCCAAGCTGCTGGAAGGCGGCAAGCGCGTCGCCTACGGCGCGCGTGCGATCTCGGAAGGCGGCTATCAGTCGATGCCAAAAGCCTCGTTCCCCGGTGGAGCACTGCTGGGCTGCTCGGTCGGTCTGGTGAACGTGCCGCGCATCAAGGGCAACCACAATGCCATGCTGTCGGGCATCGCTGCGGCTGATGCCGCTGTGAAAGCCATCAAGGCAGGCCGCTCCAGCGACGAGCTGAACGATTACGAAGAAGAACTGCGCACCGGTGACGTCGCGAAAGACCTGAAGAAGGTCCGCAACGTCAAGCCGCTGTGGTCGAAATACGGCCTGACCGCATCGCTGATGCTGGGCGGTCTGGACATGTGGGTTCAGTCGATCTTCAAGTTCTCGCCCTTCGGCACCGTGAAGCACGGCAAGTCGGATGCGGAAGCCACCGGCAAAGCCGCGGACTATCCGGAAATCGAGTATCCGAAGCCCGATGGCACGCTGTCGTTCGACCGCCTGACCAACGTGTCCTTCGCAGCCACCAACCACGAGGAAAGCCAGCCTTGCCACCTGAAGCTGGCCAACCCGGACCTGCCGATCTCGGTCAACCTGCCCGAGTTCGCAGAGCCCGCGCAGCGTTACTGCCCGGCTGGTGTGTACGAAGTTGTCGAAGAAGAAGGCAAAGACCCGCGCTTTGTCGTCAACTTCCAGAACTGCGTGCACTGCAAGACCTGCGACATCAAGGATCCCAGCCAGAACATCACCTGGACGGTACCGCAGGGCGGCGACGGACCGAACTATCCGAACATGTGATCGCAACCGATCAAAAAAGCGACAAAGAGGGGCGGCCATGTGCTGCCCCTCATTGTTTTCAACTGGAAGGCACATTAGGTTTTACAGACGTAACCCTGCTGCGACTTAAGGAATTTATGCCCTTGTTCCGCCTGACTTCTTCGGCCCTGCGCGGCCTTGCCCTTTCGACCCTTCTGGCCGCGCAATGCGCGGTGGGAACCGCTGCCTATGCGGATAATGTGGCGGGGGCGTATCTGGCCGCACGGCATGCCGATCTGTCACGCAGCTTTCCGGAAATGGTTGAATACGGCACCCGCGCGATTGCGCAGGACCCGCAAAATCTGGACGTTCTGGAAGGGCTGATCGTCGCCCAGATCGCGCTTGGAAAACTGGACGATGCACTGCCCTACGCGCGCCGGCTGGCCTCGGTCAGTGAAGACAATCAGATCGCGGCACTTGTCCTGCTGGGCAATGCCCTGACAAGGAGTGATTGGGAGACCGCTACCGCACTTGTGGGCACCAAAGTTTCTATCGCCCCGGTTATCGACCAGATGATTCAGGCGTGGATCCGTATTGGACAAGGCAAGATGTCGGACGCGCTGGCTATTTTTGACGCGATGGGTGAAGACAATGCGAGCCACGGATTTACCCTGTATCAAAAAGCGCTTGCGCTGGCCTATGTCGGAGACTTCGAAGGCGCGGCCCGCATTCTGGGCGGCGAGAACGGCGCGCTTCAACTGAACCGCTCGGGCCTGTTTGCCCATGCCCAGTCGCTTAGCCAAAGCGACCAGCAGGACAAAGCGATTGAGCTGATGACGGCCGCACGCACCGGCATGTCCGATGCCGAAGTCGAACAAATGATCGCGGATCTCGAGGCGGGAAAAACGCTGGACTTCACCATCATCCGCGCGCCGCAAGATGGAATTGCCGAGCTCTTGTTTGCCGTGGCCGAGTCGGTCGGCCCTGAAGGCGACCAAACTGGCATCCTTCTGTACAACCGAGTGGCCGAGCATCTTGCCCCAACCCATGCCGGGGCTCTGGTCCTGTCGGCCCAGATCCTTGAAGACATGGGCCACCATGATCTGGCGATCGAGAGTTATGGCCGGGTGCCGCAAGATAGCTTTGCCTATCAGCATGCCGCTCTTGGCCGTACCGATGTTCTGCGTCGTGCCGACCGACTGGACGAAGCCACTGGCGAGCTGCGCGCGTTGGCTGAAACATTCCCTGACACACTGCGCTTTCGCGTGGCGCTTGGGGACACTCTGATGCAACAGGACCGCTTCGCCGAAGCACGCGATGCATATGACCTTGCAATTGAGCGCTTCGAAGCCAAGCTGCCGTCCCAATGGCCCACCTATTTCCAGCGCGCGATCGCCGCCCACAAACTGGATGATTGGCCAGCTGCGGAAGCCGATTTCCGCAGGGCGCTAGAACTCAGCCCCGAGCAACCCACCGTTCTGAACTATCTGGGCTATTCGCTGGTGGAGAGGCGCGAGAAGCTGGACGAGGCTCTGAACATGATCGAGCGCGCCGTCGCGGCCCGCCCGGATCGCGGCTATATTGTCGACAGTCTGGGTTGGGTTCTCTATCGCTTGGGCCGCTATGACGAGGCTGTCGTGCAAATGGAACGCGCGGTCGAGTTAGATCCCGTTGAACCCATCCTTAACGATCATCTGGGCGACACATACTGGGCCGTAGGTCGCAAACGCGAAGCCGAGTTCCAATGGAGCCGCGCCCTAAGCTTCATCACCGATGACACCGACCTGACCGAGCTTGACCCCGACCGCATCCGCCGCAAGCTCGAGGTTGGTCTGGACGTGGTTCTTGAAGAAGAAGGGGCCGACCCCCTGAACGCCTCGGAATGAGCATCGCGAAGGTTTTCGCCCCCGCCAAGGTGAACCTGACCCTGCATGTCACCGGGCAGCGGCGCGATGGCTATCATCTGCTGGACAGCCTTGTGGTCTTCGCCGATGTGGGCGACCGGATCACCGTGATGCCCGCCGAGCAGAACCGGCTGGAGGTGATTGGCCCGAAGGCGGCAGGTGTGCCGACGGATGGATCGAATCTTGTTGCCCGCGCCGCGGACCTGTTTGGCGTGCCCGTCCATATTGTCTTGTCCAAACACCTGCCGGCTGCGGCGGGAATCGGCGGCGGAAGCGCGGACGCCGCGGCGACCATTCTTGCTCTGTCCGACCTGATCGGCGACACGCGCCTGCCCGAGGGCGTTGCGGACCTTGGCGCAGATGTACGTGTCTGCCTGATGCGACAAGCCGCCCGGATGCGCGGGATTGGCGAAGACGTCACCCCCTGCTCCGGCCTTCCGCCCATCTTCGCGGTTTTGGCGAACCCCGGTGTGGACGTACCGACCCCAGAGGTCTTCAAGGCGCTGGAGAACAAACAAAACCCACCGATGCCCAAACGGATCCCGCAGGGCCTAAAGGCACGCGCGTTTATCGACTGGCTGGCCACTCAACGCAATGATCTGGAGGCCCCGGCGATTGCGCGGTCCCCGGTCATTCACGATGTGTTGGACGCGCTGGCGAATCTGCCCGGCGCACGGCTGGCGCGGATGTCGGGGTCGGGCGCGACGTGCTTTGCTCTGTTCGAGACCGTGGAGGCTGCGCAATCAGGTGCTGCCACACTGGCGCAAACCAAAGCTGACTGGTGGGTGGAAGCCGCGAAACTATCGTAAGGCTATAGGTAGCTCACTTCGTGAGCCTGGAGGGGCGTTGCCCCTCGCCCATACGGGCTCACCCCAGGATATTTCCGGCAAGAAAATGAGCGATTAGTTCAGGCGCGCGACCACGTAATCTGCAATGTCGTGCAACATGTGGCGGATCGGGGCGTCGGGCAGTGCAGTCAGGGCGGCTTTGGCTTTGTCCGCCCAAGCGATCGCTTCGGCGCGGGTGTCTTCCAGAGCACCGTGCTTGTTCAACAGCTCCAAAGCGTGTTCCAGATCGCCCTCTTCCTGACGGCCTTTTTCGATCGTACGGGTCCAGAAGGCGCGCTCTTCGTCGTCGGCCTTGGCCACAGCCTTGATCAGCGGCAGGGTTAGTTTGCGTTCGCGGAAATCGTCACCGATGTTCTTGCCGGTGGCATCGCCGCCCCAGTAATCCAGAAGGTCGTCCACGATCTGGAAGGAAATCCCCAGCGCGTCGCCATAGTCAAACAGCGCCTTCACCTGATTTTCCGGCGCATCCGCGATGACACCGCCGACCTCGGTCGCAGCCGAGAACAGTGCGGCGGTTTTACCGCGAACGACCTGACGATAGATGTCTTCATCCGTCGACAGATCCTGCGCGGCAGTCAGCTGCAGCACTTCGCCCTCAGCAATTGTGGCCGAAGCATTGGACAGGATGCGCAGCACATCCAACGAGCCGGTGTCGGTCATCAGCTGGAACGAACGCGAGAATAGGTAGTCCCCCACCAGAACGCTGGACTTGTTGTCCCACAGAAGGTTCGCGGTCGGGCGGCCACGGCGTTGGGCGCTCTCATCCACAACGTCATCATGCAGAAGCGTCGCGGTGTGAATGAACTCGACCGTTGCGGCCAGATGGATGTGATAGGGGCCGTCATAGCCACACAGACGCGCGGCTGCCAAGGTCAGCATCGGGCGCAGACGTTTGCCGCCTGCATCAACCAGATGCGCAGTCACTTCGGGAATACGCGGCGCATGTTTCGAGGCCATCCGTTCGCGAATCAGCGTGTTCACGGCCTCCATATCCTTGGCCAAATGCTGGCCCAGGCGCTCATGCGGCTTATGTGCAGCTTCGATCAGCATATTCACCTTCCCGTCAACCGGCTCGACAAATGGGCAGGGATGCCCTTATCTCCGAAAGCATGAAAGAGCTTCTGAGAACCACGGATCCAACTATGATCCCCTTCGTCACCGCCCTTCTTACAGGCGAGGATATAGCTTGCTTTGCGATGGACGTCCATATGAGTGCGCTGGAAGGAAGCATTGGCATTTTGCCGCGCCGACTGATGGTGCGGGACCAGGATCTGTTCATCGCCCGCGCCATCCTGCGTGACCATGACATCGCCTTCGAAAGCTAAGGGCCATGATGCATCCCGGCGATCTGACACAGGATGACTTTCTGGGCGGGCAGCTTGTGCTGACGCAACCCAGAACGGGCTATCGTGCAGGGGTTGATCCTGTATTTCTGGCAAGCGCCGTGCCTGCGCAGACCGGTCAGGCCGTGCTGGAGCTGGGTTGCGGCGTCGGGGCGGCGTCTTTGTGCCTAGGCCGGCGGATACCCGGGCTGGACCTGTACGGGATCGAGCGACAAGCCGATCACGCAGATCTGGCCCGCAAGAATGCAGAAGATAACGGAATTTCTCTGACCGTGCATGATGGGGATCTGACACAGATGCCCGAAATACTACGTGCCCGAAGCTTTGATCATGTGATTATGAACCCACCCTATTTCGACCGAGCACGCGGAAGTATGTCACCGCATGGTGCCCGCGAACAGGCGATGGGGGAAGAGACCCCATTGGCGGTTTGGTTGGATCAGGCCACACGTCGTTTGAGGCCGCGTGGGCTATTGACGATGATCAACGCCGCCGAGCGGTTGCCAGACATTTTGTCAGCGCTCGATGATCGGCTTGGGTCGGTGGTCGCACAACCTTTGTCCCCACGCACCGGGCGCGCGGCGAAACTGTTACTGCTGCAGGCCCGCAAAGGCGGGCGTGCGGCATTTCGACTGGCAGCACCGATTGTTCTGCATGAAGGCGCGGCACATACCTCGGATCGTGAACACTATACGCCTGCGATACAGGCCATCCTGCGCGACGGAGCGGCATTGAGTTGGGGGTAAAGCCCACCAGTTAAATCCCGCGCAACCACGTCAGCAGATACCCGCAAAGATTTGCAACGATTCCGTGACAAGCGGGAAAAAGTGTGGTGCACTCAGTACGTTCTATAAACCAACAGGAGGATCGCCATGAGCATGAGTTCGCATCTTGAAGAGCTGCGCAGGAAACACGAGGTCCTCTCGGATAAAGTCGAAGAGATCCAGCGCGCGCCCGGCACCACCGATGCCGAGATTACCGAACTAAAAAAGCAAAAGCTCCAGCTCAAGGAAGAAATTGAACGACTGACGACGGCCACGGCCTGACGACTTTAGGCTCGGGTCAGGTCTGTTTTGACGAACCGGCGCTGGCCCGTGCCGCCATCAAAGCCCCAGCAGTGATCAACACCCCCGCGATCAGCAAGGATGGGTGTGGCTGGGCAACACCCGCTAAGATCAAGACCAGCGTAGACAACAATGGCGCGCCATAGCTGGCAACGCCAAGAAGTTGGATATCGCCGCGTTTGACCCCCACATCCCAGACATAAAAGGCCAATCCAACCGGCCCAAGCCCAAGCCCTGCGACGGACGCCCAGCCCAATGCTCCGTTGGGCCAGACCGTATCCTCCCACAGCATATGCGCGCCGATGGATAGGATGGCGGTGGATAGGCAGAACACCACCACCGAAGCCGTGGGCGTATTTCCGAGACGGCGCGACAGAACCGAATAACCCGACCAAGTCAGCGCACACAGAAAGGCCAGAGCGAAGCCCGGCAGCGCAGCGGTGTCAAAGCCCGTGGCGCCGCCCAGCACGATCAAAGCGGCCCCTGCAAAAGAGACCAGCGCTCCGATCACATGCATCGGGCGCAGGCTTTCCCCAGGCAGCAATCCGGAAAACAAAACGATGAAGAGGGGCCATAGATAGGCAATCAGCCCAGCCTCGGCCGCAGGTGCCATGCGCAGGGCCGAGAAATACAGCGCGTGATAGCCAAACAGGCCCAGAGTTCCGAACGCATAGACGCGCCAACTGACCGTGCGCAGAACCCCCAACCCCTCGGTTGTGGCAATCCAGATGACGCCCAGCGTGCCCCCTACAAGAAAGGTCATCGCAGCCAGTTGGAAGGGCGGTACGGGGTTCGTGCCTACGGTAAAGAGCGCCAAGAGCGACCAGAGCAGTACAGCAATAAACCCGATGAGGGTGGCAGTCTTCCGCGTCACTACAAATCCTCGACCGAAACGATCTTCAAACTTTCAGTTACATGCGTGTTTTTTGCGATTTCAGCAAGTACCCAATCGCGGAACGCCGCGATGGCTGGCCGGTTTTCCTGCCCCTGACGGCAGAGGAAACGGTACCGGGCTTTGGTGGACAACGCCAAGCCATATGGTGCGACCAGACGCCCTTCAGTCAGATATTTCACAACAAAGGCACGCCGTCCCAAGACGACGCCCACTCCGGACATCGCCGCATCCAGCGCGTGGTCGGGTTGCGAGAACACCGAGGCAATCCGGGGCGCACCTTCAACCCCAGCCGCGCGCAGCCAAGCGGGCCAATCACAGGGCGGGTTCAGGAAATCATCCGAGGTGTTGTGTATCAGAGGCGCCGACAACAAGTCTTTCGGCTCCGGATATTTTTCGGCCAGTGCAGGCAGCATAACCGGGGTCAGCCATTCGTTCGCCAGCGGATGAGAATACAACCCGTCGTCCGGGCCATAGCCAAAACGAATGGCAACATCGACCTCGTCCCGGTTCAAATCCACCATTTTCAATCCAGCAGCGAAGCGCAGCTCGATCTCGGGATGGTCCTGAGCAAAGGCATACAGCCGGGGCGCAAGCCACTTCGATGTAAACGCCGGGCCCGCCGTTACGGTCAAAGTATTGCTATCCAAGCTGCGCCGCGCATTGCGCCACGCTCTGGTCAGCATCTCGAACCCGTCCGCCGCGCCGGGGGCCAAAAGGCGTCCGGCCTCGGTCAGCTCAACAGCACGGTTAAGGCGATGGAAAAGTGGCGCTCCGAAATGTTCTTCAAGCGATTTAATCTGAAAAGACAGGGCCGCCGGCGTCACATTCAGCTCGGCCGCAGCCTTCTGAAACGACATATGGCGGGCAGCGGCATCGAAAGCACGCAGGGCGGTCAACGGAGGCAGGCGGTCACTCATTTCAGTCAAGTATCACTTATCTGAAACCTTTGAAAGTCTCGTTTGTCGCCTGCATTTCAACATCCCATACTAAAATCACGCAAAGATGACTTAAGGGGATTAGGATTATGTTGGAGACCGCGACAACCCAGACCGAGCTTCAAGCCGCCTATCAGCGCGCACATAAAGAGCGCGCCTTGGTCTTTCGGAACATTGGCCGTTCGATATCAACGCGTCTGGCTTCGCTGACTCCTCAGCTGCCAACAAAAAAGGCTGGCCAGAACGGCCAGCCCCTGAATTGTGATTGTCCCGCGTAATTAAACGAAGAACTGAGCACCGTTGGCCGAAATGGTCGAGCCGTTGATGAAGCCCGCATCGTCCGACGCCAGGAAGGCCACGCAGCGTGCGATTTCTTCCGGTTCGCCCAGACGGCCTGCCGGGATGCCGGCAACGATCGAGTCGCGCACTTTTTCCGGGATCGCCATAACCATTTCGGTCGCGATGTAGCCGGGGCAGATGGCGTTTGCGGTGATGCCTGCGCGTGCGCCTTCTTGGGCCAGCGACTTAACGATACCCAGATCGCCTGCTTTGGTCGCAGCATAGTTCACCTGAGCGAACTGACCTTTCTGACCGTTGATCGAGCTGATCACGATGATGCGGCCGAACTTGCGCTCGCGCATGCCGGGCCAGATCGGGTGCACGGTGTTGAACACGCCAGTCAGGTTGGTGTCGATGACTTCTTGCCACTGTTCGGGCGTCATCTTGTGGAACGGTGCGTCACGGGTGATGCCAGCGTTGGCAACGACCACGTCGATCGGGCCAAGATCAGCTTCGACCTGTGCGATACCGGCCTGGCTTTCTTCATAGCTGCCGACATTCCACTTGTAAGTCTTGATGCCGGTTTCGGCGGTGAAGGCTGCGGCTTTCTCTTCGTTTCCAGCGAAAGTCGCGGCAACTTCGTAGCCTTCCGCTTTCAGCGCTTTTGAAATTGATGCGCCAATACCGCGCGAACCTCCGGTGACGAGTGCAACTCGGGCCATGTATTCCTCCATTACGAATCTTGGGTCTGAAACTCTGTTACATTTTCAATTTAACTTGCGCAATATTATTGCGCAAACATTTTGCCGCAATGCAGAGTTTATTTTGCATCTGCGACAAGAGCACGACAAAACTCTTAACAAAAAAGGCGCCCGAAGGCGCCTTTTCCATCGTTCATTTCGATCTTACGGACGCTCAAGGCACATGGCCACGCCCATGCCGCCGCCGATGCAGAGGGTCGCAAGACCCTTCTTGGCTTCGCGGCGCTTCATTTCGAACAGCAGCGTGTTCAGGATACGGCAGCCCGAGGCGCCGATCGGGTGACCGATGGCGATGGCGCCACCGTTTACGTTCACCACATCCGGGTTCCAATCCATGTCCTTGTTCACAGCACAAGCCTGAGCCGCGAAGGCTTCGTTGGCTTCAACCAGATCCAGATCCTGAGCTTTCCAGCCAGCCTTATCCAGCGCCTTGCCCGATGCGTGGATCGGGCCAACGCCCATGATCGACGGGTCCAGACCAGCAGTGGCGTAAGAGGCGATGCGGGCCAGCGGCTCCAGCCCACGCTTCTCGGCTTCATCAGCCGACATCAGCAGCACAGCGGCAGCACCATCGTTGATGCCCGAGGCGTTTGCAGCAGTGACCGAACCGTCCTTGGTGAAAGCCGGGCGCAGTTTCTGCATGGCTTCCATAGTGGCGCCGTGGCGGATGTATTCGTCCTGATCCACAATGATCTCGCCCTTGCGGGTTTTCACGGTGAAGGGAACGATCTCGTCAGCAAATTTGCCTGCTTTCTGAGCGGCTTCGGCCTTGTTCTGCGAGGCTACGGCGAACTCGTCCTGCATTTCGCGGGTGATCTGCCACTGCTCAGCCACGTTCTCGGCGGTCTGGCCCATGTGGTAACCGTTGAACGCATCCCACAGACCATCTTTGATCATGCAGTCGATGAATTTCATATCACCCATTTTGTGCCCAGCGCGCAGATGTGCGACGTGGGGGCTGAGGGTCATGTTCTCTTGACCACCGGCAGCTACGATGGCGGCATCGCCCAGCTGCACGTGCTGCGCGCCCAGCGCCACGGTACGAAGCCCCGAACCACAAACCTGGTTGATTCCCCAAGCCGACGCCTCTTTCGCGAAGCCCGCGTTGATGTGTGCTTGGCGTGCCGGGTTCTGACCCTGACCGGCCTGAAGCACCTGACCCAGAATGGTCTCGCTGACCTCGGACGGGTCAATTCCAGCGCGGGCGACGATCTCGGCCAGAACAGTGGCGCCAAGATCATGGGCGGGGGTGTTCGCGAACGATCCCGAGAAACTGCCCACGGCGGTGCGCGCGGCCGATACGATTACGACATTGGTCATGTTGCTTCCTTTTCCTCCAGACTGACGATCAGCAAGATGTCGCGTATTTCAGAAATTTCCAAAACACACGCCATCCCGCACGATCATTGCTGAGCGCATCCTGTGCTGCATTGCAGAGAAAATCAAGCGAAGAGCGCGTGGTTGCGTTATCACACGCGCCTATGCCGCTTTACACCAATAGGGGTTCAGGGTCGGAACGCCGAAGTAATACCCCTGCATGCAGTCCACACCGATCTGGGTCAGAAAGGCCGCATCCTCGGCCGTTTCGACACTTTCGGCCACGGTAAACATATCGAAATGCCGCGCGACCGAGACCATGGCCTGCGTGAGGATCTGATTATCCGCGTCGCTATGGATCCCGCGGATGAACTCGCCATCAATCTTAATAATGTCAAAATAGAAATCCTTGAGGTATTTGAATGAGGTATAGCCTGCCCCAAAGTCATCCAGCGCGAAACTGATGCCGTGACCCTGCATCTCGGCCATGAAGACCCCCACCAACTCGGGCATGGTGATTGCAGTACGCTCCGTGATCTCAAGGATCAGACGCTCGCCCAGATGCGGATCATCTTCGAGCCCCCGCTCTAACACCTTTTTCCATCCCGGGTAACCGATCGACCGGGCAGACATATTGATGGCTAGGCGAAGGTTGGGTTCGGCCTGCAATGCCTCCAATCCTTTTTCCAGCGCAAGCGCATCCAATTGGCGCCCCATCTCTTTATCTTCGACCGAGTCGATGAAGTCCTTGGCGGGAATCACCCGTCCGTTTGGGTCCAAAACGCGGATCAGCCCTTCGAAAAACGCATGGCGATCTGGTCTGGTCGATTGCACGACGGGCTGAAAGGCCAGCCGGACGCGTTTTTTGCGCAACGCCTCGCGCACAAGGCTGATCGCACCCTTATCCCGCATCCTGATCGCCGAACTGAGCGGATCCCCGACGGGGCCGCCCACAGGGTCTTGCATCTGCGTGTCCGGGAGTATCTTACTTCCATCGTTGAACATGGTGTCACCTGTGCTGCCGTACGACCATAAGTGACAATTCCATGCTAATGAGACGTAAATCAGATAAGTTGCCTAAAATCGTAACGGACCCGACCTTATGACCCTTTCCACGTCGCAAAACCCTGACACCGCCCGCTGCCCGTGGTGCGGAAGCGAGCCGATTTATCAGGAATATCACGATCTTGAGTGGGGCGTGCCGGAATGGGACGGGCGTGCGCTTTGGGAAAAATTAATCCTTGATGGCTTTCAGGCCGGGCTCAGCTGGATCACGATCCTTAAAAAGCGAGATAATTTTCGTGCGGCTTTTGAGGGGTTTGATCCCGAACGCATCGCCACATGGGGTGAGCCCGAGATTGAGCGCCTCTTGCAGGACAAAGGCATCATCCGGCATCGCGGCAAGATCGCAGCGACGATCACCAACGCGCAGGCCTATCTGGACTTGGGCGGTGCCGACGCCTTTCGGGATATGATGTGGGGTTATGTGGGCGGCGAGCCGCTGAACGGGCGATACAAGGCGCTGGACGAAGTGCCGACTTCGTCCCCGCTGTCCACGCAGATCTCAAAAGACCTGAAGAAAGCTGGTTTCAAGTTCTGCGGTCCGACGATTGTCTATGCGTGGATGGAGGCCTGCGGGTTGTTCAACAACCATCTGGTCAGCTGCCACCGGCACGATCAGGTCTAGCTGAGGCGCGCCAAAAGCTGGGAGCTGGGCACGCCAGTCACCGGCATCCCGCGCGACGCCTCATAGGCGCGGATGGCGGCGCGGCCTTTTTCTCCGATCACACCATCGGGGCGCCCCGCCTGAAACCCCAGATCGTTCAAACGCTTCTGAAGCGCCTGCCGTTCTTTGGTGGTCATCCCCCATGGGTTCTTGGGATAGCTGGCCCGGATCGCACCGCGCCCCGCTAGACGGTCGGACAGGTGGCCCACACCGATCACATAGCTATCAGCATAGTTATAGGTCTTCAGAACGTGGAAATTCTGGAAGATCATAAAGACAGGGCCCGTCGGGCCAGCTGGCAGAATCAGTGCACCACTGGCGTCACCAGTCAGCGGGTGTCCCGCCACATTCGTCACTCCCAACTTTCCCCAATCACGCAGGCGGCGCGAATAGATCCGTCCAGTCAACGCTAGATCAAACCCTTTCGGTAGACGAACCTCGATCGCCCAGGGCTGACCTTTTGCCCACCCTTTGGCCCGTAGATAGGCAGCGGTCGAGGC
This sequence comes from Aliiroseovarius sp. PrR006, assembly GCF_010500215.1. GTDB lineage: Bacteria > Pseudomonadota > Alphaproteobacteria > Rhodobacterales > Rhodobacteraceae > Aliiroseovarius. Next base: position 1,605,112 of record NZ_JAAGOY010000004.1, read on the forward strand.
CAGCGCATCCGTTGGATCATCCGACCAGATGTCCCGCGCGCCGTCGCGGTTGAAGTCTTCGGCATGGGCCAGATACGAGCTGGGCAGGAATTGTGTGTGTCCCATCGCCCCTGCGTATGATCCCTTCAAACGTGATGGCGACACGTCGCCCGCGGTCAGGATCTGCAGGGCGGCCAGCAGCTCGGCCTCGAACAAATCGCGGCGGCGGCCTTCATAGGCAAGAGTGGCCAGCGTCGACAGGACCGAAGCTGATCCACGCACCGCGCCAAAGCTGCTTTCCATGCCCCAGATTGCGACGATGACCTCTTTCGAGACGCCATATTTCCGTTCAATCTTCTTCAGAAGCGTCGGATAGCGCGACAGCATTCGCTGCCCGCCCTTGATGCGCTGAGGCGACGCCGCCGAGCTGATATAATCTTGCAAACTGCGCGCAGTTTCCGCCGGACGTCGGTCCGATTTGATGACCGAGGGCAGGTACTCTGCCCGCCCAAGCGCCTTAAGAGCTGAGGCACTGACCCCTACCGACCTTGCCTTGGTCGCAAATCCCGACAGCCAGCCCGCAAACCCGCTATCGGCCAGCACGCGCCCCGGCATCACCGCCGCAGCGGTCAGCGTGGCCATCGCCAAACGGCGACTGAGGGACGGGGAATGTCGGGTCATCGGGGATCCTGTTGGCAGCAGCGTGTCCAGCCACTCTAGGGACTGCAAGTGGCGACACAAAGGCAATCCGGCCACATCGGCAAAAGCGTGCCGTGAACAACCGGGGCTACAGCAATTGCACCCACCCGCCTTGCCGCGTATAGCATGCAGTCAGCAGAAATATGTCCTGAAAGGCAGATCATGAGCGACGACACGAAATCCGCGAATGAAATGTGGGGCGGCCGGTTCTCGGCAGGGCCCGACGCGATCATGGAGGCGATCAATGCCTCGATCGGCTATGACCAGCGCATGGCACGACAGGACATCGAAGGCTCGCGCGCCCATGCCGCGATGCTGGCCGCGACTGGTGTGATCACCGAAGACGACGCCAAGGTCATCCGCGAGGGTTTGCTGACCGTGCTGTCCGAAATCGAGGAAGGCAACTTCGCCTTCTCGACCGCGCTGGAAGACATCCACATGAATGTGGAAGCGCGTCTGAAAGAAATCGTAGGCGAACCGGCTGGTCGCCTGCACACCGCGCGGTCGCGCAACGACCAAGTTGCCACCGATTTCAAACTGTGGGTCCGTGACCAGATGGACGCCGCGACCCAAGGGCTCGAAGCCCTGATCCGCGCGCTGCTGGGTCAGGCCGAAGCGGGTGCCGATTGGGTCATGCCCGGCTTCACCCACCTACAAACCGCACAGCCCGTGACATGGGGCCACCACATGATGGCCTATGTCGAGATGTTCGGCCGCGATATGTCGCGCTTCCGCGACGCCCGTGCCCGGATGAACGAAAGCCCATTGGGGTCCGCTGCCCTCGCCGGCACGTCCTTCCCCATCGATCGCCACATGACGGCCGAGGCGCTTGGCTTTGACCGCCCGACCGCAAACTCGCTGGACGCCGTGGCCGACCGTGACTTCGCGCTGGAGTTCCTGTCGTCCGCCACGATCTGCGCTATGCACCTGTCGCGCTTCGCTGAAGAGCTGGTGATCTGGTCCTCGGCCCAGTTCCGCTTCGTGCGCATGTCGGACAAATGGTCGACGGGCTCGTCGATCATGCCGCAGAAACGCAACCCCGACGCCGCCGAGCTGATCCGCGCCAAAATCGGCCGGATCATGGGCGCCAATATCGGTCTGATGACCGTAATGAAGGGTCTGCCGCTGGCCTATTCCAAAGACATGCAGGAAGACAAAGAGCAAGTCTTTGACGCCGCCGACAATCTGATGCTGGCACTGGCTGCAATGACCGGGATGGTGTCGGACATGACCGCGAATACCGAAAGTCTTGAGGCCGCGGCCTCGTCCGGGTTCTCGACCGCGACCGATCTGGCCGACTGGTGCGTACGCGCGCTGAACATGCCGTTCCGCGATGCCCACCACGTCACCGGGTCTCTGGTGGCGATGGCCGAGGATCGCGGCTGTGACCTGCCCGACCTGTCGCTGGAAGACATGCAGTCAGTCAACGCGCAGATCACCGAAGAAGTGTTTGGCGTGCTGGGCGTCCACAACTCGGTCGCCTCGCGCACCAGCTATGGCGGCACCGCGCCTAGCGAAGTGCGCAAACAGATTGCCCGCTGGACCGAGGCGTTGACATGATCCGCGCGCTTCTGATCACCGCGCTTCTAGGGCTGGCGGCCTGCGGCGCGGATGGCGAGCCCATCCGTCCGGGGTCACCCGAGGACACTCAAGCACAATAGCTTCAAACGCCGGTCCAAGTGGCCGGCGTTTTCATTTGCGAGGCTCTGCCTCGCGCTCCGGGATATTTAAGACAAGAAAAAGAGCAGGCCCGGAGGGTTGAGCGGCAGGCGCAGTTCCGCTAGGGCAGTCGGGAAGCGCAGACAGACGAGGCCCAAGATGGACCATTTCCTTTACCGTGACGGCGTATTGCACGCCGAAGACGTATCGATTGAAGAGATCGCTGCCAAGGTTGGCACGCCCTTCTATGTCTATTCCGCGGCAACGTTGAAACGTCATATTGGACTGTTCAATGAAGCGCTGGATTGGGCCGATCATCTGGTCTGTTTCGCGGTGAAATCGAACTCGAACCTCGCAGTGTTGAAACTGCTGGGCGAGAAGGGCGCGGGGATGGACGTGGTATCGGGCGGCGAATACCGCCGCGCGATTGCGGCTGGCGTGCCGGGTGACCGGATCGTGTTCTCGGGCGTTGGCAAAACCCGCGACGAAATGCGTCTGGCGCTGACGGGCGGCATCCGCCAGTTCAATCTGGAAAGCGAGCCCGAGATGCGTGTGCTGTCCGAGGTCGCCAGCGATCTGGGCGTTGTTGCCCCCGTCACTGTGCGCGTGAACCCCGATGTGGACGCGAAAACCCACGCCAAAATCTCGACCGGGAAGTCGGAAAACAAGTTCGGCATTCCGATTGCACGTGCACGCGAAGTTTATGCGGAAATCGCATCCCTGCCCGGCCTAAAGGCCGTTGGCATCGACGTGCATATTGGCTCGCAGCTAACCGAGCTTCAGCCGTTCCGTGAAGCCTATGAAAAAGTGGCCGAACTGACCGAAGCGCTGCGCGAAGACGGCCACGACATTACGCGCCTTGATCTGGGCGGCGGGCTTGGCATTCCTTATGAACGCTCGAACGACGCGCCCCCCCTGCCCATCGAATACGGGCAGATGGTGAAAGAAACCGTGGGTCATCTGGGGTGCGAGATCGAGATTGAACCGGGTCGTCTGGTCTCGGGCAATGCCGGGATCATGGTCACCTCCGTCATCTATGTGAAGGAGGGCGAAGGGCAGGACTTCCTGATCGTCGACGCGGCAATGAACGACCTTGTGCGCCCCGCGATGTACGAGGCGCATCACGATATCATCCCCGTGGTCGAAACCGCCCCGGGTGAAGAAAAGTCCCGTTATGACATTGTCGGCCCGATCTGCGAAACCGGCGACACCTTTGCCAAAGGCCGCGATCTGGACAGCCTGAAGCCAGACGATCTGATCGCCTTCCGCTCGGCGGGGGCCTATGGCGCAGTGATGGCGTCCGAGTACAACTCGCGGCCCCTCATCCCCGAAGTGCTGGTGATGGACGATCAATATGCTGTCATCCGCGCACGTCCCACCTATGAAGAAATGCTGGGACGCGATACCATTCCAGAATGGCTGTGATGTTCCCACGGGTTCGGTGACCCGGCCCGACCTGTCCCAGAAGGTGCAAAAGCGCCTTCGTTGGCCCTTGGCACTGACAAGGGGCGGGATGGTTTTGGAGCGACTCTGGCACGTCGGATGGCCGCTTGCGACCGTTGGGTTGGCGACGATCGCGCTGGCGGGCTTCGGTGGATTGCGGGGCTGGGCAGTGCCTGTGGTGCTTGCTGTCGCAGCGCTGGCCTTCCTTGCCTCGGCGGCGCGGCGCTTTGTCTGGCCCACTTCAGGACATGCCCTTCGACGTCTGGATGACAGCTTGAAGGGCCACCCGATTGCCGCACTTCAAGATGATCAGGCAACCGGCGTGGGTGACGTGGCCTCGGCCCAGCTGTGGCAGGCCCACCAGGACCGGATGCTCGCGCAGCTGGATGATGTGCAGGCAGTCCATCCTGATCTGCGGGTGGCACGGAAAGATCCGTTTGCATTGCGGTTGATTGCGGCGACCGGGGCGGTCATGGCGATTGGGTTTGGGCCTTGGAACAGCCCGGCACCCTCGGGCGCACCCGGTGCGGCCGCGCAGGTTGCCGCCAGTTGGGAAGGCTGGATCGAGCCGCCGTCCTATACCGGCCAACCCAGCCTGTATCTTCACGACCAACCCGATGGGGCGCTGACAGTCCCGAGGGGCAGCCGCCTAACCCTGCGCAGGTACGGCGATCCAGACGCCTTAGAATTCGCTGGGTCGGTTCTGGACAGGGATGCGGGCGCAGCGCCAAGCCTCAGCCAACGGATCACACGCAGCGGCGGCTTGACCATCGACGGGCCAAAGGCACGCGACTGGGCAATCACCGCCTTAGAAGACACACCGCCGACGATTCAGCCGAACGGGCCACTGACCCGGCAGCTCAATGGTGATTTCACGCTCGGTTTCGTGGCCACAGATGACTATGGCATCACGGGGGGCGCCGTCATCATCACCCTGTCGCTGGACGATGTCACACGCGCGCACGGGCTGACCATCGACCCTGAACCACGGCCCGAGGCGGCGGTGGACCTGCCCCTGCCCTATCGCGGGGCGCGCAAGATGATCGAAGGGACACTTCAGGAAAATCTGATCGAACACCCTTATGCGGGCCTTCCCGTCACCCTCACTTTTCAGGCGCAGGACGGCGCGAAACAGACAGGAGACAGCCAGCCCTACCCCATGATCCTGCCCGGTCGGCGCTTTCTGAACCCGATGGCCAAGGCGCTGATCGAACAACGCCGCGACTTGTTGTGGAACCGCGTCAACGCCCGGCGTGTCTCGCAAGTTCTGCGCGCCACATTGTTCCACCCGGAAGACCTGTCCCTGCCCGAAGGCATCTATCTGCAACTGCGCGGCGCGATCCGGCGGCTTGAGGCGGGTCTGGCGTTTACCGATGTGGCCAAAGGTGTCCCCGGCGACCTGCGGGACGAGGTGGCGCAGGTATTGTGGGATGTGGCAGTTGAACTGGAAGACGGGCAGCTGGATGACGCCCGCGCCCGCATGGAAGAGGCGCAGCGGCGTCTGGAACAAGCCATGCGCGACGGCGCCACGCCCGAGGAACTGGCCGAGCTGATGGACGAATACCGCGAGGCGATGCGCGACTATATGGACCAACTGGCCCAGCAAGCCCCGGAAGGCGATCCGAACGCACCGCAGCCTGACAACGCGATAGAGCTTAGCCAATCTGATCTGGACGCGATGATGGACCGGATCGAAGAACTGATGCGCGAGGGCCGCACCGATGAGGCGATAGAGCTTCTCGACCAGATGCGCCGGATGATGGAGAACATGCAGGCCCAGCGCGGTGGTGAAAGCCAGCGCCCCGGCGAAGCGGCACGCGACGAGCTGCGCGAGACCATGCGTCAGCAGCAGGGCCTATCGGATCAGGCCTTCCGCGATCTTCAGGAACAGGGACAAGGATCCGCCGCCGGTGAAAACCAAGAGAACGAAGGACGCGATGGCGGTCAGGGCCGCGGACAAAGCCACGAGGGATCGGGCGGCGAACAGGGCCAGGATGGCCAAGGCGGCGCGCAGGAAGGGCAAGACGGCCAAGGCCGTGGCGGTGATCCCGGCACCAGCCTTGCGGATCGTCAGCGCGCCTTGCAAAACGAACTGGACGCGCAACGCCGCAACCTGCCCGGCGCGGGCGATCCCGCCGGGCAAGCCGCCCGCGACGCGCTGGATGAAGCGGGCCGTGCGATGGGGCAAGCAGCCGATGCACTGGAGCAAGGCAACATCCCCGAAGCCCTGAATCAGCAAGCCGACGCGATGGAAGCCATGCGCGAAGGTTTGCGTCAGTTTGATCAGGCAATGGCCAATCAGCAGGCCCGCGAGAATGGTCAGCAGGGCGAGAACCCGGGCGAAAACAATCAGGCCTCGGATCAGGATCCGCTGGGCCGCAGCGCATCGGGCCGCGGCGGGGCGGCATCGACCGACAGTCCGCTGGGCGACACGGACGAGACCTATCGCCGGGCCGAAGAGTTGATGCAGGAATTGCGCAAACGCTCGGGCGAGTCAGACCGCCCGCAATTGGAACGCGATTATTTGGAACGTCTGTTGGATCAGTTCTAAGCCGCAGTTACATCCGCTTGCGTGCAGACAACGCGGCCGAGATCGTGCCCTCGTCCAGATAATCCAGCTCGCCCCCGATGGGCACACCTTGAGCCAGCGAGGACACCAGACAGCGACCCTCAAGCTCGTCAGCAATATAGTGCGCGGTGGTCTGGCCATCGACGGTGGCGTTCAGGGCCAAAATGACTTCGCTGATGTTGTCATCGACAACACGCTGGACCAGACGCGGTATGCCCAAATCCTCAGGGCCAACGGCGTCCAACGCAGACAGCGTTCCGCCCAGCACGTGATAGCGGCCCTTGAACAGACCCGCGCGCTCCATCGCCCACAGGTCGGCCACGTCTTCGACCACGCAAATCTCGCCGGTGGCACGCTTTTCCGACACGCAGATGTCACACCGATCCGAGGTCGAGACATTGCCGCAGGTCACGCATTCCCGCGCGGTTTCCGCAACCGCCTGCATCGCATCCGCCAAAGGCGTCAGCACCAGCGCACGTTTGCGGATCAGGTAAAGCACCGCCCGACGGGCAGAACGCGGACCGAGCCCCGGCAGCTTCGCCATCAGCTCGATCAGGTTCTCGATATCGCGCGGTGCTTCTGACATTTAGAACGGCAGGTTCATGTCTTTGGGCAGGCCCAGCTCTTCCGTCAGACGCGACATTTCGCTTTCCGAACGCTGCGCCGCCTTGGCCTGAGCATCCTTGATCGCGGCAAGGATCAGATCCTCGACCACTTCTTTTTCATCCGGATTGAAGATGGTCGGGTCGATGTCCAGACTGGTCAGAACGCCTTTTGCGGTAGCGGTCGCCTTGACCAACCCTGCGCCGCTTTCGCCAACCACAGTCATGGTCTCGAGGTTTTCCTGCAGCTCGGCCATCTTGGCCTGCATTTCCTGCGCTTTCTTCATCATCCCGGCCATATCGCCGAGACCGCCCAGTCCTTTGAACATGTGATGCTCCTGTTATGTCACTTGAGGATTAGATACGGGCGGCGCGCCTATGATACAAGGTCGCGCTTAGTCTTCCTCGAACGGATCCCATTCGTCTTCGACCTCGGCCAGACCTTCCTCGGCGGCCTCCTGCACCATATCCTCAGCGGAACGAATTTCGGTGATACGGGCCTTTGGGAAGGCGGCGATCACGGCCTGCACCAACGGATGCGCCTTGGCCTCTTCCTCCAGCGCCAGCTTCTCGCCATCGCGGGTTTCGGTGATGGTCGGCGCCTCGCAGCCATTCACCAGTGTCACGCCCCAACGCACGCCGGTCCAGCCATGCAGGCGCTGTGCCAGACGCGCAGCCAAATCCTGCGGCGCGTTGTCGGACGGCGTAAACTCGATCCGTCCCGGCTGGTATGCGGCCAAACGCACTCCGCCTTCAACCTCGACCAACAGCTTCACATCGCGGTTGATGCGGATCAGCTCGACCACATCCTCGAACCGCGCATAGCGGGCCAGAGAGGTTTCGGCATCTGCCGCCACGGCCAAAGCGGTGGCCCCGCCACCCGGTCCCGAAGGCATAGATTGCGTCGACATGGCCGGCGCACCCATTGGTGCGCCATTGCCCGCAGGCATCCCGCCGCCACCACCCGGCCCAGTTGGCGGTGTCGGCGTATCTTTCAGCTTACGCACCAGCTCTTCAGGCGAGGGTAGATCGGCCACATGGGTCAGACGAATGACTGCCATTTCCGCCGCCATCATCGCGTTTGGTGCACGGCCCACTTCCTCGATCGAGGTCAGAAGCATCTGCCACATCCGGGCAAGGACGCGCATCGGCAAAGCCTGTGCCATCTGCTGCCCGCGCGTACGTTCGTCGGGGGACACGGTCGGATCCTCGACCGCTTCCGGCGTGATCTTGATGATACTGACCCAGTGCGAGACCTCGGCCAGATCGCGCAGCACCGCCATCGGGTCGGCCCCATCCGCATATTGCGCGCCCAACTCGGTCAGCGCGCCTGCGGCGTCGCCCTTCAGGATCATGTCAAACAGGTCCAGAACCCGGCCACGGTCTGCCAAGCCAAGCATCGCGCGCACTTGATCGGCGGTGGTTTCACCTGCGCCATGCGAAATCGCCTGATCGAGCAAAGACTGCGCATCACGCGCAGACCCCTCGGCCGCCCGCGTGATCAGGGCCAGAGCGTCATCTGCAATCTCGGCCCCTTCGGCATCGGCGATCCGGCGCAGCATGGCCAGCATGTCTTCAGGCTCAATCCGGCGCAGGTCAAAGCGCTGACAACGCGACAGCACCGTCACTGGAACCTTGCGAATTTCAGTCGTCGCGAAGATGAATTTCACGTGCGCGGGCGGCTCTTCCAGCGTCTTCAACAGCGCGTTGAACGCACTGGTCGACAGCATGTGAACCTCATCGATGATGTAGATCTTGTAGCGCGCCGAAGCCGCCCGATAATGCACGCTTTCAATGATCTCGCGAATGTCGCCAACCCCGGTGCGGGATGCGGCGTCCATCTCCATCACATCCACGTGGCGACCTTCGGCAATCGCCACACAGTGCTCACACTCGCCACATGGCTCGACCGTCGGGCCACCCTGCCCGTCCGGGCCGATGCAGTTCATCCCCTTGGCAATGATCCGCGCTGTGGTCGTCTTGCCGACCCCGCGAATGCCCGTCATCACAAAGGCTTGCGCAATCCGGTCCGCCTCGAACGCGTTTTTCAGCGTGCGAACCATCGCCCCTTGCCCAACCAGATCGGCGAAGGTTTCGGGGCGGTATTTGCGCGCCAGAACCTGATAGGCGGGGGCGTCGGATTGCGTGTCGGTCATGGAATGCCTTCGGGCCGGATTCGTATCTGGGCCAGACTATGCGGCCAAAGCCGCGCCGTCCACCGAAAGCCAATTGGCGGATCCCATTCCGCGTGCTACGCCATGCGCATGGATCCACTCTTTCCCATCGCACAGCTGCCCGCAGGCAACGGAACCCTTGGCATCTGCCCACTGCCCGGCCGCAGTGGGGATTACCGCGAAGACCTTGAGGCGCTGCTTGAATGGGCGCCCGACATGGTGCTGACCATGACCACCACGCGCGAGATGGACAGCTTTGGCGCTGCCGATTTGGGCCGAGACCTGACAAAGGCGAATGTCATCTGGCATCACCTCCCCATTCAGGATTTCGGCGCCCCCACCGCGAAGATCATCGCCAGTTGGCACGACATATCCCCCACCACCCACCGCATCCTCGCCCAAGGCGGCAAAGTGCTGGCTCATTGCAAGGGTGGCTGCGGACGGTCCGGCATGATGCTTCTGCGCATCCTCTGCGAAACCGGGGTAGAGCCCGCCACAGCCCTCTCCCGCCTACGCGCGGCCCGCCCCTGCGCTGTCGAAACCGACGCACAGAAAGACTGGGCCAGCAGCCCCTAACCCGCATTTTCTTGTCCTAAATATCCTGGGGGAATGTGAAAGCCCGCAGGGATTTCACAGGGGGCAACGCCCCTCAGGCTCGCGAAGCGAGCTACCGACCCTTGCGGTGCTTCGTGCCCTTCACGACACCTTTCACCATCTTCGAGAACTTCTTTTCCCGCGACCGCGACTGCGCCACGGTTTCCGAGTTCTTCTTCTCGCCCTTGCGCAGCTTCAGCCAGCGGTCCAGACGTTCCAGATCCAACTCGCCCGCTGCAATTGCGGCCTGCACAGCACAGCCCGGCTCGGTTTCATGGGCACAATCGGAAAAGCGGCACTGGGCTTCCAGCTCGGCCAGATCGTCGAACACGTTGTCGATGCCATCGCGGGTGTCGATCAGACGCAGGGCACGCATGCCCGGCATGTCGATGATCCAACCGCCTTGCAACATCGGCCGCATCGAGCGCGCAGTGGTCACGTGACGACCCTTGGCGTCATCCTCGCGGATCCCTCCAGTGGCCGCATCCCCGCCGGTCAGCGCGTTGGTCAGCGTGGTTTTTCCCACTCCGGAAGAGCCGATAAAGGCAGCGGTTTGCGGGGCTTTGCACCACGCAGCAACCGCAGCCGCGCTTTCGGGATCGCGCGCGTTCACTGTCAAGATCGTCAGCATCGGATCCAGCGCCTGTGCCTCGCGCTCGTATTCGCGCGGGTCATCGCAGAGGTCGGCCTTGGTCAGCACCAGAACCGGATAGCACCCGGCCTCGTGCGCCAGCGCCAGAAAGCGCTCCAACCGCGCGACGTTGAAGTCGTCGTTGCACGAGGTCACGATGAACAGCGTGTCCACATTCGCAGCGATCAGCTGCACATGTGCATCCGTCCCCGCGCCGCGCCGTTGCAGCAGCGAGCGGCGATCTAGAATATGCTGAATGCGCATCTCTGGGTCCGCCAGAACCCAGTCGCCCACCGCCAGCTCCCCCGCCGAGAACTTCGGTGTGGTCAGCGTGACAGCGCCACCCTCGCCAAGCGCAGACATCTGCGCACGGTGGATTTCGGTCAGCCGGAAGGGGGTCAGCGTGTCCGGATGTTCGGCGCGTTCCTGTTCAAGCACAGGCGACCAGCCGAGTTCCACAAGCGCATGCGTCATTGGGCATCCTGATGGGCCGGAACAACACGCATGAAAACACTCCGTTCAAATGCGTGGCGAAATTGGGGGATCGCCGCGCGGGCTTTGGGCCGACCAAGTGAAACCGTGTTTCATGTGTCGGGAAGTTCATTGTCCCTCTCGGCGAAACACGTTTCGCCTGTCGGGGTTTCAAATCCTGCGGATTTGAAACTTGGTGAGAGGCTGAACACGACCCAGACGGGGCTCGTTGTGGCTGCTTCCTTCCGGACCTGACCAGATTGGCGAGGCGCCTACCCGCGCCAACCTCTCGCCTTCCATATATGAGGCTGCGCTGAGGGATGCAAGCCTCAGAGCGGCAGCTCGTAGCAGGTAAATCCACGGTCATCACACGCGGTCCGTTCGTTTAACTGCAGCCACGGATACTCCTGGACGACGTCACGCCCCTTTGGCGAAGATCGAAACCAGACCGAAGCCCCGGCAATCGGCTCGAACTGCCAGGTCGGAGCGACATCAAGCCTGATACGGTCTTGATTGGCGACATAATCCGTCAACAGCTCGCGAATCTCGATGGGTACAACAGGAAGAATGTCTTCGGGTGCGGGGATCGGATAGTTCCCCCCACCCAGAACGCGATAATCCGTCGTTGCCAGAAGAAACTGGTCGTCATCCTGTACCGAGCGCCCTTCGTGGCGCAACGACCTGAGACGCCCCGCGTCGGCCGTGCGCAAGGCCCCTGCTGGCGAAAAGCGCGCGGGCTGGCTCAGATCGACCTGATAGGTCAGGCCAAGAACACTTTCGTGGATATAGCCGGGCACGCCATCATCTTTCAGCTGAACCGCCCCTTGCCCCGGCAAAACTTGGTTGAAGATACTGCACGACCGCTCAAGCCAGTTGCGCAAAAACGCGCCGGTCACCTTCACCAAAGCAAAGCTGTTAGGAAACATATAGAGGTCTGCCAAGGATCGCTGCGTCATCGTTCCGGCGCTCAAGGCCGTGTAGTAGTCAGGCCCGCCAAACCCGCCCGACTTGAAGGCCGCACTGGCGGCGAGAAGCGGTAGGTCGGGCAGGTCCAGCGCCTCTTGGACCAAGCGGGCATGGTCCAACATGGCATGTTGTACCAGCCGCGTCGCGCTGTCTGCGCCGACAAGGGTGAAATAGTTATTCAGTGGTTGAACGGTTTTCCCAACCCGTGCCTGCATCGCGGCGCGTGTGGCGTCGTGAAGATCAGAAAACAGCGTTTCGATGGTGCTTTTCGTCGGCGCTTCATCGCCGGGGTCGTCCGACACCGCCCGCAAACTGGCGGCCCCATGACACAGGCCCCACTGCCCATCGAGACAGACCATCGACAGGTCAATCACCCCCAGATGAGACCCCCAAAACCCCGGCATGACCGTGGGAACGCCATTCAGAACACCGTCAGCCTCGGCCTCTTCAGCGGGGAATACCTGATGCGTATGCCCTCCGATCAATGCGTCAATCCCCGGAACAGTCGAAAGGGGGTACAGCACGTTTTCCATATCCGCGCGGTGTGCCTTGGCCCCCATCCCGCTATGGGCAAGCGCGATGATCACATCCGCACCTTCCGCTTTCATCTGCGGCACATAGTGACGCGCCGCATCCAGAATATCGGTCGTGTCAATCTGCGCCTGATGAAGCGAGTTCGGTGGCAGGAAGCCAATGACGCCAATCGTCAGCATCTGCACACCGCCCTGATCGTCTTTGACCTGCCTGCGCAGCAAAACATACGGGACAATCCCCGCACCCTTTGGCAATTCGGCATTCGCCGTCAGCACCGGGAACTCAGCCCCGCGAATAGCCCGCAAGACGGCATCCCGCCCCTGATCGAAATCATGGTTGCCAAGGTTCATGGCATCATAGTTCAGGTGGTTCATGGCGCGGATCATGGGATGTACCGGGTCGCTGTCCACATTGGGCAGACGCTCCCCCAGCGCCGAGCCGTAAAGGCTGTCGCCATTATCCAGCAATATCACGTTAGCCGCTTCGCCGCGAGCGTCGTCGATCAGTTGCGCCGTGCGTGACAGCCCCCACCCGCTGACAGACCGGTCCGCGTGATAGTCATAGGGCAGGATATTCATGTGCAAATCAGTGGTTGCCAAGATCCGCAAGCTTACACGAACACCTTGATCCGAAACTGGATTTTGAACGAAGTGCCTCATCCCCTCGCCATTTCCTTTCCCTTGATCACTTTGCAAGATCACCTTCTGGATGTTTATGTATTTTCAATTCTCGCTAATGTTGCATGATGTCAATTTAATGACCCGATAACGGCAAGATTCCAAACTGGACAGCCGGGTCGTCTCTGATAGCGTGCGCGCCACCATACCAACGCAGGACAGCCTCATGAAAATCGCCGAACAGGTCACGTTTGCAGCTGGCAATTTGAACCGGGATGCCGAAAGCCGTGCAAAACCGGAAAAGCTTGCAGAGCTGGCGCAAACCGCGCAGCTATTGCCGCTGTGGCGCGGGAAAATCCTGCTAAAGCCCGAGGGCGAGGGCTGGGATCTGGCCTATCTGACCCAAGACACGCTTCCCGCCGATTTCGAGGCTACCCCGCGTGTCTATCTTGGCCTTCAGAATGATGTGCCGCTGTTTGCCTTGGATGTTTCACGGTGGGAGCCCGAAGACGCCCTGCCAGACGCGACACAGTTCGTAGATCGCAGCATTCAGACGCATCCAGATCTGCCAAAGGATTTTGGCTTTGCCGAGCTGCGCGCGACGATGGCGGGGCTAACCCCCGACGAGGCCGAAGTCGCCGCCACCGCGCGGTCGATCCTTGAATGGCACCGCATCCACGGGTTCTGCGCCAATTGCGGCGCGAAAACGCGCGTTGCAATGGCGGGTTGGCAACGTGATTGCGACGCCTGCGGTCGGTCGCATTTTCCGCGCACCGATCCGGTGGTGATCATGCTGATCACGCATGGCAACTCGGTTCTGGTTGGGCGCGGGATCGGGTGGCCCGAGGACATGTATTCCCTTCTGGCGGGGTTCGTGGAACCCGGCGAAACCATCGAAGCGGCTACGCGGCGCGAAGTTTTCGAAGAATCAGGCGTGCGCGTTGGGCCGGTTGGCTATCTGGCGTCTCAGCCCTGGCCTTATCCATCCTCGCTGATGGTCGGCACCTGGGGGCATGCGACCACCAGCGAGATCAAGCTGGACCCGGCCGAACTGGCCGACGCCCTTTGGATCACGCGCGAGGACATGCTGGATATCTTTGCCGGTCGCAATCCCGCAATCAAACCCGCCAGAAAAGGTGCAATTGCGCATTTTCTAATGCAGAACTGGCTTGCAGATCGGTTGGACTAACCTCATTTTCACCCCAGACGCGAACAGCAGGAGCGATTGATGAAGATCAAGACCCATGAAGACATCGAGGCCACAATCGATCAGGTGTTCGACGCCGTCACCGATTTCGAAAGCTTCGAACTTGCCGCTTTGCGCCGTGGGGCCGAGGTCCGTCGGGTTGATTCTCTGCCCCAACCCGGTCAGGGCATGAGCTGGCAGGCCAAATTTGCCCATCGTGGCCGTCAGCGGGTTGCCGATATCAACATAGAGCAGTTCGACCGCCCCAATTATCTAGGCATCTGGACGAAAATCTCGGGGATGACTGCCAACGTGGAAGTCGATCTCGTGCCCCTGTCCCGCACGCGCACACGCATGAGCCTGAGCGTCGACATGCGCCCCAAGACCATTCCGGCACGGCTTCTGATCCAGTCCTTGAAGCTGGCGCGCACGACGATGTTGCGTCGTTTCCGCAAGCGCGTGTCGGAATACGCGGCAACGATCGAAGCGCGCTACAGGGCCTGACCGCGCCCGGGGCGTTCGCTTAATCGCGCGCCGGATCGCGGGGATAGACCCCAAGAATGTCCAGCGTCGAGGTGAAATAGGCCAGCTCTTCCAGAGCCAACTGAACGCCACGATCATCTGGGTGACCGTCGATGTCGGCATAAAATCGCGTCGCGTTGAACGATCCGTCCACCATATAGCTTTCAAGCTTGGTCATGTTCACGCCGTTGGTCGCAAACCCGCCCATCGCCTTATAGAGCGCGGCGGGTATGTTGCGCACTTCGAAGACGAAGGTGGTGATCATGCCATGCTCGCCGCGCCGCTCCAAATTGGGTTCGCGGCCCATGATGACAAAGCGGGTGGTGTTGTGGCCGTGATCCTCGACATCCTCGGCCAACAGATCGAGCCCATAGATCTCGGCTGCCAGCGCAGAGGCAAGCACACCTTCACCCGGCGATTTGGTCTTTGCCAGATGCGCAGCCGCCCCGGCACTGTCTGCAGCCCCGACACCGCGCATGCCGTGCAACTTCAGGAAGTTTGCCGACTGGGGAAGCAACACGGGATGCGCGCGCACAAGCCGAATATCTTCGATCTTCGCCTGCGGCAGCCCCATCAGGCTGATCCGAACCCGCACAAAAGCCTCGTCCAGAATGTGCAGCCCGCTTTCCGGCAACAGCCGGTGAATGTCCGCAACCCGACCGTAAGTGGTGTTCTCGATCGGCAACATGGCCTGATCCGCTTTCCCAGAGCGCACGGCCGCGATGACCTCGTCAAAGGATTCGCAGGGCATGGCTTCCATATACGGTCTAGCGGCCTGGCATGCCTCGTGGGAATAGGCGCCTGGCTCTCCCTGAAAGGCGATTCGGCTGGTCATTTTGCGGACCCTCCCTGCGGGTTAGCGTTAAAGGACTATAAGTTGGGCGTCATATCGCTTGAAAAGACACAAGGGAAGCGGCTAGAAGGCTTCTGACTTTGGATGAGACGGATCGCGACATGTTCGACACAATGACCTTTACAAAAGCGAGCGCCGCCGTGATTGGCACGCTCTTGGTATTCCTGCTGGGCAACTGGGCCGGCAGCGCCCTGTATAACACCAGCGGCGGCGGCCATGACGCTGGCCACGGCGACGAAGCACACGCAGCCGCCACCGGCTATGTCATCGCAGTGGAAAGCGACGACCACGGCGCCGAGGAAGAAGAGGTAGAAGCCGTACCCTTCGCGGATCTGGTTGCAGCAGCCGACGTAGAAAAAGGCGCGAAGGTCTGGAGCAAGTGTAAGGCCTGCCACAAGCTGGAAGACGGCAAGAACGGCACCGGCCCGCACCTTTACGGTCTGATCGACCGCCCGATCGCTGGCGTTGCTGGCTTCGGTTACTCGGACGTTCTGGCAGGCATGAGCGCCGAGGCTTGGACCATCGAAGCGCTGGACGCATGGCTGGCCGATCCGAAAGGCTTCGCACCGGGCAACAAGATGAGCTTCAAAGGCCTGAAGAAAGACGGCGATCGCGCCAACCTGGTTGCGTATCTGGCGACCATCGGCGGCTAAGCGCCCCTCGGTGAAGAATTTGAAAGGCCGTCCGGTATTCCGGGCGGCCTTTTTCGTTGCGCCGTTTCGGGCGGCGTACGGCGGATTAACACCCAGTTCACCAATTCGCGCCTTGAATGTTACCGGGCAGCGCTTTTTACTCGGATCAACGCATTCCGCTGATGAACGGAGGTATCGCCATGCGCGACGCACAGACAAAGACCATGACCCGACCCGACACCCGTGCCCTGACTCTTGGGTTCGGACTGGCCGCAGGGGCTTTGCTGGCGTTGTCACCTTTGGCGGCTAAAGCGGACACCACCGTCAGCCACGGCTATTCCAATTTTGGCGAACTGAAATACGGTCCGGATTTCAAACATCTGGATTACGTAAACCCGAACGCTCCGAAGGGTGGCGAGATTTCGATCTGGGCGCAGGGCACGTTTGACAGCTTCAACCAGTTCACCCGCAAGGGGACCACGGCCTCGATGGCGACGATCGGGTATGAAAGCATCCTGACTTCGACCGCCGACGACCCCTATGGCACCTATTGCTTCCTCTGCACCACGATGGAGTATCCGGACGATCTGTCTTGGGTCATCTTCAACCTGCGCGACGACGTGACCTTCTGGGACGGCACGAAGATGACGGCAGAGGACATCGCCTTCAGCCACAACCTGTTTGTCGAACAGGGCATCGCCGAATACCGCGCCATCATCACGGAAATCGTTGCGGGCGTCGAAGTCATCGGCCCGCTTCAGGTCAAATACACCTTCACCGAGGACGCCCCGAAACGTGATCGGATCAGCTTTGCCGGCAGCAGCATGGCCTTGTCGAAAGCATGGTTCGAAGAAACCGGCGCACGCGTGGACGACCGATCCGACGCGCCGTTCATGGCGACCGGCGCCTATAAGCTGGGCAGCTTCGACTATGGCCGCCACGTGACCTATGTGCGCGACCCGAATTATTGGGGCGCGGATCACCCACTGTCGGTTGGTCAGAATAACTTTGACGAGATCACGGCGATCTATTTCGCAGACGGCACCGCCGCGATGGAAGGCTTCAAGGCGGGCACCTACACGTTCCGCACCGAAAACTCCTCGCAAATCTGGGCCGAGGATTATGACTTCCCGAACCTGCGCAACGGCTATGCAATCAAGGCCGAGTTCCCCGATGGATCGGTTGGCACGGCGCAAAGCTTCATCTTCAATCTGGACAAAGGTGTCTGGCAGGATCCCAACGTGCGTGACGCATTTGGGCTGATGTTCAATTTCGAATGGTCGAACGAGGCCCTGTTCCGCGGGCTCTACAGCCGTGTCGACAGCTTCTGGCCGGGCATTGATCTGGGGGCCAAAGGCGCCCCCAGCGCCGGCGAGGTCGAAATCCTGCAGCCGCTGGTCGATCAAGGCCTGCTGCCCGAAAGCATCCTGACGGATGATGCCGTGATGCCTCCGGTCCACAACGCCGACGAAAACCGGCCCTCGCGCAAGTTCTATCGGACGGCCAACAAACTGCTGGAAACAGCCGGGTGGGAGATCGGATCGAGCGGCTTTCTTGAAAAAGACGGCCAGCGCATGTCGGCGACCTTTGTCACCTACAGCCCGGCGTTTGACCGCGTGATCAATCCCATTGTCGAGAACCTGAAACAGCTTGGCGTAGATGCGAAACTCGACCGTGTGGACATCCCGCAATATATCGAGCGCACCCGCTCGGGTGATTTCGACCTTGTGACCCATTCGATTGGCATGGGATTCGAGCCCGGCACTGGGCTAGAGCAATGGTTCCATTCGAAAACCGCCGATGACAGCTCCCGCAACCTGATGCGTCTGCGCGATCCTGCAGTGGATGCGCTGCTGCCCATCGTGGCGCAGTCGGAAACGCTGGATCAGCTGCGCACCTCGACCAACGCGCTGGACCGCGTGCTGCGTCATATCGGTTTCACAATTCCGCAATGGTACAAGAACAAGCACACCGTGGCCTTCTATGACGTCTTCGGCTACCCGGAAAATCTGCCGCCGTTGTCTCTGGGCGAACTGTCCTTCTGGTGGTACGACGCAGACAAAGCCGCCAAGTTGGAAGCGGCGGGCGTGTTGAAGTAACCCGCGCCGTATAACCGAGCACAAACCAAGGACCGCATATGGGCGCCTATATCCTGCGAAGATTGCTTTTGATCATCCCGACCCTTTTCGGGATCATGGTGATCAATTTCACGCTGACGCAATTCGTGCCCGGAGGCCCGATCGAGCAGATCATCGCCCAGATGGAAGGCGGCGGGGATGTATTCGAAACGATCTCGGGCGGCGGGGACGCGGGGATTGAGGCGGCCAGCAGCGGCGATGAAAGCTATCTGGGTGCGCGCGGCCTGCCTGCGGAGTTCATTGCCGAGCTGGAAAAAGAATTCGGCTTCGACAAGCCGCCGCTTGAGCGGTTCTTCACCATGATCTGGAACTATATGCGGCTGGATTTCGGCGAAAGCTACTTCCGCTCGATCGGTGTGTTTGAACTGGTGGCCGAGAAGATGCCTGTCTCAATCACGCTTGGGCTGTGGTCCACCGTGATTGCTTACATGGTGTCGATCCCGCTGGGCATTCAGAAAGCCGTGCGCGACGGATCGAAATTCGACACTTGGACCTCGGGCATGATCATCGTGGCCTATGCCATCCCGGGCTTTCTGTTCGCGATCCTTCTGCTAGTGCTATTCGCAGGCGGGTCGTACCTGCAATGGTTCCCACTGCGCGGTCTGACGTCCGACAACTGGGAGGAGTTGTCACTGTGGGGCAAGGTCGTGGATTACTTCTGGCACATCACCCTGCCGGTTCTGGCCTCGACGATTGCCAGCTTCGCCACGCTCACCTTGCTGACCAAGAACAGCTTTCTGGATGAGATCAAGAAGCAATATGTCGTCACCGCCCGCGCCAAGGGTCTGGCCGAGAACAAAGTGCTGTACGGCCACGTCTTCCGCAACGCGATGCTGATTGTGATCGCGGGCTTCCCCTCGGTCTTTCTGGGCGTGTTCTTCGGCGGCTCGGTGATCATCGAAACGCTTTTCTCTCTGGATGGGCTGGGACGTCTGGGCTACGAGGCCGCGCTGGCCCGTGACTATCCGGTGATTTTCGGCACCCTTTTCGTCTTCGGCCTGCTTGGCCTTCTGGTCGGCATCCTGTCGGACCTCATGTATGTCTTCGTCGACCCCCGCATCGACTTTGAAGGGCGCGAGGTCTGATTATGGCGCTTTCCCCCCTCAACCAACGCCGCTGGCGCAACTTCCGCCGCAATGGCCGCGCCTTCTGGTCGCTGATCCTGTTCGCGATCCTGTTTGGCCTGTCGCTATTTGCCGAGCTTCTGGCGAACGACAAACCGATCTTGGTGAAGTATGATGGCAGTTTCTACACGCCTGTCGTCAAATTCTACCCCGAAACCGCGTTCGGCGGCGATTTCAAGACCGAAGCCGTCTATGGCGATATCGAGGTGCAATGCCTGATCATCGCCCAAGGGTCCGAGGCCTGCTGGGACGACCCCGAAGGCGTGATTGCCGAAGCCAAGACCGGTACGGTCGAGGGCGAACCAATCAGTAAAGGGTGGCTGATCTGGCCGCCGGTCCCCTACAGCTATACCACTATCAACGACATCGATGGCGCCGCCCCCAGCGCGCCCGATGCGCAGCACCTTCTGGGTACAGACGACACCGCACGCGACGTGCTAGCCCGTGTGATCTATGGCTTCCGGCTGTCAGTCTTCTTCACCATTGTCGTTACGGTGCTGACCTCAGTCATCGGTATCGCCGCAGGGGCCATTCAGGGCTATTTCGGTGGTTGGATCGACCTGATCTTCCAGCGGATTCTTGAAATCTGGTCGTCGACCCCGTCGCTTTACGTGATCATCATCCTGTTCGCGATCCTTGGACGAAGTTTCTGGCTGCTGGTCTTCGTCACCGTGCTGTTCGGCTGGCCCGCCTTGGTGGGCGTCGTCCGCGCCGAGTTCCTGCGCGCCCGCAATTTCGAATATGTCCGCGCTGCCCGCGCGCTTGGGGTCTCGAACCGCGTGATCATGTTCCGCCACGTGCTGCCCAATGCGATGGTCGCCACGCTGACCATGCTGCCCTTCATCATCACCGGCACGATCTCGACACTGGCGACACTGGACTTCCTTGGCTTTGGCCTTCCGTCCTCGGCCCCGTCACTGGGCGAGCTGACCCGTCAGGCAAAACAGAACCTGCAAGCCCCGTGGCTGGCCTTTACCGCCTTCATGACCTTCTCGATCCTTCTGTCACTGCTCGTCTTCATTTTCGAAGGTGTGCGGGACGCGTTTGACCCAAGAAAGACCTTCCAATGAGCCTTCTGAACGTCAACAACCTAAGCGTCTCGTTCCGACAGGATGGGCAAAGCCACCCCGCCCTGCGTGGGATCAGCTTTGACGTGGAAAAGGGCGAAACCGTCGCGCTGGTGGGCGAAAGTGGATCGGGAAAATCTGTATCCGCCCTGTCAACCGTGTCACTTCTGCCGGACAGCGCCGAGGTCACCGGATCGATCACCTACGAAGGGCGCGAGATGATCGGCGCGTCCAAGTCTGATTTGCGCGACGTGCGCGGCAATGACATCAGCTTCATCTTTCAGGAACCGATGACATCGCTGAACCCGCTCCACACGATTGAAAAGCAGATGGCGGAATCGATCCAACTGCATCAAGGGCTAACCGGCGACGCCGTGCGTACGCGCATTCTGGAACTTCTGGACAAGGTCGGCATTCGTGACGCCGAAACCCGGCTACCAAACTATCCGCACCAACTGTCCGGCGGGCAACGTCAGCGCGTGATGATCGCCATGGCGCTTGCCAATGGGCCTGAACTGCTGATCGCGGACGAACCCACCACGGCGCTCGATGTGACCATTCAGGCGCAAATCCTCGACTTGCTGGCAGATCTGAAGGAAAGCGAGGGGATGAGCCTTCTGTTCATCACCCACGACCTTGGCATCGTGCGCAAAATTGCGGACCGCGTCTGCGTCATGAAAGACGGCGAGATCGTCGAGACCGGCCCGACCGCCGAAGTCTTCGAGAACCCGCAGCACGAGTATACCAAAATGCTGCTGGGGGCCGAGGCACATGGCCGCCCCGATCCCGTCCCCGCAGACGCACCCGAAATCGCATCCGCTAAAGACCTGCGCATCTGGTTCCCCATCCAGCGCGGTCTGATGCGTCGTACCGTTGGCCACATCAAGGCGGTGAACGCCGCAACCTTCAACGTGCGCGCGGGCGAGACCATCGGCATCGTCGGTGAAAGTGGCTCGGGCAAAACCACACTGGCGCTGGCCGTTATGCGATTGATCAGCTCCGACGGGCCGATTGTCTTCATGGGCGATGGCATTCAGGGGCTGAAATCTCGCCAGTTGCAACCGCTGCGCCGTGATATGCAGATCGTGTTCCAAGACCCATATGGGTCGCTATCCCCCCGCATGACCGCCGAGGAAATCATCGCCGAGGGCTTGTCGGTACATGGGCTGGAACCGGGCCGCAATCGGCGCGAGATGGTGGCCGAGATCATGGAGGAAGTGGGTCTCGACCCCGACACCATGCACCGCTATCCGCACGAATTCTCGGGCGGTCAGCGTCAGCGCATCGCCATTGCCCGCGCGATGATCCTACGCCCGAAACTGGTTGTTCTGGACGAACCGACTTCGGCGCTGGACATGACCGTACAGGTCCAGATCGTCGAGCTTCTGCGCAATTTGCAGAAAAAGCACGGGCTGGCTTATCTATTCATCAGCCACGACCTGCGCGTCGTGCGTGCGCTCAGCCACAAGGTGCTGGTGATGCGGGCGGGCGACGTGGTGGAAAGCGGCGATGCTGATCAGATCTTTGACGCGCCCGCGACAGACTATACCCGCGCGCTGATGGCCGCGGCCTTCGACATGAAGGCCAGCGACGCCGTTTCTCAGTAGATCGAATTAGGACGGCCCAATTACCTTGCAACGCGTGTTGCGGGCGTTCAGGCGACGGCAGGCCAGATCGGCCTGTTCCTGCGTCAGGCTGACAAAGTTCGCATGCCACCCGTCCGAGCGTTTGATGACCTTGCGCAAAGCCTCGTCCAGCGTATCAAGCTCGCGCAATGCGGTTTTCAGCAGGCGGCGTTCGGCGTGATAGCGGGTGCCCAGAACGCCCACGTTGATCGCATAGTGCCGCCCACCCGAGGTAGACATGCGGGTCACGATCTCGGGCGCGGCCTCGGCGGGTTGCGCCGTGGGTTCCAGCGAGGCGAGGATGATCGCTGCGGGACGCGGCGGAGGCGACGTCATGGCCGCAGAAGCGATGGTCGCCTCGCCACCGAAGGGTTGAACAGCCGCCGGCACCGGGGTCGTTTCGATCGCCGGAACCATGGCGATGGCTTCGGCCTCGGGTGACGTGGTACCGTCTTCGGTAACTGCGACCACGGCGTCTTTGATGCTGTCAGTCAGGCTGGCCAATTGCGTGTCGACGACCAGCTCTTGCGCCACTCCCGGACGGGGCGCGGGGCGCGGGCTGCGTTTGACGGCGGTGATCAGGCGAATGGTCTTGCCAGCGGCACCCGGTTCGGGGGCGTCACTTCCAACATTCCCCGCATAAACGGGCAGCTCAGGCTTGCGCACGGCCGCATGGCTGGGCGCGCGACGGAAACCAAGGTCCATCAGCTCGGCCACTTTGGCGTTGCGCGATGCGGTCGAGCGCCCGCCGAATACGGTGGTGATAATCCGTTCTTGCCCACGCTCCGCCGAGGCAACCAAGTTGAACCCGGCAGCATTGGTAAAGCCCGTCTTAATGCCATCCGCGCCTTTATAGGCGTTCAGAAAGCGGCGGTTGGTGTTGTTGACGGACTTCATCCCAGCATGGGTCGAGCGGCGCGAGAACAGGTTGTAGTAATCCGGGTGGTCATAGAACAGGTGACGGCCCAGCGTGGTCATGTCACGCGCCGTGGACAGGTGACCGCTTTCGGTCAGACCGTGTGCGTTCTTGAAATGCGTACGCGTCATGCCCAGCGCCTTGGCGGTGCGGTTCATGCGACGTGCAAAGGCAGCTTCGGATCCCGAGATTGCGATGCCGATCGCCGTGGCCGCGTCATTTGCAGATTTCACCGCAGCGGCGCGGATCAGGTAGCGCAGCTTGATCTTCTGGCCCTTGCGCAGACCCAGTTTAGACGGCGGCTCGGCGGCAGCTTTTCCGGTGATGGTCACAACAGTGTCGGCCGAGATCTCGCCATGCTTGATCGCCTCGAAGGCGACGTAAAGCGTCATCATTTTGGTCAAAGAGGCCGGGTGTAGCCGGGTATCCGCGTTGCGAGAATGCAGAACTTTGCCGGTGCGCGCGTCAATCACCATCGCCGCATAGGGCGCGGCCTGTGCACGTGTGGGGGCAAGCGCCACCAAACAGCCAATAACTGCGAGAAAGAACCCAAAACGGGCCAACTGCTTAAAACGCGTCATCACGACGGTTACCTTTTCTGCCTCAATCGCCGGATCTTTTTTTCGCCCAGCTGATTTGTTTTTTTCAGGCTAGCACGCGGAAATCGTTTGGGAAACCGCTTATTTACTTAGCCGCATGGCGTGTCCTGAGAGTCACGGCGCACAATCATCCACAAAATATGGTGCACCTGAGGGGGCATCGCCACCAAATCTACGCATCCCTCGCGTACGCTCAGGATCGTATAGATGCCGGATTTGGCGGATCTAGCCCCTTCAACGAAACCAAATGTTGAGACTTACGCGCTCTTTTTGTATGAGCGGTTCCGGATGCACAGTCCCCTGCCCCTTTTCACGGCACGGACAAGCCCTATATTGTGTGTCCCGGATGCCTTTGACTGCAACCCACGGAGCGATGTCGACATGACAACATCACCCTTCATCCTGTCCTCGGGCGGTCCCGATGATGACGGTGACGCTGGCCTTGCGGTTGCAACCAAGCCCAAGACCAAGCGCCCGCCGATGTACAAGGTGCTGCTGCTGAATGACGATTTCACCCCGATGGAATTTGTCGTCATGGTGCTGGAACGCTTCTTTGGTCTGAACCATTCACAAGCGTTCGAGCTGATGTTGACCGTGCACAAGAAGGGGCTGGCCGTCGCCGGTGTCTTCTCGTACGAGATCGCGGAAACCAAGGTTACTCAGGTGATGCAGCTGGCGCGTGAGCACCAACATCCGCTGCAATGCACCATGGAAAAGGAATGACCGCCGCGCGCGGGGTCTGACATGCTTCAAACACGTTTGCCTATTGCCCTTGATGATGGGTTGATTGCGTTGCCTGACGAAGGCGACATTCTGGTGATCGGCCCGACGCCGGATCACGACGTCTCGGCGCTGCCCAAAGATCGCGTGACGATCTACAGCCACTTCTTCCCCGACGTGCAGTTCTGGACCGCACGCGGATACAAGGTTGTCAACGACCTGCCGGACGCAGGCTTCGCCGCCGCGCTGGTCTGTGCGCCCCGATCTAAGTCACAAGCGCAGGCGTGGCTTTATACCGCCAATCGCGCCACAGATGGCGGATTGGTCATTCTGGACGGCCAAAAGACGGACGGGATGGACAGCCATCTGAAGGCGCTGAAGAAACGCGCGAACCTGCTGGGGAACCTGTCGAAGGCGCATGGCAAGATCGTCTGGTTTCAAGGTCTGGACGCCCCGGAGTGGGAAGCCCAAGACATCACCCTGCCCGACGGGTTCATCACCCGCCCCGGTGTCTTCTCGGCCGAGAAGTTCGACAAAGGGTCCGAGGTTCTGGCTGCGGCCATGCCCGATGTCATCAATGGCCGCGTGGCCGATCTGGGTGCGGGCTGGGGATATCTGTCACGCCACATCCTGTCGCGCGAAGGGGTCGAGGCGCTGGACCTGATTGAGGCCGACAAGGTGGCGCTGGACTGCGCCCGTCGCAACATCGACGACCCGCGTGCAAGTTTCCTCTGGGACGACGCCACCGCGTTCACGCCGGATCAGCCCTATGACGTGGTGATCTCGAACCCGCCGTTTCACACCAGCCGCGCGGGCCGTCCCGAATTGGGACAGGCCTTCATCCAGTCGGCAGCACGCATCCTGAAGCCCTCGGGCCGCTTCGTCATGGTTGCCAACCGCCACCTTCCGTACGAAGACACGCTGGCCAAATATTTCCGCGTGGTCGAGGATCTGGGCGGCACGCCGGGCTTCAAGCTTCTGGCCGGGCTGAAACCTCATCGCGTGGCGCGGTAACTTCCGCTAGTCTGGCGCGGGGAATCGCCCCGAGATAGGAGAGCTCATGTCCTTCAACATCGCAGGCAAGACCGCCATCATCACCGGCGCCGCAAACGGCATCGGCCTATCCATCGCCCGCCATTTCGCCGATCATGGCGCCAATGTGGTGTGCGCCGACATGGACGAAGCAGGGCTTCTGGATCAATGGGGCCCGAACCCCGATGAGACCAGCGACGAGGCCGGGAACACCCGCATCTTCGCAGGCGACCTGCGCGAGAAGCTAACCATCGCAAACCTGTTGTCCGCCACGATCGACGCATTCGAGCGGGTAGACATTTTGATCAACGCCTCGCGCCAAGTGTCACTGGCGGATCCTCTGGACGTGGATGACAAATCCGTCACCTGCTTGCTGGATCAGAACCTGATGACCAGCCTGCGCCTGAGCCAGCAGGTGGCCAAACGGATGATCCTGCAAGGCGAGGAACTGGACGAAGACGATACTGAAACCCCGTTGGGCGCCATCGTGAACCTGTCCTCGATCGCGTCGACCCGCACGCAACCGGGGCTGATGGCCTATTCGATCGCCTCGGCGGCGGTGGATCAGATGACACGGTCGCTGGCCGTGGCGCTGGCCCCCAACCGCATCCGAGTGAACGCCGTGTCCTTTGGCTCGTTAATGAGCGCAAGCCTGCGCAATACGATCCGAGAGAACCCCGAGACCCGGCAGGACATCATCGACGGCACGCCCTTGGGGCGGATCGCACCGGCCGCGGACATCACCGAGGCAGTGCAGTTTCTGGTGTCAGAAGCGTCCAGCTTCATGACCGGCCAGATTGTTCAGGTCGATGGCGGACGCAGCCTGTTGGACGTGGTGGGCAACCCGGCGCACTGACATCCCCCTCGCGGCATCCTGCCTTTTGCCAAATCCGCCCAGCTTTGATAGCTGGTCCGGACAGCCGTAACTTTTGACACCCGGAGCCCATGATGACCGACCAGATGACCGATCAAAAAGCCCGCGCCAGCCAGTGGTTCCACGATCTGCGCGACCAGATCGTTGCCGCGTTCGAGGCGCTGGAAGACAGCCAGAAGGACGGGCCCCTGTCGGATCAGCCTGCCGGTCGGTTTGAGGTCACCAAAACCACCCGCCAGTCGGATGACGGATCGGATGCCGGTGGCGGATTGATGAGCGTCATGCGCGGCGGGCGCGTGTTCGAGAAAGTGGGCGTCAACATCTCGACCGTCTACGGCACGCTGGGCAAGCCAGCGCAGCAGGCAATGGCCGCGCGAGGTGTGCCGGGGATCGAGGATGATCCCCGCTTCTGGGCCTCGGGCATTTCGCTGGTGGCACATATGCAGAACCCGCACTGCCCTGCGGTGCACATGAACACCCGCATGTTCTGGACGCCCAATGCGTGGTGGTTCGGTGGTGGCTCGGACCTGAACCCCTGCATCGAATATGACGAAGACACGGCGCATTTCCACACTGTTCAGAAAGAGCATCTGGATCCCCATGACCCCACGCTTTACGGCAAGCTGAAGGAGTGGGCGGACGAGTATTTCTATGTCCCCCACCGTGGCCGTGCCCGCGGCGTCGGCGGAATCTTCATGGATGACCGCAACACCGGCGATTGGGAAATCGACTTTGCCCTGACCCAAGACATCGGCCGCGCCTTTCTGCCTGCCTTCGTTCCGCTGACCGAAAAACGCCGCAACACGCCGTGGAACGAGGTCGACAAGGACACGCAGCTGGTGCATCGCGGGCTCTATGCGGAATACAATCTGGTTTATGATCGCGGTACGAAGTTTGGCCTGGCGACGGGGCACGACGCGAATGCAGTCCTGATGAGCCTGCCGCCAATGGCCAAGTGGATCTAATCTCGTCGGTAGCTCACTTCGTGAGCCTGAGGGGCGTTGCCCCTCGCCCTGGCGGGCTCACCCCAGGATATTTTTGACAAGAAAATGCGCGAATTGCCTTTGGCTTGCCTTGGCGGACGTGTCGGGGCAAGCTGTGGAAAAACCCGAAAGGCCTAGGCGTGACCAGCTTTAAACTTGACGATTTCCTGCCCTATCAGCTTGCTGTTCTGTCCAGCCGTGTCAGCGCGGAGTTTTCCAAACACTACCGCGAGGCCTATGGGATTTCGGTGTCCGAATGGCGGGTCGTGGCACATCTGAGCCAGGCCGACAGTGTCAGCGTGCGCGAGATCCACAAGCGGGTGGATATGGACAAACCAAAAGTCAGCCGGGCGGCGTCTCGGCTTGAGGCGGCGGGCTATGTCACCAAGACCATCAACCCCAATGACCGTCGTCTGGTTGAGCTGTGTCTGACCGACAAGGGGCGCGCGATGATCGAGGCTTTGGCCCCTATTGCCGATGATTATGAAGCACAACTGACATCGCTTCTGGGCGCCGAAGATGCGTGTTTTCGCGAGGCTTTGGAAGATCTTTTGGTCAAACTAGCCCCCGGCAACACCGCTGACAGCTGATCCGGACCCCTCTGACGGAGCGTTACACAAGACAGGTCTTCTGCTTTACGGCACAATGCTGCCAATGCAAAACAGGAGGTCCAGACATGTCCGATATTGTCATTCTTGACGGTGTACGCACTGCAATCGGTGGCTTTGGCGGCAGCCTTGCCCAAACCCCACCCAGCGCGCTTGGCGCAACCGTCACCCGCGAGGCGATGGCCCGCGCTGGTGTCACCCCGGAACAGATCGGACACGTTGTGTTTGGTCACGTGATCAACACCGAGCCGCGCGACATGTATCTGTCGCGTGTCGCAATGATCGAGGCCGGCATTCCAGACACCACCCCCGCGATGAACGTGAACCGCCTGTGCGGCTCGGGCCTGCAGGCCATTGTGTCCGCGACCCAGAACCTGATGCTGGGCGACGCAGATTTCGCCGTGGCAGGCGGGGCCGAAAACATGAGCCGCTCGCCCTATATCTTGCCGCAAGCGCGGTGGGGTCAGAAGATGGGCGACACGGGTGCGCAGGACATGATGCTCGGCGCGCTGAACTGCCCTTTCGGCACCGGCCACATGGGCATCACCGCTGAAAACGTCGCGTCCGAGAACAACGTGACCCGCGACGACCAAGATGCGTTTGCGCTGGAAAGCCAGCGCCGCGCCGCTGCTGCGATTGAAGCTGGCTATTTCGACAGCCAGATCGTGCCCGTCGAGGTCAAAAAGCGCCGCGAGGTGGTGGCCTTTGCCCGCGACGAGCACCCCAAGCCGACCACCGCCGAAGCGCTGGCAGGTCTGCGTCCCGCGTTCCAGAGAGATGGCAGTGTGACGGCGGGCAATGCCTCGGGCATCAATGACGGTGCTGCGGCACTGGTTCTGGCCCGCGCGGACGCCGCCGACGCCGCTGGCCTGAAACCCAAAGCGCGCATCATCGGCTATGGCCATGCAGGCGTCCGCCCCGAGGTGATGGGCATCGGCCCCGTCCCGGCGGTCGAGAACCTGCTGGCGCGCACCGGGCTGTCGGTCAGCGATTTCGACGTGATCGAATCGAACGAGGCCTTCGCCTCTCAGGCCATTGCGGTGAACAAAGGGCTAGGTCTGGACACGGCCAAGGTGAACCCGAATGGTGGCGCGATTGCCTTGGGCCATCCGGTCGGCGCCACAGGCGCGATCATCACTGTGAAAGCGCTGTATGAGTTGGAGCGCATCGGAGGCTCGAAAGCGCTGATCACCATGTGTATCGGCGGCGGTCAGGGGATCGCGCTGGCGATTGAGCGCCTGTAAGCAAGCATCCAAAAGAAGAAAGGCCCGGTCGCAATGCCGGGCCTTTTGTTATTTCCAGTCGAAGAAGTCGTCACCCACTTGTGACAACAGCTTTTCAGCCAGTGTTCGTCCCAGTTCTGGTCCGTCAGAAATCGGGCCCGAAATCTGATCGGCGACGCTTTCCGATCCGTCTGTCCGCAGAATCTCGCCCTTCAGGGTCAGGGTGTCGCCGTCCAAAGTCGCCAGCCCCGCGATCGGGGTCTCACACGATCCGTCCAGTGCCCCAAGGAAGGCACGTTCGGCGGCCAGACGTTGGCCGGTTTCAAGGTTGTGGATCGCATCCAGCATATCCTTGGCGCGGGCGTCGTCCGCGCGGCGTTCAATGCCGATGGCTCCTTGGGCGACCGCGTTCAGCATGTCCGCGGTCTCGATCGCTGTTGCGGGGACGTCGTCCATGCCCAGACGGTTCAGACCGGCCATCGCAAGGAAGGTCGCCTCGGCCACGTTGTCACCCAGCTTTTTCAGGCGGGTCTGCACGTTGCCGCGGAACTCGACCACGTTCAGGTCCGGACGACGGTTCAGAAGTTGCGATTTGCGGCGCAGGGACGAGGTGCCGACGACGGCCCCTTCCGGCAGCTCCGCAATCGAGGTGTACTTGATCGAGACGAACGCATCGCGCGTGTCTTCACGCGGCAGATAACACTCCAGCACTAGCCCCTCGGGCTGTTCAACCGGCATGTCCTTCATCGAATGCACGGCAATGTCGATGCGGCCATCCAGCATCGCCTCTTCGATTTCCTTGGTGAACAGTCCCTTGTTGCCGATCTCTTTCAGCGGGCGATCCGCGTCGATCATCGAGCGGTTGTCACCGGTGGTATGGATCACCACAACCTCAAACGCCGCTTCCGGCAGATCAAACGCAGCCATCAGGCGGCGGCGTGTCTCATAGGCCTGCGCCAGCGCCAAGGGGCTGCCACGGGTGCCGATATTCAGGGGGGCGTCGGGGGTCGGAAGCGTGTAAGTCATGGCGGTTGGTTTACGCGCGAAGCCCCCCTCTGTCCATGCCTGCGACACACCCGGCGCTTGACATCTTGCCGCTGCTTTGGGACGAGGCTTGGACCCGAACAGGAAAGGCCACCTTATGACCCAGCAAAAGACCATTCTGCGCGCACTTGCAGGCGAGACCCTTCCGACCCCTCCAATCTGGATGATGCGTCAGGCGGGGCGTTACCTGCCCGAGTATCGTGCGACGCGTGCCGAGGCCGGGGATTTCCTGAAACTGTGCTATAACTCGGAACTGGCGGCTGAGGTCACGTTGCAGCCCATTCGCCGCTATGGCTTTGATGCGGCGATCCTGTTTGCCGACATCCTGCTGCTGCCGCAGGCGCTGGGTGCGGATCTGTGGTTCGTGACCGGGGAAGGCCCGCGTCTGTCCACGATCACCGAGCAGGCCGATTTCGACAAGCTGTCGGGCAAGGATGACATCCACGAGACGCTGAACCCCATCTATGAAACCGTCCGCATTCTGCGTCGCGAACTGCCGGAAGAGACCACGCTGATCGGTTTCGCTGGCATGCCGTGGACCGTGGCGACCTATATGATCGCCGGTCAGGGCACCAAGGATCAGGGCCCGGCACACGCGCTGAAGGCCGAGAATCGGCCGCTGTTCGAAGCCGTGATGGACCGCCTGACCGAGGGCACCATTGAATATCTGTCGAAACAGATCGAGGCTGGTGCCGAAGTGGTGAAGCTGTTTGACAGCTGGGCCGGATCGCTGAAGGGCGAGGACTTCCAGAAATACGCTGTCGAGCCCGCCCGTGTGATCACTCAAGAACTGAAGAAACGTCACCCCGGCATTCCCGTCATCGGCTTCCCGCGCGAAGCGGGCGAGGGCTATGTTGGGTTTGCAAAGGCGACCGGCGTGGATTGCGTTGCGTTGGACAACTCGGTCAGCCCGGAATGGGCGGCTGCGAATGTGCAGGTCGATGGCTGCGTACAGGGCAATCTGAAGTCCAGCCACATGGTTACGGGCGGTCAGGCTTTGGTCGACGAGACCCGCGCCATCGTAGACGCCTTCAAGAACGGCCCGCATATCTTCAACCTTGGCCACGGGATCACCCCGGACGCCGATCCTGAAAATGTGCAGCTGATGATCGACACCGTGCGCAGCTGCGGCTAGGGGCGTTGCCCCTCGCCCTGACGGGCTCACCCCAGGATATTTGTGACAAGAAAATGCGGGCTTGCCAAATGGTGAGCCCACGTGTTTTCTGCGCGGGTTGAATTGAGGAGATCCACATGCGGATTGGTATCATCACATTGATCGTGGCTTACGTGCTAAGCCAGTTTTATCGCGCCTTTCTGGCAGTGATGACACCTGCGTTGAAGACAGATCTGGGCGCCACGCCTGAGGATCTGGCTCAGGCTTCCGGCGCTTGGTTCCTTGTCTTTGCCCTGATGCAAATCCCCGTGGGCTGGGCCTTGGACAATATCGGTCCGCGTAAGGTTGCCGCTGGCCTTCTGGCGCTTGGCGGGGCCGGAGGGGCCGCGATGTTCGCCATGGCCTCCAGCCCGGATCACATCCTCTATGCAATGATCTTGATCGGGATCGGGTGTTCTCCGGTTTTGATGGCAAGCTATTTCATCTTCGCGCGGCTTTATTCCCCCGCCGTCTTCGGCACGTTGGCAGGGATGGTGATCGGATTTGGATCGCTGGGCAATATCGCGGGCGCCCTGCCCTTGGCGCTGGCGGTCGAACAGTTTGGCTGGCGCACCTGCCTGTGGGCCTTGGCGGCTGTGACGCTAGTGGTCGCGGCGCTGATCATGGTGACGGTCGACAACCCACCAAAGGTCGAGGTCGAAGAGGGGCAAGCCAAGGGGTCCGTGTTGGATCTGCTGAAAATGCCCGCGCTTTGGGCGCTGTTCCCGCTGATGTTCGTCAACTATGCGGCGGCGGCGGGGCTGCGCGGCAGCTGGGCCGGTCCTTTCCTACGCGATGTCTATGGGTTGGGCACGACAGGCATCGGCTGGGTCACCATGGCGATTGCACTGGCCATGGTGGTGGGCAGCTTCGCCTATGGACCGATGGATCGCATCTTTGGCACCCGAAAATGGGTGATTTTCACCGGCAACATGATCGCGGTTGGCATGGTGTTCCTGTTGTGGGCCTTCCCCGAGGCTGGCGTCCTGAATATATCGTTGACCATGGCCGCAATCGGATTGTTTGCCGCCAGTTTTCCACTGCTCATGGCGCACGGACGCAGCTTCTATCCGCCCCACCTTGTTGGGCGGGGCGTGACGCTGATGAATATGTTTGGGATCGGCGGCGTGGGCGTATTCCAATACGCTTCGGCCAGCGTGTATCGTTCAGCGCAAGGTCCGGATGTGGCGGTCACGGCCCCCTATCAGGCCGTGTTCCTGTTCTTTGCTGTGCCGGGTCTGATCGGCTGCCTGCTGTATCTGTTCAGTCAGGACCGTACAGACTAAGCCGACTTACGGGGCCTGCGACGACGGCGCTTACCCGCGCCTCCGTTCGGATTGCCTGCGGGCTTCGGCCCTTGACCGGACGCACCGCGCGGTTTGCGCCCGCCACCTGCGCCAGCTCCGCCTCCGCCACCACGGCGACCACCGCCGCCACCTTGTCCGCGCTGTGGGCGCTTTTCCTCGGCGGGGCGTTTGCCACCCAGTACCGGGATCTCGATCTTCATGACCTTTTCGATGTCACGAAGCAGGCCTAGTTCGACACCAGATACGAAGGAGATCGCATCCCCGTCGGCACCCGCACGCGCGGTGCGGCCGATGCGGTGGACATAGTTGTCGGCGACCTCGGGCAGGTCAAAGTTGTAGACATGGCTGACGCCGGGAATGTCGATCCCGCGTGCGGCCACATCGGTGGCCACCAGAATACGCGCCTCGCCCGCACGGAAGGCGGCAAGGGCGCGGTCGCGCTGGCCTTGGCTTTTGTTCCCGTGGATCGACACCGCCGCGAAGCCTTCGTGCACCAGATGCTTCATCAGCTTCTCGGCCCCGTGCTTGGTGCGCGAGAAGACCAGCGACAGTGCCTGCTCATCATGGCGGAGCAGATCAACCAGTCGGGTGATCTTTGCCCCCCGGTCAGGGCAGTAATAGAGCCCCTGCGTGACCTTGTCCGCCGCCTTGCCCGGAGGCGACACCTGCACGCGCGCCGGATCGGTCAGATAGGCTTTCGACAGTTCGGCCATCAACTTGGGCATGGTGGCCGAGAACAGCATGGTTTGGCGCGGCTCGCCCAGTTCGGGCGCGATTTTGCGCAGCGCGTGGATGAAACCCATGTCGAGCATCTGGTCTGCTTCATCCAGAACAAGGAAGGTCGCCGTATCCAAGCGGATCGAGCCACGGTCCATCAGGTCAATCAGGCGCCCCGGCGTGGCGACCAGTATGTCGATCCCGTTCGCCAGCATGCTGATCTGCTTGTTGATCGACACACCGCCAACAACGGTGCGCACTTTCAGGTGGGTGCCCTGCACATAAAGGCGCAGGTTGTCAGCGATCTGGTTCACCAGCTCGCGGGTCGGCGCTAGTACAAGCGCCTTAACCGATTTCGGCTGACGCTTGTCATGGTTGCTTAGAAGCTGATGGATCAGCGGCAAGCCAAAAGCCGCGGTCTTGCCGGTGCCGGTTTGGGCCAGACCCATGACATCACGGCCTTCCAGAACCAAAGGAATGGCCTGAATTTGAATGGGGGTTGGGGTCTCGTAACCAGCCTCGGTCACGGCGGATACCAGCTTCGGGTCCAACCCGAGCTCTGCAAATTTTGTCATCATCGTCTTTCTGGCACACGCAAGGGTGCACCGCTGTCACGCGGGTGGGGCATGATCGCCCGTCGCTTAGGTTTGCGGTGGATGCTCGCACGAAGGCCGAATGCCCAAGCGCCGATCTGACCGCTAGAACCCCGCGTGATTTGGGAACTTGTGGAAAGGACTGTCTGCCTCACATCTGGGGCGGGTCGCTCACGCGTCGACCGGACAGTTAGCGCGCGTATCACAGCGAATTGCACACAAGTCAACGACAAATCATGTCGGAACGACGCGAAAAGCCTTTCCTGCAAGGCGGAATTGCTCTAAGGAACCCCCCGTCTTTGGGTGGTTCAAAGACGAACTGAAAATAGGAGGCCGTAATGGGCTATAAAGTCGCCGTCGTAGGCGCCACGGGCAACGTGGGCCGCGAAATGCTGAACATCCTGGCGGAACGCCAGTTTCCTGTAGACGAGATCGCCGCGCTTGCATCGCGCCGTTCGCTCGGTACTGAAGTCAGCTTTGGTGACAAGACCCTGACCACCCAGGATCTGGACACTTTCGACTTCACCGGCTGGGACATGGCGCTGTTTGCTGTGGGTTCGGAAGCAACCAAGGAATACGCGCCGAAAGCGGCTGCGGCTGGTTGTGTGGTGATCGATAACTCGTCGCTCTATCGTTACGACCCCGACATCCCGCTGATCGTGCCCGAGGTAAACCCGGATGCGATTCACGACTATAAAAACAAGAACATCATCGCAAACCCCAACTGCTCGACCGCGCAGATGGTTGTGGCGCTGAAGCCTCTGCATGACCGCGCCAAGATCAAGCGCGTTGTCGTGTCGACCTACCAGTCGGTGTCGGGCTCGGGCAAAGACGCGATTGACGAGCTGTGGAACCAGACCAAGGGCATGTATGTCCCCGGTCAAGAAGTCGAGCCGAAGGTCTACCCCAAGCAGATCGCCTTCAACGTGATCCCGCACATCGACGTCTTCATGGACTCGGGTGACACGAAAGAAGAATGGAAGATGATCGCCGAGACGAAGAAAATCGTCGACCCGTCGATCAAAGTCACCGCGACCTGCGTGCGCGTGCCGGTCTTCGTGGGCCACTCGGAATCGATCAACATCGAAACCGAAGAGTTCCTGGACGAAGACGAAGCCCGCGACATCCTGCGTCAGGCCCCCGGCCTGCTGGTTGTCGATAAGCGCGAGAACGGCGGCTACGTGACCCCGGTTGAATGCGTCGGCGACTTCGCCACCTTCATCAGCCGTATCCGTCAGGACGTGACGGTCGAGAACGGCCTGAACATGTGGTGTGTCTCGGACAACCTGCGTAAGGGCGCCGCCCTGAACGCCGTCCAGATCGCCGAGCTGCTGGGCCGCGAGGTTCTGAAGAAGGGCTGATTGACCCTCGATAGATTAAGAGAAAGCCCTGCCATTTGGCGGGGCTTTTTTTGTGGGGTGGTGTTTGTTTTGAGGCCAACTTTGCTGGATATTGAGTTGAATGCTATGCGCAGGAGTGGGCTTTGCAAAATCCGGTCGAAATCTCTAGATTCACCATATGCTGGATTCTAGCCGTGTAGCCGCTTCTCACTGCGGTTATTGTGCGCTTAGGAGGTTACGAACCTAATTCGGGTATGCTTTTGGAAGATAAGAAGAAATTTACCGTTTATTTGGATCAGAACATCGTCAGCCACCTTCGAGAGGGAGAACCCGCGAAAGAGGAGCTTTCAAGGGTACTAGAACGTTTTCAAGAGCATGGGGCGGTATTTGTCTATTCGCATGTTCACGTTGAAGAGTGCAGGGCATTCTATGAACCGGAACAATACGTGCGAGTTCTCGATAAAATTGATGGCCACTACATTCAACCTACAGGACAGCAATGCGAAGCAGTATCCAACATGGCGAATGGTCTCATATTGTGCAAAACGGACTTTGCCAGCAAGAGTCATGCTCTGCTATGCCATCCAATGGCACTCTCACAGTACATTTTAGGTTGGCTCGGCGAATTGGAAGCCGACGAGTTGAAGCGAGAACTCAATGCAGATATCGACCTTTGGGTTAAGGAATTAGAACGTGAAACTCTGGGGCTTTTCGAAACTTCTTTAATCCGCCAACAGCTCTCGGAGCCTTTACTGTCTTTAGAACTGAATAAGCTAAAGCAAGAAGGCTTGAAGCAGAAACCTCAGACAGAGCGAGAATGGAATGTCAGATATGGACGAATTGACAATCTTGCGCCAAGCAAAGTCGTAGATTTTATTCTCTCAGAAATTGACGGCGAAGCAGCGCGGTCTCTGGCCGATCAGTTTCCCAAAGGAACTTGGCCGAATGGTACTTACAAGGAAAATGGTACCTTAACTGGACTCTTGTTTTTCTTGTTTACCCAAGGCGTTGGCAGAGACCCGAGGGTGAAGAAAGGTAGCCAATCACAGCGGAGGAAAAGACTTCAAGCGCAGTTCCGTGATTGTCAGCATATAGAAGAAGCGGCGCGTTGCGATCTCTTTCTTTCTAACGATGCTGCTGCAATCAAGTTGGCGCAGGCGGCCTATGACTACGCAGGAGTTGACACTGTTGCAAAACATGTTCTCATCCATCTGACACAGTAAAGCCGTGCATTCTTGCCACCCCACTCTACCTCCACGACTTTTGCATTAATATGTCCTCGCCAACGGCCAGCCCGAAATCAGTATCGAAACCACTCTGCGCTGGCCCGAGGGCAAGACCCTCTCGTGGGCACCGTAAATGTGGAGGCGTGGCGCTAGCTTTGCGCCACGGGTAATGTATCTAAGGCAAGGACCAGCAACGACCGGCCCCTGCCTAGTAATCAAAGTGCTTCGAATGCGCCGGTTTCAGCGTTCAGGGCCTGAACGTCGCCATTGCTGATATCCATCCACAGACCGTGCAGCGTCAGGGTGCCTGCCTCGACCGCGTCGCGCACGAAGCCATAGGTCATCAGGTTGTCCAGCGATTGCATCACACCTGCTTTTTCCAGATCAACGTCTTCACGCCCGGCGTCTACGCCACCGATCCGCTCCAGCGCGGGGGCCAGGTGACGGATCCAACGGCCTACAAAGCTGGCCTCGTCCTCAAGCCCGGGGGCGTCGCCTTTGCACATGTCGTGATAGCCTTTCACGCCGCCACATTTGCTGTGCCCCATGACCACGATGTGCTTCACCTTCAATGCAGTGATCGCATATTCCAGCGCCGCTGCCGTGCCAGTGTTTTCGCCCGTCGCGTCCGCAGCTGGTACGAAGTTCGCGATGTTGCGGTGCATGAAGAACTCGCCCTGCTCGGCACCAAAAAGTGCCGTCGCGTGAACCCGGCTGTCACAGCAGGAAATGACCATCGCGGGCGGCTCTTGCCCGTCTGCCAGCTTCAACAGGCGCGCCTTGGTGTCGTCGGACATGGCGGCCTTCTGCGCGTGATAGCGCTGGACCAGAAACTCGGGAAGGGGGCTGGCATTGGTCATCTGGGTGTCTCCTCACTTTGACTTCAGCACTTTTAGGCCGAATTCCCGCGTAATTCGAGGCAATTTCAACGCATCCATATACGATTTCTTGAGGCACTGCGGTCATTCTGCCCATGAGGGAAAGATACAACCGGGGTGCTGGTATGAGTGACATTGCGAAACTAACCCATTTCGAAGACATCCAGCTGGATCGGGATCAGCTGCGCGCGCTTTACGTCCGTTTTGGACCGATACAGGCGGATCGCAACCTGAACCAATCGCTTGAGGATTTAGCGCTGTGGCTGGGCCGCCTGCAACATGCGCTGAAGACCCGGCGGTATGGGGATCTGCGGCAAGGGGCCGACGATTTGAAACGCATCGCACAGCGGCTGGGTATGACCACCCTTGCCCGCGTGGCGCGTGATGTGGCGGAACAATGCGTCGTGCAGGATCCGGCAGCGTTGCCCGCAACGGTGGCGCGCCTGAACCGCGTTGGGGAACGCAGTCTGATTGCCGTGTGGGATCATCAGGACATGTCGCTTTAGACAGCTGCATATCGGGGATTGCCCCTGCGCTTGGGGGCGTTACTCTGCCAGACAGAACCGGCACAGATAAGAACCGAGGCCCCTATGACCCTGACTTTTGCCAGCCACACCGACGCTGCCATCCCGCTTTACCTGATCGAAAAGGGCGATGACGCCGCGCGCTCTGCGCTTCCGCAATCGGCTCAGATCTGGGCGGATGCCAATGGGTTTGATGGGGGACTGGGGCAATGCCTTGTGGTACCTTCGAGCTCTGGAGCGGTCGAGATTGCTTTGATTGGCCTTGGCTCCGCGCAAGCACGCAAACGCAAACGATTTGGCGCTGTTTCGGCACGCGGGAAGCTTACTGAGGGCGTATACCAACTGGCCAGCGCGCATACGGCGCAGATCACGCAGGAATTCGCCCTTGGCTGGCTTCTGGAAGGTTATCGCTTCGACCGCTACGCCAAGCAATCAACCCCGAAAGCCCAGCTTGTCGCCCCTGAGGGCGTGGACGCCGGGCAGTTGGAAGCAATCGCGGCGGGTGAGCTTACGACCCGTGACCTGATCAACACGCCCGCCGAGGATATGGGACCGGACGAGCTGGAACTGGCGGCTCGCAAACTGGCCGACGCACATGGGGCCAAGATCTCGACTGTCTTGGGCAAGGCGCTGCTCGACCAGAACTTCCCCATGGTCCATACGGTTGGCCGCGCCGCCACCCGTGCGCCGCGTCTGATCGACATGCGCTGGGGCGATGAAGGCCCGGCGCTGACCTTGGTGGGCAAAGGTGTGTGCTTTGACACGGGAGGGCTGAACCTGAAGCCCGGCGGCTCGATGGGCTTGATGAAGAAAGACATGGGCGGAGCAGCGACCGTGCTGGGGCTGGCGCAGATGATCATGGCTCTTGGCCTGAAGCTGCGTCTGCGCGTGCTGATCCCGGCTGTAGAAAACGCCGTCGCGGGCAATGCGTTCCGTCCCGGCGATATCCTGACCTCGCGCAAAGGTCTGACGGTCGAGGTCAATAATACGGATGCCGAGGGCCGTCTTGTGCTGGCGGATGCGCTGGCCCTGGCGGATGAAGAAAAGCCGGACCTGATCGTCTCGATGGCGACGCTGACCGGGGCCGCGCGCGTTGCGGTCGGGCCGGACCTGTCGCCGTTCTATGCCACTGAAGCCGGCGACGCAGATGCCTTGCGCAAAGGCGCGGAGAGCAGCGCCGACCCGGTGTGGGAAATGCCCCTCTGGGAACCCTACGAGGCAATGATCGAACCCGGCATCGCCGATTTGGATAACGCGCCGAAGGGCGGATTTGCGGGATCCATCACAGCGGCCCTATTCCTGAAGCGCTTCGTCACCGACACGCCGCGCTATGTGCATTTCGACATTTATGGCTGGAACCCGACCGCCGCGCCGGGCCGTCCCAAAGGGGGCGTGGGCATGGGCGCACGTGCGCTTCTGGACGCGCTGCCTGACATGTTGGACCTGTGATGGACCGCCGCCTGACGCCCGCCAACGCCCACGTCGCACACGAAAGTCTGCGTGGGATAGTCAATGCACCGCGCTACACCGAAGGCACATTGAAACAGGTCGTCGGAGACAGCTTCCTGTTGGACGCGCCCAGTGGAAACCGGGATCGGCAGGTTCTGTCAGGCGATCAGTTCAACATTCTGGACGGCGACGACCACATGGTGTTCGGCCAGTCGCTGAAAGATGGATATGTTGGATATCT
Organism: Aliiroseovarius sp. PrR006; assembly: GCF_010500215.1. Lineage (GTDB taxonomy): Bacteria > Pseudomonadota > Alphaproteobacteria > Rhodobacterales > Rhodobacteraceae > Aliiroseovarius. The sequence continues at coordinate 1,644,624 of NZ_JAAGOY010000004.1, forward strand.
TGAAGCGTGGAGCCTTGGGGATCCGCAGCCCCTGACCCATCGCGTGATCCGGCGCACAACACACATGTATCGCGAGCCAGATTTCAAAACACCGCATTGTCGGGCGTTTCATCTGAACAGCACGGTGCAGGTCATATCTCAACAGGGAAAATGGGCCGAAATCTCTTTGCCCGAAACCCCGATGTCTGCCCCTAAACACGGCTTCATCCCGGCCTCGCATCTGTGCCCGATCGACATGTTTGTCTCAGACCCGACCAGCGTGGCCGAGCAGTTTCTGGACACGCCCTATGTCTGGGCGGGCAACTCGGGCTTTGGCATCGACTGTTCGGGGCTTGTGCAGGCGGCGTTGCTGGCCTGCGGCATCCCCTGCCCTGGTGACAGCGACCTGCAAGAGGCAGCGTTGGGTCAGAACATTCCCGAGGGCGCGCCGCTTCAGCGCGGGGATATCTTGTTCTGGAAAGGCCATGTGGCGATGGTGGTGGATGCCGAGCGGATTATTCACGCCAATGCGCATCATATGTCGGTGGCCTATGAGAACACCGCGGATGCCATTGCGCGGATCGAGGCGCAGGGCGACGGCCCGGTCACCTCGCGTAAGCGGTTATAGACATTATTCGACCGCGCGGATCAGTTTGCGCTCCAATACCCGCAATACGGTGCGCAGGTCACTTCCGCGCTTCAGAATGCGCCCGTCCATACCAATGACCGAGTACTGCCCCTGCTTGCCACGCAACTTGGGCCGCTTCTCGATTCGGTAGATTGGGTGCTCTGCAGAGCGCCGGAATATCGAAAAGATCGCAACATCACTGAGAAAGCTCATCCCGTAATCGCGCCACTCACCAGCGGCAACCATCTGTCCATAGAGTCCCATGATGGCGCCAAGTTCGATGCGATTGAAGGCGACCTGCTCGGCCGGTTTGCCTGCCCCTTTAAAGGGCGTCGTTGTCTGCCAGTTCATAAACTTAGAGTGGACCGACATGGTAAACAAATCAATACCTGCCCCAGTTTTGCCCTTAAATGACCGGCAAGATACCCTTCAGCGACCGCGTAAACGCCCCCATGGTAGGGAATTCTTAACACGTCACGAGCGAGGGCTCTTCCGGCGCCGCGAGAACAGCCCCCATCCAGTAAGCGGCGCCGGAATCGACAACATCCCAAAAATCTCCAGTCCTCTTTCCCGCCCTCGGCGGTGACGCAGCGTGCCTGACTATTGGAAAATCAAAACGCATTATTGACCGCGCGGTCGGTTTTGTGCATCCTATAGCCAAGTGATCTTGGGGGAGGCCAGATGACGCCGCAGGAAATCGCAGAGAAAAGCGCCGACGCTATGTGGGCCGACGATCCGGCCAGTCAGGAACTGGGGATGCGGATCGACCGCATTGCGCCGGGCGAGGCCGCCCTGTCGATGGAGATCCGCAAGGACATGGTGAATGGGCATGGTATCTGCCACGGTGGATTTTCCTATACGCTGGCAGACAGCGCTTTTGCCTTCGCCTGCAACAGCTACAACCAACGCGCGGTCGCGCAGCATTGTCAGGTCTCCTACCTGAGCCCGGGCAAACTGGGCGAACGCCTGACCGCCACCGCGATCGAGATTAGCCGCGCCGGACGGTCGGGCACCTATGACGTGACCGTCACTGGGGAAGACGGGCGCACGGTGGTTCTGTTCCGCGGTCATTCGCGACAGATCCAAGGCGCACATTTTGACGAACAAGACGGATAGAATCACCGGGGCACGCGCGTCCCAGTCGGAGGAGAAACATGAAAGACCTGACACCTCGCAAGGAAGACCTTGACCCGATCGAAATCGCATCGCGCGATGAGATTGCCGCCACGCAGCTGGAACGCATGAAATGGTCGTTGAAACACGCCTATGAGAACGTGCCGTTCTACCGCAAAAGCTTCGACGACGCAGGCGTGCATCCGGACGATCTGAAGACGCTGGCGGATCTGGCCAAGTTCCCCTTCACCGTCAAACAGGATCTGCGCGACAACTATCCGTTCGGCCTGTTTGCTGTGCCCCGCGAGCAGATCTCGCGCATCCACGCCAGCTCGGGCACCACGGGTCAGCCGACCGTTGTGGGCTATACCAAGAATGACCTGACCATGTGGGCAAGCGTCGTTGCGCGCTGCATGCGCGCCTCGGGTCTGCGTCCGGGTGACGTGCTGCACAACGCCTATGGCTATGGCCTGTTCACTGGTGGTTTGGGTGTGCATGGCGGTGCGGAAGCCGCTGGCCTGACGGTTGTCCCGGTCTCGGGCGGGATGACCCAGCGCCAGGTGCGTCTGATCGAGGATTTCCGCGCCGACGGTATCACCGTGACGCCGTCCTACGCGCTGTCCATTCTGGACGAATACGCCAAGCAAGGGCTGGACCCGCGCGAAAGCCCACTGAAAGTCGGCATCTTCGGTGCCGAGCCGTGGACCAACAACATGCGCCGCGAAATCGAAGACGCGTTCGACATGCACGCGGTCGACATTTACGGCCTGTCGGAAGTCATCGGACCGGGCGTGGCCAACGAATGTGTGGAAACCAAAGATGGTCTGCACATCTGGGAAGACCACTTCTATCCCGAGATCATCAACCCCGAGACCGGCGAGGTCTGCGAGGATGGTGAGCTGGGCGAGCTGGTGTTCACCTCGTTGACCAAAGAAGGCTTCCCGATCATCCGCTACCGTACCCGCGACCTGACGCGCCTGCTTCCGGGCACCGCACGCTCGATGCGCCGGATGGAGAAGATCACCGGTCGTTCGGACGACATGATCATCCTGCGCGGCGTAAACGTCTTCCCGACCCAGATCGAAGAACAGCTGATGGACGTACCTGCCCTGTCGCCGCACTTCCAGATCGAGCTGGTCCGCCCGGGTCGCATGGACGAGATGCACGTGCACGTGGAAATGGCCGAAGGTCAGTCGCAGGAAGGCGCCGAAGCCGCCGCCCGCGCCCTGTCTGGTAAGATCAAATCCAACGTGGGCGTCAGCGCCAAAGTGCACGTCGCCGACGGCGGCAAGGTTGCACGAAGCGAGGGTAAGGCTGTAAGGGTCGTCGACAACCGCCCGAAGGAGTAATCCATGCCACGTGGGATCGCCCGTGATCACGAAGAAAAACGCGCTGCCATCCGCAAGGGGGCAGCGGCCTATTTCGCTGAACATGGATTTGACCGGGCATCCATGACCGCAGCTGCCAAGCATTGTGGGGTCTCGAAAGCGCTGATATATCACTACTATGACAGCAAAGAGGCCCTGCTTTACGACATTCTGGACCACCACCTGTCCAAGCTGGTGGCCGACGTTGAAGCCGCCCCGGAAACGGACGGGCTGCGGGGGTTGGTCCGCGCCATTCTGGTCGCCTATAAGGGCGCAGATGCCGAGCACAAATTGCAGTTGGACAGCCTGACCGTGCTGGAACCCGACCAGCAGGCACCTTTGGTGGACCTGCAGCGCCGCCTGATCGACATGATGGGCGCTGCGTTGAAGGCCGAAGCGCCTGAACGGTTTGAAGACAGCGCAAACTTGCGCGCCGTGACCATGTCGGTCTTTGGCATTCTGAACTGGTACTATATGTGGAACCGCCCCGGCAAAGGGCTGAACCGCGAAGACTATGCCGATCTGGTGACCGATCTGGTGGTTGGCGGCGTCCACAATCTATAGCCACGATCCCGCCTGTCGCACACATCCGGCACGGCTTTTGCTCAGACCAGCACAACCACGCTTTCGGCGATCTTCCCCCTAAATCTAGTGGATCACGATCCTGTGATTTCGAAAATAGATGCATGTGCATACAATTAGGCATACGAGTCACCATTGCCTGAAAGGACTAATTATGAAATCTGCACGCATTCTCGTTCTCGCATCCCTTGCAAGCCTCACCATGGCAGGAAGCCTTGCGGCTCAATCAGAGCCCACCAATCCCGCCGTGATCAAGCGGTCGGAGACCATGAAGGCCATTGGCGGATCCATGAAGACGCTCGCAGGCATGGCCAAAGGCGAGATGGCGTTTGATGCCGACAAGGCCAACGCAGCCGTCGCCACCATCGTCGAGAAGGGCATGACGGTCCCTGCTGTCTTCGAGGCCAATGAAACCGACCCTGCGACCGAAGCCCTGCCCGCAATTTGGGAAAACTGGGACGATTTCGCCAAGAAATCTGACGACATGGTCATGGCGGCCAAAGGCGTTTCCGAGATCACCGAGCAAGGCGCGATTGGCGCAGCTTTGGGCCAAATCGGGGGCACCTGCAAAGCTTGCCACGACGATTATCGCAAGAAGTAAACGCGGCTAGAACAGAAAGGGGGCGGCGCGATAACGCGCCGCCTCTTTGCGTTTCAGGGGTTATAATTCGCCTCATCGCGGCTTCGTCAAACACGACCATCCCTGAACAGCAAAGGATTTCCTTTTCAATGTCGCGCTTGTACAAATGCGTGTCGTAGGCTGGTTGAAATCGTTCCGGCTTTTCGCCCACCCTTGCGACCACCAACAGAGGAGTATGAACATGCGCACCCGTGCCGCCGTAGCCGTTGAAGCTGGCAAACCGCTTGAGATTATGGAAGTGAACCTTGAAGGCCCGCGCGCCGGCGAAGTTCTGGTCGAAATCAAGGCCACCGGCCTGTGCCACACCGACGAATTCACCCGTTCTGGCGATGACCCCGAGGGGATCTTCCCCGCCATTCTGGGCCACGAAGGCGCAGGCGTGGTGATCGAAGTGGGCGAAGGCGTCACCTCGCTTGAGGTCGGCGATCACGTGATCCCGCTTTACACGCCCGAGTGCCGCGAGTGTGACTATTGTCTGAACCCGAAAACCAATCTCTGCCAGTCAATCCGCTCGACCCAGGGCGCTGGTCTGTTGCCCGATGGTTCGACCCGTTTCTCGATGCTGGATGGCACGCCGATCCACCACTACATGGGCTGCTCGACCTTCGCCAACCATACGGTTGTGCCCGAGATCGCGCTGGCAAAGGTCCGCAAGGACGCGCCGTTTGATAAGATCTGCTACATCGGTTGCGGCGTCACCACCGGCATCGGCGCGGTGATCAACACCGCCAAGGTCGAAATCGGCTCGACCGCCGTTGTGTTCGGTCTGGGTGGCATTGGCCTGAACGTGATCCAAGGCCTGCGCATGGCCGGAGCGGATCAGATCGTCGGCGTTGACCTGAATGACAGCAAAGAAGAAATGGGCCGCCACTTCGGCATGACCGATTTCGTGAACCCCTCGAAGGTGGACGGCGATATCGTTGCCCATCTGGTCGAGCTAACCGGCGGCGGCGCCGATTACTCGTTCGACGCCACAGGCAATGTGAACGTGATGCGCCAAGCGCTGGAATGCGCCCACAAGGGCTGGGGGGAATCGATCATCATCGGCGTCGCCCCAGCTGGTGCCGAGATCTCGACCCGCCCCTTCCAGCTGGTCACCGGCCGCGTCTGGCGCGGCACTGCATTTGGTGGTGCTTCCGGCCGTACGGACGTGCCGAAGATCGTCGACTGGTACATGGACGGCAAAATCGAGATCGATCCGATGATCACCCACAAGCTGACGCTGGATCAGATCAACGAAGGGTTCGACCTGATGCACAAAGGCGAAAGCATCCGTGCAGTAGTTGAGTTCTGATCCACTTTCTATTCCTGATCAACTAAGGGGGCCTCGGCCCCCTTTTTCTTTTCAGCCGCGACAGAATGTAGACTTGCCTTCCTAGTCTAATTTCATAAATTAGAACCATTCTAATCAGGAGCTTTCCATGCTGTCCGCCACCTTGCATCGACGCCGTTTTTCCGATCTGTCCGAACAGGAGATCATCGCGCTGGCCATCTCGAACGAGGAAGACGACGCGCGGATTTATCGACAGTATGCCGAACATCTGCGAGAAGAGTTCCCCTCGTCCGCGAAGGTGTTCGACGGCATGGCCGAGGAAGAAGACGAGCATCGCCGCCTGCTGATCGAGGCCCACAAGGCCCGGTTCGGCGACGTCATCCCCCTGATCCGGCGCGAGCACGTGGCCGGGTTCTACGCCCGCCGACCGGTGTGGCTGGTCGAAAATCTTGGCCTTGAAACCATCCGCGGCGAAGCACGCGAGATGGAACGGCAGGCCGAACAGTTTTACCGCAAAGCCGCCGACCGCACATCGGACGCCAACACCCGCAAACTTCTGGGCGATCTGGCCGCGGCCGAGGCCGACCACGCCCACGCGGCCGTCGATCTAGAGACCAAGCATCTGGATGACAGCGCCCGCGAGACCGAAGATGAAGCCGCCCATCGCCAATTCATCCTGACATGGGTGCAGCCGGGGCTGGCGGGATTGATGGACGGCTCGGTCTCGACCCTCGCGCCGATTTTCGCCACGGCGTTTGCCACGCAGGACACGCACACCACGTTCCTTGTGGGGCTTGCCGCCAGCGTCGGTGCGGGCATCTCGATGGGCTTCACAGAAGCGGCCTCGGATGATGGCGAATTGTCTGGGCGCGGCAGCCCGGTGAAGCGCGGTTTTGCCTCGGGCATCATGACCACGCTGGGCGGGCTAGGTCACGCCCTGCCCTATCTGATCACCGATTTCTGGACCGCCACAACCATCGCAATCATCGTCGTCTTTATCGAGCTTTGGGCGATCGTCTGGATCCAGAACCGCTTCATGCAGACCCCGTTCATGCGCGCCACGCTGCAAGTTGTTGTCGGCGGTGCGCTGGTCTTTGCAGCAGGGGCGATCATCGGCGGCGGCTAGGCTGGCCTGACGTATCTCGACATCTGGCGATAGCTGATGCGGCGACCCAAACTCAGGATAGCCTGATGTAGGAGGCGATCATGTGCGACGCAACCGGAACCGCCGTGGGAACGGTATTGCTGGAAAACGACCGGATGCGCGTCACAGAATGGCGGTTTGCCAAGAAGGGTGACAACACCGGCTGGCATCGACATGCCTATGACTATCTTGTCATCCCGATGTTCGACGGAACCCTCGACATTGATCTGCCAGACGGAACCCGCGTTCAGGCACATCTTAAGAACGGCGTGCCCTATGACCGCAAGGCGGGTGTCGAGCATGACGTCATCAGCGGCAACGACTTCGAATGTGCCTTTATCGAGGTCGAGTTGCTTGAGGACCCCCGGCCTGCCTAAGCGCCGCATGGTCAAGTGAAATTCCCCATGCTAGGGCTTGGCGCATGATCGACGTGCTTTTACAGACCCTTCCGTTTTTTGCCCTGATCGGGCTTGGCTTTGGTGCTGCAGCACGTGGCTTTTTCCCACCCGAGGCTACGGCTTATCTGACCCGCTTTGTGTTCTACTTCGCGCTGTCGGCCATGCTGTTTCGCTTCTCGGCCAACCTGTCACTGGCCGAGGTGATCAACTGGCCCTTCATCTGGGCCTACGCGCTGGGGGGATTGGGGGTCTATATCTTGGCCACCGTGGTCGCCCTTGTCCGCAAACGTGGCGCGCAAGAGGCCGCCGTGGAAGCGCAATGCGCCGTGATCGGCAACACGGGGTTTCTGGGCGTCCCGATGCTGGCGCTGCTCTTGGGCGAGGCCGCAATCCCCGCCGTCATGTTGGTTTTGGCCGTGGATCTGTTCCTGTTCAGCAGCCTGATCGTCATCATCATCACCGGCACCCGCGACGGGCGGGTTAGCCCCGCCGTGCTGGGGACTGTCGGCAAGGGGCTGATGTCAAACCCGATGATCGTCTCGATGGCGCTTGGATTCGCGTGGTCGTCAACCGGGTGGGACTTGGCCGAACCGGTGCAGCGTTTTCTGGACCTGCTTGCTGGCGCCTCTACCCCCGGCGCGCTGTTTGCGATCGGGGCATCTCTGGCCTCGAAATCAGCTGAACGCCTGTCCGTCGCAGGCTGGCTGAGCTTCGCCAAGCTGATCCTGCATCCGCTGGCCGTAGGCATTCTGGCCTTCATGGTTTTCGATGTCGAGCCCTTCCTGGCGGGCGTCATGGTCGCCGCCGCAGGCCTGCCCGTGGCAGGCAACGTCTACATCCTGGCACAACACTATGGCGTGGCACCGCAGCGCGTGTCCTCAGCCATCCTGCTATCGACCCTCATTTCTGTGCTGACGGTCTCGGCCATCATCGCATGGGTGACATCATGATCATTCTGACCGGCGCATATCGCCTGTTCTTCCCGTCCGCGGCCTTGTTTGCCGGGCTGTCGATCCCCCTTTGGCTTCTGTCCCATGCCGGAGGAACCACGCCCACCTCTGATCCCTATCTGTGGCACCAGCACGAGATGCTTTGGGGGTATCTGCCCGCCGCATTGGTTGGGTTTCTGTTCACCGCCATTCCAAATTGGACGGGACGTCCGGCCCTGTCTCCAATGGCTCTGCTTGCGCTGTTTACGCTGTGGCTTGCGGGACGAGCGGCGATGTTCGTCACGTCCGGCGCGGTAGCCCCGCAAATTTTGGCGGCCAGTTTCCTGCCGGTTGCAGCGGTACTGGCCCTGCGTGAAGTCGTGGCCGCAGGCAACAAACGCAACATCGTCGTGGTCGCCATGGTCGGAGCCTTCTGGGTGGCGCAGCTCGTGTTTCTTTGGCTTGATACTCAGATCGGCCTGACGATTGGCTTCGCCGTCGCGCTTCTGCTGATGACCTTGATCGGCGGACGCGTGACCCCTGCCTTCAGCCGTAACTGGTTGAAGAAACGCGGCGCAACGCACCTGCCCGCTGAATTCGGCACGGTCGACAAATCCGCCCTGATCTTGACCATGGCAACCGCGCTTCTTTGGATCATCACAGACACCAGCCTGCTGACAGGCAGCGCCGCTGCACTTGCCACGCTTGCCCAAGCCCTGCGCCTGTCGCGGTGGCGTGGTCTGGCCGTCTGGAAAGAGCCGCTGCTTTTTGCCCAACACGCGGCCTATGCTTGGATCGTGATAGGTCTGGGCCTTCTGACGGCGGTCTGCCTTGGCGATTGGGCCAGCAGCGGACAGGCGCATCACGCGTTGGGGGCCGGAGCGATCGGCTCTATGACTGCCATCGTCATGCTGCGCGCGCTTCTGGGGCACTCGGGCCGCCCGATCGAGGCAACCCGCGCCGACACAATTCTGTTGATCACGCTGCATTTGGGCGCTGCGCTGCGCATCTGCGCCGATTGGGTATCGGACCCGACAGTTTTCTATCACGCAGGCGGCACGCTTTGGGCCGTTGCCATGATCGCGCTTGCAATACGCGCATTCCCCATTGCCATTGCGCCGCGCCTCTAGTTAGGTCGATCCAATACACGTGAAAGGAACGCGCCATGGAAACGATTTCGGAAAACGCCTGTTTCGGCGGCACGCAAGGGGTCTACAAGCACGCCTCGGAGGCCACCGGCACGGACATGACCTTTGGCCTGTTCCAACCAGCCGAGGCGCAGGACGGCCCTGTTCCCGTGCTGTGGTATCTGTCGGGCCTGACCTGCACCCACGAAAACGCCATGACCAAAGCAGGCGCGCAGGCGTGGGCGGCGGAACAGGGCATCGCGCTGATCTTCCCCGACACCAGCCCGCGTGGCGAGGGTGTGGCCGATGACGATGCCTATGATCTGGGACAGGGTGCTGGATTTTATGTGAACGCCACACAGGATCCGTGGGCGCCGCATTTCCAAATGTGGGACTACATCACCGAGGATCTGCCTGAACTCGTCTTCACCAAGTTCGCTCTGGACGCGGAACGTCAGGGCATCACTGGCCATTCGATGGGTGGGCACGGCGCGCTGACCATTGCCATGTCGCTGCCGGAACGGTTCCGCTCGGTCTCGGCCTTTTCGCCGATTTGCAATCCGACCGCCTCGGATTGGGGCAAGAAGCAGCTGGGCGCCTATCTGGGTGACGACACCACCAAATGGGTCGCGCATGACGCCAGCCTTCTGATGAAGAACGTGGGCTTTGACGGCCCGATGCTGATCGACACCGGCACCAAGGACCAGTTCATCGACCTGCTGAAGCCCGAAACTCTGGCCAACGCCATCGCCACGCGTCGGCAAGAAGCCGTATTCCGCATGCAGCCGGGCTATGACCACAGCTATTTCTTCGTCTCGACCTTCATGGAAGACCACGTGAGCTTCCACGCCGAGGCCCTGTGGGCGTAACCTGATGGCCCTGTATATCGACGCAGATGCTTGCCCGGTGAAAGCCGAGGCCGAGGACGTTGCGACCCGCTATAAGACCCGGATGTTTCTGGTGTCGAATGGTGGGCTGCGGCCATCACCGAACCCTCTGGTCGAAATGATCTATGTCCCCGACGGGCCGGACGTGGCCGACATGTGGATCGCTGACCGCGCGGGGGCGGGCGATGTGGTGGTGACCGGGGACATCCCGCTGGCCGCAAAATGCGTTGAAGCCGGGGCCGAAGTGCTGCGCCACAACGGCGAGCGTTTCACCCAGGCCAACGTGCGCGAACAGCTTGCCATGCGCGACCTGATGGCCGATCTGCGCGCCGCCGATCCGTTCCGTCAGGGTGGCGGCAAGGCATTTTCAAAAGCCGACCGCGCGCGCTTTCGACAGGCGTTGGACGCGGCTTTGCGCCGCGTCACGCAACCACGTTGACCAAAACGTAAGCGTCGATTCTTGCCAAGTTTTCCCCTTAATTGATCCAGCGTCATCATGGTTCGCTGATCCTACTAGGACAGCCCATCTGCATGCTTGCGGGCCGGGTTGACGGTAGCATGATGCGTGCTGTGGTAGGCGTTATGCACATCATGCTGGCGATATTTAAACCAAAGCCATTTTCAAACACAGGGGGAAGGCAATCGCTTTCCCCTTTTTTATTGGGCAATTCAACGCAATCGCTTGCCTAACCGACCTTCCGGGACTAGGCAGTAATTAACACTGACCGGAGGGCAAGCCATGCCGCATAGCGACCCAAAAACGCTGGTCTCAACCGACTGGCTGGCGAAACATCTAAAAGATCCCGACCTGCGCATCCTCGATGCCAGTTGGTATTTGCCGGATATGGAGCGTGACGCGAAGGCGGAATATGACGCCGCGCACATCCCCGGCGCGCGCTTTTTCGACATCGATGAAATTGCCGACCTGCGCTCGGACCTGCCACACACGATGCCTCCGGTGGAAAAGTTCATGTCCCGCGTGCGCGCGATGGGTGTGGGCGACGGCCACCAGATTGTTGTCTATGATGGCATGGGTCTGTTTTCCGCAGCCCGCGTCTGGTGGATGTTCCGCCTGATGGGCCACAAGGATATTGCCGTTTTGGATGGTGGTCTGCCGAAATGGCAAGCCGAAGGCCACCCAATCGAAGACATGCCCCCCGTCATCCGTGACCGCCACATGACCGTCACCCGTCAGGCCCACATGATCAAAGACGTGACGCAGGTGGCTGCTGCCTCGAAGCTTGGCGATTACGAGATCATTGACGCCCGCGGCGCTGAACGCTTCCGCGGCGAAGGTCAAGAACCGCGTGAAGGCCTGCGTTCCGGTCACATCCCGAACTCGAAAAACGTACCATTTGCCACGCTTCTGAATGCGGACGGCACGATGAAATCCCCCGAAGACACCCGCGCCGTGTTCGAGGCCGCGAATGTCAATCTGGACAAACCCGCCATCCTCAGCTGCGGATCGGGCGTGACGGCCGCGATCCTTGCGCTTGCGCTGGAACGTCAGGGCCATGACCGCCACGCGGTCTATGACGGCAGCTGGTCCGAATGGGGCATGTATTCCGACCTGAAAGTCGAAACCGGAGAGTAGACGATGTTCACCAACCTGAAAGCCCAGCCCAAAGACAAGATCATGGCGCTGATGCAGCAGTACCGCGAAGACCCGCGCGAAGGCAAAATCGACCTTGGCGTTGGCGTGTATAAGAACGCGACCGGTGTGACCCCGGTCATGCGCGCTGTGAAAGCCGCCGAGAAGGTTCTGTGGGACTTGGAAAGCACCAAGGCCTACACCGGTCTGGCTGGCGATCCGGCTTACGGCAACGCGCTGACCAAGCTGGTTCTGGGCGACGCAGTACCGTCCGAGCGCCTGTCGATGGCTGCCCAACCCGGCGGCACCGGTGCGATCCACCAAGCGGTCGAGTTGATCAAGATGGCCTCGCCCGATGCCACGATCTGGCTGTCGGCACCCACGTGGCCGAACCACCCCTCGATCATCAAGCACCTCGGCATGAAAATGGCCGAGTACCGCTATTTCGACAACGAAAGCCGCGCGGTTGATTTCGACGGGATGATGGAAGACCTGAAGGGCATCAAGGCGGGCGACGCGGTGCTGCTGCACGGCTGCTGCCACAACCCGACCGGCGCGAACCTGACCCTGCCTCAGTGGAAAGAGGTCGCAGACCTGATCGTTGAAAAAGGCGCGACCCCGTTGATCGACATCGCCTATCAGGGCTTTGGCGACGGTCTGGAAGAAGACGCCGCAGGCGTACGCCTGATCGCGCAAGCTGTGCCGGAAGCAATGATCGCGGCCAGCTGCTCGAAAAACTTCGGCATCTATCGCGAGCGGACCGGGCTGCTGACCTGCATCTCGGAAAACGCCGAGCAAGCCGGGATCACCCAGCAGAACCTGACCCACCTGAACCGTCAGAACTTCAGCTTCCCACCCGATCACGGCGCCCGTCTGGTGACCATGATCCTTGAGGACGAAGGGCTTAAGGCGGACTGGATGGCCGAGCTGGAGGAGGTCCGCACCGGCATGCTGGGTCTGCGTGAGCAACTGGCTGGCGAGTTGCGCACCCGCACGGGGTCCGACCGCTTCGGCTTCATCGCCGACCACCGCGGCATGTTCTCGCGCCTCGGCGCTACGCCCGAACAGGTCGAGGCCCTGCGCGTCGATCACGGCATCTACATGGTCGGCGACTCGCGCATGAACATCGCGGGTCTGAACGAAGAAACCGTGCCGATCTTGGCAGAAGCGATTGCGAAGGTTGGGGTTTAGGCCCCAACTTTTTCCCGCCGTTTTTTGAAGAACTGCTTTGCGGGACGAAACCGCCGTTGACTCCACCAACTTGAGCCACTGCTAGGTAAGTGGCCTTTCAAGTTCCTTGCAGGTCTGTACGTGCATCGCGGATGATCGAGATTGACGAATGAAGGAATAGCCCGGCTATACCAAACGCTACAATCAGGTCCGGCAAGGGGCTAGAAAATACCGCAACAAGACCCGCCGCAAGCACTACGGCCACATTGCCAATGGCGTCGTTACGAGAAAACATCCACACAGCGCGCATGTTCGCATCGCCTTTGCGATAAGGTAGCAGAGGCAAAACAGCCACGACATTGACGATGAGGGCTATGAGGCCAAACACCCCCATTAGGTCTGCGTCCGGAACTGAACCTGTGAACAAGCGCCAAAATGTCGAGCCAAGAACGCCAAATCCAAGAACCCCGAGAAAGACACCTTGGACAAGAGCAGATCTCGCTCGCCACACGAGGCTCCAACCAATCGCAACCAAACCAAGAAACGTGATGAGGCCGTCCCCAATAAAATCAAGCGCATCCGCCTTTAAAGCCTGCGAACCGGCAAAAAATCCGCCCAGCATCTCGATGCCGCCATAACCCACATTCAGGATGACAACGATCCAGAGTGCCCGCCGATAGGCCGGATCTTGATGAGCCACACCTCCCTGGAGTTCGGCATCTTCCCCGATCCGATCAAAACCGTACCCTGTCGTTGCCACAGCACGCTCGATTTCTGGCAGGAGAGTTTCCGCCACATTCAGCGTCATGATGTGCGTTGCGGCGGAGACTTTCACCGCATCAGGAGCTATCCCAGTAGATTGCGCTGCACGCTCAATTTGGGCCGCGTCCTTTGAACAATCCATCCCAGAAACGCGATAGCGCACTGAGATGGGTTTTGAGGTTTGGGCATCGGCCATTAGAAATACCTAGCTTCGGAGTCATCAATGGCCAAATAAATATCCGACGTTCGGTAAGATTGCAGCCTAAGAAATATGGGCTCAAAGCGGTCGTCGAAACCTCGAAAACATCACAAAAAGAAAAGGGGACCTTCCAGCCCCCTTTTCCACCCTGTTGGCCTTGGCGTTTGCGCGGCCAGCGTGCCGGGGGTTTGCCCCCCGTTCACCTCTTACCCGTTGGTGAATTCCGGGTAGGCTTCCATGCCCAGCTCGGCCATGTCCAAGCCGTTCACTTCTTCCTCTTCGCTGACCCGCAGACCGATGGTGGCCTTGATGATCGAGAAGAAGATGTAGCTGACCACGAAGACGAAGATGCCGATTGCCAGGAAGCCCATGATCTGGGTGCCAAAGCTGGCGTCGGTGTTGGTCCAAGCCACGATGAACGTACCCCAGAAGCCTGCAACCAGGTGAACCGGGATGGCACCAACCACATCGTCGATCTTCAGCTTGTCCAGCAGCGGAACCACGAAGACCACGATCGCGCCACCTACACCACCGATGATCAGCGACTGGAACAGCGTCGGGGCCAGCGGCTCGGCAGTGATCGAGACCAGACCAGCCAGCGCGCCGTTCAGGGTCATCGTCAGGTCGACCTTTTTGAACATCACCTGCGTCATGATCATCGCAACAACAGCACCTGCAGCAGCAGCCATGTTGGTGTTGGCGAAGATACGCGCCACGTCCGAGACGTCGCTGATCGTGCCCATGGCCAGCTGCGAGCCGCCGTTGAAGCCGAACCAACCCAGCCACAGGATGAACGTCCCCAAAGTTGCCAGCGGCAGGTTCGAACCCGGCATCGGGATCGTACGGCCGTCTTTATACTTGCCGATACGCGGCCCCAGGATCAGGACACCCGCCAGAGCTGCGAAGCCACCTGCTGCGTGCACCAGCGTCGACCCGGCGAAGTCCGAGAAGCCAGCTTCCGACAACCAGCCGCCGCCCCACTGCCAGCTTGCTTCGATCGGATAGATGAAGCCGGTCAGGACAACCACGAAGGCCAGGAAGGGCCACAGTTTGATGCGCTCAGCCAGCGTGCCCGATACGATCGAAGCCGTGGTGGCGCAGAACATCAGTTGGAAGAAGAAGTCCGATGCGCCCGAGGCATAGCCTACGTCCACCGCATCAGCGGCAACACCAACCGGATCAAGCGAGGTCACGGCGAAGAACGGGCCCAGCCAACCTTCGACCAGCCAGTCACCGGGATACATGATGCCGTAACCGGCCAGCCAATACATGATCGCCGCAATCGAGAAGAGCGCGATGTTCTTGGTCAGCTGCATGGTCACGTTTTTGGACCGCACAAGGCCCGCTTCCAGCATGGCAAAGCCTGCGGCCATCCAGAACACCAGAACGCCACCCAGAAGGAACAGGACCGAAGTCAGGATAAAGCCGGTGTGTGCGGCCGCTTCGCCTTCCGCGAAGGCCAGCCCCGGCAGTGCGGCCAACACGGCCGTCGAAATCAGAAGTTTGCGTGTCATAGTCTGTCCTTTCACGCTTAAACGGCGTCTGCGCCGGTTTCGCCGGTGCGCACGCGCATGGCGTCCGACACGTCGAGGGTGAAGATCTTGCCGTCACCGATCTTGCCGGTGTGCGCGGCCTTCGAGATGGTCTCGACGACCTCGGAGGCAAGGTCGTCATTCACGACGATCTCAAGCTTGATTTTCGGCAAAAAATTCACGGCATATTCCGCGCCGCGATAGATCTCGGTGTGACCCGATTGGGCCCCGAAGCCTTTGATTTCAGAAACCATCATGCCGGTGACGCCCACGGTGGTCAGGGCCTCGCGTACGTCTTCCAACTTGAACGGTTTGATCGCTGCAATGATCAGTTTCACGTTCTTTCCTTTCCTTCATCGGCATGGCGTGGTCACCATGCGCTTGAGGCAAGTCAGACGCCGCAGCGCAGCAAATTGCACGGAGATGGACAGAAATTGGGCAGGAAAGCTGACCTGAAAACCGGTCACGCCCGGAAATTGACACGGTTGCCTAGGGCAGTGCTGAAATTTGCGGCAGCGCGAAAAGTCGCGCGCTAACAGGCTTCGGGCTACACTTGCCCGAAACGAATCGCTAAGTCACAAGACAAGCCCAGAGCAGACACCGAGCAGACCCGGACAAGTATCATGAGCCAATCTGGCCAAAAGCGCCCCCCTTTGGTGGCAGACAAGCGTTATCCTGCGAAAAAGGCGGCGCACAAGAAGCCTGCGCGCAAGACGACGACCACCAAACGCAAGGCAGCGCCGAAGCGTCGCGGCGGGGGCGGTGGCGGGCCGCGCAAACCTCGTTCGATTTTCATGTGGCCCTTCGTGCTGATCGGCTGGGTGTTCCGGCTGTTCTGGCGATTGATGTGGAAAGGCGCGGTGGTCACCGCGCTGATCATCGGGCTTGCCGTGTTCTATTTCGCATCCACCATGCCCGAACTGAACGCGATGCTGGATGGCCGTGCCAAGGGGTCCGTCACCATTCTGGACCGCTACGGCGAGGTTTATGCTTGGCGCGGAGACCAGCGCGGGCGCACCATCACCACGGAAACCGTCAGCCCGCATTTGAAGAATGCCGTGGTCGCGACGGAAGACAAACGGTTCTACGGTCATTTCGGCCTCAGCCCGCGCGGGATTGCCAGCGCGGTGCGGATTAACCTGCGCGAAGGGCGCGGGCCTTTGTCTGGTCACGGCGGGTCCACGCTGACCCAGCAGGTCGCCAAGCTGCTGTGCTTGGGCGTGCCGTATGATCCCGACCAGTGGAAGAACGAAGCCGCCTACGAGGCTGACTGCCGCCAAGGGTCGCTGTGGCGCAAGATGAAGGAAGCCGTCTATGCGATGGCCCTTGAGACAAAGTTCACCAAGGACGAGATCCTGACGATCTATATGAACCGCGCCTATCTTGGTGCGGGATCGTTCGGGTTCGACGCGGCATCGCAACGCTACTTCGCAATCCCTGCATCCGAGCTGAACCCCGCGCAAGCTGCGATGCTGTCCGGGATGCTGACGGCGCCCTCGCGCTTTGCCCCGACCAACAACCTGAAACGCTCGCAGGATCGCGCCGCCACCATTTTGCGCCTGATGAACGAACAGGGCTATCTGTCGGACAAGGAAACCGCCCAGTATCAAGCGAACCCCGCCGTACTGTCGAAAGCCGCGAAGGCACAGGCGGGTGGGTATTTTGCGGATTGGATCATGGGCGACTTGCCCGCCTTCCTGACCCGCAAGACCACCGAAGATGTGATCATCAAAACCACGCTCGACCCGCGCATTCAGAAAGCGGCAGAAGGCGCGATGGCCAAGATCTTCGACGAGAAGGTCTCGGAAGGATCGAAAGCGCAGGCTGCGATTGTGGTGATGAGCGCGGATGGCGCGGTGCGTGGCCTTGTGGGCGGACGCGAAACCCGCGTGACCGGAGCGTTTAACCGCGCGACACAGGCCAAGCGCCAGACCGGCTCTGCCTTCAAACCCTTTGTGTATGCCGCCGCGCTGGACATGGGGTATCAATGGAACGACTTCGTGATCGACGAGCCGTATTGCCTGAGCATCGCGGGATCGGGCGAATGGTGCCCCAAGAACTACTCGAAGAAGTTCTATGGCCCGGTCAGCTTCACCGAAGCCTTAGCCAAGTCCCTGAACATTCCCGCCGTAAAAGTGTCCGAGGAAGTCGGGCGCGAGGCCGTGCGCTCGGTCGCGTCCATGTTTGGCATCGAAAGCGATCTGGCTGCGGGTCCGGCGCTGGCGCTTGGTGCTTCGGACGGAACGCTTCTGGAAACCACCGGTGCCTATGCGGGCATCCTGAACGGCGGCTCGTCGGTGACACCCTATGGCCTGACCGAGCTAAGCCTTGTGGGCGACCGTGATCCCCTGATGACCCAGACCGGCGGCATCGGCGAGCGCGTAATCTCGCGCGAGGCAGCTGCGCAGTTGACCTATATGATGAGCCGCGTGGTCGAAGAAGGCACCGGCACACGCGCGCGGATCGACGGGCTTGAGATCGCGGGCAAGACCGGCACCAGTCAGTCGGCACGCGATGCGTGGTTTATTGCCTTCACGGCGGACTACGTGATGGGCATCTGGATGGGCTATGACGACAACACGCCCCTGAAAGGCGTAACCGGCGGCGGCCTTCCGGCCGAGATGTGGCGCGAGGCGATGGTGAACATCCAGTCGCAGCTTGTCCCCACGCCGCTGCCGATGATCCGCCCGGATTTCGTGCCGCAGTTCGACGGACGTACGATGAACTCGGGCGAGCCCGGCTTCCAAACCAGCCCGCAGAACGGTCGGGGTGGCGATTCAGTTGGCGAGGCTGTCGAGGATGTGTTTATCGGGGTGCTGAGGTCGATCTTCGGGCAAGGAAACTGATCCAAGAGACACCCAAAGAAAAAGCCCCGGCCCCTTGCAAAAAATGTTGCTATTTGTGCTTCTGCAGACCCATAGCGATGTCGAAATTGGTTTGCTAAATCAAAAACTCCCGAAAATTTCTTCGGGAGCTCTTTCCACAATCCACCGCGACCAACGGCCACCATGCGGACGAAGTCGCCGATTAAAAATGCCCGCAATCACAAGAGAAGTAGCTGGCGACAGTGGCTACACTATATCCTGCCAGCAGATAAAAACCATGTCCTTGGCGCGTGAATACACGCCCTTATGCGCGGATTCCGAGGGTTCCTCGTGCTTTAACATGAGTTCAATTGCTGCGTCAGACTGCGCACGATCGAGAAATGACATGACGACAAAATACTCGTGATCTCGCTCATCATCCGTATCCATGATTGTATCACGTTGTCGTTTGCCGATCGCCCCTGCACGCTCGACCAGCCCGATGCTGCGCATGTGATCAACAAACCCCACAAAGGCGTCTCGAAAAGCCTCAATCTCGACCCCGGGCTTGAGGTTGAAGCAAGTCAACATGTGGAACATTGTAGTGCTTCCTTCGCCCCTTAAGAGTTTATCTCTGCAAGCAGATAATAGACCACGCAATCCTGTTTTCAAAATCGTAGAAGAGCGCCACCAAGGATGCTACCGAACATGGCGCCCTTACTTAAAGCCGACCTTCACTGCAGGGGTATTGTTGATGTTGCAGATCCCTAGATACGATATCTGCAACATTTACTGCAAAGGGCTGGACACAGGCCGGGGCTTTTTATCTTTGGGCCGAAGATCAGCCCTTCTGCAGATCCGCGATCAGCTGGTTCAGATCACCCTTGCGACGATCCAGCATCGCGCCGATTTCTTTCCGCTCGGACTTCACGATCGAAATGCCTTCGACCTGCATGTCGATGAACTTGCCGTTCTTGGCCGCCACGATGAACACAACGTCAAACGGCGCATGGCCCTTCAGCGTGGTCTTAGTCAGCACCTCAAAGCGCGTTTTCACTTGTGTCGTGCTGATAACATCAATGCGCCCGCCTTCAAATTCGCGGAAACGGCTTCCATAGCGGCGCGCGATATAGGTGCGGAAGGCTTTGACGAATGCGCTTTTCTGCGCGGCGCTGGCCGACCGGCCATCGGGGCCAAGCGCGGACAGGGCGATGAAGTTCACGTCTGCATATTTTGCGAACACATCTTCGAACCGTTTGATCATCGTCGCCTCGGAGGCGCCCGAATTGATGATTGAATTGATGTCACGCACAACCTTGCCGATCAGGTTCTCTGCCTGAGACGCAGAGATCGCCGCCAATGCACGACCCGGCATCGCAGCCAATACGCCCAGCCCGGCCAGCCCGCCAACAAAGGCGCGGCGTGTCACCCGAGTCTCGTTACCCATCATACGCATCGTAAATATCCTCAAGCTCGTCATCTTCTACTTCAACGCCCAACTCGTAGCGGCGCGAGTCCAGATAATAGAGCTGCATCAGCTCATAGCCTTCTTCGCTCTCATAGAACTCTTCAATTGTACCGCTGAACTGATAGCGATCACCAAACTTAGACAGGACCCACGCCGCTTTTGGAAGGTGTTTCACATCGGTCGGCAAAGCCAAGCTCAGCGGGTTAAACGCGAAGTCCACCAAGATCCCGATGCCATCACGCTCGGTCGACGGGCCAAAGAATGGCAGAACCACATAGTCCCCTTCCGGCACCCCCCAAACGTGCAGGGTTTCACCAAAATCGCTGCCACGTTCTTCCAGACCAATATCGGTCGCCACGTCGAAAATGCCAAGCAGACCTAACGTAGAGTTGAACACGAAGCGGACCGTGTTGTGAACGGCGTCTTCGACATTGCCCTGCAGCAGGTTGTTCGCGACAACGCCCGGCAAGGATGCATTATCTGAGAACGCCGAGACCGAGTCGCGCACGGGTTGGGGCAGCACGGTCCCATAGGTGTCAGACGCCGGGGACACAAAAATGCGATCCAGCTTGATATTGGCGCGGTGGGTGCGGCGGTTCTGATCCTCGTGCGGATCAGCATATCCGGACGGTGCGGGCGCCGTTGCACAAGCACTGAGCCCCATCAGAGCCAGACCGGCCAGCGCCAAAACAAATTTTGAATTTCTTTTCGTCACGTGAACTATCGCTAAACTTGGTGTTATCTGCTTATTCCGGCAACACATAATAGATGTAGCCCTAATGCACAGATGTTAAGGCTTCCGCAGCATTTGAATGTGACTATTTGGCGACAGGTACAAGCAGAATCCCGCCAAGCGTATGATGTTCGGCGGGCTACTGGCAAGCATTCGCGGGAACTAGCTAGACCAACATGAAACAGAACCAACTGATTCAAGGGCTGGAGGAGCTCCGATCTCAGCGCCACAAGCTGCGGGGCCTGATGTGGGCCGTCGCGCTGTTCTCGATCTTTGTGAACCTGCTGATGCTGACGGCGCCGATCTATCTGCTGCAGTTGTATGATCGGGTGCTTGGTAGCCGGTCCGAGGCGACGTTGATCGCCCTGACCCTGCTGATGGGCTTCCTGTTTCTGATGATGGGCATTCTGGACTATGCCCGCGCGCGCATTCTGGCGCGTGCCGGGGCACAGTTTCAGGCCTCGCTTGATCAGCGCGTGTTTTCTGCCGTCCTGCGCCAGCCGCTTAAGGATGGCGGCACCACGGCCGGGCTGAAGGATCTTGAGGCGGTGCAAAAGCTGCTCTCCAGCCCCGCTATCACCGCCGCCTTCGACATTCCTTGGACCCCGTTTTTCCTGTTTGCCATCAGCATTTTCCATCCGTGGCTGGGGCTTCTGGCCATCGCGGGTGGGGCCGTGTTGATCGGAATCACGGTACTGAACCAGATCATGACCAAGGGGCCGTTGACCAAAGCAACGATTGCCACCCACCACGCAGATCAGATGGCCGAGCAGATGCGAGTCGAGGCCGAAATGGTCCGCGCGCTTGGCATGTCCAGCGGGGCGTATAGGCGCTGGCATCAGTCCCGCGATATGTCGCTATATGAAAACCTACGCGCCTCGGATCGGCTGGGGCAGTTTTCCGCCATGTCCAAGACCTTCCGCCAGTTTCTGCAATCCGCGATGCTGGGACTTGGGGCGTATCTGGCTTTGAAGGGCGAGATATCTCCGGGCGCGATGATCGCGGGATCAATCCTGCTGGGCCGTGCCCTTGCGCCTGTGGATATGGCCGTGAACCAATGGCAACTCGTGCAACGCGCACGGTCCGGCCGGCAGGCTCTGGCCGAGCTTTTGGCCGAAACCCCGCCCGAGCAAAACCGCACCGCATTGCCGCGCCCAGGCGCGAAGCTGAGCGTAGACAAGCTGACTGTCATTCCGCGTGGCGCAAGCCGCGCCGTCCTGCGACAGGTCACATTCGACCTGAACCCGGGCGAGGCATTGGGGGTCATCGGCCCATCAGGATCGGGCAAATCAACCCTTGCGCGCGTACTGACGGGCGTTGTCGCGCCAGATGCCGGGACGGTCCGCTTGGGCGGCGCATCTCTGGACAATTATGCGCCCGAGGCTTTGGGGCAGTATATCGGCTATCTGCCGCAGCGCGTGCAAATGTTCGACGGCACGATTGCCGAAAACATCGCCGGGCTGGAGCTGCAGCCAGACGCCACCGCCGTCGTCGCTGCCGCCCAGATGGCCGGCGCGCACGAGCTGATCCTGTCGCTACCCGACGGCTATGACACGCGGCTTGCACCGGGGGGCGCCCCCCTGTCAGGGGGACAGATGCAGCGCGTAGGGTTGGCCCGCGCGATCTATGGCGACCCGGTCATTCTGGTGCTGGACGAGCCGAACTCGAACCTCGACAACGACGGGACGCAGGCGTTGAACAACGCAATCCGCGCGGTAAAAGACCGCGGCGGCGCCGTGATGATCATGGCCCACCGCCCCGCCGCCATTCGGGAATGCGAACTGCTCTTGATCATCGGCGACGGTGTCGCCCGCAGCTTCGGCCCGCGCGACGAGGTGCTGAACAAGCATGTTCAGAATGCGCAGCAAATCCAGACGGCGCAGACGAACGGGGGCACGCAATGACACACGCACCCGACGCCCCGAATTTCTCGGCCCGCCGCCCGCTGATCCTTGGCTTCATCGCTTTGCTGGTCCTGATCGGCGGCTTCGGCACATGGTCTATCGCCAGCAAATTGTCAGGCGCTGTGATCGCCGAGGGGCAGGTCCAGATCGAACAGAACCGCAAGGTGGTTCAGCACCCGGACGGCGGCGTCGTGACCGAAATCCTGATCAAGGAAGGCGGCGCGGTGCAGGCGGGCGACGTGCTGGTGCGCCTGGACGCAAGGCAGCTGGCCTCGCAACTGACCATCATCGAAGGCCAGTATTTCGAGCTTCTGGCCCGCCAAGCCCGCTTCGAGGCCGAGCGCGACCGCGCGGTCGATTTGACGTTTGACCCCGAGTTGATCGACGCCGCCGCAATCAATCCAGAAATCGACAGCCTGATGCAGGGCCAGATGCGCCTGTTCACCTCGCGCATGGACGGGCTGTCGACACAGCTTGAACAGCTCGACAAACGCAAGACCCAGATCTCGCGCCAATTGGACGGGTTTGATGCGCAAACCACCGCGCTGCGCGAACAATTGGCCTTGATCCGCGAGGAACTGACAAACCAGCAAGCCCTGCTGGACAAAGGCCTGTCGCAAGCCTCGCGCGTGCTGGGTTTGAAGCGTGAAAAAGCGGGCATTTCCGGGCGTCTGGGCGAACTTTCTGCCGCCCGCGCCGAGGCCGAACTGCGCATCACCGAGACCGAGCTGCAAAGCATCGGATTGCAAACCGACCTGCGTGAACAGGCGATCTCGGAACTGCGCGATTCCCGCGCCAACACCCGCGATCTGGCCGAACAGCGCCGCAATCTGCTCGAGCAACTCGACCGCTTGGAAATCCGCGCGCCCGTCACCGGCGTGATCCACGGATTGCAGGTCTTTGCAGAACGTGCCGTGATTCAACCCGCCCAGCCCTTGCTGTTTGTCGTCCCGCAAGACCGCAATCTGGTGATCAATTCGCGGGTTGAACCGCTGCATGTGGACCAGATCTATGTGGGGCAGACCGTGTATCTGCAATTCCCCGCCTTCAACAGCCGCGAGACCCCCGATCTGCTGGGCCATGTCACGCGCATCTCCGCAGACGCGTTCGTGGACGATGTGACCGGGCAGGCCTTCTATCTGACAGAAATCCGGATGAATGACGGCGAGATTGATCGCCTGCCAGAAGGCGCGGTGCTGATCCCCGGCATGCCCGTTTCAGCTTTCATCCGCACCACGGATCGCAGCCCGATCCTGTATCTGGTCGAGCCGCTGCTGGACTATTTCAAGAAGGCCTTCCGCGAGTCCTGATCCCCCGCGACGGGGAAAAGCGCGAAGGCGTCGGTTTCCCCCTTCCCCTGATCTCGGACGCGGGCTAGCGTCCGGACAACGCCTGTCCAACAGGCCAATCAAACGAAAGGATCACCCGATGAGCGCTTTTGAAACCCGCCTTGCCGAACTGGGCGTCACCCTGCCCGACGCCCCTGCCCCTGCAGCCAATTACGTGCCTTATGTTCAGGTCGGAGACCTCGTGCATGTCTCGGGCCAGATCTCGATGAAGGACGGCGCGTTCCTGACCGGCAAGCTGGGCGACGACATGACCGCCGAGGAAGGTGCCGACGCCGCCCGCAGCTGCGCCATTGCCCTTCTGGCCCAAGTGAAAGCCGCCTGTGGTGGCGATCTGGACCGTCTTCAGCGCGTGGTGAAACTGGTGGGCTTCGTGAACTCGACCGCTGACTTTGGCGACCAGCCGAAAGTGATCAACGGCGCGTCGGACTTCATGGTGGAAGCTCTGGGGGATGCTGGTCGTCACGCCCGTTCCGCCGTGTCCGCCGCCAGCTTGCCCTTTGGCGTGGCCGTGGAAATCGAAGGCATCTTTCAGATCAAATGACGCGTAAACCCGTCCCTCTGCCGCAAAGCTTCTTTGACCGGCCGATTGCCCACCGCGCCCTGCACGATCTGTCGGCGGGTCGGCCCGAGAACTCGCGCGCGGCCATCCGTGCCGCTGTGGATGCGGGCTACGGGATCGAGATTGATCTGCAAATGTCGAAAGACGGGCAGGCCATGGTCTTTCACGACTATGACCTGTCCCGATTGACCGGCGATACGGGCCCCATTCGTCAGCACGATGCGGTCGAGCTGGCCGGGATCGGACTAACTGGCGGGGACGAGGGTATTCCCAGCTTCGCCGAAGTGCTCGAGATCGTCGCAGGCCGCGTCCCCTTGCTGGTCGAGCTAAAAGACCAGCACGGCGCCATGGGGCCGCATGACGGGATGATGGAGAAGGCCACGGCCGAGGCGCTGGAGGGCTACACCGGCGACGTCGCCGTCATGTCCTTCAATCCCCATTCTGTTGCAGAATTTGGCAAGCACAACACCACCCTGCCCCTTGGCCTGACAACCGAGGCCTACACCGACGAAGATACCTCGCTTCTGCCTGCTGCCACGCGCGCATATCTGCGCGACATTCCCGACTACGACCGGGTGGGCGCAAGCTTCATCAGCCATGATGTGCGGGATCTGAACAACCCGGCGGTCACGCGCCTGAAGGATCGCGGCGTGCAGGTTCTGTGCTGGACCGTGCGATCGCAAGAGGTCGAAGCCGAGGCCCGCAAAGTGGCCGACAACGTCACGTTCGAAGGCTATCTGGCTTGACCCGTCCTGCCCTCTGCCCCTCAATAGGACCGTGAGCGAAACCCAAGTCGACATCCGCACCCACCAGTCCCTCGACGCGATCCGCGCCGAGGATTGGGATGCCTGCGCCTGCCCCGAACGGGCCGCGGGCGGGCGGGCATTGGACCCATTTACGACACACGCGTTTCTGTCAGCGCTGGAGCGGTCGGGATCGGTCGGGGAAGGCACGGGCTGGCATCCACAACACCTGACGGTCCACGCGGGAGATCAGGTCATCGCAGTGATGCCGCTCTATGTAAAAACCCACAGTCAGGGCGAATACGTGTTCGACCACGGCTGGGCGGATGCGTATGAGCGTGCCGGGGGAAGTTATTATCCAAAGCTACAATCCGCCGTCCCGTTCTCGCCCGTCACCGGGCGCAGGTTTCTGACCCGCCCCGGCAACACGCAGATCGGGCGGGCCGCGCTGGTGCAGGGCATGGTGCAGATCGCGGCGGACAACCAGATCAGCTCGGCGCATGTGACTTTCTGCACGGGCGACGAGGCCGAGGCAGGCAAAGCCATGGGGCTGCTAGCCCGCGAAGGGTTGCAGTACCATTGGCAGAATGACAGCTACGCGGATTTCGACGGTTTTTTGAACGCGCTGAGTTCTCGCAAGCGCAAGCAAATCCGCAAGGAACGCCGCATCGCCCAAGGGTTTGATGGCGAGATCATCGCCCTAACCGGCGACCAAATCCAACCGCAGCACTGGGACGCGTTCTGGCATTTTTATCAGGACACCGGCGCGCGCAAGTGGGGCCGCCCGTACCTGACCCGCGCCTTCTTTGATCAGCTCCATGACACGATGGCAGGCGACTTGCTCCTGGTTCTGGCCGAACGCGACGGCCGCCCCGTGGCCGGCGCGCTGAACGTGATCGGCCGCGACACGCTGTTCGGTCGCTATTGGGGCTGCGTCGAGGACCACCCGTTCCTGCATTTCGAGCTGTGTTATTATCAGGCCATCAGTTTTGCCATTCAGCACGGGCTGGACCGGGTCGAGGCTGGCGCGCAGGGTGAACACAAACTGGCGCGCGGCTATCTGCCCGTCACCACCCATTCGCTGCATTGGATCAACGACCCCGGCTTTCGCGAGGCCGTCGACCAGTTTTTGCAATCAGAGCAGCGCGCCGTTGCGCAGGACATCGACATCCTGACCTCATACGGCCCGTTCAAAGCAATCGGAAATGCCGAACCAGAGTAGCGCGAAATACTCACCAACTGATCGTTGTCAAAGCAACCAATTTTCGCCTAACGTCGGGGCGAAGAAACGCGGAGAAAACCATGAGCCATATCGTCGTGATCGGAGCCGGACAGGCCGGAGCATCCCTGGTCGCCAAACTGCGCAACTCGGGCTTTGACGGGGACGTTACTCTGATTGGCGCCGAAAGCGCGCCGCCCTATCAGCGACCGCCGCTATCCAAGGCCTATCTGCTGGGGGATATGGAGCTGGAGCGCCTCTATCTGCGGCCTGAGAACTTCTATGCGGATCAGAACATCGCCCTGCGGCTGGACACCCGCGTGAACGCGATTGATGCGGCTGCGAAAGAGGTCGTGATCGGGGATGAGCGCATCTCCTATGACCAACTGGCCATCACCACCGGATCCACGCCCCGCTATCTGCCTGCCGCGATTGGTGGCGATTTGGACGGCGTGCACGTGGTGCGCACTCTGGCTGATGTGGACGGCATGGCGCCCGAGTTCGCCGAAGGTCGCAGCGTATTGATTATCGGTGGGGGCTATATCGGTCTGGAAGCCGCGGCAGTGGCCGCAAAGAAGGGCTTGAAGGTCACGCTGGTCGAAATGGCCGACCGCATCCTGCAACGGGTCGCGGCACCCGAGACCTCGGACTATTTCCGCACGCTACATACCTCGCATGGCGTCGACATTCGGGAAGGCGTTGGGCTGGATCGGCTAACCGGCGAGGGCCGCGTGACGGGTGCCACCCTGTCAGACGGGGCCATGCTGGAGATTGATTTCGCCATCGTTGGTGTGGGCATCGCTCCCGACAGCGCACTGGCCGAAAGCGCGGGGCTGGAGCTGGACAACGGCATCAAGACCGACGCACAGGGCCGCACCTCGGATGCGTCGATCTGGGCGGCGGGCGATTGCGCCTCGTTCCCGTATCGCGGCGAGCGTATCCGTTTGGAAAGCGTCCCCAACGCGATTGATCAGGCCGAAATCGTCGCCCGCAACATGATGAACGAAGGTGTCGATTACGTCGCCAAACCGTGGTTCTGGTCGGATCAGTATGACGTGAAGCTGCAAATTGCGGGCCTGAACACGGGCTATGACAACATCGTCACCCGCCCCGGCGACAAAGAGGGCAGCGTCAGTTTCTGGTACTATCAAGGCGATACGTTGCTAGCTGTCGACGCGATGAATGATCCGCGCGCCTATATGGTCGGCAAGCGGCTGGTCGAAGGCGGGAAGTCGCCCGACAAAGCCGCCGTGGCCGATCCGGGAACCGAGCTGAAAGCCCTTCTGGCATGAGGATCATCGCTGGCCGATTTCGCGGGCTTGCGTTGGCAAGTGTCGGCAAAGGGGATGCGGGCGCACATTTGCGCCCCACCACCGACCGCGTACGTGAAAGCCTGTTTTCCATGCTGACCGGCGGGCGCTTTGGCGACCCGATCGACGGTGCGCGTGTGCTTGACTTGTTTGCAGGCACCGGCGCGTTAGGGCTTGAAGCCCTGTCGCGCGGGGCCGCTCATGTGACCTTGGTCGATGACGGGCGCAAATCTCTATCGCTGATCCGCGAGAACATCCAGAAATGTCGCTGCGCGGACGAAGCGACAGTGCTGAAACGCGACGCCACCCGCCTGCCCGAAGGCACGCCCCATGATCTGATCTTTCTGGACCCGCCCTATGGGAAGGGACTGGGCGAAAAGGCGCTGGCGGCAGCGATCAAGTCGGGCTGGGTGGCTGATGGTGCACTGATCGTGTGGGAGGACAACGTGCCGGTAATCCCGCCTGCTGGAGTCACTCAACTGGACAGCCGCCGCTATGGCGACACGGTGATTTCGATTTGCGAGTACACAGAAACGTAGCAGGCACCACAGATTTAAAGAAAACTTGGAGACTAGGGGGAAACTTGAAGAAGTTTCCCCTAAGTCAAATTTGCGTTCACCCCCAGGTCGGGTGGAACTTTCCAGCAGGCGACAAGGTAAAGATCTCGCACCCATCTGCGGTCACACCGACCGAGTGTTCAAACTGCGCCGACAGCGATTTATCTCGGGTGATCGCGGTCCAGTCATCGGACAGGATCTTAGTCTCCGGGCGACCCAGATTGATCATCGGCTCAATGGTGAAGAACATGCCTTCTTCCAGCACAGCACCCGTACCCGGACGGCCATAGTGCAGCACGTTGGGAGGCGAGTGGAACACGCGGCCCAGACCGTGACCGCAGAAATCGCGCACGACGGACATGCGCTGTGCCTCGGCGTATTTCTGGATGGCGTGACCGATGTCGCCAAAGGTGTTGCCCGGCTTGACGGCGGCGATGCCCTCCATCAGCGCGTCATGGGTCACTTGGATCAGACGGTCCGCATAGGGTTTGACCTTGCCGACCTTGTACATGCGACTGGTGTCGCCATACCAGCCATCGACGATCACAGTGACGTCAATGTTCAGGATGTCGCCCTCGACCAGCTCGTCATGTTTGCGACCGGTCTTGTCATTCTTCATCTTCGGCGTTTTCGAGCCGGGAATGCCGTGGCACACCACATGGTTCAGCGAGATACACGACGCGTGCTTATAGCCCTTGTAGCCGATCGTGGCCGACACGGCCCCTGCTTCGTCCACCATCGCCTCGATTGCGGCATCCAGTTCGGCGGTGGTCACACCGGGGGCGATCATCGGGGCCACGCGGTCCAGAATCTCGGCTGCCAGCTTACCCGCTGCATGCATCCCAGCGAAATCCGCCGGGTCATAGAGGCGAATGCCTTCCTTGGTTACGCGCATCTTGTCGTCCATGGTGGTTTCCTTCTTCTGCCCCCTAGATAGGGCGTTCAGACCAAAGACGCCAGAGGGGCTGCGACATCGACCCCAGACGGCGAAATTGTGGTACCCAAAACGATCACCTCGACCCCCGCCGCGCGGGCCGCATCGAAGGCCTGCCCATAGGTGGGATCAATGTCCCGTGCCAGATCGAACCGGTCGCAATCCGTGCGCTGCACCAGATAGAGCATCACGGCCCGGTGGCCTTCGCCGACCATCTTCGCCAGCTCGCCCAGATGCTTGGTGCCGCGGGCGGTGACGCTGTCGGGAAACTCGGCCAGACCGGGCTGACGCGACAGGGTGACGGATTTGACCTCAACATAGGTCAACCCGTCGCCTTCCAGCAGGAAATCAATGCGGCTTTTCTCGCCGTATTTCACCTCGGCCCGGACGCTGTGGTAGTCGCCCAACCCCGGCACGGCACGCACCTCAAGCGCGGCTTTCAGTGCACGGTTCGGAACCGAGGTGTCCACGCCGGTGAAATGCCCGTCCGGATGTTCCACCAATCGCCAGCCGAATTTCAGCTTTTTCTTGGGATCATCGTTAGGCTCCAACCAGATTTTCGAGCCCGGCTCGGCCAGCCCCATCATGGAACCGGGATTGGCGCAGTGGGCTGTCACTTCGCGACCATCTGTTAGCAGGCAGTCGGCAAGAAAGCGTTTATAACGACGCACAAGCGTGGCGGGTATAAGAGGGCTGGGAAATTCCATATCTCGGGCCTATACCGGAAACAGGAAAGGAACAAGCGATGCCCAACCCCTCTGCCGCAATGCTGGTGATCGGAGATGAAATCCTGTCGGGCCGGACGCGGGATGCGAATATGCATCACCTTGCAGGCCGCCTGACCGAGCACGGCATTGATCTGAAAGAGGTGCGTGTGGTGTCCGACGACGCAGACGCGATTGTCACCGCCGTGAAAGCCCTTTCCGCCGGATACGATCATGTCTTTACCTCGGGTGGGATCGGCCCGACGCATGACGACATCACCGCCGACTGTATCGCCCGTGCCTTTGATGACCATATCGACATTCGCGACGACGCCCGCGATCTGCTTGCCGCCTATTACGCCGAAAATGGGCGCGAGTTTAACGAAGCTCGCCAGCGCATGGCGCGCATCCCGGATCGGGCCACGCTGATCGACAATCCCGTCTCGATCGCGCCCGGATTTACACTGGAAAACGTGCATGTGATGGCTGGGGTTCCATCGGTCTTCACCGCCATGGTCGAAAGCGTTCTGCCCGGACTGACCGGCGGTGCGCCTTTGGTGTCCCGCACGGTGCGGATCAACCGCGGTGAAGGCGACATTGCTGGGCCTTTGGGGCAGCTTGTCCAGCAATATGCTACACTAAGCTTCGGATCCTACCCGTTCATTGAAAACGGCGCATTCGGCGTCAACATCGTTATTCGCGGCACGGATGTGTCCCTTTTGGAAGACGCCACCCGTTCGCTTCAAGACCAGTTCAAGGAGGCCACATGACAACGCCCCATCTTCCCACCGCCGAACACCTGATCGAGGTCTGTGAAGCCACTTGGCCCCCAGCCGCTACGCACCGCGTTGGCGCGTGGGTGGTGCGCGACGGCGCAGGTGGCGGCAAGCGGGTGTCCGCCGCGACCGAGAACTGGCCGACCACCGAAGCCGATCTGCCCGCCGCCGAGAAGGCCATGCGCGACATGGGTATGGACCCGCTGTTCCAGATCCGCGCAGGCGACGAACATCTGGACGAGATGCTGGCGCAACACGGTTATGACATCGTCGACCCGGTGAACATCTGGGTCGTTCCCGTGGCTGAGCTGACACGCGAGCCTCTACCGCCGGTCTCGGCCTTTGCGATCTGGCCCATGCTGTCGATCATGACCGAGCTATGGGAAGAAGGCGGCATCCACGAACATCGCCGCGCTGTGATGGACCGCGCAGACTGCCCCAAGACCGCCCTTCTGGCACGCACCGATGACACGCCTGCGGGCGTTGGCTTCGTAGGCGTTCACGACGGCATCGCGATGGCCCATGCTTTGCATGTCGATTCCAAGCTACGTCGCATGGGCACCGGCCAGAACCTGCTGAAACAAGCCGCAAAATGGGCCGAAGAACAGGGTGCCGAGTTCCTGTCGCTGATCGTGACCCAAGGCAACCACGCTGCAAATCCGCTGTATGCAAATCTTGGCATGCATCTGGTTGGGCACTACCATTACCGAGTGAAACGCTAAGAAGGATACAGCATGGCGCGCAAAACGAACGGCATCACCGCCCTTGACCTGCCGATGGTCGACCCCCTGCCCGAAGACATCCAGAAGTACTTCAACATCTGTGATGAAAAGCTGGGAATGGTCCCGAATGTGCTGCAGGCCTATGCGTTCGATATGGCCAAGCTGCGCCCCTTCATGGACATGTATAACGAGGTGATGCTGGACGACAGCGGCCTGTCCAAACTGGAGCGCGAGATGATCGCGGTGGTCGTCAGCTCGATCAATCGGTGCTGGTATTGTCAGGTCGCTCACGGCGCCGCCGTACGTCAACTGTCGGGAAATCCGCAACTGGGCGAGGCGATGGTGATGAACTGGCGCATGGCCGATCTGGACGCGCGTCAGACCGCAATGCTGACATTCTCTGAAAAAATCACCAAAGCGTCCTCAGAGACTGAGGAAGCAGATCGCCAAGCGCTGCGCGACGTTGGGTTCTCGGACCGGGATATCTGGGACATCGCGGCGACGGTCGGGTTCTTCTCGATGTCAAACCGCATGGCCTCGGCCGTGGGCATGAAACCAAACGACGAATATCACGCTCAAAGCCGATGATCCAACTCCGCCGCCTGTTCGCCTTTGCCTGTGTGGTCGCCACGCTGCCCTTCGGGGCGGCGGCGCTGGACCTGCCCGCGGGGGCCAGGCTTCAGGCCGAAGTTTCGGAAAATGGTCAGGTCGAGATTGCCACAAGCCGCTTTGACGGTGCGACGGTTCCGGCCATCACCGCCGCTGGCCATGTTAGCCGGCAAGCGTGGCGCGTCCCCGGCCAAACCGGCCGCAGCTATCAAATCCTGACCGCGCTGCGTGAACAGTTGCGTCAGGATGGTTATCGTGTCCTGTACCAATGTCAGGCGGTGTCCTGCGGCGGATTCGATTTCCGGTTTCAGCTGGGGCATTTTCAGTCCCCCGATATGTTCGTCGATCTGGCAGACTATCACTTCCTGAGTGCCCGCAAGGATGACAGCTTTGCGCAAATTCTGGTCAGCCAAAGCGCGCAGGATGCGTTTTTCGAGCTAACCTTCGTGACGCCCTCGGAAGACAGCGCGCCTGTGCCGGTCACGACCGAGGCTGCGCCGACTGCTGCGCCTCAGTCAAGCGGTCCGTTGGACGCCCAACTTCAGAGTGCTGGATATGTGGTGCTGTCCGGCCTGACCTTCGCGACCGGATCGGCAGAGCTTGCCAATGGCGACGTACCCGCGCTGTCAGAACTGGCCAATTTCCTGTCCGCCGATCCTACCCGACGGGTCGTGCTGGTGGGGCATACCGATGCCGAAGGCAGTTTAGACGGCAACGTCGCTCTGTCACGCAAGCGCGCCGCATCGGTGATGGAGCGTCTGATCAACGGCTATGGCGCGGACGCGGGCCAGCTGTCTGCCGATGGCGTGGGCTATCTATCCCCCTTGGCCGGGAATGCCACAGCCGAGGGACGCGAATTGAACCGGCGTGTGGAAGCGGTTCTTCTGAACACGGAATAGTTCACAAAAAAGCGGCGGGACCAGCCCGCCGCAGATACTCTTCGCTTGTACTGCTCTGCCTTTACCAGATGTCAGGCCCTTTGTTTGCAAAGGCCTGCACCAGAAAATCAATGAACGCGCGTACTTTAGGCTGCGTAAACCGGCCCGGAGGATACACCGCATAGATCCCCTGAATATCGGCAGGTAGGTTTGGAATGGCCTCTTCAACCAAGCCCTGCTCTAACGCGTCGGCATAGAGGAAGCTGGGCAGATAGGCGATGCCCAAGCCCGAGATCGCCGCGTTCAACAGCGACTGCCCGTCATTCACGCTCAGCCACCCAGCCGAACGCACCTGCCGCAGCTCGCCCGACGGGGCGGGGATCTTCCAGACATTGCCCGAGCTTTGGCTGGAATAATGCAGAAGCTTGTGGTTGTTCAGGTCGTCAATGCGTTGGGGACGTCCGTAACGCTCGAAATACGCGGGACTGCCGACCATTTTACGTGTGGTTTCAGCAATCTTGCGCGCGCGCAGC
The DNA here is from genome assembly GCF_010500215.1 of Aliiroseovarius sp. PrR006. Taxonomy (GTDB): domain Bacteria; phylum Pseudomonadota; class Alphaproteobacteria; order Rhodobacterales; family Rhodobacteraceae; genus Aliiroseovarius. Next base: position 1,677,747 of record NZ_JAAGOY010000004.1, read on the forward strand.
GAGCTGTCTTCCAGCTCGCCCACGCGGATGGCCATGTCGAACCCTTCCGAGATCAGTTCGACATACCGGTTCGCCAATTCCATGTTTACGGTGACCTCGGGGAAATCCTTCAGGAACTCGCCCAAGACTGGGCTCAGGTGATTGACGCCGAAATCTGTCGCAACCGAAATCCGCAGCATCCCTGCAGGTGCTGATTGCATGGACGTCACCAAGGCGTCCGCCTCGCCCGCGTCATTCAGAACACGACGCGCACGATCATAATACGCCAAGCCAATCTCAGTCGGGCTGACACGTCGTGTTGTTCGGTTTAGAAGCCGCGCACCCAAACGCGCCTCAAGACTGGACACATGTTTCGATACAGCCGACTTCGAAATCCCCATCTTCCTGGCGGCATCTGTGAACCCCCCTTGATCCACGACTGTTGCGAATGCCTCCATTTCGGTCAATCGATCCATCACACACTCTCTAAAAAATCCTCGCAGCCATATTTGTATCGCCATAAATTAGGGCAAGACTGTGAAGACCTGCCGACATTAAGGGGGTAATTCGGCTTATGTTCACGATCTGGAAACGAGACAATTTGACAGATCTCGGGGACCTCACAACCCCAGGCTGCAGAGGTCGGAGCACCTATTCATAAGCATAACAAAACCTAAGCGAATGAAGCGCTAACTGAACGAGCGTTCACTCTAACGTAAGGCAAACACAACTTCAGCGATTGTAATCCACAGCGGCAGGCTGAGGGCGGACAGCAATGTGGTTTGTGCAATCAATGTGGCCACAAGACGGCGCTCGGCCCCAAATGCGGACGCAAGCACATGCGCAGCGGACGCGGTCGGAAGCGCTGCAAACACCACCAGAACCGAGGCAACCGCCGGTGTCAGCCCCAAGACAACGCCGCAGGCCAGCGCGAAGGCAGGCAGGGCCACCAGTTTGATCGCCGAGATCGCCGCGCTGAAGCGGTTCAGCCGCGCCAGAGCCTTCCACTCCATCGTGGCCCCAATGGACAGCAGCGCGACGGGAATGGCGGCTTTTGCCAGCAGATCAAGCGGCGCCATGATCGGCTGTGGGATCTGGATCTTCAAAAGCCCCACACACAAGCCCGACAGGCTGGCCAGCAGAAAGGGATTCAGCGCGATCTTCAGAAGCGTCTGTTTCAGCCCCATCGCGCCACCACGGGACAACGCGCTGACCGCAAACAGATTTGCAACGGGAACCCCCATACCGACGGCCACGGCCATCTCGCCCAGACCGCCCTGCTGCAATAGCGCAACAGCCACCAGACCCAGCGCGGTGTTGAAGCGCCACGTGACCTGCCACGCACCTGCGAAATCCAGAAAACGGTCCGGCCCGATGCGGCGCGTCAGCCAGCCCAGCGCCAGCCCCATCCCCAGAATGGCCCAGACCACGGGCGCCATGGTGATGACCTGCGCAATTTCGATCGGGCGGCTCGCGGCGGCGACGAACAGAAGGGCGGGGAACAGGATCTCGAAATTCAGGCGATCCAGCCCCTGCCACGCGTTGTCCGATAGACGCCCACGAACCAGCCCGCCCAGCCCTATCAAAAGGAAGCTGGGCAGAAGTCCTAAAAAGATCGACAGGAAAAGCATGGGGCCTCCTTCAAGGCCCCAGTCATTAAAGCGAGGCCGCCAGTCGCGATCCTTGGTCGATGGCCCGCTTGGCGTCAAGCTCGGCCGCGACATCTGCACCACCAATGATATGCGCGGTAATGCCTTTCTCGGCCAGCTGATCAAAAACTGTGCGTTCCGGCACCTGACCCGCGCAGAGGATGATGTGGTCAGCCTCGATCACGCGGGGGTTCTCGCGTGCCTCGCCCGAGCTGACCATCAGCCCCTCGTCCGAGATGCGTTCGTAGTTCACGCCGCCCTGCATTTCGACGCCCTTCATTTTCAGGGTCGCACGATGGATCCAGCCGGTGGTCTTGCCCAATCCCTTGCCCAGCGCCTGCGCCTTGCGTTGTAGCAGCACGACCTGACGCGCCGGAGCTTCGGGGCTCGGGCCTTCCGGGGCCAATCCACCCCGCGCTTCGCCCGGATCGGTGACGCCCCATTCGGCGAGCCATTCCTCGAGGTTCTCGGTCGGGCTGTCACCGGCCTGCGTCAGATACTCGGCAATATCAAACCCGATGCCGCCCGCGCCGATGATGGCAACGTTTTTGCCCACAGGCGCCTCATGGCGCAGCACGTCGATATAGGACAGGACATTCGCACCGTCCTGCCCGTCGATCTGTGGATCGCGCGGCGCGACGCCCGTGGCGATCACCACCTCGTCAAAGCCAACCAGATCGTCAGCCGACACCTCACGCCCCAACTGCAGATCAATGTCCGAGGCGCGGACCATCCGGTCATACCAGTCGACCAGCCCTATGAACTCTTCCTTCCCGGGGATTTTCTTGGCCATGTTCAGCTGCCCCCCTACCTGATCGGCGCGATCAAACAGCGTCACCTTATGGCCGCGCTCATCCGCGACCAGCGCGGTGGCCAGCCCCGCAGGCCCAGCGCCCACGATGGCGATGGATTTCGGCGTGTCGGTCAGGTCATAGCTGAGCTCGGTCTCGTAACAGGCGCGCGGGTTGACCAGACAGGTCGAGATCTTGCCGCCGAACGTATGATCCAGACAGGCTTGGTTACAGGCGATGCAGGGCGCGATATCGCCCGCGCGATCCTCGGCCGCTTTGACCACGAAATCCGGATCCGCCAGGAACGGGCGCGCCATCGACACCATGTCGGCCGCGCCACCTGCCAGAACCTCTTCGCCCACGTCGGGCGTGTTGATCCGGTTCGAGGTGATGACCGGGATCGACACCTGCCCCATCAGCTTCTTGGTCACCCATGTGAACGCCGCACGCGGGACCGAGGTGGCGATCGTCGGGATGCGTGCCTCGTGCCAGCCAATGCCGGTGTTGATGATGGTCGCGCCAGCTGCTTCGATTTCCTTGGCCAGCTGGATCACCTCCTCAAAGGTGGACCCGTTGGGCACAAGGTCGATCATCGACAGGCGATAGATAATAATGAAGTCCGGCCCGACCGCCTCGCGCACTGCCTTCACGACCTCGATCGGCAGACGCATCCGGTTTTCATAGGACCCGCCCCAACGGTCCTCGCGTTTGTTGGTGTGGGTCACAAGGAACTGGTTCAGGAAATAGCCTTCGGACCCCATGACCTCGACCCCATCGTATCCGGCTTCCTTGGCACGGGAGGCAGCGGTGGCGAAATCGTCGATCTGTTTCTGAATACCTTCTTCGTCCAGCTCTTTCGGCGGGAAGGGCGAGATCGGGGACTTCACGGGGCTGGCGGACACACAGTTCGGCCCATAGGCATAGCGCCCAGCGTGCAGGATCTGCATGGCAATCTTGCCGCCTTCCGCATGCACGCGATCCGTGACCGTCTTGTGGTTGGCAATATCTTCGTCCGAGAACAGCCCGGCCGCACCGGGGAACACGCCGCCTTCTTCATTCGGGGACATCCCGCCCGTCACGATCAGGGCTGCACCGCCACGGGCGCGGGTTGCATAGAACTCGGCCACGCGGTTCCAATCGCCGCGCTCCTCAAGTCCGGTGTGCATCGACCCCATCAGGACACGGTTTTTCAGCGTGGTGAAACCAAGGTCGAGCGGGGCAAGAAGATGTGGGTAGCGGGTCATAGCGGTCCTCGGGCTGCGTTTCCCGAAATATTGACGTGCACGTAAAGCAGTGTCACCTGAAACGCTGCGTAATCTAGAGTGTTCGATCTTTTAATTCGATCACGATGTGACACGAATGTCCCGAGAACGCCGGAGGCGTGGCAGGGTATTCGTGTCTCAATTCTAAGATCGATCACTCAGAAGTCGATCACAGCCGCCAATTCCTCGATCCGCTCGGACGAGAACACCTGCACGCCAGCCCGCGTCAAAGCTGCAGCCACTACGCCCATCCCGGCGCGTCGGACACCATCGTGATGGCCGCTATAGATAACATCTGTGCCACAAGACGGGCTGGCTTCGGTCAACAGGGCGAATTTACATCCATGCTTTTGCGCCGTGGCCACTGCGATCTTGGCGCCATGCAGAAATGCCTCTGTCACGTCGCCCCCATGCATATCCAGAATACGCCCCTGCCCCGACAGAACCGATACACCATCGTGACCCGGTTCGATCTCGGCGGGCAGGCGTGGGACGGACAGACCACCCAAAAGCTCGGGACAGATCGGATGCAACCAGCCTTTCTGCGCCCAACGGCTTAACCGATCATCCGTCAACGTTTTCGCCGCCCCGTCATAGCGCACTTTCTGCCCCAGCAGGCACGCACTGACGAGAATCGCGGTCATCCTTCGCCGCCGTCCTGACAATGCCGGCGAAAGGCCCGTTTCAGCATGTCGAGTTCCGAGCGCAGCAGGTCCATCTCGGCGCGGATGTCCGCCTGAAGCGGCTCGCCGGTGACAATCACGAAACTGTCCAGCGTCTGCCCGGTCAACTTGTCCTGAATGACGAAGGTCTGGATCCCGTCGCCCAGCAGCGCGGCCGGGATCGGTACACGCACGCTGAATTGACCAGACAGGCCTTCCACCACAGCGACCTCAACCCCCGACACAACCTGCGCCTGATGTGTCACCTCAAGCTCGGGCGCGGCATCGACATTCGCCGTCAGAACACCTTCCCAGATACCGGCGTGAATGCGGGCTTTCTCAAGCGTCATGTCAGCCATGATAGCTCCTTCTCAACAGATGCCCTTAGATCTCGGCACGGGGATAACGGTACAGCGTCAGGTCGCGCAGCGTTATCTGGTTCATTTCAGGATCGCCAAACACCAGATCAATCCACATCTTCTGCACCCGCTTTTCGTTCATGTTGGAATAAGCGAGGTCAAATTCGAACTGCACGCTGCCGTCCCCAAGGGTTTGCTTGTCAGGCAGTTGTTCGTGGTTGGGGCCGTGCTGGATGTTCAGCCGCGCGAAGACTTCGATGGGGCGCTCGGCCTCGGCGGATACGGCCAGACGCACGATATGGTTACGATGCAGCCCGTCGGTAGCGCCGTCAGGAAGCTCGACCGCGAAGGACAGGAACGAGCCTTCGAAACCGAACACCTCGAGCGCCACGCCAAACGGGGCAAGGTCCGCTTCGCGCGTGTTGCGCACTTGGCGCACGGCGACCTCGGCCAGCGGGCAATCGTGAAACAGCTTCACCTCGTCCCCGAACGGCGTCGCGTTTCGGACCGAGGCCACGCCGGATGGCTCAAGCGGGCCGCGCCACGCTTCCGGGCGGTGGGCCCAATCGGAATGCAGCGGCTTTTGGAACGTGTTGGACCCCAAAGCCGGCAGCGCCAAACGGCTGTCTGCTGTGAACAGCACCTGATCCAACTGCTGTCGCAACTGACGCGCCCGCACACGTGCGTTCCGTAGCAAAGGCTTGTCGACAGACCCCGCATCACGCGCCACACGCGCCCAGCGGCGCAGGGCCCGACGGTCGGCCAAACGATCCGAAAGCGAGGTGATCCAACTTTGCATATCTGTGTCTCTGCCCGTTCTGGTGGTGATCAGGTGTCAGGATGGCCGCACTTAATCAGATAATCGTTAATTTCGCAATTTGCGAAAAATTGACGCCGCGCCACCGTTGCCAACGCGGCTTTACGGGTTTGCTTTCTCGATCGCCGCGATGAATTTATTCAACTGCGCCAGACCATTGCGCGGGCTCAGCGGGTGCTTCGTGAACCCCGTCACACTGGCCACGACCAGCTTATCGCCCACAGTCAGGAACGCGCGCCATGTGGTGTCCGACAAAGTCTCAGGACGGTTGGCAGAGCTGTCGCGCGTCAGCACCTTCACCACGCCCGCGGCGGCCTTCAGGTCCAGAACGGTCACCGTGCTGGCATCGCCCGAGCGGCTCAGCGCAGCGCGCCCGGCGGTGCTTTCCAAAAAGCGGCGCGCCTGCTCTGTCAGCACCTCTGGGTCATCGTCGGCAATCGCCGCGCCAGCGGGCTGGTCTGTCACGCTGGCCACCAGAAAGGCAGGGATCTTGGGGCTGGGATCGGCAGCATTCCGCGTCAGAGCCGCGCAGGCGCCAAGCGGCACGAACGCCCCAGGCGCCTGATCCCGCAGCGAACTGACATCGACGCAATATCCCTTGGGCGCGGCGATGGTGACCGTCCCGGACATGACCGCCCGCCGCCGCACCAAATCGCGCGACGCAGACGGCGCCTGTTTTGAAAACAACGGGCTGTTGCGCACGTCATACGAGCTGGCTCCGTCGAAACACCCGGCCAGTATCACCGTCACAACGCCCCCTGCGATCCAGCGCATTTGACGCTTGATATTTCCCGCTTTTCGGCAACTTAACACGCGCGCACCCAATCCTGCACCATTCCGGCTTCAACTGTGATCGGATAGCAAGCCTGCCCAGCAGGACGCAAGTCAGGGAAAACCTGATTGTCCTTTTCGGCGATCCACGACACATTTGCAGGGACTATCCAGTTGATGCGTACAGGAGCCGCCCCGTGACCCTCGCCCCCCAGTCTTCTTTCTGGTCCCCTGCGCAGCCAACGTGCCAGATCTGGCGCTCGGTCCTTGGGTTCATCCTGATCCATGTGGTCTTTTTCGCCGCCACCTTCGCAATCTTCATGGGCGGAGGGTGGCTGATCGGCGCGCACCCGGCAACCATTCTGGACGGGGCAACCCCGACACATACAGCGATCTTCTTTCTGACCTTCTTGGGTTACCATCTGGGTCTGTGGCTGGTCGTGCGCTTCTTGCACAAGCGTAGCTTCCTGACCCTTCTCGGCACACAAAAACGCGTGCTCTGGCGGCAATTCCGCATCGGCATCCTGATCGCACTTGGGGTCGCCTTTACCGCGGCCCTGCTGCAATTGGTCGAGCCGCTCTTCGTCGCCCCTCAGGACCAAACCCAGCTTGAACGCAATCTACCAACGCGCGAATGGCTGCTGATCCTTGCCCCCGCCCTATTTTTGATCTTCGTCCAGATTTTCGCCGAGGAATTGGTGTTTCGCGGCTACATGCTCCAACAACTCCGCGCCCGGTTTCAGTCGGTCTGGATCTGGGCCATCCTGCCCTCGGTCGCGTTCGGCCTTCTGCACGCCGATCCCGCCACTTGGGGGATCAACGCCGTGTTTTATGTCATCCACACCAGCGTTGTGGGCATTGTTCTAAGCTTTGTAACTGTACGCACCGGCAACATCGGCGCCGCCGCCGGGCTGCACTTCGGCAATAACATGTCGATGGTGCTGCTGGGCAATAAGGGAAGTTTGGATGGGTTTTCCCTTTTCGTGGCCGAGGTTGATCTGATGGGATGGACCACGTCGGCCTCGATGATGCTGCAAACTGTTCTGGTTCTGGTCGCATTTGCGATATGGTGGAACCTCACGCAGCGGAAGCCGCCAATTGCAAATGCCGCCAAGGCAGACTAACTAAGGCCAAACGCAACAAGGAAGTCTGGCGATGAACTGGATCTCAAACTACGTCCGCCCCCGCATCAACTCGCTTTTCTCGCGTCGCGAGGTGCCGGAAAATCTGTGGACCAAATGTGGTGAATGCGGAACCATGCTGTTCCACCGCGAATTTGCCGAGAACCAGAATGTCTGCACCAGCTGCGATCATCATATGGCGATCACGCCGCGTGACCGCTTTACGCACCTGTTTGACGGCGGCATTTTCACCGAGGTGGACGTTCCTGCACCGATCGACGATCCGCTGCAGTTCAAAGATCAGAAGAAATATCCCGAGCGCATGAAGTCGGCCCGCAAGGGCACCGGCGAACGCGAAGCTATGCTGGTCGCTGAAGGCGAAATTGGGCGCACCCCGATCATCGCCGCCGCACAAGACTTCAGCTTCATGGGCGGCTCGATGGGTATGTATGTGGGCAATGCGATCATCGCCGCTGCCGAACGCGCCGTGGAAACCAAACGCCCGCTGGTGCTGTTCTCAGCTGCAGGTGGTGCCCGGATGCAGGAAGGTATCCTGTCGCTGATGCAAATGCCGCGCACCACGGTTGCCGTGCAGATGCTGAAAGAAGCAAACCTGCCCTATGTTGTCGTCCTGACCCACCCGACCACAGGTGGCGTAACCGCGTCCTACGCGATGTTGGGCGACGTACATATCGCTGAACCCAACGCTCTGATCTGCTTTGCCGGCCCGCGTGTCATCGAACAGACCATCCGCGAAAAACTGCCCGAGGGCTTCCAGCGCGCCGAGTACCTGCTGGATCACGGCATGCTGGACCGCGTGACGCACCGCAAGGACATGAAAGACGAGCTGGTGACGATTTTGCGGATGCTGACAGGCAAACCGCCTGCGGTGAAAGGCGATCTGCCGAAGCCCGAGCCAGAAGCCGAAGTTGAAACGCAGGCCGAACCAACCGCGACCGCAGAGGCGCCTACAGACGCGGAAAAGGCTGACAAAGCGTGAGCGCCCAAGGCTCGGACGTCATCCTTGACCGGATGATGTCACTGCACCCGAAAATCATCGACCTGACGCTTGATCGTGTTTGGCGGCTGCTCAAGGCCGTGGACAACCCGCAGGACAAGCTGCCTGCCGTGATCCATCTAGCGGGTACAAACGGCAAAGGCTCGACCCAAGCGATGATCCGTGCCGGGCTTGAAGGCGCGGGCAAGGCGGTGCACGCCTATACCTCGCCGCACCTTGCGCGCTTCCACGAACGCATTCGTCTGGCGGGCGAGTTGATCAGCGAAGACGCCCTGACCGAGGTGCTGGACCGCTGCTATGCCGCCAATGGCGGCGAGAACATCACCTATTTCGAGATCACGACTGTCGCAGGGCTGATGGCCTTTGCCGAGACCTCTGCCGATTTCACCCTGCTGGAAACCGGGCTGGGCGGACGGCTGGACGCGACCAACGTCGTTGAGAAACCCGCGCTGACCGTGATTACCCCGATCTCAATCGACCACACGCAGTTTCTGGGCGAAACCCTGCCCGAGATCGCGGGCGAGAAAGCCGGCATTCTGAAACGCGGCGTGCCCTGCGTGGTTGGCCCGCAAAAAGACGAAGCGCTCGAGGTGATCGAGGCGCGCGCCGCCAAGCTGGGTTGCCCTTTGTTCGTACATGGCCAGCACTGGCATTTCTGGGAAGAGCGCGGACGTCTGATCTTCCAAGACGAAAACGGACTTCTGGACCTACCCCTGCCCGCCCTGATCGGCCCGCACCAGATCGAAAACGCAGGCGCCGCGATTGCCGCGCTACGCGTACTGGGCTTTGACGAAGCCGCCTGCGAAGCCGCCATGCGCGACGTCACGTGGCCCGCACGGATGCAGCGTCTGAAAACCGGCCCGCTGATCGATGCCGCGGGCGAGGCCGAGCTGTGGCTTGATGGCGGTCACAACCCGGCCGCGGGCGAAATGCTGGCCACCGTTCTGGCTGACCTACCCAAACGCCCCACCCATCTGATCTGCGGGATGCTGAACACCAAGGACATCGCAGGCTATCTGCGCCCCTTGGCGGGCGTGGCGGACAGTCTGACCGCCGTGTCCATCCCCGACGAGCCCAATACCCTGCCTGCCGAAACCACGGCGGATGAGGCTACAAAGGTTGGGATGACCGCGGCCACAGCACCTTCGGTCGAGGCTGCGATTGCCGCCATCACGCAGGCCGATCCACAGTCGCGCATCCTGATTTGCGGATCCTTGTATCTGGCGGGTGCAATCCTGCGCGAAAACGGTTGAGAAACTGCATTCAGCGGGCGTGATCACAAAATTAATTTTGCACGCCCGCGCTGAACCGCATCAAGAACACGAGTCAAACCCCCGAAAAGAATCACTTTTTTGCCCGATTCGCGAATCAACGACGATTCTATGTAAAACGTTGACGGTTTAAGGGGTTAGCGCCTATAAATAGAGTATTCTATAGGCAAAGTCCGCATGAAGCAGACGGCTTATCGAGCAGTACATTTCGCCGGGGCGGCAAAGTGATTCGCACAAGGCACGAATTATCTATGCCTTTGTGATCACAAACCTACATCGTGACTCTTTGCCTAACCCAGCGGCGCTTCGGGGTATTCCGACCCCATCCGAGTTAGGCAGGCAGGTGCAAACCTGAGGGGTCGCAGACGCGCGGCCCCTCGTCACTCCGCTAGACGTCCATTCCCCAGTCTTTATCCTGCATCTCGCGCAGACGGCTTGCGGTCCGCTCGAACTCGAACGAGCCTTCGCCTTCGACATACAGCATCTCGGGCAGAGCTGCAGCAGATGCGATCAGGCGCACCTTTGCCTCATAAAGCGCGTCGATCAGCGTGACGAATCGCTTGGCCTCGTTGAAATTCTGACGGCTCAGGCGCGGGATGTCTTCCAGCACCAGCAGCTTCACGGCATTGGCAACGGTCAAATAGTCGCCCGGCCCAAGCATCGCGCCACACAGGTCATGGAAACGCGCACGCGCGGCACCATTGCGATAGGCGGGCAACACCACCTCGCGCCCCTTGACGGTCAGCACCAAAGGCTCGGCCTGTCCGCCCGTCATATCCTTCCACAGCGCATCAATCGCCTGACGTGCGTCGGCATTCGCCGGACTGAAATAGACCTGCTCACCTGCCAGCCGGTCTTGGCGATAGTCATTCGGGCTGACCAGCTCGTGCACTACCATCTGGTCCTTCAGAAGCGCAATGAAGGGCAGGAACAACTGGCGGTTCAGCCCGTCTTTATAGAGCGCATCCGGGTGGCGATTCGACGTGGTGACAACAACCACACCCGCCTCGAACAGCTTTTCGAACAGGCGCCCGACGATCATCGCGTCGGTGATGTCGGTGATCTGCATTTCATCAAAGGCGAACAGCTTTACATCTGCGGCGATCTTCGCGGCGACAGGTGCCAGCGGGTCATCCACGCCGGTCTTGCGCGCCTCGGCCATGCCCTCGTGCACCTCTTGCATGAAGGCGTGGAAATGCACGCGGCGGGCGGCGGTGTTTTCCAGACTGTCGACAAACAGATCCATCAGCATCGACTTGCCGCGCCCAACGCCACCCCACAGGTAGAGCCCCTGCGGAACCTCTTCGGGTTTGGAATGAAACAGCCCGCCCAGAATGCCGCGTTTGCGCTTGGGGGCAGCGTCCAGATGTTCACGGATGTCTTCGAGACCCGGCAGGCAGGCCTCTTGCGCGGGGTCGCGGGTAATCTCGCCCGATTGGGCAAGGGCATCATAGGTTTGGATCAAGTTCGCCATGACCGACAGATAAAACGCCACGTCACATAAAGAAAGGTTAAGTGCCACATCAAAAAGCAAGAATTGACGCAGTGCGGCAATTGTCTGACATTGCGCGAATGACTGAGACACGCGCACCCCTTATCACCCCGGTCCTTGTGGCTGGTTGCATTATCATCCTGATCAGCTTTGCGGTCCGGGCCAGCTTCGGCGTGTTCCAGATCCCGATTGCCACCGAGTTCAACTGGCCACGCGCCGAGTTTTCGCTGGCGATTGCGATCCAGAACCTTGCTTGGGGCATCGGGCAGCCCATTTTCGGCGCCATTGCCGAGAAGATCGGCGACCGCAAAGCAATCATCATGGGCGCGTTAATCTACGCGGTTGGCCTTGTGGCAAGCTCTATGGCCGTCACCCCGGAAGCGCATCAAATGCTTGAGGTATTGGTGGGCTTCGGCATCGCGGGCACCGGGTTTGGCGTCATTCTGGCCGTCGTGGGACGTGCCTCCAGCGACGAGAATCGCTCGATGTCTCTGGCAATTGCAACCGCTGCCGGGTCCGCCGGTCAGGTCTTTGGTGCGCCGTTGGCCGAATACCTACTGAGCTTCATGACATGGCAAAACGTCTTCGTGGTCTTTGCGGCCGCTATTCTGGCCACGCTCGCCCTGCTTCCGCTAATGAAGACCGAGACCATCGCCAGCAAATCCGAGCTGGAAGACAGCATGGGGCAGATCCTGATCAAGGCATTCAAGGATCCCAGTTATACCCTGATCTTTCTAGGCTTCTTTTCCTGCGGCTATCAACTGGCCTTCATCACCGCCCACTTCCCGGCCTTCGTGACCGAGATGTGCGGGGCGATTGATCCCTCAGGCACGCTGGCGGCGGTTGGGGTCTCGACGACCTCGGCGCTGGGGGCGATCTCGATCTCGCTGATTGGTCTGGCCAATATCGCGGGCACGTTGTTTGCGGGCTATCTAGGTAAGACGTACTCAAAGAAGAACCTGCTGGCGGCAATCTATACCGGGCGCACGATTGTGGCGGCCTTGTTCATCCTGATGCCGATCACACCGACTTCGGTCATCATCTTCTCGATCGCGATGGGATCGCTGTGGCTGGCGACGGTACCGCTGACCTCGGGTCTTGTCGCGCATATCTATGGGTTGCGCTATATGGGCACGCTTTACGGGATCGTCTTCTTTTCGCACCAGCTCGGCAGCTTCCTTGGCGTCTGGCTGGGCGGTCGGATGTATGACGCCTTTGGCGACTACACGATGGTCTGGTGGATTGGTGTGGGGGTCGGTGCGTTCTCGGCCATTGTGCATTTGCCGGTGAAAGAGCAGCCCCTGTCGGCGCGCACGGCGTAGGCTTGGGTGGCTCGCTGACGCGAGCCTGAGGGGCGCTGCCCCTCGCCCCTGCGGGGCTCACCCCGGGATATTTATGGCAAGAAAATGCAGGCGCGTATCAGACGGGCAACGCCGTGGTTTTGAACACCGTGCGCAGGGCAAAGCTGGATTGCATGCCCTGTACGCCCGGAAGGCGGGCGAGATATTGCCGGTGGATTCGCGCGAAGTCCTCGGTGTCTTGTGCGACGACTTTCAGGATGTAATCCGCCGTGCCCGCCATCAGATGGCATTCCAGTACATCCGGAACGCGCGCAACCTCGCGTTCGAAGGCATCCAGCACCTCGTCAGCCTGACCCGACAGCGTAATCTCGACGAACACAGTCGTTGGGCATTTCAGCTTGCGGGCATCCAGAAGGGCCACGTAGTTCTTAATGAAGCCCTCGGTCTCGAGCCGCTGCACACGCCGGTGACACGCGGACGGGGAGAGGTTCACCTTCTCGGACAGTTCAGCGTTTGAGATGCGTCCGGTGCGCTGCAGTGCCCGCAAGATGCGGCGATCTACACTATCAAGTTCCAATTTCGATCACATTCCTTGCGCTGCTTGCGCCATCGGCGCAGTTTTCTTCGAAGAACTATACCCTGTACGCTACATCTTTTCAAAGCAATTGCGTGAGGACACCCCCAAGATCAATGGATAACAGCTTAAGTTTCCGCGCCAGAGAGAAGGAGGACACCCCATGCTGATCGGATGCCCAAAAGAGATCAAACCACAGGAATTTCGCGTCGGATTGACGCCCGCCGCCGCAGGCGAGGCCATCGGACGTGGTCACTCTGTCATCGTAGAAACCAATGCCGGTATGGGCGCTGGGTTCTCGGACGACGATTACCGCGCCGTTGGTGCCACCGTGCTGGGCACGGCAGAAGAAATCTTCGCCAAAGCCGACATGATCGTGAAAGTGAAAGAGCCGCAGGCCGTTGAGCGCAAGATGCTGCGCGAAGGTCAGCTGCTGTTCACCTATCTGCACCTGGCTCCGGATCCCGACCAGACCCATGACCTGCTGGCCTCGGGCTGTACCGCGATTGCGTACGAGACCGTGACCGACAACAATGGCGGCCTGCCTCTGCTGGCGCCGATGTCGGAAGTTGCGGGTCGTCTGGCCCCGCAGGTCGGCTCGTGGACGCTGCAAAAGGCCAATGGCGGCCGTGGTGTGCTGATGGGCGGCGTGCCCGGCGTTGCACCGGCCAAAGTTGTCGTGATCGGCGGCGGTGTCGTCGGTACGCATGCAGCCAAGATCGCTGCGGGTATGGGCGCGGACGTCACCGTTCTGGATCGCTCGCTGCCGCGTCTTCGCTATCTGGATGACGTCTATGGCGGCACTTTCAAGAATCAGTATTCGACCGCTGCAGCCACCGCCGAGCTGGTCCAGCAGGCTGACATGGTGATCGGCGCCGTTCTGATCCCGGGTGCTGCAGCGCCCAAACTGATCAGCCGCGCGCAGCTGTCGACCATGAAGCCGGGCGCCGTACTGGTGGACGTTGCCATCGACCAAGGTGGCTGCTTCGAGACCTCGAAGGCGACCACTCACGCTGACCCGATCTATGAAGTCGACAACGTGATGCATTACTGCGTGGCCAACATGCCGGGCGCTGTTGCCCGCACCTCGACCATCGCGCTGGGGAACGCCACCCTGCCCTTCATGCTGTCGCTGGCCGACAAGGGCTGGAATGAGGCCTGCGCCGCAGATCCGCACCTGCTGAACGGCCTGAACGTGCATGCAGGCAAGCTGACCTATGCAGCCGTGGGTGAAGCCCTTGGTCTGGACAGCATCACCGGAGAAGAGGCGCTGAAAATCTGATCCCCCCTTCCAGATATCGCGCATTGAAGGCCCCGCCAGTGAGCGGGGCTTTTATTTTGGCAGGTCCGTGAAACGAAAGAAGCCCCGCCAAGTGGCAGGGCTTACTTCAGGATTGAGATGGTAGCGTGGGGCGGACTTGAACCGCCGACCCCAGCATTATGAGTGCTGTGCTCTAACCAGCTGAGCTACCACGCCATCTCATATCGGAGGTCCGAATATTCCGGCACGCTGCCAGTGTCAAACGAAAAACGCCAGAAATCGGCAAACGGACGCAGAAATTTCAAACAAAAGGACGCCGGTTTTTCCGACGCCCTATCGCGGTCCAATTCGGCCCGTTTTATTTCTTCAAAGCGTCGCGAATCTCGGTCAGCAGATCCAGCTCGCTGGGGCCTGCGGGGACCTCTTCCACGGCTTCCTGCTCTTTCTCGGCGGCTTCTTTGGCCTTGTTGACCATCTTCACCAGCATGAAGACCACCCAAGCGATGATCAGGAAGTTGATCACGGCCATAGTGAAGGCACCGTAAGCGAAAACCGATGCGCCTGCCTCGCGTGCAGCTTCAAGCGAACTGCCCGCGGCGACATCACCTGACAGAACGGCGAACTTGTTGGTAAAGTCCACACCACCGGTGAACAGACCAATGATCGGGTTGATCAGGTCGTCGACCATAGATTTGACGATGGCGGTGAAGGCCGCACCGATGATGATACCAACGGCCATATCCATGACATTGCCCTTGGCGATGAAATCCTTGAATTCTTTAAGCATACTATCCCCGTATGTTTTTGACCGCGCAGAATGCGTGATCCCGTTCGCATTGGCACAACGGTACACAAAATCTGCGCGATTTTGCTGGGGAAAATTTAGACGCTCGTCACCGCAAGCTGACGTGTGGGTCAGCTTGGCAGGGAGCCGTTCAGCACATAGGCTAGAATCTCGACCACTTGCGCGGGCTCGCGTGCGACGGCCAGTGCTGCAGCGTCGACCTCTTTCAAGGCGTGGTCATGCTCGGGCATTTGCAGGACGATCAGCGACTTGCCCTTTGCGGCCGCATAGCCCGCGTCGAAGGCTGCGTTCCACTGGCGATATTTCTCGCCAAAGCGCACGACGACGACGTCGGCATCTTCGATCCCTTTGCGCGTGCGGATGGCGTTGATCAACGCACCTTTGTGGTCGTGCCAGTACTTGTTGGGCTCTTCGCCCAGAATAGCCACACCGCAATCATCCGAGGCATCGTGATCGGTGACGGGGGCCGAGAATGCGATGTCCAGATCCTTGGCTCCATCGATGATTTGCTCACGCCAGTCCGTGTGGATTTCGCCGGAAAGATATACCTTCAGTGTCACGTGCTTCGCTCCTGTTCATTCCAATAATCTTGCAGCATCTGAACCACGTCTTCATCCGAGACCTGCTCAAAACTGCGGTAATGCGCACCAACCGCGTAGAAGGGGTGCGGCGTCTCAATGCAGACTACGCCATCTACTTGCGACTGCAACTCGTCAATCCCGTCCTGCGGGGCGACGGGAACCGCAAGAATGATCTGGCGCGGATCTCGCCTGCGTAGCGCTTTCAATGCAGCTTTCACGGTCGCCCCGGTGGCAATGCCATCATCGACAACGATCACGTCCTGCCCGGCGGCATCCAGAGGCGCGTGACCAGACAAATACATCGCACGCCGCGCTTCGATCTGAGAGAGCTTATCGGCAATCATCTTGTCGAAATCTGCTTCGGTCAGCCCGGCGCGTCGTAAGACGTCGGTGTTGAACACCACGTCCGTGCGCGCACCATCCACCACGGCACCTGCCGCAAGTTCGGCATGGCCCGGCAATCCCAACTTACGCACCATCAGCAAGTCCAGCGGCGCATCAAGTGCCCGCGCGACCGGAAGCGCCACAGGCACGCCCCCGCGCGGCAAGGCCAGCACCAGCGGCGATGAAAGATCGAGGTCTATGACGCGGGCAGCAAGGGCATCGCCCGCCTGATGTCGGTTCGTGAACATGTCTTCACTATGCCGAAACAGGCGGGTTTGCGCAAAATCAGCCGCGCAGGCTTCCGCCTGTGGCTTTCTCGACCTTCTGGACAATCTTCTGGCTGACGGCCTCAATGTCTTTGTCGGTCAGGGTCGCGTCACGCGGTTGCAGACGCACGGTGATGGCGAGCGATTTCTTGCCTTCGCCCAGCGATCCGCCGATGAATTCGTCAAAGACGTTCACATCGGTGATCAGAGCCTTGTCGGCACCTGCGGCTGCGTTCACCAGATTGATGGCTTCTACGTCCGCGTCCACCACGAAGGCGAAGTCACGCTCGACCGGCTGCAGGTCCGACGCGCCCAGCGCCGCGCGGCCCGTGCCTTTGGCTTTCGGGAACGGCACTTTCGCCAGATGTACGGCGAAGGCCACAACGGGACCTTTCACGTCCATCTCGGCGATGGTTTTCGGATGCAGCTCGCCAAATGCGCCAAGGATGTTCTTCGGACCCAGACCCAGCTTGGCCGAGCGGCCCGGATGCCACCACGCGTTCATGTCACGCACGAAAGTCAGCTTCGCGGGCGCACCGATGGCGGCCAGAACGGCCTCGACATCTGCTTTGGCATCATATGTGTCGACCGGGCGACGCGCGCCGAAACGGTCGCGCGGGCCAGTGTGACCGACGAGGATACCGGTGACCATCTGCTCGTATTCATCCGGCTCGCCGCCGTGGAAGACGGGGCCAACCTCAAACAGGGCCAGATCCATGAAACCACGCGCTTGGTTGCGGGCGGCGGCTTGCAGCAGACCGGGCAGCAGCGAGGGGCGCATGTGGCTCATCTCGGACGAGATCGGGTTGGCGAGCGAGACGTCGTCGCCACCGGTGCCGAAACGTTCAGCACTGGCCTGATCAATGAAGCTGTAGGTCACGCATTCGTTGTAGCCCAGCGCGGCCACGGTGCGACGCGCGATGCCTTCGCGCTTTTGCATCGGGGTCAGGATTGCTTTCGGCACGCCCACATGGCTGCGCGGCAAAGGCTTGCCGACCAGCTTTGTCAGGGATGCAACACGGGCGACTTCTTCGACCAGATCAGCCTCGCCCAGCACGTCAGGGCGCCACGACGGGACGTGCGCCATGTCGCCGTCCAGTTCGAAGCCCAGCGCGGTCAGGGTCGCGCGCTGCTCATCGGCAGGAATGTCCATACCCACCAGCGACTGCACGCGGTCGGTGTCCAGCTTGTACGCACGCGATACGTCAGGCACTTCGCCAGCGACCACAACGTCTGACGCTTCACCGCCGCAGAGATCAAGGATCATCTGGGTCGCGGCCTCGATCGCCGGGGCGTTATATTCCGGGTCGATGCCGCGCTCGTTGCGATAGCGTGCGTCCGAGTTGATCTTCAGCGCACGGCCGGTTTTCGCGATCTGGATCGTGTCCCAAACAGCGGCTTCGAGGAAGACATTGGTGGTTTCGTAGGTCGCACCCGTGGGCAGACCACCCATGATGCCACCGATGCTCTCGACGCCTTCTGCGTCCGAGATCACAACGGCGCCCTCGGGGAAGGTGTATTCCTTCTCGTCCAGACCCACCAGCGTCTCGCCACCCTTCGCACGGTGAACGCGCAGGTCGCCTTTGACCTTGTCCGCGTCAAACACGTGCAGCGGGCGGTTCATGTCGTAGGTGAAGAAGTTGGTGATATCCACAAGCGCCGAGATCGGGCGCAGGCCCACGGCCTTCAGACGGGCCTGCAACCACGCAGGCGACGGGCCGTTCTTCACGCCCTTGATCAGACGGCCCATGAAGACGGGCGCATCGTCGCGTGTGTCGTCATCAATGGTTACGTTGATCGGGCTGGGGCCGTTGCCCGCAACTTTGTGTTCTTTCAAGGGCTTCAGCGTACCCAAACCACGGGCGGCCAAGTCACGCGCAATGCCGCGCACGCCCAGCGCATCGGGGCGGTTCGGCGTGATCGCAATCTCGATCACCGGGTCCACCTTGGTCGGGTCATTGGCGGCGAGCCAATCGACGAATTTCTCGCCGACTTCGCCCGAGGGAAGCTCGATAATGCCGTCATGTTCTTCCGACAGCTCCAGCTCGCGCTCGGACGCCATCATGCCGTGGCTTTCCACGCCGCGGATTTTGCCGACCGAGAGCGTCACATCGATGCCGGGCACATAGTCGCCGGGCTTGGCCAGCACCACGGTGATGCCTTCACGCGCATTCGGCGCACCGCAAACGATCTGCTTTTCGCCTTCGTTGGTGTCGACCGTGCACACGCGCAGACGGTCGGCGTCGGGGTGTTTCTCGGCCGATTTGACCTTGGCGATGGTGAAGGCGCCCAGACGGTCCATGGGGTTGAAGATATCCTCAACCTCGAGCCCCAGATCGGTGCATGCCTCGGCGATCTCATCGACGGAGGCCGTGGTATCGAGGTGGTCTTTCAGCCAGGAGATGGTGAATTTCATGGGTTTGATCCCTCAAGTTTTTCTATCTCACGATCTAGCTCGGAGAAGTAATTTTTTGTCATGCGGTCAACATAGAAGTAGCGCACTCCAGCAACGACAAGCGCGGTGATGGTTATCGCCAGCTCGTTTGCCGTGAGGCGCACATTTGCAACGAGACCAAAAAGGAAAATGACAAGAACTGTTCCAATCAATGCAACGACGGCTTCACCGACTGGGTTCTTATCCTTGAAGCGAGCCAAGTCCGGCAATCGCTTAGCGATGGTATGCTCCGCTTCTTCCCTTATTTTGGTGTAGCGGTTGCTCACCTACTCAGCCCCCCACGCATGGTCGGCACGTCCAGCGAGCTGAAACCATAGTGGCGCAGCCAGCGCAGGTCGCTGTCAAAGAACGCGCGCAGGTCGGGGATGCCGTATTTCAGCATGGCCAGACGGTCGATGCCCAGACCGAAGGCAAAGCCCTGCCAGTCGTCGGGATTCACGCCTGCGGCTGAGAGCACTTTCGGGTGCACCATGCCAGAGCCAAGGATTTCCATCCAGTCGTCGCCCTCGCCCAGTTTCAGGGTGCCGCCTTCCCACGAGCAGCGGATGTCGACTTCGGCCGACGGTTCGGTGAAGGGGAAGTGCGAGGCGCGGAAGCGCAGTTCGATGCCATCGATCTCGAAGAAGGCGCGGCAGAATTCTTCCAGCGTCCATTTCAGGTTCGCCATCGAGATGTCTTTGTCGATCGCCAGACCTTCGACCTGATGGAACATCGGGGTGTGGGTCTGGTCGTAATCCGAGCGGTATACGCGACCCGGTGCGATCACGCGGATCGGCGCGCCGGTCTTCTCCATCGCGCGGATTTGTACCGGTGAGGTGTGGGTGCGCAGCACGTGCGGCGGGCGGTTGTCGCCTTCGTCGCGGTGCATATAGAACGTGTCGAATTCCTGACGCGCAGGGTGGTGCGGCGGGATGTTCAGGGCGTCGAAGTTGTACCAATCGCTTTCGATCTGCGGCCCTTCGGCAACCGAGAAACCCATATCGCCGAAGATGGCCGAGATTTGCTCGGTCACTTGGCTGATCGGGTGGATCGTACCTTGGCGCTGCGGGCGGCCCGGCAGGGTGACGTCCAGCCATTCGGTGCGCAGACGTTCATCAAGGGCAGCATCCGCCAGCGCGGATTTCTTGGCGGCAATGGCCGAGTTGATCTCGTCCTTCAACGCGTTCAGCTTGGGGCCAGCCACTTGGCGTTCCTCGGGCGTCATCTTGCCCAGCTCGCGCATTTTCAGGGCCACTTCGCCCTTTTTGCCGACCGCCTGCACGCGGATATCTTCCAGCGCTGCTTCATCCGCAGCCCCACCGATTGCGTCCAGATATTTTGTTCTGAGCTCGTCCATCTCGGTCCCTTTGCTTCGCACCGTTTCCAGCTAGCGAATAGAGGGCAAAATGGCAAGCGGGGGAAGGGGTTCAGGGCGCGTTCAATGCGTGAAGGCGGCTTTCAAGGAACGCTGCTTGCGCAGGGGCGTCGGACAGCGCGATGGCGGCACGATAGCTTTCGGCGGCATCGCGGTCCCGGCCGAGGCGGGCCAGAAGGTCGGCGCGGCAGGCGTGGAAGGGTTGATAGCGGGCAAATTTGCCTTCCGCCTCGACCGAGTTCAGCAGGGTCAGACCTGCCTCTGGGCTATCCGCATAAGACAGCGCCACGGCCTGATTGATCCGCAGAACCGGGTTGGGCTGGCGGGTATAGAGCACGTCATACAGCGCCACGATCTGCGCCCAGTCAGTCGCGGCAAAATCGGGCGCCTGCGCGTGTACCGCGCTGATCGCGGCCTGAAGCGCATACGGCCCCGCGCGCCCCATCGAGAGGGTGGTTTCCACCAGCGCCAGCCCCTCGGCGATCTTGGCACGGTCCCATCGGGCGCGGTTCTGAAGCTCTAGCGGGATGAACGCCCCGCCCTGCCCTTGTCGCGCCAGCCTGCGGCTTTCGCCCAGCAGCATCAGGGCCAGAAGGCCGTGCACCTCGGCATGATCGGGAAGCAGGCCGGTCAGGATGCGTCCCAGACGGATCGCCTCGGCCACCAGATCGCCGCGGGTCAGTTGGCCGTCGGACGCCTGATAGCCTTCGTTGAAGATCAGATAGATAACGCGCAAGACGGCGTCGGTCCGGTCGTGCAGGTCTTCGGGTTCGGGCAGCTTGAAGGGGATGCCTGCGTCGCGCAGCTTCTTCTTGGCGCGGGTCAAGCGAGCGGCCATGGCGTCGGTTTTGTCCAGAAACGCGCGGGCGATCTCGGCCGTGGTCAGCCCGCCCAGCGCCCGCAGAGTCAGGGCCACGCGAGACTTTTCCTCGAGCGCGGGGTGGCAGCAGGTAAAGATCAGCTCGAGCCGGTGGTCAGTGATCAGCATCGGTGTGTTCTCGGGATCGGTTTGGTGCTGTTCCAGCCACAAGGTCAGTTCGGCCTCTTTGCGGGTCGCCGTCGCGTTGCGACGCAGACGATCCAGCGCCTTGCGCTTCGCGACCGAGATCATCCACGCGTCGGGATGACGTGGCGCGCCCTGTTTCGGCCACACCTCAAGCGCTGAAATAACGGCATCCTGCAAGCTGTCTTCGGCCAACGCGTAGTCGCCGATAGACGACACAAGCGACGACAGGATGCGCCCCCAGTCTTCACGGATCAACCGCGTGACCAGCGTCTGAACCTCAACCGGGGGCAGCATGTGGGATCAATCGAAGACCATGATCGGGCGGACTTCCACCCAGCCATATTTCGCATCCGGGATCTTGGCGGCATATTTCAGCGCCTCGTCCAGATCCTTGCAGTCGAGAATATAGTAGCCGCCCAACTGCTCCTTGGTTTCAGCAAAGGGGCCGTCCACAACCTCGGTCTTGCCGTCACGCACGGACACTGTGGTGGCGGTCGCCACGGGATTAAGGGCGTTGCCCCCAACCATCACGCCTGCATCCTGAACTTCCTGCGTATAGTCCACGTAGGCCTGCATATAGGGGCCAAATTCGTCGGTTCCGGGCTGCGGGCCGTTATCCTCGGCATTATAAATCAAACAGATATATTGCATCGGTTTTCCTTTCGTCTGTTGGGAAAGGTCTATGCCTTTCTGTGTACCAGACGTTTGAGGATCGGCAAAATCGACATACGTTCCGCATTAACAAAGGCAGACCGCAGTACCCGACGCAATCTTATCTAGGAACAAACCCGCACATAATAAACAAATGGAAACGGATTGTCCGCGTCCTCAAACGGAGGTGTCAAATCCTTCGAGAAAGAGACCGGCTCAACTATCCGCTTATAGCATTGCGAAAACTCGGGCATGCGCTCAAGTTCTTTCCCGGTCAGGAACCATGCAAAAGCCACATCTACACCAGTTACCGGCCCTATGATGATACGGTCAGGTTTTCGCGACAAGACATAGGCTCCGTCGCCCTTGGCATGACCGGGCCAGTACTGGCGCTCTGCAATCATTGGAACATTTTCGCGCTTTGCAATCGTAGCGTCATTCAGGCCTAGCATGTCGATGAAAACACGCCCCTCATCTGCCACAAAGGGCGTCGAGCCCGCGGTATTCAACGCAACCGTTATGTTCCGAGGCCAAGTGTCGTTAATGTGCCGACCGACAATCTCGCCATAGAACGCTGCAGGATCTTTCAGCTTGGGCGGCTCGACAATCGCAACGACCACAACCGCCAAAGCCGACGCCCCCAAGGTGATATTTCTTGCACGCAGCTCCATTCTTGAGACGCATGCAAGAAGAAGCAGTGAAATTGGCACAGTAAGCGGCACCATCATCCGCGCCCACGGCATATGGTCCCCTCCGGCCCAGCAAATGTATAGCAGCTGCAAGGCGATCGCGCTCAGCAGGAACCGGGACGAAGCGTTCAAATTTCCGGCTCTGTACATTACGCTTACGATCGCCAACGCAATCCCCAGCGTTGGAATAATAACCACCGCAGTAGCAAGGTATTCAGCGCCGTTCAGAAGTTTCTCGGACAGAGGCAGATCGGCTTTCGCGTAGAAAGTCAGGGGAAAGAGCTCTCCATAGATCTGCCAGCGGAACCCCATTTGAACAAAAGACACCGCAGCGGGGATGCCAACCACGATCACTGCGGACATCAGGCGGGTACGAACGGCACCGGGTCCGGCCAGAAGAAGACCGAGGCCCGAACCCGCGATGAACACCGATGCATCCAGCCGCGTCAAGATAGCCAGCGAATAGGCCAAGGCTGCCATGAACAGCAAACCCGTACGCGGCTGGCGTAGAAATGTGAGCAACGCCGCGAGCCCGCTGGCCAGGAATGCCGCGACGATCACAGCCTCGAGCCCACCCAGCATCCAAATCGCAATCGGTGTCGAACTCGCAACAGTCAGCATCGTCAACACTCGTCCAAGCCAGTTTTCTCGGCCTGGCAGCACTGCACGCGCCGAAACAGCGGTCATCACAAGCAACACAGCGACAGCGACGGCGTTCACCAATTGCGCTGACGCAACCGCTGAAACACCAAGCCGCATTGGCCAGCTTATCACGACAACATGAAGCAGGCTTGTATAACCCTCGGCCCACTCACCAGGGTTCCATTGGATCAATCCGGTTTCCACGAATGTCCGTGCATATCGCAGGGTGATATACGCATCATCGTGAAAATATAGGCTGTGCTTGGAAACAAGAAACGCCACTACAACAAGCGCAACCACAACCGAAATACTGTCAGCAGAAACCCGCCTCAACATTGATTTGCCTTCAATTCATCTAATCGCTGGCAACCTACCCCAAATACACCTCTTTGCAATGCTAAGTTGATCTGCGCAGCCCTTTCAGACGAAGTTATAGGGTATCGGCAACAAATACGCCGATCACACGAAAAAGCCGCGAAGGGGTCCCCTCGCGGCTTTCGAATTCTTCGCTGTGATCAGGCTTAGGCAGCCAGAGCAGCCTGTGCTTTTTCAACGATGGCACCGAATGCTTCGGGCTCGTGAACGGCCAGATCGGCCAGAACCTTACGGTCCACTTCAACGCCAGCCAGGTTCAGGCCGTTGATGAAGCGCGAGTAGGTCAGGCTTTCGTCATGCGAACGGACAGCAGCGTTGATACGCTGGATCCACAGCGCACGGAACTGACGCTTGCGGTTCTTACGGTCGCGGGTTGCATACTGGTTCGCCTTGTCGACGGCCTGACGGGCTACCTTGAAGGTATTCTTGCGGCGGCCGTAGAAGCCTTTAGCGGCCTTGACGACTTTTTTGTGACGGGCGTGGGTTGTGGTTCCACCTTTAACGCGGGACATATCAGTATCTCCTCTTAGCGGTCGTAGGGCATGTAGCCCTTGACGATCTTAGCGTCGGGGGCGGACAGAGCGGACGTGCCGCGTGCGTTGCGGATGAATTTCTTCGTCCGTTTGATCATTCCGTGCTGTTTACCAGCCTGGGCTCCGATGACCTTGCCGGTCGCGGAAACCTTAAAGCGCTTCTTGGCGCTCGATTTGGTCTTCATCTTGGGCATTTTCGTCTCCAATTAAAGGTTACGTTTATGCACGGCGGGCATGCCACATTAGCCCACGCGCACATGAAGTTGGCCGTATAGGGCCAGATCGCCCGACTCGCAAGCGTTTTTTCTTGGGAAACCGACGTTGGTTCAGGCGCCCAGATAGGCAACGTAGTGGCTGATCACAGAATCGATGACCTGTGGGATTGTACTGATCGAATAGGCGTTGGGTTTGGCGCTGATCGCAACCACGATCAGCCCCCCACCAATCAGCAACATGAGACCCGGAATACGAGGTGTCTGTCCGCGCCGAAACGCGCCCAGAATTGCCGGAATGGCCAGAACCAGCATCAAAAGCCCTACAACAAAAAAGGTATCGTACGTCATACGCGGACCTCCATCGATAATACCACCTCGATGCTCCGTGTCCCGAGGATAGCATAAATCGATCAAGTTGCGTAGATCATACTTTCGTCACAGGGCGCCACGCGCAGAATGTTGGTGGTTCCGGGCACGTTGAACGGCACTCCGGCAGTGACAACAATCTGGTCGGTTTCTCCAGCGAATCCGGCACTTCTGGCTGCGCGCGCCGCCGAGACCACCGCGGCTTTGAAACGCTCAACCTCGCCAGCGGTCACGAAACAATTGGTCCCCCAGGACAGACACAGACGACGGGCCGTGCCGCGCAGCGGGGTCAGCGCGATGATCGGCACGCGGGGGCGTTCCCGCGATGTCAAAAGCGCCGTGGTGCCCGACTGGGTGAAGCAGCAGATTGCCTTGATATCCGTGGTTTCCGCGATCTCGCGGGCAGCGGCCACGATCGCGTCATTCACGCCCGAACGGCTGGCCACGCGAGAGGCTTCGGCCTGCTCGCGGTAGAGGTCATCATTTTCGACTTCGACGGCGACGGCGTTCATGGTGGACACGGCCTCGATCGGATATTGTCCTGCGGCACTTTCGGCGGACAGCATAACGGCGTCGGCGCCGTCATAGATCGCGTTTGCCACGTCCGAGACTTCGGCCCGCGTCGGCATCGGGCTTTCGATCATGCTTTCCAGCATCTGGGTGGCGACGATCACCGGCTTACCGGCACGACGGCAGTCATGCACCAGACGTTTCTGGATCGGCGGCACCGCGTGCACGGGCAGTTCGACACCAAGGTCGCCGCGGGCAACCATGATCCCGTCCGAAGCCTTCAGAATCTCGGCAAAAGCATCCACGGCAGCGGGCTTCTCGATCTTCGACAACACCGCGGCGCGCCCTTTGGCCAGATGGCGCGCTTCTGCAACATCCTCGGGACGCTGCACAAAGCTCAGCGCCAGCCAGTCCACGCCCAGTTGGCAGGCAAATTCCAGATCCGCGCGGTCTTTGTCGGACAGGGCCGCCAAGGGAAGCACCACGTCAGGCACGTTCACACCCTTGCGGTCAGAAATCGTTCCGCCGACTTCAACCATACAATTGGCAAAGTCCGGACCACATTCCTTGACCTTCAAGCGCAGCTTTCCGTCATTCACCAAAAGGGTCGATCCGGGCTCCAGCGCGGCGAAAATCTCGGGATGCGGCAGGCAGACGCGGTGCCCTTCGCCCGGGGCCTCATCCAGATCAAAGCGGAACTCCTGCCCCTCTTCGATGTCGGCCGCACCTGCAGCGAACACACCGCAGCGCAGCTTCGGCCCCTGAAGGTCCGCCAAAATCGCAATCGGGCGATCCAGATCCTTTTCGACCTGACGCACCAGGGCATGACGCGCGCGCTGCTCGTCATGGGTTCCGTGGGACATGTTCATGCGGAACACATCGGCACCAGCCTCAAAAAGAGCCCGAATTGTATCGTAGTCGCTTGAGGACGGTCCTAGGGTTGCGACGATCTTGACATTACGATGGCGTCTCACGGCGCACCTCTCTTTCATCTCTTACGCGGGGTTACCCGCTCTATGCCCTAAATTGTTAGCGCTGACAACAAAATGTTAGCGCTCACATGTGGCGCTCGGCTTTGACCTCGCTTAAAGGGGATATGAATCAGAATAACAACACCATCATGACATACCTTCCATTTCACGTTCATGGGCCAGATCGGCCTTCGCGCTGGCTGATCACATGTGATCATGCTGCAAATACCGTGCCCTCTTGCGTCGGCAACGGCGATCTAGGCATCGCGCCCGAAGATATGAACCGCCACATCGCCTATGATATTGGCGCAGCCGGTGTCAGCATCCATCTGGCCGAGCTTCTGGACGCACCCGCGATCCTGTCAAACTTCTCGCGTCTGGTGATCGATCCCAACCGGGGTGAGGATGACCCGACACTGCTGATGAAGCTCTACGACGGCACCGTGATCCCTGCGAACCGCCAAGCGGATGCGGTGGAAAAGGCCCGCCGTCTGGATGCCTTCCACCGCCCCTATCACAATGCGCTGGCCGATATGGCCGCCCGTCAGGAAAACACGGTGATCGTGGCGATGCACTCTTATACCCCGCGCTTAAACGGCCGCCCTCTGCGCCCGTGGCACGTTGCCGTCCTGCATGAAAAAGACAGCCGCCTCGCGACGCCTCTGATCAAGAAGCTGGAACAGGATCCCGATCTGTGTGTGGGCGAGAACGAGCCCTACGGCGGCCACCTGGACGGCGACAGCATTGACCGCCACGCGGTTGTGCAACAGCGCCCGAATGTCCTGATCGAGATCCGCAACGACCTGATCGAAACCGAAGAGCAGCAGCGCGCTTGGGCCGAGCGACTGGCCCCGGTCCTTATGGAAACTCTGGCCGAAACGGGGCTCTGACATGCCACATATCCGCATTGAATACACCGGCGAAGCCGACCTAGCCATGCAATCGCTGTGCGAGGCGCTTCTTGAAGCACTGTCGTCCCATGACGCGATCCCAAACCCCGCTTCGATCAAGATCCGGGCGCTGCCGACCGCCTACGCCGTGATGGGCACCGAGGCGCAAAGCTTTGCCCACGCCCAGTTCGCGCTTCTTCCCGGCCGCTCCGAGGCCGTGAAATCCGACCTTTCCGGGCTGATCCTGACCACCATGCGCGCCCATCTGCCGCAGATCGCCAACCTATCCGTTGACGTCGAAGACCTCAGCCCCTCCTATGCCAAAGACGTTCTCTAAGGAGTGACCCACATGGACGACCAGACCCGTATCGAGATCGAAGCCGCCGCCTTTCGCCGCCTGCAAAAGCACCTGATGGAAGACCGCACCGACGCGCAGAACATCGACATGATGAATCTGGCCGGCTTCTGCCGCAACTGCCTTGCCCGCTGGTATCAAGAAGCCGCCAACGAACGCGGCATCGAGATGTCGAAGGACGAAGGCCGCGAGGCATTCTATGGCATGACCATGGCCGAGTGGAAGGCGAACTATCAGACCGACGCCAGCCCGGAAAAGCAGGCCGAGTTCGAAGTGGCGTTCAAAGAGAACGTGACGGACAAGCAGTAATCCTCCTGTGCAAATACGCAGACTGGATGTTCGTACGCACCGGTTATGCAATATGGGCGCGGGCCTTATCTGAGTTCCAACGAAAGGACCTGATATGACTCGCATGCCCACATACTTCATTTCACATGGCGGCGGCCCGTGGCCGTGGCTGCCCGAGATGCGCCGCGGCTTTGCCGAGCTGGAACGCTCGCTCGCCGCGATGCCGTCGGAACTCCCCGAAAAGCCTAAAGCGGTCTTGATGATCTCGGGCCATTGGGAGACAGCGGATTTCGCGGTGATGTCCTCGGACGCGCCGCCGATGGTCTATGACTATACCGGCTTCCCGGCCCACACGTACGAGATCACCTATCCTGCCCCCGGCGCGCCCGAACTGGCCCAGCGCACCGCGGATCTAATTGCTGCGGCAGGTCTACCCACGCATCTGGACGATCAGCAGGGGTTCGACCACGGGGTCTTTGCGCCCATGGCGGTGATCTATCCCGAGGCGAACGTGCCGACCTATCAGGTGTCGCTTCAGCACGGCTATGACCCGGCCGCCCACTTCGCCCTGGGACGCGCCCTTGCGCCCTTGCGGGACGAAGGCGTTCTGATCGTCGGATCGGGCCTGAGCTATCACAACCTGCGCAATTTCGGCCCCGGCGCGCGGGTACCCTCGACCGAGTTTGACACGTGGCTGAATGACGTGATGCGGCGCGATCCTGCGGAGCGTACGCAGGCGCTGCTGGATTGGGAAACGGCCCCGTCCGCCCGGATTGCCCACAAAGAAGAAGACCATCTCGCCCCGATCTTCGTGGCCCTTGGAGCTGCGGAAGAGGATCCATCGACAGTGACCTACCACGAAGAGGGCATCTTCGGCGGTGTCACAGCGACAAGTTTCCGACTTGGATAAGGGAAACGCCCCGCGATGTGCGGTCGCGGGGCATTCACAGGATCATTTAAGGTTGGTCCGATAGCGAAATCTGAGGATCGTTCTGCGGCGACATTCGCGCAAAGCGTCGTTTGGGCAGAGAAATGCTCACTCGAATCCACGAATTTGCAATCCAAGGGCTGGTACAACCCTGTGACGAAGTGCAAATAGTAGATGGATACACTCGCGTGACAATACGCTCGCCCTCCAACACCTAACTTGCGCACAGATATGATAATCAGCCACAAGCACCGTTTCATTTTCGTTAGAACTCGCAAGGTCGCCAGCTCCTCGCTTGAGATCGCATTGGCGAAACTCCTTGAACCGAACGATTTTGCGACAAGGCAGTCAGATCGCGAGAAGCAAACAGGCCAGCTGTTCCCTAACTTTGACAGCCGGATTTTTGGTGGCTTCGACAAGCGCCTCCGTCCGATTTTCCCCTATGGCCACGCGCCGATCACTCAAGCCTATCGTTTGTTCGGGCGGCAGGTAGAGGACTACAAGGTTTTCTCGGTGGATCGAAATCCCTGGGATCGCGCCGTTTCGACGTTTTTCTGGAGCAACCGTTCGACAGACATGCGTGATCTTCCAGAGGATGAACAACGTTCGGCTTTCCGTGCATTCCTGAAGAGCTCTGCACACCCTGGGCTGAAGCGGCGACTATTTGGCATCAACGCGCATCGCGACATTTCTCAGCGTCATCTCTACTGCATTGGTGACGTGCCGATGGTCGACTTCATGCTGCGTTTTGAAAATCTCAACGACGACCTCGAGCAGCTCTCGACGTTCCTTGATCTTCCTGAACCCATTGATGTTGCAAATATTCGCGCCAAGACACAGCATCGCCCAAAAACATCCCGCGCTTATCAGTCCTTCTATGACGACGAGACCCGAAAGCTGGTTGAAGATGCTGCGCAATGGGAAATCAAACACTTGGGTTATCAGTTCGACAACACCCCCCCCAAATTCGCACCCGATCCGAACCGTAGCGAGACCAAAGCCCGCTATATTGCGAAGGTTTCCCGAAAATAAAGCCTCGCGGCTCTCGCCGCGGCGTTGTCATTCACTCCCCATTTGAAACCGCTGCTCTTTTCCGAGCGGGGCACCAATTTGTGCATCGGCGACTTATGTCAGGCTATTTTTCGGGCCGTAACAGCAATCGAATTCGCCCCAGAAACCACCCGCATTAGTCCTATCGCTCCTCCCTTCCAAGTGGTATGCTGCACCGCAGAAACGACATTTGGAGGCTTGACCAATGAGCAGTCGGATCATCTGCGTGGCGCAGCAGAAAGGTGGCGCGGGCAAAACAACGCTCGTCTCCAATCTGGCCATCGCGTTCTTGGCCGAGGGGAAAAGCGTGGCCCTGCTGGACACGGACCCCCAAGGCAGTCTTGGTAAGTGGTTGGATATTCGCGAAGAAACGCTGGGCGAGGATGACAACCTTCAGTTCGCAACGGCGACCGCCTATGGGATTTCTCGCGCCGTCCGTGGCGTGAAAGAACAGGCCGACATCATCCTGATCGACACGCCCCCCAAAGCCGACAGCGACGTCCGCTGGGTCTTGGCTGAGTCGGATTTGGTTCTGGTCCCCGTCTCGGCCAGCAAGGCCGATGTCTGGGCAACCAATGATGTTCTTGATTTGGCAGACCGGGCTGGGAAACCAACGAACGTTGTCATGAATCGCACTCGAAATGGAACGCGCGTTGGTGAACAAGTCGCCGCGTCAGTGGCCGAGCTTGGAGCAAAGCCGTTGCAGTCTTCCCTCTCTAGCCGAGTGATCTATGCCGAGGCGCTGGGTCGTGGCCTGGGTGCGATCGAAGCGAAACGGACAGGGCCCGCTGCAGACGAAGTGCGTGCCCTCGCTGCCGAAGTCACTGCGGTTTTGAAGCTGTAAAGCAGCGCGCACTGCGCAACAAAAAAGGGGCCGCAACTGCAGCCCCTTCGGAAGTCTTTTACCTGTGGCTTACACAGCCTTCTTCAGGCTCTCATCCAGATAGATCTCGCGCAGGCGCAGGGCCACGTTGCCCGGCGTGCCATCGCCCAGCGCCTGACCGTCGATCTCGACCACCGGCATCACGAACGCCGACGCCGAGGTGAAGAAAGCTTCGTCCGCATTCTGCGCTTCTTCGATCGTGAAGTTGCGCTCTTCGATTTCCATCTGCGCCTCTTCGGCGAAACGCAATACGGCGGCACGAGTGATGCCGTGCAGGATGTCGTTGGACAGGCCGCGCGTGATGATTTTACCGTCTTTCACGATATAGACGTTGTTCGAGGTACCCTCGGTCACGAAACCATCTTCGATCAGCCACGCGTCATCCGCGCCAGCGGCCTTGGCCATCATCTTGCCCATCGACGGGTAGAGCAGCTGTACGGTTTTGATGTCGCGACGACCCCAACGAATATCCTCGATCGAGATCACCTTCATCGGCTTCACGGTCTCGGCCAGACCCGGCTTGTTCTGGGTGAACAGAACCACGGTCGGCTTCACCTTCTCGGGATCCGGGAAGACGAAATCACGGTCGCTATCTGCGCCGCGCGAAATCTGCAGATAGACCAGCCCCTCGTCGATCTCGTTCACGCGCACCAGCTCCCGGTGGACCTCCAAAAGATCTTCTTTCGAGATCGGGTTCTCGATCCCCAGCTCGTTCAGCGAACGGGCCAAACGCACGGCGTGACCTTCGAAATCAATCAGCTTGCCGTTCAGCACGCTGGTCACTTCATACACCGCGTCCGCAAACAGGAAACCACGGTCAAAGATCGAAACCGATGCTTCGGTCTCGGGCAGATATTCTCCGTTCACGTAAACGGTGCGGGTCATGTCAGGTCTCCTTCATGTGACGCTGCGGGCCATTTGACCCGCGCGGCATTTCCTGTTTGGGGTGTTGATACAAATACCGACGCCAGAGTCAAAGGAAACCCCATGCCCAGCGCCACGCAATCCGCCGCCATCATGTTGACTGCGGGGATCGGTATCCCAATTTTGGCCGCCCTGAACGCTGCATTGGGCCAGCGCATGGGGTCGCCGATCGCGGCGGGACTGATCCTGTTCGTAGTGGCATTTCTGACAACCGGCGTGGTGTTCCTGATGTCCGGCGCGTCGCTGAAAGGCGCGGTGGGATCGCCGCCGCACCTGTTCTTCGCGGGCTGCCTTGTGGCGTTTTACGTTCTGACCATCACATGGGTCGCACCCAGCTTTGGCGTCGGAAATGCCGTGTTCTTTGTGCTGATCGGTCAACTGATCGCCGCTGCTGCCATCGACCATTTCGGCCTGTTTGGCGCGAATGTCACACCCCTGACCTTCTGGCGAATCGCCGGGATCACGGTCATGGGCGTGGGCGTCTTTTTGACCCAGATTGCAGGACGTGGCTGACATCAGCCCCAAAGCGCGGCGCTTGGCGGGTGCACACCGGCGTCGTCGAACAGAAGCGGCGTCTCGCGGTCCTCGGCCAGCAAAAGCGGGCCGTCCAGATCGGTGACCATCGCGCCCTGAGCAACCAGCGTGGCAGGTGCCATCGCCAACGACGAGCCGACCATACAGCCAACCATAACCTGATAACCCTCGGCCAATGCGGCATCGCGCAACGCCAGCGCCTCGGTCAACCCGCCGGTCTTATCGAGCTTGATGTTCACCACATCGTATTTGCCCTTCAGCTTAGGCAGGCTGGAGCGGTCGTGGCAGCTTTCATCGGCGCAAACCGGCACCGGACGCTCCATTCCAATCAGCGCATCGTCCTCACCTGCAGGCAACGGCTGCTCGACCAGATCGACACCCAGACGCACCAGATGCGGGGCCAGATCGGCATAGACCTCGGCCGACCAGCCTTCATTGGCATCTACGATGATGCGCGAGCTGGGCGCACCGGCACGCACAGCTTCCAGACGCGGCATGTCATCCGGCGTGCCCAGCTTGATCTTCAACAGCGGACGATGCGCATTCTTCGCGGCCTGTGCCTGCATTGCGGCAGGTTCGTCCAGCGACAGCGTGTAGGCGGTGATCTCGGGGCCCGGCGCAGTCAGCCCGGCCAACTCCCACACGCGTTTGCCCGCACGCTTGGCTTCCAGATCCCACAACGCACAGTCGACGGCGTTGCGGGCCGCTCCGGCAGGCAGCAGGTCATACAGCGCCGCGCGGGTAATGTCGGTCGGCAGGCCCATGATCTCGTCCGTCACGCTCTCCAGCGTCTCGTCATAGCGCGCATAGGGCACGCATTCGCCCCAACCCACATGATCGCCATCCTGAACCCGAACGGTCAGAACCTTCGCTTCGGTCCGCGATCCGCGCGAAATGGTGAACACCTGCGCCAGTTTGAACACGTCCGGAGTGACTGAGATTTCCACGCGCCTGCCCTCTTTTTCTTGTCATAAATATCCCGGGGGTCCGGGGGCTGGCCCCCGGTCCACCTTCAAAGCTTAGATCGCTTCCAGCGCATCCACCAGCTTGCCCGCGCCATAGCGGAACGGGTCGGTCGCAGGCAGACCCATGTCAGCTTCGACCTTCGCCAGATAGGCCTTGGCGTCGTCATCCGACATGTGCTGCGTGTTGACCGAGATACCGATGACCTTGCAGTCTGGGTTCGCCACCTTGGCCAGATTCAGCGCAGTGTCGCGCAGCGCTTCCAGCGAGGGCTGGGTGTATTCTGGCAAACCGCGCATATGCTCGCGGGTCGGCTCGTGCGCCAGAACCAGTGCATCCGGCTGACCGCCGTGGATCAGCGCCATGGTCACGCCCGAATAGGACACGTGGAACAGGCTACCCTGACCCTCGATGTGATCCCAGTGATCTTCGTCATTGTCCGGGGTCAGCCATTCCACAGAACCCGCCATGAAATCGGCGATCACGGCGTCCAAGGGCACACCGTCACCGGTGATCAGAATGCCGGTCTGGCCGGTGGCGCGGAAGGTCGACTTCAGGCCGCGCTCGCGCAT
This sequence comes from Aliiroseovarius sp. PrR006, assembly GCF_010500215.1. GTDB lineage: Bacteria > Pseudomonadota > Alphaproteobacteria > Rhodobacterales > Rhodobacteraceae > Aliiroseovarius. The sequence continues at coordinate 1,711,265 of NZ_JAAGOY010000004.1, forward strand.
TTCAGCATCCATGCACAGGGCCGTGTACATCTTGCCGACCGAGCAGTCGGTGCCCACAGCCAAGCAGCGCTTACCTGTGCGCTTCTTACCGTTTGCGATCGGGTACTCGACCTCGGGGATGCGTACGTCGTGCAGCTCTTGGCCGGTGGCTTCGGCCACAGCGACCAGATCGGGCTCGTCCCGCAACAGATTGTGTAGGCCCGAAGCCAGATCGAAACCCTCTTCCAACGCGGTGACCAGCACCTTTTTCCACTCTTTGGAAATCACGCCGCCACGGTTGGCCACGCCAACAACCAGCGTTTTGGCGCCAGCGGCTTTGGCTTCAGCCAATGTCATGTCGGTCAGACCCAGATCTGCGCCACAGCCTTCCATACGGAACTGGCCCACAGCGTTTTCCGGACGCCAGTCACGGATGCCGATGGCCACTTTGGCGGCCAGTTGGTCGGGCGCGTCGCCCAGGAACAGAAGATACGGTGTCTTGATCATGGCCGTGGCCCTTTCGATGAGTGGTGGATTATCCGTCGCGTCATTTTGACGATTATCCAGCGGATTTTCTTGCGAACTCACTTCGAAACGCGGCCTTTTCGCAACTTCCTCCGTCAATTAGCCATATTTAAGCAATTTTCTTCGACACAAAGTCGGTTTACCTAAGAATCCGCCCAATATGCTGCGCGCGCAAAATAACCTTGCGGGCAACGCAGCAATTTAATAACGATTGCACCCAAGAAATCGCAACATCATTACCGAGAGGCCCGTCATGTCCTTCCGACTGCAACCCGCCGCCCCGTCCCGCCCGAACCGCTGCCAACTGTTTGGCCCGGGCTCGAACACTAAGCTGTTCCCGAAAATGGCCGCCTCGGCGGCTGACGTCATCAACCTCGACCTCGAGGACTCGGTAGCCCCTTCAGACAAAGATGTGGCCCGCGCCAACATCATCGAAGCGCTGAACACCATTGATTGGGGCAACAAATACATGTCGGTGCGCATCAACAGCCTCGACACGCCTTATTGGTATCGCGACGTTGTGGACCTGCTGGAGCAAGCGGGCGACCGCATCGACCAGATCATGATCCCGAAAGTGGGTTGCGCTGAAGACGTCTATGCCGTGGACGCTCTGGTCACCGCGATCGAGCAAGCCAAAGGCCGCACCAAGCCGGTCAGTTTCGAAGTGATCATCGAATCGGCTGCCGGCATCGCGCATGTTGAAGCCATCGCAGCCTCCAGCCCTCGCCTGCAAGCCATGTCGCTGGGCGCGGCTGACTTCGCAGCCTCGATGGGCATGCAGACCACCGGCATCGGCGGCACGCAAGAAAACTATTACATGATGCGCGAAGGTGAAAAGCACTGGTCGGACCCGTGGCACTGGGCACAAGCCGCCATCGTCGCTGCCTGCCGCACCCACGGCATCCTGCCGGTCGACGGTCCGTTCGGCGACTTCTCGGATAACGAAGGATATATCGCGCAGGCCAAACGCTCGGCCACCCTGGGCATGGTTGGCAAATGGGCCATCCACCCCAAGCAGATCGCACTGGCGAACGAGGTCTTCACCCCGTCGGAAGAAGCCGTCGCCGAGGCCCGCGAGATCCTTGCCGCCATGGAACAGGCGAAAGCCAATGGCGAAGGCGCAACTGTCTATAAAGGTCGTCTGGTCGACATCGCGTCGATCAAACAAGCCGAGGTGATCGTGGCACAGGCCGAACTGATCGCTGGCAGCTAAAGCGTTATCAGGAATCAGCAATCCGTATGTGGACGCAATCGCGTTCGAGCCAGAGGCGAGAGGCAGCGAATGCGGCCTCATCTGAACCTGAAAACGCTCTAACTGGAAGAATATTCCCCGACTGGCCCCGCGTTTTCGCGGGGCTTTTTTTATGCGCGGTCAACTGGTCGCATGGGCAACCGCATGCCGGGGGCTAAGGTGGGCACGGGTCATGACGAGGCCTGTTTGGGGGCGCATCCCAAACTGAAAGAAATATTGATGAAACCGCTTCTTATCGCCGCCGCGTTTACCCTTGGCCTGTCCGGGGCTGCATTGGCGCAAATGCAACCCTCTAACCCCGCGAAAACCGGGCTGTCGCGCCCTGTCATCCAACTGACCGGCATTCTGGCCAAAAACATGGACGTGCTTCAGCTGAACGACGAACAACGCGCGGACGTGAAAAACCGGGTCGCCACCATGCCCGCCAATCGCAAGGCACTTGAGGCTGAAACGATCGAACTGCGCGCAGCCCTGCGCCAAGCCATCGTGGACGGAAAACCCACCACCGAGCGTCAGGCCATCGCTGACAAGGTCGGCGCGAACGAGGTCAAGCTGGTGATGATGCGGTCAAACTGCGCCGATCATTGGCGTGAGGTTCTGACCGACGCGCAGTTCACCAAACTGCTGGAAATCGCAGGCGTATCCTGATCCTGCAGGGCGGCGGCACGGCGTGTTGCCGCCCTCGCTGTTCCTACAGCCCGACCAGCACCTCGGACGTCGCAACTGCGGCGAAGCTTAGGGTCATCAGCAAGACCAAATAGCTGGCCGTAAAGGCGCGAAAAGCGCTCCGTCGTGAGAATATGGCTTGTGTCATACGTCTGCTCCCTTCGTGTTTGGTATTGAGCTTCGTCCAATCGGCCCTATCGGCCATCTAATTTACAAACGCGCGAGCTACGGATTCCCGTCGCAGGATTCGACATATTGGGCGATCTGGTTTTTCGCCCCCCGTTGCAAAGCCGCTTCCCAAGCGTCATATAGTCATGAACATTGTGTAATCAGGCAGGCCCATGACCAACTATCTCGAGTTTGAAAAACCGCTGGCTGAAATCGAAGGCAAGGCAGAAGAACTGCGCGCACTTGCCCGCAACAACGAAGAGATGGATGTCGAAGGCGAAGCGCAAGCGCTGGACGCCAAGGCCGAGAAGCTTCTGAAAGAACTCTATGAAGGGCTGACCCCCTGGCGCAAATGCCAGGTCGCGCGTCACCCCGACCGCCCGCATTGCCGCGATTACATCAACGCGCTGTTCACCGAATACACGCCGCTGGCAGGCGACCGGAACTTTGCCGACGACCACGCGGTCATGGGCGGTCTGGGCCGCATCGGCGACATCCCGGTGGTCGTCATGGGTCAGGAAAAAGGCCACGATACGAAAACCCGCATCGAACGCAATTTCGGCATGGCCCGCCCCGAGGGCTATCGCAAGGCCATCCGCCTTATGGATCTGGCCGACCGGTTTGGCCTGCCCATCGTTGCGCTGGTAGACACCCCCGGCGCCTATCCCGGCAAGGGCGCGGAAGAGCGCGGCCAGTCCGAGGCCATCGCGCGTTCCACCGAACGCTGTTTGAACGTGAAATCCCCCGTGATCTCGGTGATCATCGGCGAAGGTGGCTCGGGCGGCGCGGTTGCGCTGGCGACGGCGAACTCGGTCATGATGCTGGAGCACTCGGTCTATTCGGTAATCTCGCCGGAAGGCTGTGCCTCGATCCTATGGAAAGACGCCGAGAAAATGCGAGAGGCCGCCGAAGCGCTGCGCCTGACCGCGCAGGACCTGAAACAGCTGGGCGTGATTGACAACATCATCCCCGAACCGATGGGCGGTGCCCAGCGCGGGCGTGAAGACACCATCGCCGCTGTCGGCAAAGCCATCGAGGCCGAGCTGAAAGAGCTTCTGAAGCGTCAGGACGGCGACGCGCTGTTGAAAGAACGCCGCGAGAAGTTCTTGAAAATGGGCTCGAAAGGTCTGGCGGCCTAAACACCGGATCACGCTTTCGTGGGGCGGGTTGGAAGCCCGGCCCGCGTCCACAATATTCACGGGACCACAGATCAGGAGGGTTCCCCGTGGATTGGACAGCATTTCTTGCAGAAACCGAAGGCAATATTGGACATCTGGCCAAGGACGTTCCGGCCACGATGAAAGGCTTTGGTCAAATGGGTGCTGCGGCTAAGACCGACGGCGCACTCAGCGAGAAAACCAAAGAACTGATCGCCCTTGGCATCGCCATCTCGACCCGCTGCGACAGCTGCATTGGCTTTCACGTGCGGTCTTTGGTCCGCCTTGGCACCACGCTGGATGAGCTGAACGAGGCGTTGGCGATGGCGACCTATATGGGCGGCGGCCCGTCGCTGGCCTATAGTGCCAAGGCGCGTGAAGCCTACGAGCAGTTCAGCGCCTGACGGTTACCACAAAGTCCGCTCTGCTCGCTCCGGCCAGGCGCGGTCATACTCCGCGCCGCCAAACTCGCCCGAGCTCATTTCCTTCAGAATGTCCCCGATGCTGGGCAGCGCGCCGCTCTGATCCCCGGCGCTCCACATCTTGGAACGCATCAGGGCCTTGGCGCACTGCACATAGATCTCGTGAATGCGGAAGATCAGGACGGTGCGGGGACGTTTGCCGGATTTCTCGAACCGGGCGCAAAAGGCGTCGTCTGCGGTGATCCGCGCCTCTCCGTTCACGCGGACCACGTTGTCGGATCCGGGCACCATAAACATCAGGGAGGCGCGTGGGTCATTGACGATGTTGCGCAGGCTGTCGATGCGGTTGTTGCCGCTCCAGTCGGGCATCGCCAACGTACGCGCATCCAGTTCGGTCACCACCGGACCATCATCGCCGCGCGGCGTGCCATCGGTGCCATCAGGACCAACAGTCGACAAAATGCAGAACTTCGATGCCATGATCCATTGGCGGTAGGTCGGCGTCAGTTCCTGCGCGACTTTGACCTGCGATCCCTTGCTGGGCGTTCCGTAAAGTGCTTCCAGCGCCTCTGTCGTCTCGATGAAGTCCATTATTTCTCCAGTTTAAATCCGGCCTCTTCCATCAACGCATCCGAGCCGCTTTCCACCACATCCTCGACGCGCTCCATGAATTCGCCCAGTTCCAGACCCGGTTCGATTGGGTCGTGAAACTCAAGCACGGCAAGCCCCGGATGGCGCATGATCCCGTGGCGCTTCCAGAACACGCCGACATTGGTCGAGGCGGGAATGACGGTCTGCCCGGTTTCCCGATACAGCACGCCCGTGCCAACCTTGTAGGGCTTCTTCGCCCCCGCCGCGACGCGCGTCCCTTGCGAGAAAATCACAAGCTGTCCCGGCTTCGCTTGCCCGTCCTTCACCGCGGCCACCATCTGCTTGATCGCGGCGCCCTTCTTGCCGCGGTTCACCGGAACTGAGTTGGTATAGACCGCATAGATGTTGATAATCGGCGCCCATTTCAGCTGGCTTTTATAGATGAACTTCAGGCGCGGCAGGACCGAGGCCAGCAGCAGGATGTCGAAGAACGACTGGTGTTTCGCCGCGATCAGAACCTCGCCCGCCGGCACCTCGCCCCGGATTTCGCTTTTAAGCCCAACCATCCATGACGCGGTCCAGCGCACCCAGTTGCAGTAAAAGCGGATCACCTTGAACGCATTGTCTCGCTTGATCCACACCAGCGGCACACCCAAGAAGCCCACGACCGGCAGCATGATGTACATCTGAGTGATAAACAGAAGCGAGCGCAGCCATTGAATTGCGTGACGCATCAGCGTTTCTCCTGCAAGGTTGTCAGGGCGGCCTGACGAGTGGCCAAGAATGCCACCAGAGCCGCGAAGGGGGGAATCAAAAGGGGCCACAGCCATTGCCAGCCCTGAAGGCCAAGCCCGGTCAGGAAGCCACCTTCGGACCCGGCCGAGGGCAGCATGAACAGCGCAAGCGCGCCAAGAAGTGTGCCAACAACGGCACCGCCAAACGCGCGCAGCGTGTATCGTCGCACAAATGCGTGGGCGATATAGCTATCCCGCGCGCCGATCAAACGCAGCACACGGATCACCTGTTCGTTGGCCGCCAGCGCGGCCGAAGCCGCCAGCGTGATTACCACACCTGCCAGCGTCGTGATCAGCACAATCGCGACAAAGCCCAAAGACCGCAGCCGTGTGGCGGCCTTCACCAAGGGTTCGCGCCAGCGTGCGTGATCATCCAGTATTGCACCGGGGGCCTCGCCAGCTAGTCGGGCGCGTAACCCGTCGGGGTCAAAGCCCTCGTCGTCCTCAATCACCTCAACCAAGCGCGGGATCGGCAGACGGTCCAGCGGCAGATCCGGTCCAAACCACGGCTCGAGCAACGCTCGCTGTTCTTCTTCGCCAAGGGGACGGGCCTCTTTCACGCCGGGGGTGGTGGCCAAGATCTCGGTCACAGCCAGAAGCTGGGCGTCCATCTGGTCAGCCGGGGCCGAAATACGGATCGTGGCGCTTTTCGCCAAGGCATCCCCCCAACGATCAGCAAGGCGTCCGGTTGCCAGCGACAAAGCCAAGGCAAACACCGCCAGAAACGCCATCGCAGCCGAGGCGAATACGGTCAGGCGCGCGGTGAACCCCGTGGGCGGCACCACGCGGTCGGCTTGCGCGTCGCCTGACAGAAATCGAAGGATGTTGGACAGAAGGGTCATCACAGATTTGCCCCCGCTGCCGTCACCTGATGGTTCGAAATCCGCAGCACACGTGCCTGCACCTGCGATTTGGCCGAACGGATCAGATTCATGTCGTGGGTGGCGATCATCACGGTTTTGCCCATGCGGTTCAGCTCGACCAGCAACTGAAGCAGGCGCAAGGACATCTCCCAGTCGACGTTGCCCGTGGGTTCGTCGGCTAGGATCACATCCGGGGACATGATCACCGCCCGCGCAAGCGCTGCCCGTTGACGTTCACCGCCAGACAACTCGGGCGGTTTGGCATTGGCTTGTTGCTGTAGCCCGACCCAGGCCAAAAGTTCTTGCAGCTCGGACGGATCGTGCAGTGCGCGACCAGATACAGTGAGCGGCAACATGATGTTCTCCGCCAAGCTGAGATGATCCAGAAACTGGCAATCCTGATGCACAACACCAATCCGGCGGCGCACTTCGGCCACGTCATCGCGCTGCATATTGCGCACGTTCTGACCGAACAAAGCGACGCTGCCCTGTTCCGCGACCAGCTCGCCATAGCACAGCTTCATCAACGTGGTTTTACCCGCGCCGGACGGCCCCGTTAGGAAATGAAACGATCCCTGCGCCAGAGACATGGTCACATCGGACAGCAACGTCCCCGTGCCATAGCCATAAGCGACCTGTTCCAGCTCGATCAATGTGATGCCCTCGTGCTTGCTTGGCGCCAGTTGTGCCCCAGCTAGCGGATTGTTTCAATGTGCGACACACGAGTGTTTGATTTCCACAAGCTTTTTGCTCATATTACTCTTGATTGAGGCGGGAATTATCCGGCCAGTCTGAGGGGAATAGTTAAAAATGCGTTTGGTTTGCCCCAATTGTGGCGCTCAGTACGAAGTTGATGATCGCGTTATGCCCGATGGGGGCCGTGATGTTCAGTGTTCGAATTGTGGTCACGCGTGGTTTTTCACCCCCCCAAGACCTGCAACCGCCCAAGCCGTAGTCAAACCCGAACCGAAAATCGAAATCCCGGCCCCGCTGCCCCCCAGCATCGAAGAAGCATTCAAGTCTGATCCGACGCCCAAGCCAACCCCGGAAGAAACGCCGAGCGCTGAGGCCAGCGAAGACCTTGCCGAGCCTGATGAGGCCGACGCGGATGTGACCGATGCCCACGATCAAGACGAAGCCGCGACAGAGGACTCAGTCGAACCGGACGCTGACGATACCGACGATGGCGACAATGACACCGAGGATGCGCCGGTCCCCGCCGCCCCCCGCAAAGAGGTCAGCGACGAGGTCAAGCAGATCCTTCAGGAAGAAGCCAAACAAGAGCTGCGCGCCCGCGAGGCCGAGAGCCAGGGGCTTGAAACGCAGCCGGATCTTGGCTTGGACGTGGCTCAACGCGACAACGACGCCGAGCTTGCCGCCCGCCTTCAGAAAATGGAAGACGGGGCGAATGCCGACGAGGAAGAGGTCGGCGAAAAAGATCTGCGCAGCCGCGACATGCTGCCAGACATTGAAGAGATCAACTCGACCCTTGATGCGCCCGACGCCTCGGATGACACGCGGATCGATCTTGGCCCGATGGCCGGGGACACCGCGTCGGGCGGAAAAGGATTCCGCCGCGGGTTCAGCCTGACCATCTTGCTGGCCGTGCTGCTGGTCAGCCTCTACATACTGGCGCCGCAAATCGCTGAACGTTTCCCGCAGGCGCAAGGCGTGCTTGACCAGTATACCGCGTTCGGCGACAACACCCGGCTGTGGCTGGAAGGCGCCATGCAATCCGCGATCGAGAAGATGCGCGGCTTGATGGACACCTCGTCCGACGGCTGAGTGAAAAAACCCTTCCGTTCAGGAGCTTTTTGACTGGCTGTGCGTCGTCAAAGTTTTTGGGACCAATGTTGGCCTGAAGTAAGAGAGCGTTTGGCTCATCTTGTTGGCTTGATTATGCGGCGGGCCGCCAATGCTGCTTTCCCCGAAATCGTCCGATGCGCATTTGGCAGAAATCGAACGCAACCACAGCCCTTCCTTGACCATTGACGCATCAGTCGTTCAGGCGATCGGAACAGAACAACGCGATCTTGAGACGAGCCATCTATCTGGAAGCTTGGACGCATCAGTTGTGTTCACATCGGGATCAACAGGAACGCCAAAGGGTGTGGTGCAAAAAGCATCATCGCTCTTGTCGGGCGTAAAACGAGTTGCCGCAGCTCAGGGGTTCTCGGACGCCGAGAGGATACCGACACGGTATCGTTTAGCCACGACCATGGCTGGGGCAATCTTTTGCCTGACTGACGGCCCGCGACACAGCTATTTTATGTGAGCTATGGATGTGCCGGGCTTTTGAAGCTATGCGTTATTGTGGTTTGAATATTGGGATATGGAATTAGGCAACATGCAAGTAAACGTTGGGAGCGATGAGCAAGTTGAAGCGGCCAATTTGCTGACGCAAGCTCAGAATCTGATCAAGCAACTAGAACGCCAAATTCAGTTGATGTCCAATCCTCAAGAAGGGACGTGCTCGGTGTTCTATCGCGATGAGGAATTCCGGGTCGCGCTGCCGTGGGCTAGTTTTGAAAATTATCAGTTTCGAATTGCGAGCAGTCATGTGGTGCCCGATCCGGTGCTCTTAACCCAGCTGTTTGATCTCGTGCCGAGTTTAGAAGGGAAGTCACTGATTGATGTTGGTTCGTATACTGGCCTGCAAGGTCTTGTACTAAGAAAATTCCTATCCCCTGCAAGCACGCATATGGTCGAACCGCAAAAAACCGTCCAGAACGCGCTGTCCAGAACCATCGAAGCGAATTCAGACGGTGGCCCGATATCGCTGATCAGGGCCGTCGTTGATGACGGTACTTCAATGATGGTGCGGGGTGACATACAGCCCGCGAAGCTTTCTGAAACGGCATACATCCGGCGTGAAGGAGGAGACGTCGAGGCTAAGGCGATTGATGACTTAGGTATCGAAAATGTCGGTCTGATTAACTTGGATATTCCAGGGCAAAAAATCTATGCGCTGCGTGGGGCCGAGGAGACGATGAAGAAAGACAAGCCAGTGATTCTCACAAACCTTTCGGGTCGCGATGCTGTTGAAATAAAAGAGTTTATGGAGGCCAGATCGTACGAAGCCGTCCGAGTTGGTCGACATTCGTTGGTTTGCTTGCCTTCATAACAGAGCAAAGCCATGTCAGTTGCCTATGTAACAATGGTCTACAATGACGAGTTCTTTCTAGAACTGTGGTTGGGCCATTATCGCAAGTTCACCAACCCAGAAAATATCTATATCGTTACTCATGGTCCACAGCCATATGTGCACGAGGTTGCCGGAGACTGTAACATCGTTGAGATCGAAAGAGATCCGCGCAATCCGCGGCTTGATCAAGACCGAATGAGCTTTCTCAGTACGTTCTGTTCAGAGCTGACCGAAAAGCACAGCCGGGTCGTGATGAATGATGTGGACGAAATCATTGCGTTGGATCCGGATGTCGGGTGGGATCTGGATGCATATATCTCGAACATTCCAAGCTCGGTCAATGTGATCTCGCCGCTTGGTCTTGAGATTATGCACCGGTTCGACATTGAAAGCGATTATGACTACTCGCGGAAGATGTTTGACCAGCGGCAGTTTGTGCGGATGAACGGGTGGTATACAAAGCCCAATATTACCAACGTTCCGATCGTCTGGGGGCCGGATGGGCATGGATGCTCTCACGACACGCTTTACCTCGACGACAATTTGTACACGTTCCATTTGAAGTGGTTCGACCAGAATACCCATATCCGGCGGCATGAAGAACGCCTTGGCTTCCGCTTCAACGATGAAGACGGAAACGAAGTGGTGATCGGGGCTGGAAGCTGGGGATGGTCAGAACAGGTATACCGTATTGTTACTAACTCATTTCTGAGATTCCCGATTTTGCCTGAAGAGAAATCCTTTGAGTTTTCAGCGCAAAGAGAAAGAGTTCGATCCTCTTTCCAGGAAGGGAAGCCCGGCATGTACAAAATTCATTGGTTTGTTGAGGGGACGCTACATATCTTGCCCGATCGCTTCATCGGGATGATCTAAGGAGATATATGTGGAAGAAAGGCTAGAACTGGATATGCCTTGTACATCGGAATCGTTGGTCTTGGCCGAGACCGATGAGTTCCGCATTACATACCATCGCCATGAGCAAGACGATCATTCGCCAGAGCGGACTGTGGTAATTACATTCGGAACGCTGCAATCAGATATCGACTACAGTGGCTTTGGAACTGAGCTTTTACTGAAGAATGGTTATTCGACAATCTACGTCGCCCCGAAGCGTGGTAAGCAGTATCAAACCTTATCGCGTGAGCAGTTCTTGGACGCAGTTTCTGATCACATTCACGGGCGCAGGGTGGTCGCATATGGCGCAAGTTTAGGTGCTTATGCTGCAGCCTATTATACCGGTGCACTGGGTGCAGAGTTGATAGCTGTGGCTCCGCAGTTGCCAGCACTTCCGGCGCTTGGAATGCGGCATGCTCAAACAGTGCCAATTTTGCATCAAGATCTCAAGGAAGCACCCAGAACCAGTGGACGGGTTGTTGTTGTCTGGGACCCTCATGAAAAGCCCGACAACATTCTTACGAACGACTTCCTACGAGTCCTTTATCCGTCGGCCGCGTTTGTTGAACTGCCCTTTACGGGTCACAAAGTTTTGGAAACTCTCGCGGTGTACGGGGTGGTCGCTGATTACATCCTGTCAATCGTTGAGGACTTCACGATTCCACCGCTCGATCTGCCGACAACGACTTCGCATATTTGGAACAGCAACTATGGAAAGAAGCTTGTTCGGGAAGCAAAGCCGCAGGAGGCGTTGCACTACTTGGAAAAAAGCTTTGAGATGCAGCCGAGCTCTGAAAACATTCAGTTGCTGGCCAAGGTTTACGAGCAACTAAACCTAGTCGAGGCGGGAGCAAAGCTTCACGATGTCATCACCTCGGATCCTCAGGTTGAACGATTGGTTTTCAACAATGCACGTCGCTCTCTTGCCTCACTGCTGGGGCATGATCCAATCGTCTGAGCTGGTTCAACGAGGGAAAGCCTCAACACTGGACACAGTTCAAGACGCCAATACGAGATCGGATTTGCGTTCGTCTGTGTGTGTGTTCACAAAGTCCGCGATCTTGAAATAGCCTGTGCGGGTATAGTGATCGCTGTCTGCAAACTCGTCCGGATCCAAAAGCGTATCTACGTCGACGAACTCGGCATCCGGGTGCGCGTCACAGAAGCGTCGGCACATCCGGTTGAAGTCTTCGCGCATTTCCAAAGTTCGTTTCGCTTGCTCGCCGTGCTGCGTCGCTGCACCTAGAATGAACAGCGGAACTCCGGGCTGTTTCAGATCATATGAGTGCTGGAAAGCGCGGCGGGTCAATTCCAGCCGCTCTTCTCGCGGAAGGCGGCGGTGGTGCATTTCTTTTGCGAATCGCATGGCGAGTTGATGATCGCGCATAAGTTTCTTGAACCGGCGTGGCGGTACAGTGGCCCAATATTTTCCGCCGAACTCCTGTCCGCCATAGGTGAACAACAAATCGGACGGAATCGAGAAATACAAGGACAGAAGGATCAAGTCTGCTTCTTGTAGGCTGCGGTCCAGCGCCTTCATTTCATCCAGTGTCTGGCCTACAAAAAGTTGTAGTGGCTTAGAGTGTTTCAGGGCCATGTCACGAGGGTTGATGAAGAAACCAACATCGTCATAGCGGACCAGCATGCCCATATCGTCTTGTTTGTTTACAAACTCATCGCGGTTTGTCCCGCAATAGAACGACACCTGCAATAGGTCACACCCACCGACCAAACACAAACGCTTCTGTTCTGAACTATTCTCGTCCGAGTCGAAACTTGAAACCTCGGTGATCCAATCAACCGTCGTATCAGTAGCAAGCGACCCGGAAACCGGACCTACGACATCGAACTCTGGTCGTCCGAGATAATCCCAGACCCATTGTTCAACACCCATGTTCAAGGTACGGCAAGAGAAGGCAAAATGGTGCATTGTGGTGCCCGAGAACTTGGTTCTCACACAGAAGAACCCAACGATGCCATAGTCTCCGTACCGGTCTTGAGCGTGTATAAGACCTGCATGCATACCCGAGGTGTTCAACAACTCGTTGAGGTTTTCGATTTCCTCTTCAGTGTTGGCTCGCACTTTCGTGAAATTCAACTGATTGGTCCGGTTTAGAAGTTCCAGAACCCGGTCCATTTTGTCATCAATATCGGTGATGATCTTGATCTTGATGCCCGACTGTCGAAGGAATTCCTCGTTCGACAACCCGCTATCGGTTTGTTCGAGAAACTTTTCTTCCATGACGCGGTACTGAGCCAGTCGGGAATGCTTAGCGTCATCCTTCCCCTTCAACTCTGGCAGCGCCAGAAGTTCAGTCATATCAAGGCGACCATCGACGCACATCAGGTCTTCATTGAAGAACGATGCTTCCTCGAGATTCATATGATTGTCGTCCAGAAACAACGCGTTCTGGGGGCGCAAACCCATTCGGTCAAGCATCGTTTTGATGGCCTGTCCTTTTGGCGTCCAATCAATGTGAGGGAAGACAAACCAGTCCCAAACGCCCAGCTCTACCAGTTTGGCCTTTGCGGTTTCGAAGTCGTTCTTGGAACAGATTGAACACATTATCCCCCGGTCGACGAGGGTGCGCACAAGGGAAGCGTACTCTTCGATAGGCTGGATGCCTTCTTCGCTAAGCGTCCCTTTCCAAAAGGTTTCGTCCAGGTCCCAAATCACGATTTTCACTTGGGACTGAATTGCGCCGAAGGAGTGGTCGCTCATATTTCTTCCAATCAAGTAATAGACTTTTGCGTAACTATACTGGCTGTGAATCGGGGAGCAATACTAGGTTGGTCTTGCCCCCTGAAACTGATCCGAACTGAGAGCGAAATTTTGGGTACATTCTGGCAAGAGAGGGAGTGTACCAATGCCGAAGAAACGATTCAGGGATGAACAGATTTCCTTTTCGCTGAGACAAGCGGAAGCCGGAACGACGGTTGGCGAGATCTGCCGAAAGATGGGGATTTCTGAGGCGACATTCTATCGTTGGGAGAAGGTCTATGCCGGGATGGGCGTGTCGGAGATTCGACGGCTAAAACTGCTCGAAGATGAAAACGGCAAGCTGAAACGGCTGGTCGCGGATCCGACGCTGGACAAGACGATGCTTCAGAATGCGCTGAGAAAAAAGTGGTTAAGCCTGTCCGCCGCCGCGAGATTGTCCGGCACTATCAAGATGTGTTTGGGGTGTCTGAGCGCCGTGCGTGTAATGCCATGGGCTTCGGGCGGGCTTCTCACAGATATCAATCCAGGCTGTCTGATGTCAGCGCTAATGGGTCCAAATAGGTTCATTTACTAAGAGAGCGTTTGTTGCTCATCGTAACCACTGAGGAGTGGACGATGAGAAAGACGACGAAGAGCCCTGGCGAGAAGATCGGCAAAGACATCAAGCGCGCCACGCGCAAGCAATATTCCAGCGAAGAGAAGATTAGGATCGTGTTGGATGGCCTGACGTCCTCACGGTACGAAATTACAATTGTGCCGTCTTCACGCTGGCTGGCTCTCAGTAAAGCAGGCAAGAACACCTATTCTTCTTTGAAACTCGTGCGAATAGAATCAACAAAAGGCTTCATCAAGAAGTCAAACAATGTCCGTTCACCGGTCAAAATCATGACATCTGCGGGCATCCCGACAATTAGCTCGACATTGCTCCCCAATGTTTCCGCCTGATCCCCATCAACAACAATTTTCGCAAGAAAATAGGGCTCACCCGTGCGCTCATCGACAAACCGGTCGGCCGATACGCTTTGCAAAGTTCCATATATTCGGGGCAAGTTTCGTTGAGCGTAGGCCGTTAGAATAATCTGCGCGTTCATACCCGGAAACACCGTATCAATATCGGTCGGACGAACCCGCGCATCGATAATCAGTGCTGCATCATCGGGAACAATATCCAGAATTTCGCCACCGGGGCTAAGAATACCTCCGGTTTCAGTTGTCACCTGAATATTCAGGATTTGTCCCGAGATAGGTGCCTTAACGATGGTTCGATGCAAAGCATCCATCCTCTCGGGAATCTGGGACCTTATGGTTGCGAGTTCAGTTCGCACCTGGCTCAATTCTTCACTGATCTCTTCCTTGGCCTGCTGACCGATTGCCGCCAACTGCAACTCAGTTTCACCAATCTGCTGCCCAAGTCGCGCAATAGAGGCCCGATTGGCGGCTCGCTCAGCTTTCAAATTTGCTTCCTGCCGTTGAAGAGCCAAATAGGGGGACAGGCGTTGAAGGCCTTGCTCATAAAGTCTTTGGGTGGCTTCCAATTCCTGGCCAACAAGATCAAGCTGTTGGTTCTGCGCTGCGATAAACTCCTCGAGACCGATGATTTCCTCATTCAACTGATCGATACGCTTACCCAGAATGCGAACCCTTGCGTCGTGCACATCCCTTCTGTTTTCAAACAGTTGCTGCTGTCCAGTTCTCGCAACCTCCACTCTAGCGGCTGCTTCATTCATCAGATCATCAGGGAAACTAAACTCAATAAGACCCTGATCGGCCATCTCAGCCACCAAGCGGCTTTCTGTCGCTAGCAGGAAAATCGTTCGCTCACGCAGTTCATCCAAGCGTGCGAGAGCACGCACACTTTCCAAGGTGATCAGCGTTGCGCCAGCCTCGACGTGTTGCCCTTCACGGACATGGATACGCTGTATGATCCCCCCCTCCAGATGCTGTACTGTCTTGCGTGATCCATCTGGGCTGACCACTCCGGGGGCGATAGCCGCGCTCGCAAGAGGTGCATACCAAGCCCATCCTCCCAGAACACCAAAAAATAGAACGGTTACCCCAACCCCAAGCAGGCGGGCGCCTCTGGTCTGAGAGGATAGTGGCGTACGGGGGGATTGCGCCGCATCCGAGCCGAGCATCACCCTGAGCAGCAGCGCAACGATGAGGACCCCGATCAATCCAACGACAACAAAAACTGCCGGGGTGTGCAAATCGGCTTCTCCCGACAACAACTTATTGATCGCATCGGAGGCTTTGCCCCATAAATCCATATACCCATTTAGGTCATGCGACGGTGTCTCATACTCTGACATTGTTTCTACTCGGCTGCTTTCGCTGGGCTGGACTCTGTCCGGCTCTTCGCCATCAATTCGCGCATTACTTCATCACGACCCCCGAATTTCTTCATAGCGCCATCCTGAATGACCATGACTTTGTCGACTGCCCGCAACAAATGCGGCACATGCGTCACGATAAGTACGGTTTGCCCGGATTTTTTCATGGCCGCGAGCGCGTGTTGAAGCGCGATCTCACCGTTTCCATCCAGATTGGAGTTTGGCTCGTCCAACACCAAAAAGCTGGGATCATTATACAGGGCCCGCGCAAGTCCGATCCTTTGTTTCTGACCACCAGAAAGCTGATCGCGATATTGTCCCAACTGGGTTTCATAGCCCTCGGGCAGGGACAGGATCATTTCATGAGCCCCTGCTTTTTGCGCGGCCTTTAACACCGCTCCATCATCCAAGTCACCTAGGCGCGCAATATTTTCGGAAACCGAGCCAGAAAACAGTTCAGCGTGCTGGGGAAGATAACCAACATAACGCCCACGCTCGGCACTGTCCCATTCGTTCAGATCAGCACCATCCAAACGAACTTCACCAAAACTGGGCTTCCAAGCGCCCACGATTAGGCGACAGAGGCTCGACTTTCCACCACCGGACGGCCCCAACACGCCGCATATCTCGCCTGGAGCCAGCTGGAAAGAAACAGATTTTATAAGGGGTGCCCGTGTTTCAGGTGCGAAGTACTGCAAACCCTTGACGGTTAGCTTTCCCTTCGGTTTCGGAAGAGATACACGCTCAACCAGATTGTTGGTCACCCCGAAAAGAGTTTCCAGACGCCTGCGAGCCAAGCGGTAAGATCCGAACCCCTTCCAGGCCGAAATGGCCCGCTCAACCGGTGAAAGCGCGCGTGCCAGGATGATCGAAGCTGCAATCATCCCTCCTGCTGTCAGTTCCGCTTGCAAAACCAGTGCTGCACCTGCGCCCAAGATACAGATCTGCAATCCCAGCCGCAAAGCTCGCGACAGGTTGAACAGGATGGACGACACTTCGGCCGCATTGGTCCCTTCCCGCTCTGCCGCATCGTGCTGGGCGCTCCATCGGCTTGTGGCGGATGCGATCATTCCCATCCCTTCCAGGACTTCAGCACCTGCGACAAACGCATCTGCATCGCTTTGCACCTGCCGAAGTTTCGCTGCGGCCTCTGCTTGCGATTTACGCGTAATTGCATCGTTAAGAACGCCGATTGAAAACAAAGCGACCGCACCGAATATCGCGATCACACCAAGTACTGGATGCATCAACCATATGATCGCAATAAAAATCGGCGACCAGGGTGCATCGAAAAAAGCGATAATGGCTTCGCCACTCACGAAACTCCGGACATCTCTGACATCTCCGAGTCCAGCAGGGCTACGCCCGCTGCCCAGGCGTGCCGCGATGGAACGGCGGATCACTTCGGGGGAAAGCTCAGCCGCGATCCAAGCCCCGGTCCTCATAAGAATCTTGCGCCGGGCAAATTCAAGAAAGCCGTAGGTCATGATGGCCAGAAGTGCGACAACGGACAACCAGATCAGCGTATCAAGTGATCCGCTGGACAGCACGCGATCGAATACCTGCAACATATAGATCGAAGAAACCAAGAGAAGGATGTTGGCTAAGAAACTAAGTGCGAATAAAATCGCAAACTGCCTACGCCCTTCCCTCAAAATCCGGCCAAGTAATGTAGGCTCCCTCATGCCGAAATCCTTCTTAGTTTTCAATGGGATTGCGGTTTTGTATGACCAGCTGCTCGCGTTGCCAAAGACCGAAGATTACCCAAGCTCAACTGGTGAAGATGGAGCATTTCCAGCGTTCCGTTCTTTTGAAGATCCTTCAACGTCTTGGCTGGCAAATCATTCAACTTGTTTCGGTTCACGGCTTGGACGCCAGCCAGTTTGAACTTTTCTCCAATTTCGGTTTCGATCATGGCCTGTAGCGGGGACAGCACATCAAGTTCTTTTAGCCGCTTGCAAATCTCTTCACTATGCAACCCATCACTCGTGGCCTGTGAAACCATTGATTGCGCACGCGTTGTAAACTCGCTCAGTTCACCTTCACTGTCATATAAGGCATACCCTTTCTCAGCCTTATTGAAGCCCGGATGGTCCTCGGCGATGCAAAGCACGCCAGACTTTTGGTCATCACTGGGGCGGAGCATTGCCGTAAATGGGTACTGCCGCAGAATGGCCGGCATGTAGTCCGCGCTCCAACTGCCGTCGGCAGAAACAAAAAGATTCTCATCTTCCCTCAGAGCCAACAGCGCAACCACGCCGACATCTTCTTCGTTCTCCCAAAAAACAATTGGATACTCGCGCACCAAGTTCGGGAATTCGGAAAACAACGCGGGAACGCAGTGAAGACTTCTTGCGAAATCATAGCCCTGCCCCGTTTCGAAATACGTATCCTGATGTCTGCCCTTCGAAAGGGGAACAACGCTTTTAAACAATGTGTCAATATTCATTTTCGGTAACCACTCATAACAACATCACAAAGTAACAGTATGCGAAATCAGAACATTTGTCTATTTTTTCAACAACTTCCGGGTGCGCGGATACCCAGCGGCAAAGATTCCATGAGCACATTTACATCGCACACACCTAGCTGAACGATAGCCCTAAAGGATATCAGGAGCTCGGCTAAGACCTTGCAACATAACGGGAAGTGCGTTGTGAATAGTGAGATAGCAGCGCCAAATGGCGACGCTGCTATCTCCTGTTTCATAGAGAGGTTATTAAGCAATCGCAGCAACGAGATCGCCGTCTTCCTCCCAATTGAAGATCTCGAACTGATCCCCTTTGCCCAGGGTAAATTCACCAGATTCTGCTACCAGATTATTGTCAGCATCGTACACCAAGATCTCGTAGGTACTTACCTTGCCCTTATGGACATAATCGGAATGGTACCAGCCATCTTCATCCGTAACCATCACTTCCAATGACGTCCAATCAGAGCTCTTCCGGTCGGCATAGCCCATGAGTACGACATTATAGCCTTCCAAACCTTCTCCGGAATCATAGTCGGCGCTATCATTCTGATCGTCCCAAATGAACCCACCAACACCCTTCATCTTGAAGTCTTTAAAGTCATTGATGTTGGCAACACTGTCCTGGCTGCCTTCGACAACTGTTTCTACTACGCCATCTCCAATGGTCGTGTAGAACTCGTAGTTCGTGCCATCTAGGATTGTGTCCGTTCCGTACACATCGTGCTCATTGGCCAACGCGTCAGGTCCCGGTCCTGCAACAGCATCCGTGCCGTCTTGGCTCCAGCTGCTTGTCCCCTCAGTTTCGTGGTCAAGATGGACATTGACCGCAAAGTTACCTTCCAGCTCTTCAGAGAAATGCTCCGGATCGAAGGTGATGACCACGTCGAATGATCCATAGTTCGGATCTGAGGGATCCGTGTCGATTACCCAACCGCGTCCATCGGGATCATCGAAGTCCTGATCGCCGTAATAGACGAAATCGACTGTGTAGTATTGCTGCGAAAGTTCATCACTCCAAATGAAGCCAAGTTCCGGACAATCAGGATCAACTTCGATCCCATCATATACGTGCACTGCACTTTCAAAGAACGCATCCGGTGACTGCAACGCAAACCCATCTGGAATGTGAAGCGTAAGAGTGTAGCCAGCGCTCTCGAGGTTCTCTACTGTCTCAAAAGCATTGTAGAAAAACTGTCCAGGCTGTGTCGACGTTTCCGTATATGTCCCATCCATATCAGGTGAGAACAATACGTTGAAATCTTCGATTACGCAGAAACTTGAATTGGTCACATAACCCTTGTTCAGAACGACATAGCCAGAATCATCCTGCGCAACTGACGTATCGACATCAAGTTCAGTTGTCCCGGTTGCATATGCAATGTTGGTGTAGACGAAGGTCTCTGCGTCGACGGTCAAATTCGGCACCGAGCTATAGTGCCAGCTCTCGCCAACATCCAGCAAGCCATTGCCGTTCACATCACCTTCCCAAACTTCGCCAGCTTCCAGCACACCATCACCATCATCTCCGTTAATGATGATCTTTGGCGAACCATTAGTCCCAAGCGTATCGAAATCATCTGATGGATCACCGGGAGTCCCGTTATCATCAATGATGTAAACATTCGAGATCGTTACATTGCCGTTATTTGTAACGACGTATTGCCAAGAAACTTCCTGCCCAGCAAATGCACCGGTTAAACCGTCACCGACTTGATCCACTTGACCATCGATTGTGTAGAGTACGGTCTGCTTGTCGATCGTTAGGGCGGGATTGTAGTCTATGCCAACAGCCGCGCTGTCATCCGCGGGGTCGGTCTCGTCACTGTCAGCCGTCGCGGTGTTGTCGATATAGCCATTGCCGTCAACATTGCCGTCCTTGTCGATCCCGTTGTCGTCAATGTCATCCTGCGTGACCGTGTAGCTGCCGCTGTAGAGCCAGGTCTCATCCACATCCAGCTCATTGTCCATGTCCGTGTCACCGACATTGAAGCCGCCGGACAGAACAGGCGCCTCATTGTCGAGAAGCGGATCATCAACCGTGATGTTGGTCAGAGACTGGTTGCCGCCGTTCGACACCGCAATCTGGTAGGTGATCACATCACCCGCTGCATCCACATTGCTGGTGCCCGTCCCGTCACCATCCACATCCGTGACCGTCTTCTCAATCTCAAGAACAGGGGTCTGGATTATATCTACATCCGCAGTAGCAGTCTTCGCACCCTCGATTTCCGCGAAACTAACCGTCACCGTGTTGTCAATGTCGCCGTCTGGAGTTGCTGCAACTCCGGTATCATTGTCTATATCATCGTTATTAACTTCCAACGCACCGTTGCTATCGATGTCCGATTGGTCGACAGAATAACTGCCCGTGTAGACCCAGATCTCCCCGGCATCCAGAACGTCGTCATCGTTCCCGACTTCATCAGCTTGGCGGGTCAATACCCCAAGCAATGGGTCGGAAATATCAATTCCGGTCAGCGGGGTATCACCAGTATTGAAGACCTTGATCGTGTAGTCGATCACGTCGCCGTGTGCATCAACGGTTTCAACGTTGGCTTCCTTGGTCACTTCAAATGCGGGATTGCTCAAGATAATTGCCGTGCGGGAAAGTGATCGGTCTTGGTTGCCGCCACCGTCGACGATCTCTCCTCCATCGTCGTCATAACCCGCAATGTTCAGAAGCCGCATGTGGTAAGGCGAACCAGACGGATTGGCCTGGTCATTCCAGTCCTCATTCGATCCGATGTGTCCACTCCAAGACAAAACGGCATCGCCATCGGTTTCGTTGTAGTATTCAAAAATGACCGTGAGGCTATTTTGGGAGTTAGCTGTGATATCGCCGGATTGAGTGTAGATTAACGCTCCAACTTGATCAGACGTAAGTGTGCCCGCCTCTGCGGTGCCATTGGAGTAATTGGTGAAACCATTATAGACCAGCCACGTGTCCGGAGCAGAATTGATGTAGTAGACATCCGTTTCATTCCCAAATCCGTCACCACCAGTATCTACCGCATAGCCCAGAAGAGTCGCATCATGCATGGTGAATACGCCGGCTTCCTGCGCATCCCCAGCATCGTTTAGCGCGTAGAACGGGTCTTCAACGATTTCCAGAGTGGTCGTCTCGTTGTTAGGCGTCAATCCATCCGTCGGGTCAGGGAGGACTGCTTCTCCGACATGAAAACCACTGCCCGTATAGCCAGCATCATAGGTTCCAAGGTGATCGATCGAAGTTTGGCCACCTTCAGTGGTATCCCATTCTATCGTCAGAAAGTAAGTGCCCGCTTCAAGATCGGAAAGCGTCGCGCGGTAGGGGACAAAATCATCTGCATAATAATGCGCTTGGCTACCATTGAGGTTACCGTTGGCCCATGCATCACCATCATCAATATGGTCGCCACTTGATCCGTTTTTCCACTGGTCCAGATTGTAAGCCGGGGCGGGTCCATCCGTGAATGTGGCATAAGCGATTTCGGTCCCGTCATCCGCTGACAGCAGAAATGTCTCATCCAATGAATCATCGGGGTTCACAAACCAACTGGTAACGATGGTGCCATTTGCTTCACCGTCTAGATCGCCTTCACCGCCGTCAGTGACTGTCCAGGCATCGTGGCCGTCCCCACCCAGATCGACGATAGTATCGTCCTCTGTGCCATAGATACCATCTTCACCCGCGTCGGACACGTGTTCGACTTCAAATGTAACCGTTCCCCCGACATCTACCCCAGTGACCGTAATTTCGGCATCCGATGCCGGAGCATAATCATCCTTGTCTGTGATGACTTCCAAGCTGTCATCAATGATCTCGTCTTCGGTCAGAATAATCTTGTCGTCGCTAGGCATGGCACCCCTCCAATCCACTTACAGCCACTATCCGCGCGATCCCCCAAAACCGACCCGAACAAAAGGCACAATCATCACACCTGAAAACAGGCACTAAACTTTCTGGGATGGGCGAACGAATGCCGGACACCCCATCTGACCGGTGGGTTTCCTGACATGATCTGCGCTCAAATATTCGGATAACAAAGGTGGTTGAAGACACAGTCTGTCTTCATATCGGCCGCCTTGCAAACAGTGAAAATAGCAACCACGCTTCTTATTAAATTCAATATCCGTTTTTATAGATTGGTCGAACTATGTGTAATTTTTCCGAATATGTCAAGATTGTGTCGCTATAACGCCCCAAATGAGGCACCCCACGCCCGGACGGATCAAACCTTTGTCGTCACCTCCCCAAATATCGTCGCAGCCTTCAGTGGGGGAGGATCAAAAGTGATCCTTACTGAGATGCCCCTACACCATAGACGACTGAGACAGGCATTAGTTTTGCAACTGCGCCTGTCTAACCCACCACCTATAAAGGTAACCAGAAAGTAATTTTTTCCTTTATTGACTATTATTTAGGCAGAGTTACAAGTGGCACCACTATCAACCTCCAGCCATGATGGCTGGCCGCAGGGAGCATGCCGGGCTGTGATAGCCTTACAGCGAGCACTCGATGGCAATGATCCTGACCTTTTCCAAAAGTCTGTGATCTGTCATCTGGAGTGCACTCCCTGACCAGATCATAAGGCTCATTGTCACGTGCGGTTCCGCTCAAAGGAACATGCTCGAAGACAATCGCGTCCTCTCCCTCCATTGGGTCCACTCCCCTCCCTTCCTGTCTGATGTCAGCGCTAATGGGTCCAAATAGGTTCATTTGCTAAGAGAGTGTCTGTTGCTCATCGTAGTCGGCACACTTTTCGGCGTCGCATCCGAATGTGCCAATTCTGGCACACATTGAATCTTCCCCAATTGCTTCCACAATGCTTCCACAAACATTCACCCAAACAAAAAGGCCACCCGAAGGTGACCTTTAAGTATCTGATTACTAATCAGCTTTTGGTTGCGGGAGCAGGATTTGAACCTGCGACCTTCAGGTTATGAGCCTGACGAGCTACCGGGCTGCTCCATCCCGCGCCAGTAGTGTGGTGTATATAGGCCTAAGAATTGGGAAGCTCAAGCGCAATCGGCAAAAAATCTATTACAAAATGCGATACGGTCTAGCAGTTGATGACAGCGGGCGCGTAGTTCGCTAAGTCTCTGGGAATAAACGAGGGATCCATGGACGGCACACTGGCAATTTTGTTTCTGCTTACCGGGTTGATCGACATGTGGGTCAATCACTGCGATCGCGGTTGTGTCAAACCCGCCATCGAAGTTGCGCGTCACGCAGTGTCTGCTGGAAGCGTTATCTTTGATGCAGATTCGATTGGTGGCGAAGTTTACTATCGTCACGATCTTCCCTTCAGTTTCGGACCCTTCCGCCCCGTTGTTGGTTTATCTGTCGACAACCTCGGCGATGTTTGGATTGGCGCGGGTGCGGTGAACGAGTTCCGAATGCCAAGTGGCCCGGGCTTTGCCGAGCTCAGTTTTATCCCTGGCTGGTGGATGCGATCGGAGAACGGACCACGGCTCGGCTATCCGCTCGAGTTCAGGTCGGGCATCGAAGCCGGATTTTATCGCCAGACTGGAGAGCGCATTGGCGCGTCACTGGACCATCGTTCGAACGGAGGGCTGAGCCATCCGATTCCGAATCCAGGTTTGGAGACTATCCTCCTACGCTACGCACAATAGAATCACACAGCAGCGTCCAAATTACCCTCGGCCGTAGACCTTGGCGCCCCCGCCTGCGCCACCTTGCGTGCGAGATCCAGAGAGATCATTGCGTCCAAGGCCAGCCGGAACCTCGCATCCCGTTCTGCCCGCGCACGAAGCTGATTGGCGTCCCAGCTAAGCAATTCCCCCTCTTCGGCCATCACGACCGTCGCTGATGCCTTTTCATTTGTCAGGAACGCGACTTCACCCACGAAATTGCCGCGGTGCATCGTGAAGCTGCCATCCTTTTTCTGCACATCCACTAAGCCAGATATGACGTAGTACAGATCTGGCACCGCAGCTCCGACCGTCGTTAACACACTGTCTTTTGCGTGTTTTTCCCTCCGTGCCAATAACATGAGCTTTCGAAAATCCCCCGGAGGCAGTGCGCTGAAAGACGGATAGATGTCGACATCGCGCCTCGGAATGATCCACTTGGACCGTCGGATAAACAGATTGGACAGCCCAATCAGGTTTGCTAATCCGGTCGCCCCACTGGCCCAGATCGCGGGCCAAAGTGGCGTATCGTTCACGACAGCATAGTACCAAATGTACAACCCTGTCCCGATCAACAGCATAATACGTAGAGCCGCCTGATTGATGATCAGGTAGCCCAGAACAAACGTGGCCGCGGCTGCGAATACAAGAATGTCTGACGACATGAACGGGCGCTCCTCATCTCTGGGAACGACGCGCCTTACTCTGTTCTACGATCATTCCAGGGATAACCAGTTCCTGCATGTTAACCTTTAGAACGGTTTATCGCTAGAAATCAGTCTTCCAACACAAAAACGCCGGCAGCTTTTGGCTACCGGCGTTTTGTGTTGTTCTGATCATCGATTTGAGAGGATACTTTTGTTGCTCTTTATTAGGTTTGGCGGTGACCTACTCTCCCACACCTTAAGATGCAGTACCATTGGCGCAACCGTGCTTAA
>NZ_JAAGOY010000005.1 GCF_010500215.1 Aliiroseovarius sp. PrR006
GATCAACGCCCGCCTGACCGAGCTGGCCTCCCGTCAAGGCATGGAAGCCATCGGCGATGTACG
Source organism: Aliiroseovarius sp. PrR006 (assembly GCF_010500215.1). GTDB lineage: Bacteria > Pseudomonadota > Alphaproteobacteria > Rhodobacterales > Rhodobacteraceae > Aliiroseovarius. The sequence continues at coordinate 64 of NZ_JAAGOY010000005.1, forward strand.
CGGACTGGGTGCGATGGTGGCCTTTGAACTGGTCACGGACCGCGAAACCAATGCTCCCGATGCGGCGCTGACCATGGCCATCGTGGCCGAGGCCGAGGCACGCGGTCTAATCATCCTGCCTTGCGGCACCCGTGGCAACGCCGTACGTCTGTTGCCGCCCCTGACTGTTCCGGCCGACCAGCTGGACGAAGCCCTTGATATTCTGGAAGCTTCCATCGAAGCCGCCATCAACGCGAAAGGAGCCTGAGACATGGCCGATCTTGCCCCTCAATCCCGCCCTGAACTGTCCAGCTTCAACTGGGAAGACCCCTTCCTGCTGGAAGACCAGTTGAATGAAGACGAACGCATGATCCGCGACGCGGCCAAGGCCTATTGCGCCGAGAAACTGGCCCCGCGCGTGACCGAGGCTTATGCGACCGAGACCACCGACCCCGAGATCTTCGCCGAGATGGGCGAGATGGGCCTGCTGGGCACCACTATTCCGGAAGAATATGGCGGCATCGGCTCAAGCTATGTGACCTATGGTCTGGTGGCCCGCGAAGTTGAAGGCATCGACAGCGGCTATCGCTCGATGATGTCGGTGCAGTCGTCCTTGGTGATGTACCCGATCTATGCCTATGGCTCGGAAGAGCAGCGCAAGAAATACCTGCCGAAACTGGCCTCGGGCGAGTGGATCGGCTGTTTCGGTCTGACCGAACCCGATGCGGGCTCGGATCCCGGCAGCATGAAGACCACGGCCAAGAAGGTCGATGGCGGTTATGTGCTGAATGGCTCGAAAATGTGGATCTCGAACGCGCCGATCGCGGATGTCTTCGTGGTCTGGGCCAAGTCGGATGCCCATGGCGGCAAGATCCGTGGCTTCGTGCTGGACAAGGGGATGAAAGGCCTGTCGGCACCGAAGATCGAAAACAAGCTGAGCCTGCGTGCATCCATTACCGGCGAAATCGTTCTGGACGGTGTGGAAGTGTCGGAAGACGCGCTTCTGCCCAACGTGGAAGGCTTGAAAGGCCCGTTCGGCTGTCTGAACCGCGCACGTTACGGCATCGCATGGGGCGCCATGGGCGCCGCCGAAAGCTGCTGGCACGCCGCGCGTCAATACGGTCTGGACCGCAAGCAGTTCGGCAAGCCGCTGGCGCAAACCCAGCTGTTCCAACTGAAGCTCGCCAACATGCAAACTGAGATTTCGTTGGGGCTGCAAGCAGCCCTGCGCGTCGGTCGCCTGATGGACGAAGCCAAAGCCGCGCCCGAGATGGTCTCGATCATCAAGCGCAACAACTGCGGCAAGGCGCTGGAAATCGCCCGTCACGCCCGTGACATGCATGGCGGCAACGGCATCTCGCTGGAATTCAACGTCATCCGCCACATGGTGAACCTGGAAACGGTAAACACCTATGAAGGCACCCATGACGTCCACGCC
>NZ_JAAGOY010000006.1 GCF_010500215.1 Aliiroseovarius sp. PrR006
TTCTGAACGAAGTAGTGTGAAATGCCTAGTGATAAAACCCATATTAATATTGTAGTCATTGGTCATGTAGATAGTGGTAAATCTACTTCTACTGGACATCTAATTTACAAATGTGGTGGAATCGACAAAAGAACTATCGAAAAATTTGAGAAAGAAGCTCAAGAAATGGGAAAAGGTTCTTTCAAGTATGCATGGGTCCTTGATAAATTGAAAGCAGAAAGAGAAAGAGGGATAACCATTGATATTGCTCTGTGGAAATTTGAAACAACAAAATTCTATGTTACAGTTATTGATGCTCCTGGTCACAGAGATTTTATTAAGAACATGATTACGGGTACTAGTCAAGCAGATTGTGCAGTGTTAGTAGTTGCAGCTGGAACTGGTGAATTTGAAGCAGGTATATCTAAAAATGGACAAACTCGAGAGCATGCTTTATTGGCTTATACTCTTGGAGTAAAGCAAATGATTGTTGGTGTAAATAAAATGGATTCAACTGAACCGCCATTTAGTGAACCAAGATTTAATGAAATTAAGAAAGAAGTTTCTGGTTATTTAAAAAAAGTAGGATATCAACCAGATGGCGTGGCTTTTGTTCCAATTTCAGGCTGGAATGGAGATAATATGATTGATGAAAGCTCAAACATGCCATGGTATAAAGGATGGGAAATTTCTCGCAAAAATGCAAAAAAAGAGGAAATCAAAACTACGGGAAAAACATTATTAGATGCATTAGATTCATTGGAGCCTCCTACTAGACCAACAAACAAACCTCTAAGGCTCCCATTACAAGATGTCTATAAAATTGGTGGCATTGGCACAGTTCCAGTTGGACGTGTTGAAACTGGAATTCTAAAACCTGGAATGGTAGTTACATTTGCTCCTCAAGGTCTCACTACTGAAGTCAAATCGGTTGAAATGCATCATGAGGCGTTGACTGAAGCTCTTCCTGGTGATAATGTGGGATTTAACATTAAAAATGTGTCTGTGAAAGAAATACGTAGAGGTAATGTGTGCAGTGATTCCAAAAGTGATCCAGCTAGACAAGCTACTGATTTCGTAGCGCAAGTTATTATTATGAATCATCCAGGGGAAATTCATGCTGGTTACTCTCCAGTCTTGGATTGTCACACTGCACATATTGCTTGCAAGTTCGCGGAATTATTGAAGAAAATTGATCGCCGTTCAGGAAAAGATCTGGAAGACTTCCCAAAACAATTTAAATCTGGTGATGCAGGATTAGTTAGGCTTGTTCCTTCTAAGCCTATGTGCGTTGAAACCTTTAGCGAATATCCACCACTTGGCCGATTTGCAGTTCGGGATATGAAACAAACTGTGGCGGTTGGTGTTATTAAGGAGGTAACTAAGAAAGCTGTAGAAGGAAAAGTAACCAAGGC
>NZ_JAAGOY010000007.1:0-650000 GCF_010500215.1 Aliiroseovarius sp. PrR006
CTGAACCAGGCCGTGGAAGACCAGAAGAACGGCATCACCACCCTGATCGAAGCCATGATCAACCAGGAACTGGGCGAACCCTTCCGCCGCGACGCGATGAAGAAACCCGTCGAGGTCGCTGGCATCAGCAAAGACGACATGAAACCTCAACAGGTTTGATGACCTCTCCCTTGCCGGGGCAGGCCTACGCCCCGGCAGTCCCTGCGCCCTCTCTTCATCCACCCTTGAAGAAGAGGGGGCGCATTTTTCTTTTTAAAGGATGAAAGTGATGATGCAGGACAGCACGGCCCCCGCATTTGCACCGCGTTTGATCGGGTTTCTGCAGGATAACTGGCGCGGATTTCTGGTGTCTGTCGTCGTGGCTGCGGCAGCGCAGTTCTTGTCGGAACATTACGGCGCACCCGCAATGCTGATGGCGCTGCTTCTGGGCATCGCCTTTCACTTTCTGGCCGAAGACAGCGGCGGTGTATGTAAAGCCGGGATCGAGTTCACTGCCCGCACCGTGCTGCGCTTTGGTGTGGCGCTACTGGGTGCGCGCATCAGTGTCGAGCTGATGGTGGGTCTTGGGCCGAAACTGATCTCGGTCGTTGTGCTGGGCGTGATCCTGACCATCCTGTTTGGCCTTCTGATGGCACGTGTCCTTGGACGCGGCTGGCGCTTTGGTCTTTTGACCGGCGGATCAGTGGCGATCTGCGGGGCCTCGGCCGCGATGGCAATCGCTGCGGTCCTGCCGAAAAACGAGCATTCTGAACGCAACCTGATCTTCACCGTTCTGTCGGTTACGGTGTTGTCGACCATTGCAATGATTGCCTATCCGATCCTGACCGAGGCGTTCGACTTCAACGACGAAGTCTCGGGTGTCTTCCTTGGTGGTACGATCCATGACGTGGCACAGGTTGTTGGTGCGGGCTTCTCGGTCTCGGATCAGGCGGGCGAAGTGGCCACGATGGTCAAGCTGATCCGCGTGGCGATGTTGGCCCCGGTGGTCCTGATCATCTCGATCATGGTGCGCCGTTTTGCCGAGGATAATGCGACCGAGGGCAAACGCCCACCAATTCTTCCGTCCTTCGTGGTCGGCTTCCTGATCTTCGCCACGTTGAATTCGATCGGATTGATCCCGGCTGTGATGGTCGACGCGATGTCGTCGCTTAGCCGTTGGGCGCTGCTGGTGTCGATCGCGGCCGTGGGCATGAAGACCTCGCTCAAGCGCATTCTGGAAGTGGGTGGACAGGCGATCGCGATGATCGTGGTCGAGACGATCTTTATCGCGCTCTTTGTCCTCGCTGGCGTCCTGATGTTGGGCCACTAAGCAAATCCGTCGAAAAGGATCAGACGATGAAACCGCTTGAAATGCTTTTGAAAAACGCGGCGCGCTCGCAGAAAAAGATTGTGCTGAGCGAAGGTGCCGATCCCCGCGCTGTGGCCGCAGCGATTGATGCCCGCGCGCAAGGGATCGCCCGGATTGTGCTGGTGGGACCTGAGGCCGATGTGCAGGCCGAGCTTGCCCGCGCTGGCGCCGCACCCGGCAATGGGATCGAGATCCAGGACCCGACAACCTCGCCTTTGCTGGATGAACTGGCGGTGCTGTTTCACAAGCTGCGCCTGCACAAGGGCGTCACACCCGAGATGGCCCGAGACGCCGCAAAATCACCGCATGTCTTCGCGGCCCTTCTGGTTAAATCGGGCCACGCCGATGGCACCGTTGGCGGCGCTGTCGCCACCACCGCCGAGATCGTGCGCACCGCCATTCAGGTGATCGGACCCAAACCGGGCTCCAAGCTGATTTCGAGCTTCTTCCTGATGCTGTTCTGCAAGGATCACCACGCGAAGAAAGGCGCGCATATCTTCACCGACAGCGGCCTTGTGGTGGACCCCTCGGCCGAGGAAATGGCCCAGATCGCGCAAGCATCGGCCGAGTCCTTCGTGGCCCTGACCGGCGACACGCCTCGGGTTGCGATGCTGTCGTTCTCGACGCGTGGAAGTGCCTCGCATGACAAGGTGTCGAAAGTGGTCACAGCCACGGAACTGGCACGCGCGGCCAACCCTGATCTGCTGATTGATGGCGAGCTTCAGTTCGACGCGGCTTTCGTTCCGGACGTCGCAGCGTCCAAGGCCAGCGGATCGCCATTGGGGGGCGACGCGAACATCTTTGTCTTCCCCAATCTCGAAGCGGGTAACATCGCCTACAAAATCGCCCAGCGCGTGGGCGGAGCTGCAGCCATCGGCCCGATCCTTCAGGGCCTTGCGCGCCCTGCCAACGACCTGTCGCGCGGATGCTCGGCTGAAGACATCCTGCACATGATCGCCGTCACCGCCGCCCAGGCCGAGGCCGCAGACACCCCGAATACTGAAGAATAAGGAGAAGACACATGCTCCCCCACGTTGTCGATCTAAGCCAAACGTCCGACGCCAAAACCTCGCGTCGTCTTGCGGATATCCCGAACTGCGTCGTCGAAGGCGATCCGCATCAGGATATCTGGGTCCATTCGACAAGCCCGGACGGAAAGCTGACCGTCGGGGTTTGGACGTCGACACCTGGCAAATGGCACGCCTTCGCGGGCAAGGACGAGTATTGCTATATCGTGTCCGGCCGATGCGCGTTGATCCATGAAGACGGAACACGGCAAGAGTTCACTGCAGGCGGTTCGTTTTTCATCCCGGACGGTTTCAAGGGCTTTTGGGAGGTTCTGGAAACCACCACGAAGCACTTCGTGATCCGCGATACCAGTTACCAGTGAGCCTTACACTCGTTCGAGAAAACAGAGTACGCGCCGGTGCTGTCAGACTAATTCGAGCTAGCCTCAGCAAGGACAGTGATGCTGCCCTTTAGTCGGCACAAAGTTGGCGCCACTCGGCCAGAGCGGCGGTACGGTTCAGCTTGGAATTTGATCTGGAGTAAAAGCTGCGTTCCGAATTGAAGAGGTTAAGGACAGCGGCGTGGACGGAGGCGAACTTCTGCAAACTTTGCAATCGCCGAAAGCGCTGCATTGCCCTCTCCCTTCGTCGAAATGGTAGATGGAAATTCTCGGCGCGATTGTTTAGCCAGCAGCCAGTTTCCTGTCGATCGGCATTGCCGGTTTCCTTCATCGCAGCTCCATAGGAACGAAGTTTGTCAGTCACGATTACTTCTGGTTGGCCGTGCTTACGCATTGCTTTTCTTAGGGATTTCAATGCTGCCTTCTTGTTGCGTGTCTTCGTCACGTAACTTTCCAGCACCTCGCCTTCGTGGTCAACGGCCCGCCACAGATAGTGCCGTTCACCGTTGATCTTCACGAACATCTCATCCAAGTGCCAACGCCAATTCGAGTGGTGCCGCAGATGCTGGACCCGCCTCTTGCGGATTTCCGAAGCAAACTTCGGCCCGAACCGCTGCCACCAGAAACGAACAGATTCATAGCTCACATCGATGCCGCGCTCATGTAGCAAGTCTTCTACATTCCTGGGTGAAAGAGGAAACCGAATATACACCATCACCGTCAAACGGATGATTTCGGGTGAGGCTCGGAAGTGGGGAAGTGGGCCGCGTTTGGTCATGAGGCAACGCTACGAAACCGCCCTGCCCTCCTCAAGGTCATCCCTCTGACAAGACCAACAAAAGAAAAGTTGTTAGCAGCACAGCATACGCATCACGCAAATGGATTTGAGTGATACAAGCGGCATTTGAATCTACTCCCCCATACCTTCTCCAACACGCCAATTTCACACAGCCATGGGGCGATTGCGCCAGCAGCGCGGGCTGGATGAGCGCGGCTTCCCAGTAAAGCGACAGTCTGCCGCTGACGAAGAAAAAGAAGAAAACAGCGGATAAGGGGCAATTACGTGGTTAATTACGTGGTCAATAAGGAAAGTGGTTCCCCATACAAATCATTGTTTTTGTTGAAATAAATGATATGGCGGAGGAGGTGGGATTCGAACCCACGGTAGACTTTCACCTACGTCGGTTTTCAAGACCGGTGCATTCAACCACTCTGCCACTCCTCCGACGATGTGAGGCTTAACTTCCATCGAGCGATTCTGAAAGTGAAGAATTCACGCGGGAAGGTGCTCATGGGGGATCGATGTAAATGGCACTCTTTTCTCGCGCCAATGTTGTGTTTAGACTGCCTGCAAATCCGGGGGTCACCCTGAACGAGCAGTCTGGATCCGAAGATCCCACATCAGAGAACCTAGGGGCGCGATATGTCGATAAAGACCACCGTGAAAGTGGCCATGGCACTTGGAGGTGCCCTTCTTGTTGCAGCGTGCGACGACACCAATCTTCCCGGTTTCATGAAAAACGCCAACTCTGGCGAGCGAAATGCGCAAACAACCGCCCGCCAGGGGGAAGTCATCGAACGTGATGTGGAGGCACCCGAGGTCTTTCAGGTCACTGAGAAAGGCCTGTGGGATGGACGCCCCAGCCTTGGCGGCGTCTGGGTTGCACACCCCAGCGCGAAAGATCCGGAACGCGTGATCATCCGAAATCCGGCGAACGGGAAATCCGCTGTGGCGGCACTTTTCCGTCGTGAACGTGAGATTCCGGGCCCTCGCCTGCAAGTGTCGTCCGAAGCGGCGGCCGAGCTTGGAATTCTAGCGGGTGCGCCGACTGAACTCTCTGTCACGGCCTTGCGCAAACAGAAGGTGCCTGTGGCGCCTCCGCCTGTGGAAGACCCGGTTTTGGAAGATCCGGCCGAGATCTCGCAATCGACATTGGATGATCCGATTGCCGCCGCCGAAGCGGCGCTGGATCGCACCGAGAAAACGACGCCTCGCGTTGGCACACGCCCCGCACCAAAACCCACTGCTAAACCTGCAGCCACCAAACCTGTCGCTGCAGCCAAACCTGCGGCCCCTGCCCCCGCAGGCACCCCGTCTAAACCCTTCATCCAGATCGGCATCTTCTCGGTTGAACAGAACGCGAAGAACGCGGCGGAGTCTCTACGCGGTATCGGGATTATTCCGACGATCAAGCCGGGCAACTCGAACGGTAAGAAGTTCTGGCGCGTGGTTGCGGGACCCGCAACAAACAAAGCCGAGCTTGAGGCCGTGCTGAACAAGATTAAGGGGCTTGGCTTCGTCGACGCCTATGCCGTCACCAACTAAGACCGGATAGCAGATCTTGGGCCAAACGGCCCCACTGACAACCAAAGGACACTACCTGACCATGTTTCGTCGCCTGACATTGCGCATTTCAGCCCTTGTGGCGTTGGTTTTCATCGCAGCGCTGCCCGCGCGCGCTTTCGATACGCGCGCTACCTCGGCCTATGTGCTGGATGTGACCACGGGCACCGTGCTGCTTGAGAAGAACGCGGAAGTTCCCCTGCCGCCTGCGTCGATGTCCAAGCTGATGACGGTCAACATGCTGTTCGAGGCCTTGGCGGATGGCCGTGTGACGCTCTCGACCCCGTTTGGCGTGTCGGACCGGGCCGCCAATATGGGCGGATCGACCATGTTCCTGACTCAAGGCGATCGCCCCACGGTCGAGGATCTGTTGCAGGGTATCATCGTTCAGTCAGGCAATGACGCCTGCGTGGCTGTTGCCGAAGGACTGGCAGGCACGGAAGACGCCTTTGCGCGCATGATGACCGACCGCGCCCGCAATATGGGATTGGCAAACACCAGCTTCGGCAACGCCTCGGGCTGGCCACACCCGATGCAACGCATGTCGATGAAAGATCTGGCGCTTCTGGCGCGTCACCTGATTGTCGAGTTCCCGGACTACTACCGCTATTTCTCGCAGACCGAGTATCACTATAAGGACCGTGCCCCGGACAACCGCTTCAACCGCAATCCGCTTTTGCGGCTTGGCATTGGCGCAGATGGCCTGAAGACGGGCCACACGCAGGAAGCAGGCTATGGTCTGGTCGGGTCTGCCCGTCAGGGAGATCGCCGTATCGTGTTCGTCATTTCGGGTATGATGTCGGAAAAAGAACGTGCCGAAGAGGCCGAAGCCATCGTCAACTGGGCCTTCCGTCAGTTCACCATGAAAACCACCGTCAAAGCCGGCCAGCGCGTGGCCGAGGCCCCCGTCTGGCTGGGATCGAGCGCAACGGTCGGACTGGTTCCGGCCGAGGATGTGAACCTGCTGATCCCAGCAGGGCAGCGTGGCGGGATCACCGCGACGGTCAACTGGACCGGCCCGATCCCGGCCCCCATCGCGCAAGGACAAGAGCTGGCCCAGATGGTGATCAGTCGCGATGGGCTCAGCGACACGGTTGTGCCCCTTTATGCTGAATTTGGCGTGGGCAATGCTGGTTATACCAAGCGCCTGGCCACCGCGGCAGGTAAGGTTCTGGCGATGGTCTTGGGCGGCGACACCCCGCCCCCTGTTGCGCTGCCCGGCGCGACCTCAAGCACAAACTGACCTGATCATGGGCGGATTATTCATCAGTTTCGAGGGCATCGACGGCTCGGGCAAGTCGACGCAAGCGCGTCTGCTGGCCGAGGCTTTGCAGCAACAAGGCCATGACGTGGTCCTGACCCGCGAACCCGGAGGCTCGGCCGGGGCCGAGGAAATCCGTGCGCTGGTGCTGGAAGGTGACCCCGACCGCTGGTCGGCAGAGACCGAATTGCTCTTGTTCACCGCCGCCCGCCGCGACCATCTGGAACGTCTGATCAACCCAGCCTTGGCCGAGGGCAAGATCGTCATCACCGACCGTTTCGCTGACAGCACACGCATGTATCAGGGCACCCGGTCCGGCGACAAACGCGCGCAGGTCGATGCGCTGCATGATCTGATGATCGGCTGTGAACCTGATGTGACCTTCCTGATCGACATGGACCCCGACCTGGGTCACGCCCGTGCCAAGGGGCGTGGTGGCACCGAAGAACGGTTCGAGGATTTCGGCGCCGAGCTTCAACACAAGATGCGCGCCGGGTTTCTTGAACTTGCGCAAGATCATCCCGACCGGTTCCGCGTGATCGACGGCACCCGCGACATCGACGTGGTCGCCGCAGATGTGCTGGCCACTGCACTGGCCGAAATCAAGGCCCGCATCGCATGAGCACCGATCCCGACGACATCCCGCAGCCCGACCAGATCGAAGGCGCCCCGCATCCGCGCGAAGCTACCCGGCTGATCGGGCAGGACGCGGCGGAACAGGCGTTTCTCTCGGCTTATAACTCGGACCGGATGCATCACGGCTGGCTGATCACCGGCCCGCGCGGCGTGGGCAAGGCAACGCTGGCGTGGCGCATCGCGCGCTTCCTTCTGGCCACCTCGCCGGATGATGGCGGCATGTTCGACGCCCCTGCCCCCGAGACGCTGGACATTTCACCCGACCATCCTGTGTCGCACCGGATCGCGGCCCTGTCCGAGCCGGGCCTGTTCCTTCTGCGCCGCCCTTGGGACGAGAAGGCAAAGCGTCTGAAAAACGAGATCACCGTGGACGAGGTGCGTAAGCTGAAAAGCTTCTTCGCGCTGTCCTCGGCCGGTGGCGGGCGTCGCGTCGTGATCGTCGACGTGGCGGACGAAATGAACTCCAACGCCGCCAACGCGCTGCTGAAGCTTTTGGAAGAACCGCCCGAGGGTGCGGTGCTGCTGTTGATCAGCCACCAACCAACACGCCTTCTGCCCACGATCCGTTCGCGTTGTCGCGAGTTGCGCCTGCCGCCTTTGGCGCCGGACGCGCTGTCACAGGTCATGGCGGGGCTGGATGAAACGCCCTCGGCGGACGAGGTTTTGCGCCTGAATGAACTGGCCGCAGGGTCGGCGGGCGACGCGCTGCGTCTTCTGCACCTGAACGGCTTGGGCACCTACGGCGATTTGGTTCAGATCTTCCAGAACCGCGATTTCGACCGCCCCCGTGCGTTGAAACTGGCGGAAAGCGCGGCCGGCAAAGCCAATGCCGAGCGCTATGCGCTGATCTTGCATCTGTTTGACCTGTTTCTGGCGCGACTGGCCCGCCACGGGGCCGGTTTCCGCCCAGCGGCCGAGGCCGCGCCGGGCGAAGCGGCCTGCCTTGCGCGCCTATCGCCCCACCCCACTGCGGCGCGCTCTTGGGCGAGCCTGCAACAGGAATTGTCGGCCCGCGCAAGCCATGGACGGGCGGTGAACCTTGACCCGGCTGCGCTCATCCTTGATATGGTTTTCAAGATCAACGACACGGCCGTGAAATTGGCGGCCTGAGGCAAGGACGCCCCCTATGAGCACGCCAAAAATCACCGACAGCCACTGCCATCTGGACTTCCCCGATTTCGAGGGGCGTCTGGGTGAGGTGATTGCCAATGCCGCCGACGCGGGCGTCGCGCGCATGGTGACGATCTGCACGAAAATGGCCAACCTGCCACAAGTGCAGCCCATTGCCGAAAATCACGCGCCGGTCTTCTTCGCCGCCGCCACCCATCCGATGAGCGTGGCGTCGGAGCCAATGGTCTCGGTCGAGGAGTTGGTGGCGCTGGCCGCCCATCCCAAGTTCGTCGGCATCGGGGAAACCGGGCTGGATTATCACTACACCGCCGACAGCCGCGATGTGCAGATCGAAAGCCTCTTGCTCCATATCGAGGCGGCGCGCCAGACGGGTCTGCCGCTGATCATCCATTCGCGCGACGCGGATGACGACATGGCCCGCATTCTGACCGAAGAACACAGCAAGGGTGCGTTTGACTGCGTGATGCATTGCTTCAGCTCTGGTCCCGAATTGGCCAAGGCCGCGCTGGATCTGGGCTTCTACCTGTCCATGTCCGGCATCGCCGCCTTCCCGCGCAGCAAAGAGGTGCGCGAGATTTTCGCCGCCGCCCCGGTCGATCGCATTCTGGTCGAAACCGACGCGCCCTATCTGGCCCCCCCACCCTATCGCGGCAAACGCAACGAGCCTGCTTTCACCGTACATACGGCCAAGGTCGGCGCCGAACTGTATGGCCTCAGCTATGAAGATTTCGCCGCCCAGACCGAGGCAAACTTCGAGCGCCTCTTCGCCAAGGCGGCCGCGTATGAGGTGCCCGCATGACGGACCTGTCGCCCGGCACCTACTTCACCATCCTTGGCTGTGGATCCTCGGGCGGCGTACCGCGTTTGGGCGGGAATTGGGGCGATTGCAATCCTAGCAATCCTAAGAACCGCCGCACACGATGTTCGGCACTTGTAACACGTGTCGGTGACGATGGCGGCGTCACCCGTGTTCTGATCGACACCTCACCGGACATGCGCAGCCAGCTTCTAGACGCAGGCGTCGGCGCATTGGACGCGGTGGTCTATACCCACAGCCACGCCGACCACATGCATGGCATCGATGACCTGCGGATGATCGTCTATAATATGCGCAAACGTGTGCCTGTCTGGGCTGACAGCCCCACGCAGACCGCGCTGATGTCGCGCTTTGGCTATGCGTTCGTGCAGCCCGAGGGCTCGAGCTATCCGCCCATTCTGGACTTGCATGCCATCCGCGATGACGAAGACGTGGTGATCGACGGCGACGGTGGCCCGATCCGTATGACCCCGTTCGAGGTCCGCCACGGCAACATGGACTCGCTGGGCTTCCGCATTGGCGATCTGGCTTATCTGCCCGATGTCAGCGAAATCCCCGAGGACGTGACCCATGTGCTGCAGGGCCTGAATATCTTCGTCATCGACGCGCTCCGCCGTTCGCCCCACCCGACCCACTTCAATCTGGATGATGCGCTGGAGTGGATCAAACGCTCGGGGACCAAGCAGGGCGTGCTGACCAACATGCATATCGACCTAGACTATGATACCGTCCTCGCAGAGACGCCTGACAATGTGACCGTGGCCTTTGACGGGATGGTTCTGCCCATTCGGCATTCATGAACACGCTGATCGATATCGTCCTGCCGGTCTTTCTGGTGGTCGGTTTCGGTTATGTCGTGCGCTGGCGCAATGTCTTGTCGGACGGCGCGATTGATGGGCTGATGAAATTCGCCCAAAGCGTCGCCATCCCCTGCCTTCTGTTTTTAGCCATTGCCGGTTTGGATCTGAAATCCGAGTTCAACGCGCCCTTGCTCCTTAGTTTCTACGCTGGTGCCTTGGCCGGTTTTTTCGCGGGCCTGTGCGGAGCGCGCTACCTGTTCGGTCGCCCCTGGCCTGACGCGGTTGCGATCGGTTTCGTCTCTCTTTTCTCCAACTCGCTTTTGTTGGGACTTCCCATCACCGAGCGCGCCTTCGGCCCGGACGCATTGGCCGGGAACTATGCGATCATCGCACTGCATGCGCCATTTTGCTATGGGATCGGGATTACCGCGATGGAGATTGCGCGGGCGCAAGGAAATGGCGCATTGCAAACGCTGCGCCAGATCGGGCGCTCGATGTCGCGCAACATTCTGGTTTTGGCCATTGCGGCAGGATTTGTCGTAAACCTGACCGGCTTGCCCCTGCCCGGCGTATTGCTTGAGGCTTTGGCCCTAGTGGGCCGCGCCGCGCTGCCGACCGCCCTGTTCGCCTTGGGGGGCGTGTTGTACCTGTACCGGCCCGAGGGCGATCTGAAGATCGTGGCGTTCCTGTGCGTCGTCTCGCTGATTGTGCACCCGGCCATTACTTGGACCTTGGGCAGCACATTCTCACTGGAAACGGACGCCTTCCGATCCGCCATCCTGACCGCCGCCAGCGCCCCGGGCATCAATGCCTATGTCTTTGCGAACCTCTATGGCGTTGGCAAACGTGTGGCGGCCACGACGGTTCTGGTTGGAACGGCACTTTCCATTTTCACTGTGTGGGGATGGCTGGCTCTTCTGGGTGCTGCCTGACCCACCCCACAGCTTCTTTCCTAGGTATTGTTACCAATAGCGGTGCGAGAAAAATTTCTCGTAACATATCTATTGTGGCGAATCATCATTCGCACTATATTCGACCAAACGGTCAGCAATACTCCAAGCCGCCGCAAGCTTATCCCGCGCCGCGCTTGGACATTCCGGGAGGGATATATGGAAGCTTTCATCTGCGACGCGGTGCGCACTCCGATCGGTCGATATGGCGGGGCGCTGTCCAGCGTTCGAGCCGACGACCTAGCCGCACTGCCAATCGCCGCTTTGAAAGAGCGCAACCCAGATGTGGACTGGGCGTCGATTGATGACGTGATCTATGGCTCGGCCAACCAGGCGGGCGAAGACAACCGCAACGTGGCACGCATGGCTGCCCTTCTGGCTGGTCTGCCGGTCGAAGTTCCGGGCACTACGATCAACCGCCTGTGTGCATCCGGAATGGATGCGGTGGGCATGGCCGCCCGTGGTGTGAAAGCAGGCGACTATGACCTGTGCATCGCAGGCGGCGTCGAAAGCATGAGCCGCGCACCCTTCGTGATGCCGAAAGCCACCAGCGCTTTCACTCGCGCCAATGCGGTTTATGACACCACCATCGGCTGGCGCTTCGTGAACCCGAAGATGGACAAGATGCACGGCACCCATTCGATGCCGCAAACGGCTGACAATGTGGCCGAGGACTATAACGTCAGCCGCGAAGATCAGGACGCTTTTGCTGCTCGCAGCCAAGCCCGCTGGGCCGCTGCGAACGAGGCTGGCATGTTCGCGGACGAGATCATTCCGGTGACCATTCCGCAGCGCAAGGGTGATCCCATTGTTGTCGACACCGACGAACACCCCCGCCCGGGCACCTCGGCTGAAAAGCTGTCAGGCCTGCGCGGCGTGAACGGCCCGGACCTGACGGTTACGGCTGGCAATGCCTCGGGCGTGAACGATGGGGCGGCGGCGATGCTGATCGCCTCGGAAGCCGCAGCCAAGGCCAACAACCTGAAACCGATGGCCCGCGTGGTTGCCATGCAGGCGGCAGGCGTTGCGCCCCGCGTTATGGGCATTGGCCCGGTTCCGGCCAGCCGCAAGGCGCTGGACAAAGCTGGTCTGACCATCGACCAGATCGATGTGATAGAATTGAACGAAGCGTTCGCAAGCCAAGGCCTTGCCACGCTGCGCGAACTGGGTGTCGCGGATGATGATCCGCGCGTGAACCCGAACGGCGGTGCGATTGCACTGGGCCACCCGCTGGGCATGTCCGGCGCGCGCCTTGTACTGACTGCCGCGTATCAACTGCAACGCACCGGTGGGCGCTATGCGCTGTGCACCATGTGTGTGGGTGTGGGACAGGGCGTTGCCCTTATTCTGGAAAGGATCTGACGATGTATGCACAGATGATCACAGCCGAGGCCTCGGACGAGGATCCCAAGCTGCTTGAAGAGTTTCAGGCGCGGATTGACCGCGACGAAAAGATCGAGCCGAAAGACTGGATGCCGATGGCGTATCGCAAGACGCTGATCCGCCAGATCGGCCAGCACGCGCACTCGGAAGTTGTGGGTCAGCTGCCGGAAGGCAACTGGATCACCCGCGCACCGACGCTGGAGCGTAAGGCGATCCTGCTGGCAAAGGTGCAGGACGAGGCCGGCCACGGTCTGTATCTGTACTCGGCCGCGGAAACGCTGGGCGTCAGCCGCGACGAACTGGTCGAGCTGCTGCACGAAGGTAAGATGAAGTATTCGTCGATCTTCAACTACCCCACCCTGAACTGGGCCGATATCGGTGCCGTGGGTTGGCTGGTAGATGGCGCCGCCATCGTGAACCAAGTGGCGCTGCAGCGGACATCCTATGGTCCCTATAGCCGTGCGATGATCCGCATCTGTAAGGAAGAAAGCTTCCACGCACGTCAAGGCTATCACGCGATCATGCAGATGGCCTTTGGCACGCCTGCGCAGAAAGCCATGGCACAAGACGCCGTGAACCGCCTGTGGTTCCCCGCGATCATGATGTTTGGCCCGTCGGACAGCGAAAGCGTCCATTCGGAGCAGTCGATGACCTGGAAGATCAAGGTCCGCTCGAACGACGACCTGCGCCAGCAGTTTGTCGACCAGACCGTCCCGCAGATCGAATATCTGGGTCTGGATCTGCCCGATCCCGGCATCAAATGGAACGAGGAACGCGGCCACTATGACTATTCGGACCCCGATTGGTCCGAGTTCTTCAACGTTATCAAAGGCAAAGGCCCCTGCAACGTGGACCGTCTGAACGACCGGACCAACGCTTGGGAAGACGGCGCATGGGTGCGCGACGGTCTTCTGGCCCATGGCCGCAAAAAAGCCGCTGCACGCACAGCCGCCGAATAAGGAGAGATCACATGTCGAAAGAATGGCCCCTCTGGGAAGTATTTATCCGCGGTCAGCATGGCCTGAGCCACCGTCACGTGGGCAGCCTGCACGCGCCGGACGCTGAAATGGCAATCAAGAACGCCCGTGACGTGTACACCCGTCGCAACGAAGGCGTGTCGATCTGGGTTGTGGAAGCACAGCACATCGCAGCCTCCAGCCCGGAAGAAAAAGGTCCGCTGTACGAGCCCTCGAATTCGAAGGTCTATCGTCACCCGACCTTCTTCGACATCCCCGAAGAAGTGGGGCACATGTAATGGCTGACAACGCACTCTTTCAATTTCTGCTGCGGATGGGCGACAACAGCCTGATCCTCGGCCACCGCGTCAGCGAATGGTGTGGCCATTCGCCGGTGCTGGAAGAAGATATCGCACTGGCCAACACCGCGCTGGACCTGATCGGTCAGACACAGTTCTGGCTGGGCCTTGCGGGTGAAGTCGAAGGCAAAGGCCGTTCGGCTGACGATCTGGCTTTCCTGCGCGACGCCTGGGATTACCGCAACGTCCTGCTGTGCGAGCTGCCCAACGGTGACTTCGGTCAGACCCTGATGCGCCAGTTCCTCTATGACGCATGGGCGTCGGTGATGATGGGGCGTCTGATGACCTCGTCCGACGAACGTGTGGCTGCGATTGCAGCCAAGGCGTCCAAGGAAGTGGCCTATCACGTAGAGCGTTCGGGCGACACGGTGGTTGGTCTTGGCGACGGGACCGAGGAAAGCCATGCGCGTATGCAGGCCGCACTCGATTACCTCTGGCCCTATGTGGGCGAAATGTTCGACAGCGACGAGGTCGACGCGGCCATGGTCAAGGCAGGCATTGCCCCCGACCCCGCTGGCTTGCGTGAAGAATATGACGCGCTGGTGGGCAAGGTTCTGGGGCAAGCAACCCTGACCATCCCGACCGACACGTTCCACCACAAGGGCGGGCGCACGGGCTATATGCATACCGAGCATCTGGGCCATCTGCTCTGCTCGATGCAATGGCTGCAGCGCGCTTATCCGGGCGCGACCTGGTAAAATGGGTCAGCCGTCAGTAGATACGATTTGGGACTGGCTGGACCAGGTGCCCGACCCCGAGATCCCCGTGATTTCGTTGGTCGATCTGGGCATCATCCGGGATGTGAAATGGGAAGGCGACACCTTGAAGGTTGCCGTCACCCCCACCTATTCCGGCTGTCCGGCCACGTCTGTGATCAATTTCGATATCGAAACCGCGTTGCGCGACCGCGGGATCGAGAAGCTGACCCTGACACAGCAACTGTCCCCTCCGTGGACCACCGACTGGCTGTCGGACAAGGGCAAGGCGAAGCTTGAGAAATACGGCATCGCCCCGCCCTCGCCCAAAGGCGAACCAGAACGCTGCCCCAATTGCGGCGGCCACAATCTGGAACGCACCAGCCAATTCGGCTCGACCCCATGCAAGGCGCTCTGGCGATGCCGCGACTGCCTTGAACCCTTTGATTACTTCAAGTGCATCTAGGAGACACCCATGGCGCGCTTCCACAATCTTACTGTGACCGATATCCAGAAAACCATCCGCGACGCGGTGGTGGTGACGCTCACCCCTGACGACCCCGAAGCCTTTGACTTCACTCAAGGCCAATACATCACCTTCCGTCGCGACTTTGACGGGCAGGAACTGCGCCGCTCTTACTCGATCTGTTCGGGTCTGGACGATGGCAAGCTGCAGGTGGGCATCAAACGTGTCGATGGCGGCGCGTTCTCGACCTGGGCCAATGAAGAGCTGACCCAAGGCGCGACCATCGAAGCCATGCCCCCCATGGGCAACTTCCACATCCCGCTGGATGCGACCACCAACCGCCACTATCTGGGCTTTGCCGGTGGCTCGGGCATCACGCCGGTTCTGTCGATCATCAAGACCACGCTGGCCCGCGAGCCGCAGTCGGAGTTCACGCTGGTCTACGCCAACAAGGCTGTAACCACGATCATGTTCCGCGAGGAACTGGAAGATCTGAAAAACCGCTATATGGGCCGCTTCAACGTGATCCATATTCTGGAAAGCGACGCGCAGGAAATCGACCTGTTCACCGGACTGGTGGACGAGGCGAAATGCGCGGCTCTCTTCAAGACCTGGATCGATATCAAATCCGTCGACACCGCGTTCATCTGCGGCCCCGAGCCGATGATGCTGGGCATCGCCAAGGCACTGCGCGATCACGGGCTGGATGACGCGCAGATCAAGTTCGAGCTGTTTGCGTCGAGCCAACCGGGCCGCGCAGCCAAGAAAGCCGCCAGTTCGTCGGCAGCAACCGGTGACGGCATCGAGGCGGTAATCGCCATGGACGGCGCCAGCCGCACCATCACAATGGACGGCGAAACCTCGATCCTGGACGCCGCCCTCGCTAACGACATGGACGCACCCTATGCCTGTAAGGCCGGTGTCTGCTCGACCTGCCGCTGTAAGGTTCTGGAAGGCGACGTGGACATGATCACCAACCACGCGCTGGAAGATTACGAGGTCGAAAAAGGCTATGTCCTCTCGTGCCAGACCTTCGCCCGCTCGGGCAAAATTGTCGTCGATTTCGACCAGTAAGGAGACCCCAATGTCTGATATGAGCATCACCGATTATCTGGCTCAGGGCGGTGTCCTGACCAACCCCGAAAACGTCCCCGCGCGCTATCGCGCCGAGCTTATGCGCCTGATGGCCACCTTTGTGGACTCTGCGCTGGCGGGTGCTGCCGGCTTTGCCGACATCATCAACGAAGGCCCGGGCATCAAAGAGCGTATTGCCGCTGCTAAGATCGTTCTGGAAAAGACCGACAACGCCGACAAGGTTCTGTCGATCATGGGCGATTTCGGCGCCAACACTGCGCGCTATGCCAACCACCATCCGTGGACCGATCGTGTGGCGCGCGACGCCGATATCGGCACCTCGCGCACCGACACGGATATGCGTCTTTCGGTCTTCAACTACCCAATGCAAGGCTGGTCGGATGCCGTGGTCATGAACCTTCTGATGGGTCTGGCCGTGGGCGTGCAGATGAGCGAGTTCAAACGCGTGTCCTATGCGCCTTTGGCCGAAGCCTTCCGTGCGGTCGGCCCGGTCGAGGCCCGTCACGCCGAACTGGCCGCCGAGGGCATCGAGCGTCTGGTAGAAACCGGCACCAGCATGGCCGACCTGCAAGCCAGCGTCGATTATTGGTGGCCCCGTGTGGCGGCAAGCTTCGGCAAGGACGTATCGACCCGCGCCAGCCAGCTGCAAGCCTTTGGGCTGCGCCATTCGTCGAACGCGGAACTGCGCGAGGAATGGGAAGCCGCTGCGGCTGCTCAACTTGAAAAACTGGGGCTGAGCGCGCCGTAAGCGCCGCCCCACCGCATACGAACAGAGGACAGAGAATGACCCTGATGAAAGTCTCCAGCTTCGCGGCTGGTCAATGGATTGCACCGGGCGCCAATGCCCGCCCCATCGCCTCGGCCATCACCGGGCTGCCGCTTGCAGAAGCGGGCGGCGCGGATCTGGATATGCAGAAGATGATCGACTATGCGCGCAATGTGGGCGGCCCCGCCCTGCGCGAGATGGGCTTTCATGACCGCGCCAAGATGCTGAAGGCGTTGGCGATGCATCTGGGTCAGCATAAGCAGGAACTCTACGACCTCAGCTTTGACACTGGCGCCACGCAGTCCGATCACATGATCGACATCGACGGCGGCGTCGGCACTGTGTTCGTCTTCGCCTCAAAGGGCCGTCGCGAGATGCCCGATGGTAAAGTCTATATCGACGGCGAAATCGAGCAGCTTTCGCGCAACGGCACCTTCCTTGGCATGCACATCGCGACCCCTCTGCAAGGTGTGGCTGTCCACATCAATGCGTTCAACTTCCCGGTTTGGGGGATGCTGGAGAAACTGGCCCCGACCCTGCTAGCCGGTGTACCCGCCATCGTAAAACCCGCGACGGCCACGTCCTATGTGACCGAAGCCGCCGTGCGCATCATGCTGGACAGCGGTATCTTGCCCGAGGGCGCGTTGCAGCTGATCTCGGGCGGCACCGGCGACCTGCTGGACCGCCTTGGCCCGCAGGATATCGTCAGCTTCACTGGCTCGGCCCAAACCGCGTCGATGCTGCGCTCGAACCCGAACATCCTGAAGAACTCGGTACGGTTCGTGGCTGAACAGGACAGCCTGAATGCCTCCATTCTGGGCCCAGACGTGACCCCCGGCACGGCGGAATTTGACCTCTTTATCAAAGAGGTACATCGCGAGATGACGACGAAAGCTGGTCAGAAATGTACCGCCATCCGCCGTATCATCGCGCCGGAAGCACAGGTTCAGAATGTGATCGAGGCCCTGTCTGCTCGTCTGGATAAAACCGTGATCGGCGACCCGCGTGCCGAAGGTGTGCGCATGGGTGCTTTGGTCTCGGCTGGACAGAAAACGGATGTGTTGCAGAAGGCCGCCGCGATCGGATCGGAAAGCAAGATGGTCTATGGCAACCCCAATGACATCGATTTCGAAGGCGATGTTGACCCGGGCGCCTTCGTAAAGCCGATGCTGTTCCACTGCGAAAACCCCGACACCGCGACCATCGTGCATGAATGCGAGGCCTTTGGCCCCGTCTCGACCATCATGGGTTACCGCGACATTGCTCACGCTATTGAGCTGGCCAACAAGGGTGAAGGCTCGCTGGTCGCCTCGGTCATCACGGGGTCGGGCGACGTGGCCCGCGAGGTTGCCATGGGCGCAGGCGCCTTCCACGGGCGCCTCTACTTCAACAACGCGACCTCTATGAAGGAATCGACAGGTCACGGTTCTCCGCTGCCGCACATGGTGCATGGCGGTCCGGGTCGTGCTGGCGGCGGCGAGGAAATGGGCGGCGTGCGTGGCGTTCTGCATTACATGCAGCGGACCGCCATTCAAGGCAGCCCCGACATCCTGACCTCGATCGGCGGGCGTTGGGTGCCCGGTGCGACAGAAATCGAAGGTCCCGCCCACCCGTTCACCCGCAAATATGGTGAGCTGTCGATTGGCGAAACACTGCACACCAAATCGCGTGAAGTCACGTTGGCGGATATCGAGAAGTTCGCGCATTTCACCGGCGACACGTTCTATGCCCACATGGATAGCGAGGCCGCCAAGCGGAACCCGTTCTTCCCGGATCGCGTGGCGCATGGCTATCTGCTGCTGTCCTTCGCCGCTGGCCTGTTCGTTGAACCCAACGAAGGCCCCGTACTGGCCAACACCGGCCTAGACAACCTACGTTTCATGAAACCCGTCGAGGCCGGCGACAGCATGAAAGTGCGCTTGACCGTCAAAGCCAAAACCCGCAGGACAGACGAATACGGCGAAGTGCGCTGGCACGTCACCCTCGCCAATCAGGATGACGAACTGGTGGCAGAATACGAACTTCTGACGATGAACGCCTATTGAGGACGCAATGACCCCGACCGACACGCTTCAGGACACTCTGGCGCATCTGCGCGACAGCAGTGATCTGCGCGTTTGGTCGGTGATCATTACCTTGATGGGGGATCTGACTGTTATGGGTACGCCAGATGCAGATGCGTCTGGCGTTTCCGGTCAGGCCTTGGGCAAGGTCATGGCTGCCCTTGGCATCCGCCCCGAAGCCACCCGTGTAGCGCTGCACCGTCTGCGCAAAGATGGCTGGATCGAAAGCACGCGCCACGGGCGCCGGTCGGTCTACCACCTGACATCGGACGGTCTGGCGCAGACCAAGGCCGTAGCCGATCGCATCTATGGCCCCGCACGCGCCACGCCCGAGCAGTGGCATCTGTTGGTCCTCCCCCCGCAGGCCGAGGATGATGGCAGCTTTGACGCTCTGATTGCTGAGGGGTTCAGTGAACTTGTGCCCGGTGTGTTCCTTGGCACCTCTGCTCCGCAGGCCACGCCCGACGCACTGCATCTTTCTGACCCGAAAACAGAGCTGCCCAACTGGGTCATCGCAACACTGGCACCATCCAAGTTGCAAATGGATTCGGATCAGTTGCGAAAAACAATCTCGCAACTGCCAATTGGCACGTTGCACACCCTACCTGCGTTGGATCGTGCTGCGCTCCGACTGGTTTTGCTGCATGAATGGCGACGCATCGCATTGCGTTTGCCCGAACTTCCGGTCGAAGCAATCTGCCCTAATCTTCAAGTTCGTGCCCTAGTACAACAAGCACTGACCGCACTTGGACCTCTCCCCATTGAACAGCTGGCCCCGTAAACAGAAACGGCCCCGCGCAGTTTGCACAGGGCCGTTCTTTCATTTGCAGTCTGGATCAGGCGTGTTCTAGCAGGCCCTTCTCAGAAGCAAGCTCTTGCATACGCTTTTGCAGCTTCTCGAACGCACGAACCTCGATCTGGCGGATCCGTTCGCGGCTGACATCATAGACACCCGACAAATCTTCCAGCGTAACGGGTTTGTCCTTCAAGCGGCGCTGAGTCAGGATATCCTTCTCCCGGTCGTTCAAAACTTCCATGGCTTGCGCCATAAGCTCGCGACGGACATTCAACTCATCCGATTCAGCGTAGTCGCCCGCTTGGTCGGCATCTTCATCTTCCAGCCAGTCCTGCCACTGCATCGCGCCTTCACCATCGTTCGAGACGGTCGCATTCAGCGACGCATCCCCGCCCGACAGGCGACGGTTCATGGAAATCACTTCGTCCTCGGTCACGTTAAGGTCATTGGCAATTCTCTGAACGTTCTCGGGACGCAAGTCACCTTCTTCCAGCGCACCAATGCGCGCCTTCGCTTTACGCAGGTTGAAGAACAGCTTCTTCTGAGCCGAGGTCGTGCCCAGCTTCACCAGCGACCACGAACGCAGGATGTATTCCTGAATCGAAGCACGGATCCACCACATAGCATAGGTCGCCAAACGGAAGCCCTTTTCGGGATCAAAGCGTTTCACGGCTTGCATCAGGCCCACATTGGCCTCGGAAATCACCTCGGCCTGCGGCAGACCATAGCCGCGATAACCCATGGCGATCTTGGCAGCCAGACGCAGGTGCGAGTTCACCATCTGGTGCGCCGCATCACGGTCTTCATGATCCGCCCAGCGTTTGGCCAGCATATATTCCTGTTCCGGCTCCAGCATCGGGAACTTCCGAATTTCCTGAAGATAGCGATTCAAACCGCCTTCTGGCGTCGGGGCCGGCAAATTTTTGTAGTTGCTCATCGTTGCAAACTTCTCCTGTCCGCTTCCCTCATGTTTAAGGGCTTAACATCGAGATAAGCCTTACAACACGGTTTTCAAGAGGGTGTCGTCATCTTTCGTTATCAGAGTATGAACCTCTGCACCCAATTGTAAGAGGATGACACATTGCCTCACGGCTTCGTGCAGAAAGTTGCAAATGCAAATTACAGTAGCGGCGCCATCATTCCGACAGTGTTGATCAGAACCCGTCTGCTAATGGACCAGCTTTCCACCTTCTTGCGCGACACCGGCAGAGAGGCGTTCAGAAACAGCTCTTGTTTGTCGACGATTGCGCCGACAGTGACCGGATCCGCCAGCATCATGCTGTTTTCATAGTTCAAATCGAAACTGCGCCGATCCAGATTGGGCGAGCCGACAAGCGCCGCCTGCCTGTCCACGGTCAGGATTTTCGCATGCAAAAGGCCCGGCTGAAACTCGTGGATTTCGACCCCGGCCTTCAAAAGCGCGCGGTAGAAGCTGCGTGAGGCAAAACCGACGAAATGGCTGTCATTATTGGCCGGCACGTTCAGCCGCACCCGCACGCCCCGCACGGCGGTGGCGCAGATCTGCTGCTGCAGGGCTTCTGACGGCACATAGTAAGGCGTGGTGATCACCACCTCCTCCTGCGCCGAGGCCAGTAGCATCTGCGCCATATCCGGCACACCCTGCACGCTGATATTCGGGCCCGTTCCGGCAACAACGGCTGGGAACCCGCCTTCTGGCACCGGGGTCTCGCGCTGCAGTATCGACGAAATGTCCGCCCCGCCATTCACCATCCAATCCGAAACGAACAGCCGCTGCGACTGCCATGCCACCGGCCCCGTGATGCGCATCATGATATCGACCCACGGCGCAAATTTCTTCTTCACCAGAAACGCCGCGTCGGCACAGTTCTGACTGCCCACATACGTCGTATCGTGGTCAATCACGATGATCTTGCGGTGGTTACGGATATCAAGACGACGGAAAAAGGCGGCGAACAAGGCGAACCGGAAGGCAAAGGCCACGACAGTCTCGACACCAGCCTCTTTCATTTTCCTCCACAGCGGATCCGCTAACAGTCCACGCGACCCAAGCCCATCAACAATGACTCGACAGGTCACACCGCGCGCAGCGGCCCGCATCAAGGCCTCTGCCACGCGGGTGCCATTTTGATCGGTTAACCAGATATAGAACAGTAAATGTACGTGATCGCGGGCGGCATCAATGTCTGCAACCAACCAATCAATACTTTCGTTGCTGTCTGCAGTTACCTTTGCGTCATTGCCCGCCACCGGCTGAAACCCATTGACCGACGCCGCCCGCGCGAAAGATTGGCGATACAGTAACAGCAGCTCGGGCGGGAGCAGTTCCCCTTGTGGTCGCTTTGGCAGTTCGCGCCGCAAGTCCTTGAGTTTCTTATCTGATCTACGATCTGAACTTGTATCCCCAAGAAAGAAATAGGCGATGATACCAACAAGCGGAAGCGACATGATCACGACGACCCAAG
This sequence comes from Aliiroseovarius sp. PrR006, assembly GCF_010500215.1. Taxonomy (GTDB): domain Bacteria; phylum Pseudomonadota; class Alphaproteobacteria; order Rhodobacterales; family Rhodobacteraceae; genus Aliiroseovarius. The sequence continues at coordinate 21,719 of NZ_JAAGOY010000007.1, forward strand.
CCAGCCTTGACGCTGCCGAGCGATGCTCGCGCGTGACCGCACGGGCGATGGTTGCGATGTCCAGAAGCACCAGCAGGACAGCCCACGTGCTGCCCCAGGTCGCCGCCCAGGAAATCTCGAACATGCTCGCCTTACCTCTTACGCAGCGCGCGAGGATTAGCCCGCGCGCAGGGTTTCGATTAAGGCCAGCATATCGTCTGGGATTGGCGCTTCAAAGCTGAGTTTTTCGCCCGAGACCGGATGCACGAAGCCCAACGTCGCGGCGTGGAGCGCCTGGCGCGGGAAGGCGCGTGCGGCCTCGACCGCCTCGGGGCCTACCACTTTCACGTTCAGCTTACGCCGCCCGCCATAGGTGGGGTCTCCGATCAACCCATGTCCGGCATGGGACATGTGTACACGAATCTGGTGGGTCCGCCCGGTTTCCAGCCAGCATTCGATCAAAGCCGCCTGTGCGGGGGTGCCGAAGCTTTCCAAAATCCGCGCCCGCGTTACCGCATGACGCCCCCCCGAAAACAGCACCGCCTGTCTTTGACGATCTGTCTTGTGGCGCGCCAGTTGGGTGGTGATTTTCAGGATATTGCCCTTCTCAAAGCTCGTCCCTTTGATGCCGCCCAAACGCGGATCCGCCTGATCCGGCGCGCCGTGGGTGACAGCCAAGTAGTGCCGCTCGGCCGAGTGTGCTTCGAACTGCTTGGCCAACCCGTGATGCGCCGCATCGGATTTGGCGACCACCAGCAGGCCTGAAGTATCCTTGTCGATCCGATGCACGATGCCGGGGCGCTTTTCGCCGCCCACACCGGACAGGTTGCCGCCAAAGTGATGCAGCAGCGCGTTGACCAGCGTACCCGTTGGCGTACCCGGCGCAGGATGCACCACCATGCCCGCAGGCTTGTTCACCACGATCAGATCATCGTCTTCGTAAACGATATCCAGCGGAATATCTTCGGGGCCGATATGGCTTTCATTAGCCTCGGGCACGCGGATCTCCAGCTCATCCCCTTCTGCCAGTTTTCCACGCGGATCATCCATCACCTGCCCACCCATCGTGACCGCGCCTTCAGCGATCAGTTTGGCCAAACGGGACCGTGACAGGTTTGCTTCCTCTGGCACATCGCGCGCAATCGCCTTATCAAGGCGCTTGGGCGGGTTCTCGGCTATGATGACCCGGACAATCCGGTGCGAGGTAGACATGGACAAAACTCCTGAACAGGAACTGGACGCAGCCCTAGAGGACAGCGTGGGCCTTGGCACCGTGCGCTATCTGAAAACGATTGTCACGGCAATGACGGTGGCAACGATTCTGGGAATGATCGTGCTGATCACGGTTGTGGTGATGCGATTCTCTCAGACCTCGCCCACTGCGAACACTCTGCCCTTACCAGATCAAATCACCTTGCCCGAGGGTGTGACGGCCGAGACCGTCACATTGGGGCGCGACTGGATCGGTGTCGTATCGGGTGATGAAATACTGATCTACGAGACAGACGGACAGCTACGAAAACGCATCAACCTGCGCTAACCTATTCGCATTCTCTTAAGGGGGGATGGTACCGACACCCCGGCTCGAACGGGGGACCTCTTGATCCACAATCAAGCGCTCTAACCTACTGAGCTATGTCGGCACGCTGGATGCGTTTACCCCCACCCGCGGGGCTTTGCAAGAGGTCGCGGGTTGAAAAATGCACGAAAGCGCACTAACCCGATCAGAAGAAATTCAGGAGGCCACACATGGGCATCAACGACGAAAGTGACATCGACGCAAACCTGCAGATCGGGCCGACCTCGATTGGGATGGTGCGCCTTTATGTTGAAGGTGGCGGTGTGGAACTGCCAATGGATTTCGAACCGGAAGAGGCCGAAGAAATCGCGGAAGAGCTGTTGACCGCGGCCAAACAAGCCCGCGCATTGGCCGACAGTGCCAAGTCGAAAAAGTAACGCTTTCTAGACGTTGACCAATGCCGCCACGCCGGGGTCGCGAAACCCTTGCAACCGGCGCGCGGCATGGGTGGCAAATTTCTGCGCCATTACCTTGCGCCGGGCCGGTGCCAATCTGTCTTCCGGCCCCATGCGCAAAATCTCGGCATCATAGCTGTCTGCAATGATCAGCCCGGTGTCGTCCGGCAACAGCTCAGTTGGAAAATCGGAATCAACGGCCCAGAAATAGCGGTCGCACCATTCCAGATAGCCCTGCCATTTACTATCGGACGTGAAATCCACGCGCGAGGATTTGCATTCGATCACCCAAATCTCGCCCTTCGGGCCCAAGGCCATCACATCGACCCGCAGCCCGCGTGTGGGTACCAGCTCTTCGACCGTGACGAAGCCGTGGCTCAGCATGTGGCGACACACGCCGCGCGCCAGTAATTGTCCAGGCATCAAGGTTTGGTCAGATAGCGCCATAAAGCCAATCGAACATTTCATGAACAAATTGTCAATGGACCGTACAGAATCGCGCGCACCCTTGCGCCCGGCACGCCGTGCGCCTATCTAGACGAAGGCGGCTTCTGCCCTTCGCGTCACATGCGGGTAAAATTCCGGTGGCCTTAAGCAATTCCGAGGGAGCTGGCTCTGTTTGGGCCGTGGTCCACTTACCCGGCGCCCACCTGTATATACAGGTCCTCGGGAATTCAGACCCCGACGGTCGCGGTGGGGCCGCCACTTTCCACTGCAAATCAGCGCGAGCGCGCTTTAGTTGATCTTGTCCAGAAGCTGTCCGCGCACATCTTCGGGGACGAACTTGCTGACATCGCCGCCCAGTTTAGCGATCTCTTTCACCAGTTTCGACGCAATTGCCTGATAACGCGCTTCGGCCATCAGAAACACGGTTTCCACGCTATCATCCATCGCGCGATTCATGCCAACCATCTGATATTCATACTCGAAATCGGTCACAGCACGCAGGCCACGGATGATGATCTGCGCACCAACATCATGGGCGCAGTCGATCAGAAGGTTCTGGAAGGGGTGGGCAACGATCTCGGTCCCGGTTTCGGCGGCCAGTTTCGCGCATTCGCTTTCAACCATGGCAACACGTTCTTCCAACGAGAACAAAGGCCCCTTGCCCGTGTTGATGGCAACACCAATCACCAGCCGATCCACCAATGCACAGGCACGACGAATGATGTCTGTGTGCCCCAAGGTGATCGGGTCGAAAGTTCCGGGATACAATCCGATGCGCATGATCTGGTCTCCTTGCAGTGGGCGCACGCAACATTATGGCGCGCCCAAATGCAAGCTTTTTCCGCAGTGCAGCGTATTCTTACGGGGGTAGGCTTAGTAGCCCATGATCATGTTCTTCAGCGCATCCGCCTGCTGCGAAAGCTCCTCCAAACGCGCCTTGACCACATCCCCGATCGAAACCAGCCCGATCATTTCATCGCCTTCCATCACCGGCATGTGGCGAAAACGGCCCTCGGTCATGGTCTGCAGCACTTGGATCGCCCGATCGCCCGGTGCGCAGGTGATCAACTTCTCGGTCATCAGGTCATCGACCGGCTGGTCCAGACACCCCGTGCCGACCTTCCCAAGCTCGGACACAATGTCGCGCTCGGACAAGATACCTGCCGGATGCACCCCATCGGACGACACAATGACTGCGCCGATCTTCTTGTCAGACAAAAGCTGTGCCGCATCTGCCACCTTGCTGCCCGGCTTGACCGTTGCAACGCCCTCGAGGTCTTTATCTTTGAGGATCTGGTGAATGAGCATGGGCGCCCTCCTGTCTGTATGTATTGTATTTTTCTGTCCCCAGCGTCACCCTTTGCGCAACAAAATGTCAAGAGCTCTTTGCAGCTGCAGCACTATTCCTGAACCATTCCTTCAAGACGGGCCACTTCGTCGCGAATACCGCGTAACAGCTCCTCGCCTACACGGGCGAACCGCTCCATGCGGGCGTCCCCCTCGTGGCGCACCAGATAGAAGGACCGTTTGATCGACAACTCGTCTGTCAGGACGCGTTTCAGTTCCGGGGTCGAGGGCAAGATGAAGTCATGCGTGACCCCAATTCCGCCGCCCTGCTTCACCAGTCCCAGCTGCACCGACACCAGATTCGAGGCGAGCGCGGTCTTCTCGACCCCGAGATCCTCAAGGAAATCCAACTCGGGATACGAGATCATGTCCTGTATGTACCCGACCACCGGATGATTGCGCAGATCGGCCAAACTGTCCAAGGCTGCGGCCTGCGCCAAGTAACTGTGCGACGCTGCAAGATGCAGATGATAATCCGTGATCTTCTGGACGGTGATCCGCCCGGTCTGTGGTGGCGAGACCGTAATCGCCATATCTGCCTCGCGCTTGGACAGGTTGATCACGCGCGGCAGGGCCACGATCTGCAACTCCAACTCGGGATGATCACGCTGAATGGCCGCACAGACCTGCGGCAGAATGAAACTGGCCACCCCGTCCGTTGCCCCGATCCGCACCTGCCCGGACAATTGCCCCGACTGCCCAGCCAGCTCGTCCACCCCAGACATCACCGCCTGCTCGGCCCGTTCCGCATGGGCCATCAAGCGCAGCCCCGCATCTGTCAGCGCGTACCCTTGCGGAGATTTCGTGAACAGCGGCAATCCCAGATCCGCCTCCAACTTGGACACCCGCCGCCCCACCGTCGCCGCATCGCGCTTCAACACACGCCCAGCGCGCGACAGGCTTTCCCCCCGCGCCACCGCCAAAAACACTTTCAGATCATCCCAATCCAAACCCGACCCTCATTTTCATGCCCGAAATATCCTGGGGTGAGGCCGTCAGGCCGAGGGGCAAAGCCCCTAACCCACGTCACTCGCACACTCACCTATTGCAAAAACGCAAAACCCTTTTGGAAAACTACCCCTTTTCCCGGCAATTCTGCAAGACTATCCTGCCCCTGAAATTTGGGAGACTTACCATGCAGAAACTTGGACACTGGATCAACGGCCAGATGGTCGAAGGCACGTCGGGCCGCACTGCCGACGTCTACAACCCCGCCACCGGCGAAGTGCAGGCACAGGTTGCTCTGGCCACCAAAGCCGAGCTGGACGACGCTGTTGCCAAAGCCGCAGAAGCTCAGAAAGCTTGGGGCGCCACCAACCCGCAGAAGCGCGGCCGCGTGATGATGGCTCTGGTTGGCCTTCTGAACCGTGACATGGACAAGCTGGCCGAAGCCCTGTCGCGCGAGCATGGTAAAACCATCCCCGACGCAAAGGGTGACGTTCAGCGTGGCCTAGAAGTGATCGAATACTGCATCGGTGCTGCCCAGATGATGAAGGGCGAGTTCACTGACAGCGCTGGCCCCGGCATCGACATGTACTCGATGCGTCAGCCGCTGGGCGTTGTGGCCTCGATCACCCCGTTCAACTTCCCCGCCATGATCCCGCTGTGGGGTATGGGTCCGGCTCTGGCCGCGGGTAACGCGATGATCCTGAAGCCGTCCGAGCGTGACCCCTCGGTTCCGCTGATGCTGGCTGAGCTGTGCAAAGAAGCTGGCCTGCCCGACGGCGTGCTGCAGGTTGTGAACGGCGACAAAGACTCGGTTGACGCCATTCTGGACAACGAAACCGTGCAGGGCGTGGCCTTCGTTGGCTCGACCCCAATCGCGCACTACATCTACTCGCGTGCAACTGCCAACGGCAAACGCGCACAGTGCTTCGGCGGTGCGAAAAACCACATGATCATCATGCCCGACGCGGACATCGAACAAGCCGCTGACGCGCTGATCGGTGCTGGCTTCGGCGCAGCTGGCGAACGCTGCATGGCGATCTCGGTTGCTGTTCCGGTTGGCAATGAAACCGCAGACAAACTGCGTGACGCTCTGGTCCCGCGCATCGAGAAGCTGAAAGTAGCCCCCTACACTGCTGGTGATGATGTGGACTATGGCCCCGTCGTGACCTCGGCCGCCAAGGAAAACATCCTGCGTCTGATCAACTCGGGCGTGGAGCAGGGTGCTGACCTGGTTGTCGACAACCGCGACTTCAGCCTGCAAGGCTATGAGGACGGCTTCTTTGTTGGCCCGCACCTCTTTGACAACGTCACCACCGATATGGACATCTACAAGCAGGAAATCTTTGGTCCCGTTCTGTCGATGGTTCGCGCTGAAAGCTATGAAGAGGCCATCGGCCACGCCATGGACCATGAATACGGCAACGGCACCGCGATCTTCACCCGTGACGGTGACACCGCCCGTGACTTCGCCAACCGCATCAATATCGGCATGGTCGGCATCAACGTTCCGATCCCGGTTCCGCTGGCCTACCACACCTTTGGCGGCTGGAAGAAGTCGGGCTTTGGTGACCTGAACCAGCACGGCCCGGACGCGTTCAAGTTCTACACGCGCACCAAGACCGTGACCCAGCGCTGGCCGTCGGGCATCAAAGAAGGTGGCGAGTTCAACTTCAAAGCCATGGACTAAACCCACACGCGGTTTACACGAAACGCCCCGGCCAGCCGCCGGGGCGTTTTGCGTTTGGGGTTTTGCCTGCTTGTCCATCTGACATTCTCTTGCCAAAGTGGTCCCGCGCGACGCTGACAGGAGGACAGGCCATGGCCCGAACAGCCCCCACATTCTCGATCGGGATCGAGGAAGAATACCTTCTGGTGGACCGCGACAGCCTTGCCCTGCGCGAAGCCCCGGACGAAATGATGGAGGCCTGCCGTGCAGAGTTGGAAGGTCAGGTCAGCCCCGAATATCTGCAATGCCAGATCGAGATCGGCACCCGCGTTTGCGCCAATGTGTCCGAGGCCCGCGATGACTTGAAACGTCTGCGCGCCAGTGTCGCCAAACACGCCAAGGATTACGGGCTGGCCCCGATTGCGGCCTCGTGCCACCCGTTTGCCAGCTGGAAAGACCAGCATCACGTCAATAAGGACCGCTACAATGATCTGCGCCGCGATTTGGCGGGCGTCGTGCGCCGAATGCTGATCTGCGGGATGCACGTGCATGTTGGCATTCCCGATCCCGACACGCGGATCGATCTGGTGAATCAACTGTCCTATTTCCTGCCACACCTTCTGGCGATGTCCGCGAGCTCTCCGTTTTGGCAGGGCGAGGATACGGGTCTGGCATCCTATCGTCTGACCGTCTTTGACAACCTGCCCCGCACTGGGCTTCCGCCGCAACTGGGCAGTTGGTCGGAATATGAACGCTCGGTTCAGGCGCTGGTGGATATCGGTGTGATCGAGGATAGCTCGAAAATCTGGTGGGATCTGCGCCCTTCAGCCCGCTTCCCGACGATCGAGGCCCGCATTTGCGATGTGCAACCGCGGCTGGAAGACACGCTATCGCTGGCGGCTCTGATCCAGTGTCTGACCCGGATGCTGTGGCGTCTGAAGGCCAAGAACCAGCGCTGGCGGCTTTATGACAACTTCCTTGTTGGCGAAAACCGCTGGCGTGCCCAGCGCTATGGCGTTTCCGGAGGGCTGATCGACTTCGGCCGGGGCGAGATCGTGGGCTTTGATGCCCTTCTGGACGAGATGATCGAATTGACCGCTGAAGATGCCAAAGTATTGGGCTGTCAGGCCGAAGTCGAACACGCCCGTACCATTCTGGCAGGCGGCACCGCAGCGGATCGTCAACGCGCCGTGTATCAAGACAGCATTCAGGCTGAAAAAACAAAGGAAGAAGCGCTGCACGATGTGGTCCGACACCTTATCGATTCTTTCCACGATGGGTTATAAGCCACGGATTTCCAAATAGTTTTCCAGTTAGCAGGCGCCAAGGACTTCCTGTCACGCAGGGGAACCGTGACAGGGCTTGAAAAACTCCTGTAAGGATTGCTCCATAATCTGTGTGCAGACACGTGGACGGGAGGACCAGATGGATTTCGCGCTGACCGAAGAGCAGACCCTTATCTTCGACATGGCCAAAAGCTTTGGCGAAGAAAACATTGCACCAAATTCCGAGAAGTGGGAGGCCGACGGCACCATCCCGCGCGAACTGTGGCCGCAACTGGCCGAGCTGGGATTTGGCGGTGTTTATGTGTCCGAGGAATACGGCGGCTCTGGCCTGTCGCGCCTTGATGCCACACTGATTTTCGAAGCTTTGGCGATGGCCGATCCGTCGGTTGGTTCCTTCCTGTCGATCCACAACATGTGTGGCGGCATGATCGACAAATTCGGCAAGGAAGAAGACAAGCAAAAGTGGCTTCCGGCGCTGTGCTCGATGGAAAAGGTCTTCTCGTACTGCCTGACCGAACCCGGTTCGGGATCGGATGCCGCAGCTCTGAAAACCCGCGCAGAGAAAACCGCTGATGGCTATGTGATGAACGGGAACAAAGCCTTCATCTCGGGCGGCAACTATTCGGACGTCTATGTCACCATGTGCCGCACCGGCGACGATGGCCCCAAGGGCATTTCGACCGTGGTGGTGGAGAACGGCACGCCGGGCCTGAGCTTTGGCGCCAACGAACGCAAGATGGGCTGGAAGGCGCAGCCGACCTCTCAGGTGCAATTCGACGACTGCCTTGTCCCGCAGGAAAACCTGCTGGGGGAAGAGGGCAAAGGCTTCACCTATGCGATGGCCGGTCTGGACGGTGGACGTCTGAACATCTCGGCCGGTGCGCTGGGTGGCGCACAGAAGGCTCTGGATCTTACCCTGCAATATATGGGCGAGCGCAAGGCGTTTGGAAAAACCATCGACCAGTTTCAGGCGCTGCAATTCCGTCTGGCGGAATACGAGACTAAGCTGCAAGCCGCACGTACCTTCCTGCGTCAGGCGGCGTGGAAGTTGGACAACGGCGCGCATGATGCGTCCAAGTTCTGTGCGATGGCCAAGCTGATGGTGACGGACGTGTCCTTCGAGGTTGCGAACGGCTGTCTGCAACTGCATGGCGGTTATGGCTATCTGTCTGATTATGGCATCGAAAAGATCGTCCGTGACCTGCGCGTGCACCAGATTCTGGAAGGTACGAACGAGATCATGCGCCTGATCGTGGGCCGTCAACTGTTGGCAGAGCGTGACCGCGGCTAATGGCAGACATCCACATCCGAAAAGAAGGCAAGGCTGGGCGGATCACATTGACCCGTCCCGAGGCGCTGAATGCACTGAGCTATGACATGTGCCTTCAGATCGACGCAGCCCTGATCAAATGGGCCGAGGATGACGAGGTCGCCCTGATCCTGATTGATGCCGAGGGCGACCGCGCCTTCTGCGCAGGCGGTGACATTCGCGAGATTTACGAGATCGGCCTGTCAGGCGATCACACCCGCGCGCAGGAATTCTGGCGCGATGAATACCGCATGAACGCGCGTCTGTTTGAGTTCCCCAAACCGGTGGTCAGCTTCATGCAGGGCTTCACCATGGGCGGCGGCGTTGGGGTCGGCTGTCACGGCTCGCATCGGATCATGGCGCGCTCGTCGCGCATGGCGATGCCGGAATGCGGGATCGGGTTGGTGCCGGATGTGGGTGGGTCGATGATCCTGGCCCATGCGCCGGGCCGCTTGGGTGAGTATATCGGCATGACCGGCGCGCGTTTGGCACCGGGCGATGCGATCCATGCGGGCTTTGCCGACTATGTGATCCGTCAGGCCGAATGGGACGCGCTGAAGGCGGACCTGATCCGCACCGGCGATCCCAGCCATATTGACGAGGCCGCAATTCCGCCGATCCCGGGCAACCTGTCTGCCATGCAGCCGATGATCGACGCCCATTTCGGTGGTGGCAGCTTGGGTGAGATCGTCGCGTCCCTGCGCGCCGAAGACAGCCAGTTTGCCGAGAACACGTTGGAGCTTCTCGGTCGAAACTCGCCCCTGTCGATGGCCTGCACGGTCGAGATGCTGCACCGTATGGCGGGCACCCGTGACGTGCGCGCGTCGCTCGAACTGGAATACCGCTTCGTCTATCGATCGCTGGAACATTCCGATCTGGTGGAAGGCATCCGCGCCGCGGTGATCGACAAGGATCGTAACCCGAACTGGGAATACGACATGGAAAACCTGCCGCAAGAGGCAGTCGAACATATGCTCGCCCCCTTGGGCGACAAGAAACTGACATTCTAGGGAGAACCTCATGAAAATCGGATTTATCGGACTGGGCAACATGGGTGGCCCGATGGCGGCAAACTTGGCCAAGGCCGGTCACGAGGTCACTGGCTTTGACATGGCCCCGGTCGAGATCGAGGGCGTGGCGCTGGCTGCATCGGGTGCTGAAGCTGCGGCGGGCAAAGACGTGGTTGTGACCATGCTGCCCAACGGCCAGATCCTGCGCGCGGTGGCCAATGAGATCGTGCCTGCGATGGACAAGGGCGCGGCGTTTGTAGACTGCTCGACCGTCGATGTGGAAAGCGCGCGTGCGGTGGCAGAACAGGCCGCAGCAGCAGGTCTTCTGCCCGTAGACGCCCCTGTATCGGGTGGTGTCGGTGGCGCGGCCGGTGGCACGCTGACCTTCATGGCGGGTGGCTCGGAAGAAGCCTTTGCAAAAGCCGAGCCCCTGTTTGACATCATGGGCCAGAAAGCCGTGCATTGCGGCGACAGTGGCGCGGGTCAGGCGGCCAAGATCTGCAACAACATGATCCTTGGCATCACCATGATCGGCACCTGTGAAGCTTTCGCGCTTGCTGACAAGCTGGGTCTGGATCGCCAGAAGATGTTCGACGTTGTGTCGACCTCGTCAGGTTACAGCTGGACGATGAACGCCTATTGCCCGGCCCCGGGCGTGGGTCCGCAGTCGCCCGCCGACAACGACTATCAGCCCGGCTTTGCTGCCGAACTGATGTTGAAAGACCTGCGTCTGAGCCAGCAAGCTGCCGAGGCCGCCGATGCCGACACCCCGATGGGTCAGGCCGCGACCGAGCTTTATACGCAGTTCGTCGAGAACGAAGATGGTTTGGGCATGGATTTCTCGGCCATGTTGCCGCGCTTTGAAAAACGCGGTCGCAGCTAAGACGCGTTCGGTCTAGCCTGTTCCTATGAGTTGGACCGAACACACTGACCAGATCGCCGGGCTGGACGCCCCAGCCCGCGCGCTTCTGGATACGCTTGCCCCGTTGGACGTGACCGAGGGGGCCGTTCTATTTTGCCCCGGTGAGGCCGTGAAAGGCTATGTCGTCATGCTGTCCGGGCAGGTCGACGTGAACCTGATCGGCCCTAATGGGCGCGATATTTTGCTCTATCGCGTGGCGCCGGGGCAAAGCTGCATCCAGTCGACGTTGGGCCTGCTGGGCGGCGACGCCTATACCGCAGAAGCCACGGCCGAGACCCCTGCCCGTCTGGTCCTGATCCCACGCGACGTGTTCTTTGCACTTCTGGACAGTTCGCCCGGATTTCGACGGCTGGTTTTTGGCGCCTTTGCCGAACGCATGCAGTCGATGATGCAACTGATCGAGAACGTGTCCTTCATGAGCGTCGAGGCGCGGCTGGCCGCACTCATTCTGGACCGCTCCGGCCCCGATGGATGTCTGCACATGACGCAGGCCGAAATGGCGACGGCGATTGGCACAGCCCGCGAAGTAATCTCGCGCCGGTTGGACAAGATGGCGCATGCTGGGTCAGTTGCGCATGAACGCGGTGTCGTAACGGTTCTTGATCACAAAGCGCTGAACAAAATCGTCAGTGGGACCGCTTTTTAAGCACGTTGTGTGACCACGTCACATGCCTTTCCAAACAAGCCTTGTTAGCAAGGTGTCAGTCAAGGAAAGGAGTTCATCATGCTCAAACGTAACGAAGGTAATCTGGATCGAATTCTGCGCGTTGTTGCAGGTCTTGCCCTGTTGGGGTGGTACTTTTTCGCAGGCGGCCCGGTCTGGGCCCTGATCGGTATTGTTCCGCTGGCCACCGGTGCGCTGGGATCTTGCCCGCTCTATTCGATCTTCGGGATCAACACCTGCAAACTTAAGACTTAAGTCAGGTTTTCTTCAGGAAATCGCAATGCTCGTCCGCTAGACAGGTCGAAGTAGCGAGTGGAAAAGTTTGCGCCGGACCTTTTGGGGCCCGGCGCTGTTTTTTATTTGGTTATGATTTCCGGCCCCATGAAGGTGTTGGGCAGGAAGGTCGACAACCACGGTATGTAAGTGATCATGATCAGGAAGACGAAGAGCACGGCCAGGAAGGGCAGCGCTGCGCGCACCACTGACATCATCGGCATACCCGCGACACCACTTGTCACGAAGAGGTTCAGACCCACCGGTGGCGTAATCATCCCGATCTCCATGTTCACAACCATGATGATGCCCAGATGGATCGGATCGATGCCCAGCTCGATAGCGATCGGGAACACCAAGGGTGCCACGATGACCAGCAAACCCGACGGCTCCATGAACTGACCACCGATCAGCAAGATGACGTTGACGACGATCAGGAACATAACTGGTCCAAAGCCTGCATCCAGCATGGCGCCCGCAATCTGCTGTGGCACCTGTTGTTCAGTCAGCACGTGCTTCAGGATCAGCGCGTTGGCGATCACGAACAGCAGCGTGACGGTCAGCTTACCCGCTTCAAACAGCGTGTGTTTGGTGTCGGGGTGGAACATTGATGTGATCAGCGCATGCGGCTTCTTGAACAGGCTGATCTTTTCACCGGTCGAAGCCTCGAGATTTCCAGCCGATACTCCGGCGGCGGCCCCTGCCAGCGGTCCCATATCCTTGTAAACGAAGGTCGCGATGAGGAAGGCATAGACCGCGGCAACGGCTGCGGCTTCGGTTGGGGTAAAGATACCGCCATAGATACCGCCCAGAATGATGACAATCAGGAACAAGCCCCAACCGGCGTCGCGACCTGACTCGATGATCTCGCCCCAGCCTTTCCATTCGCCTTTGGGCAGGTTTTTGACCTTCGCGATGACATAGATCGTCACCATCAGCATGAAACCAGCCAGAAGGCCGGGGATCACACCAGCAAGGAACATCCGACCGACCGAAACCTCGACCGAAGCGGCATAAACAACCATCACGATCGACGGCGGGATCAGAATGCCCAGCGTACCTGCGTTACAGATCACACCTGCGGCGAATTCCTTGGAATAACCTACTTGGCGCATCCCAGCGATCACGATGGAACCAATGGCCACAACGGTTGCTGGCGAAGAGCCCGACAGTGCTGCGAACATCATACAGGCGAACACACCTGCAATCGCCAGACCGCCCGGAAGGTGGCCAACACATGCGATCGAGAAGCGGATGATCCGGCGCGCCACACCACCCGTCGACATGAAGCTTGAGGCCAGGATGAAGAACGGGATGGCCAGCAGCGTGAAGTGCCCTTCAAAGGCTTCGAACAGAGTGCCTGCGACCGACGCCAGCGTGGCATCCGAGTAAAACAGCAGGAACAGGATCGAGCTGAGGCCCAAGCTGACTGCGATCGGTACACCGATCAGCAGAAGGCCGATCACCATTGCAAATAGAATTACGACGTCCATCAGTCATGCTCCCCCAATTGCTCACGAACTTCCTGGATCTCGTCCTCGACTTCGTGGCTTGCGACCAACCGGTCAGTTTTTCCATTCCAGATCGCAAGCGAGGCCTGCAAGAACCTGAAGAGCAACAGCATCATGGATATCGGCAGAACCACGTAAGGCACGACTTTCGGAAGCTTCTCGTAGCTTTCGCCGTAGTTGATCAGGTCCTCTAGGAACGCAAAGATCCCAACCATCGGCACGTCCTGTACCTCGTAGAAGGATTGCGAGCGGAACTTATCTACAAAGCCCGTCGGGAACCAGCGGCCAGACGTAGGCGGCAGGTCCGCGAAAACGGCCCAGTAGTCATACGCGCCCTTCACCATGAAAATGGAGAACAGGACACAGGCGGCCGCCGCAATCAGTCCCAGAACACGCGCGACAGCGGGCGGGACCATGTTTACGATCGCATCAACGCCCAAGTGGCTGTGTTTCTTTACCGCATATGAAGCGCCCAGCAGCACCAGCCACCCGAACAGGAACACGGTCAGTTCCAGCGCCCAGAGAATATTTGAATTGAACCCGAAACGGGCGATGACGTTTGCGAATGTAATCGCAGTCATCAACCCAAGGAGCGTCGCGATGAGCGTCTCCTCGATTCGGTCCACGAAGGTGTGCTTGTGTTGCATGTCCTCGTCCCCGCAGATTTTTTGCTAAAGATGCGGGCCCGATGGGGCACCGCGACACCGGTGGTGTTCCGGGACGCTTTCGCGCGTCCCGGAGAGTTTTGTTTGGTTTACGAGCCTGCGTTGATGGCTTGTGCCGCGTCGATGTTTTCCTGGCCAACATCGTCCGAGAACTGGTCCCAAACCGGCTTCATCGCATCGACCCAAGCCTGACGCTGCGCTGCGTCCAGCTGGCGAACTTCGCCACCGGCGTCGATGATCGACTGTTTGGCAGCATCGTTCACGGCGGTCGATTCCGCGTTACGTGCAGTGGTCACTTCCGACAGAATGGTCAGGAACTGATCGCGTACGTCTGCATCAAGGCTTTCCAGCCAATCGATGTTGGTCACAACCAGATAGTCGATCACACCGTGGTTGGTTTCGGTGATGCCGTCCTGAACTTCGAAGAACTTCTTGCCGTAGATGTTCGACCAGGTGTTTTCCTGACCGTCCACAACGCCCTGCTGCAGGCCGCCATACACTTCCGAGAAGGCCATTTTCTGCGGGCTACCGCCAATGGCTTCCATCTGAGCGACCAGCACGTCAGACGATTGAACACGGAACTTCAGGCCTGCGGCATCAGTCGGCAGAACCAGCGGCTTGTTGGCCGACATCTGCTTCATGCCGTTGTGCCAGTACGCCAGCCCCTGAAGACCACGGCGCTGCATGCTGTCCAGAAGGGCCTGGCCGCTGTCCGAAGCTTGGAACGCGTCAACCGCGTTAATGTCGTTGAACATGAAGGGCAGGTCAAAGATACGGAATTTCTTGGTGAACTTCTCGAACTTCGACAGCGAAGGGGCGGCCAACTGTACGTCGCCCTGCAGCATCGCTTCCAGAACTTTGTTGTCGTTGTAGAGCGTCGAGTTCGGGAAAACCTCCATACAGGCTTTGCCGTTCATCTCGTCGTTCACACGCTGCTCAAGCAGCGACGCGGCAATCCCTTTGGGGTGCTTGTCGGTGTTGGTCACGTGGCTGAACTTGATGACGATCTCACCGTCGTCACAGGCCGCTTGCGCGGTGGTGACAGAGGCAGCAATGGCCAGGGCCGAAGCGGCAATGGTCAGGAATTTCATGTGGTGTCCTCCCAGACAGATAGAAAAAGCGCCCACAAACGGGCAACTGCCTTATTGGGTCACGGGTTTGTGACGACGCCAAGGGGAACCAGGAAAATCACGAGGACTGCTGGTTTTATTGTTTGCTTACAAAAAGTTGCATCCATCACCGCACAAAGCATAGCAGCCTTGCAGCTGCAGCATGGGCGGAATTTCACACAGCAGAATATCGGTTTGTGCGAAAAACCGCACAGTTAGCCGCGAAACGCCTCGGGCCGAATCCCGTGCCGCGCCAGCTTGTCGTAGAATGTCTTTCGCGGCAATTTCAGCTCTTTCGCGGCTGCACTGGCCCCGCCGCTGTGGCGCTTCAGGGCGTCCATCAGAAGCGATCGTTCGACTTGCGCCAGTTGCTCGGCCAACCCCAGCCCCACGTCATCTTGTTGGCTATCCACCTGCCCCAGACCAAGCCCCATGGAAAAACGCATCGCCGCATTCATCAGGGCCCGCGCATTGCCCGGCCAGTCCTGCGCCATCAGCTGCGCAATCTCGTCCTGACCGATTTCGGGCGGGGTCAAAGCTGCTTGCTCGGACGAGATCGAGACATAGTGGCGGAACAGAAGCGGGATATCCTCTTTCCGCTCGCGCAGCGCAGGAATACGGATACGGAAGAGATCGAGCTTATAATAGAGGTCCGCATTGAAGCGGCCGGCCTGATGTTCGGCTTCCAGATCGCGATAGCTTCCGGCGACCATGCGCCAGTTTCCGGGCTGGTCCAGCAGGTCCAACAGCCGATATTGCACCCCGGCATCCAGCGCGCCGACTTCGTCCAGAAACAAGGTCCCAGCCTCGGCGCGGTCTACTCCGGCCAGAAGATCATCTGCAGTAAGGCCAACCGCCGCCAGCTTGACGAAGGGGCGCGTGGCATCGCCGGACAGAAGGTGCAGAACCTCGGCCACCTTGGACGTGCCCGAGCCCGGCTCGCCGCAAATCAGCACCTCGGCATTGGTGGCAGCTGCCGCGCGGATCTGTGCCCGCAGCTCCTCGGCCAGAGCGCTTTCCCCGATCAGAAGGCGTGCTGCGGCATCACCGGTTTGGGCCTTGGTACGAAGGGCGCGGTTTTCCAGCACAAGCATTCGGGTTTGCAGCGCCCGCCCGATCACCGACAGAAGTGTTTTCGGGTCACAGGGCTTTTCCAGAAAATCAAAAGCGCCCTCGGTCATCCCGCGCACGGCGGTCGGAATATCGCCCTCACCCGTCAGCAGGATGACAGGCAAATCCGCATCAACCTCTTGTGCCCGCTGCAACAGCACGAAGCCATCCTTACCGGGCATGCGAATGTCCGACAGAACAACACCCGGGAAATCGGTCTGGATGTGATCCTTGGCCTCGACATAGCTGCCAGCGGCAATCACCGTCAGGCCGCTCAGCTCGAGCGTCTGGCCCAGCGCTTCGCGCACCATCATGTCATCATCGACCAACAACACCGTCTGTGTCATTCCGCGTCCTTCCAATAGGGCAGCTCGACCGTGAACATCGCCCCGTTTTCACAGTTGCGCCCACGAATATCGCCCCCGAAGCTTTGCACAAGACCATAAGAGATCGATAGCCCAAGCCCCATGCCATCTTCTCCTACCTGCTTGGTCGAGAAGAAGGGTTCAAATATTCGGTCGGGATCCTCAATGCCCGGGCCGCTATCTTGCACCGTCACGGATAGGGTCTTGCCAGTGTTGACGGCAATCCGAATGTGCCGGTCCTCTTGCCCAGTCATGGCATCTGCTGCGTTGTTGATCAGGTTTACAAAGACCTGCGACAGGCGCACCTCGCCCGCCTTGGCATAAACCGGCGTGGTCGGAGGCACCCAGTCCAACGTGACCCGATCCGCTTTAAGCCGCGGTTCGGTCAGCTCGACCGCCGTCGACACCACCTGCCCCAGATCAACCTTGCCGGTTGGTTCGTTTTCATTTCGCGCAAATGCGCGCAGGTTTTTGATGATCCGCGCCATGCGGTGTGACAGCTCGGAAATCCGGGTCAGGTTTTGTCCGGCCTGTTCACCTTGCCCGCGCTGCAAAAACAACGAGGCGTTTTCCGAAAAGCTGCGGATCGCCATCAAGGGCTGGTTCAATTCGTGACTGATGCCTGCAGACATTTGCCCCAGCGCCGACAGTTTGCCCGCCTGCACCAGATCATCCTGCGCTTTCTTCAATGCGGCCTCGGCCTCGCGCCGCTCGCGGTTTTCGCGCAGCAGGTCTAGGTTAGCCTCAGACAGTGCCTGCGTCCGCTCTGCCACGCGGGCCTCCAGCCGCGCATTCGCGGCGGCTTCAATGCGCAGCCGTTCATCAAGCGCCCGCCTGCGTTCGCCAACCGCCAGAAGAAGCCCCCCGATCCCCAGACAAATCGCGGCAGCAATGGCCGCCAGCAGGGCAGCGCTTCGTTCGGCGGGCGCCGTGTCCAACAGTATTTCACCGCTTAGCCCAACGGTGGACAGATCACGGGTCAGATGCAGCGCGCGGTCGGGAAGGTATGGTCCGGCCTCAATCATCCAGACCTCATGCCCCGTCCAATGGCTTTCGTTGCTGTTCAGAAAGCGTTCTGCCGGACGGGCAACGCTGACCAAATCCAATCGGTTCGACACGAACACCCGCTCGCCATTCAATGTGAAGAACAGCGCTGAGGCAGTTGAAGGCCAGTTCTCTTCAAAATCCAGCAGGTTCGTGCGGGCGATCACGGCGCCCTGCCCCTGTCCGCCCTCGCCCAGAACGGGGGCCGCAAAGGAAAACACCCGGCGCACACTTCCGTTGCCCACGGGCTGAAACTCGGCCTCTGACCCCAAGGCGCCTGTCAGCGCGCGGTGAATCATCGCGCCTGTCGGGTCCAGTTGCTGCCGGGTCTGATGAGACGCAGCCAACACGCGCCCAGTGGTGTCGACCAGCAAAAGCTGATGCGCGCCGGTCATATCCGCCATGGCCCGAAGCAGATCATCTGCGGCTTGGGGGTCCTCGGCCTCTCCGCCCAGCCGGGCCCGCAGATCCGGGTGACGGGCCAGCACCACAGCCAGCTCACGATACCGAAACAGATGACGGGTCAATTGGTCCGACGCCAGCTCTAACTCGGACGAGGCTTGCTCGGCCAGCGGTGTCAACGCCGCCCGCCATGCCAAGGCCCAGACCCCGGCACTGATCACCAGCGTCCCAAGAAGAAAGGGAAAAATCCACTTCGTATGCAGAAATCGCAACATGAAGGCAGCATAGGAAGCAGGTCTTGCATTGACCAGCCGGTTTAAGGAACATGCGCCCATGAAGCGATTGACCCAATCCCCCACGGATCCCGAATTCATCCAGAATCCCTATGCCTTCTATGACCGCGCCCGCGCGGAAGGCGACCTGTTTTTCTGGGAGGATTACGACCTGCCCATGGCCAGCAGTTTTCGCGCGGTCAACGCGCTTTTGCGCGACCGTCGGTTCGGGCGCGAGCCGGTTGAGCCGCGGCAGTTCCCCGACCATCTGGCCCCCTTCTATGCCGTAGAAGCCCATTCCATGCTGGAACTGGAAGCCCCGCGCCACACGCGTCTGCGCAAGCTGGTCCTCCGCGCCTTCACCTCGCGCCGGATTGCCGCGTTGGGCCCCGAGATCGAGGCGCTGACACACGACTTGATCGACGCCTTCCCCGAGGGCGAATTCGACCTTCTCCCCGCCTTCGCCACCCGTATCCCAGTCATCATCATCTGCCGCCTTCTGGGCGTGCCCGAAGAACGCGCCGATGACCTGCTGCATTGGTCCAACGCCATGGTCTCGATGTACCAAGCCCGCCGCACCCGCGCGATCGAGGACGAGGCGATTGCCGCAACAGAGGCCTTCGTGGCCTTCATGCGGGACTACGTGGACCAGAGGCGCGGCAACCCGCGCGACGACCTGATCACCGAGCTGATCCAAGCCGAGGAAGAAGGTGAAAAGCTGTCTACAGACGAACTGATCACGACCTGTATTCTGCTATTGAACGCAGGCCACGAAGCCACCGTGCACGCCATGGCCATCGCCGTAAAAACCCTGCTGGAACAGGGCACTTCCGCCACCGCACTGTCCCCAGACGCCATTGACGCAACGATCGAGGAAACCCTGCGTTTCGACCCGCCGCTGCACATGTTCACCCGTCACGTCTATGAAGACACGACGCTGTATGGGCACGATTTCAAGCGCGGGGATGAGATTGGATTGCTGCTAGGCGCAGCCAACCGCGACCCGGATATGTGGGACGACCCAAACACCTTCGATCCGGCCCGTCGCATCCAACAAAACACCGCCTTCGGCGCCGGGGTGCATTTCTGCATCGGTGCACCTCTGGCCCGGCTCGAGCTGAAATACGCACTGCCAATCCTGTTCGAGCGCTGCCCGAACCTGACCATCACCGCGCCGCCGAATTACGGAAATGTCTATCACTTCCACGGGTTAGAAGCCCTCAAGATTCAAGCCTAACCCTCTCATTTTCTTGCCACAAGTATCCTGGGGTGAATGTGCGTAGCACAGAGGGGCAAAGCCCCTCAGGAGCCACCGAAAGCGCTTTAGATCGGTAGTTCTGTCGAGAACTTGATCTCTTCCATCGACAACAGCGCGGTGACATTGAAAATCTTCACCTCCGAAATCAGCGCCTGATAGAACTCGTCATAGGCACGGGCGTTTTCGACACGAACTTTCAGAATGTAGTCAATCTCGCCCGCCAGTCGGTGCGCTTCCATGACCTCGGGACGTGCGCGCAGGGCGGCCAGAAACTTTTCTTGCCAGTCAGCCTCATGCTCGGACGTGCGGATCAAAACGAAGAAACACGCTTCAAACCCAAGGCTTTCGGCGTCCATCACCATCGTGTTCTGCCCGATCACCCCGTTTTCGCGCATTTTGCGAATCCGGTTCCACACGGGCGTCTTGGATGACCCCACCTTTTTGGCAATTACGTCCAAAGACTGCCCCGCATCGCTTTGAAGCTCACGCAGGATTTTCCGGTCGATCTCGTCCAGCCGAACAGACATTCCGCTTTTTCTCCTCTTCTGGTCCAAGCGTTCCAACTGACGCGCAAACCGAAACAACATTCCTTATTTGCCGCGACACCTCGCGCAATAATGGGAAAATGTCCTATATAAAGCCCGAACGCAACCGGAAAGGACATGCCATGCCCCGCCCTTTTAGCCCTAAAGTGGTAACTGCCAACGACCTGATCGAAGGCGACGTGATCTATTTGGCCCATAACGGGTCCTGGGTACGTGACATGTGTATGGCATGGCTGATCGAGGACGAGGCCGAGGCAAACACCCAACTGGCACGCGCCACAGCCGAGGCCGGCATCGCCGTTGGCCCCTATCTGGCGGACGCCGCCGCAGGTCCGACCGGCCCGATCCCCACTCATTTCCGCGAAGCGTTCCGTGCCACCGGCCCGTCGAACCGCTTCCACGGCAAACAGACAGAGCAATCGGCATCGGAGGCCGTGGCCAATGTATGATTACAACAATTTCGACGAAAGCTTCGTGCGCAACCGCGTCGCGCAGTTCCGCGAGCAAGTCGGCCGCCGTATCTCGGGCGCGCTGACCGAAGACGAGTTCAAGCCGCTGCGCCTAATGAATGGCGTCTATCTTCAACTGCACGCTTACATGCTGCGGGTTGCGATCCCCTATGGCTCGCTCAACCCCAACCAGATGCGCCAGCTGGCGATGATCGGCGAACGCTGGGACAAGGGCTATGGCCACTGGACCACGCGCCAGAACATCCAATACAACTGGCCGCGCCTGTCGGACATTCCGGACATGCTGGATGCGCTGGCCGATGTAGGCATGCACGCCATCCAGACTTCGGGCAACACGATCCGTAACGTGACCGCCGATCACTTCGCCGGCGCCGCCGCGGACGAGGTTGAAGACCCGCGCCCTACGGCTGAGCTTTTGCGCCAGTGGTCCACCGACCACCCGGAATTCCAGTTCCTGCCGCGCAAGTTCAAGCTGGCTGTAACCGGATCGAAAGCCGACCGTGCTGTCACCAAGGCGCATGACATCGGCATCCGTATCGTGAAGAACGAAGCCGGAGATGTTGGTTATCAGATCCTCGTCGGTGGCGGTCTTGGCCGTACGCCGGTTGTGGGTCAGGTGCTGAAAGACTTCCTGCCCCGTGAAGATCTGCTGCCTTATGTCGAGGCCGTCGTCAGCGTCTACAACACGCTGGGCCGTCGCGATAACAAATATAAGGCGCGCATCAAGATCACCACGATGGAGAACGGGATCGACACGATCCACGATCTGGTCGAGGCACGTTTTGCACAGCTGCGCCCGCTCTTCTCGGGCGTGGATCAAGAGCATTTCGCCAGCATCGCCGCTGACTTCACAGCGCCGGAGTTCAAAACGGCTACGCTGGACGGCTACCATGCTGCCCGCGACGCCGACCCGATCTTCCGCTCGTGGAGCGACACCAACGTGGATGACCACCGCGCGGATGGCTACGGGATCGTCACGATCTCGATGAAGGCGCATGGCGCCACGCCGGGTGACGCGAGCGCCGATCAAATGCGCGTGCTGGCAGATCTGGCTGAAGAATTCGGCCACGGCGACATTCGCATCAGCCACGAGCAGAACGTGATCTTCCCGCATGTCCACCGCTCGGACCTGCCTGCGATCTTTGCTGCCCTGCGTGCGCATGGCATGGCCACGGCGAATGCTGGTCTGATCTCGGACATCATCGCTTGCCCGGGTATGGACTACTGCGCGCTGGCCACAGCCCGTTCGATCCCCGTCGCGCAAGAAATTGCAGAACGTTTCGACGAGCTGAAGATCGAGCACGACATTGGTCATCTGCAGATCAAGATCTCGGGCTGCATCAACGCCTGTGGGCACCACCACCTGGGCCATATCGGCATTCTGGGTCTGGATCGTGCGGGCGTCGAAAACTATCAGATCACCTTGGGTGGTGACGCCGGCCCGGACACTGTGATCGGTAAACGGGCTGGTCCCGGCTTTGCCTATGACCAGATCGTCCCGGCCATCGAACGCCTTGTGCACGCTTATCTTGAGCTGCGCGAGGACGAGGGCGAAACCTTCATCGACGCCTATCGCCGTCTGGGCGAAGCGCCGTTCAAGGCCGCTCTGTATCCGGAGGAGGACAAGACCAATGCCGCTTGAAATCCCCCTTCCCCCCGCGGAAGAGCGCGCGGCTGACCTGAATGACCGCTACAAGCACCATTCCGCGACCTCGGTCGTGGAGCGGGCGCTGTCGGACAGCACCATTGGGTCGCTTGCTCTGGTGTCGAGCTTCGGCGCGGAAAGCGTTGTGCTGCTGCATCTGGTGGCCAAGGTCGACCGCACCGTTCCGGTGATTTTTCTGGACACGCAGATGCTGTTCCAGGAAACGCTCGATTATCAGGTTGAGGTGGCCGAGAAGCTGGGTCTGACAGATGTACGCGTAGTGCATCCGGACCCCGAGGCCCTGTTCGCCCGCGACCCGGACAACATTCTGCATCTGGCTGACACCGATGCCTGCTGCGAGCTGCGCAAGGTCGAGCCGCTGGACCGTGCCTTGAATGGGTTTGACGGCTGGATCACGGGGCGCAAACGCTTTCAGGGTGGCAAGCGCGTCGAACTGGAGTTCTTCGAGGCCGAAGACGGTCTGCTGAAGGTCAATCCGCTGGCGCACTGGGCAGCCTCGGACGTGCAGGATTACCTGATCAACAACCGCCTGCCCAAACACCCGCTGGTCGCACGCGGCTTCCCGTCGATCGGCTGTGCGCCTTGTACATCGGCTGTGAAACCCGGTGAAGACCCGCGCGCCGGACGCTGGCGCGGGGCCGAGAAGACGGAATGTGGCATCCATTTCGTGGATGGCAAAATGGTACGTGTAGGAGCAGAAGCATGAGCGTGATTGTAACCGATAACGGCTTTGCCCGTGACGACTGGACCGCAGGGTTCGCAACCTCGGACGAGCGCGCCGCCAATGACACGCGCGGTCTGCACATTGCCTCGGACACGGATCCGGCGGCGCTGGCTGATCTTATGGTGGGCGTGCCTGCCATCCGCATCGACTTCCCATCTTTTGCGGATGGTCGCGGCTTCACGTTGGGCCGTCAACTGCGCCTTCTGGGCTACGAGGGTCGTCTGCGTGCCCATGGCCATGTGATCTCGGACCAATACGCGATGGCACGTCGGTCGGGCTTTGACGAGGTCGAGATCTCGGACGAGCTTGCCCAGCGCCAGCCGGAAGCAGAATGGCAGTACCGGGCGGACTGGAAAGCCTATGACTATAGGTCGCGGATGACCGGCTAGACCGCCCTTCGCAACCCTCCTATATACTCTGACAAGAAAGGGCGAGGCACCGTGCCTCGCTTTACGCTGATGAATGAAGTGACGCCCGTTATGGATGCTGAAACCAAAGTAAAACCGGTCCCGACCCTGCC
The DNA here is from genome assembly GCF_010500215.1 of Aliiroseovarius sp. PrR006. GTDB lineage: Bacteria > Pseudomonadota > Alphaproteobacteria > Rhodobacterales > Rhodobacteraceae > Aliiroseovarius. The sequence continues at coordinate 45,205 of NZ_JAAGOY010000007.1, forward strand.
CGACGCGCAGACGGTGACCGAAGTTGAACATTACACCGACCGCCTGTTCCGCTTCCGCTGCACGCGCCCTGCCAGCCTGCGCTTCCGTTCGGGCGAGTTCGTGATGATCGGGTTGATGGGCGACCCGCACCCGGAAACCGGCAAGCAGAAGCCGCTTCTGCGCGCCTATTCGATCGCCTCGCCCAGCTGGGATGAAGAGCTGGAGTTCTATTCGATCAAAGTGCCGGACGGGCCGCTGACCTCGAAATTACAGCACCTTGAAGTGGGCGACGAGATCATCCTGCGTCCGAAACCCGTTGGAACCTTGGTGCACGACGCCCTGATCCCCGGCAAACGCATCTGGTTCTTCGCCACCGGTACTGGCTTTGCGCCGTTTGCCTCGCTGCTGCGTGAACCGCAGACCTATGAGGATTATGACGAGATCATCATCACCCACACCTGCCGTGAAGTGGGCGAGCTGACTTATGGCGCAAACCTGATCGAAAGCCTGAAGGAAGACGAGCTGCTGAACGAAGTGATCGGCGAAGGCTTCTGGAAGAAGATCAAGTATTACCCGACCACCACCCGCGAAGAGAGCCCCAAGATGGGCCGTATCACCGACCTGATGCGCTCGGGCGAGGCGTTTGCGGATCTGGGCGTTGAGCCGATGAACCCTGAACATGACCGTGCGATGATCTGCGGCAACTTGGCCTTTAACTTGGAACTGAAAGAGATGTTCGAGGAATACGGGCTTGAGGAAGGCGCGAACTCTAAGCCTGCGCAATACGTGGTCGAGAAGGCGTTCCTGGACTGATCCACACCAACCACCGCTGACAGATTTACCGCCCGCTGCACCCCGTGCCGCGGGCGATTTTGCTCCCCGTATGTTCGTTCTGACGACGCGGTGCTACTCTGGCCCAATGCAGAGTTCCGGGGCATTACCCAAAGAACCCAATCTTTGGGAAGGTAGCGGCAATGATCTTGCTCTCTTTGATGCATGTAGCGACGGAAAGAGGCTGGCCATCTGACTTGGTCGTCTTCAGCATCAGGTCCAAATAGCGTCTGCCGTGATCTCGTCGCAGGCCTTCGACGTCGACCTTATCGAGCGGCCTCAAGGCTTCCTCAAGGCGGCGTGTAATGCGTTGGAGACGTACACCCTCCGGGGTCTTTTGCTCTGTGTGAGAGGCCTCCCTGGTCAAGTTGCTGGAACCCTGGGGGTAACTTGGCGAAAAGTGCAGCCTGAAACTAATTAGGTTGCCCCTATATGTTCACGTGGCACTTTCTGCTTTCGTGCAGCCTGACTTTCAAACCTTAGGTGGGCGATGTCATACTCTTTCAAGTAAATCTCTGGGTCTTTTGACTTCAAAGACCACTCAATCGCAGCATTCCCAAAAACTTCCCGCAACTCAGCCGGAACTCGTCTGCGGTATTTGGCATTTGCCGTTTCAGTTGGTGGCTTCAAATACTTGCGTTCCAAGACGATCCTCATAGCCACCACCACGAAATGTGTAGCGTTTGTGTAGTGGTTAGCCCACCAACACCATTTTTATATAGACATTTCAAGGATAAATGGTGCCCCCACACGGACTCGAACCGCGGACCTACTGATTACAAATCAGTTGCTCTACCAGCTGAGCTATAGGGGCACTCGGGCACGATCTACGTGCTTCTTTCGGAAGGTGCAAGCAAAATTCAGCGACGGCTGGCGCGGGCCATCAGGGCGACGGCGCAGAGGCCGACGGCGATCACCATCAAGGCAGGCGGCGCGGCTTGTCCCAGCTGCTCCAGAGATGCCTGTTCATAGACGCGCGTGGCCAGCGTGCCATAGTTGAAGGGGCGCAATAGCAAGGTGGCAGGCAGCTCTTTCACGCTGTCCACGAAGACTAGCAAAAGCGCCGTCCCGACCGAGCCGCGAATTAACGGGAAATAGACCTCGGTCAGGGCACCACGGGCCGAGCGTCCAAGCGAGCGGGCTGCCATTGGGATGTTGGGCGAGACACGCTCGATCGCGGCATCGGTAGCGCCTTGTGCGATGGCAAAGAACCGTACGCAATAGGCGTAGATCACGGCAAAGGCGGTGCCTGTCATGACCAGCCCGGGGTCCCAGCCGGTCACCGCGAGAACGCCGTCCGCCATTGCATTATCCGCGGCTGCCATCGGGATCAGGATGCCGATGCCCAGCACAGCCCCCGGCGCCGCGTAGCCGATGGTCGTAAGCGGCATCAGTTTGCGCGCCAAAGTGCTGCCTGACAAACGCACTCCGTAAACGAGAAACAGTGCGCCCAGCACGGTGACAAGTGCCGCGACCGCCCCGACGGTCAGCGTATGTAGCAAGGCCGAAAACAACCCGTTCGACAACCAGTATTCCGGTTTGGCCAGCGCATGCGAAAACAGCACCGCAACAGGCAGCACAAAGCCGATCACGAACGGGACTGCACACAGCATCAACGCTGCCAAACCGCCAATCCGCCCCAGCTGGCGCGGCTCGACCGGACGGCTTTGGCGTGACATGCGATAGAACCGACTGCGCGAGCGTCCGAGTTTCTCGAGCGCGGCCAGCAGAAAGACGAAGCCAAGGATGACCAAGGCGATTTGGGCCGCGCCTCCGGCGTTGTGGCTCTCTAGCCAAACGGTAAAAATGCCTGTGGTCAGAGTTTGCACGGCGAAGTAGTCGACGACGCCGAAATCCGACACAGTCTCCATCATCACGATGGCTACCCCTGCCGCGATGGCGGGGCGCGCCAAGGGAAGACCGACACGCCAGAAACGGGCAATTGGCCCCGCCCCCAAAGCACGGGCGACCTCGTAGGCATCAGAGGATTGCTCGCGAAACGCGGCGCGGGCCAGAAGGAAGACGTAAGGATTCAACGCAGCCGCCAGAACGACGATGGCGGCCCAACGCGAGCGGATCTCGGGGAACCAATAGTCGCGCGCGCTTTCCCAACCGAACACTGATCTTAAAGCAGTTTGAAGCGGCCCGGCATATTCCAGAAAATCGACCAGCGCATAGGCGCCGACATAGGCCGGGATCGCCAAGGGTGTCAGCAATAGCCACTCCAACCACCGTGCCCCAGGGAAGCGATACATGGTGATCAACCAGGCCGCCCCAGTCCCCACAGCAGCGGACAAAAAGCCGACAGACAGTGAAATGATCATCGTGTTGGTCACATAGCGCGGCAAAGTCGTCGCCATCAAATGCGGCCATGCATTTTCTTCCGGGGTCAGCGCCAACCACAGGATCGACAGGATCGGCAACACGACCAGCGAGGCAATGACAATTGCCCCGACAGACCAAATATTTAGCCGATACCCGGCGCGTCTTGGCGCCTCTATCCGAGTCTTTTGCTCAACCATGTATCGGCTTTAACCTGAAATCTGTTTAACTGTCCAGAAATCCCCAGTATGTTTCACACCGGCAGGGCAAAAGAACACAGGCGACAGATGAAAATCGCAATCCATATCGGCGCACATTGCACAGATGACGACCTTCTGACGAAATCTCTTCTGAAGAACGCGGGTCAGTTGTTCCAAGAGGGCGTCGCCGTCCCCGGCCCCACGCGGTATCGAGGGCTTCTGGGGCAGATCATGGTCAAGCTGAAGGGCAGCGTGGCCAGTGCTGACACACAGGACATGTTGATCGACGAACTGATCGATTCAAAAGAGGCTGAGCGGATTATCCTTGGCCATGAGAACTTACTTGGCGCGCATCACCGCGCGATAGAAGGTGGGCGTCTGTACCCTCTGGCCACACGCAACACGTCTTGGCTGCGTAACCTATTCCCTGACCATGACGTTAGCTTGTTCATCGGGATCAGCAGCATTGCCAATTTCATGCCCGATCTTGCCGCTCGCCTGGACGACGAAAAGCGCGAACTGATGTTGGGATCGGCAGATCCGCGCGACCTGTTCTGGGCCGACGTGATCGAAAATATTCGCGAGGCCACCCCCGATACGCCGATCACCGTCTGGTGCAACGAGGATACACCGCTGATCTGGCCGGATGTCATGCAGGCGATCTCGGGGATGGACAGCGCAAATAAGCTTGAACGTGGCAGCCTGGATATTCTGGAGCGGATCACCAAGCCCGAAGGGATGACCCGGCTGCGCACGTATTTGCGCGATAACCCCTTCCAGAACGAAGTGCACCGCCGCAGGATCCTCGCCGCATTTCTGGACAAGTTTGCAAAGGACGGCGCGGTCGAGCATGAGATCGGGCTGTCGGGCTGGACACAGGAGTTGGTCGATGAGCTGACGGAAAACTACGAAAGCGATATCAAGGAAATTGCCAAGATCCCCAACGTCACAGTTTTAAATCCATAAAAAAAAGGGGCCAAAAGGCCCCTTCCATTCCAATACGTGGCAGGCTTACATGCCCAGCGCTTCCTTATACATATCCAGAACCGCCTCTTCCTCGGCAATGTCGTTGGCATCGCGTTTGCGAAGAGCGATGACTTTGCGAATGACCTTGGTGTCGTAACCGCGGCCCTTGGCTTCTGCCATCACTTCCTTTTGCTGATCCGCAATGTCTTTTTTCTCCATGTCCAAACGCTCGATGCGTTCAATGAACTGGCGAAGCTCGTCTGCGGTGACACGATAGCTGCTTTGGGTCTGATGATCGTCCATGGGGCCCTCTTACCTGTGGTGGTTGCCCGCAAAACGTGACAGGCGATGTTGAAACCCGATTTAGCCCGACAGTTAGCCGCCTTCAAGGCCTCACAGGTCTTGCGCAGCGGCATCTCGCGCGGTAGGCGCTGAGAAACCAAAAAGGAGACCGCCATGGATTGGCTGATCATCGTTGGAGCAATCATGTCTGTTATCGGCCTTGTCGGGCTGGTGGCCAGCGCGTTGAAGGTCATGAAGGCCAAACGTGAAGGGCTGGAAGATGCCGAACTGCGCGCGCGCATTCAGAAGGCTATGGCCCTGAACATGGGCGCGCTTGGCATGTCCGTGCTTGGTCTGATGTGCGTCATCCTCGGCGTGTCGCTGGGCTGACAAGATGATGGGGCCAGACGCGGCCCCATCAGCCAATTTTGGCAATCAGGGTTACAGATCCCCGAACTTCTTGCCGTTCTTGATCAGCTCGTCAAACAGCGGCGACGGCGCCCAGAAGCGCGGCTCTTCCACCTGCCAGCCAGCCAGAGCGTTCTTAACGGCCAATAGACCGGCCTGATCGGCAGCCATCATCGGACCACCGCGATGGCGCGGGAAGCCATAACCATAAAGCAGCACCACATCCACATCGGATGGACGCAGCGCGACGCCTTCCGCCACAAGACGCGCACCTTCGTTCGCCATGGCAAACAAGCAGCGCTCTTGAACTTCCTGTTCTGTGAAGCTGCGCGGCGTGATCCCTTGGGCGCGGCGCTCTTCTTCGATGATCGCCAGCACGTTGGGGTTCTCGACCGGGCCGCCCTCTTGATCGTGAATGTAATAGCCGCGGCCCGCTTTCTGGCCGAACCAACCTTGCTCGCAGATCTTGTCCCCAATCGAGACATAACGATCTTCCGGTGCACGGGTGGCGGCCAAACGTTTGCGCCGCGCCCATGAGATGTCCAGCCCCGCCATATCCAGAACCTGATAGGGACCAATAGGGAAGCCATAGGCGCGCATCGCCGCGTCGATCTGGGCAGGCGTCGCGCCATCTTCCAGCATAAAATCCGCCGCCAGACGATAAGCCGCCAGCACGCGGTTGCCAATAAAGCCGTCGGCCACACCGGCACGAACCGGTACTTTGCGCAGCTTGCGGGCCAGTTCGAACCCGGTAGCCACCACATTGGGATCCGTCTTCTCGCCGACCACAATTTCCAGCAGCTTCATGATGTGCGCGGGCGAGAAGAAGTGGTAGCCCACCACGTCCTGCGGACGCGAGATTGTCGCCGCCAGCGCGTCGATATCCAGATACGACGTATTAGTCGCAAGGATCCCGCCCGGTTTCATCACCGCATCCAACTGAGCGAACACATTGCGTTTCACGTCTTCGTCTTCAAACACAGCCTCGATGATCAGATCGACCGGAGTCAGATCCTGCATGTTTGTCGTGCCGGTCAGACGCGACAGGCGTTCTTCGCCAGTGGCCGCGTCGATGCGGCCTTTGGCAACCGATTTGTCGTAGTTCGCAACGATGCGCTGGACACCGCGCTCCAGCCCCTCTTGATCGCGTTCGACCAGAACAACCGGGAAGCCCGCATCCAGACAAGCGATCGCGATACCAGCCCCCATCGTGCCTGCCCCGACCACACCGATCGTGTTGACCGGGCGCAGTGTTGCCCCATTTAGCTCGGGCACTTTTGCGGCGCGGCGTTCAGCGAAGAAGGCGTGGCGCATGGCGGTCGCCTCGGGGCCGGTTTCGCATTCGTCAAAAGCGGCGCGCTCTTTGGCGATGCCAGCCTCGAACGGCAGGATTTGCGCGGCTTCGACGCAGTTGATGATCTCGGCGACCGACGGCTGCGGGCTGTTTTTCATCTTCTCGCGGCGGGCGGCGATGGTGTTTGCATATCTCACTGGATCTTGCAGCCCTTCATCACGCGCGCGGGTCGGCCGGGTCTTGGAACCGTCTGCGATCACCTGGTGCGCCATTGCTATCGCAGCACCAGAAACATCCGCGTCCGCAATCTGGTCCGCCAGACCAAGAGTAAGCGCTTTCCGGGCCGGGATCGGTTTGCCCGTCAGCATCAGATCCAGCGCTGCCTCCGCGCCGGCAATGCGCGGCACGCGCTGCGTTCCGCCCCCGCCCGGAAGGACGCCCAGCTTTACTTCGGGCAAACCCAGCCGGGCGCTGCGCAACACGACGCGATAGTGGCACGCCAGCGCCAGCTCGAAGCCGCCGCCAAGCGCATTGCCATGCACGGCAGCGATTGTGGGTTTAGGACTGGTTTCCAGCAAGTCACAGACCGTCGACAGGATCGGTGTTTCCCGCGGGCGCCCGAATTCACGCACATCTGCCCCCGCCGGAAAAGTTCGCCCTGCGGCGGCCAGCACGATGGCCTTTACCGCATCATCCGCGATGGCGGCCTGAATGTTTTCGGACAGGCCCAAACGCACCGCGTGGCTTAGGGCATTGACTGGCGGGTTCTCGATGGTGATGACCGCAACAGTGTTTTCGACGCGCAGGGTGACAGGCTCGGACATGGTTCCTCCGTAATCAGTTGCCCTCAAGGGGCAGAACAGGGGCTACCTTGTCAATGGCTGATGGCGCCATCAAGCCACTTTTCCCGACCACCCGGTCGGATTTGTCACAAAGTGACCGCAGCACAGGTCAAATGGGCATATTGTCGAACAGGTCGTCCGCATCATCCTGTTCAAGTTCGCCCTCGAAGCGGCGGATATCTTCGGGCACTGGCAAGCCCAGCTTGTCCAACTCCGCGATCTTCTCGCGCAGCTGCTCTTGCAGAACGTGACGGTCCTCGGGTCGTTTTGCGATTTCGTCCAGGATCAAACTGATCGAGGCTTTAAGCTCTTCAAATGCCATTACATCCTCTCCTTTGTACAATCAGATGGACAAAACCATCCGGGAAACTGTCGCCGCCCTTCCACTGGCGGCGACAGTCCTTAAACGTGCTTCGCTGCGCAATCGCGACAGAAAGGCGTGTGTGGCAGCACATTCAGCCGTTCGGGCGAGATTTCGTTCCCACACTCGACACAATAGCCGAACTCACCCTCATCCATCCGGGCAAAAGCGGCCTGAATCTGGGCGATCTCGGTCTGGCCGGAGTTCCCCAGCCCCTCCAAAACCTCGTCCTCTTCGCGCTCAACCGCCAGTTCTTCCCAGTCTTTCGACTGATGGCTGTCCAGCTCGTCTTCGATCTCATGAAGACGCTTATCCAATTCTTTCATCCGCGCATTCAGAATTTCACGGTACCTGTTCACATCTACCATAGTGTTCTCCTTTGCTCTAACTTTGAAGCGAGACACCGGTCGCCGCATTGATACAGGTCAAGCAATTTCAGGCTTTAAGAAGCGGGTATATCTGTCTGCTCAGCGGGCGTTGGCATCGCATCTTCAGCCGAAGCAACAGAACCCAAAATCGCCGGCTCTGACATCTCGGGCGCAGCATGGGGGGGGGCAGCCGGACCAATCCGCACAGCGCGCTGCCCCTGCATCCGCCCCAAGCGGCATGTGGTCACAACCCTGTCGTCAGCATCCAGAAGCGCCACCTGCCCCAAAGCCTGAAGCGGCACGGGGATCGTCATCCCGACGTCAAGATTTGCCACGTCCGTTACAGGCAGATGGACCTGATGCAAGATCGCCCGCAGTTCTGCCCGGCAAGTCATCGCCACATCTGCGACCGTCAGCTCTGGCGTGTCCCGATCCGTCGCATGCCCATGCTTTGCGCGTGCTGGGGCTTCGCAGGGCAAAATCACGGTCAACACGCCCTGTTTCGCGCCACCTGCAAGATCCAGCTCTGCCCGAAACATATGATAGTGGACATTTGCCAACGTCAGCGAGATCACGTCCGGATCCATGATCGGCAGCGCATAGCGATACCCCGAGACCTGAGGGGCGATATCCAGCTGCGCGCCATGCGCCTCGACCTCGAAACATTCCAGCATGCGGTCCACGAAATCGGCGCAAATCGCCGCGTCAGTGCGTGTAGGCGCGCGGTCTGCGGCTGCGGTCGCGGATACTTTTCCAATGGTCTGTGCCTCGACTAATCCGGCCATCAGGTTTTGGTCCAGAACGGCCAGACCGAAACTGCTGTCCGGCCCTTCCACCAGACACAGAAGCGCGCGATCTGGTAGATCGCCCAGCACCTCATCCAACACCGCTTTGCCTTGGTCGATCGGCTGCGCCGCAATCAAAACATTCGCCACGTCCTGCCCGGCACGCCGCAGCGCGTTGCCCAAAGCGCCCGTCGCCGAAAGCCGGGGGATATCGGGTGCAGGCTGCCCTGCCCCGGTTTTGCGTTGCAGCACGCTGAGTGTGTCTGGATCGGCCATGTCAGTTCCAAGCGATAGATCGCTTCGACACTAGCCAATACAAGGTTTATAAATGATTGATACCTAAGCTCGATGTCCGGCCAAACGGCGAATGCGTGCCAATGGGTAGGGTCACGCGAAACGCAGCGCCGCTTTGTCCGGGCAGATAAGTAATGGAGCCATCCAACTTGTCCATAATCTCGCGACAGATGGCCAGACCAAGGCCAGCGCCACCTGCAGCAGCCTGATCCGACAGGCGCGAGAATTTTTCGAAAATCATGGACTGGCTTTCCAAGGGCACACCGCTGCCATTGTCGACGAAATCCACTTGCAGCCGCCCGCCGCGTTGACGCACGCGGATCGCCAACCGCTTGTCCTTGGCATCGCAGTATTTTGCGGCGTTCGAAATCAGATTGATAAACACCTGCGCCAGCCGGTCGGTATCGGTATACAGCGCAATCCCCTCGTCCGAGCGATTGCGGTGAATATGCATCTTTTCTTGGTCAATGACCGAGCTTGTGGCGGCAATGGCACGGTCCAGCACATCGCGCACGACTTCGCGGCGCGGATAAAGCTGTACTTGTCCGTTTTCCAGCACGCTGAGGTCCAAAAGGTCATCCAGCAGCCGGGTCAGACGTACGCTTTCATCGTGGATGATCGAGGCATGGCGCGCGGCGGCCTCGGGGTCATCAGCCCCGCCATCCCGCAGAATCTCCGAGAACGCCCGGATCGACGTCATGGGCGTGCGCAATTCGTGGCTAATCTGACTCAGAAACGCATCTTTCTGGATGGACAGCTGGGTCAGCTTCTCGTTCACCTCGGACAACTGGCGTGCGGTGGTGGTCAGTTCAAGCTGCTTCGCTTCCATCTGCGATGTCTGTTCCAACATCTGCTGGGTTTCGTCGGCCACGGCCAGAAGGTCGTCAACCGAGACCGTCGCGCCACCTAAGATCTGCGCGATCATGGCGTGCGCAGTTGCGGTTCCGACAAGCCCCGACAACTCGCGCTCTAATCGCCCAATGAAATCCGGCGTCGTATCAGGCAGATAGCCTTGCTTACCTTGCTGTTCGGCTTGCGCCTGGAACCATGCTTGCGCCTGATCCGACCCCATAATCTGCTGTGCCATCACCAGAAGGTCTTCTGACGTCGCGGCGTTGAAACTGCGCCCACGCGTCGGGCCCGAGTGGTCCAGCACATTGACAAACTGGGCCGCCTGCAGACGCTCCAGCGGGCTGGGGAAAGACAAAAGCGAGATCAGGACGAACACCGCGCAATTCAGAATCAATGACCAGAACAGCGCGTGCACGACCGGATCCAGACCATCCACGCCGAACAAGGCTTGTGGGCGCAGTGCTGCGATCCCCCACGGGCCGTCTGCCAACATCGCAGCGCTCATCACGCCCGCCTCGCCGAAGCTGGGCAGGAAAAGCGTATAGGCCCAGATCGCGAACCCCGTGATCAGCCCCGCAACGGCCCCACTGCGCGACGCACCGCGCCAGAACAGGCCACCGGCCATCGCGGGCAGCACCTGCGCGACGCCCGCAAACGAGATCAACCCGATTGCCGCCAGCGCGGCCCCGCCGCCCGAGATACGATAATAGAAATAGCCCAGCGCAAGGATGCCCACGATGGACAACCGGCGTGCGGACAGCAGGATCTGGCGCGCATCGCGATATTCAGATGCGCCCACCCCAAGCCGGGTCGACAGCCAGATGGGCATGATGATGTGGTTCGACACCATCGTTGCCAGCGCGATCGAGGCCACGATCACCATCGAGGTGGCCGAACTGAAGCCTCCGAGGAAGGCCAGCATCGCCAGCCCGTCTTGCTCGAAGTAAAGCGGCAAGGTCAGCACGAACAGGTCCGGATTTTCACCCTTTGGCAAGATCGCCAGCCCCACGACGGCGATGGGGATGACAAAAAGGCTCATCAGAAACAGATAGAGCGGGAACGCCCACGAGGCCGTGGCCAGCTGGCGTTCGTCGACATTCTCGACCACCAGAACCTGAAACATGCGCGGCAGGGTCAAGAAGGCTGCCGCAGACAGGAAGGTCAGGCCAACCCAGCGCCCGCCCTGCAGGGACCAAGCGCCCTCGGGGGCAGCCTGAATGGCTTGCTCCATCGCGGCAGAGATGCCTTGCGCCCCGCCGCCAATGCCCCAGACCACGAAGATCCCGACCGCCATCAGCGCCACCAGTTTCACCACGGCCTCGACCGCGATCGCGGTGACAACGCCGTGATGACGTTCGTTCACATCAAGGTTCCGTGTCCCAAAGAGGATCGTAAACAGGGCCAGCCCTCCGGCCACCCAGATGGCGGTCTGCTCAAGATCCGGAATGACCCAACCGGCGGATCTGTCGCGTGCAAAAACCGCGAAAGACAGGGTCACGGATTGCAGCTGAAGCGCGATATAGGGCGTGGTGCCGATCACCGCGATCAGGGTCACCAGAACGCCCAGCAGGTTCGACTTGCCATAACGGGACGACACCAAGTCGGCGATCGAGGTGACACGCTGGCTGCGCCCCACCCGCACAAGTTTGCGCAGAAACCACCACCAGCCGATCATCACCAAGGTCGGGCCCAGATAGATGGTAACGTACTCCAGCCCCGACCGCGCGGCGTTTCCGACAGCGCCATAAAAGGTCCACGCGGTACAATAGACCGACAACGACAGCGTATAGATCATCGGCGAGGTCAGAAACCGCACCTTGCTGCGCCGCGCGCGTTTGTCAGCAACAAACGCCACCACAAACAGCATAATGACATAGAGGAGGCAAACCCCGACAAGCGTGTTGAATGTCAGCATCAGCGGGGTCCCGCAGGATCGTCAGAAGGTCCATCCGGCGCAGATTGCGATCCGGTAGGTCGCTGCCCTGCGTCACGTCCAAGGTGGCGCGCAAGGACGAACGCAGACAAGATCAAAAAGAACCAAGACGAGAAAACAAACGCAACGCGCACTGATCCGATTGCCCCGCCGACCATCAAAGGCAGAAGAAATAGCACGACACCCAACAGAGGCAACAGCCGCGCGGCATCCTCGATCCGGCGCCGGCGATAGCTTTGGCGCGCTAGGAACAGGGGTTCACGCGGGGACCTCATACGCGGTCAGCCTCCGACCAGCTCGCGCAGGTTCGTCAACATTTCAGAGTTTGAGAAAGGTTTGGTCATGAACCGGTTCACGCCCAGCCGTTCTGCCAGCTCTCGGTCAGTCTTTTGCCCGCGTGCGGTCAGCATTAGAACCGGAAGCGCGCGGGTGTCATCGGCGCTGCGCAAATCCTGCAAAATGTCATAGCCCGACTTGCCGGGCAGCATCACGTCAAGGATCAGTACATCGGGTTTAGCGTCGCGCACGGCCTGAACCGCGGTGGTGCCACTGGCATGGGTTGAGACGCTCCAGCCATCGCGACTTAGGATAAAGCTGATGGCCTCGGCGATGTTCGGTTCATCTTCGATGACCAGCACCTGTCTTGTCATAAGCCCCTCCCCCGGGATGCGGCGTGTCCGCACCGTCCAGCGACTATCGCTAAGTTCATGGCCGCAATCAAGTAAAACACGCCAGCGCGACACAGATGCAGGGGCGCAATAACGGCAGCATTACCCGGCCGACAGGATTGTCGCTTCTCGGCGGGCGGCGCAATCTGTTCGTGGGCAGACCCGACAGGTGGATCCGACCTCGGTCGGGATGGCATGGGACAGGGCATCGCCATCCAGCGCATCGTCCAGCTCACGGATCAGCATGTAGGCTTCGTAGACCGGCGGACGGTCAAAGGACACCGCCTCCTGCTGCACACAGATCGCCTGACACACGTGACGGCGACGCGCCCCGCCCGGTTGACGCACAACGGCACGCACCGGCCGTTCAGGCTGTGCCAAAGCCTGGAAAAGCGGCCAATAAGGACAGGCAGCGCCAAAACGCGGCAGAGCAAACCCCGGCACGGCCTTGCGCACCACCAACGCGCCCGCCCCATCGCAACTGATCAGACCAGCCACGGTCCCGTCCGAGGTCGGTGGCAAAAAGGCGATGCGTCGCATCACAGACGGCAGCGATTGCCGAAACTCGCGCGCCAGAGCCGTCGGATCCCATCCCAGCGCCGTGCGCGCTGTTTGGAAAGCCTGCATGGGCATCGCTTCCGCATCCTCAAGATATTGCAGCAAAAACTGCCGCGCCATGTCCTGAGCTTCGCGCGAGGTCAGAGCGGCGCTTTCCGCGATCACCGCAGCAATGGCCTGATCCCGCGCACCACCTTTCCACGCGGACGGGGCCTCAATATCCGGAAAGAAATAATTATTGGCATCCAGGAAGGTCGCCAGCTCTTCCGACGGGCCGATGGGGACGACCTCTTCGCTGCTTCCGGCATCCAAAAACTCGACCAATCCCTGCGCCGCGCTGGACAGGCGCATCCCCTCGTCCCGCATGTTGCGCAGGAAGCGGTCCTGCCATTCCTGATCGACCTCGCCACCACCCGAAAGAATGGCGGCCGTCGAGCGGATGGCCGTCACCGCCGAGATCACCTCGTGCAAAGATGCCGCCAGTTCGGGGTCATGGGTCAGACGATCCGACAGCGCCTCGACCATCTGCTCAAGCTCTTGGATGCGCTGGTTCTGCGCCATGACTAAAGACGCCCAGCCAGGAAACCGGCCTGCGAAATCTTCCGACCGATCCAGTTCAGCCTGTGCCTGAGGCAGCCGCTTATCCGCCTCGCTCAGCGCCCCCAAAAGTGCTGCTTCAGCACCTTCTGCCAACACCGCCGGATCGGTCTTCAACGCCTTTGCAAGCACCTCCAGCAGACTGTCCCCAACCCGACGGCGGTTATGTTCGATCAGGTTCAAATAAGCCGCGGAAATCCCGACGTCCTTAGCAAGTGCAGCCTGCTTCAGGCCCAGCACAAGCCTGCGTTCGCGAATTCGGCTTCCGGTCAGTCTGGAATGCGGCATACGTCGTCACTTTATGTTGCGTTGGTGGGGATTGGCGGCGTTCTCAATTTACAGCACAATGCCCCAACCCTGTTTACAAAAAGATTACGCCTTTGTAGCGCCTTAACACACCTTTTTCAAAGCAGAACATGATTGCATGGACACATTAACAAGCCCACTGAGAACACCGTCCAGATTGGGCGGCAATATCCCGCCGGGTTCTAGCTGCGATGCGCCGAGTTGTGTCCTTTACCGACATATCCCCTAGAAAGAGTACGAACACAGCCTGTCATTCTGAAGGCTGACATGAAGAAATCCGTACTGACCCTTGCATGCGTGGCCTCGCTGGCCCTGACCACCTGCATGAGCCACCCGCTGACCGATCAAGAGAAAACCATCATCGGCGGCGTCGCCGGGATCAGCGCAGGTCTGATCACGGCAAACGCCATTGGCGCAAACAAGAACTGGACAGTTCTGACCACGCTGGCCGGTGCTGCTGCGGGCATCATGGTGGCCCGCAACTATCACACCAACATGTGCGCCTATTCGAACGGCGACGGCACCTATCGCGAAGAGCCCTGCCCGGTCTGATCTGGACAGCTTGAATATTTCCAAGGCGCGCCCGAAACGGCGCGCCTTTTTTAGTCACACAGCTTGCGCAGCTCGGTTTTCAGCACTTTACCATAGTTGTTCTTTGGCAGCTCTGGCAGCGCCGTATAGGCTTTGGGTCGCTTGAAACGCGCAATGTTTTCCAAGCAATGTGCGTCCAGCGCGGCCTCGTCCAACGCGACCCCATCTGCCAGCACAACAAACGCCACAACGTCTTCGCCCCACTCTGCGCTAGGGCGACCCACCACGCTGACCTCATGCACATCTGGGTGGGTCAACAGCGCCTCTTCCACCTCGCGCGGATAGATGTTCGTCCCACCCGAGATGATCACATCCTTCGACCGGTCCCGCATGGTCAGATAACCCTCCTCGTCCAGAAACCCCATATCTCCGGTCATCAGCCAGCCATCCACCAGCGTTTTCGCGGTGGCCTCGGGATTATTCCAATAGCCGGGCATGACGGGGGTGCCGCGCACCATGATCTCGCCCACCTCGCCGGGGGGCAAGGGCTGCCCGGTTTCATCCCCGATCCGCACCTCGACCACGCTCTGCGCCCGTCCGACCGAGGCCAGTCTTTCGCGCCACCGCGGGTTCGAGCGATCCGCCACTTCGGCGTGCGACAGCGCGGTAATCGCCATCGGGCATTCGCCTTGCCCATAGATCTGCACGAAGCGCGGGCCGAACCAATCGACCGCATCTTCAATATCCGCCAGATACATGGGGCCGCCGCCATAGACGATGGTCTTGATCCCTTCGCCGCGTCGTCCCGCCGCCTTTGCAATATCCGTGAACCGCCGCACCATCGTGGGCGCCATGAACATCTGCAGCGGACCTTGCGCCTCAGCCGTGTCCAGCAACTCGATCTCGTCAAACCCGCCCGAGGCCGGGGTGATGTGGCGCGCCCCACGCGCGACGTGGATCGGTGAATAGATCCCCGCTCCGTGGCTCATCGGGGCCATGTAAAAGACCCCGTCATCGGGCGAAACCTCGTCGCAATCCAGCAGATAAGACAAAGACGCCGCGCGGATCATGTCATGGTTGATATAGACCCCCTTGGGCTGCCCGGTTGTACCGGATGTATAGAACAGCCATGCCAAGTCAGACCCAGCGCGCGCAGCAACCGGCAGCGGCTCGCGCGTGAACAGCTCAACGAATTCAGGGCGCTCAACGTAAATCAGAGGCACGTCGGTCACATCAGCTAAACCCGCGGCCAAATCATCTGTCACCAAGACCAGCTTGGCGCCCGAGTTTTCGATGATAAAGGCGGCCTCTTTCGGGTGTAGTTTGGCATTGATCGGCACGACTGCCGCCCCCAGCCCCCATACGCCATAGAACCCCAGCAGATACTGAGGGCAGTTCTTCATGAACAAGGCAACGCGATCACCCGGGCCCACACCCCGTGCGGCCAATCCTGCCGCCAATCCCTGTGCAGCACGGAAAAATCCATCATAGGTGAAGACCTGTTCGGCCCCGCGAAACACCGCCGGCCGATCGCCTTTGATCTGCGCCGTACGCTCTAGCCAATGAGCCAAATTCATGAGACCTCCCTTTCACCATGATCGACCAAACGACTATCGGACGACAGTTTGCATCCTCGCAAGCCTCGTAAAACTACGCAACTGTTTGAATTGTCGTCGAAGCTTTGGCAGAGTGGGGCCATGACGCAGATGGATCTTGCCTTCATGTACGCGCCCACGGGGCTTGCGCTGACCGAAAACAGGATCGTGCGCCAGTGCAACTTGCGCTTTGCCGAGATGTTCGGCGCCGAAGTCGACAGCTTCAAAGACATGCCTCTGGAACGGCTGTACCCGTCGCTGAAAGACTATGAAAAAGTGGCGCATGTCGGCGGTGACATTCTGCGCGAGACAGGCCGATATGAAGACGAACGCATCATGCGGCGCTTGGACGGTGACATGTTCTGGTGTCGCGTGCGTGGCACCAGCCTGACGCCCGACGACCCGTTCCGACAGGGCGTCTGGAGCTTTGCAGACCTGTCCGCCGAACGTCCTGTGGTCGAGCTGACGCCACGCGAACGCGACGTGGCCATCCTGACCTGTCAGGGTAAAACCTCGAAAGAGATCGGCCTGTCGCTGGGGCTTAGCTATCGCACCGTCGAAGCACATCGCGCGCGGCTGTTGCAAAAGTTTGGCGCACGCAAATTGCCCGAGCTTGTGGCGAAATTCTCAGGCATGCCGCTGTAAGCTTCTGTTCAGGTCGCGTTAACCTTCGTGAACATTTCCCACCAAATCTTAAGTCTCTGGCAACCTTTGGCTGGATAAACTTCCAAGTGGTGGGGGCTCCGCAAGTTACGGAGCTAAAAAATGGAATTTACAGTACCGTCCCCATTGGGGGCGCACGCAACATTGATGGCGCAGAGGCCAACGCGACCGGCCCCTGATCCAACCCGCGTGGAGAAATCACCCACTGCGGGCGAAACCCGCGCGGATCCGCACAACACGCAGGAACATGGCAACACGCAAAGCCTGATCAGAACCGAGACGCGCGATATGCTAGCCCCGCCCCCGGATCCGGATCAGCCAGTCGGGCCGCCTCCAACCTTTCAGATGAATGTGCTTGAGATGGAGCGAGAACTGCATCAGCGTCTAGCGCAGATCGAACTGGAAAGATCATTATCAGAAGACCGAGCATCCACTTCTGTACAGGTGGCAGAGGAGGACAAGGCACCCGGCGCGCCCGAGATCCCTTCGGTCGAGCCTCCAACCCAATCCGATGACCCGGTTTCGACGGAGACTCCTCAGAATTCCTGACCGAATTCGGGCGAATATCCATTTTCGCCATCCTTCTTGCTTTTCTCCCCTTACGTAGCGTCTTATAAGCGTTGCAAAGACACAAAGCCTGCATAGATAGACAGGCAGACACTCAAGGGCGAGGACCCATGGCCAAGAAAAATCACGATACCGATGTGGCATTCATCGAAGCGCTGGCGAAACTGCTTCAGGAAAACGACCTGACCGAGCTGGAGGTCATGCGCGATTATGGCGAAAACGACAGCCTGAACGTACGCGTCAGCCGTGCCAAAGAGGTCGTTCAGCAGATCTCCGCCCCAGTCGCTGCTGCCCCTGCACCCGCAGCAGTTGCCCCTGCGGCCGCACCCGCTGCAGAAGCTCCTGCAGCTGCTTCGGACGATCCGGCAAGCCACCCCGGCGCCGTACCGTCTCCGATGGTCGGCACTGCCTATCTGCAAGCCGAGCCTGGCAGCCCGTCCTTTGTTAACGTGGGCGATACCGTGTCCGAAGGCCAGACTGTTCTGATCATCGAAGCGATGAAAACCATGAACCAGATCCCGGCCCCGCGCGCAGGTAAAGTTGCACGCATTCTGGTCGAAGATGGCTCGCCGGTCGAATTTGGCGCGCCGCTGATGATCATCGAATAAGGGGCGGATCATGGCCCAATTCGATAAAATCCTGATTGCCAACCGGGGCGAGATTGCGCTGCGCGTGATCCGTGCCGCCCGCGAGATGGGCATCAAAACCGTTGCCGTGCATTCGACCGCAGACGTGGACGCGATGCATGTGCGTATGGCAGATGAAAGCGTCTGTATCGGCCCCAACGCCGGCACCGACAGCTATCTGTCGATCCCCGCGATCATTGCTGCCTGTGAAATCACTGGCGCGCAGGCCGTGCACCCAGGTTACGGCTTCCTGTCGGAAAACGCGACCTTCGTGCAAGCACTGGAAGATCACGAGATCACCTTCATCGGCCCCTCGGCCGAGCACATCCGCATGATGGGCGACAAAATCACCGCGAAAGACACCGCAATCAAACTGGGCATTCCGGTTGTTCCGGGCTCGGACGGTGGTGTTCCCGACATCGAAAGCGCGCGCAAGTCCGCAGCCGAGATGGGCTATCCGGTCATCATCAAAGCCACCGCAGGTGGCGGTGGGCGCGGCATGAAAGTTGCCGAGACCGAGGCCGACATCGACACTGCCTTCTCGACCGCCCGTTCGGAAGCAAAAGCCGCCTTCGGCAATGACGAAGTGTATATGGAGAAATACCTCCAGAAGCCGCGTCACATCGAAGTGCAGGTCTTTGGCGACGGCCAAGGTGGTGGTGTGCATCTGGCAGAACGCGACTGTTCGCTGCAACGTCGTCACCAGAAGGTGTTCGAAGAGGCCCCCGGCCCCTCGATCAGCCCGGAAAACCGCGAGAAGATCGGCTCGATCTGCGCCAACGCTGTGGCCGAGATGGGCTATTCCGGTGCCGGTACGATCGAATTCCTCTATGAAGATGGCGAGTTCTATTTCATCGAAATGAACACCCGTCTGCAGGTGGAACACCCGGTCACCGAATACATCTTTGATGTCGATCTGGTCCGTGAACAGATCCTTGTGGCAGAGGGCAACAAACTGTCCTTCGCGCAGTCGGATCTGGAAGTGAAAGGTCACGCGATCGAGGTGCGTCTGAACGCCGAGCGTCTGCCGAACTTCACCCCCAGCCCAGGCAAGATCACCCAGTATCACGCCCCCGGCGGTCTGGGTGTACGGATGGATAGCGCGCTCTATGACGGTTATTCGATCCCGCCCTATTATGACAGCCTGATCGGCAAGCTGATCGTCCATGGCCGCGACCGGCCCGAAGCCTTGGCACGTCTAAGCCGCGCCTTGGGCGAGCTGATCATCGACGGGATCGAAACCACGGTTCCACTGTTTGATATGCTGCTGGCCGAACCTGATGTGCAATCGGGGAACTACAATATCCACTGGCTGGAACGCTGGCTGGATGAAAACATGGGGTAAGGGCCATTGGCCCACCCCACCCCTCCTCCTCTAACTGCTGAGTTGCTGTTGAAAGCCTATGCCATGGGGGTCTTTCCCATGGCCGAGGGGCGCGACGACCCCGAGGTCTTCTGGGTCGATCCAAAGCTTCGCGGGATCTTCCCGCTGGACGGCTTTCACATCTCGCGCAGCCTTGCCCGCACCATCCAACGCTCACCCTTCCAGGTCACGCTGAACCGCGACTTTGCGGGGACGGTTGCAGGCTGTGCCGATCGGGACGAGACTTGGATCAACGACACGATCTTCGCGCTGTATGAACAGTTGCACAAGATGGGCCATGCCCATTCGCTTGAACTGTGGGAGGGCGACGCGCTGATCGGGGGCGTCTACGGGGTTACACTTGGCGGCGCCTTCTTTGGGGAAAGCATGTTCTCGCGCCGTCGGGACGCGTCAAAGATCGCGCTGGCCTATCTGGTGGCCCATCTGCGTGCCTGTGGCTTCACGCTATTCGACACCCAGTTCCTGACCCCGCACTTGGCCAGTTTAGGCGCGGTCGAAATTCCGCGCGCGGAGTACCATCAACTATTGAGACACGCGTTGGAGGTCCAGGCCGACCTGACAGGCCGCCCGCTTCCGGACGCCTATTCCGTGGTGCAGCGTAGCACCCAGACGTCATAGCGCGGGTGATCCAAGGCGTTCAACGCGGGTGAGGATGCGATCATCCAGCCTTCGAACGTGGTCTCTTCTGCATTGCCGTTGCGCACCACCAGCCACGCAAAAGCGTCGCCCGAGGGGTTGTCGGTGGGATAGCGGCATTCGCCCAAGGTGACACGCAGGCGCCCCAGCTCGACCGTGTCGCCCACATTCATCTTGAAATCCACGGGGGTGCCAGACACCTTGTCCAGCCCACGCAGAAGGGCTCCGGACGCCTTGGCGGTTTCAGCCCAAGCCGTGCTGGCCGCAAACAGAGCGGTGAACAGGATCACTGCTGCGCGGATCACTCGGCGCTACCCTCGCCACCGGCGACGTATTTCAGCAGAAGTTGCACAAGGCTGACCGAGCCTTGGGTGTCTTCGATCTCGGCGCCCGGCTCCAGATTGAAGGGCGACCCGCCGGGCAGAAGCTCGACGAAATTGCCACCCAGAAGCCCCTCGGACGAGATGATGATCGCAGTGTCCTCCGGCAAAGCCACGTCAGACTGAACGGTGAAATCGGCGTCGGCTCGGAACGTGTCAGGGTTCAGTGTGATGTCGGTCACGGTGCCTACCTTCACGCCGCCCAGTCGCACATCCGTCCCGATCGAAATGCCATCCGCCGTGCGGAAAGAGGCGGTGTAGCTGTTGGTCGTCCCCGACCCAGACAGGCCCACAATCTGGCCCGCATACATCAGGAACCCGATGGCAACCGCCAGCACGATGCTACCGGTGACGACTTCGGTTGTGTGGGTGTTACTCATACGAAACTTCCCTCGTTCCGGGGGCTGATCGACGAATTGGTGCGCTTATTCCGGCTGCCACGCTTCATAGTCGTTCCGCTCGGCCGGGGTGGCCTGACGCAAGGACCCAACAGGCGCATAGGCCATCGCGGTGCCGGTCAGGTTGTCCTGATGCGGCTTTTCCCAGCCCTTATGGGCCAGAGGCTTGTCTTCCGGGCAGTTGTCGAAGGTGTGGTGCAGCCAACCATGCCATTCGGGGCTGACGCGGCTTGCCTCGGGCTCGCCGTTATAGATCACCCAGCGGCGGCTGTCGTCCTGATTGCGATAGAAGACGTTACCTTGATCATCCTGCCCGACTTTCACGCCCTTGCGGCGGGTGAACAGCCAGGTTCCGATCGTCTCACTGTGGTACCATGTCAGAAGCGAAAGAAGCCGCATGTCGATCTCCGAAATTTCTTACACTTGATATGGCCCAAGCTGGTGCGAAGGTCCAGAGCTTTGCCTTCCAATCCACGATCCTTGCGCGATTTGAAGCCAGTTTCACACAAAGCGACACCCCAAAAGGAAAAGCCACCGCACGAGGCGATGGCTTTGTAATGCTTTTGGGAATCAGTTTGCGCGCTTAGCTGGCGGTCACTTCTTCCTTCGCGGCGTCCGCGTAAATGATCAGCGGCTTCGCGTCCGAGGTCACCGCCTCGTCATTCACGACAACCTCGTCCACATTCTCCAGGCCCGGCAGGTCGAACATCGTGTCCAGCAGGATGTCTTCCATGATCGAGCGCAGCCCGCGTGCACCGGTCTTGCGTTCGATGGCGCGTTTCGCGATGGCCTTCAGCGCGTCTTCGGTGAAGGTTAGCTGCGCATCTTCCAGTTCAAACAGGCGCTGGTATTGTTTGACCAGAGCATTCTTCGGCGCGGTCAGGATGGTGACCAGAGCTTCCGCATCCAGATCTTCCAACGTTGCAATCACCGGCAGACGACCAACGAATTCCGGGATCAGACCGAATTTCAGCAGATCTTCCGGCTCAAGCTCTTTGAACAGCTCGCCAACACCGCGGTCATCATTTTCACGCACGTCAGCACCAAAGCCCATAGCCGAGCCCTTGCCGCGCTGCGCGATGATCTTGTCCAGACCAGCGAACGCACCACCACAAATGAACAAGATGTTCGTGGTGTCCACTTGCAGGAATTCCTGCTGCGGGTGCTTCCGGCCACCTTGCGGCGGAACCGAAGCCACGGTGCCTTCCATGATTTTCAGCAGCGCTTGCTGTACGCCCTCGCCCGACACGTCGCGGGTGATCGAGGGGTTGTCCGACTTGCGGGTGATCTTGTCGACCTCGTCGATATAGACGATGCCGCGCTGCGCACGTTCCACATTGTATTCGGACGCCTGCAACAGCTTCAGAATGATGTTTTCCACGTCCTCGCCCACGTAACCGGCTTCGGTCAGCGTTGTGGCGTCGGCCATGGTGAAGGGCACGTCCAGAATGCGCGCCAGCGTTTGGGCCAGCAACGTCTTACCGCAGCCCGTCGGGCCGATCAGCATGATGTTGGACTTCGCCAGCTCGATCTCGTCGCCATTCGCGGCGGCATGATTCAGACGTTTATAGTGGTTGTGCACCGCCACAGACAGCACGCGTTTTGCATGCCCCTGCCCGATCACATAGTCGTCCAGAACCTGGCAAATCTCGGAAGGTGTCGGCACACCCTCGGATGACTTCAGCCCCGACGACTTGGTTTCTTCACGGATGATATCCATGCATAGCTCGACACATTCATCACAGATAAACACCGTCGGCCCCGCAATCAGCTTGCGCACCTCGTGCTGGCTTTTGCCGCAGAACGAGCAGTAAAGCGTGTTCTTGCTGTCACCAGAGGAATTATTCGCCATAGTCCAGTCCCATTCGGCCGGATACCGACCCCGTTAAGCCCTTCCGGGCGGTCTTTTGCCCCTATCCCCAGCTTAGGCTAGGGATGGAACAGGTACAATCAGCTTTTTGAAAGGCCCATGACGGGCCCTTCAAGATCAGGCCTCGGCGTCGTCGCCTTTGGCACGGTTCTCGACGATCTCGTCGATCAGGCCCCAGTCTTTGGCGGCTTGCGGATCCATGAAGTTGTCACGCTCAAGCGCGTCTACCACAGCTTCCATCTTCTGACCGGTATGCTTTACATAGATCCCGTTCAGGCGATCCTTCAGCTTCTGGGTTTCCTGCGCGTGGATCATGATGTCCGTCGCCTGACCCTGATAGCCACCGGACGGCTGGTGCACCATGATGCGCGAGTTCGGAAGCGAGAAACGCATGCCGCTTTCACCTGCGGCCAGCAGCAGCGATCCCATCGACGCGGCTTGTCCGATCACCAGGGTCGATACTTTGGGCTTGATGTATTGCATCGTATCATAGATCGACAGACCCGAGGTCACCACGCCGCCGGGCGAGTTGATATACATCGAAATCTCTTTGTTCGGGTTCTCAGCCTCGAGGTGCAGCAGCTGCGCCACGATCAGGCTGGACATCCCATCATGCACCGGGCCGGACAGGAAAATGATCCGTTCCTTCAACAGGCGCGAGAAAATGTCATAGGCCCGTTCCCCGCGCGAGGTCTGCTCGACCACCATCGGGACAAGGGTGTTCATATAGGTATCAATCGGATCGTGCATGTCGCCTGCTTTCTCTTCGCGCCAAAGCCCGTTCTGGGCACCTGATGCCAACCTAGTCCTGTGTTTGGGGGGCTGCAAGGGGCCGAAACGACCCGGCTGCGAACTCCGCCACACATTTCCGACAGAGTTGCCGAAAAACGGTTAATAAATTCCTCTTCCGCGCGCCGTCCCGACAACAATTTGCAAAA
Source organism: Aliiroseovarius sp. PrR006 (assembly GCF_010500215.1). Lineage (GTDB taxonomy): Bacteria > Pseudomonadota > Alphaproteobacteria > Rhodobacterales > Rhodobacteraceae > Aliiroseovarius. Next base: position 68,640 of record NZ_JAAGOY010000007.1, read on the forward strand.
GAAAAGGCGCCACAAAGGCGCCTGATCTTTTGCAGTTTTTCCGTTCTTATCAGCCCGGGGACATCCCGCGCAGGCGCTCGGAGCGGCGGCGCAGCAGTTCGACCGTGGTCAGAAGGGCGATCGAGATGACCACCAGGATGGTTGCAACCGCCAGAATGGTCGGGCTGATCTGCTCACGCAGGCCGGTGAACATCTGCCATGGCAGCGTCTGCTGCTTGGCCGAACCCACGAAGATCACCACAACAACTTCGTCGAACGACGTGATGAAGGCAAACAGCGCACCCGAGATCACGCCCGGCAGGATCAGCGGCATCTGCACACGGAAGAAAGTGGTCACAGGGTCCGCGCCCATATTCGCAGCCGCACGGGTCAGCGAGCGGTCAAAGCCCACCAGCGTTGCGGTCACAGTGATGATCACGAAGGGGATACCCAGCGCGGCGTGCGCCAGAACTACGCCCCAGTAAGTGCCAGCCAGACCGATGCGGGAATAGAAGAAGTACATCCCCGCCGCCGAGATAATCAGCGGAACAATCATCGGCGAGATCAGCGTTGCCATGATGGCGCGGCGTGCCGGTACGTGCGGTTGGCTCAGACCGATCGCGGCCAAGGTGCCCAGCGATACCGACAGAAGCGTTGCAGCCGGTGCAATCTTGACCGAGTTCCACAGGGCGTCTTGCCAGTCGGGGTTCGAAAAGAAGTCACGATAGTGCTTCAGCGAATAACCTGCCGGATCGAGGCTCAGCATCTCTTTCGTAAAGGTGAAGAAGTCCTGCGAGTTGAAGCTGAGCGGGATCACCACAACGATGGGAGCAATCAGGAAGAAGAAGATCAACCCACAGATCACGCGGAAGGTATAGTGCCAGACCCGCTGGCCGGTGCTTGCATATGGAGGAAGTGCCATGTCCGTTACCCCAGCTTCACGTTGTCAATGCCGACGATCTTGTCATAGGCCCAGTAAAGACCCAAAACGACCGCCAGAAGGATTGCGCCCAGTGCCGAGGCCAGACCCCAGTTCAGCGAGCTTGAGATGTGGAAGGCAATCTGGTTCGAAATGAACGTGCCTTTCGTACCCCCGACCAAGGCCGGTGTGATGTAGTACCCGATCGCCAGAATGAAGACGAGGATCGAGCCTGCGCCAATACCCGGAATTGTCAGCGGGAAGTAAACCCTCCAGAACGCGGTCCAGTCAGTTGCGCCAAGGCTTTTCGCTGCGCGCAGATAGCTGGGGGGAATGGTCTGCATCACCGAATACATCGGCAGGATCATGAACGGCAGCAGAATGTGTGTCATTGCCACGATGGTACCGAACTGGTTGTTGATGATCACAAGTCGTGCGCTGTCATCCACAAGGCCGACCCAGACAAGGATGTCGTTAATCACCCCCTGTTGTTGCAGCAGGATTTTCCAAGCCGAAGTCCGCACCAGAAGGGATGTCCAGAAGGGCAGCAACACAAGGATCATCAGAATATTAGCCTGGCGCATTGGAAGGTTCGCCAGGATCCATGCCACCGGATAGGCCAGCAGGATACAGCAGACCGTAATCGCCAACGACATCCACAGTGTCCGTCCCAACAGGTTCATATAGATCCGCTCGGCTTCCGGACGCATCTCAGCCCCGTCAGGACCAACGCGCATATCCACAGCATTCAGGAAGTAACCCGAAGTGACAGGCGGCGAATAGGTCTGGATCGTGCGCCAATTGCCGACGTCTCCCCAGCCTTTATTGATGTCGATCAGCTCTTCCTTCCACGAGCTCACGCCCTCGAGGTCGAACTTCTTCGCCTTACGTCCGGTTTTACGAAACAGCGAGGAAATCCCCGGGTTCTCATAGTTCAGACGTGTGCCGACTTTGGTATGTGTCTTCGCAGCAGCAGCTTCTTTCAGGTCGGCTGCCATCGCCGCATATACGGCTTCGCTTGGCAGATCTCCTGAATCGGCATCCCAATCCGCCAGCGCCACCACCGTGCGCGGTAGCGTATCGGTGACGATCCCGTTCTTGACCGAGCGATACAGCATATCGGCAACCGGCAGGATGAAACTGATCAGAATGAACAGCAAAAGTGGTGCAATCAGCAGCAGCGCTCGCATTTTCTGTCGGCGGAGCGCCCGCGCAAGACTGCGCTTCAGCGGCGTTCCATCTGCGGCCAGAACCGGGCCGCCGGTATCAGTTGTATCGCTCATATCTTCCCTGTCGGCTGTTGCCGTTTCTTGGTTTCAGTCAGGTAAATTGACAAACAAATCAGATAGAAAAATAGGGTGGTGAAGGAGGCCCGAAGGCCCCCTTCGCATTCATATTACTTGGCCAGCCAAGCTTCGAACTTAGCGTTCAGATCGTCACGGTTGTCTGCCCACCATTCGTAGTCATACACGTGAACGTTGCCCGAGTTTGCCGGGTCGGTCGGCATGTGCGGAGCCATGTCGATGCCCAGTTCGGCGTGCTTACCAACCAGCGGAGCCGACGATGCACGGGCCGGGCCGTACGAGATGTAGGCAGCCTGGTCAGCCAGACGCTGGGTGTCGGTTGCGAACTTCAGGAAGTCCATGACGCGTGCTTTGCGATCTGCGGGCAGACCAGCAGGAACAACCCAACCGTCAAGGTCAAACGACTGCATGTCCCACAGCATTTCGATCGGCTGGTTCTGTTCGGCGATGGCCGAGAACAGGCGACCGTTGAAGGTCGAACCGAAGACAACTTCGCCGTCAGCCAACAGCTGCGGGGTTTCTGCACCAGCAGTCCACCAGACAACCTGGTCCTTGATGGTGTCCAGCTTGGCCAGAGCACGCTCCATGCCACCGTCTGCACCCAGAACGTCATAGATTTCGTCCTTGGCAACGCCGTCACAGTACAGAGCCCATTCTACGTTGTCGATCGGACGCTTCTGCAGCGAGCGCTTGCCCGGCCAAGTGTCCAGATCGAAGATTGCGCAGACGCTGTCAGGCTTGGTTTCGCCGACCAGATCTTTGCGGTAGCCGAAAGTGGTCGAGTAAACGATCTGCGGTACAAAGCAGTCCGATACCAGCAGGTCGCCGAAGTCGTCCGAAGCCGAGGTGCCATCGGGGGCAGCGGCCAGATCTTCGTCGTGGTTCAGTTCTTCGGCCAGACCTTCGTCGCACAGACGCATCGAGTCCGACGCAACAGCGTCAACCAGATCCCAGGTGACGTTGCCAGCTTCGTTCATGGCGCGCAGCTTGGCCACAGCTTCTGCCGAGCTTTCGTCCCAGGTCACTTTAACCTCGGGGTGCATTTCCAGATACGGTTCGACATAGGCCTTAACCTGGCTGGCCTGATAAGCACCACCCCAGGACACCAGCGTCAGTTCGTTGGCCATATCCTCGGCGGTTGCCACGTTACCGGCAAGCGTCAGGGCCGAGGTGGCCATAAACATCTTCGCAAGTTTCATACTCTAATTCTCCCTAGTTATCCCGTTTGATTTGTCGGAATTGCATGACGGGCTGCATGGCAATTCTCTGGCTAGATGCCCCGGGGCCGTGTCGCCACGCCCCCGTAGCAATTCTATTTATGCGTCCAGCGCGCGGCAATCCTGCGGCAACCAGCCGATCTCGATCTGCTGGCCCGGCGTCAGACGCTCTACATCCGGCGCGTTACGGGTCTTGATGATGAACTCATCATTGCCAGCCACGCGCAGACGGGTACGGAAAATGTCGCCCATATAGATGAACTCAAGCACTTCGGCTCTAAGCGTGTGGGCACCTTCCTGCAGGCGTTCTTTATTGTATTCGACGCGCTCGGGACGGATCGACACCTTGGTGCGCTCGCCCACTTTCGAGACGTTAATCGGGGTCGCGTCCAGCTCTTCCCCGTCATCCAGACGGACCACACAGGTATCGCCTGAGATTTCGGTCACAACGCCTTCCAAGGTGTTGTTTTCACCGATGAACTGCGCGACGAAGCTGTTTTCCGGCTTTTCATACAGAAGATCCGGCGGCGCCAGCTGTTGAATGCGGCCATCGTCAAAGACGGCAACGTTGTCAGACATCGTCAGAGCTTCAGTTTGGTCGTGTGTCACGTAGACCGTGGTAATGCCCAGATTATGTGCCAGATCGGTGATCTCGAACTGCATCTTTTCGCGCAGTTGCTTGTCCAGCGCGCCCAGCGGTTCATCCATCAAAACCAGCTCGGGTTCGAACACCAGCGCGCGTGCCAGTGCCACACGCTGCTGTTGGCCACCCGAAAGCTGCGAAGGACGGCGACCGCCGAACGAGCCCATTTCCACCATGTCCAACGCACGCTTGATCTTCTCTTCACGTTCGGATTTGCCCATCTTGCGCACTTCCAGTGGGAAGGCCAAGTTTTCGGCAATCGTCATGTGCGGGAACAGCGCATAGTTCTGGAACACCATGCCAATACCACGCTTATGCGGTGGAATGTTGTTGATCGGTTGACCACCCAGACGGATATCACCGTGGGTTGCGGTCTCGAAACCGGCCAGCATCATCAAGCAGGTGGTTTTCCCGGATCCAGACGGCCCGAGCATGGTAAGAAACTCGCCCTTCGCAATCGACAGGTTCAGGTCTTTTACGACCAATGTTTCGCCGTCGTAGCTTTTTTGGACACGATCGAAAACGACAAATCCGTCGTCGGTTACAGCTTCAGCCAAGTGACCCCCCTGGTCTATGTTCTTTTTTTTCACGCACCAGCCAACACGAAGAAATGAACGAATTCAACAGTCAATTCGACTGTTTTCATATTGTCTGACAATTAATCGTACTTTTCTCGGCATCGGCCACGGCAAAACGAATAACTGTCAGATCGATCAAAACCTCTTTTTATAAACGCTTCGCCCTGCCGTTTTCTGACCTTGGGTAAAGCTGTTGATCAGTGACCGGGCGACAGGGGGAATATTGCGCATGCAACTGTCCTGCCGCCCGGATTTCTCTCTTTACTCTGGGTAAATCACATCCTCAGGATGACACTCTCGCGACCCTTCAGGGCAATTTTACGCCAGAATCAGTTCCTATCGAGAAATAATGTTATGACCCGGGCCATAAGGGAAGCCGGTGATGTTCTCTGCGCCGTCTTCTCCGACCACCAGAATGTCATGTTCACGATAGCCGCCAGCGCCAGCCGTACCTTCCGGCAGGAACAGCATCGGCTCCATCGATACAACCATACCGGGTTCCAGCACGGTGTCGATGTCTTCACGCAGCTCCAGCCCGGCCTCGCGGCCATAGTAGTGCGACAGGACGCCGAATGAGTGGCCATAACCAAACGAGCGGTACTGAAGCAGCCCTTCGCTTTCGAAGAACTTGTTGATCTCAGCCGTGATGCCCGAGCAGGTCGCACCCGGCTTGATCAGGCTAAGCCCCAGCTCGTGTGCGGCGACGTTTGCCTCCCAGATGCTCAGGCTTTCCGCATCCGGCTCGCCCACGAACAGGGTGCGTTCCAGCGCGGTATAGTAGCCCGAGATCATGGGGAAGGTGTTCAGCGACAGGATATCGCCGCCTTCCAGCTTGCGTGTGGTGACCGGATTGTGGGCGCCATCGGTGTTGATGCCCGACTGGAACCAAACCCAAGAGTCACGGATTTCGCTGTCGGGATGGGCGCGAGAGATCTCAAGCTCCATTGCGTCCCGACCGGCCATCGCGATGTCGATTTCACGTGCGCCCACGCGAATTGCGTCATGGATGGCAGCCCCGCCGACGTCGGCAATGCGGGCGCCTTCGCGGATCAGCGCGATTTCTTCGGCCGACTTAATCATGCGAGCCTGCATCGTGTCGCCAGCGATGTCGGAGAAGGTGCTGTCCGACAGGAACTCTTCGGCCAGTCCACGCTGCGCCAAGGTCATGTGGTCGCCTTCAATCCCGATCGACTTGGCATTGCCGACAAGGTTCTTCACCGCGCGCCAATAGTTGTTGCGCTCCCAATCGGTGTAGATGACGTTGTCGCCGTAACACCGACGCCACGGCTGTCCGCCGTCGATATTGGCGGACACGGTGGTCGACCGATCCGCTGTTACGACCAACGCATAGGGGCGGCCGAAGGCGCAATACAGAAAGCCAGAGTAATAGGCGATATTGTGCATCGAGCTGAAGACAACAGCTTCGACACCACGTGCGGCCATGATCTTGCGCAGAGCCGCCAAGCGGCGCTCATATTCCGCGTCCGAGAAGGGCAGCGGGGCTTTTTCACCGTTTTCACATACAAAATACTGAGGGCGTGACATATCACATCTCTCCATCTTCCGAGGCCGGGATATGTCTTGGGATATGCCCGGCCAACCAAACCCCCCGGCGTGCAGGGCAGTTGATCTCCGGACCGGTGTGCATCTGGCACACAGGGCAGCGACGCCATCGCTGCGGATGGGGTGTTTGTGACCATCAAAGTGGATTCTGTCAACTGGCTTCGTACGCGTCCCTGTCGGGCCAGATCTGCTGACTGCCCCCCTGCCCCACGACACGCACGCCGTCTGCAGACACCGCCACAGCCGGCAAAGCGCCCGTTTGAAATGCCCCGGTGTCGACCGAGATTCGACCCTGCCCGCGTGGAATTGAAGGCGACATTCTGGACGCCACCCAAAAGGCCCGCGCCGCACAGGGCGAACGGTTGCGCGACCTGCAAGACGTCCTGCGCGAACAGATCGACCGGATGACCGCCCAGATTACCCTGCGGTCCGAACAGATCGAACGCACCACGGCCGAACTGGCGGATGTGACATCTCTGAAACAACGCGGATTGACGGTCAATACGCGCGTAAATGCGCTGACCACCGCGCTGAACGATCTGGAAAGCAAGAAGCTTCAGCTGGAAAGCGCCCGCCAGCAGCTAAACCGCGCCGAGCGCGACACGCTGGCCCTGACAGATGACGCGCGTGCGCGCACGCTGGAGCAACTAAACCGCGTTGACCGCGACCTTGCCCGTCTGGGCATCCGCCTTGCCACATCCGAGGCTCTCCGCGCCCAGGCGGTCGCAAGTGGCCTGGCCGTGCCCGACCCGTTGGTCGAAGAGCTGACCGAATATCACGTCACGCGGGTTGTCGATGGTACGCCTGTTTCATTGACCATCGGCTCCACTGATCCGCTTATGCCTGGTGACACAATTGAAGTTGAAGTCTCGCGCGCCAGCTCCTTGAGCGCTAACTCTCAGTAGTTTCACAGGGCCTATTCGGAAATAGTGGCTTCATACCTTCACGCTTATGTCAAACACGCACAAAATCAGGTTTTAACCGACCTGTTTCAGCGTCCTGAACAATCAAACACTCCTGCACATTGCGTGCGTTCAAGCGACTTCAATTAACCCAGCGCAAACGTGCCCAGCACCCCATTGGTTCTCTAGTTGCTGGTACTGGCGAAGATGTCTTTGCAAAGGACGCTGCTGCCGCCAAGCCATCATCCAGCAGACATTGCCCCCAAGCGCACGCCGAAAACCGATTCCCCCGAAGAACACCTATGGTTGATTCTCCGCTGGCTTGTTGTAGTATTTTCGAGTTTCTTCTGAAATTTCTCACTCAAGGCGAAAGCTGGAAACGACATAAACCGTTCCCGCAACCCACTTCGGACGCCAAATAAGCCATTGTTATCACTTCATGTTTCAAAAAACGAAACAGTTCGTGTCTAAAATTTGTTAGAAATAAGGCGCACACTGCGCTAATGTCAACTTTGTGGAAACGGGTTACGTTTTGATTTTGATCGAAACTTCCAGGGGTGGGTCTGTTTCCAAATAGCAAAAGAATTTTGTGTCTGTGCTCTCCGCCCCAGTTGTATGTCCGCGCGCATTTTTAAGTGCGGTTTTGTGTTTGCCAGATTTTGGCGCAGTAAATGGTTTTGGTGAGGGCACGTAGTAACGAGTGTGATGAGATGTTGAACAATTTATTTGTTAGACTCTACGGCTGACATTCTCTGGCCAACCGTGTCGAAAAATGTCAGCCGGTTCAACATCACTGAATGTAGGGATTTCTGTCGTGCGCCCCTGGAGCGTCACGAAATTTGAACAATGATTTTATCTCAGGGCCGAGAAAGGTTCTAAATGCTTGATGGAATGGGGTTCGGGCCTTCTCGTGAAGGTATTGCGTCTGCTCGCACCGGAGTACAAGAAACACTGAAGCACTGGCTTGTTCAGAAGAAGATCGAGCTATGCGCGAACTGCAGACTTGTCATTGGAGATATGGTAGCCTCGGCGGCGGCGGTATTTGCTGCGATCAGCCTGTCGCAGGGGGGGGCGGTCACTTCGGAATTGTTTGCGGTGATGGCGCCCATGATGCTGTTGGCAAGCGTCGTCAATCTTGTTGCGTTCACGGTGATGGGCTTTTACACGCGCCATTCGCGGTCGACCTCGTTGAACGATGTCATGGTGATTTCGCGCGGGGCGATTGTGGCGATCTGCGTTCAGATCCTGATCGCGGCGCAAATCGCGGCCTTGGCACCGATCACGTTTTCGATCTTTATCATCCAATTCCTGGCAACGATCCCGTTCACCGGTGCGCTGCGCATTATCGCACGTCACCGCGAGCTGGTCCGCCGCACCAAGCGTGCCGATCGCATCGCGGAAAAGCAGGTTCCCGTAGTTCTTATTGGCACCGGCACGAATTGCGATCTGTTCCTGCGTTCGCTCGACCGCAGCAGCTCGACCTATGTTCCAGTCGGGATCATTGACGACGCGACCGGCTCGACCGGATTGCATTTCCACAGTGCGCGCATTCTTGGGTCGATCCGCGAACCCAAGCGGGCGATCAAGGCGCTGGAAGATTGCGATCTGAAAGCACAGCAAATTCTGCTGACCGAAGACGTGTCCTATTTCGACAACAAGGGCATCTTTGAACTTCTGTCCTGGGCTACCTCGAACGGCATCAAGATCTCGCGGCTGCCGGGCCTTGCGGATCCCGCGCTGGATCAGGCGGGTGACAACGAAATCACCCTGCGTACCATTGAACCTGAAGACATCCTGAACCGTCCGCAGAAAGCTGTGGAGCGGTCGCTGCTGCGGCAGATGATAGAAGGGCGCCGGGTGTTGATCACCGGGGCCGGAGGCTCCATCGGCAGCGAGCTGTCGCGCCAGATCGCCTCGTTCGACCCGTCCCTTCTGGTGCTTTTGGACAATTGCGAGCTCAACGCCTACTCGATCGACATGGACCTCGAGAAAAACTATCCCGACGTGAACCGTCAGGTCCATGTGGGCTGCATTCGCGACGCCCAGCGCGTTCAAACCGTGTTCCGACGCTACAAGCCCGAGCTGGTCTTCAATGCCGCTGCGCTGAAGCACGTACCTATGGTCGAGCTGAACCCCTGCGAGGGTGTGCTGACCAACGTCATCGGCACGCGCAACGTGGCGGATGCCGCGCGCGATGCGGGCGCCATTGCGATGGTCCAGATCTCGACCTACAAGGCGGTGAACACCACCAACGTCTTGGGCGCAACCAAGCGCGTGGCTGAATTCTATGCGCAGGCGCAGGACCGCATCACCTATCAAACGCAAAGCCAGAGATCGACGACGCAAACGCGCTTCTTCTCGGTGCGCATCGGCAATGTTCTGGGATCGTCCGGGTCTCTGATCCCGCTGTTCCAGAAGCAGATCACCGAAGGTGGCCCACTGACCGTCACCGACTGCCGAATGGAACGGTTCTTCATGACGATCCGCGAGGCCGTGCAACTGACCGTGGTGGCGGCAGCCAAGGGGTTGGCGCGCAACTCGGGTCTGGGCGAGATCTTCGTTCTGGACATGGGCGAGCCAGTGAAAATCATCGATCTGGCCGAGCGTATGATCCGCATGGCCGGGCTTGAACCTTACCGCGATATCGACATCGACTTTGTTGGCATCCGCCCGGGCGAGAAGCTGTTTGAAGAGCTGTTCGACAAGGCCGAGGAACGTCGCGACAGTGGCATCGAATCCGTCGAAAGCGCTCTGCCGGATGGCATCCCGATGGCGCATCTTCGCTCTGCGATCGTTGCGCTGGAAACAGCCGCGCGCACCGGGGATGAACCTGCTGTTCGCCGTCAACTGATCGACCTCGTTCCGGGATACGGCGACCATGCCGATGATACCCCGCGCGAGAACGTGCACTGTATCCGCAGCCATCGTCCGTCCTATCCCGCACCTGTCGCTGGCCCGCGGCGTCTGGCCGAGGTCGGCATCGCGTCCCGCACAAGCCTGTGGGCCGGTGAGTGACGACAATGGCGGGGGTATTTCAAACACATATCTCGACCGCGAATGACGCGCCAAAGAAGGCCGTGGTTCTGGGAAGTCTTGGCTGGTCTTTGGTGAATTTTCGCCTCGACCTGATCCGCAGGCTGGCCGCGAACGGCTACGAGGTGTTGGCGGCCGCGGCAGATATTGATGACGAGACCGCTCAGACATTGCGCGACAATGGCGTGCGTCCCTGCCCCATTCCAATGGACCGCACGGGGACCAACCCCCTGCGCGATTTGGGGACGCTCTGGGCGCTGGTGCGCTTCTTTCAGAAAGAGAAGCCCGAGCTTGTGATCTCCTACACCATGAAGCCCAACATCTATGGCAGCCTCGCCGCGCAGATCGCGGGCGTCCCGCATCGCTATGCGTTGTTCACGGGGCTGGGCTTTAGCTTCATGGAAGAGAACCCGACGGGTCGGCGCAAGCGCGTCCGCGATCTGTCGATCCTGTTGCACCGGATGGCGCTGCGCCGCATTCATGGCGCGTTTTGCTACAACGCAGCCGACCGGCGCGACATCCGCCGCTTTCACCTGATCCCGGACCGTGTGCCGCTGCATGATGTGCCCGGGTCAGGCGTAGACACACGGCGCTATGCTGAAACTCCTGTCCCCGAAGGGCGTATGAAGTTTCTGTTCATCGGGCGGCTTTTGCGCAGCAAGGGTCTTTTGACCCTCAGCAAGGCTGCTGAAATTCTTCGTGCCCAAGGGCACGAATGTGACATCGACATTTTGGGACCGGCAGACAGAAACCCCGACGCCATTGACCCCGACCTTTTTGCCGATTGGCAGAAACGCGGGCTGGTAAACTGGTTGGGCGAAACACGTGACGTACGTCCGTATCTTGCCAAGTGCAGCGTGTTTGTCTTGCCGACCGAGCTGCGTGAGGGCGTTCCGCGGTCGATCCTTGAGGCCATGTCCAGTGGACGCGCTGTGATCACCACAAACGCCCCCGGTTGTGGCGAAGCCACCCAAGACGGCGTGTCTGGTATGGTTTATCCTCAAGGGGACGCGAACGCCCTTGCGCAGACGATGAAACGGTTCATCGACGATCCCTCCCTTGCGACCGCCATGGGACAGGCAGCACGTAAGCATGCGTGCCGTTTCTATGACGTACATCATGTGAACTCTATCCTGATGCAGCATATGGGCGTTGAAGCACTTGATCGTGATGCGAGGCTTCCCAAGGGTCTCGACTATGCCGAGTTGGCGTCATGATGTGGGCGGTCGCTACTTCCTCTCCGGTAATACACAGCCCCTCCGGTAACTGCGCCACAGGGTGTCTGGTGGCTGGCCCGGGCAACTGCGGAGACTTTGCATTATGAGCGTCACCGAGTGGTTCAAGATAGACTTTTCAGGCCCTACAACTGTAAATTCGCTGGACGATCCCGTTGCCCGCCGCATGGGGCAGATTGCACTGATCATCGGACTTACCATTCTTCTGGCCGCCGTCTATGGCCGCCTGATGGGATACGGTTTGCGCCGGGACGAGATGATGTTCGTCCCGCCCGCACGTCTGATGGGCGAGCTAGAGCTCTACCAAGACATCTTCTATAATCACGTCCCCTATTCGGCATGGTATTTCCGCGGATTCGACCTGATCTTCGGCGCCGGAGGGCTTTTGTTCTCGGCCCGGGTGGGGATCTTTGCCGCATGGCTGATGCTGGCAGGCGTGACCAGCTGGCTAACCCTGCGTCTGTCCGGGTCGACGCGCTTGTCGCTGTTCTCGGCCGTTGCAATCCTGACCTGTCATCCTCTGATGAACGAACCGGGCATGGCCGCCTCGAATAATCTGTTGCAGCTGCCCTTTGCCCTTGCCGGGCTTGGCTTCTTCCTGATCGAGTTGAACGAGCGCCGCCTGCGGACCACACGCCTGTTTGCCTCGGGCCTGTGCCTGTCCATCGCGGCGGGCATGAAGGTCAGCGCAGTTGCGTTTATCCCACCGGTCGCTATCGCGGCGCTCCTGCTGCCAGCGGTCCTGCCCTTCAAGCTTCGCCTGCGTCGCGTGGCTCTGCCGATCCTGGTCGGGGGGCTGGTCGGAGCGCTGCCGCTCTTCATCCAGCTGCTGTCCGATCCGCAGCTCTTCCTGGCGCATATCGTTAAATTCCACACCGGCCCCCACGTTACCTATTGGGAGGTCAACCGCCTGACCGAACCCAGCCTTGCGCTGGGACTGGATGCGAAGGCGCAACTTGCTTACGGGATTTGGCTGGAAGGCGTTCCGTTGATCATTGGCTTCGTCATTCTGTGCTTTGTCTGGATGGCCCTTACGGGACGGAACGCACATCACGGCACAGACCAGCATGCAATTGGCCCGGTTCTGATCACGTTCGGAACGCTTCTGACCACCGCTGTGATAAGCCTCCTGCCGACGCCCGGTTTCTCACAATACTACATCGTGCCGCTTGTGGTACTGCCCATTCTGGCCGCCTTAATGTTCGCGCGCGTGCCGTGGACAAAACACGACTATACGCGCCCGGTTCTGGCGGCGGCATCGCTTCTGTGTGTGCTAACCGCACTGCCTTGGCTTGCGCCCGAGCTGCGTACCACGCTGGGGGCCGGCACGTCGACGCCGCAGCGCATAAACGCGGGTGGGCGGGCCCTTGCGGCCACGATGACAGATCAAGGCATCGTCAACGGCAAAGTGGCGACCTTCCTGCCCATCTATCCGCTTGAGGCCGGGCTGGATGTCTATCCGGAACTGGCCACCGGGCAATTCGCCTATCGCATCGCGGCACATACGGAACCTGACCTAGCCAAACACTACGTCATGGCCGGAGCAGACCAGATCACATCCGTATTTGACCGAGAGCCACCAGCCGCTTTCCTTCTGGGCTATGAACCAGCGCTGGAAGCACCGCTTTTGAATTATGCAAAGGCCCATGGCTATCGCGAGGTTTCCGTAGGCGGCCTGAACAATCGCTATGGCGAGGGCCGTGTTTTTCTTCAACCCGGGGAGATTTCCGAATGATCCCCATCCATCAACCATTTCAACCAATCAATTTTCTAAACCGCGTCCCTAGGGTGGCACTGATCGGAACGCCATTCACTCTCGTTCAAACATCATTCAAAGGGGGGAACGAACTATGCAGACAATCTTGCTAGCCGGTGGCTTGGGCTCGCGTCTGGCCGAGGAAACCGTCACCATCCCAAAACCAATGGTCGAGGTCGGCGGCCGCCCGATCATCACCCGCGTCATGGATATCTACAGCCAATTTGGGCATAATGATTTCATTGTCGCGGCGGGGTATAAACCACTGTTTATTAAGTGATACCTCTCGAACTACCATCTGACATACAACAACATCACGGTGTCTTTGGACAGCAGCAAGATGGACCTTGTGCCCGCCTTGCCCGGTGGTTGGAATGTTTCCGTTGTGGACACCGCCCCCAGAGCCATGAGCAGTGGACGCATTCGACGCTTGAAGGAATGGCTAAAGCCCGGCCCCTTCATGGTCACCTATTCCGATGGGCTGGGGAACATCAACATCAATGCGCTGATCGAGTTGAAGCCTTTACCGAAAGGGTTAGTCGGAGCGACACTAGGATTAATGGCGGTTTATTTTATCTTTGAGACCGAAGTCATGGACTATTTCGTCGATGACATGGAGCCACTCGAGCAATCCCCCTTGCGTCAAATGGCGCAGGATTGCGAGCTGATGGCCTTCAAACATAACGGCTTCTGGCAGTCAATGGACACAATCCGGGACCGAAACATGCTGGACGATCTGTGCGAAGACTGTCTGATGTCAGCGCTAATGGGTCCAAATAGGTTCATTTGCTAAGAGAGTGTCTGTTGCTCATCGTAACCACTGAGGAGTGGACGATGAGAAAGACAACGAAGAGCCCTGGCGAGAAAATCGTCAAAGACATCAAGCGCGCCACGCGCAAGCAATATTCCAGCGAAGAGAAGATTAGGGTCGTGTTGGATGGCCTGCGTGGCGAAGACAGTATCGCTGAGCTTTGCCGTCGCGAAGGCATATCGCAGGGCATCTACTACAAGTGATCGAAGGACTTCAGGGAAGCTGGGAAGAAGCGGCTGGCTGGCGATACAGCGCGTGCAGCGAACACTGACGAAGTGAAGGAACTGCGTCGCGAAGCAAAAGATCTCAAGGAGGTCATCGCGGAACAGACGCTCGAACTGTGTCTGCTCAAAAAAAGCATGCTCGGGGATGGGGACGACCACGAATGAGATATCCTGCATCAGAAAAACTGGAGATCATTCGGCTCGTGGAGGAAAGCCATCTGTCAGCGCGTCGGACACTGGCCAAACTGGGTATTCCCCGCACCACGTTCTATCGCTGGTATGACCGATATCTGCAGCGCGGCGAGGCCGGATTAAAGGATCAATCTCCGAAGCCCAATCACGTTTGGAACCGCGTTCCCACCGATGTGAAGCGTAAGGTTGTGGATCTTGCACTGAAGGAAACAGAGCTGTCGCCACGCGAACTGGCCGTGACGTTCACCGATCAAGAACGCTATTTTGTATCGGAATCCACAGTGTATCGTACACTCAAGGCGCTTGATCTGATCACCAGTCCCGCATTCATCGTCCTGAAGGCTGCCGATGAGTTCCAGCACAAGACGACTGCAATCAACCAGCTATGGCAGACGGACTTCACTTACATCAAGGTCCTCGGCTGGGACTGGTTCTACCTCAGTACGGTCCTCGACAATTACAGCCGCTATATCGTCTCATGGAAGCTCTGCACCAACAGGAGGGCTGAGGACGTGACGGATACGTTAGAACTCGCGTTGCAGGCGTCTGGCTGCGATCAGGTCCACGTCATCCATAAGCCACGTCTGCTCAGCGACAACGGCTCCAGTTATGTCTCCGGCAACTTGGCCGAAGGGCTGAAAGGCAAAGGCATGAAGCACTCACGCGGTGCGCCGTATCATCCGCAAACCCAGGGTAAGATTGAGCGGTGGCATCAAACTCTGAAGAACCGCATCCTATTGGAAAACTACTTCTTGCCCGGTGATCTTGAGGCCCAGATCGAAGCCTTCGTCGATCACTACAACCATCAGCGTTATCACGAGAGCATCAACAATGTCACACCAGCCGACGTTTACTTCGGACGCGACAAAACCATTCTAAAGCAAAGGGAAAGGATCAAACGAAAGACGCTCGAAGCGCGACGCTTGCATCACCGCCAGCACGCCGCATAATCAAACCTACAAGATGAGCCAAACGCTCTCTTACTTCAGGCCAACATTGGTCCCAAAAACTCTGACGACGGACACTTGACGCCCTGAAAGAGAAGTATCCTGGAGAAAGCGAAATGATGTCTATGGCCGGATGATAGAAGGCCTTTTCGGAGACACCAACACCAGAAAACGCTATATTAGCCGCTTGGTTCATCACTTCATCACGGCTGTTGAATATGACGAACACAACCAATTTGATGAACCTCTTTTAAGGTTCCGTGCAAAACTGGCCTCACCCCAAGCTCGATTTTTGAAGTCTTAGAAAAAGCTGGTCTTTGCTGAGGCTATCAAAAGCCCAAGCGCCCAGCATCTGGAATTCAAGGGGCAAAGTATGGTCGTTTCCGT
Organism: Aliiroseovarius sp. PrR006; assembly: GCF_010500215.1. Classification (GTDB taxonomy): domain Bacteria; phylum Pseudomonadota; class Alphaproteobacteria; order Rhodobacterales; family Rhodobacteraceae; genus Aliiroseovarius. The sequence continues at coordinate 84,330 of NZ_JAAGOY010000007.1, forward strand.
TTTTGAAGCCCTGCAATCAGACCCCAAGCGGTTGTTACCGTCAGATACGTTCCAAAAGTATGAAGCGGAAAGCGCCGGTTTGAGGGTGATATGCGATTTCGTTGCGGGCATGACCGACACCTACTTGTTGAAGACCTACGAACGCCTGTTTGCTCCTCGCTTGGGATCGGTGTTTGATAAACTCTGAAGAACCAATTCAGATTCAAGAGGTTTTGCGGGCTTCGAGAGGCTGAGATGGTGTAATTTGAATCCTCTGATCTCGGCGCCGCGCATAAAAAAGAAAGAGCCACCGCTCAATAGGAGCGGTGGCAAGGTTTTGGTGGTTAGAACTGCAATTTAGGCTGGTGAAATTGCAAACTGTTGTTGGTTCTCACTTCACATAACGACGAAACAGCCATCCGGTCTTAGCCGCACTTGGAATGACCACAGGAGCCACACGTCATGCAGCCTTCGATCATGCGCATGTCAAACTGACCACAGCTGGGGCAGGCTTTGCCGCGCGGAGGCTCGCCAAGGTTCACGACCTCGGCCTGCGGGTCGGACTTCAGGCCCATGCCTTCACCTTCCAAGAACCCGGTCGCGATCATGTGACGCTCGATCACCGAGCCGATGGCTGCAAGGATCGACGGGATATATTTCCCGTCCATCCACGCCCCACCACGCGGGTCGAACACGGCTTTCAGTTCTTCCACGACGAAGCTGACGTCGCCCCCACGGCGGAACACGGCCGAGATCATGCGGGTCAACGCGACGGTCCAGGCGAAGTGCTCCATGTTCTTCGAGTTGATGAACACCTCGAACGGGCGGCGGTGGCCGTTGATGATCAGGTCGTTCACGGTGATATAGATCGCATGCTCACTATCGGGCCATTTCACCTTGTAGGTATGGCCTTCCAACGATTGCGGGCGGTCAAGCGGTTCCGAGATGTAAACCACGTCTGCGCCGCTATCGGCCTCGGGCGCCTTTTCGCTTTCTTCGGACACCGACAGAACCGATCCGGTCACGTCGTTCGGGCGATAGGTGGTGCAGCCCTTACAACCGGTTTCCCACGCTTCCATGTAGACGTCCTTGAAGTCATCAAAGCTAATGTCTTCCGGGCAGTTAATAGTCTTGGAAATCGAGCTGTCTATCCATTTCTGTGCCGCTGCCTGCATCTTCACGTGATCCATCGGCGCCAGCGTCTGGGCGTTGACGAAATAGTCCGGCAGTTCCTTGTCGCCAAACTTGTCGCGCCACAGCTGAACGGCATAGTCTACGACCTCTTCTTCGGTGCGTGTGCCGTCCGGCTGCAGCACCTTACGGGTATAGGCATAGGCGAAGACCGGCTCGATCCCCGAGGACACGTTGCCCGCGTAAAGGCTGATCGTCCCCGTCGGCGCGATCGAGGTCAGCAGCGCGTTGCGGATGCCGTGCTTACGGATCGCGTCACGCACATCGTCATCCATGTGTTGGAGCGAGCCCGAGGCAAGATACTTGTCTGCATCAAACAGCGGGAACGGACCTTTTTCCTTGGCCAGCTCGACCGACGCCAGATAGGACTCGCGAGCGATCTGCTTCATCCACGCTTCGGTCTGGGCCGCGGCCTCGTCCGAGCCGTAACGCAGCCCCAGCATCAAAAGCGCATCTGCCAGACCGGTCACGCCAAGGCCGATGCGGCGCTTGGCTTGGGCTTCCTGTGCCTGAGCTTCCAGCGGGAAGCGGCTTTCATCCACCACGTTGTCCATCATGCGCACAGCGGTCGAGACCAGCTCGGTCAAGGCATCGCCATCCAATTCCGCGGTCTCTTCGAACGGGTCCTTGACCATTTTCGCAAGGTTGATCGAGCCCAGCAGACAGGCGCCATAGGGCGGCAGGGGTTGTTCGCCACAGGGGTTGGTGGCGGCGATCGTCTCGCAATAGTTCAGATTGTTCATCTGGTTGATGCGGTCGATGAAAATCACGCCCGGCTCGGCGTAATCATAGGTGGCTTTCATGATCTTATTCCAAAGATCACGCGCCTCAACCGTGTGATAGACGGTGCCGTTGAACTTCAGATCCCAGCTGCCATCCGACTTCACGGCTTCCATGAAATCATCGGTAACCAGAACCGACATGTTGAACATACGCAGACGGGCAGCGTCGGATTTCGCGGTGATAAAATCCTGAATATCGGGGTGGTCACAGCGCATCGTTGCCATCATCGCCCCGCGACGCGAGCCTGCGGACATGATCGTCCGGCACATCGCATCCCACACGTCCATGAAGCTGAGCGGGCCCGAGGCATCTGCGGCCACGCCCATTACATCAGCGCCACGCGGGCGGATGGTCGAGAAGTCATAGCCGATGCCACCACCCTGCTGCATGGTCAGCGCGGCTTCTTTCAGCATGTCGAAAATACCCGACATGCTGTCCGGGATAGTGCCCATGACGAAGCAGTTAAACAGGGTGACCGAGCGACCGGTGCCTGCACCGGCGGTGATGCGGCCTGCGGGCAGGTATTTGAAATCGTCCAGCGCGTTATAGAATCGCTCTTCCTGCTTGGGTTCCGAGGCGGACAGGGCGCGTGCGATCCGGCGCCACGTGTCTTCAACCGTCTGATCCTGAGGCGTCCCATCGGCCTTTTTGAGGCGATATTTCATATCCCAGATCTGTTCGGCGATGGGGGCGGCAAAGCGGCTCATACGATTGGTTCCTGTTCGGCTTGGAGGGCTTTCCACAATACGTGAGAGGCCCATTTTGGTCAATGGTCGCGCGACCTTTTCCGAGCGTTGCAACCGGCACGTGCAGCGATTGCGAATCCCGAACAGGGCGCGTAAGATCGGACTTCTAGAACACTACATGTAGATGTGGAAGATGGCAAAGCACGTAAATCTGGTAAAACTATGCGTTGGCGCTGAGAAGGTCGAAGATCTGACCGCGTGGCAGAATATGCGCATGGGACAGACCGGATTGCCCAACCCCCAACACGTCACCCGTATGTGGCCCAAACGCGAAACCGAGCTTGTTGCAGGAGGTTCGCTTTATTGGGTGTTCAAGGGGCTGATACTGGCCCGTCAGCGCATTTTGCGGCTGGACGAGGTCATTGGGCAAGACGGCATCCGCCGCTGTGGATTGGTGCTGGACCATCAGGTTGTCCTGACCGAAAGCACACCGCGCCGGGCGTTTCAGGGCTGGCGCTATCTGTCGGCGGAAGATGCGCCGCGTGACTTAAAAGCAAATGCCCCCTCGGACAAAGAGCCCCTGCCTGCTGAACTGGCCTCGGCTTTGGCGGAAATCGGCATCCGTTAAAACTGTCGCAAAAGATTTGCATCCACACGGCAGATTAGGCCCGTGCCCGATTCCGATTTCACCGGATGCCCGCCCGGCAAAATCGATGGCACATCGCGTGCCCGTCTGGTCCAATCGCACGCAGTTTACGCTCTGACGGCAGCCCCCTACGCCGTCAGAGCGTTTTCGCTTTTGTTGCTCTTGGAACGATCCGCAATCGCTGTTAGCCTCCGGGCGATTTCAGGAGGACACCATGGCAATCGGCACCAACATCCGCACCTATTTCAACGGGACGTGGCACAACGAAGATCTAGCCGTGATGAAAGCGGCTGACCATGGATCGTGGCTGGGCACTACCGTATTTGACGGCGCGCGTTTCTTCGAAGGTGTTCACCCCGATTTGGAGGCACACTGCGCCCGCACCAACCGCTCGGCCGAGGCGCTGATGATCACGCCGACCGTGACAACCGAGCAGATGATCGAGATCGTGAAAGAAGGGTTGGCACTGTTTCCGAAAGATGCTGCCGTCTATATCCGCCCGATGTATTGGGCCATTGATGGCGGACATATGGGCGTGGCCCCGCAGGAAAACAGCACCGGATTTGCCATCTCGCTTGAGCAGATTGCAATGGCACCTGCGCAGGCGTCGTCCAGACTGACCACCACCCGATTCCGCCGCCCCACTTTGGACAGTGCAGTCGTGAACGCAAAGGCCGGGTGCCTCTATCCCAACAACGCCCGGATGCTGATGGAGGCGCGCGCCAAGGGATTCGACAACGCGTTGTCGCTCGACGCGCTTGGCAACGTGGCCGAGACCGCGACGGCGAATATCTTCATGGTCAAAGATGGCGAGATTTTCACCCCGATCGCCAATGGCTGTTTCCTAGCCGGAATCACCCGCGCGCGCCACATCAACAACCTGCGCGCCGACGGCTATACCGTGCATGAAACCGTTCTGGGCACGGATGATTTCCACAATGCGGACGAGGTTTTCGCCTCGGGCAACATGTCCAAAGTGACACCTGTCAGTGCCTTTGAAGACACGCAGTATAACGTCGGTCCGGTGACCCAGCGCGTGCGCGAGCTGTATTGGGACTGGGCGCTTTCCGGCAAGGACTAAGCCCAGAGCGTGCAGAAAAACGATAGACACTCCCGGGATGCTCGGGCAGAGTAATCCCGTTTCGGAGGACATCTATGCGCAAGTTTCTCGTAATTCTGGATGACAGCCGCGAATGCCTGAACGCGATGCGGTTCGCCGCCATGCGTGCGGCCCATACGGGCGGGGGCGTCACGGTTTTGTCGATCATCCCACCAGACGAGTTCAATCACTGGATTGGCGTGGGCGAGCTGATGCGTGAGGAAGAGCGCGAACGGATCACCGTGCATTACGAAGTCTTCGCGAAGTGGATGCGCGATCGTCAGGACGTTGATCCGGAACTGGTCATCCGCGAAGGCGAAGCCGTGCCGGAAATCTTGGCCCATGTGCGCGAAAATCCCGATGTTGGCGTGTTGGTTCTGGGCGCGGGCGAAGGAAAAGCCGGCCCCGGGCCGCTGGTCACGCAAATGACCCGGGCCGCTGCAGATCTACCTATTCCGATCACCATTGTGCCCGGTACAATGACCAAGGACCGGCTGGAAGCGATCACCTGACTTAGGCCTGATCGGCTTGACAGAACGCGGGTCGAGGCCCATATCAAACCTGACAAAAAAGGTGCGCCCATGTTCATTCAGACTGAATCCACTCCGAACCCCGCAACCCTGAAGTTCCTGCCCGGTCAGGACGTATTGGGGGCTGGAACCGCTGACTTCCCAACTGCTGAAGCCGCCGAAGCCTCGGCGCTGGCGACGCGCATCTTCAAGGTAAGCGGCGTGACCGGCGTGTTCTTTGGCGCGGATTTCGTCACCGTCACCAAAGACGACGCGGTCGATTGGGATCACATCAAGCCTGCCATCCTTGGCGCGATTATGGAGCATTTCCAGTCGGGTCAAGCGGTTATGGCGGGTGAAGCTGCGGCCTCGGGCCATGCTGAGCACACCGGCGAAGACGGCGAGATCGTCGAACAGATCAAAGAGCTTCTGGACACCCGCGTCCGCCCGGCTGTGGCCCAGGATGGTGGTGACATCACCTTCCACGGCTTTGATCGCGGTATTGTTTACCTGCACATGCAGGGTGCTTGCGCGGGCTGCCCGTCCTCGACCCTGACGTTGAAGATGGGGATCGAGAACCTGCTGAAGCACTATATCCCCGAAGTGGTCGAGGTTCGCCCCGTTGCGGCCTGATCCGGTGATCTTGGCATTTGACACATCGGCCGCGCATTGCGCGGCCGCTTTGCTGTGCGGTGACGAAATCGTCGCTGAAAAGCACGAAGATATGGCCAAAGGCCAAGCCGAACGACTGTTTCCATTGCTGGAAGAGGTTCTGGCCAACGCCAACATGGTATGGTCTGACCTAATTGCCATCGGCGTGGGCATTGGCCCAGGGAATTTTACGGGCATCCGCATCTCGGTCTCGGCTGCTCGCGGATTGGCCCTGTCTTTGGGCATCCCTGCGATTGGCGTGTCGTCGCTTGAGGCACGGGCTTTTGGTGCGCCGCGCCCCGTCTGGTCCTTGATCGATGCGCGGCGGGACCATTTCTATGTGCAGCAATTCGCCGAGAGTGGCACCAATCCGCCGAGTTTGATCGCTGGTGCCGAGATTGACTCCCTGCCCGGTGATCGTATCGGCCCCGAGGTCGCCACACACCCTGCACCGACCATCGCCCGGATCGCATCCGAACGTTTGCGCTCAGGCGAAACCATCGTCCGCCCTGCACCGCTTTACATCCGGTCTGCCGACGCCGCTCCCCCGCGCGATCCGGCACCCATGATCCTTCCCTGAACGGTTATGTCTGACACCTCGGCAAACACCCTTTCGGCCATCCATGTCGCAGCGTTCCTCGCGGCGCGCGGTTGGAGCGCAGATGAGATCGCCCAGCTTCAGACCTCTCCACATGTCTTTACCGTGTCCTGCCCAGAAGGCTTTACCATGGGGCGCGTTGTGGTCGACGAAGCCGAACTTCTGACAGTTGCCGTTACGCCGGCCGCCCAGGGTCAAGGAATTGGTGCCAAATTGCTGCAGGATTTCGAACACACCGCAGCCAAACGAGGCGCCACACGCGCCTTTCTTGAGGTCGCGACCGACAACACTGCAGCGCTGTCACTTTACCAAGCTGCTGGCTGGTCAACCTGTGGCCAGAGGCCCGCTTATTATACAAAATCCGACGGCTCGACCTGCGACGCTATCTTGATGGAGAAGCACCTTACCTAAGGTGAACCTTCTGATTTTCCCCAAGTTTCGCGGCAATGCGGCGAACAATTTTCGGTCTCGCCTCTTGCCCTCGCATGAAAATCCCGGATGATCCTGTGCAGCGATCTGCTCGCAGACTTTTGGGGAATCGGCAGACATGCAGTCTGTGCGACCCCACAACAACAACAACCGGGAGTATTGAAATGACCCTGATGAAAAGCTTTCTAGGCGCAGCCGCGTCGCTGGCCCTGACCGCAGGTGCCGCGCTGGCCGAGCCCGCAATTATTTTCGACTTGGGCGGTAAATTTGACAAATCCTTCAACGAAGCTGGCTTCAATGGCGCCGAGAAATGGGCCAAGGAAACCGGTGGTTCGTATCTTGAGGTCGAACTGCAGTCGGAAGCCCAACGTGAACAGGCCCTGCGCCGCTTTGCGGAAACCGGTGCAAACCCGGTAATCACCATGGGTTTCGCCATGTCGACCCCGATCTCGGAAGTGGCCCCCGATTATCCGGACACCACCTTCGTCACCATCGACGGCTGGTCGGATGCGCCGAACGTTCTGAACGTGGCCTTCTCGGAACATGAAGGCTCGTATCTGGTGGGCATGATGGCCGCGACCGCGTCGAAATCGGGCACCGTCGGCTTCATCGGCGGCATGGACATCCCGCTGATCCGTAAGTTCGCCTGTGGCTATGCCGAGGGCGTTCTGGCTGTGAACCCGGACGCCACCGTGATTGCCAACATGACCGGCACCACCCCGTCGGCTTGGAACGACCCGGTGAAAGGCGGCGAGCTGACCAAAGCACAGATCAGCCAAGGCGCTGACATCGTATACGCAGCTGCTGGCGGCACCGGTCTGGGTGTTCTGCAAACCGCAGCCGACGAAGGCATCCTGTCGATCGGCGTAGATTCGAACCAGAACCACCTGCAGCCGGGTAAAGTTCTGACCTCGATGCTGAAGCGTGTAGACGTGGCAGTATATGAGTCCATGAAAGCCGGCGCCGATATCAAACCGGGCGTTCAAGTCATGAACCTGGCCGCCGAAGGTGTTGGCTATGCGCTGGACGAACACAACGCAGCGCTGGTCTCGGACGACATGAAGGCCGCTGTGGACGCTGCTGCGGCCAAGATCATCTCGGGTGAACTGGTCGTACATGACTATATGTCCGACGACAGCTGCCCGGTTCTGGACTTCTGATCCGACCATGGTGGATGTAAAAACCGAGGGGCAACAGGCGACTGTTGCCCCCGCAATCGAGCTTCGCGGCATTTCGAAGGCCTTTGGGCCGGTGCAGGCGAACAAGGACATCTCGATTTCCGTACAGCCGGGGACGATCCACGGGATCATCGGCGAAAATGGTGCGGGCAAATCTACGCTGATGTCCATTCTCTATGGGTTCTACAAAGCCGATGAAGGCCAGATCTTCATCCACGGTCAGGAAACCCAGATCCCCGACAGTCAGGCCGCCATTCGCGCCGGCATCGGGATGGTGTTCCAGCACTTCAAACTGGTCGAAAACTTCTCGGTGCTTGAGAACGTGATCCTTGGGGTCGAAGATGGTCCGATGCTGCGTCCGTCGCTGGCCAAGGCACGCAAGTCACTGAAATCACTGGCAGACGAGTATGAGCTCCACGTTGACCCCGAGGCCCTGATCGAAAATCTGGGCGTCGGGACGCAACAACGTGTCGAGATCCTCAAAGCGCTTTATCGCGAAGCCGATATCCTGATCTTGGACGAACCGACCGGTGTTCTGACACCGGCCGAGGCCGACCACCTGTTCCGCATTCTGAACGGGCTGCGTGATCAAGGCAAAACCATCATTCTGATCACCCACAAGCTGCGAGAGATCATGGAGATCACTGACACGGTGTCCGTGATGCGCCGAGGTCAGATGACGGCGACGGTCAAAACCAAAGACACGAACCCCGAAGAGCTGGCCGAGTTGATGGTCGGGCGCAAAGTGCTTCTGCGCGTCGATAAAGTACCTGCACAGCCGGGTGAAAACGTGTTGGAAGTCAAAGACCTGCACATGGTTGACGATCACGGGGTCGAGCGTCTGAAAGGCATCAACTTGAACGTCCGCGCGGGCGAAATCCTTGGCATTGCGGGTGTGTCCGGCAATGGCCAGTCGGAACTGCTGGAAGTGTTGGGCGGCTATGCGACCGCCACGGGCGAAATTCGTATCAACAATGACCCGATTGACCTGACGGGCAAATATTCGGACGGTCGCTCGCGGCGCGAACGCGGGATTGCGCATGTACCGGAGGATCGTCAGGAACACGGGTTGATCATGAACTTCCCCGCTTGGCAGAACATCGCGTTTGGTTATCACCATGAGGAAGAATTCCAGAAGAACGCGCTTCTGATGGATAACGCCAAAATGGTCGAGATCGCGCAGGACAAGATGGATCGTTTCGACGTCCGCCCGCCCATCCCAAGCCTCGAAGCCAAAAGCTTTTCGGGCGGGAACCAGCAGAAAATCGTTGTGGCGCGCGAGATTGAGCGCAACCCTGACCTGCTTCTGGTCGGCCAGCCCACTCGCGGCGTGGATATTGGTGCGATCGAGTTCATTCACAAGCAGATCATCGGCCTGCGGGATCAGGGAAAAGCCGTACTTCTGGTCTCGGTCGAGTTGGAAGAAATCCTGTCGCTGTCCGACCGCATCGCTGTGATGTTTGACGGCCATATCATGGGTGAACGCATGCCCGATCAGACCGATGAACGCGAACTTGGCCTGTTGATGGCCGGTGTCACCGGAGAAGGAGACAGCTGATGGACAAGATGCCGAAATGGGCTGACGTCGCCCTTATTCCTTTTCTGAACCTGCTGATCGCCTTCGTTCTGTCGGGGCTGGTTATTTTTGCCATCGGTGAGAATCCGTTCAAGGCTTTGATGACGATGATCGACGGTGCGTTCGGGTCCACCTATGGCTGGGGCTATACGCTTTACTATACCACCAACTTCATCTTCACCGGGCTGGCCGTGTCCATCGCGTTCAAAGCCGCTATGTTCAACATTGGCGGTGAGGGTCAAGCAATGATCGGAGGCTTGGGCGTCGGGCTGGCCTGTCTGTTCATCCCAACCGCTCTGATGCCCCACTGGTCCATCGCACTGGTCTTTGCGATGATCGCAGGCGGTCTGTTTGGTGCGGGTTGGGCGCTGATCCCGGCCTATTTGCAGGCCAAACGCGGCAGTCACGTCGTGATCACCACGATCATGTTCAACTTCATCGCCACGGCGCTGATGGGCTATCTGTTGATCAAACCCTTGAAGCTGAAAGGTGCGCAGGAAAGTGCCTCGGCCAGCTTCCCGGATGTGACGAACCTGCCCACCCTGCACGAGCTTCTGGCCCCACTTGGCATCAGCTTCTCAAAATCCGCACCTGCAAACGTATCGCTGTTCGTGGCTCTTGCGATGTGTGTCGTTGTCTACCTGCTGATGAACCGCTCGCGCTTGGGGTACGAGATCCGCGCCTTTGGGGAAAGCCCGACGGCCTCGGTCTATGCCGGGATTTCACCCACGAAGATCATCATCGTAGCGATGATGCTGTCGGGCGCCATTTCGGGTCTGATGGCGGTCAACGCCACGATGGGTCAGCATGAACGCCTAATCCTGAACGCCGTCGAAGGTGCGGGCTTTATCGGCATCGCAGTGGCCCTGATGGGACGCAACCATCCGTTCGGCGTGCTTCTGGCCGCGCTTCTCTTTGGCTTCCTCTATCAAGGTGGCAGCGAACTGTCGCTGTGGTCGAAGATCCCGCGCGAGCTGATCATCGTTATTCAGGGTCTGGTGATCCTGTTCACCGGAGCACTGGACAACATGGTGCGTATGCCGGTCGAACGCATGTTCATTGCCGCCGCCAAGCGAAAGGACGCGTAAGATGGATTTCCTAACGATCGTCCAGATTGCCGACTCGGCGCTGCGCCTTGCAACGCCTCTGCTTTTCGCCTGTCTGGCAGGCCTATTCTCTGAGAGAGCAGGCATTTTTGACATCGGACTAGAGGGCAAGATCCTTGTGTCAGCTTTCATGGCTGCAGCCGTCGCCTCGGTCACCGGGTCCGTCTGGCTGGGCCTTCTCTGCGGTGTCTTTGCCTCGATCAGTTTTTCGGCGGTGCATGGCGTGGCCTCGATCACGTTCCGGGGCAATCAGCTGATTTCCGGTGTCGCCCTGAACTTTCTGGCCTCTGGTATCACTGTGCTTGCCGCACAAGCCTGGTTCAACCAAGGCGGACGCACACCGCCCTTGATGGGTGAAGGCCGCTTCATGCCAATCGAGTTGCCCTTTGCGCTTGGCAAATCCGATGCCGAGGCCGCAGGTGTTCCCTTGCGCGTCTTGATCGACCAAGCCAATCCGATCCAGCAGGTCTATTCCGAGTTTATCTCGGGTCACACGATTCTGGTCTATGTCGCCCTGTTGATGGTGCCCTTGTCGTGGTTTGTCCTGTTCCGCACCCGTTTTGGCCTACGCTTGCGCGCCGTTGGTGAAAACCCGGCCGCCGTGGATACCGCAGGCGTGTCGGTCATCAAGCTACGCTACGCCTCGATGGCCATCGCAGGTACGCTGTGCGGACTGTCCGGCGTCTATTTGGCGACGGGTTTGGGAGCGGGCTTTATCAAAGAAATGTCGGCCGGACGCGGCTATATCGCACTAGCGGCCCTGATCTTTGCCAAGTGGAAACCTGTGCCCGCATTGGGCGCCACGTTCCTTTTTGGCCTGCTCGAAGCCATCGCTAACCGCTATCAAAACATTGACCTTGGCGGCATCGTTATCCCGGTCCAGTTCATGCAGGCATTGCCCTACATCCTGACCGTTGTAATCCTTGCAGGCTTCGTCGGCAAATCCGTCGCACCCAAAGCTGGGGGCCAGCCCTATGTCAAAGAACGCTAAGGCGCTCGCGGATCAGATCCGCGCCATCGCAGGCGACGCCCCTGTCGAGGTCGGTCTGGTGCTTGGGTCCGGCCTTGGCCACCTGGCCGAGGCTGTCGACGGTGTTGCGATCCCTTATGGCCGACTTGAGGGCTTCCCTCATGCTGGTGTCTCGGGCCACAACCCAAACCTTGCCATTGGCACGCTGGGCACCACCCGCGTGGCAGTGTTTGGTGGTCGCGAGCATTACTATGAGAACGGGCGTTCTGACGCGATGCGCCTGCCGCTTGAAGTCCTGCAAGAGCTGGGCGCGGATCGCCTGATCCTGACCAATGCCGCAGGGTCGATGCGCCCCGACATCCCGCCAGGCGATCTGATGCAGATCACGGATCATATCAATTTCTCGGGTCTGAACCCATTGATCGGGGAAAAGACCGATGCACGGTTTGTCCCGATGGGCGGCGCGTATGACCCGGAAATGGTGGGGGATTTCCAACGTATTGCAGCAGAGGAAGGCATCACCCTGCAACAAGGTACCTATGCCTGGTACTCGGGCCCGTCCTTCGAGACACCCGCCGAAATTCGCGCCATTCACACCCTCGGGGCGGATGCCGTGGGGATGTCGACTGTGCCCGAAGTGATTCTGGCACGCTTCCTTGGTCTGCGTGTTGCAGGCTTTTCGACCATCACCAACATGGCCCAAGGCCTGTCGGACGAGGCGATCAGCCACGAACACACCAAGAAAATGGCTCCACTTGGTGCTGAAAAGCTGGAAAAACTGGTTCGACGCTACTTAACAGGTGACGAGCCCGCCTGATTTGCGCCATTAATGGACCAACCCCAAGACTGATCATCCAGAGTACCCCGCCTTATGCAGATTTACCTGCCAATCGCCGAAGTGTCCGTAAATGCGTTCCTTCTGCTGGGCCTTGGCGGAATTGTGGGCGTGCTCTCAGGAATGTTCGGCGTGGGTGGCGGTTTCTTGATGACGCCGCTTCTGTTCTTCATCGGAATTCCACCCGCCGTGGCCGTTGCGACCGAGGCAAACCAGATCGTCGCCAGCTCGTTCTCGGGCGTTTTGGCGCATTTGAAGCGAAAGACGGTGGACCTCCGAATGGGCTGTGTGCTCTTGGTCGGAGGCCTGATCGGCGCGGCGCTTGGTGTTCAGATTTTCAATGCTTTGAAAGCCATCGGTCAGGTCGACCTTCTGGTCAAGCTATCTTATGTGCTCTTCTTGGGCATCATCGGCTCGCTGATGTTCGTCGAAAGCCTGCGCGCGATTATGAAGTCACGCAAAGGCGGGGGCGTTCCCAAGCGGCGTAAACACACATGGGTCCACAACCTGCCCTTCAAGATGAAGTTCCGCACCTCGGGGCTGTATATCTCGGTCATTCCGCCGATCATGGTCGGCGTCTTGGTGGGTATCCTTGCGGCCATCATGGGGGTCGGCGGCGGTTTCATCATGGTGCCTGCCATGATCTATCTGCTTGGAATGCCGACGAAAGTTGTCGTCGGGACGTCGCTGTTCCAGATTATCTTTGTGACGGCCTTTACCACGCTTCTACACGCGACGACCAACTTCACGGTGGATATGGGCCTTGCAGTTTTGCTGTTGGTCGGCGGCGTAATCGGAGCCCAGATAGGCGCCCGGATCGGGGTGCGCCTTAAGGCCGAGCAATTGCGCGTGCTGTTGGCCTTCATGGTGCTGGCGGTCTGCGGCAAACTTGGCCTCGATCTGCTGATCCAACCCGCCGAACTCTTCGAACTTGGCGCAGCAGGGGGTCACTGATGCTGCGTATTCTGTCCATTGTCGCATTGTTCCTGCTGTCGGCCCTGCCCGTCCGAGCAGAAGAAATCGTCGCGGGTCTAAGCCAGAACCGTGTGTCGATCACGGCCACCTTTGTCGGCTCGGAAATCCTGATCTTTGGTGCGGTGAAACGTGAAAGCCCGCCCCCACAAGACGTGCCGCTTGAAGTAGTTGTCGTGGTCGAAGGCCCAAGCGCCCCAATCACGGTTCGCAAGAAAGACAAACGCTTTGGCATCTGGGTCAACACCGACGCGATGGAACTGGCTGCAGCCCCAAGCTTCTATGCCATCGCCACCTCGGACACGTTGGACAACACGATCTCGAAGCTGGATGACTTCCGGCACCTGATTTCGGTCGAGCGCTCGATTCACATCTCGGACAACCCGTTCAACATCAACGACCCGCGCGAATTCACAGACGCCCTGATCCGCATCCGCGAGAAATCGGGCCTGTACAAACGTTTGGAGAACTCGGTCAAACTGGCGCAGGACACACTTTTTGAAACGCGTATTGCCTTGCCTGCCAACCTGACGGAAGGCGACTATCGCACCCGCATTCTGCTTACGCGTGGCGGTCAGGTGACCTCGGAATACGAGACCATCATCAACGTCCAAAAAGTCGGGCTAGAGCGCTGGATCTTCAATCTGGCCCATGAAAAACCGTTGATCTACGGGCTTCTGTCGCTGGTTATCGCCATAGCAGCGGGCTGGGGCGCATCGGCTGCCTTCCGCATGATCCTGCGCAACTAAGGATCGCTCCCGCGCCTTTACGTCCTTCGGCCGACAAGCTTGGGCACAGCCGCGCGATGCGCGGCAGATTCAAGGCCTCCGGCGGGGATATTTCCACAAGAAAAAGACCTTTCACATGCCTTTCCTTGCCTTAAGTATCCTGGGGTGAATGTGCGCAGCGCAGAGGGGCAAAGCCCCTTCAGGCTCACGAAGTGAGCCACCGAAGCCCACGCGCGTGCTACCCGCGTCCGATATAGGGCATCTTGGTCGCCATCACGGTCATGAATTGTACATTGGCCTCAGGCGGTAGTTGCGCCATGTGCAGGACTGATTTTGCCACCTCGCCCACATCCATGGACGGGGGGGGTACCTCACCCTCAGCGACTGCCGCGTCGATGATGCCCTGCAGAAGGTCCGTCCGCGCGTTACCGATGTCGATCTGACCACAGGCTATGTCGAAGGGCCGCCCATCAAGACTCAGCTGCCGGGTCAGCCCGGTGATCCCGTGTTTCGTGACCGTATAAGTCACGGCGCCCTCGCGCGGGACATGGGCGCTGATCGAGCCATTGTTGATGATCCGCCCGCCCTGCGGGGATTGCACGCGCATCTGCGCGAACGCCGCGCGGGCGCACAAGAACATGCCGGTCAGGTTCACGGACACAGCCCGGCTCCAATCCCCGACTCCGACCTCGTCAATCGGGGCGGCGGGTGTGAACAAACCCGCGTTGTTGAAAAGCACATCCAGACGACCGGCCGCCGCCGAAAACTTCTCAAACGCAGCGCCTACCGCGTCAGGATCCGAGACATCAGCGATCAGCACATGTGCCCTGCCCTGCCCTTCCGCGATCTCCTCCAGCACTTCTTTGCGGCGCGCGAGCAGGCCAACTGTCCAGCCTTCGGCTAGAAACAGCTCGGCCACGGCGCGACCAATGCCAGCGCTGGCTCCGGTGATCAGTATGCTAGGCATCGGGTGCTCCTTATGCTTCCAGTGTCAGGGCTGTGGGTTTTGCGGGCAAATCAGCCGTCGACAGTTCGGCCTGCGGACGCGCCATTGCATAGCGCGTCACCCAATGCAGCCGCGTCTCGGCCCGCGTGATCGCCACATAGGCCAGTCGTTTCCAAAGGGGCAATCCGGCCTCGGTCCGCCCTGCCCAAGCCGCTGCGGCAATGTCCGGGGCGAACACCTGAACCTCGGGCCATTGCGAGCCCTGCGCCTTGTGGATGGTCACTGCCGCCCCATGCAGGAACGCAGCGCCCATACGGGCGGCGAAGGGGATGAACGGCTCTTCCTCGTCCGGTTTCTCGATCTTCACGATAGACGCTGCCGAGACCTGAGGATCTTCCGCCCCCAGCACATGTAGGCGCGAAAACCCGGGCCGTTTTCCCGGCCCAAGATAGACACATTGGGCGCCCTTAATCAGACCGCGAGCCTCAAGATCAATGCGTTTCTTTCGGTGCTTCAACGGCAGTTCAATCCCGTCGCAGATCAGAGGTTCGCCGGGCAGAAGCTCGATTTCAGGGGCGTGAAAGGCGGATCTGAAGGCTTGAATCAACCGTATCCGCGTCTTGTTGCGCCACACCAACACGGGCGAGCGCGCCATAAGGTCGGCGTTAGCGCGTTGCGCAACCACCACACGATCATCCCTTGCGGCGGCCTGATGGATCATCCGCTCAAACCCGTCGAAATCCAGTGTCTCGTCCGCCAGCGCGTGCGCCAGATCCAGGATGGGGTTGTCGTCTTTCTGACGGTGAATACGGTGCAGAACCTGTTTGCGCGGCCCCTTGATGTCTTCAAAGATCATCTTGCCCGATTGCCCCACCGGGGCCAGCTGTGCGGGGTCTCCAAACAGCACCAAGGTCGGGAAAATCTCGCGCAGATCGTCGAACTGCTTCTCATCCAGCATCGAGCTTTCGTCGACAAAGCCGATATCAAGCGGGTCGTCGCGCCGCTTCCAACCGGTGATGAAATCCGAGCCACGCAGACCCGCAGCCGCCAACGCGCCGGGGATGGATTTTTGCGTCTGATAGAAAGCAAAAGCGCGGTCCAGCGCCTCATCCGTCAGGCCTTCGATCTCGGGCCGGTCGCCGTTACCCGCCAGCCATTCCGCGATCTTCTCGTACTCAGGGTCATAGACGGGGGTGTAGAGGATCCGGTGAATGGTTGTCGCGGGGACACCCCGGTTGCGCAACACGCTTGCCGCCTTGTTGGTCGGCGCCAGAATGGCAAGGGTACGGCGTTCCTTACGGCGTTTGCCCTCCCAATCGCCCGAGATCACCTCGACACCCGCGTCTTCAAGCGCACGATATAGCTCGGCCAACAGCAGCGTCTTGCCGGATCCAGCCTTGCCGATCACAGCCATCACCTGCGACTTGTCGTCAGCAACGGGTGTCAGCAGCGCATCATCCAAATTGACGCCCGACAGGCGCAGCATCTCCGAGACGCGGTCATGCGCTTCGGCCTGGTCGTCCGAGAATGTAACAGGAGATCGTTGGGTCATGCCGCGACCCTATCGCGCGGGCATGGGCAGCACCAGCGCCCGAAGACGCTGGTCGCCGATTTTTCTCAGGAATTGATCAGGCGCTGCGCGGCATGATTTGCGGTGTTGGGGCGCGGTTGACTGTCGACAGCGAATAACGCAGCCAGCCTTGGCTGACCTCGCGCGTTACGCCAACCCTTTTCAAGGTAGGTTCAAACGCGCTTTCATCCATCGACCACAGACCAACTCCGATGCGGTCGCGACCTTCACCGGCCATACCGATCACGTCAGGCTCGAGGCCCATCAGACGATAGATGCGTTCCATCCGAGGATCGAACACGCCAACATAATGTTCCAGCTTGAACGTGTCCATGATTTCACCAGCGCCAAGTGCAAGGGCCGCCGATGCACGACGATCTGCACTTGGGGACAGGCAAAATCGGGTGCATTCCCAAATCAGCGGGCTTTCGATATGAACGCCATCGGTCAGGTGGCTGAAGTGGTCATTCACCATCGTTTGCCCGACCGTAGGTAGAAAGCGCATGGACCCACCGTGACGGCCATCGGCCTGTTCCCAGATCACGTAAAGCGGGTTCATGTCGTCATATTCGTCGCGCTCAAATCCCTTCTCGTCGACCGAAACGTCCCAGCCAAGACGATGCGAGAATTGTTTAGCCCGATCCTGAAACATGGTTTCAGCCAGCAGAGGGAATTTCGAAAGATCATTGCCATAGAGGTAACGCAGCATGAGTGGAGCTCCTTTGTCCGAGTGATTAATAGGACAATGCTCGCCTCTTAGTTAACGTATGGCAAATACATCGTGAGGTAGAACTGTGTTTAAATTATGATGATGCCAGCCGAAAGCGCCCGCGCGACCGCGTGAGTTGTATTCATCGCGCCCAGTTTGTGACGCGAGCTTTCGATGTAAACGCGCAGCGTATGTTCCGAGATATTTAGCTCAGCCGCAGCCTGTGCGCGGCTCATTCCCCGGGCAAGGCAGCTCATGGATTCCAGCTCGCGCGGGGACAGCGCGGGCACGCTTCCATCTTCACCCCACTGCTCGAATTCCAGCGCCTTTTTGTTGAACTCGTGTCCCAGGATCATCAGATCTCGGGCGTTGTCGTCGATGAATTGCGCCCATTCCTCGTCGCTGAGAGACGCATTCAGCGTAAACAGCGCGAACTGTCCACTTGGTCCGCGAATGGGGATCGTATAGCCCTGATTTCCCAGCCCGTGATCCAATGCGTCCTGCCACATTTCGCGCGCTGGTTTTGACGACCAGTCGAGCTCTTTCCAGGACACCGGCGTAAACCTTTGAAAACAGCCAAAAATAACAGGGTCCATCCGCAGGTAGTCTTTTTCAAGATATCGGTCGACCCATTCTGCCGAATAGGTGCCCGCCCCGTAACGTTCCCCGACCGAGTTTACCCAATGATAAACGGTATGCTCGACATTGTAGTGATCCCGCAGCGATTCCAGTACCGCTTGCAGGTCTTCAAGCGTGACCGCCGCTTGCAAGGTAAAGAGAAGGTCTTCGAGCCGGTTCGTCATAGGTACGCGCGATCTCCTTCTGCTCGCGAGACGTGTTTGAAATCTCGGTCAAAGCAATGAGACGCGCATCTTCAAGCTGTTCTGCCGTCACACTCAGACCATTTCTCTCAGCATAGGCCATGAGGTCGGCAAGTACATCAACAATCCATTTGTCAGACACGGCAAAACCCTCGAACAGTAGCGCTTTTGGCAACTTTAGCAGGTGTATTTGCCACTTCTAACTCGCGGATTGAAACTCCCCATAAATAGCGAGGCAGCGAAAGGTGGAAAAATTACCTTCCGTAACGGAAATCTCACAAATTCCGCGGACTGATGGGGGTGATTCGCATACAAGAATCAATTGCCCGCCACCTTTGGTAAGGCAGCGGGCAGGTTTAATTGGGTAGTAAGTGCGGCTTATTTGGGGCCGGCTTCCAGTGCGTCTTCGAAGGTCCGCAGGCCGGTCTTCGGCGACTGAACCAGTACCGACATGTTGCCCGGCTTGTGTTCGTTTTTATACATCTTCATGTGCGCATCCGGGATTTCCGCCCACGGGAACACTTCCGACATGTAAGGGTCGATGCGACGCTCGATCATCAGCTTGTTTGCCGAAGCCGCTTGCTTGAGGTGTGCGAAGTGCGAGCCCTGCAAGCGCTTCTGGTGCATCCAAGTGTAGCGAACGTCGAAGGTACAGTTGAAACCGGTGGTGCCGGCGCAAATCACGACCATGCCGCCCTTCTTGCAGACCAGATTCGAGACCGGGAAGGTCGATTCACCGGGGTGTTCGAATACGATGTCTACGTTGTTGCCTTTGCCGGTGATGTCCCAGATGGCCTTGCCGAAGCGGCGTGCCTCTTTGAACCATACGTCGTATTCCGGCGTGTTCACGGTGGGCAGTTGGCCCCAGCAGGTGAAGTCCTTGCGGTTGATCACGCCCTTGGCGCCCAGCCCCATCACGAAGTCACGCTTGCTTTCGTCCGAGATCACACCGATGGCATTGCCGCCTGCTGCGTTGATCAGCTGGATCGCGTAGGAACCCAGACCGCCCGATGCACCCCAAACCAGAACGTTCTGACCGGGCTTCAGTTCATGCGGGTGGTGGCCGAACAGCATACGGTATGCAGTGGCCAGCGTCAGCGTGTAGCAGGCGCTTTCTTCCCAGGTCAGGTGCTTGGGACGGTGCAGCAGCTGCTGCGCCTGAACGCGGGTGAACTGTGCGAACGAGCCATCGGGGGTTTCATAGCCCCAGATCCGCTGGCTGGGCGAGAACATCGGATCGCCACCGTTGCATTCTTCGTCGTCGCCATCATCCTGGTTACAGTGAATGACAACTTCGTCGCCCACTTTCCAGCCTTTGACTTTGTCACCTACGGCCCAAACGATGCCTGAAGCATCCGATCCGGCAATGTGATAGTCCTGCTTGTGCACGTCGAACATGCTGACAGGTACACCCAGACCGGCCCAGATGCCGTTGTAGTTCACGCCAGCGGCCATCACCATGACCAGAACTTCGTGGCTATCCAGTTTGGGGGTCTCTACGACTTCAACCTGCATGGCCTTGTTGGGTTCGCCCTGACGATCGCGGCGGATCGCCCATGCGTACATCTGTGCGGGAACGTGGCCCAGCGGGGGCATTTCACCGATCTCGTACAGATCTTTCTTCGGAGCATCATATTCGGCGATGCCAGTTTGCGTGTCCAAAGCCATGGCGGCCTCCTGTTTTCGCGTGTTATTTGATTCTATCGCCGCAGTGCAGAATTGCGGCTGCTACTGCAGCATTACTTTTCTAAAAGTAAGATTGCAACACCAATTGGCAACTTTTTGTAATTTTATGTCGCGCCCGATTTTGACCTCGACGTCAAGTAGACGCGCCCAATACGCATTATAGCACAGACGCGTCCGCGACCTCGGCAGGGGTCAGGTCCGAGATATGTATGGGCTCCAGTTCCGGGCTGAGATGCGCGATAGAGTTCGCGTAATAGGCCAGGATCAGCCTGTCAGGGCGATGTACGTGGAACTGAGCATCATCGCCCTCGCCGTCTTCCACAATGATCTTGCGCAGCAAAAGCTCGCGCAGTCCGACTTCGGCCGCGTAAGCCATGTCCCCCCGCGGGATATGTACATGTGCGCCGTCGGCCTCCATCGCCGAGACCAAAGCATCAAAGCGCGCGACGATCTCGGCGCGGGTCTGCCCATCACCCTCAAGTAAAATAGCCGAGACCACCGGCACAGGCAGCACCGGCACCACATCACGAATACGCGCCATCAGCGTATTCCCCAGAGGCTCCAACATGTCTTCAGGCGGGTTCCCATCCAAGAAATCCACCAGCGACACCGGGTCGCCAAAAGACACCGAGGCATAGCCAAAGCGATAGAAGCGCCCAGTGACCCGCTGCCACACATGCCGCCCGACATGACGCGCCACATATTTGAACCGAAGCCCAAAACGGCGCGTTCCCTTGATATCCGCAGACACCAGCACGCGGTCTTCCAGCACCCGGTCATAGTTCATCGCAACAGGGATAAAGACCACATTGCGGCTTTCGCCCGGCACGAAGTCTTGCACGATATAGCTGAGCAGCCCCAGCTTGGGCGCACCGACCTCGCCGTTCAGGCTCAGCCCCCCTTCCGGGAACATGGCTTGCGTCACGCCGCCATCCGTCGCCATGCGCACATAGCGCGACAAAACTTTGCGATAGAGGTTGTTGCGGCTTTTACGCCGGATGAAATACGCGCCCATCGATCGGATCAACGTGCGCAAGGGCCAGACCCGCGCCCATTCCCCAACCGCATAAGAAAGGTGCGATCGTTCGGCGGCCAGCCATGTGACCAGCACATAGTCCATGTTGGATCGGTGGTTCATTACAAAGACCACAGTGGCGTCGGGATCAATCTCACCCAGCCGCGCCTCGTCAAAGACGCCAAGGCGCACCCGATAGAACGCGCGCGACAAGAGTTTGGCCAAGCGAATCCCGAACCCGAAATAGGCGGTGGCGGAAAACCGCGGCACGATCTCGCGCGCGTAACGTTGGGCCTTTTCGAAGGCCACCTGCTCCGGGATGCCTGCCTTGCGCGCGTGTTCGACAATCGCCTTGGCCACTTCCGGATCATAGGACAGGCGCTGCACCATGTCATAGCGCCGGGCCAGCTTGAACGGCTCGATCGGACGCTCCAGCCGTTCATTCAACTTGGCGACAGCACGCTCCAGCCGCTTACGAAAGAACCAACGCACAGACGGGAACAGAAAATGCGAGGCAAAGGTCACCGTGGCAAAAGCCAGGATCAGCACAAGCAACCAAAGAGGAAGTTCCACAACGCGCGTCATGTCAAACCTGTCTCACCAAATGCAACAAAGGTAAAGTGGCCCGATGCATGCGCCGTGCCAAGAGCCCTCGGTATTCACTTTCATATATAGACGCCGCCCCCTTACGGACGACACAGGCACTTCACGTAACTTTCTTCCCGTGATTTTACCCCTTGCGTAATTTTCTTGCGCGACTAAAAATGCTGCAGCGCAACATAAGGTGAGTCTCTGCCATGTCTTCGAATACCATCCGCCCCTGGCTTTTCCGCACCTATGCGGGTCACTCGACCGCAAAGGCCTCGAACGAACTGTACCGCACCAATCTGGCAAAAGGTCAGACCGGGTTGTCGGTCGCCTTCGATTTGCCGACCCAGACGGGCTATGACAGCGATCACAAACTGTCGCGCGGTGAAGTGGGCAAGGTTGGCGTACCGCTCAGCCATCTGGGCGACATGCGCGCGCTGTTTGACAACATCCCGCTTGAACAGATGAACACCTCGATGACGATCAACGCCACTGCGCCGTGGCTGCTGTCGCTTTATATTGCGGCCGCCGAGGAACAGGGCGCCGATATCTCGAAGCTGCAGGGCACCGTTCAGAACGACATCATCAAAGAATACCTGTCGCGCGGTACATATGTATGTCCGCCGAAGCCATCGCTGCGCATGATCACCGACGTTGCAGCCTATACGCGCGAGCACCTGCCGAAATGGAACCCGATGAACGTGTGTTCCTATCACCTGCAGGAAGCCGGTGCGACGCCAGAGGAGGAGCTGGCATTCGCACTGGCCACCGCCATCGCAGTTCTGGACGACCTGAAGGAGAAAGTACCTGCCGAGGCCTTCCCGGCCATGGTCGGCCGCATCTCGTTCTTCGTAAACGCCGGCATCCGCTTTGTGACCGAGATGTGTAAAATGCGCGCCTTTGTCGAGCTATGGGACGAAATCACCCGCGAGCGGTATGGCGTGGAAGACCCGAAATTCCGCCGTTTCCGTTATGGCGTTCAGGTGAACTCGCTTGGTCTGACCGAGCAGCAGCCGGAAAACAACGTCTACCGCATCCTAATCGAGATGCTGGCCGTGACGCTTTCGAAAAACGCCCGTGCCCGTGCGGTGCAGCTGCCCGCATGGAACGAAGCACTTGGCCTGCCGCGTCCGTGGGACCAGCAGTGGTCGCTGCGCATGCAGCAGATCCTGGCCTATGAAACTGACTTGTTGGAGTTCGACGACCTGTTTGACGAAAACCCCGCCGTCGAACGCAAAGTGGCTGAATTGAAAGACGGCGCACGTGCCGAGCTTGCCCAGATCGACGGCATGGGTGGCGCGGTTGCGGCCATCGAATACATGAAGTCGCGTCTGGTGGAATCGAACGCTGCCCGCATCGGCAAGATCGAGGTCGGTGACACGACGGTAGTCGGCGTGAACAAATGGACCGAAGCCGCCGAAAGCCCGCTGACTGCAGGCGACGGGGCCATCATGGTAGCTGATAAGGAAGCCGAAGCCGACCAGATTGCGCGTCTGGAACAGTGGCGCGCGGATCGTGACGACGCCGCCGTTCAGGACGCCCTGAACGCCTTGCGCGCTGCCGCCAAGTCGGGCGAAAACATCATGCCCTCGTCTATCGCCGCAGCCAAAGCTGGCGTGACCACTGGCGAATGGGGCGAAGTGATGCGCCAGACATTTGGCCAGTATCGCGCACCGACTGGCGTGTCGAAGAACCCGTCGAACCGCACCGAAGGGTTGGAGGACATCCGCTCGCGTGTCGACGCCGTGTCGGACGCTCTGGGCCGCCGCCTGACCTTCTTGGTCGGTAAGCCGGGTCTGGACGGACACTCGAACGGTGCCGAGCAAATCGCTGCCCGCGCCCGCGATTGTGGCATGGACATCACCTACGAAGGCATCCGCCTGACACCCGAGGAACTTGTGGCCTCGGCCATCGAGACCAAGGCCCATGTGGTCGGTCTGTCGATCCTGTCAGGCAGCCACATCCCGCTGCTGGAAGAGCTGATGGAACGGATGAAAGAGGCCGGTCTTGGCGACGTGCCCGTGGTTGCCGGTGGCATCATCCCCGACGAAGACGCCGAGCGCCTGCGTGCCATGGGTGTTGCCAAGGTCTACACCCCGAAGGATTTCGAGCTGAACACGATCATGGAAGACATCGTGACGCTGGTGGCCCCCGCCCCGGTTGCAGCCGAGTAAGCCAACCGGCCTGAACAAAATCTGAAGGCACCTGTCGTCACGGCAGGTGCCTTTTCCTTTCCCGGTGTTCGCGCTACCGTCACTTCAAACAAGAATTGGAGTGCGACATGACTGTCCATATCGGAGCCGAAGAAGGCCAAATCGCAGAAACCGTCCTGATGCCGGGCGATCCCTATCGCGCGCGTTGGGCGGCTGAGAATTTCCTTGAAGGGGCTGAGCTGGTCAATGAAGTGCGTGGGATGCTAGGTTTTACCGGCACTTACAAAGGCAACCGTGTAAGCATTCAGGGATCGGGCATGGGTATGCCGTCGATTTCGATCTACGCGAACGAGCTGATCCGGGATTATGGTGCTAAAACACTGATCCGCATCGGGTCTTGCGGCGGAATGCAGCCGCAGGTGAAGGTGCGTGACGTAGTGATCGCAATGACCTGCACTACGGTCGGAACGCCCTCGAACACCATTTTCCGCGAACTGAATTACTCGCCATGCGCTGACTACGGCCTTCTGGAAGCGGCTGTTGCGGCAGCACGTGGCCGCGATGTGGGCGTGCATGTTGGCGGGATCTATTCCTCGGACACGTTCTATGACGAACGCCCGGACCTGAACAAAGAGATGACCCGCCACGGTATTCTTGGGGTCGAGATGGAGGCTGCCGAGCTGTACACCCTCGCCGCCCGCCATGGCGTACGGGCATTGGGGATCATGACGGTATCCGACCACCTGCAAACCGGCGAGGCGCTGCCCTCGGACCAGCGTGAGAAGACCTTTGGCGACATGGTTGAAATCGCGCTGGAAGCGGCTTTCGCCTGATCCCACCCAATCCCGAATGAAAAGAGGCGCCATGCGGCGCCTCTTTTTTCGTTATTTGTCCTCATTCGGCGTGTCATCCGAAGGTGATGCACGCCACGGTCCTTCAGAATTTGGTGTCGCTACAGGGCTGGACCGTGCCACTGCCTTTTTGGTCGCACGCCGGGCAAACAGCCCCGGGCCCGGTCCGCCCTCGCCGTACCACTCTTCGTCTCGAGTAGCATACATGGTGGCGCCGATCGCCACAAAGGCCAGCGTGGCACCCGCCAGAAGCGCGTAGTCGGTCGAATAGAGGATCAGATAGAGCACCGCGTAGAGCAGTACCAACATCCCGCCCAAGACCCATGTGCGGGATCCAAGCTTCAAGGCGAACCGACCGAACATCAGAAGCAGCAGGATCAAAGCTGTCGCCGATCCAACGTAAGCAGCGGTGAAGCCCACCTGCTCGGCGTAGGCCAGCATTAGTAGGGTGAACACCGCCTGCGACAGACCGATCAGCAGGTATTGCACCGGGTGCACCGGCTTTTTGCTTTGCATATCCATCAGCAGCACCGTCAGGAAGGTCAGGGACACGAATAGGATGCCATAGCGCGCGGCACGCCAGGCTTTTTGATAGAAATCATTAGGTTGATAGAAGCTGACGCCGAACGCGGTGCTTCTGCGCGCGATCTGCTCGTAGTCTTGTCGTGAAATCTGCGGCAGGCTGCGCGCTAGATGCGGAATGGTCCACTTGGCTTGGAACCCGTCGTCAGAAATCTCGGACCCGTCGGGCAGGAAGGCCCCGCCAAAGCTGGGGTCAGGCCAGTCGCTGTTCATTTCTACTGTCGATATCCGGCCAACAGGGGCCACGCGCAGCTGGGCCGCGCCATTCAGCCCAAGCACCAAGTCAAATTTGGTTTGGCCCTTGCCACCCGGCAGGAACGCGATCAGACCTGCAGCCTCGCCCAGCGGCTCCATCAAGATTTCTTCTCCATCCGCAGTCAGGCGGGCTTCGCCACGCAGGGCACGGTTCGAACTGACTGAAAGACGCAGGCTCGCCTCCTCCCACACGGCGAACTCATCCTCGTCCAGCTGCGCTTCGACCCGATCAAACGGGAACTCGGTCGCGATGTTGGCCTGCGCTTTGTAGACCGGCACCTGAAAAATGCCACGATGGCGCATCTGGGTTTCCGTCGTGATCTGGACGTCAAACACATCCGGATAGACATGAAGGGGCTCGCGGTTCTCGATCCGCTCGACTTCGACCAATTTTTGCAGGTTTTCGCCTGTTTCCTTGTCGCGCATGACAAGGCCCGTGGCCTCGTCGATCACATTGTGAAGCTCGGTCACAGTGACGCGGGCCTTCACGGGAATCACGACTTTCGGGCCCGAGATCGTCTGCTCTCCACCCCATTCCTGCCCGACCGACCGGATCGTGTCTTCGGAATAGTGTCGACGGGAATTCACGATGTCCGACACCATCATAAGGGGGATGAACATCACAAGGCACAAAACGCCTACGATAATGAAACGCCAGCCGAGGGATCGCATGGCACACTCCTTTTACTGCACGCTTCTACACTATGGGTTGAGGCGTGACATACAAGCTGGGGATTTCCTTAGCGTCCGTGGCTTTGGTCATAACCATTTACAGGCGGAGACTGCCAATCGCCTAGAGCACCCTCTTGCGGGGCGAACACCTCGACCAACAGCGGATAACAGGCCGCACTGTCCGAGCTATGCTCGTCCGAGCAATCGCCGCCGGGGCACGCACTGAGCGCCCC
Organism: Aliiroseovarius sp. PrR006; assembly: GCF_010500215.1. GTDB lineage: Bacteria > Pseudomonadota > Alphaproteobacteria > Rhodobacterales > Rhodobacteraceae > Aliiroseovarius. The sequence goes on from NZ_JAAGOY010000007.1 coordinate 110,347, forward strand.
CAAAAGGTTAATTTCCGCAAAGAATTCAAGGTAATCTCCGGGGCGGACGGGGCTGGCCTTCATGAAATACTGGCCCGTATCGCGGGTAAAGCCGGTGCACATGAAGACGTTCAGCACGTCATGCACATGGGGCTGTGCTTCATCCAGCGAACAGCCAAGGTGATCTGCCAAGGCACGGGTCAGGTTCGAATGGCAGCAATGGTGGTACTGCCCGCCAGACAACAAGTTATTGGTGTAGGGATCACATCGCGTGCCGATCACATCGTGGACCGAGCCTCCAAATTCGTCAAACCCGTACCAATCCAGCGTGTCGTCAATGATGGTGGCCATTGAGCGCATGGCGGGAAAGCTGGTCCACATGCGGTCCGAGACTGACAAATGTGTGCCGTGCAGGGCGCGGGTTTTGCCGGAATAGAACCGTTCGTTCAGATCATCCGCATTCCACAGGTTCAAATCCCCAACCTGCGGCCCCTCGACCGACGATATACGGAAGAACTGTCCGGCGGGCACGCTGAAAGTGCTTGCATCGCGGGCCGGAACAAGAACCTCATCCACCTTCTGCGCCGTCTCGCGTGCGGTGCGATACAGCTCAAGATTTGGAGCCTGCAAACTGTCGACCGGGTAACAAATAACCGGTTTCACCGCTTTGCGAGCTTCGGCATCTGCGGGGGCGACGTGCGCGGGGTTTTGGGGTTTCATAAGGCACTCCGGTTGTCTGAACGCATCAAGACACGCGACCTGTGCAATTGACAAGCCCCCGCAGGATTGCCAAGTCAGAACCAAAGGGAGCAGCCGATGAAACTTGCATATGTAATTGCGCCCGGTCGGGGCACGACGAACCTTTTGCTGGCAGGCATTGCGAAGGCCTTGGCCGAGAAAGGCGTATCGCTGTGCGGCACCGTGCAGTTGGACACCGAACGGGCTGAGGAGCACCATTGCGATATGGATGTATTGGTGCTGCCTGACGGACCAAAAATCCGCATCAGTCAGTATCTTGGCGCCAACGCCCGTGGCTGCAAGCTGAACCCCGAGGCGCTGGAAACCGCTGTAGGTCAGACCGAGGAACGCCTGCGCAACGGCGCGGACCTCTTGATCGTCAACAAATTCGGCAAACAAGAGGCCGAAGGGCGCGGCTTCCGCGAGGCCGTAGGCCAAGCCTTGGCGCAGGATATCCCGGCCATCATCGGGCTCAGCGAAGGCTCGCGCGACGCGTTCATGGCATTCGTAGGTGAAGCCGAAGAGATCGCGCCCGAACATGACGCGGTGATGGAATGGGCGCTATCAGCAACCGGTCGCGCCTGACCTGACACCTATTCCCTACGATAGGAGCCTTCCGTGAGCCAACGGTCCTTCCGCACCCAGCCCGACCACAGCACCTATGACGTCGTAATTGTTGGGGGAGCCATCATGGGCTCCTCGGTCGCATGGTGGTTGTCGCAAAACGCTGATTTCGACGGGCGCGTCTTGGTGATCGAGCGCGATCCCAGCTTCGCGCAATGCTCGACCGCCCATACAAATTCCTGCATTCGGCAGCAGTTCTCCGAAGCCTTGAACGTGAAAATTTCACAATTCACACTTCAATTCATCAAAGACCTGCGCGCCAACATGGGCGGGGACGAACGCATCGAAAACATCACGGTGCAGGATTTTGGCTATCTCTACCTAGCGGATAACGAAACTCGCGCCGAGGAACTGAAGGCCGCACAGGCCATGCAAGCAGCCCTTGGGGCGGGCACATGTATTCTGACCCGCGAAGAACTGGCCCTGGCCTTTCCATTCTATGATCTGGAAGACATCATTCTGGGCAGCCACGGCGCGGTCGATGAAGGCTATTGGGACGGAGGTGCTCTGTTCGATTGGTTCCGCCGCAAGGCCATCGAGGCGGGTGTGGAATACATGTCGGGCGAGGTCACGGGCATTCAGACCGACGGCGCACGCACCACCTCGGTCACGCTCTCGGACGGCACGCAGATCGGATGCAGCCATCTGGTCAACGCCGCCGGGCCTCGTGCGGCGTTCTTGTCGAAAATGGCCGGGCTGGATGTTCCAATCGAGCCGCGCAAGCGCTTCACCTGGGTCTTCAGCGCAGCCAATCCGCTGGACCGCCCCCTACCCCTGACCGTCGACCCCAGTGGCATCCATTTCCGCCAGGACGGGCCCGAGACCTATATGGTCGGCGCCGCTCCTCATGACGACATCGCCGTCGCACCCGATGATTTCCACATGGATCACAGCATCTGGGAAACTCATGTCTGGCCCCACATCGCCACCCGTATTCCGCAGTTCGAGGCGCTGAAGATCGTCACCGAATGGGCCGGGCACTATGCCTATAATACGCTGGATCAGAACGCCATCCTCGGGCCGCACCCTGAGCTGGAAAACTTCCACTTTATCAATGGGTTCTCGGGACACGGGTTGCAGCAAGCCCCTGCCATGGGGCGCGGATTGGCCGAACTGATCGTCCATGGCAGCTATCGCAGCATGGACCTGTCACCCTTTGGGTATGAACGGATCATCACCGGCACCCCCTTTGGCGAGAGCGCCGTGATCTGATCACGATTAGCCGCGGTGTGCGCCGTCAGCCAAAGACTTCACGAAGTCCAGAATATCGGCCACAGGCTCTCCCGCGCCGATTTTCGATACGATGGCCGATCCGACCACGGTGCCGTCCGCCACACTGGCGATCGCCTCGGCCTTTTCGGGGGTGTTCACGCCGAAGCCGACGATCACCGGAATATTGGTTGCCGATTTGATGCGAGCCACTTCCGGACCAACATCGCCTGATTGCGCCTCGGCAGACCCAGTCACACCAGTCACCGACACGTAATACACAAAGCCCGAGGTGTTCTGCAGCACCTTCGGCAAGCGCTTGTCATCGGTTGTGGGGGTCGCAAGACGGATGAAGTTCAGACCCGCTTTTTGCGCGGGGATGCACAGTTCGTCATCCTCTTCCGGCGGCAGGTCCACCACGATCAGCCCATCAACGCCAGCTGCTTTCGCATCCACCAGAAACTGATCCACGCCACGATTGTAGATCGGGTTGTAGTAACCCATCAGCACGATCGGCGTGGTGTCGTCTTCTTTGCGGAACTCTGCGGCCATATCCAGTGTCTTTTGAAGGGTCATACCACCTTCCAGCGCGCGCTGCCCGGCCAGCTGAATGGTCGGGCCATCTGCCATCGGATCGGTGAAGGGCACGCCCAGTTCGATCACGTCGACGCCCGCTGCGGGCAAACCCTTCATCACCTCAAGCGAAGTTTCCATATCGGGATCACCGCCCATAATATAAGCAACAAAGGCTTTCTGGCCCTTTTCCTTAAGCGCGGCAAATTTGGCGTCGATGCGAGTCATGCGTGATCCCCTTCTTGGTCCAGCCCGGTTTGCCCAAGCGGGACAGGAAAATCAATGGCTCACTGATAATCACTGTCCGCCATAATCATCCACCGCACCCCGAATTTGTCGGTCAATGTGCCGAAAAGCGAGGTCCAGAACATCGGAGACAGGGGCATGCGTACATCACCGCCCTCGGCCAAGGCATCGAACACGCGGCGGGTTTCGTCGTCGCCAGCCAGTGAGACACACACATTGCAGCCTGCCATCGCGGGCGTCTCGCCCGAGGGATCGTCACTGGCGAAGAGCCAACCGTCCCCGATAGCCACCCCGGCATGCATCACCGCGTCATCCGGCACACCCGGCATTTGGGCGCGATCTTCTTCGGGCATATCCTTGAACGACATGATCTCGGGCGCGGTCCCGAACACCTCGCCATAGCGGGTCATGGCGGCGCGCGCTTGGTCTTTGAAAAACACATAGGGAATAGGTTGCATACGTCATCCTCCTCCAATTCATGCCTTCCCACTCCACCACGCTTGCGCCCAGCCTGTCAAAGCCCTAGAACGCGCGAGTATTTCAACGACGGAGGCCGTGATGGGTTTCAAGATGGGTATTGTGGGTCTGCCGAATGTGGGCAAATCGACCCTGTTCAACGCACTGACCAAAACGGCTGCCGCGCAGGCTGCCAACTTCCCCTTCTGTACCATTGAACCCAATACGGGTGAAGTGAACGTGCCGGACGCACGTCTGGACAAGCTGGCTGCGATTGCGTCGTCGAAAGAGATCATCCCCGCCCGCATGACTTTTGTAGACATCGCTGGTCTGGTAAAGGGCGCGTCCAAGGGTGAAGGTCTGGGCAACCAGTTCCTGGCCAACATTCGCGAAACCGACGCGATTGCTCACGTTCTGCGCTGCTTTGACGATGGCGACGTAACCCACGTTGACGGTCGCGTGAACCCGGTTGAAGACGCCGAAGTGATCGAGACTGAACTGATGCTGGCCGATCTGGAAAGCATCGAGAAACGCCGCGCCGGTCTGGTGCGCAAGCTGAAGGGCAATGACAAAGACGCCCAGCAGCAGGATCGCCTTCTGGCCGCTGCACAAGAGGTCTTGGAAAACGGCCAGCCCGCGCGAACCGTTGAAGTGGACGAGGAAGACAAGAAAGCGTGGAAGTTGCTGCAGCTTCTGACCACCAAGAAGATCCTTTATGTCTGCAACGTGGATGAAAGCGATGCAGCCACCGGCAATGCGTACTCGAAAGCCGTGGAAGAAATGGCCGCAGCGCAGGGTGCCGCTTCCGTCGTGATTTCCGCCAAGATCGAAGAAGAAATCAGCCAGCTTGAAGACGAGGACATGGAGATGTTTCTGGAAGAGCTTGGTCTGGCCGAAGCTGGTCTGGATCGTCTGATCCGCGCGGGCTACGAGCTTCTGCATTTGGAAACCTATTTCACCGTCGGCCCGAAAGAGGCCCGCGCCTGGACCATCCGCGAAGGCACCATGGCCCCGCAGGCCGCAGGCGTGATTCACGGCGATTTCGAGCGTGGTTTCATCCGGGCCGAGACCATTGCCTATGACGATTATGTCGAATTGGGCGGTGAAGGCCCTGCAAAAGAAGCCGGCAAGATGCGGGCAGAAGGCAAAGGCTATATGGTCAAAGACGGCGACGTTCTGCACTTCTTGTTCAACGCCTGATCTAACTTAAATATCAAACAGCTAAAGCCGCGACAGCCCGTCGCGGCTTTTTCGTTTTCTGGGGTGGCGCGGGCATCCGTGCCTCTTGTTTCCACGCGGACATGACACCCCTCACCAACAGAAATTAATTTTACCATCTGGTAAAACTTTTAATTCTATGCCCTACTGAATGCACCAAAGCCAATCCAAGGAACCAGCTATGGCACATATCAACAGGGAAAATGGCGTTGCAGCCGGGCGGTTAGACCCGACGCAAGTAGCCGACAACTTTACCGACCTTCACCCGGAATATGACGGGCACGAGGCACTGGTCGCAGCAGATCGCTGCTATTTCTGTCACGACGCACCGTGCATGACCGCCTGCCCCACCTCGATCGATATTCCGCTTTTCATCCGGCAAATCGCCACCGGCACACCCGAGGCCGCCGCGAAGACCATTCTGAACCAGAACATTTTGGGCGGCATGTGCGCCCGTGTCTGCCCGACCGAGACCTTGTGCGAAGAGGTTTGCGTGCGTGAAACCGCAGAAGGCAAACCGGTCGAAATCGGTCGCTTGCAGCGCTATGCCACCGACACGCTGATGGCATCGAATAGCCACCCGTTCACCCGCGCGGACAAGACCGGTAAATCGGTCGCCGTTATTGGCGCCGGTCCCGCAGGCCTGTCCTGCGCACACCGTCTGGCCATGCTGGGCCACGACGTTGCGGTGTTCGAAGCGCGCGCCAAAGGGGGCGGTCTGAACGAGTTCGGCATCGCCGCCTATAAATCCACCAACGACTTCGCCCAGCGCGAGCTGGACTGGCTGCTGTCCATTGGCGGGATTGAGATCCGCTATGGTCAATCGCTTGGAGACGGGATCACGCTGAACGCGCTGCAAAGCGACTTTGACGCAGTCTTCCTTGGCATGGGGCTGACCGCAGTCAATGCGCTGGGAATGGATGGCGAAGACAAAGACAACGTCTCGGACGCCGTTGATTTCATTGCCGATCTGCGTCAGGCCTCCGATCTGACCGCCCTGCCCGTTGGACGCCGGGTCGTCGTCATCGGCGGCGGCATGACCGCGATTGACGCAGGCGTGCAAGCAAAGCTGCTGGGCGCGGAAGACGTCACCATCGTCTATCGCCGCGGACAAGAAGCGATGGCCGCCTCAAGTTTCGAACAAGAGCTTGCACAGCAAAAGGGTGTCACCCTGATCTGCAACGCAACCCCCGTGGGTGTCGAAGGCAACGGATCGCTGACCGGCGTCACCTTTGCTTATACCGAAACCCAAAACGGCAAGTTGGTTACGCTGGACGAGACCTTCACCCTGCCCGCCGATCAGCTGTTCAAAGCCATCGGTCAGAAGCTGGGCGACACGCCCGACGCGCTGACCCTTGAGGGTGGCAAGATCAAGGTCGATGACGCACAGCGCAGCAGCGTTTCAGGTGTCTGGGCCGGGGGCGACTGTGCCTCGGGCGGGGACGATCTGACCGTCACCGCCGTTGCCGAAGGTCGCGATGCGGCCATGGATATTCACGCTACATTGATGGGAGCAAGCTAATGGCTGATCTGACATCAAACTTTCTTGGAATTTCGTCTCCCAACCCGTTCTGGCTGGCCTCGGCCCCGCCCACGGATAAGGAATACAATGTCCGCCGCGCGTTCGAGGCCGGTTGGGGCGGTGTGGTCTGGAAAACGCTCGGCATGGAAGGTCCGCCCGTCGTCAACGTGAATGGTCCGCGCTACGGCGCCATTCACGGCGCGGATCGTCGCCTTCTGGGCCTGAACAATATCGAGCTGATCACCGACCGACCGCTTGAGGTGAACCTTGCCGAAATGACCCGCGTTAAGAAGGATTATCCCGATCACGCGCTGATCGCATCCGTCATGGTGCCCTGCGAAGAAGACGCGTGGAAAGAAATCATTCCTCGCATCGCGGAAACCGGCTGCGATGGATTCGAGCTGAACTTTGGCTGTCCGCATGGCATGGCCGAACGTGGCATGGGGTCTGCGGTTGGTCAGGTCCCCGAGTATATCGAGATGGTCACCCGCTGGTGCAAAGAAGCCACCGACCTGCCGGTGATCGTGAAGCTAACGCCCAACATCACCAACATCCTGCACCCGGCGCAAGCCGCCAAGGATGGCGGCGCGGATGCAGTCAGCCTGATCAACACGATCAACTCGATCACATCCGTCAATCTGGACGCCATGTCGCCCGAACCGATGATCGACGGCAAAGGCACCCATGGCGGCTATTGCGGTCCGGCGGTGAAACCGATCGCCCTGAACATGGTGGCCGAGATCGCCCGCAACCCCGGCACGCACGGCCTTCCCATCTCGGGCATTGGCGGTGTGACCACGTGGCGCGACGCTGCTGAGTTCATGGCGCTTGGCGCGGGTAACGTTCAGGTCTGTACCGCCGCGATGACCTATGGCTTCAAAGTGGTGCAAGAGATGATCTCGGGCCTGTCGCAATGGATGGACGAACAGGGTTACAATTCGATTGATGAAATTGTAGGTCGCGCTGTTCCGAACGTCACCGACTGGCAGTATCTGAACCTGAACCACGTCACTAAGGCGCGGATCAGCCAAGAGGACTGCATCAAATGTGGCCGTTGCTTTGCCGCTTGCGAAGATACCTCGCATCAGGCAATCACCATGTCCGAAGACCGTGTCTTTGACGTGAAAGACGACGAATGCGTTGCTTGCAACCTGTGCGTCAATGTCTGCCCCGTCGAAGGCTGTATCACGATGGAAACCATCGCGCCCGGCGCCATGGATGAACGGACCGGAAAGCCTGTTGCGGATGAGTATGCAAACTGGACGACCCACCCCAACAACCCCGGCGCAACCGCTGCGGAGTAAAAAACCTTCGGCCCTGCTGCCTGCGTGGCAGGGCCATTTGGCGATGCTCAGCTTTTCGATGCTGGTGTCGCTGTCCTTCACCTTTGGACATATCGTGGCCCGCGACATGGCCCCGGCGGCGCTGAGCACCGTGCGCTTTGCGCTGGCTGCGTTGCTGCTGATGGTCGTCGCGAAGGCAATGCGGGTGCCGATTGCCCCTGTATTCCACCGCTTCTGGCGCTTTGGCCTGATGGGCGGGCTGATGGCTGTCTATTTCATCACCATGTTCGAGGCGCTGCGCGTCACGTCGGCGGTATCCACTGCGGCTGTCTTCACCCTGACGCCGTTGATGGCTGCCGGGTTCGGCTATGCCATCGCCCGTCAATACGCCAGCCGCTGGACTCTGATCGCCCTGACCATCGGAGCCCTAGGCGCAATCTGGGTGATCTTCCGCGCTGATCTAAATGCGCTGCTCAGGTTCGAGATCGGATTTGGCGAGGCCTTGTTCACTGTCGGCGCTTTCGCTCATGCCATGGTCCCCGCGCTCGCCCGCAAGCTGGCCCATGACGTGAAACCGGTCCAGACCTCGATCGGGACCATTCTGGGGGCGTTAGTCGTCACGGCCATCTACGGCGCGCCAGACCTGATCGCGACGGACTATGCTGCCCTGCGCCCAGCGGTCTGGTTGGTGATCATCTATCTGGCCGTTGCAGCCACCGCCGGTTCCTTCTTCCTGCTGCAATACGCAGCCCAGCGCCTGCCTGCGGGCAAGGTTATGGCCTACACCTATCTGGTGCCCAGTTGGGTGGTCCTGTGGGATCTGTTGCTGCATGGCAAAACCCAGCCGCTGATGCTGCTTCTGGGGGTCTTTGCTACCCTTCTGGCGCTGCTTATGCTGCTTAGGGCCGAAGCGTCCTGATCAGCATATCCTTGATGAATCGCTCGGCATCCTCAAACCGCGTGGCGGACCGCTCCGGCCCCAACACGGACCGCACCTGCACATCGAAATCCGCATAGTGCTGCGTCATCGCCCAGATCGAAAAGATCAGGTGATGCGGATCCAGCGGCGCCAGTTTTCCAGCATCCATCCAGTCCTGAATGATGGCGGCCTTTTCATCGACCAGCGCCTTCAGGTCCGTCGGAAGCACCTCACCCAGACGAGGCGCGCCGTGCAAGATCTCGGTCGCGAACAAGCGACTTTCGCGTGGCATGTTCCGCGACATTTGAACCTTGCGCGAGACATACGTTAAGATCTCATCCATCGGATCGCCATCCGCATTCAGATCATGCAGCGGCTGCACCCACTTTTCCAGCAGGCTCTCCAGAAGCTCTGCATAGATCTGATCCTTGCCATTGAAGTAGTAGACGACGTTCTGCTTGGACAGCCCAGCGGCTTTGGCGACTTGCTCTAACGTCGTGCCCCGCAACCCTTTTTCCGAGAAGACGTCCAGCGCAGCCTCGAAAATCGCCTGCCGTTTTTCCATCTGATTGCGCGTCTTGCGCGCTGTTGTCCCTGCCCGCGCCATTACACGCCACCGTGCTTTTCAACGCCACGCAGAAGCAGGTCCTTCACCGCCGACTTGGTCTCGTCCCACTGGCGATTGGTCAACTCGACCCCTTCGTTCAGGGTGGTGATCTGATGGGTAAAATCCGCATAGTGCTGCGTCGTTGCCCAGATGGCGTAAAGCAGATGACGTGCGCTAATCGGGCGGATCTGCCCGCGCGCAATCCACGCCTCGATCACCACGATCCGGTCTTCCGTCCAGGACCGCAATTCATCTTCCAAATAGTCCTGCACAATCGGCGCGCGCTGGATGATCTCATTCGCCCAGACTTTAGAGCCATAAGGCCGCGTCCGCGCCAGATCGAGCTTCGTGTCGATATAATCGCCCAGCGCCTGGATCGGGTCATTGTCAACGGTGATGCTGTCCGCCGCCGCGCGCCAGATATCAAAGATCTCGCCCACCACGCGACGATACAGAAGCTCCTTGGTCTCGAAGTAATAAACCACGTTCGATTTCGGAATACCCGCCTGCGCCGCGATTCGGCTGATCGACGCACCCGCGTATCCGAACTCGGCGAACACGCGTTCCGCGGCGGCTAGAATCCGCGCAGTCACTTCCTGCCGATTACGGCTTTGAATGCCTTTTGTCGCCATACTTACGTCAACACTTCACACCTTAATTCTGCGTAACTTTCGCGCAGTGCTTTCCCTTTTCGCACGAGATTTCCTCAGAAAACAGAACAATTCGCACGATCGGTCAGAAAAATGTTGACCGATCGTGCAGAAATCATCCAGCCTGAAGACAAGACGGAATCTAAATTCCGCATGCACATTCATGTGTACCCAAAGGGAGATGAATATGAACAACCGCAAAAACTTGCGTATTGATCCTGATCGGCTGTGGGACAGTCTGATGGAGATGGCCAAGATCGGCCCCGGCATCGCAGGCGGCAACAATCGCCAGACACTGACAGATGAAGACGCCGAGGGCCGCGCGCTGTTCCAAAAATGGTGTGAAGCCGCTGGCATGACGATGGGCGTCGATACGATGGGCAACATGTTTGCCACCCGTCCCGGCGAAGACCCGAACGCCCTGCCCATCTATATGGGCTCGCATCTGGATACGCAGCCCACCGGCGGCAAGTATGACGGCGTTTTGGGCGTGCTGGGCGGGCTGGAAGCGGTCCGCACGATGAACGACCTAAACGTCAAAACCAAACACCCGATCGTCGTTGCCAATTGGACCAACGAAGAAGGCACGCGCTTTGCGCCGGCCATGCTGGCCTCGGGCGTGTTCGCCGGCAAGCACACGCAAGACTGGGCTTATGATCGCGAAGATGCCGAGGGCAAGAAGTTCGGAGACGAGCTGAAGCGCATTGGCTGGGTTGGCGATGAAGAGGTCGGCGCACGCAAAATGCACGCGATGTTCGAGCTGCACATCGAACAAGGCCCCATTCTGGAGGCCGAGGGCAAAGACATCGGCGTCGTCACCCACGGTCAGGGCCTGAACTGGCTGGAAGTGACCATCGTGGGCAAGGAAAGCCACACCGGCTCGACCCCCATGCATATGCGCATCAACGCAGGCCGCGGCCTGGCGCTGATCACCGAGTTGGTGCACGAAATTGCGATGAAGCACCAGCCAAACGCGGTGGGTGCGATTGGCCATGTCGATGTCTATCCGAACTCGCGCAACATCATCCCCGGCAAGGTCGTCTGCACCGTCGATTTCCGCTCGCACCTGCAAGAGGTGATCGACGCCATGATCGCCGAGTTCGACGAGCGTGCGCCGAAGCTCTGCGCCGACATTGGCGTCGAGATGAGCTGGGAAATGGTCGGCACCTTCGACCCGCCCGCCTTTGACGAGGGCTGCGTGAAAGCGGTGCGCGATGCGGCGGAAGAGCTGGGCTATAGCCACATGGATATCGTGTCCGGCGCGGGCCACGACGCCTGCTGGATCAACGACGTCGCACCCACCGCAATGATCATGTGTCCCTGCGTGGACGGCCTGAGCCATAATGAGGCCGAGGACATCTCCAAGGAATGGGCCGCAGCTGGCACGGATGTCTTGCTGCACGCAGTGTTGGAAACGGCGGAGATTGTGGAATGACACAGGTGACGGTTCACCGGCAGGTGGGTCTGGTCGATGTCACTTATCGGCCTGACCTGAATGCAGTGAACCTAGTCTGGCACGCGGAGTATGATGAAGGCACCGGAGTTCGTGACGCAGTTCTTGCAGCCGCAGCCTATGCAAAGGCGCATGACGTTAAGGGCTGGCTGGCTGACATATCACGTTCCCGATCCGCTCTCAGCCCATCGGATCTTGATTGGGTCAATGGTGAAGAGTTCCACAATGCAATCAAAAGTTCTGGCCTGACGCGCTTCGTTCTGGTGCCTCCTTTGCCCGAAACAGGCCAAGACACCAGTTGGCTGGATGACTGGGAAAAGAATACGCTGGCGGCATTCGGGGCCGGCGTCGAGGCCAAAATCATTCGTGACCCAGAAGAGGTCTACGAATTTCTGACAACACCCACACGGGGAGAAAACGCATGAGCACCGTCATTAAAAACGGCACAATCGTTACCGCCGACCTGACCTATAAATCCGACGTCCTGATCGACGGCGGCGTCATCATCGAAATTGGCCCTGACCTGAAGGGCGACGAGGTGCTGGACGCCACCGGCTGCTATGTCATGCCGGGCGGGATTGACCCGCATGTGCACCTTGAGATGCCTTTTATGGGCACCTATTCCTCGGACGATTTCGAAAGCGGGACGCGCGCCGGTCTGGCGGGCGGCACCACGATGGTGGTCGATTTCTGCCTGCCCAACCAAGGTGAAAGCCTGCTGGACGCGCTGAAGCGGTGGGACAACAAATCGACCCGCGCGAATTGTGACTATTCGTTCCATATGGCGGTGACCTGGTGGGGCGAGCAGGTGTTTAACGACATGCAGACCGTCGTGCAGGAGCGCGGCATCAACACGTTCAAGCACTTCCTCGCCTATAAGGGCGCGTTGATGGTGAATGATGACGAGCTTTACTCGTCGTTTACGCGTCTGGCCGAACTGGGCGCGACCCCGATGGTCCATGCCGAAAACGGCGATGTGATTGCCGAGCTGTCGGCCAAGCTGCTGGCTGAAGGCAATACCGGCCCCGAGGCACACGCCTATTCCCGCCCTTCTCAGGTCGAAGGCGAAGCCACCAACCGCGCCATCATGATCGCCGATATGGCCGGCGCGCCGCTTTATGTGGTGCATGTGTCTTGCGAGGAAGCCCACGAAGCCATCCGCCGCGCCCGTATGCAGGGTAAGCGCGTTTGGGGCGAGCCGCTGATCCAGCACCTGACGCTGGATGAAAGCGAGTATTTCAACAAGGATTGGGACCACGCTGCGCGCCGCGTCATGTCGCCCCCCTTCCGCAATCAAAAACACCAAGACAGCCTGTGGGCGGGTCTGCAATCGGGCTCTCTGTCCGTCGTGGCCACCGACCACTGCGCCTTCACGACCGAGCAGAAACGTTATGGCGTGGGCGACTTTACCCAGATCCCGAACGGTACCGGCGGGCTTGAGGATCGGATGCCGATGCTCTGGACCCAAGGCGTTGCCACGGGTCGCCTGACGATGAACGAATTTGTCGCCGTCACTTCGACCAATATCGCGAAGATCCTGAACTGTTACCCGCGCAAGGGTGCCGTGCTGGTTGGCGCCGATGCTGACCTTGTGGTCTGGGACCCAGAGAAGTCCAAGACCATTGCCGCGGGCACGCAGCAATCCTCGATCGACTACAACGTCTTCGAAGGGCATCAGGTCAAAGGCCTGCCGCGCTTCACCCTGACACGTGGTCAAGTGGCTGTACATGACGGAGAAATCCGCACGCAGGAAGGTCATGGTAAGTTCGTCGCCCGTGAACCGAATGCAACGGTGAACACCGCGCTATCGAAGTGGAAAGAGCTGACAGCGCCGCAGCCGGTCAAACGCTCGGGCATTCCGGCGACGGGGGTCTAACGTGACAGCAGAAACGGTAATCAAGGCCGAGAACCTCTCTCTGACCTTTCAGACCAATGACGGGCCAGTGCATGCGTTGAAAGACGTGTCGCTAGACATCAAGAAGGGTGATTTTGTCAGTTTCATCGGCCCGTCGGGCTGTGGCAAAACCACCTTCCTGCGCTGCATGGCGGATTTGGAAACGCCAACGGCGGGCGACATCACGGTAAACGGCGTGTCCCCGCACGAGGCCCGCCGCTCGCGCGCCTATGGCTATGTGTTCCAGCACGCTGGGCTGTACCCATGGCGCACCATCGGGCGCAATGTACGCCTGCCGCTGGAAATCATGGGCTATCCCACGGCCGAGCAAGACGAGCGGATCAAGCGTGTGCTTGAGCTGGTCGATCTGGCAGGGTTTGAGAAGAAGTTCCCGTGGCAGCTATCAGGCGGCATGCAGCAACGGGCCTCGATCGCCCGTGCACTAGCCTTTGATGCGGATATCCTGCTCATGGACGAGCCCTTCGGGGCGCTGGACGAGATCGTGCGCGATCACCTGAACGAGCAGCTTTTGAAGCTTTGGGCCAAGACGCAGAAAACGATCTGCTTCGTCACCCACTCGATCCCCGAGGCCGTGTACCTGTCGACCAAGATCGTCGTCATGTCCCCGCGTCCCGGCCGAATTTCCGACGTGATCGAATGCCCCCTGCCCGCCGAACGTCCGCTGGACATTCGCGACACGCAAGAGTTTCTGGACGTCGCCCACCGGGTCCGCGAAGGGCTGCGCGCGGGGCATTCCTATGACTAGAACGCTGTTTCCTGTCCTGACTGTGCTCTTCGGTATTCTGGTGATCTGGTTCCTGGCCGTGGCACCGATGAACATCCGTGTCACATTGGATCAGGCGGCGCGCGCTGGGGGAGATGTCGTCCCGACAGAGGCCGTGGAACGGCGCAATGCCTCGACCCTGTCGCTTCTGCTGAACAATAAAAGCTATATCGCGGGCGGCTATGACCTTGACCGTCCACGCCTACCCACACCGACGCAGGTCGGCCAAGAGCTGTGGAAGACGACGGGCGCAATGATCCTGAAAGGCCGCACATGGTCGAAACGGTCGCTGATTTATCACGGCTGGATCACCCTGCAATCAACCTTCTGGGGCTTCCTTTTGGGCACATCGGTCGGCATCCTTGGCGCCGTTCTGGTGGTGAAATCCCGCGTGCTTGAAATGTCGCTGGTCCCTTGGGCCATCATCTCGCAAGCAGTGCCCATTGTGGCGCTTGCCCCGATGATCATCGTTCTGTCTTCTCAGGCGGGGATTGACGGGCGTGGGTTTCCGAAGGCGCTGATCTCGTCCTATCTATGTTTCTTTCCGGTCATGGTCGGCATGATCAAGGGGCTACGCGCCCCCAATGCCGAACAGTTGGACCTTCTGAAAACCTACTCGGCATCAGGCCAGCAGCAGTTCCTGAAACTGCGGGTGCCGGCATCCCTGCCTTATCTGTTCACATCGCTTAAGATTGGCGTTGCTGCCGCCCTTGTGGGGGCCATCGTGGGCGAGCTGCCAACGGGTGCGATCAGCGGGTTGGGCGCACGGATCCTGATCGGCGATCAGTTCGGAACGCCTTTGGCGATCTGGTCAGCCTTGTTCGCCGCGGCCATTCTGGCGGGCGTACTGGTCACACTTCTTGACCGAACGCAGCATGTCCTGCTGCGCAAGATGGGGATGCGCACATGAGCTGGATGATCTTCGCCTTTGTTTTCTGGATATGCGCCTGGGGCACCAATATCGCCCTTGTCCGGTCACGGCTGTCTGACACGACAGCGGTGAAATACACGGTGCCGATCCTGTTTGGCCTCACCATCGTTGTGCTGTGGGAGGCCGTGGTCCACAGCTTCGCCATCTCACCCGCCATCCTACCCGCCCCGTCAGCGGTGGCGGATCGTTTCATCAACTCGACCGGCATGCTGTGGGAGGATTTCGTCCAAACCGTCCTAAAAGGCGCGCTGCGCGGCTATATCATCGGCGTACTGGCAGCCTTTGTCGTCGCGATCCTGATCGACCGCTCACCCTTCCTGACGCGCGGCCTTTTGCCCATCGGGAACTTCGTGGCGGCTCTGCCCATCGTCGGCGTTGCCCCCATTCTGGTCAGCTGGTTTGGCTTTGACTGGCACTCCAAAGCAGCCGTGGTCGTCGTCATGGTGTTCTTCCCCGTACTGGTGAACACCGTCCAAGGTTTGCGCGAAACAGATGCGATGCTGCGCGACCTGATGAAAACCTATGCTGCGGGATACTTCAAAACGCTGCTCAAGCTGCGCATCCCCGCCGCAATGCCCTTTATCTTCAACGGGCTGAAAGTGGCTGCAACACTTGCCCTGATCGGGGCAATTGTGGCTGAATACTTTGGATCCCCCACCCGCGGTATGGGATTCCGAATTTCAACAGGTGTCGGCAGCCTGTCGATCGATCTGGTCTGGGCCGAGATCGTCGTCGCCGCCCTTGCGGGCACTGCCTTTTACGGCATCGTCGCATTTATCGAGAAAAAGGTGACCTTCTGGCACCCGTCACAAAGAGGCTGAGTAAATCAACCCAAAAACCAAACCAAAAATAATTCAACAAGGAGAGAACCATGAACCTTAAATCAATGATCGGCGCAGCTGCCCTTGCCGTTAGCGCAAGCGCGGCAACTGCGGCAGATGACGTTACGCTTCAGCTGAAGTGGGTCACGCAAGGCCAATTTGCGGGCTACTATGTGGCGCTTGAGAACGGCTATTACGCTGAGGAAGACCTGAACGTCACAATTCTGCCCGGCGGCCCGGATATTGCACCGACGCAGGTGATCGCAGGCGGCAGCGCAGACGTTGTTGTCGAATGGATGCCTGCAGCCCTTGCAGCGCGCGAAAAAGGCCTTCCGCTGGTCAATATCGCCCAACCCTTTGCGTCTTCGGGCATGATGCTGACCTGCTGGGGCGACGTGGGCATCTCCTCGCCCGCTGATCTGGCCAATCGCACCCTTGGCGTCTGGTTCTTCGGCAACGAATTCCCGTTCATGAACTGGATGTCGAAGCTGGGTCTGTCGACCGATGGCAAAAGCGAAACCGGGGTTGAAGTCCTGAAGCAGGCCTTCAACGTGGACGCCCTGCTGCAGCGCCAAGCCGACTGTATTTCGACCATGACCTATAACGAGTACTGGCAGGTGATCGATTCAGGTGTCAGCCCGGACGAACTGGTGACCTTCAAGTATGAAGACCAAGGCGTCGCAACGCTGGAAGACGGTCTGTATGTGCTGGAAGACAAGCTTTCGGACGCCGCCTTCACCGACAAGATGGAGCGTTTCGTGCGCGCCTCGATGAAAGGTTGGAAATGGGCCGAAGAGAATGCTGAAGCTGCAGCCGGGATCATCCTGGACTATGACGAAACCGGAGCCCAGACCGAGACCCACCAGATCCGCATGATCGGCGAGATCGGCAAGCTGACGGCAGGGTCGGACGGGTCGCTGAACGAAGCTGCTTACCAGCGCACGGTCGACACCCTGCTGGGTGGTGGTTCGGATCCGGTGATCACCAAAGCACCTGAAGGCGCCTGGACCAGCGCCATCACTGATGCAGCACTGAAATAATCAGTTGACATAAAACAGAAAACGGCGCGCCATTTCGGTGCGCCGTTTGCATTTCAACATCACGTTATAAGCTTGGTACCCGCGGCCGGACTCGAACCGGCACGGCCTATCCGGCCTAGAGATTTTAAGTCTCCTGTGTCTACCATTCCACCACGCGGGCCTAGCACCACTTTCACTATCCCTAATATCAGGCTGGGGCAACGCCAGATCACACCGACGTGCCATCTTCCTTCACGGCTTGCATCGCCACGTGGGTCGAGCTTTGTGCCACATGCGGCAAGGAACTGATCTTTTCCCCCAAGACCCGGCGATAGTCGCGCATGTCCTGCGTCCGCACCTTCAGCAGATAATCAAAATGGGCTGCAAGCATATAGCATTCCTCGACCTCGGGGATGGCTGCGACCCCTTCGTTGAACGCTGTCAACGCCGCCTCGCGCGTGTCAGACAGCTTTACCTCGACAAAGGCAACGTGGTCGCGGCCCATCCGAATTGGGTCGATTTGCGCACGGTATCCGGTAATTACGCCGGTCTTTTCAAGCTTTTTCAAACGCGCCTGAGTCGGCGATTTCGACAAGCCAATTTTCCCGGCTAGCTCGGTGATCGAGATCCGTCCATCCGTCGACAGAATATCCAGAATCAAGCGATCGAAGCGGTCAAACTCGGATTTCCATTCGTCCTGCATTTTTCGCCCCATTCAGACTCTATCATCATCCTGTAGCACTAATTCAGTCATTTTGGCTAGTCACTTTGGGTTATGATAGTCACAACGACAAGAAAGGAGATCCGCATGACCACTGATCTGCGCACATTGATTGATGACCTCGCCTATACGGATGAAGAGCGCCATATCGCTGGCCTTGTGACTTCGGCCAACCTATCTGACACCGATCGCGCGCGGATTGCGGCCAGCGGGGCGGAACTGGTGCGTGGTATCCGCGAAAGCTCGGATCCCGGCTTGATGGAGGTCTTTCTAGCCGAATACGGCCTGTCCACCGACGAAGGCATCGCGCTGATGTGTCTGGCCGAAGCCCTGCTGCGCGTGCCAGATGCGGAAACCATCGACGCGCTGATCGAAGACAAGATCGCGCCGTCCGATTGGGGCAAGCACCTTGGGCGGTCGTCTTCATCACTGGTGAACGCCTCGACCTGGGCGTTGCTGCTGACCGGTAAAGTTCTGGAAGACCGCGAGCCCGGTATCGCGGGCGCACTGCGCGGGGCCGTGAAGCGCCTGGGAGAACCTGTCATCCGAACCGCCGTCGGCCGCGCCATGAAGGAAATGGGCAGCCAATTCGTGCTGGGCGAGACCATCGGGGCTGCGATGAAGCGCGGGTCCAAGATGGAAGAGAAAGGGTTCACCTATTCCTACGACATGCTGGGCGAAGCGGCCCTGACCGACAGCGATGCGCGTCGGTATCAGATGGCCTATGCCAAGGCGATTTCCGAGATTGCGGGCGCCTGTACCTCGGACGACATCCGCTCGAACCCTGGCATCTCGGTCAAACTGTCTGCCCTCTTTGCACGCTATGAACGCGCCCAGCACAAGCGCGTCATCGAAACGCTGGTTCCCCGTGTCTCGGCCCTTGCACAGCTGGCGAAATCGGCAGGCATGGGTTTCAATATCGACGCCGAGGAAGCCGACCGTCTGCAGATTTCGCTAGATGTGATTGAAAAGGTGCTGGAAGACCCCGCGCTGGCAGGATGGGACGGATTCGGCGTCGTGGTGCAGGCCTATGGCCACCGCGCGGGTGCCGTCATCGACTGGCTGCACGAAACCGCCACCCGTCTAGACCGTAAGATCATGGTCCGTCTGGTGAAAGGCGCCTATTGGGACAGCGAGATCAAGCGCGCGCAGGTCGAGGGGCTGGAAGGCTTCCCGGTATTTACCCGCAAGGTCGCCACCGATGTCAGCTATATCGCCAACGCCAAGAAGCTTCTGGGCCTGACCGACCGCATCTATCCACAGTTCGCCACCCACAACGCCCACACCGCCGCGGCCATTCTGGACATCGCGCAGACCTCGGGTATCGACACGCAGGCTTACGAGTTCCAGCGCCTTCATGGCATGGGCGAGCGTCTGCACCAGATCATCATGGACGCGAACCGAACCCGCTGTCGCATCTATGCCCCCGTCGGCGCGCATCGTGATCTGCTGGCCTATCTGGTGCGTCGACTGCTAGAGAACGGCGCCAACAGTTCCTTCGTGAACCAAATCGTCGACGAAAGCGTCACGCCAGAAGAGGTCGCCGCCTGTCCGTTCGATGCGCTCGCAATCGAAGCCCCACACGTGCCCACGGGGCCCGAGCTTTTCGGAGCACGCAAGAACTCGATGGGTCTGGACCTAACCTATGACCCGCATCTCGATCAGATCGAGGCCGCGCGTGGGGCGTTCTCCAACACCGATTTCGTCGGTGCCCCGCTGATCTCAGGAACGCCTGCGGGTGGGCCGGTTATCACGGTCAAAAATCCCTCGACTCATACGCCAATCGGCCAGATCACATGGGCCAGCGCTGAAGATGTCGAGACCGCTCTGACCGCTGCTAAAGCATGGGATGCCAGTGCTGCGGAGCGCGCCAAGATCTTGAACCGCGCCGCGGACCTCTATGAAGAGAACCTCGGCCTCTTCTTCGCGCTGCTTTCGCGCGAGGCGGGCAAAATCTGGCTGGATTGCATGGGAGAGCTGCGCGAAGCCGTTGATTTCCTGCGCTATTACGCGAGCCGCGTGGACGATCACACCCGCGCACCGGTGGGCCTTTTCACCTGCATCTCGCCGTGGAACTTTCCTCTGGCCATCTTCACCGGCCAGATCGCAGGCGCGTTGGCCGTGGGAAATGGCGTCCTAGCCAAACCCGCTGAACAGACCGGGTTGATCGCACATGAAGCGGTAAAGCTTCTGCATCAGGCGGGCGTCCCAACCGACGTCCTGCAACTTCTACCGGGCGACGGCGTAACCGTTGGCGCAGCCCTGACGTCGGATGCGCGGATCAGCGGCGTCGCCTTCACCGGCTCCACCGAAACCGCCCAGATCATCCGCCGCGCAATGGCGGCGAGCATGGCCCCGTCTGCCCCGCTGATCGCGGAAACCGGCGGATTGAACGCGATGATCGTGGACAGCACCGCCCTGCCCGAACAAGCCGTACGCGACATCGTCGCCTCGAGCTTCCAATCGGCAGGCCAGCGCTGCTCGGCCCTGCGCTGCTTGTACGTGCAAGAGGACGTGGCCGAGGCCATGACCGAAATGCTGGTCGGCGCGATGAACGAGCTGAAGCAGGATGACCCGTGGCATCTACACACAGACCTAGGTCCGGTGATTGATGACGAGGCCTTCCAAGGCATCAAGACCTATGTGGACGCAGCCCGTGCCGATGGCCGCATCGCCCATGAACTGACCGCGCTGGAGGGCGGGTATTTCATCGCCCCGACCCTGATCCGTGTGAACGGGATTGAAGACATGAAGCGCGAAATCTTCGGTCCGGTGCTGCACATCGCCACCTTCAAAGCGGACCAGCTGGATCAGGTGATCGATACGATCAACGCCGCCGGATACGGTCTGACCTTCGGGCTGCACACCCGCATCGACGACCGCGTGCAGCACGTTTGTGACCGCATGCATGTGGGCAACGCCTATGTGAACCGCAACCAGATCGGCGCCATCGTCGGCTCGCAACCCTTCGGGGGCGAAGGCATGTCCGGCACTGGCCCGAAAGCGGGTGGCCCGATGTACATGGATCGGTTCTGTCAGCCTGCGCAGGTAGATCAACACGACGATGACGGATCAGCAGCCCCCGGCGCAGATGCGTTGTCAGGCGCGATCGCCAAGGCGCACAGCGATGCAACGCTGTCATCCTCACGCCTGCCCGGCCCGACCGGAGAGCTGAACCAGCTTTCGGTCCACCCGCGCGCGCCGTTCCTGTGCATGGGGCCGGGAAATGCTGCGGCTCAGGCCCAGAAAACCGCGATTGAAGCGCTTGGTGGCACCGCTGTTTTGGCGCCCAATCTGGCACCGGACGCTCTTGAAGCGGTCGACGGGATCGGCGGCGTGATCTTCTGGGGCGCAGACGAGGTCGCTCGTCAGATTGTCACCGCTCTGGCTTCGCGTCCCGGCGCGATCCTGCCCTTGATCACCGGCGCTCCGACGGCGGAAACGGTGACCCATGAACGCCACCTTTGCGTCGACACGACCGCCTCGGGCGGGAACGCCGAGCTCTTGATGCTGGCCCAAACCAAGGCGTGACCTGCCAACGACTTGACCCGGTGACACGCATCGGGTCAAGTCGGCCCATGTTTCCCATTCGCGATCACAACCCATCTGAACGTGTGCCCTTCGTCACCTACGCCCTGCTGGCGGTGAACACGGTGGTTTTCCTGTATATGTGGCCGCTTTATGAAACCGCAGCGGCCTCGCAGGTATTCATAGACTACGGCATGATCCCGCAGCGGTTATCGCTGGGATTGGGGCTGGAAACGCTTATCACCTCGATGTTCCTGCATGCAGGCTTCATGCATTTCGCGGGCAACATGCTGTTTCTGTGGATCTTCGGGGACAATCTAGAGGACATGCTGGGCCATGTCCGGTTCCTGCTGTTTTATCTGGCCACCGGAATTGCCGCAGCACTTTTGCAGTTCGCCACGGATCCCGGCAGTACCGTACCAATGATCGGCGCGTCCGGAGCAATCGCAGGAGTGATGGGAGGCTATCTGTTGCTGTTTCCCAAAGCCAAGGTCGATGTGCTGTTCATCATCGTGATCATCTTCAGGATCATCCCGATTCCAGCCTGGGCCGCCCTGCTGGTTTGGTTCGGACTGCAGCTGTTTAACGGCCTGGCATCCTTCGGAGCTGAAGGCGGAGGCGTCGCCCATTGGGCACATGCAGGGGGATTTATCGCTGGCTTTGCCTTGATCACGCCCGTTTGGTTGCGGCTTGGTGCACAGCGCTTTTGGTCACGCACACAGGGCCACCCCGACCATCCCGAAGCCACATACAAACTGTCCCGGTCCAGCATTCCACGGGCCGGGCGGCGTAAGCGCTAAGAGAACGTAGGATAAATCAACACAACGTGCCCACCCAAGTGGAAACGCCCGTGCGTGACTTAGTTCCCACCGACCGACTGTTTCGAGACAACTTCGCTGATCTTGTTCGCAAGGCTTGGAACACTTGACGTAACCGCAAACCCGGCGAACATGCCCATCAGCAGAATAGCGGCCGTCAGAACGACCCAATCAACGGTAACGGCACCATCTTCGCGACGCAGAAAACGCGCGAGTTTGGAGTATATGAGCGGCAACATAGTCATGTTGTAATCTATTGGCGAAATTTGCGGCACAAATATGTCGGGCTACTCTCTTTTTCAGCCTGAACGGGACTTGCCTTATAGATTCTTTACCAAATTGTCGAATTTCTCGAAGATTGGTTCGTTGGCGGCAACAATGCTGCCACTTTCAAGAATCGCGTCGCCCTCGACCGGAGCAACCATGCCGCCAGCTTCTTTTACGATCAGCAGGCCCGCCGCGATGTCCCACGCATTCAGGCTGCGTTCCCAGTAGCCGTCATAGCGCCCAGCGGCGACATAGGCCAAATCAAGCGCGGCGGAGCCAAAGCGGCGTACGCCAGCGGTTGCTGGTAGAATGCGGGCCAGATCCTGAAGCGTTTCCGGCAGATCAGAACGACCGCCAAAGGGCAGACCCGTGGCGAAGATGCACTCGATCAGGCGCGAGCGGCCCGACACGCGCAGACGGCTTTGGTTCAACCAAGCGCCTTCGCCTTTTTCGGCGTAGAACATCTCGTCCTTGGCAGCGTCATAGACCACGCCGGCGACGATCTCGCCCTTGTGCTCAAGCGCAATCGAAATCGCCCAATGGGGCAAACCATGCAGGAAGTTGGTGGTACCATCCAGCGGATCAACAATCCAGCGGCGGGTCGGGTCTTTACCCTCGGCCGCGCCACCCTCTTCAGCCAGCCAACCATAGTTGGGGCGCGCTTCCATCAGCTCGTCACGGATGATCTTTTCAGCAGAGATATCGGCCTTCGACACAAAGTCGCCAGCACCCTTCATCGAGACCTGCAGGTTCTCAACCTCGCGAAAGTCTTTCACAAGGCTGCGACCAGCCATGCGGGCCGCTTTGATCATCACGTTCAGATTTGCACTGCCTTGCATCGAAAAGACTCCTGAGGTTTCAAACGGCGCGTATAGCCCCGTACGCCTTGTTTGCCAAGCCTGAAAGGGCGTCAGCCACGTTGAAGTTTTACCGGTTCCGAGCGGCACAACCGGATCATATGCGCCATGAAGGGAACCATGGTGTCCTCGTCCCGCGTTGCCGCATACATCTGCTTGCGTAGACCGCCTTCCGTCAGCCGTTTCGTGATGAAATCAGGATTGCGTTTCGCATCGGTCAGAACCCAGTCCGGCAGCACTGCAACGCCGCGTCCGGCAGCGACCAGCATCAGGATTACCTCGGTCATCTCGACCTGCCTGAGTCCGCGCGGTTCGACCCGTTCGGGCGTCAAAAGCCCTGTGAACACATCGATTTTTGAGCGCTCCACCGGATAGGTCAGCAGCAGTTCCTGCTCGAAATCCTCGGCAACGACGAACTCCTCATCCGCCAGCCGATGCCCAGCCGCAGCCACAAAGCGCGGCTCATATGCAAAAAGCGGCGAGAAGGTAATGCCAGCCATATCGACCGGGTCCGAGGAAATGACAAAGTCCACTTCCTCGCGCCGTAGGGCTTCGATCGCGTCAAAGGCAAGGCGCTGGCGGATGTCCAGATCCACCTCCGGCCACGCATGCCGAAGCTTGTCCAGAACCGGAAACAGCCAGTCGAAACAGGCGTGGCATTCAATCGCGATGTGCAGCCGTCCAGAGCGGCCGGACTTCAGCGCGCGAAATTCCTCTTCAAGGCGGTCAATCTCGGGCAACACCTGTTCAGCCAGACGCAAGAGCTTCATCCCCGCCGGGCTTAACCGCATGGGCTTGGTCCGACGATGAAACAGCTCCATCCCGACCTGTTCCTCCAGCCCCTTGATCTGGTGACTTAGCGCCGATTGCGTAATGTGCAGAATGTCCGCCGCCCGCGCCAGAGACCCCGCATGGTGAATGGCGCGCACGGTGCGCAGATGCCGGAACTCGATGTACATGTATGATCCTCATGTTCTTTGTGAGAATTATGAATTTGTCTCACAACGCCACGTGAGGCACAAGGGGGCAACTTCGCCAAACTGACCCCGAGGACGCCATGACCACGCCAAATATCTCGTTCGAGTTCTTTCCCCCGCAATCGCTGGACGCTTCGTTCCGGCTGTGGGAAACCGTGCGCCAACTGGCCCCGCTGGATCCCAATTTTGTCTCGGTCACATATGGCGCTGGAGGCACCACGCGTGAATTGACCCATGACGCGGTGGGCACGATCCACAAGCATTACGGCTTAAACGTCGCGGCGCATCTGACCTGCGTGGAAGCGTCGCGCGAAGAAACATTGGCGATTGCGAAGAGCTATGCGGAAGTTGGCGTAAAAGAAATCGTGGCGCTGCGTGGGGACGCCCCGAAAGGCGCGGATCGTTTCACCGCACGCGAAGACGGGTTCGCCAACTCGGTCGAGCTGATCGAAGCCCTGGCCAATACCGGTGATTTCCACATCCGCGTCGGCGCCTATCCCGACCCCCACCCCGAGGCCGCTGATTTGGATGCCGACGTTGCGTGGCTGAAGCGCAAGGTAGATGCGGGTGCAGGATCAGCCATCACGCAATTCTTCTTCGAGGCTGACACCTTCTTCCGCTTCCGCGACAAATGCGAGAAAGCCGGGATCGACGTGCCGATCATCCCCGGCATCCTGCCTATCGAAAATTGGAAAGGTGTGCGCAAGTTCGCTGAGCGTTGCGGCGCAACGATCCCAACTTGGCTGGATGATGCCTTCCACAAAGCAGAACGTGACGACCGCACCGACCTGCTGGCCACCGCCCTCTGCACCGAGCTGTGCTCGGACCTGATCGATGGCGGCGTGGAAGACCTGCATTTCTATACGCTTAACAAACCCAGCCTTACCCGCGATGTGGCCCATGCACTGGGCGTCACACCACAAGTCAGCCTGGCTAAAGTTGCCTGATCCAGGCCACACCACGACGTCACAAACCTTGTGACCCAGCGTAAGTCTTGCATGAACTCACTCCCCACCTAGCCTTTCCGAACACCACTTCGGAAAGGCCTTTTTCATGCTGCATGCAACCTCGTTCGATCAACTGCCAACCCTTGACGTCACCGCCTCGATGTCTGGGCTTGAGTTCATGCAAGGTATTCTGAATGGCACCATGCCAGCGCCCCCCATCGGAGCCACGCTGAACTATCATCTACATGCGGTCGAGGATGGAAAAGTCACGTTTCACGGCACCCCTGAATTCGAGCATTGCAACCCTATGGGCACAGTTCACGGGGGCTGGTACGGCACGCTTTTGGACAGCGCGATGGCTTGTGCGGTAATGACGCGCGTGCCGAAGGGCTCAGTCTACACCACGCTGGAATATAAAGTGAATATCCTGCGCCCCATCCCGCGCGGCATGTTGATCGAGGCCACGGCGCAGGTCCAACACGCCGGACGCTCGACCGGGATATCTAAGGGCGAGATCCGAGGCGTCGAGGATGGCAAGCTCTACGCCACCGGCTCGACCACCTGTATCATCATGAAGGTTACTTAAAGCGCCAGCGACTGCACCGTCACGGTTTCAATCGCGCCATAGCCGTTGAACCGCGTAACAGTCGCAAAGCTGTAGGCACCCATACCTGCGATCAGAAGATAATCTTCTTCTGCTAGGTCCTCAGGAAGCGCCAGCGGATCGGGCAGTTGATCGATGGAATCGCAGGTCGGCCCGAACACAACGCGTTCTTCAAGCTTGCCCTTATGCGCGTCTCCGTCGGCGCGCACGGTTCTCAGCCGGTCCGGCACGCCAATGGACGGAGCTTCTGACAATGCGCCATAGATCCCGTCATTCAGATAGACGGCACCATCTTCACGGATCGCTTTGACACAAGTGGCCAGACTGAAGGCTTCAGCAACCATGGCGCGGCCCGGCTCGCAGACAAGCTCAGGCGCATCTTCGCCAAACTCGACCACCACTGCGGCGTGAATGGCATGAAAAATCGCCTCGAGGTCCGGCGCAATTCCACGATTGGCGGCAAAACCACCGCCCACGTTCAGGCGATGCAGGCGAATGCCCGCGCGTTTTGCGACGTCGGCACATTGCGAGACATAGGCGACCCACGCGGACGGATCGGCGCATTGCGTACCCGGATGGAAGGTCATGGATGGGATAAACCCCGCCGATTGAGCGTGCTGAAGCAGCGCAACCGCTTGATCGGGGTCGGCACCAAACTTCGCCCCAAAATGATAGGCTGCGCCGTCGACAGGAAGCGCCAAACGGACCGAGATTTCAACGCCTTGCGGCGGCACCTGTGCAATCAGCTTGTCCAGCTCGCGCGCGCTGTCGACCGAATAGGATTGCACGTTCAGGGCCACGGCCTGCGCAATCTCGGCCCGCGAACGCACCGGGTTGTTATAGTGCATTTCGACATCACGGGACACAGCACGCAGCGCCAGCATTTCAGCAGGGCTGGCTACATCGAAGGCCTGCAACCCGGCGGTCACAAGGTTTTCCAGAACCATCGGCGCATCGTTGGCTTTGACCGCATAGGTCACCAGCCCATCAAACCCCGCGATGAAGCGGCGCGCCGTTGCCTGCAACACAGCGGGCGCGAAGTACATGACGGGTTGCATTGGGCGCTCGGTCTTGAGGTGAGACAAAGGGGTCAGCCAAATCGAAGGTTGTCTGCTCATGGTCTTATTTCCGGGATCCTATTGACGCTAACCTTAGATTCACAAGCCGCGCCGTCGATTTCCAGTGGCAGTCCGGGCGAAATGCCGGTTAAATGTCGTCAGATTGATGGAAAGACCGAACAAATGGACGATACTGACCGCGAACTTCTAGCCCAACTTGAGGGAAACGCGCGACTGCCCGTGGCAACCTTGGCGCGACGTCTGGGATTGGCACGATCGACCGTGCAAGCGCGGATCGAACGCCTTGAAGAGAAGGGCATTATCGCCGGCTATGCGCTTCGACTGGGGGATGCGGCGCGCGGGGACCGCATTCGCGCCACCGTTCTGATTTCGATCGAACCACGCTCAACCCCGGCAGTTCTGGCGCGCCTGAAAACTTTGACGCAAGTCGAGGCCGCCCACACAGCCTCGGGCCGCTGGGATATGGTGCTGCAACTGGCGGCACCTTCGACCGCGTTACTGGACGAGGTGCTGGATGCGATTGGCGAGATTGACGGGGTGAAAGGTTCGGAAAGCCTGATCCACCTCTCGACGCGGATCGACCGGCTGGGCTAGGATAGGCAAGAGTTTCATTTACACCTTTCAGGGGCAAGACCTTGACCTTTAAAGATATTCAAACCGTCAAAACGACTCCGATCGCGGGGCAAATCCCCGGGACATCAGGGCTTCGTAAGAAAGTTAAAGTGTTCTCAGAACCGGGCTATCTGGAAACCTACACTCAGGCGATCTTTAACGCGATTGATCCCACCGGGAAGACCTTCGTTCTTGGCGGAGACGGGCGCTTTTTCAACAGCGAGGCCATCGCTACAATCTTGCGCATGGCCGCAGCCAATGGTGTGGCAAAGATCATCATTGGTCAAAACGGCATTCTGTCGACCCCGGCGGTCAGCCACCTGATCCGAAAGCGTAGTGCAGATGGTGGGTTCATCCTGTCGGCCAGCCACAATCCTGGCGGTCCGGGCGGCGACTTTGGCCTGAAATACAACACTGAAAATGGCGGCCCAGCGCCCGAGGCCATCACGGACAAGATTGTGGCCTGTGCCGAAACGATCTCTAACTACCGGATCACTAAGGATCTGCCCGAAACACTCGAGACCTTGAGCGATCTGGGCACCCACACATTTAACGGCATAGAGATCGAGATCGTCGATCCCGTCGCAGACTATGCCGCGCTGATGGAAGAGCTGTTCGACTTCGACGCCATTCGCAAGATGATCAACGCGGGCTTCACCCTGCGCTTTGACGCGATGCACGCGGTCACTGGGCCGTATGCCACAGAAATTCTGGAACGCCGCCTTGGGGCTGTACAAGGCTCGGTGGTGAACGCCGTGCCTTTGGAGGATTTCGGCGGAGGGCACCCGGACCCCAACCCTGTATGGGCCAAAGAGCTGTTCGACCATATGCACGAGCCAAATGCACCCGATTTCGGGGCGGCCTCGGACGGAGATGGCGACCGGAACATGATTGTCGGCAAGGGGATCTATGTCGCCCCGTCCGACAGCCTTGCGGTGCTGGCGGCGAATGCGCATCTCGCCCCCGGTTACGCGCGCGGGGTTGCTGGCGTGGCACGCTCGATGCCGACCTCGGCTGCGTCGGATCGCGTGGCGGAAAAACTGGGAATCAAGGCCTTCCAGACCCCCACCGGCTGGAAGTTTTTCGGCAATTTACTGGATGCTGGCCGCGCCACGCTCTGCGGCGAAGAAAGTGCTGGCACCGGATCGGATCACGTACGCGAGAAGGATGGGCTGTGGGCCGTGTTGTTGTGGCTGAATATTCTCGCCGTACGAGGTGAAAGCGTGGCTGACATCCTGAAGGACCACTGGCAGACCTATGGCCGGGACTACTATTCGCGCCATGACTACGAAGGTTTGGACACCGCCGCTGCGAATGCCGTCATGGCCGACCTGAAAGAACGCCTGCCCGCCCTGCCCGGCCACCCCGCAGCAAGCCTGACCGTAAGTGCCGCCGAAGACTTTGCCTATACCGACCCGATCGACGCCTCCGTCGCCACGGGGCAAGGCATTATACTAACCTATGAAGGTGGCGCGCGCGCCATGCTGCGGCTGTCAGGCACCGGCACCGAGGGCGCAACGCTGCGGGTTTATCTGGAACAATATGCCCCGCCAGACGGCGACCTGGGCCGCGACACGCAAGAGGCGCTGTCAGAGGTCATCGCGGCCACTTCGAAACTGGCCAACATCGAAGACATGCTGGGCCGCACTGGGCCGGATGTTGTCAGCTAAACACAGGCACAGCTGACGCGCCCATAAACGAAACGCCCGGTGCTTAGCCGGGCGCTTGTCAATTCTGGGAAAGGATTAGCCTGTCACTTCGGTGCAGGTCCCGCGGCCCCAACCGGATTTGGCGCCCGAGGCCGAGAAGTCATAATGGCCGTCTTTCAGGTTCATGTTGTAGTGCAGCGTATAGCTGTAGTCGTCGCTGAACATCAGGTACGTCACCGAGTCCAGACCGGGATACACACTGGCCGTCTTCTTTTCGCCGCCCATCATCAAGTACCCGTCCTTACCGCCGTCAATCGTGACCAATGTCACGGCCATTTCGGGTAGACTTCCGTTAGGAACCTCGCAATCAAAGGTCTGTTCCTGTGCCAGAGCCATGGTGGGGGTGAAAGCCAAAAGAAGGAGTGCTTTTTTCATAAGTATTCGCCTGTTGATCCGGGTTTCCGCCAGACAGCCTAAAGTGATCCGTCGCGTGAGCAGTACTGCTACGGGTTGAATATGGCAGCAATTTGTCAAAACTCCTTCCAACCCTTTCATGCGTTAACCATTTTGAGTTTGTCCCGATTTCACCACCTATTCGATCATTTTCGCCATTCCCTGGGGCTACAGGTGCGGGCGGGGTTTCCCTTTGCCGCCCACTTGGGTAAACGGTCTTGGATTTATGAGATTTGGGACGACCACCATGGCCATGGACAAGACCTTCGACGCGGCATCCGCCGAAGCACGCATCTATAAGACGTGGGAAGAGGCTGGCGCCTTCAAAGCGGGCGCAAATGCCAAACCTGATGCTGACAGCTTCACCATCATGATCCCGCCGCCCAACGTGACAGGCGCGCTGCACCTTGGCCACGCGTTCAACAACACACTACAGGACATCCTGATCCGCTGGCACCGCATGCGCGGCTTCGACACGCTGTGGCAGCCCGGTCAGGACCACGCAGGCATTGCCACCCAGCTTCAGGTCGAAAAGATGCTGGCCGAAACGGGACAACCCGGTCGCCGCGAGCTGGGCCGCGAAGCGTTTCTGGACAAGGTCTGGGAATGGAAGGGCGAATACGGCTCGACCATTATTGAACAACTGAAACGTCTGGGCTCTACCTGTGACTGGTCGCGCAACGCCTTCACCATGGCCGGTGCGCCGGGTGATCCGCGTACGGGGCACGAGAACTCGGCCGATTTCCACGATGCCGTTCTGAAGGTCTTCGTGGACATGTACAACAAGGGCCTGATCTATCGCGGTAAGCGTCTGGTCAACTGGGACCCGCATTTCGAAACCGCCATTTCGGACCTTGAGGTCGAGAATATCGAGACCCCCGGCCACATGTGGCACTTCAAATACCCGCTGGCTGGTGGCGCGACCTACACGTACGTCGAGAAGGACGAGGACGGGAACGTTACGCTGGAAGAAGAGCGTGATTATATCTCGATCGCGACGACCCGCCCCGAAACTATGCTGGGCGACGGCGCAGTAGCTGTGCACCCCGATGACGAACGCTATGCGCCCATCGTCGGCAAGCTTTGCGAAATCCCAGTGGGTCCGAAAGAGCATCGCCGCCTGATCCCGATCATCACCGACGAATACCCGGACATGACCTTCGGTTCGGGTGCCGTGAAGATCACCGGCGCGCATGACTTCAACGACTATCAGGTCGCCAAGCGCGGCGGCATTCCGATGTATTCGCTGATGGACACCCGCGGCGCGATGCGGGCCGATGGCCTGCCCTATGCCGACGAGGCCGCCACCGCCCAGCGCATCGCCAATGGCGAGGAAGGCTTTGACGAGGCGAAGATCGCCGCGATGAACCTTGTGCCAGACGAATATCGCGGGCTGGATCGCTTTGAAGCTCGTAAGCTGGTGGTCGATCAGATCACCGCAGAAGGTCTGGCCGTGATGATCACCAAGACCGTCGAAGTCGACGGCGAAGAGGTCACCGGCACCGTACCCTACGTTGAAAACAAACCGATCATGCAGCCCTTCGGTGACCGCTCGGGCGTTGTGATCGAACCGATGCTGACCGATCAGTGGTTCGTGGATGCCGAGAAGATCGCTGGGCCCGCATTGGACGCAGTCCGCAATGGTGACGTGAAGATCATGCCGGAAAGCGGCGAGAAGACCTTCTATCACTGGCTGGAAAACATCGAACCGTGGTGTATCTCTCGCCAGCTCTGGTGGGGACACCAGGTTCCGGTATGGTACGGCCTGGATCTGTCCGGCAAAGGTTTCAAGGACGACGAGAACGACAACGCGCTTGATCTGGTCGAGATGGGTCGCCTGCTTCTGGACCAAGACCTGCTGCCCGGTCACGAGCACAGCCACTGCGCCCACGATTTCGACGCTGTCGCACCACAGTTCGATGAGGTTCTGGTCACGCTGCCCGCGCCGCTGAACCACGCCCGTGTGGTCGAAGTTGCCACACGCGCCGAAGCGATGCACATGCTGGCCGAAAGCCTTGCTGCCTATGAGACCTCGCAAGATCCCACCAAACTGGTCTACCCGGTTTGGCGCGACCCCGACGTGCTGGACACGTGGTTCTCGTCGGGCCTCTGGCCCTTCGGCACGCTGGGCTGGCCTCAGGACACGGACGAGCTGGAGCGTTTCTTCCCCGGTGACGTGCTGATCACCGGTCAGGACATCCTGTTCTTCTGGGTCGCCCGGATGATGATGATGAGCCAAGCGGTCTGCCAAAAGAACCCGTTCCACACGGTCTATCTGCACGGGCTGGTCCGTGACGAGAAGGGCAAGAAAATGTCCAAGACCACGGGCAATGTGATCGACCCGCTGGAAATCATCGACGAATACGGCGCGGACGCTTTGCGGTTTACCAACACGGCTATGGCCTCGATCGGGGGCGTGTTGAAAATGTCCAAGGATCGCGTAGCCGGATACCGGAATTTCGGCACCAAACTTTGGAATGCTGCAAGATTTGCGGAAATGAACGACTGCAAACCGGTCGCGGATTTCGACCCCACAAGCCCGACGCAGACGGTGAACCGCTGGATCATCTCGGAAACTGCGAAGATCCGTGAAGATGTGGATGCCGCGCTGACCGCGTACCGCTTCAACGACGCCGCACACGGGCTTTATGCCTATGTCTGGGGCAAAGTTTGCGACTGGTATGTCGAATTCTCGAAGCCGCTACTGAACTCGAATGACGAGGCCGTTTTGGCCGAGACCCGCGCCACTATGGCATGGGTCATCGACCAGTGTCTGATCATGCTGCACCCGATCATGCCGTTTGTGACGGAAGAACTGTGGGGCCAGATCGCTGAGCGTCCGAAGATGCTGATCCACGCGGATTGGCCGGAATATGGCGATGAGCTGTTGGACGAAGACGCCGCGCGCGAAATGAACTGGGTGATCTCGCTGATCGAGAACATCCGCTCGGCCCGCTCGCAGATGCACGTCCCCGCCGGTCTGAAAATCCCGGTGATCCAGCAAGAACTGGACGCCGCTGGCCGCACCGCGTTGGAGAACAACCAAGCGCTGGTGATGCGCATGGCACGTGTCGACTCGATCACGGAAATGGCCGAGTTGCCCAAGGGCTGCATCACCGTTGCGGTTGCTGGTGGCATCTTTGCGCTTCCACTGGCCGAGATCATCGACGTGGACGAGGAAATCGCGCGGCTTGAGAAGTCGCTGGGCAAGCTGGCCAAGGAACTGGGTGGTCTGCGCGGGCGATTGAAGAACCCGAAGTTTGCGGAGAACGCTCCGGCCGAGGTTTTGGCCGAGACCAAGGCAAACCTCGCCGCCCGCGAAGAGGAAGAGGCGACGCTGAACGCCGCACTCGATCGTCTGAAAGAAATCTAAAGGACAGGCCGGGGCGACCCGGCCTTTTCTTTTGGCGCGCATTTCAACCTTGCCCGTCTGCGCACGCCCTGCTCTAACAAGGGCATGACCAAGACCCATGCCCGCCTGACCCCGCTTGCCGATAGCCTTCCTGCAACCGTGCCTTTCGTCGGCCCCGAAACGCAGGAACGCACCCGTGGGCGTGATTTTGCGGCACGCCTTGGCGCGAACGAGAACACGTTTGGCCCGTCGCCCAACGCAATCGCCGCGATGCAGGCAGCGGCAGGCGATATCTGGATGTATGGCGACCCAGAAAACTACGACCTGCGTCATGCGCTGGCCGATCACCACGGCATCGCGCCCGAGAACATTCTGGTGGGCGAAGGGATCGACGGGATCCTCGGCTATCTGGTGCGACTTCTTGTCGGGCCGGGCGACATGGTGGTGACCTCGCAGGGCGCGTATCCGACCTTCAACTATCACGTGGCCGGCTTTGGCGGCGTGTTGGAGACGGTGCCCTACAAAGATGATCACGAAGATCCCGTGGCGCTGATCGACAAGGCGGCCGAGGTCGGGGCCAAGCTTGTTTACATCGCCAACCCGGACAACCCGATGGGCACGTGGCATGACGCCGAAACCATCCAGCGCATGATCGACGCGGTACCCGATGGCTGCCTGTTGGTGCTGGACGAAGCCTATATCGAATTTGCCCCGGAAGGCAGTGCGCCCGCTCTGAACACGGATGACCCACGCGTGATCCGTATGCGCACGTTCTCGAAGGCATACGGGATGGCAGGCGCACGGGTGGGCTATGCCATTGGGCAGGCCGAGCTGATCACCGCCTTCAACAAGATCCGCAACCATTTCGGTATGTGCCGTATCAGTCAGGCAGGCGCATTGGCGGCGCTGAAGGATCAGGGGTATCTGGCACAGGTGGTCGCGAATGTGGCCGAGGCCCGCTCCCGGATCGACCAGATCGCGCGGGACAACGGGCTGACCACCCTGCCCTCGGCCACCAACTTCGTTGCTGTGGATTGCGGGCGGGACGCCGCGTTTGCCAAGGCGGTTCTGGACGAACTCATCGCGCTGGATGTCTTCGTGCGCATGCCCTTTGCCGCCCCGCAAAACCGCTGCATTCGCATTTCGGCGGGCCGTCCCGAGGAACTGGACGTGTTTGCGGCTGCTCTGCCCAAGGCGCTGGCAGCCGCCCGCGCCTAAACCTCGGCCATCACCTTCGCCGCGGCGGGCAAAGCGCCCTCTCCATGCGGGATGCCCAGCGCGGTCAGGCCTGATTGAATGGCAGACAGCGCGCTCATCACCATCGGCGCGTTTACATGCCCCATATGGCCCAGACGAAAGAACCCGTCGCCATTGGGGTCTTCGGGCGCGGACATACCAAGGCCAATGCCAAGCGTAATGCCCATGTTCTGTTCGGTCCAATTGCGCAGCGCGGTGCCGTGTGGCGCACCAATGTGCAGCGACGTCACGGCGGTCGAGCGATGCGTCGGATCGGCCACATTCATTTGAAGCGGGCCATCTGCGCCCCACGCATCAAACGCCGCCCAGACCGCGCGGGCCAAATGAGAGTGACGCGCCCAGACGGTGTCCATCCCGCCTTCCTCGGCGATCATTGCCAGGGATTCGCGCAGTCCATAAAGGTGATGGGTCGGGGCTGTGCCTCCGAAATACTGATAGAACTGCTCGGGGTTGGCGCGCGGCGCCCAATCCCAATAGCGCGACACGCGGGGATTGGCTGCCCGGGCGGCAGCGGCTTTGTCATTAAAGAACACAAACCCCATACCCGGCGGCACCATCAACCCCTTCTGCGATGCCGCGACGGCAACATCCACGCCCCAAGCGTCCATTTCAAACTGGTCGCAGCCCATGGATGCGATGCAATCGACCATCAACAGCGCCGGGTGCCCCGCCGCATCCATCGCCGCACGCACCACCGCTACGTCATTCCGGATCGACGTCGACGTGTCCACATGGGTCAATAGGACCGCTTTCAGATTATGTGCAGCGTCGGCTCGCAGCAGCTCCTCAACGCGGGTTGGATCCACAGGCGCCTTCAAACCGAACTCTTCGATGACAGGTTCGATGCCCAGCCCGGTCGCCATCTCGTGCCAGCCATGCCCGAACCGACCCGTGCACAGGGATAGCACCTTGTCACCGGGGGACAGCGTGTTCGACAGGGCCGCCTCCCATGCACCATGACCATTGGCGATATAGATCACCGCATCATGCCGGGTACGGGCAACCGATTTCAGGCCGTCGATCAAACCGGGCATCATATCCACCACCTCGCCCGCATAGATGTTGGGCGCGGCGCGATGCATGGCTTGCAGCACGCGATCCGGCATGACCGAGGGGCCCGGAATGGCCAGATAGGTACGACCGTGGGATAAAGGCATGGGGGGCTCTTTCACTTTTCAGACCTCAAGCGGTAATGCGCCACCCCGATTGCGTCAACGTCGTTGTCAGGGTCGCCTGCTTGTTTGTGGCGCGCGGACAAGTTACATCCCGTAGGTACGCCGTTAGGCGGCAACCCTAAACTGGACCGAAACCGCATGTTCAGAAGCTTGTATGCCAAGATCAAACAACGCGAACATGCGTGGAAACACCAGTTCGGGATGGACATCTCGACGCCTGAAGGACGGCGCGCGGCACGGCTGCGCAGCAACATCATCGATCACTCTTTCATCCGCCGGATCCTGCCCAATCGCCATCAGCTATCACCGGATGCGTGGCGGTCGAACCAGCCCGATCCGGTGCATTTTCCGGCACTTCAGGCAGCAGGGATCAAGACGGTGATCAACCTGCGGGGCGAGAGCAAACTCTCGCACTACCTGTTCGAGGCCGAGGCCTGCCGCGACTATGGTATGACGCTGATCGATCACCAGATGACCGCATACGCTGCGAAAGAGCGCAAGGTTTATCTTGACCTGCTGGACATCATGGAACGTGCCGAAAAGCCGTTTCTGGTTCATTGTAAATCCGGCGCGGATCGCACCGGCATCGCGTCTGCGCTTTACCTGTTGGACCAGTGTGGCGCGACTCCGGACGAGGCGCGCGCGCAGTTGTCCTTGAAATACGCCCACCAACGCTGGACGAAAGCGGGTATCCTGACTGCGATGATCAATGCCTATGCCGATCACCACAAGAACGACGCGATCTCGATCCGGGACTGGCTGGCACAGCATTATGACCCCGAGACAATCACCCAAGCCTTTCAGGCGAAACGGAAAAAGTAATGAGTTCTGAGACCGCCCGCACCGACCAGAAAAAGATGATCCGCTGGCTGTGGAAAGGCTATATGCGCGCCTATCGCCTTCCCTTAGCTTTGGCGATGCTGTTGATGCTGGTCGAAGGTCTGGCACTGGGCGGCTTGAGCTACATGATCAAACCGATGTTCGACGTGGCATTTTCATCGGGAGCAACACAAGCCATCTTAGGCGTTGCCCTTATCGTCGCGGGGATCTTCATCACCCGCGCCTTTGCCGCCTTTGGTCACCGCGTTTTGATGGTCCATGTGGGACAGCGCGTGGCCGCGAAACTGCAATCGGACATGGTCGCACACATGCTGACGCTCGATAGCAGCTATTTCCGCGATAATTCCCCCGGCACGCTTATGGAGCGGGTCCGTGGGGATGCGCAGGCCATTGCCACGATCTGGGAGGTCGTGCTGGCCGCTGTCGCTCGGGATGTTGTGTCTTTGCTTGCTCTTCTCGGTGTGGCTATGTGGATTGATTGGCTTTGGGTTGTGGTGGCCGTGGCCGCGGCACCTGTCCTGACCTATCCGATGGGCATCCTGCAAAAGCGCGTGCGTAGAACCACCACCGACAGCCGGAGCGCTGCTGCCCAGATCTCGACCCGGCTGGACGAGATTTTCCACGGCATCAATTCGATCAAACTGTCGGGCACCGAACGTCACGAGCAGTCCCGCGTGGACCGCGAAATCGACGTCTTCGCCAAAACCCATCTGCAAAGCCAGGCCAATCAGGGTGCCATCGTTGCCCTGATCGACATCATCGCTGCCATCGGCTTTTTCGGCGTGCTGGTCTACGGCGGGTTACAGATCAATGCGGGCGTGAAGACCGTGGGCGAGTTCATGAGCTTCTTCACCGCGATGGCGCTGGTTTTTGATCCCTTGCGCAATCTGGGCAAGGTCTCAGGCGGGTGGCAGGCGGCGATTGCCAGCATGATGCGTATTCGCGACGTGTTCGCCCAGCGTCCGTCGATCCTGTCCCCGGCCAAGCCCGCCGCCCTACCCGCGAAGGCCGCGCAGGCGGATATTGTGTTGGACAACGTGAATTTTGCCTATGGCGACACGCCCATTCTGCGCGGTGCCAGCTTCACTGCCGAGGCCGGAAAAACCACCGCCCTTGTAGGCGCATCCGGGGCCGGCAAAAGCACCGTGTTCAACCTTCTGACACGCCTGGCGGACGCCAAAACCGGCAAAGTAAAAATCGGGAACGCGGACGTCACCGCCCTGCCACTGGATCAACTGCGCGGGCTGTTCTCTGTGGTCAGCCAAGAGGCGCTGCTATTTGACGAGACCCTGCGCGACAACATCTTGATGGGGCGCAATGACGTAGACGAAGCCACAATGAAACATGCGCTGGATACGGCGCATGTGGCGGACTTCCTGCCGCGGCTTGAGCACGGGCTGGACAGCCCTGCCGGACCGCGTGGCTCGAACCTGTCCGGTGGGCAGCGCCAGCGGGTTGCCATCGCGCGCGCCGTCCTGCGCGATGCCCCGGTGCTGTTGCTGGACGAGGCGACCTCGGCGCTGGACACGAAATCCGAGAAGCTGGTGCAAGAGGCACTGGACACGCTGTCCAAGGGCCGTACGACGCTGGTCATCGCGCACCGCCTGTCCACCGTGCGTGATGCCGACAAGATCGTCGTGATGGATCAGGGGCGCGTGGTGGATCAGGGCACGCATGACGAGCTGCTGGAACGCGGTGGCCTCTATGCGCAGCTTTATAACCTTCAGTTTCAGGATGGCGGCGGCGTTTCTGACACGTCCACGCGCAGGGCTAAGGTTTATCTGCCCAAGGAAGCCAAGGAGCCGCCCCGCTGGTCGTTCCGTGGCATTCTGTCAGGCGGCTTATGGCGCAAACGCAAGGACTGACCCTTGGAGACACAGGAGAGCAACATGACAGACCGCACAGTGTTGAGGGTCTCAGGCAAGGATCGCGAAAGCTTTTTGCAGGGGCTGGTGTCGAATGACGTGAAAGGGTTGAAGGACGGCTTGGTCTATGCGGCCCTTCTGACCCCACAGGGCAAGTATCTGGCCGATTTCCTGCTGGTCCCGGCCGAGGACGCCATTCTAATCGACGTCGCCACGGATCTGGCGCGGTCGCTGGCGCAGCGTCTGACAATGTACAAGCTGCGTGCAGATGTCTCGATCGAGGCGACGGACATTACGCCGGCTCGTGGGCTGGGAGATGCGCCCGTCGCGGCATTTGCTGATCCGCGTCACGCAGCACTGGGGTGGCGTGCCTATGATGGTCGCGATAGCCAGACAGGCATAGATTGGGATGCCCTTCGCGTGGCCCATTGCATTCCGGAAACCGGGATCGAGCTGACCGGGGACAGCTATCTTCTGGAAGCTGGGTTCGAGCATTTGAACGGCGTGGAATTCCGCAAGGGCTGCTATGTGGGTCAGGAAGTGACCGCACGGATGAAGCACAAGACTGAGTTGAAGAAGGGGCTGGCAACGGTTTCCATCGAAGGCGAGGCCCCTGTTGGCACGGCGATCACACGGGACGGGAAGCCCGTAGGGACGCTCTTTACCCAATCAGGTGATCAGGCGATTGCCTATCTGCGTTTTGATCGGGCAGGGTCCGACATGCAGGCCGGGGACGCAGTGGTCAACTGGAAGGGCTAAGGGGCGCTGCCCCCGCATGATTTCCCTGCGGAAAATCACGCTCCCCCGGGATATTTAAAACAAGAAAAAGCAGCGTCAGGCGTAGCGCCATTTGCCGTGGCCGATCCCATCCAGCGTATAGGCACCCACGCCGTAGCGGATCAGGCGCAGGGTTGGGTGGCCAATTGCGGCGGTCATGCGGCGGACCTGACGGTTTTTACCTTCGGTGATCTTCAGTTCAATCCAGCAATCGGGCACGGATTTGCGCACACGGATGGGCGGATTACGTTGCCAGAGCCCGGTGGGCTCGTCGATCCGTCGGGCCTTGGCGGGGCGGGTACGGCCGTCTTTGAGTACGACGCCATCACGGAGCGCCTGAAGGGCGGCCTCGTCAGGAACACCTTCCACCTGCACCCAGTATGTTTTTGAAAGCTTATGCTTTGGGTTTGCAAGCTTCGCCTGCAGCTTGCCGTCATCCGTCAGCACCAAAAGCCCTTCGCTGTCCCGATCCAACCGCCCCGCCGCGTAGACACCCGGCAGGTCGATATAGTCCGACAGGGTCTGCCGGTCGCTGCCTTCGTTGCCACGATCGGTGAACTGTGAAAGCACATTGAAGGGTTTGTTGAAGAGGATCGTGGTCATCTGGGCCTCAAACACAAAGGGCAGAGCCTGCGCCCTGCCCTTATTGGGGTATTCCCGAGCCGCTTAGGCGCGTTCGGAATATTCCATGGTTTCGGTGTTCACCACAATAGCTTCGCCTTGTGCCACAAAGGGCGGCACCGAGATGCGTACGCCGTTGTCCAGAACGGCGGGCTTGAAGCTGTTGGCGGCAGTCTGACCTTTGACGACTGGCTCGGTCTCTTCGATGACGCAGGTCACTTTCTGCGGCAGGGACGCGTTCAGGGCTTCGTCGTCGTAGAACTCGACCACGATGGTCATGCCGTCTTGCAGGAAGGGGCGGCGTTCGCCCAGAAGGTCGGCCGGGATCTGGTTCTGTTCATAGGTCTCGGTGTCCATGAAGATCAGCATGCCGTCATCTTCATAGAGGAACTGTTGATCTTTCTGCTCCAGACGTACACGCTCGACTTTGTCTGCGGAACGGAAGCGTTCGTTCAGTTTGGAACCATTGCGCAGGTTCTTCAGCTCGACCTGCGCAAATGCGCCGCCTTTACCGGGCTTTACGTGGTCGACCTTCACTGCAGCCCACAGGCCGTCGTTGTGCTCCAACACGTTGCCGGGGCGAATTTCGTTTCCGTTGATCTTGGGCATATCCTGAAACCTTCACAAAAGGTTGAAATTTCTTGGCCCGACCCTATATCTTGCAGGCTTGTCTCTGGCAAGCACGCGCGTCACGGCCAAATGTAACAGCTATGCGACAGGTGCATGGCTGCCATGTGATCCAGGGGATACCGAATCACGCAGAAAACGCCATATTGGCCGCTACGCCAGAAACCGCAAGAGCAATAATAAAGGACGACCATGCTGGACTCCGTAGACGGTACCGCTTTCAATAACGAACAAGGCAACCGCGCGCGCAAGCTTTTCGCTGCTGTCGTGCTGGCTGCGTTGGACGACGCCATTGCTGATGACAAGAAATACGGCAACGGCCCCGATCAGATCGCCCGCTGGGCCCGGTCGCGCGATGGGCGCGAAGTGTTGAGCTGTGCAGGCATCGACCCGAACGAGCGCGTCGTGAGCGGTCTGATGGACTTCGTGTCCAAAGGCATCCGCACCTCGGTCGCACTGAGCCGCGAAGAGAGCGAGCGTCGCAACGCCGCCACCGCAGAAGCCGCGTAAGCGCGCACAAGAATACTCAATGGAAGACGCGTCCCGTTTGGGGCGCGTTTTTCGTTTCAGCCCCTCGCCATGTCGGAACAGGGCTGGAGCGCGCTTTGAAAAGCGCCTAAGTCTTGGCCATGACCAAGGCGATTATGATCCAGGGCGCAGGCTCGAATGTTGGGAAATCTCTGTTAGTGGCGGGGATTGCGCGGGCGGCCGTGAAGCGCGGGCTGAACGTGGCCCCGTTCAAGCCGCAGAACATGTCAAACAACGCGGCTGTCACTGTGGATGGTGGTGAGATCGGGCGCGCGCAGGCGTTGCAGGCGCGGGCCTGTGGGCTGGACCCGATTGTCGACATGAACCCGGTTCTATTGAAGCCCGAGACCGACACCGGCGCGCAGGTCATTGTGCAAGGCAAGCGCTTTGCCACCATGAAGGCGCGCGACTATGGCAAGGCCAAATCAGAGCTGATGCCGCGCGTGTTGGAGAGCTTTCACCGCCTAGGAGAAGGACGCGATCTGGTTCTGGTCGAAGGCGCAGGCAGCCCTGCCGAGGTCAACCTACGCAAGGGTGACATTGCCAATATGGGCTTTGCCGAGGCCGCCGACCTGCCGGTCGTGCTGGCGGGTGACATTGACCGGGGTGGCGTGATTGCGCAACTG
Organism: Aliiroseovarius sp. PrR006; assembly: GCF_010500215.1. Classification (GTDB taxonomy): domain Bacteria; phylum Pseudomonadota; class Alphaproteobacteria; order Rhodobacterales; family Rhodobacteraceae; genus Aliiroseovarius. The sequence goes on from NZ_JAAGOY010000007.1 coordinate 151,453, forward strand.
GTGGGCACTCATGCGGTGCTGCCCGACGAGGACCGCGCGCGGATCAAAGCCTTTCTGGTCAACAAGTTTCGTGGAGACCCCACCCTGTTCGCCGATGGTGCCGACGAGATCGCCCGCCTGACCGGCTGGCACGATCTAGGCACCCTGCCCTGGTTCGCGGATGCGTGGCGCCTGCCCGCCGAGGACGTGATGGACATTGCCACGCGCAAAGGGGGCGTGTTCAAAATCGCGGTGCCGCGCCTGAACCGCATTGCCAATTTCGACGATCTGGACCCCTTGGTGAACGAACCGGACGTGACCGTCGAGATCATCGAGCCCGGCCGCCCCCTGCCCGGCGATGCCGATCTGGTGCTGATCCCGGGATCGAAGTCCACCATCGCCGATCTGGCGGACTTCCGGGCACAAGGCTGGGACATCGACCTAACCGCCCATATCCGGCGCGGTGGGCATGTACTGGGCATCTGTGGCGGCTTTCAGATGCTGGGGACCGAGATCATCGATGCGGATGGCCTTGAAGGCCCGGCAGGTCGCGTGGCCGGGCTGGGGCATCTGAATGTGGTCACACACCTGGAACCCCGCAAGACGCTGGCGCTTACGCAGGCAACCCACCTGCCCTCGGGCCAAGCGGTCGAGGGGTACGAGATCCATCTGGGACGTACAGTAGGTCCTGATTGTGATACCGCATGGCTGTCGGTCAGTGATCGCCCCGAAGGCGCTAGCAGCGCAGATGGGCGCATTCAGGGCTGTTACCTGCATGGGCTCTTTGCTGCGGATGGGTTCCGACGTCATTTCCTGAACGGGCTGGGCGCGCAGACCTCAGACATCAGCTTTGACGCACGAATCGAGTCCAGCCTGGACGCGCTGGCCGATCATCTGGAAACACATTTGGATATTGGTGCCTTGTTGGACTTGGCCCACTAGGTCTTAGAGCATTCCGCCCTTAGCTCGAGACACAAATACCCTGCCACGCCTCCGGCGTTCTCGGGCCACTCTGCTTCTCAGAAAGGGCTGAATGCGTTAGTCAAACTTCTCCAAAGACAGCGCACGGGTGACTTCGCGGCGGACCATCCGGCGGACAGCTTGGGTAATCTTCACGCCTATTTCGCCCTTCAGCTCTTCGCGTACGATCCGCGAGACGATTTCCTGCAGGTGGTCTTCGTCGATGAAATCACTGTCGTCTTCGACGATCTCTGCTACAGGGGCGTCATCCACGGCGGCGGCCAATACCTCGGTACTCAGAGTGTCTTCCACCGAATCATCCGTCAGATCATCAATCTTGGCTTCGGCAAGAATAGGCTGGTCTTCGACCTCGTCTTCCGGAAGGTCGTCACCGTCGGCTTCAACCGGCTCGTCCGCGACAACGACAACATCGGGGTTTTCATCCGCAATGGGTTCCACGTCCACGGCCAGAGCATTCACGTCTTCAACCTCTGGCGCAGCGTCTACCTCGGGCACGACTTCAGCCTCGGGGGCCGCGTCGACAACCGGCGCTTCCTCCGTCTCGATTGCCGCAGCTGCGGCGTCAGTCGCCACGGCCTCGTCCTCAACCATAACCTCGAGCTCGGCGACCTCTTCGGCTACCGCCTCCGATTCAACCTCATCCAAAGGCGTATGCGTGGCAACACTGGTTACACGTTGGTGCAAAAAGGCCACCTGTGCGGTTTCGCCCAACGCATCACTGTCCCAATTGTCTTCGAAATCAACCTGCGTGTCTGCAGGGGGTATCGGCATATCTGACGTGCTTTGAAGTCCCGGTTCGGCCATGTTGGCATCGAAAGACAGAACAAACGGCGGCATGTTTTCGGCGCTATCAGCATCACCCTCGTCTTCAGGCGATGCAGCGGCGGACAGGGCGCTCTGCTCTAACCGCTCAACCGGAATATCACGTCCCGTAGGGGGGAGCGCCGAAAGAGCGGGCGCGTCGTCCTTGACGGCCTCATCCGGACCGCCTCCGAACACACGAAAGGCGGGCGTCAGGATCAGTTTGTCATCCGTCAGATCGGCCGTTTGACCATCGTCGTTCTGGTCTGGATCACCGGCAGCGATAAGACGGCGGATCGAGGACAGAACATCTTCAATTTCTGCGTTCGAGACCGGATCCGACATAAGGCACTTCCTGTTCAGCTGCGTCACGCACACAGATTCCCTGTGCGTTTGATGCCAGACTAGCCAGTTCAACCCGGCCAGACAACAGCCACAAGTAGAAACCTGCGACACCGAGGCAAATCACACACGCTGCGCAAGTCCCGGAAAGTGCTTTATTTCTTGCCCAGCGCCTCGAGCACAAGGTCCAGACGCTCGCCCTGCGGGCTGACGCGGTGGAGCGGTGCAGATTTGACGGTGTTGTAATAGGCCTCGGGATCGAAGGCGACGACGCCAAGATTCAAGTGCTCGGCGGTCAGCAGGCCCATCGACGCCAACAGCGAGTAAACGGCAAGGTATTGATTCGACTGTGCGGTGATGCGAGCGGCTTCTGCATCCAGCAACTCTTGCTCGGCGTTCAGCACGTCCAGCGTGGTCCGCGAGCCCAGCGATGCCTCTTCCCGAGCGCCGCGTAGAGCCACCCGGCTGGCGCGGATCTGACGATCGGTTGCCTCAAGCGAAGCCGACGCGATGGCCAACTGCGCCCATGCGTTCGCAACGCCCTGATCAACGGCAATACGCGCCTGGCTCAGGCCAGCCTTTGACGCATCAATTTGGGCAATCGCCTTGCGATATTCAGCGGATTTCAGGCCACCGGAATAGATATCACCCTGCAGGGCGATGCCAACGGTGCTGTTGGTGCTGTCCAAGCTAGACGAAGCCGAGGTCCGGTCCATCCAAGTTGCGCTGGCCGAGCCCACCAGGGACGGTTTCATCGACGCTTTCGAAATCTCAGCCGCCAGTTCGGTCACGCGCACATTGTGTTGTGCGGCAAGCAGATCAGGATGACGTTCGCGCGCAATGGCCTTCGCGGCATCCACCGTTTTTGCGGTCATCGGGAAGCGCGGCGGTGCCGACAAAGTGCCTGGGTAATGCCCAGTTGCGGCACGATACTCTTCACGCGCAATCGCAAGGTTGCCTTGCGCCGAAGCCTCACCCGAGCGCGCGGCAGCAAGACGCGCCTGTGCCAGCGCGACGTCAGTCTGCGTGACCTCGCCCACTTCGAAGCGGTCATTCGCAGCCCGCAGTTCCTGCGTCAGAACACGGACCGAGTTGGCCTGAAGCTGAACGTTCTCGCTTGCCGAGCGGACATTCAGGAAGGCGTTGACCGCACGCAGAAGCACGCTCTGCTCGACCGCGACAAGGGTGTCACGCGTCGCAAGCACGGCCTCTTTCTGGGCTTCGACCGCCATCTTTCCACGGCCAAAATTGAACAGTAGAACCGAAGCCGTCAGCGTCGCCGACGTGCGCCAGTAGTCGTCATTGGGAACAAGCGTTGTCGGATCGATCCATGTGTGCTGAATCGCATAGCTGAGCACCGGGCGCAATCTTGCTTGCGCAATCGCGACATCCTCGTCCGCGGCGCGCAGCAGAGCCTGATTCTGATCCAGCAAACCGCTGTTCTTATAGGCCGACGCCATCGCGTCCGAGAGGCTTTCCGCATAGGCCGCCGGCGTGGCGACAAGGGCGCAGGCAACGGCCAGCCCTGTCAGCTTCGATTTAAACCCAATACGCATATCGCTCTCCTGCATCTCAAATTCACTGCGGGCGCATCGCCGATCTTAAAGCGCGAATTCCTGTGGTGCTTCAAATCCAGCCACAACGGGGGCTCCGGCGTTAAAATTCGGCCGCCAGACCATCTCCCCATCGATCTTATACCCGATTTTTACAGTTCCCAACATTCCCTCGGCAAAGATGCAGGCAATACGCCCCCCATCCTTGAGCTGATCCAACAAGCTTGCGGGGATGGTTTCCACTGCACCCTCCACCATGATCACGTCATAAGGGCCGTGTTTTACGTTGCCCTCGGCCAGCGATCCCGCGACGACAGCCACGTTGTCCACGCCCTGTGCCGACAGAATGCCCTGTGCTTCGTTGGCACGATCTTCCGTGTCTTCTACGGCGATCACGAAATCCGCCATGCGGGCCAGAATTGCGGCGCTGTAGCCAAGGCCGCAGCCTAGATCCAACACCAGCTCGTTCGGCTGTACGTTCAACGCATCCAACATCTTGGCCAATGTGCGCGGCTCAAGCATCACACGCCCGTCGTCCAGATCGATGTTTTCACCGACATAGGCGGCCTCGCGTTTGCCATCCGGCACATATTCCTCACGCGCGACGGTCAACATCGCATCAATGATCGGGAATTTGGTAACATCCGAAGGACGCACCTGCGTGTCGACCATCATGGTACGGCGTGCGGCGAAATCAGTCATGGCGGGCCTATGTTTCTGGGATCTTTGTTATCTTCTGCCACAGTTAGGCCGATGGCTGCAATCCTGCAAGGTGGTGCGACCTTATTGAGCACCGGATCTGGCCTTTTCTGAAACCTGTGCCGGAAAATCACACATCCAACCGCGAAACCGGGCTGGACATCCCCCCAAGACCCGCGCTAGAGAACCCCCACACCACGGATGGCGAGTTGGCGGAGTGGTGACGCAGCGGATTGCAAATCCGTGTACACCGGTTCGATTCCGGTACTCGCCTCCAACATTTAGTAGAATTTCCAATAATTTGCAGATTTCGGCACAAGATCTTGTGTCGCGCATCTTGTGCACAATTCGTGCACAGTCCGCGTGCAGTTTCTGCTGCGACTTTGACTCGTTTGCCGTATAGTGTTCAGCAACAGGCATTTAACAAAAGCGGCATACGATGAGCTACGGTGTAAGCACGGTAAATGTGCACAAGAAACTGAAGCTGGATAAGCGAAGCGGCAGTGACAATTGGTACGCGCGGCTGACGCTAGATAACGGCAAACGCATTGTTAAGAGTACAAAAACTGACGATTTGGAGGAAGCGAAAGAGCGCGCGATTGAGCTGTACTACGAAACAGAAGCTCGCATCAAAAACAACCTCCCTGCCCAAACCCGCAAGTTCAAGCATGTTGCTGAACACGCCATCAAACGCATGCAAGATGCATTGGAAAATGGGACGGGCAAACTGGCGTACAAAGACTACATTTCAGCACTGCGCATTTGGCTCATTCCGTACTTTGGCAGCACAGACGTAGATAAGATTGACTTGGCTGCTTTGACGAAGTTCGACGCTTGGCGCACAGAGCAGAACAAGAAGCCATTTTCGCAAAGCGGCATCAACAATCATAACGCGGCACTGAACAGGGTTTTGGATGAGGCAGAACTGCAAGGCTGGCTCGTAAAATCTATGCGCCCCACTCTGCTAAACAAAGGCGTCAAAAGCGAAAGCAGAGGCAGCTTTACAGACGCTGAATACAAGAAAATCTACACCGCGCTGCGCACTTGGCATGAGAAGACGGACAACAAGAAGGCGGCGGCGACACGCGAAGTGCTGCGTAACTACGTTTTGTTCCTAGCGAATACAGGCATAAGACAAGGCAAGGAAGCGTTGGGGCTGCGCTGGCGCAACATTGAATGGCAAGAAAACGACGGCGAGAAATACCTGGTTGTAAATGTTGACGGAAAAACGCGAAAGAGAAGCGCAGTGGCGCGAGACACTGTGGAAGGCTACTTGGACAGGCAAAGCAAGCTGAATTCGTCTTTAAGCTACGACAGCTTCTCAGATCTCGTCGCTGCAAAAAGTGACGAGCACGTGTTTACGACGCGCTTAGGTCAAGTTACCAACATCGCCAGCCTGAACCGCGCATTTAATGCGCTGCTGGATGACTTGAGCTTGAAAGTTGGCGCTGATGGCAAATCCCGCACCCTGTACAGTCTACGACACTATTATGCGACGCGAGACTTGAAGCGCGGAATGAGTACTCATGCCCTAAGCAAGCAAATGGGCACTGGCACCACGATGATTGATAAGCACTACAGCAAGTTTAGCCCCATTTTGAATGCTGAGATGCACAGCGGACGCGACATGCGGAAGAACACAGCGAAGACGAAAAAATCTGACACTGGCGACGTTGTCGGCATGGCTTTTGACATGCTGGCAAATGGTAAGTTGGACGAGGCGGGCTTGTTGGCAGCTTTAGGCGTTGAACGGCCAAACTATGTTGTGACTGACGAGATTACGATAAAAGCACTGGAAGCCCTGGGCAACGATTTGATCACGGATGACGCGTTGATGCGGATATTGAAGGGCTAGCGCAAAAGTCGCCCTAGCCGCTTTCATTTCAAATTGACTTGCGCTTTGCGGCCACGGCGATCGCGTCGTCCAGTTCGCCAGCTTCAACAGCGCCCTTCAACGACCCAAGCGCCCCCTGCACATCTTTCAGCGTTTTGACAAACACCGCGTTGCCTTTGCCTAGCGCCAACACCTTGTTGCCGTACTTGCACTGTACGTACCAGCCGCCGTCCTGCTCAAAAAACCAAGGGCGCACTTTGCGCATACGATCAACAAGCACTTTCTCGCCATGCTCGTCTTTGCCCCAAGTCTTGCGCTTCACTTGGTGGTCCTCGCCTTTTAGCGCAGCCGCAGCCACATTCAGCTGCTCATCAATGCCAGCAACAAGCTTCTGCCTGCGCTGCATTGTTGGGTCTTGCCTTGCAGTACGAACAACGGATTTGACCGCCAATTTTGCTAGATGTGTCATGTTTTCACTCCTTTCGAAACCGTCGCTAGTCTGGCCCCTTCAACGACAAAAACGATCTAAATTAGTGTTATGACAAAAGAAAAAGGGGCCAAGATGGCCCCAGTTTTTTTGCTCTTACGATTAGGCTTAGGCATAGTCGTGATCGCGGTGCATTTCTGGCTCACGGCCAGTAATATCAGTGAATGTTTGCACTTTGGCAGCTTCTTCAGCCAGCACCTCTTTCCTGTCGCGCACAGGCTCATCCAATACTTTGCCAACAATCGCCAGCATGTATTCAATCGTTTTCACGTCGCCGTCTTCAACAACCAATTCTGGCTCTCCTTCATCATTGTAACGAATTAGAGCAACAGAAAGTCCTTTATATTGGTCGTTGCGCAAGTTGGGTTCACAGGCGAACTTGTTTCGCAGCTCTTGATGTTCCTCAGTCCCAAGCCAGCTGTCGACAAACGTTAGCCCGTTTTCAACATTCGCTTGATGGCGTTCGCTTGGCTTAACACCGCTTTCGTTCGTGTTTGCCACCTCGTAAATCCCACCTTCCCGCGCAAGCCATGCTGCAAATGAGATTTTTCCACTAGTAACGTCATCGCACTTGAGCGCGATTTTCAGAACACGAACCCATGCCTTTTCACGCGACTTTGTGATGTTTCCACATACAAACCGCAGCACTTTAGCTTCAAACGATGTAGCTGCGGTGAAGTCGATTTTTTCTTCCTTTTTCAGCTGCTTGATCGTTACCTCAAAAGTGTTCCGCATACGGCTAAGCTCGACTTTTTTACGATCGTGGCGGTGAATGTTCATCCGTGCGACGACGCCAAAGACGCCTTGGAGAAACTCGTACAGCGCGATGTTCGCTTTTTCTTGCAGCTGGACATACTCGCCATATACGCCGCGCAATTCGCTCAGCAGATCAACAGCAGCATCAACCTCATTGTCGATGTTTTGCGCGGGACGGAGGAAAAATTTCATAACGTCTTTTTCGTTGCTGCGCTCAGCTTTGGGGCTTTCACTAGTGTTCAAGATGAGGTTTTGAGCATTGGTTTCGATTTGGGTTTCAAATGTGTTTTGCATGTCTATTTCCTTTTCTGTCATGCGTTTCAGTGTTTTGTTGAAGCTCTGTTCGTCATCAACACAATCAATGTATCGCGAATTTTTGACTTTCTTCGTTCAGTGAAATAGGCTCTATGTAAATGTGCATTTTTTCTCTTAACTATCTGTTTTTACTATGGATGATAGAAGACATAGAGCGGGCCCAAAGCTCTTTATTCATGCCCCACCATTCAAGGGCATACGCTCACGTGAAACTGGCGAGTACATCTCCAAACGGCTGGCGCGAATCCAACCGCCATTCCATGATGCAAAGCCATGGCAATGCTCCGTGTTTTACTTCTGGTGGGAGTTTTTGAGGCGACACGAAGGGTACAAGGATTGCTGTGAACGGAGCGGCAAGGGGCGCTACAAAAAGCTGTACGCTGACTTTGGTGATGTGCACGCATACAAGACAAAGGACTTCTGGAAATGGTGGAGTGAGAAAGTCGAAGAAGACTTAACGCGCGGGCAGCACTTGTTTGCAGAACCCGCTGCACGGCGGATTCGGGCGGGAAACAGGTCGTTGAACGACCAAACTGACGGGACCATCACATTGTCGATTCCCCTTGAAGTGAGGACCAAGCAACTAGTTCGCAACTTCCGCGATATTCTAAACGACCACAAAGCAGACGTAGCGGCGGCACGGAAGGTAAGCAGGGCTTTGTATCCCGTTGCGGCCAAAGTGCGGCTTGTATCGCTATACCAAACACTATGTGTGTGGGACGTTTGGCAAGAACACAAGAAGCGCAAGAAGAAGTACGAGCTGGCTGAACTCGCTGGCCTACACGTCAATAGGGTTGTGAACGGTTGGACTGTAGAAATGGCAAAACGAGAAGATCTGCCATACAACGACATTCAACGAGAGGTCAGGCGCAGACAAACGGCCAGTTTCAACCGCCACCTGGCTGCCGCTGAAGACTACATTGAAAATGTGGCGCGAGGTCAGTTTCCCAAGCGTAGCAAATGAGCCCATTTCAAAACTCCTTAGCCTGCTAAAGCTAAATACAGGCAGGAGAACGAAATGAACGTATTGGAACTACAAAACTGCCTGAACAGGCTTGAAGCAAACCACCGCACCCAAAGCACCCAGGAACGATTGAAGATCGCACAGTTGCTCATGCAATCCGCAAGCAGCTATGTTCAGCGGCTACGGACAGAACTGCGGGAAGATGGTGCAGCCGCAAGTAGGCGAAAAGCAAAGCGGCGTGAAACAGAGCTAGACCCAAAGCCACCTGTTAAACCAGTGCGCGTTGCTGAACCAAGCAAACCAAGAAAGCCGAAATATTCGGGAAATCACGCGCCATCTGCACCAAAGCGATAAATAACTTTAACAGGTTAAGGCGAAAGCCACCTGCTCTATAAACTGACCACACGGTTAGCACGCCAGTTATCATTGTGCCGCAAATCCGTTCTGATGTGAGACGGTAAGCAAACGGATTAGTCAGTTGTCCGCTTCAACAGTCTACCCTGCCAATGTGCGCAGGATGCCTAAAAGCACACCGCCATTGCGGAACCGTGCTTACTGTTGTCGTAGTGGTTGTAGCGCAGAGATGTGCGAATTTAGTGAGACGGAACGACACGCTGCCTAGCAGTACCCGTCATCGCGCTGGACAAGCTTTGCTACACCAGCCCCAGCGCGTGCGTAAGATGACCAGTAAAGAGATGATCGCAAAACCTGCTCTACCCATGTGGTTTGGTGAGTGTAGCCCAAAAGCGACGGATAAAGCCGCGCGACAGGATCACGCCAAGAACAGGCGTGATCCTATTGCTCTAGATAAAGACCTTCATTCATTCCCAAAATCATCATGCCAATAATCTGAATTTGGCCAACAAAACGCTGTGCGGCGAGAGCGTAGCGATTGAGCCGCAACAGCTGCTGATGCGAAGCAGCGGCACAGAAGAACTGACGATTGATGCCAGTTCGAATTGACAACAAGGAGATACTCAATGTCATTGATGGAAAAAATCTACGATTACTTACACCAAAACGCATTTGTGGAGACGGCAGAAGAATTCAGCACAGATTGGTGTTGGAGAAGCAAAAGCTGGTTTGCCGTCCAAAAGAACAAGAACGGGGAATTTTCGATCCCTGTTGCAATCAACTGCCTCAACAAGACCAAGATCAATATCGCGTTGGCACATCTGAAACGGAAAAAGCTAGGCAGCATTGCTGACAGCGACATTCAAATTTTGAGTGAAGTCAGGGATCAGCTTGAACAGCATTTGCTGGAGCAACACAGGATTGCTGCTGTGGTCTGCAACGACGGACAAATATCAAAATGTTAGACTTTCAGTAATGTCTAACATCTTCCCCAAAAAGCCATTGGCAACAAAGGCTTAGCCTCAATGCCTTTTTCGGTCGTTTTGAAAAATGTGTGGTTTTACAATGACTTGTGACAGAAACACACATTTTGGGTGAGACATGAAACAAGCAAAGTTACTGACAACTACAGAACAGAAACGCGTCTACGCAGTCATTGACGCACACCGCTACAAAACAAGAAATCGCGCAATCTTTGCTTTCAGTTTTTTTGCTGGGCTACGTGCTTGTGAGATCGCGGCACTAAAGGTTGGCGACGTTTTTGACGAGCAGGGTAACGTACGAGACACTGTGTATTTGGCAGTAACGCAGACAAAGGGTGGTGAAGCAGGTACTGTGCTGGTAAGCAAGCGTTTGAACAAGGCGCTTGCTTCATTTGCCGCCACCTACCCGCGCCATGTCAGCAAACCAAATGCTCCGTTGTTCTTCAGCGCAAAGCGCGGCGGCTTTAGTGCGCAAACAATCGTGAATTTGTTCGCCAAGTTCTATGCTCTGGCAGGCATCAAGGGCGCAAGCAGTCACAGCGGCCGCAGACAGTTTTTGACGGAGTTGGCAGACAAAGGTGTGAACGTGCGCGTGATACAGGCGTTGGCTCGACACAAGGACATAAGCACGACCCAGAGATACATTGATTACAATGAGAGCAAGCTACGCAACGCGATTGAGCTTCTTTGAATGCAGCGGCGATTGTTTATTCTGCAGCCAACGCTAAGCGCATTTGGGCTTCTTCACTCTTTTCAACCCGCTCTCCCCGTATCGCCGCTGCGATTGCTTGCCCAACGCTACGAGCGACGGGCGGCGGGAATGCATTACCTATCTGCCTGTACTTTGAGGTCTTACCACCGCTGAATTCCCAGTGGTCAGGAAAACCCTGAATTCTGGCCGCCATTCTCAGCGTCAGTCTAGGCAGGTGATCAATAGCATGACTTGAGTTTGGCGGTTCATTGGCTATGCCCTTACCATCAACTCCCAGTTCAGCCCACTGACGTTTTGCCCTAGTTGGACCTAGGTCCGCACCACCGTGCTTTTTTGACCCCCCAACAATTGTTGGAGCCACTGCGGCAGCCTTCTTGCGCCACTCCTCAACTCCACCCCAGCCTTCAGCCGCCATCAGATCACCAATCGCTGCAGCAACAGTCATTTGACTTTCCAATGGTTTAGGAAAGTTGAATTCCCTTGAAATTTCGCGTTTCAATGCAACCAGTACAAACCGCGGCCTCAATTGTGGAACCCCATAATCGCTAGAGCGCAATAGCTCCCAGTGCGCTTCGTACCCCATATCTCCAAGTTCTTGAATAATGGCGCGGCGATAGTCAACGAATCTGGATGATGACAGCCCTCTTACGTTCTCTAACATTACAGCCTTAGGCTTGCATTCGCGTGCAAGCCTAAGGGCAGCGGGAAACAAGTCCCGCTCGTCGTCAGCACCAAGCTGCTTTCCCGCCACGGAAAAGGGAGGACACGGAACACCGCCAGCGAGCAAGTCGACACCATCGTACTCGTGGGCACTAAATTCCTTCAGGTCCGCCTCAACGACTGTCCAGCCAGGTCTGTTGAGGCGAAGAGTATTGCAGGCGTCAGCGTCTATTTCGACCGCCGCCGCCGTAGCGAATCCCGCTTGCTCCAAGCCAAGTGCTTGTCCGCCAGCGCCCGCGCAAATCTCTAAAACACTGATGCTGCTCATGTATGATTGAACCCTCATTTCACCCCACATATTGTAGCGCCTTCGACAGCTGGCGCAAGAAGAAGGTCAAACTTGCCCTCAACCTCTGGTAAAGCGCGACCCATACGGATACCCTAACTGCGCAACAACACCTGGAGAGCAGTTTTGAGCTACAACCAGTATCTTCTATCACTAAACACCAAGAGTTTGAGCAAAGTTAAACAGCTTATCCTAAAAACGTTATGGGAAGCGGGCGACAGCTATCCCAAAGGGTGGGTATCAAGCTCCCGTCTGCTTGAACTGACAAATCAAAAATATTTCGATCGTCGAACTCGCGAGCTAAGAGACGAGCTGGGGTGCGATATAGAGACACGCCACATAAACGGCGAACACCACTACCGCTTGAAGTCTGAAACACTTAATCAGGCAAACCCTCGCGCGTATCTGACTGACACTGAGAAGAAGAAGCTATTTGCTGCTGCGGACTATTGTTGTGCGATATGCGGCAAGCGAGCAAAAGCTGGTGTGCGAGGACTTCAGGCAGACCACAAGATACCGCTAATACGTGGCGGTTCGCACCAGCTTGATAACTGGCAGGCAATTTGCAACGACTGCAACGTCTCAAAGCGGCGTTCATGCCAAGGCTGCGAAGAAAACTGCAAGAGTTGCACTTGGGCGTTTCCTGAAGTCCTTGGAGTTGCGGTCTCGCTTCGCCTTCCAGTGGAAACTGTTGAAGAGATTAGAAAACATACTGCAGACACACCAAAGTGGATTGCGGAGTTGGTTCAAAGAGAGCTTCATAAATGAGGGTCGCGCTTATTAGAGCGTTTGCACTGCGCGCAAACATGCTTGTCAAGAAATGCCCTTAGTTGCGAATGTCGCGTAACCATAAGACTGAACACACCAAAGGAACTGAAGAGAATGAGCCTCGAAGCAGAAGTGAAGGCTGCACGAAATGAGATTTCGCCTGACGGATATGAGATGTCAGTTGGCGAAATCATGAACTTGTACAGAGACGGTGAGTTAGTAATTGATCCAGCTTTCCAAAGGTTGTTCCGCTGGGATGAGACGAGGAAAACAAGATTCATTGAATCTTTGCTGTTAGGAATTCCAGTTCCACCAATTTTTGTTTTCCAAGACGAGAGCGGTGTATGGGAGCTAATTGATGGGCTTCAAAGGTTATCGACGATCTTTCAATTTACTGGGATTTTGAAAGGTAGCGATGGGGAAGAAATTGACGAGATGACTTTAGAAGGAACCACCTTCTTGCCAAGTCTTTCAGGAAAAAAGTGGAGCGCAGACAATGCACAAGAAGAAATTGGACAGGCGCTTCAAATTCAAATCAAACGAGCACGCCTACGTGTGGAAATCTTGAAACAAGAAAGCGATCCACTGGCAAAGTTTGAACTCTTTCAAAGGCTAAACACTGGCGGCGCTTCTCTATCAGAACAGGAGATTAGAAACTGCATTGCTGTCATGCTAAATCGCGATCTTCACGATTGGCTTCAAGCCAGAGCTCAATTTGCACCTTTTGTAGACTGCACTCAGCAGACGGAACGGGCGGTTACCGCACAAATGAATGTTGAGCTAGTATTGCGCTATCTTGCCTATGTTCACCAACCTTATGAAGGTGGCCTTGATGTCCATGATTACCTAGATAGCGTTCTAGCTAACTTGGCAAACAACAATCAATTCAATTTTGAGCAGGAGACTGCCAATTTTGAGCGAACGTTTCAAGCGCTTCACAATGCTTTAGGTGCAAACGCATTTAAACGCTGGGACGGCGCCCATTTTCGCGGAAAATTCCTAATGTCTGTTTTTGAGGTGCTTACAAGCGGCGTAGCGAACAACCTAGACGCAATCTATGCACTGGATGACGCCGCTCGCTCGCAATTCATTGAAGAAAAAGCAAAGTCGCTTTGGGAAAACGATGTTTTTCAAGCAAACTCTGGTGGAGGCGTACGCGGCACAACACGCTTGCAAAACTTGCTACCAATGTCTCGCGAATTTTTAGCCCCCTGACGAAACGGAAAGCGATTTCAGTGGCCAAGATTCGCACCTTATCTGATCTCCAAGACCGCCTTGACAAAGAACTAGCATGGCGACTGAAAGAGGTTGCAGTTCTGAAGACGGCTGTGCAAAAAGCATCTGGGCAGGCTCAGGTCGCTCAGGTGCGAGCGGGTGTTACAATACTGTATGCTCACTGGGAAGGTTTTGTTAAGCAAGCTTCCACACAGTACCTTGAATACATATGCCGCAGTGGAACGAAATACTCTGAACTACAAGACGCGTTTGTGTTCCTTGGTTTACGAAAGCAGATTTCAAGAATTGCGGTGTCGTCAAAAACCAAAGCTGGCATTGAAGCCATTGAGTTCATGCGCAAAGGTTTGGGTGAAACAGCATCATTTGATTACCAGAGCGCGATTGATACGGCTTCCAATCTAAGCTCAACTGTATTTGAGGATATTGCGACATCTGTCGCGATTGATCCCAAACCATACACCCCCTACTCCAAACTGATTGATGAGAGTCTCTTGAACAGGCGCAACAAGATCGCGCACGGAGAATTCTTGGATCTGGATGCCAAAAGCTGGAAAGAGTTGTCTGATGAAGTTCTGATTCTACTGCGAATGTTCAAAACAGACATTGAAAATTGCGCGACGATGCGAAGCTTTAAGCTGAAGGCGGTCAGTACATAATGCAAAGAACGATTGGGGCGTAAGCAAATGGGGGCATGACGTGGTGGAGATTGACGACTGCAGATCAATGGTAGTCTTTCGGAACGCGAGCACCTCGAGTTTACCCCGCTCGAAGCTCAGCCTTACAGGGAAAAATTTTTATGCCTGAACGCCTACTGAACTGATCCAATACCCCACTAATGGAATAGATTCCCTTGTGTGGCTTCTCCATGAAATTGTCGCCGTCCTCAGGCGACAAAACGCAAGTCACGCGACCCACTGACCCTAAGCTATCATCATTAACTATCGTTAGATTTCCACCATTGATCCAACTCTCATCTTGCACGAAAAATACGTAGACTTCCTCAATGAAAATTGTCTGGCCGCGTTTGCTAGCCAAGTCCTTCAGTTGTAGCGCGGAATATAAGTACAAGTCCGTGTCAGCATCTAATACTACCGCGTAGTCTGCCAATCTTTGACGTTTAGCCTCTGCATCCGCTAGCTGTTGTTTTTCAACCTCACGCCTCTGCTGCACAGCGCGCGCCTGACGCTTAGCGTCTTCCTCAGCCAAACGTTTTCGTTCTGTTTCTTCAGCTGCCAGCCGTTGCTGTCTTCTTTCCTCCTCTTCCGCTGCCCGTTGCTCACGTTCAAGCTGAGCAGCACGAAGACTTTCTTGGTATTTCTGCCACTCCTCAGAGTCCTTGTCTATTTTTTGGCTTTCAGAATTAGAATGTGCGATGGATTCAAACTTGTCTGCATAACTTTGAATGCAAACCCTTGCCCTATTGCTCCTCCAACACTTGTCTCCGTCTTGGCGCAGGACTCCAAGTGACTTTGACAACTTAAAACCTAAGCCGCCGTTCCATTTCGATTCCCCACTTCCATCAACATATAGCTCAGAGATGTTACGCCCCGCCTCATCAAAATTTATTTTCGATGGGCTGACGTCGTAGAAGCCAATATAGCAATCACCATCAAGGAAAACTTCACCGTCTACTTCCAAGTAGCAGTACCTGTACTGCGACTGATATTCTTGTGACTCCGCTACTAGCGGATTCAAAAGCGCCCAAATACAGAGTGCGGTATATCCCCAGCATCTTGCCAACATCTCCAATACTCCAGCTAAACTTTTGAAATTCAAATCAGATGTACCGCAAACGGCTATGGCATGACTATTACATTCTCATTCAAGACGTCGACACTCAACCGTCTGTACGCAAATCGGTACACACATATTCTATAATATTACAACCAACTGTTTTCTAATCACCTTTTGTATTGTGAGCCAATTGCAAATCCGTGTACACCGGTTCGATTCCGGTACTCGCCTCCAAAAACAGCTTGAGACTTAGTAGAAGACCCGGTGTCCCAAGCTCAAGTGGCGCCTTGGCCTCATGCGGCCTCAACGGAAATTCAGTTTCAACTGACTAAACTGCATTCCACCCTGCATCGACGGAAATCGCGTTGATCGCTTTAATTTAAGCGTTCCTGATCCTTAATCTCGGCCATTGAGACTGATACTGTCCGCCTTGGTTGACAGAAACGATCGTTCGCACTGTGGGCAGAGACTTGGTTGGGCTCGGATCTGCGCACGGTGCCTAAGCACTGCAGGAAAGAAAACTGAATGACAGCTGCTAATCTGCCGGCGCCGGTCAGAATCCAGACGGATAGACCGGCCCCTTTGGCCAAATCACGGCAAAACCAGAAAGCGAGCTAACCTTCCGAGAACTCACTTAGTCCGCGGAAGGCCAACTATATCAGACGAGCGCGCGTACTTTCTCAAGCAGTGCTGCGTTCACGGCCACGCCCTCTTTCGCGGCGCGGATACGGGCAGCCTGACGACCGTCACCCGGCAGACGCGCGCCGTCTTGGTCACGGAACGAGGCGATTAGGTCTGCCAGTTTCTCTTGGAATAGACCGCCCGATGTGGCTTCCGGATCAATCGCGATGAAGAACTGGCCGGTCTTGGGCGGACCACCTGCGGTGCCCGAGAACGGGCTGGCAACCGATCCCAGCGTGGCACCAGCCATCGCGGCGGCCATCAGTTCCACGGTCAAAGCAACGCCGACGCCCTTATAGTCACCCGACGGCACCATCGAGCCCTTCAGGCCGGCCTCGGGGTCGGTGGTGGGCTGACCGTCTGCATCCAGCACCCAGCCTTCGGGAACCGACTTGCCCTCGCGGGCGTGCTTCATCACTTCGCTTTTCGCAATCGTACTGGCCGACTGGTCGATCAAAAGTGCGGCGTTGCCGTCTGCATCCGGGGCCGAGATCGAGAACGGGTTGGTGCCGACAACCGGCTTCGCGCCACCCGACGGCGCAATCGACGCAGGTGCGTTGGTGAAGCCGATGCCCATCAGGCCAGCTTGTGCCAGACGCTGCGTGTGCACACCCAGAACGCCGCAATTGTACGAGTTGTTTACGGCAAGAACCGCCACGCCCATCTCTTTCGCCAGCGGGATCAGCTTTTCAAAGCCAAGATCAATGGCGGTGTGGGCAAAACCGGTGGCAGCATCCACGGTCACCACGGCCGGGCGCGGTTGATCAACGACGGGTTTGGCCTGACCATCCACTTTGCCGCATTCGACATGCTGGGCGTAGATCGGGATATAGGCCAGCCCGTGCGAGGCCACGCCATCAGCCTCGGTCATCGCAGTGGCGACCGCCAGCGGGCGCGCGTTTTCTTCCGAAGTGCCAGCCTTGACCAGCGCGTCAAAAGCCAGGGTTTCGATTTCCGAGAGCGAGAGTGTTTCAGTGGCGGTCATCTTTGTTCTTTCTTTTCTATTGGTCGCGTGATGGGGGCAGCATTCCGCCCCCATCAAGATATCAGTCGTTGTCGCTGACCCCGGCACCCGCACCGCGCAGGCGGCTTTCTTCGGTGGCGGGGGCGAAGGTGCGGTGGGCAAAGCTGCCCAGTTGTTCCCAGCTGCTTTCGCAAACGTCCGCGCGCATCACGGGTTCACGCTTGCCGGTCATTTCAGCGGGGGCCGAGAAAACCAGCTGGCTGGCATGCTTGGCGCGCAGCGCATCGACGTCGCCCTGAACGCACAGCTGTTTGCCGTCGGTGGCAACCCGCGCACCGTCCCATTCGGCGGCCACAGGCACGCCAAGACGCAGCGCCGCACCGCCCATGAAGGGCACGGCCAACAAAGGCAGGCTGACGTTCTGCATGGTGATCGTGCCGCGCTCGAGCAGACGCACGGCGCAATCGGACAGCGAGGCACCTGCGATCAGAGGGCTCATCCGGCGGGTTGGCGCGTGCCAGATATCGGCACTCAGCGACACGGGTGACACGTCAATCGGAGGGATCCGGTCGTTCAGCTCCAGCAGTTCTGCCAGCATTTCCGTACCGGGAAAGCCGAAAGCGGACAGCCAGCGCGTGCCTTTTGCAGCCTCTTCTGACAGCCCCCAAGACAATCCAGCACCGCGCGCGGCGCGTTTGCTCATGGCTTCGATTTCATTCAGCGAGTGGCTCATGCGACGCCCTCCTCAAGCTTGATTTCAGCGTCGGGGAAGACCCAGAAATCGGCGTTGTCCTGTGTCAGTTCGGTGGGCAGCGGCGCGTTGCCATACATGCAAATCCTCACCCAGCGATCCGAGCGCGGATCGAACTGCGTGGCGCCAAAGAAGGCCAGCTTGCAGCGCAGCATGTCGATGGGCAGCACATGATCCGAGATCGTGTTGTCGCGGATTTCAGCATAAGGCGCACGACCAACGATCTGGGCACGGCGCAGCACGTGGCGGTGCTCCGGATGGCGCAGAAGGAAGTCGGCAACCTGTGCCTCATCCGGCCAGTGTGCCAAGGCATTGAACAGTTGCGCGGCGTCCCGACCGGGGGCCAGCGGCTGCTCATATTCCTCGATCGGCTCTTCGAAACGTTCACCCAGACGGGGTTCAAGCTTTTCTTCCGACACATACCAAGCACGGGCGCGGTTTTCCGGGGCCTGCCAGTTGGTGTCGATCGCCCACGAATAGACATCAGTCAGCAGCGCGCGCAGATCACCCACGCTCATCGCACCGGCGATGCGGAAGGTGGCGGTGTTGTCGGCGGCCATTTCCTCGGCATAGCCGTCGACCAGCGAACCATAGGGCTCGAGGATCAGCGAGGCGATCCATTCCTGCCCTTCCAGCGACAGGTTCTCTTCCGCCCAGCGATACAGCGCGTCCCACGGTTGGCCTGTGGTCAGGTCGGCACTGGCCAGATAGGCATCCACTTTGACGACGTCAGCTTTAAGGTCCTTAAGCTTCTCGATCTGGATCGGATGCTCGGAATGCCACTGATCAATGGTGATCTTGCTGCGTGCAATCAGCGACTGGAACAGGGCAATCTCGTCCGCGCTGGCTTTCACCAGCTTGCGCACCGCCTGAATGGCGTTTTCGCGGGCGGCGACCCAATTGTTGAACAGCACGGGGTGGTTCAGCAGGAACGGCGCCATGCCCAGACCGGTCGAGTTACCGATCCCCATAGCGCGCCCGATCTCGGGTGATAGCTGGGCCGCAGTACCGCCATTCGCGGCAGCGCGACGGTCGGCCATGTGCTGAACCAAATCCAGCACGAACCAGCGGGTCAGATAGACCGACAGCATTTCGACCTGGAAGGGCGCGCGGAACTCGGGGCGTTCTGCAATCATCTCGCGATCTGCAGCGCCCAGCTTGCCGGATCCATAGACGGCAGTGGTGCGCATCAGGTATCCAACGGCTTCGATCTGCTCGATTTCCGGCTGGTTGCCTTCAGCAAGGCTGGAAACCACGTGTTCCCACAGGCGCACCGAGCGGTTGGCGCGCGACACGGACAGTTCGGTACCGGACACACGACCCGCTTCTTGCACCGGTATATTATGCGACAGGCGTTCGATATCGTCGGCGGTCGGCACACCATCAAACAGGGTGAAAGTTGCATCCCATGCGTCTGCGATAACCCGGTCCGAGCGTTTCTCGGGCGGCAGGTCATGGGCATAGGCGATCAGCGAATAGGCGCGATCGGGGCCGTAGGCGGTATAGACCGCGTGGCCTTCGCCAGCGTCGTTTACGTTGAAGGCGGTCTTCTCGAACCGCCAGCCTTCACGGGCCAGACGACGGGTCAGCACGCGCATGAAAGACAGGCGTGATTGGTGGATAGAACCGAGGCGCGCAAGGCGCATGACCAGTTCGGGATCACGGCGAGTTATGGTGTTCATTCTCTTGGCCTTTGCAGTCAGGACAATAGAGCATTTCGGGGCTTTCGTCGAACAGGGCCCGATAATGCGCGGGGGATCAGGGGCGCCCGAAGGCGCCCCGTCATGATTAGTTTTCTTTGCCTTTTGCCAGCGTGATGCGCAGGGCATCCCACAGCGAGGGCAGCAGAAGCAGCGATACCGGTACGGCGGTCACAACGATGAAGCTTTGCAGCTTGGATACGCCGCCCGAGCCAACCGAGATCAGGATCACGGCCATGACGCCCATGGCGATGCCCCAGAAGACACGCACCAGTGCGGGCGGGTTGTCGCCGTCGCTCATCGTGGCCGAGATCACGTAGCTCATCGAGTCGCCGGTCGTGGCCACGAAAATCGTGGTCAGGATCAGGAACAGGATCGACACCAAGAAGCCCAAGGGCAGGTTCCCGGTGATCGCCAGCAGGGCTGCCGGCAGGTTGAACCCTTCAAAGGCTTTCGAGATCGTGCCGGTTTCTGCCAGCTCCATCGAGATGCCGGTGCCGCCGATGATGGTGAACCAGAAGTTGGTCACGATCGGAGCAATGATCGACAGCATGATGATGATCGAGCGGATCGAACGACCGCGTGATACACGGGCGATGAACATTGCCATCAGCGGGCCATAGCCCATGAACCAGCCCCAGAAGAACACGGTCCACCAGCCCAGCCAGCCGGGTGCGCCGAACAGACCTGCGTCACCGCGGTACAGCGCCATCTGGAAGAAGTTGGCGATGTAGGTGCCGAAGCCCGAGAAGAACGAGCCGAAGATGAAGCCGGTCGGACCTGCAATCAGGACGAAAACCAGAAGCACAGCGGCAAGGATCACGTTGATCTTCGACAGAAGCTGAATGCCGCGCGACAGACCCGTCATGGCCGAGATCGTGTAGATGCCGACAAGACCAGCAATCACCAGGAACTGCGTGGCAAAGCCGTTCGGAATGCCAAACAGGTCATCCAGACCGTAAGCAACCTGCAGACCCAGGAAGCCGATCGGGCCAACAGTACCAGCCACAACAGCGATGATCGACGATGCGTCCGCGATCAGGCCGATCGGGCCGTGGATCGCCTTGTCACCAAAGACCGGGTACAGCAGCGTGCGCGGGGCAAGCGGCAGACCTTTTTCATAGTGGTAGTGCATCAGCATCACGGTCGACAGCGAGCCAAGGATGGCCCACGCCAAGAAGCCCCAGTGCATGAAGCTTTGTGCAATCGCACCGTTTACGGCATCGGCAGTTCCGCCTTCAGCGCCAAACAGAGGCGGCGAGGACAGGAAGTGTGCAATCGGCTCGCCTGCGGCCCAGAACACGCCGCCACCGGCCAGAAGCGTACACATGATCATCGAGCCCCACTGGAAGGTGGTGAACTCGGGTGCGGCAAGCCCGCCCATGATCGCGCGGCCACC
Source organism: Aliiroseovarius sp. PrR006 (assembly GCF_010500215.1). GTDB lineage: Bacteria > Pseudomonadota > Alphaproteobacteria > Rhodobacterales > Rhodobacteraceae > Aliiroseovarius. The sequence continues at coordinate 172,452 of NZ_JAAGOY010000007.1, forward strand.
GGGCAGCACGCACAGAACCAGACCGATCAGGAAGGTCGCCAGAAGCAGAACCTGCCAGTAAAGGCCGAAATACGTGGCCGAGACGTTGAAGCCCCAGTCCACAGCTGCCGACAGCGCGTCAAGATTGACCAATGCTGCCAGACAGAAAAGGGCGATGAACCCGCCCGAGATCAGGAACAACGGCTTGTTCACGCCGCTGCTTTTCTGATCTGTCACTCCCACAGATGCTTCAGACATCTATCTCTCCCTAGATTTGGCCCCTCCTGTTCGCTCGAGGCCAAGTTTCACTTCCCCGGCCCCTTAACGTCCTGTCTGAGGGCCAAAATTCTCTGCAAAAAAGCGGTACCAGTTACGTCCCATGATGCCGGCAATCTCGCCGTCATCCATTCCCACGGCTTTCAGGCCGTTTTCGATGTTGCCAAAGTGGCGGTTGTCTTCGAACCAGCTGGGCATCGGCGGGAAACCGGGCGCGGATTTGGATCCCTCGCCATAGTCGATTTCCTTGGTCCAACGACCCACGCGCATCCATTCAACGATGCTGTCGGGTTGGTCCTGACAAAGATCCGTGCCAATCCCCAGATGCTCTGCGCCGTATTTGTCCGCCGTGCGGGCAATCATCTCGCAGAAGCTTTCCAGCGTGCAGTCACCCTTGTCTTTCAGGTGGTGCGGATACACCGAAAAGCCGAGCATCCCACCATTTTCGGTCACCGCACGGATCACCGCATCGCGCTTGTTGCGCAGGGCGGGCGACCAGTCATACGGATTTGCGTGAGTGATGGCGATGGGACGCTCGGACAGCTCGGCGGCCTCGATGGTTGAACGATCAGCCGAATGGCTCATGTCCACGACGAGACCAACGCGGTTCATCTCTTTGATGACCTGTTTGCCCATGCGGGTGATGCCCATATCTTCGGCCTCGTAACAGCCGGTCGCAAGAAGCGACTGGTTGTTATAGGTCAGCTGCATGAAGCGTGCACCAAGGGTGTGGACAATCTCGACCAGACCGATGTCATCTTCGATAGGCGACGGGTTCTGGAAGCCGAAGAACACGGCCGTGCGCCCGGTTTCGCGGGCCACGTCGATATCCGAGGCCCACAGGCCCTTCATGATCAGATCCGGATATTGCTCAAACCAACGGTTCCACTTTTCAAAGTTCAGAACCGTTTCGCGGAAGTTCTCGTGGTACGAGATGGTGACGTGGATTGCATCCACGCCCCCTTCACGAAGTTGGCGGAAGATCTTCTCGGACCAGTTGGCGTATTGAAGACCGTCGATACGCATCAGACCGGGCCTGCGCTGATGTAGGCGGTCTTGACGGTGGTGTAGAACTCGGCGGCTGCCTTGCCCTGTTCACGCGGACCGTACGAGCTGTCGCCACGGCCACCGAACGGCACGTGATAGTCGGTACCAGCGGTCGGCAAGTTCACGGTGACAACACCGGTCTGGGCGTTGCGGCGGAAATGCGTGGCGCGGGCCAGCGATTTCGTCACGATGCCCGAGGTCAGGCCGAAGTTGGTGTCGTTGACGGTGGCCAGTGCCTCGTCATAGCTGCCAACCTTGATGACCGAGGTCAGCGGCGCGAACATTTCTTCGCGGTTGATGCGCATGTCGTTGGTGGTGTTCAGGAACACGCCAGGCGACATGTAGAAACCTTGATGCGGCATCTCAAGACGCGCACCACCACAGGCCAGTTCAGCACCTTCGGTTTTGCCCAGATCAACATAGGCCAGGTTTTCCGAAAGCTGCTGTTCGCTGACGACGGGACCCATCTGGGTGCCCTCTTCCAGCGCGTGGCCCACTTTCATGGCCTGTGCACCGGCGACCAGTTTCTCAACAAAGGCGTCGTGCACGGCTTCGTGGACCACGAGCCGGGAGGAAGCGGTACATTTCTGACCGGTGCCACCGAAGGCGCCACCAAGGGCCAGCGTCACGGCCAGATCCAGATCGGCATCGTCCATCACGGCCAGAGCGTTTTTCGAGCCCATCTCCATCTGAACTTTGGTCAGGTTCTGAATGGCCGCCGAAGCGATGCCCTTGCCCACCGGAACCGAACCGGTGAAGGAAATGGCATTCACTTTCGGGCTTTCCACCAGACGCTGGCCGATCTCGCGACCTGCGCCCATGACCAAGCTGAACAGACCTTTCGGAATGTCCTGACGGTTGATGATTTCAGCCAGCGCAACAGCCGAGGCGGGCGTTACGTTGGCAGGTTTCCACACCACGGCGTTGCCGTAGCACAGTGCCGGTGCGATCTTCCACGATGCGGTTGCGGTCGGGAAGTTCCAAGGCGAGATGATGGCGACAGTGCCAACGGCTTCACGACGCACGTCGATCTCGACGCCCGGGCGCACGCTGTCTGCGTTCTCGCCCAGCTGACGCAGGCATTCAGCTGCGTAGTAGGTGAAGAATTGACCGGCGCGGTAAACTTCGCCTTTGCCTTCGGCGAAGGGCTTGCCTTCTTCACGAGCCAGAAGCGTGCCCAGCTCTTCGCAGCGGGCGATCAGTTCGTTGCCGATGGCGTTCAGAACCGCCTGCTTGCGCTCCATGCCATAGGCTTCCCATTCGCGCTGTGCCACTTTGGCTTGGTCCAGCGTCGCTTCCAGCTGGTCGCTGCTGGCCTGCGCAAAGACGCCAACCAGATCGGTCAGGTCCGACGGGTTACGGTTTTCAATTTCGCTTACGCCTGCCAGCCATTCGCCAGCAATCAGGTTCTTTTGGATATCGGTCATGGAAGTGTCGCCTCACACAAAGTCAGTTTCCTTGGGTATGGACTTTTTAACCCACTTCAATCAAACTCAAATTGCTGAAGGTTATTTCAGTCAAATTGAAGTGTGAGCACTATGGCGCTGAAAATTGAAATGCTACGCGGCTTTGCTACGGTCGCCCGCAGAGGTAATCTGAGCGATGCAGCCCAGACGCTGGGGCGGACGCCTTCGGCCGTGTCGATGATGCTGAAACAGTTGGAAACCCATCTGGGGGAACCGCTGTTTGAAACCGACCGCAAAAGCAAACTGACCGCGCTGGGCACATTCGTTCTGGAGCAGGCCGAGCGCGAGCTGCAGCAGTTCGACAATACGGTGAAAGCAATCGAGGGCTTTGCCAAAGCCACCCACGGCCATGTGCGCATTGCCACCGTTCCGTCTGTGGCAGGCACCATCATCCCGCAGGTTTTTTCGCGGCATATCAATGACTACGGCAATGTAGACATCGAACTGCGTGACATGGATTCAAGCTCGATCCTGCACGAGCTGTCGCGCGACCGGATCGACATTGGCATCGCAACAATGGGCCAGCAAAGCGTGGGGCTGAACAGCCAGCACCTTTTGTCCGACACGTTTGGCGTCATCTGCGCGCCATCCCATGCCTTGGCGCAGGACACCGGTCCGCTCACCTGGGATGCATTGACCAACGAGCGACTCATCGCGAACTCGCTCTCGGCTGGGATCAGAGCCGAGGCGTCGATCCAGCTGCATGAAAAGGCGCTGCTGTCGGCCCACAACCTGACCTCGATCATGGCGATGGTGCAGGCCAGTATTGGAATCACAATTCTACCCGAGATGGCGGTCAGGGCCTCAAATTCAGCTGGATTGATCTTCCGCCCGCTCGCCGAACCGCACGCAAAACGCGAAATTCACCTGCTGCGCCGGGCTGATTCGACCCAATCCCCGGCAGCACGCCTGCTGGAGCGCCACATTCGTGAAATCGCTGCCGAGATCTCGCAAGATACATTGTTGGGGATGCCCTCATGACTGATGCAAGCACCACCAAACCGCCCCTGACGCTGGGGATCTTGGTTTTCCCCGGCTTTCCGATGGCCTGCCTGACCTCGTGTATCGAACCGCTGCGTGCGGCCAATGAAATCTCGGGGCAACAAGCGTTTCGCTGGAAGGTGATCGCCGAAGACGATGGGCCGGTCGACTCGTCAGCGGGGGTTAGTTTCGCCCCGGATTGCACATTGGCCGAAGCCGGAGAGCTGGATCTTTTGTTGTTCACCGCTGGCCCGAATGCCCGCTTCGCCACGCCGTCGCGCGCCAACGCGGCCCTGCAGCGCTACCAGCGCAGTAAAACCCGGCTGGGGGCGATCAGCGGCGGGGTGTTCGCGCTGGCCCATACCGGCCTAACGCGCGACAACCCGTTGTCGGTGCACTGGTGTTACGAGGCCGCCTTTCAGGCCGAGTTCCCCGACATCCCGGCGCAAAGCACGGTGATTTGCGAAGACGGCGACTATACCACCATTTCTGGCGCGTCGGCGGCCTTCGACCACATGCTGTCCCTGATCGAAACCCGTCTGGGCGGCGATATCATGGCCGAAGTCGCCTGTTGGTTCCAACACCCCTATATCCGCAGCGCCGCCGCCGCGCAGAAAACGCCGGCCCACGACACGGCGAAAAGCCAGGACCTGCTGCCCAAGCAGGTCGAACGCGCGATCGAGCATTTTGCCGAACATATCGAAAGCCCGATCCAGATCAGCAGAGTGGCCGAAGCGGTGGGCGTTTCGACCCGCTCGCTTGAGCGCAGCTTCAAAGAAGCAACGGGACAAAGCCCGCTGAAGTATTATCGGAAGATGCGGATGAATCAGGCGCGCCAACTGGTGCTGTATTCCAACACGCCGGTGACCGAGGTCGCGTTCATGGTGGGCTATGCCACACCCGGCGCATTTCTGCGGCACTATCGCGAAAGCTTCGGGCTGACGCCGATCGCAGATCGGCGGGCTAAGAATTCAATGCGGGTCAAGGGCAGCGACGCGCTGCCTTCGTAGTTTTGTCAGGCTTAGGCGACCGACCGGGCCGCCGCCACCAGTGCGTGATGCAGGGACGCCGCCGACGACCGTGGGCCGACTACCGCCATGCGGTCATCCCCGAGACGCCACAGAAATGCGCCCAGATGCTCGACCGTGCCGCGGATGACGTCACCACTAGACATGGTGCGAACCGGCACGTTGGACAGACGCTCAAACTGGTCGCACAGCGCCGTGCCCGAGACGTCAAACCGGCACCAGCCATCTGTCTGTTCCACGACTGATGCCGTGTCCCCAAGCATCTGTTTCAGCTCAGCGGCCAGCAATTCGTGCTGGTTGTGATCGGCAGAGAACATCCACTGATCCGGACCGGTCCAGAAGGCGGTGAAATCGCCTTGCGTTGCGGTTTTTCCGATGCCCGGCAAGGCCAGTGGCAGGGCCTTCTGCACCGCATCCAACTGCCCTTCACGCGCGGAGACAGATGCCAGTGCCTGATCCACAACCTCGGTGATGGTCAGCGTTCCGATCTGGTCGACGCGCGCGGTGTCCGCGCCCAGCGGGGTGATGGGTTTCAACTTATGCACGGAGCTTCTCTCCTTCCGGATCGACGAAATGCGGACTGACGATTTCGACCAGAATTTCTTTATCTTCCAGTGGGTTAACCAACCGCAGTTGCTCGCCCATCCGTTCAAAACCCGACTTCACAAAGCCAAGCCCGATCGAACTTTCAAGGATCGGAGAATAGGCGGCCGAGGTGACATAACCCTGATCATGCGCGGCATTGACCGGGCCCGTAGTGGCCATCAGATGCCCGCCTGCTGGCACGGATTTCGACGCGTCCACCGGGCGCAAACCAACAAGGTTCAGCGCGCCCTCAGCGTTCATCCCATCGCGCCGCGACAGCACATTGCCGATGCACTCTTTTTTGGTCGAAACCATCCGGCCCAGCCCAAGGTTCAGCGCGGTGGTGGTACCGTTCAGCTCGTTCCCTGCCGCGTGGCCTTTTTCAATCCGCATGACACCCAGCGCTTCTGTGCCGTAGGGGGTCACGTCGAATTCCGCGCCTGCCGCCATCATTTCGCGCATCAACGCGTCACCATAGCGGGTAGGCACAGCGATCTCATAAGCCAACTCGCCCGAGAACGAGATCCGGAAGAGCCGCGCGCGGCAGCCGCCACAGACAGTGATTTCACCACACGCCATGAAGGGGAATGCCTCGTTCGTGATATCGAATTCCGGGTCCACAATCTTTCGCAGCAGCTTGCGCGCGTTGGGGCCAGCGACAGCGTATTGCGCCCATGCCTCGGTAGTGGAAATCAACTGCACGTCCAGATCCGGCCATAGGCATTGGCGGGCGAATTCCATGTTGCGATAGACCACAACCGCATTGGCGGTGGTGGTGGTGACAACGAAATGATCCTCGGCCAGACGTGCGGCGGTGCCGTCGTCGTAGGCCACACCATCTTCGCGCAGCATCAAACCGTAACGCACCTTGCCCACGGGCAATTTGGCAAAGCCATTGGCATAGATCTTGTTCAGAAATTCAGCAGCATCCGCGCCCTGAACGTCGATCTTGCCCAGCGTGGTCACGTCGCAAATGCCGACAGAGTTGCGGGTGGCCAGAACCTCGCGGTCGACAGATTGACGCCAGTGGGTTTCACCCGCCTTGGGGAACCACTGCGCGCGCAGCCAGTTGCCAACTTCAACAAACACCGCGCCTTGTTCCTCAGCCCATGTGTGGCTTGGGGTCAGGCGGGTCGGGTGGAACTCTTTCCCCACCGCGCGGCCTGCCAGTGCGCCCATCGAAACGGGCGTATAGGGCGGGCGGAAAATGGTGGTGCCGGTGTCGGGGATCGACTTGCCTGTCAGCTCGGCCATCACTGCCAGCGCGCCAACATTCGAGGTTTTGCCCTGATCGGTCGCCATGCCCAGCGTGGTATAGCGTTTCAGGTGCTCGACCGAGGTGAAGTTCTCCTGATGCGCCAGTTTCACGTCCTTGACGGTCACATCGTTCTGGAAATCCAGCCACGCGCGTTTTGCGCCCGCGACATGCCAGAATGGGGTGAGCGAGACGGGGGCGTCCTCGGCATTAGGGAGGTCACCCACCTTGGCTTCTATGCCCAAATCAGAGAGCGCTTCAACCGCTTTCGCCGCGCCACCAGTCAGCGCAGCGTGGGTCGACATCTCGCCCATCGCAGCCCCGGCAACGCTTTGGCCCGAGGGCAAGCCCTGCCCAGGTACAAAGGCGTGGATATCTTCATTCCAAACCGGACGCCCGCGCTGATGGCAGGTCAGGCCAAGGTTGGGGTTCCAGCCGCCGGACATCGCCAGCGCGCCACAAGGGATCACGCGGGTCTGGCCGTTTGCCAGACGTACTGTGACAGAGGTCAGGCCCAAACGGCCCTTGGTGTCGACGATCTGTGCGCCTGCCAGCACCTCTGTGCCGTCAATTGCGGGCGCATCGGGGCGGATATCCACCACGGCGGGCACCTCGACCCCTTTGGCGATCAGGTCGCGGGCGGTCTTGTGGGCGTCATCGTTGTTGGCGAAGACGACAACCGACTGCGCGGGCGTGGCGGCAAAGCGGTTGGCATAGGCGCGGGTGGCACCGGCCAGCATCACGCCGGGACGGTCATTGTTTTCAAACCCGATAGGGCGTTCGATTGCCCCGGTCGCGACCAAGGCGCGTTTGGAATAGATCCGCCAAAGCGTCTGGCGCGGCTTGTCCGATTCCGGGGCGATCAGGTGATCAGCGTTACGCTCGACCGCTCCATAGACGCCGTGGTCATAGGCACCAAACACGGTGGTGCGCGGCATCACGCGGACGTTGGGCAGCGACGCCAATTCGGCCTGTGCCTGTTCTACCCATTCTGCGCCGGACTGATCAGACAGCGACCCGGTATCGGCCAGCAGACGTCCACCCAGACGGAAATCTTCGTCCGCTAGGATCACTTGTGCGCCTACACGACCCGCAGTCAGTGCAGCGGCGAGACCAGCAGGTCCAGCGCCAATCACCAGCAGGTCACAATGCAGGAAGCCTTTGTCATAGGCGTCGGGGTCGCCTTCGCCGGTCAGGCTGCCAAGACCGGCGGCTTTACGGATAATCGGCTCGTAAAGCTTTTCCCAGAAGGCCCGCGGCCACATGAAGGTTTTGTAGTAAAACCCAGCGCTCAGGAAATTCGAGAAGCGATCATTGATCGCCATGAAATCGCGTTCCAGAGACGGCCAGCGGTTTTGCGAGTTGGCAACAAATCCGTCATAGATCTCGGCCACGGTGGCGCGGGTGTTGGGCTCCTGACGACCACCGGATCGCAGTTCGACCAGCGCGTTGGGTTCCTCAGAGCCTGCAGTCAGCACGCCACGCGGACGGTGGTATTTGAACGAACGCCCCATCAGGCGCACGCCATTGGCCAACAGGGCTGAGGCGAGCGTATCGCCCGCATGACCCTGATAGTTTTTGCCATCAAAGCTGAAATTGAGCGTGGCTGATCGGTCGATCAGCCCGCCAGAAAGGCGGTTTGCCTGTGTCATTGCATTACCTCGGCAGCGCGGTTGGCGCGTGCGACATCGCGAGCCAACTCAACCTTGGTGATCTCATGCGTGGTGGTGTCGCGGGTCACGACCAGCCAAGAGCGGTCGCCTTGCTCGTGGAACCACAGCTCGCGGTGCAAACCGGCGGGGTTTTCGCGCAGATGCAGATAGTCGTGAAACTCGCGCAGAGCGTTTTCCGACAGCCAATAGGGACGGTTGATCAGGCCCGCGTCGCCCAGATAGGTGAACTCTTGCGCGTCGCGCGGTCCAAGAAGCGGATGGTTGATGATCATCGGTTCTGTTCCTCAGTGCAGGTTCGGTTGGGCACCCTGGCCCTTTTCGTCGATCATGTGCCCGGTCATGAACCGGTCCAGCCGATAGGCTTTGGCGGTCTCATGCGGACGGTCGGTTTTCAGAAGATGGGCAAAGCAGAAGCCCGCGGCAGGCGTGGCTTTGAAACCGCCATAGCACCAGCCGCCGTTGAAATAGAGACCCTCGATATGGGTCTTGTCGATGAAGGGCGAGCCATCCATCGACATATCCATGATGCCGCCCCAGCTGCGCAGAAGCCGCGCGCGTCCAAGGCCCGGGATCAGTGACATGCCACTTTCGATCACGTCTTCGACCACCGGCAGGTTGCCGCGTTGGGCGTAGGAATTGTAGCCGTCGATATCGCCGCCAAAGACCAGTCCGCCCTTGTCGGACTGGCTGCAATAGAAGTGACCCGCGCCATAGGTGATCACGCCCGGAATGAAGGGTTTCAGCCCCTCGGACACGAAGGCTTGCAGCACGTGGCTTTCGATCGGCAGACGCATTCCCGCCATCGCCATCACCCGGCTAGAGCTGCCCGCGACCGAGACGCCAACCTTCTTGGCGCCAATAAACCCGCGTGAGGTCTCGACGCCCAGCACGCGCCCGTCTTCGATTTTGAAACCCGTGACTTCGCAGTTCTGGATGATATCCACGCCGCGCTGATCCGCACCGCGCGCGTACCCCCACGCCACCGCATCGTGGCGCACCGTCCCACCGCGGCGATGCAACAACCCGCCCTTGATCGGGAAGCGGGCATTGTCGAAATTCAGGAACGGATACATGGCGCGCACGCCGTCAGTGTCCAAAAGCTCGGCATCTGATCCGTTTAGGATCATCGCATTCCCGCGCCGCCTTGCCGCATCCCGCTGCGCATCCGTGTGCACAAGGTTCAGAATACCACGCTGGCTGACCATCGCGTTATAGTTCAGGTCCTGCTCGAGGTTCTCCCACAACTTCAGCGAAAACTCGTAGAACGGTTCATTCCCGTCCAGCAAATAGTTCGAGCGGATGATGGTCGTGTTCCGGCCCACATTGCCGCCACCGATCCAGCCCTTCTCTAGCACCGCGATCCGCGCGCCTTGAAACTCTTTCGCCAGATAATAGGCCGTGGCCAACCCGTGCCCACCGCCGCCAATGATCACATAGTCATAGGCGTCCTTCGGGTCGGGATCGCGCCATTGCGGCCCCCACCCTTTGTGTCCGGTCAGGCTTTCCTTGATCAGTCTCAAAGCAGAATAGCGCATGTGGGCTCCTGTTCGTATGCTCTAATAAACTGGCATTTTGGCGTCGAACGCTTCTTCGGTTTCGGACAAGATTTGCGTCAGAATCGACATCTGGCGCACCGATGCCCCCAATGACCAAGGCGGTTTTGATACCCTCATGCGTGACATTCTGAATGGCTGCATAGTGGATCAATGATCCTCTGAACGGTCCCGCCCCCCCGGAACAAAGGGGACTAGCCTTGCTTGGCGACAGCAGCGAATGAAACCCACCTATAAGCGACATTTCAAGTACGACACTTGCGAAATGCTGCATTTTTCCCTCTATGGTTGCTAACTGCCTAAAAATATTCGCTTTCCGCCTGCATTTGGACACGAAGATGTTGGCGGATTGGTCCCCATCAGCAATGGTTAATATCAGTTAACCAAAATCAACAGTTTGAAATGATCGCTTTAGACAGCATCGGATTATTGGGGGCAAAAATATGGAGAAGCAAAAGATCGCCGTAATTGGTGGCGGTGTCGGGGCCATGACGGCCATTTATGCCATTACGCAAACGCCGGATTGGGACAAGAAATACGACATTACCGTCTATCAGCTTGGATGGCGCACGGGTGGAAAGGGCGCCAGCGGGCGCAACGCTGAATTTGGGCAGCGGATCGAGGAACACGGGCTGCATGTCTGGGCCGGGTTCTATCAGAACGCCTTTCGCAACATGCGCCGCTGTTATGAACAGATGGTCGAGTTGGGATTGCGCAAGAAAAGCGACCCTCTCGGCACGATGGACAAGGCATTCAAGCCGCTGTCGCACCTATTTCTGGCTGAGAACGTTCCCACAGACGACCCGAATGAAAACCCATGGCGTCCTTGGGTGATCGACCTACCCAAGAACGACGAGGTGCCGGGGGACGAGACCGAGGTCCCCTCGCCTTTCGAGATGATGATGCGGATTTTGCAGATCATGATCGAGTTCCTACGCCGGGGCGAACTTGAAGGCGGCGCGGACGGACCGCTGGGGATCGAAGTGCCAGATGGCCTGTTGGACGGACACGAAAGCATCCTTTCACATCTGAAGGCGCTGCCTGGGGCCGGACTTCCTGTCGGACCGCACAACTCGGACCTGTTGCTTGAGATCATCGAAGATGTACAGGCCGAGGTGCACAGCCAACAGACGCCAGAAAACATGGCCCGCGACAGCGTGCGCCGGGGGTTGAACCTACTGGATATCGGGCTGGGCTATATGCACGGGGTGGTCAGTTCGGACACGTTCACCAATGGTTATGACGTATTGGACCAGTGGGAGTTCTCGGACTGGCTGCGTATGAACGGGGTCAGCGATCAGGCGCTGAAATGGGTGTCGATCCGGGGCTGCTATGACTTCGTGTTCGGCTTCCCCATGGGCAACACCGAGCGTCAGGGCGACACCGGCGCGGGCACGGCCTTGCGGGCGATGACGCGGCTGATCTTCACCTATTCCGGGGCGATCTTCCACAAGATGCAGGCCGGGATGGGCGACACGATATTTGGTCCCTACTATATGGTTCTGAAAGAGCTGGGCGTGAAGTTCGAGTTCTTCAACGCCGCCCGCAATCTGCATCTGGACGAGAACCGCACCCATATCGAGCGGATCAGCATGGTGCGGCAGGCCAAGGTGAAATCTGGCAGCTATGAGCCGTTGGTCGACGTGGACGGCCTGCCCTGCTGGCCGTCGGAACCCCTATGGGATCAGCTTGTCGATGGTCAGCATCTGAAAGAGAGCGGCATCAATTTCGAAAGCGAGCGCACGCCGCCGAAGGGCGAGCCATTCACCCTGAAGCGAGGCGAGGATTTCGACCTTGTGATCCTTGGCGCCTCGATCGGGTCACTGCCCTACATGTCGCAAGAGCTATCCATCGCGTCCGAGCGCTGGCGCAACATGCTGGACCGGGTCAAGACCGTCTCGACCCACGCGATGCAGCTGTGGCTGGACAAAACGCCCAAGCAGCTGGGGTGGGAGAAGCGCGTGAAAGCGCATAACTCGCAAAAGTCCCTGCCCCCGTCCCCGATGCGGACGGTCATCACAGGCTTTGCCGAACCGCTGGACACCTGGGCGGACATGTCCCACCTGATCCCGCACGAGGATTGGGGCACCGACAAACCCAAATCCATCGCCTATTTCTGCTCGCCCGCGCCCGACGGTGAAGACATCACCGAATTCCGCGAGAGCTTCGGACGGTGGATGGACAAGGATCTGGTCAAGTTTTGGCCAGAAGCTGAGAAAGACGGCAAGTTTGACCGCAGTCTGCTTCATGAAAGTGAAGAAGCCGGGATTTACTCCCGTGTGAACATGTTCGGGTCAGAACGCTATGTGCTGTCTGTCACGAACAGCGTTTATCACCGACTGGCTCCTTCTCAGAGCGGCTTTGCCAATCTCTATCTGGCAGGCGACTGGACGCGCTGCGGGTTGAATGCAGGCTGCGTTGAAGGCGCAACCATGTCAGGGATCGCCTGCGCGTCAGCGGTCACGGGCGAAAAACTTCTAAACGTCGGAGCCAAGGATATCGCCCGCGAAGAAACCGTGTCGGAAAAGGCGATGTTCCAGACGAACTCGATCTCGGGCACGAAATGGCCGCTAACCCCGTTCTTTGCCCGGGGCGAGATGACGGGCGTATTTGTCTTCTATGAAGTGCCGCGCGCCGAGGTGCAGGCCATGCTGCCCCCGGGGATCGAACTGGGGCCAAGCCCCCTGACCCGGCCGGGCTTCCACCCCGTCGGCATGTCCTTCTGCAGCTATCACAATGTGCGCGGCTCATTCATTCCGGATTTCTTGGCGATGTCGCCCTATGGCGAGGCGACCTTCGCAATCCCCTACACCCGCACCGCCGAAGCACGGCAGGCGCCGCTTCTGTATCCGCGCAGGCTTTATGTGAATAGCAAGTCCGCGATCATGGCCGGCAAGGTGTTCTATGCGATGCCCAAGGTCTGGTCCGATATCAGGCTTGAGAACACGCGCTTTACGGCCACAGGCCCGCGTGGGATGAAGATGCAGGCCACTTTCCAACAGCACATGGACCCGGCCCCCCTGCCCGGCCACCCGGCACAGGGGGCAATCGCAAACTTGCTAAATATGACCTTTGTCACGCGCAATGCATCGGGACGGCTATTCTACAACGCGTTCGACCTGCAACTGGATCGCGCCTATGTCGCCCCGGTGTCCGCTCAAATTGAAGTTAAAGACCCGGATCCTAACGGTTTTCCAACAACTTCGTTTGACGCGGCCCCGCTTCAGTTGCAAACTGGTGAACGCCTTCCCGGTGCATTCCGGGTCTGGTGCTCATGGGCGATGACCAACCCGCTGGACAGCAAACGGGTGCGCCACGCGGCCATGGCAAGGGAGTGGGTACGTCAAAGATCGATGAGGTAAGAATGCAGGCAATGAATTGTATGTCATGCGGTGAAGCACTGCATGAGGGCGCGCGGTTTTGTAGTTTTTGCGGGGCCGAAGTTGTTGCCTTGGATGACAACCCCGAGCTGCGCATCCTGACCATTCAATTCATTGACCTTGTTGGATCGACCGCCTTTGCGAACTCGACCGAGCTTGAGACCTATGACGACACCATCGCCGCCTTTCACCAGCAGGTGAACGAAACGGTCGAGACCTATCGCGGCCGCGTGTTGCAGCGCTATGGCGACGGGGTTCTGTCCTGCTTCGGATTGGACCATGACGGCGAGGATTCGGCCCTGTCGGCCATTGCAGCGGGTCTGTCGATTGCCAAATCCATGCCCGAAAAGGTGAATGGGCAACAGGTGCGTGTCGGGATCGACACCGGCCAGATTATGTGTCGCGTCGGTCAACAGGGCGCGCTGTTTCCGCAGCTGACCGGGCTGCACGTGAACCGCGCCGCGCGGCTGCAGGAGCAGGCGCCAGTGAGCGGGGTTGTGATCTCGGGCCAGACGAAGTCTTTCCTGTCGCGTTTGGCACGTCTTGACGAAGCCGCACATGACACGCGCCTTCTGAAAGGGATCGACCAACCGGTCGAGTTGATCGAGGTCACCGGCTTTCAGTTCCAAGAAGATCACACGCAAAGCTCGGACCTGCTGGAGCGCGACAAAGAGCTCGCTCTTTTGCAAAACGATTCCAACCGCGCCCATGCGATCATTGGCCCGGCGGGCATCGGTAAGACCGTGCTTCTGGACGCTTTCAGCCGCACCCAGAAGAACGCTGGCATCGTCCGAATTGACGCCCGCGCCAACCTTCAGCAATCCGCGCTCTTCCCCGTGGTCGAAACCCTGCGGCGCGAGCTGGATCTGCATACGCAATCTTCGCTCGAGGATCTGGAGACGCAGTTTAAATCAATCGGGATCACACTCGAAGATCAAGACATCATGGTGGTGGCCGGGCTGCTTGGCCTGCAGGCCGCCCTGCCCGTTCTTTTGACACCCGAACAGCTGCAATCACGCAGGATCACTCTTGCTACCCGCGCACTGGCCGGATTGGCGCAGGCCCGCACGGCAGCCCTGACCTTCGACGATCTGCACTGGTTCGATGAAGGCACGATTGCCGTGCTTCAGGCTCTTATGCAAACCGACGGGACGCCGCCCCGCATCGTTGTCACCAGCCGCCCCTCCGAGAAAATCGATACGCTGCTGGAAAACGCTCCGGTCACGCCAATTCACCTGGCACCTCTCTCGCAAGAGGCCGCACAAGAAGCCTTGTCAGAATATCCCGAGCTGGACGACGCCAAGCGCGCCCGGATCATCGAAGCGGCCGAAGGTAATCCCTTGTTCCTATCGGCTCTGGCCACCCATGCGCGTCAATTCGGTGACGAAGATAGTTCACAACAGCTGCCCCAAACGATCGAGGCCACCTTTCAGGCCATCATCAACGGCTTTGGCGCGCTGCGGGACGTGATCCAATGCGCATCGATCCTGGGTCGTGATTTCCAGCCAGAACGAGTGGCGCATCTGCTGCCGGATCGTCCGAACCTTGACGACGAGCTCCGCGTTCTGACCATCCGCGGCATTTTCAATCCGTATGGCGAGGGCGCCCTGTTCTTCGACCACATCCTGCTACGCGATGCGGCTTACGAGATGATTCCAGGCAAGCGTCGGCGGTCCCTGCACAAGAGTTTTGCGGATGCCATGCAGACGCATGACCCGGCCTATTGTGAGGCTTACCCACATCTGATGGCGGATCACCGCATGGCCGCGCGCGACCACGAAAACCTTCCGACGGCATGTATCGCTGCGGGCATTCACATGCTGATGGCCGTGAACTTTGATCAGTCCATGACCTATCTGGATCACGCCCGAAGTGACATGGAGGAACAGGCCAGTCCTGACCAAGTAACGCGCCCCGAGTACCTTCCGGTGCTCTCGCTTCTGGCCAGTGCCACGGTACAGCGTATGGGATTCTCGCACCCAGTAGTATTGGAGCGATATCAACTGCTGGAAGACGCCATCACCTATGCCGAGGGCACAGACCGCCAGCGTATGACCGCGCTGTATGGCTTGTTTGCGCATCGCATCATCAACGGGCGCGTGCGCGAGAGCGGCGAGTATGTCGAGATGATGGAGAAGCTCGCACGCGACGGCGATGACGAGCTGAAGGTGATGTGGCTGGTGAATGAAACCGCCCATGCGCTTTATTCAGGCCAATTTGATCTGGCGGCGGAGCAAAGCGCCCAGCTGAAGTCCATCTACCGCGTCGATGATCACGGCCGGTTGTTCCTGGAACTGGGCGCTGACCCACTGGCATCGGTTCTGTCGGCAGATGCCCACGTGGCAAGCCGCCGGGGCGATCTGGACGGTGCGCTTGCGGCCATGTCGCAGGCACAAGAACATCTGAAAGCCATCGGCGCTATCGCGCAGATCCCGTGGATCCACGTATTTGGCGGTCAGGCCCTTTTGGCTGGCGGGCATCTGGATCTGGCTGTGCAGGAAGTTCAAGCTGGGATCGAGGTTGCTGACGAACAACAAGCGCAGTTCTGGTCCCTGATCGGGCGCGTCTGGATGACGATTCTACAAATCTATCAGGGCAACACCACCGAAACCCCCGCCATGCTGGAAATGTTGACCGAGCAAGCCAGCATGATCGGTGCAGACCTGAACGCCCCCTTCTACAAGGCGGCGCTGGCGAAAGCACATCTGGCAAACGGTGATCTTGCGACGGCGCAAACGCTGTTGGAACAGGCCGAACATTTGTCTGATTCTACAGGTGAGCACGAATGGGACAGCTCCATCCGCGATATCCGGACAGAGCTTACGCAATCTGCGTAGGGTGTGTCGGCGCCTCTGGACCTGAGAATCCAGAGTTGACGTAGCGCCTCACCACTCACGGCAGCCAATAATGGCACAACCAAACCCCGCCCGTCATCTGACGGGGGAAGACGCTTAGGCACCCCGGAGGTCGGGACTAATTCTCACTCCAAAACGCCGTTGCCAGCGCCACCCAAAGCGAGCTTGATCTATCTAAGCGTGCTAAAATAACTTTCCCCAAAAGCTTTCAGCGTCTTCTTCTCTTGAATAGCACGCGCCACATTTCGCACCTGTGACGCACATCACAGCTTGACGGAAATCCGTAGAATTTTCGTCAATTTCAACTTATTTATGTTACGCAAGGGAAAGATTACGGACCTTCGCCCTGTGCCAATTCCTCAAGACGCTCCTGGTCCTCTATCACGACAAAACCCTTCTCGAACCGGGCAACACCGTCCTTAGCCCAGACCTTCAACTGCCGGTTCACATTTTCGCGTGTCAGGCCCGCATAGGCCCCAAGCCAACTTTGGCTGGCCTTCACAGCAAGCTGACCGCTTTCGTTATGACCAGCATTGGGAAGCAACCGCAGCAGACAGGCTGCAAGACGCGCTTGACCGCTTTGCATGGTCTGGACTTCGAACATCTCGGAGGCATTGCGCGCCTTCTGGCACAAAGCTTCGATCACCAAGATGGCGCTGTCGGGATCCTCGCGGAACAGTTGCAGCACATCCTGGCGCTGCACCTCGATCGCTTCCATGGCCTCAAGGACAACGACATCCGCACTGCGCGGGCCGCCATCCAAGCAGGCAATGTCGCCAATCACATCACCGGACTTCGCCACGCCAAGAATGGATTTCTGCCCAACTGCCGTCGTCACGCTGATCTCGGCCCTGCCGGATGAGACGATCAAAAGCGTCAAGCCGGGATCGCCGAACCGAAACACCACATCCTTTTTCTTGTAGATGCGCGCATGTCCACGCCGACGCAGACGATCCAGTGCCCCGGCGCCGATTGAGCTTAAAACCATGAGATCCCCGACTTAAGGTCTATCCAGATTAGAGATCATCGCACCAAGGTCAACAGAATGCCAGCAGAACTGCTCAACTTTTAAGTGACGGTTCCGTAAACGTAAAATGCCCCGAGCCATAATTGCTCGGGGCATTTTGTTGTTTCCGTCTGGATCGTTCGGACTGTTTATCCGCCGAAGTCATCC
The DNA here is from genome assembly GCF_010500215.1 of Aliiroseovarius sp. PrR006. Lineage (GTDB taxonomy): Bacteria > Pseudomonadota > Alphaproteobacteria > Rhodobacterales > Rhodobacteraceae > Aliiroseovarius. The sequence goes on from NZ_JAAGOY010000007.1 coordinate 189,704, forward strand.
AGCATGATGTCTTCGCGATCCACGCCCAGATCCAACAGCATGTTGATCACAGACTGGTTCATGATGGGCGGACCACACATGTAGTATTCGCAGTCTTCAGGATTCGGGTGTTCCTTCAGATACTCGTCGTGCAGGACGTTGTGGATGAAGCCGGTATAACCGCCCCAATCGTCCTCGGGCAGGGCATCCGACAGAGCCACGTGCCATGTGAAGTTCGGGAACTCTTCAGCAAGACTGTCGAAGTCCTCGACAAAGAACATCTCTTTCTTCGAGCGCGCACCGTACCAGAAGGTGATCTTGCGATCCTTGTTCTTCAGGCGCTTCAGCTGGTCAAAGATGTGCGAGCGCATGGGGGCCATACCGGCACCACCGCCAATGAACACCATCTCTTTCCCGGTCTCACGGGCGAAGAACTCGCCAAACGGACCCGAGATCGTCACCTTGTCACCCGGCTTCAGGTTGAAGATGTAGGACGACATCTGGCCCGGAGGAATGCCCTGCGAACCCGGCGGCGGCGAGGCCACGCGGACGTTCAGCATGATCAGGCCTTTTTCGTCGGGATAGTTCGCCATCGAATACGCACGTTCGATCGGCTCGGACACAGTGCTTTCGTACTGCCACAGATTAAACTTATCCCAGTCCTCGTGATACTCTTCGCCAATGTCGAACTCTTTATAGTTCAGCTTGTGGGCCGGAGCCTCGATCTGGATGTATCCACCGGCGCGGAAGTTCACGTCTTCGCCTTCCGGCAGTTCAAGAACCAGGTTCTTGATGAAGGTCGCGACGTTGTCGTTGGAACGCACGGTGCATTCCCACTTCTTGACGCCGAAGACCTCTTCCGGGACTTCGATTTCCATGTCCTGCTTCACGGCCACCTGACAGGACAGGCGGTCGCCACAGGCGGCTTCACGCTTGGTGATGTGGCTTTCCTCGGTCGGCAGGATCGAGCCGCCACCGGAATGGATTTTCACGCGGCACTGCGCGCAGGTACCGCCGCCACCACAGGCCGAGGGCACGAACAGCTGTTGTTCGGCCAGCGTTTGCAGAAGCTTACCACCTGCTGGAACCGAGATCGTCTTCTCACCGTTCACAACGATGTTCACGTTGCCGGTCGACACCAGTTTTGAACGCGCAGCCAGAATGATCGAGACCAGCGCCAGAACGATCAGGGTGAAAAGGATGATGCCAAGGCTAAAGGTTGCCATATCTTTTTGCCCCTTACAGTTTCACGCCAGAGAAGGACATGAAGGCCAGCGCCATCAGTCCCGCAGTGATGAAGGTGATCCCCAGCCCTTGCAGGCCGTCCGGGATGTCCGAATACTTCAGCTTCTCGCGTACACCTGCCATCGCGGTGATGGCCAGCGCCCAGCCGAAGCCCGACGAGATGCCGTAGGTCACCGATTCTGCGAAGTCATAGCTGCGTTCCACCATGAACAGCGAGCCACCAAGGATGGCGCAGTTCACCGTGATCAGCGGCAGGAACACACCCAGCGCGTTGTAGAGCGGCGGGAAGTACTTATCCAAAACCATCTCGAGGATCTGCACCAGCGCTGCGATCACGCCGATATACGAGATCAGGCCAAGGAAGGTCAGGTCGACATCGGCAAAACCAGCCCAGCTGAGCGCACCGGGGGCCAGCAGATAGGTCAGGATCAAGTTGTTGGCCGGTACGGTGATCGACTGCACGACCATAACCGAGATGCCCAGACCAATTGCAGTCGAGATCTTCTTCGACACGGCGATGAAGGTACACATGCCAAGGAAGAAGGATAGGGCCAGGTTTTCAACGAAGATCGCCTTCACGGCGAGGGAAAGAAGCGCTTCCATCAGTGGGCCTCGACCGTTTGAATTTTGTATTCACGCTCTTCGACCTGACCGGGTTTCCATGTGCGGAAGGCCCAGATGATCAGACCAATGATGAAGAACGCCGATGGGGGCAAAAGCAGCATACCGTTGGGGACATACCAGCCACCGTTGTTCACGGTTTCCAGTATGGTCACGCCAAACAGACTGCCCGAACCGAACAGCTCGCGGATCACGCCGACCAGCATCAGGATCAGGCCATAGCCCAAGCCGTTGCCAACGCCGTCGATGAAGCTGTCGATGGGGCCGTTTTTCATGGCGAAGGCCTCGGCACGGCCCATCACGATACAGTTGGTGATGATCAGACCCACGAAGACCGACAGGGTTTTCGAGATCTCATAGGCAAACGCCTTCAGCACCTGATCCACAAGGATCACGAGCGAGGCGATGATCACCATCTGAACGATGATGCGGATCGATCCGGGGATCTGGCTGCGGATCATCGAAATGAACAGCGACGCGAATGCCGTCACCAAGGTCACCGCGATGGCCATAACGAAGGCCACCTGAAGCGACGAGGTCACTGCCAGCGCCGAACAAATCCCCAGCACCTGAAGGGTGATCGGGTTGTTGTCGACCAATGGGTCGATCAGCATCTCTCTGCGTTTATGGGCCATTAGATATCCCCCGCTTTCAGATTTGCCAGGAAGGGAGCATAGCCGCTTTCACCCATCCAGAAGTTCAGAAGGTTGTGCACACCCACCGTGGTCAGGGTCGCCCCTGCCAGCGCGTCGATGTGGTAATCCGCACCCGCTGCCGGAACCGACTTGGTCACGCTGATCTGCAGATCACCGTTTTCATCGGCAAGTTTCTTGCCGTTCCAAAGCGACTTCCAACGCGGGTTGTCGACCTCGGCGCCCAGACCGGGGGTCTCGGCGTGCTCATAGAATTGCAGGGCGAAGATATCGTTGCCGTTCTCTTCCAGCGCAATGAAGCCATAAAGCGTCGACCACAGGCCATAGCCGTGGATCGGCAGGATCACCTTGTCGATCGCGCCTGCGTCATCGCGTAGCAGATAGACGGTGACGAACTTGCCCTGACGCACGATGCCAGCCGGATCTTCATCCAGCGCAACCGAGGTTGCGGGATCGTCCGCAGCTGCACGGTCATCAAAGATGGCCACGTCAAACGCGTCGGTAAAGGCGCCGGTTTCCAGTTCAAGAACGCGGGGCTCAAAAGCTTGGAAGCTTTCGACCACATCTGCGCTGGGGTCATAGATACCCGCGACCTGCAGAATATTGATCTGCTTGTCTTTCAGCGCGTTGACTTCTTGCAGCGGGCGCAGCGCCACGGCGGCGGCCGACACGATCATCGAGGCGACAAGGCACAGGGTGACTGCCACGAAAACCGTTTTGCCAACCGAGTCAGCCGGTGCATCAAGGAAGCGGCGGATGGGGCCTTTGTTGGTGTTCAGATCGTTATCAGACATGGCGTTTTGCCCTGCGTTTGATGTTGGCCTGAACGACGAAATAGTCGATCAGCGGAGCGAAGACATTGCCGAACAGGATCGCCAGCATCATGCCTTCCGGGAAAGCCGGGTTCACGACGCGGATCATCACGACCATGAAGCCGATCAGCGCGCCATAGATATAGCGGCCCGTGTTGGTGTGCGCGCCGGAAACGGGCTCGGTCACCATGAAGACCAATCCGAAGGCATAACCGCCCAGCACAAGGTGCCAGTACCACGGCATGGCAAACATTGGGTTGGTGTCGGAACCGATCCAGTTCAACAGCAGCGAGAAGCCGATCATCCCGGCCAGACAACCCACCACCATGCGGTAGTTGGCGATCTTGGTGACCAAAAGGAAGATCAGACCAAGGATGGCGGCCAGGGTCGAGGTCTCGCCCATCGAGCCCGGAATGAAGCCATAGAAGCTGTCCCACCAGGTAATGCCACGTGCAGCCAGAGCTTGGACGCCGTCTGATGCGGACACGGCCAGCGCGGTTGCGCCAGTAAAGCCGTCCACCGGCACCCAGACGCTGTCACCCGACAGCTGCGCGGGATAGGCGAAGTACAGGAAGGCACGACCGGTCAACGCCGGGTTAAGGAAGTTCTTACCAGTGCCGCCGAAGACCTCTTTGCCGATGACCACACCGAAGATGATGCCCAGCGCGACCTGCCACAGGGGCGTCGTTGCTGGCACAATCAGCGCGTAAAGCATTGAGGATACAAGGAAACCTTCGTTAACTTCATGCTTGCGCACGGTTGCGAAAATCACCTCGAAGATACCGCCAGCGACCAGCGTGACGATGTAGATCGGCAGGAAGTACAGAAGACCGTGCACCATGTTGGCAAAGGCGTTGGCCGGGTTGAACCCGATGCCCAAAGCCTCGATGATCGCCGCACGCCAGCCCGATGCACCAAACTCGGCAATCGCCATGTTGGTCTGGAAGCCCGTGTTATACAGCGCCATCAGGATACAGGGGATCGTCGCGATCACGACATAGGTCATGATACGCTTCATATCGACGTAAGACCGCGCATGAGGTGCAGCAGTCGTTACCGATTTCGGCGTATACAGGAAGCTTTCCACCATCTCGTAGATGGGGAAGTACTTTTCCCATTTACCGCCCTTTTCGAAGTTCGGTTCGATCCGATCGAAAAAATTACGCAAGCCCAAAGGTCTACCCCTCTTTCTCGATCTTCGTCAGGTTGTCGCGCAGCGCCATCCCGTATTCGTATTTCGCAGGACAAGCAAAGCCGACGAGGCCCAGGTCCTCTTCGTCCAGCTCAAGCGCGCCCAGCGCCTGTGCCTGATCGGTGTCCATCACCAGAAGTGCGCGCAGAAGTTGCGTGGGCAGGAAGTCCTGCGGCATCAGCTCTTCAAACGTGCCGGTGGGCACCATCGCGCGGCGACCGCCGTTCATGTTCGAGGTCAGCGGGAACTCGCGCTTGGCAAAGGCCGAGCCCAGAACCGGCTGAACCGCGTATTTGGCGAACATCGGGCGGATCCAACCCATCGGGATCTGCTTTTTGTCCTCTTCAATCAACGTGATCTGGCGGGCGTAGCGGCCAAGATAGCCATCTGCGCCTTCACCAGCACGACCGCTGAGGACCGAGCCCGAGATCATGCGCACCGGCAGATCGGCGGGGATGTCGCCAGCCGACAGATCGGCCATTGAGGCGCCCGCGATAGTGCGGATCAGGCGCGGGTTGGCGCAGGCCGGACCCGCCAGCGAGATGATGCAGGACGCATCATAAGAGCCGGTGGTCAGCAGACGACCAATGACGATCACGTCTTGATAGTTGATGGTCCAAACCGTCTTGTCCGCGCGCGGCGGCTCAAGGAAATGCATGTGTGTGCCAGCCAGACCTGCGGGGTGTGGGCCTTCGAAGGCGGCAGCTTCCACGCCAGCGATGTCGTGACCCGGCAGGGCCGCGCCATCGGCCTGACACAGATAGGTCTTGCCGTCGCTCAGCGAAGCAATCGCTTCCAAACCCTTGGTGAACGCTTCAGCATCTTCTGCGATGATCACGGCAGGATCGGCGGCCAGCGGCTCGGTATCCATGGCGTTCACATAGATCGCAGCCGGGCGAGTCGCGGGATCAGGGACTTTAGAATAGGGACGCGTGCGGAACGCAGTCCACAGACCGGCAGCGCAGAGGCGCTGGGTCAGCCCCTCGGGCGTTGCCACGTCACCGACCGACGAGAAGTCAACGGCAGGCGCTGCGCCGTCCTTCACCTCGATCTCAATGCTGATCAGCTTGCGACGTGCGCCGCGGTTGATGGCTTTGACCGTGCCCGCCACCGGCGAGACAACTTGCACATCCGGCATGTCCTTGCTGATAAGAATCGGGGCACCCGCCCCAACCACATCACCTTCCGCGACTAAGATTCGCGGCTTCCAGCCGATGTAATCTTCACCAAGAATGGCAACCGATTGCGGTAACGGCCCTTGTTCCACGCCCGCATTGGGCGCACCAGAGATCGGAATATTCAATCCTTTGCGTAGCCTAAACCGCTGCACAGTGTTCACCTCTTCAGATTGACTTGCAGCTATATGCAATATGTACGGCGCGGTCGAAAGGGTCTTTTTACAAAGTTTAGGTCATTTTCTTGTTGAAAAGACCATTATTGTCTAAGACAAGCCTCACTGAACATTCAAATACGACCAGTTCGCGACTGAAAGAGGTTCTCCTGTGCCCGACATGATCAAATTCTCACGCCGTTCCATCCTGTTCATGCCGCTGGCCTTGGCCGCGTGCAAAGGGTCTGCCGCTCGTGTCTTCAACTTGTCGGGCCTGACCATGGGCACCACATATAATGTGGTCGCGATCGATTCTTCGAAAAGCGTGAACGAAGCTGACGTGAAGGCCGCGATCAATGGCGCGCTGGCGGAAGTGAACCAGCAGATGTCGAACTGGGACGCGGACTCCGAGATCTCGCGCTTCAACGCAGCCGCCAACACCGCACCGGTTCAGGTCTCGCCCGAACTGGCACATGTGATGAACGCCGCTGACACTGTATATACCGCCAGCGAAGGCCGCTTCGACACAACGATGGGCCCGCTGATCGAACTGTGGGGCTTTGGTGCTCCGGGCAAAACGCCGATGCCGCAGCAAGCCGAGATCGACAACGCGCTGGCCGCTGTGGGTCACCACAACACCATCAGCGTTGGCGCCGATGCGCTGCAAAAGAAACAAGCCGACGCACAGGTTTATCTGGCTGCCATCGGCAAGGGCTATGGTGCCGACCGCGTAGGTCAGGCGCTGGAAAGCTTCGGCATCACCGACTATCTGGTTGAGATCGGCGGCGACCTGTACGCTTCGGGCCGCAATCCCGATGGTCTGCCCTGGCAGATCGGGATTGAAACCCCCGCATCGCTGAACAACGGCATCTTTGATGTGGTTGGCATCTCGGGTCTGGGTCTGGCCTCGTCCGGTGACTATCGCAACTACTTCGAACAAGACGGTCAGCGCTATTCGCACGTGATTGATCCGGCCACTGGCCAGCCGATCACACACCGCACCGCCTCGGCCACCGTTTTGGCAGAAAACTCAATGATGGCAGATGCATGGGCGACCGCGATGCTGATCCTGGGCCGCGAGCGTGGTCTGGAAATCGCAGCCAAGCACGACGTGGCCGTTCTGTTCGTCGAGCGCGATACCGAGGCATCGAGCCTGCAGTTCAAATCGTCCGCAAGCGACGCCTTCACGCGCCTGACAGCGTAACAAACCGGAGAGCTTCATGGCCACCTTCCTTCTGACCTTCGGCGCATTGCTTGTCATCATGCTGGGCATGGCCCTTGGCGTGATCATGGCAGGCAAGACGATCAAAGGCAGCTGTGGTGGCCTGAATGCGATCAGCGACGCGGATCAATGCGTTGTGTGCAGCAAGGACATTGATCCCAACAGCCCCCTGCGCGATCGCCTGACACAGTGCCCGCGCAAAAAGAAGATGTTGGAGCAGATGCAGGCTGAAAGCTAAGCCGCGCGTGACGTACCCAACAAAGGGATTCTGCCCCTAGCCTGCCCCGGCCAAGGGGACGAATCCCAAAACAAGCAGTCCCGTGGCTGTCAGAACACCGTATATCCACAGCAAATAGCGTGGGCCTTCGGTCTTCCAAACCCGTCGATATTGATAGCCGCAAAAGCAGGCCAGCACGAAGATCACCGTCGCGACCGGGGATGAAAGTGCAAGCTGCGACATTTTTTATCTCCTGAAATCGATTGACTGGGTTATGCTTCCTATATGTGCGAACCGCAACAGTTCTAGGGAGGACAGCAAAACATGCCCACGTCGTATCAGGCCCCCATGCGTCAGGATAAAAAAGGATCGAAAAGCCAAAGTCAGGATCCGTCCAGCAATCTCAAGGCCAAAACGGCCGTGGTCGGGGATATCCTGAACAGCAAAGGCAGCGATGTGATCGCCATCCGTCCGCAAGAGACCCTGGGCCGTGCCGTCGAAATTCTGCGCGACAAACGAATCGGTGCCTTGATGGTCACGGACAGCACCGGCGCGCTGTGTGGCATCCTGTCTGAACGCGATATTGTGCGGAAATTGGCCGACACGCCGGGCCAAACTCTGCCCCAGTTGGTCGAGGACGTCATGACCAAAGAGGTGCAGACCTGCGGCACGGACGACCCTCTGGTCTCGGTCCTGAAACGCATGAGCGACGGGAAATTCCGCCACATGCCCGTGATGGGCGATGCCGGCCCGATTGGTATGGTCACGATCGGGGACGTCATTACGCATCGTCTAAACGAGGTTGAGCACGAAGCCCTGCAGCTTAAACAGCTGATCGTCGGATAACGGACCGCTTACAGGTCGAATCAAGGTCACGCGCGGCAGAGGTCCGCGCGTTTCTTATTTGCGTACAAGGAACCCGTAAACGCGTACGCATCGCTGTGTCAAAACCATCTTTTTCGGGAAGTTTACGATGGTGCTGTGAGGGAGGATTGAACTCCCGACCTCACCCTTACCAAGGGTGCGCTCTACCACTGAGCTACCACAGCGTCCTATCGTGAGCGGCTGACTAAACGTATTCGCTGACAGGTGCAAGGGTATTCTGGACCCTTTTTTCATTCCGCGTTACAGAAGGGCCTATGGAGCAGAAAAGCACATCTCAAAAGCCCACAAAAAAAGGGTCAGATCGCGAAGCACGGCTGAAAGCTGCTTTGAAAGCGAATATGGGTCGGCGCAAGGCGCAGGCCAAGGCACGGGCTGCGTCGGACGATGACACAGCAAAAAATGAACAAGATTAAAGGTAAGGCAGGTACATGGATTCGATTGTAGTCACCGGCGGCAGCGAGCTGCATGGAGAAATTCCGATTGCGGGGGCGAAAAACGCCTGTCTGACCCTGATGCCCGCGACGATTCTGTCGGAAGAGCCTCTGACCCTGACCAACGCCCCGCGTCTGTCGGATATCAAGACGATGACCCAGCTTCTGGAAAGCCTTGGGGCCGAGGCCGCGTCGATGCAGGACGGGCAGGTTTTGACTATGTCCAGCCACGATCTGGACAACCACGTCGCGGATTATGACATCGTGCGGAAGATGCGCGCGTCAAATCTGGTTCTGGGTCCGATGCTGGCGCGTCTGGGCCATGCGGTTGTGTCGCTGCCCGGCGGCTGCGCCATTGGCGCCCGCCCGATGGACCTGCACATTCATGGGCTTGAGAAACTGGGCGCCGAGATCGAACTGAAAGACGGCTATCTGCACGCCAAGGCCCCGCGTGGCCTGAAGGGCGCCGAGATCGAACTGGCCTTTGCGTCCGTCGGCGCGACCGAGAACATCCTGATGGCCTCGACCCTGGCCAAAGGCACCACCGTTATTCGCAACGCCGCCCGCGAACCGGAAATCGTCGATCTGGCTGATTGCCTGCGCAAGATGGGCGCGCAGATCGAAGGCGATGGCACCTCGGAAATCGTCATTCAGGGTGTGGACCGCCTGCACGGCGCGACTCACCCCGTTGTCACCGACCGTATTGAACTTGGCACCTATATGCTGGCCCCGGCCATTGCGGGTGGCGAAGTGGAATGTCTGGGCGGGAAGATCTCGCTGGTGGAAAGCTTCTGTGAAAAGCTGGATGCGGCTGGCATCCATGTGGAAGAAACGGCGAAAGGCTTGAAAGTCGCACGCCGCAATGGCCGCGTATCCGCCGTGGACGTCACAACCGAGCCCTTCCCCGGCTTCCCGACCGACCTACAGGCACAGATGATGGCCATGTTGTGTACCGCCGAGGGCACCTCGACCCTGCACGAAACCATCTTCGAGAACCGCTTCATGCACGCCCCTGAACTGATGCGCATGGGTGCCAACATCGAAGTGCATGGCGGCACGGCCACCGTGCATGGTGTCGAAAAACTGAAAGGTGCGCCTGTGATGGCCACCGATCTGCGTGCGTCGGTCTCGCTGATTCTGGCCGGTCTGGCTGCTGAAGGCGAAACCGTCGTCAGCCGCGTCTATCACCTTGATCGCGGGTATGAGAAAGTTGTGCGTAAGCTGTCCTCGATCGGGGCCAAGGTCGAACGCGTGAAGGAGTGACCGACATGCAAGATGCACGGTTCGAAGATGGCGGTGAAAACGCCCTGAAGCTGGTGGCGCTGGATGCTGCGGATCTCGAGGTTGTCTCGGCCCTGGCACAGGACGCGGTGTTTCCCGCGTCCGAGATTTCGTGGAATCCCGCCCAACGCCGCTTTGCCCTGTTGATCAATCGTTTCCGCTGGGAAGACAAGAAAGCCGCCGAGGCTCGCGGCCGCCCCGTCGAACGTGTGCAATCGGTGCTGTCTGTGTCGGATGTTCTGAAAGTGCAGAGTCAGGGCGTTCAGAAGGGCGACAAGGACATGATTTTATCGCTTTTGTCCTTGTCCTTTACACCCGGCAATGACGGGATGGGCCGGATCGAACTGGTTTTGGCCGGCGACGGGGCCATTGCGCTTGAGGTCGAAGCGCTGGACGTGACCCTACAAGACGTCACCCGGCCCTATATCGCGCCTTCGAAACACACGCCAAAGCACGATCTGTCCGAGTGATCCATCCCCTGCCCGCTTGAAGCAATGCCGCGCCGCAGCTAGAACGGCGCAAAGGAGAGCGCCATGCCCCAGTTTCTGAACAGCCTAGATGCCGATTTCGAGGCCCGCTTCACCGAGCTTCTGTCGATGAAGCGTGAAGACAGCCCGGATGTGGATGCCGCCGTGGCCGGGATCATCGCAGATGTGCGCGAACGTGGCGATCAGGCGGTGATCGACCTGACCTCGAAATTCGACCGATTGGACCTGACGCCGGACACGCTGCGCTTCTCGGAAGCCGAGATCGAGGCGGAATGCGCCAAGGTGTCGGATGAAGACCGAGCAGCCCTTGAACTGGCCGCCGAGCGTATCCGCGCCTATCACACCCGCCAGATGCCGGAAGATCAGCGCTGGACCGACGAAAGTGGTGCCGATCTGGGCTGGCGTTGGAGTGCTGTCTCCGCTGCCGGTCTGTACGTGCCCGGCGGGCTGGCCAGCTATCCATCATCCGTGCTGATGAACGCGATCCCCGCGAAGGTTGCGGGCGTAGAACGTCTGGCGATCACGGTGCCGACCCCTGACGGCATCTCGAACCCCTTGGTGTTGCTGGCTGCCCGTATCGCCGACGTAGACGAAATCTATCGCATCGGCGGCGCGCAGGCCGTGGCCGCTTTGGCCTACGGCACCGACACCATCGCGCCGGTCGACAAGATCACCGGACCGGGCAACGCCTTTGTGGCCGCCGCCAAACGTCGCGTGTTCGGCAAGGTGGGCATCGATATGATTGCGGGCCCGTCTGAAATTCTGGTCATCGCGGACGCGGATAATGATCCCGACTGGCTGGCCTTGGATCTGATGAGCCAGGCCGAGCATGACGAAAGCGCCCAATCGATCCTGATCACCACCGACGAAGGCTTTGGCCAGAAAGTTGCCGATGCCGTCACCGCACGTCTGGAAACGCTGGAACGCCGCGAGATCGCAGGTGCCAGCTGGCGCGACTTTGGCGCCGTGATCACTGTGCGCGATCTAGATGAGGCTGCAAAACTTTCGAACCGCATCGCGCCCGAGCACCTAGAGCTGTGCGTCGCTGATCCCGAAGCGCTGTCGGACAAATGCGTCCACGCGGGTGCCATCTTTCTGGGGCAGTTCACACCCGAGGCCATCGGCGACTATGTCGGTGGCCCCAACCACGTGCTGCCCACCGCCCGCTCGGCCCGTTTCAGCTCGGGTCTGTCGGTGATGGATTTCCTGAAACGCACCACGCTGGCGCGTATGACGCCCGGCGCGTTGGCTGCCATCGGCCCCGCCGCCGAGACCCTTGCCATTTCCGAAAGTCTTGAAGCCCACGGCCTATCCGTGCGCGCAAGACTTGACGCCCTTAACGATTGACCCTCAGATAGTGCCAATGACCACGAACCGCATCACCCATATCGACATAGACGACACCGGCCTTGCCGCCCCGACGCCCGAAATCGAGCAGGAGCGTAAAGTCGCAATTTTCGATCTTCTGGAAGACAACAGCTTTGATCTGGCCCCGCGCGGCGACCAGCCTGTGCCTGATGGACCTTATCATCTGGCCTTGGCGATCCGCGAAAAGCGTCTGGTGGTCGAAGCCAAAACTGAAGCCGGTGATCCGGCGGGTGAGTTCCACCTGTCACTTGGCCCGTTCCGTCAGGTGGTGAAGGATTACTTCGCCATCTGCGAAAGCTATTTCGACGCCGTGAAAAAGCTGCCCCCCAGTCAGATTGAGGCCATCGACATGGCCCGTCGCGGCATTCACAACGAAGGTGCGCGCGTGCTGCAGGAACGTCTTGAGGGCAAGGCCGACATCGACATCGACACCTCCCGTCGCCTGTTTACCCTGATCTGCGTGTTGCACTGGGGGTGAGCTTGAGCGCCGATCGTCCCCAATCCGTGCTGTTTTGCTGTGACCACAATTCTGTGCGGTCACCGATGGCCGAAGGGATGATGAAGGCGTTTTATGGCCACGACATCTATGTGCAGTCGGCTGGCGTCCACAGCGAGCTCGAGATTGACGGATTTTCCGTGGCCGTCTGCGATGAACTGGGCATTCACCTGTCCGGCCACCGGGTGCGCAGCTTTGACCAGATGGAGGAATGGGGCGACGACCTGTCCAGTTTCGACCTGATCATCGCGCTGTCCCCTGCAAGCCAACGCCGTGCGCTGGAACTGACCCGCGTATTTCATCTGGACGTGGAATACTGGCCCATCCTGGACCCCACTGGTTTGGGCACACGGCGCGACGAAAAGCTGGTGAACTACCGTCAGGCGCGTGACCAAATCCGTGACCGGATCATCGAGCGGTTCGGCACTCCGACAAAGGATGCCTCTTCGGCGTGACGCCGACGCTGCATGACGTAGGCAGCAAATCTGGCTTCTCTGCCGAATTCCCTTGAAAACCGGGACGTTTCCCCCCATTTAGTAGGCGCCCACGATGGGTGGGTGAAAATACAGGAGTGAACATGGCCAAGGAAGAACTGCTCGAATTTCCCGGTGTCGTTAAGGAACTCCTGCCGAACGCGACATTTCTGGTCGAGCTGGAGAACGGCCATACGATCATCGCTCACACGGCAGGTAAGATGCGCAAGAACCGCATCCGCGTTCTGGCTGGCGACAAGGTGCAGGTCGAAATGACCCCCTATGATCTGACCAAAGGTCGGATCAACTATCGCTTCAAGTAAGCGCTGTCGCGCATGACGCGTCCCAAACTGATTCTGGGTTCTGGTAGCCCAAGACGGGCCGAGTTGCTGGGGCAGCTCGGCCTTGTTGCTGACGACATCCGCCCACCGGATGTGGATGAGACGCCCCAAAAGGGCGAGCTTCCGTTGAACTATTGCCGCCGAATTGCCGCCTCGAAAGCCGCTGCGATGACCGTCGCAGCGGACGAGGTCGTTCTGTGTGCCGACACCACCGTGGCGCTGGGGCGCCGCATCATGGGCAAGCCCGAGGACGCTGCGCAGGCCGCCGAGTTTCTGATGTCTTTGTCTGGCCGACGTCACCGGGTCATCACCTCGGTCGTGGTGCGCAATGCCACCGGCACATGGGCGCGTGATGTGGTCACTGAAGTCAAAATGAAGCGCTTATCGAATGAAGAGCTGAACGGTTATCTGGCCACTGGCGATTGGCAAGGCAAGGCGGGTGGCTATGCCATCCAAGGCCCAGCGGGCGCGTTCATCCCATGGATTCAGGGCAGTTATACCGCTGTGGTCGGCCTGCCCGTTGCGGAAACCGCCGGGCTGCTTCAAGCCGCCGGATACCCTCTATACGGAGCAGAGACATGAAGGGCAGCGTGATTGCGCTTGATACCTATGAAGGCCGCATGGCCGCAGCGCAGATCACCGACGGGGCGCTAACCGATCTGCTGATCGAACCGCCCGAAGGCGTGGTGCTGCCCGGTGCAATTTTCCGCGCCATCTGTGATCGCCCCCTAAAGGGCCAAGGCGGTATGATGCTGCGCTTGCCGGGTGGTCAGACCGGGTTTCTACGTCAAGGCAAGGGCCTGAAACCGGGCGAGCGCATTCTGGTGCAGGTCACAGGCTTTGGCGAAGACGGCAAGGCCGTTCCTGTCACGCAAAAGGTTCTGTTCAAAAGCCGCTATGCCATCGTCACCCCCGGCGCGCCCGGCATCAATGTCAGCCGCGCGATTCGCGATGACGAGGCGCGCGTGCGTCTGCTGGAAATCGCGCATGAAGTCATGGGTGACGCGGACGAAGGCCTGATCATTCGATCCGTAGCTGAAAAAGGGTCGGACGATGATGTCGCCGCCGATATTGCCGCGATGCTCGACCTCAGCCGCGCGGTACTGGCTGATTCTGAAGGAGATGCCGAACTTCTGGTCGACGGCCCCGATCCACACGAACTTGCTTGGCGAGAATGGCCTGAGCCGGATCAGCTTGACGCCGCTGAGGGCGCATTCGACCGCCACAACGTGCACGAGATGATCGACGCGGCCCGTGGCGCGTTCGTGCGCCTGTCGGGTGGCGCCTCGATGTTCGTTGAGCCCACCCGCGCGCTTGTGGCCGTAGACGTCAACACCGGCGGAGACACCAGCCCGGCGGCGGGTCTGAAGGCCAACATCGCTGCAGCCCGAGCCCTACCCGCCGCGCTGAGATGCCGGGGCTTGGGCGGCCAGATCGTTGTCGACTTCGCCCCTTGCCCGAAGAAAGACCGCCGCCAGTTGGAGCAGGTCCTGCGCGCTGCACTGAAGGCCGAGGGCATCGAGACCGCGATGGTCGGCTGGACCCAGCTGGGCCTATTTGAACTGCAGCGCAAACGCGAACGCCTGCCCTTGTCGCGCTGTCTGGAGGATCGCTAATGGCTTGTCCGATCTGCGAAAAAGACACTGATCCCAAATATCGCCCCTTCTGTTCGAGGCGCTGCGCAGACGTTGATCTGGGCCGCTGGTTGAACGGGTCGTATGCCGTCCCCGCCGACAACCCCGAAGATCTGGATGAAGCCGCCGAAGCCATGTCTCAGGCCCTTTCACGCGAAACTTTGAAGCCGCACTGAAAAACCTTCGAAAAACGTTCTTTTCCCTCTGGACACCGCCGACCCCCACGACTAAAACGCGCCCACCCGAACGATAAAACGTTCACCCGTGCCCGGGTAGCTCAGGGGTAGAGCAGTGGATTGAAAATCCTCGTGTCGGTGGTTCGATTCCGCCCCCGGGCACCACTACTTCTTAAAGTATTGATGAATAACAATGCCTTAGGAGGTTCGACTTTTCCTTCGAGGCCATTTTGTGGACCATTTATTGCGTCCTCGATTATTCGGGCGAATCCAAACAAGGCCCACTCAACCAAAGGATCGAACGAGTAGTTCTGATGTTAAAGTGCAAGAAAATTCCGGTGGATCTCTCTACCATTGAATACGCATTCCAACTGTAAGGCTACGCTTTCCCCTTCGAGAACCCGAACCAACACAGCTAATGCAAGGAAATAACTCTACAACCTGATAACAGAAACGACATTTTGTATCCGCGCCCAAGTAGTTCGTTTATTAGCGATGCATTCGATCAACGAGGTAGTTCAATCCCAAGAGCGTGACATACATTAGGCTGGAACATAGCCAAAAGTAGATAAAGATGCCCAAGAGGGCCAGACAATCCAGATTGCTGGTAAGGAACGTTGAAAACTGAAGTTCAAACGCCACCAATTCGTAGATTGATCCAATCCCAAAAACAGCAATCGACATCCCCGTGCAGTATCCGAAAACCGCACAAAGGAATTGGCGCCTTCTAAGGCTTACGCCGCCTGCAAAAATTCTCCTTCCTACAATTTCCTCCTCGAGGCGCGGGCTTTGAAATGTTGCCACAGCGGCCAGCGCAGCAATGTAGAAACCAACAAGCATCGCGAGCAGAGAATTGACCCGAACGAGAAGGTTTTTATCACCTTCAAAAATGAAGTTGAGATCAAGGCACCATACTAGGCCGGTACCAATGATGGCGGTGACTGTTGGATAGTACCACTGGTACCATCTCAAGTTACTACTCAACCATGCCTTCGGGGTTCGCCGTGCACCCTGCTCCTCTTTGAGAGCCAGAAAGCGAAGTACCGTGAAGAGCTTCTGATGTCCTAGCATCAGGCTCATTGCGGCAACTTATATTGACCGAATAGGCCTTCGATCTTTTCGAACATGTCAGGCCGGGGGCTCTGATAAAACTGCGGAAGCGGCTCTTCAAAACCGCTAACCTGCTCATTGGCTACGAAAAAGGATCCTAGAATGTCTCCGTTTGGATCAACCTCAGTTTGCTTAATTTGCCCGAATGCAGTCTTGATCCTGACCAGCATCTTGGCATTTTCGTCATATCCGTGATTTCGAGACCAACCAGTCAGGTGCTCAAACCATGTTCGCCCCTGCTCTTCCGACACCTTCTTTTGAAGTCTAAATTTTGCGCTGAGAAAGCTCTCTGCTTCCTCGCCATCCTCATCAGAGCCGTTGAGGAATACCTTTTCCTCCTTCACAAACTCGACATCCTGAATTGTGCCTGTCCGCAAAACGTCTTTGAGTAATTTAGACTTGTAGCCGAAAATTTCGACGATGCCAAAGACCGACTGAGCTTGCTTATGCTCGTTCTCATATTCGATCTTGAAATTCTCATCCTTCAGCAACCACCGCAAATAGGCCTCCACCGCTTTGATGTGAATGCCCGAAGCACGTTCAATTAGGATCATGTGATGACCATTCGCCTCCGGATCTGACCTGATGACGATATGGCTAGAATACGGAATACCCTCGTTCTCTTCTTTTTCAACTTCACGGGTATCCGTTGTATCGAAATCTACAAAGGAAGGGTTGCTGACGTCCTTGTCGCCGAAATGAAGTAGGAACCGAATTGTCGAGTTCGTGCGCTTGACGTCAGAGCACCAGAGCATTTTTTCATCTTCAGCGCCCAAAAGCTTCTTTTGTGTTTCGTCCTCCTCTCTTTTTTCGAGCAAGGAAAAAAGATGGTCCAACGGGAAACTATTGGGGGCGTCCTTGCGCCGTTTCTCACAGCGGAGTGCCATCTCGGCTACATAAATCCATCTCAACTTGTTTGAAATCGCCATCGGTTCTCTAACTTCTAAGTTTTTGCTAAGCCCTGATAGCATTTTGGAAACTTCACACAACCTTAACGCGCACCCCCTAGAGGCATTTTTGCAACCGTGCTAGGGTCTTAAGTCGATGCTTTGAATGTGGAAAACCAATTGAATGCTCAATTCATGAAAGTGACATTGCAAACCTCGGAAAAACAGTAGAGCAACTAACCTATCCATATTAACAACAATCACCGTGCAATGTCCTGCACACGCGTCATACCTTAGTCTACATTGATATTTATCACTGCCAGTTGCGGACTGCGATTACAGAACGATCAAGGCGGCAGTTTCACGGATCTTTTTAGTCCACTGGATGGTCTCGAAGCGGCGCCAATTGGTTGTTTGCAATCCTACACGCTCATTAAGTCTGGCACGTAAATCTGCCTGAGCGGAATCATCGTTCTGTATCGTGGGGACAGATCGCCATAGTGTTTCACCACGAGTTCAAACAACTGCTCCCCATCGATCAACCTCAGCTTGGAGAGGTTCCGTTCTGACAGGCGGGTTTTCCGGTCGTAAGCACCTAAAGTAACAAACAGGCCGTATTCCCCTTCTACAAGCGTTCCGAGAAGCTCCCTGACCTGCGTCTCGTTGATTTGATTTGTGGTGCGTTTGCACTGCACCTTGATGATGGGAGGCTCGAACCCTAGCTTGTCGTTATGGGCGATGACGTCCACCCCACCATCCGCCGACTTCTGGGTCACGCGGACGGTATAACCCATGCATCCCAGAAGATGTGCTATGAAGTGCTCAAACTCGTGGCCTGACAATTGCGAGTGTATGCGCTTGATAACAAAGTCTTGTGCCGTTTCTTCCGCTTGTCGCGTTACTGTACTGGAAACGCTCTCGTCGTCTGGGGGCGTCTCCTCAGTATCAGTGACTTCTGCGAACTGAGAAGGGTCGGCTTTGGCAAGAAAATCGGCGGCATGGTTCTTCACCAAGAACAACGTCAAAAAAGAACCGACTTCATATAATGCCGATTGGCTGAAGTCGCTTCGAGGAAAGTGACCGAGCCATCGGACTTTCCTTGAATTCGGGTATTCATCGTTCCCACCATCAATGTTGGGCGCGTACTCCGTCTCCCCGGTGAACTGTCCGATGTTGATCATGCGATCATGTTTTGAGGGATAGACCACGTAATCCCCCGCTTTGATCTCGTGCACGAAGCGGAAGACGACTCCAGCCTCCACAGGAACCGCCCCCTGTTTCTTCTCCGGATAGGCAGCGCTAATGGCTTTCTTGATCTTGCCACGGTCTTTTGGAAGCGTGCTGATGTCACCCAGTTCTGCCCAACCGATGGACACCCGGAAGTTGTCGATAGCATCAGCGCCGACACCGTGCGGCATGTGAATTCCCCAAACCTTTGCCATACTCTTTCCTCTTTCTCGTCCGTCTCTACGCCGCGAAGCGTCCCTCTTCGATCATGTCGGCCTGTCCCAGCGCTACGAGACTTTCAAGAAGAGGCTGAATACGGGTCGGCCCAGCACCCTTGAAGCGACGGCTGATTTCGGTGGGCGTGGCTTCGCCCATCTCGCCCAGAGCTTCGCGGACAGCGGCGATCTGGTCAGGCAGGGCCTTGGGCCACGGAACCGTGATCTTGGCCGCTGGTGCGGCTTCTAGGTCCATCTCAGAATTCTTCCCTTTTGCAGCCCGCTTGCCTTCTGGGTTCTGGTACTCTGGACGCAGCCACCGGATGTGCCCTTTCGCCTCTTCTTCCGCTCGCTCCTTGTTGAGCGCCACCAGTCGGAAAAGGATGTCGTCGTCAGATAAGTCTGCGGGCCAGCCGTATGCATCAGCGACAGCCTCATCGATCTGATCATGCATATCCTTGAGAATGCCAACCAAACCTTGCTCGTATATTTCTTTATCCTTACCTTCGACTGCCTCGCCCGCGTGGAGTTTATCCAACACGTTGTAAATCTTAGTCAGGGTTAGCTTGGGATATGCTGCTTGCCGCGCTTTACGATGGGTGTCTAGCTTTTCGCCCAACGTGCGTAGGCGCTTTGTTTGATCATTTGTAGCATCGGGAAAGGGAAATGGATCAAAACATAGGCTATTGTTGTAGCGGGGATCATTTCCAACTCCCATCCACCCGCACGTCGCCAGAGAAAACGCCTTGTGTTGGCGAGAGGACAAAATCGCCAACAGTGCGTAATCGGTGTCACCGACAACTACAACTTCGCTTTCTGGCAGATTCTCGCAAGATTGAAGCTGAAAGATACGATGTTTCGCAGTTCGAGAAGTTACGATCATACTGTTCAATCCACGCGTCGCGGCACGATAGCTACGGCTGGGATCTCCAAATACCCACCAGTTCTCACGACGCCATTCGACGTCGTTCTCGTCCCGAACAGGCTTGACCGTATCTAGCACATGCTGGAAAGCCGCAGGATAGCCCAGTCTGGCCTCATCGGCGCTCAATCCCCAAAAATCTATAACCCAACGATGGCGGTGTTTTTGGGTTAGATCGTAACCACCCAAAAATGGGCGAATAACCCTCGCACTAATTGCATCCGTGCCTTCCGCGAGTTGATCAGCTTTCGGTTTTGACAACAAGAAGCCCTTCCCTATCAAGAAAGCCCCTCTGGCCGACAATTTTTTGTTTGCTGTCAAGGAACCCGCTTCAAGGACATCCGCCCCGATCCGAAGGTTGCTGAAGATTCGCCCAGTTTCTTGAGCATATGAAACTCTACGACCAAGAGATTCAGATCGGTCTCGTATCTCTTCGGTAATGGTCTCAAGTGTACCGTTCTTCCGTCCAGCCGAAGCTACTGTCATTGAGATGCGCACGGCTGCACCATAAAGCGCATCAACCCAAGGATGGTCTGGAACTGAGTAGACCAGCGAAAGCGTTTTCTGTGGGTCACGAAGATAAGGCTCCACGATTGCGCGATTTCGAAGTTGTCTAAGGCTATTTGTTGTAATCAAACCAAACCGCCGCGTACCCTTTGAAGTTTTTGGGTTCCATTTCTTTGTGCTGTCGGCAGCTTTTGCCCACCAGTACATCACGAAATCTACGCTATCAGGAATATTTGGATACGCTTTGCGCAATGCTTCGACATATCCGCTACCTAGGTCGTTTTTCTGTTTGCTTCCGCCAATGAATGGTGGATTCCCAATGATAAACTCAGCCGCAGGCCAAAGCGTGGCTTCGGGGTCGGTGTAGTCATACACCTGCACGCGTGCAGAAGGATCTGGCACTTCTTCACCCGTTGCAGGATGGCGCATCGTAGTAGTACCGTCCCAGCGAGTGATAGCGTTTCCGTGTTCATCCAATCGTGGAATTCTTTCGTTCCACTCCAAAACCGCATCACAGTGAACAATATTGTTGAAATCTCGAAGTACCGGTTCAGATGGCGCGGCTTTTCCGTAGGTACGGAAGTGCCACTGCAGGTAGCCGATCCACAAAACGAGTTCTGCTACATTTGCTGCCCATGGATTTAGTTCAAGACCTAAGAACTGATGCGGGTCAATGGTGATCAACAGGTTTTGCTTGTCACCCAATTCGTCCAGAAGCGCCGTCACTTCACCTTCAAGACGCTTCATCATCTCCAAGGCGACATAGAGAAAATTGCCGGAACCGCAAGCCGGATCGAGTACGCGCGTCTGGCAGAGTTTGTCATGGAACGCCCGCACCGTGTCGATTGCGGCGTCCATTCTTCCTTGGTCTGCAAGCGTCAGCGCTGCCGCCTGAACGTCCTTCCAGTCGCCGCGTAGCGGCTCCATGATGGTAGGGACAACCAGTCGTTCTACATATGCGCGGGGTGTGTAGTGCGCACCCAGCTTATGCCGTTGCTTCTTGTCCAGCGCACGTTCTAGCAAGGTGCCGAAAATGGCAGGTTCGACCTGTCGCCAATCTGCCTCCGCTGCTTCGATCAGAAGGGACAATTGGACATTATCCAGCGGCAACGCATCCGCGTCCTTGAACAATCCCCCATTGAAGCGAAGAAGGTCAGTTTTCAGGACCGTCGAAAACCCACCTAAATTCATCGTCTGCCAAAGGGCTTCCAACGTAGGTGCTGCGTGCTGCGGATGTCCGCGTAGCTCGTGAAGGGTCTTGGTGAAGCTCTCCTTAGGGATCAATTCCACATCTTCAGCGAACATGGTGAACAGGCAGCGCATCAAAAAACGTGCGACAGCTTCGCTTGCATGGCCCTGAGCCTCGAAGGACTTGCCCAACTCAGCCAAATGGCTGGCGATCTCACGTGTGACCTTGGCAGACTGCAACGCCGGGTCCAGCGACATGGGATCATCCCATATGGCGCACAACAGGTCCCGTGTTTCTTCTTCTCGCAAATCGTCCAGCTTGATCCGATACCGGTTGCCGTCCGGGAACTGGCTGTAGCCTTGCCCCTGACGAGAGAAGTCGGCGTAGAGTTCGATGACGTGCCCTACATCAACGATCATCAAGAAAGGGGGCCAGCCATCTTCCTTGCTGACGGCACGGGCATAACCATCGGCTTGGTTCCGCGCTTTCAACATGGTGTCGTCCCACTTCGCCGATCCACGCATACCGTGACCGATCTGGGTTTTCGGGGCTTCTTCCTCTGTCAGCAACGCGAGCTGGTATTCATCGGCTTTCTTCTGCCGTTCCGCGCCCTGCTTGGCTTCAAGAATGAAACTTCCTTTTCGGTACAGATCGATCCGACCGCGCTTTTTGCGGCCTGTATGAGTGAATGTGACGGGGCGTTCGAAACGGTAATCGTTGTTTTGTCCATCACTGGTCGCAGGCTTCGGAGCTTCGACTCCAAGAAGGGTGGTCAGCTCGCTGGCGAAAATCTGAAAGTTCGCCATCTCACTTCCACCAGAAGGTCGCCACCTTTCAATGAATTCGTTAATTACTTTTTCGTTGGTCATATATGTGCTCGGTCGGAGGGAAACCGTTATCGCGGCTCCATTTTTCATGTGTCTCGAGCACGATAGCCAGTACAACGGCTAGTAGAAAGAGCTTTCGTGCGGGCTAACTAGATTCATGTGCAAGTTATATCCTGACTTGCATAGACACACAGGCGACGCTGCCGGAAGCTAATTGTTGGAGGATCATACTCCCTCACTGGGGCCCATGACCGTTCTTCCACCTAGCTACGAACAGTCCCTTGTGTCTTCTTGTGATCCCTCAATATCCGAAACACTGATGCACGTCCGATCTCTAATTGCTTGGCTATCTCATCGGGCCGGAAACCGCGTTCTTTCAACTTTAGAACTTCGGGGGTTTTCGCTCGCGCAGTGGGTTTTCGCCCCTTGTACTTGCCTTCTCTCTTGGCCTTCGCAATTCCATAAGCCCTGCGTTCGGCAAGACGGTCCCGCTCGAACTGCGCTACTGCCCCCATCATACGCACCAAAAGCATCTGGGTCGGGTCTTTGGGGTCTAGAGGATTGCTCGAGAGGTCAGGCAGAAGCCAAATGACATTCGGATTGGTCGGGTTGGAGATTGCGGCGTCGGCTGCGGCAAGGTCCCTAAAGGCACGATCCATTTTTGCGGCAGATATACAGATGCGCCGCTCAGGCGTTGCCTCGCGATTTGCTTTGGCGAGCATATCTTCAAAAACAGGACGCGTTCCACGCGTACTCGCTTCTTCCATGTTCAAGTTCTCATGAGAAACACCTAACGCTTTGAGCGTTGCTATCTGTTCCTCCCATCCAGCGGCTTGAGTTTCGCGATCCACAGAAACCCTAACGTATCCCCACTGCTCCATCTCTCCACACCTCCGTATCATACGTTTCTAAGAGTCATGATACTGTATCAATAGGATGATTCGATAGTAATTATGATACTATTCTCGAACATATCTCGCTGTTCATCTGAGGACGTCCCTATTGATACAAAAATTTTCAGCCCAGACAGTATTGGGATCCGGCCTAGAGAAAGTCTGGGATGTGTTAGGGCTTTGCTCTGTCATTGGTAATTTTTTTTTTGGCTTCCTTGCAACTCAGATGTTCGGGCCGTTGTGAAGGTGTGAAGGTGGTAGGGCGCATTGATCGGAGGAAGAACTATTAAGCATTCTGTATTCCATAGATAAACAGGGAGCCCTTCCTACTAGATTCCGCCTTATTCGTCACATCTTCACAAATTTATCTTAACTAGTTTAAGCCATTGGAAATCTCTGACGAACTTCGTGAAGTTTCGTGAAGGAGTGGAGACGATTTATGGGAAAGAACTTGTAAAAACAATGTTTTAGGTTGGTCGCAATCGTCACGCAGATGCGGAAAGGGCCGCCAAATGCGGCCCCCTTTCATGATCTTATAGTTATGTGATTCTAGTTGCGACGCACCAAAGACCACGGCACCCCGTTCCGATCGCGCTCACCGTTTACAAGCTTGATCTCAATTTCCCGATCTGCGGCATCCCTGATAGCAAAGTACTGGTCTACTCCTCCACCGAGATATTTACCGAAAGAAACGGAATTGTAAGCGAGCACACCATCAGCATCACGGTCGCGCTTAACGGGCAGCACAACACCCTCAGCCATAACCATACTAATCAAGCTAAACTCTTCGTTGCCGTCACCAGTCGTGTACATATTCATTAACCGAGCGCTGCTGTTTTCCCTATTGGCCGACAAATACCAAGCCTGAATAAACTGGTGCAGCGGATCGTCGTCATCGGAAGCGGCAAGACGTGAGATTTCGTCACGGTTCTTCTGGAAGTTGATGACCCCAACAGAGTGCAGGATGCCGCCCATGGTACGGTACCAATTTTCGAAGGATGCGAGGGGCTTTCCTTCCAGTTCCGGACTGCCAACTGACCGCCAGTATGCGATGATAGTCAAGCAGGCGGCAATCAACTCTCCCCTGTGTTCGAGGACGTAACCCTTGAGGTCGTCGATCTCGAAACCATCGCGCTGGTCAGGCTTTGCCATCTTGGCGTCGATACGAATTAAGGAGAGGCGGCGCTGAAGTTCGTCTGAGAACTTCGGATTGTTGCCAGTAAAAATGGCTATCGAATTGTTGGCAATCGTACGTTCGCCAGAGCGCCCCAAAACACGATCAGTCCACTTGGTACTCGTAAGCAAGCTAGCCACAACAGGACTGTCGATGTCCGCAGTAATGTTGTCGTAAAGAAGCGTTGCCTTCTGTGTCTGCAAGGCGCTGAAAAGAGCCTTGCGGCGCTCATCTTCGTTGGTAGTGAGCGGTGGACGGATTTCGGTAGTGCCATCGAGGATAATCTGGATGACTTCCGCCAACAGCGTAGCGCCCGTTCCACGCTTCGGCTTGGTAAGAAGATGTGCCGGAACCGGACCGTCAATGAGAGGCCTGCAAAACGGGGTAAGGAGCAGTGCAAGCGTGTTTGCAAGCGAGGGTGAGGGCGTCGTCAAGTTGACCGTGCGGTTATTGCCATCAAAGGGGAAATCACTGAGCAGGTAGAGAAGCTTGTTCAACGCCTCAATGGCCTGTTTCTTGGTCGGCTTACTAGGCACATTAGGAATCTTCAGACCCGGCGGAATGTCGAGGAAAAGGTTTGAGCCCCGATTGTAGCCTGCGTTCTGGGCAAGGTTGCCTTCCTTATCGAAGGTCGGAACGTGGATCATAGCTGAGAGATACGGCACCGGCAGAAGAGGATCAGAAAAAATGGTTTCGGCTACGACCTTAGGTGCTGCGTCGGAGATGATATTATTCTCTCCTGCTTCCTTCAGGTAAGGGGCCTGCTTGTTAAGTACGTAATTGAAGCTCTTCTGATTGAGGATTTCGAGGTGAGTTTCTGCCTCTTCCGGCACATAGATAAGGCGCACCAGTTCGGTGCCGTGCCGAAAGATGTCCGGTGAGTACATGCTGTTGGCCGCCTTAAGCTGGGTCAGCCCGTACTTTACAAGATCAACGTAGCCATCCTGATTGGTGACGTTCTTTGCGCGCTCATTCCGGTGCTTGGCATCGGTTTCCGCCTGCAGTTCTGCCTCACAAACCTTACGGAGATTGTTAAGCCAGCGAGACTTGAAGCAAGTCCACTTTTCGGCGATGCAATCGAGAACCTGAGCAAACTGAGCTTCATCCGTATTTGCCTTGACCAATCCGGTCAAAATCTGGGCGAGTTCAAAGTTCGTCGGTGCTACTTCCTTGTTCTCAATCCACCTGAGTGCTGAGGTGAACATCTGTGAATGAACCTTGCGAAGCTGCTCAAGCTGCGCTCCGGAGAAGTTGCCCCGCACTGCCTTAGCGCCATCTGAAAGCTTAATGCGACCCAGAGTGGGTGCGAGCCCGCTAGACGCGGGCGAGTAATCAAGCATGTAATTTTCCTTTGAGAGTTGACCTTTTTCAGGTCGGTTTTGGGCATGCTTGCCAAGGCAATAAATCATTCCAAAGACAAGCATGCTTTTGTTAATCTTCTAGCTTGTTAGAGTGTCCGGCGATGAATGTTAGGCGGCATTCATCCAGTCGGTAAGATCGACATCATCCAAACGCACAGGAATCACCACAATATCCGGCGCAGCATTGCCATAGACTCCGGCACCAGTTTCGACCGCGCCCAACAGTTCGAGGGCGTGAATCGCCTTCTGTTCATTCGCTCCGGTAGCCTTCTTCACGTCCTTGATGCTCACCCGCCAGAGATCCCTACCGATCTCATTAAAATAGTCACTAAGCTCCTGAGCGAGGCGCATCACCTCGTGAGCTGCAATGGGGTTCAAGTGGGTCATAATCCAGCAGTGGGCCTCCAGACCGCGCTGACGGGCATTCATTGCATCTTCATCATTGGGGAGACCCAGTGCATCACACTGGGCGTTGTAGATCTGCGACCGTTCGCGGCGCGTAAGTTCGATCATCATCGATTACTCCTTGTCAATTTCGCCTGCTGGGGGATAGGCGTCGGAGCTGGCAGGCACGGGATCCGAAACGCGATTTATGGGTTGGCGGGTGCTGGTTGGGTTGCGTGAAGGAGCGCCCGCACATTTGGTCTACCTCCAAAAACGCAATTCTCGAGGGGGCCTGAAAAATGGGGTCACGGCGCTTTTGCGCAATATATGCTAAGTTTGCATGTATATTGTGACTGGTGACGCACTGACCCCTAGCTATAGTGTCCTAAACTGGGGTTTTTAGCCGAATTATTTGGTTCAAAGTAATCCTGAAGTCGTCTCAAGTGAGAATTCTGAGCTGTGGATGGTACCTACTGAAGGCGGCCTACCACAGTGGAATACACCGTAGAGTGAAAGCCAGATGGCGCTTCCTTCAGTGGTGTACCCACTGGCTGATCGTAACGCTTGTTACTTTTCCAGCTCGTCGAGGACGCGCGCCTCCAAATAGGTGTCGAGCTCACCGGAACGCGCTAACTCAAGGCGATGAGCGGGGCGCATTGAAGTCTGGATTTCTGACAGGATCTTCAACCGCAGTTCTTCGTTGCTGAACCGAAGGTTGCGCTGGGCAAGATCGTCCTTACCAACCATTTCGCGTGCAATTTCATCCCACCCATCGATGCTATCTGGAATTTCTTCGACCATGGCGCCTTCAAGAAAGGCGAGGACGTCGGGGCGCAAGATCAGATCCTGAGTAAGCTTACGACAGATGATGGGTGCCAACTTGGTTCCATAACAGCGGGCCAACGCCACTTCGAAGGAGTGCCGCAATCCATCCAACTTGATTGCTTGAGTAGCAGTCAGTCCTGCCTCAAGAGCTTCAACATGGTTCAAGCAATTACCCAAGGATATCCCCCTTCCTCGAAAAGCCTGCCGAGCTGCTCACGGCTTGCACCAATCAGCTTAGCGCGATGCAAGACAGCCCCAATGGTATAGAGCCGAGTGCGCCCACCTCCCTGTTTAGAAGAAGTAGAAAGAATATAGGGTAGCGGATAAGGGCGGTTCAGGAGGCGGTTCGCACGGCCGTATGAAATACCCAGTGCCGCTGCGATATTTGCAGTGGTCAACATAATATAGTCCGTTAGTGATGTGATAACTTCGCACCCCCGGTGCGCCGGTGGAATTCCCCGAATTCCACCAGATAAATACATCCTAGCTAAAAAGCGCAAAAAAGTCGAGAAACACCGTCAAAACGGGTCAAGCCATTTCTACTGGCATTCACGAATTCCTCACTGCAACTCTCAGTGCAAAGTTGCTGTAGTAATCCTCGACGGTCGCCTAAGGATAGTTTGGGCCA
The DNA here is from genome assembly GCF_010500215.1 of Aliiroseovarius sp. PrR006. GTDB lineage: Bacteria > Pseudomonadota > Alphaproteobacteria > Rhodobacterales > Rhodobacteraceae > Aliiroseovarius. Next base: position 216,697 of record NZ_JAAGOY010000007.1, read on the forward strand.
CCCCCTACCCCCCCTTTGGGTCCCTTAAAAAGGTTTTACAGCAAGATCGAAAAAGCCTGACTGATCGAGTAAGTATGGCTATCACGCACAGCTCATTCAGCTTGCCAGTCTACCTTTTGCCCACGGGCCCAACGCTCCACTTCTTCCAATGTGCGGTCACCAACGGGTTCCGCTATGGCGGCCATTCTGGCACGGTGTAATGACTTTCTACGGACTTGACTCGTCGCATATTCCGCCCACTCGTCAAGAATAGCACGTCGTTGACGTAAGAGACCTGCCCGATTGTATGCACGCTCTTGCTTTGTCAGAACGTCATGCTGAATGCTCATCTCAACTAGCCGATCATTGTGCTCCCGCTCTCCGACCATAAACGTCGAGAACGTCGCTCGCAGTCCGTGTGCAACAGCAAATCGGTTGGGGGTTGTAGAGGGCCACTGGTCGCGCTTTAGACGGTTGGTCAAGAAGTTAATGTGGAAGGAATGCTCATCGTTCCGTGCTTTTGGATTGGGAAAGACGAGGTCGCCGCTCCCTTTAAACGCAAAATTTCTTGCGCGTTTCAGGATGTCAATCGCAGGCTGCGAGAGCGGGGCAGCAAACGGGCTGCCGTTCTTGATGTCTTCTGGTGGAATATTCCATACCTTTTCTTTGAAATCGACATCCGACCAAGTCATGTGAATGACATTTGCGACCCTCGGGAGCGTCAGGAGATAGAAAGCAAGAGCGCTATCAACGATGCTGCTGTCCAATGACGCCCACAATTTTGGAAGATCCTTCCAATCCAGAGCCGGATGATGCCCCTCGTCGCGACGCTTTTTGATAACCTTTTTGCGGGGGAGCTGTATTTTGGCGTCTTCGACTATTTTGGTATTCACACGCTCGTCCTCAGCGGATGCGTACTGCAATGCCATCTTTAAACGGGTGAAGACCTTGTCCCCAGTTTGGGGCATTTCAATGTAGACTGGACCAAGTTTGTCGACGATCATCTGTGTCGTGAGGTCAGCAACACCTATGCTTCCGATTGCGGGAATGATGTGATTTGCCACAGGTGACCACCACCTCCCTGCGGATCCTCCACCTTTGAGCGTGTGTTTTTTCTTTTCGAAAAGTTCGCTGAGAGCTTGCTCGATAGTACGCCCACGTCGGATTGCCTGACGCCTATGCTGTAGTGGGTCAATTCCTTCAGCAGCCAAGCTTCGCGCGCTGTCAGCTAGCTCTCGAGCTCTAGCAAGTGAAATTGTTGGGTATGGGCCTAGGCCCATCTTGGGGCGTTTCTTATCTTTGCGCCCTTTGATGGTATATCTAAGATGCCAGCTCGCCGAAGATGTCGAACGAATTTCACAATACAGTCCGGCACCATCATGATAGGTGCCGGGAGTCTTTCCGCGGAGTTCCGCATCTGTAAGAAGGTACTTTACCATGGACCATTCTATGGACCATATTTACTGCATTGAAAAGTCGGCGTTTCTCAGTTTCCCAATAAATAACTGAAATAGTGAAGATTTGATAGTGCTCTTCTACCTATCAGTATTTGTGTGATTCCGCCCCCGGGCACCATTAAATCAATTAAAAACATATACTTAATTATGTTCAGGATGTGTATAGCGCGCACCTTCGTTAGTCTGGGTGTCGTCTGGGTGCTTGGAAGTAACTAGTCGGGTGAAGGGGATAAGAGGCCTCTGACCCACTGCCCCGCCCCTAATCCACTATTCGATTTCACTAGCTTGCGCTGAAGACAGACTTCTCCACGCTGAGCTTAACCAAAACTTTTTCGAAAAAAGACAGATATTCACCTGCTGTGGTGGACAATCAGGAAGCACAATCTTACCAAACCAAAATCGATCGGCTTTGACCTGCATTCTGCTTTCTCGTGAAAGCAATGGAGATCACCTTTTAGGCACCTGTTCTTCAAAACGGCGGAATAGCAGCGTGATCAGTCCTGCAATCATCATGTAGAACACCGCCAGCAACAGCAGGGGTTCATAGACAATGAATGTATCTGCGCGAACGCGGGATGAGACCGAGTAGATTTCCACAACTGTAATTGTGGCCACCAGAGGGGTTGCCTTCAGTTGGAGGATGGTTTCTCCGCCCAAGGTTGGTAGCACATTGCGGATCGCCTGTGGCAACCAGATGCGCCGAAACATTGTGAAACGGGGCATTCCAAAAGCGTTGGCGGCCTCGAGCTGTCCTCTGTTCACACTGGAGAATGCCCCGCGCATGACTTCACCCTCATAGCCGGCATAAGACAGGGTCAAAGCCAAAACGGCGTAGGGCCAGGCTTGTCGCAAATAGGGCCAAAGCTCGCTTCCGCGGATCCAGGGAATTTGTGGGAACAGGGATCCAAGCCCGTAATACAGAAGCCAGATCTGCAGCAGCAGCGGTGTGCCTCGGATGATCGTGCAAAACAGTTTTGCAGGAGCGGACAGATACCAGGGGCCAACGGCCTGGGCGAGCCCCAGAGGGATCGCCAGCATGAAGCCCAGAACAGAGGTCAAGATCAAAATCCAGATCGTGCGCCACAAGCCCTCGACCGCAAGGGGAGCATATTGGGGGACCCAGTCCCATCGCAGTGCAAAGGCGCACCAGATCACCAGCCCGGTAAAGATGGCCATCAGCACAATGCGGTGGGGTTGCAATAGGGCGCGCCACTGGGTCATTTATGTGCTCCCCGCAAAGAGGGTTGCCCGCGACGGGCCCATTTCTCGATCCGGGCGAATACGGCTCCGGAGAAAAGAGTAACGATCAGGTAAAGCGCGCCCGCTGCCAGAAAGAACGTGAAATAGGCACGGGTGCTGGCCGCAGCCTGACGGGTTTCCAGCGTGAGCTCGCTAAATCCTACAATGGCCAAAAGCGCGGTGTCCTTAGTGGCGATCAGCCACAGGTTTGCAAGTCCCGGTGTTGCATAGGACATCATCGCCGGGATGGTCACCCTACGCATCAACATGAATGGGGGCATGCCGAAGGCGCGTGCCGCTTCAATCTGCCCCTGTGGGACCGCTTTAATCGCGCCGCGCAATACTTCGGTCGCATAGGCGCCCTGAACAATACCAAGCACCCAGATGCCCGCGACCACGCCGCTGATTTCCACCCGACCATATCCAAGCATTTGGGATGCTTTGTTGATGAGGTCAGTGCCTACATAATAGAGGATCAGGATCAAAACGAGTTCTGGTACGGCGCGGATCACCGTGGTGTAGATCGCAAGAAGGTCACGGATGACCACCCCGCCATAAAGCTTGCCGGACGCGCCGAAGAGGCCAATCAGCAACCCAAAACCGAAAGCTCCGAACGCGATTTGCAGTGAATTGGCGAGGCCGCGCAAAAGGTTGCCTCCCCACCCCGGAGGGTTGAGAGACAACAGCTCTGCACTAGCGGCCAAACCAAGAGTTTCCAGGATCAAATCCACAGCTTTGCTTTATTCGCTGTAGATGCTGGTGGTGAAGTAGCGCGAGGTGATCTCGGCATGGGTGCCATCAGCCAGAACGGCGGCAATGCCCGCGTTCAGGCTATCCCGCAGCGCGTCGTCGCCTTTACGAACACCGGCACCAACGCCACGGCCCAGAATGCTTTCGTCATTCGCAACCGGACCTTTGATTTCACAGCATGAACCTGTGTCGGAGCCAACAAAATCGGCCATCGCGATACTGTCGGCCTGCGTGGCATCGATGCGCCCGGCAAACAGGTCCTGGTTTGCTTCGTCCTGAGTCTGATAGACGCGGATTTCAGCGGCGTCGCCGAAATAGGCGTTGGCGTAGGCCTGGTGGATGGTTGATGCCTGAATGCCGATGATTTTACCCGCCAGAGATTCCGGTGTCGGTGCGATGTCCATCGACTTGTCAGCGACGATCACAGCTGGCGTGTTGTAATAGGGATCGCTGAAGTCGATGGTCTTCAGGCGCTCTTCCGTGATCGACATCGAGGCCATGATCGCATCAATCTGCTGCCCGGTCAGCGAAGGGATGATACCATCCCAAGCAACAGGGGTGATCACGCAGTCGAGATTGGCTGCGGTACAGATCGCGTCAATGACCTCGACTTCCCAGCCAACCCAAGTTCCAGAGGCATCCAGAGATGCAAACGGCGGATAAGGTTCTGCTGCGATGCCGATCTTCACTTCTTCAGCGGAAGCCGCGCCTGTTGTCATCATGGCGGTCGCAAGGCCCAGGGCCACCAGTGCTTTCGTTTTCATTCAATCTCTCCCTTGGTTGATTTGATGTTTGTTCAGCCGACTGTTTTTAGGAATTGTTTTAGTCGTGCGGATTTCGGATTGCCGAACAGTTCGGCCGGTGGCCCCTGTTCTTCGATGCGCCCTTCAAACAGGTAGACAACATGGGTTGCGACCTCTCGGGCAAACTTCATTTCATGCGTGACCAGAAGCATGGTGCGCCCTTCGGCAGCGAGATCTCGAATGACGGTCAGAACCTCGCCCACCAGCTCAGGGTCCAGCGCGCTGGTAGGTTCATCAAACAGCATTACGCTGGGATCCACGGCCAGGGCTCGTGCGATAGCGGCCCGTTGTTGCTGCCCGCCAGACAAGAATGAGGGGAAGGTATCTCCGCGATCCCCAAGGCCGACCCGTTCGAGCAGTTCTTTTGCACGCTTGATTGCTCTGTCTTTTGGCACTTTCAGAACATGTACCGGCACTTCGATGACGTTTTCCAACAACGTGCGGTGGGTCCACAGATTGAACGCCTGAAACACCATGCCAAGACGGGTTCTGACCCGTTCGATCTGGCGCCGGTTGACCGGGGAGCCGTCGGCGCGCATCTGGATCTCTTCGCCATTGACCACAATGCGGCCGGAGCTTGGGGTTTCCAGAAAGTTGATACATCTCAGAAATGTCGACTTGCCCGAGCCGCTGCCGCCAATGATGGCCACAACGTCCCCTTTATGGGCTGTCAGAGATACGCCTTTCAGCACTTCCAACGAGCCGAAAGACTTGTGCAAATCCTCTACTCGAATGGCTTCCGCATCGTCGCCATCCGATTGAGTGTCGCTGGCCGCCGGTTCTGACATTGCCATCAATTTCTCCCATTTTCTGGCTTGTAGTAATGCGTGTCTTCAGTAATTATTCAAGTGTATAGTTAGAAAAACTGAGAGATACGGTGACCCAGAACCCTCCGAAATTCAGGCGAGAGCCTGCAAAACAACGCAAAGAAGCGCTTGTTTTGGCGACCCTCAGCCTGATCGCTGAGCAGGGCGTCAGAGGTGCGACAGTCAGGGAAATTGCGAAGCGGGCGAATGTGACGCAGGGATTGATTCGCTATCACTTCTCTTCGAAGGAGGAGCTGATATCAGCAGCCTATTCCCATCACATGAGTTCGATGACCGATCTCACAACCGCACCCAGTGCTAAGGATAATGCCTCTGCCAAATCGCGGCTGGCGATATTTGTGGCGTCAGGGCTCAAACCCCCGGTGTGTGACCCCAACTCGGTGTCGTTATGGGCGAGCTTTCTCAACAAAGTGCGCGAGGATCCGCAAATGCAGCAGATCCACAAGCAGACCTACTTTGACTTCAGAGACCGCCTGGAGGCTTTGATCTCCGAGGCCCTCATTGAGGCTGGTGTTGTCGTATCGCCTCAGCAGTTGCGCCATTACGCAATCGCCTGCAACGCCACAATCGATGGTTTGTGGATGGAGGGCGGGGCGTTGCCCGAAGCTTTTGAACCGGGCGAGCTGCCCGAAATCGGACTTAGGTCGGTTGGTGCAATTATCGGCCTGGATTTGCATGAGGCAGGAGAGCAGCCATGAAACCAACGGAAATCACGCAGCGCCTGTCGGGGCTGGGCGGCGCAAAATGGGAAGTGCACCTGAAGGCAAAGGAACTGGTTGATCAGGGCCATGACATTGTTGAGATGACCATTGGGGAACCTGATGTCCCAACCCCGGTCAGCCTGATCGAAGCCGCGACCGCCGCCATGCATGCCGGTCGCACGACCTATTCCGATGGCAGGGGTGAGGCTGGGCTGAGAAAAGCTTTGGCCGAACACTATTCGCGTAGTGTAGATCGCACGATTTTGCCCGATCAGATCATGTGTTTTCCGGGCACGCAGACGGCTCTCTTTGCGGTGCTACAGGGGGTCGCGCAAAAGGGTGGTGAAGTGCTGGTCGGGGATCCGATGTACGCAACCTACGAAGGTGTGATCCGTGCAAGTGGGGCAGATATGGTGCCCGTTCCCCTGCTCCCCGAAAACGGGTTTCGCATCGATGCTGACGATATTGCGGCGCGTGTTACGCCCAAAACGGCTGCCATTTTGTTGACCACGCCGCACAATCCTACCGGGGCCATTCTGACTGAGGCCGATATCGACGCGATTGGCGCGTTGGCGCTTGAGCATGATTTCTGGATCATTTCGGATGAAGTCTATGCAGAGCTTATCTTCGACTGCAGTTCCTTTACTTCCCCTTTGTCGCGGCCTGAGATCGCTGATCGCGTGATCGCGGTATCCTCGATTTCCAAGTCCCATGCCGCCCCGGGGTTTCGCAGCGGTTGGTGCGTCGGGCCAGCGGCGTTCACCAACGCACTTTTGCCCTTGTCAGAAACCATGCTCTTTGGGAACCAGCCGTTCATTGCTGACATGACCGAGCAGGCGATCCGATTGGGGTCCGAGGTCGCGCCTGGCATGCGACAGCGATATGCTGCACGGGCCGGGCTGCTGGAAGATCGCCTGTCTGCCGACTGCGCGCTGCGCGTGCATCGCCCCCAGGCTGGCATGTTTGCCATGATTGACGTGTCTTCAACCGGGCTGAATGGTGACGATTATGCGCTTCACCTTCTGGAGCATGGTGGGGTTGCGGTCATGCCCGGATCCTCATTCGGAACTTCGCTCGACAGTTGGGTCCGAGTGGCCCTGACCGTGGATGACGCGAGCTTTGACATCGCCTGTGACCGGATCATCAAACACGCAAACAAGCTACAGTTGGAAACAGCATGACCAGTATCGGAGAAGCCCTTGTCGCCCAACTGGCTGAACGAGGGGTGAAATGCGTGTTCGGCATTCCGGGCGTGCACACAATCGAGCTCTATCGTGGTTTGGCGACTTCGAAGATCCGGCATGTTACGCCACGGCACGAACAGGGTGCGGGTTTCATGGCGGACGGTTATGCGCGCGTAACGGGAAAACCCGGTGCGGCCTTTGTGATCACCGGGCCGGGCGTGACAAATACGCTGACCGCAATGGCGCAGGCCCGCGCAGACAGTGTTCCGATGCTGGTGGTCTCCGGTGTAAACACCGTTCCCAGTCTGGGCAAAGGACTGGGCCACCTGCATGAGCTGCCCGATCAACGCGCCATGGTGCGAAACGTGGCCCTTGTATCTGAACGGGTGGAGCGTGCCGAGGATCTCGGTCCGGTTTTGGACAGCGCTTTTCGTCCATTTCATAGCGGTCGCCCCGGCCCTACGCACATTGAAATTCCTTTGGATGTTGTTGGACAAGAGGGGGCATCCGCACATGCCATAGCTGATGTCAAAATACCTGTGCCTGACCCGGATCTGATTACGCAGGCGTCCGAGATGCTCGCCCGAGCCAAGGCACCGGTTATTCTGACAGGTGGAGGTGCGCGCCACGCCTCACAGGCCATCGTCGAGCTTGCAGAACGGATAGGGGCGCCTGTGGTGCAAACCACAAACGCTCGTGGCGTCGCGTTCGATCACCCGCTCGGAGTTCCGGTCAGCCCAAGCCTAAAAGCAGTACGAGAACTAATCGAAACGGCGGATGTGGTGCTGGCGGTCGGTACAGAATTTGGGCAAACCGACTACGATATGTATGCCACCGGCACACAGCCCTCGATGGCAAGTCTGATCCGTGTGGATCGATGTGCCGAGCAGTTGGCCCGTCACCCTGCGGATCTCGCAATCAAAGGTGATGCGGTGCTGGCTATGGCGGCGCTCGTCAAGGCACAGACGCGCCCAGAACCGGCAGATGATGGAGAGGCGCGCGCCACACGAACACGAGGTGCCGCTTTTGAAGAAATTGGCCCGGAGATGCGGTCGTTGAGCGGTATCCTTGATGCAATTCGCGATGCTGCCCCGAATGCGATCATGGTCGGTGATTCCGCCCAACCAATTTATGCTGGCAACCTCTATTACGACCATGATCGCCCGGGCGGGTGGTTCAATGCCGCAACCGGATTTGGTGCGCTTGGCTATGGCATTCCTGCTGCAATCGGAGCGGCAATCGGAGATGCTTCGGCTCGCATTATCTGCATAACCGGTGATGGTGGGGCGCAGTTCAGCCTGCCTGAACTCATGTGTGCTGTGGACGAGAAGCTGCCGATTACCTTCGTTGTTTGGAACAACCATGGCTATCAGGAAATTGCCACATCCATGCAAAGTGTAAATGTGGAAGTTGTGGGCTGCGACCCAAGCCCCCCGCTGTTTGAGGCTGTTGCCAAATCCTGCAGTATGCCGTTCTGGAAATGCGCACCTGACCCTGAATTGATTGCGGCAGCGATCAAATCCGCTTCTGGCGAAACAGGTCCCACACTGATCGAAATTGAAGCGCCAAATCTGGCGCACCCCACTCATCGAGCGAGTTCATGATGTCCAATCCCACAATTGAGTTTACCCGCGCGATCACTCGTCGCCCTGCTTCCAGCATCACCGAAGGGTTGCGTGCTGAAGATATTGGCACTCCGGATCTTGGTCAGATGTTGAAAGACCATGGCCACTATGTCGCAACCCTGAAAAGGACGGGCGCCGAGGTGATCGAACTGCCCCCGCTTGAGGATTACCCTGACGCCGTGTTCGTCGAAGACACAGCCCTGTGTCTGCCGCAGGGGGCGGTGCTCATGCGTCCAGGCGCACCCAGTCGAATGGGTGAGGTTGATGAGATGGAACCCGCATTGCGCTCTGTGTATGACGATGTCCGCCGCATCGAGGGGCCCGGGCATATTGAGGGCGGAGATATCCTGGTAACAGGACGTGAAATTCTGGTTGGGCGCTCTGATCGTACCGATGCGGCTGGCGTCGCGGAACTGGTGGACATTGTTTCTGAGTGGGGTCTCAAGCTGCGTGAAGTCTTCACCCCACCGGGCGTTCTGCATTTCAAGACGGATTGCTCTTTACTGGATCCAGATACGATCCTGTCCACCAAACGTCTCGATGCCTCGGGTTGTTTCGAAGGCTACCGCGTGCTGCACGTCGCAGAAGGTGAGGAAGCCGCCGCGAACTCCATCCGCTTCAACCAATTTGTGCTTTGCCCTGCAGGTTTCCCACGCACGGCTGCGATGCTCAGAGAGAGCGGTTTTGATGTTGTGGAAGTCAACAATTCGGAATGTGCCAAGCTAGATGGTGGCATGTCTTGTTTGTCGTTGAGGTTTTAAGGCCTAGATTGATGCACTTTGCCTAAGTGATCAATTCAACTTGCCTGAGCATGGTGAAACAACTCCGGTTCCCGGCAACTATCTAACCAAATAAGCCTTGATGTGTTCTTCCCGGATATCGGTGTTGATGTAAAAATCCTGCACAACAGCACATGGACATGGGCTTCAGTCAAATCCCGGATGCGAAACTTTCGCGCGATTTCAAAGAATGGGTGCATGTTAATTGTTCGCGCTCCTGTGCGCCAAGGGCTGAGACTGGACTAATTAGGCCATGGTGTAATTTGTGTAGTAACAACGTAAATGCATCCCGCATCGACTCGCTCCAACTGGATGGATTAAAAATCCTCGTGTCGGTGGTTCGATTCCGCCCCGGGCACCATTTTTCCAAAGTTGGCAATGCTCGTCGCGTGCCTTAAATGGCAGGCTGATCTCCGCTCAGAATTCGGCTTTGCGCCCGAAAATGACGTAGAGCCGGCGTACCAGTATGCGGCGCATCTCGACTTTGGCGCCTTTTGAGGTAAGGGGGACAAATCCCGCCTTGCGCGGGGGCAGGTTTGGGTCGGCAATTAATCCCAATTGCATGTTGAAGCGGCTTGGACGCGGTGTGTTGGCAGGGCAACTCTCTTTGAGACTGCAAGCCAATGGGCGATTGGTTGGCATCTCGCTTGCCGCGAAAATCGGGGCGCCGACGTGCAGGGACCCATCACAGCGCGCTTCGATAAAACCGGTGTTGTCGTCAGCCCAGCGCAGGCGCAAATTGAACCGATGCCAGTCGCCGAATTGTTCGGGCATGATGCAGGTGCGGCCCATGAGGGTCACGCCATGTCGGGCATCGAATTTCAGATCGAACAAAGGCTGTCCGCCCTCTGCATTTTCCCAGCGGGCCAGCACCAATTGACTGTCTTCTCTGCGCGTTCCGCCCCGATATCGCAACGATGGGTCGATCCTGAACTCGAAGCTATAGAGGAACCGCTGGCCCAGTTGCCACTCCACCTGCTGGTCCCAGACTTTGCCAGTCTGGATCGTCGACCGCGTTGTCCTTGTCGCGCAGTCCCCTGGCCCTGTGCGGTCTGAATGCCGTGTGCATTGCCCCTGCCGGATCGAGAACGCGATCGCTCCGTCCCTGCTTTCCGGGGCAGAGACCGAGCGCGGGTTGATGCGGAAATGCGGGGGCAGCCAATCCGGGAGATGTCCACGGGGTGCGTCGCTCGTCGTTTCCGCGACAACTGGCTCTGTAGTCTGGTTGGCAGGGTCGGTGCCAGAGGTGGTCTGGCACGCCGCAAGTAGGAAGGTGAAAATCACAATATGTCGCATGGGAGAGCCTCTTGTCGTCGGTTGGTTGCCCTGCTCAACTCCAATGGGTGACGGCAGATGGATGTACCTGCGCCAAACAGGGCCTCACGAAACGCCGCTCACCGATACCTCTCGCGCGGTGCTGGGAAAGGGGATCATCCGGCCAAGATCCTCGTCATACAGTTTCCAGCGCAGGCATTTCACGCCTTCGATAAAGCTAATCTTCTCGGACTGGATCAACCCACGTGCCTCCAGATCCTCGTGGGCCTTGCGGATCTTGTAGCCCGGGATCTTGGCGTTCAGGTGGTGCAGATCGTGATAGGCGATGTCCATTGTCACCAGATTAAACAGCCACCCCCAGTCCAGAACCGACGATCCCTCTAGCGCGGCCTGCTCGAAGTTGAGCTCAGGTTTTCGCCCCCAATGCACATGTTCGAAATTGTGCAGCACGTAGGGGATCAGCCCGCCAAATGTGCAGGCAATGTAGATAGATCCAATCCAAACCCATATGCCGGGCCAGCCCGCATAGGCCCAAATGGAATAGCCCAAGCCCGCCAGCAAAAGATTGTGCAGCACCAAATCCCAGACCCCGGTTTTGAATCCATAAAGCGGCATCCGGCGTAGGATGGCGTAGAGGATGAACGGTCCGATCGCGACAAGGATGAACGGGCTGCGGTAAATCCGGTAGTAGAGCCGCTGTCCCCGGCTGGCCTTGTTCCATTCCGCCAATGTCATCACGTCGATTTCAAACGCGTCGCGCCGGTTCAGATCGGCAACATAGCGATGATGTAAATTGTGCTTATAGCGGGTGGCCTGATACGGCGTCATTGCAATAGGTGACAGCAATGTTCCAACAACATCATTCATGCGCCGGCTGGTGAAAAAGGCGCGATGCAAGCAGTCGTGCTGGATCATGTAGATCCTCAGCCCCATCGCAGCCGCAAGGACCATGAAGATCGCCATCAGCCACCAAGTGCCGATCGTCGACAGGGCAAGAACCAGGGCCGTGACATAAAGCCCAAGGCTGATCCCAAGCTCCCACCACGCGCGCTTGTCATCGGCACTGGCATAGCTGCGCGCGACCGAATGGAGTGTGACTGGAGCTGTAGACATATCCCCTCCCAGCTTTGTTATTTCTGGGTTTCCCCTTCACGTTAGCAATCTGACGGGTTTTCAATCAAGTGTGCTGGATGCGAGACATGCCCCACCAGACTGTAAACGCCGCAATCTGCGACCAATATTTCCTAGGAAAATAAAGAGGTTGTCTCTTCAATCAGGGGCGGACACATTTTCCTTCGCGGCGATGCGGCGTTACAGAAGTTTTGTATTGCCGACACAATGCTGTTGGGAAACGCCCATATCTCCCCCTCGAAACGAAGGGGGCGACATGCTGCAGATTACAAACCTGACCAAAGCTTTTGGCGACAAGCGCGCGGTGGACAATGTGACCATTTCGGCCGAGCGCCCCTGTATGATCGGCATCATCGGGGCGTCGGGCGCCGGTAAATCGACGCTGCTGCGGATGGTCAATCGGCTGGCCGATCCCACCGAAGGCCAGATCCTGTTTCAGGACAAAAACGTCACACGCCTGAGCGGTGCGGCGAAGCGGGAATGGCAGTCGCAATGCGCGATGATCTTCCAGCAGTTCAATCTGGTACCGCGCATGGATGTGGCCTCGAATGTGCTGCATGGGACGCTGAACCGCCACTCGACCTTATCGACTCTGTTCAACCTGTTCCCACAGGCCGACATTCACCGCGCCATCGAAATCCTCGAACGTTTGGGCATTGCCGAACACGCCGCCAAACGGGCCGAGGCCCTGTCCGGTGGTCAGCAGCAACGCGTGGCGATTGCCCGTGCGCTGATGCAGGATCCGTCGATCATTCTGGCCGACGAACCCATCGCCTCGCTCGACCCGATGAACGCGCAGATCGTGATGCAGACCCTGCGCCGCATCCATGACGAGGATGGCCGTCTGGTCATTGCCAACCTGCACACGCTGGATACTGCGCGCCGGTATTGTGACCGCGTGATCGGCATGCGCGCAGGTCGCGTGGTCTTTGATGGCACCCCCGAACAACTGACGGCCGGTGTGGCCCGCGACATCTATGGCGCTGACGATACGTTCAGCGAAGCGGCCACATCTACCGAACTGGGCGTTCTGGACGCTGCCACACAGGCGGCGTCGGACGAACGCACTCCCCTTTACCTGCCCTGATCAACTTGAACCGAACAACAGATGGGACAGGGCGCCCATCAGGAGAAATCCAAATGAAAAAGCTTCTTGCTCTTGCACTGACTACGACCGCTCTGGCCGCTCCGGCCATGGCTGCGGACATCACTGAATTCCGCATCGGCATCTTGGGTGGTGAAAACGCTCAGGACCGTCTGAACAACAACAAATGCCTGCGTGAATACACCGCAGAGGCGCTGGGTGTTGAAACCAAGCTGTTCGCGCCTGCCGATTATAACGGCGTGATCCAGGGCCTTCTGGGCGGCACCATCGACATGGCGTGGCTGGGCGCGTCGGGTTACGCAAAGACCTATCTGTCCGATCCGGAAGCCGTTGAGCCGGTCTTGGTGAAAGTGAACACCGATGGCGGCTATGGCTATTTCTCGATCGGGTTTGCCCGCAAGGACAGCGGCATCACCAAGCTGGAAGACCTGAAGGACAAGGCTTTCGGCTTCGGCGACCCCAACTCGACCTCGGGCTACTTGATCCCGTCGATCGAAATCCCGCAGCAAATCAACGCCTCGATGGAGTCGGGTGACTATTTCGGTGAAGTGAAATTCACCGGCGGTCACGAACAGACCATCGTTGCCGTCAACAATGGCGACGTTCAGGGCGGTGTAACATGGGCTGACGGTCTTGGTGAATGGGAAGATGGTTATCAGTCGGGTGCTCTGCGCCGCGCTGTGGATGCTGGTCTGGTCGACATGAACGATCTGGTTGAGATCTGGCGTTCGGCGCCGATCCCGGAAGGCCCGGTTGTACTGCGCAAAGCCCTGCCCGCCGACGTCAAAGAAAAGATGACTGCGCTGATGGCTGGTCTGGCCGAGAAAGACCGCGAGTGTTTCTACGGCGTGGCCGCTGGCGAAGCCCGCGCCTTCGAGCCGATCACCCATGACGCTTACGAAGTGATCATCGAAGCCCGCAAGCTGAAGTCAAAATAAGCGATTTTCAACAAGCTGTTGGCGGGTCCCGCGATGTCGGGGCCCGTCTTTTCAAACGAGGTGGGGCCATGAGCAATATCGAGCATATCAACCAGACCTACATGGACATGGTCCGACGCAAACGCCTGTACGGCGGCATCATGCTGGCGGTATTTGTGGCCTTGATGCTGGCGGGATTCCGCACGGCGGATGCGCGCAACGCGGGCAGCTTTATCGACGGCTGGCATCGTTTCTTCGACTTCCCCGGCGAGGTGCTGGGCGAAGCAGCCGGCAAACTGGTCGAGTTCCCGGCCCATTTCGCGCAATACGCCCCCTCTCTTCTGGAAACCATCAATATCGCGGCGGCCTCGACCCTACTGGGTGCGCTGGGCGCGGTGATCCTGTCGCTGCTCGCCACCCGCGGCATGGCGCGCTGGCCACGTCTAATCCCTGTTTTCCGTCGCGTTCTGGACATCATGCGCGCCATGCCCGAGATCGTGATCGCCTTGGTGCTGATCTTTGTCCTTGGCGGCGGCCCGGTTCCCGCGATGATCGCGATTGCGTTCCACACCGTGGGCGCGCTGGGCAAGCTCTTCTCGGAAGTAAACGAAAACGCGTCCCTCAAACCGGTCGAGGGTCTGACTTCGGTCGGCGCCAGCTGGACCCAGCGCATGGTTCTGGGCGTGATCCCGCAGGTCGCGCCGAATTACCTCAGCTATGCGCTGCTGCGCTTCGAAATCAATATCCGCGCCTCGGCCATCCTTGGTTTCGTCGGCGCAGGCGGCATCGGCTACGAGCTGAAGAACGCCATGACGTGGGGCAAAGGCCAATATGACGAGGCCGCAGCGATCTTCCTGATGCTGTTCGTCACCATCGTGGTGGTGGACCAACTGTCCTCGATCCTGCGTGACCGCCTGACCCACGGCAAAAAATCCAACATGATCGGAGCACAGGCATGAGCACCGCAACCCTCACCCCCGCCCCGACCACCGCGGGCCTGATCCGCGATACCGACGCGCTCTTTGCCCGCAAACGGATCGTTGCGCTGGCGATCCCGGCGCTGATCCTTGCCTACTTCGCATATATCTTCATCGCCTTCGACATCGCAGGGCTGCGCGACCGCGCCAGTCTGGACAATGCGATGACGCTGGTCAGCGACAGCTATTCTTATAAGACCCATGTGGCCCGCGACAATCTCTCGGGCGAGGTGTCGATCGCAATCGAAGGCGAACGCAAAGGCACCTATCCGGATGGGATGTCGCCCGACTGGGTCACCCTTGGGGACGACACGATCATCACCCTGCCCAAGGGTCACGAGGTGCTGTTCCTAGCCGATGGCGCGGTGCGCTATGACATTCCGGGCTACGGCCTTGTCTCCGCCAATCCCAGCCGCAGTGGCGTAAACGCGGTACTGCCCGAAGGCGACGTACCCGACTGGATCAACGCCTCCAAAAATCGCCTTGCGATCAAGACCGCGGCCGGACGCCTGACCATCACCCGCAACCGGACCGAAGTATTCCGCTACGCGCTGGGATGGGAGCTTTTCTTCTTCACCCTCGACAGCCCTTATCACGGTCTTGGCCCGGTCGCACTGGCCCAGCGTGCTTCTAGCGGAGAAGCCGGCGCCATCTGGTCCGACTTCTGGAACAACCGCATGTGGCAACACCAACAAGTGGCATGGGCGATTTTCGAAACCATCCTGATGGCCTTCCTGGGTACCTTTGGCGCTGCGATCGTGGCCCTGCCTCTGGCCCTTCTGGCCGCCCGCAACTTCGCGCCCTTTGTCTGGGTCCGCATGGTAACGCGCCGTGTCTTCGACTTCTTCCGCGGTGTAGACGCGCTAATCTGGACCATCGTTCTGGCCCGCGCCTTTGGCCCCGGCCCGCTGACCGGCGCATTGGCGATCCTGATCACGGACACCGGCAGCTTCGGCAAAATGTTCTCGGAAACGCTCGAGAACGTGGACGGCAAACAGATCGAGGGCATCCGTTCGACCGGTGCGAAACCACTGCAAACCTACCGCTTCGGCGTCCTGCCGCAGATCACCCCGATCTTCCTGTCGCAAGTGCTCTATTATTTGGAATCCAACACCCGCTCGGCCACCATCATTGGCGCGATCACCGGGGGCGGTATTGGCCTTCTGTTGACGCAGGCAATGATCACCCAGAAAGACTGGGAAGAAGTCGCCTACTACATCACCCTGATCATCCTGATGGTGATGCTGATGGACTGGTTCTCGGGCTGGCTGCGCAAGCGCCTGATCGGCGGACAGGAGGCACACTGATGCCGAAGCTGTCCCCCGATGCCCCGCTCCTGCATCCCGACTGCGAGGTCCACAACAGCACCTTCGGCCGCTATGTGGAGATCGGCCGGGGCACGCGGCTAGTGAATACGCAGTTCGACGACTATTCCTATTGCGACCGCCATGCGGACATCGCCAATGCGCAGATCGGCAAGTTCGCCAACATCGCCGCGATGACCCGGATCGGCGCGACGGACCACCCGCTGGACACGGCATCCTGCCACCATTTCCTCTATCGGCCCGAATACTACTGGGACGATGTTACGGCAGACGAGGATTTCTTCACCCGCCGCGCCGCCCGCGTCGCCCATATCGGCCATGACACATGGATCGGCCACGGCGCGATGGTGAAACCCGAGGTCACACTCGGACACGGGGCCGTCGTAGCCTCGGGCGCCATCGTGACAAAAGACGTGCCGCCCTACACGATTGTGGCCGGCGTCCCAGCCAGACCCATCCGTGCACGTCAGCCCAAACAGGTTGCCGAGCGGCTCATTGAACTGGCGTGGTGGGATTGGGACCACGCCCGCTTGCGCGCCTCGCTCGAAGACTTCCGCAGCCTCAGAGCAGAGGCCTTCCTTGAAAAACACCAATAGGAAGGCGCGCACCAAAACGCCCCTTCCTCATTTCCTTGCCCCAAATATCCTGGGGTGAGCGCGCTTGCCGCGCGAGGGGCAGCGCCCCTCTCAGGCTCATCGCAGATGAGCCACCGCCGCCGCGCGGCCCAAGGCAACGCCGAGGGCCATACCTAAGTCGGCCTACTCAGCCGCCAGCGGCATCGCGCTGCCCTTCCGGGTAAAGCGATGCGCCGCCTCGCCGGCCAGATAGGTGATCCGCCCGCCCGAGATCGTCGCCTCAACCCGGCGCGTATCCCGATTGATCACCGTCAGGTCCGCACGCTTTCCGTATGCGATCCGCCCACGGTCAAACAAGCCCAGAATCTCCGCCGGGTTAGACGAGATCATCGCCCAGGCCTCGGGCAGCGTCCGGATACCATCATCCACCAAACGGAAGGCCGCTTGGGTCAGCGCAGGGTAGTAGTAATCACTGACCAGCGCATCACACAGCCCGCGCCGAATTAGCTGCTCGGCTGCGATGTTTCCCGACTGCGAGCCGCCGCGCACCACGTTGGGCGCCCCCATGATCACCGGATCCCCCACCGCATGCGCCGCGTGGGCAGCCGAGGTCGAGGTCGGAAATTCGCAGATCCGCGCCCCAATCATCGAAAACCGCTCGCGCGTGTCCCCGTCGGGATCATCATGGCTGCCATAGCTCACGCCATGCTGATCGAAATACTCGGCAAGACGGCACAAATGGCGCGGAACCTCGCCAGAGCGCGCACGCGCCGCCTCAACCGCATTCATCAGCTCATGCGTCTGCAAGCCCAGCTTATGCGCCCAGACATCCAATGCACCCGAGCGGGTTCCCGACAATTTTAACGCTTCATCAAGGTGGTCGTTGAACACCACATAGTCGATCTTGTGGCGCTTCACCGCCGCTTGCAGTCGTTCAGCCGTATCGACCGTATGCGTCTCGCAACGCAACTGTACGCGCAGATCGGTGTGGGTCCGGGATAGGTAGCAGCTCATCGCCTCTAGAAAGCGTTCCGCCGCATCCGGGCCACGATGCCCGCCTTCCCAGCTCCAGCCCTGGGCAAGCCATGCGGTGGTCACGCCAGCCGCTGCCGCGTCCGCATCGGTGGCGCGAAGGGCCGTTTCCACCGGGAAATGCACCCCGACACGCGGCGCCATGTGCCGTTCAAACGCGTCGCCATGCAGGTCGATGACGCCGGGCAGGATCCAATAGCCGGACAGGTTCACCTCGGGCAAAGCGCCTTTCGAGATCCGTCCGTCTTGTACGACAACGGACCGCTGCTGCATCTCGCGGTTTCGCAAGATAGTCGCATGGGTCATCCGAAAGGACGGCAAGGGCTGGGTTTGGGGTGCTACGCGCGACATTCGAGGCCTCATTCTTTGACCGGGCCACTCGTAGTCCTGCGCTGTATCGTGGATATGACGCTAAAGTATCACTTCCGTGACGTTAAGCGGTGTGCCCGCCGTCAACGGTTAGCGTAACGCGGTCCCCTGCAAACCATGTCTGCCCCAGCTCAACCGGCGCACCTGCGTCATCCACATTTATGCCCTCGGAAAATAGCGCCGGGTCCCCTTCACGCATACCAAGGTGGCGTGCTTGTGCGGCGGGGCAAGTTCGGGCCGACAGGCGGGTTTCGGCGCGGGTGTAATCTGCAACCCCATGATGGGCGAGTGCCGCAGTGACCGAGTTCGTATCGCTTAGCGCCTTTTGCATCTCGGGGAATCGGTCTGCTGGGAAGACACTGCGAAAAACCGCGATCGGGTGGCCATCCGACAGGGACAACCCGTCATAAACATGCACCGCCGCGCCCTCCTCCAACTTCAGGGCCTGCGCCTCTTGCGCATTTGACCAGCGGGTCTCAAAGGCCAGCATCTGCTTGCCGGGGATTTTACCTGCCGCCTTGAGGTTCTGGTGAAACCGCACCCGCGCACCAATGGGGTAATCCGTCGGCGCATGCTGCACAAACACCCCCGCCCCACGGCGCGAGATCACAAGGTCCTGTGCGGCCAGTTCCGCCAGCGCCCGGCGCACCGTGTGGCGGTTTACACCGAACCGCGCCGCAAGGGCCGCTTCGGTCGCAAGCTTGTCGCCCGGCCCATATTGCCCCTGACGGATCTCGTCCTTCAGGGTCGTCTCGATGGTTTTCCAGATGCTCATGCCCGTGGGACCCCCTGCCAAGTGTCACGAAAGTTTCACAACACTTTCCTTGTCTGCGAAGCGCGAACCCGTGATTATTTGTCTAGAAGTATAGATATATAGACAACTTGACAAGGTGTCTGCATGACAATGGACAATAGAAACGAAATGCCTCTCGCACAGACCGCACGCAAAGCGTGGCTAAGCCTGATGGCAAAGGCGCCGGACGACGCGATACTTGCGCTGTGGAAGGCACAGGACTGCAATCCTGACTTCACGTGGTTGCGCCGCCCAGAAACCGGCACCGTGATGGTACGCGGGCGCGCGGGCGGCACGGGTGCGCCCTTTAATCTGGGCGAAATGACGGTGACTCGCTGCACCATCCAGCTGGACAACGGCACCGTGGGTCACGGCTATGTGCAAGGCGGTAGCCACGATAAGGCCCGCGCTGCAGCACTCGCAGACGCGATGATGCAAGGGCATGCGGCCGAGGCGCTACAGACCTCGTTCCTGACCCCGCTGTCAGAACAGATCGCCGCCGCCAAAGCAAAACGTGCCCGCAAAGCCGCGGCCACCAAGGTTGATTTTTTCACAATGGTCAGAGGGGAAGACTGATGCTTGTCACCGCCACCAGCACTTCCGCCATGCAGGGCGGGTTTAACAATGTGCCCACCGAGGCCGCGCGCCAGTTCCGTGCCATCATGAACGCGATTGCCCGCCCCGGTCGGATTGAAACCCTGGGCGGCGCCACACCCCCTGCCCCCATGTCGGTGGCCGCGGGAGTCATAGTGCTGACACTGTGCGACCCGGACACGGGCCTGCACCTTGCCGGAGACCACGACACGCCGGACATCCGCGCGTGGGTGCAGTTTCACACCGGCGCCCCGTTCGTACCCGCCGAGAACGCCAATTTCGCGATTGGCCGCTGGGAGGCGCTATCGCCTCTGACCATCTATGCGCATGGTACGCCGGAATATCCCGACCGCTCGGCCACACTGATCATCGAGATGGACGCGCTGTCGACCGACGGGGCCATCCTGACCGGGCCGGGGATCGAGGACAGCGCGAGCCTATCCCTACCCGAGATCGAGGCCCTCAAAACAAACGCGCTGCTCTTCCCGTTGGGACTGGATTTCTTCTTCTGCGCGGACACCCGGCTGGCCAGCCTGCCGCGCACAACCAAAGTGACTGAAGGGGGGGCAATCTAATGTATGTCGCCGTAAAAGGGGGCGAGCGCGCCATTGACAATGCGCATGCCTGGTTGGGCGAGGAACGTCGCGGAGACCAAGACGTCTCCGAACTCTCCGTCGCCCAAATCCGCGAGCAGCTGTCGCTGGCCGTAAACCGCGTGATGGCTGAAGGCTCGCTTTATGATCCCGATCTGGCCGCGCTGGCAATCAAGCAAGCGCGCGGGGACATGATCGAAGCGATCTTCCTGATCCGCGCTTATCGCACCACGCTGCCACGCTTTGCAGGCTCCGAACCGATTGCGACCGAGAAGATGGCCTGTGACCGCCGCATCTCGGCCACGTTCAAAGATGTGCCGGGCGGGCAGATCCTTGGGCCGACCTTCGACTACACGCACCGCCTGCTGGATTTCAAACTGGCAGCCGAAGGCGGCTTGGCAGACGCCCCGGAAGGCGACGCGCAGCAAGGGGACGTGCCGCATGTGCTGAGCTTCCTTGATGGCGAGGGTCTGATCCAGCAGGAAAAACAGGGGGCGGGCACGCCGCCGGATCTGACCCGCGAACCGATGGAACTGCCGGCAGATCGCCCCTTGCGCCTACAATCGCTGGCGCGCGGCGACGAGGGCTTCCTTCTCAGCCTCGCTTACTCGACCCAGCGCGGCTATGCCCGCAACCACGCCTTCGTGGGCGAGCTTCGCATCGGTGACATACCGGTCGAAGTCGATATCCCCGAACTGGGTTTCGCAATCGAGATCGGCGACATCACCGTCACCGAATGCGAAACCGTGAACCAGTTCACCGGGTCGAAAACCGAACCCGCGCAGTTCACACGTGGCTATGGTCTTGTCTTCGGCATGTCGGAACGCAAGTCGATCTCGATGGCGCTGGTAGACCGCGCCCTGCGCTGGGAAGAGCTGGGCGAAGACAATCTGGGCGCCGCCGCGCAGGACGAAGAATTCGTGCTGTCGCATTGCGACAACATTCAGGCGACCGGCTTCTTGGAACACATCAAACTGCCCCACTACGTCGATTTCCAGTCGGAACTGGAACTGGTGCGCAAACTGCGCCGCGACACGATGGCCGGGGCCGACTGCACACACACACAGGAGGCGGCGGAATGACCGACTATAACTTCGCCTATCTTGACGAACAGACCAAGCGGATGATCCGCCGCGCGATCCTGAAGGGTCTCGCGATCCCCGGCTATCAGGTGCCGTTTGCCAGCCGCGAAATGCCAATGCCATATGGCTGGGGAACGGGCGGCGTACAGGTGTCCGCCGCGACGCTGACGCCCGAGGACGTGTTCAAGGTGATCGACCAAGGCGCCGATGACACCACCAACGCCGTCTCGATCCGCAAGTTCTTTCAGGCCACGGCAGGCGTAGATACGACGGAAGAAACCGAAGAGGCAACCGTTATCCAGACCCGCCACCGGATCCCCGAGGCGCCGCTGAACGAAGACCAGATCCTTGTCTATCAGGTGCCGATCCCCGAACCCCTGCGTTTTCTGGAACCGCGCGAGACGGAAACCCGCAAGATGCACAGCCTTGAAGAATACGGCCTCATGCATGTGAAGCTCTACGAGGACATCGCGCGCCACGGGGCGATTGCCACCGCCTATGCCTATCCGGTCAAGGTCGAGGGGCGCTATGTGATGGACCCGTCTCCGATCCCAAAATTCGATAACCCGAAAATGACCATGCCTGCGATCCAGCTGTTCGGCGCAGGACGGGAACAGCGCATCTATGCCCTGCCCCCCTATACAAAAGTCGTCAGTCTGGATTTCGAAGACTACCCGTTTGAAGCGTCAAAAGCTGACCACAGCTGCGAGCTGTGCGGGGCCGATGACAGCTATCTGGACGAGGTAATCGTCGACGATCAAGGCGGGCGCATCTTTGTCTGCTCGGACACGGCCTATTGCGCCGCGCGTCAGGCCGCACAATCAGATGCGGCCGCAGCCCAATACGAGGAGATCTCCGCATGACGCTGCAAAATTCTTCCGAAGAATTTTTCACGGAGTTTTCTAAAAACTCCGCCCCGCGCCCGCTTCTGCGTGTGACGAATATCGAGAAACGCTATGGCCAGCGCATTGGCTGTAGCAGCGTCAATTTCGACCTCTACCCCGGCGAAGTGATGGGGATTGTGGGCGAAAGCGGCTCGGGCAAGTCGACGCTGTTGAACTGCCTTGCCGGACATCTGGCGCCGGATCAGGGCGAGGTACTGTTTGACACGCGCGGTGCCGGTCTGGTCGACACCATGACCATGGCCGAACCCGAGCGGCGCATGCTGTCGCGCACCGACTGGGCTTTTGTCCACCAACACGCCCGCGACGGGCTGCGCATGTCGGTCTCGGCCGGTGGCAATGTCGGCGAACGTCTGATGGCCGTGGGCGCACGCCATTACGGCCAGATCCGGGACGAGGCGATTGACTGGCTTGGTCGTGTTGAAATCAATGAGACCCGCATTGATGACCGCCCCTCGGCGTTTTCGGGCGGGATGCAGCAGCGTCTGCAGATCGCGCGCAATCTGGTCACCGGGCCGCGTCTGGTTTTCATGGATGAACCCACCGGGGGCTTGGACGTCTCGGTACAGGCGCGTCTTTTGGACCTGCTGCGTGGCCTCGTCCGCCAAATGGGCCTATCGGCGATCATCGTCACCCACGACCTTGCCGTGGTGCGTCTGCTTGCCGACCGCCTGATGGTGATGAAAGATGGTCACGTAGTCGAAACCGGCCTGACCGATCAAGTGCTGGACGACCCGCAGCACGCCTATACGCAACTTCTTGTCTCTTCTGTTCTGCAGGTGTAACGCCATGATTTCCATCCAAAATGTCGAGAAAAGCTTCACCCTGCACAATCAGGGCGCCGCGGTGATCACGGTAATGAGCGACGCCAATGTCGAGGTTACACCGGGCGAATGCGTGGCCCTTGCGGGCGCGTCGGGCGCGGGGAAATCTACCCTGATGCGGATGATCTATGGCAACTACCTGACGCAATCCGGCTCAATCCGCGTGGATGGGGTCGATGTCGTCGGCGCCAACCCCCGCGACGTGCTGGACCTGCGCCGCACCACGCTGGGCTATGTCAGCCAGTTCCTGCGCGTGGTCCCCCGCGTGCCGACGCTGGACGTGGTGGCCGAGCCGTTGATGGTGTTGGGTGAAGACGAAGGTGCCGCGCGGGACAAGGCCGCCGCCCTTCTGGCACGATTGAACATTCCCGAACGGCTCTGGTCGCTCAGCCCGACCACCTTTTCAGGTGGCGAGCAGCAGCGGGTGAACATTGCACGCGGTTTCGTACACCCCTACCGCGCGCTGCTGCTGGATGAACCCACGGCCAGCCTTGACGCGCAGAACCGCGAGACGGTGATGTGCCTGATTGAAGAGGCCAAGACGCGTGGTGCGGCAATCGTGGGGATTTTCCACGACGAGTCCGCCCGCGATCGGGTCTGTGACCGGGTTTTGGACGTGACGAGTTTCCTGCCGAAAGGGGATGCGTGATGGGCGCTGCACCCGGACGACTGATTGCCGTCGTCGGTCCCTCGGGCGTCGGTAAGGACAGCGTGATGGAGGCGCTGGCCACTGCAACCGATTTCCACCTTGTACGGCGCGTGATCACACGGCCCAGTGCAGCAGGTAGCGAGCAGTTTGACGGTTGCGACGAGGACGCGTTTGACGCGGATCTTACCCGTGGCCGCTTCGCACTGCATTGGCCCGCACATGACCTGCGCTATGGCATTCCAAAAACAGAACTTGCCTGTCTGGATCAGGGCCGTAACGCGCTGGTCAACCTGTCCCGCAAGGTGCTGATGGAGGCCCACACAACCTTCCCCGGGTTCATCGTGGTGAACCTGAGCGCAAGCCCCAAGGTTCTGGTGCAACGTCTGGCCGCACGCGGGCGCGAAAGCGCGGACAGCATCGCCAAGCGCCTCGCGCGGCAAGTGGATTTGCCCGCCGGGCTGACCGTGATCAACGTGGTGAATGACGGCCCGCTGGACGAAACCGTACGGACCACCCTTGCGCGCCTCGCCGATCAGGACGTCGCAGATGCACCCAGCGCGACGCGAGAGATCTCATGAAACCGGCCCTCTGCATCCTCCCCTACAAGGGTCAGATCGCCCACCACGAACGGACGCGGCAAGATTGGGGCCACCAAAGGCGCAAGCACGTCGCGGACCTGCGCGGCGCGGCTGGGGTCCAGCTTGCCCGACAGGGTCAGGTGAAACTTGAACTCGTCAAAGACGTAAGGGTAGCCCCATGTCACCAGCATCTCGTCCTGCGCGGGCGTCAGGTTAGCTGCGCGGCGGCGAGCAAGCTCGGCGTCGCTGGCAGGCGCGCGGAACGGGTCGAGCTTGGCCACCATATGCCCAGCCAATCCCGTCAGAGCGCTCTGATCCCCGTCGACCACAAGCGCCAGGAAACGGCCGATCTGGGCCAGCTTCAGCCCGTCCAGCGTGACCGGGGCGACCTGACTTGCAGCGCGTTGAAACGCCTGCACAAGCCCTTCAGCGTCGCAGCCATCTGCCAAGCGGAAGGGCGGTTTGATGGTACCATGAAATCCGTATTTGCGTGGGGTCTGGGTGATCTTGGCGATCTCGCGCCGCGACAAATCCGGCAGGGTTTGGTGGGGCACCGCGCGACCCGTCACCAGATCCCATCCCAACCAGCTGGCCCCGAACTCCGCCAGCGCGCCCTGTGGCGCCGTGTAATAGATCGCATAGCGACTGAACTGCATTTCACCCTCTTCCGGCCCGATTGTGCTATTCCAAATCGGCCCTTCTCTGACAGTAAAGCGTGACACTCAGATGACACAGACATTCACCCTCGCCAACGCCAAACTTGTTCTGGAAACCGAGGTTATCACCGGAGCCTTGACCGTGACCAACGGCCGGATCACCGAGATAGACCAAGGCACCCATGTGCCGCACAGCGCCGAGGATTGCTGCGGCGACTACATCGCGCCGGGGTTGGTCGAGCTGCACACCGACAATCTGGAGCGCCACATCCGTCCGCGTCCCCGGGTGGACTGGCCACATGATGCCGCGATCGTCGCCCATGACGCCGAGCTCGCCTCCGTCGGGATCACCACTGTTTTCGATGCGCTGCGGGTCGGCTCAATCCATTCCGACGGGCGTAAGAACTACGGGAAGTATGCCCGCGCTTTGGCCGATGAAATCCTGTCGCTACGCGCCAAGGGCGGGCTGAAGATCTCGCACCATCTGCATCTGCGCGCCGAGATCTGTTCGGAAACCCTGCCCGAAGAACTGGCCGAGTTTACGCCCGACGACCGCGTGGGCATCGTCAGCATGATGGACCACACACCCGGGCAGCGGCAGTTCACCGATGTGGCCAAATTCAAGGCTTATATCCAAGGCAAATACGCCATGCAGGATGCCGAGTTTGAGGAATACATCGCCTTCCTGACCGGGCTGCAGGACAAGCTGGGCGTGGCGCATGAGCGGGCCACAGTGGACCATGCCGCGCGACTGGGCGCGACTTTGGCCAGCCATGATGACACCACCGCAGAACAGGTTGCGACCTCGGCGCGCTATGGCATCCATCTGGCCGAGTTCCCCACCACAGTGGACGCCGCACGCGCCAACCACGCGGCAGGCATTGCAAACATCATGGGGGCGCCCAACGTGGTGCGCGGCGGATCACATTCCGGAAACGTGGCGGCCTTTGAGCTGGCGAAGCTCGACCTCTTGGACATCCTGTCGTCGGATTACGTGCCCTCGTCCCTGATGCTCGCGGCACTTCAACTGGGCGACAAGTGGGGAGATCTGGCACGCGGGCTGGGAACTGTCACCCATGCACCCGCACGGGCCGTCGGGTTGGATGATCGGGGCGTGATTGCCATCGGAAAGCGTGCGGACCTTATCCGGTTTGCCCGCTTTGAACATGCGCCGGTCTTGCATGGGGTTTGGTCCGAAGGGCGCAGGATCGGGTAAGGTATGCCAGCCCGCGTGCTGGTCCTTGCGTGCGATGCCCTCGTGGAGATGACGCGAAATAGGCATTTGACTCGTTTGGCGAAGTAATCCCTATTCAGGGCTTGTCAGTTAACAGCTTCGTCGCCGCCGCGCGGCGCCCCCCACACGGACCCTTGCATGAAACGTTCTCGAATTAACCAGATCATGGCGGAAGCGGACGAGATGATCCGCCATTATGGTTTCGTCTTACCCCCCTTTGCCTATTGGACACCTGACGAATTCAAAGGCAAGCGCGACGTTGCGCAGAACGTGATCAACGCCCGGTGTGGCTGGGACATCACTGACTACGGCGATGGGCGATTTGACGAGATGGGGCTGTTCCTGTTCACCCTGCGCAACGGCCGGCTTGCCGATCTCCAGCGCGGCGGGGGCATGTGCTATGCCGAGAAGCTGCTGATCTCGCGCCAAGACCAGCTTAGCCCGATGCACACCCATGTCATCAAGGCCGAGGACATCATCAACCGCGGCGGTGCGACGCTGGTGGTCGAGCTTTACGGCTCGGACGATGCTGGCAATTTCGCCGAAGATCGTGGCGGTACGGTCTATTGCGACGGGATCCAACGCGACTTTGCTGCCGGAGAGAAGCTGAAACTCGCCCCCGGTGAAAGCGTGACCCTGATGCCCGGTGATTGGCACGCATTCTGGGGCGAAGGCGGCGACGTTCTGATCGGCGAAGTATCAACCGTGAATGACGACGAGACCGACAACATCTTCCGCGCACCCATCGGCAGGTTTGCTGAGATCGAGGAAGACGAAGCCCCCACACATCTGCTGGTCAACGACTACGGGACGTGGCTTGGCTGATATGCGTGGGGCAGTCAGCGCGGTCCTTTGACTTTCAAATCCGTTAGCGCTATCAGCTCCATAAGACCGAACTTCAAGCCTGTCCGCCCCCAAGCAGGAGAGACACGTGATCCTATGTTGTGGCGAAGCCCTGATTGACATGATCCCGACCCCGACGATGGCCGACGCCGACGGGTTCGTTCCGCATTCCGGCGGGGCGGTGTTCAACACCGCCATCGCCTTGGGGCGTCTGGGGGTGCAGACCGGGATGCTGACCGGGCTGTCGACCGACATGTTCGGGCGTCAGCTGAGCGAGTCGCTCAAGGCCAGCCATGTGGATACCACGCATGTGATCACGTCGGATCGCCCCACGACACTGGCCTTTGTGCGGCTTGTCGATGGGCACGCAACCTATTGCTTCTTTGACGAGAACTCGGCCGGGCGCATGTTAAGCCCGGCTGACATCCCGGCGTTGTCCCCAGAAGTCTCCGCGCTGTTCTTTGGCGGGATCAGCCTTGCCTGCGAGCCCTCCGCCGACGCCTATGCCGCTCTGCTGGCGCAGGAAGCCGCTCAGCGCGTAGTGATGATCGATCCCAACATCCGCCCGCGCTTCATCAAGGGTATCGACCGCTATCGCACACGGCTGGACCGCATGATCGCACGGGCGGATATCGTAAAAGTGTCCGACGAGGACCTGAACTGGCTTCTGCCCGCCCCGCTGTCCCTGACCGAGAAAGTAGCGATGCTGATGGAAACCGGGCCTTCGGTCCTGATCCTGACGCGCGGCGGCGCGGGGGCAAGCGGCTTTCTGGCGGATGGAACCGAGGTACAGGTACCGGCCCAACGGGTTGAAACCAAAGACACCGTAGGCGCCGGGGACACGTTCAACGCGGGCTTTCTGGCGAAGCTGTCAGAGCTGGGATGCCTGACCAAAACACAACTGCCGGCCCTGTCGCCCGACACCTTGCAACAGGCCATGACACACGGCGCCAAAGCCGCTGCAGTCACCGTATCACGCGCCGGTGCCAATCCGCCGTGGGCAGAAGAGCTTTGACAAACGACTCCGTTAGCGCTAAAGACGCGCCAAGATGTTAGCGCTATCACATCACCAAGCACGCCGCGAAGAGGATAAGACCATGACACTTAAAATCGCAATCAACGGTTTCGGACGTATTGGCCGCGGTGTCTTGCGCGCCCTGATCGAACAGAATGCTCAGGACATCGAGGTTGTTGCCATCAACGATCTCGCCCCGCCCAAGAACATCGCACATCTGCTGAAGTATGACAGTGTGCATGGTCGCCTGCGCGAAACCGTTGCCGTCGAAGATGACACGCTTGTGATCGGTGCGCGCCGCATTCGCCTGACCGCGCTTCGCAATCCTGAGGATCTTCCCTGGGGCGACGTCGACGTTGCTTACGAGTGCACCGGGCTGTTCACCGCCCGCGATCAGGCTGCGCGGTTGCTTGAAAATGGTTCGAAGCGAGTGCTGATCTCGGCGCCGGGCAAGGATGCTGACCGGACCGTGGTCTATGGTGTGAACCACACCGATCTGACCGCCGAGGACGTGATTGTTTCGAACGCCTCCTGCACCACCAACTGTTTGGCCCCTGTGGCGATGGTGCTGCACCGCGCTTTTGGCATCAAGACTGGCTACATGACCACGATCCACGCGTTTACCGGCGACCAGCCCAGCCACGACACCAACCACAAAGACCTCTACCGGGGGCGTGCGGCGTCGATGTCGATGGTACCGACCTCGACCGGGGCGGCGCGGGCGATCTCTCTGGTGCTGCCTGAACTTGCGGGCAAGCTGGAAGGCTCTGCCGTGCGTGTGCCCACCCCGAACGTGTCGCTGGTCGATCTCAGCTTCATGCCCGAGCGCCCGGTCACCCGTGACGAGATTAACGCCGCCATTGCCGAAGCCGCCGCAGGTCCGCTGAAAGGTGTTCTGTCCTATGAAGAAGATCCGATGGTCTCGATCGACTTCAACCACGACCCGCATTCGTCCTGCTTCGCCTCGGCCCAGACCGCTGTCACCGAAGACGGGTTGGTGCGCGTGGTCAGCTGGTACGACAACGAATGGGGCTTCTCGAACAGGATGGTCGACACCGGCCGCCGGATCGGAGAGCTGCTGAAAGCTCAAGAAAACCTAAAGCTGGCAAGCTAAATCAACGGTCTCACGGAGCACATCCGTCGCTTCGCAGACCCCCACTCCTTCCTAGCGACTGAAGATCCGCCCGTTTGGTGCGGATCTTTTTTTATTGACTCAGTTTTCAACCAAATATATCGGCGGTTTTGTATCCGGGCTGTTCCGGATTGGAGATTGTGCTGATGAAATGGCTTCATTTCAATAATGCTGGACAGATCGAGCCCGCGTAGTCCTGCGCGGCAATGACGTCGCACGCAAACACTCTCCCTTTCAAAAATTCACCTCTAGAATAGGTTTGTTCGAATGCCCAATGAACAGCCCCTTTCGGACTCCATTTACGGCATCGACCGTTGGAGCAAAGGCCTTCTCTCGGTTCTGCCGAACGGCGATGTCGCGCTATGTGATCCGGCACACCCGGGCACGGCGCCGCTCAGCCTACCGCATATCCTGCGCGATCTGCGTCAGCGTGGCATCGCCAGCCCGCTGGTTCTGCGCGTCAAAAGTTTCCTGGAAGCGGAAATCCAGCACCTGAATGACAGCTTCGCTGCGGCCATCGCCAAGACGGGTTACCGCGCGCCCTATCGCGGGGTGTTTCCAATCAAGGTGAACCAGCAGGCGCAGGTCGTCGACCGCATTGTCGAGTTCGGCCGCCAATTCGACTATGGGCTCGAGGCTGGGTCCAAGCCCGAGCTCGTGATTGCGCTGGCCCACCGCCTGTCGAAAGACGCGCTGATCGTCTGCAATGGCGTCAAAGATGCCGAGTTCATTCGGCTGGCCATCCTGTCGCGCCGCATGGGCTTTAACACTGTGATCGTGCTGGAAAGCCCCAAAGAAGCCGAGATCGTGATCGAGGTCGCCAAGAAACTGGGAATTGATCCACTGTTGGGCGTGCGGGTCAAGCTGACCAACCAGATCGGCGGCAAATGGCAAAGCAGCTCGGGCGATCGGTCGGCCTTTGGCATGAATTCTGACCAGCTTTTGCGCGTGGTCGATCGTCTGCGTGGCGAGAACCTGCTGCATTGCCTGAAGCTGCAGCACTCGCATCTGGGGTCTCAGGTGCCCGACGTAAACGACGTGCGCCGCGCCGCGACCGAGGCCTGCCGCTATTTCGCCGAGCTGACCCGCGAGGGCGCACCCCTGACCCATCTGGATCTGGGCGGCGGTCTGGGCGTCGACTATACGGGCGAAAAGCGCGCGGCGGAAAACTCGATCAACTACACGATGGCCGAATACTGCGCCAATGTGGTCGAGACCGTGGGATATGCGATGGACGAAGAGGGCCTAGAGCACCCCATTCTGGTCACTGAAAGCGGCCGCGCAGTCTCGGCAACCTCGTCCATGCTGATTTTCGATGTTCTGGAAAGCACGCTCTACGACGCCCCTGACGCACCCGCGGTCGAGCCGGGCGACCACCACCTTGTATCCGACCTTGCCGAGATTTCCGGCTATCTGGTGCCCGATCGCGTTCAGGAATGCTGGAACGACGCCCGGTTTTATCGTGACGAACTGCGCGCCCTCTTCCGTCGCAGCCATGTGGACCTGCGCCAGATGGCACGGGCCGAACGGATCTATCTGAACTTGATGGCGCGGATCAAAGAGATCGCGCGCGGGATCGAACAATCGGGCGATCTGGACAAAGAGCTACAGAAGATTGCCGACGTCTACCACTGCAACTTTTCCCTCTTCCAGTCGCTGCCGGACGTCTGGGCAATCGATCAGCTACACCCGATCATTCCGCTGCAAATGCTGGATCAGGAACCGGACCGCCGCGCGGTTTTGTCGGACATCACCTGTGACAGCGATGGCAAGATGGACAAGTTCATTCTGGCGGGTGACATCGCGCCGTCTTTGCCCGTGCATTCGCTGCCCGAAGACCAGCCCTATTATCTGGGCGTGTTCTTTGTCGGCGCGTACCAAGAGACTTTGGGCGACCTGCACAACCTCTTCGGGGACACGAATGTCGTGACCATCGACCTGCGCGAAGATGGCGGCTTTGACTTGCTTCACGAACAAGAAGGCGACACCATTGCCGAGGTTCTGTCCTACGTTGAATACGACCCGGCAGACTGTATCGCCGCCTTCCGCAAGATGGTGGACGAAGCGATTTCCGCCGGATCGATCCAAGCCAATGAACGCAAGACCCTCATCGATGCCTATCGCGGCTCGATGAACGGTTACACTTACTTTGAATAACCACAGGAGATCATCATGGGAAAGACACTCGTCGTAGGTGCCGGTGGCGTCAGCCATGCCGCTGTGCACAAAATGGCAATGAACGCGGACATCTTCACCGAGATCACGCTGGCAAGCCGGACCAAATCGAAATGTGATGCCATTGCCGCCAGCGTGAAAGAGCGCGTGGGCGTGGACATCAAGACCGCCGAACTGGACGCGTATAAGGTCGAAGACACCGTTAAGCTGATCCGCGAAACCGGCGCCGAGATCCTTGTGAACCTCGCCCTGCCCTATCAGGATCTGGTTCTGATGGACGCCTGTCTGGAAGCGGGCTGCCACTATCTGGACACCGCGAACTATGAACCCGAGGACGTGGCCAAGTTCGAATATCACTGGCAATGGGCCTATCAGGAGCGCTTTAAAGAAGCCGGTCTGACCGCCATTCTGGGCTCGGGCTTTGATCCGGGTGTGACCTCGGTCTTTGCGACGTGGCTGAAGAAGCACAAGCTGGATACCATCCGCCAGATCGACATTCTGGACGCCAATGGCGGCTCGAACGATCAGGAGTTTGCCACCAACTTCAACCCGGAAATCAACCTGCGCGAAGTGCTGGCCGAGGTGCGCCACTGGGAAGGCGGCGAATGGAAAACCAGCCCGGCGATGACCACCAAGGTCGAGTTCGACTTCCCGGCGATCGGCAACAAGAACATGTACCTGATGTATCACGAGGAGCTGGAGAGCCTGTCGACCCACTTCCCCGAGATCGAGCGCGCCCGCTTTTGGATGACCTTCGGCGACGCCTATATCATGCACGCCAAAGTGCTGGAAAATGTCGGCATGACCCGCATTGATCCGGTGATGCATGACGGTCAGGAAATCATCCCGATCCAATTCCTGAAGACCCTGCTGCCCGATCCCGGAGATCTGGGTGCCGAGACCAAGGGCAAAGCCTGCATTGGCGACATTGCGACCGGTCAGGCCAAGGATGGCTCGGGCGAAAAGACCTTCTACATCTACAACATCTGCGACCACGAAGAGTGCTTTGCCGAGGTTGGTTCGCAGGCGGTGTCCTACACCACCGGCGTGCCCGCCATGATCGGCGCGGCACAGGTTCTGAAGGGCAATTGGGTCGAGCCTGGCGTCTGGAACATGGAGCAGCTGGATCCCGACAACTTCATGGACATGCTGAACGACCACGGCCTGCCGTGGCAGGTCCACGAACTGGACGGCCCGGTCGAGTTCTAAGACCTAAGGGGAGCGCCCGTCTTCAAGCGGGCGCCCCCTAACCCCTCATTTGGAATGGCGACAATGACCGAACTGATGCAAACTCAAGCCGGAGATGCAGGCGCATTCCGCGACTTCGACCTGTCCCGCGTCCCCACGCCTTGTTTCGTGGTGGATGAAAAAGCGGTCGAGGCCAATCTGAAGATCCTGTCCGACGTTGCCGACCGCTCGGGCGCGCATGTGTTGTCTGCACTGAAAGCTTTCTCGATGTTCGCCCTTGCCCCGCTTGTCCGCCAGCATCTGGGCGGAACCTGCGCCAGCGGCATCTTTGAGGCACGACTTGGACGCGAGGAATATGGCGGCGAGGTTGCCACCTTCTGCGCGGGCTACAAGGCACAGGATATGGACGAGATCCTGAACCTCTCGGACCACATCATCTTCAACAGCCCCGCCCAGAAAGACCGTTTTCTGGCGCAAGCGCAGGCGGCGGGCGTGCAGGTCGGTCTGCGCATCAATCCCCAACACTCCGAAGGCGAAATCCCTAAATACGACCCCTGCGCGCCTTGCTCGCGTCTTGGCACGCCGGTGTCCTTGCTGACGGATGAGATCATGCAGGGCGTTGACGGGCTGCACATGCACACCCTGTGCGAACAAGGGTTTGAACCGCTCGCCCGCACATGGGCCGCCGTCGAACCCAAGATTGCGTCCTACCTGCCCACCCTCAAATGGATCAACTTCGGCGGCGGCCACCACATTACCCGCGCCGACTATGACCGCGAGGCGCTGATCGCCTTCATTCAAGACATCCGTACCACCTACAGCATCGACGTCTACCTTGAACCCGGCGAGGCCGTGGCGCTGGACGCGGGCATCCTTGTGGGCGAGGTTTTGGACCTGCCGGTAAACGGCATGAACCTTGCGATCACCGATATCTCAGCCACCTGTCACATGCCCGACGTGATCGAAGCCCCCTATCGCCCCGCCCTGTTGGACGAGGCCGACACCGGGCATATCTATCGCCTTGGCGGGCCCTCGTGTCTCGCGGGCGACGTGATTGGTGACTACACGTGGGAGCAGCCCCTGCAAATCGGCCAGCGCTTTGCCTTCCTCGATCAGGCGCATTACTCGATGGTCAAGACCAACACGTTCAACGGCGTCCCCCTGCCAACCATCGCCCTGTGGAACAGCGAGACGGACGCGCTGCAGATCATCAAACAGTTCGGCTATGACGACTTCAAGGAGCGCCTCTCATGAGCATTTTTCTGGACAGCGAACTGACCGACGCCGAACGTACCGAAAACGCACGCTTTCACGTCATTCCTGTGCCGCTGGAACGCACCGTGTCTTATGGATCAGGCACCAAGGACGGCCCGGCTGCCATCATCGACGCCTCGAACGAGCTGGAGCGCCTGTGCAAGGGTATTGAGCCTTGCGCCGACGGTATTTTCACCCAGTCAGCTGTGGATTGCGACGGCCCCCTGCCCGAGGTGATGGAACGCATCGCCGCCCGCACCGAGGCCGTTGTCAAAGCAGGCCACGTGCCGGTGACGCTGGGCGGCGAGCACTCGCTCAGCTATGGCGCCGTCACCGGTGTCATGCGCGCCCTTGGTCAGCCGGTCGGGATCGTCCAGATTGACGCCCATGCGGACCTGCGCGTTGCCTACCAGGGAGAAAAGCACTCTCACGCCTCGGTCATGCACCTGCTGGCCGAAGACGGCGTCCGTCTTGCACAGTTCGGCGTGCGCGCCCTGTGCCCGCAAGAGGCCGAAAGCCGCCAGCAGAACAACGTGGTCTTCATCGACGCGGAAGAGCTGGTCACGCAGAACATCTTCTCGGTCGAGCTGCCCGACGACTTCCCCGAACTGGTCTATGTCAGCTTCGACGTCGATGGGCTGGACCCCAGCCAGATGCCCGCGACCGGCACCCCTGTTCCCGGCGGGCTGTCCTATTATCAGGCGCTGCACATCGTGGAAAGCGCACTGAACGGGCGGCGTTGTGTGGGGCTGGACGTGGTCGAGCTTGCGCCGAACGGCGAAGAGGCATGGGACTTTACCGCAGCCCAGATCACCTATCGCCTGATGTCGAACTGCTGCGGATAGGTCTCACGCACCCCGCATTGACCGGGATCAACGCATATATGCGCCGATAGGCTACCATATAGGCGATGAACTTTGGGAGGGTTGCATGACAGATGCCTTGAAGACAACGTCGCCGACGCTAATTTGGCTGGACGAACTTGCACGTACGGACATCGCCAAAGTCGGGGGGAAGAACGCCTCGCTGGGCGAGATGTTGCAGTCGCTATCCGAGCGCGGCATCCGCGTGCCGCCCGGATTTGCGACCACGTCCGACGCCTATCGCAGCTTCATCGCGACCAATGACCTGGACCGCGTGCTTCGGGACGTGCTGCCTAAACTCGAAGCCAACCGGATTTCGCTGGCCACAGCGGGTAAGACGATCCGGGAAGCCATCACCGAAGGGCTCTGGCCCGAAGATGCCGAACGGGACATCCGCGCAGCTTATCAAGAACTTGGCGCGCGCGTCGGGAAGTCTGATCCCGCCGTCGCCGTGCGGTCGTCGGCAACGGCGGAAGACCTGCCGGACGCCAGTTTCGCCGGGCAGCAAGAGACCTTCCTGAACATACGTGGCGAAGCCGCGCTGCTGGACGCCTGCAAGGCCTGTCTTGCGTCACTCTTCACTGACCGGGCGATCACCTATCGCCAACTGAAAGGCTTTGATCACCTCGAAGTCGCCTTGTCGGTCGGCGTGCAGCACATGGTCCGCTCGGACCTGTCCGGGTCGGGCGTCATGTTCTCGATCGACACCGAAAGCGGGTTTGACAAGGTCGTGCTGATCAACGCGGCGTGGGGTCTGGGCGAAAACGTCGTGCAGGGTCATGTCGACCCGGATGAATACCAAGTCTACAAGCCGTTTCTGGACAACGAAGACCTGACCCCGATCGTCCACAAGGCGCTTGGCGCCAAAGAGATCAAAATGATCTATGGCCGCGAACAAGGTGCGCCGGTGCGGAATGTGCCGACCTCGAAAGTCGAGCGCGCGGGCTTTGTGCTGTCAGATGCCGAGATCCTTGAACTGGCCCGCGCTGCGGTCAAAATTGAAGCGCATTACGGCACGGCGATGGACATCGAATGGGCCAAAGACGGGGAAACCGGGCAGCTCTACGTCGTGCAGGCCCGCCCCGAAACCGTCCAATCCAATCTCGCCGCCAGCGCCTTTCAGACCTATACGCTGCAGGATACTGGCGAGGAGCTGTTGACCGGTCTTAGCGTGGGAAGCTCGGTCGCGACGGGTGAGGTCTGCTTGATCCATGACGTGTCGGATCTGGACCAGTTCGTGGACGGCGCGATCCTTGTCACCTCGAACACCGACCCGGACTGGGTGCCGATCATGAAACGCGCCGCCGCCATCGTGACCGACCACGGGGGCCGCACGTCCCACGCCGCCATCGTCAGCCGCGAATTGGGTGTTCCCGCGATTGTCGGCACGTCGAATGCGACCGAAATTCTGCATAGCGGCCAGCACATCACCGTGTCCTGCGCCGAGGGCGAGACAGGTGTCATCTATGCCGGGGAGGCCAAGGTGACCGTCGAGGAACGGCAGCTGGATCAGATCCCCTTGACCCAGACCAAGGTCATGCTGAACCTTGCCAACCCGGCCGCCGCCCTGCGCTGGTGGCGCCTGCCCGTGGATGGCGTCGGCCTTGCCCGCATGGAGTTCGTGATCAACAACGAGGTTCGGGTGCACCCGCTTGCCCTGACTCGCTATGACAAGCTGACCGACGCGGACGTACGGGGACAGATTGACCGTCTGACGCGCGGTTATGACAACCGGGCCGATTACTTCGTCGAGAAACTGGCGATGGGCCTCTCTCGGATCGCGGCGACGTGGTATCCCAATCCCACCATCATTCGGATGAGCGACTTCAAGACCAACGAATATGCCGACCTGCTGGGCGGGCACCAGTTCGAGCCCAACGAGGAAAACCCGATGATCGGGTTCCGGGGCGCGTCGCGCTACTATGACGACGCCTATCAGGACGGGTTCGCGTTGGAATGCAAAGCGATCCGGCATCTGCGCGAGCGGATGGGGTTCGACAATGTCATCGTCATGATCCCCTTCTGCCGCAATGTCGACGAGGCCGACCGCGTGCTGGCCACCATGGCGGAACACGGGTTGGAGCGCGGCAAAAACGGGCTGCAGGTCTATGTGATGTGTGAGGTTCCGTCGAACGTGATCGAAGCCGAAGCGTTCGCCGAACGCTTCGACGGGTTCTCGATCGGGTCGAACGACCTGACCCAATTGACGCTTGGGGTGGACCGGGATTCAGAAGCCTTGGCGCATCTGTTTAACGAACGTGATCCGGCGGTTCTATGGATGATCAACACCGTCATCGCCAAAGCACACGCCACCGGGCGAAAGGTCGGGCTGTGCGGACAGGCCCCCAGCAACGACCCGGAGTTCGCAAAGCTGCTGGTGCAGGCGGGGATCGACACGATCTCGGTCACGCCGGACAGTTTCTTTGCCGTGAAAAGCAACGTCGCAAGTGCCGAGGCGGAATGATCTGACGAGCGGGCTAGCCCCGCTTCATCCGCAGGGACTTGATCAGCTCAGGCACCACGACCAAAGGTAGCGCCAACAGAATGATCGCCTGCCAGTGCGCCCATTCCAAGGGTGCGACCCGAAGCAATTGCTGCAGCGGATACCAATAGATCGCGACCACCTGCAAAGACACCATCGCCACTAGCGCGATGATCAGCTTGGGATTCGAGAACCACCCCAGCCGCCAACAGGGTTGTGAGAAGGACCGGAAGGCAAAGACGCTCATTTTCTCGAATATCACCATCCCGCTGAAGGCCGCCGTCCGCGCTACGACGACGCCGTCGGGCATGAACGTATAGAAAAGATACAGGCTGGCCGCCCCGGTATAGGTGCCGAACGCCAAGATCATGCCCAGCGCTTTTCGGTCCAGAATACCGGCCTCGGGGCGGCGCGGCGGGTCGCGCATCTGGTCCGAGGTGCCCGGCTCCAGCCCCAAGGCCAAAGCCGTCACCCCGTCGGTCACAAGGTTCATCCACAGGATTTGCGTCGGCAGATAGATCAGCGGCCCGCCCAGCGCCAAGTTGGTCAGGATGGCCACGACCTCGCCCGCGTTCGAAGCCAACAGATAGCGCACGAAGCGCTGAATGTTCGCAAATTGCCGCCGCCCCTCGCTGACCGCGCCTTTCAGCGTGGCGAAGTTGTCGTCCAACAGCACAAGGTCCGCTGCGCTTTTGGCCACATCCGTGCCCCGTATCCCCATTGCAACCCCGATATCGGCCTGCTTCAGCGCGGGCGCATCGTTCACCCCGTCGCCCGTCATAGCTACGATATGGCCCTGCGCCTGCAACGCCTCGACCAACCGCATCTTGTGTTCGGGCGAGGTGCGGGCAAACAGCGTGGGTTTGGCAAGGATCTCGCGCAGTGTCGCGTCGTCGATGTTCTCCAGCTCGCGCCCGGTCATCACTTTACCAACCGGCAGGCCGAGGGCGTCTGCGATAGCGCGTGCCGTCAGCGGGCCATCGCCGGTGATCATAATGATCCGCATGCCCGCACGCAGACAGGTCTGAATGGCGTCCTTAACCTCGGGGCGCGGCGGGTCGATCATGCCGACGAGCCCGATGAACTCCAGTCCCGTATCTCCGACCCGCTTGTCAGCCACCTGACGATGCGCCAAGGCAATGACCCGAAGCCCCTTGGCGGCCATATCCGCATATTTCTGTTCGATCTGTGCACGGGTGGTCTGATCCAACGGAGCGCTGCCATCTGGTCCGCGCCACGTGTCGCAGACCTCCAACATCTGCTCGGGCGCGCCCTTGGCAAGCAGCATCAACCCGCCTTCGCTTTCGCGTACCATGCTCATACGTTTGCGTTCGGATGAAAACGGGATTTCCGCGAGCGGAGCAGCCGCTGGCATCGGGGTCCATGCCTTATACGCGAAGGTCACCAGCGCCCCTTCGGTTGGATCGCCGACCATGCGCCAGTTGTCGCCTTCCCGGTGTAGACTGGCGTGGCTGCACCCGATCATGACGTCCAATGCCGCATCAAGATCGGCATTCGCGCCGTATCGGATCGGGGTCTCGCCATGCAGGATCCGTCCAGCAGGATCGTATCCGGTGCCGACGGCGGTATAGTCCTGTTCCGCGACCCACAACAGCGCGCCTGTCATCATGTTTTCGGTCAGGGTGCCGGTCTTGTCGGTACAAATGACCGAGGCCGCCCCGACCGTTTCAATGGCTTGTAAGCGGCGCACCAAGGCGTTGCGCCGCGCCATCGCGCCCGCCCCCAAGGCCAGACTGATGGTCACAACTGCGGGCAGACCTTCGGGAATGATCGCAACGGCCATGGACATCCCCGTCATCGCCATTTCCAGCACGTCACGCCCAAGAAAAATCCCCGTTGCCGCGATGGCCGCACCCAGCCCAAGCGCCACAACACCCAGCTGACGACCCAACCGCCCAAGTTGGCGCGAGAGGTTGGTGCCCTTGTCCTCGACAGACACGGTCAGTGCGGCAATCTTGCCAAACGCCGTCTTGGCTCCCGTGGCGCTGACAATCCCCTCGGCCCGACCCGCGACGACATAGGTCCCCATCATCACCGTGTTCTGGTCGCCTTCTGTGCCCGAGGCCTTCGCCACAGACACGGATTCCCCCGTCAGTACGCTTTCATCCACGCGCAAAGCCACGGCCGAGATCACCTGCGCATCCGCTGGCACCTGATCACCGGCCTCGAGCAATATAAGATCGCCCGGTACAAGGTCACGGCTGGGGATCTCGACTGGAATGCCGTCACGCACGACACGGGCCTTGGGCGACAGCATCTCGCGCAAGGCAGCAAGCGAGGTTTCAGCGCGCCATTCCTGCACGAACCCCAAGGCGCCGTTCAGAATCACGACCAGCCCAATGGCGATGGCGTCGACACGCTCGCCCAGAGCCAGTGCCACCAGACCCGCGACAATCAGAAGGAGCACCAGAAGACCGGTGAATTGCCGCACAAGGATCGCCCAGGCGGGCGTCGCCTTGGCTTCCCCGACCACATTAGGACCATGCACGCGCAAACGCTCCTGCGCCTCGGCGCCCGTCAAGCCGGTCGCTTGTGTCTCTTCCAGATCTGCTTTCATTCGCCTTCCTGTGCCAGCTTGTTTCACCCTAACAGGTTTGACCACGATACCTTCACGCACCATGCGCCAGATCAATGCAGAGGGCTGGTCGTTGGTCGTGATCCCGTGAACTTCCAAAGAGTGATCGGTCCGCGGCGCGGTGGTCTATCAACAAAAAAGGGCGACCATCTGGCCGCCCTTTTTTGTTCTGATCTACGCCGATCACTCCATCCATTCGAACGGACGCGTAAACTCGCCCAGGCATTGTTTGACCGCGTTGTAGTCAACCTCTCCGGTGGCCTGCAAACGCGCCACCAGACCGCGTTTCTTATCGTCCAGAACCTCGGCCACATGGGCAGCATGGCCTGCTTCCTCCAGCGCCCTGTCATAGATGCGCGCAATGGCAGATTTTCGCAGGTCGGGTTTGAACACCTTGCCGACAGCGGTCTTGGGCAGCTCGTCCAAGATCTCAATATGTTTGGGCAGGGCAGCTTTCTCGTGGATGTGCTCTTTGGCGAAGGCCATCAGCTCTTCCGAGGTCACCTGAGCGCCGCCGACCAGCTCGACATAGGCGCAGGGCAGTTCGCCCGCATAGCTATCGGGCTGACCGATTGCGCCGACCATGGCGACGGCCTCGTGCCCGGCCAGAACCTCTTCGATCTCGGCGGGGTCGATGTTGTGACCGCCACGGATGATCAAGTCCTTCGCACGGCCTGTGATCCACAGATAGCCGTCTTCATCCAGACGCCCCAAGTCACCGGTACGCAGATGCGTTTCCATTGCGAACAGGCCGTTATTCTTGGCCTCTTCGGTGTAGGTCGCCCCTGTGACAACCCCCGGGTTGGTCAGGCAGATCTCGCCTACTTCGTCGATCCCGTGTTCTTTCAACACGGTTCCGGCGTCGTCACAGGTCAGGATTTTGACGTCTGTGTA
Source organism: Aliiroseovarius sp. PrR006 (assembly GCF_010500215.1). Classification (GTDB taxonomy): domain Bacteria; phylum Pseudomonadota; class Alphaproteobacteria; order Rhodobacterales; family Rhodobacteraceae; genus Aliiroseovarius. Next base: position 257,094 of record NZ_JAAGOY010000007.1, read on the forward strand.
AGGGAACGGAACACCGACCGACCCAACCTTTTTCGCACCGGTCGGAGGGTTACAGGACACAAGACAGGTCGCCTCGGTCAGGCCATAGCCTTCAACGATATTCACGCCGGTTGCTTCGACAAAGCGGTTATAGAGTTCAATCGGCAGCGGGGCCGAGCCTGAGAACGCGGTTTTCAGGGTCGAGACATCCGCATCCACCGTGCGCTGCATCAGCGCAGCAAACGCCGTTGGGACCGAAATCATGAACGTGACCTTGTAGCGCTCGATCAGTTTCCAGAAATTGTCAAAGACACCATCCCCACGATAGCCCGCGGGGGTCGGATGCACGAAGTGCGCGCCTGACATCAGACATGCCATCCAGATCACGTGAACCGCAAAGACGTGGAACAGAGGTAGCGGGCAAATAATGACATCTTTTTCGTCGAACAGCAGGTTCGCCCCCAGCCAGCCATTATAGACCATGCCGGATTGCTTGTGCTGCGCCACTTTCGGCGTGCCGGTGGTGCCGCCGGTGTGGAAATAGGCCGCCACGCGATCATCGGTTTTGTCTTCGAAGTCCAGCGTGGTGTTCTGGCGTTTCATCTCGGTCACGAAGTCCAGCACCTTCGCATTGTGCTTCACCGGATTTTTGGGACGCACCAAAGGCACGATCCAGCTTTTCGGCGGCTTCAGGTATTTGTTCAAGTCGATCTCAAGCACCGTCTTGACGTTCGGAGCCATCGCGACGGCATCGTTCGCCAGTTGGGCAACTTCGGATTTCGGGAAGGCTTTCAGGGTCACCAGAACCTTGGCTCCGGTTTCCTTCAGGATCCCGGCCACCTGTTCAGCGTCCAGCAGAGGGTTGATCGGGTTCACGATCCCGGCAATGCCGCCACCCATCAGGGTATAGATCGTCTCGTTCGAGTTGGGCAGCAGATACGCCACCACGTCGTTTTCGCCGACACCCAGCGAGCGAAACAGGTTCGCCGCCTGAACCGAGCGGTCCAGCATCTGCTGCCACGTTACGGTTTCCTTGGGGTCCGTGGGGCCAGACGTGATCTGGAACGAAGCCGCAGGACGGTCGGGAAATGCACGCGCTGTGCGCTCGATCATCTGGTAAAGCGTACTGGGCTTATCCCGCGCCTCCCACGGCATTTCCGCTTCAACCGCATCCCGATCAACCATCGAGCCAAATTCAAACATCCTACATCCTCCCTATGCCCATTTTCCGGGCCTGTTTGGAAGCTGAGAATGATCCGAAACGCCTGTACCCGCAAGTCTGACGTGACGTGGAATTGACGTTTACGGAAGGTAAGCGAAGCCAGGGAAGGCTTTGCTTACCACCATGGGTTCTTAAATCTGACCTTCGGTGAACTGAAGTCGCGCCAAACGGGCATACAGTCCATCTTGCGCAACAAGCTCGTCATGGGTGCCCTGCGCCACGATCCGGCCTTCGTCGAAGACCACGATCCGGTCGGCTTTTTTCACGGTTGCCAAACGATGCGCGACGATCAAGGTCGTGCGGCCCTGGGCCAGCTCGTCCACCGCGCCTTGCACCAGACGTTCGCTTTCGGCGTCCAGAGCCGAAGTCGCCTCGTCCAATAGTAGGATCGGTGCGTCGCGCAGGATGGCGCGGGCAATGGCGATGCGTTGTTTCTGACCACCCGACAGCATCACGCCGCGTTCACCTACATAGGTGTCATAGCCTTCCGGCAGACGTGACAGGAAGTCATGGGCGGCGGCAGCTTTGGCGGCGGCCTCGACCTCGGCGTCTGTCGCGTCGGGACGACCGAAACGAATGTTGTCGCGGGCGGAAGCCGCAAAGATCACCGCATCCTGCGGGACAAGGGCGACATATTTGCGGAAATCATCACGGCGCATGTCGCGCAGATCGACGCCATCCAGCGTCACTGCCCCGCTTTCGGGATCATAGAAGCGCTGGATCAGCTGAACGATGGTGGTCTTGCCCGCGCCCGAGGGGCCGACAAGCGCAACGGTTTCGCCCGCGGTTACGTCCAGCGTGATCCCTTCCAGCGCTGCCTGATTGGGGCGCGCGGGATAGTGGAAGGTGACGTCGTCAAATGTCAGTGCCCCGGTCGGGCGTTCAGTGATCGCAACGGGCTGAGCGGGATCTTTAACCTGATCCTCGGCGTTCAGAAGCTCGACCAGACGTTCGGTGGCGCCTGCGGCACGCTGAAGTTCGCTCCAGATTTCCGACAAGGCACCGACGGCACCGGCAACCATCACGGCATAAATCACGAATTGCACCAGTGCCCCAATGGAGACCTCGCCGGTCGTCACATCACGCATCCCGATCCACAAGACGCCCACGACGCCCGAGAAGATCAGAGAGATCACGATCACGGTCATGATCGCACGGGTCAAAATACGGCGTTTAGCCGACAGGAAGCTTTCCTCGGTCAAGCGCGAGAACTCAGTGCGGCTAAGGTCTTCATGGGTGAAGGCCTGCACGGTTTGCACCGACAACAAGGCTTCGGACGCGTTGCCCGAGCTTTTGGCGATCCATTCCTGGTTCTCACGTCCCAGCACGCGCAGGCGACGGCCCAGAACGATGATCGGCACGATGACGACCGGCACAATCAGCAGAACAAGCCCGGTCAGCTTGGCCGAGGTGAACAGCATCAGGATGATGCCACCAATAAAGATAAACACATTGCGCAGCGCGACGGACACGGACGACCCGATCACAGATAGGATCAGTGTGGTGTCGGTGGTAATCCGCGACAGCACTTCGCCAGTCATGATTTTCTCGTAGAAGGCCGGGCTCATCCCAACGACGCGCGCGAACACTGCTTTGCGGATGTCCGACACGATCCGTTCGCCCAATCGGGTGACCAAATAGTACCGCATCCCTGTGCCCAGCGCGAGCAGCGACGCGACCCCAAGGGCGGCCATGAAATACTTGTCGAGCAGTTCAGGTGTGGCTTCACCAAACCCGTCCACCACGCGGCGCACCGCAATCGGCAAGATCAGCGAGATCCCAGCCGTAAACACCAGAGCAACGAAAGCTGCCAGCATCCACATCCGATGGGGGCGCATAAATGGCCACAGGCCCGACAGCGCACCAATACGTTTGGATTTTTCGCGTTCGTCCATCTCGACGCTGGACGCACCTGCCTGTCTTGCCATGTGATCTGCTCCTTTGGTGCACGGATACCGAAACCACCCAATACACACAAGCGACATTGAATATTTGCGTCAAACGGCGTCACTTGGACCTGCTTTTGCCCATAGCCCGTTCGCGCTATAATGGATGGATGCGAATATCGAGTATCGGAGTGCCTATCATGTTCACCCCATCCAGCCTGCGCCTACCCGCGATTGGGATTGCCCTGACGTTCCTTGTCGCCTGCGCCACACCGCAAAAGCAGTGCATAGCGCGCGAAACAGCCGAGTATCGCGCCATCACTGCCCAGATCGAAGAGCTGGAAGAGACGTTGGAGCGTGGATACGCGCTGCATCGGCAAACCGTTCCTTATACCGATACACGCATCTGTCGTATTGAGGGCAAAGAGCCGTTTCCCTGCCCAAGAACGCGGTTTCAGACTATCGAAACGCCCGTATCCGTGGATATGGACGACGTGCGCGAGAAACTGGCGCGTCTCAAGGCCCAGCATGCCAAGCTTGCTCCGGCTGCAGTCGCCGCCCGCGCGGCATGTATCCATACATATCCCGAGTGAATGCGGCCCGTTTCAGCGAACGTGCGTCTGTCCTTCTTGTTAGGGAACTGAAATCCTAATTGCGGTGGGTTTGCCACCCTGCCCGAAAACACGCACGAGGATAATCCCTCCGCTTCTCAGGCGTTTTGCAGCCTTGGGATCAACCTTGCCGCGTGCGACCAATGTTTGAAGGCTTTTGCGGCTTTGGCTGCTGCCGAAATACGGATCCCACTGATCGCCGGGCTGGCTGACACCAAAACGGTGGAAATTCGCCCGATCCTGACGCAGAACCTTCCACGGCTCGGACAAGGTCGCGCCTTTATCATTCGTCAGGTCAGATTTGCCGATGAAGACCGTGAACGCGCTGATTTGCTCTTGCGCCACAGCAGCTTGCGACGCCAAGGCCATGCCCAGCGCCACAGCGGCAGTTTTCAGCAGTTGGATGCGATGACGCATGTCCCATTCCTTACCCACATACCGACCAGCGGCTTGCTCCAAGAATGGGGACCTGACGCCCGAAGGTCAATGGAGGCAAGCCTGACCGTCGTTTAGCTACCCCCTGTCACTGTCAGACCCAGCATCCGCCACGCATGCATTCCACCGCGATAATAGTGGATCTTGTCGGCGGGATAGCCTGCTTCGATCATGCGGCGGGCGGCTGTTGGCGACTGGCCGCACCAGTTGCCATTACAGAACAGGGCCACCGGTTTGGCCGCTTCACAATCGAACCCGTCGAAATCCAGCTCGCACCCCAGTTCATCCAGACGGTCCGTGGCTTCGTTGTAGGGAATCGAGATCGCGCCCGGGATGGTTCCGGTTTCATGGTCTGCTGCCACGCGGCTGTCGACCACGATCGTGTCAGGGTCTTGCAACATGTTCAGAAGCTCAAGCTCGCCAATCGGGGTGACACCGGGGGCGGGCACCATCGGCTGCACGCAGAAATTCGGGCAGTTACGCGAGGTGCGCGCCCATTCACCCGACAGCTCGTGCGCGGGATCATCAATGCGCGAGATTTCAACCTCGCCATTTTCGGTCGAGACGGTCACCCAGGGCATATCCGGGGTGATGTTCACGTCAGCAAATACGGGGGCGGCGCAAAGGCCAAAGGCCGCCGCGATCAGAAATGATTTCATGTCGGCTCCTGCTGTCGGGATCAGTTGAACGTTTCGAACACGTCATACATGACGGGTTCAAAGCTTTTGCACAGTGTGGCGATCTTGCGGTTCCGCTCGCGCATTTCTTCGGTGCGCAGCATCGCCTGAAAATCCTCGCGCCGATTCCATTGGCTGTAATTGGCAATCCGCGTCTGAGCATCATTCACATGAAGCCCCGCGCCGACGAACCCCGGCTGTTTCGAAATGAAATTTTCGTAAGCATCCGTCAACGCGTCCAGAAGATCCTGACAAGTGCCAGGCGTCATCTCGAACGTAGTGATAACGGTTTGATAGTCGGGGGCTTTGCTGATTTTTGGCATGGCTTCCTCCTTGTAAGAAGAAGCCTAGCCCGATTTGGATTACATATGAATATGTGATCTTGCCACAGTATTAGTCAAAGATGTCAAAAAGCTCGGATAGGACCGATTTCTTGCGCTTTTTCTTATAGCGTTTGGCGCGCCGATACTCGTCGTCATCGTCATAGCGATCGCCATACTTCCGCTTGTACGAGCCACCGGGCTTCAAGCCAGCACCGCGCTCCATCTCTTCGCGCGAACGCATGCGGACGGGTTCGTCGCGATAGACCGGCTCGGGCTGGGGAGTAAGCGATGCGACATAGGGATCCGGGTCGTCCAATTCGACCGCGGGGGTCGCCTTTTCGATGATCTTGTCCAGTTCGCCCCGATCCAGCCAGACACCACGGCATTTGGGGCAATAGTCGATCTCGACCCCTTGGCGCTCGGTCATCAAAAGCTCGGTTCCGTCTACCGGACATTTCATTATGGATCCTCCTGTTCTGTGAATCATGTAGGCATGAAAAAGCGGGCCACAAGGGGCCCGCCAGTCAGTCACGCAAGAAGGGAGGAAGGTCAGCGCGACACGTGAACCGCACAGGGCGCATGGCGTACAACACGCGCGGCTGTCGATCCCAGGAAGAAGTCAGTCAGGCCCGGACGGTGGGAGGCTACAACGATGCAGTCCACGTTGTTGTCCTTGGCATAGTCCACGATGGCATGGCCTGCATGGCCAGAAATCACCGCGATTGCCACGTTTGGCGTATCCTTAAGCTCGTCCTGCAAACGGCGTTCCAGCTCGTTCACATTGTCTTCCAGCTGCCCTTCCGGCAGGTACTGGGCGACATAGGCAGGCACTTCCTCCATCACGTGAAGGGCGGTGACTTTTGCGCCCTCTTCGGAAATGGCATTGGCGATCTCAAGCGCTTCGGTTGTGTTGCGGTCGTGATCAAGCGCGATCGGCACCAGAATGTTTTTATACATGGGTCAGCTCCTTCATGGGCTTCAATTCGTCTTGACTAATGCGTAACGCGCGAACGATCTGCTGAACATGACACAGGTCAAATACCCCTCTTTTCTTGTCGGGCTTTCCTTTCTACCCTGCCCCCATGAAACCACTGACCAACACGCCTGATCTTTTGGTTCTGGACCACAAACCGTGGCTCTTGTCGCTGAGCATGCTTTCGGGGCTTCTGATCTTTCTGGGGGTTGGCACAACGGCCCTGCTGCAGGGGGAAGTTTTGTTCGGCCTCATGTTTTCAGCCATTGGCACGCTTGCATGGGGTGGCTGCTTTCTGGCCTTCGCCAACCGGGTCCAACTGATCTTCGATGCGCACGCTGGACAGATCGTGAAACGCAAACGGTCGTTCTTTGGATACGCACAGGATGTCTATCCGCTGGAGGCACTGTGCGGGGCCGAGCTTGAGGAAACGCGCCGCGACGGATCCAGCATGTATCGCCCGGTTCTGGTGATGACCGGGCAGCCGAACCTACCAGTGGTGTCTTATTACACCAACGGGTCCGCCCCCCGACGCACGACCGAGGCGGTAAACATGTGGCTGGAAGCGCGACAAAGCCCAATGCAGCTTGACTCTGAACCACGAACCCCGTAACTCCACTCCAAATCTCGGAAGTGCGAAACTTCCGGTCCCATGGCCCAATGCCGGGATCGCCCCCTGTCAGCGTGTTACGCCCACAGGGGCCATCGTGGTTTGGGCGTTTGGAAAAGCGCAACCCCGCCCCTATCTTGGGGGAAACGAAACGGCAAAGGAGCCGAGATATGTTTGAGAGCCTGTCAGATCGCCTGTCTGGTGTCTTTGACCGTCTGACGAAGCAGGGTGCGCTGTCCGAAGATGATGTAAAAACCGCCCTGCGCGAAGTCCGCGTGGCACTGCTCGAGGCTGACGTCTCGCTGCCCGTCGCCCGCGACTTTGTGAAAAAGGTACAGGAACAGGCCACCGGTCAATCCGTTACGAAATCCGTGACCCCCGGCCAGCAGGTCGTCAAGATCGTGCATGACGCGCTGGTTGACGTTCTGACCGGCGAAGGCGAGCCCGGCGCGCTGAAGGTCGACAGCCCCCCTGCCCCGATCCTGATGGTCGGTCTGCAAGGTGGCGGTAAAACCACGACCACCGCGAAGCTGGCCAAACGCCTGACGGAAAAAGAGGGCAAGCGGGTTCTGATGGCCTCGCTCGACATCTACCGCCCCGCCGCGATGGATCAGCTGGCCGTTCTGGGCACCCAGATCGGTGTGGACACCCTGCCGATCGTTCCCGGCCAGAAACCCGTCGACATCGCCAAGCGTGCCAAGCAGCAGGCGACGATGGGCGGCTATGACGTCTATATGCTCGATACCGCTGGCCGTTTGCACATCGACGAAGTCCTGATGGGCGAGGTCGAGGAAGTCTCGGCCGTGGTCAACCCACGCGAGACCCTGCTGGTCGTTGACGGCCTGACTGGTCAGGTCGCCGTCGAGGTCGCGCAAGAATTTGACGACAAGGTCGGCATCTCGGGCGTGGTTCTGACCCGTATGGATGGTGACGGACGCGGTGGCGCAGCGCTGTCGATGCGCGCCGTTACCGGCAAGCCGATCAAGTTCGTCGGCCTGGGCGAAAAGATGGACGCGCTGGAAACTTTCGAGCCCGACCGGATCGCAGGCCGCATCCTTGGCATGGGCGACATCGTTGCTCTGGTCGAGAAAGCCCAAGAGACCATCGAGGCCCAGCAAGCCGAGCGCATGATGAAGCGCTTCCAGAAGGGTCAGTTCAACATGAACGACCTGAAGATGCAGCTGGAGCAGATGATCAAGATGGGCGGCATGCAGGGCATCATGGGGATGATGCCGGGCATGAAGAAAATGGCCAAACAGGCCGAAGACGCCGGTATGGACGACAAAGTACTGAAGCAGCAGATCGCGCTGATCCAGTCGATGACCAAACGCGAGCGTGCGAACCCTCAGATCCTGCAAGCCAGCCGCAAGAAACGCATCGCTGCCGGTGCGGGCATGGAAGTGTCCGACCTAAACAAGCTTCTGAAGATGCAGCGCCAGATGGGCGACATGATGAAGAAGATGGGCAAGATGGGCAAAGGCAAGATGCTGAAACAGGCCATGGGCGGCATGTTCGGCAAAGGCGGCGGCATGCCTGATATGGCCGGTATGGATCCGTCGCAGATGGACCCCAAAGCGCTGGAACAAGCCGCGAAAGCCATGGGCGGCAAGCTGCCCGGTGGCCTGCCCGGTTTGGGCGGCGGTGGCCTGCCCCCCGGCCTGTCCGGCTTCGGGAAGAAAAAGTAAGCGTCCCGTGAAACTGCCTTTCGATCATATCACCACCCCGCGCCTTGTGCTGCGCCCGCCAGAAGCTGGCGATTGGGATGCGTTCCGCGATTTCCTCGTGGACAATCCACGCGCGCAATTTGTGGGCGGTGGACCGAAGAGCGACACCAACCGCCGCCTTGCTTGGCGCGCCTTTGGCCACGCCGTGGGTCATTGGGTTCTGAAAGACTACGGCCCGTTCATCGCCACCGACAAAGCAGACGGCCAACCCATCGGCTGGATCGGGCCTTGGAATCCCGAAGGCTGGCCGGAACCGGAAATCGCATGGTCGATCTGGTCCGACAAGCACGAAGGCAAAGGCTACGCCCACGAGGCCGCCGTGGCCGCCATCGACTGGGCCTATACAAACACCAACATCGACAGCTTCGTCAGCTACGTGGATCACGACAACGCCCCCTCGGCCGCCTTAGCCAAACGGCTGGGCTGCGCGATCGACGCGGACGCCCCGCGCTTTGCAGACGAAGACGACAGCTATGACGTTTGGCGTCACCCTGCGCCCGACACAGACGGCAACCCGGAGGCTTACGCATGACCGACGCATCCACCCGCGCTGCGGATCTTCTGAAAGAACACCGCGAGTCGATCGACCGACTGGACGCAATCCTTGTCTATACGTTGGGCGAGCGCTTCAAGCACACGCAAGCCGTGGGCAAGCTTAAGGCTGAACATGACCTGCCGCCGTCCGATCCGAACCGGGAGGCCCGCCAGATCGAACGTCTGGAAGATCTGGCCACCCGCGCCAATCTGGATCCGGAATTCGCCAAGAAATTCCTGAACTTCATCATCGATGAGGTCATCAGGCATCACAAACAACATCAGGAATGACGGGGCCAAAGCCCCTCAAATAGCTAGTAAAAAGGAAAACTCTCATGGCTATGAAAATTCGTCTTGCCCGTGGTGGCTCGAAAAAACGTCCCTTCTACCGCGTTGTAGCTGCTGACAGCCGCATGCCGCGCGATGGCCGCTTCATCGAGAAGCTGGGCACCTACAACCCGCTGCTGCCGAAAGATTCGGAAGAGCGCGTAAAGCTGGACATGGAACGCGTTCAGTACTGGCTGGACCAAGGCGCTCAGCCGTCGGACCGCGTATCGCGCTTCCTGGAAGCCGCTGGCGTTCTGGAGAAGAAAGAGCGTGCAAACCTGAAAAAAGGTGAGCCGGGCCAGAAAGCCAAGGACCGCGCAGAAGAGAAAGCCGAAAAAGCTGCTGCCGCTGCTGAAGCTGCCGCTGCTCCGGCTGAAGAAGCTGCTGCCGAGGAATAAATCCTTCGGAACGGATCTGACATGCACGCCTTTTCAGACGAGTTTCAGTCGGATCTAGAAGATCTGATGCGTTGGCGGCGCGACGTGCGCCGCTTCCGCACGGATCCTGTGGACGAGGCATTGCTGACGCAGTGCCTCGACGCGTTTTTGATGGCCCCCTCGGTGGGGCTGTCCGAACCGTGGCGGGTGGTGCGTGTCGAAAGCGACCGCGCCCGCGCCGCCGCGCTTGAGAATTTCAAAGCTGCCAATGCCGAGGCGTTGTCTGGATATTCCGGCGACAAGGCGCAGCTATACTCTGGCCTGAAACTGTCAGGCATGGAGAAAGCCCCCGTTCAGCTGGCGATTTTCTGCGACGAAGCGACCGAAAAGGGTGCTGGTCTTGGCGCGAAAACCATGCCGGAAATGCGCCGCTATTCGGTCGTGTCCGCCATCATGCTGTTCTGGCTCGCCGTGCGCTCGCGCGGGCTTGGTCTGGGCTGGGTGTCGATCGTTGACCCCGAGCAACTGTGCCGAGATCTGGACGTGCCCGAAAGCTGGAGCCTCGTCGGCTATTTCTGCCTTGGTTGGCCCGAGGACACCGCCGACAGCCCTGAACTGGAAAAAGCAGGATGGGAAAGCCGCCGCGGCTCGCTTCCCGTCGAGGTAAGGTAACGCCAAATGGGTTTGCTTTTTCATCCAGTGAAGCTGATCATACTTATCAGCGCAGGATTCACCGCCGGCGTGGTTTACGAACGCGGCGTCTTGGGCGACAAATGCGAGGCCCGCGGGGGCAAAATGGAACAAGCTGTCTGCATAGGTGCAAAATGAGTGACGACCGGATTTGTGTAGGAAGCATTGGCGGCGCGTATGGCGTTCAGGGCGATGTGCGCATCAAAAGCTTCTGTGCTGAGCCCACTGCAATTGCGGATTACGGCCCGCTGGCGTCGGAAGACGGTAAGCACGTCTTTTCGCTGACCCTGCTGCGGCCGATCAAGAACGGCTTCTCGGTGCGGATCGACAGCGTCGCCACCAAGGAAGAAGCCGACGCGCTGAAAGGCGTGAAGCTTTATGTCAGCCGTGACGCCCTGCCCACTTTGCCGGATGACGAATATTATCACACCGATTTGGTTGGTCTGACAGTGCTGGACACGGGCGGGCAAGAGCTGGGCAAAGTCCATGCCGTGCACAATCACGGCGCGTCGGATGTGCTTGAAATCAGGCTGCCCGGAAGCTCGGCCACCGCGCTTTTGCCCTTCACGCTGGACGCGGTGCCGACCGTGGATCTAACGTCAGGCCGGATCATCGCCGACCCGCCCGAGGGCGTCTTTCCGGACGGCAAAGACGCTTAACGCGCAAAAAGCTTTTCGGCGTATTTCAAAAGGTTCTGAAAGCGTTGCTGCTGACCGGGCCGGCGATCCGCACGCCGTTTCGGAATGTCACGCCAATCCCCCAGCACGCGAATGGGCAGGATATAGCTAAGCGCAGGTTGCGACTGCGCATGCAGATCCGCCCCATACCCGCGCCAGAATGCCTTCAGCACAGGCGTGTTCGGATCAGGGTCAAACCCGCCGTGATAGCGCACCAGAAACTTCGCCAGATCATGCGCGGGGGTCACGGTGCGGACACCCTCGAAATCCAGCCCGACGGCACCGTTTTCCGTGATCAGCAGGTTGCGGAGATGCATGTCACCGTGCGCCACGGCGATGGGTGTGGACTGCCCGGTGACGGTCTCGGCCAGTGCGGGGATCTGGTCGACATAGGCCAAAAAGAGGTCGCGGCGGGGGACATCGTGACTGCGATCCTCAACACCGGCCTGCATGGTCGCGGCCCAGCGCAGCATGAACTTTGGATCGATTGGACGAGGATCTTGCATCGTTGACCGGTGAAAACGGCCGATCCACCGCCCGCAGGCTTCCAGAATCTCGTCAGATTTGGCCAATCCCAGCTCGGCCAGCCCCAACATGTCCTGAGCCGTTCTGACACCGATATGGCGCATGATCAGACTGCGCGTTTCGGGATGGACGGACAGGATCTCGGGCACTGCGTCCGGACCCAGATGTTCAAGGGCGTTCTGATGTCCGCCAAGGTGGTGCTCGAACTCTTCCAGCGCGTCCCCAGCGGCAAACGCCTTCAGCACCACATCAATGGCGTCCGCATCCTTCACCCACCCGCGATTGGTCAGGCGCACAACGAAACGCCGTCCCTTGTCCGAGGACCGATCGGCCAGCACCACCGGCATCAAGCTGGACAGGTGCGGGCGCAACCACGCATGCTGTGCTGCGATCTCTAACGCGCGGTGCTCGGTGGCCTGACGATCTTCACGCTCGCTCAAAAGAGCACCTCGGCGGTTTGCATTTCACTCTGACTGTCGTAGACAGCCGCTATGTCTAAGGTCAATGAAAATAGCGCGTCGTCTACGCCCCCGAAAACCAAAGGCCGGTCTCATGGCCGTCTGGCGATTTCTGCCAGCTTGAAACCGCGCGAGTTGATGACAGACACGCCGCGCATTGCGGGCACGTGGACCGCCAAGGTGATCACACTGTTTCCGGGCGCCTTTCCCGGTGTGCTGGGCGAAAGCCTGACCGGCAAAGCCCTGAAAGACGGCGGCTGGGCCTTAGAATCCATCGACCTACGCGTCTTTGGTGAAGGCAAGCATCGCAACGTGGATGACACGCCTGCCGGTGGTGGCGCGGGGATGGTGCTGCGTGCTGACATTCTGGGTCGTGCCATCGACATGGCGCAGCGCGGCGTACCAAAGGATCGCGCAAAATGGCCCATTGTCTACATGTCCCCGCGCGGCAAGCCGATGGATCAGGCCACCGCGCGCCGCTTTGCCGACTGTGCCGGTATGACCATCCTGTGTGGCCGCTTCGAGGGCGTCGATGAACGCGTGCTGGAAGAATACAACATCGAAGAGGTCAGCCTTGGCGATTTCGTCCTAACCGGCGGCGAGATCGCTGCGCAGGCCATGCTGGACGCCACCGTTCGTCTGCTGCCCGGCGTGTTGGGCAACGAAGCCTCGACCGAGGAAGAGAGCTTTTCCGCCGGAATGCTTGAGCACCCCCAATACACCCGCCCCGCCGAATGGCGTGGCCGTACGATACCCGAGGTTCTGACCTCAGGCCATCACGGCAAGGTCGCCGAATGGCGGAGGGAAATGAGCGAGAAAATTACCCGTGAACGCCGGCCCGACCTGTGGGATGCGTTGACCCGAGATCAGGACGACACCTGAACTCACCCCTCTGAATTTCTAAAGGTTACACCACAATGGAAACCCTTCTTGAACAGGTCCAAAGCTATGGACCGTTGGTGCTGAACGTTGCCAAAGCATTTGCGACGCTGGTTATTGGCTGGATCGTTGCGGGCGCTGCCGGATCGCTGGCACGCCGCAAGGTAAACACTACCCCGCATATCGACCCGACCCTTGGCAATTTCATTGCCTCGATGGTGAAATGGGTGATCTTGCTGATGGTTCTGGCCGCCGTGCTCAGCATCTTTGGCATTCAGGCGACCAGCCTCGTCGCAATGCTCAGCGCGGCCACATTGGCCATTGGTCTGGCGCTTCAAGGTACACTCAGCGACATTGCCGCAGGCTTCATGCTAACCCTGTTTCGCCCTTATAAACTTGGGCAATTTGTCGATATCGGCGGCACAGCAGGCACGGTGAAAGACCTGAACCTTTTTGTGACCGAGCTGGTGACCCCCGACAATGTGCAGGTGATTGTGCCCAACGGGCAGGCCTGGGGCTCGATCATCCGCAACTTCTCGCATCACGATACCCGGCGCGTCGATATGGTTTTCGGCATCGATTATGCCGATGACATCGACAAGGCGATGCAGATCATCACCGATCTGGCCGAGGCCGACCCCCGTGTCCATGCCGACCCCGCTCCATGGGTCCGTGTGACCAACCTTGGCGACAGCAGTGTCGATCTGACGACCCGCGTCTGGTGTGACAACGCAGAATACTGGAACGTGAAGTTCGAGCTGACCAAAGCAGTGAAAGAAACCTTCGACGCCAAGGGAATTTCGATCCCCTATCCGCATTCGGTGGAAATCAAGAAAGAGGCGTAAGCCTGCCGTCGGGCCAAGCCGCCCGGCGCTGAAATGGAAGGGGCCGCCCTACTCAAGGGCGGCCTCTTTTTTATCTACTTCGCGAGCGGTCAAACCCCACGCTGCCCCAATGCGGCGACCGTCTGCGCCCAGCGATTAATCTGCTTTTCACTTGGATGGCTTGCTTGCGCGAAATGGGTCACACGGGCGGGCCGCAGACCGACAAACTCGAGGATCTGCTTCTTGAGCTGCCAAAACAGCGGGCGATGCAGGAAGAAGCGGAAGTACCACCACGGGCTGTCCGAGGTCAGGATGACGCGGGCGGAGCGGCCGTTCAAAAGAGGTTTGGGCAGGCCAGCACCACGCGGATCAAACGCAACACCCGGCAAAAACGCCCGGTCAATCAGCCCCTTCAGCTTGGCTGGCAACCCTCCCCACCACATCGGACTAACGATCACGACATGACTGGACCAATTCAGATCGTCCAGAAATTGCTCCAGCGCAGGTTCGAGCGGTTTGTGATGCTTGTATCCGCCAAACCCATAATCCGCGTCGAACGCCATGTCGTGAATATGCAGCACCCGTACGTCGTGCCCTGCTGCTGTTGCCGCCTCGGCATATTGCGTTGCCAAACGCTTGTTTAACGATGTCTCGGCCGGATGGCCGTTCAACACCAATATCCGTTTCTGTGTCATGTGACTCTCCAAATTGACCACGGTCATTTTCTTTGCACATAAAATTGACCGCGGTCAATAATGAATTTTGACCACGGTCAAAAAGTGTGGGATAAAGCGCTATGACGACGACGATCCAACCCCGCACATTGAAAACCCGCGCCCGCCTGATCGAGGCCGCAACGGCCATTGTTGCTGAAAGCAGCTTCACCGAATTGCGCGTGGAAGAGGTCGTGCGCCGCGCCGGAGTCGCCAAGGGCACCTTCTTTGCCCATTTCAAGGACAAGGACGCGCTGCTGGACCGGATGATCGGAGAGATCATCGACCAGCACCTCGATCAGATTAGCGCGCAGGACACGCCCAAAACGATCGACGAGATTTTGGACATCCTGACCCCCTTGATGACATTCATGGGCAGCGAACGTGCGGTATTCGACGTCATCCTGCGCTATTCTGGCGCCGCTTCTGTGGAGGAGATCGGGCCGATCGCAGCAACGTTCGAGCGGTTCGTTCACGTGCTGGCGGACTGGTTCGTCGACGGGCCTTTCCGACAGGATGCCGACCCCGCCACGCTGGCCGAAGGCGTCCAGGCCTTCGTGTTTCAGGCGCTCGCTTTGAACTTCTGCGCCCTGAACAGTCACCGCCCCATCCGTGACCGGCTGCACCCGTATCTTGAACTGTGGCTCCACCCCGCCAAAACGCTTGATCCACAGGGCTAAAGCCCCTATACACCGCCCGTCCGGCACTCTTCCGAGTCGCACGGACCGTTTTCCTTTGGGCTGTTGCCTTTCTTCGGCAACCATACAGCACGAGGGAAATAGACAAAGAAACGACGGACTACCCTCCCGCGGGCGTGAAAAACGGACCCGGTGAAGACGCGGAGCTCTTGGACGGCACCAACTTTGCGGACCAACCGCAAGCAGATAGGAGATGATCAGATGGACCTGATCGCACAGCTCGAGGCGGAACAAGTTGCCGCCCTGGGGAAAGACATCCCCGATTTCAAAGCCGGCGATACCATTCGCGTAGGCTTCAAGGTGACCGAGGGTTCGCGCACCCGTGTGCAGAACTACGAAGGCGTTTGCATCAGCCGTAAAAACGGCGCTGGCATTGCTGGTTCGTTCACCGTTCGCAAGATTTCCTTCGGTGAAGGCGTGGAGCGTGTATTCCCGCTGCACTCGACCAACATCGCAGAGATCACCGTAGTTCGTCGTGGCCGCGTCCGTCGCGCCAAACTGTACTACCTGCGTTCGCGTCGTGGTAAGTCGGCACGTATCGCTGAAGACACCACATACAAAGCCAAAAAAGCTTAAGGAGCGCCGATATGAAAAAAGATCTGCATCCCGAATACCACCTGATCGACGTCAAAATGACCGACGGCACCATCGTTCAGATGAAATCGACCTGGGGCAAAGAAGGCGACACTCTGGCGCTGGACATCGACCCTTCGGCGCACCCGGCATGGAACGGCGGCAGCACCCGTCTTCTGGACACCGGCGGCCGCGTGTCGAAGTTCAAATCGAAATACGAAGGCTTTGGTTTCTAAACCACGCCTCTTTCGAATGGAAAACGCCGCTTCAAACGAAGCGGCGTTTTTTTGTTGGGGTTGAACTATGATCCTAGCCGCCACTTCCCCGCCTGATCCGGCAACCATGCCTCAATCGCGGCGGTGGCCACCACATGCACTTGACCAGCGCTTTCGGCGTTCATGCCACCCTTCACCGCACGCACCTCAGCCCGGCCTCGGGGCAGTTCGGCGCGGATGGTTTCCAAGTCCAGCTTCTCGGGCTCTGCCACGCCGATGGTGACCGACACGCGCATGTCTTGGTGATCCAATCCCAGCGTTGAAAACAGGGTGATCGACGAATGATGCAGCGCGTCCTGCACGGCGCGACACGCCGCTTTGGTGTAATCCTGACCATAAAGGTCATTGCCCATCCCCATCTCAAGGATCATACGTTTCTCGCCCATCACGCGGCCTCCATCATGAACGACACGGCAATCGCCACATTGGCGATCAATGTTTTCCCGCCATGCGGCTTTTCAATATCCAGCCCGCCGTGCTTTACAGCAAACGAGATGTTGCCATAGGGAAAGTCCTTGGCCAGCTGGCTGGTGTCGACCTGATCAGGTTGTTGCACGGCAATTTCCACATCCACAATCATGGCGGTTTTCTCGAATCCGAACAGCTCGGCCATGTTGACCGAATTGTGCCACAGCGCGTCCCGGATCGCGCGGGCGGCGGCCTCGGTATAGTCTTCGCGGCGCAGCGACGTGCCCATGCCAAATTCAACAAGTACGCGTTTCTTTTCCATCGGATCCCCTTCGCTTTTGACCATGCTTACCGCAGCCGCGCTGTGATCATAGGGCCAGCTTCGCGAAAGAGTTGTACAAATTGGATTTGCACCTCTTCCCCCTGCGAAATATGCGACATATAGTGGCTGCAACAAAAAAACACTCAAGATACCGGGGATAGTGGCGTGGCACATATTATTGTTGTCGGGAACGAAAAGGGCGGTGCGGGCAAGTCGACCGTGTCGATGCATGTGGCAACGTCGCTGTCACGCTTGGGGCATCGCGTGGGCGTGCTGGATCTGGACTTGCGTCAGCAAACCTTCGGCCGGTTCATCGAAAACCGCAAAATCACGATGGAACGTGAGGGCACTGATCTGCCAACACCCGAATATCACGATCTGCCCGACATTGATCCGTCCGAGCTGAAGGACGGCGAGAACCCCTATGACCGCCGCTTGGCGATGGCCATCGCGTCGCTTGAGCACAGTCAGGATTTCATCCTGATCGACTGCCCCGGCTCGCATACCCGCCTGAGCCAAGTGGCGCATTCGCTGGCCGACACGCTGATCACGCCCCTGAATGACAGCTTCGTGGATTTTGACCTACTGGCGCATATCGACCCGACCTCGGGCAAGGTGACCGGCCCATCGGTGTATTCGGAAATGGTCTGGAACGCCCGCCAACTGCGCGCGAAGGCTGGGCTGAAGCCGGTCGACTGGATTGTCGTGCGCAACCGTCTGGGCGCCCAGATGATGCACAACAAGAAGAAAATGGGCGATGCGATTGAAGAGCTGTCGCGCCGCATCGGCTTCCGCGTGGCCCCCGGCTTTAACGAGCGCGTCATCTTCCGCGAACTCTTCACCCGCGGCCTAACCCTGCTGGACCTGCGTGACATCGGCGTCATGGGGCAGATGAACATCTCGAACGTGGCGGCCCGTCAGGAACTGCGCGAGTTGATGAAGGCCCTGAACCTGCCGGGTGTCGAGGTCAAAATCTGACGCAGCGCACCCGCAGGCCGAATTCTCTTTTCGCAGGCATTTTCAGGGGCTAGGCTCGCCTCATGTTACGTTATCTGATCACCCGCGCCCTGTCGCTTGGGGCCAGCCTAATCGTGGCCTCGCTGGTGATCTTCGCGATGATCGAGGTCATCCCCGGCGACCCGGCCTCGTTCATGTTGGGACTGAATGCGTCACCTGATACCGTGGCTGCGTTGCGCGATGATCTGGGCCTAAATGGGTCGGTCTCCACGCGCTATGTCAACTGGATTGGCGGACTTCTAGTCGGAGATTTCGGCACCTCCTACACTTATCGCGTGCCGGTGTCGGAACTGGTTCTGGAACGACTGCACGTGTCCTTACCACTGGCCCTGTTCGCCCTGATCCTGTCCACACTGATCGCCCTCCCTGTCGGGCTAATTGCCGCCGCGCGTCGCGGGCAAATGACGGATTACACCATCATGGGCGCGACCCAGATGGGCATCGCGGTCCCGAATTTCTGGTTCGCCATGTTGCTGGTACTGGTCTTCGCGGTACAGTTGCGCTGGTTTTCGGCGGGCGGCTTTCCGGGTTGGGACGCGGGCATTGGCCCGGCGCTGAAGGCCCTCACCCTGCCAGCCATTGCGCTCGCTCTGCCACAGGCATCAATTCTTGCCCGCGTCATGCGCTCGTCCCTGCTGGACGTGCTGCATCAGGACTATATGCGCACCGCCCGCGCCAAGGGGCTATCGGTCGCGCAAGCAACCCGCCGCCATGCCCTGCGAAACGCCATGATTCCGGTGCTGACCATCATCGGGCTACAGTTTAGCTTCCTTCTGGCGGGTGCGATCATCATTGAAAACGTCTTTTTCCTGCCGGGCCTTGGGAGGCTGATCTTCCAAGCAATCACCCAGCGCGATCTGGTGGTGGTTGAAAGCGTCGTGATGCTGTTGGTCTTCGCCGTCATCCTTGTGACCTTCCTTGTCGACGTCGCCTATGCGGTCGTGGATCCAAGACTGCGGAGGCGCGCATGACCCGCCTGCCCGCCCAGCTTTGGATCGGCGCCGTGCTTAGCGTCGTGCTGCTCGCCGCCGCGCTGATTTCGTTCCTGTGGACTCCCTATGATGTCACCGCGCTGAACATTGCGGACAAGCTGAAAGCCCCGTCCGCCGACTACCTGCTTGGCACCGATCACTTTGGCCGAGACCTCCTGTCCATGCTGATGGAAGGCGGGCGGATTTCCATCGCTGTCGCCGTTCTGGCCGTTGGGATTGGCATGGGGCTGGGCGTGCCCCTGGGCCTGATGGCCGCGGCCAACCGGGGTGGCTGGCTGGACGAGGTCATCATGCGCGGCAATGACCTGATCTTTGCCTTCCCCTCGCTGGTCATCGCAATTCTGATCACCGCGACCTTTGGCCCCTCGGCCACCAACGCCATCATCGCCATCGGCATTTTCAACATCCCGGTTTTCGCCCGCGTCGCCCGTGGTGGCGCGCTGACCATATGGACGCGCGAGTTCATCATGGCTGCCCGTGTGGCCGGGAAGGGCAAAGCCCGGATCAGTGTCGAGCACATCCTGCCCAACATCGCCAACCTGTTGATTGTGCAGGGCACCATCCAGTTCTCGCTGGGCATTCTGGCCGAAGCGGGCCTATCCTACGTGGGCCTTGGCGCGCAGCCGCCCACGCCTAGCTGGGGCCGCATGCTCGCCGACGCACAGACTATGATCTATTCCACCCCGCGCCTTGCCATCGCGCCCGGGCTGGCGATTGTCATCATGGTGCTGGGGTTGAACCTGATGGGCGACGGGCTGCGTGATCTTCTGGACCCACGGATCAGAAGGGCGCGCGAATGATCGAGATCCAGAACCTTTCATTGTCGATCCACGACACGCCGATCCTGCGGGACGTGGACCTGTCCATCGCGCCCGGTCAGGTGGTCGGGCTGGTGGGGGAAAGCGGGTCGGGCAAGTCGATGACGGCGCTGGCCCTGATGGGTCTGCTGCCACGCGGGGCCGAGGTCTCGGGGCAGGTGATGCTGGACGAAACGGACCTTGCGACTCTGGATGAACCCGCGCTTTGCGACATTCGCGGTCGGCGGATTTCGATGATCTTTCAGGAGCCGATGACCGCCCTGAACCCGGTGCAAACCATCGGCGATCAGGTGGCAGAGACGCTGTTGATCCACACCAGCACGCCCCGCGATGACGCTCTGCGCATCGCCGCTGAAAAGCTGGCCCGCGTGGGCCTGCCGCAGGACCGTTTCCCACTGGATCGCTATCCGCACGAACTGTCCGGCGGCCAACGTCAGCGCGTCTGCATCGCCATGGCCATCGCGCTCCACCCTGATCTTCTGATCGCGGACGAACCCACGACCGCCCTGGATGTGACCACGCAGGCGCAGATCCTTGATCTGTTGAAGGAACTCGTCGCCGAGGAAGGCATGGGTCTGCTTCTGATCACCCACGATCTGGCCGTGGTCGCAGGGATGGCCGATCACGTCGCGGTCATGCGCAAGGGCGAGATCGTCGAGCAGGGCGCGACCGAGACACTCTTCCGCACCATGTCGCATCCCTATACGCGGCAGCTGCTGGAAGCCTCCAGCCACGCGCCCGACGGCTCCGCGCAGCCCAGCGCCGCCCCACTTTTACAAGTCCGCGCCGCCGTGCGCGACTATCCCCTTCCCCGTACACGACTTTTCGGTCCCGCCCCGCAATTTCGTGCGGTGGATGGTGTCAGCTTCACACTGAACAAGGGTGAAAGCCTTGGGCTGGTGGGCGAAAGCGGCTGCGGGAAATCCACTCTTAGCCGCGCCATTCTGGGACTGGAACCGCTGCAGGGCGGGGAAATCCTGTTGAACGGTTCCCCTATCACGCCCGACATGGACCAAACCCGCCGCGCCGGGCTTCAGGTCGTCTTCCAAGACCCCTATGGCAGCTTCAACCCACGCTGGACGGTTGAAAAACTGGTCGCCGAACCCTTCCATCTGCTGGGCAAACGGCCCGAAGATTGGCGCGAACGGGTGCGGCACGCGCTGGCCGAGGTCGGCTTGCCGGGTGAGGCCATGAGCCGCTATCCGCACGAGTTCTCGGGCGGTCAGCGTCAACGCATCGCCATTGCCCGCGCCTTGATCCTGCGCCCCGAACTGATCCTGCTGGACGAGGCCGTGTCGGCGTTGGATGTCTCGATCCGCGCGGATATTCTGGATCTGCTCGCGGACCTTCAGGCCAAGCACGGGCTGGCCTATCTGTTCATCAGCCACGACCTTGGCGTCGTGCGCAATGTCACCGACCGTGTGATGGTCATGCGCGCAGGACAAATCGTTGAAGAGGGCGACACAGACACCGTGTTCGCCCACCCGCAACATAACTACACACGAAATCTGATAAACGCGGCGCCGAGCATTCCGCCCGCGTGGAGGACGGCTTAATGGACGCGCTTTGGTTTGATCCCACGGAACTCCTGATCGGCGGAGATTGGCAGAAGCCGGCAGATACGTTGCCCGTCGAAGACCCCTCGACAGGATTGGAGTTCACCCGCATCGGGCGCGGCAGCGCGCAAGATGTGGACGCTGCGGTCGCTGCCGCCCGCGACGCGCTGGATGGCGACTGGGGTCGCATGACCGCAGTGGAACGCGGGCGCATCCTGACCCGGATCGGGCAATTGGTGCAGACCCGCATTGACGATCTGACCGCTCTGGAAGCTCGCGATGTCGGCAAACCCCTGACCCAAGCCCGCAACGACGCCGTCGCTTTGGCACGTTACATGGAGTTCTACGGTGGCGCGGCAGATAAGGTGATGGGCGAGACCATTCCCTATCTGGACGGCTACACCGTCTACACCCTGCGCGAACCGCATGGCGTCACAGGCCACATCGTGCCGTGGAACTATCCCATGCAGATCATCGGACGCTCGGTCGGTGCGGCGCTGGCGATGGGCAATGCCTGCGTCTTGAAACCGGCTGAAGAGGCCTGCCTGACCGCCCTTGCCTTCGCGCGACTGGCCGAGGAGGCGGGCCTGCCCAAAGGCGCGTTGAACGTGGTGACCGGTCTGGGCGAGGAAGCGGGTGCGGCCCTTTCCGCGCATCCCGACGTGGACCACATCAGCTTTACAGGCTCGGTCCCGGTGGGTGGGTTGGTGCAGGCCGCAGCGGCGCAGAATGTGGTACCTGTGACGCTGGAGCTTGGCGGCAAGTCGCCTCAACTGGTCTTTGACGACGCCGATCTGGACACCGCCCTGCCCTTCCTTGTTGGCGCGTGTATTCAGAACGCGGGCCAGACCTGTTCGGCCAGCTCCCGAATACTGGTGCAACGCGGGGTCTATGATCAGGTCGTGGCCCGCATGGGCGCGGCCTATGACGCCCTGCGCGTGGGGCCGGCTGAGGCAGACCTGAATGTTGGCCCACTGATTTCGGCCCGGCAGAAAGAGATTGTGAGCGGTTTTCTAGCTCAAGGCTCTGATTTAAAAGTCGCTGGGCGCGGCCAGATCACCGACACTCCCAAGGGCGGGCACTATGTGGCCCCCACCATCTTTGCCGACGTTCCGCCCAACCACCCACTGGCCCGCGACGAAGTCTTCGGCCCGGTGCAGGTCATCATCCCCTTCGACACCGAAGACGAAGCCGCCCAGATCGCAAATTCCACCGACTATGGTCTGGTCGCCAGCATCTGGACCGCCAATGGCGCACGCCAAATGCGGCTGGCCAAGCGCCTACGCGCAGGTCAGGTCTTTATCAACAATTACGGCGCTGGGGGCGGCGTCGAGTTGCCCTTCGGCGGGGTTGGCAAATCGGGCCACGGGCGCGAAAAAGGCTTCGAAGCGCTCTATGGGTTTTCACAATTGAAAACCGTCGCCGCAAAACACGACTGACAGGAGGCCCCATGGCCATCATCGAAACCTTCCGCCGGGTGATCGACCCAACCGACTGCGACATGCTGGGGCATATGAACATCAGCCGCTATTTCGGCTGCGTCTCGGATGCGGGTCTAGGACTGATGACCGCCTTCGGACTGGGTCACGATCAATTGACCGGCGGACGCCGTCAGGCCTTTGCCATGGTGCATTCCGACGCCACCTATCACCGCGAGGTTCTGGCAGGAGAGTGGATCTATATGCGCTCGGGCATTGCTGCAGTTGGCCGCCGTTCGGCGACCTTCCAGCACTGGATGTATCGCGGCACCGATGACGAGCTGCTGTTCGACGTGACCGCGAAATGCGTCTTGATGGATCTAGAGGCCCGCAAGGCCAAGGTGATCGATGACGAGTTGAAAACCCAGATGCAAGCCTTTCTGGTCGAGAGCTAAATGGGGGCCGCGCTGAAGATTTCCAATCGGCAGGCGCGGCATCTTTGGCTGCACACAAATCTTCTGTCGGCCACTCCAACCGGCGCGTTTGACCTGCAGGACATGATCTGGCGGCTGGGTTTTGTGCAGATCGACACGATCCGCAACGTCACCCGCGCGCATAATCATATACTATGGAGCCGCAATCAGAACATCCGTGAAGGCGCGATCTGGAAGCAGCTCTCAGGCCGCGCACTGTTCGAGCATTTCACCCATGACGCTAGCCTGATCGACATGCGCGTGCTGCCCTATTGGCGGCGTCAGTTCAATCGGCTGGGCGAATATATGGGTCGGTCGGAATGGTACCAATCGGGGCTTGGAAAAGCGCAAATCGCCGAGATCCGCGAGCGCATCGCGCGCGAGGGTGCGCTGTCCACCCATGCCTTCGACACCAAGGTCGAAAAGCGCGAGATGTGGGCGCGGCCTCCGCACAAAAAGGCACTGGATCAGATGTGGTATGCGGGCGAGCTTGCCACCTGCCACCGCAAGAACTTCGTCAAATTCTACGATCTGGGCGAACGGGTCTTTCCGACCCATGATCCCGCCCCGGATCACGAGGCCGTGGACTGGCTGTGTCGCGGTGCCTTGGACCGCCTGTCCTTCGGCACGACGGGCGAGATCGGACGCTTCTGGGACACCATGTCCGCACGCGAGGCAAAGGCGTGGTGCGAAGCGGCCGCGCTGGTTCCGGTCGCGGTCGAAACCGCAGATGGTGGCAGCTACGCCGCCCTTGCGCCTTCCGACATCGAGGCGCGATTAGACACTATTTCACCCCCTTCATCGCGGCTGCGCATTCTCAACCCGTTCGATCCCGCGATCCGCGACCGCGCACGACTGGAAAAGCTCTTCGGCTTTGATTACCGCAACGAGATGTTTGTTCCGAAAGCCAAACGCCGGTGGGGATATTATGTCTATCCGCTTCTGGAAGGTGACCGCTTTGTTGGCCGGATCGAGCTGAAGGCCGACCGCAAGACCGGCGAACTGTCCGTCATCGGCTTCTGGCCGGAACCCGGAACACGCTGGGGCACTGCGCGTCACGCGAAACTGAATGCGGAACTCGCACGTTTCGCCCGCTTCGCGGGGCTGTCTGCGACCAAGTGGCAGGTCATGCGCGCCTGACTTGCGCGCGGGTCGAATTGGGCGCAAGCTGATCCTGCAATCAGGAGATGAATATGCGGCTTCACAATAAAACAGCCATCGTAACCGGGGGCGCATCGGGCTTTGGCGCTGGGATCGTACGGAAATTCGCGGCCGAGGGTGCGCGGGTTATGGTGGCCGATCTAAATGACGAACTGGCCCGCGAGGTCGCGGGTGAGGTCGACGGGGTGGCGCATCATGTGGATGTGTCCTCGGGCGACAGCGTGGCCCAGATGGCGCGCGCTGCGCACGAGCTGTGGGGCCATGTGGACATCGTGGTGAACAACGCGGGCATCACCCATCTGCCTAAACCGATGGAAGAGGTCGATGAGGGCGAATTTGACCGCGTGCTCGCAGTGAATGCCAAATCCGTCTATCTGACCGCCCGTTATTTCGTGCCGGGGATGAAGGCCGCGGGCACCGGGGCGGTGTTGAACGTCGCCTCGACCGCGGGGCTCAGCCCGCGCCCGAACCTGAACTGGTACAATGCCTCGAAAGGCTGGATGATCACCGCGACCAAGGCGATGGCGGTCGAGCTGGCCCCGCATGGGGTCCGCGTGAACGCGATCTGCCCGGTCGCAGGGGAGACGCCGCTTCTGTCCAGCTTCATGGGGGAAGACACACCTGAAATGCGCGAGAAGTTTATTTCGACCATTCCCATAGGCCGGTTCTCGACGCCCGAGGATATGGGCAACGCAGCCTGTTTCCTGTGCTCGGACGAGGCCAGCATGGTGACCGGCGTCGCGATGGAAGTGGATGGCGGGCGCTGTATCTGAACTTGGCAGCTGGGGGTTTCACACCCCCAGACCCCCGTGGGATATTTGTGACAAGAAAAAGAGGCTGTGATGAAACCGGGACCGAAGAACCTGATCACCGATGTCGCAGGATTGCGCGTGGGCAATGCCGATGACGCGGTGATTAAGACCGGCGCTACTGTACTCGTAGGCGACGCGCCTTTTACCGCCGGCGTCCATGTGATGGGCGGCGCACCCGGCACGCGCGAGACGGATTTGCTGGCCCCCGACAAACTGGTGCAACAGGTGGATGCCTTGGTGTTGTCTGGCGGGTCTGCCTTCGGCCTTGATGCTGCGTCTGGCGTAGCGGATGCCCTGCGCGAGGCAGGACGTGGGTTTCAGGTCGGTGATCAGCATGTTCCCATTGTCTCTGGGGCCATCCTGTTTGACCTTCTGAACGGCGGCGACAAAGGCTGGGCTCAGAATCCCTATAAGGGACTTGGACGCGCAGCCTATGCGGCGGCGGCGGATGAGTTTCTGATTGGTAGTCATGGTGCGGGATTCGGTGCGACCACAGCTGGCCTGAAGGGCGGGCTTGGGTCCGCTTCGCTGGTGCTCGACAGTGGCGTAACCGTAGGCGCCTTGGTCGCCGTGAACGCGCTGGGGTCGGTCACGATGGGCGACGGGCCCGAGTTCTGGGCTGCCCCATGGGAGATGGACGGAGAGTTCGGCGCGCGAGGTATGGGCCAACATGACCCCAGTTTCGAACCCCGCCCCGAGTCGCAGTTGGGCGAGAACACGACCATCGCGATCATCGCCACCGATGCAGATCTGGATCAGGCCCAAGCCACACGTCTGGCCACGGCCGCCCATGACGGCATGGCACGGGCCATTCATCCCAGCCACACACCCTTTGATGGGGATCTGATCTTTGCCGCTGCCACCGGGAAGATCGCGCTGGCCGATCCCGGATTTGATGCGCTGCGACTTGGCCACGCCGCCGCCACCTGTTTGGCCCGCGCCGTGGCCCGCGGCGTCTTTGCCGCCCGCGCCCATCCAGGCGACACATTGCCCACATGGGCCGACAAGTTTTCATGACGGGCCTTGGCCCATTTCAAGAAGGAGCGACACATGTCCAATTTTCGCACACTGGCGCTTGCCGCCACGCTTTTGACACCCGGACTTGCCCAAGCGGACGACGTCACAGACACTTTGAAATCCGCGTTGGAAGCCTATGAAGAGGGCGACCTGTCCTATGCGCTGGAGGAGCTGGAGTTTGCCAAACAGCTGATGCAGGCGATGAAAACCGCCGATCTGGCGACCTTCCTGCCGGAAGCGCCCGACGGGTGGACCCGCGACGTCTCGGACGATGTCACCACAGGTATGGCGATGTTTGGCGGTGGGTCTGGTGCTGAAGCCATCTATAGCAACGACACCGAAAGCTTCACGATCACCATCATGGCCGACAACCCGATGGTGGGTGCTCTGTCTGGCATGATGGCCAATGCCAGCTTGATGGGCATGAAGCTGGAGCGCGTTGGGCGCCAGAAATACCTCAACCAAGACGGCGAGTTGTCGGGTATCGTGGATGGCCGCATCCTGATCCAGGCCTCGGGCGCGGACGTAGACACGATGAAGTCCATTCTGACCGAGATCGATCACCGCGGGCTGGAAGATTTCGGGCGCTGAACCTTGCGCCGGAGACTATGGATGTGGGCGGATTCTCTGCCCGCATTCGTCTTTTTTGGAAGAAAGTTGTGCCGGAATGACGATCTTATACGGCCAGTTCTGAAAAATGATCAAATCCAGACACCAAACAGGGTGAATTTCACGCGCCTTTGGGCTATGTCCGAGTCGAAACTGGGGTTTACACCCTCCGAATTTTATTGCCTTGTTAACTAATGGGTGGTCATGCAATGGATCACCCGGCAAGACACGACTTGGGAGACACGATCATGGCCGCAAACGCCTCCGCGCTGAAAAAGCTTCTAAAAGACCCGTCGCTGGTCGAAACCCGCGCCTATGTGAACGGCGAATGGGTCGATGCCAAAGACGGCGCAACCTTCGACGTGACCAACCCCGCCCGCGGCGAGGTGATTGCCCAGGTGGCAGACCTGTCGCGCGAAGAGGTGGCCGTGGCGATCGAAGCCGCCGATAAGGCAGGCCGCGAATGGGCCAAGCGCACTGCGAAAGAGCGTTCCAACATCATGCGCAAGTGGTTCAACCTGATGATGGAAAACCAGGGCGATCTGGCGACCATCCTGACCGCCGAGATGGGCAAACCCCTGCCAGAAGCCATGGGCGAAATCGCTTATGGTGCCAGCTTCATCGAGTGGTTCGGCGAAGAAGCCAAACGCATCTACGGCGAGACCATCCCTGGCCACCAGCCTGACAAACGTCTGATGGTGATCCGTCAGCCGATCGGCGTTGTCGCCTCGATCACGCCATGGAACTTCCCCAACGCGATGATCACCCGCAAATGTGGCCCTGCGATTGCCGCGGGCTGTGGTTTCGTCGGCCGTCCCGCAGAGTTGACCCCGCTGTCTGCCGCCGCACTGGCAGTGCTGGCCGAGCGCGCGGGCATCCCCGCCGGCGTTTTCAACATCGTGCCCAGCGCGAACGCCTCCGAGATCGGAAAAGAGTTCTGCGAAAACGCGCTGGTGCGCAAACTGACCTTTACCGGCTCGACCAATGTGGGCCGCATCCTGCTGCGTCAGGCCGCCGATCAGGTCCTGAAATGCTCGATGGAGCTGGGCGGAAACGCGCCCTTCATCGTGTTTGACGACGCCGATCTGGACGCCGCCGTGGAAGGCGCGATTGCCTGTAAGTTCCGCAACAACGGCCAGACCTGCGTCTGCGCCAACCGGATCTACGTGCAGGAAGGCGTCTATGACGAGTTCGCCAAGCGTTTTGCCAAAGCCGTATCGGCCCTGCCGGTTGGCGACGGTCTGAACGAAGGCATCGCCCTTGGCCCGCTGATTTCGCCCGCCGCAGTTAAGAAAGTGCAAGAGCATGTGGCCGACGCGACCTCTAAGGGGGGCGAAGTGATCCTTGGCGGGAAAGAGCACGAGATGGGCGGTTTGTTCTTCGAACCCACGATCATCAAACACGCCACCCGTGACATGGACGTCGCCACGGACGAGACCTTCGGCCCGATGGCACCGCTGTTCAAGTTCAAGGACGAAGACGACGTAATCGCGCAGGCGAATGACACGATCTTCGGCCTGGCGTCGTACTTCTACGCCAACAACCTGAGCCGCGTTTATAAAGTGGCCGAGGCGCTGGAATACGGCATCGTCGGCGTGAACACTGGCATCATCTCGACCGAGACTGCTCCGTTTGGTGGCGTGAAACAGTCGGGCCTTGGCCGTGAAGGTTCACGTCACGGGATCGAGGATTTCCTCGAGATGAAATACATCTGTATGTCCGTCTAATCGACATCCGCAGCTGGGCGCGCGACCATTACCGAGGACAGCTTGGTGATGGCGCGGGTCCAGGCCGCTTCTTCCTCGGGGCTCAATTTCCCCTCCATCACCTCATGCAACGCGGCCACAAGCGATTGGGCCGCGTATTCCATATGTGTCTCGTTCAGGTCAAACCGCGCGTGGCTCTCGGCCAATTTCTGTGCGTGCTGAGCAAACGTGTCATAGTTCGACAGACTGCGTACGGTCGAGGCCAACATGGATGCGAACATCTGCTTCTGCCTGACGAAATCACCGCTAAAAAGCGGCTCGACCTCGGGCATCCGTGCAAACAGGTGCTTATAGAACCGATCCGTCAGTTCGGCTTTACGGGCAAACACATGGGCGAAGCTGGATTGAACCAGAGAAATATCAGAGCTGTCCATAATACTTAGCCTTCAAATGGGCGGAGCCCCAGTATCATGCGCAACAATTAAAGTTTGGTTTCCCCATCCGCCCTTCTTACAAAACTGACTCAAATCTGTCGTGCAGCCGTCAACTTACGCCTTCATCCCACATCCACCTGTTACCCAAACTTAGGATTTTGGTATGACCGCACGCTTGATGTGCCTGACCTCCGCCCTCGCCCTGACCGCCGGTGCGGCGATGGCCGAGATGAACTTCAACCGCATCGCCTCTTTCCCTGTGGTCCAGAACATGGCCGAGGGCGAGGACACCAATCGCGAGACCAGCCCCGAGATCATCGACGTCACCACCGACGGCATGACGCTGGTCTATACGGACAGCCCGCTGGGCGTTCTGGGACGCATCGACATCACCGCCCCCCACGACCCCAAGCCGTTGGGCAACATCGCCCTTCCGGGCGAACCGACCTCGGTTGCTGTGATCGGCAAAATCGCGTTTGTCGGCGTGAACACCTCGGAAAGCTACACCGCGCCATCGGGCATGCTGAACGCCATCGACGTGGCGACCGGTGACGAACTGGCCTCGTGCGATCTGGGCGGACAGCCCGACAGCGTGGCCAAGGCACAGGATGGCAGCTTCATCGCCGTCGCCATCGAAAACGAGCGTGACGAAGACCTGAATGACGGCATCATACCGCAAGGTCCCGCGGGCGATCTGGTCATCGCACGCCTGAAAGACGGCATGCTGGAGTGCGGCGGCATCACACGCGTCGATCTAACTGGTTTGGCGAACGTAGCCCCCTCCGATCCCGAACCTGAGTATGTCGACATCAACGCTGAGGGCGAGATCGTCGTCACGATGCAGGAAAACAACTACATCGCGGTTGTGTCGAAGGACGGCAAACTGCTGAGCCACTTCTCGGCCGGTGCAGTTGATCTGGAGGGCATCGACGCCACGGACGAACGCGGCGCGCTGATCTTCACCGAAAGCCAACAGGGCCGCAAGCGCGAGCCCGACGCAGTGAAATGGCTGGACAATGACCACTTCGCCACCGCCAACGAAGGTGACTATGAGGGCGGATCACGCGGTTGGACGATCTTCCATCAGGACGGCACCGTCGTCTACGAAAGCGGAGCGTCGTTCGAGCACGCCATCGTGCAGATCGGCCACTATCCCGACAAGCGGTCTGATGCCAAAGGCGTTGAACCCGAAAGCGTAACGGCCGCCACCTATGGCGACGTGGAACTTGCCTTTGTGGGATCCGAGCGCGGCTCGGTCGTGGGCGTCTATGACGTTGCAGATCTGGCCAACCCGGTTCTGAAACAGCTGCTGCCCTCGGGCGTTGGGCCAGAGGGTTACGTGACCATCCCAAGTCGCAATCTGTTGGTGTCTGCCAACGAAAAGGACCTGATCGAAGACAAAGGTGCGCGTGCCCACGTCATGATCTATGAACTGCAGGACGCGCCTGCCAGCTATCCCATGCTGACCTCGGAAGGCACCGACGAGCTGATTGGCTGGGGTGCAATCTCGGGCATGGTGGCGGATAAAGGCGGCATCGTCTGGGCCGTGTCGGACAGCTTTTATGGCTTCCAGCCCTCGATCTTCAAGATCGACACGAACGCCACCCCCGCCCGCATCACCGACGTGATCCGCATCACCCGCAACGGCGCGCCTGCGCAGAAACTGGACCTTGAAGGCATCACACTGGACGGCAAGGGGGGCTTCTACGTCGCCTCGGAAGGCCGCACCGAACGCCTGATCCCGCACGCGATCTATCACGTGAACGCGGACGGCTCGATCAAGAACCTGAAGGGCGAGATCGGCATCCCGCCGGAACTGGCCGCCGTCGAGAAGCGCTTTGGCTTTGAGGGCATCACCAAGGTGGGCGACACTCTGTGGATGGCCGTGCAGCGCGAATGGAAAGACGATCCGAAGAACCATGTGAAACTGGTCGCCTATAACCTTGAGACCAAGGAATGGGGCGCCGTGCATTACCCGAAAGCCGAGCCCGCCACCGGTTGGGTTGGCCTGTCGGAAATCGTAGCACACGGTGACTATTTCTACGTGATCGAGCGCGACAACCAGCACGACCACCGCGCCGTGACCAAGAAGATCTACCGCATCCCAGCCGCCGACATGGTGCCTGCACCGCTTGGCGGCACCCTGCCGGTTGTTTCGAAACAGGAAGTGCGCGACCTGCTGCCCGACCTGACCGCCACTGGAGGCTACGTTCTGGACAAGGTCGAAGGCCTGGCCATCGCGGCTGACGGCACCGCGTGGGTGTCGAGCGACAATGACGGTGTGGACGACCACTCGGGCGAGACCATGTACTTCAATATCGGCAAGATCGACGACGCCGTGGTGAACTGATCAAGTTCATAAGAGCGACAAGAAAACGGAGGGGCAACCCTCCGTTTTTTGCTTTTCGGGCTCCAGTTTGAGCGCTCACCGACTAGCGAAGCACGTGCCCAACATCTATGATTTCACCATTCCAGAAATCGAGAACGCTCTTTTCGACACGTTTGTGGATTCTTGTAAAACGCGGCGGTCCGAAGATCAGAATATCACGTGGCATGGAGCTTACGATCACAGCATACTCTTCGTCTTTCTCCCAAACTCTCACCCCAACCCGATCGTCGAAATTCCATCGAAGACAGACCCCACCTGCTTCAGATTTTACGCATTTCGCGTCAGCATTTTCTCGCAGGTGATGATCAAACGCCGCCAACTTGGCTTCTGAAACAGGAGAGTTTAGATCGACCGTTGTTCGCGCCGACGCGCCGCCACGATGAATTGCCATCACAAACTGCGTAACGATCACGATCAGGGCTAAAACGGTAGAAAACAGAACTACTAGAATCGGCTTTTTCATGCGCATAATTTCTCTCAATAATTGTTTCTAGGCAACTTTTTCTCGTTGCGTGGATTTGTCGTCTAGTTCCGCCCGCAGCGTACTTGACCCTCGTTTCCCTCCACCCTACGTTCCCATCGCTGCCCCAGCCGGGGTGGTGACATTCTCAGGGCGGGGTGGAATTCCCCACCGGCGGTAAGGGACGCGCGTTGTCGTGATCCTCAAGCCCGCGAGCGGCCCCCATTGGGGGTGACAGCAGATCTGGTGCAACTCCAGAGCCGACGGTTACAGTCCGGATGGAAGAGAATGGGTTGGGGTGCGCGGGGTTCCTGTGTGCCCTGTCCTTCTGCCTTGGGTCATTGCGTAAGGAAGAAAGGACATCTCGCATGACTCAGTCAACTTATCTTACTCAACCTGCCCGCGCGGCGGGGCTAATGGTTTTGGCGGGCGCGACGTTTGCGCTGGTCAATACGGGGTTGCAATCGGCAACCATGGGCAAGGGCGCGTCGGCCCCTGCCGTCACCTTCTGGCAATATCTGATTGCGCTTGGCTTTTACCTGCCTTGGGTGTTTCGCCACCGCGCGGCGGTGATGAAAACCGGGCAGGTCTGGCTGCACGTGCTGCGCGTCGCTTTGGCGGCGGGCGGTGTGCAGCTGTGGACGCTGGGGCTGGCGCATGTGCCGATCTGGCAGGCGATTGCGCTGATCTTGTTGTCGCCCTTCTTTGTGACACTCGGCGCAGGGCTTGTGCTGCGGGAAGAGGTCTCGGTCCATCGTTGGGGCGCGGTTGTGCTGGGCATCATTGGCGGCGCGATCATACTCGAGCCATGGTCCGATCGCTTCGAGCTGGCCGCCCTTCTGCCCGTGGGCGCTGCGGCTTTGTGGGCCTCAAGTTCAGTCGTGACGAAGTTCCTGACCCATCGCGACAGCACGGAAACGATCACCATCTATCTATTGCTGCTTCTCAGCCCGATTAACGCGGGGCTGGCGCTGAGCACCGGGTTTACTCTGCCGCCGAATGCGATCTGGCTGGTGGTGGGCGCGGGTCTTCTGACGGCCTTCGCCCAACACGTGCTCGCCCGCGCCTATTCGATGGCGGATGCAGCGTTTTTGCAGCCGTTTGATCACCTGAAACTGGTGTTCAACGTGGTGCTGGGCTTTGTCGTCTTCGGCTTTCTGCCCACGGGATCCATGTGGATCGGCACGGCGATCATTCTGGCTGCCAGCTTCTGGCTGTTAGAGCAGGAACGCCGCAGCTAGCACGCAAACTCTTCAAAAGAGTTTGTACGGAGTTTTCAGAAAACTCCGGCGACATACAAAAAGGGCGCGGATATCTCCGCGCCCTTCGTTACAACTGAGGTGTCGGATCAGGCCTCGATGGCCTTGGCTTCGACATCATTCTTACCAGCAATTTCGATCCGGCGCGGCTTCAGCGCTTCCGGCACTTCACGGATCAGGTCGATATGCAGCATGCCGTTTTCATGGGTCGCGCCCGAAACGCGAACGTGATCGGCCAGATGGAAGCGGCGCTCGAATGCGCGAGTGGCGATGCCACGGTGCAAATAGGTGCGTTCGTCTTCGGCTGCTTTCTTGGCCGAGACAAACAGCGCCTTGTCGCGGAGTTCCACCGACAGCTCGTCTTCAGTGAACCCAGCCACGGCGATCGAGATGCGCCAAGCATCCTCGTTGGTCTTCTCGATATTGTAAGGCGGATAGCTGTCGCGGCTGACGTCATTGGTCAATACCCGGTCCATCAGGTCGGCAATCTGGTCAAAGCCGACGGTGGCACGGTAAAGGGGCGACATATCAAAATTACGCATTTGGTGTCCTTTCACAAAGCGACATATATGGGGCCCTCCCGATTGGGACAGGCAGTTCACGGACCCGCCCGGCGGCATCCGTAGAATAGAGATATGTCAGGAAATGACGGGTTCAAGACCCCAGAATACACGAGGTTACGGGCGCACGAATTTGGCCCCTCCGGGCCCCGCCGCACCGGTGCCTACTTGGCGAACCTTGGGGGCCTTCACCGTCTCGATCCGCTCGATCACGCCGTTATCCGTGGCCAGCATTTCGTACATTTCGGCTAGCGGAGATTCCAGATCGGTGCCCAACGACACAGGGATGTCCCGCACCATCGCCTTGGCCGAGATCACGGACACGATGCGCGGTTCGCCGCCCTCGATAATGAAGACCGGCGCGCCGGACGAGCCGTAATCCACAATGCAGCTAAGCACCAAGGCCCCGCCTTGTCGGGCCAGCACCTTGCAGGTTTCCTGCAGCGACGGGCTTTCCAAGCGATCATGGGCATATGAGACAACGCCGACCTCGGCCCCTTTGCGCGGGCGCGAGAAGGTCTTGAAGGGTTTGACCGACATGTTGCGGATCGGTTTATCCAGCTCAAGCAGCGCCAGATCAGTTGCCACGCGGGTCGGGCCTTTTTCCGGCGAGAACTCGAAATCCGGGTGCACGACAGCGCGCCGCACCCCACGATAGGCCGAGGCCCGTCCGCCACGCCACCCCGCCAGAAACTCAATTTCCGAAAGTTTGAAGCGTTCACCGCTGTCACGATCGAACAGGCAATGCGCGGCCGTCAGGACCAGATTTTCGTCGATCAAGGACCCGGTGCAAAAGCTACCGCCACCGATATTCAGGCGCCCAACGCCTTCCCAGCCCTTGCTGTCATCCCCTGTCATCAAGGTGCGCAGGGGCGAGGGATCGGATGCCCCTAACGGTCCGGCCAGCAACAATGCGGCCATCAGGAATGCCACAAGATACTTCATGTTCAACTGCCTAGTTTGGGCAGTTATTCTGCCCTTTGGGCTATATGTAAGGCGAAAACAGACGGTTACGAAAGGATTAATGCGCTGCTGGTTGCATTTTGCGCGGTTTCGGGCCGCCGGTTGCCCAGTCCAACAGCTCGACCGTGTGGACCACGGGAATGCCCGTGCCTGATCCGATCTGCATCATGCAGCCAATGTTCCCCGCCGCGATGATTTCCGGCGACTTGGCTTCCAAATTGGCCACCTTACGCTTTTTCAGCTCTTTCGAGATCTCGGGCTGCATCAGGTTATAGGTCCCTGCCGAGCCACAGCAGAGATGCGGGTCGGCAGGCTCGACCACCTCGAACCCGGCTTTTTTCAGCAGCGTTTTCGGATGGGTTTTCACCTGCTGTCCATGCTGAAGGCTACAGGCCGAGTGATAGGCCACCCGCAGCTCCATCTGCGCCTCGGGCAGGTCCAGCGTCATCAAAAGCTCGCTGATATCCATCGCCATGTCCGACACCGCTGCCGCATCTTCGGCCAGCGCGGCGTTTCGGAACATGAAGCCGTAATCCTTCACCGTGGTGCCACAGCCCGAGGTGTTGATCACAATTGCGTCCAGACCATCGCCGCGCTTTTCGCGCATCCACGCGTTGATATTCGCCGCCGCCTGTGCGTGGCTTTGATCTTCTTTGCCCATGTGATGGGTCAGCGCGCCACAGCAACCCATGCCCTTGGCCACGACCACTTTGCAGCCAAGCCGGGTCAGTAGGCGAATGGTGGCGTCGTTGATATCCGTGTCCAGCGCCTTCTGTGCACAGCCGGTCAGCAGCGCCACACGCTTTTTGCGCTGTCCTTTCGCGGGAAACACCTGCGGCGCGTCATTGGCGGATTTGCGCGGCAGCTTCGGCGGCGCCATTTCCAGCATCGCTTCCAGACGGGGATCAGGCATGAACTTGCGCAAGGGCCGCGCCAGCCGCGCGCCTTGCATCGCCAGCCGGAACCGGCCCGGATAAGGGATCACCTGCGCCAGCGTCCAACGCAGCAGCCGATCAAACAGCGGACGTTTATAGGTCTTTTCGATATGCGCACGGGCGTGGTCGATCAGATGCATGTAATGCACGCCCGACGGGCAGGTCGACATGCAGGCCAGACAGGACAGGCACTTGTCCACATGCTCGACCGTTTTCCTGTCGGCAGGGCGCCCGGCCTCCAGCATATCCTTGATCAGATAGATCCGGCCACGAGGGCTGTCCAATTCGTCCCCAAGCACCTGATAGCTGGGACAGGTCGCGGTACAAAACCCGCAATGGACGCAAGACCGCAAGATCTCGTTCGCGCGTTCGATGGCTGGGTCTTTCAACTGCTCGGGCGTGAAATGGGTCTGCATGGCTTAGGCTCCCATCAGGCCGGGATTGAGGATCCCGCGCGGGTCGAATTTTTGGCGAAGACCGCGGGTCAGGGCGGCAATCGGGGTGGGTTCGGGCTGGAACACGGGAACGGTTGCACGCACATCTGCTGGCGCGTGCACCAAGGTTGCGTGACCGCCCAGCTTTGCCAGCTCGGCCCGCACGCGCGCGGCGCCTGCATCGGGTTGATCCGCGACGTGCAGCCAAACAAGACCTCCGCCCCAGTCATAGGTTGCGTCCGGCGACAGGTCGTCCAACGCCGCCACCAGACGTGGCCCGTCCGAGGGTTTGATCGAGAGGCGCCAGACGGCCCCATCACGCCCCGCAAACGCACTAACGTCCCGGATCCGTGCCCAGATGTCGGACGAAGCGGCACCCGACACCGGTTGGAAACCCGCCAGCACGCCCTTCGCCAGCTCTGCCGCGCGATACGCGACCGAGGCCTCAAGCCCCTCGATCCGCACAAAGGTCTTTCCTTCCGAGAACGCAGCCCCCGTTACGTCGAAGGGCGAGCCCAGCGCGGCAGACAAGCTTTCAACCGCCTGCGCAGCGGTTTGGCCGTCGCCCACCAACGTGGTTTCGGTTTCAGGAATGGCCATGACTTTCAGGCTGATCTCGGTCATCACGCCCAACGTGCCCCAACTGCCCGCCATCAGTTTGACCAGATCATAGCCCGTGACGTTCTTCATGACGCGCCCGCCATTTTTCAAAACACGCCCAGCGCCGTCTACAAACCGTACGCCAAGGCAGAAATCCCGTGCGGCGCCGACCTGAATGCGGCGCGGGCCTGACGCGTTGGTCGCCACAATACCACCGATGGTCGACGCGCCCTCGGTGCCCAGTAGCCCGCGCAGATCGGTTGGCTCGAACGCCAGCCGTTGCCCATCCTTGGCCAGAAGTGCGTCGATCTCGGCCAACGGCGTGCCCGCCTGTGCCACAAGGGTCAGCGCGCCCGGCTCATAGAGCGTCACGCCCGACAGCCCAGCTGTAGAGACACGCGTCCCCTCAACCGGCGCGCCAATGTCGCGCGTCCCGCCACCTATGATCCGGATCGGCCCATCTGCCGTCTGGATCAGATCGGACAGGTCTTGTTCACTTGTTGGAGTGTTGCTCATGGTCTTGTCTCAAATCTCTGGGGGTGGGCGCAGAGCTTCTATCCGGCGCGTCGGGTTTCGGTGGCATCCAGTGGGAAAACCTTGGCCGGGTTCAGAAGCCAAGCGGGATCGAACACGTCTTTGACCTGCAACTGGATTTCTAAGTCGTCCGCGTCATACTGCGACACCATAAGGTCGCGTTTCTCGACCCCGACACCGTGCTCGCCGGTCAGGCAGCCGCCAACCTCGACGCAGAGGCGCAGAATGTCGGCGCCAAAGGCCTCGCATTTCTCAAGGTCGCCGGGCTTGTTGGCATCAAACAGGATCAGCGGGTGCATGTTCCCGTCGCCTGCGTGGAACACGTTGCCCACGTCCAGCCCATAGTCTTTGCTCATCTCGCTGATGCGGCGCAGGACCAAAGGCAGCTCGGACACGGGGATCGTCCCGTCCAGACACATGTAGTCATTGATCTGCCCCATCGCGCCAAAGGCGGATTTACGGCCCAGCCAGATTTTCGCACTTTCCTCGGCCGATGTGCTTTCGCGCACTTCGACCGGGTTGTGACGTGTGGCGATTTCGACAATGCGGCTCAGCTGATCGTCGATCTCGGCATCGGACCCTTCGACCTCGATAATCAGAAGCGCTTCGCAGTCGGGATAGCCCGCGCCAGCGAACGCCTCGGTCGCGCGGATGCAGGGGCGATCCATGAACTCGATCGCGACGGGCAGAATGCCGGATTTGATGATGTCAGACACGCAATGGCCCGCGACTTCGTTGCTGTCGAACCCGACCAGTACTGGCCGCGCCCCTTCAGGCTTAGCCAGAATACGCAAGGTCGCTTCGGTCACGATGCCAAGCTGACCTTCGGAGCCGCAGATCAGTCCCAGCAAGTCCAATCCGCCTGCATCCAGATGTGCGCCGCCGATCTCGACCACCTCGCCATCGGACATAACCATGGTCACACCCATCAAGTTGTTGGTGGTTACGCCGTATTTCAAACAATGCGCCCCGCCCGAGTTCATTCCGATATTCCCTGCAATCGCACAGGCCAGCTGCGAAGACGGATCTGGAGCGTAGAAGAACCCGTCTTCTTCAACGGCACCCGTGACGGATAGGTTGGTGCGGCCCGACTGCACGCGGATGAACCGGTTATCATAGTCGGTTTCCAGCACGTCATTCAAACGCGCGACGCCAAGGATCACACTGTCTGCCGTGGGCAGCGCGCCACCCGCAAGCGACGTTCCTGCCCCGCGCGGCACAACGGGCACGCCTTCCTCAAAGCAAATGCGCATGACCGCCGAC
The DNA here is from genome assembly GCF_010500215.1 of Aliiroseovarius sp. PrR006. Classification (GTDB taxonomy): domain Bacteria; phylum Pseudomonadota; class Alphaproteobacteria; order Rhodobacterales; family Rhodobacteraceae; genus Aliiroseovarius. The sequence goes on from NZ_JAAGOY010000007.1 coordinate 295,224, forward strand.
ACCTCGTCGGTCGTGGCGGGCAGAACAGCGCAGAGCGGCGGGCATTTGTAAGCCGTCAACGCATCACATTCATAGGCACGGGTCTGGATCGGATCATGCACCACAGCCCCGACGGGCAACACAGATTGCAACCGTGCAACGATGTGATCTTTGCGCGCAAGAATGCGGGAATTCGGGTCTGGCATCTGCATAGGATTCCCTCCGAGACTAAATTGGTAAGAAAATATAACCAATTTTTTCACTTTAGCAACAGCAAGGAAACGCTTATGCGTGAGACATGACCCTTGCAGAGCGTTTCTCATTATTTTCGATGCTTGATCTGGGCGCTGTTGCTTTGATCCTATTGGCTTGGGTCGCAATCGGGTGGCGCATTGAAAGCGCCACAGGTGAAAAACAATCCGTGTCAAAGATTGTGGCCCAGTATCGGCGCGACTGGATGGTACAGTTCGTCACGCGCCAACCACGCATTTTTGACAGCGCAATCCTGTCCAGCTTGCGACAAGGGGCAAGCTTCTTCGCCTCGGCCACAATGATCGCCACAGGCGGCGGGCTGGCCCTGCTTGGCAATACCGAGCGGTTACGCGGAGTTGCCCACGACCTGACCCAAACCAGCGCACCAGAATTGGTATGGGAGGTCAAAATCCTTCTGGTCATCCTGTTTCTAGCCAATGCGTTTCTGAAATTTGTCTGGTCGCACCGGCTTTTTGGGTATTGCGCAGTGGTCATGGCGTCGGTGCCCAACGACGAAACCGACCCAACCGCCCTGCCCCGCGCGCGAAAGGCTGGCGAGATCAACATCACTGCGGCGCGTAGTTTCAACCGGGGTCTACGTTCGGTCTATTTCTCGATGGCGGCGTTGGCATGGCTCATTGGACCAGTCAGCCTGATCGTCGCGACACTTTTCACATTCGCGGTCCTGTGGCGGCGCGAGTTTTCATCGCAATCCCGCGCGGTGCTGATGAAGCCTGACGTCTAGTTTGCAGGCTCGCCCCATCGCGCAGCACCTCGGCGACCTTCCCAAAGCCAAGCAAACACCAAAGCAAACGCGGCCAAAAACAGCATGGCCCACGGCGGCGCCAACGGACGCAAATGGATTGCCGTGGTGACATAAGCCTCGCGCGGGGTATATCCCAGCCATCCACGCCCCGATGCAGGTTGTCCCGCACGCACGGACCGCAAACTGGGCAAGCCATCTTCAATCCGCAACGCGGCCCCGCGGCTTGCCGCCAGCACGGGCTTTAACAAATCACCGCGCGCCAAAGGATTGCTGAACTCGACCGACGTTGCTGCCCCACGGACCACAACCGTTGAAAGCTCGCCCTGCTCCACATGGAAAAGCCCCGTTGCCTCCGTTGTAAACTGCGCTTCAAACACGCCCGGGGCGCCTTGAGACAGAAATACCGGAATGCGCGCTCCGCCCGGGGCAGTGACAGTCACCTCGGGCAGTTCGGTCAGCATCGTATTGCGCCGGATCAAAAGACCTTCATCCGTTGCTACTGCCGAAAGCGCTTCTTCTTCCAGCTCGGGTTCGCGCATCAGCCAATGGGCGAGGCGGCGCAACAATTCCAACTGAGGTCCGCCGCCCTGATGCCCCCGCGCCCAAAGCCACGCATGATCTGACGCCAGAAGCGCCACGCGCCCTTCGTCACTGCGATCAACCATCAACAGCGGTGCGTCATCTTCTGCGGACAGGATGACATGGCCCCGCATGGGAACGACCTCGACATGGCGCATCCATGGCCCCCAGCCCCCATCCGGCGCATGTTGCGACAACGCGCGGGTCACCGGGTGACGCTGACCGTCATCGGTGACGACGGGCTTATATGGCTCCTCGAACAAACGGCCCGTCGGGGTGGCGGGCAGAATGTCAGCAAGCCCGGTACGCGCAATGCTGTCAGCGCTGGCAAGCGATGGCCCTGCCGCGATCAGCACAGCGCCGCCCCGCTTCACATAGTCACGCACACTCGCCAGGTACCCACCGGGCAGAATGCCGCGCAATTGATACCGATCGAAGATGATCAGATCGAATTCGTCGATCTTATCGATGAACAGCTCTTGCGTCGGAAACGCGATTAGGCTGAGTTCACTGACCGGCACGCCATCCTGTTTCTCAGGCGGGCGCAGAATGGTGAAATGCACCAGATCCACCGCGCTGTCCGACTTCAGCAGGTTGCGCCACGTCCGCGTCCCCGGATGCGGCGTGCCCGAGATCAACAGCACCTGCAGGCGATCCCGCACGCCGTTCAGCTCGATCACCACCTCGTTGTTGCGCCCCGTCAGCTCGCCCTCTTCCACCGGAAGCGTCACATGGATCAGGTTTCGCCCCGCATGTTCCAGCGTCAGCGACATCACCATGTCTGCGCCGTCTGTCACCGGGATATCCGCAAGGGGCGTGCCATCATGAGAGACGGACAGGAAGGCAGGGGGCAGTCCGCTGGGAGTGTTGCCAAGTGTCTCGATCTTCAGGCGCAGCTCGATCTGCTCGCCCAGAATGGCAAAGGCCGGCGCCTCGGTGACGCTGACCCGCCGGTCCCAATCCGACACACGGCCCGAGATCATCGCATGCACGGGCACAGGCAGTCCGGGCGCGTTCTGCAGATCATGCACGACGCCATCCGTGATCAGCACCACCCCTGCCAGCCGGTTCGCGGGAAGCTCGGCCATCGCCTTTTTCAGGGCGGTCATCATGCGCGTCCCCTCGACCTCGCCTTCGGGGCCAAACTCGGACAGACGGCGCCACACCGCGTCGAGCGACGGTCGGGCGGCGATCTGTGCCAGCACATCTTCACGTGCCAGTCGGTTCTGCGCGGGGCGGTCTGACAAGGATTGCGAGGGGCTGTCATCCTCAAGCACCAACAAGATATCCGTCAGCGGATCGCGTTCCTCTTGCTGAAGCGACGGGCCGCAGAGCGCCGCCAGAAGCACCAGAGCAGCCACCGCACGCAACGCCCAACCGGACAGCCCACGCCACAGGGCCACGGCAAGCGACACGGTCGCCAGCGCCGCCAACAGGGCAATCAATAACCACGGCAGGCCGGGCGCGAACTGAAGCGACAGCACACTCATTCACCCAACCTTTGCAAAAGCGCAGGCACGTGGACCTGGTCTGATTTGTAGTTTCCGGTCAGCACATGCATCACCAGATTGACCCCAAACCGCACGGCCATTTCGCGCTGCCGTTCCCCCGCCTGCCCACGGCCCACCGGAAACATCGGGCGCCCATCCTCGCGAATAGCCCAGGCGCTTGCCCAGTCATTTCCACCGACAACCACCGGCGTCACACCGTCGTTCAAATTGCGAAACGGCATCCCTTCGGCGCGTTCGGCATTGAGGGGAGGCGCCTCGGCCCAGACGGGGCCTCGGCTGCGGCCGGGAAACTCTTGCAGCAGGTAAAAGCTGCGGGTCAGAACGTGGTCATGCGGCACCTGATCCAGAAGCGGCAGGTTCAACGGCAAGGCCACCGCGCGCAGGCGACGACTGGCGGGCGAGTTGCCCCCAGTCGCCGCATCGCGCGTGTCAAACAGGATCAGCCCGCCCGCCGCCAGATAGCGTTTCAGGCGCAGGATCGCGTCAGGGCTGGGGATGGGCGTGGTGTCCGTTAGGGGCCAATAGAGCAGCGGATAGACGGACAGGTCATCGACTTCGACGTCCACGCCCACGGGTCGCGCGGGCTCGACCGAGGTGCGCAGGAACAGTTGATCCGACAGGCCCAAAAGACCTGCGCGGGCAATCTGATCGACGGCGGGATCTCCGCTTTTCACGTGAGCAAGCGTAACGATGCTGGCGGCGTCCAAGACACTGGGGGGCGTGTCTGTCTGGGCTTCAGAAAACTGCGACGTGGAGAGCAGGACGAGACCCGCAGCCACACCCGTCGCTACCCGTCGCGCGCTCGGCAACAGCCGTCCCGCCAGCCAAAGCGTCAGCAGGATGTCCAGCGCGCCCAACACCAGCGCCAATGCCAGCAACCAAGGACCGAACGCCTGCTGGGTCTTTTCGACCTGCCAACTGGGCGTCAGATTTGCGGGCCAGTCAGCACGCGTAAGCACGCTGTCTGCGCGCAGCACATTCACCGCCTGCACCCGGTCCCCATCCGCATAAAGCCCCGGCGGAAGATCAGGCCCGGCGGGATCCGCCAGTTTCGGCCCCGGCACACCCGCAACCGCATCTTGCGGCGACAGCTGGCCGAACCCGTCTAGCACATGAATGGCAACCCATGTTGTCCCCTTCAGCGCCGCGCCGTCGCGCACGCTGCCCTGAGACGATACCGCCAGCCGCTCCAGCATCTGCACGAACAGCCCCGAGAACGGCAGCGACGACCATTCAGCATTGGCCGAGACATGGAATAACACCACCTGCCCCGCGCCCAGCGCCCGGCGGGTAACGATGGGGGTGCCGTCAGACAGCGTGGCGATGGTGCGGTCCGCCAGATCCGGCCCGGGCTGGGCGAGGATCTGTGCCTCGATCTGCACATCATCGGGCACGGGAAGCCCAAAGAACGGCGAGTCTTCTGCGAACGGCGCCAAGGCGCGCGGATCACCCCAGCTCATCGCGCCACCAACCACACGGCCACCAGCACGCAGGCGCACGGGCAGCAGCGTGTCCTCCTCTCCATGCCCTAGATCTGAAGACGCCAGTTGTGGACCCGCGAACCGCAGCAAAAGCCCGCCGTCCGTGACCCAATCGTTCAAAGCCGCGCGATCCGCATCCGAAAAGCTGGCCACATCGGGTAGGATGATCACATCAGGACCCGCCTTGATCAGCTCGGACAGCGCGGGCAGCTCGATGGTTTCAGCGGTCGTCACCAGCGCCTCGCGCAGGTAGTGCAGCGGCGACAGCAGTTCCAGCCCTTCACGCTCGCCCACTGTGTTCAGCAGAGCGACCCGACGGCGGCGCAGGCTGTCATCAGCTAGGGTGACGGCCCCGGCGGCCCGATGATCCGCGATCTGCATGCGGTCGATCCGATTACGGAGTTCGCTTGGGACGGTCAACCGCAGCTCGGTCCGATTGGCCCCGCTGTCGAACGCGACCGGGGCTGAAAGCAACACGCGTTCAATTCCCTCCGGGTCCGGTCCAAGGGCCTCAACCGTCAGTTCAGTTGCAGGGGCGGGGCCGGTGGACAGCACCGACAACACCAGATCACCGCCATCCAATGTGGCAGGGAGAAGGCCAAACCGGGCCGCGGGAGGCTCTAACACCTCCAACGCGCCCATTTGTTCGAAAAATGAAATTAGACCACTTCGTCCCGCTCGCTTGACGCCATCCGAAATCCACAACACATCCGCAGATCCCTGCGCCTGTGCCCAGTCCCTTGTGACCGCATAAGGGACATCCCACGCCACCGGAGACTGCCCCGGAAGCGCGGTCATCCACGCGTCTGCCGTCTGCCACACGGTGACCTGATCGACATCCTCCTGCCCCACAGAACTCGCCATAACAACGGAAACCGGGCGCGCAGCCGCCTGTGCTTTCTCAAGCCGGGCGTCGATCACCTGCATTCGCTGGGACCAGTCCGACGCGGCTTGCCAGTAGTCATCCACAAAGATTAGAAGTCGCCCAGTTCTGTTTAGTGAGTCCCCCGAATTCAGAACCGGACCCGCAAATCCGATGATCATCGCGGCCACCGCCAAAAGTCGCAAAAATAGAAGCCACCATGGCGTGCGATCCGCCTGAGCGGTCTTGTCTTCCAACCCCAAAAGCAATGTGACCGCTGGGAAAACCTGTTTACGCGGCGCAGGCGGCACGGCACGCAGAAGCCACCAAATCACCGGCAGCGCGATAAGCCCCAGCAAGAGCAGAGGCGCGGTGAAGCCTATGCCGAATAAGCTCACCTTGGCCCTCCGATCCCGTTCCACAACCACAAGAGCGCCGCGCTTGCCGGATCTTGCGTGTGATAACTGTGAAACCGCCAGCCCGCACGTTTTGCGATCTCGGAAAGCTCGGCTTTGCGCTGCGCCAATCGGTCCAGATACCGGTCTCGCAAATCTCCTGCTTCACGCGTGTCATGGCTGAGCGCGCCACCCACATCCTGAAACAGCACGCGACCGTGAAAAGGGAACGCCTCTTCCATCGGGTCGAGTACTTGGAACAGGACGCCCCGCTGACCCCGGCCCTGCGCGGCGTGTAGGAAGTCGCGGGTGGCATCAAGCGACCCTAAGAAATCCGAAAACACCATCTGCCGCGCGCGGGGTACTGCAAAGGCATGTTTCAAGGGCGCATCTGCCAGCAATATTTGATCCGCCATGCGCGACAGGGTCAGTTGCCCACGCCCCGGTGCAAGCGCGTTGCCCAGAAGACCAACACGTTCTCCGCCGCTCAGCAGCAAGGACGCCAAAGCAAGAGCGATGATCTGTGCCTGTTCACGTTTTTCAGGTAGCTTCGGGTCGGACGAAAACGCCAGAGACGCGGACGGGTCCACCCAGATTTGAACCGAATGCGCCGCTTGCCATTCCTTTTCCTGAACATAGTGTCGGTCGGAGCGCGCCGAACGACGCCAATCAATCCGGTGTGACGGATCCCCCGGCTGCGCACGGCGATATTGCCAGAAGGCCTCACCCTGCCCGGATTGTCTCCGTCCATGCTCTCCTAACTCGACGGACTGGGCTAAGTGCTGCGCCGCCACCAGAAGGGGCGGAAGGCGCGCCGCCAAAGCCTCGGCACGGGACCGAAGCTGGATAGGGGCGCTGTCGGGCATCACGCGGCGACCTCGGCTTGCAGCACAGAGGCCACCGTTTGTCCAATCACGTCGGACAGAACCAGCCCCTCGGCCCGCGCGGCATAACCCAAGGCCATCCGATGGCTAAGCACCGGCGCCGCCAGCGCGTGAATGTCGTCGATCCCGGGTGCCAAGCGCCCATCCAAGAGCGCCCGCGCCCGCGCCAGCAACATCAAGGCCTGCGTGGCGCGTGGCCCCGGCCCCCAGCTGACATTGTCGCGCACGATCTGCGGCGCGCTGGGGTCGTCGGGACGACAGGCGCGGACCAGATCCAAAATCGCCTCGACCACACTTTCGCCCACGGGCATCCGGCGCAGAAGCGTTTGCGCGGCGATCAGCTCGGCCCGGCTGAACACGGAAGAAACGGTTGCATCCTCGGTCCCCGTGGTGGCCAGCAGGATATCTCGCTCTGCATCGCGATCCGGATAGTCCACATCAATCTGCACCAGAAAACGGTCCAACTGCGCCTCGGGCAGCGGATAGGTGCCCTCTTGCTCAAGCGGGTTTTGCGTCGCGAGCACGTGGAACACTTCACCAAGGTTATGGGTATGCCCCGCGACCGAGACCTCGTGCTCCTGCATCGCCTGAAGCAGCGCGGATTGGGTGCGGGGGCTGGCGCGGTTGATCTCGTCTGCCAGCAAAAGCTCGCAGAATACCGGGCCTTTGATGAAGCGGAAGGATCGCGCACCCGTGTCGCTTTCTTCCAGAACCTCGGCCCCCAAAATGTCAGACGGCATCAAGTCCGGTGTGAACTGAATGCGCCCGTCATGCAGCCCCATGACCGTGCCAAGGGTTTCGACCAGCCGCGTTTTGCCCAGCCCCGGCAAGCCGATCAGCAACGCATGCCCACCCGCCAGAATGGCTGCAAGCGTCAGATCCACCACCTGATCCTGGCCCATGATCCGGCGGCCAACCATATGGCGCGCTTTGGTAAGTTTTGCGCCAAGGGCTTCAACATCGCTCAGAAGATCTTCGTTCTGCATGGCAATTCCTTTGCGTGAATACTAAGTACATTAAAGGCCAGATTCAGATGGGGACCAAATGACAAATTCGCCAAGCTCTGGAAAATCGGCGGAAATGCGGGCGTTTGACGCCGATGCCGTGTCGAAAGCAATTGGGGCTGAGGCCGGGAAAACCTTGCCTCCGGTGCACCTGTGGAACCCCGCCTATAGCGGCGAGATTGACATCCGCATCGCCCGCGACGGCACGTGGTTTCACGAAGGGGGCGAGATCCGGCGCGAAGGTCTGGTGCGGTTGTTCTCCTCGATCCTGAAGCGTGAAGGTGGGAAGTATTTCCTTGTCACCCCGGTCGAAAAATGGGGCATCACGATCGAAGATGCGCCTTTTGTAGCCACTGATATGGTCGTGACTGGCGAGGGTCGCGACCAGCGCCTGACCTTCTCGACCCATGTGGGCGACAGTGTGACCGCAGGCCCCGATCACCCCCTGAGGCTGGGTTGCACGTTCGAAACCCCCTGCCCCTATGTTGACGTGCGTGCCGGGCTTGAGGCCTTGATTGATCGCAAGACCTTCTATCGCCTGATCGATCTGGGCGTGGCCGAGGAGCACGAGGGAGCAAGCTGGTTTGGTGTCTGGTCGGACGGGCAATTCTTCCCACTGATCCCGACGGACGAGCTTGGGTGACGGTCTGCGCATTTCGCTCGCCGCCCTGAGGCGCATAGGGTAGAAGGCCGCATGAATACAGATGATCTCGAAATTTTCCTTGTTGCCCCGCCGGGTCTTGAGCCCGTCTTGGCGGACGAGGCCCGCGCCGCTGGCTTTCCCACTCCCGAAGTCAGCCCCGGCGGCGTCACCACACATGGCAACTGGTCCGAAATCTGGCGCGCAAACCTGACCTTGCGTGGTGCAACCCGTGTACTGGTCCGGCTGGGCGAGTTTCGGGCCTTCCACATGGCGCAGCTTGATAAACGCGCCCGCAAGTTTCCGTGGGCCGATGTGTTGCGCCCGGATACCCCCGTGCGGGTCGAGGCCGTCTGCAAGCGCTCGAAAATCTATCACCACAAAGGGGCCGCTCAACGGGTCGAACGTGCGATTTCGGAAACACTTGGTGCACCGATCAGCAAGGACGCAGCAGTGGTCATCAAGGTGCGGATCGACGACAATCTTGTAACCATCAGCTTGGACAGCTCAGGCGAAAGCCTGCACAAACGTGGCCACAAAACCGCGACGGGCAAAGCTCCGATGCGCGAGAACTTGGCCGCGTTGTTCTTGCGGGCCGCGGGCTTTGACGGAGAAGAACCCGTTTTGGACCCAATGTGCGGATCGGGTACTTTTCTGATCGAAGCGGCCGAGATGGCTGCGGGGCTTCTTCCCGGCCGTGACCGCAGTTTTGCCTTTGAAAAACTTGCAAGTTTTAACGCTGAGGCCTTTCAAAGCTTGAAAGACGCAGATGCCCCGGCCATGCCCCAGAATGTTCGATTTTTCGGGTCCGACCGGAATGCCGGTGCAATTGCCAACAGCCGGAAAAACGCCGAAAGCGCGGGCGTCGCGGCAGTCTGTCAGTTTACCGAGGTGTCAATCAGTGACGTTTCCCGCCCCGACACGAAGCCGGGTCTGATCATCGTGAACCCGCCCTATGGCGGGCGGATCGGCAACAAGAAACTCCTCTTCGCGCTCTATGGCACGATGGGCAAAGTGTTTCAGGAGCGGTTCAAGGGGTGGCGCGTGGCCATCATCACCTCGGATGGTGGGTTAGCAAAAGCGACGGGCCTGCCGTTCCTGCCCCCCGGACCTCCGATCGATCACGGGGGCACCAAAGTGAAGCTGTATCAAACGGCTCCACTTCCATGAAAAAAAGCCGGGCAAAAACCCGGCCTTTTCTGTTTTCTGAAAGCCTGTTTACTTCAGGCCCCACTTGGCAGCTGTGGCCTCGAAGAAGCCCTTTTCCTGCTTCAGCTTGATCCAACTGTTCACATAGTTGATCCAGACCTGATCGCCTTGCGGTAAAAGCATCGCAATCGGAGTCGGAGCGCGCGCAGCCTCGACCGGAATGGCCGTCACTTGCGGGAATTTCTGCGTCAGCGTCGCCCCTTCAATGTTCGAGGTAATGAACACATCCGCACGGCCCGATAGAACCTCTTGATAGCCACGCGCGGGCGCTTCAACGACCTTGATGTCCGCGTCCGGGAACCACTCTTTCACCATGCCCTCAAACGAGGTGCCCAGCGTGGTCGCCACTTTCACCTCGGGCTTGTTGATCGACGCCCAGCCGCCAAAACCCGCCAGTTTATCAGACGTGGTAAACGGCAAAATCTGGACCGAGATATACGGATCCGAATAACCAGCAACCTTCATCCGCGACGGCGAGATCGAGGCCGACCCCGTCATATGATAGTTCCCGGCCACGATGCCGTTCACCAGCGTTTTCCAGTCAGTCGGCACAAACTCCAACTTGACCTCTAGGTCGTTCGCCAGTTCGGTCATGACGTCGATGTCATAGCCCTTGTAGCCTTCAGTCGCCGGATCGCGCACCGACATGGGGTTCCAATCGCCCGTCGTCCCCACCTTTAGAACGCCGCCTGACAGGATCTCGTTCAATGCGGATTGCGCCGTGGCGGCTCCGGTCAGTGTTGCCAAGGCCAGCAGCCCTGCTCCGAGAGTTCTCAAAAAGTTCATCACACGTTGTCCTTTTGGCGGTTATAAATATTCGTTTTCATCCATATAGATTACGTGATCGTATACGGAATGGATCACCGGTCACGATCAGTTGAACAAAAAACGGCGCGCGGAACAAGTGAAGAACAAAAAACAACCCAACACCGCCGTTCAGATGACAGGCGTTTCGAAGTGGTATGGTGACTTTCAGGTGCTGCGGGATATTTCGCTGACGGTCGAGGTTGGCGAGAAGCTGGTCATTTGCGGCCCGTCCGGGTCGGGGAAGTCGACGGTCGTGCGGTTGCTGGCCGGGTTAGAGGCTCATCAGGAAGGCGATATCCACCTACAAGGCGGAACGATGGATGCGCAGAGACCTGGCGACATTGGGATGGTTTTTCAAAGCTTCAATCTATTCCCGCACCTATCGGTTCTGGACAATCTAACGCTTGGCCCGGTGAAAGCGCTCGGCCTATCCCGGGCCGAGGCCGAGGAGCGCGCGTGCGCCTATCTTGACCGCGTACGCATCCCCGAACAGGCCGACAAACGCCCTGCGCAACTGTCGGGTGGACAGCAGCAACGGGTCGCGATCGCGCGGGCCTTGTGCATGGAACCCAAGCTGATGCTGTTTGACGAGCCGACCTCGGCGCTTGATCCCGAGATGATTGCCGAAGTGCTAGAGGTCATGGAGGACTTGGCCGCCGACGGGATGACGATGATCTGTGTCACGCACGAAATGGGCTTTGCCCGGCGCGTAGCGGATCGGATCGCGTTTATGGACGCCGGCGAAATCGTTGAAATCGGCGCACCTGAACAGGCGTTCAAGGCCCCGAAATCTGAACGTTTCGCACTTTTCCTTGATAAGATCCTGAAACACTGAGGGGGCCGATATGACTTTTCGAACAATCGCCCTGCTGTCTTCGCTTTTGCTGCTGACCGCCTGTTCGGCCACATCCGGCACATGGGGCTGGTATGTCATTGACCCCACAACAGACAATGGCTGGACCAACATCCGCTTCCTGATCCGGGGCTTCACCTCGACCATCCAGATCTCGGTTCTGGCGGCAGTGGCCTCGATCATCATCGGGCTTCTTGTCGCGCTTCCCGCCTTCGCACAAAACCGCTGGCTGCGTCTGCCCAATCGGATCTATGTCGAGTTCATCCGGGCGATCCCGCTTCTGCCGATGCTGTTCTGGGTCTTCTATGGTCTGCCCGTCGTGATGCGCGGGATGGGGATCAGCATCTCGATCGATCCGTTCTGGGGTGCAGTGATCACACTGGCCCTGTCCGACAGCGCCTTCACGGCTGAAATCTTCCGCGCGGGCATCCAAGCTGTTCCGCGTGGGCAAGCTGAAGCCGCCCAGACCATCGGGCTAAGCCGTGCCAAGGCGATGCGATACGTCATCCTGCCGCAAGCGGTGCGCCGCATCCTGCCGCCGCTGGCGAACCAGTTCATCTATATCGTGAAAATGTCGGCCTTTGCGTCCGTCATCGGGATGCAGGAACTGACCCGGCGCGCGAACGAGCTGGTGGTGACCGAATACCGCCCGCTTGAGATCTACACGTTGTTGATCCTAGAGTATCTGGTGCTGGTCCTGATCATCTCGGCTGGCGTACGCTGGCTGGAACGGCGCATGGGGGCGGGCGAAAGCCGCTAACCTCCTGCGTTAATTCAAGTCTTCCAGCAACCGCTTGTGCTTCTTAGCTTCGGCGATCGCGCCTCCCAGCGTTTCGATTCCCTTGGAATGCAGCATGGCGAGCATCTTGCACAGCACTTCGGCGGTGGCCTGGGCATCGCCCAAAGCGGTGTGGCGCAGCTCGGGCGGGATCACCACGCCCAGACGGTCGCACAGCGCGTCCAGCGTGTGCACCTCGGTCGTGCCGTAGAGGACAGCTGACAGCAGCACGGTATCCAGAATGGGATGGGTCCATTCAACCCCGCAATCATCCGCGTGACGGCGTAGGAACGCCATGTCGAACGGCGCATTGTGGGCCACCAGAACTGCACCGCGCGCGAAGTCATGGAAGCTTTTCCCAGCCTCGCGAATGGTCGGTTTCCCGGCCACCATCAAATCAGACACATGGTGCACCTTGGTCGAGGCCAGCGGGATCGGCATTTCTGGATCGACAAGTTGATCGACCACCTCGCCGGGAACGATCTTTTCGTTCACCACCCGCACGGCACCGATTTGCACGATCTCGTCCTTGTGCGGCAGAAGTCCCGTGGTTTCCGTGTCGAACACCACATAAGTCAGGTCGCGCAGCTGCATTTCCATCAGATCGTCGGTGGCCTGCCCTTCCATCAGGTCGAAGTCAAACACGACCGGGCGGCCTTCGTCCGGCGCAATGATGGCGTGGGCATCGTCAATCATCAGCAGATAACCTTCGCCCGGCGCAAGCGGCTTCAGACGCGCATCGAACTCAAGCCCGTTGGCGGCAGACAGGTCTGTAAAGCTCTGCTCCAATCCAGTCGAAATCATCTTCTTATAGGCTGCCATGAACGGGGATTTTTGGAAGTAGTCAAAGATCGAGGCATTCAGGCGCGCGGGACTGACCTGCGACAGAACGGCGGCAGCCTGTTTGTCGTAAAGCACAATCTGGTGGGCTGGGTTGATCAACACCATGGCGACCGGAATTTCAGACAGCAGCGCCGTCAGGCGGGCTTTGTCGTCAGACAGGCGTTGGGTTTCCGCGGCGACGATGCTGGCCTGATCCATTGTCGATTTCATCAACTGCTCGGACACGGCTTCCGCTGCAGGGGCCAAGTCGCCCAGAAAACGGGCGCTATGCATGTCTACTTCGCCAGCGCCTGCATGGGCCTTGGATCTTAGCCCAGATGCCAGACGCTCGATGGGGCGTGCAACGTTCTCGTCAAAAAGGAACCACACGCCGGCAACCAATGCCAGTATGCCAAAACTGGACAAAACTCCCGCAAAGACAAACCCCGATGCCACATCGTCAGGCGTAGCGCGACCAGCACCGACCAGAAGTGCGCCGATGACCAGCAGCACAGCGGCCAGCGCCAAGAAGGCAAAGAACAGGAATATCCGAAAGCGTAGCGACAGCTTTGTCAGAATTTGCATTAAGACACCTCGAGTTTACAGATTGCCGTGACCAGCGGATCCCCCTCACCTGGCGCGAACCAATCGATGCCGCTGATCTCACCATTGGCATCAAACGACACGCCATCGATCAGCGGGGCACGTTTTCCCGCATCGCAGTCGGCGAGCATCACCATCTTTTCCGGCGCGGACCAGCGGCCAAAGAAATAAACGTCAACAAGACGCATTGCTGGGTGTGCCTCGTGGGTGCGCAGGGACGGTTCATCCAAGGCGATGAACCGCTCGGTAAAGGGTGCCACGTAGGTCCACGGACGATAAATCGCTTTGTTTTCGACCGTTTGAATGACTTCCATACCCTCTGGAAGAGTCTCTTGCGTGCGGTCATACCAAGCATATTCGTTGGCAATCGTCGTAAGGATCATGGCAAGACCGGCACCCACAGGCATGGCCCATTTCGGCAACCGCCCGCCGCTGATCTTGTTCAGAAGCAGCACCACACCTGCACCTGCAAAGCCTGATACCAGTGTGGCGACCATCTCAAAGAACATTCGGTTTCCTCCCTACCCGTGTTGGCCTATTTCGGCCTGTTTGACCTGCCTTAGCCCAGCATCCCGCGCCCGTGCCCAATGGCGCTTTGCATGGATTTCACCACCACAAAGGCATCGCGCAGATGGCTGCGTTCAAACTCGGACAGGTCCGAGGGCGACAGATAATTATCCGGCTTTCCGCCGGCTTTAACTTCAGCGACCTGATGCTCCAGACGCGTGTCGGCAATCAGGTCATAGGCGTCCAGCAGATCCTGCCCGCCCGATTGGCTGAGGCCACCGGCGTGAATGGCGGCTTCCAGACGCGCGCGGGTGTTGGCCTCGGTCAGTTCACCCTGCAGCGCATAGACGCGGCCCAGATCAACGATCGGCACAACGCCGTTATGCTTCATATCCAGCTGGTTCTTGTGCTCGCCCGAGCGGATCGTGGCGAAGCCGCGCAGAAGGCCCAGCGGCGGTGTGTGCTTCAGAGAGTTCGACACCATATGCGCGACGAAAATCGAGTTCTTCGCCGCCATCGCCAGCGTGTCTTTCTGAAGCCCTTCAAACAGGCTCTCATCCCCGGCAATCGCCCGCAGGTCAAACATGACCGAGGCCAGCATCTGTGCCTCAGGGCTTGGTTTCGCGATCCAGCCGTCGAAATAGTCCTTCCAGGTCGACAGCGGCTGACACCAGCGCGGGTTGGTCGCCATCATGTCACCGGGGCAATAGAAATAGCCGCAGACATCAAGCCCGTCACAGACGAATTTGGCCAACTCGGTGAAGTAACCGTCTCGGTCCGCATCCGTCACATCGTCGTGCAAAATCATGCAGTTATCTTGGTCGGATACGCCGGTTTGCTCCTGTCGGCCCTGCGATCCACAGGCGGCCCACAGATAGGGCACGGGGGCCGGGCCCAGCTTGGACTCTCCCAACGCCAAAAGGCGGCGGGTGCAGGTGTCGGCAATGTCGGTAATCAGGCGGGTGACCACCTGATGCGGGCGGCCTCCGGCGACCAGTTGGACCAGAAGCTGCGGGATACGTTCTGTCACCTCGCGCATTTCTTCGGGCGTGTTGGCCTGCGCAATCTCGCGCACCAACTCGGCCGAGCTAACGGCCTGAAAGCGGGTCAGGTCGGTCTGGCTGACAATGCCAACCAGCTTGCCACCCTCAACGATCGGAACATGGCCGATACGACGCTCCATCATCACGTGCAGCACGTCCGAACCAATGGCGGACGGGGCAAGCGTGATGGGATTGGGGGTCATGATCTGTGACACAGGCGTCTCGACCGGCAGAGCAGCGGCCAGCACTTTGCCCGACATGTCGCGGGTGGTCAGGATACCGGTCAGGGCATCACCCTCGGTGATACACAGCGACGACACGCGGCGGTCGCGCATCAGGATCGCGGCATCTTGCACCGAGGTCGCCGGGGTACAGGTCACAGGATTGGCAGCCATCAACGTGTCCACCTGTGTAGTCGCGAGGTCCTGCTGGTCCTGCTTGTTGTTCCGATCCGCGCGCGAGCGGTCAAAGAACCGTTTTACCGTGTCTTCGGCGGCGATCAGGGCGTGGAACTGAGCGACCGGCAGGATCAGAAGCGTTGTATCCGTGACGGCTTGCGCCGAGGTTACGGCCTTGCCTTCCCGCAGCAGCCCACGTTCACCAAAGGAATTGCGTAGCCCAAGATGCGACACGACCGAGCCGTTCTCGTCACTGACCTCGACCTCACCCTCGTAAATGATGAAAACGCCGGGCAGGTCATCTCCGAACCCATAGACGCTTTCGCCTGCAGGCACGGCGCGTGCTTGAAGCGTCGGTACCAGCTTTTCGACCACATCGGCTGTCAGGGCATCATAGGGGTGAACGGATTTCAGAAATCGGAAAATCTGATCTTGGCTCAGGGGCATATTAAGCGCCTTCTTCAAAAGTTAGTCCCGCCCGATATGACACCGGACGGGACAAATTTAAAAGGGGGCGGGTCGCCGCAGAGGGCCACCCGCCCAAGCTTTTTATTTGTTCTGAGCTGCACCGGCGCCGCGCGGAACGCGAACCGATTCAACCAGAGCTTTGATCTCAGCCGGCAGCGGCTTGGTCATACCCGATACGGTGTAAGCAACAGCGAAGTTGATCGCCGCACCAATTGCGCCGAACGAGGTCGACTTAACGGTGCCCAGAAGCGGATCAGCATCGGTGAAGCTGTTGGTACCCGGGATGAACAGCCAGCCTTTGTGCAGGAAGATGTAGATCAGGGTAACCGAAATACCCGCGATCATGCCTGCAACAGCACCGGTGTTGTTCACTTTGGTCGAGAAGATACCCATCATCAGAGCCGGGAAGATCGACGCGGCGGCCAGACCGAAGGCAAGTGCCACGGTTTGCGCTGCGAAGCCCGGAGGGTTGAGACCCAGATAGGTAGCTACAACAATTGCCACTGCCATCGCCACACGTGCCGACATCAGTTCGCCTTTTTCCGAAATGCTCGGGTTGATCGCACCTTTGATAAGGTCGTGCGATACAGCCGACGAGATCGCCAGAAGCAAACCCGCAGCCGTCGAAAGCGCAGCAGCCAGACCACCAGCAGCAACCAGACCGATTACCCAACCCGGCAGGTTGGCGATTTCGGGGTTGGCCAGAACCAGGATGTCGCGGTTGAACTTGGTCAGCTCGTTACCGGTCCAGCCTTTTTCGGCGGCCATTGCTTGCATAGCTTCAGACTTGTCGTTGTAGTACTGGATCTTGCCGTCGCCGTTCTTGTCTTCCCAGTTCAGAAGACCAGTTTTCTGCCACGTCTTCATCCAGTCGTAACGATCTTCGGTCTCGATCTGCTGAACAGTCACAGCTTCACCGTTGACGCCACCATTCGGCCACATCATTTCCGAGATGTTCAGGCGAGCCATTGCACCAACAGCCGGAGCAGTCAGGTACAGCAGAGCGATGAACACCAGGGTCCAACCGGCCGACCAACGGGCGTCCGATACTTTAGGCACGGTGAAGAAGCGCATGATTACGTGCGGCAGACCAGCGGTACCGATCATCAGCGACAGGGTGAACAGAACCATGTTGAACGTGTCGGCGTGGTGAGCAGTGTACTCGTTGAAGCCAAGTTCGGTCACGATTGCGTCCAGTTTTGCCAGCAGAGGCTCGCCCGAAGCTGCGTGCTCGCCGAACAGGCCCAGGGCCGGGATCGGGTTGCCAGTCAGCTGCAGCGAGATGAAGATCGCCGGAATGGTGTAAGCAGTGATCAGTACGCAGTACTGAGCAACCTGCGTGTAGGTTACACCCTTCATGCCGCCGAAAACGGCGTAGGCGAATACAACAGCAGCACCGATGAACAGACCGGTTGTGTTGTCCACTTCCAGGAAGCGGCCAAACGCAACACCAACGCCGGTCATCTGACCGATAACGTAGGTGGTCGAGGCCACGATCAAGCAGACAACAGCCACGATACGGGCAGTCTGCGAGTAGAAGCGATCACCAATGAATTCCGACACGGTGAACTTGCCGAACTTACGCAGGTAAGGCGCAAGCAGCAGAGCCAGCAGAACGTAGCCGCCGGTCCAACCCATCAGGAACGAAGAGTTGTCGTAGCCGGTGAAGGCGATAAGGCCAGCCATCGAAATGAACGATGCGGCCGACATCCAGTCAGCAGCCGTCGCCATACCGTTGGTGACCGGGTGAACACCACGCCCAGCGGCGTAGAATTCGGATGTAGAGCCCGCACGGGCCCAGATTGCGATGCCGATGTAAAGTGCGAAGCTCGCACCCACAAACAGCAGGTTGATCGTAAACTGATCCATCTGTTTCTGGCCCCTTTATTCTTCGTCTACGCCGTGTTCACGGTCGAGTTTGTTCATGCGCATTGCGTAGTTGAAGATCAAAATCAAGAAGACGATGATCGAACCTTGCTGTGCGAACCAGAAGCCCAGATCGGTTCCGCCGATTGCGATGCCGGAAAGCATCGGGCGCAGCAGGATGCCGAATCCGAATGATACGACCGCCCAGATAACCAGGCTGATCATGATGATGCGCAAGTTGGCGGACCAATATGCGTCGTTTGATGAGTTGTCGGCCATGAAGCCTCCTCCCTCTGAAGTTCCTCCAACGGGGTCGCTTATGCGGCCCCGCCCTTCCCTTTCTTATGCGACCGCTTCCTGAACGATCTCATTAAGGTCACCTGCAATGGTATCGATCGCCTTCATGGCGTCGACCTTCTGCAGGCTGCCCTTGCCCCCGTAGTAGGCAATGAGCGGTGCCGTTTGTGCGTGGTAGGCCACAAGGCGGCTTCCCACGGTTTCGGCGTTATCGTCGGCCCGGCGTTTCATGTCCGTGCCGCCGCATTTGTCGCAGACGCCATCCTTGGCGGGCTGCTTAAACTCGTCGTGATACCCTTCACCGCAACCGCCACAGGTGTAACGGCCCGAAATACGGGTCACCATTGCAGCGTCATCGACCTCGAGGCTGATGGCTGCGTTAATCTTCTGACCGCTTTCCGCCAGCAGGGCGTCCAGCGCCTCGGCTTGAACGGTGGTGCGGGGGAAACCGTCAAGGATCACGCCCTTGGCGCAATCGGCGTCTTGCAGACGGTCACGCAGGATGTTGATCACGATCTCATCCGAGACCAGTTCACCGGCCTCCATAACGGCTTTTGCAGCAAGGCCCGCTTCGGTCCCTGCTGCTACGGCTGCGCGCAAAAGATCTCCGGTGGAAAGCTGGACAAGTCCGAACTTGTCTTCCAGCATCCGGGCCTGAGTGCCCTTCCCGGCGCCCGGAGGGCCGAGAAGGATCAGAACGGGGGCGGCGGTCGTTGTCGCTACGTCCATTATGCGCCTGCCTTATGCATGCGGTTGTCGATCAGATCGTCCACAACCGACGGATCGGCCAGGGTCGAGGTATCACCCAGTGCACCGAAATCGTCCTCGGCGATCTTGCGCAGGATACGGCGCATGATCTTGCCCGAACGGGTCTTCGGCAGACCCGGGGCCCACTGGATGTGGTCGGGGCTGGCGATCGGGCCGATTTCCTGACGGACCCAGTTGCGCAGCTCGACCTTCAGATCGTCGGTATATTCTTCGCCGTCCATCAGGGTGACGTAGCAATAGATGCCCTGACCCTTGATGTCGTGCGGGAAGCCAACAACGGCGGCCTCGGATACCTTGGCGTGAGCAACCAGAGCGCTTTCGACTTCAGCGGTACCCATGCGGTGACCCGATACGTTGATCACGTCATCCACACGACCAGTGATCCAGTAATAGCCATCCGCGTCACGGCGGCAGCCGTCACCGGTGAAGTAGTAGCCTTTGTAGTCGGCGAAATAGGTCGCCACGAAACGCTCGTGATCGCCATACACGGTGCGCATCTGGCCGGGCCAGCTGTCTTTCATGCACAGAACGCCTTCGGCCTCGGTCTCGTGGATCTCTTCGCCGGTGGTCGGCTCCAGGATCACGGGCTGCACACCAAAGAAGGGCGTGGTGGCCGAACCGGGTTTGGTTGCAGTTGCGCCGGGCAGCGGGGTCAGCAGGTGACCACCGGTTTCCGTCTGCCACCAGGTGTCAACGATCGGGCAGTTACCTTTGCCAACAACATCGTTGTACCAGTTCCAGGCTTCGGGGTTGATCGGCTCGCCCACGGTGCCCAGCACCTTCAGGTCGCTCAGATCGTACTTGGTCACGAACTCTTCGCCGCGTGCCATCAGGGCACGGATCGCGGTCGGCGCGGTGTAGAACTGGTTCACTTTGTGCTTTTCGCACACAGCCCAGAAACGGCCAGCATCCGGATAGGTGGGAACGCCTTCGAACATCAGCGTGGTCGCACCGTTGGCCAGCGGGCCATAAACGATGTAGCTGTGGCCAGTGACCCAGCCCACGTCAGCGGTACACCAGTAGATGTCGCCTTCATGATAGTCGAACACGTACTCATGGGTCATCGCAGCCCACAGCAGATAGCCGCCGGTACAATGTTCAACGCCCTTCGGCTGGCCTGTCGACCCCGAGGTGTACAGGATGAACAGCGGGTCTTCTGCGTTCATGGCTTCGGGCGGGCAGTCAGCCGAAGCGTCTGCCATCAGCGCCGAATAGGAGTGATCGCGGCCGTCTACCATCGGCACGTCGCCACCGGTACGCTCGACCACCAGCACCGGGGTGTTGCCCAGATCGCCGTGGGCCAGAGCGGCATCGACGTTGGTTTTCAGCGGCGTGTTGCGGCCACCACGGGGGGCTTCGTCAGCAGTGATCACCAGCGAGGCGCCACAGCCTTCAACACGGGCAGCAAGTGCCTCGGGCGAGAAGCCTGCGAATACGATCGAGTGGATTGCGCCAATGCGAGCACAGGCCAGCATGGCATAGGATGCTTCCGGGATCATCGGGAGGTAAAGAATGACGCGGTCGCCTTTGCTGACGCCCATGCCCTTCATCACGTTTGCCAGCTTCGAGACGTTCTCGTGCAGCTCGTTATACGTGATTTTCTTGTCGAGGTTCGGATCGTCTGATTCCCAGATGATTGCGACCTGGTCACCGCGGGTTTCCAGGTGGCGGTCGATACAGTTGGCCGAGACGTTCAGTTCGCCATCTTCAAACCATTTGATCGACACATCAGGGTGCGCGAAAGTGGTGTTCTTGATCTTGGTCGGCGTCTTCGACCAGGTCAGACGCGTCATCTGCTCGGCCCAGAATGCATCAGGATCATTTACGGATGCGGCATACATCTCTTGGTATTTTGCAGCATCAATATGCGCATTCGAGACAAACTCCGCAGACGGAGCATAGGTCTTATCAGCCGTAGCTTGCGACGACATTCAGGATCCTCCCAGATTTTCCTCCAAACGCGAGCAGTTCGCGTGGGCCGGGACATCACCAAACAGGTTTATTCCCAAACTTGCCTTGAAAACTGGAGGATTAATCACATCTAAACAACAGATTTTGTGTAAATTTATTTAACTCACCCGGAAATTATAGTAATATCTCTTCACCATGCCACCTTTAGTAATTGTTTTACAAGCTCTTTCCTGTAAAACGCTTTGTCAAAAAATGTAAAAACTTGACACGCTTCTCACTGACTCCGAACCATCCAGATTGCCTTCGTTTTAGGCATCAACGGACGCACGCACCGAACCATACGGTGCCGACCGGCATGATTTAGCCGATAAGCGATTCACCCTGTGCTTGACAGGCCACAGTGGCGCAAGGCACATCCCAGCCCATGCAACGCTCGTTCCAAAACCTCCTGTCGCAGCGCCATTCCGTGCGCGCTTTCACCAAGGATCCTGTGGCCAAATCTGATCTGGAAAGGATCTGCCAGGCCGCGCGGAAAGCCCCCAGCGGGGCCAATCTGCAACCCGGAAAATTCCACGTTCTGACAGGTCAGGCTTTAGAGGGGCTGATCGGCGCCCTTCATGGTGCGATGGATCGCAACGAACCGCCTGTCAGCGAATATTCTTATTTCCCGATCCCGATGCCTGCCGACCTGAAAGCCCGGCAACGCGCCGCAGGATATGCGCTGTATCAAGCACTGGGGATTGCAAAACGGGATGTGGAGGGGCGTCGTAAACAATTTGCGCGCAATTATGCCTTCTTTGATGCCCCAGTGGGTGTGATCGCGACCATTGATCGCCGCATGGGCAAGGGCTGCTTCATGGATCTGGGCATGTCACTGATGACATTTCTGTTGGCGGCCGAGGATCAGGGCTTAGGTGCGACAGGAATCGGCGCGCTGGCTAACTATGGCAACATCGTACATCAGTATCTGAACCTGCCCGAAGACGAGTTGGTCGTCTGTGGAATTGCTGTCGGAAAGAAGGACGAAACCGCGCCCGTAAACCAGTTCCGCACCGAACGCGATGCGTTGGACGTGTTCACCAGCTTCCGCGGCTTCGACGACTAGGGCGCCGACAAGACCAACGCGCTACCCAGCCCGCCTGCTGCGGCAATTCCGGCCACACCGGCCCCGCCCTTGGGCAAAAGCTCATAATACAGCCCCACCGCCAAGATCGCACCGGACGCTCCAATGGGATGGCCCCGCGCAAGCGCCCCGCCATTCGGATTGACGATCTCGCGCGGCAGGCCCGCGCCTTCCTGACAGGCAATGGCCTGAACGGCGAAAGCCTCCATGATCTCGGCAATGGTCAAACTGTCAGGCTTCCGCCCCGCGCGCTCCAGCGAAGCATTGATGGCGGCAACGGGAGCAATGCCGGGCAGATCGGGCGTGCCGCCAAGGCTCGATCCGGCCTCGATCCGGATTTTCGGGGCCGAAAGCCTGCGCGCCACGCGGTCCGACACCACCAGCACGAAGGCGGCTCCGTCCGCCGCCACAGCCATGTTCGCTGCGGTGACGCTGCCTGCGACTACCGGCGCACGCGCACAAAGGCGCGGGGTGAGCTTTCGGGTGAAGGCGTCAGTGTCCTGACCTTCAATGGATACGATCTGATCGGACTGCGTCCCGTCCAACGCGTCTTGATGGCTGGCCACGGCCCAGTCATCCTGCGCCTGCCGGGTAATCCCCAGCTTCTGTGCCAAAGCCTCGGCCGCTTCGGCCATATCCGGATCACGATCCGGCCACGGGGTGAACTGGGCTTGCTCATACGGCTCCGGGTCGCGCCCATCCGCGAAGGTGCGGGACCGCAGGGGACGGCGCGAGTAGCTTTCCGCCCCGCCCGCGATCACCACGTCATGTTGGCCAGACAAGATCATCGCCTGCGCCAACATCACCGCGTCCAGCCCACCGCAGCATTGGCGGTCGATGGTCAGCCCACCGACGGTTTCTGGCAACCCCGCCGCCAGCGCCGCGACCCGCGCGGGATTGCCACCCGCGCCCAGCGCGTTGGCCAAGATCACCTCGCCAACCTCGTCCGGGGCCACCCCAGCTTGCGCCAAGATATCCTGGATCACCGGGGCCGCGAGGTCGTGAATATCTAACGCCGCAAACGCCCCGCCGCGCGGGACGACGGCTGTGCGACGGGCTGCGATGATCCAAGCGGCGCTCATACCTGCCCCCGCGCAAATTGCTCAAGTGCTTTCAGATCCGGCTTTCCGGCTGGCAGCATCGGCAGAGCGTCAACGAACAGCACCTGCCGCGGCATCGACGGCGCGCCCAGCGTATTGCGGCAACGGTCCTTTATGATGCGCTCCTTGTCGTCACTCGCCATGCCTTCAACAACCGCAACCAGCACCTGCCCACGCGCGTCATCCGGCACGGGGACCACTGCACAACGCGCGGCGCTGACGGCCTTCGAAACCTCGACCTCGACCGCCTCGGGGAAGACATTGTGATCGGCCACGGTCACCATCCGCGACTTGCGTCCCAGAAGGTACAGGAAGCCGTCATCGTCCAACTGCGCCATCTCGCCCACGGTCAGGAAGTCGCCATTCCAGCGGGTCTCGGGGCTGTCGCCCTCGACATAGTGTTCGAACAGATAGGGGCTTTTCACCCAAAGCTCACCCGGCCCCTGCCCGACTGGCTGGCCGTTTACATCGCGCAATGCGATCTCGACGCCCGGATAGGCCCGACCGACCGAGGCGATGGGCGCATCCACGGGCGCGATGGACATGAAGCTGGTCTCGGACGCGCCGAAGAACTCGTGCAGCTCTGCATTTGGGAAGAGCGTGGACAGCGCCGATGCCGTGTCAGCGTCCAGCTTTCCGCCACCCGAAAACACCAGCCGCATTTCGGGCAGCGGTTCAGGATGTACTTTCAAAAGCAGCCGCAGTTGCGCGGGCGTAGCATAGAGCACCTGCACCCCGTCGTGCCCCATCCCCTGCAGCTGGGCGCGGGGCGACAGGCCGGTCAGGATCGACAGGTCCGCGCCAAGATGCAGCGCTTCCATGATAGCAAACAGCACCAGCGAATGCCCCGGATCACCGAGCACAGCATAGGGCGTGTCCTCGCCGGCGCCGAACTGTTGGCGAGTGATCTCGAAACTGGAGATCCAGCTGTCCGGGCGGCGCTGGATGGTTTTCGGCGCGCCGCTGGATCCCGAGCTTTGGCATTGCAAAACCTGCTGCCCGTCCTCGGCCTGCCAGACGTCAATCGGATCGCCTGCGACTTGGCGGGCACAGATGCTGGCCCCATCGCGCAATCCATTCATCAAAAGCAGCACTGCTCGCGCCGCGCGCCGCGCCTGTTCTGGCGCGTGTCCATCAGGAAGATGGATGGT
Source organism: Aliiroseovarius sp. PrR006 (assembly GCF_010500215.1). GTDB lineage: Bacteria > Pseudomonadota > Alphaproteobacteria > Rhodobacterales > Rhodobacteraceae > Aliiroseovarius. The sequence continues at coordinate 319,281 of NZ_JAAGOY010000007.1, forward strand.
GCTGTGCATGTCTTGGCGAAACCGCATGGCGATGTATTGCCCTTCTTCTGGCGAAAACCTGCGCCCTTTGTAGAAGCACGCCCCGCCAAGGGGAAGCCCAACAGAAGACGGGCGCGGTCAGCGCCGCGCCCGTTTCAATACTCCTCGTCACGAGTGCTTACCCGCGCACCACATAGACCGAACAGGTCGAGTGGCGCACCACCCGCGCCGCGTTCGGGCCCAGAAGGTAATCCTTCAGGTCCGGGCGATGCGCGCCAAGGACGATCAGATCGGCGTTGCCAAGCTCAGCGGCGCGCAGCACCTCTTCATAGACCGAGCCGACGGCCACAATGTGACGTATCTTACTGTCAGCCTCTGGCCCCAAAGTCTTCAAGGTCATGGCTTTCAGAATGTCGCCCGCGTCGTTTTGCGCCGATTTGACATGATGGTCCTGAAAATAGGCCCCCACAACCGACATACCGAAATCCGGCACAACGGTAATCACGTCCAGCTGCGCGCCCCGTAGCTCGGCCAGCTCGGCCGCGGTTTTCAGAACGGGGTTTTCGGCATCAACGCGGTTGATATCGACTGCACACAGGATGGTCTGGGTCATGCCGCTTCTCCTTCCATGATTTCTTCTTCCTTGGCGCGACGCGACTGCAGGAAGGCCACAAGGCCAAGCAGCAGCAGTGCCGGGATGAAGATCAGTTCTTTCGGCAACTGGTTCGAGGGCGCCTGCACCGCCGAGATTTGAACGGGATCATCCCCGTAGAAATCAAAGGTCGACAGCTTGTCGGACAACGGCGTGCCGAACATGGGTTCGTCGATCCGCATCACATCCCCTTCCGGCATCAGCATGATGCCAGCCGCGTCCAGACGGGCCGCGCCGCCATCAGCTTCGGGCACGTTCAGAACCACGGTCAGGTCCTTGACCTCAAGCGTGTCAAAGTCCGGCCCCGAGATCACCACCCGCAGTGGATCACCTGGCGCAGCATCGCCAATCGCTTGCTCGATACTGGTTGGCGCGATTTGCGTAAACGGCGGCTGGATCTGGTTCATAAAGAAGCCCGGGCGGAACAGTGCGAAGGCCACAACCAGAAGGGCAACGGTTTCCCAGATACGCGATTTGGTCAGGAAGAAGCCCATGGTGCCTGCTGTGAAGACAAGGATGCCGATGGTCGCCACGATAAAGACAATAATCCCTTGCGTGAGCGTTACATCAATCAACAAAAGATCCGTGTTGAAGATGAAGACGAACGGCAAGGCCACGGTACGTAGGCTATAGAAGAACGCGGTGAACCCGGTGCGGATGGCATCGCCACCCGACACAGCCGCCGCCGCGAAACTTGCAAGCCCCACCGGGGGCGTCACATCTGCCATAATCCCGAAATAGAAGACGAAGAGGTGAACGGCGATCAGCGGCACAACAAGGCCGGACTGCGCGCCCAGTTCAACAACCACGCCCACCATCAGCGAGGACACAACGATATAGTTCGCGGTCGTCGGCAAGCCCATCCCAAGGATCAGCGACAGGATCGCCACAAAGACCAGCATCAGGATCAGGTTCCCGCCAGACAGGAACTCGACAAAATCCGCCATCACCTGACCGATCCCGGTCAGCGATACGGTGCCCACGATGATACCCGCTGTGGCTGTCGCCAGACCGATCCCGATCATGTTACGGGCCCCATCAATCATGCCTTCAATCAGGTCCATCACACCATCGCGCAGACGCGAGATCGGATTGTCCTCGCCCCGGAAGAACGCTTTCAACGCCTTCTGGGTCAACAGGATACCAAATAGCAGGAAGGTGGCCCAGAAGGCCGACAGGCCGGGCGATTTGCGCTCGATCATCAGGAAGTAAACCAGCACGATGATCGGCATCAGGTAGTACAGACCCGACTTATAGATCTTGGCCACGTCCGGCAGCTCGACCACCTCGGCGTTGGGATCATCGGGTTCCAGATCCGGCACCTGTGCAGCCAGATAGATCAGGGCCACATAGATCACGAACAGAAGGATCGACAGGATCCAGCCCGAGCCCTCGGGGAACAGCGATACAATCCAGCCCACCGGGTATTGTGTGGCGTAGCACAGCAGTGCAAAGCCCGCGAAGAAGGCAAACATCCCGCCGATGGTTTTGCCCATCGACACGACCTTGTTGCCGATGGTCGGCATTTTGTTTTTCACCGCCTCCAGATGCACGATGTACACCAGCGCGATGTAGGAAATGATCGCGGGCAGGAAGGCGTGGGTGATGACCTCGACATACGAGATACCCACATATTCCACCATCAAGAACGCAGCCGCGCCCATGACGGGCGGCATGATCTGACCGTTCACGGACGAGGCAACCTCGACCGAGCCAGCTTTTTCCGCCGAGAAGCCAACGCGCTTCATCAGCGGGATGGTGAAGGTGCCGGTGGTGACCACGTTCGCAATGGACGAACCGGAAATCAGTCCGGTTGCAGCCGAGCCAACAACAGCGGCCTTCGCCGGGCCGCCACGCAGGTGACCAAGGGCGCCAAACGCCATCTTGATGAAATAGTTGCCCGCGCCTGCACGGTCCAGAAGGGCGCCGAACAGTACGAATAGGAAGACGAACTTGGTGGACACGCCCAGAGCGATGCCAAAGACACCTTCCGAGGTGATCCACATATGGCTCATCGCTTTACGAAGCGACGCACCGGCCCAGCGGATCTGGTCGGGCACCACTTCGGATGAGCCGAAGAATACGTAGAAAAGAAACACAATCGCCAAGGCCACCATGACGGGGCCAAGGGTGCGATAGGCGGCGATGAACAGGAAGGTCAGGCCCGCTACGGCAAAATACGCGTCCGATTGATCGGCTAGACCACCATTCGCCACGATCTTATCGTAGAAAAAATAGCCGTAGAGCGCCAAGAATGCACCGCCGACGCCGAGCACCCAGTCATACCAGGGAATATAGTTGCGCGGGCTGGATTTAAACAAAGGATAGGCCATCGCGGCCAGGAAAACTGCAAACGCCAAATGGAACTGGCGCGAGTTGTTAATCAGATCTCCAGGCAGAACATAAGGCGCGACCGGCGAAGCCAGAAGCACCTGAAAAATAGACCAAATCAGCGCAACGGCGGCAATCATTAGCCCAACCGCGCCCTGTGGGTTTCGCGCACCGGTGTCGCTGGCGGCGACGAGCTCTTGAAGCTCTTCTTCGCTAAGCGCGCGTTCCTCTTTCGTGGACATTGTGTCTCTCCCTCGGTCTGCTTGCGACCGCACTTAATTACTTAGGAAACATGCCCGATCTTCTGCCGGGTCAAAGCGATCGGGGGACGCAGGGCCGCCCCCCGATCATAAGGCTTACGGGTAACCGATTACTCGATAATACCAGCCTCTTTATAGTACTTCGCAGCACCCGGGTGCAGCGGAGCCGACAGACCAGCGGTTGCCATTTCCTTGGGGTCAAGATTGGCGAATGCCGGGTGCAGACCTTTGAAGTCTTCGATGTTGTTCATGACCGACGACACAACGGCGTAAACAGCGTCTTCCGACACGGCGTCCGAGCTGACGAAGGTTGCGCCCACACCGAAGGTGGCGGTGTCAGCATCGTTGCCACGGTACATGCCGCCCGGAATGGTTGCGGTACGGTAGAACGAGTTCTCGGCAACCAGCTTGTCCACAGCCTCGCCCGAGACTTCAACCAGTACCGAGTCACAGGCCGTGGTGGCTTCCTGGATCGAGCCCGAGGGGTGACCAACGGTGTAAACCATCGCGTCGATCTGGTTGTCGCAGAGCGCTGCAGACTGTTCCGAAGCCTTCAGCTCGGTTGCCAGAGCGAAGTCGCCGGTGGTCCAGCCCAGAGCTTCCAGCAGAACTTCCATGGTGCCGCGCTGACCGGAACCGGGGTTACCGATGTTGACGCGCTTACCTTTCAGGTCGGCGAAGGTCTTGATGCCGCTGTCGGCACGGGCAACGACCGTAAAGGGCTCGGGGTGGACCGAGAACACAGCGCGCAGGCCTTCAAAGGCACCAGCATCTTCGAACTTCGAGGTGCCGTTATATGCGTGGTACTGCCAATCCGACTGAGCCACACCAAATTCCAGCTCGCCTTCGCGGATGGTGTTGATGTTGTAGACCGAGCCGCCGGTCGACTCGACCGAGCAGCGCACGCCGTGCTCTTTGCGACCCTTGTTCACCAGACGGCAGATGGCGCCACCAGTCGGATAGTACACGCCGGTTACGCCGCCGGTACCGATGGTGATGAATTCCTCGGCAAAGGCAGCCGGCGCCATCACTGCGGTGGCAGCAACCCCTGCAAATGCAATCTTGAACCCTTTAAACATCAGATTTCTCCCTTGTTGATGTATATTTATTCGCTCCACACTTCCGCCAACTGGCGGTTGTGAAGCTCGACTTCAGCAATTCGTTCCTGAGCCGTGACGCCTGCGCGCCCGACCACCATTCCGACGATGGTTTCCAGAAGGAACATCGTCGACACGTAGGACGAAAAGAAATGAGGGCTATCGGTCGACACGGTGAACCCGGCCGACGCGTATTCCAACGCAGGACATGTATGCGTATCGGTGATCACCACAACGTAAACCCCTAACTCACGAGCAAGCCTGGCTGCCTTGATCACTGAGACAGCAAATGGCGGCTTGGTAACTATAAGTAGTGCATCACGTTCATCGAGCCCTGACAAGGCTCCCCCTAGGGAAGCCCCCATCCGATTGGCGAGAATCCAGTTATCTGCGCAGAAATTCGCCATATAAGACAGGTATTCGACAACCCCGGTGGACCCCAACGCCCCCAACAACAGCACTTTCCGGGATGCCGCCAAACGGTCGGCCACGTCGCGAATCGCATCCGGGTCCAGACCGGCCATCGTCTGCTTCAGGTTGTTCTCGCATGCCGCGAAATGGGCTTGAGCGAAGTCAGACTTCCCGTCGCCATGCGCCTTTTGAAGCTGTCCAGCCCGATCGGAAAAGTTGTTCACTTTTCGATCAATCTTATCGCGCATTTCGTCGCGCAGCTCGTCAAAGCTGGCATAATCCAAGGCCCGGGCAAGACGCGAGAATGTGGCGGGCGACACGCCGGTCTGCGCGGACACGGTGCGCAGCGGACGCGACACAGCGTCCAGCGGGTTGGCCACAAGGTAATCGGCGGCTGCGCGCAAGGCACCGCTTAGATCTCCATAGGCCACAGCCAGCCTCTTTTCGAAGCCCTCACTTGCGCTCACGTCCAGTGTCTCCCTGTTTGGACAAGGCTCAGTGTTCCTTTTGTTTCACGTATTGTCAATTCCCGCATTATTTGTTTCAATGTCAACAGGTTCAACGGGACATGCAAGGGATCCCCATGTCACATATTTTCCCGCGTCACTGCAAATCAGCCCCACCTGTCGCAACACGCGGAGACGGCATATACCTGATTGATTCAGAAGGGAAAAGATACCTTGACGGATCTGGCGGAGCGGCCGTGTCCTGCCTTGGTCATTCGGACCCAGACGTGGCCAAAGCCATGCATGATCAGATCGACAGACTCAGCTTCGCGCACACCGGATTCTTGACGTCAGAGCCGGCAGAATCACTCGCTGACCGTCTGGTTGCGCATGCGCCCGAGGGAATCGAGCGCGTGTATTTGGTATCTGGTGGCTCGGAAGCTGTGGAAGCCGCGCTGAAGCTTTCGCGCCAATACATGATCGAAATTGGGCAGACCCAACGCACCCGCTTCATCGCCCGCAAGCAAAGCTATCACGGCAACACGCTGGGCGCGTTGGGCACCGGCGGCAACATGTGGCGGCGCGAACCGTTTGACCCGCTGATGATGTCGGCCAGCCATATCGATCCCTGCTATGAATATCGCCTGCGCCAAGAGGGCGAGACGGAAGAGGAATACGGTCTGCGCGCCGCGAATGCCTTGGAAGAGGAAATCTTGCGCGTCGGCCCTGATACCGTGATTGGCTTCCTTGCGGAACCCGTGGTCGGGGCCACCGCAGGCGCCGTGCCCGCCGTCAAAGGCTACTTCAAGCGCATCCGCGAGATTTGCGATCAGTACGGCATCCTTCTGATCCTGGACGAGGTCATGTGCGGCATGGGGCGCACCGGCACCTTGTTCGCCTGCGAGCAGGACGAGATTTCGCCCGACATCATCACCATCGCAAAGGGGCTTGGTGCAGGCTATCAGCCGATTGGCGCGATGCTGTGCACGGGCGAAATTTACGACGCGATCGCCCAAGGCAGCGGGTTCTTTCAACACGGTCATACCTATATCGGCCACCCCGTCGCCGCCGCAGCGGCAGATGCAGTTGTCCGCAAGCTGACCGAAGGCGGCATGACCGCCCGTTCTGCCAAGATGGGCACCCGTCTGAACGACGCGCTGCATGCCGAGTTCGGTCAGCACCCGCATATCGGTGATATCCGCGGCCGCGGCATGTTTCGTGGGTTGGAGATCGTGGCGGACCGCGACAGCAAAGCGCCGTTTGATCCGTCCCGTGGCATCGCAGGCCGCTTAAAAAAACAAGCGTTCGAGAATGGCCTGATCTGCTATCCGATGAGCGGTACGATTGACGGACAGAACGGGGATCACGTGTTGCTGGCCCCGCCTTTTATCATCTCGGATGAACAGATCGACGAACTGGTGGGCAAGTTGTCCAAATCATTGGAGCAAGTTCTGTGACACCGCTTCCCAAGATCATGCTGGCTCCGAATGGGGCACGCCTGACCAAAGCCGACCACCCAGCCCTGCCGATGACGCCAGCCGAGATTTTGGAGACCACGCAGGCCTGTCGCGCGGAAGGCGTCGATGGGCTGCATCTTCATCTGCGGGATGCGGATGGGAAACACCTTCTGGATGCGGACGCTTACGCCGACGCGCTGAACTTGTTTCGCACCGACATGCCCGGTTTTCCGGTCCAAATCACGACCGAGGCAGTCGGGATGTATGGCCCCGCCCATCAACGGCATGTGGCGCTGAATTCGGGGGCAGACATGGTTTCGGCGTCCGTGCGTGAGCTGTGCCGAGATGATCACGACGTGACGCGGGCGTTTTACAACGACTGCCATCAGCGCGGCATTGCAGTGCAACATATCCTTTACGATGTGGAGGACGCGGATCTTCTGACCCGCGTGTTGGACGACGCGCTTCTGGCCTCTCCGGATTTGCAACTGATCTTTGTGCTGGGTCGCTATGCTGTCGGGCAGAAATCCGACCCGAAAGAGCTGGATCCGTTTCTGACATGGCTGACGTCAGCCGGCCTGACGCCCGACTGGGCAGTCTGTGCCTTTGGCCAAAACGAGACCCCTGCCCTTCTGCGCGCAGTTCGTGCTGGCGGAAAATGCCGGATCGGGTTCGAGAACTCGCGCCAGCACGCGGATGGGTCTAATGCGAAGGACAATGCCGCGCGCGTGGCTGAGTTGGTGAAGGCCTGCGCCGAGCATGCCTAAGCCTTAAAACATCTTCGCGCGGGCATCCGTGGGCGACATGCCGAACTGCTTTTTGAACGATCGCACAAGGCTGGAGCGCGTGCCGAACCCAGTGGCTGCCGCGATCTCGTGCATGGAGTAGCTGGTCTGCTGTACCAGTTGACTGGCACGCTCCAACCGTAGGCTGCGATAGATCGTCAGCGGGCTAACCCCCAACTGGGTGGCAAAGCGGCGCTGCAATTGGCGCGAGGACACGTTCATGATCCGGGCGATCTGGACGATCGACAGGGTGTTTTCCAAATGCTCCAGCATCACGGCCACACAGTCACCGATGATCCGGTCGCCGCCGGAATAGCGTTTGATAATATGCTCTTGCTTGCCGTGAAACGGCTCACCCGAAACCTCAAGCCCGACATAGTCGCCGAAGGTGGCGGCAGAGAACCCGCCCATTTCCGCCTCGAGCAGTTTCAGGAACAGACGCAGGGCGGCAAAGATGCTTGTGGCGCTGCAAATGCGGCCATCGATGGCGAAGGGCGCGCCGCCGTCTATGCAGAACAGCCCCTCTTCTTCGGCCACGAAGCGCAGATTTGAATGCACTGCCAAGGCGGTGCGGCTGGCAAAGACCGACTTGCACAGGACGAACACGCCACCACCAACCAGCACGCATTGTCGGCTGAGGCGCAGAAGCTGATGCGCACGGTTCAGTTGTTTGTTGTCCAGCTGCCAGCGGGCGTGGAAGTCAGCCCAAAAGACGACCGTGCGACCCCGCCAATAGGCCTGATCATGCGACGGGCAGCTGTCCAGCGTATAGACAGAGACGTCGCGCGGCGTTTCCGCGTTGGTGAACTGATCGAGCGAGATGAAGAAGTCGCGAAAGACGCTGGCCAGCGAGACGTGGCTGCGGTCCGGCACGATGATGGTTATCCCCTGAATGGGGCCAATGGCCGACAGGTCATTCATGGGGGCCATAAGTGTGTTCTGAATATTCATAGATGCATCCCGTTATCTGGTACGACATTATGAGACCCCGCCCGGCCACTTTTGGACCGGGCGGGGGAAGTGCTTATGTCTCGTCTTCGTAGGCATCCATCGGCGGACAGGTACAGATCAGGTTGCGGTCGCCATACGCGTTATCCACGCGGTTCACGACAGGCCAGTACTTGTCCACACCAAGGTTGCCCGGAGGGAAGCAAGCCTGTTCGCGGGTGTAGGGACGATCCCAATCGCCCACCAGGTCACGCACCGTGTGAGGGGCGTGTTTCAGCGGGTTGTTTTCGGGGTCGATCTTGCCGTCGATGATGTCCTGCGCCTCGGCCCGGATGGAGAGCATGGCGTCGCAGAAGCGATCCAGCTCGGCCTTGGGTTCGGATTCCGTCGGCTCAACCATCAGGGTGCCAGCAACCGGCCACGACATGGTCGGCGCGTGGAAGCCGCTGTCGACCAGACGCTTGGCCACGTCATCCACGGTCACGTTGCCCTCGTCCGCCAGCGGGCGGGTGTCGAGGATACATTCGTGCGCCACACGGCCAGTCTTCGAGGTGTACAGAATGTTGTACCCATCTTTCAGACGCGCCGCGATGTAGTTGGCGTTCAGGATGGCGACCTTGGTGGCTTGGGTCAGACCCGCACCGCCCATCAGAAGGACGTAAGCCCAGCTGACCGGCAGGATCGAGGGCGAACCAAACGGAGCCGCCGAAACCGGACCAACGGCAGTGCCGTATTCCGGGTGACCCGGCAGGTGCTCGGTCAGATGTGCTTTCACACCGATCGGACCCATGCCGGGGCCGCCACCGCCATGCGGAATGCAGAAGGTTTTGTGCAGGTTCAGGTGGCTAACGTCGCCGCCCACATCGCCCGGACGGGCAAGGCCGACCATGGCGTTCATGTTGGCGCCGTCGATATAGACCTGACCGCCGTGATCATGGGTGATCTGGCAGACTTCCTGCACGGTTTCTTCGAACACACCGTGGGTCGAGGGATAGGTGATCATGCAGGCCGCAAGATCGTCCGAGTGTTGGATCGCCTTCGAACGGAAATCTTCCAGATCGATGTTGCCATCGTCATCCGATTTCACCGGCACAACCTTATAGCCCACCATCTGCGCGGACGCCGGGTTGGTACCGTGCGCCGAAGTCGGGATCAGACAGATGTTACGATGTGCTTCGCCCCGTGCCGCGTGATAGTTGCGGATGGTCAGAAGACCCGCATATTCACCCTGCGCACCCGAGTTCGGCTGCTGCGAGATCGCATCATAGCCAGTGATCTGACACAGCTTGTCGTTCAGGTCGGCGATCATCTCGTGATAGCCCTGCGCCTGATCAACCGGCACGAACGGGTGCAGGTTGCCGAATTCCGGCCACGTGACCGGGATCATTTCGATCGTGGCGTTCAGCTTCATGGTGCACGAGCCCAGCGGGATCATCGCACGATCAAGCGCCAGATCGCGGTCAGCCAGACGACGCATATAGCGGGTGATCTCGGCCTCGGCGCGGTTCAGGTGGAAGATCGGGTGGGTCAGGTATGCGCTTTCACGCAGCGCATAATCCGGCAGGCGGTACGCCACGTTCGCGCTGTCATCCTTGCGGTCGATGCCAAAGGCACCCCAGACGGCTTCGATGGTTTCCGCGCGGGTCTGTTCGTCAAGGCTGATGCCAACCTTGGTTTCCCCGACTTTGCGCAGGTTCACCCCACGTGCAACGGCAGCTTCCATGACGGTTTTCTGCAGCGGGCCAACCTCGACGGTGATGGTGTCGAAAAACACCTCTGGCTCGACTTGGAAGCCATGCTCTTCCAGACCAGCGGCCAGACGCGAGGTTTTGCGGTGTACCGACTGGGCGATCGCTTTAATGCCATCGGGGCCGTGGTACACGGCGTACATCGAGGCGATGACGGCCAGCAGAGCCTGCGCGGTACAGACGTTCGAGTTCGCCTTCTCGCGACGGATGTGCTGTTCGCGGGTTTGCAGGGCCAGACGGTAAGCTTTGTTGCCACGCGCATCAATCGAGACACCGATGATACGGCCGGGCATGGCACGCTTCAGCTTGTCGGTCGTCGCCATGTAAGCAGCGTGCGGGCCACCATAGCCCATCGGCACGCCGAAACGCTGGGTCGAGCCCACGGCGATGTCGGCACCCATTTCGCCCGGCGACTTCAGCAGCGCCAGCGCCAGAATGTCGGCAGCAACGACGGCAATCGCTTTGTGCTCGTGCAGAGCTTCGATTTCTTTGGTGAAATCACGCACGTGACCTTCAGTGCCCGGATACTGGAAGATCGCGCCAAACACGGCGCCAGCGTCCAGCGCGTCGGGATCAGCAACCTGTACGTCGATGCCCAGAGGCTCGGCGCGGGTTTTGATCACGGCGATGGTCTGCGGGTGACAGTTCTTGTCCACGAAGAACGCGGCGTTGTTGGCTTTCGAGCGCGAGCCGCGATGCGCCATGGTCATGGCTTCGGCAGCGGCGGTGGCTTCGTCCAGCAGCGAGGCGTTAGCGACTTCCAGACCGGTCATGTCCGATACCATGGTCTGATAGTTCAGAAGGGCTTCCAGACGGCCTTGCGAAATCTCGGGCTGATAGGGCGTGTAGGCCGTGTACCAAGCCGGGTTTTCCAGAATGTTGCGCAGGATGGGCGCAGGCGTCGTGGTGCCGTAATACCCCTGCCCGATCAGCGAGGTCAGAACCTTGTTCTTCGAGGCCACCTGTTTCATGTGGAAAAGCGCGTCACGCTCGGACATGGCAGGGCCCCAGTCCAGCGCCTCTTCCTGACGGATTGCGGGCGGAACCGTTGCGTCGATCAGTTCATCAAGCGTCTTGAAGCCGATCACTTTCAGCATGTCGGCCATCTCGCGCGGGGATGGGCCGATATGGCGGCGGTTGGCGAAGTCATAGGCTTCGTAGTCGGTCAGTTTGAAGGCCATGCTTGGATCCTCGTGATGGGGGGATATGACCCGCCGGTCGCCCGGCGGGCAGTCTGTTCTTAGCCGATCAGGGCTTTGTAGCCGTCCAGATCCATCAGATCTTCCAGCTGCGAGGCGTCTGCCAGCTTGACCTTATAGATCCAAGCGTCGCCTTCCGGGCTTTCGTTCAGGGCACCGGGGGTGTCTTCCAGCGCGCCGTTGGCCTCAACCACTTCACCGTCAACCGGTGCGTAGATTTCCGAGGCAGCCTTGACGCTTTCGATCACGCCGATCTCGTCGCCTTTTTCGAACTCGTCGCCCGCTTCGCGCTGCTCAACGAAGACGATTTCGCCCAGCTGGTCGGCTGCGTGTTGGGTGATGCCGATGGTGGCGATATCGCCCTCGACCAGCACCCATTCGTGTTCTTCAGAATAGTAAATAGCCATGGTGTGATGCTCCGAATTTAGCGTTTGTAGTTTTGCTGCACGAAGGGCAGCGATACGATTTCGGCAGGCTGGGCCTTGCCGCGAATGATAAGGTTCACTTTCTCGCCAACCTCGCCGTGGCCCTTGGCCACATAGCCCATAGCAACGGGGCCACCGACGGTCGGACCAAAGCTGCCCGAGGTGATCTCGCCGATGGTGTTGCCTTCAGCGCATTGGATTTCCACGTGCTGACGGGCGGGGGCGCGGCCTTCGGGCTTGATGCCCACCAGCTTTTTCGCGGCACCTTCGGCCAGTTCACGCTGGATGCGCTCGGCACCCGGGAAACCGCCTTCTTCCTTGCGGCGCTTCTGGATCGCCCAGTTCAGACTCGCCTCGATCGGCGAGGTCGACTGGTCGATGTCGTTGCCATAGAGGCAGAGGCCAGCTTCCAAGCGCAGGCTGTCGCGGGCGCCAAGGCCAGCGGGTTCGCAATCGTCATGGGCCAGGAAGGCACGGGCGACGGCTTCGGCATCCGCTTCCGGGATCGAGATTTCGTAGCCATCTTCGCCGGTGTAGCCCAGGCGCGAGATGCGGCATTCGACACCGTTGATGTCAGCGACAGTGGTTTCCATGAAGGTCAGATCACGGGCGGCAGGGCAAAGCTCGCCTACGACGTCCTCGGCCTTGGGACCTTGGACGGCAACCAGCGCACGATCAAAGATCTCGGTCACTTCGACGCCGTCCAGATTGGCGGCCATGTGCGGGATGTCCTGATGACGCATCGAAGCGTTCACCACGACAAAGAAATGATCACCGGCGTTCGAAACGATCAGGTCATCCATTATGCCGCCGTCTTCGTTGGTGAAGAAGCCATAGCGTGCCTTGCCTGCTTTCAGCGTGGCATAGGCCTGCGGGCAGATCACTTCCAGCTTCTCGCCGATATTGTCGCCTTTCAGGATCACCTGACCCATGTGGCTGACGTCAAAAAGCGCGGCTTTCTCGCGGCAGTGCTTGTGCTCGCCCATGATCCCCATCGGGTATTGAACGGGCATTTCCCAGCCGGCGAAATCAACCATCTTGCCGCCAAGTTCGACATGCAGGTTATAAAGCGGCGTGCGTTTAGGGGTGTCGGTCATGTCGGCCTCCTATGGCGCGATTGGTATTGTCGGGGCCGGGGGGCAGGCATCCACCCCCCGGCTTTTTCTTTATTCAGCCGGGGTCTGATCCGGCTCGGTCGCACCACCAGAGGCGAAGAATTCCTTCGTCACCTTGAAGACAACCGGGCTGAGCAGGGCCAAGGCGATCAGGTTCGGGATCGCCATCATGGCGTTCAGCGTATCGGCCAGCAGCCAGATGAAGCCCAGGTTGGCGGTCGCGCCCAGCGGCACCGCGATGCACCACAGGATGCGGAACGGTACCAGAGATTTGACCCCCAGAAAGAATTCGACGCATTTTTCACCATAATAGGACCAGCCAAGGATGGTGGTAAAGGCGAAGACCGACAGCGAGATCGCGATCAGATACCCGCCGAAGCCCGGCAGGGTCGTCTCGAATGCCAGCGAGGTCAGAGCCGCACCGGATTCACCCGAGGTCCAAGCACCCGAAGCGATGATCGCCAGGCCGGTGATCGAGCAGACGATGATCGTGTCGATAAAGGTTCCCAGCATGGCAATCAGGCCTTGGTTCACCGGACCGGCAGTTTCGGCTGCGGCGTGGGCGATGGGCGCAGAGCCCAGACCAGCTTCGTTCGAGAACACGCCACGTGCCACACCGAAGCGGATCGCGGCCCAGACGGCGGCGCCCGCAAAACCACCTTCGGCGGCCGAGGGGGTGAAGGCGTGGGTGAAGACCAGCGACAGAGCGTTGCCCAGCTCACCAGCGTTCAGAAGCAGAACCAGAAGGCCGATCAGGATGTAGGACACAGCCATCAGCGGCACCAGTTTTTCAGCCACGGCACCGATGCGGGTAATACCACCCAGCACAACGCCACCGGTCAGGATCATCAGGACAACGCCCGTGCCGATTTCCGGAATGCCGAAATTGGTGTTCAGCACGTCGGCCACACCATTCGCCTGCACCGTGTTGCCGATGCCGAAGGCGGCGATGGCACCAAAGCCTGCAAACGCCGGAGCCAGCCAGTACCAGCCTTTGCCCAACCCGTTCTTGATGTAATACATCGGACCACCGACGTAGTTGCCCAGCTCGTCCTGCTCGCGGTATTTCACCGCGCAGACGGCCTCGGCGTATTTGGTGGCCATACCCACAAGCGCGGTCATCCACATCCAGAACAGCGCGCCGGGGCCACCCAGGAACACGGCGGTCGCAACGCCGGCGATGTTACCGGTGCCGATCGTGGCCGACAGCGAGGTCATGAGCGCCTGAAACGGCGTAATCTGCCCGTCACCATGGGCGGTGCGACCGCTCCACAGCAGTGAAAACCCTTTACCGATCTTCAGGATCGGCATCAGCTTCAAGCCGACCTGAAGGAACAGGCCGACCCCCAGGATCAGGACCAACATCAGTGGCCCCCAGACGATCCCGTTGATCCAGCCTACAAAATTTGACAACGCTTCCATGGTTTTCCTCCCCTTAGCGTCTTCAGTCAGGCCCGTGCTGCAAGCGCCGCTTCGCGTGCTTGATTGAGGGCCACGAAATCTTCGTCAGCATGGAACGACGACCGCGTCAGCGGCGTGGCCGAGACCCCAAGGAACCCCTTGGCGCGGGCGGCTTGCTCCAGGCTTTCGAACTCTTCCGGTGTCCAGAACCGGTCGATCTTGTGATGTTTTGCAGTGGGCTGCAGATACTGCCCGACGGTCAGGAAATCGACACTGGCGGCGCGCAGGTCATCCATGACCTGTTTCACCTCGGCCATCGTCTCGCCCAGACCGACCATCAGGCCGGACTTGGTGAAAATACCGGGGTTGGCGCGCTTGGCGTCGTCCAGAAGGCGCAGCGACTGGTAGTAGCGCGCGCCGGGGCGCACGGTCGGATACAGCCGCGGCACAGTTTCCAGATTGTGATTGAAGACGTCGGGTGCAGCCTCGAATACTTCGTCTGCCGCGTCGCCCTTGCCCAGAAAATCCGGGGTCAGAACTTCGACCGTTGTGCCGGGGTTCTGATGACGCACGGCGCGGATCGTCTGGGCGATATGCCCTGCCCCGCCATCAGCCAGATCGTCCCGGTCGACCGAGGTGATCACCACGTGACGCAGCCCCAGCTTCTTCACCGCTGCCGCCACGCGGCCCGGTTCAAACGCGTCCAGCGCATCCGGGCGACCGGTCGACACGTTGCAGAAGCTACACCCACGGGTACAGATCTCGCCCATGATCATCATGGTCGCGTGACGCTTGGACCAGCATTCACCTACATTGGGGCACGCGGCCTCTTCACAAACCGTGACCAGATCATGGTCCCGCATCAGGCGACGTGTCTCGTAATACTCGGCGCTTTCGATCTTCTTTTTGCGAATCCAGCTGGGTTTGCGCGGGATCGCGCTGTCGGGCTTGTGGGCCTTTTCCGGGTGACGCAGGCGAGGGATCTGGTTCATCGCCGCCCCCTTACGCGTGAATGGCGCGGCCAAGCGCGTCCAGACAGGCTTCTTTCACGGCTTCAGCCATCGAGGGGTGCGCGTGGCAGCTGGCCGCCACGTCCGTGAGCGTCGCCGCCTTCGCCATCGCCAAGACCAGTTCAGCAATCAGATCGCCGCCATGGGCACCGCAAATATGCGCCCCCAGCAGCACGCCGTCAGGCGAGGCCAAAACCTTGACCGCACCGTCGGTTTCCCCGGTCGAGCGCGCGCGCGAGTTCGCCATGAAGGTAAACTTGCCGCTGATATAGTCGGTGCCCGCGTCTTTCAGCGCTTCTTCGGTTGCCCCGACCGAGGCGACCTCGGGATCGGTGTAAACCACGCCCGGAACCTTGTCGTAGTCCACATGGCCCTGAAGACCGGCCAGACCTTCAACACAGGCCACGCCGTCCTCTTCCGCTTTATGCGCCAGCATCGGGCCGGGCACACAGTCGCCAATGGCATAGATGCCGGGGGCCGAGCTTTGGAAGCTGCCATCCACCGGGATAAAACCGCGTTCGTTGACCTCAACGCCCAGCGCCTCAAGCCCCAGTCCACGGGTGACGGGGCGGCGACCAATGGCCACCAGAACCTTGTCGGCCTCGATCGTGTCCACAGTGTCTTTGCCGACACGCTCGACGGTCAGGGACAGACCGCCCTCGCCCGCCTCAACGGCTTTCACGGCACGGCCCAGCTGAAACTTCAGCCCGCGCTTGGACAGGGCGCGCTGCGCCAGCTTGGCGATCTCGCCATCAATGCCCGGCAGGATGCGGTCGAGATATTCCACCACGGTCACTTTGGCGCCCAGTCGCGCCCAGACCTGACCCAATTCCAGACCGATGACACCGGCCCCAATCACCACCAGATGTTCAGGCACCGCATCCAGCGCCAGCGCGCCGGTCGAGCTGAGCACATCTGCCTCGTCAATCTCGACACCCGGCAGCGGGGTCGGTTCGGAGCCGGTTGCGATCAGGATGTTCTTGGTCTCGTGAACGATGTCGCCCACCTTGACCTGACCTGCGGCGGGAATGGTCGCCCAACCCTCGATCAGCTCAACCCCGTTCTTCTTGAACAGGAACGCGATGCCTTTGGTCAGATCACCGACGACCTTATCTTTACGCGCCATCATGGCACCCAAATCCAGAGAAGCGCCTTCAACCGCGATCCCGTGTGCGGCCAGGTGCGACAGTTCGGCATATTTTCCCGAGGAGGTCAGAAGCGCCTTCGACGGAATGCAGCCCACGTTCAAGCATGTTCCGCCCAGCGAACCACGCCCTTCAACACATGCAACCTTCAGGCCCAGCTGTGCGGCACGAATGGCAGCGACATAGCCACCGGGGCCTGCTCCGATCACGATCAGGTCAAACATGTGTTCCTCCGCTTCCCGTTCACATTCATTAATGCGCATTTTGTGGAATAGTTTCCTATTCGGGATTTCTTGTTTCTCTTAGGAAACTTTTGGGGAAATTGCAACATTTGTGTGCAGTAGGATACTTTGACAGCTTCACGAGCAATTACTAAGCTGTGAGGGAATAAAGGAAAATTGACGGGAGGTGAGCTTGGAGACCGATCCGAATACTGCATCGCAAGCGGGAAACGAACCTGCGGACGCGCCGGACGGCGAGGCCATGGGCCTTATGATTCGAGAGGCCCGGAAGGCAAAAGGTCTGACGCTGGAAGACACAGCACGGGCCGCCGGGATCGGCCGTTCGACCCTGTCTAAGATCGAAAACAACCAGACCCGGCCAAGCTTCGACATCATCCGTCGTCTGATGCAGACGCTGGAGCTTGAGACCCCACAGCTGTTCCTGCAATCCGCGAAAACGGACATCTCGGGCCGCCGCGACTATACCCGCGCAGGCCAAGGCGAGATCAAGAAGACCCCGACCTACACCCATGAACTTCTGTGTAATGAGCTGACCTCGAAAAGCATGGTGCCTTACATTTCGACCGTCACCGCACGCGAAGTCTCGGAATATGACGACTGGGTACGCCACAATGGTGAAGAGTTCATGTTCGTCCTGTCAGGTGAATTGACTTTGGTGACAGAGCATTACCGCCCACTGCATCTGGGCCCCGGCGATTCCGTCTATTACGACGCGCGGATGGGGCATGGGTTGATTTCGACCAGCGATGAAGATGCGAAGGTGCTGTGGGTGTCGCTGGGACTGTAGCACAACTCCTCATGCGATGCAGATTGTTACCACTTGTGCTCTGGCAACGATTGTGGCTCATATGTCAGGTGCAACGCCTCAAAGGCGCCATAATTTATTCTTACCTACCGACAAGTTTCGCGATTCATTTGCGAAAAACTTAGAACTTGGTTCATGAATTTGGCCTGCTATAGATTGCCGAGACATGTCTCGGAACAATGGACAGGTCAGCTGGAGATTTCGAATGGCACAAAGTCAAATTTATGAAGGCCGCGAAAATAAATTTACTGCGGGCAACAATGTTCTGAATCTAGACACCGGCGTCGACTACACTTTCTATTTCATCTCTGACGGCGATCTGGATGGCACAGAAGATGCCTCGGGTGATCTTATTCTGGACGCAAATGGTGGCCTCTCTGATCCCGATACCATGGTTGTCATTGATGGTGTTGCATACGAATTTATTTTGGAGGGCGCAGGAGAACTTCCGGTCGACGGCAAGGTCCCGACTTCCGTTCAGGGCACGACTGTTGTGAAGATCGAGGTCGTAGGGTTCCCGACACCGCTTAAGCTTGTCTTTTCTCCCGACGGTTCCATTTCTGCGGCGACTTGGGCTCAATTCGGAAACGGGAACATCTCGCTTGATGCTCTTGATACCGATCCGACTCCTGTTTGCTTTTGCAATGGGACATTGATCAGAACCAGTTCTGGATTCGTTGCTGTCGAAAGTTTGGCGAACGGGGACCGCGTCGCGCTCGAATCTGGGAAGACCGCAACAATTAAATGGATCGGGTCGCGTACATTCTCGTTGGTAGACTTAATGTTGACCCCTAGCGCACGCCCGGTGTGCATCCCGGCTGGTGCGCTTGGCAACGGCACACCCACCACTGACCTTTGGGTCTCGCCTCAGCACCGTGTTCTGATCCAGGGCTACCTAGCCGAAACACTGTTTGGCGTACCTGAAGTACTGGTCGCCGCGAAGCATCTGGACTTTGGCGATCTTGCCAAGGGCAAGAAACGCCCAGCCGAAGTCGAGTATTTCCACATCCTGCTGGACAAGCATGACGTACTGATCGCCAATGGCGCCCCAGCGGAAAGCCTGTTCCTTGGGAACCAAGCGCAGACCATGCTATCGGATGACGCTCTGGCCGAGATCGAAGCAAAGTTCCCGCGGGAAGACCACGCCGAAATGTGGAATGACGAAACCGCAGCGACTGTGTTGAAGGCATATGAGGGCGCAGTGCTTTCCGAGGCGTTGCGTAAGGGTTTCCAACACACACACCGAATTTCTGCAAGTTCCCAGCATGTGCCTCTGGCGAGCTGAATTTTCGTAAAACTCCTGCAAAAGCGCAGACTTTCAACAGTGAGAAACGGTGCGGCCAAGATTCGGTCGCCCCCCGCGTTGCAAAGCGCCACGAGGCTGCACTTATCGCATCGGCCTGATCCGAAAATAGTTTGAAGCCCGCGCCTCGGTTGCGGGCTTCATGCATTGCAGCACCGCCAGTACGTGGGCGATGTCGCCCCAAGCTTTTCCAAAACCCGGATACAAAGCACAAAGCTTTGATCGCGTGCCTATTGGCGTCTGTCGCGGTGACCTGCCCGTTTCCCATCATCACCCCTTGCATCTGCTAAACACATTCATTAACTGGAATGTATGATCCTGATCAAGTTCACGTCAGGGCAATCCGTCTAGTGTCATAACACGCTCTGACACTGGACGTGTTGACCCCGTCAGCAACGGACATGGTTTGGGCCACCTACCGCAAAGGAGATTGCGATGCGTAAAATTGTTTTGCCCCTATTGGTCGCCTTGTTCCCATTTGTGACCATGGCCGAAGGGCCCTTCGTCGCAAAGAATGTTGACGTCACAGAATGGAAAGCCGTCTTTGGCCGAATCGAAGCACGTGACCGTGTACAAGCGCGGTCGCGCCTTGGGGGGACGATCATTTCGATTAACGTCTCTGAGGGGTCCACGGTCGAGAAAGGCCAGCAAATCGCCAGCATCACGGACGAAAAACTGACCCTGCAGCTAAACGCGATTGATGCGACGCTGACGTCTTTGGCATCTCAGCTAGACACGGCAACGGCCGATCTCCAGCGCGGTGAAGACTTGCTGAAACGCGGGGTCGCCACGGCTCAGCAGCTAGATCAGCTGCGCACGCGGGTGGATGTGATCACCGGACAGATTGGGACCGCGCAGGCCGAACGCAGTGTTCTTGAACAGCGCGAAGCGGAAGGGGCTGTGTTGGCGCCGATCGGCGGCTCTGTGCTTCAGGTCCCTCTGACCGAAGGTTCTGTCGTCATGCCCGGTGAAAGCATCGCCGAGATCGGTGGTGGTGGTTTCTTTCTGCGCCTTGCCGTGCCTGAACGTCACGCCGCCTACCTTGAAGAGGGCGCGGAAATCCGCGTTGGCGGCGACGAGGGCGAGACCACCGGCGTTCTGGCCAAGCTCTACCCTCAGATCGAAAACGGCCGCGTGATTGTCGATGTGGAATTCGCAGGAATGGAGACTGACTTCGTAGATGCGCGCGTTCTGGTGCGTCTGCCGGTTGGCAAATCGACCGTTTTGCTGGTGCCCGCTGGCTCGGTCTCGACCCGCATGGGGTTGGATTTCGTTACCGTCCTGTCGACGGATGGCGCTGAAACGCACCGTACCGTTGTCACTGGCAGCGCGCGCCAGATGGATGGCGCCGACATGATTGAAATCCTGTCGGGTTTGACCGCAGGCGAGCAGGTGGTACCCAGCCATGAGTGATCAACCACACACGACCCCACTGGGCATTGCAGGCGGATTGACCAAAGCGTTCATCCGCTCGGCTCTAACCCCCTTGATGATTTTGGCGGCCCTTGCCGTCGGCCTTGTGGCGCTGATCAGCTTGCCTCGGGAAGAAGAGCCGCAAATCTCGGTCCCGATGGTGGATATCCATATCCAGGCACCGGGTCTGAAGGCAGAAGACGCCGCCAAGCTGGTGACCGAGCCGATGGAAAGCATCGTGCAGGGCATCAACGGTGTCGAACATGTCTATTCGCAGACCAGTGACGACTATGCGCTCGTGATGGCGCGTTTTTTGGTCGGCACCTCGGCAGATACCGCGATCTTGCGGGTGCATGACAAGGTGCGCGCGAATATGGACCGCATCCCGGTCGGGATCAACGAGCCCCTGATCGTCGGACGCGGAATCGACGACGTGGCCATTGTATCTCTGACGCTGACACCCAAGCCAGCAGCGGACCTGACCACCGCGAACGATCTGACGCGGATTGCCCGCAAACTGCAGGTCGAGGTTGCCAAGATCCAAGACGTGGGCCTGACCTATCTGGTTGGCGAAAGCCCCGAGGCGATCCGCATCGCCCCGGATCCCGAGCGTCTGGCACTGTATGGCGTGACCTTGCAGCAGCTGGTCGGCAAGGTCCAAGGCGCAAACCGCGCGTTCAACACCGGGTATATCCGCGACGGCGGGCAGCAGGTGATGCTGGCGACGGGCCAGACGCTGCAGGCGTCTTCCGATGTGGCAAACCTGCTTCTGACCACGCGCGACAACCGCCCGGTTTACGTCCGTGACGTGGCCAATGTCAGCTTCGTGCCGGATACATCGGACAAGATCGTTGCCAATGTCACGCGCGGTGAAGACGGAGAGATCATCCGCACCCCTGCCGTCACGCTGGCCGTTGCCAAACGCGCGGGCGCCAACGCCGTGGTCGTGGCCGAGGAAATCCTGCACCGTGTCCACATGCTGGAACACGACCTGATCCCCGACACGGTTCAGATCGACGTCACCCGCGACTATGGGGAAACGGCAGACGAGAAAGCGAACGAGCTTCTGTTCCACTTGGGGCTGGCGACGGTCTCGATCGTGGCGCTGGTGCTGTTCACCATCGGCTGGCGCGAATCCATCGTGGTTGCTGTGGTGATCCCGGTCACCATCCTGCTGACGCTTTTTGCCGCGTGGGTCATGGGCTACACGCTGAACCGGGTGTCGCTGTTCGCGCTGATCTTCTCGATCGGGATCCTTGTGGATGACGCGATCGTGGTCATCGAAAACATCGCCCGCCATTGGGGCATGCAAGACAAAGCGGACCGCGTGACCAAGGCCATTCGCGCCGTTGCCGAAGTGGGCAACCCAACCATTGTCGCGACCCTGACCGTTGTGGCCGCGCTATTGCCGATGCTGTTCGTCTCGGGCCTGATGGGACCGTACATGAGCCCAATCCCAGCCAACGCCTCGGCCGCGATGATCTTTTCGTTCTTCGTGGCGGTGATCATCACGCCGTGGCTGATGATCAAGATCGCAGGCAAGGCGCCTGCGCATGATCACGATGAGGAAGGACATCACGGTGGCGTTCTGGGGCGGATCTACGCCTCGGTCGCGCGGCCTTTGCTGAAGACCAAGGCCATCAGCCTGACCTTCCTGCTGGTCGCCGCTGTGATCTCGTTCGGGTCGCTGGCGTTGATCTACACCAAGGACGTGACGGTCAAACTGCTGCCCTTCGACAACAAGTCCGAGCTGTCAGTGGTTGTCGATCTGCCCGAAGGCTCGTCGATCGAGGCGACGGACGCCGTGGTGCAAGCCGTGGCGCGCGAAGCCCTGCAGATGCACGAAGTTGTGTCGGCGCAGACTCATGCCGGGGCATCCGCTCCCTTCAACTTCAACGGCTTGGTCCGGCACTATTACCTGCGCACACAGCCGCATCTTGGCGATGTGCAAATCCTGCTGGACCATAAGGAACATCGCGAGCGCACCAGCCACGAGATTGCGCTGGAGCTGCGTGAACGGGTGAACCAGTTGGATCTGCCCGCAGGCACCAACATCAAAACGGTCGAGCCGCCCCCCGGCCCGCCAGTCATGGCGACCCTGCTGGCCGAAGTCTATGGACCTGACGCTGAGACCCGGCGCGAGGCTGCCAGCAAGATCCGTGCCGCGTTTGACAGCATACCCTTCGTCGTCGATGTCGATGACAGCTTTGGCGAACAACCACGCCGTCTGCGCATCACGATCTCGCAGGACCAGCTGGAGTTCTTTGGCGTGCAGGAGCAGGACGTCTTCTCGACACTCGCGCTTTTGAACCACGGGCAGACTGTTGGGTATTCGCATCGGGGTGAGGGCCGTTATCCGGTTCCTATCATCGTGGAACGCGACAAGGCGGACCGGGTGCTGGACGAACGCTTCCTGTCCACGCCTATTCCCGCGAACGCCCTGCCCGGCGCCCGTGGCGTGGTCGAACTTGGCGACGTGATCGAGATCACCGAAGAAAAGGCCTCGTACCCGATCTTCCGGCACAACGGACGCACGGCCGAAATGGTCACCGCCGAAGTTGCCGGCGCGTTCGAGGCTCCGGTCTATGGCATGATCGCCGTGGCCGAGCAGTTGGACGCGATGGAGTGGGAAGACGGCACAAAGCCCGAAATCCGCATGAACGGCCAACCCGAAGATGAAAGCATCGTCACCCTGCTGTGGGACGGCGAATGGGAAGTCACTTGGGTCACCTTCCGCGACATGGGGGCTGCCTTTGCCGTGGCCCTGCTGGGGATCTACATCCTTGTGGTTATGCAGTTTGGCTCGTTCAAACTGCCGCTGGTGATCCTGACGCCCATCCCGCTGACATTCGTAGGGATCATGGGTGGGCACTGGTTGTTCAACGCACCGTTCTCGGCCCCGTCGATGATTGGCTTCATCGCGCTTGCGGGCATCATCGTGCGCAATTCGATCCTGCTGGTGGACTTCATCCGGCATGCCGATCCCGCGAAGGACAAGGTGGAAACCCTGATCGAGGCAGGCGCCATCCGCTTCAAGCCGATCCTTCTGACCGCAGTTGCGGCGATGATTGGTGCGGCGGTGATTTTGGCCGACCCGATCTTCCAAGGGCTTGCCCTATCGCTGCTCTTTGGTTTGCTCAGCTCGACCTTGCTGACGGTTCTGGTGATACCCGCGATCTACCGCGTGTTCCGGACCTAAGCTGACCGGCGCGCACTCACAAACACGACGCGGCCCCAAAATTTTGGGGCCGCGTCTGCGTTTAGCATGTCATCTGCGCGTTCGCGCCCTCCAGCCCGCAACGGCAATTGCGAGCATCACGACAAGAGCGGCGATGAACAGCCAGATACGCACATTGCTCCAATCGATAATGAACTCACCATCTGAAGCCTTATCTGTGGAGAGCCGCACGACGGCCAGTAGCTCCAGCACACAGAAGACGATCACGGCCGCATTGGCATGTCCGACCCGCTGATTATCCCCTTCCAAGGCCATATGCGCGGAAAGTGCCCCGATCCCGATCATCCACGCGCCCACCGCCCGCGCGGTCAGCGCGCTTAAGGCCCATGGCCACAAGGCTTTCGTATCCCCTGGGGCGAGGAACAAACCAATCCCCAGTGACAGCAGCACTGCGGCTTGCCCCCAAAGCGCGACCCGCATCCACCCAGCCATCGGGTTCGCACGTGGGCCATCCGCGTGTGATTGGCGCAACTGAAGTAACCACAAAGCCCCCATCACTATCGGCACCGACCCATAAACGGCCAGCCAAACCCATGTGACAAACTGGGTGAATGGGGCGAAATCTGCGCCGAGGTGGAACTTATCGATGTGAAGCAGCGTGGCGATCAGAGTCATGGTTGTGAAGATCCAGACCGCAGGCACCGCGATCCGTGCGCTGTCCCATGAGGTGTCCTGAGAGGCGCGGAACTCGATCACGCCAGCGGCCAGATACGCGCCGCCCAGAAAGGCCGCGGTCAAAGGCGGGTTCACGGTCCAAGAAAACAGAAAGGCGGTTTTGTCGGGAAACAGGAACAACGGCGCCCCAATCACGGTGACCAGCACCGCAGCCACAAGAAGCATCCAACGCATCGCGTCGGTGGTTTTTGTTCGCTCTGACATGGTCCCTCTCCCTCGACAACTTCCCAATTATATCACCCTTAGGTCAGTGTGCAGCAAAAGGCGGGGATTGTCGTATCTTACTGCTGAACTCGCGTCTTGTCAGTTACTTCGCCGCCGGGGAAATCGGCGCCCGATGACAGGTGCGAACAGCACGACGATCACAATCCTCAGGATATGGTGCGTCACGACATAGGCCAGATCCGACCCTGCAATGATTGCAATGACCACCATCTCGGCCTGACCACCGGGAAGGAAGGCCAGTAGGGCATCCAGCGACGGGGCAAGCTCTAGGCGGGTGATGACGATAAAGAACCCGAACGAGATCACGCCAAGCAGCACGGAATAGAGAACCCCGGCCACGACATTCACGCGGATTTCGCGACTAGTGATACCGACATATTTCACGCCCACGGCGATGCCGATGAAGAACTGCGCGGCTTGGATAATCTCGGCCGGAGGGCGGGCCTCGATCACGCCAGCCAAGGACAGTGCGGTAGCCACAATCATCGGCCCCAGAATAGACGCGCCAAACAGGCCGATCCGTTCGAAAAACTTCCATCCGAACAGACCCGCCGCGACCATGATTGCAATCTGCGAGGGTGATATGGACGATATTGGCTGCCCCGGTGCGACGCTGAGATCCAGTCCCCACACAAACTGCATCAGGACTGGGGCGCAACTTACCAGAACAACAACGCGGGTCGCGTGGATCAGGGACAGCGCACGCGGGTCTCCTCCGGCTTCCTCGCCAAAAATCAGCATGTCCTGAAGCCCGCCAGGCATGGCGCTGTACCATGAGGTGACGGGGTCCAGTCCAAAGACATGACGCAGCAAGGGGTAGCCCACCACGGCAATGGTTGCGATGAACAGCGGTACGAAGGCCAAGGAGCTTGCGATTTCGGGCATGCGGCCCAGCAGCTCGGGCGTGATCGAGCTGCCGACCGCGACCCCAAGAAACGTCCGCATGAAGATGCCAAACTGTCCCGCGCCTTTCAACTGCATCCCCGCAAGAGCGGCAATCAGGCAGGCGAACATCGGTCCAAGCAAAAACGGCAAAGGCAGCCCGAGGATGAAGAACCCCAGACTGCCCGCACCGGCGATAAGAAAGGTCAAAGCACGCGACATGCCGTTAGCCTTTCGACTTACGTGACATACGCATCAATCACCTTCAGCCACACCTTCTTGACGGGCCTTCGCACGGCGCGCGCGGAAGCTAGGAATAACCACCAGCAGAACCGCGATCACCAGCAGACCAAGGGTCATCGGACGATCGAAGATAAACCCGATCCCATCATAAAGCTGCATCGAACGCGAGAAGTTGTCTTCCAACATCCCACCCAGAATGAAACCGATCAGAAGCGGTGCAAGCGGGTAGTCCGCGAACTTCAAAACCGTCGCACAGATGCCCATGCCGACTAGGATCAACAGCTCGGTCGCGTTGTTCTGCCCGATATAGCTGCCCATCAACGTGAAGAAGAGGATGAACGGGATCAGGTAGTTGCGCGGGATGGCCAGAACTTTGGCAATGTAAGGGATTAGCGGCAGGTTCAGGATCAACAGCACTAGGTTGCCGATATACATCGAGATGATGACTGCCCAGAAGATCTGCGGCTCGTCGATCATCAGGCGCGGGCCCGGCGTAACGTTCAGCGCGATCAGTGCACCCAACAGGATTGCCGTTGTGCCCGAACCGGGAATGCCCAGCGTCAGAAGCGGGACGAACGATCCGGTACAGGCCGCGTTGTTCGCGGTTTCTGGCGCGGCCAGCCCCTTGATGGCGCCCTTGCCGAACTCTTCCTGCTCTTCCTTAGTCGCGATGTTGCGTTCCACCGCATAGCCAAGGAACGACGCGATGGTCGCGCCTGCCCCCGGCAACACGCCAATGAAGAAGCCTTGGATCGACTGGCGACCAATGACCGGGGCGATCTTGCGCCCCTCTTCGCGGGTGATGCGCAGGTTTTCGATCTTGCCGCTGGCACCTTGAGCAGAGCGTTTCGGATTCAGGACCAGAAACAGTGCCTCGGGCAGGGCGAACATCGCCATGGCCAGCGTGATGAAGCTGAAGCCCGATTGCAGGTCCATCAGCCCCATGGTGAAGCGCGGCATGTTGAAAAGGGCGCCTTCGCCCACCGTGGCCATGACTAGCCCCAGCAAGGTCATCAAGATCGCCTTACCCACGTTGCCGGTGCCCGCGAAGGCCGCGATGGCTGACAGGCCGACAACCATCAGCGCGAAATACTCGGCTGAATGGAACAACAGCGCGACGGTCGACAACATGGGGGCGAAGATCATCAGAAGCAGAGCACCGATGCTGCCGCCTGCGAACGAAGCAATGGCCGCAATGGTCAGCGCCTTACCGGCCTGCCCTTTTCGGGCCATTGGGTAGCCATCGAAACTTGATGCTACGGTCCCCGCTACGCCCGGCGCGTTCAGCAGGATAGACGAGGTCGAGCCGCCGAAAATGGCACCGTAATACACACCGGCCAAAAGGATGATGGCGGCAGATGGATCACCAATCGTGATCGCGACAGGGATCATGATGGCGATGATCGACATCGGGCCCAGACCCGGCAGCATGCCAATGAACGTACCGATCAAACAGCCCGCGATTACCATCAGAAGGTTTTGGATTGAGAATGCGGCGCTAAGGCCGATCAGAAGTCCTTCGATCATGTCTCAGCTCCTCAGATGAAAAACGGCCAGGGGCGCAGGAAAATGCCCAGCACCTCGTCCACCAGATACCAGACAACGAAGCTGGCAAAGGCGGCGATGGGCAGCAGGATGTGAAACTTGCGTTCACCCAAAGCGAAGGCGCCACAGGACAGGAAAGCAAAGGTCGCGAACAGGAAACCAGCCGGACGCAACAACAGAGCATAGGCTACCATCAGCCCCAGAAGCGCCAGCGCTTGACCCAGATGATAGTCCCCAAGGCGCCGGTAATCGATGTCTGGCTCTTGGTCGCTTTCAGGGGATTTTTCAAACCCCAGAAGAATGAACAGCGACGTGGCAATCGTCAGGATAGCGAGAACCTTGGGAAAGGTGCTTGGCCAGATCGGATTGCGCTGCATGAACGGCGGCAAAGACGCGTCCATTGTGAAAAACGCGGCATAGCCATAGGCCAGTGCGGCGCACAGAATGATGAATGAAACCCAGCGGTCCAGTGCCATTTTCCCCTCCCTTAGTCGCGTCGCGACCGGCCAATGGCTGGCCGATCGCAGTGTTGTGTGAGTGGTTTAGAGGAAGCCCAGCTTCTTCATCAGATCGCCGATGACCTTTTCCTGTGCTTCCAGAAAGGTTCTGAAGTCATCACCCGAGTTGTGGATGTTTACCCAGCCATTGCGGGCGCGCACGGCTTCCCATTCCGGGGTGTCATACATCTTGGTGATGGCCTCTTGGTACATGGCCAGCTTGTCGGCCGGCAGACCAGGAGCCCCGAAGAAACCGCGCCAATTGACGAAGGTGGTGTCGATGCCCTGTTCCTTCATGGTGGGCGCGTCGCCGTATGCGTCCACACGCTCGTCCGAAGTCACGCCGATGATCTTAACTTCGCCGGCCTGTGCCAAAGCGACCGCTTCCGAGAAGCCGGTCGACAGGGCTTTGATCTCGCCCGACAGCAGGGCTGCCATGGCTTTGCCGCCAGCGTCGTACGGAATGTACTTCACGTTCAGTGCGTCCTTACCAGCTGCTTCCATAACCATGGCTGCAACCAGGTGGTCCATACCACCGGGAACCGAACCACCGCCGATCGCGGTGCCGGATGCGTCAGCGTCATAAGCTGCCAGCAGGTCCGCCATCGAGTTGATCGAGCTGTCCTTGCCAACAACCAAAGCGGCATAATCGCCGATGGTGCCTGAGACCAGCGTCAGGTCACGGAAGTTATGCGGGAACACACCAGTCAGCGAGCGGATCACGATCGGGGTCGAGTTGACCATCAGCGTGCCGTGCTGGCTGTCTGCGTTTTCGATCAGATAACCGATAGCCTTACCGCCGCCGCCGCCCGACATGTTTTCGTAGGATGCGGTGCCGACCAAGCCAGCGCCGGTCAGCGCTTCGCCGGTTCCACGTGCGGTGCCATCCCAGCCGCCACCTGCGCCACCGGGGATCAGAAAGTGAATGCTGTCAGCGACCTTGTGGCCGTCTGCAAAAACCGGGGCAGCAAGGCTGAGCGATGCAGCAGCAGCGATAAAGGCGCGACGGCCCAATGTGAATTTCATGTTTATGTCCTCCCATTTGACATTGGCGACACTTGCCGCTCATGTCGGAAGAGGGTGACAATCTAAGCTGACACAAAGCTGACACGACAAAAATACGAGCAAAAAGAGAAAACCTTGCATGCGATTCTTGCTGATCGAAGATAACGAACAACTAGCCGAAGCTGTCGTGGACAGGTTGGTGCTGGATGGGCATGTCGTCGATCATGCGCCGGACATTCAGACCGGGCATGATTTCACCGCCACAACCGCTTATGATTTGATTTTGCTGGATATTATGCTTCCAGACGGCGACGGGCGAACCTTCCTGGCACAGCATCGCAAGCAAGAAGAAAGCACGCCGGTCATCGTCCTGACTGCGCGTTCAGAAGTCGCAGATCGCGTCGGTCTTTTGGATCTTGGCGCGGATGACTACATGGTCAAACCCATCGATTTTTCCGAGCTCGAAGCACGTTGCCGTGCGGTCATGCGCCGTCGTGGAGGCGCCGCGCAGAACCTTCTGACCCTCGGAAATCTCCGCTTCGATTCGCTGTCCGGTACGCTGAAACTTCCCGATCAGGACATCCAATTGCGCACCCGCGAGCTGCGTCTGTTCGAAGTTTTGGCCAACGCGCCCGGACAGGTGTTCTCGAAATCCACGCTGGTGGACCGGCTGTTTTCATATGACGAAGACGTCACCGAAAACGCGATCGAGGTCTATATTGGGCGGCTGCGACGTCACCTTGAGGCTTCGACCGTGAAGATCACGACCATCCGCGGACTTGGCTATAAGCTCGAGGTCGCATGAGCACACCCGTCGCACATGGCTCCATTCGCCGTAGGCTGATGCTGTCGTTGCTGGCAAGTGCGGCCGTTCTTGCGATTGTTGTCTATTTCGTCGTGCAATCTGTGGCCCGGCAGGTGGCGCAGGAAAGTCAGGACAATGTGCTGACGGCCTCTGCCCTGTCCATTCTGGACAGCGCGCGCCTGAGCGGCGGCGAGATCAGCATCGACCTTCCCTACTCTGCCCTATCTATGCTCGACAGTATCTCGGACGAGCGGGTGTTCTATGCTGTCCGTCTTGAAGACGAGTTTCTGAGTGGTTACGCCGATCTGCCGGAAGCGAAAGAGGACGGCACTGCAACGCCAGCGTACCTATCAGCTATATTCCTTGGTGAAGAGGTCCGCGTGGCAACGGTCAGACGACGCATGTCGACGGATACTGGTCGCAGCTTTCTGAAGGTCTCGGTCGCGCAGACCCTTTCCGGGCAGAAACGGGCGCTTGCAAGGATCTCGCGAACGTCGATGGGGATCGGGGCGGGATTCTTCCTTGTTTCGGTTTTGCTTGCGGCGCTTATCTCGCGCAGCACGATCCGCCCGCTGGATCGACTGACAAGCTCGGTTTCCCGCAGGGGGCCAAAAGATCTGCGCCCGGTGGCGGCCCCCGTCCCGTCCGAGATGGTACCGCTGGTCACCTCGCTGAATTCGTTCATGCGCCGCTTGCAGCAATCCCTGATGCGGTCCGAGGATTTCATCGCGGAAGCCGCGCACCGGGTGCGCACGCCGCTGGCAGTTGTCCGAACCAAAGCCGAGGTCGCTCAGCGAAAATCCGACGACCCGGAAACCCGCAAAGCCCTGCGGGAGATGATCCGCGCCATCGACGACAGCTCGCGCACGGCGGGGCAGCTTCTGGACCATGCGATGGTGACGTTCCGGCTGGACCACCTGGAGCGGGAAGAGATCAGCCTGCATCGCCTTGTGCAGGACACCGTCGAACGCATGCGCCCGACTTCGGAACTGAAAGACGTCACCCTTGAAGCGACCGAGGTCGAGACTGCCGTTATCAAGGGCGACCCCATTCTGGTGCAGAATGCGCTGCACAACCTGTTGGACAACGCGGTGAAATATTCGCCGTCCGGCGCGGAAATCCACGTGGCGCTGACCATCACCGATGACGGCGCAAAAATCTGCGTCAACGACACCGGGCCCGGCTTCCAAACCGATGAGTTGGACAAGCTTCCGCAACGCTTTGCACGCGGGGCGAACACGCAAGATATCGTTGGCTCTGGCCTTGGGCTGACCATCGCGAAAGAGGTGATCGAGGCCCACGGCGGCACCCTGCACATCACGAACAACCCAGGAGGCGGCGCATGCGTCAGTTTGCTCTTTCCATCGTCCTGATCTTCGCGGCCGGATGGGCTAGCGCTTTCGAGGCGGAGGAGGTCGCGCGGTTTGGCCCAGAAGACAGCACGCGCGAACTGCGGATCATCTCGACCGCCGACATCGCGTTTTTCAAGCCGATGATCTCGTCTTTCCTGGCTTCGGCCCCCGATACGTCCATCGAATACACGGTGGTCAGCTCCTCCGAGCTACAAAAGGCCATCGTTGACGAAGGCAAGGCGTTCGACGTCGCCGTGTCCAGCGCGATGGACCTGCAAACCAAACTGGCGAATGACGGCTTGGCTCAGCGCTTTACTTCTGAAGCCACTGGCGCGCTTCCCGACTGGGCTGTGTGGAACGACATGCTGTTCGCATTCACGCAGGAACCTGCGGCAATCGTTGTGTCGAAATCGGGTTTCGGCGATCTTCCCCTGCCCAACAGCAGAAACGACCTGATCAACCTGTTGCGTCAGCACCCCGATCTTTTCCGGGGCCGCGTCGGCACCTATGACGTGCGCGAGTCCGGCCTTGGCTATCTGTTCGCCACACAGGACACGCGCGCTTCGGAAATCTATTGGCGCCTGACCGAGGTCATGGGCGCACTGGATGCGCAGCTTTTCTGCTGTTCGTCCAACATGATCGACGCGGTAAAATCCGGTGATCTGCTTGTCGCCTATAACGTCCTTGGAAGTTATGCGATCAACCGCGAAGACCGGGACGAGTTCGCCATCATCCTGCCGTCAGATTTTACCACTGTCATGCTGCGCACCGCGTTGATCCCCAGCAATGCCCCGTCGTCTGAACTTGCGGCCCTGTTTTTGAACCACCTCATGACACGGTCGCATGGGCAGGACGCTCAGGTTCTGACCAACCCCGCGCTTGACCTCAGCCAGAATGAAGCTGCCTTAAACCGCATCCGGATCGGCCCGGGCCTTCTTGTCTTCTTGGACCAGCTCAAGAAACGCGCATTTCTGTCGGAATGGGAAAGCGCCATCTTGCAGAAGTAAGGATACCCACTGGCAACAGGTACACGGTTGGTATCATAGATACCAACCGCTCCCTCTGACCATGCAGAAATCGTAACTCAATCACTTCAAACTTTGCAGGCCAAACCCAAGATACTCAGGCGCTGGAGGGCACCACGTAACCGCGCACTATTTAACCAAAACTCCAGCACCGCACTAAGCAACAGCAGCGACACAAACAACGTCGCTATATGTTTGTCGGCTGAGGATGGGAGAGGGTTCAAAATAAATTTGAAATTAGTTGCACGGGTCTGCCTGGATCAGTCCCCAGCCAAACCGATTGTCCTTTCCAGGACGGCCGAGATCCCGAGACCGTTCACGCAGAACGTTCAGAAGACGCGTCTGTTGCCCACCGGATCGTGCGACTTCCTGGGCGATGATCGCAGTGGCAAAAGCCGCAGCATATGAGGTGCCCGAGGCAAAGGTTGTACCCCGCCCGCGTGGCAAAAGCAGATCGACACCAGGCGCAGAGAAGTCCACCTCGGGGCCGCCATTGGCATGTTTATACAGCCGCTCGCTAGCATCAATCGCGGTGACTGCGATGACGTTCGGATCCGATGCGGGGTATGCAACAGCATCGCGCCCCCCATTCCCCGTGGCCGCCACCATAATCAGCCCCTTGCGGGCGACGGTTTTGACAATGTCTTCCAAGCTGTCATTCTTCGCCCCGGCCAAGGACATGTTCACGATGTCGACATTGTTTTCGACCATCCAATTCAGGCCTTGCGCAATGCTTTCCAGCCGCGCAACCGAACGCCCCCCGTTGCGCGCAAACGCCACGACCGAGAAAATTTCCGCTCCGGGGCTGATACCCTGCGGCAGCTTATCCGTTCCCAATCCGCTGATCAGGGCAACGATGCCCGTGGCATGATCGACCGAACCGGTGCGGTCACGCGGAAACAGGACAGAGGTCGATTTGACGGACACGCCCCGCAATGCCGGGTTTGAGGTATCCACCGGGCCATCGATCAGCCCAACACGGACAGGGCGTTTTAGCTTGCAGCCTGTATCTGGCGCCAAACCCAAAAGCTGGTTGGCGTAAGCGGTGCGCCCCTTGGCGGCCCCATACACTGAATGTTTGTCGACGATCACGGAAATGCGCTGCCGGGCCAAACGAGACCGTAGCTCGGCAAGTGACAGGCGTCCGTTCAGATCCACCGCAGACATCCGCGCGCCCAGAGCCCCAAGAGAGGTGTTGCGCAGGATGGACACGCCTTCACGAGACATCATGGTCTGGGCCCGGGCCATTTCTTCGCTGGACCCGATCAGAAGATATTCTGGCCCGCCACTTGGTGCGGCCACTTCATGCCGGGTGGCCCGAACAAGGGGCTGACCATTGGGCGTCCTCAGAAAAAGGCCCTGCCCTAACCCGGCACCCCGACCCGAGCCTCCACCGCCGCCCGGCCCGGTCACGCTGCCTCCTCCATTCGGATCATCACAAACTCGCGCCGAAGCGACGACCTTGGTCGACCCGTTGGGTTCGACATGAACGATGTGAAACTGAACCGAGTAAGGCAATCCGGACAACGGCAGCCTGACACGAATGCGGCTGGTAGTGTGCGAAATCAACGTGGCGGGCAACAATGTGCCATTTACCCGCGTTCTCAAATTGGGTGTCGCATTCCGTAGGAAACCTGGGGTGGGCACATCAAGTATGTCGCCGGGCAGCACGCAATTGCCCTGCTGCGCCTGTGCGCTTGGAACGACACCAAAGAGTGTGATGGCAATCAGGGCAAAAGCAAGGGCAAGGCGCTTCACGGAAGATCCACAGTTTCGAAAATTTCGGTTTCTGACCGCAGCACCCCGGCCAGCAGCGCCAGATCGGTGTCCGGATCAAGCGGAGACAGCCGGTAAAGGCCGATCGCAGACGGGCCGTCGACGATCACCAGATCATGCATCTGCAAAAGAGATGACATCGAGGCCTGCGTTACATCTGGCCGAAACATCACAACAATATTTGCCGCGTCGTCGCTGGACGAGGCCAGTTCATAGACGTCTTCCGACGCGCGAAAGTTGCCGAGCACGGCAAGCAAAGCAAGCGCTGCCGCCAGACCGCTTGAAAACGACAGAATATAGCGCCGCGCTCTGGATCGCCCGTCCAGAACTTGCTGTGGATCTTCTTCGATGACACGCCGAAGCCGGGCTAGACCCAACTCTCCGGGGCTCTGCATCTCGGGCTGCTCTTTCACCGTTGCGCGGATGAGGGCAAGCATCTCGGCTTCCTGCCGAAGGGTCGGGTCTTGCTCCATTGCGGCCTCGACCATGCCCCGCTCTTCTGGCGACAGGGTTCCGTTGACCCAAAAGGGCAACAGCTCGAGGATATGCTGACGGTCTACTTGCTCACTCATAACGCCACCTTTGCATTCATTCTGCCCTGTAGGCAGTGCAACAACAACTTTTTGGCATGGAAAATACGGGTCTTGATGGTCCCTTCAGGAACTGCGGTAATCTCGGCGATTTCACGATAGCCCATGTCCTCGTAGAACGCCAATTCGATGGCGTCACGATGGTCGGGTTTCAAACCGTCCAAGCAGATCCGCAAATGCGCCGCATCTTCCGCAGCCGCGATATGTGCCACCGCGCTTGGCGCGTCATCCACCTGTTCGGGAAGATCATCAGATATGGTCAGACGTGCATTCTTGCGAAACACATCAATCACCTTTCGGTACGCAATCGAAAACATCCACGTCTTAACAGCAGATCGCCCTTCAAAAGCGGCCGCCCCTTTCCATACATCTAAAAACACGTCTTGTAGTATGTCGGCCGAGAGGAACGGATCGTTCAATTTAATGTTGATAAATCTGTAAAGGGGTTGCTCCATATGGCGATAAAGCGCTTCAATGGCGTTCTTTTCCCCCGCCCCGATCCGGTGGATCAAAGATTTCAGATCTGCCTCTTTCATATCCGCACCTTACCGATATACGATGTGTCGAAGATCGCTGCGCAGGGCAATACCGAATAGCCAACCATCCCCGTCAAGCATCCTTCTTGACCAATCACCCCTCATATATTCTGCGCTGAAGACAAGCGAATGATCCTCGATCAGTGTCAAACCGAGCTCTTGACGCAGATAGCGGGCGTTCTCATCCGCGCCGTCGCTATACTCTACGATCCCAGCTTCAAATGCATAGTCCCAGAGGCCGGGTACAAGCGTGTAGTTCAGGCTGGCGGCGGCGCGCGCCTCCCAGAATTTTCCGAGTGTCGAAGTATGGTGCCGAAGGTTCAGCTGCACCGTTGCGTCAAGCCGATCATTGGGCGCAACCGAGGCCAGAAACTCAAGCCCATGCGCGATTTCGTCCCCATCCGGGGACGAGAGATAGTCCAGATCCTCATAGCTGTAGAGCACCGCATAGCTGCCGCGTTCAGTGAATTTGTTCATTCCGACGTTAAACGAGGCCAGTTGGTGATCCTGCTCTGGCAAGGCGCCCAGTGGGGTCTCGAGCCGTTCCTGCACAAACAGTTCGGACGAGAAATAGAACCTTGCCCCGTTCAGAAATCCGCCGGTGAACACATCCGGGGCGTATGTTGTTTCAAAGGACAGACGGGTCAGGCGATCCACGGCTTGGTCTGGGCTTCCACCCTCATTTGTCCGGGCCTGTTCGGCCCCAAGGGCCCAGCTCCATTCATGGCCCGCATAATCCACTTCAACCCGTTTGGCCCGTTCTCCGACGATCAGGTTCGGGTTGAGCGGCGAATGGAAATCCTGATCAATCTGCGAATAGCCCAGACCAAGCGATAATGCGTCGGGAATTTCAGGCGGCGTCAGACGGACTGTCAGTTCCGCTTCAAGCGCTTGTCCTGAACGCCATGTGCCACCATCAAACCACGCGGTCTCGTCCGCAGACAACAAGATATCCATCCTGTCGCCGAACACAGGCGCGGACAGCGACACACCTTTGCCCCGAACACTGCCAACCGACCCGTTGGGCAGATCCCCTGCCCGCCCATCATAGGCGGTGAAACCAAGGCGCAAACCGCTGTTCAAAAACGGCGCGATCTGAGTTGTCGCCCCGTACACCCGATCATTCCAGTCGTCCACGCCGATCAGGTTTTCCGTGCTGGTGGACAGGCTGGGTTGCAAAACGAACGCCGCGACCTCGTCCCGGTTGGCTTCATCCACGAAGCGTAAAGACACCCCGCGGCGCGACGCCTGGTCAATCAGGTTTCCGTTCATGTTGTAGTAATGCGAGCCCAACCGCAGGAACAGGTTCCCGCCAAGCACCGTGTGTCGGGTTTCCAGATAGTGATCATCAATCGCGTAGTATTCGCCGGTGACAGGATCCGACAACGCCGCCCGCGAGAAGCTTAGACCGCCACGCAGAAGGCCATTCCGGATGTCGAAATCCAGCCGCCCCCCGAACCCGGTATAGACCTTGTGTTCATCGCGATTGCCCACCACTCCACTTTCGGCCTGAAGGGCGACATAGGCTTCTGTGGTACCGGCCGCGACAAGCGTGAATTCCCACCGGCCGATGAAAACATCCCCGCGCGGTGTCTCTTCATACAGCACAATCTCATGCGTATTTCCGGTCAGATCTGTGGGCACCTTCAGACGAAGCGTTGTGCCGGACAGGTCCAGAGTGGTCCAGACCTGTTCGCCGTCTATCTCGACTTTCAACCGCGTCAGAGGAAGCAATTGGTCAAGCTCGATCAACAGGATTTCGCCGGGTTGCGTATCACCCAGTGATACATGATCGCTTGCGGGTGCTTCTGCTGGCAGCAAAAAAATCAGCAGTGCGGCGATCCACGCCCCAAATCCACCCGCTCTCTGCCCGCGATATCTTTTCACCAACATTCCCTCGTTTGCGTTTGAGGGTTACTAACGGGACGTCGCAAATTCTCAAGAAAAAACAGGTTTCTATCGTCTTCGGTTTGGTGAAGTGTCTCTGATACGTCAATCAAAACTATCTATGGGTGAATGACTATCCCAAGGCTACCGCTTAAGCCTTTTTTCATCACGACGTTCGGGTTGCGAACGTCCGTTGACAAATGTGGCGGTGTTTTGCCGGACGGACGCCCCGATCTTCGCGGCGCTTTCTTAGAGGATACGTGATCGATGGGATGTGTCTGACCCACCCACGCTATGCGTCACGCATAGTGCTTCTTCTTCGACATCTTTCCGATGCCGGGATTGAACGAATTGGAGGGATCACAGCAGGTATAATGCGCCGCCAGATCAGGCTTGGCCGGATAGAGATGCCCGACATTGTGTTCGGCCGGATATTCTGCGCCGCGCTGATCCAAAAGCTTCAACATCTGTGCCTTGATCTGCTTGGGATCGGCATCTTTTTTGACCACGTAATCCTGATGCAGCACGTGGCAGAAGAAGTGGCCATAATAAAGCTTGTGAACAAGCTGATCATCGACCTCGGCGGGCAGGACTTCGTACCAATCACGATCATTGCGGCGCAACGCGATATCAAGCGCCAAGATATCCTCGACCTCGTTCGAATGGATCGCCATGTAGCGCACGGCGGCGCCTGCAGCGGCGAACCGATGCAACCCGGCAATCTTCGCCTCGCGGTCGGAACATTCGAAGAAATCCCCGTCGCGATCCGCAAAGAGCTTGGACAGATAGTCCGACGCCTCGGCAATCCCGTCGTCTCGCATCTTCAGGATCAGGTGGTGACGATAGCGGTTGCGGAAGTCCTTCAACCGTTTCGGCAGGATGCTGGGGGTCAGGCGGGCAAACAGCTGCATGGCGCGGTCCGTGAAATTGGCAAGGCCGGGGACAGACCGCAGCCGCGCATCAATCGCGCCTTTCAGGGCAAAGAAGGACGGCAGGCGATCCGTGCCCAACCAGTCGATCATCATGACCGTGTCCTTGCCATAGCACTCGGTCAGATCGAACACCTCGCGTTCCATATATTCGCCCGAAACCGGCAGCGTCTCAAACTCCGACAGGATATGACGGCGCAGCTCTGTCAGGTCTGCGGTGTCATTGGTGCCGATATAAAAGGTCTTTTGCGTGGCGGGTTTGGCGTAGGTATCCAGCCGCACAGCGAAAACGCCAAGCTTGCCCGCACATCCCGAGGCCTCGTGCAGGCGGCGCTTGTCGGCATTGAACCGCGCGGGCGTTTCCGCGTCCACCTTGCGTACCTGACTGGCATAGTCGGTGGCGGACGCCTTGCGATTGGTATCAGGGACGCTCGACCCCAGATCGCCTGCCTCAAGCCGCGTCAGAATCTCCTCGGGCGTGTCGCCCAGATCGACCCCCAGATGATTGACCAACGACAGCTGGCCGTTTTCATCAACCTGCGCGTAAAGCGACAGCTCGGTATAGGATGGGCCACGTTCCACCAGCGAGCCGCCAGAATTGTTGCAGACCCCGCCGATGATCGACGCACCGATACAAGAAGACCCGATCACGGAATGCGGTTCGCGCCCCAGCGGGTCGAGAAGCTTCTCCAAGGCAAACAGTGTGGAGCCCGGAAAGCCGATGACCTGACGCCCCTCGTCCAGCGGCACGATCTTGCCCATGCGTCGGGTGTTGATCAGAACCACGTCGCGGTCATAGTTGCCCGACGGGGTCGAGCCTTCGGTCAGCCCGGTATTGGCAGCCTGCATGATGACGATCTTGTCAGCCGCGACGCAGGCCTCAAGCACCTGCCATTGCTCAAGCAGCGTCCCCGGACGAACAACGCACAGCGCTTCCCCTTCCCCCGATCTGAACCCGCGCCGAAAGCGTTCGGTCGCCCGCTGTCCGGTCAGGACATGACGGCGACCAACGATGTCGCGGAAACGGGAGAGAAGCGCGTCGTTGGTCATGCAGCAGCTCCTGCGCGTGTCTTCACCGCACCGTCCCCGAGAAAGCGCAGGTTGTCGCGGCTCAGTTGGTCGACGCGTGTGACGCCCATCAGTTTCATGTCGCGCTCGATCTCGGCGTGCATCAGACCCAGCGCGCGCTCGACGGCTGGTTGACCGCCCGCAGCCAGCGCATACAGGTATCCGCGCCCGATCCCCACTGCTTTGGCGCCAAGCGACAATGCCTTCAGAACATGAGTACCACGTTGGATCCCGCTGTCCATCATGACGTCCAACTTGTCGCCAACCGCCTGAACGATCTCGTCCAACTGATCGAACGGCGTGCGCGAGCCATCCAGCTGTCGCCCGCCGTGGTTCGACAGAATGATACCGGTGCAACCAATCTCGGCAGCGCGTTTAGCGTCTTCGACGGTCATGATGCCCTTCAGGCAGAACTGACCATCCCAGTCACGCACCATCTGGGCCACGTCATCCCATGTCATCGATGGGTCGAGCATGTCGGTGAAATAACCCCCGATCGAGCTGGCCCCACCCCCCATATCGACATGTTCATCCAGTTGCGGCAGGCGGAATTTCTCATGCGTGACATAGTTGATGCCCCACATCGGCTTGATCGCGAACTGGATCATGCCGCCCAAGGTCAGCCGGAACGGGATCGAAAACCCGGTGCGCAGGTCCCGTTCACGATTGCCGCCGGTGATGCTGTCCACGGTCAGCATCATCACTTCGACGCCGGCCTCTTTCGCGCGCTGCATCATGGCCGCGTTCAACCCGCGGTCCTTGTGGAAATAGAACTGGTAGACCTGCGGATTCTTGTGCTTTTGCCGCAGCTCTTCCAGCGACACGGTGCCCAGAGACGAAACCCCAAACATGGTGCCGTATTTGTCGGCTGCGGCGGCAACGGCACGTTCACCTTTGTGATGGAACAACCGTTGCAGCGCGGTGGGCGAGCAATAGACCGGCATGTCCAGCTTTTGCCCCATCACGGTGACGGACATATCCACGTCCTTCACCCCACGCAGGACCGACGGCAGCAGATCGCAATTGTCGAACGCGCTCGAGTTCTTGCGCAGCGTCACCTCGTCATCGGCACCGCCGTCAATGTAGTTGAAGATCGGCCCCGGCAGACGACGCTGCGCCAGTTTGCGGAAATCGTGGAAGTTGTGACAATCTTTAAGACGCATATTCAAACTCCTAGTACGCGACCGACGGCAGCCAAGTGGCAAGTGCGGGCCAGTAGAAGACAAGGGCAAGACCGATCAGCTGCAGGATCACAAAGGGAATGATGCCCTTGTAGATATCCGTCAGTTTGATCTCGGGCGGGCAAACCCCCTTCAGATAGAAGAGCGCAAATCCAACCGGTGGCGTTAAGAAACTGGTCTGCAACGTCACCGCGACAAGGATCACGAACCACACCAGCGCAGGTTCATCGATGGCGCCAAAGCCGGGAATATCCAGACCCAGCGCATTCACAATCGGGCGCATCAGAGGCAGCACGATCAAGGTGATCTCGATCCAGTCCAGCACGAAGCCCAGCAGGAACACGATGAACAGGATGAAAATCACAGTTCCAGTGGCGCCAAGGCCAGCGCTGTGGATCATGTCCTCGATCAACGCATCGCCACCCAGTTCCCGCAGCACATAGCTGAACACCGTCGCGCCCAGAAAGATCGCGAAGATATAGGCGGTGGTGTTGAAGGTGGCTTTCAGCACGTTGACCAGCTTACGGAAGGTCAGCTTGCGATAGCCCAGCGCCAGCAGGGTTGCGCCAAGGGCACCCACGCCCGACGCCTCGGTCGGCGTGGTGAGGCCCGCGAAGATCGAACCAAGCACCGCCAAGATCAGACCCAGCGTCGGCAGGATCGCAATCAGCACATCCTTGACCGCTGCCCAGTCAGGGCGGGTTGCGCCCTCGGGCACCGGGGCCGCGTCGCGTTTGATCAGCGCAATAACAAAAATATAGGTCAGGTAGAGGCACCCGATGATCACGCCCGGGAACACCGCGGCCATGAACAGATCCCCTACTGACAAGGCCATCTGGTCGGCCATGATCACCAGCATGATCGAAGGCGGGATCAGGATGCCAAGCGTACCGGACGCCGACACCACACCAGCCGCCAGCGAGGGGTTGTATTTCTGCTCCATCATCGACGGCAGCGACAGCACGCCCAGCAGAACCACCGACGCACCGATAATGCCGGTCGAGGCCGCAAGAATGATGCCGATCATGGTCACTGTGATGGCCAGCCCGCCACGCACCGTTCCAAACAAGCGCTGCATCGAGGTCATCAGACGTTCCGCCACGCCGCTTTCATCCAGCATCAGCCCCATGAAGATAAACATGGGCAACGCCACCAGAACAGCGTTCGACATAGTCGCATAGACCCGATTCACAACGGCCCCAAGGGTTAGATAATCAAGCCCGGTGAAGGTGCTTTCCAGCCCGGTCCAGAGCATCAGGTCATTGTCGAACAGGTAAGCCAGCCCGCAATAGGCCACCCCGACACCTGCAAGGGTCCACGCCACGGGGAAGCCCGTGAACAGAAGCGCGATGAAGGTCAGGAACATCGCGATGACCAGCTTCTCTTCGGTGGTTTCGACCACGAAGGTCAGAGCGGTTGCGACGACGGCGAAGGCCACCAGCGCCCACAGGATCAAGCGTAGGTCCTTGCCCTTCCGCTCGTCATCGTAATTCACCACAATCGCATGCGCGTCGTGGATCAAGCGGGCCACGGCAGCCAGCGCCAACAGCACGAAGCTGGCCGGGATCACGGCCTTGAACGCCCAGCGCGCGGCCAGACCTGTCGGGCTGTCAGAGCGTTCGTTCACCCGCCAGCTTTCATAGAAATAGTCCCAGCCCTGATCGACCATCAAATAGATGAAGGGCACCAGCAGCGCGAGGATCCCGATCACCTCGATCACCCGCTGCGCACGGCGGCTTAGTTGCATGTGCAGGATATCAACGCGCACATGGCTGTCGGTGACCAAGGCATAAGAAATGCCGACCATCGTCACCAACCCATAGAAATGCCACTGGATTTCGTCGAGCTTGGGGAAGTTCACGTTGAACAGATAGCGCAGGCTTACCTGTGTCACGATGGCGGCCACCAAAAGAAGGTTGGCCCACATGACGATGTTGCCTACGCCCTTTACAGTTTTGTCGATGGCGACGGCAGCGACCTGCGTGTCGCGGTCCTCGTGTTCGAGAATGTGTTCGTACACGTCGACGGGATCATTCAAGTCCACGTCTTGTTGATGCGGGGTCTGGGCCATGTTCTCCTCCACAGGCGATGGCGGCGAAATTGCGCGAGGTCAGGGATAAAAAGGGAAAAACAAATAGGTGCAGGGCGGCGGATCACGCCGCCCCACGTTCTTGGGAAAGTTACTTACGGGGGAGGAACGCGTTCTCTTTCCAGATCGCATAGCCTTCGCGGAACTCGGTCATGTCACCCAGAACCTTAGCGAAGAATTCGTCATTGGCGGCTTCTTCATCGGCTACGGCGTTCCAGTTCTCGCGGAAGACGTTCAGCATCTCGTCCGACCAGATTTTGATGGTCACGCCGTTGTTTTCGACGTTGTCCAGCAGGGCGTCATGCTGAATGGCTTCGCCTTCTGCAAAGCTGTCGGTCATCGAGGCCTTACAGGCGTTTTCGATGATGGCTTTGTGTTGATCCGATGCTTCGTTCCAAACGTCCTTGTTCACCAGCAGTTCAAATACGGTGGCCTGTTGGTGCCAGCCGGGGAAGTAGTTGAACTTGACCAGCTTATGGAAGCCCAGACGCGCATCGATTGCCGGCATCGAGAATTCGGTCGCGTCGATCGCGCCTTTTTCCAGTGCGGGGAAAATCTCGCCACCCGGCAGCAGGCTGGTGGCAACACCCAAGCGCTGCATCACTTTGCCGCCCAGACCGAAGAAACGCATCTTCAGACCTTCCAGATCTTCAGCGCTGTTGATTTCCTTTGCAAACCAGCCCGAGGTTTCCGGGGCGATGATCGCACAGGGCAGAACCTTCACATTGAAGCCCGCCTGATCATACATCTCTTGGTACAGGTTCATCCCGTTGCCATAGTACAGCCACGCCATGTATTCACCAGCTTCCGGGCCAAACGGCACCGCCGAGAACAGCGGGGCGGCCGGGATCTTACCGGCCCAGTAGCCCGCCGTGGTGTAGCCCGAGTTGATCTTGCCCGAGCTTACGGCGTCCAAGATCTCGAACGGTGGCACCAGCTTGCCGGGCTCGTAGACTTTCATCTTCAGCGTACCACCAGACATCAGGTCCAGCTGTTCGGCAACGCGCGGGATCGGCGAACCCAGACCCGGCAGTGCGGTCGAGAACGCAATCGGGGTTTTCAGCAGCAGTTTGTCGGCAGCCTGCGCTGCGGTGGTGGTCAGAAGAGTCGCGGCAATCGCCAGCGAAGTCAGGGTCTTTTTCATGGGTTTCCTCCGAGGTTGGACCGTAATGACCGGCGCCGCCTCCACGGCAAATCCGGCATTGATACAAATTGGTAAATAAATATTACCACCGCGACCGGTCAACAACTTTATTTACCACTGGCAATTCTCAACACTGAGTTTTCGTAGGTTAAACGGCACGGATTTTGGGCAATCGTCAGCCAATGAGGCCCACATACCCCGGACATTCCTGTTATTTTTCAAACCATAACAAGGAACACCGCGAAGATTTGATCCGGGTTGATTTTTGATCAGCGTTGGTTACTTTGTTTTACCACCACTCCGGGAACAACTTGGAACCGAGGTAAGCTCAAAATGACGAACAAAGCTCTTTTTGATCCGGTTGGACACGAATCACTGGCCGATGCTGTCGTCGCACAGATCGAGGATTTGATTGCCTCGGGCATCCTAAAACAGGGGCGAAAACTACCGTCAGAACGCGAGCTGGCCGAGACACTTCGCGTCTCGCGCCCAAAGCTGCGTGAAGCGCTTCATATTCTAGAAGAGCGCGGCTTGGTCATGATCAAGCACGGGGAGGGCAGCTTTGTTGCGCCCTTGACCGGTCAGGCGATGCTTCCCGCCCTTCTGGATCTGTATGGCCGTCACGAACCGGCGTTTTTCGATTACCTGGAATACCGGCGCGAACAAGAGGGCTTCGCCGCCCGCCTTGCAGCCCGCCGCGCCACGCACGCCGACAAAGAGCGGATTTCCGAAATCCTGACCGAGATCGAGCGGGCGTGGAAGACAAACGACGCGGACGCATCGCGCGAAGCAGATTTCGCCCTGCATTCAGCCATTGTGGATGCCAGCCAGAATGCAACGCTGATCCATATGATGGCGTCGATTTTCGACCTGACCCAGCAAAGCGTGTTTTATAACCGCGACTTCCTGAAGACGCTTGATGGGACGGGTAAGAAACTGCTCGAACAACACTTAAGCTTGGGGCAAGCGGTCATCGACGGGGACGAAGAGCGCGCGGAAAAAGCGGCGCTGGATCACATCGACTTTGTGGAACAGTCCTTCCGGCAAGGTCTGGAACAGCAAAGGCGCGAGGCGATGGCCGAAAAACGTCGATTGATGGCGCAATAGCCGCCGACGTCTCAGCCCGTATCCGCAGCAACCAACCCAAGCGCCTCATCAGATGCCCGCGTCCCATATTTGTCGCGCGGTGGCATCGGGC
Organism: Aliiroseovarius sp. PrR006; assembly: GCF_010500215.1. Taxonomy (GTDB): domain Bacteria; phylum Pseudomonadota; class Alphaproteobacteria; order Rhodobacterales; family Rhodobacteraceae; genus Aliiroseovarius. Next base: position 363,343 of record NZ_JAAGOY010000007.1, read on the forward strand.
GCGTTTTCCAGCCTGGCTCGAACGCGAAACTCGACACGCTTCGGCCATCGACCAGAGCCCCATTCCCCGCACCCAGAGCGTAATCGTAATAGAGCTTCACGATTTCTTCCTGTGACACCTGATCCGTCGCGTCGTGGGCCAAGCACGCCGTGCGCCACTTCGCAACACGATCATAGTCCGGACCGGCGGGCAGCTCGAAACCTTCATAATAGTCAAGGAACCAGAACCGTTTGAATACCGGGGTAAACACGGCTTCTGCCAAACCGAACTCATCGAACAGGAAGGTGCCGTCCGGGTTGTATTCAAGCAGGAAGTCATTGAGGTCCCGGTAGAGGCCAAGCAGCTTGTCATTTAGCGCCGTGCGCTGCGCCTTGTCCTGATTCATCACATAGATATAGCCCGCCATCGTGAACGAACCTTCTTTGGCGATCAGCATGCTTTCAATCGCATGTTCATATGGGTCGCGACGCCGCAGCGGCGCCCCTTCGAGCGCTTCATCGAGATAGCGCAGGATCACCAAGCTTTCCTTGAGGATCTGGCCCTCAGACGTTTCAAGGACCGGCAACGCCGTTGTCCCGCGCGTCTTGGCCAGAAGGTCAGGATCGCGCGGCTTGGTGATATCGACGACACGGAACTCGACGGCATCCTGCTGGCCGCGCAGGGCCAGCAGGATCTCCAACCGCTGAGAAAAGGGACAGACGGGGATGTGGTAGACAACGGGTTTGGTCATGGCTCTCAATCTAAGGGGGGACCGGTAAAGGTCATGTTATGGCGATCACCGGATTCTACAATGGCCGGCATGTCATCAGGGATTGCGAACTGACCGGCGACCATGTCGGCGAAGAACCCTTCAAACCCGCCAGGGGTCAGGATGACCAGATGGCGGCATGGTTCGTCTCCGATCACCTTGAACGTATGCTCTTTGCCGCGCGGGATGAACGTGCTTCCCCCGGCTTCCAGCACCTGTTCTTCGCCTTCCAACCAGACCCGACACGCACCGGTCAGGATCACGAAGGTCTCGTCTTCATTGTGATGGATATGGCGCGGGGGGCCGCTGCCGATGGGCGAGGTGCTGTCGACAATCGACATGGCGCCATCCGTTTCATCAGCGGCCAGAATGGTTTTATAGGTCACGCCCAGCCATTCGAGCTCGGCGTTTGTGGTCTTACTGTCTTTCATCATTTCTCTCCTAATACCGTGGATTGAAACGAAAGCGCCTTCGTTGACTGAAGCTTAATCCAGCCTCAAGATATCTACCAAACAGACATTTTTAATGCAGGATATTAATCAAATGAATTTCGCGACATTCGATTTGAATCTTCTCAGGGTATTGGACGCGCTGTTCCGCGAGGGGTCGACCGTCAAGGCGGGCACACGGTTGGGCCTGTCTCAATCCGCTGTCTCCTCGGCCCTGTCTCGTTTGCGCCATGCGCTGAACGATCCGTTGTTCGTACGGCAGGGAAACACGCTGGTGCCCACTGAATATGCTGAAAGGATACGCCAAGACCTGCCTGGAGAGCTGAACCGGATTGAGGTGCTTCTTTCTCCTCAGGATACTCTTGACCCGGCGACCGCCGAGGGGAACTTCAAAATTGCCGCGTCTGACTTCATGGCTGAAATGTTGATGCCAAAGCTTGGTGACGTGCTGCTGAAGAAAGCTCCGCGATTGCGCGCCCAACTGGTCGATCTTGTCCCCTATGATTACGTGGACAGTTTGGAGCGGTATGACGCGGATCTGGCACTGATCCCCGACACAAAACTGCCAAACTGGATCAGCCGCGCGCCGCTGTTTCACGCGCCCTTTGTGGTCATCGCGCGCAAGACCAACCCCGGCATTGCCGGACTTCAGGACGGTGCCATGATGCCGATGGAACGTTTCTGCGCCATGCCGCATGTGCTGTTCTCACCCGAAGGCAAGCTTGCGGCGATGGGAGATGCCGCATTGGCCAAGGTTGGGCAGAAACGGCATGTCGCCATGACGGTTCCCGTGTTTTCGGGCGTGTGCCGGGTTGTTCGTGACAGCGATCTGATCGCCTTGATCCCCGCGCAACTTGCGACCGAGGTGAAAGATGCCTACGGGCTTGACGTTTTCCAGCCACCGATGCCCATCGCGCCATCTTTGATCATTGGCATCTGGCACAGCCGGGCTGACAAAACACCGATGGCCGCGTGGATGCGCGCGCAGATATTCGATCTACTGAGGGCGTTAGACTGATCGATCAGCAATGGAAAAAGCACGTCGCGCATCAGGCGCGAAAAGCCGCCCTCGGGCAGGTATGCATCGGTGAAATACAGTCCCGCAGCGGGCGAGGAGGTCCCGCGCAAAGGCGGAGCTGCGGTCACCCGCTCGGACACTCTGGTAATCAACAAGACCGACCTTGCCCCCATGTCGGCGCAAGTCTTGACGTGATGGACCGCGACGCGGCGCAGATGCGCCCCAATCTGCCCTTGCTCTTCACCAACCCAAAGCACTGCGAGGGCGTTGAAGAAATATGGGGCCACATTCGATCCGTGGGTGGTGTGTAGCAGGCATCTTTCGGCTTGGATGGCCGCGCAAACTGGGGCCGCGAAGGAACCGACATGAGAAGTAATTACTTGCTTTCCCATTTGAAACCGGCCAATCGATTGGCATGCGTTTGCGATCGCTAATCATTCCAATCATCGCGACCACCGTCGTTGCGTTCATCCTGTTCAGGATGTCCTACGGCTATTTCCAGTCCGAGGAACTGACGAAAGCGCAGGGGCGTCTTTCGCTCTACCAAAGCTCGGTTTCAGGTGAATTGGAACGGTTCTCCCATCTGACATACGTGCTGGCGCGTGATCCGTTTGTGATCGAAACCGCGAAGGGTGGCGCGACCGATCGCCTGAACCCTCGGATCATGGATTTCGCGTCGCGTGCCGGGCTGGATGCGATTTACTTGATTGATCCGGACGGGCTGACGATTGCCGCCTCCAACTATCAGGAACCAAGCAGTTTCATTGGTCAGAACTATGCGTTCCGGCCTTACTTCCAAGATGCACTTTCAGGCGCGCAGGGGCGGTTTTATGCCATCGGGGCGACCACGGGTCTGCCGGGGTATTTCATCGCGGATGCGGTTCGTGATGTGTCGGGCCAGATTTTGGGCGTGCTGGCGATCAAGATCAACCTGACAGGGCTTGAAGAAAACTGGATTGGGTCTGGCGAACGGGTGTTCTTGGCGAATAAGGACGGGGTTGTCTTGTTGGCGTCGGATCCGTCGTGGCGCTATCGGGTGTTGTCGCCGCTATCGCCCGAGCGGCGGCAGGAGATCGTGGATGCGCGGCAGTTTTCAGGGCAGGATTTGGCGCTGCTGGACTGGTCGGCGCTTGCCGATCAACGCGCGCGGATCGGCGGTTCGGAACACCTGCATTTGGTGGCGGATGATCTGCCACACGGGTGGCAGTTGCATTTCTTTGCAAGCGACGTTCAGGCGCTTACGCGGGCGTGGCTGGTCACGGCCATCGCGATGATCCTGGCCGCCGTTGCCTTTATCCTATTCCAGATCCAACGCGCGCGCCGCGTCGACGCCGAGCTTCGCCGATCCGAGCGGGAAGAGGCCGATCTGCGGCAGGCGAACGAACGGCTGGCCACGGAAATCACCGAACGCATGACCGCCGAGCGTCGTTTGAAGCGGACTCAGAACGAGCTTGAAAGCGCAAGCCGGCTGGCTGCTCTTGGACGGCTGGCGGCATCCGTAACGCATGAGTTAGGGCAGCCCATTGCGGCCATGCGCAACCACCTTGTGGCCGCCGAGATCGGTAGCGGTGGGGGAAACAAGCTGACCACGGATATCGGCGGCTTGGTGGACCGGATGGAAGGCATCACACGGCAGCTGAAGTTCTTCGCCAGCTCGGACGCCGAGGCCTTCAAAGAACTAGACCTGCGTGATGCGATCAAAATGTCACTCGATCTTGTTGCGCCAAACATTCAACAGATCGGGGCCAAGGTGGCGTTGGATCTGCCGACAGATCCGGTGCTTATTCGCGGCATACGCTTGCGGGTTGAACAGGTCATGACCAACCTTCTGCGTAACGCCTTGGATGCCAGCGAAGACCGCTCTGCCCCCAGACTTACGATTAGGGCGGGGATATCCGGCACCGACGCGTGGGTCGAGATCGAGGATAACGGGCACGGCATCGGCTCGGCCACCTTGGAGGACCTGAAAGAACCCTTCGTCACCACGCGCGAAAGCGGGCGCGGGATGGGGTTGGGTCTGGCGATTTCCGCCAGCATCGTGAAAGATCACGAGGGCCAGATGACTGCGCGAAATGTCGACCCAGAAGGGGCGGTTTTCCGTGTAACCTTCCCCCATGCCCCCCTTGAAGAGGATCAAATCTGATGGCGGACACGCGCCCCTTTAGCGTTTTGATTGTCGATGACGACAAAGCCATGCGCCAATCCCTTGTGGACCTTCTGACCGCAGCGGGCTGGCAGGCTGAGGCGACGTCTCGCGCGGCGCAGGTCTCATCAAAACTGGCGGATGCCCCCCCGGATGTAATCTTGTCGGATGTTCAGATGCCCGGCATGAGCGGGCTGGAGCTCTTGAACTCTTTGGATTTGGAAACAGCCCCGCCGCTTGTGTTGATCTCGGCCCATGGGGACATTCCCATGGCCGTTCAGGCGATGCAGGACGGGGCCTATAGCTTTGTCGAAAAGCCCTATGAACCGCGCCGCCTGTTGCGCATCCTGTCCCATGCGGCCGAACAGAACCGGATGCGGCGCGACAATGCGCGGCTGAAGGATCGCCTGATGCGGTTATCGGGGTTGGATCGCGTTCTGCTGGGGCAAACGGACGAGGTTGCGACGCTGCGCGAAGATGTGATGGCATTGGCCGACATTGGGGCTAGCGTTCTGATCACCGGGGAAACCGGAACCGGGAAAGAACTGGTGGCCCAGGCGCTGCACGATCTGGGCGGTGACGGCCAGACACCCTTTCTGGCGCTGAACTGCGCCGCGCTGTCCCCGGACACGTTCGAGGCCGAGATGTTCGGGGTCGCGGGTGAACGCGAAGGCCGATTGACCGCCGCAACAGGCGGCACCCTGTTTCTGGACGAAGTCTGCGCCTGCCCCCTTGCCGTGCAGGCCAAGCTGCTGCGCGTACTGGAAGACAAACAGGTGCTGCCCGTGGGGGCGACGCAAACGGTGACGACCGAATTCCGCGTGATCTCGGCCACCAGCGAAGATGTGGCGGCGGCGGTGAAAGAAGGGCGTCTGCGACAGGACTTCTTGTTCCGCATCAACACCGTCGTGCTGACTGTGCCATCCTTGCGGCAGCGCAGGGACGACATAGCCCTGCTGGCGCGTCATTTTTTGGATGACTACGCCAAGATTTACGAACTGGCCGTCCCTGCCCTGACCCCGGACGATTTGGCAGCACTTCTGGCCCATGACTGGCCCGGCAATGTGCGCGAGTTGCGCAATGTGTGCGAGCGTCGGGTACTGGCCGCGCGGCGGGGTGGTGGCTCGATGACTCAGGCCATCGAGGCCGATCAGCATCTGGATGACATTCCCGGCACCCTGCGCGAAGCCGTGGCCGCCTTCGAACGCGAGCTGATCGGGAAGGCCATTCAGGCCCATGAAGGCCGCATGGATGCCGCTGCCGAGGCGCTTGGGATCGGGCGTCGGACGTTGAACGAAAAGATCGTAAAACTGGGCCTCGACAAGGACGCATTGCTCTAGTCCATTTGCCCTGCGGATTTCCGCAGGGCTGGTCCGGCAGCGCAGGCAATTTCTCTCATAGCCAGACAGGATCGCGGAGCGGATACTGTGCCCACAAATTCGCGATTTCTGGGAGGAATACCATGCGATCGACTTTCAAAGGCGCTGCCCTTGCAGCGCTGTCTCTGACTATTGCCAGCGAAGCATTCGCTACGGATTGGAACGTATCTCTGTGGGGCAAGCGTCGCGCATTCACCGAGCACGTTGAGAAACTGGCCGAGCTGGTCAGCGAAAAAACCAACGGCGAGTTCACCCTGAACCTCAGCTATGGTGGCCTGTCCAAGAACCGGGAAAATCTGGACGGCATCTCGATCGAAGCATTCGAGATGGCCCAGTTCTGCGCGGGCTATCACCGCGACAAGAACCCTTCGATCACCGTGCTGGAACTTCCGTTTCTGGGTGTAAGCTCGCTTGAACAAGAGATTGCGCTGTCCATGGCAGTCTACAACCACCCGGCCACGCAAGCCGACATGGCGCGCTGGAACGCAACGCTTCTGATGCCTTCGCCCCTGCCGCAATATAACATCGTTGGTGCAGGTGACGCACCTGCGACCTTGGCAGACTTCGAAGGTCTGACCGTGCGCGCAACCGGCGGCATCGGCAAAGCCATGGAAACCATCGGCGCTGTTCCGACGTCGATGTCGGCCTCCGAAGTGCGTCAGGCAATGGATAGCGGCGTGGTCAAGGCTGTCAGCTTTGCCCCCCACGCCCACATGTCCTATGGCACGATTGAAAACGCCACCTGGTGGACCACAAACCTGAACCCCGGCACCGTGAACTGCCCGGTTGTTGTGAACTCGGACGCGCTGGCCAACCTGTCGGACGAACACCGTGACGCTCTGTTGGGGTCGGTTGACGAGGCACTGGCCCATTATGTTGACAACTACAACAACAAGACCATGGTCGCGTGGGGACCCGCCCTAGACGAAAAGGGCATCCAGCAGGTCACCTTCTCGGATGACGAGATTGCCGCCTTCCGCGACGCCGCCGCCGCCCCGGCCGCCGAGGCGTGGATCGCAGACAACACCGCCCGTGGGCTGCCCGCACAAGAACTTTACGATCTTGTCACCGGTATGATTGCCAACGGCAGCTAAACCCATCGCCCTGCGCCCCATCGGCGCAGGGCATCCTTTTTTCGAACGGAGTGGCGCCATGGCCGGGTCTTCCCTTGTTCTGACCGACGACAGTGTACTCAGCCGCATTGACCAGAAGCTCTATCGCGTCGAGGGCGCACTGGCGCTGATCAGCGGGCTTGCAGTCTTTTCTTTGATGATCTTGGCGGTCGTGTCCGTCAGCGGGCGCAACTTCGCCAACCAGCCTTTGCCGGGCTATATCGACTGGATCGAGCAGGCCATGCCACTGATTGCGTTCATGGGCATTTCATTCACACAACGTGATGGCGGGCATATCCGCATGGACATGCTGGTGGGCGCGCTTCGTGGCCGCAGCCTCTATCTGGTCGAGCTGATCACGACGCTGATCATTCTTGCCCTGATGTTGCTTCTGGTCTGGGGCAGTTGGGCGCATTTCGACCGCAGTTTCGACTTCGCCGCACCCCTGTGGAGCCGCGACAGCTCGGTCGATATTTCACTGCCGCTGTGGCCGGCGAAGCTTCTGGCTCCTGTTGCGTTTTCCGTCCTGTGCCTGCGCCTTCTACTGCAAGTCTGGGCATATTCACGCGCGCTGATCACCGGAATGGCCTCCCCAATTGCTGTTCCTCTAATCGCAGATGCTGCCAAGCAGGCCGCGATGGAAGCCGAGCACGTCTCAGGCAACGACGCTTAAGGATACTGGTATGGAACCGATTGAAATTGGCCTCGTCGTCTCGGGCGGCCTTCTTGTTCTTGTCATTCTGGGAATGCGCGTGGCCTTTGCGGCTGCCACGGCCGGGATGATCGGGTTGATCTGGATCTTCTGGGCCAAGTTTGGCTACGACCCGGCCCGTTTTGGCAAGGCGATGACCATTGCGGTCAAAACGGCAGGTCAGGTGCCGCATTCCAAGATCTCAAGTCAGGCGCTCAGCCTGATCCCTACCTTCATCCTGATTGGCTATCTGGCGTACTACGCAGGCCTGACGAAAGCCCTATTCGAGGCCGCAAAGCGGTGGCTCGCGTGGGTGCCCGGCGGGTTGGCCGTGTCGACCGTCTTTGCGACCGCAGGGTTTGCGGCTGTGTCCGGCGCGTCGGTCGCGACCTCGGCGGTGTTTGCCCGGATCGCCATCCCCGAGATGCTGAAGATCGGCTACAACAAACAGTTCGCGGCAGGCGTCGTGGCTGCCGGCGGCACGCTCGCCTCGCTGATCCCGCCCTCGGCCATTCTGGTGATCTACGCCATCATCGTGGAACAGGACGTGGGCAAGCTCTTGCTGGCGGGATTCATTCCCGGCGCGTTCTCGGCCGTGATCTACGGTGCGTTGATTATCGGTATGGCGGTGGTGATCAAAGACTTTGGCCCTCCGGTAAAAGGCTTCACTTGGAAAGAGCGTTTTGTCTCGCTTCCCCCTGCCCTGCCGATCCTTGTCGTGGTCCTGACCATCATCCTGTTCGTCTATAACCCGTTTGGCGGCGAAGCATGGGGCACTCCCACCGAAGGTGGCGCAATAGGAGCCTTCGTCGTGTTCCTGATGGCGCTCTATCGTGGGATGCGTTGGGCGCAGTTGAAAGACGCGCTTCTGGAAACCGCCAAGCTCAGCGTGATGATCTTCACGATCATCTGGGGCGTGCTGATCTATGTCCGCTTCCTTGGTTTTGCCGAACTTCCGGCCGCGTTCTCGGACTGGATCACATCGCTGACCATGTCGCCGATGCTGATCCTTATCTGCATCCTTCTGGCCTACGCAGTCTTGGGGATGTTCATGGACGCCATCGGAATGCTGCTGCTGACCCTGCCTGTGGTTTATCCCGCCATCATGGCCCTGAATGGGGGCGAGTTTGTCTCTGCCGCTGACAGCACCTTCGGAATGTCCGGGCCGATGTGCGCGATCTGGTTCGGGATCCTTGTGGTGAAAATGGCCGAGTTCTGCCTGATCACACCGCCCATCGGATTGAACTGCTTCGTCGTGGCTGGCGTGCGCGATGACCTGAGCGTGCAGGACGTGTTCAAAGGCGTCACGCCCTTCTTCATCGCAGACGCGATCACCATCGCGCTTCTGGTGGCATTCCCCGCAATCGTGCTGTGGCTGCCGGGACAAGTCTGAGGATGAATTGAACGGCAGAGTGACCGGGTTTTCCGGTTCTGCCGTTCACTTGCACTTTGCTGGCACCAAACCCGGCCGGCACAATTGCCCCAAAGCGTGATCACTCAGCCATATTCAAACGTACCCGGATATCGTGTTCGTGAGACAATGGAATGGACCATTGTTGCAAGCGTCGTCAAATCTGCGACCGGCAAGCCCAGTTGCTTTTGCAGGGCGTGCGCGTAGGGCGGCAGGTCGGTACACTCCAGAACGATTGAGGTCACATCTGGTGAGTTTTTCAGAAGCATCTGACCGACGCTAATCAGTTCGGCCATGACTTTTTCCTGATCCAAATCGGTCCGTTTGCTGTGCAGGATGACATCCGAGAATTCAGGCTGATCCTCCATTCCCGCCACAGCGACCGGAATGCCCCCCGCGCCAACCGCTTGGAAATGGGCCTCGGTCAAGGCCGATGCGCGGGCTGTGATCACGCCAACCTTGCCGCGTCCGCCAGCCATCTGATGCATCAAGGGGATCTGGATCAGGCTGGACGAAAACACCGGGATCGACACCTGCGCAGCCAATTCCTTTTGATAAAGTGCCATGAAGCCACAGCTTCCGGTAATCGCGGCACAGCCTGCGGCCTCCAGTTCTTTCGCCGCATCGAGAAACGGGGTGAAGAACTCCAAACTGGGACGATCCAATAGCTCGGCGATGGTGGTGCCCCTAACTACGGATTTGCGGATCGGAAAGGGCAAGCTGCTGGCACAACGGATATGCCCCGGCGGTTTGGCAAAATGGGTGTCCAGGCACAAAAGGCCAATGGTTGGCTCTGTCATGTCAGCTCTCCTCGTAGTGTTATTTGGCGCGCGTAAATCGGTTGGTCCGGTAGGGGCGGCAATCGATGTTGGGCGACGTGTCTGTCAGCATCTCGGCGAGCAACTCACCGGTTTTCGGAGCCATCATCAGACCGTAGTGAGAATGGCCAAACCCTGCGAAAAGCCCGGGCAGTGCATCGAATTCTCCGATCATTGGCAAGCTGTCTGGAAAAGACGGGCGTCGGCCCATCCAGAACCTTGTTTCTATGGTGTTGAGATCCGGAAACGCCGCTTTGGCCTGCGCCATCATGCGGCTTTTTTTGCTGGGATCTTCACGAGCATCAATCGCGGCAAACTCGGCCTGACCAGCCACGCGTAGCCCGTCTTCCATTGAACTGGCGACGAATTTCGCATCCACATCCATCACCGAGTTCTGCAACTCAACTCCAGCGGCTGGAAACTCGACATGATAACCGCGCTCAACCGCCAAAGGCACCGAGATCCCCAGCGGATTCACCAGTTCCGCCGACCACGCCCCCATGGCGAGGATCACTTTGTTACAACGATAACTCGCGTTCGAACACAGGACCTCCCAGCCTTCGGTCACCCGGCGCAGCGACTGGATATCGTCCCGAAGGATCTCGACCCCCAGCGTTTTGGCCTTCTCGGCCAGAACCGTCATGATCTTGCCTGGCGACAAGGCTCGTGCCTGACCATGGACCAGAACCGCAGCCTTAAACTCACGTGACAGGGCCGGTTCGATCCGGCTCAACTCATCCGCACCGACCAGTTCCAGATCGGCGCCCTTTTCGGCACGAATGCGGTAATCGAGCCCCTGAAGGGCGTCGGGATTTTCGCTGCGAAAGGCATGTACATAGGCGCTGTCCTGCACCAGATGCTCTTGCCCTGTGCCCTGCAGATGACGCCGGTAGAGGTCAATTGACGGCGCGCATAGCGGCTCCATTGCACCGGCGATGTCCTGTACCCGTTGCGTGGTTCCGTTGCGCAGGAAGCTCAGCCCCCACGGGATCATCTTGGGCCAATAGGCCGCGCGGACACTCAGGGGGCGTTGGGGGCCAAACATCAGGCTGGGGATCTTCTTCCAGATGCCCGGCATGGATTGCGGAATGATCGACCAGGGCGAGATCACACCCGCATTGCCAAACGAGGTTTCCTGACCGGGATCTCCGCGATCAATCAACCGCACGGGTTGGCCGCGCTCTGCCAGCGACAGCGCGGTGCACAACCCCACCGCGCCAGCGCCAAGTATCGTAATCGGTTGCGTCATGATCATCAGGCCATGCTTGCCGCGGCTTTGCGACGGTGCATCAGCTGGCTGATGATCGCCGGGCTGGCAATCGCAAGTGCCACAAGGTCTGCCTGAAACGAAGGAGCGATGAAGACCAAACCGGCCGCAGCCAAAAGTAGGCGATAGCCCATCGCCATCGGCGCCAACCAATAGCCGACCACAGCGGCAGACAGGGCGATCACACCGGCGATACAGCTTGTGGCCGTATAGGTGAACTCGACGAAATCAAACCCGGTTGAGGACACGAACAACAGGACCGGCGCATAGACAAAGGCCATCGGCGCCACCACTTTTCCAAGCCCAAGCGAGAACGCGGACATGCCGGTTTTGAACGGGTTGGAGTTCGCGATCGCCGCCGCCGCATAGGCCGAGGTACAGACCGGGGGCGTGATCTCTGCCACGACGCCGTAATAGAGCACAAACATGTGGCTCGCGATTGGCGGAATACCCAGCTGCGCAAGCGCGGGCTGCGCGACCGAGACCAGCATGATGTAAAGCGCGGTGGTGGGCACCCCTGCGCCCATCAGGATACAAGCGATGGCGATGAAGACGAGGCTGATGAACAGCGTCAGATCCTCGACGCTGAACAGTTCGAAACTGCCTAGCGTGAACAGGCCATGCAGATCTCCGCCAAGATTGGCAGCGGCCTGTGTGACCATGAACCCAATGCGGAAACCGACGCCGGTGGTGTTGATCACACCAATCACGATGCCCACGGCAGCCGAGGCCGCCCCGACGGCCAGCGCGTATTTCACGCCCGTCTCCAACGTGTCCGCCATCTCGCTGAGGGTGGTGCGCTGCTGGGGGTTGAAGCTTCCCAAAACGGCACCCCCGATCAGGAGCAAGGACATGGGCAGGTCAAACCCGTCCCCCATGTACTTCCAGATAACGAAGGCAATGAAGGCTGCGGGATAGGCCAGCGTGAACGGGGATTTGATGCGGCTCATCCCGGTGATCAGCGCCAGAGAAATGCCGCAGAAGGCCGACATATAGGGCGTGTAGCCCGAGAAAAGCACCGTCAACAGGCCGACCAGAGGCACCAGATTGGCCCAGCCTTCACGCCAAACATGCGCGAATTTCGGCAGCATATCTTTGGCCATACCCTTCAGGCCCAAGCGGCGGGCCATCAGATGCACTACGGTAAAGACGCCGGTATAGTGCAGAAGGGCCGGGAAGATCGCAGCGATCACGATGGTGGTGTAGGGCACTTCGAGGAACTCGGCCATGATGAAGGCGGCTGCGCCCATGATTGGCGGCGTGATCTGGCCGCCTGCAGACGCAGCAGCCTCGACACCACCTGCAAAGTGGCCGGGATAGCCAAGGCGTTTCATGTTGGGAATGGTCAGTGCGCCAGTGGACACGGTGTTGGCCACCGACGACCCTGAGATCGTGCCGAAGAAGGCAGACGACACGACCGAAACCTTGGCAGGCCCGCCTGTATAGCGTCCGGCCAGAATGGTGGCGTTGTCGATGAAAAGCTGTCCCAAGCCCGTGCGCTGCGCGATCACGCCGAACAGCACGAAGTGGAACACGATGGTCGAGACCACCCAAAGCGTGACCCCAAAGATGCCTTCCTGTGGAAAGTACATCGAGGACACGAAGGTGCGGAACTTGACGCCCGGATGTTGCAGGATGCCCGGAAAGATCGGGCCAAACAGCGCGTAGGCGATGAACACGCAGATGATCAAGGGCAGGATCCAGCCCAGCGTGCGCCGGGCGATGTCCAGAACCAGCACGATCAGAATACAGCCAAACACCATGTCATAGCTGTTGGGATTGCCCATTCGGAAGGTCTGTTCCTCGATCCCCAAGGCGGGGATGCCATGCCAAGCCATGCCGAGATAAAGCGAGGCCGCCACGCCCAAGACCATCAAGAGGATGTCCAGATACGGGACACCGCCCAAACGGAAGGCTCCGTTATTCAGATCAAAGGCGGACTTGGTTTTGATCAGGGGAAAAAGCGCATAGATCAGGATGAAGAGGCCCGACAGGTGCCAGCCCATGTGCCAGAAATCGGGCGGCAGGGCGAAACCCGCCGTCAGATAGTGGTACGAGGCAAAGGCAAGCGCCACATAGCGCAGGAAACGGGCAAACCGGTCAGACACGGCGCGCGTTGCGGCACCTTCGTCGTATTTCTTTTCAATTTCAGCCAGTTCCTCGGCTGAAAGTTCCGGCGTTTCCTTGGGAAGAGCATCGCTCATGGCGTCTGATCCTGCTGTCAATCTTGTAAAAGGTGACACGGGCGGCACCGATCTGTCGAATGCCGCCCGGCCGGTTGTGTTCTGGGGAAGAGGTCAGAACGTTAGTTCAAGGCGCCCGCTTCTTTATAGAACTTCTCGGCGCCCGGATGCAGCGGCACGCCCAAAGCCATGACGCCATCAAGGGCGGTGTCCAGCGTAATCTGCTTGCCCTTGGCATGGCCGTTGTCCAGCAGCTTGCGGGTGTTATCATTCCACAGCGCCTGCGTGATGCCATAGACCAACTCTTCCGAGAGATCCGAGGACACAACCAACAGGGCCGAAACCGCAGGCGTCTTCACGTCATAATCCACGCCTTCATAAACGCCAGCGGGGATTTGCGAGGGGATGTATGCCGGAATGATATCGTTGATCTTGGCAAGGTCGTCATCACTGAAGCTGTGCAACTCCATGCCCTTGGTGGTGGAAAGCTGAACCATGGCCGAAACGGGCCAACCTGCGGCGTAGAAATAGCCATCCAGCTGTCCATCTGCCAGACGTTCTGCCGATTGGCTGTTGTTCAGCTCGGCCTCATCCATGTTGTCACGGGTCACACCCCATGCGTTCAACATTTGCAGAACCGCCACCTGCGTGCCGGACCCTGCCTGCGCGATACCAACGCGCTTTCCCTCAAGGGCACTTAGATCCGCCAAAGATTTGCCCTTGGGCAGCACCAAGTGCAGGTCTTCGGGATACAGGTTGGCAACGATGCGCAGCTTGGGGTGCGGCTTGCCGTCAAACTTGCCTTCACCCAGATACATGGAGCGGGTCACGTCGGCAGCAGCCATACCGGCCTCGAGTTCACCATTCTGCACGGCCGTGTTGTTGAACACCGACGCGGTGGTGGACTGTGCGATCGCGATCAGGCCCGGCACGCCACACTGGCCACCTTGGTCGCAGGGACGCGAGCCCGGAGGGCTGGAAATACCGTTGGCAATGGTGCCGCCGATCGGGAAGTAAGTACCACCCGCGCTTCCGGTGCCGATCCGGAAAAAGCTGGGATCCTGCGCATAGGCCGATCCGGTCATCACAGATGCGGCCAGCACCGCACCACCGAGACATTTCATGAGTGTCATTATTCGCTCCTGTTGGTCGTTCCCAAGGGCTGAAAGTCTGCCCGCCGGGTCTTCGCTGAAATTATTCAATCAGCATGCTGCACGGATTAAATAAAAACAAATTTGAATAGTTTGAGCTTTTCAAAGTTTTGCTTATACATTGACAAAACATCAGGATCATCCTTGCAACGGGTTGGAGACGCTCATGAATTTATCGCAGCTGACTGCCTTTCGGGCGGTGATGGAGTCCGCATCACTCTCGGAAGCGGCGGAAAAGTTGGGCAGAACACAACCTGCGGTAAGTCTGGCCATTCGATCCTTGGAAGATACCTTAGGGCTGAAACTGTTCGAACGGCGCGGGCGGCAGCTGTTGCCCGTCCCCGAGGCGCACTATCTGCATGCAGAATCGGATGATATCCTGAACCATTTGGCGAATGTGGCCGACACGATGAAAAGCCTGATCAACGGGCAAAGCGGCAGCCTGAACGTAGCCTCGATGCCCGGGCCGTCGAACTATCTGTTCCCGCGCTACATCAGCCGTGTGATTGGCGAGACCCCAGAGGTCCGCATTTCGCTTTCATCCCGAACCTCACCGCAGATCCGCGAGCTGGCGGCGACCCAGGGGTTGGATTTCGGCTTTGCCGACATGATCGGGCGCGAAGCGTCGACAACGACATTTCGTCAGGAAACGATCTCGGCTGACTGTTTTTGTGCCATGCCCAAGGATCACGAACTTGCCGCGAAAGACGAGATTGACTGGCAGGATCTGGATAATCTTCCGTTGGGGCTTTTGCAGTCCACCCATCACTCGCATCAGAAAACCGTAAAAGCGCTGAACGACGTGGGCTGCAATGCCAATGTCGTGATGGATTGCCAGTTCTTCCTCCCAATCATGCCCTTCATCAGCGCCGGTCATTGCCTGTCTGTGGTCGACCCCCTTACGGCGGTGACTGAGAAATCGATCAATCTAAGCGATGGACACGTGGTGTTTCGCAGAATGAGAGAGGGGTTTCGCTACAGCTATACCATCGTATCCCCGATCTTCCGGCCCATGTCGCAGCTTGCCCATATGGTGAAAGACGGCTGGCGTGCCGAAGTCATGGAGTTGCTGTCGGACGTGGGCGCCAACCCCAGCTTCACGCCAGCGGATCCGATGTGAAACCCGCCATCTCTCCATCATACGTTCCGTCTGACACCAAGCCAGCCTAACCGTTCCCAGACTTCCACCCCCCCCAACCTAGACGGACAATCTTTGCTGGGACACAAAGGCGCTGCACACACCACGACGGACCTGAACATGCACCGGGAAAATCCTGCCTTGACAGGTATTGGGCGGAAAATCGCACGCCCAACCAACACATATAGATTTCGAGATGTGAACATAGTAATGCCTAAATCCACACCTAGAAATAGTGACAATGCGATCTAATCCGTTGAAACAACACTAATCGAGCATAAGTTCCAGCCCAACATTCCAATGCCACCTTAAGGAGACCAGTATGACTTTGCCTAAAACTCTGAAGCCCCTTTTGCTTTTGGTGCTCTCGCTTATCGCGCCGATGGCAATGGCAGATGTGACCTGCAAGGGCGACTGGCAACGCGCGGCTTTAACCAATTATGAAAGCTACCCCGATCCGGGAAGTGTTGAATGCGTCAAGTACAACGGCTGCAAATGGGCAGGCCAATTTTACGGTGTGCGCGGCAAGAAATCCGAAAGCTGGGTGGCCAGCAAAAATATCGCCGCTGTCCACCAAAAGGACTGGCGGCGTCTTGGTGGAAAACACCTACGCCTGCGCCAAGGCAACCGCGAGATCGTTGTTCAGGTGCTCGACCTGTGCGCCGATTCTGACTGCAACGGTTGCTGCACGAAAAATCTGGGCGGCGACGGATTTTTGATCGACATCGAAAAATTCACGATGGGGCGCTTTGGATCAGGCTCTGGCACAGTCGATTTTCAGGTGTGCAGTTAAACCTGCCCGCCTTGGTCATTCGCAGCCTTATCTACGTGAACAACGCGCGCCTGCGTCCTTGAAAGCTCGAGCGCGCTTTTCAGATCGATCGACGACGTGCGCGTGATCTTGCGCCACCCGGTAAAGCGCCCGGTGACCGCACGCGTGATCGAGCGCAGGGCCACCATCCAATAAATTTGACGATAGAAGAACCTTTGGGTCAGAACCCATGGCAACAGGCGCTTATCCTCTTTGGGTTCAAGTCCAAACGCGATGGTCGCCAGAACAAGGTCTGAAAGCAGATAGGCCACATACCCGATTGCAACCAGTATGGACGAGCTTTGAAGGGCCGCCCGCGAGCTGTCGGACAGAAGATCGACCAGCGCAAACAGATTGAAGATCATCACGAGGTCCGCAATAGGCGCAAACAGGGAAAATACGGCACCAAACAGGAACAGATCGGGGATCGACACCAATCCCACGGCGCGCCGCTCGAAAAACGCGCCTTTGTGTTTCCACGCAATTTGCAGCATTCCGAAATGCCAACGCAACCTTTGGCGCATCCATTGGCGGATGGTTTCCGGTGCCTCTGTAAACGCGTGCGCAGCTGGTTCGAATATAACCTTGAAATCGCGGCGAATGACCGAGACCGTCAGATCCGCATCCTCGACAAGTGTTTGGGTCGTGTATCCGCCTGCCGAGATCACGACCTCGGTGCGCCACGCCCCGATGGATCCGGGCACCACCATGATCCCGTTCAACACCTCGTAGGCACGACGGTCCAAATTCTGCGCAGATATATATTCGATGGCCTGCAAACGCGTAATAAGGTTTCGCCGATTTCCGACTTTGACATTCCCCGCGACCGCGCCAACCTCGGCGTCATTGAAATGCTTGACCAACTTTCCGACTGCCTCGGGCGCGATGATCGTATCTGCATCAATGGCGACGAAGACAGGTGTGTCGATGTACCGAATGCCGTTGTTCAGTGCCTCGGCCTTGCCTTGGTTGTCCTGACGGATCAGGCGCACACGCGGGTCAGAGCCGAAATGGTCGCGGACGACCTGCGCAGTATTGTCGGTCGAGCCGTCGTCAATCACGACCACCTGAGCGATCGGGTAGGTTGACTGGAGCACCGATGTCACCGACTTCACAATCACCGTTTCTTCGCAAAAGGCGGGAATAAGAACCGATACCGGCAAGACCGGGTCGCCGCCCTTGTGCACCCGCCGTTCCTTGATCAGCGCCAACACCAAGACGGTCAGCGACCGGAACACACCCGCGGCAATCAATACGAAAAACGCGGCTGTGACGGCAGATTTCAGACTGCGGATCAGCAAGAACGACAGGCCGCTCATCTGATCGCTTTTTTCCACCAGTCGCGCCGGCTGAAGGCGGCTGTTATGGCCGGCGACGTCTGCAATCGACACGATGGAAATCCCGGCATCTTCGAGCGACTGAATGATCATCGGCAGCGCCTCGACCGTTTGTTCACGATCCCCGCCCGCATCATGCAACAAGACAACATTGCCCTGACCGGCCATGGCCCGCCCCGTCACGGTCTCCGCAATCTTCTCGGCGCCCGGCCGCGTCCAATCGGTCGAGTCGATCTCGATCCCGACGACCACATAGTTCTCATCCGACAACAGACTCAGAACCCGCGCTTCATTCGGCGTCTCAGGGTTCTCATCAAACCCATAGGGCGCGCGAAACAGGTTTGTGCCTTGCCCGGAAACGCTTTCGATCAGCTCTTGCGAGGCATGCAGCTCGAGCCTGAGACGAAGGTTTGAAACCTCGGCAATGTTAGGGTGGAAGAACGTGTGCACGCCCAGCTCATGCCCCTCGTCCACAATTCGGCGCGCGATCTCGGGGTTCTGCTGAACCCGCGTACCAATCACAAAGAAGACTGCAGGAGCATCGTGTTCCTTCAGAATGTCCAAAATCGCGGGAGTGTATTTTGCGCTGGGTCCGTCGTCGAAGGTTAAGATAACCGATCGTTCCGGCATGGTGCCACTTTGCGTCACCGTAAAGACGCGTGGAAGGTCCAGATAGGTTACCTCGACGATCAGGCCGCTTTCTTGATCCAGCTGCAAGATGCGCCGCCCGGGCGTTGCCGGATTGTGTCCGGTCAAAAACGGACCCGTACCGACATACCGCACATAAGGTGCAGCGCCGACCCTTTGCAGCAAGCCCAGCGCGATCTCGGGTTCTGGCAAACCCGGCGAGAGGATCTTCCAAACACCGGGATCGCCGCCCGAAACGGGCCAAATCGCGATCCCATCCAGATCACCAAGGGGCAGCCGCGATAGCTGGTTATGCGCACTTAATGCGTCCAAGAGCCAAATGTGATGCCGCTGCCCTTTATCATCCAGAAAGCGCACCTCGGTGTTCAAAGCCTGCTGATCCATGCGCAGGGTGCCGCCGTGTTGCAGCGCCGCCTCGGTGACATCAAAATAATTCAGATACTCCGGTTCAGGCCTGGCGCTGATCCAATCCATGCCGAACCCACCAATGGCGATGACCAATTTCTCGGCGGGTAGGTCTTCCAGCAACTGAGATATCTTGGCGTCAAACCATGCCTGTGGCGCCAGTGGCTGGGGGCCGCTGAAGGGGCCCGGCTCGTTGAAGGCAAGAACGACCAGCTTGTCCGCCAGATCAGCTACATTCGGCTGAGCCCAAAGCGCGTGATCGATACCCGCGATAAGACAGCTGTCTTTGCCCACTACATCAAGACCGGCCCGCAACGCTGTCGCAAATCCCATCAGATCTTGCACCGCGACATTGGCGGCACCAGAGAGGTCCACACACAGTCCCTCGGTGTTTTCAGAAACAGCCACCGACGTCAGCGCGGCGATCACATCAGATTGCTTCGCGACCGAGGCAAACACATTCGGTTGCGCACTTCCGGGGGCAACCGCAATCTGGGCAACGGGGAAGAAACCAACCCGGGCTTTATGCGACACCCATAACTCCCGAAGCTTGTCCTTCTGGGGCGCAGGAGGGGCCGTTACCGCACCGGTTGCGCCATCAATCGTGACCCAGTCGGTCATCAGAACATCTATCGCGTCGATATGCGTTCGCGCTTCGACAGCGCCAGCCAGCGACCATGACGGCACAAAAGCATGCACCTTGGCGTCTTGAACGGCATAGGTTTCCTCGGGCAGTATGGTGGCGTCAATAGCATCGGTCCACAGCTGCACCGACAATGCTGTCGCGTCCTCGCCGTTTATCGCTATCTCGCTTGGCGACACGGCGGCATCAGAAACTATCGCTTCGTTTGATGCAGTGCCCCCACCCTGAGGCGGCAATTCGGATCCATAGAGATGGACCATGAACGAGACAAACCAAACCAATGCGAACATCAGGAATACAACCGACAATACGCTGAAAAGAACGAGCCGATGGGACGTCGGATCGAAGAATACCGGCTTCGCCTTCGGTGTATCCTTGTTGTCGTTCGAGCTTTGCAAGTCAGCTACCTGTTTCGCGTCCTATTCTAGGCTGGCGTTGTCATCAGTCTGGCACAGCCCGCAGGCTGAAGGAACGTATATATGGTCGCAGGTTAGCTGAGTGTGACGTCTTGGTTATTGGCGGCAAGGCATAAAGCTGCAATGGTAAGCTGAGCGGTAATTCTGAGGAGTGGTGATGGATCGCAGGACATTTCTCTCTCGCACCTTGGCCGGAGGTGCGGCAGCGCTTTCTTCGCCTTGGCAAACGGCCCATGCCGCAGCCACGCACCCAAGCCTTCTGTTTGTTCGCAATGTAACACCCCGCAGCTCGGCATCGGCGCTTTTTTCGTTTCTGGATCCGATCACCTCGCACAACGTGCCCGTCTGCGTGGCAATTAAATTCGACCCGCAGGAATGGGAACACGCAGACCAGAACACAGATTTGATGGAAGCGCTGCACAAACTGACCATCGACTATCCCGGTCTGATCGAATTGGCGATCGAGCTGCCGGGGCTTGCAAGTGAACTTCCATATTTACGCATGCGTGCCGCCAGCGACGCGCGTAACCGGTTCACGCAGGCGATGGCCAATGTTGGCGGGACGTACACACCGCAAACGGTGATTGCAGACCTGCCCAATGGCGAAATCCCGACCCTTGAAGGACTTCGATCTGCTGGTTTTTTAACATCATTTCTGATCTCGAGCGACGACAGTACGACCGAGGTTTGGCGCAATGCAGATGGCACGCAACAAGTGAACGGGGGTTGGCACTTCCCCCCTTCGCCCTCTGACGACAAGATCACGGCCACGTTTACCCAAGCGTCGTCGCAGGGCGGGCCCTTGGTGTTTGTCGCGTCTTTTCCCGATGATGACACA
Organism: Aliiroseovarius sp. PrR006; assembly: GCF_010500215.1. Classification (GTDB taxonomy): domain Bacteria; phylum Pseudomonadota; class Alphaproteobacteria; order Rhodobacterales; family Rhodobacteraceae; genus Aliiroseovarius. The sequence continues at coordinate 383,949 of NZ_JAAGOY010000007.1, forward strand.
CAGGGGGACGATGCCTTTTTCGATCAAGGCGCCGTTCTCGGAGACGCCTTTCGGCGTAACCTAAGCTCAAGTCGCAACTATTTCATTTTGCCCTCGGAACTCCGGTTCCGCTCGGGCGCAGCTTTCGCCCGTCACGTGGTTCTCTGCGTCGATGCAGATGGGGCCGAGTGGTCAGACGGCAGCCTCAGGGCGCAACTTGCCGCAGCGCATGTGCCCTTCACCGCGCTTCTGCCCCCCGCGCCGTCGACCGACACCGTAAACGATCATGCTGGTGATGACCCCCATCACTGTTTCATTGCCTCAAACCCTGACGCGGACGAGTGGCAAGACATACGCAAGGCCGCGTTCGACACAAGCACCCGCCAGTCCGTACACTGCATCGCGCTTGAATACGACGAAGACAGGCCCGCAGACGCCCCTGCCCTCGCAGGGTTCGAGATCGTCCTTGATACATCCGGAACCCGCAAGGGCGATATCGGATTTGACGTTCAGGGTTCGCTTCACCTTGGGGTGTCAATGGTGCTCGATGCGCCGATCTCGGTGCCAAGGTTTCAAGAGAAATTGCTGCGATCCGTCCCGCTAGGTGAAGATGTCACGTTACGGATCAAGGAAAGCGCCTTCACGCGACCCGAAGACGTACAGTCGTTGGTCAATACCCTTGTCACACTGGGAAGCTCGGAACAGTTTCGCGTGTTGAACCTTGCGCAGCACTTCCAAGCTGTATCGATAAAAAGCGAACCGGCGCGGCTTCTGCGCACCGCCAGCCGTTGGCCAGCCCGTACAGACAGCGTGGTAGACACGAACAACCGCGAGCAGCTTGTGCAGGACGCCAAAACCGCATGGTCCTATTTCGAAAACCTGACGGCTCCCGAGACCGGGCTGGTGCCCGCAACAGCGTGGGTCGAGAACGACCAGATTGAAACCTATCGGTTCAGCACGATGTGGGACACAGGGACCCATCTGCTGGCCATCATGAGTGCACATAGCATCGGCATCTTGGAGGACGACGAATATACCGCCCGGTTGAAAGCGGTCCTTGGCGGGCTGGCGACCGGCACGTTCAACGGGCTTGGTTTACCCAAGGGGCTTACGTCGACCGATGGCAAGGCCAAGGGGGACGATGACTATAATGCAAGCGACACCTCGCGCTTGCTGACAGCGCTTCATCTGGTCCAATCCTACACTAAGCAGGATCTGGGGATCTCAGGTATTCTTGCCGGGTGGGACTTGGACAGGACCATCCAAGACGGCGCCCCACTGACAGTGCACGGCGGCAAACTGGTGTCTGCCTACCGGTCCAACTATGCAGACTATATCGCGCGTGGTTTTAGCCTGTGGGGCTATCCGGTGACGTCGCCCTACGCGGATCCCAAACCCGGATCTCGTTTCGATCAAGGAGTGCAAACCCTTCATGATGTCGCGCGCTTCGGCCCGATTGGCACCGAGCCCCACCTTCTTGAAGCGGTGGAACTTGGCGCGTCCCCGCTGGCACACACCGCGGCCGAGGCTTTGTTCGCCGCGCAAATCGGCGAATACCACGCCACAGGAAAGCTGGTCTGCGTCTCAGAAGGCCCGGTCAATCGCGCGCCGTGGTTCGTGTATCAAGGCTATCAGATCACCGAAGATGGCGGCCAATGGACTGCCGAAACCCTTGACCCGTCCCCGCGTTTCAAGACCAAGGGATTTTTCAGGGCTGTTGATATGCTGAACAGCAAAGGCGCCTTCCTTTGGAGCGCCTACAGGCCGAACGACTATACCGACCGCTTGGTCGCGCGGGTCCGCGAGAAAGCGACGACAGATAAGCTGGGCTTCAGCCCCGGAGTGTTCTCGGTGACGGGTAAATCGGATCAGGCCTATAGCGACGTCAACACCAATGGTGTCATCTTGCAAGCGATCGCCTTTCGTTTGAACGGCAGCATCCCTTGCGTGGATTGGACGCAGAAAGCGTAGAGCAGGAGCGGTCGCAGCTTAAAAGTCGAGCCCCAGATCAACCGTTTTCGCCGAATGGGTCAGCGCCCCGGATGACACATAGTCGACACCCGTCGCCGCGATCGAGGCGATCCGCTCGCGTGTCACGTTGCCGCTTGCTTCTGTCTTCAACCGGCCATCGACCAGCGCGACAGCCTTGCGCAAGGTGTCATTGTCCATGTTGTCCAGCAACACCGTGTGCGCGCCGCCCACCTCAAGCACCTCTTCCAGCTGATCAAGGCGATCCACTTCGATCTCGACCGCCATCATGTGGCTTGCCTTTGCCTTTACCTCGTCCAGAACAGCACGAACGCCACCCGCAGCGGCGATGTGGTTGTCCTTGATCAGAATGGCGTCGCTCAGGCTATAGCGATGGTTGGATCCCCCGCCGTGCAGGACGGCAAGCTTTTCAACGATCCGCAATCCCGGTGTCGTCTTGCGCGTGCAGGTGACCCGGGTTTTGGTCCCTTCGGTCTCGGCCACGAAACCCGCCGTTTTCGTGGCAATGCCCGTTAACCGGCCAGCAAAGTTCAACGCGACCCGCTCGGCCGACAGGATAGACCGCGCGCGTCCTTCGATGGTCATCAGTGTCTCGCCCGCCGTACAGTGTGCGCCATCCGGCTTGTGCGTGGTGACCACCAGATCGGGATCAACAAGACGAAAGGCGATCTGCGCGACCTGCATCCCGGACACCACAGCATCCTCGCGCGCGTTGATCCGCGCGGTGTAGGTGATGTCTTCAGGGACAACCGTGCGGGTTGTAATGTCACCATAGCTGCCCAGATCTTCCAGCAGGGCATTGCGGATCATCGGCTCGAGGATGAGGTCAGGAACAGTTGCAAAGCTCATTCGGGTTCTCCGCAAATTTTGGAACGTAGGGACAGGGCGTCGGACAGGGTCAACAGGGTCGATTGCGCCAATTCGGGTTTTGTTTGCGGGAAGTCCGAACGCTCGTGTGCGCCTCGACTCTCCTCGCGCAGCAACGCAGCTGCGGCAATCAAAGTGGCCGTGGCACACATGTTCAGAAACGAGGGGCTGTCGCCGTGGTTCTGCTCCAGCCGGGCGATGGTGCGAAGCGCAGCTTTCAGGCCCGCCGCATTGCGCACCACACCGACATGGTTGGTCATGGTTTGGCGCAGCTCTTGAACCGCCTCGGCATCGGGCGCGGTGCCGCCGGTCGCAAAATCGAGTGCGACTTCAGGCGCGTTCTCAGCAGGCGCAATTTCGGTGGCAATCCCTTCGGCACAAATACGGGCATAAACCAAAGCCTCGAGCAGACCATTCGAGGCCAGCCGGTTCGCTCCGTGCAGCCCGGTCGACGACGCTTCGCCGCAGACCCAAAGGCCATCAAGGCTGGCCTTGCCGTGAGTATCAGTGGCGACCCCGCCCATGTGGTAATGTGCGGCAGCGGCAACCGGGATGGGGTCAACGGATGGGTCGATCCCGTTGCGCAGGCAGGCCTCGGTCACCGAGGGGAATTGCGCGTTGATCTCTGCACCGATCGCGGCGGTGGTATCAAGCATCGGCCGATTCCCGGCTTGGCTCTGTTCAAAAATAGCGCGGGCAACCACATCGCGCGGGGCCAGTTCCGCATCCTTGTGGACATCCAGCATAAAGCGCGTCCCGTGCTTATTGACCAGAACCGCGCCCTCACCCCGCAGCGCCTCGGTCGCCAGGGGGGCAGGATCTTCACCAACATCTATGGCGGTCGGATGGAACTGGACAAACTCAGGATCGGCAATCGTTGCGCCGGCACGCGCGGCCATGCCGATGACCTGACCTCGGATCCGATGGGGGTTGGTGGTCAAGGCGTAGAGGCCGCCGGACCCACCGCCCGCCACAAGAATTGCCGCGCCACGCAGCATGATCGGCGCAGACCGCGCATCGTGTGCAGCTTGGATGGCGACCCCTGTCACCCGGTTGTCTTCGGTTTCGAAATCGACCGCCATGACGCCTTCAAGCGCCTGAACTGACGGCGTTTCGCGTACGGTTTCGATTAGCGCGGCCATGATCTCGGCCCCGGCCTGATCGCCCTTTACACGCACCACACGCGCATAGCTGTGCGCCGCCTCGCGCGACAGAACATAGCCACCGTCCTTGGTCCGATCAAAGGGCGTGCCCAGTTTGGTCAGGTCAAGAATGTAATCCCGCGCCTCTTGCGTTACCAGCTTGGCGACCTTGGGATTAACCGTGCCCGCGCCCGCCTTGATCGTGTCGTCGGCATGATCATCCGGGCTGTCATTCGCATCCATTGCCGCCGCCACGCCACCCTGCGCCCAAGCCGAACTTGCACCCTCACCCAATGTCTCGGGCGAGATCAGCACGACGGGGTGCGGGGCAAGTTTCAAGGCTGCATAAAGAGCCCCAAGACCCGCGCCGATAATGATGACGCGATCTGTGGTGACGATTCTCATTGCGGCTAGAGGCCCAGCTGCCGCGACAGGTCGATCATCTTCTGAACAGATTGGCGCGCGCCACCCGCAACCGCAGGGTCAACTTCGACCTGATTTTCCATCGTGTGCAGCACATAAAGGATCTTTTCCAGAGAGATCTTCTTCATGTACGGGCACATGTTGCACGGGCCGACAAAATCAACTTCCGGCAATGCGTCCGAGATGTTCGACGCCATCGAGCATTCGGTGATCAGCATCGCCTTTTCGGGCTTCTCGTCGGTCACGTACTTGATGATCCCGGCGGTCGAGCCACTGAAATCAGCTTCGGCGACCACATCGGGCGGGCATTCCGGGTGCGCGATCAGGCGCGTGCCGGGGTTCCATTCGCGGAACTCTTGCAGATCTTTGGCCGTATATTGCTCGTGCACGATGCACGACCCAGGCCAGAACACGATGTTCTTCTTGCTTTGGTTCGCAACGTTTTGCGCCAGATACTGGTCTGGCGTCATGATAACAGTGTCGCTGTCCATTGCGTCCACGATTTGCACCGCATTCGACGAGGTGCAGCAGATATCCGAGGCCGCTTTTACATCAGCCGTGGTATTCACATAGGTGACAACAGGGGCACCCGGATACTTGGCCCGCATTTCCTCAATGCCGTCGGCGGTGATGCTTTCAGCCAAGGAACACCCGGCCTGCATGTCCGGCATCAGCACTGTCTTTTCCGGGCTCAGAATTTTCGACGTCTCGGCCATGAAGTGAACGCCAGCCTGAACGATGACCTCGGCGTCCACCTCCTGCGCCTTCATGGCGATCTGCAGGCTGTCACCGACAAAGTCCGAGACACCATGATAGATCTCAGGCGTCATATAGTTATGCCCCAGAACGACGGCGTTACGTTCTTTCTTAAGCTCGTTGATGGCTTTGACATAGGGTGCAAAATTAACCCAGTCGGGCGGTGTCACCACGCGATCCATCTTGCGATAGACATCTTCCATGGACTCTGCCAACGCGACGGAAGGTGTAAGGTCATAGTTATCAGAAAGCACTGAGCGAAGATTTACAAGGTCCAACAACTGTTACCCTCCACAAGGCGTCTTTGTGCGGAAGACCTAACGCCTCGTCACGTTATCCACAACCCGTTTGCTCTCTGTCAGCGCTAGCAACGAAAAATGGCGCAGATCCCACTCGGTTATTCCTGTCCATAAGATGTAGACGAAGGCCAATTCGCAGGGGTCATGCGCCCCCTGGCAGATCAAGGTAAAATTGACCTAATGGCACCATCAATCGGAAGGTTCTGTTTTGGAACTTAAGAAAGGCGCTGTATCACCCTAAGCAATTTCAGGGCTTCCCGCATGGTCACTATACCGCACAGGAGTAATCGCGTGGCGACGGCATTGAGCTTGCACGGCCGGAACCGAACCCAAACAAAACCGGTTGATGGACAGTCACACGCTGCATGCGTGAGCTAGATGTTCTGACAAAGTCGTGGCCAACTCGGCTTTCGACAGCGGCTTGGCCAGAAAGCCATTCATTCCGGCTTCTAGACAGTTTTCGATATCGTCAGCAAAGGCGCTCGCGCTCAAACCGATTATGGGGGGGTGGCTCATGTGCGGTGCCCTCTTCCGGATACGCCGTGTTGTTTCCAGCCCATCAATGCCGGGCATGTTGACGTCCATCAACACCAGATCAAACTGTTTTTCCTGTATCAGATCGATAGCGATTTCACCACTTTCTGCAGTTGTTACCCTGTGCTTAAGAGACCGGAGGATGACTTTAGCGATCTTTAGATTTGTTTTACTGTCATCTACCACCAAAACACTGGATGGTTTTGCGGGTGTATGGTGATGGGAAGACGCAACTTTAGGGTCAAGCTCAAGGTCTGCTTGGATTTCGCCTTCAACTTCAACAGTGTTGAACGGCAATGAAAAATAGAATCGGCTGCCTTCGCCTTCACGACTGTCTACCGACAGTTTGCCCCCCATCTCTGCGACCAGCATATTACAGATAGACAGCCCCAGACCCGTGCCTTGGTATTCGCGGTTACTGCGATTATCCACTTGAACAAACCGCTCGAAGACATGCGTCTGATCCTGCTCCGAGATCCCGATTCCGGTATCGGACACCTCGAAACAGACGGTACAGGTCCGTGGCGTGGCAACAGCAAGCGCAGTCACACGCAAAGTAACACCACCTTCTGAAGTGAATTTGATAGCATTCCCGACAAGGTTTATCAGAACTTGACGCAGCCTGTTTGCATCGCCCATGACCATTTTAGGGCAAGTTTCCGGCACCGAAAAATCAAGTGAAATCCCCTTATTTTGCGCGGAAACCCGGAAAATTCCAATGACGCTCTGAACCAAGCTATTGAGCGAAAACTCATCACGGTGGAGCACGAATTTCCCTTCGTCCATCTTCGTGATGTCCAGAATGTCATCGATGATAGATTTAAGCGCTTTTCCAGATTCCTGTATCGTTTCAATAAGCTGAGCCTGCTCTTTCGGAAGATCTTGTTCCAGCAGTAATTCAGCAATCGGAATCACCCCGTTCAAAGGTGTGCGGATTTCGTGGCTCATGGTGGCCAGAAAACGTGATTTGGCCTCGGCCGCTGCCTGAGCTTCGTCACGAGATGCGATCAGATTTTGCTCGTTCTCTTTGATGGTCGCCCGCATCGTCGAAAAGCTGTTGGTCAGATCACCAATTTCATCGTTTGAGCTGGGCGGCATCTTCGCCTCATAGTTGCCACGCGCCAATTGTTGTGCTGCCGAAGCCAGCAGGGCTGCGCGTTTAACAACCCACCGTTCCAGAAGCACACCAACGACAAGGAGCGCACCAAGGAAAAAGACGGCAATCAAGACTGTAAGGTATCGAACCTGTCGGCGGATTTGTCCGAGATCATCCGAGATGTCGACCCGAACAGAAAGCGCTGCAAGCTGTTTTCCCTCAAACAAGATGGCCCGTGATGTTTGAATTATGTCGGGCTTGGCGACCGGGACCACCGCAGACAGGGGATAAAGCTGCGCGCCATCAGGCGTTGTAAGAACAACGGTTTCCCAATTCTGGTAACGGCCCTGCATGCTGCTCAGAGTCTCGAAAACTGCGCCGATCTGATTTTGTAGCAAAAAAGGGATAAGTGCGTCTGATAAAATCTCAACGTTCTGGTCCAAGTTCCGCACCTGAGAAGCAGTCATCTCTCTTGTCAGGCGCGGCTCCCAGATAAATGACAACCCAAGCACACACACACACATCATGCAGGCCAACAAGGCCACGAAGCGGCTGCGCAGCTTGCAGCGCGCACCCGCCAAAGCCGAGACGATAGAGGCTTTGGCAGACGCCACAAGTGGTGAGTCATTTAACAAAGAATGCATCCAACCCCATTCCTTGCAACTCGGTGTAATCATCAAGACTTGCCTCGATCACCTCGCGGATCGGAACGCGTTCAAGCAACTCACGACCATATCCAGTTTTCCAGAGGTCCAGAAAGGCCTGCATGACCTGTTTTTGAACGTGCTCCGGAACACGTGGATGAGCGACAATTGGGTGCGGCGGAACGCGGGTGGTTTTGTAGAGAACGCGCAGTTGTTCGGATATTTCAATCGGCTGTGACCGAAATGTAGCCATCACTCCACCAGCTGCCGCAGCTTGATTCAGTATAACATTCAGATATGCAGACCCATGCGTCGATACGTACATCGGTGAAAAGTCAACACTGTGTTGGTTGGACAAGTCGGAACGGATCAGCAGTGATGCGCCAAGCGCATTGGGCGCAGGGAACGCGATGGTTTGCCCTTCAAGGTCTTCAACCGATTGATAGGAGCTATCATCGCGCACCACCAGAACACCGAACAATTCACGCCCCCCATCCCGAATGATCGGCTGATACCCCTGCATTTGGGCGGCGATAATCGCGTGATAGGGATTCATATAGGCGAAATCGAACTCACCATTCATGAAACTGGTTTCAAATTCTGGGATCCGTGGCGAGCCCACAATCTCGAAATCATAACCCGTGCGCTTTTCGATTTCGGCAATGATCGGATCCCAAATTCGAGCAAGCTTTCGGGCTTCGAATTGCGGAACGATGCCAAAAGTATAGGTCTGCGCGGAAAGTGACGAAGCGTTCAGCCACAACGCCGCAATCACACCAATAACACCACCAATAGTTGTGCGTAGCCTAATTCTGATCATGTCTGCCCCTCTTTGAACGTCGCGGACTTCGACCCACAACTCTGCCGATGCATTTGTGTGGTCGCGCAGCAAGTTTGGGACGGATTACTTAATATTTTCACTACATAGATGTTTTTTCCGACTTCATACCGCGCTGAGAGCAGGCCTCCATGGTTAATGAAACTTTCATCTGCATTAACGAAACGTAAACAATTTACACCCTTTAGTTGAGCATCGAAGCTGCCACCGCACTGTGACGCAACAGAGAAGGTGGTCTAAAACGGAGCGCTGCAGATGCCATATTTTATGATTGGAACCCAAAGGTCTGGTTCGAACCTACTGCGTATTATGTTGAATCAATCACCCGAGCTTGTTGCCCCCCACCCGCCACACATATTGGAAAGACTTTGGCCGTTGCTGGCTGAATATGGCGACTTGCAGGTTCCACAGGCGTTTGCGCGCTTGGTTGATGATGTTTGCCTGCTGGTCGAGACCAACCCGGTCAGTTGGAAACTTGGCCAGGTTGATCGCGCAGCCTTGGAGCAAGCTTGCTCAGAGAGTTCGCTCGTCGCCGTGTATTTCGAAATCCACAATCAGCTGGCACGACACAACATGGCAACGGACTGGGTGTGCAAATCCCTTGCCAATGTGCATTTCGCGGATGAGATCGACCGCTTTGGCGGTGACCGTGCCAAGTTCATCCACCTACATCGCGATGGACGGGATTCCGCTTTGTCGTTCCGTAAGGCGATCGTAGGCGAAAAATCATTCTATCACATCGCGAAGCAATGGCGTGATGAACAGGAAAAGGCGTTGGATCTTGGGCGGAAACTTCCGGCCGACCGGTTCATTTCGGTCGCGTATTCCGACTTGATTACGCAACCAGAATCCGAGCTGCGTCGACTGTGCGATTTCATGAACATCCAGTTCTATCCTGACATGCTTGAGTTCCATAAATCCCGCGAAGCGGCAAGCACGTCGGTGGCCGGGCAGATGTGGTCCAATGTGCAGAAGCCGGTCATGGCGCAGAATACCAACAAGTTCATGCGCGAGATGAGCGCGTCAGACATCGCCGTGTTCGAAGCCGTCGCAGGCGATATGCTGTACAAGATGGGGTATCCACTGGTAAGCGGTTTCGACGACGAGAACCAGCGCCTAAAAGCGCAGGCATTGGAAAATGCAAAGCCTGAAGACCTGCAGAAACGAAAGGCTCAGGCGTCAGTGATGCAAGAGATCAAAGAACGTCTCGCCAGCAACAACATCAACCGCCATGTCGCATAAATCTATCAGCACCTACGCCGGGGAAATCTCACTCACCCAATTATTTCTAATTTTCTTCAAAATTGGGTGTATCTCGTGGGGCGGCTACATGGCGCTAATCTCGGTTGTTCGATCCGAGGTCGTCGGGAAGCACCGCCTGATTGATGATGACGACCTCATGGATGGTGTCGCCTTGGCGATGCTGCTTCCGGGGCCTGTCGCGGTGAATGTCGTCGCCTATGTCGGCGACAAGATCCGCGGCCCGCTGGGGGGCGCGGTGTGCGCTGCCGCGGTGATCCTTCCGTCGTTCTTCTTGATGGTGGGTTTCGCAGCCCTTTACCTGTCTTGGGGAACAATGGTTGTCGCGGATAAGGCGTTGGCAGGCGTTCTGCCCGCGATCGCCGCGATTATTCTGAACGCCGGCTGGAAGATGCGCGAGAAGGCCCTACAAGGGCCAATCGACATTGCAATGGCAGTGGGTGCCGCCGTCCTGCTTTTGGCCGTCGGTGGCATCTGGATTGTTGTCTGCATTTTCGCGGTCGCTGCTGTCGTAGGCATCCTGCGGCATCGGTCGACCCGCACGGATGCTACCGCCCCTAAAACACGCCAACATCCAACATTTGGCATCGGGTCGCGTGTCGCATCTTTGTTCTTGGCGCTGTGTATCGGCTTGTTCCTGTTCCTTCCACAGTCGAGTGTCACATCAATCCTTGTGCAGCTATTTTCGGTGTTTTCCGGCATGAGCCTGCTGCTTTTCGGGGGCGGGTATATCTTTATTCCGATGATCCAAGAGGCCGTGGTAAACGCCCATGGCTGGCTGTCCCTCGAGGATTTCGCGGCCAGCATTGCGTTGGGTCAGATCACGCCTGGCCCCATTCTGATCAGCGCGACATTCATCGGGTATAAAGTTGCAGGTTTGGCGGGGGCAGTGGTTGCGACGGTTGCGATCTTCATGCCTCCGGCAGCATTGATCATTTTGGCCGCACGGCAACTTGAACGCATCAGTCACCTTGCACGTTTCAAAGACGCACAATCCGGCATTCGGACAGCGGTCTTCGGGATGATCATCTCGGCTGCGCTGTCTCTTCTCATCGGGATCGCGAATGAAGCGTCGAGCCTGCTTGCGCCAGCGGCGATTTTCGCACTGTCCTGCGTCATGCTGATGTACCTGAAAAAGGGTGAAATCTGGGCCGTACTTATCGCGGCCATTCTGGGGATGCTTGTCTTTTAGAAGAGCGTGAAGGTGAACTAGGGCCATGCGCTATAGGCATCTGCGGACGTCTGGTATACGTGCCGTCGCACAAATTCTCACGCGATCCCGTTGCAGTCTTTGACCGGCAACAGACGCACGGTGCGTGGCATCTCGGACAGGATCTCGACTCCGTCTTGATGCAGGAATGCGACGTCTTCTAGCCGGATACCAAACTCGTCATTCAGGTAAATCCCCGGCTCGATCGAGAACACGTTCCCAACCCGCAAGGGTTCTGGATAGTTCGAGGCGATATACGGCGGTTCGTGCACGTCTACGCCCAGACCATGACCTGTGCGGTGCAGGTACTCCGGCCCGTAGCCTGCGTTTTCGATCACCGTGCGGGCGGCTTTGTCGACATCGCTACACAAGGTGCCGGGCATGGCGGCAGTTTCCGCGGACTTCGCCGCTTGTTCAACGATGCCCGCAATCTCATTGAAACGAACACTCGGCGTGTCACCGTACCAAGCACAGCGGGTCATATCCGACGGATACCCCTGCAGGCGGCACCCGGCATCAATCAGCACCGCCATGTCGGGCTGCAATGTATCGGCGCTGGTGTGATGGTGTGGATAGGCGCTGTTCTTGCCAAAGGCGACAATGCAAAAGGCCGCCTGAGCCCCGTTTTCCTTGTAGTGATTTACAATGATATCGCGCACATCACGCTCGGTCATGCCGGTGCGCAGGGCACTAAACGCCCGCTCAAATGCGGCATCGTTCAACAAGGCGCTGTCCCGCAACAGCGCGCGTTCTTCGGCGTCTTTCTCGGCGCGCAGGAAACCAACCGTGTCCAGCGTGAAACGGTGCGTAGGCGCGTCGAGTTGGTCCAGAAGCAAGAACGAGAAATCCGTGCGCATCATCTCGTCCAGCACAACATTCAGACCCGAACGAAGGGCGTTTGCGTCGGTCAAAAGCTGCGTAAGGGCACCCTGCGGGCCGTCTGCGTCGCTCCATTCGTAAAACGGCACATCCGCACATTGAGCGCGCGAGGCCTCGGCGTTCAGAAGGGGCATCAGCACGCCAACATGGTCCACCGTTACAATCGCCATAACGGGACGTTCGTCTCCATGCGGGTTCAATCCCAGTAGCCATTGCATATGGCTGCCCGGTCCGAGGGCGACCAGATCCGTGTTGGTGTTGGCCATGCGGTCGCGAAGTCGCGCCAGCCTGTTTACTGCCAGATCAGACATAGAACTTCTCCTCGGTGGTGCTCTATCGGGGTGGGGTCAGCCGCGATGCCCGGGCAACCGGCTTTTCTGTGCCCCTTGCAAGACAACCAACGTTCCGGTCCACAGCATGCGCGCGGGTGTATCGCCCAATGTCTTCCATGAATGCGGCGTCATACCGTTGTAATGCAGGCTGTCACCCTCGTTCAGGGTGAAGGTCTCGCCATCCAAGTTCTTCTCGATCGAACCGCTTAGGATGTAGATGAATTCCTCGCCTTCGTGCTGGAAGGTCTCGGACTGAAATCCCGGAGGGCAATGCATGATAAAGGCCGACAGTTCATGGCCAGGAAACTCTGCACTCAGCGCCTCGTACGTCACGCTGCTTTCCGAGAGTGAGAACTTGCGCCTCTGGTCGGCATAGGACACCGCGTCCCCCGGTTTGGGTCGGGTCACAAAATAGTCCAGCCCCAGATCCAGCGCCCGCGCAATCTGTGCCAATGTCCCAAGCGAGGGTGTGGCGTTGCCCCGTTCGACCTGTGACAAATAGCCAACCGACAGACCGGCCTTGTCGCACAGCTCTTTCAGGGTCAGCATGCGCTTCTTACGGCACTTGCGGATCAAGTTTCCCAGCTTGGCCCGTTCGAGTTGATCTGACGCCAAAATGCTACCCCCCTTTACGCTTGGTAAAGCCAAGGCCTACGCAGGAGGCTGAGGGTATGCAAGAGCGCCGCACCCGTCAGCCCGACAACTGTGCCAATCGGGGCATAAGATCGAGCAATTGGGCGGTATATTCCTGCTCGGGTTTAGCGAAGAGCGTTTCGGCGTCCTGCACCTCGATCAGCTGGCCCTGCTTCATCACACCCACGCGGTCACACATCTGGCGCACCACCGGAAGGTCGTGACTGATGAACAGCATGGTCAGGCCCAGATGCTCTTGCAGATCCTTGAGGATGTTCAGGATTTGCGCCTGAATAGACACGTCCAACGCACTGGTAGGTTCGTCGCAGATCAGGAAACGCGGCTGCGTTGCCAAAGCACGCGCGATCGAAATTCGCTGTCGCTGACCGCCGGAAAACTCGTGCGGATACTTCGAGGCTGCCGCACGCGTCAAGCCGACGCGGTCCAGAAGTTCATGCACCCGCGCGCTAATCTGATCCGGCGGCAAGATCTTGTGATGCAACAGCGGCTCGGCCACGATGCTTTCCACCTTCATGCGTGGGTTCAGGCTGGAAAACGGATCCTGAAAAATCATTTGGATCTGCTTGCGATAGTTCGCAATGCCTTGTGCGGACATTTCGGTCACATCATCGCCGTCGAATTTGACGTGGCCACCGTCAACCGACAACAGCGTGCCGATCATGCGCGCGACCGTGGACTTGCCCGATCCGCTTTCTCCGACAAGGCCGAACACCTCGCCATCCTTGATGTCGAAGGACACGTTATCCACGGCGGTGAAATAGGTGCGCTGCGATGGCAGAATGGCGGACTTTTCAAGGAACTTCTTGGTGATGCCGTTGACCTCGACCAGTTTGCCGGACTTGGACGGCTCTGGCTTGTGCCAGTTACGGGCAAGATCTTCGATCTTGAAGGTGGTTTCACGGCCGCCATAGCTGACCTGCGGGAAGCGGTGCAGCTTGACCTGCGGACGCGGTACGGCCGAGATCAGCGATTTGGTATATTCATGTTCGGGCGCACTTAGCACTTTATCGGTCGGACCGTTTTCCACGACTTCGCCAGAATACATGACGGTGACCTGCTCGGTCGTGTCGGCAATGACTCCCATGTCGTGCGTCACGAGGATCACACCCACCTGTGTTTCCGTAGCAAGCTCTTTGATCAGGTCCAGCACCTGCGCCTGAATGGACACATCCAGCGCTGTCGTTGGCTCGTCTGCCACGATGACCGAAGGTTCCGAGCACAGCGCAAGCGCGATCACGACGCGCTGGCGCATCCCGCCCGAAAACTGGTGCGGATACTGGTCAAAGCGCGTCTTTGGGTCCGGGATCGACACGCGATCCAACAGTGCAAGCGCACGCTCTTTCGCCTCGGCGGCAGAGACCTTCAGGTGCAGTTGAATGGTTTCGACCAGCTGTTCCCCGATGGTAAACAGCGGGTTGAGCGAAGTCAGGGGATCCTGAAAGATCATGCCAATCTCGCGCCCACGAATGGCGCGTTTTTCCTCGCGGCTCAGGTTGTCGATGCGACGCCCCTTCAGCCAGATCTCACCCGACGCAACGCGCGCGGGATCGTCGAGCAGCCCGATGACAGCATTGCCCGTCATCGACTTGCCAGCACCACTTTCGCCGACCACGCCACGAATTTCGCCGGGGAAGATGTCATAGCTGACATTCTGAACGGGTTTGAACAGCCCGCGGCGGGTGGGGATTTCAACCGTTAGGTTGCGGATGGAGAGTACGGGTTCGGTCATTTCAGCCTCGGGTTCAATACATCACGCAGCCAGTCGCCCAGCATGTTTACACTCAGCGCAAGGGCCAGCAGGGTGCAGGCCGGGAAGAACAGGATCCACCATTCGCCCGAGAACAGGTAACCTTGGCCGATGCGGATCAGCGTCCCCAGCGAGGGTTGCGTGGGCGGCGCGCCCACGCCAAGGAAACTCAGCGTCGCCTCGGCGATGATCGCCAGCGCCAACGAGATGGTGGCAATCACCAGAACCGGCGACAGGATGTTGGGCAAGATATGCCGCAGCATGATGGCGGACGGGCGGCGTCCGATCAGGCGAGCTGCTGACACATAGTCCTTGTTCTTTTCCACAAGCGTGGCACCGCGCACGACGCGCGCAAACTGCACCCAGTCACTTAG
Source organism: Aliiroseovarius sp. PrR006 (assembly GCF_010500215.1). Taxonomy (GTDB): domain Bacteria; phylum Pseudomonadota; class Alphaproteobacteria; order Rhodobacterales; family Rhodobacteraceae; genus Aliiroseovarius. Next base: position 398,972 of record NZ_JAAGOY010000007.1, read on the forward strand.
GCCAATGGCAAGGATCAGCACCCAAATCGCCATCTGGTCGCGGTGTTCAACCGGGGTGATCCCCTTGGCAATACCGAAGATCAGCATCGCAACAAGGATCGACGGGAAGGTCAGCTGAACGTCGGCAGCACGCATGATGAAGCTGTCGACCCAGCCGCCGAAATATCCTGCGATGAGTCCCAGAAGGATCCCCAGAACCACGGCGAACAGCACTGCGGCGAAACCTACGAACAGCGAAATTCGCATGCCGTAAAGGATGGTCGAGAACACGTCCCGCCCTTGGTCATCGGTGCCCATCAGGAAGGTCTCGCCGGTGAAGGCGTTGGGTTCTGTCGGCGGTGTGAACCCGTTCATCAGGTTCAACGACGTGGGGTCGAATGGGTTGTAGGGTGCGATAAGCGGTGCGAACACGGCTGACAGGATCAGCACGATCGATACGACTGCCGACACCATCGCAACGGGCGAATGACGGAAGGCATAATAGAAGTCGCTATCTAGCGCGCGACGCATCCGGGATGGCGTCGCAGAGGGCGCCTCTTTTTGCGGAGAGATGGGTTGATCGGTCACTTGGCACTCACCCTTAGACGTGGATCGATGAAGGCATAGAGGATATCAACCAGCAGGTTGATCACGACAAACATCACCGAAATCATCATCAGATATGCGGCCATGACCGGAATATCGACGAACTGGATTGCATTGATGAACAAGAGCCCAAGGCCGGGCCACTGAAAGACGGTCTCGGTGATGATCGCAAAGGCGATGATCGCGCCCAATTGCAGACCGATCACGGTGATGACCGGGACCATGGTGTTCTTAAGCGCATGGCGGAAGTTGATCACGCGCTCGCTCAGACCGCGAGCGCGGGCAAATCGGATATAGTCTTGGCGCAGCACCTCGAGCATTTCGGAACGCACCAGACGCATGATGAGCGTCATTTGATACAGCCCCAGCGTAATCGCAGGCAAGATCAGCGCCTTGCGGCCAGATTCCGTCAGGAAGCCGGTGGTCCATCCGCCAATCTCGACTACTTCACCGCGGCCAAAACTCGGCAGCCAGCCCAGTTCAACCGAGAACATATAGATCAGCAGGATCCCGATCAGGAAGGTCGGCAGGGACACCCCGATCAGCGATGCGGACATGATGAAATGGGCGGCGAAGCCGTCGCGGCGAATGGCGGTGAACACACCTAGCGCAATCCCCATCACAATGGCAAAAATCGCGGACAGAGCGGCCAGCTCAAGCGTGGCGGGTGCGCGCTCCATGATAATCTCGGACACTTCGCGACCTTGACGGTAACTGACGCCAAAATTGCCCTGGGCCGCTTCGTTCAGGAATTTGAAGTACTGCACGGGAATCGGCTTATCGAGGCCCAATTGCGCACGAAGACGCTCGACGTCTTCCATCGTGCGCTCTTGACCGAGCATGTTGTCAATCGGGTCACCCACGAAGGTGAACATGGAAAACGCAATTGCGCCGGTGATGACCAGAACCAGAATAGACTGGAACACGCGTTTTAAGATGAATGGCAGCATCGCAGAGGCTTTCTTGTGCCAGCACGCGCGGGCATCGCGCGTTGAATTGACGGGTCACGAAAGGGTGCCAGGGCAAGGGGGGCCCTGCCCGGCTGAAATGGGCCGCCCGCATCAAGAGGGCGGCCCAGATCTCTTACTTCATGGTGAAGAACTTGACGCGCGGCTGATCTTCGGGATCAACCTCGATGCCAACGTTTTCGCCCATACCCCAGTTCAGCACCTGGTGGTGGATCGGGATATACAGCTGTTCGTCCTGAACAACGCGCCAGATGCTGGCGATGTCCGCATTACGAGCGTCCAGATCGGTGTTCGAGGCCAGCGACTTGATCGTCGCGTTCAGGTCGGCGTTGTTGAAGCCGGTACCGTTCCAGGTGCCGATATCGCTTTCACGACCGTGAACCAGGAAGTTGAAGATGTACTCGGAATCGTAGGTCGGAACACCCCAGCCCAGCATGTAGAAGTCGGTCTTGCTGTCGGTGATCTTCGGGAAGTGCTGTGCCTTCGGAATGGCATCCAGGTTCACCGTGATACCAATTTGACCCAGCATACCAACTGCAGCCTGACAGATCGCTTCGTCGTTGATGTAGCGGTCGTTCGGGCAGTCCAGACGGATCGAGAACCCATCGCCATAGCCAGCTTCAGCCATCAGAGCCTTGGCGCCTTCCAGATCGGTGGAGCTTTCGCCGTCCATCGCTGCCGTCCAGCCATTTACGAAGGGCGGTGCAATCATGCCTGCGGGCTGCGATTGGCCACGCATAACAACCTGACGGATGGCGTCGCGGTTGATCGCCATGGACATCGCTTTACGCACGCGCACGTCTGCCAGCGGGTTCTTGCCTTCGACGTTGTCGGCTTCGATGTCATCTGCGCCTTGGTTCATACCAAAGAAGATCACGCGGTTCTGCGGAGCCTGCTTGACCATCAGACCATCGGCGCTGTCCACACGGGCCAAATCCTGTACCGGCATGTCCTGAAGGAAGTTCACCTCGCCCGACAGAAGGGCTGCAACACGGGTCGCGGCATTCTGGATCGGAGTATAGATGATTTCGCTGACTTCCATCGGGAAGTCATTGCGACCCCAGTACTCTTCGTTGCGCACCATGACGGTTTTCACGTCGGGCTCGCGGCTGACCAGGCGATAGGCGCCGGTGCCGTTCACGTTGGTGGTCGCAAAGGTGATCTCGCCACCCTCGAAGTCTTGCACGTTGACGGTGTTGTTCGCTTCGGTCCAGCCCTTGTCCATCATGAACAGGTTGGTCAGGTTCGACGGCAGGATCGGGTTCGGACCGCTGGTCTCGATCTCGACCGTGTGGTCGTCGACTGCACGCACTGCGGTGATCGAACCAATCAGTTCTTTCATATCCGAGTTCGGCTGCTTCGCACGCTCAAAGCTGAACACCACGTCTTCTGCGGTGAAGTCCGCGCCATCGTGGAACTTTACGCCTTTGCGCAGGTTGAACACCCAAACGTTGGGATTGTCAGCGCTGGGGGCCCAGTCCGTTGCCAGAGTCGGCACGAACGCGCCGCTGGTGTCACGGATGATCAGCGGCTCATACATCTGGTGACGCATGGTGTGGCTGGGGCCTTCGTTCTGCGAATGCGGATCCAACGTCAGAGCGTCGCCCGCCCGTGCCCATTTCAGGGTTTCGGCGTTGACCATGGCGGTTGATGATACAAGCGCCGCAACCGCCAAGATTGCTGAAGATTTTTTCATAATGACCTCGCTGTCAGTAAGTGTTGTCTGCAAGCTGTTGTATTTGTTTGTTTTGACCACAAAATTCGGCAAAGAAGCACTCTTTGATATCGAGGGATATTTGTTTGTTGAACAAGGTTCGCCCCGTCTAAGTGTTTGCCGCATTTCTTGCAGACTTGCAGATGTCGCTCCGCCATCGTCCGGCGTTGCACTGCTGGGACACTAGGAAAAATTGTTAGCGTGCACAATAATAATTTTTCTCACCTCAGAAAGGCACTACCAAAGGTGGCAAAGTCAAAGCAAATACTGGACCACCACCACCTTCAGTGCGGACGAGAAACTCACATGTTCGCAGCACCGGCATCGGATCCAAAACTGTCGCTAGGCGCATCCGAAATGCGCCTAGCTGCGACACTCAGAAGCCTCTCTGCGGAACAGACTGACAAAGCCACACAGCTCCTGCATCCCTTTGACCACGGACATAGCTACTGTTTCACCACTTGATCCCATTTTGCGAGTAGGAGCTTTAAGCAGGGTCGATTTTCGCTCCTAAAAGAGCCATAAGCTCTTCTGATTTAGCATCTATCAGAAGTCCGACCGCAGCCTTCTTCATCTCAAGATAGACACGCCACGCAAATCGCGCGCAATGCGGATCAAATCTGATGCGCGGCAGTTTGGATCGGTCGGCGTGACCAAGCCCGCGTTGAGCAATTGCGAGGGCACAGTCGTTGCCGCACCAAGCACGGCCTCGAGTGGCAGCCCGGCACGCTCAACCATCACCCTGATGGCAGTGGTCAAATCCAGATCCGCCCCGGCCAATGTGCCATCCACAAGCGTCAGTCGCCCATTTCGACGGTGGATGGTGCGGTCTTTTAGCGTGAACTCTGTCTTGTCTGACCCTGCGACTGCCATCGCATCGCTGACCAGAAAAACTCGTCCCGGTTCGGCCTTGGCAGCCCACGCAGTACGGATTGCCTCCGGATGGACATGCACCGCATCTGCAATAAGCCCGGTTGACACCTCACCGCACCCAAGGGCCGCACCGACAAGCCCCGGTTCGCGATTGCCCAGTTGGCTCATCGCGTTGAACAGGTGGGTGACACAGCGCGCGCCTGCGGACATGTAGCGTCGGCACGTGTCGTAATCCGCATCCGTGTGGCCCAGCGACACAAGGATACCAGCCTGTGCCATCGCGGTGACCTGCGCCTCGGTGACATTCTCGGGTGCAATGGTGACTTTCAGGCAAGGCAGAGCAGCAGCGGCGGCCAGCAACTCGTCCAGATCATCATCCTGCATGGGGCGGATCAGGGCCGCGTCATGGGCCCCTTTACGGGCAACCGACAGATGCGGGCCTTCAAGGTGCAACCCGGCAATACCCGGCACGCCTTCGCGGATGGCATCAATCGTGGCGGCAATCGTGGCGCGGGTGATCTCGGGTGTGTCGGTGATTAGGGTCGGCAACAGCTGCGTTACGCCAAGGGCGCGATGGGCGCGTGCGATCCGCGCAAGGGTGTCGACCGACGGATCATCCCCCAGCATGATCCCGTCCCCGCCATTAACCTGCAGATCCACGTAGCCGGGGCTCAGAATATCTCCGCCAAGGTCAATAACCGCGCCCAAGTCAGGCACATCCGCATCGAGCCCAAACGCCACGCGCTGACCATCTTCGAAACTGATCGCGTGGCCGTCAATCAGCCGCGTCCCGTCGAAAATCCGTCCGCCGCGATATGTTGCCGAGCCCTGGGTCATACCGTTTCCGTCACTTTTTTCAGATGGCGCGGCGTATCCGGATTGACCCCACGCCGGGCGGCGACCGTTTCCACCATGCCATAGAACGACACAATCGAGGCTACGGGATCCGTGATCCAGTGATCGGTGCAGACATGGGGCAGATGGTGTGCCACCTTGGCTTTGTCGGACGTCGTATAGGCCAGCGCGCCCTTCTCGGCCAGCGCATCGGCCACGCTGGCAATGCTGTCTTCGGCCGCATCACGGGCCGCAAAGGCAATCACAGGGAAGCCCGGTTCGACAATGGACACAGGACCATGCAGCACCTCGGCCGAGGAATAGCTTTCGGCGTGGATCTGACAGGTTTCCTTGAATTTCAAAGCAGCCTCGTTCGAGATCGCCCAGCTGGGCCCACGCCCGAGTGTGAACAGCGACTGGCAGTCGCCAGAACCGACGATGGCGTCTGCGACCGGGGACCAGTCGCATTCGGTTGCCTTCTGCAAATGTTTGGGCAGTGCATGAATTGCTGCGATCAGCTCGGCATCCTCTTTCAGCTGTGCCAGCAGCCAAAGTCCCGCGACAAGCGAGGTCACAAAGGTCTTGGTGGCCGCAACGCTCAGCTCGGGGCCGGCATGGATCGGCAAGGTGGCACTGGTCGCCTGCGACAAGGGCGACGTCGCATCATTGGTGATGGCCACTGTATAGGCGCCCGTCTTGGCAAACGCTTCGGTCAGCCGCACGATGTCGGGGCTTTGACCGGATTGCGACACGGAAATGCAAAGTGATCCCTCACCCGCAACGTCCACGCCGTAGATCGACTTGATCGATGGCCCAACGGATGCCATCGGCAGCCCAAGCAACAACTCGCTGGCATATTTCAGATAGGTGGCAGCATGGTCAGACGAGCCGCGGGCTACCGACAGAAGGAACCGCGGATCACGTTCCCGGATATCGGCAGCGGTTGCCAAAACACCCGCACGCCCTTCGGTCAGAAGCCGTTCAACAGCGTCAGGGATTTCATTGATTTCGCGTCGCATGCGCGTTGTCGTGTCTTGGGACATGTCAGGCAGCCTTCATGTTTGTCAGGTCACGTTGAAAGGCGCAGTTCAGCCACAAAGTCATAGGCGTCACCACGATAGACGGATTTGGTCAGCTCGGCCACGCGGCCGCTGTCCAGATAGGAAATACGTTGGATGCTCAGTCCTGCGGTGCCTTCAGCCACGCCAAGAAGTTCGGCATCATCGGGCTCTAGATTCACCGCCGAGATTTTCTGTACCGCGCGCACCGGGCGGTTGCCGGATTGTTCGAGCACCTCATAAAGCGAGCGGGAAACCTCGATGGGGTTGGGCAGAATATCCAGCGGAAGCGACGCACGTTCCAGCGCCATTGGCTGACCGCCAGCCTCGCGCAGACGATAGATGCGGGCAACGGAATCGCCAGTGGCAAGGCCCAGCGTCAGAACCTCTTCCGGTGACGGGATGAAGACACCGCGTTCCAACCAGCGCGAGGTGGTTTCGAGGCCCCGACGCTTCATATCCTCGGTGAAGGACGTCAGATGAGACAGCGATTGTTCGACCCGCGCGACAGGCGCACGAACGAACGTCCCCGATCCCTGACGCTGCTCGACCACTCCGAGCTTTACCAGCTCTTGAATGGCTTTGCGCACCGTGACGCGGGACAATTCGGTAATCTCAGCGACCTCGCGCTCGGGCGGCAGAGAGCTGTCCGGCGGCAAAATGCCCTTCTCGATCGCTTCTTCAATCCGACGACGCAACTGCACGTAACGCGGACCCGAGCGGCGCCCCAGCCATTCCTGAGGATCCAGAAAATCAGAGATGTTCATGTGCAATCTCCTCGCTGAAGGTTTGGGCCAAGGACAGTGCCCCGCTCAGGGGTTCCCCCGCCGGGGCGGTTACGCAGCGCTGCATCTCATCGGGCAGATAGGACGCGTACTGGGGCGCGATCCCGCCGGTCAGGCAGATGGCCATACCGGGCCTCCACCCCAAGATCGGGAGCAATTCCGCGATGCTGTTGGCGGCTTCCTGCACGACCTGCCGCGCAAGGGCATCACCCTTTGCGGCATATTCAGTGATTGCCGGGGCCAACGCGCCGAAATCCGCCGGGCGGGCCGTCGAAGCGAACTGCACGACACCCGCTGCGCCGGACAGCTTATCCAGAACATGTTGGGAATAGGCAGTGTGCGCACAAATCCCATCCACGGCGTCCAGCGCCAGCGTCAGACCACGTCGCCCAACCCATTGTGCGGATGCCGGATCACCCAGAACTGGCCCCCAGCCCCCGGCAAATCTCCGATCTCCATTGATCTGGGCTGCCAAGAACGATCCGGTGCCGCAATGCGCCACCACGCCATCACGCGCACCTAATGCGCCAACCAAAGCGGACGGGCGATCATCTTCGACGCGTATATGTGTAAATGGCAGGGCTTCAGCGACGTTATTGGCGACAGATGACCCCGCAACTCCTGCCAGACCTACATAGGCCGGCAGGCTGATCAACTCATCCATTTCAATCCCCACACGCGCGCCCAACAACTCCAACCCGCGCGAGATCTCGGAAATCGCGGCGTCGAAATCTGTGGTGACATTGGCAGACCCCAGCTCGACCACCGTGTCAGCGCCCCCCTTGCGCAAGGCAAGACGACAGCGCGTTCCGCCGCCATCAACCGCAACCACGGACTTGGATGTGTGTGTGAGTGAATGATTCATGTGATACCTTTATAATACCTATCTCTATTTTAAAAGACCAAAAACAGCCCAAGCACCTAGTTTCCGGGCAAATCCACCCCAAAACCAAGACCAAAAACAAAATGGTAGACAAATGGTATTTAAAAGGTATGTTATTTGACAATCCAGGGAGGGAATCGCGTGTCGCAACGTGTCACAGAACAATTGCACGAGAAGGCAGAGGGGCTTGATTGCCGCCCTCTGGCCGAGATCGCACTGCTTTTGTCACAGGGGCAAGGTCGTGCGGCTTCCTGCGTGGATGCGGCCTCCGGTCAAATTGCAAGCGCCAGTCAGGCCATGGCCCAAAGCATTACCCAGAATGCGGTATTGCATTATGTTGCCGCCGGATCCTCGGGCCTGATGGCTGCCGCCGACGCAATGGAGCTGGGCGGCACGTTCTCGATCCCGGCCGCTCAGATACGCATTCATATGGCTGGCGGATTGCCAACCGGGGCAGAAATGCCCGGAGGCACCGAGGACGAAACCGACCAAATTCGCGAGAGCCTTTCGAATATCGGACCGCAGGACACCGTGATTGCCGTCTCGGCCAGTGGCTCGACCCCTTACACAAATGAAGCGGCTCGGATCGCAAGTGCGGCCGGAGCCACAGTGATCGGTATCGCCAACAATGCCGGGGCCGAGCTTCTACGCCTTAGCGACCACCCCGTCCTTCTGGCCACCCCGCCCGAACTCCTTTCCGGCTCGACCCGGATGGGTGCGGGCACTGCGCAGAAGATTGCCCTGAACATGCTGTCGACATTGATGGCCGTGCAGTTGGGGCATGTGCATGACGGGATGATGGTCAATCTGACCGCTGACAACACCAAATTACTTAGCCGAGCCCGCGGTATTGTTGCGAAGATCGCAGGTGTGGAGGACGCCGCGGCCGAAGACGCCCTGTCACAAGCAGATGGCGCCGTAAAACCCGCCATTCTGATCGCATCCGGCGTCGAGAGCCTGACCAAGGCGACCGCGCTTTTAAATGCCAGCAAGGGACACCTTCGTCCCGTGTTGGAGAAACTCAAGAACGAATAAATCAAACTTCTGGGAGGAAAAAATGAAACGCAAAATTATCTCGCTGGCACTGGCTGGCACCGCATTGGTCGCGACAAGCGCCTATGCCGAGGACGTCACGCTGACCATCGAAAGCTGGCGCAACGACGACCTGACCCTGTGGCAGGACAAAATCATCCCGGCCTTTGAAGCCGAGCATCCCGGCATCAAGGTGAAGTTCACCCCTTCGGCCCCTGCAGAATACAACGCGGTGCTGAATTCGAAACTGGACGCCGGATCTGCTGGCGACCTGATCACCTGCCGCCCGTTCGACGCCTCGCTTGCACTTTTCGATGCCGGTCACTTGGCTGATCTGGACGACATGGAAGCCATGGGCAACTTCTCGGACGTGGCGAAATCCGCATGGCAGACGGATGATGGCTCGGCCAGCTTCTGTGTGCCGATGGCATCGGTGATCCACGGCTTCATCTACAACAAGGACGCGTTTGCCGAGCTGGGCATCGAGGTTCCGACCACCGAAGCCGAGTTCTTTGCCGCGCTCGACACCATCAAGGAAGACGGCAGCTATATCCCGATGGCGATGGGCACCAACGACCAGTGGGAAGCCGCGACTATGGGCTATAACAACATCGGTCCGAACTATTGGAAGGGTGAAGAGGGTCGTCTGGCGCTAATCAAAGGCGAACAGAAGCTGACCGACCCGCAATGGGTAGCCCCCTATGCGACGCTGGCCAAATGGGGCGGCTATCTGGGCGACGGCTACGAAGCCCAGACCTATCCGGACAGCCAAAACCTGTTCACGCTGGGCCGCGCTGCGGTCTATCCGGCTGGTTCGTGGGAAATCTCGGGCTTCAACGCCTTGGTTGATTTCGAAATGGGCGCCTTCAAGCCGCCAGTCCAGAACGCGGGCGACACCTGCTATATCTCGGACCACACCGATATCGGCATCGGCATGAACGCCAAGACTGCCAACCCGGAAGCTGCCAAGACCTTCCTGTCTTGGGTCGCCAGCCCCGAGTTCGCGTCGATCTTCGGCAACGCTCTGCCCGGCTTCTTCCCGCTGTCCAGCACACCTGTTGAACTGGAAGATCCGCTGGCAAAAGAGATCGTAGGCTGGCGCGGCGAGTGCGAAAGCACCATCCGCTCGACCTATCAGATCCTGTCGCGTGGCACGCCGAACCTTGAGAACGATACCTGGGGCGCGTCGGTCGCTGCTATCAAAGGCACCTCGACGCCTGAAGAGCTGGGCCAAAAGCTGCAGAACGGTCTGGCTAGCTGGTACGCACCGCAGCAGTAACCTCCCTCTGTTGCAAACGACCCGGACGCTTTGATGGCGTCCGGGCACACACCCGGAGTTTCCCATGCAAAAGCCTCGTATCCGTTGGCATATTGCCGTGTTCCTTGCACCTGCGGTGCTTGTCTATACGGCGGTGATGATCTTCCCGCTTTTCAACACGCTGCGTCTGTCCTTGTTCAGCAAGGTTGATCAAGAGCGCGTCTATGTCGGGCTTCAGAACTTCCAGACTCTGTTCGGAGATCCTTTCTGGTCGGAACAGTTTTGGAATGCACTGGGCAACAACTTCTGGTTCTTCCTGATCCATATGCTGGTTCAAAACCCGATCGGCATCGCTCTGGCCGCGATCCTCAGCCATCCCCGGCTGCGCTTCGCCGCTCTGTATCGGTCGGCCATTTTCATCCCGACAATCCTCAGCTTCGTGATTGTTGGCTTCGCCTGGAAACTGATCCTGTCGCCCATCTGGGGCATTGCACCCGGCATGCTGGATGCAGTGGGTCTGAAATCCCTGTTTGCGCCCTGGTTGGGCAAAGAAGAATACGCATTGACCACGCTTGCGCTGATCTCGGTCTGGCAGTTCGTCGGCATCCCGATGATGCTGATCTACGCCGCCCTTCTGTCGATCCCCGAAGAGGTTCTGGAAGCAGGCGAGATCGACGGGATCACCGGTATGTCCGCATTCTGGAAGATCAAACTTCCCCTGATCCTGCCGTCGATTGGCATTATCTCGATCCTGACTTTTGTCGGCAACTTCAACGCGTTCGACCTGATCTATGCCGCCCAAGGCGCGCTGGCGGGGCCAGATTTCTCGACCGATATTCTGGGTACCTTCATGTACCGGACTTTCTTTGGCTTCCAGCTGCAACTGGGCGACCCCCATATGGGATCTGCCATCGCTGGCGCCATGTTCGCGATCATCCTGGTGGGTGTCTGCATCTATCTATTCGGCATCCAAACCCGGATGCGCCGGTATCAGCTGTAAGGAGTTAGGACCATGAATCAGGCCCGCACAAACCCGCTTAATACAGCCGCAATGCATGGCGCGCTGATCCTTTACACGCTGATTGCTCTGTTCCCGGTCTTCGTGATCCTGATCAACAGCTTCAAGACGCGCAAAGCCATCTTCCGCGAGCCTTTGGCGATGCCGGATGCAGACAGTTTTTCGATGATCGGCTATCAGACGGTGATGAAGCAGGGGGATTTCTTCCTCTACTTCCAGAACTCGATGATCGTGACCGTGGCGTCCTTGTTCTTCGTGCTGCTGTTCGGCGCCATGGCGGCCTTCGCGCTGAGTGAATACCGCTTCAAGGGCAACACGCTGATGGGGCTGTACCTTGCCCTTGGCATCATGATCCCGATCCGCATCGGCACCGTGGCCATTCTTGAAATGATGGTGGCAACCGGACTGGTCAACTCGCTCTGGGCACTGATCCTTGTTTATACCGCACAAGGTCTGCCGCTAGCCGTCTTCATCCTGTCCGAGTTCATGCGGCAGGTGTCGGACGACCTGAAAAACGCAGGCCGGATCGACGGGCTGTCGGAATACACGATCTTCTTTAAACTGGTGCTGCCGCTGGTGCGCCCAGCGATGGCAACGGTCGCTGTATTCAACATGATCCCGATCTGGAACGACCTGTGGTTCCCGCTGATCCTGGCCCCGGCCGAAGAAACCAAGACACTTACCTTGGGCAGCCAAGTCTTTATCGGTCAGTTCGTAACCGACTGGAATGCGGTCCTGTCCGCCCTGTCGATGGCAATCCTGCCGGTTCTGGTGCTCTATGTCATCTTCTCGCGTCAGCTGATCCGCGGCATCACCTCGGGAGCTGTGAAATGACCCGTGTTCTGATCGCAGGTTTGGGCAATATGGGGATGAGCCACGCGTTGGCACATCACCATCATCCGGACGCCGAGATTGTTGGGCTGGTCAATCGGTCAGGTAAGGTGGACGCCCCCGATCTGGCCCCCTACCCCGTCTTCACCGATTTCCACGAGGCCCTTGCCACCACTCACCCCGACCTCGTGGTCATCGCCACCTATTCTGACAGCCACGCCAACTTCGCTGTGGCCGCGATGGAAGCCGGTGCACATGTCTTCGTCGAAAAGCCCTTGGCAACGACGGCCGAAGATGCGCGCCGGGTGGTGGATACGGCGACCCGGCTGGGTCGGAAGCTGGTCGTAGGATATATCCTGCGCCACCACCCCAGCTGGGTGCGCCTGATTTCTGAGGCCCGCGCCCTAGGTGGACCCTACGTGTTCCGTATGAACCTGAACCAGCAAAGCGAAGGTGCCGAGTGGGAGACCCACAAGGCACTGATGCAAACCACGGCGCCGATCGTTGATTGCGGCGTGCATTATGTGGATGTCTGGTGCCAGATCACGGATGCCAAACCCGTGCGCGTGAACGCGATGGGCTTGCGCCTGTCGGACGAAATCGCGCCCGACATGTACAATTACGGCCAGTTTCAGGTCACCTTCGACGACGATTCCGTCGGCTGGTACGAAGCTGGCTGGGGTCCCATGATGTCCGAGACAGCGTTTTTCGTGAAAGACGTGATCTCACCCGCTGGGTCGGTGTCAATCACAGAAGCCGACAAAGCCGGGTCTTCCGATGTGGACGGCCATACCAAGGTTGGTGGATTGCTGGTCCATCGCCCCGATGGCGACACCTTGATCGACCTGCCGGATGAGCCCGGCCATCAAGAGCTCTGCGACGCCGAGCAAGCCTATATGCTGCGCGCGATCCGTGAAGATATCGACCTTACCCGACATATGCAGGACGCCGTTCAGTCGCTAGCCATTTGCCTGGCAGCCGACGAAAGCGTCCGTTCTGGACAACCCGTAAACCTGATGGAGGTGACGTCATGACGGCGCTGACCCTGACCAATGTGAACAAATCCTTCGGGAAAGTTCATGTACTGAAAGACATCAATATCGAAATCGAAGAAGGCGAATTCGTTGTCTTCGTTGGCCCATCCGGTTGCGGTAAATCCACCCTTCTGCGCGTGATCGCGGGGCTGGAAGACGCCAGCTCGGGCGAGATCCGCATCGGGGACGATGTGGTCAACATGACCCCGCCGTCCAAGCGCGGCATCGCGATGGTGTTCCAAAGCTACGCGCTTTATCCGCACCTGAACGTGCGCAAGAACATGTCGCTGGCGCTGAAACAAGAAAAGCAGCCCAAGGATGTGATCGACGCCCGCGTGGCCGAAGCCAGCCGGATGCTGAATCTGGAAGAGTATCTGGACCGCCTCCCATCTGAACTCTCGGGTGGTCAGCGCCAGCGTGTCGCCATCGGACGCGCCATCGTGCGCCAGCCGAAAATCTTCCTGTTCGACGAACCCCTGTCAAACCTCGACGCAGCCCTGCGCATGAACACACGGATCGAGATAGCCGGCCTGCATGCGCAGCTTGGGACGTCGATGATCTATGTAACCCATGACCAGACCGAAGCGATGACACTGGCCGACAAAATCGTCGTTCTGCGCGACGGACGGGTCGAACAGATCGGTAGCCCGATGGAGCTGTATAACAACCCGGCGAACCAGTTTGTCGCGGGATTCCTGGGCTCTCCGGCAATGAATTTCTTCCCGGCGGGTCAGGTAGCAGAAGGCGATGATCGGACAATGGGTGTGCGGCCCGAGGATCTGTATCTGGCGGACGATGGCGCGTTAAAGGTTGATGTCAGCCACGTTGAAAAGCTTGGCGGAGATACAAACGTAATTGCCAATTTCGGTGGCCAACAAATTACTGCGCGCCTGTTCGGTCAGCATGACATTGCAGAGGGGCAGTCCCTGTCACTCGGCTTCGACGCCGATAAGGCCTATTTCTTTAGCCCGGACGGCGAACGCCTTTACGAGTAATCAAACTATCACTGAGACAGATAGGCCTTGATCTACGGCCGTACGGAAAACGTAGCCCGCAATAACCGACCAGTCTGCGCGGCGTCATACTTGTGTCGATTGCTAACCTCTTGCTTGGTGTTTGACGGAAGGGCTGATTTCTGGAACCTTCCCAACAAGCCCATCAATCTGCGGTATCACCAGTTTTGGACGCGAGGATTTTCGCATAGCGTGCGATGCTTTCCTTCGACCAGGTTTTCACGGGATCATAGTACTTGTCGAACTGCGGCGACTGGTCGGACAGAAGGACATGGGCCTGCTTGGACGATGTATAGATGTGTACATCGGGTGGCATCAGGCTTGGGTCATCCAGCGTTCCGGCGCGTATGAAAAGCACGTGATTTCCAACCTTCTGCAGGGCGTGATACTTGCTCCAGACGGCAACACCGCATTCCGGACAGCGCGAGATTGTCTGTCCGGCCCCGCTGGGTGTTTTCACGGGGTGGTCGTGCACCGCGCCAGAGAGAAGCTCTACCCGATCCTCTTCGATCAATGCATTGACCGCGTAGGCCGCACCGGTCTGGGTTTGGCAGAATGTGCAATGGCAGCCATGCACAATCAAAGGTTTGGAGTACATGTGATAGCGCACATGACCGCAGGTGCACCCGCCCGCATAGGGTTCAAAGACCGCCCCTGCATCTGCAGTTTCGTCGGAAACATTCTCCATTCTATGTCCTTTGACTGCTGCGGCGAGGTCGCGGAGATCATCCACGAAGCGCTGTTCATCCAGATACCGTCTGCATCGTGATGCTCCGAGGAGAACAACGCTTGCAGATCCGTTTCGATGGCGGAACGCTTGCGTTCGCCCACGTCGCCCGCCGTGCGAAAAATCTCGCCCGCAGGGCCGAGCGCCAGTTGAAACGCGATCGCCTCGTCAATTGTTCGCCCGACCAGGACCTTTGCGTCAATCTTTTCAAATGAGATGTCGGTGAAGCCTGCCGCCTCCATTTGGGTGCGTACAACCGCGGGGTCCGCCATCGAAAACGGACCCGGGCCGCAGCTGGGCGCGTCGGCATCCGGCTGTGGCAGGTGCTTTAGCAGAACCGAGCGGGCAGCAGCCAGCCACGGGTTTTCCGCGCGCTGTCGCCAGACAATGTGGGTCAGCCGCCCACCGGGGCGAAGTGCTTTGCGCATGGTGCGCAGGCCAGACACGGGGTTCACGAAGAACATGGTTCCGAAACGGGCGAAGACATTGTCATACTGCCGTTCGGGCAGGTTGTTTTCGGCGTCTGCGACGTGAAATTCAGCGTTCCCGATTTCAGAGCTTTGCAATTCGGTCTGCGCAACATCTACGAAATCCGGGCAGCAATCGATCCCGGATACGTGGCCTTTCGGACCAACCATCCGCGCCAGCGCCAACGTGGTGTCGCCAAAACCGCATCCAACATCGAGAACCCGCGCGCCGTTCTGGATTTCAAGGCGCGGAAACACCTGCGCGCTGTGGCGCGACAGGCCGCCTTCCAGAATGTGGCGATAGGTCAGGAACTTCGGCGCCAGTACATCCTTCCAGAATTCAACAATCGGCGAGACTGGCGCCACAAAGGTGGTGGTGTGGTCAATCTTTGTCATGGAAATACTCCTTGAAAAGCCGGGTCGCATGGTCAGCGCAACCCGGGGGATCATCAGGCGGCCAAAGGACGAGCCCAGCTGTAATGCGGGGCACGTTCGCCGCGCAGGTAACGAAGGATGTCCGTGGTATCGACGACAAGCGACACTAGGTTCGTCACGAACAGCACGGCAATCCAGCTTGCCAGCTGCGGATCGGCTTGAATTGCCTCAAGCCGGGTGGCCATCCAGGCGAACATCGGGATCCACATCAGGTGGACAATGCCCAAGATGCGCGTGAAGCCAATCCGGTCGTAGATCAGGGCCTGCCCGGCAACAGCAACACCGGTAACGGCCAGCAAGACCTGTGCCTCGATATGCGTGATGAAATACAGACAGCCCAGATTGACGCCGACCAGCCAGACATTCCAGATCCGCGGGACGATGCGAAACCGCAGATAGACGACGCCGAAGATCTGCAGCACGTTTTTCACGAAGTTGTACATGATTTCCTCCTTCTGTTGCCGGTGTGGTCCGGCGATGAAGAAGGAATACTCAAGCAGGCAAGCGGGAAATACTGCGCCCAGTGTAGTAAACAACTACGTATTGCGTAGTTAGCCTGCGCCACACTATCCTGACATCAGGAGGTTCCACCATGCGCAGCTATGGCCAGTTCTGTCCCGTTGCAAAGTCGGCAGAGATTCTGGGAAACCCTTGGACATTGTTGATTGTCCGAGAGCTACTTTTGGGCAGCAGCCGGTTTTCCACGCTGCAAAAGGGTCTTCCCCGGATATCCCCGACCGTTCTGAACACACGGCTTAAAGAGCTGGAGGAAAACGGTGTAATCGTGAAGCGCCGGCTGAGCGGCCAGCGCGGGCATGAATACCGTTTGACCCCCGCCGGGAAAGAGCTGTCTGCCGTGGTCGAGGCGCTGGTTGTTTGGGGGATGCGCTGGGCGCGGGATGAAATGGATGACGACGATCTGGATGTGACGTTTCTGATGTTCGACATCCAGCGCAACTTGAAGCTGGACGAGCTGCCGGGGGGTGAAACCGTCCTGTGTTTCCAGTTCCCGGGTCTTGAAGAATTCGGAAAGTGGTGGCTGGTCTGCGCGCAGAAAGAGGTGGACCTGTGTTATCAGGATCCGGGGAAAGACATCGATGTGTTCGTGACCGCGTCATTGCGCGACATGATGGAGGTCTGGATGGGCGATGTCCCCCTGTCAGAGGCGCTTGCGGATGAACGCATTGTGCTGATCGGGGAAACTGCCATCTGCAATCGGTTCCGTAAATGGTTCCCGCTGTCGACGGCCGCCGGCATTCCACGGCCTGCCGACGCAGAGCGGCATCCTGATTTCGGTGTTTGACGCCTCGAACTTCGACCGTTCAGTGTTTTCTTGAAACCGCATCTGCGATTTGGATCAAATGCCGCGAGTCCGTGCCGCAGCAACCACCGACGATATTGATTTGGGGAAACTTCGCGCAGATCATGGCAAGTTGCTGTCCCAACTCCATCGGATCGCCATCATCAAGTTCCTCGGCTTCATCCAATTCGGCGTGGCTGCACCGGGACGCATTGGCAACAATCCCTTTCAAACGCTGCATCCAAGGGTCATCCGTCAGCACATCGTCGAAATGATCGGGATGTGCGCAGTTTATCATGAAATAGCACGCATAGCTGTCCGTCGCGGCGTCCACTTCTTCGATGGCGTCCTTCAACGTTGCCCCTGTCGGCAGGCGGCCATCGGTTTCGACTGTGAACGCGATAATCACAGGCAGGTTGTGTTGCTTTGCGGCCAACACCATCCCCACCGCTTCGGCAGGATAGGCCACGGTGTATCCACTGATCAGATCGACATCCGTCTCGGCCAGCGCAGAGACCTGCTCGGAATGATAGGCTGTTGCCTCGTCCGCATTCATCTGATCCCCGGGCGCATAGGCGTCATCACGCGGGCCAATGTTGGCACTTAGGAGTGTCGGCAGATCGTGCGACGCCGAACGCACGTCCGCCATAAGCGCGACGGCCTGTTTGCTCAGTTCAACAAGGCGGTCAGGCGCGTACCCGATTGCGGCGCCACGATCCCGGTTCGCCACCCAGGTCGGGCTTTCAAGGATGACGCCCACGCCCGCCGATTTTCCAATCTCGATAAGCTCCTGAAAATAACGCCGCAGGATCTTCCGGCCTTTCTCGGTCTCGAGCAACGGGTAGGAGGCAAAACCGGGCAAATCGATACCTTGCGTAAACAGCAAATCCGTTTCCATACCGGTATAGGCGAGGAATGTTCCGCCTTCGAGTTGCGGTAGCTTGTCACGATAAAGCGCCATCACGTCCTCCCAATCCCAAATGCATCTATGGTAGGTCTGGGGAAAGGACACGGTCAAGGCGACGCAAAATCGTCCGCCTCATTTGCAGTCCAGACATACTTTGGCTTGGGAGACTGATCCTCAAGACCAGCCTCCCGCGCTGCAGATATCGGTCTTACCAACGGTAGAATATGATGCGAGGGATCGCCCACTTCGAACGTCCATAGGTTTCCCTAGGCTATTCGACTATTCACGGCTATTATCCTTGTGGTGCGACATATTGTCTCAGACTAGAATTCCAGAAGGAGGTCTTTTCATGCACAAGTTTATTGTTATTTTTACGTTCTCATCCATGGCCACATTTGCGAGCGCCGAAGTATCTGTTGAACGAGGTGAGTACCTTGTTCGAGGGCCCGCAGGTTGTGGGAACTGCCATACACCGCAGACCCCCAACGGCCCCGACATGTCCAACGAGCTGGGCGGCTTCCTGGTCGAAAAGAACCCCGCTTTTGAAGCTTGGGCTGCCAACATCACTCCGGGAGGTCGCGTCTCTGACTGGAGCGACCAAGAGCTGGCCAGGGCGATACGCGAGGGAATTCGGCCGGATGGCACCGTAATCGGACCACCCATGCCCATTGGACTGTACCGAGGTGTTTCAGACGACGATCTCTATTCAATCGTGGCGTTCCTGCGAACCGTTCCAGCGAGCGACATCGAAACACCGTCTTCAACCTACAACATTCCGCTTCCGCCTGCATACGGACCGCCCATCGACAGCGTTACGGCACCTCCACAGTCAGTCAGCGTTGAGTACGGAGCGTACCTCGCGGGACCGATCGCGCACTGCATCGAATGCCATACACCAATGGGCGAGAAAGGCCCCATGCTTGATACTCATCTAGGATCGGGAGGGTTTGAATTTCATGGTCCATGGGGGACCTCTGTCTCTGCAAACCTGACCACGCATTCCGACGGACTGGCGGCTTATTCGGACGACGAGATCAAACAGATGATCACCGAAGGTGTCCGCCCCGACGGCACCCGCATGCTCCCACCGATGGGGTATCACCATTATGCTGCGATGACAGAGAACGATCTGGATGCGGTCATTTTGTATTTGCGTCAGCTGCCCCCCTTACCGGATGGCGGATAAACCAACTTTGCCGCAAGCGTAAATTTTTGTTTGGAACTGCACCCACTGAGCGACCTTGGGCGAGGTGCGCAACGGATAGCCGCAACGAGATCGAAAGCGTGTCCTGATAAGGGGGCCGGGAGCGCAGGGGTGGCTAGAGTTCTCAGGGTGCTCCGTGCGCCCTCCCGTGGGCCGAGAGATGGTACAGGGGTGCCACCATGCCCGGCATGCGCAAGCAATTAGGGCGGAAAGCAGCCCTTCGCCACAAGTCGCGTCTTTGTCCGCGTCTCTGGAAATATGGTACTACGTCTTATCCGGTGATCTTGCCAGCGAGGTATCGAACAGCCTTGGCCGGGGTATCGATCTCTGGATACTCAGCTTCGGGGATCGATATGCCGAGGCGTTCGTGTAAAGCTGTGACGAGGGATAAGATATCCATCGAATCCAGCTCCAGATCATCCTGAAGATGGTCATCATCGGATACGTCGGCGGGATCGATATCTGGTGCAACCTTGTGGATTTCACTCAGGACGATATCTCTGATTTCACTGTCGTTCATAATTCCTCCGGTCTTGAAAGCTTCTCAGCCAACACAGTCAGATATTTCGATGCTTGCAGCCCGTCGCAGACACGGTGGTCGGCCGAGAGAACAAATGTCATCACTTCGCGAGGTTCGATCGCGTCCCCCACCACCCATGGCCGGACCTGGGGGGCGCCGACCGTCAGAAGTGCGACCTGTGGAGGGAAAATTACACCGGTCATTTGCTCGGCACCTTTTTCGCCCAGGCTTGACACCGTCAGTGTCCCACGGGTCATTTCTGAACCGCGCAACCGCCCGCTTCTGGCCCGGGTGACAAGATCCCTCATCCCGGCCATGACATCATCAAGCGACATGGTGTCGGTCCGATGCAGCGCCGGTGCGATCAGTCCTCCACCGCGCAATGAAATGGCCACACCCGTGTTGATCTCGTCCGACTGGACAAAAGCGCCATCGGTGAAATGGCCGTTCAACGTTTTGACCGAGCGCGCGGCAAGGGCGGCGGCTTTCACGAGCACAGCACCCAACAACACCCGTTCGGAAGGGGGGCGGTCAGCGTTTCGGGCGGCAAGCCAGTCCGAGACGCCCTGTGTCTCGATCGTGTGCGATGCAGAAAAATGAGGTATTTCACGTTTTGAACGCACCATTGCAGCGGCAACGGCTTTGCGCATTTCCGAAAGACCACTGTCAGTTGGCTTGGCTATATTCTTCGGTTTCTCGCTTGCTTCGACATCTGCAAGAACGATTGCTCCGTCAGGGCCGCTACCTTGTAGGGTAGAGAGGTCTATTCCCAGCTTTTGTGCTGCACGGCGGGCTGCAGGGCTTGCACCGGCACTTGTCAGCGATCTGGGAGGGGTTACCTTGCCCTTTGGCGCAGTGGGTTTGCTTGCAACAGCTACACTTAGTTGCTTGGAGCTCGGTTCGGGTACGGCCTCGACCGTTGGTGGCTCCTCTGCACCAATCCGGGCCAGTTCTTTGCCAACCGGAACGGTTTGCCCGACACGTGCAATCAATTCCGTTACGATCCCAGCCTCGAAGCTTTCGATCTCGATTGCCCCTTTCTGTGTTTCGACAACGGCCACGACATCGCCCCGGTGTACCTCGTCTCCTGGCTCTATTAGCCATTCGACCAATGTTCCCGCTTCCATGTCCGCGCCCAGTGAAGGCATCCGAAAAACAGCCATATCACGTGCGCCCCATGGTTGCCTTCACCGCCGCGACAATCGCGGGCACCTGCGGGATCGAGGCATCCTCTAGGTGTTTCGGATAGGGGATCGGCACTTCGGCGGCGCAGACCCGTCCAACCGGTGCATCCAGCGTCCAGAACACCTGCTCTGTGATCCGCGCCGAGATTTCCGCCGCCAGCGAGCCGCTGCGCCAGCCTTCATCCACGATGACCGCGCGGTGGGTGCGGGCAACGGATGCCATGATGGTCTCATCATCCAAAGGCCGCAGAGACCGTAGGTCGATTACCTCGGTGTCGACCCCTTCGCTGGCAAGCGCCTCGGCCGCCTCAAGTGTTTTGTAGAGCGAGCCGCCATAGGTGATCAGCGTCACGTCGTTGCCCGGCCTACGGACCGCAGCCTTCGAAATATCAACGGGGCCAGCGTTCGTGTCGATCTTGCCGGACCTGTTGTACAGCATCACGTTCTCGAAGATCAGCACAGGATCAGGGTCCTGCAAGGCGGTCCACAACATGCCGCGCGCATCTTCCAGCGTGGCTGGGGCGAGCACCTTCAGCCCCGGGATATGGGCGTACCAGCCTTCAAGGCTGTGCGAATGCTGCGCGGCCAGTTGCTTGCCTGCACCCGTCGCCATCCGAATGACCACCGGCACACCAAATTGGCCACCAGACATGTGGCGCAGGGTCGCCGCAGTGTTCAGAATCTGGTCCAGCGCCAGCAGGCTAAAATTGACCGTCATAAGTTCGACAATCGGACGCATTCCCGCGCAGGCCGCACCAATCCCGGCCCCGGTGAAGCCGGATTCGGACAGGGGCGTGTCCCGGATGCGATCCGGGCCAAACACCTTCATCAACCCCTTCGACACCGCGTAGCAGCCGCCATAGGCGCCCACATCCTCGCCCATCAGAAAGACACGGTCGTCGCGTGTCATGGCGTCCGAAATCGCGATGCGGACGGCTTCGCGGTAGGTTGTTTCGACCAGAGCGCCAGAGGGCATCGTGACTTCTGGCGGAGGTGCCGAGGGCGCCATGACATCCTTGGTCAGCGTCTCGACAGGCTCCCACGTGCCAGCTTCGGCGAATGCGACCGCTTCGTCGATTTCCGCCGCCACCTCTGCTTCGATCGCGGCAATCTCGTCCTCGTGGATCAGCCCGTTGACCAAAAGCCAGCTTTGGAACCTGACGATTGGCCCCTTTGCGCGCCACATTTCGACCTCGTCCTTGTCGCGGTACAGCTGGGCATCAAACATGGAATGCGGTCGGAAGCGATAGGTGCGGCATTCCAGAAATACCGGCTGCCCGGTGGTGCGAATGTGGTCCAGCGCCTGCATCGCTGCGGCCTCGACCGCGACGACGTCCATGCCATCAACCACGCGCGCCTCGACGCCATAGGCGGCGGCTTTGGTGCTGATGTCGGTCTCGGATTCCGAACGCTCCAGCGCGGTGCCCATCGCGTAGCCGTTGTTTTCGCAGACGAACAGAACCGGAAGCTGCCACAGGGCGGCAAGGTTCATGGATTCGTGGAATTCGCCTTCGGCCACCGCGCCTTCGCCGAAGAAGCAGGCCGTGACCGCGCGGTCGCCCCGCATATGATCGGCCAGTGCCAAGCCCGCCGCCAAGGGAAGCCCGCCGCCGACGATGGCATTGCCACCATAGAAATTCGTCGCAGCATCAAAGAGGTGCATGGACCCGCCACGTCCGCCCGAGCAGCCCTCGGCCTTGCCATACATTTCGGCCAGAACCGACGACATGGACACGCCCCGCATCAGCGCATGGCCGTGTTCGCGATAGGTGGCCACGACTCGGTCCTCGGCGGTCAGGCACGGGATGATCCCCGCCGCAATCGCTTCTTCCCCGTCATAGAGATGCAGAAAGCCGCGGATCTTCTCTTGTGTGTACAGCTCTGCACATTTGTCTTCGAAACGGCGGATGCGGATCATGTCCTGCAACAGCCGACGCACATGGGCGTGGTCCAGTTTTGGTTTGCTGGCGGTCATTTCTCATCCACCTCCAATGTCGAGATATCGCCCTCGGGCAGGCCCAGTTCACGCGCCTTCAAAAGGCGACGCATGATCTTGCCTGACCGGGTTTTGGGCAGAGTTTCACGGAAAACGATTTCACGCGGGGCGACGGCGGCGCCAAGGCGCTTGCGGGCGAGTCCGCGAATATCGCGCTCAAGCGCGTCGCTTGGGGTCTGGCCGGGGTTCAGGGTCACATAGGCTTTGACGACTTCGCCGGCTGTTTCGTCTGGGATGCCAATCGCGGCGGCTTCGGCCACGCTGTCATGTTCGATCAATGCGCTTTCGACCTCGAACGGGCCGATCAGGTGGCCCGAGGACTTGATCAGGTCATCGGCGCGCCCAACGAACCAGAAATACCCATCCGCATCCCGCATGGCGAGGTCGCCGGACAGATACCAGCCGTCCTGAAAGCATTTGTCGTAGCGCGCCTGTTCGTGAAGATAGGTCCGCATCATCGAGGGCCAGCCGGGGCGCAATGCAAGCTCCCCGATTTCGCCATCACCCAGTTCGCGCAGGCCACCGTTGTCTTTTTCGACGATGCCCGCTTGGATGCCGGGCATGGGTTTGCCCATCGACCCCGGTTTAATGTCTTGGGCGCGCGTGTTGGCGATCATGATGCCGCCGGTTTCGGTCTGCCACCAATTGTCGTGGAAGGGCAGGCCGAACACCTCGTGCGACCAGATCACCGCCTCGGGGTTGAGCGGTTCACCGACGCTGGCCAGAAACTGGAGCGCGCTGAAGTCGAAACCTTCCGTGGCCTCTTTACCCGCCCGCATCATCATCCGAATGGCAGTTGGGGCCGAGTACCAGATGGCGACACGTTCCTGTTGGAGTATCCCGTACCAGCGGTCGAGGTTGAACTCGGCTTCGTCGATGATCATCGTCACCCGGTTCACCAGCGGGGAAATGATCCCATAAGTGGTGCCGGTCACCCAGCCCGGATCGGCGGTGCACCAATAGGTCACGCCGGGTTGAAGCTCCAACGCATCGCGCCCGGACATCGCGTGATACAGAACCGCCTCGTGCACATGGACCGCGCCTTTCGGTTTTCCGGTTGTGCCAGACGTAAAGTGGATCAGAGCCGGGTCTTCGGGCTGCGTCCGCACGGCTTGGAAGTCGGGTGAAGCATCTTCGAGCGCCGGACCAAGCGCCACGCATCCTTCGGGCGCGTCGTCGCCGACAATCAAGACCAACTGCAACGACGGGACCTCGTCCCGCCACGCGGCAATCTTGCGTTTATAGAGCGATTTTGTCGTGACCAGCACATTCGCATCACCGATCTCCATCCGAGTTCGAATGGGCTCGGGGCCAAAGGCGGCAAACAGCGGCGTAAACACCATTCCGGCCTTCAGCGTGCCCAAAGCGGCGGCATAAAGCTCGGGCCTCCGTCCCATCGCGACGAAAACACGCGCGCCTTTGGTCAGCCCGTGGGTGTGGAGCAGATTGGCAAAGCGCGATGACATTTCGGCAAGTTCGCGATAGCTGATCGCCTTGCGCTCGTCTGTCTTTGATAACCAGACCAAGGCAACCTGATCGCCGTGCCCCTGTTCAACGTGGCGGTCGACGGCTTCGAACCCGATGTTGATGGCATCGCCCGGCAACCCAGTCAGAAGTTCGCGGCCAAGCTCATGCGCCGAGCGCGCCTTGCCCAGCTCAGCCGGGCGCCAGCATGCCACCGCGCAATCTTCGGGTGTTTTCCCGATAGTGCACATAGTGGTGTCCTCCCGCTTAAAGCTTGGCGGCTCAAACAGGTGGCGGGCAATGATTCAGATCAAGACGCACTTAGAGCCGCTTGGCTTGACGCTAAAAAGAAGCCGTGGCGTAGCCTATACTGACCGAGATTGGTGTTCAGGCCAATTCCGCACTAACATTCAAATTGGACAACATTGGCGAGGCTGATCAATTCCAACGCCCAAATGCATACATCTACATCACTTTCAGGTGTTGAATATGAATGCAGTAACCCCCTCCCAATCCACGCCTATTCAAAGAGCGGCAAAGTCGCCTTTTTAGCTTGGATCAACGAACGTCCAAGAGGGGCCACATGTGGCCGGCTCAATGGCCATCCCACCCAAAACAAGTGACACAGGACTGTTTGCAAACTGGTGACACAATGCGCGAACGGTAGACGGACACCATCCAACCAATTCAAACCATTATCAAATCCGGGAAAGAGATTTGGTGGAGCCTAGCGGGGTCGAACCGCTGACCTCTTGCATGCTATGGGCGAAATAGGTTTGTGAGGCCAATTCCGGAAAATCAACTAACTGATAGGAAATCGAACCCAACCAGACGTTCAGAAAATTGGCGGAGCTCAGAGTGAAAGGTTCAGTTTGGTCCGGATCCCTGACGCGAACAGAGGTCAAATTTGTTCCACCAATATCGCGCTGTCTCGTGACTTACCTCGATCCCATGCTCATGCAAAAGGTCCTCCACATTTCGAAGCGAAGTGGAAACCGGACATACATCATCACCGCAAGGCGAATGATTTCTGGGCTGGCCTCAAAGTAGCAACAGTGAGAGCGTTTGGACATGGTAGGACGCTGGGTTAGTCGTCCAATGATCCGTGCACCGCGAATAGATCCAATTGGGCCTGTTGCGGCTGAATTGCGCGATAACTTTCGCGCACACCAGCATCGGTCAACTCGCGCGCGACCGTCAAAAGCGTACCGTCTTCGTGCTCGTCACACAGCTCCGCCATATGAGCGATTTCGTCAGCTGCGACCGGGCGAGCCGAGTCAATGTCCGGCGCGCCGTAGTAGGTCACGAAATACTGTGCCAACTGGTCGGCCAGACGTTCAACCTCGGCCGGCTCTATGGCGGTGACGGCTACAAAGGTTACACGCCCGCCCGTACCCAATCCAAGCCACCCATTCGAGAACGCCTGACGCGCCTTTCCCACCAGATCGGCCTCGGCCCAGTTCGAGAACTCGAACCCACCTGAAATACACCATTCTCCGGTTCGCGCGTGATTGGCAAAGACACGCGTGTCGCTGTCATCCAAATGGGCCGCGATTGCAAGTTTCATCAGCTGATCTCCAGCAGGCTAGTCAGGGGGATAAGTTGGGTGATGCCGTCGCTGTCGCGCAAAAGCATGCCGAAATCTTCGTCCACGCCCATGAATGTGCCAGCCTCGCCGTTCTGGGTAATTTCTTCCCCCATCGCATGCGCCAACCCGCGCCATTCTTCGTGCAACGCGCGTGGCCCATCTTGTTCCCAGCGGCTAATCCAGTTCAGTGTGTGCCGCGCCCAGGCTTCCAAAAGGCGCGGGACTTCGACATCTGCGCAGCCTTCTGCGTAAAGCGCGGTGGCGTCAGGGGTGTCGCCGGGGCGGTCACTTTCAGGCCAAAGAGGCAGGGTGAAGCCCACGACCAGCCAATCTGGAACCTCATCCACATTCGTGTCCGAGGCGGCAACACGGAATGTGCCACACCGCGCCCCATTCACACGGATGCCACCGCTCCATTCCAAATGCACCGCAACCTCGGGCGGGGCCAGCGCACCAAGAGCGTTCTGAAACCCAACTGCGCAGGTAGGTAACATGGACATGGCGCGTGACAATGGCACCTCAGGCGCAAATACCAGAGCCGCAGACAGGCTGTTTGCCCCCAGATTATAGACGATCAATCCGGCGTCGCAGCCCATCGCGGCCTTGGCCTGCGCGGTGGCGAACGCATCGCTTGCGCCGGTCACCGCGTGGCCCGACATCATCGGAGGAAAGACCACCTGGTCGGTCATGCGTTGCCTCCGTCAATCAGGGCGCGGGCAACTTTGCGGAAGGCCTCGGCCTGTGCGCTGTCGGGCTGGCTGGTCACGATCGGAGCGCCTCCGTCCGCGGCCAAGCGGATCTGCAGATCCAGAGGGATTTCAGCCAGCAAAGGTACACCCAGCTTCTCGGCTTCGTCCGCGACGCCGCCGTGGCCGAAGGTGTGCTCTTCGTGTCCGCAATTTGAACAGATATGCGTCGACATGTTCTCGATCATGCCATGGATCGGCACGTTCATCTGCTTGAACATGTCGATCCCTTTGCGCGCGTCCAAAAGGGCGATGTCTTGCGGGGTCGAGACGATGATGGCCCCGTCCACCGGGGCCTTTTGCGCCAGCGTCATCTGCACATCGCCGGTCCCCGGTGGCAGGTCGACAATCAGAACGTCTAGAGCGCCCCATTGCACCTGCGTCATCATCTGTTGCAGCGCGCCCATCAGCATCGGCCCGCGCCAGACCACGGCCTGATCATCGTTGGTCATCAAACCAATCGACATCATCGTCACACCATGATTGCGAAGGGGCAGAATGGTCTTCCCATCTGGGCTCGAGGGCCGACCCGACACGCCCAGCATACGCGGTTGCGATGGGCCATAAACATCCGCATCCAACAGCCCTACGCGGCGCCCTTCAGCGGCCAACGCGCAGGCCAAATTGGCGGATACGGTGGACTTGCCGACCCCGCCCTTACCCGAGGCAACGGCCAGAATGCGATCCACGCCGGGGATCTTTTCCGGCCCTTTGGGGGCGGCCGACGCACCGCGCGGTTTCAGATCAGGCGGCGCTGCCGGGCTGCTATGTGCCGTCATGACGATATTGGCGGTGGCACCAATGGCAGCCAATGCTGCCTCGGCTTGCGCTTTCACCGCTTCATAGGCGTCGGCGCGAGCGGGGTCGATTTCTAACACGAACCGCACCGCGTCACCGTCCACATTCAGCGCGCGCATCGTGCCCGAAGACACAATGTCACCACCAGCGGGATCGTTCACGCCCTTCAGCGCGTCCAGAACCTTTTCTCGGGTCAAGGTTTACTCCTGTGCCTTGATGTCGCCTTCGACCTCATGGGTCATGCCCAGCTCGTCGATCGTGATAACCGCGCGGGCCTTGAAGATCTTGCCCTTGGTCTCGGGGGCGTTCCGCAAAGCCTCTTCAATGGCCTGTTGCGAGGTTACGCCAACTTGCTTCAGGAACTTGCGCATCGACATATTGAAATCGTCGCTCATGGGGTCTCCTTGTCAGTGATCGCGCCGCTTGGACAGATAGTCTGCCGTGGTGCGCGGGCGGGGCCGTTCGCCCCCTTCAAACGGGTTGTTCTTGGCATGATATTGCGCGTTCACGCGGCAATTGTCACACATCTGGATCATCCGCGCGGCTTCAGGGTTGGCAAACATCGCATGGTTGCCTGCCAGTTTCTCGGTAATCTTTTCAATGGTCGATTTCACGCCAAACAGTGCACCGCACTCGACGCAGGCAAAGGGTTCTTCCTCGTGAAGCACTTGTTGATCCAGCGCGGCCGGTGTCAGGTTCATCTGAGGGGCAAGCGTGATGGCCTTTTCCGGGCAGGTTGAGGCACAGATCCCGCATTGCAGGCAGGCGTCTTCTTGAAAGCGCAGCTGCGGCAGATCGGGATTGTCCCCAAGCGCGCCCGAGGGGCAGACCGACACGCAAGACAGGCAAAGGGTGCAGGCGTCGGTGTCGATCACCGTTGCGCCGTAAGGGGCGCCATCTGGCAAGGACAGAACTTCGGCATCCGGGTTCAAGGCAACTGCCGCCTGCCGGGCCACTTGGCGACGGCTGCCCACTGGGCGCACCGGCGATGCGATGGGCGATAGAATCTCGGCGTCATAAAGCGCGTCCGACATGGCATCTGGGTCGCTGGTGTCCAACAGCGTCACCATGCCCCCCATAGCGCGGGCCAGATCGGCTTCGTACCCAATGACGTCCGCATCCACGCCGGGGGCCATCAGAAGGGTGACATCGGCGAACCCGGCGGCTGCGGCGGCCAGCATCTCGGCATGGCCAAAAGCCGCAAGCGCGGGAATTTCCAAGGGGATCACGTCGGCGGGAAGGCCACGCCCGAAACGCGCCGACAGCCGGATCATCTCGGACCCGTGGTCATTCACCACCAACAGGCGCGGTGCCTCGCCACCCGCCTCAAGATAGGCACGGGCCAAGGTCTGGGTGCGTCGCATGGTCAGGTCCACCGGCGGCGCATCATAGCTGATCGCCCCCGACGGGCAAAGCGACGAACAAGCCCCGCAGCCAGCACAAATCATCGGGTCAATCACCACGTGATCTCCGTTGGGCTGAATGGCCCCGGTCGGACAGGCGTCAAGGCAGCGCGAACAGCCAGATTGGCTGGCGCGAGAATGGGCGCACAGCATGGGTTCAGTTTTGATATACAACGGTTTTTCGAAGGTGCCGACAAGGTGGGATGCCTTCATGACAACCTCGGAAACCGATGGCGCATGGGCGGGATCGGCGCGCAAATATCCCTCACGCTTTTCCGGAGCTGGGAACAGCGGGGTACCTCCGGTCAGATCCAGAATGATGTCGCACTCTGATCGCCCACCATCACGTGGCGCGGTCAAGCGCGGGACACCGCGCCCCCCGGGTTCCAACTGCTCAAGCGCGTCAATGTGAACCGTAAACTGCCCCAGCGCGCCTTGCGCCGACTTCAGCTGCCCACGGATCACATCATAGGCCCGTGTGACAGGCAATTCTGCGCCATCCGTCAGCAGTACCGTAACCCCAAGATGATCCTGCAAGGCTTCGGCGGCGGGGATCGCGACAGGCTCGGCCCCGATGACCAGACACAGCCCTTCGGAACGCACATCAACCACCTTTTCATTTGGCGCAGGCAGCGCGGCCTCGGCCACAAGCGCGGCCATTTTGGGTAGTTTCGAGGCCGGATCATCGGACCAACCGGCCCGATCGCGCAGGTCCAGAACGGGCGGGCTAGGGGCGTCAATCTCGTCCGCCAATGCCTCGAACAGGCGCTGTTCTTGGGCGCAACAAATAATTGCCTCTCCCCCCGAAATAGCAGCTGCAGCCTGTTCGATTTGCGTGGTGCACAGGTCGGTATGCAGCTTCGAGAC
This sequence comes from Aliiroseovarius sp. PrR006, assembly GCF_010500215.1. GTDB lineage: Bacteria > Pseudomonadota > Alphaproteobacteria > Rhodobacterales > Rhodobacteraceae > Aliiroseovarius. The sequence continues at coordinate 428,464 of NZ_JAAGOY010000007.1, forward strand.
CGGGGTGCCGGCTGCCTCTGACAGCGCGGCGGAATCAACAACCTGACTCCCCGAACAGTCACATAAAATCAATGTTTTAGCCAAGCTTTCCCCCATCGGCTTATCCTGCATTCCAGCCCTGTATTGAAGTGCTGAACGGCAATCAACTAGCCACGATTTCGGGCGGGCGTAAACTGGTTTTCTTCGACGTTCCCTTGGCCGAGGGGGTCGAAATTCCGGCAACGATTCGCCGTTCGGAACACGCACCAGTAAGCTGACAAAATTTATCAGATTAGACAATTCGACCCGCTCCGCCGCCTCACCCTTCATGGCGAAGACAATTTGTCCCGAATGGTCCTGAACCCTAAATTAGCCGTTTTCGGGTGCCCAAGCATGTCGCAGGATGACGTAAGGGAGGACATCCAGAGCGTGATCCACGATCCAAACAGATTTGACACGATGCCAGTAGGTATCGTCATGCGTCGTACGCCGGGTGTGACCCGTTGGGCTGCGTGGGTCTGGAAAGCAGTGGATGTGTTGCCCGGGGCTGGTCAGGCGGACTGGCGGGTTTTGCGCCAAGAGGGCGAAGTGAGCTTCTATCACGCCGCCACCCTAACGCTTGAACTGCACGGCGCCGATACCGAGGCCTATCTGCACGGCCTAAATGCTGTGATCCCGTCCCTCTATGCCGTGATGCGCGAAACCGACGATGCCGCCCGCCCGTTGGACGTGGTGCTGCTGACGGCCTCGCCCTATGAGGCGCAGGATTATGCGGATAACGGCGAGGATATCATCGAGAAAATCGCCATGCCACCCGCCGTGCACGCATGGGTCAGCGACTTCGTCGACGCCCATCACCGCGAAGAGGTGTTCAAGAAACGCAAGCGCGACAAGAAGGACATAGGGCTTGTGGAAGATGGGATCGGAGATGCCCGGATCTCGCAACTGGCTGATGTGTATCGCTCGCCAGTGCAAGCCAAGAAGGAGCGTCTTCAATGAGTGACTTCTGGGCCCGCCGAAAAGCTGCTGTACTGGCTGAAGAACAAGAAGCTGCGCGTCTTGTCGAGGCTGAGGCGCAAGAAGTGCGGGACGCCGAGCTGGCCGAGCGCACCGACGAAGACATTCTGGCCGAGCTTGATCTGCCAGATCCCGACACGCTGGTGGAAGGCGACGATTTCAAGGTCTTTCTGAGCGACGCTGTTCCTGCCCGCATTCGCACCCGCGCGCTTCGGCGCTTGTGGCGCCTGAATCCGGTCTTGGCCAATGTCGATGGGCTGGTCGATTATGGCGAGGATTTCACCGATGCCGCGTGCGTGGTCGAGAACCTTCAGACCGCCTATCAAGTTGGCAAGGGCATGACCGAACATGTGCTCGAGCTGGCCCGGCGCGCTGAAGAAGCTGGGGCCAAGGCGGATAATACTGACACCGTTGAAGAAGACCCTGCCCCCGAAATGCAAGAGACCGAGGTGGAAGTGCCCGTGCTGTTAGCCGAGACCACTGAAGTCGCCCCCGCCCCGCTCCCAACCTTTGACACCCCTGAAGATCCAGACGCATTCGTGCCCTCGCGCCGGATGCGATTTGCCTTTGAGACACACGCAGGCGCGCCCGAAGACGCGGCGCGCGCATGAGCAAGGAAACCGATATGAGTGCAGCTGAAGACATCCGCGTTACCGAAGAAGATCGCCTGCGCGCGGATCTGTACAATTTCCTTGGTCTGCTGCTGGCCGTCCCGCCCAATGCCGACACTTTAGCAATGACCGCGGGGCTAACCGGCGACGACACGCCTTTGGGTGTAGCGATCAATGCGCTGGCGAAGATCGCCAAACTGTCGAAACCTGCCGCTGTCGAAAGCGAGTTCAACAAGCTGTTCATCGGTTTGGGCCGCGGCGAACTGCTGCCCTACGCCAGCTATTACCTGACCGGTTTCCTGAACGAAAAGCCGTTGGCGAAGCTACGACAAGACATGGCCGCACGCGGGCTGACCCGCGCCGAGAATGTTTATGAGCCGGAAGACAACATCGCATCCCTGATGGAGATGATGGGCGCGATGATCGTGGGCCGTTTTGGGCAGGCGCGCGATGTTGCCGACCAGAAGGCGTTCTTTAACACCCATATCGGCCCCTGGGCCGGTCACTTTTTCACAGATTTGGAAGCCGCAAAGAACTCGGTTCTCTATGCCGCCGTCGGTCAAGTTGGCCGCGTGTTTATGGAGATCGAGGCCGAAGGCTTCCGGATGAGCGCGGAGTGATCCGCACATATTGGCGGGCAACCGCCACCAACAGAGAGGAGGAACTCTCATGACCCAGAAGGACAAGGAAGCGACAAGCCGCCGCGACTTTCTGAAACTGGCCGGAACGGCAGCCCCTGCGGCTGCAGTCACCGTAATGGCCGGAGGGCAGACGGCTGAAGCAGCCGCCGAGCCCGATCTGCAATCGACCAAGTTGCAGGACACGGCGCAGACCCGCGCCTATTTCGCGTCGGCCCGTTTCTGACAGGCCGAACGACCCGCACCTGCGGCGACTGGTTGCGATAGGCCCGACTGCCAAAGGTATTCATCAACCCAGCCAGCCCCAGTGGGGTAGCAAGGGAGGTTAACATGCTGAGGAAAAAGACCAACGGGGTTGCGAGACGCCCCCAGCGGACAAGTATCCTTTCTGATGTCGCTTCGACATCGGTAGATCGCCGCGCGTTTTTGCGTGGCAGCGGCCTGGCCATTGGTGGTCTTGCCGCAATCAGCGCCACCGGAGGTACGGTGACGCAGGCAACAGCAGCCACAGCCGCTGACGGCGCAGTTGAGACCTTGAAATCGGTCTGCACGCACTGCTCGGTCGGATGTACCGTTGTCGCCGAAGTTCAAAATGGTGTCTGGACCGGTCAGGAACCCGGTTATGACAGCCCCTTCAACCTTGGATCTCATTGTGCAAAAGGCGCGTCGGTGCGCGAACACGCACATGGCGAACGTCGCCTGAAGTATCCGATGAAGAAAGAGGGCGGCGAGTGGAAGCGCATCAGCTGGGAGCAAGCGATCGACGAGATCGGCGACGGTATGATGAACATCCGGGAAGAAAGTGGCCCGGATAGCGTCTACTGGCTGGGATCGGCCAAGCATTCGAATGAACAGGCGTATCTGTTCCGCAAGTTCGCCGCCTATTGGGGCACGAACAACGTGGACCACCAGGCGCGTATCTGTCACTCGACCACCGTTGCCGGTGTGGCGAACACATGGGGCTACGGCGCCATGACCAACAGCTACAACGACATCCACAACAGCCGTGCGATCTTCATCATTGGCGGCAACCCGGCCGAAGCACACCCCGTGTCGCTTCTGCACGTGTTGAAAGCCAAAGAAGAAAACAATGCACCGCTGATCGTCTGCGACCCGCGCTTCACGCGTACGGCCGCCCACGCCGACGAATATGTCCGCTTCCGTCCCGGTACGGACGTTGCCCTTGTTTGGGGCATCCTGTGGCATATCTTCGAGAACGGTTGGGAGGACAAAGAGTTCATCCGCACCCGTGTCTGGGGCATGGACCAGATCCGTGACGAAGTGAAGAAGTGGACGCCTGAAGAAGTCGAACGCGTCACCGGCACCCCCGGTGAACAGCTTCGCCGGGTGGCCCATACGCTGGCCAACAACCGCCCCGGCACCGTGATTTGGTGCATGGGTGGCACGCAGCACACCAACGGCAACAACAATACCCGCGCTTATTGCATCCTTCAGCTTGCTCTGGGGAACATGGGCACCGAGGGTGGCGGCACCAACATCTTCCGTGGCCACGACAACGTGCAAGGCGCTACTGACCTTGGCGTTCTTAGCCACACCCTGCCCGGCTATTACGGTCTGTCGGGTGGCGCATGGGCCCACTGGGCACGTGTATGGGGCGAAGATGGTGAATGGCTCAGCGGGCAGTTCGCCAAGGTGACCGGCGCAGACGGCAAGGAAAAGAACCTTCAGAACCTGAAGGGCATCCCTGTCAGCCGCTGGATCGACGGCGTCTTGGAAGATCCCGAGAACATGGACAACCCCGACAAGGTGCGTGCCATGGTTCTGTGGGGCCACGCGCCGAACTCGCAGACCCGTCAGACGGAAATGAAAACAGCGATGGAGATGTTGGACATGCTGGTCGTGATCGACCCGTATCCCACTGTCTCGGCTGTTCTGCATGACCGCACCGATGGCGTGTATCTGCTTCCGGCCGCTACGCAGTTTGAAACCCATGGCTCTGTTACGGCCTCGAACCGCTCGCTCCAGTGGCGCGAGAAAGTCGTCGACCCCCTGTTCGAAAGCAAGCCCGACCATGTGATCATGGGCATGTTTGCCAAGAAGTTCGGTTGGTCGGATCGCTTCTTCCGTAACATCGAGATGGATGACGATGTCACCCCCAATGTTGAAAGCGTGACACGCGAATTCAACAGGGGGCTCTGGACCATTGGTTATACCGGCCAAAGCCCCGAGCGGATCAAGCTGCACATGGAAAACCAGCACACGTTCGACCGCACCACGCTGAAAGCAGTGGGTGGTCCAGCGGATGGCGACTATTACGGTCTGCCATGGCCGTGCTGGGGAACGGCGGAGATGGGTCACCCCGGAACACCGAACCTTTACGACATGTCGAAAGCCGTGTCCGAAGGTGGTCTGACCTTCCGCGCCCGTTTTGGTGTGGAACGTGATGGTGACAACCTGCTGGCCGAAGGCGTCTACTCGAAAAACTCGGAAATCCAGGATGGCTATCCCGAGTTTACGATGCAGATGCTGATGGACTTGGGTTGGGATGGTGATCTAACGGACGAAGAACGTGCCGCAATCGACGCAGTGGCCGGTCCGAAAACCAACTGGAAAACCGACCTTTCGGGCGGCATCCAGCGGGTTGCGATCAAGCACGAATGTGCACCGTTCGGTAACGCCAAGGCACGTGCTGTCGTATGGACCTTCCCGGATCCAATCCCGTTGCACCGCGAGCCGCTTTACACGCCGCGTCGCGATCTTGTGGCGGATTATCCAACCTATGAAGACCGTCACGACTATCGCCTGCCGACGCTGTATGCCTCGATCCAGAAGAACGATTTCTCGCAAGAGTATCCGATGATTCTGACCTCGGGGCGCTTGGTTGAATACGAGGGCGGCGGGGATGAGACCCGGTCGAACCCGTGGCTGGCCGAGCTTCAGCAAGACATGTTTGTCGAAGTGAACACGCGTGATGCCAACAACCTTGGTGTGCGCGATGGCGAACAGGTCTGGGTCGAAGGTCCGGAAGGCGGCAAGGTCAAGGTCATGGCGATGGTCACCGAACGGGTCGGCGAAGGCGTTGCCTTCATGCCGTTCCACTTCGGCGGTCACTTCCAAGGCGAAGACCTGCGGCATAAATATCCCGACGGGGCTGATCCATATGTGTTGGGCGAAAGCACCAACACCGCGCAGACCTATGGCTATGACTCAGTGACTCAGATGCAAGAGACGAAGACGACTCTTTGCAAAATCTGGGCAGCGTAAGGAGGAAAGAGAATGGCAAGAGCAAAGTTTCTCTGTGATGCCGAGCGCTGCATCGAGTGCAACGCCTGTGTGACCGCGTGTAAGAACGAGCATGAGGTGCCTTGGGGTATCAACCGCCGTCGTGTTGTGACCATCGAAGATGGTAAGCCCGGCGAACGGTCGATCTCGGTCGCCTGTATGCATTGTTCGGATGCGCCCTGTATGGCCGTTTGCCCGGTCGACTGCTTCTACCAGACCGAAGACGGTGTGGTGCTGCACTCGAAAGACCTGTGCATCGGTTGCGGCTATTGCTTCTACGCGTGCCCCTTCGGCGCGCCGCAATACCCGCAGGCTGGCAACTTCGGAAGCCGTGGCAAGATGGACAAATGTACCTTCTGTGCCGGTGGCCCCGAGGAAAACCACTCGACCGAAGAGTTCGCCAAATACGGTCGCAACCGTCTGGCCGAGGGCAAGCTGCCCATCTGCGCCGAGATGTGTTCGACCAAGGCGCTTCTGGCGGGGGATGGCGACGAAGTGTCGAACATCTACCGCGAGCGTGTGGTGGCCCGTGGCTTCGGCTCTGGCGCTTGGGGCTGGGGTACAGCCTATCAACGCAAGGGCGGCTGATCGGTCTTGATCACCTTGGGGCGGCCCTGCAATGGGGCCGCTCCACTTCAAACACTTGTTTCAAGGAGGAGCGACCATGCTGCGCATGGCACTCGCACTTGTCCTGATGCTGACGCTGGCTCCAGCTGGGTTCGCACAGGAAGACACCCCGGCAGTCGACCGTTCCGCCACTGGTGGCGCGCAGACGCTGGAAGATATTTTGGCCCGCCAGGCCGGACAGAAACTTGACGACAGCTTCCGGTCTGATGCCGTGGGCGATCCGGGCAACGCAGCAAACATCGCTGCACAGCTTGGCACGCTGGGCGGGGTCTCGGATGCCGAGACGTGGCGCGCTCTGCGCTATGGATCAGCGAACGTAAAGGTCTCGGCCGGTGGAGACGTCGCCACTGTTCTGGTGCAGGATGGTGGCATGCGCTGGCTTGAGTTCCGCGATACCACACTCAGGACCTATGGCGGCTGGCTGCTGGTCGGCACGTTGGTTGCGCTTCTGGCCTTCTATCTTCTGCATGGCCGGATCATGATTGACGATGGCCGCGCTGGGCGCACCGTCACCCGCTTCAAAGCGATCGAGCGGTTTGGCCACTGGCTTTTGGCCGGGTCTTTCATCCTTCTGGGTGTTACCGGACTGCTGGTTCTGTTTGGCCGCGTGTTCCTTGTGCCTCTCTTCGGCAAGGACGCCAATGCCTTCCTGTTGGAGTGGTCCAAATGGGTGCATAACAACGTCTCATGGGCCTTCATCCTCGGCCTTGTGATGATCTTTGTGATGTGGGTTGTTCACAACATCCCGAACCGCACTGACCTTCATTGGCTGAAGAAGGGTGGCGGCATTCTTTTCGGGCATGATCACCCACCTGCTAAGAAATTCAACGCAGGTCAGAAAATGATCTTCTGGTCGGTGGTTCTGTTCGGCGGCTCAATCGCGCTAACTGGCGTGGCGCTGTTGTTCCCGTTCGATCTGCCGCTCTTTGCGAAGACGTTCCACCTGCTGAACGCCACAGGTCTGCCGCATATGGTAGGGCTTGGTGAACTACCTGTGCAGCTAGCCCCGCAAGAGGAAATGCAGCTGGCGCAGGCTTGGCACGCAATCCTTGCCTTCGTCCTGATGGCCATCGTGTTGGCGCATATCTATATCGGCTCGGTCGGTATGGAAGGTGCCTATGACGCGATGGGGACTGGCGAAGTAGACGAAGCTTGGGCTGAACAGCACCACTCGATCTGGCTTGAGGAATACAAGGCGGCCGAGCAGGAACCGAAGGACAGTGGTGCCCCAACCCCTGCTGAGTAATCTAACCATCGCCGCGCCCACAACCTTGGGTGCGGCGGTGAGCTTCAGAGATTTTCGGCGACCCAAAGCTTGGTCGCCAAGACGGAGAAACAAAGATGAAAGCAATGCTGTTGGGCTTTGTGGCAATCATCGTGATTGCCATTGGAGCCAGTAATATTCTTGGAACGCTGGGCTATTCCTCGTCCGACCGCTATTCTGGTGCTGCAGTCAGAAACTAAGGTCCGATTATGCGTGACGAATACGGAGAAAGCCTTGCCGGCGCTTCGATCCTTGTGATCGACGACGAACCCGGTATGCGGAACTTTCTGACCAAGATCCTGACGCCGCGATGCAAGCGGGTTGAACAAGCAGGGTCGGCCATCGAGGCCTCTGCAGCACTGGACCGAAACCATTTTGACCTTGTGATCCTAGACAATATCATGCCCGGAAAAACCGGGCTGGACTGGTTACGGGAACAGGGCAAAGTCGGACTGTTCTCGGATGCAATCTTAATCACTGCTTACGCAGATTTGGAAACCGCAATCGAAGCGCTGCGGGTGGGCGTAGCTGATTTTGTGCTGAAGCCGTTCCGTGCCAACCAGATCCTGAATGCCGTGGCTCGCGCTTTGGATCGCAAGATCCTGCGCCGTGATAACTCGCTTTTGAAGCATGAATTGTCGGTCGAAGGGAGTACAGCGCGCGGTCGGCTTTTGGGGAACTCTATCCCGATCAATAACGTGCGCGAGATGTTGACCCGGCTGGCCCCGATGCCAACCCCAGTTCTGTTTACCGGCGCATCTGGTACCGGGAAAGAGGTCGCAGCCCGTACATTGCACACAATGTCGGATCGTGCCGAGAAACCCTTTGTCGCGGTAAACTGCGCCGCAATTTCACAAGATAAATGCGCCGAGGATCTGTTCGGCGAGATCAACGAAGACGGACAGGGGCGGGACGGGTTGTTTCTGCTGGCCGACGGCGGTGTGCTGTTCCTTGATGAAGTTGCGCAAATGCCTGAAAAGATGCAGGCCGCTCTATTGCGCGTGCTGGAAGACCAACGCATCCGCCCGGTCGGTGCGGAACGTGACATTCCCTTGAACCTGCGGTTCTTCTTCGCAACCAATGCTGACCTGCCAGCGGCCGTGGCCAAAGGCACGTTCCGGGCAGATCTGTATCACCGGATCAATGTGGTCAATATCGACATGCCGCCCTTGAAGGAGCGATCAGAAGACATCGTCGAACTGGCGGCGTTGTTCATGGATCAGTTTACCAAAACGCTGGCTTTGCCGGGTCTGGATTTGGATGATGATACGCTCTTGAAGATCAGTCGCTATAGCTGGCCGGGCAACGTGCGCGAGCTGCGCAACATGATCGAACGCTCAGTGATCCTTGGTGCCTTTCCCGAAGAGTTCGCTGGCGGTGGTCAAGTCACCGGGAGTCGTGCCATCGAAACGCTTGATCTGGTTACCAAGCGCCACATTTTGAACGTTCTCGATGCCTGCGACGGCAATCGGGCCGAGGCTTCGCGCCGCCTTGGCGTGTCGCGCAAAACAGTCGACCGCAAATGCGCCTCGTGGGGGATGTAACGGACGGCGTTATTGCGCCGCTTCGCGTGCCGCCGCGGGTAACCATACGGTAAAGACCGCCCCGCCTTCGGGACGGTTCGAGACCGAAATTGTCCCGCCTGCCTGTCGGATCAGAGTCTGACTGATCGACAACCCCAGCCCAGTTCCTTCGCCCAGCTTTGTTGTGTGAAATGGATCAAAGACGCGGTTCAGATTGTCCGCGTCGATGCCCGGGCCACTGTCGGCAACGGTCAGTTCGACCCCGTCCTGCGTACCATGCCGAGCAGGCCGGATGGACAGCGCCATCTCTCCGACGCCATTCATCGCCTGAACCGCGTTGACCATCAGGTTGACCACCACTTGCTGCATTTCACCCGCGCTGATCGCCACGTTCGGCACTTCGGCAAAATCGGTGGTGACGCGCACGTCTTCCTGAGGCTGAACGTGGGCGATCAGACCACGGCAATCCTCGACCAGTTGCGACAGTTCCACCCCTTCGCCTGTAGCGGAGTAGTCCGTAGGACGAGCAAACTGCAGCAGTTTGCCGACAATGCCGTCGATGCGCTGCACTTGTCGGTCGATCAAGTCCAGCTCGGTCTTCAGGTCTTCGGCCTCCGCCCCCAAGGTCTGGCGTATCACGTCCACATTGCCTTGAATCACCGCCACGGGGTTATTGATCTCATGTGCCACGCCCGCCGTAATCTCGCCAATTGAGGCCAGTTTCTCGGAGGTCACGAGTTGCTGGAAGGTCTCTTCCAATTTTTCCTTTGCCGTGCGCAATTCAGCGGTGCGCCGGTCAACTCGGTCGTTAAGCTCTTCGGCCCAACTGCGCAGCGCACGGTCCCGTTCCTGTACCTGATCCAAAAGCGTGTCCAAATGGGTGGCGACCTGCCCGATCTCGTCCTTTCGCCCCACATCTCCAATGCGCGCTGCAAGGTCGCCGCGTTCGACCTGTTTCATCGTTCTGGTCATTTTCTCGAGCGGCGAAAAGATGCCGCGCGCCATCCGTAGAAACAGCGGCGCCGTCAGGATCAAAACAGCTGCCATAGACGCCAGCATTGCAAAATAGGCGGCGCGTTTGGCGCTTGCGAACGGCGCTTCCAGAAATCCGACATAGAGCATGCCGACACGCTCGCCGTAGCTGTCGATCAACGGCAGATAGCCGGAGATATACCAATCATTCACCACAAAGGCACGGTCAAGCCAGGTTGCCCCTTCGGTCAGAACAGCGGCGCGCACTTCGGCCGAGACACGGGTTCCAAGGGCGCGCACATCTTCGAACAGGCGCACATTGGTCGACACGCGAACATCCTCAAGAAACAGCGTTGCCGTGCCCTGCCGGTCCCCGTTGGTCGCAGCGTTCAGATAGACCAGAGCGTTGATCGTATCGATGAAATCAAGGTTGCGGTTCAACAAGATCCCCCCGACAAGAACGCCACGGTGATCCGGCAACTTGACCGGGGCTGCGGTGTGCACGACCATGCCACGATCTTCGACCGTGCGCTCTGTCGGGACGGCAGCCTTGGTCTCGATCAGATCAATTCGGGCGCGGTTTTCAAGCGGGGGAAAACTTGCAAGATCATCCGCCGAAAAGATGTCGATTTGCGAAGACCGCTGACCTTGCAAAGCGGCTTGAATGACTGGCCAGCGACGGGCGTCTTCGGCATCGCCTTCGGGCAGGTAGTACAGAAAATCCAGCGCTTGATCGGTACGCATTTCTTCCAAAAAGGCAGCGCGCTTGTCATCTCCTTGAGCCAAAACCGTCTCGAACGCGCGCGAGTCCGCAATGGCCTCGACCCCTGCCCCGGTGCCCGCCAGAATGCGCCCAAGGTATTGCTCGGCGATACGAAGGTCGCTGTCCACTTTCGAGATCAGAAGCTCGTCATAATCCGTGGTCCAGCGGGCCATCGCCAGCAACATCAGCAAAGGCAAAAGCACCCCCAAGGGCGCCAAAGCGAGCACTAAGAGCTTCAGTCGGACTGAGTTCAAATCGCTTCCCTCCCGGCGTGTGTCGAACAATTGTCACAAGCTTAGCAGACTCCATCCCGCGCGCCAGCACCACTGCGGCGGCGCGGTATGATGATTGGTCGAATTGGCATGCACCGGCACTAAGGGCCACTTCAAGACGGTCAAATTGTCCAAGTTGCCGGTTATTTGACAGAATTCAGTTTTGTAATAGCCAAGGTTATGGTTGATCGGTCAACAGCAGGTCGGACATTCTGACCATGCTTGTGCAATGTGCGTTTGGGGATGACATCTTGGAAATATGGTCCGGGATAACCGAGGCTTTTTGGCTGCTTGTCACGCTTGACGCGGACTTAGTCGAAATCACGCTAAGGTCTTTGTATGTCACGCTGACGGCGCTTGTGATCGCCTCGGCCATCGCGCTTCCGCTTGGTGCGCTTCTGGCGGTACGCAGATTCCGCGCGCGGCGGATGACCATTGCCGTTCTGAACGCGCTTATGGGGCTGCCTCCGGTCGTCGTTGGTCTTATTGTCTATGTGATGCTCAGCCGATCAGGTCCCTTTGGGGTTCTGGGCCTTTTGTTCACGCCGACCGCGATGATCATTGCGCAGGTCATCATCATCGTACCTCTGATTGCCTCGATTGCCCATCAGGCCCTGCGCGAGCTTTGGTCCGATTATCACGACCTTCTGATCTCGATGAACACGACGCAGACGCAGCGGGTACAGGCACTTCTCTGGGACGGACGCCGTGCACTTTTGACGGCGTCACTGGCAGGATTTGGCCGCGCCATCGGCGAGGTCGGCGCAATCATGGTGGTGGGTGGCAATATCGACCACCACACGCGCGTGCTGACCACCGCGATTGCGCTTGAAACCGGGAAGGGAGAGTTCGCGCTGGCTCTTGGCCTCGGCTTCGTGCTGATTGCCATGGCAATCGCCGTGAACCTTGCCATCCATGTGATCGGGCAGACCGAACGGGGAGGACGCTGGTGAGCAATCTATTCCCCGTTACGCTAGAGGGCGCTTCAGTGCGCCGCGCGGGCAAAACTCTTGTTGGCCCCGTGGATCTTGAGCTGCAAGCCAAGGGCGTCACCATTGTCATTGGTCCAAACGGTGCAGGCAAGACATCGCTTCTACGTATGATGCATGGCATTGCGCGACTAGGTGGTGGTAGCATTCGCTGGGCCTGCCCGCCGGAAGAGGCCCGTGCCCATCAGGCATTCGTTTTTCAACAGCCGATCATGATGCGCCGGTCCGTACTGGGCAATCTCACCTATCCTCTGAGGTTGGCCGGCCAAAGCCGGGCAGACGCCCGCGACCGTGCCATCCAAGCAGCAACAGAGGTGGGGCTGGGCGATATGCTGGACCGTCCCGCACCGTACCTGTCTGGCGGTGAACGGCAAAAACTGGCGCTTGCGCGCGCGCTTATTACTCGACCTGAACTTCTGTTCCTAGATGAACCCTGCGCCTCTCTTGACGGTCGCGCCACCCGTGAAATCGAAGAGATTCTGACCCGTGCGGCAGCGGCAGGCACCCGGCTTATCATGTCTACGCACGATATGGGTCAAGCCCGACGGTTGGCGAGCGAAGTCTTGTTCCTTTTGAACGGCAACATCCACGAACACAGCCCTGCCAAAGTGTTTTTCGACGGCACACCAAGCGCACAAGCGCAAGCATTCCTTAAAGGAGATATCGTAGAATGAAACGGACCATTATCGCCGTGTGCGCTTCAGCCCTTCTGGCCACCGGCGCCTTCGCGGGCGAAATGAAGCTTGCGGTCACCACATCATTCCACAACTCGGGTCTGTCCGACATTCTGCTGCCCCGGATCAAAGAAGACACCGGGATCGAAGTTCAGCTTTTGGTCGTCGGCACAGGCCAGGCAATCAAACTGGGCGAGGCCGGAGACGTGGACGCCATTCTGGTGCATTCTCGCAAGGCCGAAGACAAGTTTCTGACGGGTGGATTTGGCACCCATCGCCGCGAGATTATGTATAATGATTTCGTTTTCATCGGCCCGTCTGCCGATGCCGCGATGATCGCAGACGCGGAAAATGCGGCTGACGCGCTGGGGCGGATCATGACCGCGCAAGCTCCCTTTGTCAGCCGCGGGGATGACAGCGGGACACACAAGAAAGAACTCAGCCTGTGGGCAGCGGCCGAAATCGTGCCAGAAGGGGCGTGGTATAGCGCGGTTGGCGCAGGTATGGGCGCGGCACTGAACACAGCTGCCGGAATGGACGCCTATATCATGGCGGACCGCGCAAGCTGGCTGAACTTTGGTAACAAAGGCAATCTGGCGCTGCTCTATGCGGGCGATCCGATCCTGTTCAACCAATACGCCTATCTGCCCGTGAACCCGGACAAGCACGCGCATGTAAAGACCGAACTTGCGGCAAAACTGGAAGCGTGGCTAGTGTCAGACACCGCGAAAGTGTTGATCAACAACTATAAAATCAACGGTAAAACCTTGTTTGTTTTCAACGCCGAGTGATCAATTGGGAAGCGATCGAATTCGAACCTGTCTCAGCTAGGCCAGTCACACTGCCCTTTATGCCGCACAGAGCCCCTGCCACTCGGCAAGAGCGGCGAAGCTGTTGAACTCGTTTTCTTCGGATCTCTGATGCAAATACAGAGCCAAACCTGTTCCACCAGCAACGGATAGTTTCGTGGCTGACGTCTATCCTGCGCTCATGCAGAAGGTCTTCAACGTTGCGCAGCGAAAGTGGAAAACGGACATACAACATCACCGCAAGGCGGATGATCTTGGGGCTGGTTTTGAAATAGCGAAAAGGTGAGCGTTTGGACATGGCAGGACGCTAGTTCAGCGCCCTACCCGCCTCAGGCAGGTTTCTTCTGACACCACCAAATACGCCAGCCCGGTTTGCGCCCAACCCGGAAGTGTCAAAATCGTGCTGCATGCGCTCGCAGCGCCAGACATTCTGCGCACGCACGAGCGTCCATGACGCAACGCAGCGGCGCTTCCTGCTTCGTGCGTCGTGCAGCAATTTTTCGGGTGGTCAACTCACGCAGTGCTGGACAAAAACAACCATTCACCTGTCGGGATACCACTTCTGGTCACAGTTCAAAACGGTCCTATCAGAGATAGAGCTACTCGGCAGAAATGGATCGTACCGCCACCTGAACGGCATTTTTTGTTAGCTCAAGGTCCATCTCGGATATCGCCAGTGACGGATAGAGCTTGCCAGACGACTTGAAGATGCCATGGCGGCGCAGCGTCGCGTTGTAGGTCGCGTTGCGTTGGGGATCATCATGCTTGGCAGTTCGGTAATCCCGGCAGGCACCGCTTGTGAAGAAGATGTCGAACAGGGTTTCATCCCCGCAGATCTGATGTGGGACATTCGCCGCGCTCAGCGCATTGCTTTGCATGTTTTGCAGCGCTTTCCCGATGACCCGCAGGCGGTCATAACTGCCCTCGCGCCGCAGGATCTCCATCGTTTTCAGCCCCGCGACCGAGGCGACGGGATTCCCCGACAGCGTACCCAGTTGCATCAGCCACTTGTCACCGCCCACGACGGACTTGTCGAAATGCTGCATGATCTCGGCACTGGCGCCAAGCGCGGCCAGAGGGAAGCCGCCGCCGATGATTTTGCCCAAGGTGCAGATGTCGGGCGTCACGCCGTAACGCTCCTGCGCGCCGCCATAGGCCAGCCGGAAGCCCGTGACGATCTCGTCAAAGATCAAAAGGACGCTGTGCTTGTCACACAGATCACGCAGCCCTTGCAGATAGCCCGGGTCGGCGGGAATGATCCGTTGCAGGGGCTCGACGATAATGGCAGCGACGTCATTGTGTTCGGTCAACAGCGCTTCGACCGCGGCCAGATCATTGAAGGGCGCGATCAGCATCTGGTCGGCGACCCCTTGCGGGATGCCCGCACTGTCCGGCACGGCTTGGGGGAAGTTCACACGCGCCTCGGGCGAAAGGCTCATCTGCGCCTCGGCGCTCATCCCATGATAGCCGCCTTCGAATTTCAGGATCTTGTCACGCCCGGTATAGGCGCGCGCAAGGCGGATGGCGTACATATCGGCCTCGCCGCCCGAGGCGACGAACCGGACCTGTTCGCAGCAGGGCACCGCATCGACGATCGCCTCGGCCAGTTCGATGCCTTTTGCGTTGTTCGCAAAGAAGGTCATGCCCTTGGGGAGCTGTTCCAGCACCGCCTCCATTACCTCGGGGTGACCATGGCCCAGAAGCATCGGGCCCGAGCCGATCAAATAGTCGATATATTCGTTGCCATCCTCGTCCCAGACATGGCTGCCTTCCCCACGCGCGATGACGATGCCGGGGTCGAAATTACCAAAGCCGCCAGCGGGTAAGACGGCACGAGCGCGGGCGATCCAATCAGCTTGAGAGGTCAGTTTTTGCATGGGTCACTCCAGTTCAAGAATGGGGGTTCCAAGGATGTCCGGGTCAGGCGTGATGCCAAGCCCTGGACCTTCTGGCGGTGCGATGCGTCCATCCTTGCGGGTTGGGCAATCAGGCGCAATGCGCGGGCCGACATAGGACGACAGATCACAGGTATTCAGCAGCGCGCCTTGCGGGGTCGAGGCCGCGAAATGCAGCGACGCGGCGGTGACAATGTCCGATCCCCAAGTGCATTCGGCGCAGATTTCCGCACCCAGATGCACGGTCAGATCGCGCGCGCGGCGCATGGCGGACAGCCCGCCAAATTTCGACAGTTTCAACGCCACCGCGTCCAGCACACCAAGCTCATGCGCGCGGATAAGCGACGCCTGATCATAGGCGCCTTCGTCGATTTTCATGGGCAGGCCGGTTGCCTGCCGGACAGCCGCGCAGTCCTCGAGCGTTTTGCAGGGCTGCTCTAGCATCACGTCCAGATGGGCCACCGCGCGGCCCGTCCGCGTGGCCTGCAACTTGGTCGCCCCACAGTTCCAGTCGCCATAGACCAAGGGACCGTCCCCCACCGCCTCGCGCACTTTGATCAGACGCTCGGCATCGGCCTGCCAGTCGGCGTCTGCACCCAACTTGACCTGAAACTGCCGGATGCCTGTTGCATACGCCTCGCGCGCGATCCGCGCCATGTCGTCCGGCGCGATACAGGTGATCGAGTGATAAAGCGGCATGTCTGCGCGGGTGCGCCCGCCAAGCAGTGCATAAAGCGGCTGCCCGGTTGCCTTCCCGAACAGATCCCACAGCGCCATATCGACGATGCTTTTCGCGTGAAAGTGCCCTTGCAGGAACGCATCCAGCTTGCGCATCGGGGCGTCGACCCCAAAGGGCGAGATGCCAAGGATCTCGGGCGCCATTTCTTCGACCGCGCTGGGGACACCATCTGCAAATGCGGGCAGGTAATGCGGGATCGGGCAGACTTCGCCCCAGCCTTGCAGGCCGGTGTCCGTTTCCAGACACAGCACATGGCTTTTGACCGTATCGCAGGTTTTGCCCTCGGCCATGTAATAGGTTTCATGGCTGGTCAGATCGACGGACCACAACGAAATGCGAGAGATCTTCATGACATGTCCTTTCTATCAGTCAGTTGCGGCCCGGTTTCAAACTGGTCGCGCCAGAAGACCAGACACAGAACCGGGTCTGCATCCGTGGTCATCGCGTGAGGCTGATTTGAGGCGTGAAACATCGTGTCGCCCGCGCTCAGCCTGCGCGTAGCTTCGCCGGCACGCAGGAACTCGGCCTGTCCGGCAAGTACAAGATAGAGTTCTTCCGCGGGATGGTGATGCCACGGATAGTGCAGATGTGGCGGCATATAGACTAGCCAAACCCGCAGCTGATCCGAGGCAAAACCGCCCTGATCACCGATCAGACAGAAACAACCAAACCGGTCCATGAAGTCATCGCCAATCGCGCTGTCTCGGTAATGCTCAAGCCAATGTGCATCCGGGGCAAGCGCGAGCACGGCGTCGCGCAAGGACGAGGCCGCCCCAGACCGCAGCGCTTGGTCGGTTGCCAGCAAATCACGCGGCGGCAAGGCCCGTGCCGTGACATGTTGTGGCGCAAGATCAGTCGGAAAGGGACTGAATTCCGCAAGGGATGGGGGGGCACCAAAGCAGCGTTCAAGCTCGGATGCTGCGTGCGCCCAGACCTGTGCTTGTGTCACGCGATCTCCTTTACATCTGCTCTGGGGTTTTCGGAGTTGGGGTCATAGGCGGGTTCGCCCAGCACGCGCGCCGCGCGGGGGGTGCCGTGGATCACGACCTCAAGCGCCGTGCCGGGGGTGGCGGCGTCGGGCTTGATATAGGCGAAGGCCAGGATCTTCCCGACCGTTGGCCCGAAAGCGACCGAGGCCGTTGAGCCAACCACCTGCCCGTCCAGCATCACCGCCTCGCCACCGTGGCCGTCTGCCTTGCCGTCCGGCTCGATTTCCAGATAGGCGCAGACCCACGGCAGGTCCGTGTTCAGCGTCTTGTCCCGACCCAGATAATCCTTATCCGTCCGGGCAAAACGCAGCGCGTCGGCCTCGGCCAGCGTGACCTCGTTGGTCAATTCGCTCGCGCCCTTAAAGCCCTTCTCCATCCGCATCGCGTTCATCGCGAAGCTACCGTAATCGGCAATGCCATACGCCTCGCCCGCAGCCCAAAGCGCCGTGTAGACGTCCAGACAGGCCGCGTGCGGCATGTGGAATTCCCATCCAAGCTCGCCCGCATAGGACATGCGGAAGGCCCAGATCTTATGGCCCGCAACGGTGATTTCCTGCGCGGACAGCCAGCGGAAGCCCGCGTTCGACAGATCCGCTTCGGTGCAGGCGGCCAGCACGTCCCGCGACTTTGGCCCGTTCAGCGACAGGGCGCTCCAATCAGAGGACAAGGCGGTGATCGTCACGTCTTCATCCGCACGCTGTTGGTTCAGATGGTCCAGCAGACGTTGTTCGAAGAACGCGGCGCAGACCAGATAGAAGCTGCCCTTGCCCATCCGCACAATCGTCGTTTCCAGCTCGATCCGTCCCGCGCGGTTCAGCACGTGGGTCAGCGTAATCGAGCCGACCTTCTGCGGCATCCGGTTCGCGGTCAGTCGGTCCAGAAACGCATAGGCATCCGGCCCCTCGACCAGCACCTTGGTGAAGGCGGTCACATCCATGATGCCGACGCTTTCGCGCACCGCTTTCACCTCGGCCGCGACCATGTCGTCGACGGGGGAGCGGTTAAAGGAATAGTGGTCGCGCTGCTCGATCCCCTTGGCGAAGAAGCGCGGGCGTTCAAATCCATAGACCTCTTCATGCACGGCACCCTTGGATTTCAGAAGGTCATACAAGGGCGACGGTTTGATCGGACGCCCGGCCAAGCGGTTGAAATGCGGGAAGGGGATTTCGTGGCGCAGGCAGTAATCCTCTTCTGCCTTCACCACCTGCCAGTCCTTCGTGGCATAGCTGCCGAAGCGACGCGGATCAAACTCGCGCATCGAAATATCGGCCGCCCCGTGCACCATCCAGCGCGCCAATTCGCGCGTCAGACCGGGGCCCCAGCCGATGCCGATCTGCGTTCCGCAACAGCACCAGTAGTTGCGCACGCCGGGCGCGGGACCAATCAACGGGTTGCCATCTGGCGGGTGGCTGATCGCCCCGTGCACATCGCGCTGGATGCCCAGTTCAGCAAAGATTGGCATCCGGTTCAGGCTTTCTTCCAGATACGGCATGACGCGATCGTAGTCCGCGTCAAACAGCCAGTTTTCATATTCCCACGGGCATTCATCGTGCCAGACCGAGTTCGGGTTCTCTTTCTCGTAGATCCCGATCAGGCCCTTCTTCTGCTCCATGCGGATATAGCCCGAGACCTTTTTGTCGTCGCGAATGACCGGCAACTCGGTGTTGAGGTCTTGGAACTCTGGCACCTCGTCTGTCACGAAATAATGGTGCGTCATTGAGGTCATGGGCAGTTGCAGCCCTGACCATTCACCCATCTGACGCGCATAGGTGCCGCCTGCGTTGACGACATGCTCGCAGGTGATCGTGCCTTTCTCGGTCTCGACCACCCATTCGCCGCTGTCGGCCTGCGTGATGTTGGTGGCGCGGCATTGGCGAATGATCCGTACGCCCCTTTGACGAGCCCCCGCCGCCATTGCCATCGTGACGTTGGTGGGGTCCACGTGCCCGTCATCGGGCGTGTGCAGCGCGCCCAGAACGCCGTCGAGGTTATAGTAGGGATGCAGTTCGGCCACTTTCTCGGGGCCGACCAGTTCGATGTTGAACCCCAGCGAGCGGCCCACTGACAGCGTATGGCGCAGCCAGTCCATTTCGTCTTCGGTATAGGCCAGACGGAACGACCCGCAGCCGTGCCAGGTTACAGGCTGGCCTGTTTCGGCCTCCAACCCGCCGGAATAGAGACCGATATTATAGTCCACGCATTTCCCAAGCCCGAAGGACGAGGTCGAATGCGTGATTTGCCCGGCGGCATGCCATGTGCTGCCCGAGGTCAGCTCGGCCTTTTCGAGCAGCACCGTATCTTCACCCCAGCCTT
The DNA here is from genome assembly GCF_010500215.1 of Aliiroseovarius sp. PrR006. Taxonomy (GTDB): domain Bacteria; phylum Pseudomonadota; class Alphaproteobacteria; order Rhodobacterales; family Rhodobacteraceae; genus Aliiroseovarius. The sequence goes on from NZ_JAAGOY010000007.1 coordinate 447,781, forward strand.
CATGCCCAAGATGATAGGCCAGCCCGACGCCCATGACGCCTCCGCCGACGATGACCACGCGTGCGTGGGATGAAAACTCAACAGCCACGACAACATCCTTTTCGAGTCGTTTTTCCTCTCGACAGGCTAAGCAAACAAAAATACCATCGTCAATCATGAATGGGACAAATGTATCAAGCACGATTCTCGAGCGTCTGGCCGATGAGCTGACCGAGCTGACGCCCGAGGCACGCAAGGCGGCCACGTATGTCTTGGAAAACCCCCGCGATGTGGGGGTGTCGACCGTGCGCGAAATCGCCGAGGCTGCGAATGTGAAACCCAACACTGTTGTGCGCATGGCGCGGCAAGTGGGATTTGAGGGCTACGAAGATTTCCGCGCGCCCTTCCGCGACGCGATCCGGCGCGGCGCCGCCGATTTCCCCGACCGCGCGCGCTGGCTTCAGGACATTCGCAAGTCTGACGATCTGGGTGGACTGTATGCCGACATGGTGCAGGACGTGCTGCGTAATGTGGAAGAGACCTTTGCGGGCATCTCGACCGACGATCTGAAAGCAGCGGCCGAGGCAATCTGGGCCTCGCGCAACGTGTTCACCCTTGGCGTGGGCGTCAACAATTCGATCGCGCGCAACTTCACCTATCTTGCCTCGACCGGCATGAAGGAATTCCACGCCATCCCGCGTCCGGGCTCGACCCCTGTCGACGATCTGGCATGGGCAGATGAAAGCGACGTTTTGATCGCGATCACCTGCAAACCCTACCGGACCGAAGTGGTCAAAGCCGTCGAAATCGCGCGCGAGCAGGGCATGGTCATCGTGGCCCTATCCGACAGCCCCGCCAGCCCGATCTTGCGTCTGGCCGATCATGGCTTCGTGGTCTCGGTCGACACGCCGCAATTCTTCCCGTCCTCGGTCAGCATCATCGCGCTGCTCGAGACGCTCTTGTCCTTCGTCATCGCCGTCGCCAGCGACGAGATCGTCGAGCGGGTCGAGAAATTCCACAACCGTCGCCACCAGTTGGGACTGTATCACGAGGAGAAGACATGACCGAACCCATCAGGTCTTTGGCCGCGCGCTATTACACCGACCCCCAGATCTATGCGCAGGAGATGTCCGGCCTGTTGGCGCGGACGTGGCAGTTCGCGGGCCATGCCAGCCAACTGCCCAATGTCGGCGACTATTTCACCTTCGAGATCGCAGGCCAAAGCCTGTTCTCGATCCGTGGTCGCGACGAGGTGATCCGCACCTTCTATAACGTCTGCCAACACCGCGCGCATGAGATGGTCACGGGCACCGGAAACACCCGCGTGGTGGTCTGCCCCTATCACGCCTGGACCTACGAGCTGACCGGCCATCTGCGGGCGGGTCCGAACATCAAATCCGTTCCGGGCTTTGATCGGTCCGAGATCTGCCTGACCGAAGTCCGAACCGAGGATTTCCACGGCTTCCTCTTCGTCAATCTGGATGACGACGCCGCCCCGATGGACGAATGGTTCCCCGGCGTGCGCGAGGAAATCGCGGGTTTCGTGCCGAATGTCGACACGCTTGCCCCGCTGGAATGGGTCGAGGTGCCCGAGAACTGCAATTGGAAGGTTTCGGTCGAGAATTATTCCGAGTGCTACCACTGCCCGATGAACCACGCGACCTTCGCCGAGGGCGTGATTAAGCCGGAAACCTATGACATCCAACCGGATGCAGGCGGTGGCTATGTTCTGCGCCACACGACCGAATGCCAGTCGATGGAGAAGATGACTTATCCCGTCGATCTCTCGGTGCCTCATGCGGGCGATTATCAAAGCTGGTTCCTGTGGCCCATGTTCTCGTTCCAATGCTATCCGGGCAACGTGTTGAACACCTATCACTGGCGCGCCGATGGGCCCGAGAACTGCACCGTCTGGCGCGGCTGGTTCACGCCAGACGGCGTTGAAAGCGACGTGATCCGCGGGCTTGCCGTTCAAGATCGCGAAACCACGGTTGAAGAGGATATCCGGCTGGTGGAAAGTGTGCAGCGCGGGCTGAAGTCACGCGGCTATCGCCCCGGCCCTCTGGTGCTGGATCCGGCTTGCGGTGTCAGCTCGGAACACTCGATTGCCGCGTTGCATCAGTGGATGCGCGAGGCCGTGGATGGCCCGGAATAGGAACGCGCGACGCGCCCAGACAGGACGAAACCCAAGATGAAGACCTATTGGCAAAACTACATTGACGGCGCATGGGTCGACGGCGGCGCGGGGCGGATCGACGTGATCAACCCGGGCACCGGCGAAAAGCTGGCCGAGCAGGCGCTGGCCGATGCGGGCGACGTGGATCGCGCCGTCATGGCCGCAAAACGCGTGCATCTGTCGGGCGCCTTGTCCGATCTGCGCCCGGTCGAGCGTGGCCGCATGGTGCAGGCGATGGGCCGCTATCTACTGGAGTACATTGACGAGATCGCCGAGGTTCTGACGCTGGAACAGGGTAAGCCGCTGTGGGAAGCCCGGATCGAGGTCGAGGGCGCGGCACGCTATTTCGAATACTATGGCAATCAGGCCGAAACCGTCGAAGGCCGCTCGATTCCGCTGGGCAAAGACTATTTCGACTTCACGACCTACGAGCCCTTCGGTGTCTCGGCGCAGATCATCCCGTGGAACTATCCAGTGGAAATGACCGCGCGGTCTCTGTCGGCCGCATTGGCCACCGGCAACGCCTGCGTGATCAAGACACCGGAACTGACGCCGCTCAGCAACGCATGGTTCGCAACCGCTGCCGAGACTGTCGGCCTGCCCAAGGGCGCGGTAAATATCCTCTGCGGGCTGGGCCACGAAGCCGGCGCCGCCCTATCGGCGCACCCCGAGGTGAACCAGATCGTTTTCACCGGCTCGGTGCCCACCGGCATCACCATTGCAACCGCCGCCGCGAAAAACGTCGTCCCCTGCGTGCTGGAGCTTGGCGGGAAATCCGCCGCGATCGTGCATAATGACGCCGATCTTGAAGCGTTCGAGAATGACGTCCGCTGGGGCATCTTTTTCAACGCCGGTCAGGTGTGCTCTGCCATGAGCCGCGTAATCGTGCATGACAGCATCCATGACGAACTGGTAGATCGCATGGTCGGTGTCGCCCAGTCGCTGACCATCAAACCCGGCATCGAACAGCCAGAGTTTGGGGCGACGATGGGCGCGATGGTGTCCGACACCCAACGCGATCGCGCCGCGGGCATGATCCAAGCCGCAGAAGCGGAAGGGGCCACCGTCGCGACCGGTGGCCGCAAGATGAACATCCCCGGCGCGTTTCTGGAACCCTCCATCCTAACGGGCGTCACGCCCGACATGGCGATCGCCAATGTCGAAGTGTTCGGCCCGGTGCTGTCCGTCCTGAAATTCCGGGACGATAACGAGGCGATCCGCATTGCCAACGGCACGCCCTATGGGCTGGTCGGCGGCGTCTTCACAAGCGACCTTGACCGTGCGACATCCGCCGCCCGCCAGTTGCGCGCGGGGCAAGTGTTCGTCAATGAATGGTATGCTGGCGGCGTCGAAACACCCTTCGGCGGCTACGGCAAATCCGGTTATGGTCGCGAAAAAGGGCGCGAGGCGCTGTGGAACTATGTGCAGACAAAGAATGTCGCAATCAAATTGAAGGACTAAGTGATGAGCACGTTTGACGAAGACCTGTTCCTGAAGGGACTTGAACAGCGCAAGGGCACTTTGGGTGCCGAGTACGTGGAAAAGAACCTTGCTGCGGCAGACGATTTCACCCGCCCGTTTCAGGAAGCCATGACCGCATGGTGTTGGGGCTTTGGCTGGGGCGACGACGTGATCGACGCCAAGACCCGGTCGATGATGAACCTGTCGATGATCGGCGCTTTGGGCAAGATGCACGAATGGGAGCTGCACTGCCGCGGCGCCATCAACAACGGCGTCACCAAGGAAGAGATCCGCGCGATCATCCATGTCATCGGGATTTATTGCGGCGTGCCACAGGCACTGGAGTGCTTCCGCATTGCGCGCAAGGTTCTTGAACAGAGGTAAAGTGCACAAGCGCTGGACGTGCAAATCTGCGGAACTTTGGGCATGGTTTGGTGACTATGCTAAGAGACCACAACGAAGCTGAAACCTAGGCAGGGATGATTAACTCGGCCCGCCTTCAATCTTCACCGGGCCCGCAATGCCGATCATTGCTGCCTTCCAAGGCGACCGCAGTATTCGGTGTTTTGGGCTCGAAGCCGACCTTCTCTGCAATCGGTCACAAGGTCAGCCAAGCGGGACGGAGCTGACTTTCGTCACTTTGCAAGAAAATATCTTTCTGTGCGGCATAACCAATATTCGTAGGTGCCCTCGACATTTGGTAAATTTTGGTACCGCTGTTAACGTATGATTGGTCAAATTGAGGATTTTCGGTTTGAAACGGTTTTCTGGGAAATCAGTTCTGATCACCGGCGCAAGTGGCGGGCTCGGCCAGCAATTGGCTCAGGACTTTGCGAAAGAAGGTGCGAAAGTCGCACTCAACTACGCATCATCGAGAGACAGGGCCGAAGAAACTGCTGCGCGCATCGTCGAAGCGGGCGGCGAAGCTATAACCTGCCGAGCTAACATCGCGCGATCCAAAGAAGTTGATGCAATGGTCCATCGCATTGTCGAGCTGTTTGGCCGCATAGATATTCTCGTCAATAACGCAGGCTTGAGCATCGACGCTGCTTTCCTGGATATGCGCGAACAAGACTGGGATCGGGTTATCGACGTTAATCTGAAGGGGCCGTTCCTTGTATCGCAAGCGGTCGGTCGCCGCATGGTTGCCGCACAAAGTGGCCGGATCGTCAACATTTCAGCCACATCAGCCGTCGTCGCGCGCGCGGGAAATGCCAACTATGCCGCGTCCAAGGCAGGGCTAAATATGTTGACGCAATCCATGGCACTGGAGCTGGGCCCGAGCGTCAACGTAAATACTGTCGCTTTAGGTTTCGTGGACAGCGATTTGGTCCGCGAGTTGTTCTCGCCAGCCGAGATCGCACAGGCCAGTGACAGCGTGCCTTTAAAGCGGCTGACAACTTACGAAGAAACATCAGAATTCGTATTGATGCTAGCGTCAGATGCAGCAGCCTTCGTTACCGGACAGACGATCCCCTTCGATGGCGGAAGAGTCATGCGATAGGTCTTTGCGGCACCCAACGAATGCCCGCCGTCGTATTCGCATAGGCTCTCGCGCAACTCGCAGCATTTTGCACTTTGGATTGATCCAGACCTTAGCTGCGCGACGTACCAATGACCGCTGAGCGGGAGAAGCGGCCGTTCGCTGCGCTAGGTACGAATGTCAGCTATTTATCCACATTGGAATTATCACACACCTGCCCTTGAATACGACGAAGTACACGGTTTGCATTAGCTCTCAGCTGGTTGAGCTTGAGGAGACGCAAGATATTCATCAGTTGGATAGCTATGCTGAAACATAGGAATCCCGCGCTCCTATCTTAAACACTTGCAGTCCCGTTTATGATTTCACTTTCAGCATTTCCGGATCGAACAATGGCTTCAGAGATGCTTTGGCATTAACGCGTTCTCCCGCCACTTCGACGTCCCAATTTCCATCGTTCACAATGGCAGCCGTCAGCGGCTCTTCTAGCTCGACAAACCCGATACCGACTGCACCACCAAGGCTGTGGCCATACCCACCGACTTGCAAATGTCCGACTTCGACACCGTTCAAATAGATGCACTCATTTCCATAAAGAAGTGGCTCTGGCTCTTTGAGAAGGAACTGCAGCATTCGGGTCTTCGGAACGCCCCGCGCTTTAATTTCAGCAAGCGCATCACGCCCTATGAACCCACCGGGTTTGTCCAGCTTGACCGCAAATCCAAGCCCTGCCTCAATCGGATTGTCGGTATTGTCCACGTCCAACCCAAAATCACGATAGGCCTTTTCCAGTCGCAACGAATTGAGGGTCTGCATCCCCGCATCACGAAGGCCGAACTCTTGCCCTGCCTCCTTCAGCAGATCATAGATCTGCACAGCGGCGTAGGAAGGAACCTGAAGTTCCCAACCAAGCTCTCCGACGAATGTAACCCGGAAGGCTTTGACGACCCAGTACCCGACATCGATGTCCTGCCACGTCATGAAGGGAAAGGCTTCGTTCGACATATCTGCCGATGTCACCTTCTCCATCAGCATGCGCGCTTTCGGACCGTGAATGTTGATCTGGGTGATTGCAGGCGTGAGATCGGTTATCACAACAACCTCACCCTCCTGAATGTGGCGCTTCATCCGCATCAGAGTATGGCCGTGACTGTTTTCACCTACGACAACCATGAAGCGGTCTTCGGCCAGCCGGGTGACGGTCAGATCGGCCTCGAACCCACCTTTCTCGTTGACCCAGGCGGTGTAGACCAGCCGTCCCGGTGCGACATCGACTTCATTGCACGACAGACGGCTCATCAGTGCAAGCGCATCCGGTCCTTCGACTTGGAACTTGGACATGGTCGACATATCCATGATGATCACATCCTCACGGGCGGCGCGGTGTTCCTCAGCATGCCAATCGAACCAGTTCTGGCGAGACCAGCTGTATTCTTCAATCTTCGCCTGCTCAGGAGTCGGCGCGAACCAGTCAGGCATTTCCCAACCATGACCTTCGGTGAAAAAGGCACCATTTGCGGCAAGTCGATCATGAAGAACAGAACGTTTGAGATCGCGGGCGGTGTGATAGCTTTCATTGTGGAAATGCTGACCGAACATCTTGCCCAGCAATTCAGGCCCGCGATCGCGGCGGAAAGCACGGGTCGCTTCGTGACGGGTAAAGCGATTGACATTAATGCCGGTCACGTCGATCTGCGGGTGACCGCTGACAATCCATTCTGCCAGCACTTTCCCAGTACCAGCACCATTCAAAATGCCGAGAGAATTCATTCCGCAGGCCACAAAACAGTTCCGCAACTCGGGCGTTTCACCCACCAGTGGAGCAAGATCAGGGGTGAAGCTTTCCGGACCACAGAACAGTTTTCGCACGCCTACGTTCAGCGCATCGGGCACACGTGAATAAGCCTTCTCCAGATGCGGTCCCACGCGATCCCAATCTGGTTCGATCTCGCCAAATGCAAAGTTGTCAGGGATCCCGTCCAGTTTCCACGGTGCCGCCCCCGGCTCGAACAAGCCAAGCATCAGCCCCCCGACCTCTTCTCGGTAATAGGTATAGGTCGACGGATCCTCTAGCACCGGCAGGTCGCGGCTAAGACCTTCAATGTTTTCGGTGATCAGATAGTAATGCTCGGCGGCTTGAAGCGGCAGATTGATCCCCGCCTTAGCCCCCAGCTGGCGTGACCACATGCCTCCGCAGATGACTACATTTTCGGCCGTTAGGGTCTGCCCGTCAGCAGTGCGCACCCCGGTTGCTGTGCCATTCTTTGCCAAGATTTCCGAGACCGTGACACCTTCGAAAATCTTCGCGCCGCCCATTTTCGCTCCCTTGGCCAACGACATGGTGACATCAACCGGATTGGCCCGCCCGTCCTCGGGAATATAGAAGCCCGCCAACACATCGCTAAGGTCCCCGATGGGGAACAGGTCCGCCGTTTCCTTGGGGGAGATCTCATAGATGTTAATGCCGTGTCTGCGCATGAAAGGCGCAAGTCGGCGCATTTCGTGCATACGTTCTTCGTTGTTGGCAATTTGCAGGTAACCTACGTCGCGAAATCCTGTCGGCACACCCGTTTCCTGCTCCAGATTGGCATACAGATCACGCCCATGGGTATAAATCTCGCATTCGGCTTCCGATGGCAGAAGACCTGCCACGATAAGACCCGCCGCATGCCAGGTCGTGCCCGACGTCAACTGATCACGCTCCAGCACAACAACATCCGTCATGCCAAGTTTGGTCAGATGGTAGGCCGTGTTGCAGCCAATAGACCCACCCCCAATGATCACAGTCTGCGCGTGTGTGGGAAGCGTCTTGGCCATCGGGTTCTCCTTCCAATGCGAATCGCGATTTTGATCAAATTCTACAATTGACCGCCTCCACAAATCAACTTATTGATTGAATAACCATTCAATAGGCTACTCATGAGTCCGACCAAGAGTTCCAAGAAACCGCGCACAGCACCGCCAGAGGTCCGGCGCAATCAGCTAATCAATGCGACCATCACCTGCATTGCCAACAAGGGCATTTCAGGGACAACCCTAAGCGCCATTGCGAAAGAGGCGGGGCTGTCTTTGGGGCTGGCCAATTTCCACTTCAAAAGCAAAGATGCTCTGCTCTCGGAAACACTGAAACACCTGGCAGCCGAGCATCGCGACTTGTGGCAGCGTGATGCAAAGCGCGAGGATCTTTCGGACAGCGACAAACTTCGCTCAATCGTGTCCGCACAATTTCATTCCCGCATCTGCAGTCGTAAGAAACTAGCCGTATGGTTCGCCTTCTTTGGCGAGGCCAGCCATCGAAAAACTTATCGATCGATCTCTTCCCAGATCGACTTGGAACGACAAGAGCTGTGCGCAGAGCTGATCCAAGGTATCGCCGCAGAAGATGGGCATGACGAGATAGATGCCGAACAGATCGCCCTGACTCTGGAAGGGATGTTTGACGGAGCTTGGCTGAACATGCTGATGTACCCAGCCAAGTTCACGCGTAACCAAGCCGAGCGTCAGGTTCTGGATTACCTCGATCTGGTTTTTGCCAAGAACGTTAGTAGACGGACCTGATTTTTCGGAAACGGCATGAGCCCAGAGAAGCCATTCACCGATGCTCGCAGCAATGAGCGCGATGGGTGGAGAACTGCCAGTTCAACTGCCTATCCTTGATTTAAGATCTGGTGCCTTAAGGGGTTATCCTCACATTCCCCACCCAACCCGGGTGACACAGGGTCGTGGAAGCGAGCGAGGGGAAGTGTAGGAGAACAAACCTCTATGAAGGTTTCCGAAACGCTCGTCGATCAGGGCGAAAGGACCAGCTTGGCTGAGCTCGGTTTAAATTGGAGGAGCTTATTGGTGGCGATTACACCTGTGAATTAAAGTCAGCGAGCGGCCCAGCGCCGCCATTTAGATTGCTCGCCAAGCCCGAAACGCGCACAATTATTCTTGTGATTTCACCAACCATAAAGAGCGACCTTGTAGCCACCCTTCAAAGTGAAACTTCTTGCGCTCGCCTTACTCAACATCAAACCCACGAACACTCAACTGTTTACCCTGTCATAACCGGTAATTTGATCCTTTGTATCTTACCTGAAGGCCCTTTGGGCAGGTCATCAAGTAAATACACTTTATCAGGGGACTTGAAGGCGCCCAGCCGCTTGATGCAAACCTCGATCAGTTGCTCAGCTGAAACGCTTGACCCGCTTCGCAGCTTCACGGCAGCTTCGACGCGTTCGCCATAGACCTGACATGGGCGCGCAAACGCTGCGGCTTCGATCACGTCGGGATGCGAATAAAGCGCTTCGTCGATTTCGCGCGGGGCGATGTTTTCGCCGCCCTTGATGATCAGCTCTTTCAGACGGCCCGTTACGAAGAAATAGCCGTCTTCATCCACGTGTCCGAGGTCACCGGTACGCAGCCATCCGTCGGGCGTGAACGTGTCGCGCGTGGCCTCGGGGTTCTTCAGGTATTCGCGCATCACATTGGGGCCGCGCACTGCGATCTCGCCTTTGGTGTTGGGCGGCAGGGGCTTTAGGTCGGCTGACAGAATGCAGGCCTCGTTCCCATAGGCCTTCCCCGGCGACCCGATCTTGCGGACGCCCGGAGGCAAAGGGTTCGACAGGATCTGGGCAGCGGTTTCCGTCAGTCCCATCGTTTCAACGATCGGCACGTCAAACCGAGTCTCGAATGCGGTCTGAACATCCGGCGCAAGCGCGGATGACGCCGAGCGGCCGAACCGCAGCCGGGTCCGGGTGTCGCGGGACGGCGTGATGTCGGAATGCAGCAAATGCGAGATGATGGTCGGCACGACCGAGAACCACGTCACCCTTGCCTCTTCACACTGGTCCCAGAATTTTCGGGCCGAGAACTTCTCGGCCACTGCAAGCGACCCGCCCGAGACCAGCGTGCTGAGAACAGTCACGCACAGCCCGTTGATGTGATAGATCGGCAGCACGCACAGGCCGCGGTCATGTGATGTCAGCTTGTGGGCCACGGTGGGCGTCCAGCCGCCCGCAAGCAAGCTGGAGTGACTGTGCACAACCCCCTTCGGCCGACCGGTTGTCCCCGAGGTGTACATGAGCAACGCATCGTCTTCGGGGCCAAGCGGATGCAGCGGTACGGCCTCGTCAGTGCAGGCGGCTTGGAACCGCGACATGCCTTTGGGGCGCACTCGATCAAACAGCGCGGTTTGCGCGTCGCCAACAAGGGCGATGCGCGCCTCGCAGTGATCCAGCGCATATCCGATCGCCTCGTCCCCGGCGACCAGGTTGATCACTGTCGCGCGGAACCCGCCGTAAAGCACGCCATACAGGCTTTCAACGGCCGCGCGCCCATTTGGCAGCAGGATCGCGACGCTGGCCCCTTTTTCCAACCCCAACGCCGTCAATTGTCCGGCCAACTGTCGCGCCTTGCCCTGCAGGCCCAACCACGTCAGAGCAGGCCCCCCATCGAAGAACAGATAGGCGTCGCGGTCACCAACACTGGCTGCCCGGTCGTCCAGCCAGTCGCGAACGGTGCCATCAGGGGCGGTATGATCGCCCGCCATCATTTTGCTGTGTCAGCCCAGTAATCCGCGAAAATTTCCTCGACGGCGGGTTCGACGGGTGGAATTTCGCGGACGATTTTGGTGCTTTGTATGAAGTGCTTCCAGTGCAGGTTTTCATCAATCGCGTTGCCGCCCCAACTGCCGCACCCCATCGACAGCGAGAACGGCATGCCGTTGTTGAAAGATCCGCCGGTGGCAAAGGTATGCGCCTGATTGACGATGACCCGGCAGGTCGGCATCGACGCGCCCAGTGCCACGGCGCGCGCATCATCTGCGGTGTGAATACCGATAGAGTGCCCTGCCCCTTGATAGTCCAGAATACGCGTTGCGATGGCTTGCGCGTCCTCATAGTCCGTCGCGCGATACAGCGCCGCCACACGGCTGAGTTTCTCGCCCGAAAGCGGATGATCCGGGCCGATCCCTCGCGTCTCGACGGCAAGGAACTTGGTGTCATCCGGCACCTGACCCGAAAGGCCCAGCGCCTCGATCATCTTGTCAGCATCTTGGGCGATGACCTCACGGTTCAGATGACCATCGGGCCAGAGCTTCGCGACAATCTGCGCTTCGTCTTTCACCAACGCCCCACCTTCGTCGGCGAGTGCCGCAATGAAGTCATCATAGACCGCATCCACAACGATCATCGAGTTTTCGGACGAACAAGAGGTCGCGTTGTCGAACGTCTTGGACGCGGTAATTTTTTGGGCTGCAGCCTTCAGGTCCGCAGTCTCGTCCACGATCACGGTGACATTGCCCGCGCCAACGGCCACGGCAGGTGTGCCGCAAGTTTGCGCACGATGGACGTTGTTTTGGCTGCCGGTGCAGATCACGCGGTCGCTCAGTTCCATCATCGCCTGCGTCTTGGCCTTGGAGCCTGGCGCAGGGATCATCTGAACCAGATCGTGATCCAGTCCCAGCTTGTCGAACTCGGCGTGAATATAGGACAAAAGCAGCTCGCAGCTCGCCACACCTTTGGGTGACGGGGCAACAACCACGGCGTTGCCACACTTCAATGCGTTGATGATGTTGTTGGCGGGCGTCGCCGCCGGATTGGTCGAGGGCACCACGGCACCAATCACCCCGATGGGGCGGGCGATCTCGGTGATGCCGGTGGTTGGATCATCGCTGATGATCCCATGCGTGTTCACGCCTTTGATATCGCGCATCAGGCCAAGAGTCTTGCGGTGGTTCTTGATGATCTTGTCAGGCACATTGCCAAGTCCGGTCGTTTCGACCGCAAGCTCGGCCAAGGCCTTGTTGCGTGACGGCTCCATGATCGCCCAAGCGGCAGCTTCGGCCGCGCGGTCATAGCGCGTCTGGTCGGCGCCGGTTTCGTAATCTTTCTGAGCGGCACGCGCACGGGCCACGATCCCGCTTACTTGGGCAATGTCATCATGTGCATTCATCACGGTAATCCTATTGAAGCGGATAGGGCGCCAACCGCCCTATCCGTTGGTGCTGCTCGGGTCTCAAAGACCTGCCAGAAGCTCTTGCAGAGTTTCCTGACGGGCTGCCCACATCGCCTGAACCTCTTCACGGGTCATGATGTGCATGGGTGATCCACCGGCTTTCATTTTTCCGGCCACGCGTGAGTTTTTGAACATCTCGGGCACGGATGCGGCCAGTTTGTCGATCACCTCTTGCGGGGTGCCTTTGGGAACCATCACACCGCGGAAATTCACGCTGGCGTTGTCAATGTCATATCCCTGTTCCTTCAACGTCGGGACATCTGGCAGGAACTCGTTGCGTTCCAGATCGAACACGCCAAGGATTTTGACGTTGCCAGCTTCCTGCGCGCGGAAAGCATCGGACAAGTTGTTCACACCGCCCATAACGTCACCCGCAATCACAGCTTTCATGGCTGCCGCACCGCCTCCTTTGGTCGGGATGTAGGCCATTTTCACGCCTGCGGCTTTCTCAAGCTGAAGGGCTGCAATGTGGTGCCCCACGAACAGGCCAGCACCCGAGAAGGTCAGCTTGCCCGGATTTTCCTTGGCGTAGTTCACAACGTCTTCCATCGAGTTCATCGGGCTGTCTTTGCCTACAACGAAGACCGCGGGGTCTGCGCCCCAGTTGGCGATGGGTTCAAAGCTGTCTGCCGAATACTCGACGCCGCCCTTGATTGACTGCGCGATGAAGTGCGGAATGTTATAGGCACCCAGAGTATAGCCATCGGCCTCGGCTTGGGTTGCAAGCCAGTTCCAACCGACGCGGCCACCCGCACCCGGTTTGTTGATGATTGCGATGGGCATCCCCAGCGCGTCTTCGTTGCCCGCTGTCATTGTGACGATGCGCGCTTGGAAATCGGTGGCACCGCCCGCGCCATAGCTTACCATCATCATGATGGGACGTTCAGGATAGTCCTCGGCGGTGGCTGCGCCTCCGGTCAGGGACATCAGCGCCAGCGCGGCGCCTGCCAATAGGTGTTTCATTTCATATCCTCCCTTGGATGTGCATTTGCCGCTTTGCACGGTCTCATTCAGAAAAAGATCTCTCGTGGTGTGTAAACCTTGAGCAACATGGCGAAGAGCCCGTACATCACGGCTAGAAACCCGGCGGTGATGATCACGCGCTTGATCCAGGTTTTGGCTTCGCCATGTGGTGCAGGGTCGTAGAAGCTGAGCAGCAAGAAGAAAGCGATTGTGCCGGCTGTGTAAAAGCCCAGCGCCTTTGCTGCCCAGAAGATGTAGATAAGCGCAACGATCAGACCTGGCAGCAGCCAGACGAAATCCCTGCGTGAAACGCCGTGCCCGACCTTTGTCCAGCCAAGTATCGCTTTGACAAACGTCCACACGGCCAGCACGACAAAGACGGTCGAGATAAGGCGGGGAAACAAGAATGCCTCGGCGGGCTGTTGAGTATAGCTGACCCACGCCACCCACATCCCGACGGCTGCGATAAAGCCGGACGCCACGATGTGCTGAACGCGCGGAAGACTGACGTAGTTCATGCCATGATCTCCTCTTTTGATGTGTAACGGCGGCTGCGAAGTTCCATCCAAACCGAGTAGGCGATCGAGGCGATCACGATGGCGATCAGGACGATGTTCAGCGCACCAGTCAGGAAATAGCTGGCCATCCCATCGGTGGCCCCTGCGATCATTGATCCTTGGATGAAGTTCGCCTCGGCGATCGGGCCAAGGATCAGGCCAAGCACCAGAGGCGCGGCCGAGAAGCCGAAACGCTCGAGGAAATACATCATGACGCCGAGCGTTGCCATGACATAGACGTCACCCATGCTGGACTGAACCGAGTAACTGCCGAAGACAGCGAGCCCCAGAACAACGGCGGCCATCACGCTTTGCGGCACCTGTGCCACACGGGCGGCAAGGCCCGCGACGTAAAGGCCAAAGATGCACATCAGGATCTGCCCGATCAGCATCGAATTGATGAAGGTCCACGCCACGTCCGGGTGGTTGTCAAACAGGTCGGTGCCCGGGAAAATCCCGTGGATCAGAAGGCCGCCCAACAGTACCGCCGCCGTGGGGGAGCCCGGGATCGATAGCGTCAGAAGCGGCACAAGGCTGGGCCCAACCATAGCGTTATTCGCGCTTTCCGCAGCGATCACCCCTTCGCTGTGCCCCTTCCCAAATTTCTCACGTTCCGAGCTGAATTTCTTGGTCTGGTCATAGGCGACAAGACCCGCAATTTGCCCACCGACACCCGGAATAAGGCCAATGACCGACCCGGTGATGGTGCCGATGCTCAGCGCCTTCGGACGGCGCAAAATCTCGCGCACAGCATCCATGATCGAATGCTTCTCGACCTCAATCACCTCTGCATTCGTCGCGTTGCGCCCTTTGGCGAACATGGTCAGAACCTGCGGAATTGCAAAGAGCCCGATCAACGCGGCGATGATGTTGATGCCGCCGCCCAGCGCCGGGTGGAAGATGAACCGCTGCGCGCCCATGATGTCGTCAAACCCAATGGTCGCCAGCCATAGGCCAATGCAACCTGACAGAAGACCTTTCACCACCGAGGCGCTGTCAAGAGACCCAATGACGGTGACGCCGAGGATCGCGAGCCAGAACAGGTGGCTGGGGCCAAAGGCCAGCGCCCATTGCGCCAAAACGGGTGTCAGGAAGATCAACAGAAGCACGCCGATCACGCCACCAACAGCCGAGGCAAGGAAACTCAGCTGAAGCGCCTGCGCGCCCTTGCCTTGCTTGGCCATGGTGTGGCCGTCCAACGTAGTTGCGATGTTTGCGGGTGCGCCTGGGATCTTCAAAAGGATCGCACTGACCGCGCCACCCGCCACCGTGGATGTATAGGCCGCACCCAGTAGGATCAGCCCCTGAACGGGAGCCAAATGGAACGTAAATGGGATCAGCAAGGCCACGGCCATGGTCGGCGACAAGCCGGGCGTTGCACCCAGAATTAGCCCTCCGATTGTTCCCAAAAGCAGTAAGCCGAATGAGACCGGGGTAAAGACATCTCCGAAGTAGTACAGAAATTCCACGGTGTAATCCTGTGTTTGATCGCGTGTTGACATTGTAGGCTAAGAGATGAAAATAGTTTTGCAAATGTTTTCATTTTTGACCCAACACAGGCCAAATTTATGTCTCATAAACAAAAGGGTAAGCCTGATATTGTCGATGTCGCAAAGGCTGCAGGCGTTTCCATCTCAACGGTTTCCAGAAGCTTCAATCATCCGGATTTGCTGAAACCGGCGACTCGCAAAAAGATCGACAGGGCGGTGCAAAGGCTGGGCTACATTCGCAATCGCGCGGCCCAGGTCATGCATGGGCGGCGTAGCGGCACTATCGGGCTTGTGGTGCCAACCATCGACAACGCGATCTTCGCCGAATTGATCCAGTCATTCTCGGACGGGTTGGATCAACACGGCTTTACGATGCTGATCGCGTCTCACGGATTCGATCTGGAGCGCGAATACAAAATGTTGCGCAAACTGATGGAGCATCGTGTCGACGGATTGGCGCTTATCGGGTTGGAGCATTCTGAAGCCACGTACCAACTGGTCGAGCAACAGGGCGTTCCGACCGTCGCCATCTGGAACTACGCCGATGATGCGCGGCTGCCTTGCGTTGGCGTTCAGAACTCCGAGGCTGGCCGTCTGGCGGCGCGCCATTTGCTGGATCTGGGTCACCGCGACATCGGGTTGATCTTCCCTGACCCGGCGGGCAACGACCGCGCACATGACAGATTGCATGGTGCTGTTGAAGAATTGCGACATGAGCAGATTGAAGTTCCCGCACAATGGCGCCTCGAAGCGCCGTATAGCATTTCAGAAGCCAAGCGCGCTTGCACGGACCTGCTGGCCCACATGCCGCGACCAACAGCTATTTTGTGCGGCAATGATATCATCGCCCAAGGCGTAATTTACGCTGCCAGACACATTGGCGTGCGGGTGCCAGAAGAGTTGTCAATTGTGGGAATTGGTGACTTCAAAGGGTCAGGTGAGATCGAGCCTTCGCTTTCGACTATCCGAATTCCGGCCAAGCGAATTGGCGCATTGGCTGCAGACCTGATCACAGAAGTCGTAGCTGGGCATTCTGACAAACAAACAGCGACTAACTGTGGCCTGAAAGTTCTTGCGAGAGCGTCTACCGCGGCCCCTTCCAGCACAATACCCGATTAGATTCCAAAACTGTACAACGCGACCATATCCCAGCGTATACCCGCTCTACTCACGTTATCGACAGCTTGCATTAATACTTGCGGCTCCAAGCCGCCCTGCGTTTGACAACTTTGGCTTCACACAGGACTGCATGCAAATTGGTGACACAATGCGCGAATGGTAGACGGTTATCGCGTAACCGGTTCAAACCATTATCAAGTCTGGGAAAGAGATTTGGTGGTGGTGACAAGAAAGTGACAAAGGGGCGACCTCACTCGATAACTAAGATCTGCCCCCGGCCCCTTGCAGCCGTTCGAGGAACTTTCACTGAATGACTGCTTTAAAGAAACTGACGGCGCTTGCCTCTTCCCCAACTCATTTATCATCGTGCCGGAGCAGCAACGCTTTCCGCGAAGCCTGCGTGAGCCAGAACAAAGGCTCTGCGTAATGATTGAGAAAATAGTGATCGAAGGCGTGGGCCTAAAGTTGTTTAGGCCAACGCTGCAGCTTGGACCTGTTAACGGTGGCCCGAGATAAGTCGGGCCACCTCTAGGTATTAAGTTGGCAGCTATAGGAGCGAGATCAGAACTGCCGCGAGTATCCAATGTTGAGCGAGAGCGCTTCATAGTCGCTGTCGCCAATCCCGTCATATCTGACCCCGTACTCAATGGTCCCTTGATCAGAAACCATCACCATGCCGCCAAAGCCTATGCGTCCACGAACGCCGCTTTGTACCGTGGAGGTGCTTGCGATCTGATCGCCGGCCTCGAAGGTGTAGACACCTTCAAACTCTAGATAGTTGCTGAAATCGCCCATTGGATCACTCCAGGTGAAGCGCGACCCAAGTTCGATATCTCCAAGCCTGGTTGTCCTTGCTGCGATCGGTATGGCCAGCGAGTCGACATAGGCTTCGGAGGTTTCTTCGAAGTAGTTGATCGAGACGTTGGGCTGAATGTTCAGATTGCCCTGATTGATGCTGCCAAAGAGGCTGATAGATCCAAGCCAGCGTTCGGAGTCGAACTCATCTGAGAACGTACCAAGTGGCGACACTTCGTTGCTGGCGCGCCCGTAACTTAGGCTGGCATCAAAATAGAGGCCTTCGTCGATCTGGGCCGTGTAGTAGGGCCCGACCATCCAACCAACGCCCTTGGTTGTTGCGGTCGAGCCGAGAACATCTTCCTTCACAGAGTCGACCTGGGCGCCAAAGCCCAAGATGGCATTCTGCCCAATTCGGTAGTCCGCCCCAACATGCAGAACGCCGAACCGACCTTCGCTAAAGCTGGTTTCATACCGCGTGAAGCTGAGTTCTGCCCAGACATCCCAGTCTGATCTGGCCGACAGCGGATCTTCACTTGCGCTGGTCGACGCAAAGGAAAGATCGACGCGATCTCGCGTCACATCCACTCCAACAAGCGACGATCCGCGCGTCACGTCATTACCAAACAACGACACCCTGTTGGGGCTTGCATTGCCATCGACGCGCGCGATGCGGCGATCTTGCCCGGGACGGTTGCCCATGATCTGGCGGCCACGATTGTCCATGAAATTTTGGATCTGTGTGGCAGTCGGCGTCGCGATATCAAATGATTCCAACGTGCAGGTATAGGTCTCACCTCGGGCAAAGTTCAGGGCCAAGGACTGCGCCCCGACATTGACCGTTCCGCTGCCCGAACTACAACTGGCCGAGGTCACTACGAAGCCCGCCGGCAATGCATAGGTGGCGGCGTAAGTTCCCGGCTCGACCTGCAAG
Source organism: Aliiroseovarius sp. PrR006 (assembly GCF_010500215.1). GTDB lineage: Bacteria > Pseudomonadota > Alphaproteobacteria > Rhodobacterales > Rhodobacteraceae > Aliiroseovarius. Next base: position 465,737 of record NZ_JAAGOY010000007.1, read on the forward strand.
GGGCCAGAGCTGCCCGTTCCGCCGCTGACCACAACAGGGGTGTTGAAGGCAGGGGTGGCGGAAGAGAAGGTGATAGTTCCGTCATCAGGTGAGTTCACAATGAAGGTGACCGTGCCCGGTGGGATCAAAGAAACCGTGACGTTGAATTGCAGTGTTGTTGTCAATCCGGCTGGATCCGTCGCCGTGAACTCGACCAGCGTTGTGCCTACCGGGAAAGCGCTGCCCGAGGTCGGCCCCTGCGTCTGCGTCACCGTCACTGTTCCCGAGTTGTCCGAAGCAGTCGGCGTCGGGAAATTAACGACGGCGCTGGTAAGGTTGAAGCTGATTTCGACATTGATATCAGCCTGACTGGATGTGAAGACAGGTGCTTCGCCATCATTCACCGTCACCGTGAAGGTTTTGGTATCGGTATTGCCAGCGGCATCCGTAGCGGTGACCGAAACCGTCGTGGTGCCGACCGGGAACACGGAACCCGAGGCCGGCGTCGAGACAAGGCTTGTCACGCCGACATTGTCGGTGGCTATTGGCGTGAAGTTGACAACAGCCGTCGCCTGCCCGGGGTCGGTATTCACCGTGATATCGGCAGGCACAGTAACGACAGGTGCTTCGTTGTCATTCACCGTTACTGAAAAGCTCTCCGACGTAGTGTTTCCGGCCGCGTCAGATGCACTACAGGTCACAGTCGTTGTGCCAAGACTAAAGGTCGAACCCGACGACGGAAAGCAACCCGAGGACGTCACTCCGACATTGTCGCTATAGGTTGGCGCGGTCCAGCTGACCACCGCAGCGGCAACACCAGGGTCGGTCGACTGCGTGATGTTTGCGGGCATATTTGTGATCGTCGGTGGGGTCGTGTCGCTTGGTGGGGAAGGCGCGACATAGGTTGCTGACATCGTCGGGTTGCCGCCACCTATCAGCATCTGGGTTAGGCCGCCACGATTGGTGACCGTAGCATTTTCATACACGCCCGCACCCGTTGTGGCATCGCCAGCCTGCGTTGTGTAAGTGCCCGAACAGGTGAAGTTTGAGTTCGTTCCACCCGAGGTTGGAGAGCACGTGTACGAGACACCAATGCTCGAGGAGACGGCAGGTGAGGAGAGCACTTCGTTTCCGGTATTCGCATTGATAGTGAACGTCAGCGTTTCTCCGGAGCCGGAATAAGTTGTCGGGGAGACAGAGGCGCTGGTTACTTCTTGCGCCTGTGCTGCACCAACAAAACCCAACGTGCATGCCGCAATCGCGAATGCTTTGGTCCAACTTCCGACAATAAATTTCGGGCGACGGGCCGATTGTCCTCGTTTGGATTTATGGCAGAGATTATTTCGCTGACAGATCTCTTCCGACCTCCTCTCGGATAGCGGCTTATTCGTCACCATTCTTCGGCCAAACAAACGGGTGAAAAATGAGTGTAGATCGTCAATAAAATATGGCTCTGCACTAGTGGAATTTCGTTTAACTGAAGTATGGCGCACAATCATCCCCTCAATAATTTTTGAATAAAGCCCCCTGAAACATGACCAACATGCCTGTTGGTGGCCAATCAGGCTACGGTAAACGGCGCGTGCCAATTGCCTAAACTTATTTTCATAATTGTTGGCCATTGGTGCAAATCAAACACAGGCTCAAGAACTGAGGCATCTTTCTTCCCGCTGGCATTGACTGTCCTGGCGCCGCGTCTGACAGCCTTCCAAATACAAACCTCTTGCTTGGCGTCTCTGAAGCTCGGATTGGCTCTCATGAAATCAGCAACCGCCTTCCAATATTCTAAAAGGATTTCGAAAGCCATTTTCGAGGTAGACGACTACCTCTTGAGGGCATTGTCACTCGACGAACATGAAATCCTTGGTCATTTGGGTGTCACCCCTCGGAGCCACCACTAGATAGTGGGGCGGACAACTCACCACCCACAAGGTAATGTGGCATTCTGACCACTAAAGTGAAGTCACGGACATAGGAAGCACTAAGGGTTCCGACCGGAGCATCCCAAATGGTGATGAGCCCACCTGAATTCAGGTCATGTAAGTGGCGAACCTAAAGGCCGGCCAGTTTCCGGTAACTGGTTACGTCCCAGAGGCACACCCCTCGCTGGCTGGCATCTCGTTTCCCAGAATACGAAAGAACGAGATGACGAAAGATCATTCTATTGTTTGTGAGGGCTTCCTCACCATCCCCAAAGCCGCCGGCCTGTTGGGTATCCCTGCGACAACCCAGCACCGTGCGGTGAAAACCGGCCTCGTGCCAAGCTATCGCCCGTTGTGCCAGCGTGTCCGCGTGCGCCTTTCCGAAATCACTGCCGTCATTGAAGCCCAGAAATCTGGAGGGCAACAAGATGGCTAAAGGAGCTTTCGCAGCTGAAGCGCCAAAATTCTGGGCGGTCGGTTTGTCAGCCTTGCCCGAAAAACCTCAAGAAAAGAAACCGGCAATTACGAATTGGGTGTCCTATCAAGCCAATCTCCCCAGCGAGGATCGTCGGGCGGAATGGTTGACCAAGTATGCTGACTGCGGGATCGGCATCAATCTTGGCACCCAAGTGGCCGACGGAGAGCAAATTGCTGCCATTGATGCGGACCACGATATCTGGGTTCGCCCCTTATACGGATTATTCGGCAACGAGGTCTGTGCCAAGCATGGAAAGAAGGGTGCCACCTTCTTCGTCCGCGTGCGCAAATCGGAAAAGTGGAGTCCACGGTCCTTAAGCCGTTCGATCGCCTGTCGTAGTGAAACGGCGCACGTCGTAGGGTCGGCCTCGATCTAGGAAAACGCCCTTTTTAGTGCCTTAGCTCGAAAACGCTCCGACAACGTCTTTGGCTTTTACCAGACTGCGCCCTTCGCAGATCACGGTGCCATCAGGCGCAGTGCAGCTGGCCCAAAGATCCACCAGATGTTTGTCCGGGCGCAGGCGGGTGATTTCGACTTTGGCTTCCAACGCGGTATTCATCGGCGGCGGGGCTTTGAACGCCAGATCCTGCTTGAGGTAATTGGTTCCCGACCCCGGCAATTCGACCCCTAACAAATAGGAAAAGAGCGCCGCGATCAGAGGCTCCGGAACGTTGTCGCCCACTGCTCCACTCAGGGCTTGATAGGCTGTCAGGTCTTCTGATGTGTAAATGCGCGTGATTTGCGCCGTTTGCCCAACGCTCAGCATGTGATCTCTGCCTCCCCTACCAAACATTCTGCCCCATCCACGACCCGGACAACACGCATCTGAACGTGACCGGGCGTATCTTCAAGAATCTGCAAGCTTAGCTCTTCACCAGTATAAGCTGGATTTGGGAACATCATACTTTGGCTAGTCTGCGTAATCATCGCGTTGTGGCGCTTCAGCATTCCCCACAACTTGGAGTAAATCAGCATGCCGTGGCTGACCGTGCGGCCAAAGGCAGATGTTGCACAAAAGGATGGGTCAACGTGGATCGCGTTGTCATCACCCGAGACCTTAGCGAAGGCATCGAACTCAGCCTGCGTGGGTGTCCAGTATTCTTTCAAGTCAAGCATTTACAAACATCTCTAGCAGGTCAGGTTTGCGGATTTTCCCGGCGGCCGTGCGAGGAAAATCATCAATGAAACGAATGTGAGCTGGTACTTTGTACCCGGCCAGTCGGTCACGGCACCAAGGACGCAGATCCTCAGGTGCCAGCGCCTCGTCGGGCCTCAACATGACGAAAGCTGCACCGACCTCGCCCCATTTTGCATCGGAGACACCCACCACTGCGCTTTCCAAAATCGCAGGGTGGTTATTCAAAATACGTTCGACCTCGGCGGGATAGACGTTCTCACCTCCCGAAATGAACATGTCCTTGATACGATCGACGATATAGTAGTAGCCGTCGGCGTCACGACGTGCGACGTCACCGGACGCCAACCACCCGTCATCAGTAAATGTTTTGGCCGTGGCTTCGGGATTTTCGAAGTATCCTGGCGTGACCCCCGGGCCACGCAATTGAAGCTCTCCTGTCCCTTCGGCTCCATCCGCAACGCCCGCAAGGCGCACCTCGGCAAGGCTTTGTGGTTTTCCAACCGACCCAATCTTTTCGCCCGCATGGCCAGGATCCATCAAAAAAACCGTCGGCCCCGTCTCGGTCATTCCCATACCGTTAAGCACATTGACCCCTTTGTCGGCGAAAAACCGGATCAAAGGTTCAGGCAACGGCGCCCCGCCGCAACCGCAACGGATGTTGGACCAGTTGATCTGTCCGACCTCACGCATCAGGGACAACGCCTGATAGACAGCAGGCACGCCAAAGAACTGACTGATCTGCTGCGATGCAAGCAGTCCATGCACCACGTCTGGATCAAACTTTGGCAAGATCGTCGAGCTGCCCCCGGCCAAGAACACCGGCAGGGTGTAAAGATTGATGCCAGCGGTGTGAAACAGCGGCAGGAAGCAAACCGCCCGGTCGGTCGAAACAAGATCAATCGCCTGCCCAATACTCACCGCGTTAGCCCAAGCCATACGCGCAGTTTGCACCACAGCTTTGGGCAGCCCTGTCGTTCCAGAAGTAAACAGCAAATACCAAGGCCGTTCCGCAGGAACAGGTGCGCTCAGAACGGGTCCACCCGCATCTATCCACGCGGCCAGATCCTGTTCGATTGTCGCGACTTGCACTCCCGCTTCACGGGCCACCTCGCGCGCTGTCACCTCGAACACCGCATCGCTCAGCATTAGGTCGATCCCAACTTGCGTGACGGTTTCGGCAAGTTCCAAAGCCGGCTGACGCCAGTTTAGCGGGCAAAGAATTACACCGATTTTCTGGCAAGCAAACAATGTGATGAAAAACTCAGCCCGGTTCTCGCATATAATTGCAACTCGGTCGCCTTCACCCAAATTCTGCGTCCTCAGCAGCCCAGCAGCGACCGCATTGGCAGCATCATTGACCTGAGCAAAGCTCCAGTCACGACCCGAGACCGTATCGTGAAACGCCAAAGCATCAGGCGTCATTTCCGCCCGCTTTGCTGCCATATCCGGGATCATGTCAAACATCTCATTCATCCGGTTGATTGTAAAAACTGTGTCATGCGCGACAGAACTTCTTGCCGCCCGATCAAAGTGCGGAAAGCAGAAGTCTCTGCATCAAGCGCTGCGCGAACTGCGCTCCGCCGAGTGTCATTCCAGAGCATGGATTTCGTGGCCAAGGCAAAGCCCGTTTCGACCTCATCCAGCAACGCCAAAGCCCGCGCTTCTGGATCGGCGTCTACAGCATGAACCAAGCCCAACTGCGCGAGCGCGTCTGTAGCATGTCGATGGTTGGCCAAAAGCCACCCCTGCACGGGTCCCACGCCAATCAGCTCGGGCAATGTTGCGGTCCAGCCACCATCCGGCGCATACCCCATCACACCATAATAAGGTTGGACAAAGGCGTCTGGTGCTGCCACCACCAGATCAGAAGCGAAAACGATACCAGCTGACCCACCGGTTACCGCGCCGCGTATCTCCGAAGCAAACACCACGGGCAACTCGATCATCCGCATCACAAGATCTTGCAACACCGGAACCACCTGGTCGGCATAGGCCTCGGCATTATTTCTTTTCGCGGCTTCAAAGAACTTCCCGACGTCACCACCAGACGAAAAGTTCCGCCCTCCGGTGAAAAGCGCTTTCTGCGCGCCTGACGCTTCCAGCTCATCAAGACAACGATGGAGGTCCGCAAGAAAGCCCGGTTCAAGCGCATTGGCACGCGGTGCCTGCATGGCGATCCGGAAGCAGCTGCCGCCACTGGCCAGATCAACCTGATCTGTCGAAACCCGGTCACTCATGGCGCCAACCCATTGCAGATGAAATCATGGGCCTCGTCGACGACACGGTCGATATCAACATCGTCTTCCCATAGCACGAAACGCTCACCCAAAGTCTTAGCAATCCCCATCAAAGCCCATGCACGGATTTCAGCGTCCCCGTCAGAAATCTCGCCCTTATTAGCAGCCTGATCCAACTGATCTGCATAGGCCTTGCCAAATTCAGAGTAGTATTCGCGATAGGCTTCGGGATCGACAAAGCGGGCCTCTTCCACAATCCGGTATTGCATTGGCCGTTCTCTCACGACTGTCAAATATGCCTTAAGGCCTGCCCGTTCGGCCTCAAGCCGATTGGTTGCGCCCGCAATATGTGCCGTTGCCTGAGACCGGGTCGCATGGCCCATATCCTGCACCAGTTCGCGGAACACTTCGTCTTTACCAGAGAAATAGATGTAGAATGTTCCAAGCGCGGTATCCGCGGCGCGGGTGATGTCGGCAATCGACGCTGCGGTAAAGCCTTTCTCGCCAATCACCTGCTCGGCCGCAGCCAAGATCTTAGCCCGGCGTTCCATTCCACGTTTGGTTTTGGGTTTCGCGTTGGTTGGCATGGGCGTCAGGTCCTTTCGGGCTCAAAGCGTGAAGTTTCCAGCCCTTGTGCCGCAACAAAGCTCCGAATGGCATCGCAAAACGAATCTGGCTCTTCCAAATGCGGCGAATGCCCCGAGTGCTCAAAGCACTGCAGCTGCGCATTCCCTGCCTGAGCTGCGATCCAGTCGGCCACGCGATGTGTATACAGCTGACTTTGCGCCCCGAAACACACCAGATATGGAATGTCGATTTTGGCAATCGTCTCGCGTTCGTCCATTGCAACCAGATCATCCCAGAGCGGCCGGAGAATCGCCGGATCCTGCGCCGAAAGGAACCCACGGACCGCCGATCGGCTTAAGGTCGGATCGCTGCCCTGCGCAAACATGTTACGCGAGATGCTTTCAGACACACGCGGCCAATACGGTTCGATTTTGCCTGAGGCCGCCAAGATGGCCTCGGCATTCTGTCCTGCCAATCCCAGATCCCAGTCAGTATCTGGCAACATGCGCGGGCTCATATCGATGGTGACCAACCCTCGAAGGCCCGATGTGCCATGGGTCGAGATATACCGCCAGGCAGCCCCGGCCCCCATCGACCACCCCACCAATATGGGCTGATCCAAGCGGTCCACACAGCGTCCGACAAGTGCAGCGCACGCGTCAAGGCTCAGGTCGCCCTCTCGCTGTTCACCATGTCCTGGAAGATCTGGCGCGAGGCAGGTGAAGTCCGCCCCCAGCCTTTGCGCGACATCGTCAAACACGGCCCCCCGCATTGTCCAACCGTGTAAGAGAAGAACGGGAATAGTCACGAGCTACGCCCCTGCCGCAGACGGCCAACAATGCCGGTTGGGAAGAAATAGACGCTAAGAATGAACAGAATGCCCAACCACATCAGCCAACGATCAGGGTCAAGAAGATCGGGGATCAGCGGCAGGGCCGCCGTCGCTTCGGATGCGCTGCCCATAAAATTCTGCAGATAAGTCTGCGCCAGAACAAACAGAGTTGCGCCAATCACTGCGCCATACATCGTCCCCATGCCGCCAATCACAACCATCAAAAGAATGTCCAACATGATCTCGAAGCTAAGTGTGGTATCGGGTCCGACGTAACGCAACCAGATTGCAAATAGGCTACCGGCAACAGCCGCGGTGGCAGCCGACAGACAGGTGGCCACGGTGCGATACCAAACAACGCGATAACCAATCGCTTCGGCTCGGAAGTCGTTTTCACGGATGGCCTGCAACACGCGACCGAAGGGTGAATTCACGATACGAAGCAGCAGCAAGAACAGGATCAACGAAGCAGTGAACACCAGATAGTAATTCAGGATCTTGCCACTGATCCGCGTGCCCAAAAACTCGCCCATCCGATTGGCCGACGTGAGCACGCGTGGGATCTTATAGGTCAGCCCGTCTTCACCACCGGTAATTCCGGAAAATTGCGACACCAAGACCGCCACTGCAGATGCCACTGCCAATGTGATCATTGCAAAGAAAATGGCTCTGACCCGCAAGCTGAACAGCCCAATCAGTAGGGCCAGTACAACCGCGGCAATCGCACCGGAAATGGTGCCGACCAGAAGGGCATCGAAGCCCCGCCCCATATGAGTTGAGGCCAGTGCAACGCCATAGGCGCCGAGACCGAAGAACATCGTATGAGCAAAACTGACAATACCGCCATACCCAAGCAGAAGATCATAGCTCGCCACCAGAACGATAAAGATGCAGATCCGCGCCGCGGTATCCAACGGTCGCACCCCGTCAAAGATGAACGGTGCCCCGGCAAGACAAATCAGGATCAATAGCAACAGGGTTGTCAGCACTTTCGAGCGTGGTTGATCCCCAGAGAGAAGCTTTACGATCATCTTATTTCGCCTTCACAACAGGCAGCATGCCCTGAGGCCGCCACATCAGGATTGCGGTCATCAGTGCAATGTTGGACACCAATGCCAGTTTTGGCTCAAGAAACGCGACATAGTTCTGCATCAGCCCCACCAAGAGCGCGCCGATGAAGGCCCCCTCGACCGAGCCCAACCCTCCGATAATGGCGACGATGAACACCAAAACCATCATCTTTTCACCCATGCCAGCAGTGATCACCTCTTGATAGAGCCCCCACATGACACCCCCAAGTCCGGCAAGTGCCGAGCCAGCCACGAAGACACCGATGAAAACCATACGCAGACGATAGCCCAGCGCCTCGACCATCGGGCCGTTCTCGACACCGGCGCGGACAATCAAGCCAATTTTGGTACGGCGCAAAACCATACGCATGGCAAGGAATAGAACCAGACCGACACCCACCGCCAGCAGGCGGTATTTCTCGACAGCCGCCCCGGCGAAGGTGATTGCACCTTTCAAGGTTTCAGGACGGCTGATGAAGATCTCATCAGGTCCCCAGACCACATGAATCAGCTGCTCGACAACAATTAGGCCACCAACCGTGACAAGGATCTGCTTCAAATGCGCGCCATATACCGGCTTGACGATGACCCGTTCAAAACCCCATCCCATCACACCGGTCACAGCCATTGCCGCAACAACCGCCAGGAACACGGCCGAGATATTCAACAGGAGGGACGCCGTGCCGGTCCATTCCCCCAACGCGATCAGAACAGAAATCCCCACAAAGGCGCCAACCGAAACAAAGGCGCCGTGTCCAAAGTTGATCACATCCATCAGCCCAAACACCAACGTTAGACCCGACGCCATGATGAAGATCATCATCCCCATGGCCAATCCCGAAACGGTCAGAGTCAACCAAGACGATGGCGCGCCAATAGCAAGAAATCCAAGCACCACCAGAATGGGCACCAAGAGTATTGGCAGCGCTTTGTCCAACTGCTCGATCAGGCTGATCTGGGCGAAGGTGGGTTTGTGATCGGGGGCTGCGGTCATGTCAATGCGCCTCCATGCTGAGACCCATCAGGCGTTCCTGCAGGTCATTATTTTCGGCCAATTCGGCCATGGCGCCGCTCCAGATCACGCGCCCGTCATCCATGACTGCGGCAGTGTCCCCCAAAGCTTTGGCAACCGAGAAATTCTGTTCCACAAGCAGGATCGATGCACCCTGAGCCTTCAGCTCTCTCAGCGCCTGCGCCATGGTCGAGACGATAGCAGGGGCAAGCCCCTTAGTGGGTTCATCAATCAGATATAATTCCCGGTCCTCTGCCATAGCACGGGCAATGGACAGCATTTGCTTCTGCCCACCAGACAGGTTGCCCGCCTCGCTGTGCCAAAAGGTGCCCAGCGCTGGAAACGCGCCCAGAAGCCACGCTTTGCGATTGGGATCAAGCGGACCTGACGCGCACCCGAGCATCATGTTTTCTTCCACGGTCAAGTCGTGAAAGATACCCATATCCTCGGGGACGAACCCAATCCCGGCCCGGGCGCGTGCTGACACCGGCATCCGGGTTATATCCTGCCCGTCAAACAAGATTTCGCCGGACTTTGCGGTCCATTGCCCCATGATGGTTTTCAGGGTTGTGGTCTTGCCTACACCATTGCGCCCCAGCAGCATGGTCACCTGACCACGCGGCACCGCCAGATCGACGCCCTGAAGAATGTGGTATTGCGCGATATCCGTATGCACCGCGTTCAGTGACAGGATCGGGTCAGACATGATCCAGCTCCTTGCCCATATAGGCTTCTTGCACCACAGCCGAGGCCATCACCTCGGCGGGTAACCCGTCGGCAGCCAATGCACCATTATGCAAAACAATAATTCGGTCTGCGAGGCTGCGGATAACATCCAGCTTGTGTTCGACCAGCAAAACGGTCCGTTCACGGTCAGCTTTGATTTCAGCAATCAGGTCAAGGATCACCGGAGCTTCATCGACGCTCATCCCAGCGGTCGGTTCGTCGAACATATAGACCATCGGATCAAGACCGATCAGAAGCGCGACTTCCAGCTTTCGCTGGTCCCCATGCGAAAGCTCTGACACGGTTTGATATTTCTGATTGTCCAGACGCACGCGTTCCAGAATGGCCATTGCCGCTACGGTCAACTCCGAGTGGCTATCGGCCATTGAGAGGAAGCCAAAACCTTTGTGTTGGCGGGACTGGATCACCAGTCGCACATTTTCCAGAACGGTAAGGCTGGGAAACAGATTGGTCAGCTGAAACGCACGACCCAACCCGCGGCGGCAACGGTCCGCCACACCCAGGCGCGTGATGTCCTCGCCCATCAGCTTTACCTTGCCAGAGCTGACCGGGACCTGCCCCGAAATCAGGTTGAAGTAGGTCGTCTTGCCTGCCCCGTTAGGACCAACGATTGCCGTCAATTCGCCCGCATGAAAGCTGCAGGAAACCGCATCAACTGCCACATGGCCACCAAAACGCACAGTCAGCGCATCTGTTTCTAGAAGTGTCTGGGTCATAAAGCTCTTTCCCTGCCAGATTGGGGTGACCCGAAAGGTCACCCCGAGGACAGGTTCAGAAAATTCCGGGCTTAGTTGCGCACCGGGATTTTCATTTCATCCATACCGATCTCACGCACGAGAACCGGCACACCATAGTCCTTGCCATCCTGAATTTCGGTGCGGAAGTGATACATGGCCTGCATTGCCTGATGGTCTTCAGCGCGGAACATCATCGTGCCTTTGGGGGTCTCCCATGACATGCCTTCCATTGCCTTGATCAAGGCCTCGGTGTCTTCAGCGCCACCAGCCTTTTTGATCGCCTCAACGATCGCAAGACCCGAAGCCATGCCGCCCGCAGTGAAGAAATCAGGCGGGCTGTCAAAACGCTCGAAGTGAGTTTTGACCAGCCACTCGTTCACGGGGTTCTGTGGGATCTCATAATAGTAATAAGTTGCGCCTTCCATACCGGGCAGCTCTTTGTAGGCTTTCAAAGCAGCAAGAATGTTGCCGCCGGTGGCAATCTCAACACCAAAGCGCTCGGGCTCCATCGCATTGATCTTGCTCATGGGGTTGCCACCACCGGCCCAGATGATGAACAGCTTCTTGTCGCCTTCAATGTCACCCATTGCGTTGAAGATCCGTTCGGCGGCGGCGGTGAAATCGGTGGTATCCGTCGGCACGTATTCTTCATGCGCAATAGAAGCACCGGTGGCCCCCAATGCCTCTTTGAATGCGGCCACACCGTCGCGACCAAAGGCATAATCCTGCGCCAAGGTCGCAATGGTCACGCCTTCACCACCCAAGGCCACTGCGTTCGCGATTGCATCCTGCGAAGAGTTGCGACCAGTGCGGAAGATATAGGGGTTCCAGTTGGCGCCGGTGATCGAATCCGCCACAGCAGGTTCGACGATCAGCACACGCTCATATTCCTCGGCGACCGGCAGCATTGCCAGCGCCACCCCCGAACTTACGGGACCGACGGCAATATGTGCATCGTCATCACCATAGGCTTCTTCCAACTGGGCTCGACCGATGTCTGGCTTAAGCTGAGTGTCTTTCTCGATCAGGACGATCTTTTCGCCATTGATCTCCATAGTTCCACCGGTGGCATATTCCAGCCCCAGCTTCAGACCATTGTGTGATTGCGCCGCATAAGCCTCGAACGGGCCCGTTTTGCCATAAACGTGGGCAATGCGGATTTCGGCATTGGCTGCGGATGTCGTCAAAACCCCTGCAGCGGCCAACGCAAAAATGCGTAACATTGAAAGTCCTCCCTAGATTTTCTCCTCAACATGAAACATGATTCATATTTCATGTCAACTTGCATGACCTGCCCAAACACAATCTACTCCTCAGCATGGAAGACGTGACGGCGCCAACCGAAGGGCGGGATGCAACGCTCTGGCGATGCGATTGCAATGACGTCAGTCCACGCCTAATGCGTGCACCCAAATAGAAACCAACGAGCGTTAAACCCAGCTTCGCAGGCGATTGTCATGCACTCGTGAACATCGGGTAGTCGCTCAGAGGTGAGACCGAGAGTCTGCAGCACCCTAAGAAATGAGGATTTCAAACGGACCAAGCTACGATCACTCCAAATGCCTGCCGTGAAGTTTCCCCCCTCAGCCACCCAAATCGAGCACCCCTAGGGTATGAGCCGGAAGCAGCCAGCCCACGAGCTCTTCCCGCATAAAGATCTAAAAGTTTTGGATTCAAACCAGCTCGCCTGTAACCCAAACGAGTGACACAGAGGTGACACAGGACTGCATGCAAACTGGTGACACAATGCACGAACGGTAGACGGATACCGCGTAACCGGTTCAAACCATTATCAAATCTAGGAAGAGGATTTGGTGGAGCCTAGCGGGGTCGAACCGCTGACCTCTTGCATGCCATGGGCGAGATTGGGTTGTCAGGTTAGTTAATGCAATTCAAGTAAAGTGAATTGGAATGAACCAAATTGTAGATCCCCAGAAGACGTAGCGGTCAGGGGGAAAGGTGCAATTTCGCACAATTACGTGGGATTTCGTCGAGTTTGGTGATGGTGACCGTGGAGTGACAAAGTGCGGGATTCACCCATACATCATTGCTAGAAAACGGCTTATGGTTGCTATTAGGAATGATGCTCAAATTTGCGCTCGCGACATGTTTGTCGAGCATTTGTTGATTAGGGATTTTGGGATATTCGAAATCACGCTTGCAGGGACCTTCGCACCTTCATGTGACAAACTTCGCCCCACTATCAACAGACTCTAGCATTCATCCTCAGACAACCATTTAAGAGATCCCACCCCGCCCAGAGCTCTCCTGCCCTAAGCACGATTGCCGCCGATCAACGTCATTGCAAAAAGCATCAAGCTAATTGATAGTTTCAACATAGTTTTTTCAATTAGTGCCAATGCTATATCGAAAAGTTAAAGGCAATTTAGTGATATGAGAAGGAATTTAAACGCGAGAAAGGGTGATGGATCCAGCCATCGGCTTGCAGGTCCGAAGGTGTCAAGTGGTACGTTGATTTCCAATGGGCTGTTCCTTGCAGTCTTTGTTGGGATTTCCTTCGTTATGGACAGCTTTTTTATCCTTTACGCCGCCCTTGCAATCATCGCCGTCGCCGCATTATTTCGGCTGATCCGTGGTCAACCTCTGGTGCCGCTTGCGGCGATTGGCACTGACTACTCCGACGAATATCGCATCGAAGGTGATATGGTCACCGTTGAGAGAGAGGGTGAAGTCCTAACAGCACCTCTTGCCAGTTTCTCTGCGGTGCGATGGTGTGAAAAGACCGTCCAACGCGGCGCGTTGTCTGCGCATCGGCGCCGTCGACAAGATGTATTTCAGATACTGGAACTGGTTCATGAAACTGACAGCAACCGCAACGTAAACCTCTATACATCGCAAGAGGTTACGGGCATGCGCGGACGCTGGCAGGAGGCGGCGAAAACGTGCAATCTGCCGGCCATTCGGGATCTGGGAGATGGAAGAACTGTGCGCCGCGAACCCGAAGATCTGGGAAAACCACTCCGGGATCTCGTCCTTCAAGGTGTGGTGAAAACAAACTTTAATCCCGATGCATCGCCTCCTCCAGGGACTCACTGGACGCTTGACGATGACGTTCTGTACACACACCTGCGACAAGCAGGCGCTCCCATTGTTGTGATCGCTGCGCCGATCCTGTTGTCTGCAGTCATTGTTGGGGTCATGGTCCCGGCTAACCCAATCAACACAGTGTTGGCATTGTCCATTCTGGTGGGCGTCCTTTCTCTATGGCTGTTGATCTCATTCTGGGTACGAGTCACGCCCGAAAGGCTAACTGTCGGTTGGGGTATCGGGCCGCTGCCACTATGGAGGCGTTCCATCGAACTAGCCAAAATCGAAGATGTCCTGATTGGGACGGGGCTGTTGTCGTGGGCGAGTGTCATAATTGAAGGTGAGACCACCATGTTGCGGCTTGGACCTCTTTCCGATGAAAATGCCATTTGGCTATCGGATTTTCTGATAGCCGCTGTTGCAACCGTGCCAGACACGGCTTCGAGAGATCGATAAACAAAACGCCTATCTATCTTGGCCAACATCACATTAGGCAGTTGCAGACAAGCAAACATAGATATGCGGAACACGCATTAAGGCGCAGAATGCTGCCCTAGGAGGGGATGGTGAAACACTCAGATTTCAGCAAGTTGCCAATTACGATTTCATCCTCTGACCGGGTCGGATGCTTTCGAGTTCTGCATTTGTTGATCGGCACACCCGTAGCCCTGTTGGGTGTTTGGTCCCTCTATTGGGGGGACATGTCCGCAATTGTTGTTTTGGCTGGGGTGGTTGCGTTTTCGGGCACTTGCGAATTGCTCGGGTATTTCATCAATCGGCACACCGTTGTGGGCGAGTACACGATAACCCGCGACGGCGTGGCGGCCACCCGGGGACAAGAAATTTGGTTTGAACCTCTTGCTGCCTATTCAGGCATTGAATGGCGCGAGCGAGATCCCATTGGAGAAGGGATGACCGATTGGCGGGTTGACCTTCAACATGGCGCCCAAAGCAGCCGCTCTGTTTGCCTTTTGGAACCTGGACGACTTTCGCGCAATCTGGATGCAGATCTACGAGCCTGGAACCAACTAAAAGATGTGCTGGATTTGGGTGGAACGCGCAGCAAGGTCTCTTCGTGGGACGATCCCGCGCAAGAAGTTGTCCCTGAAGACAAGACCAACGCGGCAGCAGAACAATCAATCAAAACGGAAAGTGAGAACCTCCCATGGATCAAAGCACGGCGCAGCATCGGGATCTGGGGGACATTGCCGATTTATTTTTTCGGATTGGTTCTGTCAATGAACTGGCGCCTAACCAATGGCGCAACAGAGGCGAGTCCGGCAACCGAAGACGGTTTGATCTTGGCGGCAAGCATCGGGTTCATCTTGATTGCAGCTTGGTCTCTGACCACCATAACTCTGCGACAGGATGGTCAGTGCCTTACAATGACCATATCTCTTTGGCGTGCCAAGTTCACTCAACACTCATTTGAACGGGATGAACTGAGTGATGTGTCGACCAGTTTCAGTGGGTTTGGGGTGGGGGTGATCACGTTGCACTTTTCTGACAGCCCACCCGTGTCTGCATATATGGTTCGAAGCTCCGATGTCCGGCGAATGGCAAAGTGGCTAGACCCGATCCGCGTGAAAAACCAGAAGCGCTGACAAAGTGGTGATATTCATGCAACCAGTTAACTCGAGGAATAAATAGGACATTGAAGGTAACGGAAACGCACCTACCAGAACAAAGACAAGGGATAATGTCGCGGCATTGTCTTGAAAAATTCTTGCCTTGGTATCTGTTCTCCTGCGGGCTGCCATTTCTTCCCTATGTACTGAGTTTGATCATTCCCCATAGAAATTGGAATGACATCTGGTTTTGGGCCTCTTTACTGGTACTGGCGGGCTTGGCGGTCGCCTTTAACTTATTGATGGGAGGATTGCTGTTGTGGAATCTGCGCGGACCCAAAAGAGTGTATGTGGCGCTGGCATTTGCCTTCGGAGCTGTGTTCCCACTCATCGTCATCATTGCATCTTATAATTATGCTCCAATCCCGCCGGTAGAGGCGTTGGGATGAAACTGCGGAACAAGCTTCTAATCTGCAACAAAGGATTCAGCTTTGCTCAAGTCGTGAGGGCAGAATGAGGAATATGCTGTGCCGAAAGGAAGTCCACATATGCCAATAAACGGGACAAAGTTAGTTCAGGGAATGGCCCTGGCTGCCCTGTCATGTTGTGCAACTGTTGGTATCGGAGGGTTCGCAGGAGCAATCAAGGCCGTCATCGGTTCCTACATGATTGATATCAGCCTCTTGGCTGTCTGGGTGCTGGCATCGGTCTCAGGGTATTTCTCCGGTCAAATACTGGATCGGATGGGGGCGACGCGGCCTGTGGCTTTTCGTGTGCTTGGCTTCGGCACCGGGGTAGTATTTCTGATCTCGATGTGGATGTGGTTCGGTCTCATGTTGCAGATACATCCCGCCGTCGAAGAACTGATCGGTACGGAAAACTTCTATTTTCCATGGGAAAACCCGATTGAGACATTTGAGGTGATAAGAGCCTATGTTGGTGCCGATGGTCTGCGCATGCAGTTGGTTCTTCTAACCTTTACCACCGCAGTTTTGACGAAGGTCTTTTATGTGGTCGCCGAATTTCCCGGCCTGTCCGGCGCGTGGCTTGTTGCCTTTTGGGTGATTGAATCTTTGGGAGCGTTTGCCTTGGCCTATCTAAACTGCACGGAGCAGAACAAGGATGAGGCTGTAATTTGAGATCTGCCCTGTACGATAAGGTGTTTTGCGATAATATTTGCGAACCCTTTCAATAGAATAGCAAAAGGAAATGGCGTGAAACATATTTCAAAATTGATATTACTCTGGGCTTTGATGATTGCGGCAACTGCATCGGCTGAAGCGCCATATGATGGAATTTACTACCCTGCCGGAGCGCAAGATTGGAGCTGCAACATTGCAGAACTTGGCGGCGATATTGGGGCTTTGGGCGTCGTTGACAGCGTTCTATATGGGCTTGAAAACACTTGCGACCTGGACAATCCGACGCAGATCCGCGACATGGAGGCAACCTTATATGACGCACATTGTTCCGGGGAAGGCTTTACTGACACCCACCGGCTGATGCTGATGACATCTGACAATGGGATATACGTTATCCAAAACGGCTATGTTGTTGAATGGGAACTTTGCCGCTGAAGCCCTGAGCCATATTCAGGTGACTGGCAAGGTGGTCTACTTCAAATAATGACCTGTCGCGGGCGTACCAAGGATGCCGGGGCCGTATCCGACCTTGTTGAAATGGCAAGCTGAGTATCTTCATCACTCCATTCCACATAAGGGATCCTGCCGGAAGACGTACGGGTTCCCGAGCATAATGTCCCACCGATCACATCAAGCTGTTCGCCGGATTGTTTGAAGCGCAGCAGACCCAAAAGCAGCCGCTCCATCAGCGTGATGGTCGGTACTTGATTGTGCTCGAGTTCCCTTTCCGCTTCGCAGCCTTCACGCACCCATATTGTATATGACCCGTGGTCAAAACGTCGATTTTGCAGATCCATTCCATCCAGTTCATCTCGTATTTCCGGATGCACCCAAACATCCATATTGCGTTTCAGAAGCGTGATTACTTGATGCAGGGTGATCTGTTCCGGAACGATGATCAAACGTTCAAACCCATCCACAAAGTCAGGGACAGCAAGATGTAATGGTTCACAGGGAATGCTAACGCTGCGACACAAGGCATCCCATGCCTCAATTTGATCCGTAAGTGTACCCGGCGGGGCAGTCGCGGAAGAACTGAAACGTAAGAATACTGCGGCCTCTGCCGCGTTTATGATCCCATGGACAAGTTTGTTGCGCAGAAGTTGCACCTCGGCGGGCGTTGGTTTGAGACCATCATGAAAAAAGTGCAATCTGAATCTCCAATAGCTGGCTGAATAAGACCAATAGGCAGGCAGTTCACCTCAATGATACCGGCTGCTGAGAACCAAGCAAGTAACGTGAAGTGTTCCGAACTAGAGGAGTGTTCACTCTGGATGCTTT
Source organism: Aliiroseovarius sp. PrR006 (assembly GCF_010500215.1). Lineage (GTDB taxonomy): Bacteria > Pseudomonadota > Alphaproteobacteria > Rhodobacterales > Rhodobacteraceae > Aliiroseovarius. The sequence goes on from NZ_JAAGOY010000007.1 coordinate 483,495, forward strand.
AGTTGCGTTGATCGATGATGCGTTTCCTGAGAAACCCAAGGGCCCCAATCCGCCTTGCTATCCGACACGGCTACTACAAAGTTGATCTGGATTGAATTATATCGGCCATCCCTTTCCCATACCAATCACTATCGAAGACCAGACACCAGTCACGGATGACGAACGCATCCGCGTGGAGTTTCTCTCCGGAACCACGCGCCCAGACCGGGATGAACTGGACGAACGGTTAGGTGTTTATTCGTGGACAAGAACACTGAAACCCGGCGCAACCGAGGAGGTGACTTTCGGATTTCGTGTCACATGGCCAAAAGGGATTTCCAGATAGCCGCCGAATGGAAATCTGAAAACGATAACGCATTAATTCCTTCCGAAGGTTGAGCTCTTGCTTGGCGTCTATGAAGCTCCGGATAGCTCCCCTGAAGTCAGCGACCGCCCAGAAACACTCACAGAGATTTCAGCGTCAATACACTCAAACCAGAGTGCCGCGACCGGAAGGCCAAAAAGGCAGATGTCGCAAAAGTTGCCATGTTCCACGTCGACGTGGATGCTCCCAGTGACTTTGCATTGGCAAGACTGAAAGACTTCACGCCGAGGCCTTCGGTAATCGTCTTTTCAGGTGGCGGGTACCAAGCTTTCTGGCTCTTGGATGAGCCAATGAGTGATCTCAAGAAAGCTGAAGAAATCAACAAGGGTCTCGCGGAACGACTTGGTGGAGACAACTGCCACAACGTTGACCGCATTATGCGCGTTCCCGGCTCCATTAATTGGCCGAATACAAAGAAACGGAGGGCCGGCCGCAAACCTGTTTTGGCCCATGTTCTCTGATTTTTCACGCAAGTATCCGCCCGCAGACTTCGCCAAGTTTCGAATTCCGACGGTACTGGAACCAATGGATACTGGAGGCCCGTCCAAGCCAATCACTCCAACGACCGTGGAGGATGTTGGCCTGCAGGTTGATGATCCTCTATATTCATTGATTATCAATGGCGATGAACTTGAAAGGTCAATTGGTACCAAAGGCGCGGCATATCCATCTCGAAGCGAGGTTGTGTTCAAAGTCTCAATTGAACTTGTACGCCAAGGGTTTCCTCCAGAAATTGTTGCGGGGCTTCTGATAAACCCAGCCTACAAGATCTCTTCGTCGATAATAGAAACCCGTGATCCAAATGCATATGCCCGGCGACAGGCCATCCGGGCCTCTCAACGTCGACTTTCCGCAACCGGACGGGCCGACGACAGCAACAAAGCCGCCTTCTTCCAGCGACATCTCTAACCCGTCGAGCACCGGCAATGGCCCCGTCGGGGTCTGATAGGCGTGGCGCACGCCTTCGATCTTAATCATCGGATACATGGATATGCTTTCAATGGTGGACCGCGCGAGGTGTCCCCGCGCGGTCCGCTCCAGTCATTGCAGCGGAAAACCACCCTCTGGCAGGTATGCATCGGTGTAATACATTGCCGCGTCGGGGGCAGACTGGAATTCATAGGTCGTGGCGATCTGATCCAACGCGCTTGCAAACCGCGCGCTATCCACGCCGCCCATGCCATTGGCCACCGTATAGTCGGTCACAACATTCGCATCGATCGTCAGCTGCAGGCGGCGTTGTTCCAACGCCGGATCGGCGGCGGGGTTGCGTTCCATCAGGCTGGTGATCGCCCCAGCTGGATCCGCGATGGCGTCCGTCCACCCTTTGGCAATCGCGCCCAGAAATCCTTTGATTTCCTCGGAATGTGCGGCGGCGTATTCTGTGTTCACGATGACCGCATTGCCATAAAGATCCACGCCGTAATCCGCCATCAGGATGGTCGAGATGTCGTCCTCGGGCACGTCCAGACGGACAAGGTTCAGGAAAGACGAGAAACTGAATCCGGTGATCGCGGCCACGTTGCCTTCTGCCAGCATGGGTTCGCGGGTCGGAAAGCCCACGGGCTCGACCGTGATCGAGGCCATGTCCAGACCGTTTTCAGCCGCAAAGATCGGGAATTGCGCCCAAGCGCCATCGGGGGGCGGTGCGCCAAGCACTTTGCCCGCAAGGTCAGCGGGCGCCTCAACCCCCAGAGATTTCCGGCCAATCACGGCAAAGGGCGGCTTGTCATAGATCATCATCACAGCGGTCACCGGCGCGCCGGGGTTCTGATCCAGAAACTTGATCAAGCTATTGATGTCTGCAAAGCCGACCGGAAAAGCACCGGTAGCCACCTTTGGGATCGCATCCAGCGATCCGGATCCGGCAGAGATTTCCACCGACAGGTCAACCTCGGCGAAATAGCCTTTGTCGATCGCGACGAAATAGGGGGCAGCAGGGCCTTCGAATTTCCAATCCAACGCAAACGGAAGGGGCGTCTCGGCTTGAGCAGTGGCGCTTAAGACTAAGCTTGCGCCGATGGCAGCAACAGTTCTTAGAAACACATTGATCTCCTGTGATTTCACAAAGGGTTTTGCCCATTGTTGGACATCCAAGATCAGGGTCCAGACGCGCCCCATTGTTTTTGGACCGATTGGTAAAAAAACATTGTAAACGACGCATTTGCAACGGGTTTGCCTGTTGATTGAGCAGAGCTTAGACGGACACTTGCGGCAACAGTTCCTCGCGCGTTGTGTCGGATTTACGGCCCGAGAACACGACCTCTCCGCGACGTAAGACAACGATGCTGTCAGCAAGGTCGTAGGCAAAGTCGAAATACTGTTCGACAAGCACGATCGCCATGTCCCCTTTGCCCCGCAACAGGCGAATGACCTCGCCGATCTGCTGGATGATATTGGGCTGGATGCCTTCGGTCGGTTCATCCAGCAACAGAAGCTTCGGACGGGTGATGATTGCCCGCGCGATGGCCAGTTGCTGCTGTTGCCCGCCGGACAGATCGCCGCCGCGCCGGTCCAAAAAATCCTTGAGGATCGGGAACAAGTCGAACACCTCGTCCGGGATGCGATGATCAGCGGCGGGCAGGCACGAAAACCCAGTTTCCAGGTTTTCGCGAACTGTCAGAAGCGGAAAGATCTCGCGCCCCTGAGGCACCACGGCGACGCCTTTCTTGGCCAACGCATGGGCGGGCATCGGCGGCAGGTTTTCCCCATCCAGAACCATGCGGCCGCCAGACCGGGCATGCATCCCGCAAATCGCGCGGATAAGGCTGGTTTTACCCACACCGTTGGTGCCCATGACGCAGGTGACAGCCCCAGCCTGCGCGTCCAAGGACACGCCGTGCAGGATTTGCGAGTGGCCATAATGCAGCGTGAAATCTTCGATATTCAACATAGTTTAGCGCCCTAGATATACGTCGATGACCTGTTGGTTCGCGGTCACGTGATCCAAACTGCCTTCGGCCAGCACCGACCCTTCATGCAACACGGTGACGCGGCAATTCAGGCGGCGCACGAACTCCATGTCATGCTCCACCACGACAACAGCGCGGGTCTTGGCCGCTTCAACCAGAATTTCCGTCGTGTGCTCGCGTTCTGCAGGCGTCATGCCCGCTGCCGGCTCATCAACCAGCAACAAGCGCGGTTCCTGCGCAAGCAACATCCCGATTTCCAGCCATTGCTTTTGCCCGTGGCTCAGCTCTCCCGATTTTCGGCTCAACGCATCCGAAAGGCCGATCTCCTCGGCCAATTCATCGACACGAGTCAGATCCTGAGCGCTGGCACGATAGAACATCACGGCGAAAGGGCTGCGATTGGCCTGAAGCGCCATCAGCAGGTTTTCCTTCACAGTCTGATCCTCGAACACTGTCGGTTTCTGAAACTTGCGCCCCACCCCTTCGCGGGCAATCCGGGCTTCGGACATCCCCAGAAGCGAGATATTGCGCTCGCCCCAGGTCACACGCCCTTCGTCCGGTCGTGTCTTGCCGGTGACGATGTCCATGAAGGTGGTCTTGCCCGCACCGTTCGGCCCGATGATGGCGCGCATTTCCGCGTCGCCGATGGCAAAGCTAAGGTTGTTGATCGCTTTGAACCCATCAAAGCTGACCGACACGCCCGAGACTTCCAGAAGACGGCTCATTGGCTGGCCTCCTGTTCACGAAGGGCGCCTGCATCGGGGCCCAGATCGGCCCCGTGGCGGTCGGGGCTTTTGCGATACGTCCACAGATCGACCAGCCCACCGATGCCCTTTGGCGCAAAGAGCGTCACAAGCACGAAGCTGAAGCCAAGCACGATCAGCCACCAATCAACCCATTTCAGCGTATAGAATCCAAGGTTCAGATCGGGGGCCTGCCCGCCCGTAAACCACGAGGACACAAGGCTGACAAACACCGCGCCGATGGCGGCTCCATAAAGCCGCCCGCGCCCGCCAATGGCGACCCAAACGGCCAGATAGATGGAAGCGATGGGGGCGATTTCGGCGGGATTGATGATGCCAGCCTGCGGATAGTACAGCGCGCCAGCGACACCCGCGATCATCGCGGTCGCCGTGAAAACGAACAGTTTATAGCCCTCGACCGAGTAGCCCAAGAAACGCACCCGCGCTTCGTTGTCCCGGATGCCGCGCATGACCGATCCAAACTTGCCCGACACCAGCCACGCCGCGAATAGATAGCCCAGTGCAAGTGCCACAGCCGACGCCCAGAAGAACCAGATCGAGATCTGTGCCTGCGGGACGTGGTCCAGCCCCGGCAGGTTCTGCAGCCCGGACAAGCCGTTATTACCCCGCAGCCCGCTGTCGTTCTGGAACAGATACAGCGCCAGCGCCAGTGTCATCGCTTGCGTCAGGATCGACAGATAGACACCTGTCACACGCGACCGGAAGGCCAGCCACCCGAATACAAGCGCCAATAGCCCCGGCACGGCAACCACCAGAATAAGCTGGATCGCGAAACTGTCAGAAAAAGCCCAGACCAACGGAAACTCGCTGGAGCCGACCACACCAAAGATCTGGTTTCCAATCGCGTCGACGATCTCGCTCTCGGTCGGGGGGATCGGTGCCTCTGCCATCGAGGTGACAACGATCCCATGCGTGCGAGCATACATCAGCCACATGCCGATCATATAGCCCCCCAGCCCGAAGAAGGCGAAGTGCCCCAGAGACAGGATGCCGGTATAGCCCCAGACCAGATCCATCGCCACGGCGACAAGCGCAAGGCACAGTGTCTTGCCGAGTGTTTTCACGAAACTGGTCGAGATGAATCCGATACCCGAGCCCTCGGCCAGAACGGTCACGCCCAGCGCGAACACGGCAAGCACGATCAGAAAGATGACGTTTGAGGGGGTGCGTGTCAGAAAGGTATTCGGCATGGTTTAGTCCCCCGCCGCGCGGCCCTTGAGGGCGATGATGCCCCGTGGGCGGAACTGGATGAAGATGATGATAAAGACGATCATGTAGGTCTGAGCGGCCAGCGTATTCGAGGGGTTCAACCACTCGACCCCTTTCTGGAAGAAGCCGATCATCGTGGCCCCGGCCAGCGTGCCCCAGATGTTGCCGACCCCGCCGACAACAACGGTCATGAAGCTTTGCACGATGTAATCGCTGCCCAGTTCTGATGTGACCTTGGCAAACAGGCCGATGGCCACACCGGCGATGCCCGCGATACCCGATCCAAGGCCGAAGGTCAGCATGTTCACGCGTTCCGGGTTGATCCCCATCGAGGCGGCCATCGATCGGTTCTGCGTCACGGCGCGGGTTTCCAGGCCCAAGCGCGTGCGGCGCATGATGAACAGGAAGACGCCAAGGAAGATCAGGGCCAGCACGAAGATCGCGATGCGGATATAGCTGATCGATACCACGTCGTTCAGCACCCATGCCCCATCCAGCCACCCCGGCGCGGTCAGGGGCCGGGCCTGCGTGCCAAAGATGTTCTTGGCCAGCTGTTGCAGAGCGATCGAGATGCCGAACGTGGCCAGCAGCGTTTCCAACGGGCGGTTGTAAAGCCAGCGAATGACCAGACGCTCCATCGCGACGCCAGCGACAAAGGTCACGGCAAATGCCAAGGGCACGGCCAGCAAGATCGACACGGTGTGGTTCGGAACCATTTGCTGCACCACGTAGCCGGTGTAGGCGCCCATCATGATGAACTCGCCATGGGCCATGTTGATGACTCCCATCACACCAAAGGTGATCGCAAGGCCGATGGCAGCAAGGAAATAGATCGACGCAAGCGACAGCGCATCAAGCGTCAAATCGATGGTCTGTCCTGCGGCGACCCGTGTGGTGATGCGATCCAGAGCGTCCTGAGCCGCGGTGGTGATGGCGGCCGAGGGTTCGTTGTAAATCTCGGCAAAACGATGTGCCGCAAGGCTTGTCGCGACGTCCGCATCACTGACCAAGGGCTGAGCAAGGCCCGCATCCACCAGAGCCGCATAGGCACGGGAACGGGCGGCATCGGCGTCCAGCTGCGCGACCGGCACGCCTGCGACGCTGGTGCCATCACTATGTTCCAATAGCGCAAGGCGCATGTCATCCCGCGTAACCTGCGCAGGTGCCATGCCTTGTGCGACCAGCACCCCATAGGCGGCTTCGGACGACAAGGTATCCTGACCGGGCTCTAATACGCGCGCGACGTTCACAGTATCCGGGATATCCCCGGCAAAGGCGGTCAGCTTTGTAGTGACCAGCGGGTTCAGGGTCGCGCGCACATCAAGGCCAAGGTCGCCTGACACTTCGTTGATGGCGGCAATCCGGGTCGGTTCATCTTGGTCATAGGCAATCGTCAGAAGTCTTTCGATCCTGATCTTTCGGGCTTGCAAGACCATATCTCTCTCGCGGTCGATCGAGGCACGCAAGGGCTCCAGAAGCTTTCCGTCTGGCGCGCGTTCGATGGCCAACAACGCCTCGGTGCGCAGAACGGGATCCGGGTCCATCAGCTGAAACTGAACCAACGCGGTCGCGATCATGGCGCGGATCCCACTATTGGGTTTGATCTGCTTTAGATCCGACTTTGGACTGTCTCCGACCACGGCTCCGGTGTCGAAATCGAACAGACGATATGTCTTTGCATCCAGCTTATCTGCGCGAAAGAACAGCCCGTCAGAGGTGCGTATCCACATCTTCTTTGTCTGCCAGGCCCGCATCACTTCTTGTGCTTGCGGAAGGCCACTGGCGGCAACGCCACGGATCGCGGGTTCAATCGTCTTGCGCGAGCTTTGCACGATCAGATCGCTGTGCTCTTGCAGGATATCCTGCATCGGTGTGCTCTGTGCCCAGGCGCTCAGAGTGGTCAGCAGGACCAAAAGCGCGGCGAGGAGGGGACGTTTCATAATGCTCATGCCTCAAGGCCCCGGAGGAGAGAACCCCTCCGGGACAGTTGCGATCAATAGTTCGAATTCATCTGAACGCAGCTTGCGGTCTCGGTGTTGTACATACCGCAGCCCAGATCTTTCCAATCGGACTTCAGCACGGCCGATTCAGGCAGGAAGTCGGTCCAGGCATCGCCCGGCACTTCTTCGGTCTGGCTGATGATGTCAAACTGACCATCTTCCAGAATTTCGCCAATCAGAACCGGTTTCGCCAAGTGGTGGTTGGGCAGCATGACAGCCGTACCACCGGTCAGGTTCGGGAACTCTTGCCCGTACATAGCGGTGCGAACCGCATCGACATCGGTGGAACCCGCTGCTTCGGCAGCATTAACCCACATGTTGAAGCCAATGTAATGCGCTTCCATCGGGTCGTTGGTCACGCGCTCTTCCCCCATGCGGGCCTTCCATGCGGCGACCCATTCGGTGTTGGCGTCACTTTCAGCGGATTGGAAATAGTTCCACGCAGCCAGATGGCCAATCAGGTTCGAGGTATCCAGACCCGACAGCTCTTCCTCGCCAACCGAGAACGCGACGACCGGGATGTCATCCGCCGAAATGCCTGCGGCGGCCAGCTCTTTATAGAAGCCAATGTTGGCGTCGCCATTGATGGTGCTGATTACGCCGACTTTCTTCCCGTCCGCGCCCAATGCAACCACGTCGGCCACGATCTTGGACCAGTCCGAATGGCCAAACGGGGTGTAGTTGACGAAGATATCGTCAGCGGCAATGCCCTTATCCTGCAGATAGCTTTCCAGGATGTTGTTGGTGGTCCTGGGGTAGACATAGTCTGTGCCAAGCAGAGCGAATTTCTCGACCCCCAGTTCCTCCAGGAAATAGTCGGTGGCAGGAATAGCCTGCTGGTTCGGGGCTGCACCGGTGTAGAAAACGTTCTTCGAGCTTTCCTCGCCCTCGTATTGAACCGGATAAAACAGCAGGCCGTTCAGTTCTTCGATCACTGGCAGCACGGATTTGCGCGACACCGAGGTCCAGTTGCCAAAGATCACGTCGACATCATGCACGGTCAGTAGCTCGCGCGCTTTTTCAGCGAACAGAGGCCAGTCCGAGGCAGGGTCGACGACGACCGGCTCGATCTCGCAGCCCAGCACGCCACCCTTGGCGTTCTGCTGCTCGATCAGCATCAGCATTGTGTCTTTCAGCGTCGTTTCCGAAATCGCCATCGTGCCCGACAGCGAATGCAAAACACCGACCTTGACCGGGCAATCGGCGGCTTGGGCCGCAACGGTCATCGCGGCAACTGCGGCAGTGGTCGTCAGTGTAGTTTTCAAAATAGTCATGTGTTTCTCCAGGCGGAGGGGGTCGGGGGTGCTTGCGTTGAAACGCATCTTTCCGTACCCAGTCCCCGCAACTTCTGTTGCACCCGTGTGGCGACCTTTCCGAGCTGCAATTCGTCTGGTCGTCACACACCCGTTTCCCAAGATCTCTCCCGGTGGGCATGAACAGCGATTCTGCGGCGCGGCGCAAAACGCAATCCCTAGGCCATGATTTTTGCCCGCCCTGCATGCGACTGCTTAATTTTTTGGCTGAGCACGGCAGAGAACATTAAAAACCGGGCAATTGTAGTTTTGCAGTGCAGCGTCAGCGGATTTTTGTGGAATCGCGCGCGCACCCTTCGGAAGAAAGTGGGGAAGCGCCAATACCGGCGCCAGCCACATGAGGCCCGCTATAACCCTGTCCACACCAATATCCGCCCCGACGGCCAAGCCGGTTCAACCGCGCGCAATTGGCCGTGTGTCCCTGTCGGTCAAGCCGGGGCCGCGCGGCTCTGTGCTGGACAGCCTGCGCCAGTCGGGGTCGCTGCGCTGCCTATTCCCGCGCCCGAAATCCGATGGGCTAGAGGCGGTCCTCGTAAATACGGCGGGCGGGATTACCGGCGGTGACCGCTTCCAGGTCTCGGCCAACGTGGCACGGGGATGCAGCCTGACGCTAACCACTCAAGCCTCGGAACGGGCCTATCGCGCCCAGCCGTCAGAATTTGGGCAAATGCGGACGGATCTGCAGGTCGCGCCCGGCGCCTGTCTGAATTGGGTGCCGCAGGAAACCATCCTATTTGACCGCAGCGCTCTGGACCGCAGGTTAACCGTAAATCTGGCCCACAGCGCGAAGGCACTGGTCGTCGAGCCTATTGTATTCGGTCGCCAAGCCATGGGCGAAGAACTGGTGGACCTGCGCCTGCGCGATCGCATCAAGATCCGGCGCGAGGGCCAGTCCCTGTTTCTGGATGCCACCCGATTTGATGGTCACATGGCCGCGCATCTGGACCGCCCCCATATCGCAGATGGCGCACGCGCGATGGCCTTCCTGGCTTATATCGCGCCCGACGCTCAGGGGCAGATCGACCATCTGCGCGCGCTCCTACCTGAAACAGCCGGCGCAACCGTGATCGGAGACGACCTTCTGGTTTTGCGCATCCTTGCCGCCGACAGTCACACGCTGCGGCAAAGCCTGATCCCGATCTTGAACCGCCTGACACAACACCAACTGCCCAGATGCTGGATGATCTAAGATGAACCTGACCCCCCGAGAAAAAGACAAGCTTTTGGTCGCATTGGCGGCCGAGATCGCCCGCAAACGATTGGCCCGCGGCGTCAAGCTGAACCACCCCGAGGCAATCGCCCTGATTACCGACGCCGTGGTCGAAGGGGCCCGCGATGGCCGCTCGGTCGCTGACATGATGGAAGCAGGCGCCCAAGTGGTCACCCGCGATCAATGCATGGAAGGCATCCCTGAGATGATCCACGACGTTCAGGTCGAGGCGACCTTTCCCGACGGCACCAAGCTGGTGACCGTCCACAACCCCATTCGCTGAAAGGAACACATGATGAAATATGGTCTTCCTCTAAGTCTCGTTGCGACGCCGGCCCTCGCCCACGGCGATGAGTTTCTTCACTTCCACGCCTCGGACATGCTGGGTCTGGCGTTGTCGGTCCTGCTGATCACAGTCGTCTGGAAACTGTCATGATCCCCGGCGAGCTTTTCCCCGCCGAGGGCGCATTGACCCTGAATGCCAATCGATCGGCGATCACCCTGATGGTGGCCAACACAGGCGACCGCCCGGTGCAGGTCGGCTCACATTATCATTTCGCCGAGGCGAACCCCGCGCTGGACTTTGATCGAAAGGCGGCGCGCGGCCATCGCTTGGATATCGCGGCCGGCACCGCAGTTCGCTTCGAGCCGGGTCAACGGCGCGAAGTCCAGCTTGTTCCAATGGCCGGAGACCGCCGCGTCTTTGGCTTCAACCAACAGATCATGGGAGATCTGTAACCACCAATTGATCAACGGAGACCACAATGAATATCGCAGCAATTTCAGTAGGTGCCACGTTTGAGGCCCTCTATTTCACGCAGTCGGTTCTGGCCCGCCAAGAAAAGGCGTTGAAGGCCGCTTACTACACAATGCTGAATGCCAACCCGATGATCCGTTTATTGGCGCCCGAAGCAAATGGAACCTTTCCTCAAGCCAAACCTGTACCGCCAAAGGCAAAGTCCAGCGCGGCACCTGCCAAACGGAAACCGGCCGCGAAAGCTGCCACCGGCGACGGCAAACCAACCGCGTCCCGCCGTTCGCGCGCGCCGTCCAAACCCAAGGTGCCCGAATTCGCCTCGAAAGCCAAATCCAAGGACTAACCCACCATGCCCGCCACCATTTCCCGCCAAGACTATGCCGCGATGTTCGGTCCCACCACGGGTGACCGGATTCGGCTGGCTGACACCGACCTTGTGATCGAGGTCGAACGCGACCTGACCAGCTATGGCGAAGAGGTGAAATTCGGTGGCGGCAAGGTGATCCGCGACGGGATGGGACAGTCTCAGACCACCCGGACGGATGGTGCCGTGGACACCGTCATCACCAATGCACTGATCGTGGACCATTCGGGCATCTACAAGGCGGATGTAGGATTGAAGGACGGGCGCATCCACAAGATTGGCAAGGCGGGCAACCCGGACACGCAGCCCGGCGTCGACATCATCATCGGCCCGGGCACCGAGGCCATCGCAGGTGAAGGCCGTATCCTGACCGCCGGTGGGTTCGACAGCCATATCCACTATATCTGCCCGCAACAGATCGAAGACGCGCTGCACTCGGGCCTGACCACGATGCTGGGCGGAGGGACAGGCCCGGCCCACGGCACGCTGGCCACCACATGCACGCCCGGCCCGTGGCATATCGGGCGGATGTTGCAGGCCGCCGATGCGTTCCCCATGAACTTGGCCTTCGCGGGCAAGGGCAATGCCTCCCTGCCCGCAGCACTTGAAGAACAGGTGCTGGGTGGCGCCTGCGCGTTGAAGCTGCACGAAGACTGGGGCACCACGCCGGCCGCCATCGATTGTTGCCTGTCTGTGGCCGATGCGATGGATGTACAGGTGATGATCCACACCGACACGCTGAATGAAAGCGGGTTTGTCGAACACACCGTAAAGGCCATGAAAGGCCGCACCATCCATGCGTTCCACACCGAAGGCGCGGGCGGTGGCCATGCGCCGGACATCATCAAGATTTGCGGCGAAGACCACGTGCTTCCCAGCTCGACCAACCCCACCCGCCCCTTCACGGTGAACACGCTGGAAGAGCATTTGGACATGCTGATGGTCTGTCACCATCTGGACAAATCTATCCCCGAGGACGTCGCCTTCGCCGAAAGCCGCATTCGGCGCGAGACCATCGCCGCCGAGGACATTCTGCACGATATGGGCGCCTTTTCGATCATTGCGAGCGACAGCCAAGCGATGGGCCGTGTGGGAGAGGTTCTGATCCGCACTTGGCAGACCGCCGACAAGATGAAAAAGCAACGCGGGCGGCTGGCCGAGGAAACCGGCGAGAATGATAACTTCCGTGTCCGCCGCTATATCGCCAAATACACCATCAACCCGGCCATCGCGCACGGGATCAGCCACGAAATCGGGTCGATCACCGAAGGCAAACGCGCCGATCTGGTGCTGTGGGATCCCGCGTTCTTTGGCGTGAAACCGGAAATGGTTCTGATGGCAGGGACGATTGTGATGGCGCAGATGGGTGACCCGAATGCCTCGATCCCGACGCCGCAACCAGTGTATTCGCGCCCGATGTTCGGCGCCTTTGGCCGCGCGGTCGAGCATTCGGCTGTAACCTTCGTCAGCGAAGCCGCACAAAGCGCGGATATTCGATCCAAACTGGGTTTGGCCAAGCAGACCGTCGCCGTCACCAACACACGCGACATCGGCAAGCAGGACTTGCTTCTGAACGACGCCACCCCGGTGATGGAGGTGAACCCCGAAACCTACGAGGTGCGCGCAGATGGTGAATTGCTAACCTGCCAGCCCGCCGACGTACTGCCCATGGCCCAGCGCTATTTCATGTTCTGAGGAGCGAATGATGCACCTTCCCACCACACACAAAGTGACCCAAAGCCATCATGGCGACGACCATGTGACACTGGACTATGACGCCCGGTTCCTGCGCCGCAAAGTGCTGACCAGCAATGGCGGTATCCAGTTTCTTGTCGATCTGGACCAGACGGCCTCTTTGAACCGTGGTGATGCGTTCCAACTGGATGACGGTCGCCTGATCGAGATTGTCCCGGCCAGCGAAGCACTGATGGAAGTCACGGGCGATCTGACCCGGTTGGCGTGGCATATCGGCAATCGCCATACCCCTTGCCAGATCGAAGACGGTCGGCTTCTGATCCAACATGATCACGTCCTGCGCGACATGCTGGAGCAGCTCGGCGCGACCCTGCGCGATGTCGTCGAGCCTTTCACGCCCGAAGGCGGCGCCTATGGCCACGGACGGACCCATGGCCACGCCCACTGACGCCCAGATCCTGACCCTGACCCAATGGCTGTCACCTGCTTATCCCGTGGGGGCGTTTGCCTATTCGCACGGGTTGGAAGCCGCCGCCAATCAAGGCTGGGTTACGGACGCGCCCAGCCTTGAGGCGTGGTTGGAAGACGTGATCTGGCACGGTGCTGGACGGTCCGACGCCCTTCTTCTGGCAGCTGCGTGGCGGGCAGAATGCGCCCATGAGATCGCCCAGATCGATACAACCGCCCGCGCCTTTGCAGCCTCCAAGGAACGTCTTTTGGAGACGACCCAGCAAGGTGCAAGCTTTGCCTTGGTCACAAGCGACATCTGGGGAGGTGATCTGTCTGGATTGACCTATCCGGTTGCGCTTGGCGTGGCTGCGTCCTGCCACGGCTTGCCGTTAGGACTGACCCAAACGATGTATCTGCAGGCCTTTCTGTCCAATCTGGTCGCTGCGGGTCAGCGGCTGTTACCGGTCGGTCAAACCGCAGGCCAAGCTATGCTGCAGCGCTTGTCCCAATCCTTGCCCGACCTCGCCAAAGAGACCGCGCATGGCGACTTGGATCACCTCGGCGCCACCGCCTTCCTGTCCGACATCGCGTCGATGAAACACGAAACCCAATACTCAAGGATCTTTCGCTCATGACCAGCCCAAACGGCCCCCTTCGCATCGGTATCGGCGGCCCGGTGGGCGCCGGGAAGACCACCCTGACCGCTGCACTGTCCGAATTGTTGCGCGACACCCATTCGATTGGTGTCGTCACCAATGACATCTACACGCAGGAAGACGCCGAGGCCCTGGTGCGAATGCAGGTCCTGCCCTCGGACAGGATCATCGGGGTCGAAACCGGTGGCTGTCCACACACGGCCATCCGCGAGGATGCCTCGATCAACATTGCGGCCGTGGCAGAAATGGTCGATCGACATCCAGATGTGGAAATCGTGTTGATTGAAAGTGGCGGCGACAACCTGTCCGCCACCTTCAGTCCTGAACTTGCCGATCTTACCATCTATGTGATCGACGTGGCCGCTGGCGAGGAAATCCCCCGGAAAGGCGGGCCAGCCATCACCCGATCGGATATTCTGGTGATCAACAAGACCGACCTAGCCCCTCACGTCGGCGCAAGTCTTGAAGTGATGAAGCGCGACGCGGCAAGGATGCGTCCAAACCTGCCAAACCTGTTCACCAACTTGAAGAACCGCAGTGGGGTCGAAGATGTATGGAAGCACATTCGAGCTGTTGGCGGTGTGTAGGATGCACCATTTCCACCAGGCTTGTACCACTCCCCCTAATCGTATGTCGTTGAGGCTATTGAAACGCTGCCGTAGACCTCGTCCTCTCCAATCGTAAAACAGACGCGATCATAGTTAAGATCAGCGATTTCGGCACCAGCTTACTCGACGGTAATCCCCCCGGGCAGGCGACGGACTGAGCGCGAACTTGCCCGTGAGCTGGATCAGATTAAGCCGAAGTTCCTTGGGTTCCTTCTGGACTGTGTCGTTCACGGTCTTGCTCACCTTGCCGAGGTTGAGCCACCTACGTCCGTTCGGATGGCTGACGCCGCGCACTGGCTTGTCGCTGCTGAGGGCGCAACAGGATTTGGCGATGGCGCGATCCTTGATGCCTTGGAGAACTTCTGGCGCAGACCGCTGTGGATGACACCCTAAACGGATAGCGCCGAAGCGGTGACATAGGGTCACTAGTGCCCGTGCGGCGTCACCTAGAAGCCATCATGTGGGGCAATTCTCTGAGGAACAGAACGTCTCAACCTGCAAGATGTGGCTGCCACCACATTTTACGATCTTCGCGGGCGATTTTACGATCATTTTGCGCTTTGGCGGGCTCCTGTCTTCTATGATTTTACGTACGCTTTGCGACGGAGTGGCAATCTGGGTTCATCGAACAAAACATCAAACGGGGACGAGAAAATGACCACCAAGACCGACACAGCCCGCACTTCCATGAGCAGCAAAACCTCATTCTGGCTTCGCGCCCTGAACTGGGTGGCCGATCGTGACGCCGCTTATCGTTCTGCACAGAAGCTTCGGTCCATGCCTGACGAGCGGCTAGAGGACATGGGGATTACCCGCGAACAGACAGAAATGAAGCTTGATCAACGCAAGCCTCGCAAAGCCCGCAGCAACACCTCGCACAAACTTGTTGCCCACAAATTCGGATAAGTACGGGACACCAACCGCCGAGACGGCCTCATCAAAAAGGTCGCAACCGCGCAAGACCAATTGAAGACGCCAGTTAGCCGAATCTAACTGGCGTCAGTTTTTGCACGACGCTCTGAATGTGCGTTTCATCGGCTGATCATGCCGCGCGCCCTTCCCCACACAAAACGCACATGTTGACGAACTCTGCCAAAATGCAATGATTGTGTATGGAGCATTTAAGCCGCACCAAGCCCCTGACAATAAGATTACACGGAGCCCTCGCCGTTTCGGACGGCTTTGCCAAGACCGTTGCGGGGTTATCGCGGCGCGGACAGGGAATGTTGGCATATCTATGCCTGCAGCCCGGAATGCGAGCGGAGCGAACACGCCTTGCTGACTTACTTTGGAGCGATCGTTTGGAAGAGCAAGCTCGTGCGTCATTACGGCAAGAGCTGTCGCAACTTCGGAAAAATCTGCCCGAGGGGGTGCTGTCGACCGACAGGCAATCAGTCTGGCTCGATCAGGATCTGGTTGCTGTGCAGAATGATAGAAAAGGTGAACTGCTTGAAGGCTTCGATCTAAAGTCGGAAGGGTTTGAGGATTGGCTTCGAGAGGCGCGGTCCGCCAATGCGCCTGATCCAAGCGCAGACCCTGACGAGCACGGAACCCCTGTTTTCGCGTCACGCCCCGCTGTGTTGCTGTACTCGTTCGAGGCGCTATCCAATGCGCCTGATGACGAGATGATCGCGGCCGGTCTTGCCGCCGATCTTAAGACAACCCTTAGCTATTGGCGCCGTTTCCCAGTGATAGGGCCAGAGGCAATCGGCTGGAAGACAGCAAAGGAGTTGGATCTGCGCTCCGCAGCCGAACTCGTCAAAGCGGTTTATGCCATTACCGGAACGACCCGGTGCCTGGGTGGAAAACTGAAAATTACGGTTGATCTGAGTGAGACTGAAAATGGGCGGCTTCTCTGGTCCCAGCAGTTTGAAGGCACGCTGGAAGACATCTTCAACTTTCAAGAAGAAGTCAGCCGAGCCATCGTCGCGCAGATCGAACCTCAGCTGTCGCACGCAGAGGCAACGCGTATTGAAAGAACCCGCCCGAAGTCGATTGGACCATGGCAACTGCTCGCCCAAGCAGATGACATCGACAGGAAACGCGGCGAGGCCTACGGAACCATTGAAAGCAACCAAGAGCAGGTCGAATTGATGGACAAGGCCTTGGAAATTCAACCCGATTTCGCACCGGCCCTTGCTCGGAAGGCGCGCGTTCACTTTCGTGAGGGATTGCTAAGTTGGGTCGAGGACCGAGCCGTTTCCTATGCCAATGCGCTTGAACTCTGCAAACGCGCGCTCGAAATTGATCCGGAAAACTGGGAAGCGCACGCGTTCTCGGGTCTGGTCAACATCTTCGGCTATCACAACTATGAACTCGGTGCCTACCATGGCTCGGAAGCGATCAGGTTGAACCCATCAGCAACGATCGCACGTCAAGCCTGTGGTTGCAGTCTTGAATGGATTGGCAAGCCTGAGGAAGCTCTCGAGCATCTGTATTTCATCTTCCGACTTGACCCATCATATGTCGGTCGAGCGGCGGTGCTCGGCGACATCACGACCTGCGAAATGTTTCTTGGAAACCGCGAAGCTTCCCTTGATGCAGCCCGGCAGCTTTTTGCAATTTCAGCAGACTATGCGAGAGGCCTGCAAAGATGCGTATCCACCTTCGGATTTTTCGGAGAACAAGAGCCAGCACAAGACGCGCTTGCCCGACTAAAGCAATTACAACCTGACTTCGATACAAACTATGTCCGCGAAACCTATCCCTACGCGCGGGAGCAGGATCTAGACACCATTCTGACGGGTTTCAGCAACGCAGGCGCCTTCCAAGACTGACTAAGATGGTCTGATCAGACACCATCAATGTCTCGCCGGCTGCTATAGGTTTCTTCCTTCCCCTCTTACCCGGCAATCGATGTCAGGCACATGTCGCATCGCAAACAGCCGCACGGATGCCAGCACCGAAGTTTGGTTCAGTGAAGAGGATGTGATACACTGATCGAAGGTGGAAGGTCTTTCCATTAATCCATTTCACGAGTTCATAGCCCTTCCGACCGTCCGAGGTACGACGTCGAGCACTTATAGCAAATGCTAGGGAGGACTAAGTCGTGACTCAGTGGAGCATAGAGGGAAGAGAACTAGTAAACTGCAATTGTAACTTCGGTTGTCCGTGTCAGTTCAGCGTCTTACCGACCGATGGTTACTGTGAAGCCGCAATCGTTTATGACATCAAGAAAGGCCATTACGGCGACACAAGTCTGGATGGTGTACGTGCGGCTGCGGTCTATAAATGGCCTGGGGCCATTCACGAAGGTAACGGCCAGATGCAAATCATCGTTGATGAGAACGCATCGGAGGACCAGCGGGCCGCCATGGAAGCGATCATCAAGGGTGAAGACACCGAGGAAATGGCGACCATGTGGTTCGTTTACTCGAAAATGGCGCCGACAAAACACGAGACGTTAACCGCACCAATCAATGTCGACATGGATATGGATGAGCGGACGGGAAGTGCAAAAGTCGATGGTGTTTTTGAACTCAACGCCAAACCCATTCCTCACATCGTGCTAGGCACACCGCATCGGGCGCGGATCAATCTGCCCATGGGGTTCGAATATGATGTGGCGGAAGCCGCAAGTGGCAGCACAACGATTTCCGGCGGCGCCATCGCTTTGGAGCGCACAAGTGACAGCCATGCGCATTTCGCCAAGCTAAACCTGACCGGATCCGGAGTGATCGGGCACTAGGTCGACGAACATGGATAATCTTAACCACCCAAATGGGCCCGGGGCAATAGAGCGCTTGCTGGGTGCAGACAGGGCAATTGTGCTAAGCGCCGTTGCCCTGATCGTCCTGTTTTCAGCAGTCTACACTGTCTTAGGGATCGGAATGCAGATGTCGGCCATCGATATGACACGCATGGCCCGCCCAATAGGAAATCCGATGGCCATGGGGACCGGACCGACATGGACGATCGGCTATATCGCCCTGACCTTCCTGATGTGGTGGGTCATGATGATCGCCATGATGACCCCCAGCGCCACGCCAACACTTCTTCTATATTCAGCAATGAAACGTGTCAGCGCCGAGCCCGAATCGACCCCGCAATACACGCTTTTCTTTCTGTTCGGGTACCTGCTTTCCTGGGCGGCATTCAGTGCGTTTGCGGTGGCCCTACAATCAAAGTTGCAGTCACTGGGATTGATATCGCCGCAGATGATGACGCTGAACTCGCAGCTGATCGCTGGGATAGTTCTGATCGGCGCAGGGCTCTATCAATTCACATCTCTCAAGCAAGCATGTCTACGCC
Organism: Aliiroseovarius sp. PrR006; assembly: GCF_010500215.1. GTDB lineage: Bacteria > Pseudomonadota > Alphaproteobacteria > Rhodobacterales > Rhodobacteraceae > Aliiroseovarius. The sequence goes on from NZ_JAAGOY010000007.1 coordinate 502,048, forward strand.
GCTGCCAGTCCCCGGCGCAGTTTCTAACCAAACACCGCCGGACAGGCAAAACCGGCGCATTGTTGATGGGGGTACACCATGGCTCCTACTGCCTAGGATGCTGTTGGGCGCTTATGGCGCTGTTATTCGTGGGCGGGGTCATGAACCTGTATTGGATCACCGGCTTGGCAATCTATGTCGCCCTTGAAAAACTGACAGCGCAGGGGCAACGTCTTGCACGCGTCGCGGGTGTCGCCTTGTTTTGCTTCGGTGCATACCTGTTGCTCGCACACTTCAGCGCCGTATAGGGCGGCTCTGACGCAACAAACTCCTGTTTTGAGTTTCTCTTCACATTAGCCACCCAAACCGAGTGACACAGAGGTGACACAGGACTGCATGCAAACTGGTGACACAATGCGCGAACGGTAGACGGATACCATCTAACCGGTTCTAACCATTGCCAAATCTGGGAATGAGATTTGGTGGAGCCTAGCGGGGTCGAACCGCTGACCTCTTGCATGCCATGCAAGCGCTCTACCAACTGAGCTAAGGCCCCATCCGTGACAGCCATGTTGCTGCCTGTGCGCGGTATTTATGCAAAGGCGCGAGGGGGTTCAACCCAAAAAGCGCGCCTTTGCAAAAAATCTTTGACGCTTATTCGTCGTCGTCCGCTGGCATGTCCGCGATTTCGTCCAGCGACACTTCTTCATCATCGTCGTCGTCCAGAACATCATCGCCCAGATCAACATCGGATGCGTCGTCATCTTCCAGAACGGCATCTGCGTCTTCGACCAGATCGTCCTTCATGACTGCTTTGTCTTCTTTGTCGGCAACCATCGTGCGCGACCCTTTGCCGGTCTCCACGTTCACGACCTCACCCGTATAGGGGCTGACTACCGGATCGGCGTTCAGGTCGTAAAAGCGTTTTCCGGTTGTCGGGCATACACGTTTGACGCCCCATTCAGCTTTGGGCATTTGAAACCCTTTCCGTTCATACTGACTCATCTGAGATTTCAGGCAACTGCCACAATGCTGCAAGGGTGTCAAAGCCTTTTGCAGCGAAGGGTTGACGTTGGACGGATTCAAGCCGCATTGAGGGGCATGTTGTTTCGAAATTCACGCAATCGGCTAACGGAAAGCTCCACTGTGACCTTGGGGGCATCAGATCCAGTCGAGGTCGAACTGCGGGCTTCGAAACGCGCGCGCAGGCTGTCTTTGCGTGTGTCCCGGCTGGATGGACGCGTGACGCTGACTGCGCCTTACGGTGCTAACAGGGATGAAGCCATCGGGTTCGCCACCGAGCGTCTGGAGTGGATCCGGGGTCATCTGGCGCAGACTGCACCCAGCGAGATTCCGGGTGTTGGCTCCTCCCTGCCCTTTCGTGGGCAGAGCGTGACGCTGGCGCGCGGTCAGACGCGGGTGGTCGAGATTGTGGGCGATCGCATGTTTCTGCCGCCACAATCCCCCGACCGCGACGCGATCCGGGCCGAGGCCTTCCTGAAGGAAGCCGCCCGTGCGGCGCTCGTGACCGCCAGCGACACCTATGCGGCGAAGGTTGGGCGGAACTACGGGCGCATCACGCTACGCGACACACGTTCGCGCTGGGGATCATGCAGCTCTCGCGGGAACCTGAGCTATTCTTGGCGGCTGATCATGGCCCCACCCGAAGTGCTGGACTATGTCGCCGCCCACGAGGTTGCACATTTGGTGCATATGGACCACTCACGGGCGTTCTGGGCACAAGTCGAAGCCATCTTTCCAAACTACCAAGCCCCTCGGAAATGGTTGAAGGACAACGGGACAGATCTGCATCGATATCGCTTTCGCGATTGACCCACCCGGCTTTTGTGATCACAATTACGCGTATGCAAAGCCAGATCCGCCCAACATCCGACAACACCAGCGCACATGAACGCGTCTATCGCCACCTACGCACCCGTATTATGCATGGCGAGCTGGATCCCGGCGAAAGCCTGACCATCCGTGGCATCGGAGCCGACTACGACGTTTCGATGACCCCAGCGCGCGAGGCCGTGCGCAGGCTGGCCGCTGAAGGCGCGCTGACCCTTTCAAGCTCAGGCCGCGTGACGGCGCCGGACCTGACCGCTGAACGGATCGAAGAGCTGACCGCCCTGCGCGCCCTTCTAGAGCCCGAACTGGCGGCCCGCGCTCTGCCCCGCGCCCACATGACCCTGATCGACCGCCTGCGGGCCATCAACGCCCGCGTCTCGGAATGCGTCGCCAATCAGGACGCCATCGGCTATCTGCGTACTAATCTGGAGTTTCACCGCACGATCTATCTGCGCGCGCAGGCCCCGGCGATCCTTGCGATGGCCGAGACCGTCTGGCTGCAGCTTGGCCCCACCATGCGCGCGCTCTATGCAAGTGGTCAGCGCACCGACCTGCAACGCCACCACCGGATGATCCTGTCCGCCCTCGCCGCCGGGGACGAACCAGCCCTTCGACTGGCCGTCCGCACAGACGTGACACAGGGCCTTAAGATGCTGGTGGGCTGATCACCCCCAAATACAAAAAAGCACGCCCGAAGGCGTGCTTTTGAATTTCCCATGATCTACAATCACGCGTGGATCGCGCCATCTCCGCAAGCCAAAGCCGCCTCACGCACCGCTTCCGAGAAAGTCGGGTGGGCGTGGCAGGTGCGGGCCAGATCTTCAGCCGATCCACCGTATTCCATCAGCACGCAGGCCTCGTGGATCAGCTCGCCTGCGGTCGGGCCCATAATGTGGACGCCCAGAACGCGGTCGGTGGCTTTGTCGGCTAGGATCTTCACGAACCCGTCCCCTTGGAAGACGGCCTTCGCACGCCCATTGCCCATGAAGCTGAACTTGCCAACCTTGTAGTCAACGCCCGCTTCTTTCAGCTCTTGTTCGGTCTTACCGACCGAGGCGACCTCAGGCGAGGTGTAGATCACACCCGGGATCACGTCATAGTTCACGTGCCCAGCCTGACCGGCAATGCTTTCAGCCGCCGCCATGCCTTCGTCTTCAGCTTTGTGTGCCAGCATCGGACCTTCGGTCACGTCGCCAATCGCCCAGATACCGGGAACCGAGGTCTTCCAGTGGTCGGTGGCAATCTGACCGCGTTCGGTCATCTTCACGCCAGCGGCTTCCAGCCCCAGACCATCCACGAACGGACGGCGGCCGGTGGCAACCAGCACCACATCGGCGTCGATCGCATGCTCGCTGTCATCTTTGCGCAGTTTGTAGTTCACGGTCGCCTTGGTCTTCTTGGCGTCCACGTTCTGAACGGCGGCACCCATGATGAAGTTCAGACCCTGCTTTTTCAGCGTGCGCTGGAAGGTCTTCTGGATATCTTTGTCCATACCCGGCGTGATGTCGTCGAGGAATTCAACAACAGTCACTTCCGACCCCAGACGCGCATAAACCGAGCCCATTTCCAGACCGATAACGCCCGCGCCGATGACAACCATCTTCTTGGGGATCTTCGGCAGCTCAAGCGCACCGGTCGAGGTCACGACGACTTTCTCGTCTACTTCAACCCCCGGCAGGCTCGACGGCTCGGAACCGGACGCGATCACGATGTGCTTGGCGTTGTGAACCTCGTCACCAACCTTGACCTGACCAGCAGCCGGGATCGAGCCCCAGCCTTTCAGCCAGTCAACCTTGTTCTTCTTGAACAGAAACTCGATGCCCTTGGTGTTCTGACCAATGACGTCGTCCTTGTAGGCCAGCATCTCTTTCCAATCGACCGAGGGGCTTTTGCCCTTCAGGCCCATCTTGGCGAAGTTATGCTCGGCTTCGTGCAGGCTGTGCGACGCGTGCAGCAGCGCTTTCGACGGGATACAGCCCACGTTCAGACATGTACCGCCCAGGGTCTCGCGACCTTCGACACATGCGGTTTTCAGGCCCAGCTGGGCACAACGGATGGCGCATACATAGCCGCCCGGGCCACCGCCGATCACGATTACGTCATAGTCTGCCATATCTCACTATCCTTCTTTGTTCGTCATGCGCTTGCCGAATGCAGTTTCTGCGCACTTGCCTATTCGTTCGATGTTGAAAGTTGCTGCGGTTCGCCCGTTAGACGGGGGTCAGCAGCTTCACACTCACATTGATGACGCCGTCACGCTCCATATGCATGGCCAGTTCTTCGGAGTCGAAGAAGGCACGTGCCCGGTCCAGGTCCAGAACCTGAAAAAGCGCGACCGCGTGATTGTCCTGATCGGGGTCACGCCAGACGTGCAGCGCCTTGATCCCAACGGCCTTGCGGTTGAAACGGTCTTGTTTGAAGACGGTATACCACGCGTCGAAATCCGCCACGTCGGCTTGCCAGAGTACATGGGTTGCCATTTTTACAATCCTCGCTGAGCGCGGTAACAGGCGTATGCATCTCTGTGCTGCCCACCGCCGATTACGATTACTTCATGGTATACCATGTTTCTCGTTCCTTTAGTTCAGGGGCGAAACATCAATCACCCTTTAGCGAACGTCACCTTCTTCAGCATCAAGCGCGACACGCAGATCTTCCGTTTTCTGCGCAATCGTGCGGCGTGACTTTTCGATCATGGACCGGGAAACCCACCAGATAACCAAGGCAAGAAGCAACGAGATCACGATATACAGATATGTGACCGGCATGAGCCAATCAGGCCCGCCTTTCCATGTCGTGACGGACCGCGCAAGACCATAGGCAAAGATCGAGCGAACCGCCCATTTGATCAGCTGCCCTTTCAACGAGGGCAGCGTCTGCGAGATCAAGTCGATCTCGCCATCCGCTTCCTCTTTGATGCGCTCGACAACCTCTTGATTGTCGAGCTCTTGGTCATGTTGCGTGCCTTCAGACATTCACTTGGTCCTGGCTTACAGGTCCATCAGCAGGCGGCGCGGATCTTCCAGGGCTTCTTTCACACGCACCAGGAAGGTTACGGCGCCTTTGCCGTCAACGATGCGGTGGTCATAGCTCAGCGCCAGATACATCATCGGGCGGATCACCACCTGACCGTTGATCGCCATCGGGCGGTCTTGAATCTTGTGCATGCCAAGGATGCCCGACTGCGGCGGGTTCAGGATCGGCGACGACATCAGCGAGCCATAAACACCACCGTTCGAGATGGTGAAGGTGCCGCCCTGCATTTCTTCCATGCTGAGCTTACCGTCACGGGCGCGGTGGCCTTTTTCGGCGATGGCTTTCTCGATTTCAGCGAAGGACATGCTGTCGGCATCGTTGATGACCGGAACAACCAGACCGGTGGGCGTACCTGCGGCGATACCCATGTTCACGAAGTTCTTGTAAACGATGTCGGTGCCGTCGATTTCGGCATTCACTTCCGGCACTTCTTTCAGTGCGTGGCAGCAGGCCTTGGTGAAGAAGGACATGAAGCCCAGACGGACGCCGTGTTTCTTCTCGAACAGGTCCTTGTATTCCTTACGCAGGGCCATCGTTTCCGTCATGTCCACCTCGTTATAGGTGGTCAGCATGGCGGCGGTGTTCTGGCTGTCTTTCAGACGGCGCGCGATGGTCTGACGCAGACGCGTCATCTTCACGCGTTCTTCGCGCGGGTCATTCGAGGCAGCACGCGGTGCAGCGGCAGCAGGGGCCGGAGCAGCTTTCGGTGCGGCCAGAGCGGCAGCAACGTCGTGCTTCATCACGCGGCCATCGCGACCGGTACCCTGTACGTCAGCCGGGTTCAGCCCAGCTTCTGCCATAGCTTTCTTGGCCGAGGGCGCGTCTTCGACGTCCTTGCCAGCCGCCGCAGGTGCAGCAGCTGCAGCAGGAGCAGCAGCCGGAGCGGCGGCTACCGCACCGCCGGAAGACAAGACGGCCAGTTTGGCCGACGCGTCAACGGTGGTGCCTTCGGGGGCCAGGATCTCGGCCAGAACGCCAGCGGCGGGGGCCGGGACTTCAACCGATACCTTGTCGGTTTCCAGCTCGCACAGCATCTCGTCTTGCTGAACAGCGTCGCCAACTTGCTTGAACCAGGTCGAAACGGTGGCTTCCGACACGCTTTCGCCCAAGCTGGGCACCATCACGTCCACAGCTTGGCCAGCGTCACCCGCAGGCGCAGCAGCCGGAGCCGCCTCAGCAGCGGCAGGAGCCGGAGCAGCCCCTTCGCCTTCACCGATCATGGCCAGCAGCGCGTCAACGCCAACGGTTTCACCTTCGGCAGCGACGATCTCGCCCAGCGTACCAGCGGCAGGCGACGGCACTTCGACGGTTACCTTGTCGGTTTCCAGCTCGCACAGCATCTCGTCTACGGCAACGGCGTCGCCGGGTTTCTTGAACCATGTTGCGACCGTGGCTTCGGTCACGCTTTCGCCCAGCGTGGGGACACGTACTTCAATGCTCATGGTTTATTTCCCTTCAATAGTCAGCGCAGCATCAACCAGCGCTTCTTGTTGTGCTTTGTGGGTCGATGCCAGACCCGTTGCGGGCGAGGCTGCCGCCGGACGACCGGCATAGACCGGACGCGTGTGTTCCGCGCCGATGCGGGTCAGCACCCATTCAATATTCGGTTCAACAAAGGACCAGGACCCCTGGTTCTTCGGCTCTTCCTGACACCAGACGATTTCCGCCTGCTTGAAGCGCTCCAGTTCCTTGACGCAGGACATGGCCGGGAACGGATAGAACTGCTCAAGACGCAGGATGTAAACGTCGTTGATGCCACGTTTGTCACGCTCTTCCAGCAGGTCATAGTAGACCTTGCCCGAACACATGACGACGCGCTTGATCTTGTCGTCCTTGACCAGCTTGGCCTCGGAACGACCGGTGCCGTTGTCACGATCGCCATCATCCCACAGCACGCGGTGGAAGCTGGAACCTTCGGTGAAGTCCTTGGCATCCGACACGCAAAGCTTGTGGCGCAGAAGCGATTTCGGCGTCATCAGGATCAGCGGTTTACGATAGCCACGGTGCAGCTGACGGCGCAGGATGTGGAAATAGTTCGCCGGGGTCGAGCAGTTCGCAACGATCCAGTTGTCGCCACCACACATCTGCAGGAAACGCTCCAGACGGGCCGAGCTGTGTTCCGGTCCCTGCCCTTCGAAACCGTGCGGCAGAAGGACGGTCAGACCGGACATCCGCAGCCATTTCGATTCACCGGACGAGATGAACTGGTCGAACATAATCTGTGCGCCGTTAGCGAAGTCGCCAAACTGGGCTTCCCACATCACCAGCGCGTTGGGTTCGGCCAGCGAATAGCCATATTCAAAGCCCAGAACCGCGTATTCCGACAGCATCGAGTCGATGACCTCGTAGTGGGCCTGACCCTCGCGGATGTTGTTCAGCGGATAGTAACGCTCTTCGTTTTCCTGGTTGATCAGACCCGAGTGGCGCTGCGAGAACGTGCCGCGCGTACAGTCCTGGCCGGCCAGACGGACCGGGAAACCTTCAGTCAGCAGCGAGCCAAAGGCCAGAGCCTCGGCCGTCGCCCAGTCAAAGCCGGTGCCGCTTTCAAACATCTTCGCCTTGGTGTCCAGAAGACGGCCAACGGTCTTGTGCATCGGGAAGTTGTCCGGTGCGGTCGACAGGGCTTTACCAACCTCGTTGAAGGTCTCGGTCGATATCTCGGTCTTGCCGCGCTGATATTCGTCGCTGTTGCGATCAAGGTGCGACCAGCGTCCATCCAGCCAGTCAGCCTTGTTGGGCTTATACTCTTTTCCGGCTTCGAACTCGTTGTTCATGTGGGCCTGGAAGGCCGCTTTCATGTCTTCGATCTCGCCTTCCGGGATCAGGCCATCCTTGACCAGACGTTCGGTATACAGCTGCAGCGTGGTCTTATGCTTCTTGATGTTCTTGTACATCATCGGGTTGGTGAACATCGGCTCGTCGCCTTCGTTGTGACCAAACCGGCGATAGCAGAAGATGTCCAGAACCACGTCTTTGTGGAACTTCTGACGGAACTCGGTCGCGACGCGGGCAGCGTGCACCACGGCTTCCGGATCGTCACCATTCACGTGGAAGATCGGAGCCTCAACCATCAGGGCGATGTCCGTCGGATAGGGCGACGAACGGCTGAAATGCGGCGCGGTGGTGAAGCCGATCTGGTTGTTCACCACGATATGCATTGTACCGCCGGTCTTGTGACCGACCAGACCCGACAGGCCGAAGCCTTCGGCCACGACACCCTGACCTGCAAAAGCCGCGTCACCGTGCAGCAGGATCGGCAGAACCTGATCACGATCCTCGTCATGCATCTGTTCTTGCTTGGCGCGAACCTTGCCCAGAACAACCGGGTTCACCGCCTCTAGGTGCGAGGGGTTCGCGGTCAGCGACAGGTGGACCTTGTTGTCGTCAAACTCGCGGTCCGACGAGGCGCCAAGGTGGTATTTCACGTCGCCAGAACCGTCGACTTCATCCGGCTTAAAGCTGCCGCCCTGAAATTCGTTGAAGATCGCGCGGTACGGCTTCTGCATCACGTTGGCCAGAACCGACAGGCGACCACGGTGGGGCATGCCGATGACGATGTCTTTCAGGCCCAGCTGACCACCGCGCTTGATGATCTGTTCCATCGCCGGGATCAGCGCTTCGCCGCCATCAAGGCCGAAACGCTTGGTGCCCATGTATTTCACGTGCAGGAATTTCTCAAAGCCCTCGGCCTCGACCAGCTTGTTCAGGATCGCCTTACGGCCTTCCTGCGTAAAGCGGATTTCCTTGTCGAACCCTTCGATCCGTTCTTTCAGCCAACCGGCCTCTTCCGGGTTCGAGATGTGCATGTATTGCAGCGCAAAGGTCCCGCAATAGGTGCGCTTCACGATATCGAGAATCTGGCGGATCGAGGCGACTTCCAGCCCCAGAACATTGTCGATGAAGATCGGGCGATCCATATCGGCATCAGTGAAGCCATAGGAGGCGGGGTCCAGCTCGGGATGCGGGGTGACTTTCTGCATGCCCAGCGGGTCCAGATCCGCAACAAGGTGACCACGAATACGATAGGCACGGATCAGCATCAGCGCGCGGATACTGTCAAGCACGGCGCGCTTCACCTGATCATCGGACAGCGACACGCCCTTCTCGGCGGCTTTCGCTTCGATCTTCTTGGCGGCTGCCTTGCCTTCCACTTCCGGGGCTTCCGGCCATTGACCGTCCAGCGCATGTACCCGATCGCCATCCGGCATCGGAGGCCAGTCACCGCGCGCCCAGCTGGGGCCAGCGGCCTCGGCGGTCACGTCGCGGGCGTCATCCCCAAGCTCTGCGAAAAACGCGTGCCATGCGGCGTCTACCGCGCTGGGGTCTTTCACATACTGGGCGTAAAGCTGCTCTAGATACTCGGCATTGTGGCCTTGCATGAAGCTTGATGCGTGGAAGATGTCGTTGGGGCTCTGGTCGTTCATTGGGTCACCTGAGAATTTGAAAACGCGCGCCCCAAGGGATCGGGGCGCGCGATGAGAGTATTAGCCGATTGCCTTCAGAACGGCCTCGCCCAGCGTGGCGGGGCTGTCTGCAACAACGATACCAGCAGAACGCATGGCTTCGATCTTGTCTTCGGCACCGCCTTTACCACCGGCAACAATCGCGCCAGCGTGGCCCATGCGGCGGCCCGGAGGTGCCGTACGGCCAGCAATGAAGCCAGCGACTGGCTTCCAGCGACCTTTCTTCTTCTGTTCGGCCAGGAATTCAGCAGCTTCTTCTTCTGCCGAACCACCGATCTCACCGATCATGATGATCGACTGGGTCTCGTCGTCGTCCAGGAACATGTCCAGCACGTCGATATGCTCGGTGCCTTTGATGGGGTCGCCACCGATGCCAACAGCCGTCGACTGGCCCAGACCGATATCGGTGGTCTGTTTCACAGCCTCATAGGTCAGCGTACCCGAGCGCGACACAACGCCAACGCTGCCGCGCTGGTGGATGTGGCCGGGCATGATGCCGATTTTACAGGCGCCGGGGGTGATCACGCCGGGGCAGTTCGGGCCCACAAGACGCGAAGCCGAACCTTCCAGAGCACGCTGTACCTTCATCATGTCCAGCACCGGAATGCCTTCGGTGATGCAGACGATCAGTTCCATCTCTGCGTCGATCGCTTCCAGGATCGAGTCTGCCGCGAAGGGCGGCGGCACGTAGATCACGGAAGCGTTGGCTTCGGTGACGTGCTTGGCTTCGTGAACCGAATTGAAGATCGGCAGGTCCAGATGCGTCTGGCCACCTTTGCCCGGCGTTACACCGCCGACCATTTTGGTGCCATATGCAATGGCCTGTTCCGAGTGAAAGGTACCCTGCGAGCCGGTCAGACCCTGACAGATGACCTTGGTATTTTCGTCAATAAGAACTGCCATTGTCTTAGCCTTTCACCGCTTTCACGATTTTCTCTGCACCGTCCGACAGGTTGTCGGCTGCGATCACATCAACGTCCGAGTTGTTGATGATGTCTTTACCGGCTTCCACGTTGGTACCTTCCAGACGCACGACCAGCGGAACCTGCAGGCCCACTTCTTTCACGGCCGCAACCACGCCCTCGGCGATAACGTCACAGCGCATGATGCCGCCGAAGATGTTCACAAGGATGCCCTTTACGTTCGGGTCCGAGGTGATGATCTTGAAGGCTTCGGTCACTTTCTCTTTGGTGGCGCCGCCACCTACGTCCAGGAAGTTGGCCGGTTCCGCACCGTACAGCTTGATGATGTCCATGGTGGCCATTGCCAGACCAGCACCGTTCACCATGCAGCCGATTTCGCCGTCCAGAGCAATGTAGTTCAGGTCGTATTTCGACGCTTCCAGCTCTTTCGGGTCTTCTTCGGTGACGTCGCGCAGCTCGGCGATGTCCGGGTGGCGGTAAACGGCGTTGCCGTCGAAGCCAACTTTGGCGTCCAGAACTTTCAGGTCGCCTTTGTCGGTCACGATCAGCGGGTTGATCTCCAGCATCTCCATGTCTTTCTCAACGAAAGCTTTATAGAGCTGGCTCATCAGTGCCACACACTGTTTCACCTGAGCGCCTTCCAGGCCCAGCGAGAATGCGATGCGGCGGCCGTGGTAGGCTTGGTATCCGGTGGCCGGATCAACCGAGAAGCTCAGGATCTTTTCGGGGGTGGCGGCTGCCACTTCCTCGATGTCCATGCCGCCTTCGGTCGAGCAAACGAACGAAATGCGCGAGGTCTGGCGATCCACCAGCAGAGCCAGATACAGCTCACGCTCGATGCCGGAACCGGCTTCGATGTAGATACGGTTCACCTGCTTGCCGGCCGGGCCGGTCTGGTGGGTCACAAGGGTGCGGCCCAGCATTTTCTTGGCTTCTTCAGCGGCTTCCTCGACCGATTTGGTCAGACGCACACCGCCTTTTTCGCCAGCGTCAGCTTCCTTGAAGGAACCTTTGCCGCGGCCACCTGCGTGAATTTGGGCTTTGACCACCCAAAGCGGTCCGTCGAGTTCACCTGCGGCGGTTTTAGCATCTTCTGCTTTCAATACTACGCGGCCGTCCGAAACGGGGGCGCCGTAGGATTTCAGAAGGGCCTTCGCCTGGTATTCATGAATGTTCATGAAATCATCCTATCCAGTTGGTCCATTGGGTCTTGGACAAGATGCACAGGTGAAGCAGCAGGCCGAAACGTTTTTTGCAATTTTGGGCGAATTTCCGGTGAAGTTGTGTTTTTTGTGATCACACCTTAAAATGTGTGATCACAAATCATTAAATTTCAGCAAATCAGCTTGATTGCGAATCTTCTTTCACCGCAAGCGACGCCAGATCGACCGCGCGCGCTTTTCGACTTTCGGATAGCGACGTAAACGGGGAACCGATCGCTTTACAATTGCTGGCAACTCTGCCTCAGTGGCAAATGGAATAGCCCTTTGCCCGAGTGATCTTGAATGCCCGAACATAGCTGGTCCGTAGTCTCAACCGTGCGCGAACCACTGCCGCTTGTTCTGGCCTTTGCGTGCCATCACCTGAGCCTTGGTGCACAGACCGTGCATCTATTCTTCGACGACCCCGATGATCCGGCCGCCCCTATCTTGGCGGCGATCCCCGGTGTGGAGGTCACCTTGTGCGACGCAGCCCATTGGAACGCTTTCGAGCTTGGCAAACGCCCAGCATGGCAGACACGGCGCCAAACGTTGAACGCCAATCTGGTGGCTCAAAGGCAGCAGACAGACTGGCTTTTGCATGCCGATGCGGACGAGTTTCTGTGGGCGCCCGACGGCATCGAGGCCGACCTTTCCCGCGCCGACACCTGGCTGCATATCCCCAATCTGGAACGTGTCTGGACTGCACCAGAAAGCGCAATTTTCGACGGTGTGTTCCGCGCACCGGGTCTACCGCGTTGGGTGCGTGAACAAGCCTATGGCGCCTCCGAGGCCTATCTACAAAGCGGGCTTTCGGGGCATGCGTCAGGCAAGACGATGGCGCGGTTGTCTCAGCAAAAGTTCATCGGCATCCATGCCGTCAAAGAGAAGTTCCACGGCAAGGCTTCACCGGGCAAAACCACCGCACAGACACGGATATTGCACTTTGACGGGATGACGGCCCGCCACTGGCTGCTCAAATCCCTGCGCTATGCGGCGCAAGGCAAGGCGCTGCTTCACTCGCTTCACACCCGGCGTCGGATCGGCATCGAGCGGGTCATAAACGCGAACGATCCTTTGACAACGGGGCGCGCGCTTCATGCCGAAATCTTTCAGCTGTCTGATACGCAGCAGGAGCTGCTTCGGGCGCATGACGCGCTTCTGACCTGCCCGCTTCACCTTGAACAAACCGTGGCGTCCCTTGCACCCGAAGTGGCGGTCGATTTCTCGGCAGAACAGTTTGACGCCCCCCTTGCGCCCGCGCTGGACGAGATCATCAAGAAGATCCGCAAATAGACGCAAAAAAATTGCGCCGCTCAAGGTGAGCGGCGCAACGTCTTAGTCAGCAGTATTGATACTGGGCTTATGCCAGCGAGCTGTCGATGCCCTTACAGGCTTCAACCAGACCCTTCACCGCATCAACCGACTTGTCGAACATCGCTTGCTCGTCTTTGTTCAGTTCGATGTCGATGACTTTCTCGATGCCGTTGGCGCCGATGATGGTCGGAACACCAACATAGAAGCCGTCCAGGCCATAGGCACCATCAACGTAAGCGGCGCAAGGCAGCAGACGCTTCTGGTCGTTCAGGTAAGCCTGAGCCATTTCGATCGCCGAAGCAGCCGGGGCATAGTAAGCCGAACCGGTTTTCAGCAGGCCAACGATCTCGGCGCCACCGTCACGGGTGCGCTGAACGATGGCGTCCAGTTTCTCTTGGCTGGTCCAGCCCATTTTCACCAGATCCGGCAGCGGGATGCCGCCAACGGTCGAGTAACGGGTCAGCGGAACCATGGTGTCGCCGTGGCCGCCCAGTACGAAGGCGGTGACGTCGCGCATGGACACGTCGAATTCGACCGACAGGAAGTGACGGAAGCGTGCCGAGTCCAGAACGCCAGCCATGCCGACCACTTTCTCGTGCGGCAGGCCCGAGAACTCGCGCAGAGCCCAAACCATGGCGTCCAGCGGGTTGGTGATGCAGATCACGAATGCGTTCGGGGCGTGCTCTTTGATGCCTTCGCCAACCGATTTCATGACTTTCAGGTTGATGCCCAGCAGGTCATCGCGGCTCATGCCCGGCTTGCGCGGAACACCGGCGGTAACGATGCAGACGTCTGCGCCAGCAATATCTTCGTAGGACGTGGTGCCCGACAGCGCTGCGTCGAACCCTTCAACGGGGCCGCTTTCTGCGATGTCGAGTGCTTTACCCTGGGGGATGCCGTCCGCGATATCAAAGAGGACAACGTCGCCCATTTCTTTCAGTGCAGCGAGGTGAGCAAGGGTGCCACCGATCATGCCGCTACCGATAAGCGCAATCTTGGGTCTGGCCATGAGTGTGATCTCCGATCAGTTGTTTTCGGGCGCATGCGTAGTCGGAAAGTGCCTTTCGCGCAAGAGCGCTGCGCTGCGGCGTCACGGATGACTTGCAACAGAATGCGACACGCGATAGCGCTAAAGCGCCAATTTTCCAGACTTTTGAAGGATGTCACATGCCCGAGGTTCTGGACCTCACTTTCTTTGCCTTTGCCATCCCAGCAGTAATTTTTGCAGGGATTTCCAAGGGTGGCTTCGGGTCGGGGGCCGCATTTGCGGCGACCCCGCTCTTGGCGCTGATTCTGGAACCGGGGGCCGCAATTGGCTTGATGTTGCCGCTTCTGATGTTGATGGATGTGACCGCACTGAAACCCTATTGGCGCAAGTGGGATACGCCCTCGGCCTGGGCTTTGGTGTTGGGGGCGGTACCGGGCGTGGCGCTGGGTGCGGCGCTCTATTCGATTGCCAACCCGGATGTGTTTCGCCTGCTGATCGGACTGATCGCCGTGGGGTTCGTGGCGTTCCAACTGGCACGCGCGAACGGGTTGATCCCACCAGCCCCGCGCCCGATGTCCGGCAGGTTGGGCGCCTTTTGGGGCGTCATCGCGGGCTTCACCAGCTTCATCAGTCATGCGGGTGGCCCGCCCGCTGCGGTCTATCTTTTGTCACGCAAGCTGGACAAAACCACCTTCCAAGCCACGACCGTCATCGTCTTCTGGGCGATCAACCTTCTGAAGTTCGTCCCCTATTTCGCCTTGGGGATCTTCACATGGCAAACGGCAAAGGCTGATCTTCTGCTGATCCCCTTTGCCGTGCTGGGCGTCTGGATCGGGGTGCATTTGCACCACAAAATGTCCGAGCGCCTGTTTTTCGGCTTCACCTATCTGTTTCTGATCCTGACCGGAACGAAACTGATCTGGGAAGGTCTGACCTAAACCGGATCGCCCAGCCGCGCCGGGGTCAGCTCGTCATCGAGTTGCTCGTATCCCTGCCCTGCGGCGACCAGGCAGGTCATACCATTGGGCATCGTCACAGTGATCGTCCACGTGCCGGTCTCGTCCGAGGCGAAGACCTCGACCACCTGCCGGTCGCCAGCAAGTCCGATGGATTGCCGGGTTTCGCCATAGCTCTCGGTCAGGCGTTGCATCACTTGGGCACGCTCGGCGCATTTGGCGGCACCCTGTGCCTGCAATTGTCCGGCTGACAGAAGGATTGCGCCGACACCAAGTCCAAGGGCCAGAATGTCCTGTTTCATGGATCTGTCCTTTCAGTTGGGCCGCTCTGCCGGGCCAACCGGCGCACCGGCGGCATCAGGGCCGTGTTCACTCTGGTGCCGATCTGCATCCCATTGCATCAGTGGCCAACCGTGGGCCCTCCCGTCATTCGGCATCTCTGTGAAAAGCCTGCGCCCATGGGCCAAAGAACTGGTTAACGCGCCGCGCATAGGTCGGCGCAACCATGAACCCTACGTAAAATTTCTGCATTGCGGCAAAGTTTACCTTGCGAATTGGTGCGCAAATGTGGTCCCTTGCGCAACAATATTGCGGAGACACAGAATCATGACCACACGCCCCTATCGTTCCGTCCTCTACATCCCCGGCTCGAAAGAGCGTGCGCTGGAGAAAGCCCGCGGCCTTGCCGCTGACGCGATCATTTTCGACCTCGAGGATGCCGTCGCCCCCGACGCCAAGGTCGAGGCCCGCGCCATCCTGAAAGCCGAGCTGGACAAGGGCGGCTATGGCAACCGCGCCAAGATCGTCCGCATCAACGGGTTCGACACGGAATGGGGTAAAGACGATGTGGAGGCCTTTGTGGGTGCAGACATCGACGCGATCCTGATGCCCAAGGTCGGCTCGGCCGCACAGCTGGACGAACTGGCCGCGCTGATCCCCGATGTTGACCTCTGGGCGATGATGGAGACCCCGATCGGCATGCTGAACGCCGCCGAGATCGCCGCCCACCCTCGCCTGAAGGGCTTTGTCATGGGCACCAACGATCTGGCGAAGGAACTCAACACCCGCTTCCGTGCCGACCGTCTGCCGATGATGGGCGGCCTGCATATGTGCCTGATCGCCGCCAAGGCCCATGACGTTGTGATCGTCGATGGCGTCTATAACGCGTTCAAAGACGAAGAAGGCTTGAAGGCTGAATGCGACCAGGGCCGCGACATGGGTATGGACGGCAAGACGCTGATCCACCCCGCGCAGCTTGAGATTGCCAACGCCGCCTTCGCCCCGTCCGAAGCCGAGATTGATCTGGCCCAGCGCCAAATCGCAGCCTTCGAGGAAGCCGAAGCATCCGGCCAAGGTGTTGCGGTTGTGGATGGTAAAATCGTCGAGAACCTGCATGTTGTGACGGCAAAATCCATTCTGGCCAAAGCCGACGCCATCGCCGCGATGGAGAGCTAAGGCCCCTCTAAAGGAACCTCGCCATGACATTGCTGATCGCCGGACTTGCCCTGTGGTATGTCGGACATTTCTGGAAACGCGCCCTGCCCGGTGCCCATGACAACATGGGGCCGCGGGCCAAGGGGGTGTCTGCTCTTGTGATCCTGATCGGCGTGGTCCTCATGGTAATCGGGTATCGCGCGACGGAAAGTTTCGACGTGCACAGCTATCCGCCCGCACTGCGCCACGTGAACAACCTGATGGTGCTGTTCGCGCTCTATTTCACCAGCCCCGGCCCGTCGAAAGGCGCGCTGTTTTACAAAATGCGCCACCCGATGCTGACCGGTTTCATCCTGTGGGCCGTGGCGCATATCATCGTGAATCCTGATCTGGCCTCGATGATTCTGTTCGGGGCGCTGACAGTTTGGGCCATGCTGGAGATCCTCGTGATCAACCGCGCGGAACCCGACTGGCAACCAAACCCGAAAGGCACCATCGCCAAGGACGCCATGTTCTTCGTGGCCTCGATCATCCTGCTGGCGATCATCGGTTATATTCACGGGCTGATCGGCCCGACCCCGTTCGGCGCGTAGCCCGGCTTACGCGCTTAAAACAAATTCGGCGGGCCGCCCCTGCGCCCGCCTCGACACTTGGAGAGCTTTGATGGCCAAAACCAATCCCGGACGCTTCTTTGAAGACTACAAGCTGGGCGACGTGATCGACCACGCCGTGCCGCGCACCGTGGCCGAAGGCGAACGCGCGCTGTATCACGCGCTGTATCCCGCCCGCCATGCGCTCTATTCCTCGGACGAGTTTGCGGGGGCGTGCGGGCTGGAAGGCTCGCCTATCGACGACCTGATCGCCTTCCACGTGGTGTTCGGCAAAACCGTCCCCGACATCTCGCTGAACGCCGTCGCCAACCTTGGTTATGCCGAAGGCCGCTGGCTGAAGCCCGTCTATCCCGGCGATACCCTGCGCTCGCAATCCGAGGTGATCGGGCTGAAGCAGAACTCGAACGGGAAGTCGGGCGTTGTTTGGGTCCGGACCCGCGGGTTCAACCAGATGGACGAGCCGGTGATGGAGTATGTCCGCTGGGTCATGGTGCGCAAAGGCGATCTGGACGCCCCTGCCCCTGAAACCGTGATCCCTGAATTGAAAGGTGTGCTGGAGGTGGGCGACCTGTCGATCCCCGAAGGTCTGTCCTTCGCGGACTACGACTTCACACTCGCCGGTGAACCGCATCGCTGGGGCGATTACGAGGTCGGCGAAAAGATCGACCACGTTGACGGCGTGACCGTCGAAGAAGCCGAACACATGATGGCGACCCGCCTGTGGCAGAACACCGCGAAGGTGCATTTCGACGCGACGTTCCGCCCCGATGGTCAGCGCCTGATCTATGGCGGCCACGTGATCTCGATGGCGCGCGCGCTGTCGTTCAATGGTCTGGCCAACGCCCAGATGATCGTAGGCCTGAACGGTGGGGCGCACGCAAACCCCTGCTTCTCGGGCGATACGATCCGCGCTTGGTCCGAGGTTCTGGACAAGGCCGACACGGATGCCCCCGGTGTCGGTGCTGTTCGCCTTCGTCTGGTCGCCGTCAAACACGGCGCGCCGGAATTTGCGCTGAAAGGCGACGACGGCAAATACCTGCCCGAGGTTATGCTGGACCTCGATTATTGGGCGCTGATGCCGAAGTAAGACATCCGGTGGCGGGGCGTTTCACGGACGTTCCGCCGCCTCTCGGTATGTGCCCTCGCGTCAATTTCCCGTTGGAATCTTGCTGACGGGGCGCCTTTCCCGACCATTAATGTCGGGATACAATGGCATACCATTCTGTGATCACATATCCGAAAACTGTGATCACAAGCCCCCAAAAACACCCCCGTTAGCGCAAATTTCCCGACTTTCCGGTCGCTTCTTGCGTGACTCAGTGCCGCAAAAAGCGTTATTCCTGTCGCAAAGTCGAAACAGACAGAAGGAGGCCGCCATGGCCGACGTGAACAGAGGCAACCGTCCTCTTTCTCCGCATCTGCAAGTATACCGCCCGCAGCTGACCTCCATCACCTCGATCTTCGCCCGGATCACTGGGGTCGCCCTGCTGGGTGCTGCGATCTTGGTCGCTTGGTGGTTCTTCGCGGCATCTCTGGGTGCAGGATATTATGACGTTGTGAACGGTCTGATGACCTCGTTCGTTGGGGACGTTGTCATGTTCCTGGCACTTTGGGCACTTTGCTATCACGCATTGTCCGGCCTGCGTCACCTGATCTGGGACATCGGCATCGGCCTGAACGTCGAAACTGCCGAGAAAATGGGCATTGGCGTCATCGTCGGGTCCGTCGTTCTGGCGATCATCGTCGCCCTGATCGTGTAAGGAGCCCGCTATGCAATATATGACTGACCGCAAACGCGCCGTGGGCAAGGGCTCTTCTGGTTCTGGCACAGAACACTTCTGGGGACAGGCCATCTCGGCCGTTGGTCTTCTGATCCTGATGCCGCTCTTTGCTTTGACATTCGGCTGCGCCCTTGGCCTGCCCTATGAAGAAGCCATTGCCTATTACCAGCGCCCCTTCCCCGCGATCATCGCAGCCATGACCTTCGTCGTCTCGATGGTCCACTTCCGTCACGGCATTCAGGTCGTGATCGAGGATTACTCGCGCGGCGTCACCAAGAAGGTCTTGGTAGTCGCTTGCACCGCACTGGCCTACACCGTTCTGGCAATTGGCCTTTATGGCCTCGGCCGCATCGCCTTTTAAGACCGGAGAGCAACCAAAATGGCAGCTTACGAATACGAAACACACGAATATGACGTGGTCGTGGTCGGCGCCGGTGGCGCTGGTCTGCGGGCCACGCTTGGCATGGCCGAACAGGGTCTGCGCACCGCTTGTGTGACCAAAGTTTTCCCGACCCGCTCGCATACTGTTGCAGCACAGGGCGGCATCGCCGCGTCCCTGTCCAACATGGGCCCGGACAACTGGCAGTGGCACATGTACGACACCGTGAAAGGCTCGGACTGGCTGGGCGACACGGATGCGATGGAATACCTGGCCCGCGAGGCACCCAAAGCGGTGTACGAGCTGGAGCACTATGGCGTTCCGTTTTCGCGGACCGAAGAAGGCAAGATCTATCAGCGCCCATTCGGTGGCCACACCACCGAATTCGGTGAAGGCCCCGCTGTGCAGCGGACCTGTGCCGCCGCTGACCGTACTGGTCACGCGATCCTGCACACGCTTTACGGCCAGTCGCTGAAGAACAACGCGGAATTCTACGTTGAATACTTCGCCATCGACCTGATCATGTCGGAAGACGGTCAGTGTCAGGGCGTCGTTTGCTGGAAGCTGGACGATGGCACCATGCACGTCTTCAACGCGAAGATGGTTGTGCTGGCCACGGGCGGCTATGGCCGTGCGTATTTCTCGGCCACTTCGGCCCACACCTGCACCGGCGACGGTGGCGGCATGGTGGCCCGTGCGGGTCTGGCCTTGCAGGACATGGAATTCGTTCAGTTCCACCCGACCGGCATCTACGGTTCGGGCTGCCTGATCACCGAAGGTGCACGTGGCGAGGGTGGCTATCTGGTCAACTCGGAAGGCGAGCGTTTCATGGAGCGTTATGCGCCCCAGTATAAAGACCTTGCGCCCCGCGACTATGTATCCCGCTCGATGACGATGGAGATCCGCGAAGGCCGCGGTGTTGGCGCCGAAGGTGACCACATCTTCCTGCACCTTGACCACCTGCCTGCTGAGGCTCTGGCCGAACGCCTGCCCGGCATTTCGGAAAGCGCCAAGATCTTCGCCGGTGTTGATGTGAACAAAGAGCCGATCCCGGTTCTGCCGACAGTTCACTACAACATGGGCGGCATCCCAACCAATTATTGGGGGGAAGTTCTGAACCCGACCAAGGATGATCCGACTGGCGTTGTTCCCGGCCTGATGGCCGTGGGTGAAGCCGGTTGCGCATCGGTGCACGGTGCAAACCGTCTGGGCTCGAACTCGCTGATCGACCTTGTGGTCTTCGGCCGCGCCGCCGCGATCCGCGCAGGCAAGGTTGTAGACGCAGACAGCGCCAACCCGGTTCTGAACCAGGCATCGGTTGACGCGGCATTTGATCGCTTCGACGGTCTGCGCAACGCAAGTGGTGCGGTTCCGACCGCGGACTTGCGTCTGGAAATGCAAAAGACGATGCAGGCTGACGCTGCCGTATTCCGTACCGCAAAAACCATGAAGGAAGGCGTCGAGAAGATGACCGCTGTGGCCGCCAAGATGGACGACCTGGCAGTGACCGATCGCTCGCTGATCTGGAACTCGGACCTGATGGAGACGCTGGAACTGGCCAACCTGATGCCGAACGCTCTGGCAACGATCCACGGCGCAGAAGCCCGCGAAGAAAGCCGCGGCGCCCACGCGCACGAGGACTTCCCGGAACGCAATGACGACAAGTGGCGTGTTCACACAGTCAGCCGCGTGGATGGCAACAAGGTTGACCTGTCCTATCGTCCGGTCGTCGTTGATCCGCTGACCACCGAAGCCGAAGGCGGCATCGCTTTGAAGAAAATCGCGCCCAAAGCGCGTACGTTCTAAGGAGGACGCCAGATGGTACAATTCAAGCTCCCCAAGAACTCGACCGTTCGCGTCGGTAAGACATGGCCCAAGCCCGAGGGTGCCAGCAATGTCCGCAAGTTCCAGATCTATCGCTGGAACCCGGATGATGGCGAAAACCCCCGTGTGGACACCTATTTCCTGGACATGGACAAATGTGGTCCGATGGTTCTGGACGCGCTGATCAAGATCAAGAACGAGATTGATCCGACCCTGACCTTCCGCCGCTCGTGCCGTGAGGGCATCTGTGGATCCTGTGCGATGAACATCGACGGGATCAACACGCTGGCCTGTATTTACGGGATGGATGAGATCAAGGGCGACGTGAAGATCTATCCGCTACCGCACATGCCGGTGGTGAAAGACCTGATCCCGGACCTGACGCACTTCTACGCCCAGCATGCCTCGATCATGCCGTGGCTCGAAACCAAGACCAACCGCCCAGCAAAAGAGTGGAAGCAGTCCATTGAGGACCGCAAGAAGCTTGATGGTCTGTATGAATGCGTTATGTGCGCCAGCTGCTCGACCTCGTGCCCGAGCTACTGGTGGAACGGTGACCGCTATCTCGGACCAGCCGCGCTGCTGCATGCCTACCGCTGGATCATCGACTCGCGCGATGAAGCCACTGGCGAGCGTCTGGACCAGCTGGAAGACCCCTTCAAGCTGTACCGCTGCCACACAATCATGAACTGCTCGAAGACTTGCCCGAAAGGCCTGAACCCGGCCAAGGCAATTGCCTCGATCAAGAAGATGATGGTCGAGCGCCAGCTGTAAGCGGCATAGACAAATTACAAAAGGGCGGCCCGCAGGCCGCCCTTTTTGCTTTTCGGAACCTGAAGAAGGTCGACGTGTCTTAGACCGCGATATTGTCGATCAGCCGCACATCCCCAAGCATCGCCGCCGCCAACAGGCGCGTCGGACGAGAGAGGTCTTTGACAGGCTGCAAGTTTTCGGCATCGCGCAGTTCCAGATACTCAACCTTTTGATAACCCGCGCGTTCGATCTGCGTCTTGGCGCTATCCAACACCACGCGCACCTCGGCGCCACGGCGGATCGCTTCGGCGGCGCGGTCCATCTCGGCTTTCAGGGCGGGCGCGATGGCGCGTTCTTCAGCCGTCAGTCGCACATTGCGTGACGACATTGCCAACCCATCCTCTTCGCGCACTGTGGGGCAACCGATCACTTCAGTCTCGATGTCCAGATCCCGCGACAGGCGACGGACCAAAAGCATCTGCTGATAGTCTTTCTGGCCGAAGCATGCCACATCGGCGCGCGATTGCAGGAACAATTTGGACACGACCGTCGCCACGCCGTCAAAATGGCCGGGGCGATGTGCCCCCTCAAGCTCTTCGGTCAGGCCCGACACGCTTACATTGGTGGCAAAGCCATCGGGATAGATCTGATCCGGGGTTGGCACGTAAAGCGCATCAATCCCGTAAGGCGCCAGCTTCGCGGCGTCGTCCTCTTCCGTGCGGGGATACTTGTCCAGATCGTCCGGATTGTTGAACTGCTTGGGGTTCACAAAGATCGTGACGATCACGCGGTCTGCGTGTTTCTTCGCCTCGTCCACCAAGGACAGATGTCCAGCATGCAGTGCACCCATCGTGGGCACCACGGCCACGCGCTCGCCTTTGAAAATCCAGCTGCGCCGCAAGGTGCGCAGATCGTCCTTGGAACGAATGATCTTCATTTCTTTTTGACCTCATCTGCAAAGACGTGCTCGGGCGCCGGGAAACTGCGGTCTCGCACCTCTCGAGCATATTTGGCAATGGCTTTCTCGCCGTCCACGCCCAAAGCCGCATAGCGTTTGGCAAATTTCGGCTTGAACGCTGTGAACAGGCCCAGCATGTCATCCACAACCAATACCTGCCCGTCACATTGCGCCGAGGCGCCGATGCCGATGGTCGGGATCGACACGGCTTCGGTGATTTCGTTGGCCAGACTTTCCGGCACTTTTTCCAGCACGACCGAAAACGCGCCAGCATCTTCCACCGCCTTGGCATCGGCCATGACACGATCGCGGTCCTCGCCACGGCCTTGAACGGAATAGCCCCCCAGCGTGTTGATCGCCTGCGGGGTCAGGCCCACATGGGCCATGACCGGGATCGAGCGGCTGGTCAGGAAGCGGATGGTTTCTTCCATCGACACGCCGCCTTCCAGTTTCACCGCTGCAGCGCCGGTTTCGCGCATCAAGCGTGCGGCGTTGCGAAATGCTTGTTCCGGGCTTTCTTCATAGGACCCAAACGGCATGTCGACGACCATCATCGCCTGCTCAAGCCCACGCTTCACGGCGGCGCCATGCAGGCACATCATCTCCATCGTGACGCCCAGCGTGTCGGGCAGCCCATGCACCACCATGCCCACGCTGTCCCCCACCAGAACGATGTCGCAATGCGTATCCATCATCTGGGCCGTTGGGGTCGCATAGGCGGTCAGCACAACCAGAGGCGTGTCCCCTTTGCGGGCACGAATATCCGACGGAGTCGGTGTTTTAATCTTGGCCGAGGCGCTCATGGTTTCTCCTCCCTGATCGTCTTCAGTGGAAGGGACTATAATGCTGCATCGCAGAATTTCAAAGGGGAATGACGGGACGTCTTTCCCTTGCCTTGACCCAAAATCCCGCGTTTCATAGGGCATATCCCGCAGAACGGGTAAGGAGGATCAAGATGACCAACCTGAAACTGACAGCAGGCGCATGGGCGCTTATGGCGACAACCGCATTGGCGGGCACTGACGCGATCACATTGGGCATGGTGCTTGAGCCGCCAAATCTAGACCCCACCGCAGGTGCCGCCGCCGCGATTGACGAGGTCGTCTATGCCAACATTTTCGAGGGCCTGACCCGTTTCGGCCCCGATGGCGCGGTGCAGCCGGGACTGGCCAGCGCGTGGGAGGTCAGCGAAGACGGCCTGACCTATACGTTCACCCTGCGCGAGGGCGTGAGTTTCCATGACGGCACCACGATGGACGCCGATGACGTCGTCTTCTCGCTGGATCGCGCGCGTGCCGAAGATTCGACCAACGCGCAAAAAGCGTTGTTCAAAGACATCGAAAGCGTGACAGCCGTCAGCCCGACCTCGGTCGCGGTGAAGCTGTCAGCCCCCAACGGAAATTTCGCCTTCAACATGGCGTGGGGCGACGCGGTGATCGTCGCTCCTGAAAGCATCGGTGATGCGGCGACCGCCCCCGTGGGCACCGGCCCGTTCACCTTTGTCGAATGGGCGAAGGGTGACCACGTGACCATCGCGCGCAATGACGCCTATTGGGGCGACGCACCTGCACTGGCCACAGCGACGTTCAAGTTCATCTCGGACCCGAATGCGGCCTTTGCGGCCATGATGGCCGGTGATGTTGACGCCTTCCCGAACTTCCCCGCGCCCGAAACGTTGGCCCAGTTCGAGGCCGATCCGCGCTTCACCGTCATCGTCGGCTCGACCGAGGGTGAGACCATCCTGTCCACCAACAACAAGTCCGGCCCGCTGGCCGATGTCCGTGTGCGCAAGGCAATTGCCCATGCGATCAACCGTCAGGACATTATCGACGGCGCGATGCATGGCTATGGCACGCCGATCGGCACCCATTTCGCCCCGCACAATCCGGATTATGTGGATCTGACCGGTCAATCAGCATTTGATCCAGAGATGTCGAAATCGCTTCTAGCGGAAGCTGGCGCCGAGGGCCTGACCCTACGCCTAATGCTACCGCCCCCCGCCTATGCCCGCCGCGGGGGCGAGATCATCGCCGCCCAGTTGCGTAACGTCGGCATCAACACCGAGATCTCGAACCTCGAATGGGCGCAGTGGATCGAACAGGTGTTCAAAGGCAAGGATTATGACCTGACCATCGTCAGCCATACCGAGCCAGCAGACATCAACATCTATGCCCGCCCGGAATACTATTTCCAGTATGACAATGCGGGTTTCCAAGCGCTGATCGAGAAACTCTCGGTCACATCGGACCCGGCCATGCGCGCCGAGCTGAACAAAGAAGCTCAGCAAGTCATCGCGGATGACTATGTGAATGGGTATCTGTTCCAGCTGGCGAAAACCGGCGTGGCCAATGCCAAAGTCAACGGGCTGTGGGAAAACGCACCCACGCAGGCGAATGATCTGACAGGGGTCAGCTGGTCGGACTGATCATCGCCAAAACGACTTCGAAGGGCGTCCCCAGAGGGCGCCCTTTTACGTTTTCGGCTCGTTCGGGTTGGGGGTCACGCGGCGTTTCAAAACGGTCTCGCGCCACGTGATGTATGTGACCGCCGCCATGATCACGCCTGCGCCAACGACCACCCAAAAATCGACCGGTTCGGCAAAGAAGATTGCGCCGGTTGCGGCGGCCCAGATGATTTGCAGGAAGGTCACCGGCTGGGTGACCGATACGGGTGCTTCCGCGAAGGCACGGGACATGGAATAGTGGCCGGCTGTCGCAAAGAACGCGACCACGGCCAGCCATGCCATCTGCACAAAGCTGGGCGGCACCCAGACCATGATCGCGGCGGGCACCAAACCGATGGTTGCCGTGATCGACATCATTGCCACCACCACACCCGCTGACGCGTCTTGCGCCAACCGTTTGGCGATCAAATACGAAATCCCCAGAAAGATTGCTGTGAACACCATCGAGATATGCCCAGCGCCCAGTTCGCGAAGCCCCGGACGCAGAATGATCAGCACCCCAAGAAAGGCCGCAGCAACTGCCAGCATCCGACGGGTCGAGAAACTTTCGCCCAGAAAAACCGCGGCCCCCAGCATCACATAGATCGGGGTGAGGTAGTTCATCGCCACAACCTCGGCCACTGTGATCTGAGTCATGGCGTAGAACCAGCACAGTACCGCGCCCGTATGCACAACGCCCCGCGCCACAAAAAGCTGCCAAATCCGTGCCGAGAACCGCGCCTTGGCAAGTTGCCCAAGCGCAGGCAGAACAAAGATCAGCCCGAAAACATAACGCAAAAACGCAGCCTGCGAGGACGGCAGTTCTTGTCCCACATATTTCACCAGCGCGTTCATCATCACGAAGAACAGGCCTGCGGACAGCATCCAAGCGATCCCATGTGCGGGACGGTGATGTGATGTCTGTACGCTGCTCATTGGGCGACAAGACACCGGATTGGATCCAAAAACAAGAGACCCCGACGCAGAGAACCTGCGCCGGGGCCTGAAATCTTTCCGAGGTCGCGCTTACAGCTGCGCCATCACCTCGTCTGAGGCTTCGAAGTTTGTGGTGACGCGCTGCACGTCGTCATCATCCTCAAGCGCATCCACCAGCTTCATCAGCTTTTGCATGTTCTCGAGGTCCAGCTCGGTCGTGATGTTCGGCTGCCAGATCAGCTTGGTTGATTCCGACTCGCCCAGCGCGGCTTCCAGTGCGGTCGACACCTCGTTCAGGTCGGTGTCGGCACAGACGATACGGTGGCCGTTCTCGTCGCTTTCGCAATCCTCGGCACCCGCTTCGATCGCGGCTTCCATCACGGTGTCCGCGTCGCCCGCCTCGGCGCCATAGATCACTTCGCCCTTACGGTCGAACATGAAGCCCACGGAACCGGTTTCGCCCAGATTGCCGCCGTTCTTGGTGAAGGTCGACCGCACGGTCGAGGCGGTGCGGTTTTTGTTGTCGGTCATGGTCTCGACGATGACGGCCACACCGTTCGGGCCATAACCCTCGTAACGGATCTCGTCATAATTTTCGGCGTCCCCGCCCTGCGACTTCTTGATCGCGCGTTCGATCACGTCTTTCGGTACGGATTGCGACTTTGCCTCTTTCACGGCCAGACGCAGACGCGGGTTCTTGTCCGGGTCCGGGTCGCCCATTTTGGCGGCCACGGTGATCTCTTTGGCGAGTTTCGAAAACAGTTTCGAGCGCAGCTTGTCCTGGCGACCTTTACGGTGCTGGATGTTTGCCCATTTTGAGTGGCCAGCCATGGCGACCTCCGACTAAATTCTTCGTTCGAGGTTCAATAGCCCATGGGGCGGACAAGGGGCAAGGGGGGCCTAGGGCTTGTAGGCCGCGTTTTCCATCCAACCATTGCGCCCGGTCTGCAAAACCACGACATTGTCGCGCCCGGCCACGCGCAGGGCAAAGCTTGCCTGCGACGACAGCGTGCCTGTGTTGCAGAAGACCACAACCTTCTTATCGGTTGGAATCTCGTCGATCCGATCCAGAACTTCGCGCCATTCGATATTCACCGCACCCGGAATGGTGCCTGCCTCGAACTGCTCGGCATCTCGGGCATCAACGAACAGGACCGCGTTAAACACGTCCTCGTCGATCTGCTCGGGCAGGATGATCCCGGATTCATACTCAGAGAACATCATGTATTCCTGCATGCCTTCGATGGCCGCGTCATTGGCGCGCGCGGGCGATGTGGTCAGGGCAAGCACGGCGGTCAGGATCAAGGCAAGAATGCGAGTCATGGCGGCTCCGTCAGGTATTCGCGTTTCGGAATATATACCCTCTTGCACGGGATGGCCCCAGCAAGCAACCCCGTTTACGCCCGTTCGTCCTTGGGCGAGCCCATCACCACATGGGTCACCAATTGATGCACCTGTGGCAGCGTGCCCAGCTTGTCGGTGTGAAAGCGTTTATACGCGATCAGGTCTTCGGCCTCGACCCGCAGCAGATATTCGACGGCGCCCGTAATGTTGTGGCACTCGCGCACCTCATCATACAGCGCGACGGCCCGTTCGAACCCTTCCTGCGCTTCCTTGGTGTGATCGTTCAGGCCAACCGTGACATAGGCCACAAAGCCCACGCCCATCGCGACCGGATCTAGCACCGCCCGATAGCCGGTGATCACGCCGCTGCGCTCCAACTCCTGCACACGCCGCAGGCAGGCCGAGGGCGACAACCCCACACGATCCGCAAGCTCGGTGTTGGGCAGGCGACCGTCTTTCGACAACTCACGCAATATTCGTTGGTTTATTTGATCTAGTTTCACCATTAATTGCAGTTTTATCGGATCATTGTACAACTTTGCAATCTCTCAGTGCTGCTTGTGCACAATAATCGCCGTATGACCTACGACCTCCTCTTTGCGCTTGTCGCCTTTGCTTTCGTCTCGTCCATCACGCCGGGGCCGAACAACCTGATGCTGATGGCATCAGGTGCAAATTTTGGTTTTGCCCGCACGATCCCGCATATGCTGGGCGTGGCGCTTGGTTTCACGCTGATGGTGGTACTTGTGGGCGCGGGGCTGATGCAGCTATTCGACCTTTACCCGGTCAGTTACACGATCCTGAAGGCGGGCAGCGTAGTTTACCTGCTGTGGCTCGCATGGAAAATCGCCCGCGCCTCGGAACCCGGAACCGGCACGGCAGGTGGTACGCCGATGACGTTCCTGCAGGCCTCGGCCTTTCAATGGGTGAACCCGAAGGCTTGGGCAATGGCACTGACCGCGATCAGCGCCTATGCGCCAACGCGCGACATGGGGGCGGTCCTTCTGGTGGCGGTGATCTTTGGTGCAGTGAACTTGCCTTCCGTATCCACATGGACTGTTCTGGGACAGAAAATCCGCGTGATCCTGACCAACCCCGCCCGCCTGCGCGCCTTCAACATCACCATGGCCCTGCTGCTTGTTGCCACGCTTTTCCCCGTAATCTACGGGTGACGCGGCACCGCCCACGCGGTACTCCTTGGGCATGAATACAGATCAGATCATTCTTTTTTCGCTTTTCGGTGCCGTATTCGCTCTGCTGCTCTGGGGCCGCTTTCGCTATGATATCGTAGCCTTTTCTGCCCTGATGGCAGGCGTTGTCCTTGGCGTTATCCCCACGAAAGAGGCCTTCTCGGGCTTCGGCCACCCCGCTACGCTGGTGGTGGCGCTGGTACTGGTTGTCTCTGCCGGTCTGGTGCGATCAGGGGCAGTCTTTCTGATCACCCGCACGCTGGTCGACGCGTCCCGTTCCTTAGGGGCGCATATCGCGCTAATGGGCGCAATCGGCGGTGTCTTGTCGGCCTTCATGAACAACGTCGCCGCATTGGCCCTTCTCATGCCCGTGGACATCCAGACTGCCCGCAAAGCCGCACGCCCTGTTGGCCTGAGCCTGATGCCCCTGTCCTTCGCCACCATCCTTGGCGGCATGGTCACGCTGATCGGCACGCCCCCCAACATCATCATCGCCTCGATTCGCGAGGACGCGTTGGGCGAACCCTTCAAGATGTTCGATTTCGCCCCTGTGGGTGGCGTCACGGCCATCGCAGGCCTGATCTTCGTGGCGCTGATCGGCTGGCGCCTGATCCCGCAACCGGACGCTGGCAAAAACGGGTCCAACCCGATGGATGAATTCAGCCAATACGTGGCCGAACTGACCGTACCCGAAGGCTCCAAACACATCGGCAAGCGCCTGAAAGAGCTACTGGAAGACGCCGAGAAAAACGATGTCGCGATCCTTGGTCTGGTGCGCGAGGGCACCCGGCGCTACGGCACCCAGCGCGGCACGCAGCTTAAAGCTCATGACGCACTGGTTCTGGAAGCCACCCCCGAGGCCCTGGATGAATTCCGCGCGGCCCTTGGGCTCGCCTTTGCCGAGGATCACCGCGAAGAAAAGCTGAAAGCCGAGGGCGAGGGCCTGTCGAAGATCGAAGTCGTTGTGCCCGAGAACGCCCGGATCGCCGGCCGGACCGCGCAATCGATTGGCTTGAACTGGCGTCAAAGCTCGGTCCTGATGGGAATTTCCCGCGCTGGCAAGAAGATCACCAAGCAGATGCGCAAGACCGAGGTCCATCCGGGTGACATCCTGCTTCTTCTGGTGCCGCAAGGGCGGGAAGCGATTGTGACCGAATGGCTGGGCTGCCTGCCTTTGGCCGAGCGCGGGTTGACTGTTACGCGGGACGAAAAAGTCTGGCTGGCCATTGGCTTGTTTGCCGCCGCCGTGGCCGCGGCCAGCTTTGGTTTGATCTACCTGCCCGTCGCGCTTGGGCTTGTCGTCGTGGGCTATGTGTTGGCCAAGATCATCCCCCTGCCCGAGCTCTACACCCATATTGAATGGCCGGTTGTGGTACTGCTCGGCTCCATGATCCCCTTGGGGGCGGCGCTGGAAAGCTCGGGCGGGACCGAGCTGATCGCAGGCGCACTGGTCGGGATAACCGAAGGCCTGCCCGCTTGGGCGGTGCTGACCGTGTTAATGATCGTGACCATGACGCTGTCGGATGTGCTGAACAATACCGCCACCACCATCGTCGCGGCCCCTGTCGGGATCCAGATGGCACATGCATTGGACAAGAACCCCGACCCCTTCCTGATGGCCGTAGCCATTGCGGCCTCTTGCGCGTTCCTGACCCCCATCGGGCACAAGAACAACACGCTGATCCTTGGCCCCGGCGGCTATAAGTTCGGAGATTACTGGCGTATGGGTCTACCGCTTGAGATCTTGGTCGTTGCTGTGTCAATCCCGGCCATTCTGGTGTTCTGGCCGCTATAGCAGTTGGGGCGCCTGGGTCTGCTCCATCCACTCATTGATGGCGGCGATCAGATCACCCTGCCAACTGTCGCGGGTCAGACCCGGAATATGCGTTTGTTTCCCGTCCCGCATCACATCACGGATCGCGTGTTTGAACAGGTAGAACTGGTGCAGATCAGGCGTCCCGTGATCAAACCACAGGCGCGAAACCTTCTTCAGCGCGTCGAAACCATCACCCTCGGCCGCAAGGATGTCCATCAAATGCACCCGCGCAAGCCAACGCGTTGCGCTGTCTGGGCTATCAGGTGTGGACAGGTGCACATCCCGCACAGCGTCCCGGATCAGGTCCGAGATTTCGCCCCAATGGGCCGGGCTGGGCAGATCTGCGAGTGTGTAAAGCGCACCGCTTTCGATGGCGCGCGTGGCGACATCCTGATGCTGATCATCTGCCTCAATACCCGCCGCCCATGACAAGACGTCGTCCGCCCAAGCCTGCGCCGGACCATCCACATCGAAGTTCAACGCCCAACGCCCCAGCAACAGCAAGGTCGCGCGTTCGGGAAAGACGGGCAGCGCCACTTACAGCGGCCAAATGAACGGGATCAGGGCCGAGGCCAGAATGCCAACCGACAGGTTCAGCGGAATCCCCACCTTCAGGAAGTCCGAGAACTTGTAGCCCCCCGGACCATACACCAGCGTGTTGGTCTGATAGCCAATCGGCGTCGCAAAACTGGCAGAAGCTGCCACCATGACCGCCACCACCAGCGGGCGCGGGTCCAAGCCCAGAGCAGTCGCCAGCCCGATGGCGATCGGGGTGACCACCACGGCCACGGCGTTGTTCGATACAAGCTCGGTCAAAACTGAGGTCAGCAGATAAATCGCCCAGACGATCAGGAAAGGTGGCAGCTTGCCCAGAAGTGGTGCGATGCCTTCCGCGATCAGCGCCACCGCGCCCGAGCTTTCCAGCGCCGCGCCGATGCCAAGCATCGAAAAGATCAGCACCAAAAGGCGGCCATCCACGGCCCCGAACGCCTCGTCCGCGTCAATGCAGCGGGTCAGCAGCACCACGGCCACGGCCAAGACGGCCAACATGAAAATCGGTGCAACGCCAAAGCCCGCCAAAGCCACAAGACCGAACAGGGCGGCCACGGCGATCGGCGCATGGCCGCGGCGGTACTCACGATCCGACGGTGCGGACACATCGACAAGGTCCATATCCTGCGCCAGACGCTGAATGTCTTCAGGCGCGCCCTCCAGCAGAAGCGTATCGCCCACGCGGACCACAAGATCATCTAACTGACGACCGATATTCTGGTTCTTGCGGTGCACCGCCAGCGGATAGACACCATAGCGACGGCGCAGGCGCATCCGCCCGAGTTGCTTGCCCACCATTTTACAATCAGGCGAAATCAGCACCTCGACCGTGGTCGTTTCCACCGCCGACACCTGGTCCACGCGTTTCAGGCTTTTGTCACGCTGAAGGCTTAAAAGCTCGGTCATCGCAGTCCGTAGCACCACGCGATCGCCGACCTGAAGCGTTACCCCTTCAAGGTTACGGCGCAGCGAGGTATCGCCGCGTACAACGTCCACCAGCCGCACGCCTTCGCGCTTGAACAACTGCACCCCGTTCACCTCGCGCCCGATCAGGTTCGATTCCGGCGGGATCACGGCCTCGGTAAAGAATTTCTTGCGGGATCTGTCGGACAGAAGCGTCGCCATGCTGTCACGGTCAGGAAGGATCCTTGGCGCGATGAAGCGCAGGTAAAGCATGCCCCACGCGACCAGAACGATGCCCAAGGGGGTGACTTCGAAAATCGTGAACGGCTCAAGCCCACCATCGCGTGCAACGCCGTCGACTAGCAAGTTGGTCGAGGTGCCGATTAGCGTCAGCGTTCCGCCCAAAATGGCGCCATAGCTCAGTGGGATCAGCAATTTCGAGGCTGACCGACCGATCTTCTTGGCCAGCTGGATAAAGACCGGGATCATCACAACAACCACCGGTGTGTTCGACACAACCGCAGACGAAATCACGACGAACCCCATCAACGCGGCCAAGGCCATCATCGGGTTATGCTCTGCCTTCTTCTCAGCAATCTGGGTAAACCATTGCAACGCGCCCGTGCGTACCAGCGCCCCCATCACGATAAACATGGCAGCAATGGTCCAAGGCGCCGGGTTCGACAGCACCTCGAGCGCGCTGTCATAGTCCAGAATACCCATGACCAGCATGATCGACACACCGCCAATGGCGACGACTTCAGTCGGGAAGCTTTCGCGCAGGAACAGGACGAACATCCCGCCCACTGTCATCAGGGCAATCACCGCCTGCGTGGTGGCGCTGAACTCGAATAAACCCATGCAATGTCCCCGTTTAATCGCTTGGACCAGTTTTGCCCTGCACATGGGTCATGGGCAAGCACGGTTTTGCGGTCGGGTGGAATTAGGCAGCGCGTCAGACGGCATCCAAGGGCGAGGATTGCGTCAGCCGCCCCCCGTTCCGTACCATCTGAACCTTCGTGGCCTTACCCGAGCGATCGTCGGTTTCGATATACAGGCCCGACAGCGTGGCTTCGCCCTCGGCCGGGGTGAAACGCCCCTTTGCCATGCCAGTCACGAAGCGGCGCATGGGCTCTTCCTTCTGCATGCCGATTACACTGTTGTAATCACCGCACATCCCGGCATCTGCCATGAACGCGGTGCCTTTGGACAGGATTTGCGCATCACCTGTCGGGACATGGGTATGCGTCCCCACGACCACGCTTGCGCGTCCATCGCACCAATGTCCAATTGCCATCTTTTCGGATGTGGCTTCACAGTGGATGTCAACCAGCGATGCCTGCACAGCCCCGCCCAACGTATGCCGCTTCAGAACCAGATCAACGGCCGAGAACGGGTCGTCATAGGCGCGCTTCATAAACACCTGACCCAGCACCTGCGTGACCAAAATCTTGCGGCCCCGGGCATCCGCAAAAACGCGGGCGCCCACGCCGGGGCATTCCTTGGCGTAGTTCAGCGGACGGATGATGCGTTTTTCCTGATCGCAGAAGCTTAGCATATCGCGCTGATCGAAGGCATGGTCCCCAAGCGTGATCACGTCCACACCCGCGTCCAGCAGTGTCTTCGCGTGCCCCGCATTCAGCCCATGCCCGCTGGTGGCGTTTTCGCCATTCGCCACGACGAAGTCGAGCTTCCAGTCATTGCGCAGCGTCTTCAGCCGCTCGGTTACCGCGCGCCGTCCGGCACGCCCCATGATGTCACCAAGAAAGAGTATTTTCATGGGACTAGCCCTAGGCGGCTTTCACCCCAAGGGCAAGTGTTTGGCGAACAATACCCCGCAGGGGGATGTATCAGAACCAGGTGACACCCTCATCGGTTACAATCGCATCCAGTGGCTGGTCCGTGGGTTCCAACGGCAGGCCATCAGCCTCTTGCGCGCTGTAGGCATAGCCGATGGCCAAAGTTGGACGTCCGGCCCGCAACCCTTCCAGCGTGCGGTCATAGAAACCGCCACCATAACCCAGACGTCCGCCCTTGCGGTCAAAGGCCACCAGCGGAACGACCACAACTTCGGGCGTGATGAACTCAAGCTTGGCCGGCACCTGCGCACCAAAGGGACCGTCCACCATGTCGCTGTCGGGACGCCAGCTGGCGAACTTCAGGGGTTGCCCTTCGCCCGTGATATACGGCACGCCAATCGTAGACCAAGCCGCCAGCGCGGCCATCGCGGGCAGCGGATTGATCTCGGTCCGGATGGGCATATAGCCCGCCATCGCTTTGCCCTTGTGGTCATTCAGAACCGAAATCAGATGCGCCACACCCAGCGCCGAGCGTGCTTCGGAATGCGCCTCTTTGCGGCGGGCAAAGGCAGCTTTACGGGCGGCCGCTTTCACGGCGGTCAGGTCGGTCATGTCGAAATCCAGTCAGGGTCGTCAGATCAGCATTACAGCGGCAAGGCCAAGGAAAGCGAAGAAGCCCACGACATCTGTCACCGTGGTCACGAACGCGCCCGAGGCCAGTGCCGGGTCGATATCCATCTGATCCAGCACCACCGGGACAATAACGCCTGCAAGCCCTGCGATCACAAGGTTCACGACCATCGCAACACCGATCACGACACCAAGAAGCGGTGTGCCGAACCAGAGCACGCCAACGATCCCCATAACCACTGCAAAGATAATCCCGTTGACCAACCCCACGGCCGCTTCACGCCAGATCACGCGCCACAAGTTGGCGGATGTCAGGTCTTTCGTGGCAATCGCACGCACAGCCACGGTCAGCGATTGCGTGCCTGCGTTGCCCCCCATGGACGCCACAATCGGCATCAGCACGGCCAGCGCCACGAATTGGGCAATCACCGCATCAAACTGCGCAATCACAAGCGACGCCAGGATCGAGGTCACAAGGTTCACTGCCAGCCACGGGAAGCGGCGTTTGGTGGTTTCAACGATCTTGTCCGAGAGCGAGCTTTCCTCGCCCACACCGGCCAGACGCAGGATGTCTTCTTCGTGTTCTTCATCCAGAATGACCATCGCGTCGTCGATGGTGATCACACCGACCAAACGGTCGTCCGCGTCCACGACGGGGGCCGAAATCAGGTGATACTGGTTGAACGCATAGGCGACCTCGCCCTCGTCCTGCATCACGGGGATGGTGCGAAAGCTGTCTTCAGTCAGCGAGGTCATGGGCACCTCGCGTGCACTGCCCATCAAACGACCCAACGTGACATAGCCCGTCGGGCGCATCCGCGGATCAACCAAGATCACGTGATAGAACTGTTCGGGCAGATCATCCTGAGACCGCAGGAAATCAATCGTCTGCCCGACGTTCCAGTGATCCGGCGCCACGACCAGCTCGCGCTGCATCAGACGACCGGCGGATTCCTCGGGGTATGACAGCGACTGCTCGACCACGACCCGATCGTCTTCGTCTAGCGCGTCCAGAACAGCCTCGGTCTGCGGATCGTCGAGGTCTTCGATTAGGTCAACAACGTCGTCCGTTTCCAGATCGCGCACGGCCTCGGCCAGGACGGCGGGCTCCATCGCACCAACCACGTCTTCACGCAGACCTTCGTCCAGTTCAGACAGAACCTCGCCGTCAAACTCCGTGCCATACAGGCGAACGAACGTGTCGCGATCATCGTCGGGCAGCTGTTCGACAAGGTCGGCGATGTCAGCGGCGTGCAGCGGATCCAGAAGGGCCTGAAGTGCGGGCCCATCTTCAGCGGCCAGCGCTTGTCGGACTGGACCAAAGGTTTCGCGATCTAGCTCGTAGTCACCTTCTTCGGGCGTGTCGTCGATTTGTTGGTCATCCAGCATCGCGCGCCCTCCGTCCACTGTTTGGCCCGACCATAGGCCAAGCCATCCCGCAAGTGAACCGGCAGAAAGACATTGAACAGGTGAATTTCGCAGCCTACCGTGAACAACGGCAAACAAGGAGCGACCGATGGAACTGCTTCTAGGACAGGTTATTCAATTCAACGACACACCGTTTGACGAGCGGCCCGAGGACGCGGCCACGCATAACCGGCGTGGAGCCGTCTTGGTAGACGACGGTTTGATTGCAGATGTGGGCGCAGCAGACACCCTGCGCGCCCAGCATCCCCAGGCCCGTGTGACCGATATGGGCGATGCGCTGTTGTCGCCCGGCTTTGTCGACACGCATGTGCATTACCCTCAGACCGCGATCATCGCGTCGTGGGGCAAACGGCTGATCGACTGGCTAAATAGCTATACTTTCCCTGAAGAAAGCCGGTTTGGCGATGCAAGCCACGCCACCCAGATTGCCGAGACCTATTTCGACCTTGTCACGGCGGCGGGCACCACGACGACGGTCAGCTATTGCACCATTCACCCGGAAAGCGCGGATGCCTATTTTACGGCGGCGCAAACGCGCGGGCTGCGGGCGCTTGGCGGCAAGACCTGCATGGATCGCAATGCCCCCGACACTCTGCGCGACACCCCGCAATCCGCTTATGACGACAGCAAAGCCCTGCTTGAGCGCTGGCACGGGCAGGACCGGCTGTCCTATGTGATTACACCACGCTTCGCGCCCACTTCGACCCCTGAACAGTTGGAAGCCTTGGGCGCGCTCTGGGCCGATCACCCTGACCTACTGATGCAGACTCATATCAGCGAACAGCACGAAGAGATCGCATGGGTCGCGGACCTCTTTCCCGATGCCCGCGACTATTTGGATGTGTATGAACACTTCGGGCTGGTGGGCAAAGGTGCCCTTCTGGGCCACGCGATCCACCTGACGGAACGCGAGCGCGACCGCATCGCCGAGTTGGACGCCAGCGTCATTCACTGCCCGACGTCTAACATGTTCATCGGCTCCGGCCTGTTCGACATGAAAGGCTTGATGACACAGGGCCACCGGATCGGCTTGGCATCCGACACGGGAGGCGGATCCAGCTTTTCGATGCTGCGCACGATGGCAGCCGCCTATGAGGTTGGCCAATTGTCCGGCACAGCACTGCATCCAGCACAACTGTGGTGGCTGGCGACCGCAGGATCCGCTGCGTCCATCCACTTAGGCGACAAGATCGGGCGTCTGGCCCCGGGGTACGAGGCTGACATCATCGCAGTTGATCTGGCATCCACCCCCGCCATCGCCCAGCGCGCGGCGCGGGCCGAGACCATCTGGGAAGCGGTCTTTCCCACCATCATGATGGGGGATGATCGGGCAATCTCGGCCGTCTGGGCCGGAGGCCGGAAGATCAAATAACCATCAGACCTTTGACAGCACTTCAAGCGCCTGAGCGTGAAGCTCGGCGTTGGCGGCGGCCACAACACGTCCGCCTTGATGTACGGGACCACCTTGCCAGTCGGTCATGATCCCGCCCGCGGCCTCGATCACAGCGATCGGGGCCTGAACATCATAAGATTGCAGACCTGCTTCGATCACCATGTCGACCTGCCCGGCAGCGACCAGACCATAGGCATAACAATCCATGCCATACCGTGTCAGCTTGGCCTGTCGTGCCACGGCATGAAACGCCGCGGCCTCTTCCGCGGTTCCGACTTCGGGAAACGTGGTGAACAGGATCGCGTCCGACAGATCCGAAGTCGCACGGGTTTTCAGATCGCGCCGCCCCATCGGGCCTTCGACCCACGCCTCGCCAAACCCGCCAAGGAAACGCTCTTTGATGTAGGGCTGGTCGATAATGCCCAAGGCCGGACCGGTCTCGGGCCCAACGGCAATCAACACGCCCCACGTGGGCGTACCGGACATGAAGCCGCGTGTGCCGTCAATCGGGTCCAACACCCATGTCAGGCCGCTGCTCCCCTCTTTCGCGCCGAACTCTTCACCGAAGATCCCATCCTCGGGCCGAAGTTCGGCAAGCAGACTACGCATCGCCTTTTCCGCCGCCCGATCCCCTTCGGTTACCGGATCAAACCCCTCAGAGAGTTTGTTGTCGGCCGTCAGATCCGAAGATCGAAAAAAGGGAAGAACTGCGTCGCGCGCAGCATCGGCCAAAGCATTGGCCACGCGAATAAGGTCAGTTTGTGTATCTGTGCTCAAGGTCTGCATCGCCAATCCCCTATGCTATTACTAGCGCGGTATCAGCGATGCCCAAGTCACGTCAAGCGTCAGGCAACGTCCGACAGCACACGCGCCAATTCGAATAAGCGGCGGCGTTGATTTTCCGGGATCGAATAGTAGCTACGCACCAGCTCCAGCGCTTCCTTGTCTGCAAGGATATCGCTTGGCACCGCGTCACAGTTCATTTCATGCGCGTGGCTTTCCAAGCCCTCGAAGAAGAAGCTGACAGGCACCGACAACGCTGAGGCCATGTCCCAAAGCCGAGACGCCGAGACGCGGTTCATGCCGGTCTCGTATTTCTGAATTTGCTGGAACTTGATTCCGACTTTCTCGGCCAATTGATGCTGGGTCATGCCCACCATCCAGCGCCGATGGCGTACACGTTTACCTACATGGATATCCACAGGATGCTTCATCCAATAACTCCTCGTTAACAAGCTGCCAGGCAGCCTTACCTACTTCTTACGCATCAAGCGCTCTACCAGCGCATGAAAAGTCACAATCAAACTCATGTGGCCTAAAGGATCAACGAATGCACGAAATCATTCACTACCATTGCGGGATAAGCCCCGCACAGCCAGCACGCAATGGTTATCTAACATAGTCAAGAAAGCATTGCAATTTAACCCGTTAATCAACCTACAGCGGCAATTGAGGCTGAGTAGCTCTCGATTTCTTCCTATCACCGCGCTACATCATCCGCAGGAGGCCCCATGAAAACATTTCGCGTTACAGAGCTTGGCAAACGTCCTGCATTGACGGACCTAAAACCCTTGCCCATCGAACCAGATCAGGCACGCGTGGACATCCGCGCTTGTGGCTTGAATTTTGCCGACCTTCTGATGACTAAGGGAAGCTATCAGGACACGCCTGACGTCCCGTTTTCCCTCGGGATGGAACCCGCCGGCATCGTGACCGAGCTTGGTCCAGATACAGATGGCCCTGCCATGGGCACGCGCGTTGTCGTGTTTTCTGGCAAAGACGGGTTGGCCGACGAAGGCGTGTTTCCTGCTGACCGCTGCCTTCCCCTGCCCGACAACATGAGCTTTGAAGACGCGGCCGCCTTCCAGATTGCCTACGGCACCAGCCACGTCGCGCTGGACTACAAGGCCCAGCTTCAACCCGGCGAGACCCTTTTGGTGCTTGGCGCAGCGGGCGGCGTGGGCCTGACGGCTGTCGAGATTGGCAAGGTGATGGGCGCGCGGGTCATCGCCTGTGCGCGCGGCGCCGACAAGCTTGAGATCTGCAAACGCGCTGGCGCGGATCATGTGATCGACAGCACCTCTGAGGACATCCGTGATGCCGTGAAAGCGCTTGGCGGGGCGGATGTGGTCTATGACGCAGTCGGTGGCGAACAGGGCGAGGCCGCGTTCCGCGCCACGAACCCGGACGGGCGGTTCCTGTATATCGGCTTTGCCTCGGGCGATATGCCCAAGCTGAAACCCAACCATATGCTGGTGAAGAACATTACCGCCATTGGGCTGTACTGGGGGGGCTATCTGAAGTTCAAGCCTGAGGTTCTGACCGACAGCCTGCGCCAGCTTCTTGACTGGTACGCCGACGGCAAGATCCAACCGCATGTCAGCCACACCTTGCCATTGGACCAAGCCGAGGACGCGCTGGAGCTTCTGCGCAGCCGCAAGTCCACCGGCAAGGTCGTCGTCACGATGGGGCCGAACGACTAGGCCCCATCCCAGGCCTTACAGCTCGTCAAATGCGCGCCGGATCATGTCCAGAAGGTCGTCCATCGCCTGATTGCCGCTTTTGGCGGCGTACATGTTCACTTGCGTCACGGCCAGGTCCGGCAGTGCACCGCCATGATCCACCACATCCAGATCACTGCGTACCGTGCCTTCGATGACCGCATGAACGGCGAGGTCTGCCGATAGGGATGCCTCAATCGTGCGGGTCGAATCGCTTTCGACGCCCATTTCCCACGGGATGCCTGCCTCGTCCAACGCCTGCTGCACCTCTTTTCGGAAAATGCAGTTGTGCTCGAATGCCAAACGCAAGGGGCGTTGCCGCCACGCTTGCCCGCCCGGTGCACCGACCCAGACCAAAGGCAACGCGGTCAGTGTTTCGCCGCCCGCGTCCATCTCCTCCTCCGTGGTCAGAATAGCGTCGCACTCTCCGCGCGCGAACATCGCCTTCAGCCGGCTGGTATAGGACGAGATCAGCTGAACGCGCATCCGCGGATAGGCCGCATGGAACTGGCGCAGCACCTTGGGAATCGCCGGATAGACGACGTCAGCAGGCACGCCCAACACCACCTCGCCCTCAAAAGCCTGGTCAGTTAGGCGCGAATACACCTCGTCATTCAGGCGCAGAATGCGGCGGGCATAACCCAGCAATTGCTCGCCATCTGCGGTCAGAGACACCCCGCGCCCAGTACGGTCCAGCAATGGCCGCCCTAGACTTTCCTCAAGACGTTTCAACTGCATGGACACAGCCGATTGCGTCAGATGCAAAAGTCCGGCAGCCCGCGTGACCCCGCCCGCATCGGCAACGGTGGCAAAACTGCGCAGGGCGGTCAGATCAAGGTTACGCGGCATATCAAACTCCGTGATGATTCATTACAAAATCATTCATTTTACTTATCTTACTTGCTCAAGCATAACGATCACGAAATTTGATGCAACACGCATCATTCATCGAGAACACGAAGGAGAGACGAGATGACCGCCGTAACCTGCACCAATGCCCCCGCCGCAAAACGCAGCTTCTCGCTGCTGACCTGGATTGCAACCGCTGTTGAAACCCGCCGCGAGCGCGTGGCCCTGTCCCAACTGGACGCCCATCACCTGAACGATCTGGGTCTGACCCCGGAACAAGCTCAGCGCGAAGTCGACCGCCCGATCTGGGACGTGCCTTCGCATTGGCAATACTGACCAGTTCACGCTGTTAAGCTCTTGAAAAATGCGCCGCCCTTGCCAATATAACGGCCAAGGGCGGTTTTCTTTTGGGATACCGCATCAATAAGTTTGCTTGGAGGTCTCAATGGCTGAGTTTGACACGATTCGCGCAGGTGCCGGCACGCGCGCCGCGATCGACGAAGGGCTACGCGCCCACATGAACAAAGTATACGGCACCATGTCGGTAGGTCTGCTTTTGACCTTCGCCGCCGCTTGGGCTGTGGGCAACAACGCCGCGATGATGGAAACGCTGTTCACCGGCTTTACCCGTTACATCGTGATGTTTGCCCCGCTGATCATGGTCTTTGCCTTTGGCGCAATGATCAGCCGCCTGTCCGCCGCTGGCGCACAGCTGTTCTTCTACACCTTCTCGGCCGTGATGGGCATCTCGCTGGCCTATATCTTCGTGATCTTCACCGGCGTATCCATCGCACAGACCTTCCTGGTCACCGCGATCGCCTTCGCGGGTCTTAGCCTCTATGGCTACACGACCAAACGCGACCTTGGACCGATGGGTGCATTCCTGATCATGGGTCTGATCGGCATCATCGTCGCATCGATCGTGAACATCTTCATCGGCTCGTCGATGATCCACTTCGCCATCTCGGTGATCGGTGTTCTGATCTTTGCCGGCCTGACCGCCTATGACACCCAGAAGATCAAGACCGACTACATCGCACACGCCCACGCAATGGACAGCGAATGGCTGGCGAAATCCGCGATCATGGGCGCGCTAAGCCTGTATCTGGACTTCATCAACCTGTTCATGTTCCTGCTGCAGTTCCTGGGTAACCGCGAGTAATCTGGACACGTTGACGTACTTTCAGGGCCGGTCCTAGTGACCGGCCCTTTTTTGTTGCGCTAGAGTAAACCTATGAATCGGTTGTTCGAAAACATCGCGAAGCTCATCCTCAGCCCGTTGCTGACGGCGCAGGCGCTGAAGGTACGGAAAATCGCAACCACACTGCCCGAACCGCCCGGGCATCGCTTCGGCGCACAAGGCACCGGCCCCAACCTGTCACTGATGATCGTGGGCGACAGCTCTGCCTCGGGGGTGGGGGCTCCCCATCAGACCGAGGCACTATCAGGGCAGCTCGTCAGCGCGCTTGGCACCTCGTATCATGTGAACTGGCGCTTGTTGGCCCGGACCGGATCGACAACTCGAACCACCCTGCCCCTGCTGAAATCCCAAACGCCCGAGCAAACCGATATCGTGCTGGTGGTGCTTGGGGTGAACGACGTGACCAGCCAAATGCCGCTCTATCGCCTGCTGGCCTGCAGGGAGGAACTGTATTCCCTCCTGTTCGATAAATGGGGTGCGAAGCGTGTGATCGCCACCGGCATCCCGCCAATCGATCGCTTCCCGCTGCTGCCCAATCCCCTGCGCTGGGTTCTTGGATTACAGGCGCGCCGATTTGACCACGCGCTTGCCGAACAAGCTGCCTCGATGGGCGTAGACTACATGCCCTTCGACGTGCCCCTGACGCCCGAGATGATGGCCGAAGATGGCTTCCACCCCGGCCCGAACGCCTATTACCTACTGGGGCGCAAAGTGGCGTCGCAGATCCTGCACCGCTAACCGGAAACGAAAAAAGCCGCCCCAAAGGGACGGCTCTTTACCCAAAGAATGGCGATCTTACTTGATCTTACCTTCTTTGTATTCAACGTGCTTGCGCACAACCGGGTCATACTTTTTGATAACCATTTTCTCGGTCATGGTGCGTGCATTTTTCTTGGTCACATAGAAGTGGCCGGTATCCGCGGTCGAGTTCAGGCGGATTTTGATTGTGGTCGGCTTCGCCATAACAACAGCTCCTATCGGGCGGGCGCAAGCCGCCCGGCGTAAATCTCTGGAACCCGCCTTTTAGCGCCATTCCGCCCCGAGTCAACCGCAAAGCATGGGATTTGGCCGCCCCGCCGCTTTTTCTTGTCACAAATATCCCCGCCGGAGGCCTAAAATCTTCAAGACCTTAGAGAATCATACGCGCGGACGGCCTGTAAGCCGGATTCTGTCCCGGTGTTGCCACCATGGATGACCATTCTTCTAGACCTGCTGTTACCAACAGGTTCAAGCTGCCAACCCGGATCTGCTCGGGGCAAGACACCCCTGGGGTTACTCCCGCGCGATCCCTATTAGGCATTGCTCCCGGTGGGGCTTGCCGTGCCGCCGCTGTTGCCAGAAGCGCGGTGGGCTCTTACCCCACCGTTTCACCATAACCCGCGCATGCGCAGGCTGTCTGTTCTCTGTGGCGCTTTCCCTCGGGTTTCCCCGGCCGGGCGTTACCCGGCACCGTTGCCTTGTGGAGTCCGGACTTTCCTCGCGTCACGCCGAAGCAAGCCTCGACAGTCACCCGCGGTCATCCAGCCATCCGCGCAAAACTGGACTTAGATATGCTGGGCCGTGGCGTCAAGGCGCGAGGGCGAAAGGGGCGCTGCCCCTCGCCTCTTCGAGGCTCACCCCGGGATATTTTTGGCAAGAAAATACAAAGATTCGGGAAGGGCGGCGAAATCGTCTTCGGCCAAAGGACCTTCGCCCCAAGGACGGTGACGAAGGCGCACCGAAGCAAGCAATGTGGTGTGGTCGATGTCAGTTGGGTAGCCGAGCTTGGTAGCACAGTCGCGGAAGGTTTCGGCTGAAAAGTTGTCTGTTGGATCAGACGCGCCCGAGCGGACGGCAAGCCCCTGCCGTGCCAATCGCGCCCAATCAAAGCGCGGGCCGGGATCGGTTTTGCGTCCGGGGGCCATGTCGCTATGGCCGATCACGCCTGCGGGGTCGATATTCCAACGCTGCATGATCTCGGGCAGAAGGGTCTCTAGCGTTGCCATCTGCGGTTCGGAAAAAGGCGAGGCGCCATCGTTGTCCATCTCGATCCCAATCGACCAGGAATTGATGTCGTCCATCCCAGCCCAAGACCCAGCACCGGCATGCCACGCGCGCATCTCTTCGTCGACCAACTGGAACAGGCGGCCGTCGCGGTGAATCAGATAGTGTGCGGAGACCTCGTATTTGGGGCTACACAGACGCTCTAGCGCTTCGTCCGGATCCGGCATGGCCGTGTAGTGTAGGACGATCAGCGACGGCACCAAACCCTCCCGGCGCGGGCCGAAATTCGGAGAGGGGTGCGATATCGGCTGCATCACTCGGTCGAGATATTCAGCGTCTCGCCAGGCAGGGGAACCGGCTGCGCAGGGGCCGGTGTGGTCGGTTCGGTTGTGATGCCAATCCCCTCAAGCTCTTCCGAGCTTACCGCTTCGGTTGTCGCGGCTGGCACGTCTACACCACGTGCGGCGCGGAAGGGGGCCGGATCCCACGCGCAGGCAAAGCCGTCGCCGTCTGGGTCAATGCCGTAGAGATCCCGCTTCGGGCCACCGCTTTCAAGAAACGCGATCTGGGCAAAGTCGGCCGAGGTATAGCGGGCGCAATTGCGGCGTGCGCGGGCCTCGCCCGACAGGGACGAGCGCTGATACAAAGCTTGCCCGACCGAATTGGTGGTCGACAGCGCATACTGCACAATCGAGGCCGACGAACCCGAGGGCCGATTGGGCACGGCCTCGGGCTGCACCTGTTGGTAATTGGCGCGATACCCTTCCAGACGCGCCGCATCGCTTTCGATGCTTTCGCGCGACGAGACAGCGGCGAAATCCTGTTCGTCGGAAATCGTCGCGGCTTCGGATGCGGCAGTGGGGGCTGCATCGACCGAGCTGTCCTCGCCCAGTGCGGACAAGGGCTGTCCCGACAGGTTTTCAGGAGCCCGGCTGTCAGGC
Organism: Aliiroseovarius sp. PrR006; assembly: GCF_010500215.1. GTDB lineage: Bacteria > Pseudomonadota > Alphaproteobacteria > Rhodobacterales > Rhodobacteraceae > Aliiroseovarius. Next base: position 546,409 of record NZ_JAAGOY010000007.1, read on the forward strand.
AGCGGTGCCACGCATCCGGCCATAAGGCCCAGAAAGGCAAGTCCGAGGGTGATGCGCATCGCGGGCTCCTTACAGTACAGTCACGCCAATGAGGCGCGTTTTACCACCATTTCGCGGGCTTAGCTACAAAACCTGCGCGAGCCTCAACCTCGTGGGCGATATTCAGCAGGTCGCCTTCTTCCCACGGGCGACCAATCAACTGCAGACCCAGCGGTAGACCCTGTGCATCCAGACCGGCGGGAATCGAGACACCCGGCAGACCGGCAAGGTTCACTGTCACGGTGAAGACGTCGTTCAGGTACATCTTAACGGGATCGGCGTCCTTCATTTCACCCAGACCAAAGGCCGAAGACGGCGTGGCCGGAGTCAGGATCGCGTCCACACCCGCAGCAAAGACATCGTCGAAGTCTTTCTTGATCAGCGCACGCACGCGACGGGCGCGGTTATAATAGGCGTCGTAGAAACCCGCCGACAGCACATAGGTACCGACCATCACACGGCGCTGAACCTCGTCGCCGAAGCCTTCGGCGCGGGTTTTCGCGTACATGTCGTCGATGCCGTCACCGGCTTCCAGTTTGGCGCGGTGGCCATATTTTACGCCGTCATAGCGGGCAAGGTTCGACGAGGCCTCCGCCGGTGCAATCACATAGTACGCGGGCAGCGCGTATTTGGTGTGCGGCAGCGAGATGTCCACAATCTCGGCGCCCGCATCACGCAGCATGTCAGCACCATCGGCCCAGAGCTTCTCGATCTCAGCCGGAATACCTTCCATGTGGTATTCTTTCGGGATCCCGATTTTCTTGCCTTTAATATCGCCCGTCAGCATGGCTTCGAAATTCGGCACCGGAATGTCGGCGGAGGTCGAATCTTTCATGTCATGGCCGCACATGGCTTCCAGCATGATCGCCGCGTCGCGCACAGACTTGGTCATCGGACCGGCCTGATCCAGCGAGGACGCGAAGGCCACGACACCCCAGCGCGAGCAGCGCCCGTAGGTCGGCTTGATGCCGGTGATGCCGGTGAATGCAGCAGGCTGGCGGATCGAGCCACCGGTGTCGGTGCCGGTTGCCGCCAGACACAAGTCAGCCGCCACAGCCGACGCCGAGCCACCCGACGAACCACCTGGCGTCAGATCGCGGTCGTCCACTTTCCACGGGTTCACAGCGTTGCCGTAGACCGAGGTCTCGTTCGACGAGCCCATGGCGAACTCGTCCATGTTCAGCTTGCCCAGCATAACGGTGCCCGCATCCAGAAGGTTCTGGCTGACGGTCGATTCGTATTCTGGCTTGAACCCATCGAGGATTTTTGACGCTGCCTGCGAGGGCACGCCCTTGGTGCAGAACAGATCCTTGATGCCCAGCGGGATGCCGCACATGTCCGGGGCGTCACCGGCCTGAATACGCGCGTCAGCAGCTTTCGCCTGTTCGCGGGCCAGATCGGGCGTGTTGTGCACGAAAGCGCCAAGCGCACCCGCGCCTTCGATTTCGGTCAGGCAGGCCTCGGTGATTTCGGTCGAGGTCACATCACCCTTACGCAGCGCGTCACGGGCATCGGCAATCGTCAGTTTGTTCAGCTCGGTCATTTCCCTGCCCCCTTATTCGACAACTTTCGGAACGGCGAAGAAGCCTTCGCGCGCATCCGGTGCGTTGGACAGGATTTTTTCAGGCATATCGCCATCCGTCACGACATCTTCACGGCGCTTCAGACGCATCGGCGTGACCGAGGTCATCGGCTCGACACCTTCCACATCCACTTCGTTCAGCTGTTCGATGAACCCAAGGATCGCATTGAAATTCTCGGCCAGCTCCGGCAGGCGGTCGTCTTCGACCTTGATGCGGGCCAGATGCGCAACCTTGCGCGCGGTTTCGATATCAATCGACATGAAGGTGTCTCCGGATGTGTGGGCGCATGGGCGCGTTGCATCGTCATTTATCGCGCGGGACCGCGACCCGCAAGGCGTCTGAACGTTGTGCGACGCTGTCCCACGGATGACTTGGGCGAAATCACTGCTACTCTGGCCCTGAATGACCAAAAAGGAGGCTCCCATGCAAATCATCTGGCTTGGACATGCCGGTTTCCGAATCGAGATCGAAGACGCCGTACTGCTGATCGACCCGTGGCTGGACGGAAACCCGTTGTTCCCTGAAGACCGGCGTGCAGAGGCGTTAGAGGGGGCAACACACATCCTGATCACGCACGGACACGGGGATCACGCATCCTCGACCCTTGCGATTGCCAAAGAGCGCGGCATTCCGATTGCCGCCATCCACGAGCTTGCCTCGTTTTGGGGCGGGGAAGACGGCGTTGAAACGCTGGGCTTCGGCAAGGGCGGCACGGTCGATCTTGGCGGCGCGAAAGTCACCATGGTGAACGCCTCGCATTCCGCCAGCTTCGACTATCTCGGCGGGGATCGTCCGCTTTGTGCCGGGGCCGAGGTCGGCTTCATGATCGCGGGCGAGGGCCACGTGATCTATCTGTCCGGCGACACCGATATCATGGCGGATATGGAGTGGATGGGCGATCTGCACAAACCCGATATCGGCATTCTGTGCGCCGGGGGCCATTATACGATGGACATGGCGCGGGCGGCCTATGCGGCGCAGCGGTATTTCAATTTCAAGACCGTGATCCCCTGCCACTACAAGACCTTCCCGATCTTGGCACAGTCGGCACAGGAGCTGATTGATGCCTTGCCCGAGGTGAATGTGATCGAGCCCGAGGTGCTTTCGCCCATCGCAATCTAAAGCTCACCGCCGCGCGGCAAAGAACGCTTTCAAGACCGCTTCCGCGTCATCTGCACCGATGCCATCATAGACCTCGGGGACATGGTGGCATTGCGGATGGGTAAAGATACGTGGGCCTTGGGCGACACCGCCCGATTTGGGATCCGCTGCGCCATAGTAGATGCGCCGGATCCGTGCCGCCGACAGCGCCGTGGCACACATTGGACAAGGCTCGAGCGTGACATACAGGTCATAGCCCGGCAGCCGTTCAGACCCCGCTTGCGCACAGCCCTCGCGGATCACAAGGATCTCGGCATGGGCAGTCGGGTCATTCAGCTCTCGCGTGCGGTTTCCGGCTTGCGCGACCACCGTGCCATCCGGCGCGACCAACACGGCGCCCACTGGCACCTCGCCGCGATCTGCGGCAGCGCGGGCTTCGGCCATGGCGGCGTCCATATGGCTTTTGAAACGGGTCATGCCCCTTCATGCCTGCCCTGCCCGCGATTGCCAAGGCTTCCCCTTTCCGGCAGCGCAGGGTATGCGGGGGTATGACGGATAAACCCACCCCAGCTGGCGACCGGATCGCCAAGGTTCTCTCGCGCGCAGGCATTGCCAGCCGCCGCGAAGCCGAACGCATGATCGAAGCCGGACGCGTCAGCATCAACGGCAAGGTGATCGACAGCCCGGCTTTGAATGTGACCCCACAGGACAAGATCCTTGTGGATGACAAACCGGTGGCCGAGCCCGAGCCGCCGCGCATCTGGCTCTACCACAAGCCCACCGGGTTGGTGACCACGGCCAAGGACGAAAAGGGTCGCGAGACCGTTTTCGACAAACTGCCCGAAGACATGCCGCGCGTGATGAGCGTTGGGCGCTTGGATTTGAACTCGGAAGGGTTGCTGCTGCTGACCAATGACGGCGGCGTAAAGCGCAAGCTAGAGCTGCCCTCGACCGGGTGGACCCGCAAGTATCGCGTACGGGTAAAGGGCAAACCGACCGACGACATGCTGGCCCCCGTGCGCAAGGGAATCACCGTCGATGGCGAGCGGTTCCAGCCCATGTCGATCTCGCTGGATCGGCAGCAGGGCGCGAATGCGTGGCTGACCATCAGCATTCGCGAAGGCAAGAACCGCGAAATCCGCCGCGCGATGGAGGCGATCGGCCTGTCCGTGAACCGTCTACTGCGCGTCAGCTATGGCCCATTCCAACTGGGCGAATTGAAAGCTGGTGAAGTCGAAGAGATCCGCCAGCGCGTTGTGCGCGAGCAGTTGGGCATGGAAGCACCGCAGAAAACCCCAGTTCGCAAGCGCGCTGAAATCCCACGCGGTAAACATGGTAGCAAGCCGGGTGCCAAGCCCGCATTCAAAGGCACGGGGCGTTCTGGTGGAAAGCCCGGTGGGAAACCCGGGCAGCGTCCAACAGGCAAAAGCTTTGGTGGCAGTGGATCACGCGACCGGAACGCGGGCGGAAAACCACAAGGCCGACCGGGATCACGTAAGAAATAAGGCTTGGAGCTTAGAAAAGTGATCCCTGATCCGGGGCATCTTTCTTAGGCTTTGCTTTGCGGGCAGGTTTGGGTGTCGGCGCCGTTGTGACGGGGCCCGACGCGGTTCCATCCAGCGTCAAACGCCCATCTGCGAACTCGATCTCCAATGCCTCGGCCTTGCTGGCAGCTTCCTGTGTCGTCACCACATCACCGTCGCCACGCACCACCGCATAGCCGCGTTTCAGAGTCTCAGTATAGCCAAGCGTCTGGCGCATTCGCTCAAGTGCTGCCAGCCGGTCTTTCTGACGCGACACGGCAGACAGATAAGCGTTGTCCAGTCGGGCTGATGCATCCTGAAGCGCTTGATTTCGCTGCTGATTGGCCTGCGCAATACGCCCTGCATCCAACCGCGCGGCCAAACGGTCAAGGTCGCGTCGATGCTGAGCTGTACCACGCGACAGCCCCGGACCAAGACGCATGCTCGCCATGGTCAGCCGATCCCGGAGCGGCGCGAGACGCGTGGTCAGGGCGCGCGGGCGCAGGCCAGCCGAGGCCTCGCTCAACTTCACCCGCCGGGCTTGCGTCATCTGGGTCAGCGCGACAGGCAGTTTCAAGGACGCCGTATCCAGCCGTTGGCGTGGCCCGTCCAGCAGCGCATCGGCACGGGGCAATGCGCGCGAGAGGTCGCGCAGGCGTTGGCTGCGTTGATTGACGCCCTGCTCCAGCGCGCGGGTCAGGCGGGTGCCTTGTTCCTCGGTCCACGCCAGCAGTTCCAACCGCACCGGCACGGCATGCTCGGCAGCTGCCGTCGGAGTGGGCGCGCGCAGGTCCGAGACGAAGTCTATCAGCGTTGTATCGGTCTCGTGTCCCACCGCCGAAATCAGTGGAATCTCCGAACCCGCCGCAGCCCGTGCGACAATCTCTTCGTTGAATCCCCACAGATCCTCGATCGAGCCGCCACCCCGGGCGACGATCAGCAGATCAGGGCGTGGCAGTGCGCCGCCCGGCGTCAAACGGTTGAAGCCTTCGATGGCCGCAGCCACCTGCGGTGCACAGGCGTCCCCCTGCACTGCGACGGGCCAGATCAGAACCTTACGCGGGAAGCGGTCGCGGAGACGGTGCAGGATATCGCGGATCACCGCGCCCGAAGGCGAGGTCACGACCCCGATCACCTCGGGCAGGAAAGGGATCTTTTTCTTGCGTTCGGGCGCGAAAAGACCTTCCGCCGCCAGTTGTTTCTTGCGCTTTTCCAACATCGCCATCAGCGCGCCTTCGCCCGCGACCACAACGTCATCCACGTTGATCTGGTATTTCGACTGGCTGCCAAAGGTGGTGATCTTGCCCGAGACAATGACCTCCATCCCCTCTTCCGGCATAATCGACAGGCGGCTGACCTGCCCTTTCCAGCTGACCGCCGCGATCACCGACCGGTCATCTTTCACGTCGAAATACAAATGCCCGGAGCGCGCCAACATCACGCGCCCGACTTCGCCGCGCACGCGCACACGGCCAAAAGCGCCCTCGATGGTTTTCTTAACCGCGCCGGAAATTTCCGAAACTGTAAATTCAGGGGCATTTTGGCCGGGGGATGGGTCGTCAATCAGGTCGGACATGTGGTCTCGGTTCTTGTGCATTGCGTGTTGCGACCTTAGAACGCCCGTAACGGAAGGCCAAGCGGGAGAGCATCCATGAACATCCTTATTCTGGGCAGCGGCGGGCGTGAGCATGCGCTGGCATGGGCGGTGATGCAAAACCCGAAATGTGATCGGCTGATCGTCGCGCCGGGCAACGCGGGTATGGCGCAGATTGCGGAATGTGCAAAGCTAGATATCGAGGACGGCGGCGCTGTCGCAACCTTCGCCCAAGACAACACCATCGACTTTGTGATCATCGGCCCCGAGGCGCCTTTGGCAAAAGGCGTAGCGGATCGCCTGCGCGAAGCTGGCATCAAGGTGTTTGGCCCTTCGGCCGAGGCGGCAAAGCTGGAAGCCTCGAAAAGTTTCACCAAGGAAATCTGCGACGCGGCGAATGCGCCGACCGCAGCTTACGGCCACTTCACCGATGCCGAGGCCGCCAAAGCCTATATCCGCGAGCAAGGCGCGCCAATCGTGGTCAAGGCCGACGGCTTGGCCGCAGGCAAGGGTGTGATCGTTGCGATGGATGTTGAGACGGCTCTGGACGCCATCGACGACATGTTCGGGGGTGCCTTTGGGGGCGCGGGTGCCGAGGTCGTCATTGAAGAGTTCATGGAAGGCGAAGAAGCGTCCTATTTCATCCTTTGCGACGGCAAGACCGCGCTACCCATCGGGACCGCGCAGGACCACAAGCGCGTGGGCGATGGCGACACTGGGTTGAACACCGGCGGCATGGGTGCCTATTCACCCGCCCCGGTCCTGACGGACGAGATCGCCGCCCGCGCCATGCGCGAGATTGTGCAGCCCACCGTAGACGAGATGGCCAAGCGCGGCACGCCCTATCAGGGGGTTCTTTATGCAGGCTTCATGATCAAGGACGGACAAGCGCGACTGGTGGAATACAACGTGCGCTTTGGCGATCCGGAATGTCAGGTTCTGATGATGCGCCTTGGCGCTCAAGCACTGGATCTGATGCTGGCCTGCGCCGAGGAACGCCTGCACGAAGCCCAAGTTAACTGGGCGGATGACCACGCGATTACTGTCGTGATGGCGGCAAATGGCTATCCGGGATCGTACGAGAAGGGCTCGGTCATCAACGGACTGGACGCGCTGCCGGAAGATTCGAAGAACATGGTGTTCCACGCGGGCACCACCGAAGTGGACGGCAAGATCACTGCGGCCGGCGGGCGGGTTCTGAATGTCACCGCACGCGGCGATAGCCTGCAAGAAGCCCGCGACCGGGCTTATGCGATGATCGAGGGGATTGACTGGTCCGAGGGCTTCAACCGCTCGGATATTGGCTGGCGCGCGCTCTAACTTTTCAGCATCTGGAGCTCACTGCGTGAGCCTATAGGGGGCTTTGCCCCCATGCGCCCCCTATGGGGGACGCATTCCCCCAGGATATTTATGGCAAGAAAATGAGGTCAGTCGCAGCGTAGCGCTGCGGTCAGGCTGTTTGGGTCGGTGTATTTGCCGATCGGGCCAATCTCGAATTCGCCGTCGATCAAGCGTGCTTCCATCACGCGGGACCAGTTGGCGCTGGCCGTCACAACCACGGGCGGTTGGTCGGGACAGATGCGCACGCCGCCTTCGATGTCGGGGCTGCCATATTTGTGATTGGTCAGTCCGCCGACCGATGCGACTTCTTTGAAAGAGAATGGCGATTTTGATCCATCCACCGTCACCAGCCGCAAACGGCGGGCAAGGTGTGGGCGGTCGACATAGGCGATCTCGTCCAGCCCGTCGCCGTTGAAATCGGCAATCCCGGCCACGGCCAGCCAGCGGTGGCGGTTGCCAATGGGGGCGTTGTTGCCAAGCGCGGTCAGCGTGCCGTCCTGCAGCCCGAAGATACGGATCATTGCACCGGTCGTATCGCCGCTGAAGACCGTGACGACCTCGGGCGTGCCGTCCCCGTCGAAATCATGGAGGCGTGGGGCGGTGTCTTCGAAGACGCCCCCAGTCACGCGCACCAGATGGCGGGTGCCATCGTTCAGCGTGACCTCAAGCGCGCCGTATTCTCCGCCGGGTACAGCGCCGTGCCCATAGCGATCCGTCGGTTCAGCGTAGTGTGCCGAGGCGATGTCGGCCGCCGCGGGGGCGGCCAGACAGAGAGATAAGATTGCGGCTTTGACGCCGCGCATCAGATCTGTTTTTCGGGCATATGGACGACGAGGCCATCCAGATCATCTGTGACCTTGATCTGGCAGGTCAGGCGCGAACGGGCCGCGTCGGGCTCGAATGCGAAGTCCAGCATGTCTTCTTCCATCGCATCCTTCGCGGGGATCTTTTCGATCCAAGCGTTGTCCACATAGACATGGCAGGTCGAACAGGCACAGGCGCCGCCGCAATCTGCTTCGATCCCGGGGACGTTGTTGTCGCGCGCGCCTTCCATGACGGTCAGGCCGGGGGCAACGTCCACGACATGCTCGGTTCCGTTGTGCTCGATATAGGTAATCTTCGCCATGTGGCCTCTCCGTTATCTGGCGTATCGCGTGCAGCTTGGCGGGGCATCCCCTTGGCCACACGGACGACGGTCATTTCGTTCGACAGACCAGATAGCAACGATAAGGCGCTATTTCGAGCCCAAAAGCGGCGAAAATGTCGCAAGGACTTCACGAAGCACGTTGAGGCGCACATAAAGCGAACCCACCCGAAGATATCCGGATGGGTTTGCTGTCAAAATAGACGGAACAACAGGTGCTGTTCAGAAAAGGCTCGCGATGAATTCGGCCACGACACGCGTGAACGGATCAATCTGCATCAGCCACGCGCCAGCTTGTTCGATCACCCCGCCTTCAGCGAGGCTTTCAAGCCGTGCCGAATAGCTGGAAAGGCCAACCTGACTGACGATAATCCCCTTGAACAGGATAAATCCAATCAGGACGAACAATATCGCACGCAGCGGAAAACCGCGGCTTTTGAAGCTTGCTTCCTCTGGAACCAAAAGCCCGTCACGTTCCACCAAGTGGACATAGCCCCGAGCCAATTTGTTATGACGGCGATCAATCTGCCGTACGCGTTTTTCAAAATCTCTTATTTGTGCATCGGCCATGGTCAACTTCCCTTAGCTGAAAAGCCAGTCAAAATGTGGCAACCTCTGCTAGAATAAAGCAAATTTGTGGCAATAGCTAGAAAACCTTTTACTTCCCGTCACAATTTCATCATTTTCTCTGTAAAATCAATGTGGTCCAATCCCCAATCTCATCGCGCTTGAGCAAATCGAACCCATTTTGCTTATAGCTTTCAATCACATCGTCGGCCTGAGGATTGAGAATCCCCGACAGGATCGCATAGCCATTTTTGCCAATATTTTGCCCCATTTCAGGTGCTAAGCCGATCAGCGGTCCTTTGAGGATATTGGCGAATACAAGGTCGAACGGCGACTTCGCCGCAATCTCGTCGGCACCGAACCCGGCAGCTTCAACACATGCCACACGATCCTCAAGTGCATTGGCCGCCACGTTGGCGCGGGCAACGTCCACGGCAACTTCGTCAATGTCGCTGGCGATCACGGGATTGGGCCAGATCTTGGCGGCAGCCATGGCAAGAACCGCCGTACCGCAGCCAATGTCAGCCACATTTTCACCCACAAAGCCGTCTTGCGCCAGATGATCCAGCGCCCGCAGGCACCCCAGTGTGGTTCCGTGATGCCCTGTGCCGAATGCCATCGCAGCGTCGATCAGCAGCCCGATCTTATCGTCCGGAAGCGCTGCCGCATCATGACTGCCGTAGACGAAGAAACGACCAGCCTCGACGGGGGCCAGCTCGCGTTTGACATGGGCAACCCAGTCGACCTCGGGCAGTTCGGACACGCTGAAATCATTCGCGCCATGCATAGCCGCAAGCAACGCAAGCCCTGCTGCATCAGGTTCTTCGACGAAATAGCCGCCGACCTCCCAGATGCCGCTATCGTCTTCGATCTCGAACACGCCGACGCCCGTGGGTTCCGGCACAAGGTTTTCCATCGCCGCCCCAAGGGCTTCGGCGTCATCTTGTCCGTTTACGGTGGTCAAAGCGGTCCAGGTGGGCATGTTGTGTCCTTTCAAACAAGCCCCTGTGCCCTAGCGCCCTGCTCTGGGCGGGTCAAGCGTCTGGCGGGGGCGCGTCGTCGCTTGTCGCGCTACGCCATGCTGCGATCTGGGCCGAGACCTCTTTCATGTGGGCGTCGCTGTTAAAAGCCGATCTCTCGATCGGGCAATAGTCATAAGCACCAATCAGCAACAGCAATCCCTGGTCGGTCACAAGCACGCCTTCCATATGGCTCCATGAGATCAGCACCTCGTACCCTGGATGCGTGATTCGCATCCCCAGCGGAGACAGCACGATCCGTGCCACCCCTTCGCGCATCCGCGATCTGCTGAGTGTCTTGATATAGGAGTTCCGGCTTTGCCAGATAACCAACAGCCCGGCCCCCATCAGCAACATGAAGGACAGAAAAGTCCACATGCTGGCATCACTGGCGAACGCGACAATGGCTGAAATACTCACGAAAGCGGCGATCAAGATCGAAGTTCTGACCTGCCTGCCCCACCCGTCTGCGCGCCGCCGCCGTTCGGCGGAAAGAGCACGCAGGGCATAGTCGATGTCGATCGCGTCAAAGCGCGAGTAGAACTCCAGATTGGTACTCAAATCGGATCTCTTGAATAAGACAATACAAAACACGCGTCCACAATAGAGCGAACGCGCTCAGTGTGTCAGATTGCATATGATCCAGCGAGTAAGGAAACTCCGACCCTCTAAGGAACACGCGATTTCCCGCTTATCCGTGGGCGCGCGCCCGCATATGGGTCAGGATCGTCTCATTGCCCTTTTCGGGGTGGCGTGGGATCAGTAAGGCCAAGCCCAGCGAGACGCACGCCATAGCAGCGGCCAGACCGAACACGCCCCCCGGCGAGACCACCCAGAGGTACCCAAGCAGCGCAGGCAGGAAGACCGCCGCGATGTGGTTGATGGTGAAGGCGACCGCCGCCGTAGGGGCAATGTCTTGTGGGTCCGCGATCTTCTGAAAATAGGTCTTCAGGGCAAACGCCAGCGCGAAAAACAGGTGATCCAGCACGTAAAGCGCAGCAGCCAGAACCACGCCCCAGCCGAAATAGTAGATCCCGCCATAGGCCAGGAACACGCCAATCAGGCCGACATATTCAAACGCCAGCGCGCGCCGTTCGCCCCAGACGGACACGGCTTTGCCCATCAAGGGAGCGAAAAAGATGTTGGCGACATAGTTGATCAGGAACAGCGCCGTGACCTCGTGCACCTCGAAGCCGAAGCGTTCGACCATCATGAAGGCTGCGAACACCACGAAGATCTGACGCCGTGCGCCCGCCATGAATTGCAGCGCATAATACAGCCAGTATCGACGACGCAGCACGAACTGCTTTAGCTGCGGCTCGGGGCTTTCGAACTGCGGATAGGCGAAATAGGCGAAGATTGCGATCGCCAGCGTGGTACAGCCCGCGATCATGTAAACAAGGTTATAGCTTAGGTCGAAGGTCTTCCATGTCAGCACCAGAAGGCCATAGCTGACCAGCGCCGCCGCCGACCCGATGGACATGATCCAGCCCAGCATTTGCGGCGCCTTCTTCTTGTCGATCCACTGCAGCTGAAGCGATTGGTTTACCGTTTCGAAATAGTGAAACCCGATCGAGCTGAGCATGGTGACCGTCAAGATCCCGCCAAAGCTGGGAAACCACGCAGTGATCGCGGTGGCCGCACCCAACAGGCCCAACGACACGATCCCCAGCACCTGTTCACGAAACAGCATCAGCAAAGCAATTACGCCAATTGCCAAAAAGCCCGGGATCTCGCGCACGGTGTGCAGCCAGCCGATCTCGACCCCGGTGAAGTCCGCAGCCTCGATCACGAAGTTGTTCAGAAGTGCCGACCAGGTGAAGAACGCAATCGGCATCCCCGCAGCCATCAGCATCAACAGGAAGATGGGGCGCCGCCAGAACGGCAGCGCGCGGGCATCATCAAGGGTCAGGGTCTGGTGTCTCATCCGCCTGCCTTACGCCTGAAATCCGCGTTTTGCGAGCGCTAATCGCATTCACAAATGCAAATACGTTTCTGACATAGGTCAAGGTGGCGCGCGGTGATGTCGCTAAAACTGCGCCAACTTGAAGGAGCCCCCAATGGACATCGTCCCCCTGATCGACCGTATCGGAGAGAACCCGACCGCCGCCCTGTTCGGCCTGATCACTGGCATCGTCTTTGGCGTGTCAGCCCAGCGCTCGCGTTTTTGCTTGCGTGCCGCTGCAGTCGAGTTCGCCCGCCGCATGATGGACAGCTCGGTCGCCGTGTGGCTTCTGACCTTCTCGACCGCGCTGGTCTGGGTGCAGGGCGCGAACCTTATGGGCCTGATGCGGACCGAGGACGCACGAATGATGGCCGTCACCGGCAGTTGGTCCGGCGCGATCATCGGCGGGCTTCTGTTTGGCGTCGGCATGGTGCTGGCGCGTGGCTGTTCCGGGCGTCTTCTGGTCTTGGCCGCGACGGGCAACTTGCGATCCGTCGTCTCGGGCCTGATCTTCGCTGTTGTTGCGCAGATGAGCCTGCACGGCTGGCTTGCCCCCACCCGCGACACCCTCGCCCGCCTGTGGATGACTGAAGGCGGCGTGAACGTAAACCTTCTGAACGTACTGGGATTGCCCGACTGGTCGGGGCTTGCACTAGGCCTGATGACCGCAGTTCTGGCCATCGTGATCGCCCGCAAAGCAGGCCTTGGCCCGCGTCGCCTGATCTTCGGCTCGGGTGTTGGCTTCGCCGTGGCCCTTGGCTGGGTGCTGACCTACCAACTGTCCCTCGCCGCGTTCGAGCCTGTGTCCGTGACCTCGGCCACCTTCTCGGGCCCGTCCGCCAACACACTAATGTTCTTCCTTGTCTCTAACCCGGTGCTGGAGTTCGACGTGGGCCTTGTCCCCGGCGTTGTCATCGGGGCCTTTGCGGCCAGCTGGCTAACCGGCGAGTTCAAGTTCCAAGGGTTCGAGGGCGAGGCCAACATGCGCCGCTCCATGACCGGTGCCGTCCTGATGGGCTTCGGTGCCATGCTGGCTGGCGGCTGCGCCATTGGCGCGGGCGTCACCGGAGGCTCCATCTTCGTCGGCACCGCATGGCTCGCTCTTCTGTGCATGTGGATTGGCGCGATGGTGACAGATGCATTGGTAGATCAGCGCGGGGCCGTTGGGGTGGCGGCGGAGTAACAATCAAAGCACAGGTCGGCTGAGAGCCCAATCTGATCAAGGCTACAGGCTAAACGAAGAGCTGTTTTCATTCCACGAGCGTACGTTCCATGAAGTAAACATAGGGCCGCCATTGGTCGGGGAAATGCTCAGGATGGGGGATGTCAGTGAATCCAGTGGCCTCGTACATCGCTTTGGCATGTGTCAGGAAGTTTGCGGATGAGAAGATCACTTTTTGATAACCATCTTGGATCATTTGCTCGAACATATGCTCTAAGAGACGGCGCCCAACTCCGTACCCGCGGCCATTCTCGGACACAAACATCCGGTTGAATTTGGCGACGCCAGCACGTGCTTCATTATACATAACGCATCCAACGGGCTGATCCCCGAGCGACGCGAGCAGAATACCGCCACTGGGCCTTGCGTGAAGCGAAGGGAGATCATCAAGTATTGCTGCGAACCGCCCCGGGTCCATCGGGTTTCCTTCGGTTGGCCAGTCGGTCGGATAGTTCTTCCAATGCCAATCGAGCCACTGACGACATAGGTCGCGCGCTTGTTCATAATCGCTTTCATCTGATGCAAGTCTGGTTGAAATTCTCATGGCTCCAGCTCGTTTACTGTCGATCCATTCGAATAGTGGGGGCATATCTCCACAAGGTCAAACTCACTCGTTTGAGATCATTTATTATATTTCAGGGTGGACGGATTTGTCCCACATACCCGCCACCCCTCAATAAAAACTCTGCGGATCGATATCCACCGACACCCGCATATCCCCCTTGATAGGGAACTGCGCAAGCCAGCGTTTCAAGGCGGCTTGGATGGGGGCGGTTTTCTCGGCCTTCACCAGCAGGCGCACGCGGTGGCGGCCCCTCACACGAGCAATCGGGGCGGGGGCGGGGCCGAAAAGTTGTGCGCCGATTTGGGTGAGCGGCTCGGGCCGTCGGGCCATTTCCGCGCCCAGATCAAACACCGCTTGGATGTCGGGAGAGGACAGGACGATCCCCGCCAGACGCCCATAGGGCGGCACGCCCGCAGCTTGGCGCTCGCCCGCTTCGGCTTTCCAGAATTGCTCTTCCTTGCCCGCCAAGATCGCGCGGATCACCGGGTGTTCGGGCTGGAAGGTTTGCAACAGAGCCACGCCCGGCGTTTCCGCCCGCCCTGCCCGGCCAGCCACTTGCCGGATCAGCTGGAAGGTACGTTCCGCCGCGCGCAGGTCCGAGCCTTGCAGGCCCAGATCCGCGTCGATCACACCCACCAAGGTCAGCTTTGGGAAGTTATGCCCCTTGGCGACCAGCTGCGTGCCGATGATGATGTCCGCCCCGCCCTCGGCGATCAATTCGATCTGTTCTTTCAAGGCACGCGCCGACCCGAACAGGTCGGATGACAAAACCGCGATCCGCGCGTCGGGGAAGGCGGCGGTCACCTCCTCGGCCAGTCGTTCAACGCCCGGACCAACCGGGGCCAATTTGCCCTCGACCTCGCATTCCGGGCAGGCATCCGGCATCGGTTTCGTCTCGCCGCATTGATGGCAGACAAGGCGTCGTTGGAAGCGGTGCTCGACCATCCGCGCGTCGCAATGGTCACAGCCGATCTGGTGCCCGCAGGCGCGGCAGATGGTGACGGGCGCATAGCCGCGGCGGTTGATGAACAGAAGCGATTGCTCGCCCCGCGCGATGCGCAACCGCACGGCGGCCTTCAACGTGGGCGAGATCCAGCTTTGCGCGGGCAGGTCTTCTTGCCGCATGTCGATGGCGCGCATTTCGGGCATGACAGCGGGACCATAGCGGCTGGTGAGTTCAATCCGCTTGTACTTCCCCGCCTCGCAATTGGCCCATGTTTCCAAGGACGGCGTGGCCGAGGCCAGCACAACCTGCGCGTCGCAAATGGATGCCCGCATCACCGCCATGTCGCGGGCGGAATAGAGCACTCCATCTTCCTGTTTGTAGGAACTGTCGTGCTCCTCATCCACGATGATCAGGCCCAGATCGCGGAACGGCAGGTAAAGCGCTGATCGGGCTCCGACAACCAACTGCGCCTCGCCCTGCCCGACCATGCGCCAGCAACGGCGGCGCTCGGTCATGGTGACGCCGGAATGCCATTCGGCGGGGCGCGCGCCAAAGCGCTCTTCGACCCGTTTCAGGAATTCAGCGGTCAAGGCAATTTCGGGCAGCAGCACCAACGCCTGCCGTCCCTTGCGTAGACAGGCGGCGACGGCTTCCAGATAGACCTCGGTCTTGCCCGCGCCAGTGACGCCACGCAGAAGCGTGGTGCCATAGCGGCCAGAGCGCACGCCGTCGGTCAACTGCTTGGCGGCGGCGGCTTGGTCTTCGGTCAGTTCCTTGCTGGGCAAGCTTGGATCAAGCCGCGGATAAGGCAGGTCACGCGGCGTATCTTCCTCGCGGATGGCTCCGAGCTTTACCAGACCTTTCACAACGGACCCGCTGACCCCCGCCAGATCGGCCAGCTCTTTCTGGGTGAACCCCACGCCGGGCTGGTCCATCAACACATCCATCACCTTGGCACGCGCGTCCGTCAGACGGTTGGGGCGATACCCAGACGCCTTCAGAACCTTGCGCATCGAGGGCGGGTCAGACAGCCCCGGCGCACGGGTCGCCAGACGCAGCATTTGCGCCATCGGGGTCAGGGTGTAGTCACCTACGCGGGTCAGGAACTCGGCCATTTCGGATCGCATCGGCGCCACGTCCAGCACCCGGATCACCGCGCGCAGTTTGGACGCATCAAAGCCCCCCTCGCCCGGCCCCCAAACAACCCCAAGCACCTTGCGCGGCCCAAGCGGGACCTCGACATAGTCGCCCTGCACGCAGCCGCCTTCAGGCGCGCGGTATGTCAGGATTCGGTCCAACGGCTGAGCCGTCAAAACGCCGACCCTTGCGCCTGCCGGAAACTGCTCGATGTCACTCATAAGGCCAGATTCCCCGTCATCAGGCACACCATAGGGGCTTTCTGCCCGCGCGCCCATGGGGTAAGAGAGCGCAAACGCAAACTTCCGCAGGATACGCGCACATGAAATTCTTTGCAGACACCGCCGACATCGACGCCATCAAGGAACTGAACGACCTTGGCATGGTGGACGGTGTGACCACCAACCCCTCGATCATCAAAAAATCGGGCCGCGACATCATCGAAGTCACGAAAGAGATCTGTGACATCGTAGACGGCCCCGTCTCGGCTGAAGTCACCGCCGTCGACGCCGACACGATGATCGCTGAAGGCCGCAAGCTGGCCAAGATCGCCGACAACATCGCCGTAAAAGTTCCGCTGACCTGGGACGGGCTGAAAGCCTGTAAGACCCTGACTGACGAAGGCACCATGGTCAACGTGACCCTATGCTTCTCGGCCAACCAGGCGCTGCTTGCTGCCAAAGCCGGCGCGACCTTCATCTCGCCCTTCATCGGTCGTCTGGACGACATCAACCTAGATGGCATGGAGTTGATCGAAGATATCCGCACCATCTATGACAACTACATGTTCGACACGCAGATCCTGGCCGCCTCGATCCGCAACGTGAACCACATGAAAGACGCCGCTTTGGTTGGCGCGGACGTTGCCACGGCTCCGCCTTCGGTCATTCAGGCAATGGCGAAGCACGTTCTGACCGACAATGGTCTGGACGCATTCTTGGCTGACATCAAAGCTGCTGACATCAAGATCCTGTAAGCAGGTCTTGCTTAGAAGCATGTGACGAGGGGGCCACGGCCCCCTTTTCTATTTTCAGGCCCATGTCCGTTTTTTGGACATTACCCGCCTGCTTGGTGTAGCATCTCGAAAACGACAAAAAACATCGAGGCGGCCATGAGCAGTTCCCCGGCACTGGATGACGATCTACGCGCGCATCTGATTGCGCAGCCCGAGATTATTTTGAACGACCAAGACATCATGAATGCTTTGGTCACCGCGCATGAACGTCAGATGGGGACGAATATCGTCGATCTGCGCGGCGCGGCGATGGACCGGCTGAGCAACCGGCTGGACAAGTTGGAAGACACGCATCGCTCGGTCGTGGCCGCAGCGTATGAAAACGTCTCGGGCGTGGCGCTGATCCACCGCGCCGTGCTGCGCATGCTGGACCCCACCGATTTTGCGGCTTTCATGAAGGATCTGGACGGCGAAGTCACCGAGACCCTGAAGATCGACTGCATCCGCCTTGTGCTGGAAACCGAACAGGACACCAAGGAGGCATCGCTTGATCGCCTCGGGTCTGTGATCTCGACACTCCCCGCCGGGTTCATCGACGAGTACCTTGGGCAAGCCGCTGGCCCGGACCGGCGCACCGTTTTCCTTCGACAGATGCACGAAAAAGACCCCGACATCTATGGCGACTGCGGCTTCTGGATCCGGTCCGAGGCCTGCATCGTTCTGGACCTTGGCGAAGGGCGTCTGCCCGGCATGCTGGTTCTGGGTGCCGAGGACCTGTCCCAATTCCGTCCCGGACAGGGCACGGACCTGCTGGAATTCTTCGGGGGCGTCTTTGAACGCGTAATGCGCCGCTGGCTGTCATGAGCCGCGAGGGATCTCTGAATATCCCACCCGGAACGCGGGACGCGCTGACCCTATTCCTAGATCACAAACGCGCGCTGGATGCGGCGTCCGAGAACACGATCAAAGCCTATCAGGCCGACATCAGCGGATTTCTGGACTTCATGGCCACGCATCTGGGCGGCGAAGCCGGGCGCGGCGCGCTGGCCCGTGTAACCATCAGCGATATGCGGGCATGGATGGCGTCCGAGCGTGCGCGCGGCATTGGCACGCGCAGCTTAGCGCGGGCTCTGTCGGCGGTAAAAAGCTTCTACAGCTGGCTCAGCCAACAAGACGGATTTGACGCCACCGCCGTCCTGTCCACCCGCAGCCCGAAATTCGCAAAGAAACTTCCCCGCCCGCTGTCCCCAGACGCAGCGCAGGCCGTGCGGGACATCGCTCCGCTTCAATCACGCCATGACTGGGTCGGCGCGCGGGATCTAGCAGTAGTAACCCTTCTATACGGCTGCGGTCTGCGTATTTCTGAAGCGCTTGGCCTGACCGCCGCAGATGCTCCGCTGGGCGAGGTGCTGCGCATTCGCGGCAAAGGCAACAAGGAACGTCTGGTGCCCGTCCTACCCGCCGCCCGCGACGCGGTCGAAGCCTATCGCACCCTTTGCCCCCATCCCGAAGCCCCGGACCTGCCGCTGTTTCGCGGCGTGCGCGGCGGGGCGCTGGGGGCACGACAAGTGCAAAAAATGATGCAACAGGTACGGCTTCAATTGGGCCTGCCCGCCACCGCCACCCCCCACGCGCTTCGCCACAGCTTCGCCACGCATCTTCTGGCCTCGGGCGGAGATCTGCGGGCCATTCAAGAGCTTCTGGGCCACGCCAGCCTGTCGACCACGCAAGGCTATACGGCGCTGGATACCTCGAAGCTGGTGGAGGTCTATAACGCCGCCCATCCCCGCGCCTGACACCACACAGACCCCTCACAGCTTTTCGCTTTCCACCAAAGCGGTTTTCCGGCACAAAGCGCGGATGAACATTCAGACCAAAGCCCTGCTCGTCCATCTGTTGACCGCAACCGGAGCCGTTTTCGCCATGCTGGCGATGCTCGCTGCCGTAGACGAGCAATGGGGGCTGATGTTCCTGTGGCTGGTGGTCGCCTTCATCGTCGACGGCATCGACGGACCGCTGGCGCGCCGCTATGAGGTCAAGGTCAATGCGCCGCAATATGACGGCGTGCTGATGGACCTGATCATCGACTATCTGACCTATGTGTTCATCCCGGCCTATGCACTGTTCAAATCGGGTCTGATGCCCGGCTGGACCGGTTGGTTCGCGATCATCGTGATCACTTTCGCCAGCGTTGTTTACTTCGCGGACACGCGGATGAAGACCAAGGACAACAGCTTCTCGGGCTTCCCCGGCTGCTGGAACATGGTCATCTTGGTGCTGTTCGCGACCGAACCGAATTTCTGGGTCATGACCGCGCTGGTGACCGCAATTGCGATCGCCATGTTCCTGCCCCTGAAGTTCATCCACCCCGTGCGCACCGAGCGCTGGCGCCCGGTCAGCCTACCGATGGCCCTGGCGTGGACGGGATTTGCAGGCTGGGCCGCGTGGGTCGATTTCCACCCGGAAAGCTGGGCGCATTGGGGGCTGGTCGTTACGTCGATCTACCTGCTGGGCGCCGGGATCGCGCAGCAGATCATTCCTCAGAAAAGCTAAGGTCCGATCAATACCCTGCCGGGCGCGAAACAGACTTCACTCTGCCCAGCGTTTCAACGCTTCCTCGTCATTCACCTTGGCATCCACCCAGTCGGTGCTGCCATCCTTGGTGAACTCTTTCTTCCAGAACGGCGCCCGGGACTTCAGATAGTCCATCAGGAACTCTGCCGCTTCAAACGCCGCCACACGGTGGGCCGAGGCCGTGACCACCATCATGATCTGATCCCCGGGCCGCAGCGGGCCGTGGCGGTGGATCACCAGACAATCAGCCAAGGACCAACGACGCGTGGCTTCCTCCACGATGGATGTAATCGCCTTCTCGGTCATGCCGGGATAGTGCTCGATCTCCATCCGGTCGAGCGCGCCAGCCTCGTCCCGAACGATGCCGGTGAAGCTGACAACCGCACCCAGATCACTGCGCCCTTGGGCAAATCCCGAAAGCTCTGCCCCTTGATCGAAACTGTCGGTTTGAACGCGAACCGTCATATCAACCCCCTGTCATGGGTGGGAAGAACGCGACCTCGCGCACGCCCTCTAACGACGCGTCGAAGTCTGTGAGCTCCTGATCCAACGCAACACGCAACGCCGAAAGGTCTTCAAACGCCGCTGCATAGCGCGGTTCGCGGGCGCGGAGCTCGTCGACCAGTTCAGACACCGTCGCGGCCGAGGTCTCGACCCGCTCGCGCGGCTCTCCGATCCGTTCGCGGACCCAAGCGAAATACATCACGTCGATCATGCGTCATCCTCTTTCAAATGGGGTAGCGCTTTGCGGAAATAATCCCAGCCGGTAATTACGGTCAGAAGACCGGCCAGCCACAGCAGGAACAACCCAACACGCCCCGACCAGATCATCCCGTGATAATAGCCGCGCAGACCGTTAACGTCCTCGACCTCGCCCAGCATGATCTGATCGAACATCGCCTGATCCATGCCAAACGAGCCCATCACCAGATGATGCTCGAAGATACCACGAGAGAACAGAATCGCGATCGCAACCATCTGCGCGGTGGTTTTCCACTTGGCCAGCTTGGTCACCTTCAGCGTACCCGCCGTGTCGCCCAAAAACTCGCGCAGGCCCGAAACGAAGACTTCGCGGAACAGGATCACCGTGGCGGGCAGCACCAGCCACGGGGTCCAATAGACATCCGAATAGCCCACGATCACCATCAGCGCGATCACAACCATCGCCTTGTCGGCAATGGGATCCAGCATCGCGCCCAATTTGCTTTCCTGCTTCCACTTGCGCGCCAAATAGCCATCCAGCCAATCGGTCGCCGCAGCCGACAGGAACAAGATCAGCGCCAGCCAATCCGCCAGAGGGCGTGCGAAATACAGGAACATGATCGCCACAGCCGGGGCTGCAATCAGCCGCGACAATGTCAGGATATTAGGCAAGGTCCATTTCATAAGGTTTTCAATACCGTGTCAGGCCCGGTCATGGAAGAAGCCATAGATGGTTTCTGCAAGTGTTTCTGAAATACCATCCACCGCCTTTAAATCCTCAAGCCCCGCGCGGCTGACCGCCTTTGCCGACCCGAAATGCTGCAAAAGCGCGCGTTTACGGGTGGCGCCGACGCCCGGCACCTCGTCCAGCGGCGTCGCACCCATCGCTTTGGCGCGTTTCGCGCGGTGTGTGCCGATGGCAAAGCGGTGCGCTTCGTCGCGTAGCCGCTGGATGAAATAGAGCACGGGGTCATTGCGCTTCAGCGCGAAGGGACGCTCACCGCGACGGTGGAACTCTTCCTTGCCGTGATCGCGGTCCACGCCCTTGGCCACACCGATCATCGGGATGTCAGTCACGCCCAATTCCTCCATGATCTCGTGCACCGCGCTGACCTGCCCGGCCCCGCCGTCGATCAGCAAAAGACCCGGCCACCCTTCGCCCTCGCGGTCGGGGTCTTCCTTCAACAGACGTTTGAAGCGGCGGGTCAGGACCTCCTTCATCATGCCAAAATCATCGCCCGGCGTCAGATCATCGCCTTTGATGTTGAACTTGCGGTACTGGCTTTTCATATAGCCTTCCGGCCCCGCCACGATCATCGCGCCGACGGCATGTGCCCCTTGAATATGCGAGTTGTCATAGACCTCGATCCGGTGGGGCGGGCCGTCCAGACCAAACGCCTCGGCCATGCCGTCCAGCAGTTTCGCTTGCGTTGCGGTCTCGGCCATCTTGCGGCCCAGACTTTCGCGTGCGTTTCTCTGAGCGTTGGCGACAAGCTCGGATTTTTCTCCGCGTTGCGGGACCGACAACTCGACCTTGCGACCCAGCTTTTCAGTCAGCGCCTCGGCCATCAGGTCTTGTTCGTCCAGCGGATCTGACAGCAGGATCAGGCGCGGAGGCTCTTTCTGGTCATAGAACTGCCCGACAAAGGCCTGCAGTACCTCGCCCGGTCCGGCCCCTGCCCCGGTGCGCGGGTAGAAATCACTGTTGCCCCAGTTCTGGTTGGCACGAATGAAGAAGACCTGAACACAAGCCTGACCGCCCTCCATATGCAGCGCGATCACGTCGGCCTCGGACACACCCTGAGGATTGATGCCCTGTGACTGCTGCACTTGTGTCAAAGCCGCAATCCGGTCGCGCAACGCAGCGGCGCGTTCAAACTCCATCGCGTCCGACGCCTGTTGCATCTCTTTCGCCAAACCGGCCTGAATATTGGTGCTGCGTCCGGCCAAAAACGCATCTGCATCCTTGATCAGATCCTGATAGGCCTCTTGCGATATGCGGCCAACGCAAGGCCCGGCACAGCGTTTGATCTGGTACTGCAAACAAGGCCGTGTTCGGGCCGAAAAATCACTGTCCGAGCAATTGCGAAGCAAAAAGACGCGTTGCAGATGTTGCAACGTCCGATTCACCGCAGCAGACGAGGCAAACGGCCCATAAAATCGCCCTTTCCCCTTCCGTGATCCGCGGTGCTTTTTAATGCGAGGAAATTCGTGATCCGTCACGCAGATATAAGGAAAGCTCTTATCGTCCCGCAGCAACACGTTGAAATGCGGCTTCAATTGCTTGATCAGGTTTTGCTCAAGCAGCAGCGCCTCGGTTTCCGTGCGCGTGGTCAGAAACATCATCGAGGCCGTCTGGCTGATCATCCGCGCAATCCGTGCGCTATGCCCCGTTGGCTTGGCATAGTTCGACACGCGCTTCTTCAGACTGCGCGCCTTGCCCACATACAAAACCCGCCCCTTGGCATCGAGCATGCGATACACGCCGGGCGAGTTGTCCAGGGTTTTCAGGTAAGACTGGATCACCTCATGACCGGTTGGAACCGGTACCTCAACCTCAGATGTGTCCTGCTTGTCGCGCGTCATGGGGCATCTTTCTTGATTCTATTTCCCGCTGCAATCTTATCGTTTCGGACACAAGAGAAAACATTCCCACAGTTTCTGTGGATAAGTCTGAGGACATGTTGTCTGCTTGCTGGATTTTCCGTTGTTTTTAGCCGCTTTCGTTGATGTGCCTATTTTTTAAGCACATATATAATCCGTTGATTTTAAAGGAAAGAAATATGACCATTCTGTAAACTCGTGAAATCATTGTGAAAAACAAGGTATTAGACGTGGAACTACTTCACAGGTGCACAACTTCCGCTAGGGCAGGTCGGTGTGCCTCGCCGAAAGGTCAGTATTAGCTGGGTTTTCCGATGACATCCGGGGTCTGCCAACCAAGGTGCTGACCGCCATCCACGGCGATCATCTGGCCGGTCACGGCGGGGGCCATAAGCAGATACGACAGGGCCGCCGTGATGTCTTCTGGGTTCGGACCACGCTTCAGGATCGATCCCGCCCGTTGCGCGTCAAAGTGGTCTTGCGACTGGCGCGCGCCGATCATCGTGGATCCCGGCGCTATCCCGTTGACCCGCACCTGCGGGGCCAGCGCCTGCGCCGCGGTTTGTGTCAGTGTCCACAGCCCGTGTTTGGCGAGAGAGTAGGTCATGAACTCGGGCGTCAGCTTCTGCACCCGCTGATCCAACATATTAATAACAAGGGCTTGGGCCAGTTGCTCGCCATTCTCATCCTTCGTGGCTTGCGGCGCTTGCGCGGCGAACTCCTGCATCAGGAACAAGGGCGCGCGCAGGTTCGACGCCATATGGCGATCCCAACTGTCCGCCGACACCGTGCCGATGCGGTCATACTCAAAAATAGAAGCGTTGTTCACCAGCACCGACAGCGGACCACCCAAGGCGTCCGCTGCACGCGACACCAGCGCCTGAACCTCGTCCAAATTCAGAAAGTCCGCTTGAAGGGCAACAGCACGCTGACCCAGGGCCTCGACCGCGTCCACGGTCTGTGCGGCACCGTCAGCCGAGCTGCTATAATGCACAGCGACGTCAAAGCCATGACGCGCAAGTTCGACGGCCATCGCACGTCCAAGTCGCGCCCCTGCCCCGGTCACCAATGCGCGCTTCACTTGCATCATGCGCTCCCCAGGACCATCAACACGTAGGCGATATACAGCGCCGACAACAAGATGCCCCAGACGCGGCCCATATGCCATTTCAAGAAGACGAAGGGCGCCAGCATCAGCGACGCACCCAGCATGACCCACAGGTCGAACTGCAAGATGCCCGGCTCGACCGGGATCGGGCCGACCAACGATGCGATGCCGATAATGGCCAAGAGGTTGAACATGTTCGAGCCGATCACGTTGCCCAAGGCCACATCCGCCTGTCGGCGCAGCGCGGCCATGACGGTGGTTGCCAGTTCAGGCAGCGAGGTGCCCAGCGCGACCAGTGTCAAGCCAATCACGGTCTCAGAGATGCCATAGTGGCGGGCAATGTTGGTCGAGGAATCCACAAGAAGGTCCGCGCCCAGCGGCAGGCCAATCAGCCCCAGCAAAAGGAACATGATGACTTTCCACCACGGCATGTCTGGGTCGGCACCCTCGACATCCTCGTCATCTTCGCATTCCTCTTCCAGCCCGGCCTTAACCGCGCAACGGTGGCGCATAGCCTCTTTGAAGGCGGATCCAAGGATTAGGGCCAAAGCCGCCAGCAACGCCACACCCTGCGGCCAAGAAATTTCGCCCCCGAAAGCAAGCACCATGAACAGAAGGGTCGCGCCCATCATCTGAAGGTAACTTTTGCGGCTGTCACAGGTTTTGGTTGATAGCCCTGCCATCAGCGCAGGCACACCTAGCACCAATAGGATATTGGCGGTGTTCGACCCCACCACGTTACCCATCGCCAGCCCAGGCACACCTTCCGCAATCGACTGGATCGAGATCAGCAGCTCGGGCGCGGAAGTGCCGAAGGCCACAATGGTCAATGAGACGATCATCGCAGGCACGCCAAGGCGCAGCGACATGTTTACGGCACCGCGGACTAGGCTGTCGCCCGCAAGCAAAAGGATCACCAGGCCAAGCGAGGCAAAAATCAGATCCAAGGCTCAGCCCTTTCCCTTGCAGTCACACGGGGATTTCCCCAGCTTATAGCGCCCGCAACGGGGGCATTTCATCGCTTCGATACGCTGTTGGCCGGGATAGCGCAACTTGCCAAACATGGCCAGTACAGCCATCGCGACCAGAAAAAGAACGACAATCTTGATAACCATTTAAAGACCAAAACGGGCGTATTCCGCGCGCTCCTCGATGGTCAGCAATGTGTCCGAGATCATGCGCATCCCAAACCGGCCCAGCAGCCCACGACGCGGGCCATACACGCGGAAGCGCACCTTGTCGCCGTATTTCTCTTTCATGGTAGGCACCAGATGCCCGATCCCGTCGGCCAAGCCTTTTTCGATAGCGGTACGACCCAGCCAGATATCACCGGTAAACAGATCCTCACCTTCCGGCAGCTTGCCTGCGCGCCGCGATTCCACCTGCGTCTTGAATGCTGTGTGAATGTCTTCTTGCAAGGCCTTCAACCGCCTCACATCATCGGGCTTTTCAGGTTGGAACGGGTCCATCATGGATTTCGACTTACCTGCCGTATGCACACGGCGTTCGACCCCGATTTTCTCCATCAACCCAGTCAGGCCAAATCCGGCAGAAATCACGCCGATCGACCCAAGGATCGAACTTTCGTCCGCATAGATTTCGTCGGCAGCGGTCGCCAGCCAGTAGCCACCCGAGGCCGCGACGTCCTCGACAAAGGCATAAACGGGGATCTCTTTTTCGGCCGCCAACCGGCAAATGCGCGCAGCAATCAAGCTGGATTGCACTGGGCTTCCGCCGGGTGAGTTGATCACCAAAGCCACCGCCGACGGCTTGCCTTTGCGAAAGGCGCGCTCGATGGCAGGCGCCATCGCTGCATCATTCAGTTGCCCACGGGTGCCCGTGGCAATCATCCCTGTCAGGCGGATCACCGCAACCGTGGGGGACTTTTTCACAAAAGGAAGACGTTCGATCATGGCAGACATTTAGATGGCCCACCCGCGTCTAACAAGGGTAAGCCGATCACGCTTTTTCCCATATGTGGCATACCCGCACGTCAAGAGCGCAGCTTGTACCCGGTGCGGAAGATCCACCCAATGGTGAACAGACACGCCGCCATGAAGACAACAATTGCCGCGACCGACCAGCCCAATGCCACATCCGCCTGCCCGAAAAACGCCCAGCGGAAGCCCGAAATCAGATAAACCACCGGGTTAAACAGCGTGATCGTCTGCCACACGGGCGGCAGCATCGAGATCGAGTAGAACGAGCCACCAAGGAACACGAGCGGCGTGATCACCAGCATGGGCACCAGTTGCAATTGCTCGAAATTGCCAGCCCAGATCCCGATGATGAAGCCCAGAAGGGCGAAGCTGATACAGGTGAGAACAAGGAATAGCAGCATCCAGACCGGGTGCGCGATGGTCAGATCGACGAAGAAATGCGCCGTGATCAAGATGATCAACCCGATCATGAACGCCTTCGTCGCCGCCGCGCCGACATAGCCGATGACAATCTCGAAGAACGAAATCGGGGCCGAAAGAAGCTCATAGACCGTACCGATAAATTTCGGGAAATAGATCCCGAATGACGCATTGGACGTGCTCTGCGTCAGTACCGTCAGCATGATCAGGCCGGGCACGATGAACGCGCCATAGCTGACGCCTTCGACCTGATCGATGCGCGATCCAATCGCCGCGCCGAAGACGATGAAATAGAGCGACGTCGACAGAACGGGTGAGATAACCGACTGTACCAACGTGCGGAAAGTGCGCGCCATTTCAAAACGATAGATGGCCGCAATGGCGTTCCAGTTCATGCCGCGTCCTCTTTCACCAGATCGACGAAGATGTCTTCCAAAGAGCTTTGGCGCGTCGACAGATCCACCAGATGCAGTCCCGCTTCACGCAAGTCCGACAGAAGCCCGGTGATCCCGGTATGTCCGGCCTGCGCGTCATAGGAATAGATCAAGCCGCCCTCGTCCGAGATGGTTAGCGGGTAATTCGAAAGCGCCTCAGGCACCGCGTCAATCGGCGCATCCAGCTCGATCAGCAATTCCTTCTGCCCAAGCCGCTTGATCAGCGCGTCTTTTTCCTCGACCAGCAGGATTTCTCCTTTCGAGATCACCCCGATCCGATCCGCCATCGCCTCGGCTTCCTCGATATAATGGGTGGTCAGAATCACGGTCACGCCGGTCTCTTTCAGACGCGCGACAATCTCCCACATATCTTTGCGCAGCTCGACATCGACGCCCGCCGTAGGTTCATCCAGGAACAGGATCTGTGGGTCGTGGCACAGCGCCTTGGCGATCAGCACCCGTCGCTTCATCCCGCCCGACAGGGTCATGATCCGGTTGTCTTTCTTGTCATGCAGGCTGAGCAGCTTCAGGATCTCATCGATCCGCGCATCATCGCGCGGCTTACCGAACAACCCGCGCGAAAACCGGACCGAGTTCATCACCGTCTCGAACGGTTCCAGATTGATTTCCTGAGGCACCAGACCGATCAGATTGCGGGCCTCACGATAGTCATGCGCATGGTCGAAACCGCCCACGGTGATGGTCCCGGAGGTTGCCGTCGCGATCCCGCAAATGATTGAAATCAAAGTCGTCTTACCCGCACCATTCGGGCCAAGCAGGGCCAGAATCTCGCCCTCTTCGATCTCCAGATCCACGCCTTTCAGCGCTTGGTGACCGCCCTCATAGGTCTTGGTCACGCCTTTGACGTTCAAAACTGTCGCCATTGCTGTCCCCTTGTCTGGCCCCCGCGCCCATCGTCCGGGCGTCCCTTTTGGGCCGAACTTTTCAGATAAGCAACCCGGCGGCCCCTTCAAGACGCAACAACTGAACTTTCGTCTCAACTCCGCCCGCACCAGAAAACCCGACGAGCTTGTTTCCCGCGCCCATCACGCGATGGCACGGGATGATGATCGGGATAGGGTTCGCGCCACACGCATTCCCCACCGCCTGCGCCGAGTTGCCTGTCAGCTTGGCAATCTCGCCATAGGTCATCGTCTCGCCAAACGGGATCGCAGACATGGCGTCACAGACAGCGCGTTGAAAGTCGCTGCCCGCGACGTAGGTGGGAAGATCGAACTTGGTCAATGCGCCATCGAAATAGGCACGTAGCTGGCCTTGCGCCTCGGCCAGCACGGGGGTCAGCTCGCCAGACGGCTCGGCATCCCAGCGAAGGCGCGTGATCTGGCCGCCCTCTTCCACAACACCCAAACGCCCGATGGGGCTATCGATAACTGCAACTGGCATCCCCCACCCTGCACCGAAGCCCGCACACACTCAATCCGCATCATGCGAAAAGGGGCACCGCGGCGCCCCTCTTTTTCTTGTCATAAATATCCTGGGGTGAATGCGCGCAGCGCAGAGGGGCAAAGCCCCTCACCCTCCCTCAGTTCAGGGCGTCATCACAGCGGCCACAGGTGCCTGCGTGATCGTGGCTGCCCACATCTGGCAGGATCTTCCAGCAACGCTGGCACTTCTCGCCCGAGGCTTTTTCGAACACCACGCCCACGCCTTCGACTTCCGGCACGCGGAAAGCTTCGGCAGGCAGTGGGTCGTTCGTCAGCACGATCTGCGAGGTGATCGACACATCCGCAAAGTTCACCGATTTCAGCGATCCCAGCACGTCTTCATCACGCACATGCACGACAGGAGCCGCTTCCAAAGACGCCCCAATCACCTTGTCGCGACGCTGGATTTCCAGCGCGGCGGTAACCACACGGCGCACCTGACGGATGCCCGCCCATTTCGCAGCCAGCGGCTCGTCCAGCCAATCGGCGGGGGTGTCCGGGAAGTCCACCAAGTGGACCGAGCTTTCGTCGCCCGGGAAGCGCTCAAGCCAGACATCTTCCATCGTGAAGACCAGTACCGGGGCCAGCCAGGTGGTCAGGCGGTGGAATAGGATGTCCAGCACGGTGCGCGCCGCGCGGCGGTTCAGGCTGTCGGCCCCGTCGCAGTAAAGCGCGTCCTTGCGGATGTCGAAATAGAAGCTCGACAGGTCGACGGTCGCAAAGTTGAACACGGCCGAGAACACGCCCTGGAAGTCGAACTTGCGATAGCCGTCGCGGACGACGTGATCCAGTTCGGCCAGACGGTGCAGCACCCAGCGCTCCAGCTCGGGCATGTCTGCCACGTCGACGCGCTCGGCCTCGTCAAACTCATGCAGGTTGCCCAGCATGAAGCGCATCGTGTTGCGCAGACGGCGATAGCTGTCGGCCACACCTTTCAGGATTTCCGGCCCGATCCGCTGATCGACCGTGTAATCCGTCTGGGCGACCCACAGACGCAGGATGTCCGCGCCATATTGTTTCACGACCTGCTCGGGCACGATGGTGTTGCCCAGCGACTTGGACATTTTCATGCCCTTTTCATCCAGCGTGAAGCCGTGGGTCACGACGTTCTTATAGGGCGCACGACCCTTGGTGCCACAGGCCTGCAGCAGCGACGAGTGGAACCACCCGCGGTGTTGGTCAGTGCCTTCCATATAGACATCCGCAATGCCGTCCGGCGTGCCGTCTTCACGGTCGCGCAGCACGAAGGAGTGTGTCGAACCCGAGTCAAACCACACGTCAAGCACGTCGAATACCTGCTCCCATTCGTCGGCGTTGTGGTCGTTGCCAAGGAAGCGCTCTTTCGCGCCCTCGGCGTACCACACGTCTGCGCCTTCAGCTTCGAATGCCTCGGCGATGCGAGCGTTGACGGCGGGGTCACGCAGCAGGAAGCCCTCGTCCGTCGGCAGAAGACCTTTCTTGGTGAAGCAGGTCAACGGCACTCCCCATGCACGTTGACGCGACAGAACCCAGTCCGGGCGCGCCTCGATCATCGAATAGAGGCGGTTACGACCGGTTTGCGGCCACCACTGCACCAGTTGGTCGATCGAGTTCAGGGCCCGTTCGCGGATGGTCTTGCCCATCTCGTCCTGCCCGTCGCCAACCTCACGGTCCACCGAGGCAAACCACTGCGGCGTGTTGCGGAACACGATCGGCGCCTTCGAGCGCCACGAATGCGGGTAGGAGTGCGTCACGCGGCCACGCGCGATGATGCCGCCGGCCTCGACCAGTTTGGCGATCACGGCGTTGTTGGCTTTGCCTTCCTTGCCCTTGCGGTCAAAGACCTGAAGGCCCGCAAAGAACGGCACGTGCGGCAGGAATTCCGATTCCTCGCCCACATTGTGGGTCATGCGGTCGATCCAGTTGCGGGCGACAAAGGCTTCATAGTCGTCGGCACCGTGGCTGGGCGCGGTGTGTACGAAACCCGTACCCGCGTCATCCGTCACGTGATCGCCGTCGATCATCGGCACGTCGTAGTCCCAGAAGCCGTCAGCGCCATCAAGGCCGTTGAACGGGTGCTTACAGATCAGCCCGGCCATCTCGTCGGCAGCAACGTCGCGTACGCGGGTGAATTCGGTCACGCGGGATTTGCCCAGCGCGTCCTCGGCCAGAGCATCGGCGAAAATGTAGGTCTGCCCCGCTGCGGTCCAGCTTTCTTCCTCGGTCGCGTCAACGCGATACAGGCCATAGGCAATCTTGTTGTTATAGGCGACCGCCTTGTTCGACGGGATCGTCCACGGGGTGGTGGTCCAGATCACGACGCGAGCCTCGGCCAGATCGCCCTCGGCATTCGCGAAGCTGAACGGCACCCAGATGGTGTGTGACTTGTGGTCGTGATACTCGATCTCGGCCTCGGCCAGCGCGGTCTTTTCAACCGGCGACCACATCACGGGCTTCGAGCCCTGATACAGCGTGCCGTTCATCAGGAATTTCATGAATTCCTCGGCGATCACGCGTTCGGCGTGGAAATCCATCGTCAGATAGGGGTTGCCCCACTTGCCGGTGATGCCCAGACGCTTGAACTCGTCACGCTGAATGTCGATCCAGCCCTCGGCGAACTTGCGGCATTCCTGACGGAAGTCGACAACGTCCACGTCGTCTTTGTTCTTGCCCTTCTTGCGATACTGCTCTTCGATCTTCCATTCGATGGGCAGACCGTGGCAGTCCCAGCCGGGAACATAGCGTGCATCATGGCCCATCATCTGGTGCGAGCGCACGATCATGTCCTTGATGGTCTTGTTCAGCGCGTGGCCGATATGCAGGTGGCCGTTCGCATAGGGGGGGCCATCGTGCAGGATGAAGGGTTCGCGGTCGCCAGCGGTCTCGCGCAGGCGGTCATAGACGCCGATCTTTTCCCACCGGGCCAGCCATTCAGGCTCGCGCTTGGGCAGGCCAGCGCGCATCGGGAAATCGGTTACGGGAAGGGTCAGCGTGTCTTTATATTCGGGTGTGTCGGCACACATGTGTCCGGTCCTTTTCAGGATAAGTCGTCAATGTCGAAGAAAGGGCGGCGCGTATGTCCATGCGCCTTGTCCCGGCGGCTCGTCTGGATCAGAGCGCCGGGCATATAATTCGAATAATGATCGCTTTGGCGTGCATCATGGGCGCGTTATAGGCCTGCGGGGGCGTGGCGTAAAGCCATGAAGGCTGGGCGGGCTGCGCTGAATTGTCCATGCGTTGGGGCTTGGCGGCACTGGCGGTACCGACTATTTCAGTCGGGAAAGAGGTTCTCATGTCCCATACACCCAATCCGCTGCAGCTTTTCGACATCTCGCCCGACCAGATCGACACGGTTCTGGCGCGGTTTTATGCCCGCATTCGGGTCCACCCGCAGCTTGGGCCGATCTTCAACGGGCATGTGGGAACGACGGACGCGGAATGGGACAGACATATCGCCCTAATCACCCGCTTCTGGCGCGGCGCGATCCTGCGCGAACCGGGTTATGAGGGCAATCCAATGCGCGCCCACATGCAGGCGGGCAACGTGCGCCCCGAGCATTTCGACCCGTGGATTGCGCTGTTTGAAGAGATCGCAACAGACGCCCTGCCCGCCGACACCGCCCGCGCTTGGAACGCACTTGTCCACCGGATCGGGCGCGGTCTGCGTATGGGGGTCGAGGATATTCAACGCCCCGAAAACGCCGTGCCCAGCTTGGGCTAGCGCCTACTTCCCAAACAGTCCCGCCAGCGCGCGTTTGACAATGCCCGTGACACCGGGCCGTTTACCCTCGCCAAAGGGAAGCGGGCGGCAGACTTCCAGCGCGGCGACGCCGACACGGGCGGTAAGTGCACCGTTGACCACGCCCTCGCCAAAGCGACGCGAGAGTTTGGACAGCATCCCGCCCCCGGCCAGAGACCCCAACATGTCATCCCCCACAGCCACCGCGCCGGTGGCAACAAGGTGGGTCATCACGGCACGGGTCAAACGCCAGCTGCCCAAAGCGCCAGAGCGTCCGCCATAGATCTCGGCCACGCGGCGGATCATGCGGATGTTGGCGGTCAGGGCGGTCGCGACATCGGCCAATGCCAAAGGCACGATGGCGGTGACGGTGGCAACTTGACGGGCGGCGGCCTCGACCTCTTTCAACGCGGCTTGGTCCAAGGGCGCCATTAACTCGGCCTCGGCCAAGGTGAACAGCGTGTCAGTGTCAAAGACCTCTCCCTCGCGTTCGCGGAACCGCTCCAACGCCCAGCGCATGTCGTCGCGTCCTTGGTACAGACGTTTAAGGCGCGCCATGACGTCCCGCGCCTCGGTCAGATCATCATGGGCGAGGGCCTGATCGGCAGCATGATGCAGCGCATCCACCCGGCGCATCCGTGCAAAGGCGATCCATTCACGCAGGGCGATGATCAGAAGCACGAACAGGAAGGCGCCCGTCAGGCCCAGCGCCGCGTACCCCAGATAGGTATTGCGGGTGATCAGCCCGGTCACGAAATCATAGGCCGCGACGGACAACACAAAACCAAGGATCGACAGAAGCAGCGACCAGAACCAGCGCGCCAACCGCGAGGGTCTACGGGCGGCGATGGAAATCACCCCTTGCATGGCGGCGCCAGAGGTCTCGGGCCCGGTTACATCCGGCACGGGCGGAGCATCAGCCGGAGAGGTCGCAGGGCTGTCATCAAGCTCGATCAAGACGGGGCCTTGCTTGTGGTCACGTGTCACGCGCGTCTCCATTCGGTGCAGGTGGCTTGAGGATATCGGTCACAGCTTGTCCCCCATCAGGAATTCGGCGGCCTTGTCCAACCGGATATGCGGCGGGCCTTCGCCGGGTTTCAGCGAAATCGCCGCCGGGGCGAAGCGCATGATCTGATAATCCGCATCTAGCCATTTCTCGTCCCCATTCCGCGCGGGCTTCAAAAGCTGCGCGGGATCCTCGGGCAGATCGCCGGGATAGAACGCGGCCGTCTTGCCGCTGTCCAGAAGTTGCCCGCGTACACAATCGAGGCTTTGGCCATCATGATCCAACCGCTCTTCGGTCGTGGTGCGCAGGGCCGCCAAAGACATAGCCGCCGTCTTCGCCCCGGCAAAATCAGCGCGGTCACGCGCGTCGCGCAGAAGCGCCTCGGTGATTGCCGTCAGGCGAGGATGCTGGCTGTGATGCAGGTGGTCAGCCTTGGTCGCGGCAAACAGAATACGTTCGATCCGACGCCCCAGAAAAAGGGTGCTGAGGAACCCGTTTGTGCCGGGGCGGAACGCGGTCAGGATTTCAGCCATGGCGCGGCGCAGATCTTCCAGCGCGGCGGGGCCGGAGTGAATCGCGCCCAGCACATCCACCAGCACCACCTGCCGGTCGATGCGCGAAAAGTGGTCGCGGAAGAAGGGTCTCACCACGCGGGATTTATAGGCTTCGAACCGGCGCTCCATCTCGCGCCACAGGCTGCGGCGGGGGATCGTGTCGGGTTTGGGCAGGGGCGCGAAGGTCAGGGCCGGACTGCCTTCGAGGTCGCCGGGCAGCAGGAAGCGGCCGGGGGTGCAATCGCTATACCCATCCTCGCGCGCGGCTTTCAGATAGTCGGCGAAGGACGCGGCAAGGTCCTTGGCCTGCACCTCGTCCAGTTTCTCGGTCGGGTCCACGGCGCGGGCTTTTGTCAGGAAATTCTGCGCTTGATCGCGGGTATCGATGCGGTCGAGCACCTGCGCGGCCCAGTCGGAATAGCTGAGATCCATAAGCCCCAAATCCAGAAGCCACTCGCCGGGATAGTCCACGATATCCAAATGCACCGTCCGGGCGGATCGCAACCCGCCCAGCAGGCCCGAGGGCTGGACGCGGAAGGACAGACGCAGTTCCGAAATGGCACGGGTGCTGTCGGGCCAGTGCGGAGCGGGGCCGGTCATGGCGGAGAGGTGCGTTTCATAGTCAAACCGCGGCACGGTGTCATCGGGCTGCGGCTGCAAAAACGCGCTTTGGATACGCCCTTCCGAGGCCGCGACCACACCCGGCATCCGCGCGCGATCCATCAGGTTGGCCACCAAAGATGTGATAAACACTGTCTTGCCCGCCCGCGACAGGCCCGTCACGCCCAGCCGGATCACCGGTTCGAATAGTGCCTCGCTTGTGGCGTCGCCAATCGCTTCGATCTGGCGGGTGACACTGTCTGCAATATCGCCAAGCCCCACGGCTGTCTCCTTCACTGCTCGACTTAAAGATATGTATGGAGGGCGGGTTTCGCCAGAGGGGAGGTTTGTGCAGATTATCCCCGTGGAAAGGGGCGTTGCCCCTCGGCCTACGGCCTCACCCCAGGATATTTCGAACAAGAAAATGCGGGGCATGGGAACTTGTTTGTGCGCGCGCGGCAAGCTATGCGGGGGCATGCCCAGATATGCTTTGAAAGTCGATTATCACGGAGCTGGCTTTGCCGGATGGCAGCGTCAGAAAGAACACCCGTCCGTTCAGGGCGCGATTGAGGCTGCCTTGGCGAAGCTTGAGCCGGGTGAACATACGATTGCCGCCGCTGGGCGTACTGATGCAGGTGTGCATGGGCTGGCGCAGGTGGCGCATTGCGATCTGGTGAAGGATTGGGACCCGTTCCGTCTGTCTGAGGCGTTGAATTTTCATCTGAAGGGGATGCGCGTGGCGATCGTGGACTGCGCGGCGGTGGATGACGATTTTCATGCCCGTTTTTCAGCGCTGGAACGGCGCTATCTGTTTCGCCTGATCGCGCGCCGTGCGCCTATGACACATGATCGAGGGCTGGCATGGCATGTGAAACGAAAACTGGATGTAGACGCGATGCAGGCAGGCGCGGACCGTCTGATCGGGCGGCATGACTTCACGACCTTCCGGTCTTCCATCTGTCAGGCAGATAGCCCGGTACGGACGCTGGACGCGCTTCAGGTCGAAGAGCATCGCCGCGAGTACGAAGTAGAATACCGTTTCCACGTCCGCGCCCGGTCTTTCCTGCACAATCAAGTGCGCAGCTTTGTGGGTACGCTGGAACGTGTCGGAGCGGGGTCGATGACACCTGACGACGTGACCCACGCGCTGGAGGCCCGTGACCGCGCCGCCTGCGGTCCGGTTTGTCCGCCCGAGGGGTTGTATCTGGCGGGCGTTTCCTACCCCACGGATCCCTTCAGCAGCTGAGCCGTTTTGGCGACATCTGCGATGGCCTCGGCAATGTGGTGGTTGCGGGTGCGGTGGTTGGTGATCGCCGCGCGTAGGCAAGTGATGCCATTCACATCTGTGGTCGAAAACACGGTGGCATTTTTCAGCTGAAGATGGGTCGCGATTTTTGCGTTCAGGGCGGATTGCTGATCCGCGGGCAGCTCTGGCGCGGCGGTGAAGACGCAAATGTTTGACACCACTGGCGCGGCCAATGTCATACCGTGGGTCTGCACCTGATCAGCCATGAAAGAAGCCTGCGCGCAGTTGCGAGTGATCGCGGCGGCAAACGCCTCTTCTCCGAACATTTCCAGCGCGCACCAGACCTTCAATGCGCGGTTGCCGCGAGACAGGTCGATGCCATAGTCGCAGAACCAAGGGTCCCCACCCGCCAGCCCCTCGGCGGCACCCTTCAGATAGGCCGGGCGTGCGGCAAAGGCCGCGCGGTGGGCTGCTTCATCTGCAATCAAGGCGAGGCCACAATCGTAACCCACATACATCCACTTGTGGAAATCCAGGGCGATGCTGTCGGCGCGGTCGATCCCATCCGTCAGCCCGCGCCACGGGGCGTCCGCCAACCGGGTCCATGCGCCGAAGGCTCCGTCGACATGCAGCCAGATCCCTTCGCGGTTGGCCAGATCTGACAGCGCGTGCAAGTCGTCGTAGCCACCCAGATCGACCGATCCGGAGGTTCCGACGATGGTCAGAGGTGTACGCCCATGCGCCCTGTCCATATCAATTGCTTGCTGCAAAGTCTCCAGATCCATTGCGCCATCTTTCGTCTGAACCAAGCGCAGCTGATCATGCCCCAACCCCAGCAGTTCGACAGCCTTACGGGTTGCATTGTGGACACCTTCGGCCGCATAAACCGTCAGCTTCGCATCACCCCCAGCGGCCCGCACATCCGGACACGCCCGCACCCTTGCCGCCTGAAGCGCAATCACCGTCGCCTGAGACGTGCCCGCCACCAGTACGCCACTGGCCCCAGTGCCAAAGCCCATCTTACGGCGGGTCCAATCGATGACCGCGCGCTCCACTTCATTGATGCCGTGGTTCCGACCACCGCCATTGGTGTTCATCGCAGCTGCCGCAATCCCCGCCACGAAGTCAGACGCCAGCCCGCTCCCCTGTACCCAGCCCCAGAACTTGGGATGCGTGTTGCCACCGTGATAGGGCAGCACTTGGTCCATCACGCGTCCGACAACATCCCCACCTGTCCCAATCGCATAACGATCTGCCAAATCAGCAGGCGGAGCTTGCCACGGATGATCCTTTGCATCGCGCATCTGGTCCACGCAGCGATCCAATAACCGATGCAGATCGCTTCGCAAACCTTCCCAATCGTTGGGGCCTAGTGGGGGTGTCGTCATGGCGCGGTCCTTGGTTGGTCGCCTTTCACCCTATCCAAATCCATCCGAATGGAAAGCGTGCTCTTTCCCCTTCCCGACGGCTCTGACATAATGCCCCAACAAAACAAACGAGCAGCGTTCAAGGCGACCGAATACATGAGCAACGACCTTCTGGCCGACCAAGGCCACGACGATTATGACGCCTCTTCCATTGAGCATCTCGACGGGATGGAAGCCGTGCGCAAACGCCCCGGTATGTATATCGGCGGCACCGACGAGCGTGCACTACATCACATGGCTGCCGAGATTATCGACAACTCGATGGACGAAGCGGTTGCCGGTTTTGCCAACCGGATCGAGGTTACGCTGAACGCAGATTATTCACTGACCGTTGTCGACAATGGTCGCGGCATTCCCATTGATAAACACCCAAAGTTTCCAGACAAATCCGCGCTTGAGGTGATCTTCACCGAACTGCATGCGGGTGGGAAGTTCTCGGGCAAGGCCTATCAAACATCGGGCGGTTTGCACGGGGTTGGCTCGACAGTCGTGAACGCCCTTTCCGATCGGTTGCTGGTGAAAGTTGCGAAAAACAAAGAGCTGTTTGCGCTTGAGTTCTCGCGCGGGCGGCCACTTGGAAAGCTCGAGAAAATTGGCGCGGCCCCGAACCGACGCGGAACCGAAGTCACTTTCCACGTAGATGAAGAAATTTTCGGCAAGCACCGCTTCAAGCCCAAGCGGCTGTTCACCATGGTGCGCTCAAAGGCGTACCTGTTCTCGGGCGTTGAAATCCGCTGGAAATCCGCCATCGAAGACGGCGAAACCCCGACCGAGGCCACGTTTCATTTCCCCGGCGGTCTGTCCGACTACCTAAAGGAAACGCTAGGCAGTGCATCGATCTATGCCGAACAGCCCTTTGCCGGAAAAGTCACCTTCCAAGAACGCTTTGGCGAACCGGGATACGTGGAATGGGCGATCAACTGGACCCCGTCCCGCGACGGCTACATTCAGTCCTATTGTAACACCGTGCCCACCCCCGAGGGCGGCACCCATGTTACCGGGTTCTGGGCCGCGATCCTGAAAGGCATCAAGGCCTATGGCGAGCTTGTGGGCAACAAGAAGGCCGCGAACATCACCCGCGACGACCTGCTGACCGGCGGCTGCGCGCTGGTGTCTTGCTTCATCTCGGATCCGGCGTTCGTGGGCCAAACCAAGGACCGCCTGTCGACCGAAGCCGCCAATAAGATGGTCGAGCAATCCGTGCGCGATCACTTCGACAACTGGCTGGCAGCGGATACGAAATCCGCCGGTGCGATCCTCGACTTCCTTGTCCTGCGGGCCGAGGAACGCCTGCGCCGTCGTCAGGAAAAAGAGACCGCCCGCAAGACCGCCACCAAGAAACTGCGCCTGCCCGGCAAGCTGGTGGATTGTTCCGCCACCAACCGCGAAGGCACCGAGCTGTTCATCGTCGAGGGCGACTCGGCCGGTGGATCCGCCAAGATGGCCCGCAACCGCAAGACACAAGCCCTGCTGCCCCTGCGCGGCAAGATCCTGAACGTGCTGGGCGCGGCCAGTTCAAAGATCGGCACCAATGCCGAGATCAATGACCTGACCCAAGCCCTTGGCGTCGGGCTGGGCACCAAGTTCAACGTCGACGATCTGCGCTATGACAAGATCATCATCATGACCGATGCGGACGTGGACGGGGCGCATATCGCGTCACTTCTGATGACGTTCTTCTTCACCCAAATGCGCCCGATGATCGACGCGGGCCACCTGTACCTCGCCTGCCCGCCGCTGTTTCGCCTGACCCAAGGCGCCCGCCGCGTCTATTGCGTGGACGAGGCCGAGCGCGACGTGCATCTGGAAAAAGGACTGGGCGGCAAAGGCAAGATCGACGTCAGCCGCTTTAAAGGTCTGGGCGAGATGGACGCAAAAGACCTGAAAGAAACCACGATGGACCCGGCCTCCCGGACGCTCATCCGCGTGACCATCGACGAGGACGAACCCGGCGAAACCGCGTCTCTGGTCGAGCAGCTGATGGGTAAAAAACCCGAACTTCGTTTCCAATATATTCAGGAAAACGCGAAGTTCGTAGAGGAGTTGGATGTTTGAGGGGAAATAGAGGGGCAATTGGTAAATGGGGCTTAATTGGCACCATATTATACATTGCTGTTTTGCTAGTGATTGTCTGGCACAATTGGAGCAAATTTTCTTCTCTTGAACCAAACGCGTGGGGCGACTTCCTAGCTGGAACCTTCGGCCCTCTCGCTCTCGGTTGGGTAGTCTTGGGCTTCTTCCTTCAAAGCAAGGAGCTTCAGAACAGCGTCGACGCTTTGAAACTCCAAGCAAGAGAGCTTGCTCACTCGGCAGAACAACAAAAGGAGATGGTCAACGTTACTCGAGAGACTTTGATGCATGAACGGGAAGTACTCGAACTTCAAGCGCAGTCACGCAAAATAAGCATCCAGCCTGTCTTTCAAATAGTTTTTGGCGTAGATGTGATAACCGGGGACGAACTAAGAAGGTACAAAATCTCAGCCTTCAACACTGGCGCTGATGCAACTCACTTCTCGATAGATGTCTATGTTGATGGGGGGCTGTTTCTAAACACAGAGCGACGATATTTTAGGAAAGGTGATAGCTGCATCGTAGCTCATCAAAAACTCCAAAGAACCATTGAAGGAACGCTCTCCGCAATTGTCAAATACACTGACGCCGATCAAGAAACGTTCGAAAAGCACTATACGATATCTCCAAACGATGAGAATGGAAGCGAGTACATTGTTTCCTGCAATCTTACTCGGCCTGCCTAAGTAACTAGGGCACCAAGACGCCCACCCAGGGTCGGGCGTGGCCCTCTGTTGCGCATGACCTGCGGAAGGCTGCGTTTGGGGCGAGGCTACGCACAGATCAGTCCTGCACAGACTCCAAATACTCCGCCAGCCTAACAAGCGCGGCAGGCGTCGGGGTCATCACGCCTTTTTCGTCCACCCAGACCTCCATTTCGCTGTCCAGAAGCGCGCCGAACTCGGGCATGGGGCCGCGTTGGGTGCCTTTGGCATAGCCGTCGATGGTCGACATGACGTGACGGGTGGGGAAGGTGCCGCCATGTGTGGCGGTTAGCGTGGTTAGGCCCGGCGCGCTGGGATAGACGCCGCCCTTGGCGTCGTCACCGTGGCAGGCGGCGCAGTTCTCGGCATAGATCTCGGCCCCGGTCAGGTCGGACACGTCCTGAACCTTAGGCTTGGCATTGGTGCGGAAGATGTCTTCGGGCTGACAGGCAGCGAGAAGGATCAGAAGTAAAGGTGCTGCGCGGCGCATATGGGAACCCTGTTGCCTTTCAAAGGCTTGCTTTGGCGCGATTCTATCACGCCTGCGCCCGCGTGCAACCCTAGGTCACTGCAAACGCAAGTTGCTGACCTGCCCCTGCATAACCACATCCGTGTCGTCGCTGTCCGCGGACAGAGCCAGCGCGACCAGAGCCTCGGGATCTACCCCAAACGCGCGGCGGTAGTCAGCTGCCAGATCAACGCTTTCAGCATGCGACCCAGTTCCAGAGGGGCGCAGCACAATGGTCTTGCCGCGCGGCCCCAGATAGGGCGATCCCAGCACCGCCCCCCGCGCGTGATCTCCGCCCCAGACATAGACCAGCACGCGACCGTCAGGATGCTTCAGCAGCTTGCGCAGGCTGCGGGTGTTTTGAAAACGTTCGGCCTCGGCCTTCGGCAGGAAGGCGAAATAGAGCGCGAGGTTGCGGTCATCCCCGCCCTTCTGACGCAGATCCGTTGCAGGAACCGAGCTATCCACCACCCAGCGCCAACTGGCCTTGCGCGCGTCCCAGTCATTGGGGGCCAGTCGGTCATAGGTGATCGACACTGAACCATCCGCCGTCACACCGATCGCACCCTCGGTCGCGGCGAAGGTGACTTTCGAGAAGAAGGCGAACCAATGCGTGCGCCATGAATTGAAGTTCACCGGGCCCGCCAGGGCCATCGAGGCCGACAGAGTCAGGGCAAGGATCGCGGTCAGGATACGCATCGGAAGCTCCGCTAGGATTGACGCCTGCCAGATTGCCGATCCTAAGCAGGCGCGCAATCAGGGCTCACGCGAATGTCAGAGATTGCGAGGAGCGCTTACGCATTTTCTTGTCACAAATATCCTCGCCGAAGGCATGAAATCTGCGACAGACACCTCACAAGATCTCGCCACCTTCAAGACGCAGGGTGCGATCCATGCGGGCGGCCAGTTCTAGGTTATGCGTGGCGATCAGTGCCGACAGGCCGGTGTCGCGCACCAGTTCCATCAGGGCGGCAAACACCGTGTCCGAGGTATCCGGGTCCAGGTTCCCCGTGGGTTCGTCCGCCAGCAACAGTGCGGGCCGATTGGCCAGCGCCCGGCAGAATGCGACACGTTGCTGTTCGCCACCAGACAGTTCGGCCGGGCGGTGAGTTGCGCGACTATCAACACCCACGCGGGCCATCAGCTCCATTGCATGATCGCGGGCAGCGCGCTCCCCGATCCCGTTCGCCAGCTGCGGCAGCACGATGTTTTCCAGCGCGGTGAATTCCGGCAGCAGATGGTGGAATTGGTAAACAAAGCCCACTTCGTTCCGGCGGGTCGCAGTGCGGCGTCGGTCGGACTGGGCGTCCATCTTCTGACCGTTGATCGACACCTCGCCCGCATCGGCTGCATCCAACAGTCCGGCAATATGCAGCAGCGTCGACTTACCAGAACCGGATGGCGCGACCAGTGCCACGACTTCGCCCTTCCCAATCGACAGGTTTGCACCGCGCAGCACGCGGATTTCACCCGGCGTGCCTTCGTTATAGGTCTTGGTGATGCCCGAGAGGCTCAGAACCGTGTCACTCATAGCGCAGTGCCTCCACCGGGTTCATCCGCGCGGCCTTGCGCGCCGGAAATAGGGTCACAACGAAAGACAGGGTTAGCGACAGGCCGACGGCGGACGCCACGTCCCAGAACTCCAGCTTTGCGGGCAGGTGATAGATGCCGCGGATCGACGGATCC
Source organism: Aliiroseovarius sp. PrR006 (assembly GCF_010500215.1). Lineage (GTDB taxonomy): Bacteria > Pseudomonadota > Alphaproteobacteria > Rhodobacterales > Rhodobacteraceae > Aliiroseovarius. The sequence continues at coordinate 587,836 of NZ_JAAGOY010000007.1, forward strand.
CAGACCCCGCCGCCTGAGATATAGTTTACCACCGCAAAGACGGTGTCGATGTTCAGCGCAAAAAGACAACCAAGGATCACGCCTGCGATCGTGCCGACAATCCCCGTCAGCGATCCACACAGGAAGAACACGCGCAAAATAGACCCTTCTGTCAGGCCCATCGTGCGCAGGATGCCGATGTCGCGCCCTTTGTTCTTCACCAGCATGATCAGGCCGGACGTGATGTTCATCGAGGCGATCAGCACAAGCACGGACAAGATGATGAACATCACATTGTCCTCCATATCCAATGCGCGCAGGAACGCGCCGGAGCGGTCCCGCCATGTCCAGACGCCACTGGGGTCTTCAACGGCGTCCATGATCGGCATCAGCAGCTTGTCGATGCCTTCCGGGTCCATGACCATCACCTCGATCTCATCCGCCAGCCCCTCGCGATTGAAGAAGCTCTGCGCTTCGGCAATGGGCAGATAGACGCGAGTGCGGTCGATGTCCCAACGACCTGCGGTGAAAATATAGGTGACCTCGTAGGCATTCACCCGCGGGCTGGTGCCGAATGCGGTCTTCACGCCGTTGGGCGAGATGATCTTGATCTTGTCCCCGATCCCGACATTCAGCTCCGCCGCCACGCCCGATCCGATGGCCACACCGCTTTCGAAATCCGACAGCGCGCCAGCCGAGCTTTCAGGCTTGGCAATGCGCGGGATGGTCAGGATGTCTTCATAGGCGATCCCGAAGACCTCGACCCCGGCATTATATTGACCCCGGTTCGCCATGACCTGCCCTTTGACCAAGGGCGCCGCGCGAACGACACCCGGAACCGTCATGATCCGGTCGGCCCAGTCCTCATAATTCGAGATCGTGCGGTCCAGCCCACCATTCGCGGTGACTCGGCTGTGGGCGTAGACCTCAACATGGGCATTGGCGCCCAGAATGGTGTCGACAAATTCGTCCCTGAATCCGGTGCGCACCGCCAGCGTGATGATCAGGGCGGCCACCGCCAAGGTGATGCCGATCAGGCTGATCCACGTCATGGTGCTGACGCCGCCTTCGGCACGTCGCGCGCGCAGATACCGCCACGCGATCTGCCATTCGAAACGGGAAAACGGGGCTGTTCGCTTGGGCAACTGGGGCTCCTAAGGGATAAGATTTGCGCCAAACTGGGGGTTCTGGGCGGCAAGGTCAAGCACCAGCCCCCAATGCGGCCTGAAACCGCCACCCCACCCATATTCCGTTAACCTGTGGAGAAACAAAAGTTTTCTGTGGACAACTCGCTTAACGCGCAAAGTTTCACTTTACAGAGAGAAATCTGGGTGACACCATATCTAGTAAGGCAAGGCGCAAAGAACGCCGAACCTTGTACAGGCATCAAGCATTTGTGGCCATTAACGGTCGCTGCCACGACCCCGTCACAAATGTTGAAACCAATGGGGGGCATATCATGGCCGCAACCGAGCAGTACATCGAAAGCGAAGATCTTCACCCAATAGACATCGTCGAAACCATCGCGGAACACCACGCGTGGGAGTTCGACCGCGTCGCCGAGGATCAGATTGCCATGGCGGTTGAAGGCCAGTGGCGCACCTATTCGATCACCTTGGCCTGGTCGCCATACGATGAAACCCTGCGCCTGATCTGCACCTTTGAAATGGAGCCGCCCGAAGACAGCCTACCGCGCATCTATGATGCCCTGAACCGCATCAACGACCAGTGCTGGACCGGCGCCTTCACCTATTGGGAAGAGCAGCGCCTGATGGTCTGGCGCTATGGCCTGCCCCTGACAGGCGGACAGTTTGCTGCCCCTGAGCAGATCGACCGCCTGATTGCCTCGGCTGTATCCGCATCGGAACGTTTCTACCCCGCGTTCCAGCTGGTCGCATGGACCGACCGCAGCATTAGCGACGCCCTGCAGGTTGCCATCGCCGAGGCTTACGGGCGCGCCTAACCCCACCACTCACGAAAGTCAGCCGCGCCTTCGGGCGCGGTTTCGGCTTGCGCCGCCCGCATCGCGCTCTAATCTCGCACCCAAGTTGGAAACGGGATGGGGCGTCATCATGATGGATCAGGTAAAATCGCGCGGTCTGGTGCTGCTGGGCTGCGGCAAGATGGGATCGGCCATGCTGGAGGGCTGGCTATCGGATGGGTTGCCGACCGGCTCGGTCTGGGTGAACGACCCCTACCCGTCGGACTGGCTGCAATCGCTGGATGGGCTGAACCTGAACACGCAGCTTCCCGAAAATCCCGCCATCGTGCTGATCGCGGTGAAACCCCAGATGATGGCCGAGGCGCTGCCGTCGCTGAAAGCCCTCGGTAACGGCACCACCCTGTTCCTATCGGTCGCCGCGGGCACGCCCATTTCGGCCTATGAAACCATGCTGGGCGACCAGACCCCCATCATCCGCGCCATGCCCAACACCCCCGCCGCCATCGGGCGCGGGATCACGGCGATTTGTGGCAATGATCATGCCAGCGTTGCCGACATGGATCTGGCCCAAGCGCTCTTGTCTGCTGTCGGGCAGGTCGTCCGGCTGGACGGAGAGCACCAGATGGACGCCGTCACCGCCGTGTCCGGCTCTGGCCCCGCCTATGTGTTCCACTTGATCGAAACGCTGGCGGCTGCTGGCGTCAAACAGGGCCTGTCGGACGAGCTTGCCATGCAACTGGCCAAAGCCACCGTGGGCGGCGCAGGCGCCTTGGCGGAAGAAGCCGCTGATGACCCTGCCCAGCTGCGGGTGAATGTCACCAGTCCCGGTGGCACCACGGCAGCCGCGCTGTCCGTCCTGATGGACGAGGATACCGGCTTCCCCGACCTTCTGACCCGCGCGGTGAAAGCCGCCGCCGACCGTTCCAAGGAGCTTGCCAATGGCTGAGATCAGTTTCGACGATTTCCTGAAAGTCGACATCCGCAAGGGCACCATTGTCCGCGCCGAACCTTTCCCCGAAGCCCGCAAACCCGCCATCAAGCTGTGGGTCGATTTTGGGGACGAGATTGGCGAGAAGAAAAGCTCGGCCCAGATCACAGCACACTACAATCCAGACGTGCTGATCGGGAAAGAGGTCATGGCCGTGGTGAACTTCCCGGCCCGCCAGATCGGCCCGATGCGCAGCGAGGTTCTGGTCCTCGGCTTGCCCGATACAGAGGGCGAGGTCGTGCTGCTGACCCCCGACAAATCCGTCCCCAACGGTGCGCGGATGTACTGATGAAACTCTTCATTTCACGCCCCCTGCCCGACGCTGTCCTGACCCGCGCCCGCGACGCCTTCGACACCACCGTGCGCGACATCACAACCCCGATGACGCGGGACGAGATGATCGCGAGCCTGCGTGATTACGACATCGTCCTGCCCACGCTGGGCGACCTCTATACGGCTGACATCTTTGCGGAAGCGGGAGAAATCCGCGCCCGCCTGCTGGCGAATTTCGGTGTAGGCTACAACCACATCGACGTGAGCGCTGCCAAGGCGCACGGGCTTCTTGTGACGAATACCCCCGGTGCCGTCACCGATGCCACTGCCGATACAGCCATGATCCTGATCCTGATGACCGCCCGCCGGGCCGGAGAAGGCGAACGAATGCTGCGCCAAGGCGCATGGGAAGGCTGGCACCCAACACAGCTTCTGGGCATGCACGTATCAGGCAAAACCGTCGGCATCATCGGCATGGGCCGCATTGGCGAGGCGATCGCCAAGCGCTGTCATTTCGGGTTTGGCATGAACGTGGTGTTTTACAACCGCTCGCCCAAAACCCCGGATCTGCCCGCGCAACAATTGCCCAGCATCCAAGACGTCGCCCGCGCGGCGGACATCTTAGTCATCGCAGTCCCGGGCGGGGCCGAGACACAGCACTTGATCAACAAAGATACCTTCGACGCCATGCAACCCCATGCCTTCCTGATCAACATCGCCCGCGGAGAGGTCGTCCGCGAAGCCGCCCTGATCGATGCTTTGGAACAAGGCCAGATCGCTGGCGCCGGTCTGGACGTCTACGAATTCGAACCCAACGTGCCCAAAGCACTGACCGACCGTGAGGATGTGACGCTGCTTCCCCATCTGGGCACCGCCACTCTCGAGGTGCGGACGGATATGGGCATGCTGGCGATGGACAATATCGAGGCATTCGCCAACGGAACGCCCCTACCGACACCCGTCTGATCGTATTTTCTTGCTCGGGGCTCCGCCCGTTTTCGGCTGGAAAGGTCCACTGGACCTTTCCTTTTCCGCCTCAAGCCCCCGTCGGAGGCACCGCCTGTCGCACAGCGACAGGCCATCAAGCGCGCCGCAGGCGCTCCTTTGGGAATCTCAGCCCCCAGTCGCCTCGCGCCAGTGGCGGCGGCAGAGCGACACATAGGTCTCGTTTCCGCCGATCTGCACTTGATCGCCGTCGGTCAACACGCGCCCCTGATCGTCCTGCCGCACCACCATCGTGGCCTTCTTTCCGCAGTGACAGATCGTGCGTACTTCGCGCATCTCATCCGCCAGCGCCAACAGCGCGGCCGAGCCCGGAAACAGGTTGCCCTGAAAGTCCACGCGCAACCCGTAGCACATTACCGGCACACGTAGATCATCGACGGCGCGCGCCAGTTGCCAGACCTGCTCGCGGCTTAGAAACTGAGCCTCGTCAATGAACACACAGGTGCATGGGCCTTCCGCCAGCCGCGCCTCAATCTTCTGGAACAGGTCCTCACCCTTGGCAAATGTATCCGCATCCGCACCAATCCCGATCCGACTGCCGATCCGCGCTTTGCCCGCGCGATTGTCAAACTGCGCGGTGATCAGATAGGTCTGCATCCCACGTTCATGGTAGTTATAGCTGGCCTGAAGTAGCAGGGTCGATTTCCCTGCATTCATGGTCGAATAGTGAAAATAGAGCTTTGCCATACCCCTGAATTACGCGGCCTGTGCAAACGGTTCAACCCATCACAGGGCGTGCCGAAAAGGAGAAAGCGGATGCGCACGCAAATACGGTCGATGGGCATTGCCCGGGGATGGAAGTGACCGCTGCGCTGGGAAAACAATCACATCCGGCTTTCTCATACAGGCGTTTGGCCTGCACCCCCACAGCACGCTGACCGCAGGGCCTTTCTTGCCGACGCACGTAGCGCCGGGCACTTGTCACGAAACTCTCTCACTCGCAAACAGCAAAAGACAACTCGGTACACCTCAGAAATAAGCCATTCCATTACCGTTAAAATAATGGGAAAAGAGATATGGAATTCCCCACACATTTGAGGGGACGACAAGGGAATATGAGTATGGCTGGTGTTGGAAGCTATCTGAAGAAACATACAGAGGCGCTGGTAAAGGATGTCGGGCTGGAAGCTGCCTGTTCACTTACGGGCAAATCCAAGGCCACTCTGGGACGTTACTATTCCGATAGCGAAGAACATGCCGACCGTTTCATGCCCATCGACGCAGTTGCCGCACTGGAAGAGGCATCGCGCTATCCGCATGTGACCAGCGCCTTGGCCGAGCTTCAGGGGATCACGATTTCTTACGATGCTGAACGCAAAAACTCCCCCGAAGGCGGGATAAACAGCGACGTGATTGCCCTGTCGCAGCGCTTTGCAATGCTGATGGCGGAATACCAGCAGTCCATCGAAGACGGGATCATCACGATTAACGAAGCCAAGCGCCTTCTGCGTGAAACGCTGGCGCTTCAGCATGTGCTGATCGACATGAAGCTGCATCTGGAAGAAGAGGCCGGGAACGGCCAAGCCTGATTACGTCGTCCTGATCACCCGAACAGGATCACCACCCACGCGACACCTCCGGAAATCGCAGTCAGCGCGACAAAAGCGCTGGCCGTGTCTTTGGCCTCGCGGGCAAGGTCGTGTTGTTCGCGGGTGACCAGATCCACGGTGCGTTCAATCGCAGTGTTGATCAGTTCGGACGCGACAACCAGCACGCTCAGCGCCAGAAGCAACGCAGTCTCTCCGCGGGTCAGATCCATCCACAGCGCCGCAGCGCACGAGATCACGCAGACGATGGTCCATTGCCACAAGGATGCCTCGGTGCGCCACGCGGCGCGCCACCCGGCCCAGGACCAGATGCATCTTTGCCAGAACCGCCGCAGGAAAGCCCTCAACATGCGTCACCCTTCAGCGTTGCGTTTTCAAGATAGTGCTGCACCGCGTCCTGCACCCGACGGAAGCGGTCTCCGCCCAGCTTGGTGCCGCCAAACCAGCGCGTCACCACGATGATGTGGCCTTTGACGCCCTCGCGTTCCAGCATCCGCAGAATGACCATTCCCGCGCCCGCTTCGCCATCATCGCCCTTCACACCACCCTCGTTGGGTAGGATGGCTGCCCACGTATTGTGCGTGGCCTTGGCGTAACGTTTGTCGCGGGTGAGGGTCTTCAGAAATGCTTTCACATCTGCACGGCTTTCAACCGCCCCCCCCGAGACCGCGTATTTCGATCCCCGGTCAGTCAGAAACCCGCTAAATTGCTGCATATCTGTCTTGCCCATGTCATTTGTATAGCCGCCGAGCCGCTGCTTCGCCAGATCGCTCTGGCCTTTGCCGCCCAAGCGACTAGACTTGGACCATGTTTACCATCGAACACGAATTTGACTCGACCGTCGTCACGCTTGTGGACGAGGGCGAGGATACCGACACCCCCCACTTGAACGAAGATGTGATCATCAACGCCTTTGCTGGGTGTGTGACGCTGGAACAATGGGATCCGCGGACCGATCAGGTGCATAAAATCACCCTGTCGCCTGCGCAACTGCGCGATCTGACTGCCGCGCTGAACCTGCCCGAGGGGATTTATCGCTCGCACCCGAAAGGCGGCTGATATCCGTTTTCTTTAAAAGAAAACGAGACGGAGTTTTCAAAAAACTCCGTCCCCGCGCCCTTAAGCACGGCTGAGCGTTCGCGCCACCGCGTCTTTCCACCCCGCATAGCGGCGCGTGCGGGTGTTGCTATCCATCTGCGGCGCAAAGCTGCGCTCAAGCGCCCATGTGTCCGCAAACCCGGCCTGATCGGGATAAATGCCAGCCTTCATACCAGCAAGCCACGCAGCTCCCAGCGCAGTGGTCTCCAGAACCGTCGGACGATCCACGGCGGCCCCGTTGATGTCTGCCAAGAACTGCATCGCCCAGTCGGACGCCGCCATGCCGCCATCCACGCGCAGCACCGTTTCGCCTGCATTGCCCATATCAGCCTGCATCGCCTCAAGCAGATCGCGGGTTTGAAAGCCCACGGCCTCGAGCGCGGCGCGCGCGAGTTCCTTCGGGCCGGACCCGCGGGTCAGACCGAACACCGCGCCCCGACACTCCGCATCCCAATAGGGCGCGCCCATTCCGGTGAAAGCAGGCACCAAGATCACCTCTTGTGCGGTATCGGCCGCATCAGCCAGCGCCGTGGTTTCAGCGGCATTGTCGATGATCCCTAACCCATCGCGCAACCATTGCACGGCCGCACCTGCGATGAAGATCGAGCCTTCCAGCGCATAGGTCGGTTTGCCGTCTAGCTGATAGGCAATCGTGGTCAGCAGACGGTTAGCTGACGTAACCGGCGCGTCGCCCGTGTTCAGCAGCGCAAAACATCCGGTGCCATAGGTGGATTTCAGCATCCCTGGTTGGAAGCAAGCCTGCCCGATGGTCGCCGCCTGCTGATCCCCCGCCACGCCCAGAATGGGCACCGGCGCGCCCAAAAGGTCCGTCACGCCGAACTGGGACGCGCAATCGCGCACTTCGGGCAGCAGGGACATTGGGATGTTCAAAAGCGCGCAGATATCCGCATCCCATGCCCCGCGCTTGATGTCATAAAGCATCGTGCGCGCGGCGTTGGTGGCATCGGTCACATGTGCGGCCCCATCGGTCAACCGCCAGATCAGGAAGCAGTCCACAGTGCCAAAGGCCAGCTCTCCGGCGTCGGCCTTGGCCCGCGCGCCGTCCACGTTGTCCAAGATCCACGCCAGTTTCGTGGCCGAGAAATACGGATCCAACAGCAGACCTGTCCGGTCCGTCACCATTGCCTCGTGCCCGGCGGCTTTCAGATCGGCGCAGGTTTCGGCGGTCCGGCGATCCTGCCAGACAATCGCGTTGTAGATCGGCGCCCCCGTTGCGCGGTCCCAGACAAGCGTGGTTTCGCGCTGGTTGGTGATACCGATGGCCGTGACATCCTGCCCTTCAGCGGCTTCTAGACAGGTGGCGCAGACGGTGCTCCAAATCTCTTCCGGGTCATGTTCGACCCAGCCCGAGGCAGGAAAATGTTGCGTGAATTCCTTTTGCGCAACGGCACTTGGCCGCATATCCCCATCAAACAGGATGGCCCGGGACGAGGTTGTGCCCTGATCAATGGCAAGGATATGGGTCATGGGGCTCTCCTTCTTGGCATCGCGCGCAGATCTTTCTAGAAGTTATCGCTAGCACCTTGCCAAATCCAAGTCACGCATATCCCAAAGGACCCGAAATGGACATTCTTGACGCCCTGCGCAGCATCACCGGACCTGAGCATGTTTTGACCGGGCCCGATACGGCGGGCTTTGCAACGGACTGGGTTGGAAAGTACCAAAACACACCCTTGGCAGTCGTGCGCCCCGGATCGGTCGAGGAAATCTCGCAGGTGATGAAACTGGCCAATGAGACACGAACGCCTGTCGTGCCAGTCTCTGGCCATACCGGGCTTTCTGGTGGCGCCCATGCGCCCGAAGGCAGTCTGATGCTGTCACTGGCGCGGCTGAACAATATCCGCGAGATCAAGCCTGATGCCCGCCTTGCCCTCGTCGACGGGGGCGTGGTGCTGGAAAACCTACACAACGCGGTCGCCCAGCACGGGCTGCGCTTTCCCATGACCTTCGGCGCACAGGGGTCGTGCCAGATTGCCGGAATGCTGGCGACCAATGCGGGCGGGTCCAATGTGCTGAAATTCGGCAACACCCGCGCGCTGTGCATCGGGATCGAGGCCGTCTTGCCCGATGGCCGCGTTCTCGATCTGATGAGCGAACTGCACAAGGACAATTCCGGCTATGACCTGCGCGATCTGCTGATTGGGTCCGAAGGCACGCTGGCCGTGATCACCGGCGCGGTGCTGAAACTGGCCCCGGCCCCCGCAGCCCGCGCCACGGCAATGCTGGCGCTGGACAATTTGACCGACGCACTATCCGTTCTGAACCGCCTGCAAGAGGCCACGGGCGGCGCGGTCGAGGCGTTTGAATACATGCCCGCGCATTACTTGAACGCAGTGCATTCCCACGTCCCAGACCTGACCCCGGTTTTCGACACCGACCACCCGGTAACCGTGCTGGCCGAGATTGCCTCGACCGCGCCAAAAGATGCCCAGCCCGACCCGGATGGCAGCTTGCCGCTGGTCAGCACGTTCGAGGCGCTGCTGGCCGGCGCGATCGAAGCTGGGCAGATCCAAGATGCGATCATCGCCCAGAACGACACCCAGCGCAGCCAGCTTTGGGCCCGCCGCGAAGCCGCCGCCGAAGTCTGTCTTGGCCGCAGCCCGTTGGTGAATAACGACATCGCCCTGCCTCTGGATAAGATAGAGGGGTTCTTGGACCAGATGGGGGATGAACTCGCCCTACTGGACTCCAACGCGGATGTGCTGGAGGTCGCGCATCTGGGTGATGGCAATATTCACTATGCGGTTTTCCCGAGCGATCCTGCGCTGTGTGACCCGATCATGGAACAGGTCGAAGACGTGGTGCACGAGATGGGCGGCAGCTTCTCGGCTGAACACGGCATCGGGCTGTCCAAACTGCCCTCGATGCAGCGCCGCAAGGATCCGGTGGCGCTGGAGGTCATGCGCCAGATCAAACTGGCGCTGGACCCGAAGGGGATCATGAACCCGGGGAAGGTGCTTCCGAGGTAGGGGCGGCGGCTCCACCTCGATTGATACAGATCATTCCCTCATTCACTGCCATCATACTACGCTCGGCATGGGGGGAATTATCATGTCAATCAGGTCATTTCTGAAAGCAATTGCCGCCGCCTGCCTAATACTGTCCATGACAACACCGGCACACGCCGAAAGCCGGACAGGTCTTTCGATGTATATAAGTCGACACATGGAAAAAGTCTGGCCCTGGCGAGAAAGTGCTCGGTTCGATGCTTTCGAAATCGTCACCGACATGTCAAACAAGCTTCGACATAGCACTGCTTTTGGCAATGAGGTTGCCACCCTGATGACAGACAGCTTCGAGGGGTTTCCATTGTTGGTCCTGACCGATCAGGATGGCAACGAACAGGCTGATTTCTACGCGTATTATGATGAGCAGCGCCAGAAAACCACGCTGGAATTCGGGGTCTTCTTTACAGACCCCGAAAGCAACGCACCCTACTGGCTAGTTTTCAACAGTGGGCCCGCTTTCGATAATTCAGATCCCGGAAATTTGACTGTCTACTGGGTCAACTACCAATTCGTTGACCGGAATCGCGACGGCAGGTTTGACACCTACGCAGTCAACAATGTGGACTTTGATGGCGACGGCAGAGGATCAAAGTCTGACGTTCTATGGCTTTTCGACGAAAATTTCGACGGCGGCTTGGATCGTGGCGAGCACATTATCGATGGTGTTTCCCATGACATTCCAATCGTGGAGGGTGAGCTGCAAACGAGGCGACTAGGCGAACACGCCTATGAGCAGAAGTTCCATGTTGGCGATCCAATTGGCGTATTGGCAGATGTGATTTCAGCTGACATCCAAAATACTCTGACTAAGGGACGTACGACGGGGAACCCACCCGCGGTTCCTTACTTATCAAGTTACACATTCCCAAACAAAGCCGACGATCTGGTGGGCTGGCAAGACTATCAACTTGAGAACCTGAAACTGCGACTGCCGACGGGCGATGGGTGGTCCAATGAACTTAGCGAAAATGCTTTGAGCGCTGTTGGAGGGCGCCGATTTGATGGCGCTGGAGCGTTGCTTACAGCCGACGCGATCATTGTTGCAAAGGACACAATGATGAATCCAATCTTCGGCGATTGGGTCATAGAAGAGTTAGCAACACGATACCGGGAGTGGGAAATCCACAATATGCAAGTGGAAGGCGTCGATTACTCACTTGGTAATGTCCAGATGGGTGATACGGTGATCGGTGAACACACCTTTCATTTCCTGACGCATTTTCACCTGTACGACCCGCCTTTGGGAAATGGCATTACGCGCGTGCGACAGGAACTCCATCTCGTCTTCCCACCGGATTTCGCCAAGTCGCATGTGTTTTATCAGATCTTCCTGATGCGCTATTGCCTTCAGGAACAATGTGACAACGATGAACTTGAGGTGTCCTATCTGCGGCAGGTACTCGGCCAGATCTCATTTTGATGTGCGGTTTGAAGTTGGTTTGCAACAGGCGCAGCGTAGGTTCACAATGCTGCCCCAATCCCGCTGTCAGTAACTATACTCCGCATAAATCCGGCTGAGATCCCCATCCCATTCGCCGTGATACTTGCCCAGCAGTTCACAGGCGGGCGAGCGGCCTTCTTCGACGCTTTCTTGCAGCGCGTTCAGGAAGTGGGTCTCGTCGGGCACCATGCCCCCGCTGCCGACACGGGCGCGGGCTTTCAGGCCACCTTCGGCAATCTTCACCACGTCACGGGCCAGATCCAGCATGCGGATGCCGTTTACTTCGGCCTGCAAACCCTCGACGGATGCCGCCACCCGCAGCGCTTCGCGGGTTTCTTCGTCCCAGCCTTTCGCCAGATCCCACGCTGCATCGAGGCTGGCTTGGTCATACATCAGGCCGACCCATAGGGCGGGCAGTGCGCAGAGGCGACGCCACGGGCCGCCATCAGCGCCGCGCATCTCCATATATTGTTTGATCCGCGCCTCGGGGAAGATCGTGGTCAGGTGATCGGCCCAGTCGCTCAGGGTCGGGGTTTCACCCGGCAGCGCGGGCAGCTTGCCCTGCATGAAGTCGCGGAAGGACTGGCCCAGCGCGTCGATATACTGCCCATCGCGATAGACGAAATACATCGGCACATCGAGCGCATAGTCCACGTAACGTTCAAACCCCATGCCGTCCTCAAAAACGAAAGGCAGCATGCCGGTACGCGCACCGTCCAGATCGCGCCAGATGCGCGAACGCCACGACTTGTGGCCGTTTGGCTTGCCCTCGAAGAAGGGCGAGTTCGCAAACAGCGCGGTCGCCACCGGCTGCAGCGCCAGCGCCACGCGGAACTTCTGGACCATATCGGCCTCGTCAGCGAAGTCGAGGTTCACCTGCACGGTGCAGGTCCGGTACATCATCTGTTTCCCGTGGGTGCCGACCTTGTCCATATAGTCGGTCATCAGCTTGTAACGCCCTTTGGGCATCACAGGCATCTGCTCGTGCGTCCATTCGGGGGCTGCACCCAGACCGATGAAACGTGCGCCGATCTCGTCCGCGATCTCGTGCACTTCGCGCAGGTGTTCGTTCACCTCGTCACAGGTCTGGTGGATGTTGTCCAAGGGCGCGCCCGACAGTTCGAACTGCCCGCCCGGCTCCAGCGAGATATTCGCGCCATCGCGCTGCAACCCGATCAGGTTGCCTGCTTCGCGCACCTCGGTCCAGTTATAGCGGTCGCGCAACCCTTCCAGCATTTTCAGGATCGAGCGGTCGCCGTCATAAGGCAGCGGCTTCAGCGTGTCCTTGCAATAGCCGAACTTCTCGTGCTCGGTGCCGATTTTCCATGTGTCACGCGGTTTGCAGCCACTTTCCAGAAACTGCGCCAGCTGATCGTGATGGGTGATCGGACCACCACCGGACTGAGGAATGGACATATTCGGCTCCTGTTGAAAACGCCCTTTTGGGGGCTCCAGTCGTGAGGCAAGCGGCTGCCAGTGTCAATGCAGCTTCGCGACGCCGCGCGTCCATATCACGACAGTGTCATTGGGGGGCGTGTTCACCGCCCGGATCGCGGCGTCAATATTGGCGCCTGAGAGGGCAGTCAGCGCATCAAAGATCGCCTCGGCCCCCTCGGCGCGGGCGGGGATGGTCAGGACGGCACCCAGCTGCTGGAAGCGCCAGACAGAAAGGCCCGCCAAGTCGCGCCCAATCTCGATCCGCACCACGTCATCAAGCGAGGCAAAGCCGCCGCCAATAGGTGCCAAATAGGTCACTTGCCGCTCGTCGATCTGCACCACGCCGACACCTCCATGCGCCGACCGGATCCGCGCACGGCGCAAGCCAGACCAAAGGATCACCGCACCAAACACGGCCAAAGCCAGCCCCATCCACGTGATCAGCCCCAGCGACCCCCATGCCCACCAGAGGCCGAGAAGCGCGACGGCAGCGCCAAAAAGCGCCTCGCGATACCGCAGAAGCTGTGCCTGAAGCTCGGGACGGATCACCCCCAATCCCCCAGCACTTGCTGCCACATGGTCATGGCAGCGACTGCGGCAGTGTCGGCGCGCAGGATGCGGGGGCCGAGGCTGACGGGGTGGGCGTTCTCCATCGCGTGCAGACGGGCGCGTTCGCGGTCGGAGAAGCCGCCTTCGGGGCCGATAAAGATCGCCCAGCGGTGACCGCTGGCCGCCGAGAGCGTCTCGGCCGCGCCGACCAGTGCCTCGTCACAGAACATGATTTGGCGGTCGTCGGGCCATGCGTCCAAAAGCTTGTCCATGCGCATCAGGTCCACGACCTCGGGCACATAGGTTCCACCGCATTGCTCGGCCGCCTCGACAGCGTGGGCCTGCAGGCGGTCGCGGCGGATGCGTTCGGAGTTGGTGAACTCGGTCGACATAGGCTGGATCAGGGCAGCGCCCATCTCGGCGGCTTTCTCGACAATAAAGTCGGTGCGCGCCTTCTTGATCGGAGCAAAGCAAAGCCACAGATCGGGCGGCATGTGCAGTGGGCGGGATTGCTCAAGGCATTCCAACACGCCCTTGCGCTTGCCGGCCTCAATCACACGGGCCGGATATTCCCCGTCACGCCCGTTGAAAAGCGCCACATGATCGCCTTCGCCCAGCCGCATCACCCCAAAAAGATAATGCGCTTGGTCGCGATCCAGCGAAACGGTTTGCCCCTGACCCAAGGGGTGATCTACATAGAGCCGAGTTTTTGCCTGTTTCATGAGGGAAATCTATGACCCCGAACACCGATTTGCCAGACCAGAATGGACAGGTTTCTGATGCCTATACGGGCAATTGGGTGGATCACCGTGCGCCAGCGTGGTCGCGGCCCTATCTGCGCCTCAGCCGCGCGGATCGCCCGATTGGCACGTGGCTGCTGTTGATCCCTTGCTGGTGGAGCCTGCTTTTGGCCACCGCAAGCACCGGCCGCTTTGGTTGGTATGACGCGTGGATCATGCTGGGCTGCGCCATCGGGTCGTTCCTGATGCGCGGGGCGGGTTGTACGTGGAATGACATCACCGACCGCGATTTCGACGGCAAGGTCGAGCGCACCAAAAGCCGCCCAATCCCCTCGGGTCAGGTCACGGTCAAACAAGCGCTGATCTGGATGGGGCTGCAGGCGCTGATTTCCTTCGGCATTCTGTTGACCTTCAACTGGACCACGATCTTTCTGGGCGTCGCGGCCCTGCTGCCCGTGGCGGTCTATCCTTTTGCCAAACGCTTTACGTGGTGGCCGCAGGTCTTCCTTGGTATCGCCTTCAACTGGGGCGCACTGGTGGGCTGGGTTGCACATACCGGATCGCTCAGCCTAGCGCCGACGGCGCTTTATGTCGCCGGGATCGTGTGGACTTTGTTTTACGACACGATCTATGCCTATCAGGACACCGAGGATGACGCTCTGATCGGCGTGAAATCCACCGCGCGCCTGTTTGGCGACAACAGCCGCACATGGCTACGGATATTCCTGTTCGCCACCGTTGCGCTGACGGCGCTTGCGATCATTCTGGCACTGGCCCCCAACACAAACGTCCTATCGTTGGTCATCGCCCTTGGAGGCGCGTGGTTCATGGGGTGGCATCTGGCCTGGCAGCTGCGCTCGCTCGACACAGACAGCCCGGAAAATTGCCTGAAATTATTTAGATCCAACCGCGATGCGGGCCTTATTCTTGTGCTATTTCTTGCCGTAAGCCAAATCGTATGATTGCACCCTGCCCCAACACCCCATAATAAACTTAAAACCAAAGAAATCACGGACCTGAATACGTATGCGCCCCTCGCAACTTCTCATGGCCTCGGCCTCGCTTGTAGTCGGTGCATTTCTGGCCCTGTGTGCGGCTATTCTTTCCGTCAATGCCATCGAAAGCTTTTCAGAAGAAGCCGTGCGTGATGCGCTGACCCTGCGCGGCCACGAATGGGCGCAGGTTCAATCTGATGGGTTGCAGGTCGTTCTGTCGGGCAATGCCCCCAGTGAAGCGATGCGGTTTCGTGCTCTGTCCATCGCCGGGGGCGAGGTCGACGCGACACGCGTGATCGACAACATGACCATTCCCGAGGCCGAGATCGTGGCGCCGCCGCGTTTCTCGATTGAGGTTTTGCGCAACAACTCGGGCATCTCGATGATCGGTCTGATCCCCAAGCAGTCGGACCGCGAAGATCTGGTTGACGAAGTGGGCAGCATTGCTGGCAAAGCCGAGGTCACCGATCTTTTGGAAGTCGCCGATTATCCCGTCCCCGTCAACTGGGACACCACGCTAGAGTTCGCGCTCTATGCCCTGAAACTGCTGCCACGTTCGAAGATCTCGATGGATGCCGACAAGGTGTCGATCACCGCCGTGGCTGACAGCACGGAAGAACAGCAGGACTGGGCCAGCCGCCTGAAACGCAAGGCCCCGCGGTCGATCCTTCTATCGCTCGACATTTCTGCCCCGCGCCCGGTGATCACGCCCTTCACGCTGCGCTTCCTGATCGACGACGAGGGTGCACGGTTCGACGCCTGTTCCGCTCATGACGCCATCGGGCGCGCCAAGATCATCTCGGCCGCGACCGAAGCGGGGCTCGAAGACGTGGCGAACTGCATCATCGGCTTGGGCGTGCCGTCGCCCGATTGGGCCGATGCGGCCGAAATGGGAATCGACGCGGTGGCTGCCCTTGGTGGTGGATCGGTCACTTTCTCGGACGCTGATGTCACTCTGATCGCATTGGACACCACGCCCCAGGCCGATTTTGACCGCGTGGTGGGTGAACTGGAAAGCAACCTGTCGGATCTGTATTCGCTGCACTCGGTCCTGCCTGAACCCGTCAAGATCGACGGCACTGGCGAGGGCGAGGCGACGCCCGAATTCGTCGCGACCCTTAGCCCGGAAGGTCTGGTACAACTCCGCGGCCGTCTGTCGGACGACGCCCTGCGCAGCGCTGCTGAAAGCTTTGCCCGCGCCAAGTTCGGCTCTAACGCGGTCTATCCGGCCACCCGCCTTGACCCCGATCTGCCAAGCAATTGGCCCACTCGTGTACTGGCTGGTCTTGAAGCACTGTCGCTGGTCCACAGCGGTGTGATCGTCGTACAGCCTGACATCGTGGACATTCGTGGGCGCACCGGAGATCCGGAAGTCGCGTCCGAGATTTCACGCCTGTTGGGGGAAAAGCTGGGGGCCTCGGAAAACTTTCAGGTCAATGTCGCCTACGAGGAAAGCCTGAACCCGACGCTGCTTTTGCCCAGCCCGGAAGAATGCGCAGCGGATATCAACGCAGTTCTGGCTGAAACGAAAATTACCTTCGCGCCCAGTTCGGCCAATATCGAAGCATCAGCCGCCGAGACCGTCGATAAGATTGCCGAGATCATGCGCGAATGTGCGGATGTGCGGATGGAGATCGCGGGCTACACTGACAGCCAGGGCCGCGAGGAAATGAACCTTGCCCTGTCGCAAAACCGTGCGCAGGCGGTCCTGTCAGCGCTTCTGTCACGCCGCATCCTGACCTCGAACCTGTCTGCTGTCGGCTATGGCGAGGAAAATCCGATCGCCGACAATGGAACCGAGGAAGGCCGCGAGGCGAACCGCCGGATCGAATTCCGCCTGCTGGAAGGTGTGTCGGAAGAAGGTGCAGCCGAGGCTGACGCAGAAGCGGAAGCTGACGGCGCGCTCGCCGACACCGAGGCCACAGCGGAAACCGCAGAGGTGCCGACCGACGGCGCGCCCGTGGACGAGACCGCCGCCCCTGCGACCGACGCCGCAGAAGGTGACGCACCGGACGCGACCACCACAGAATCAAGTGAAGACACCACCACGCCACCCTATAGTGGCCCCGAAGTCTTCGCCCCCGATGCAGACGACCCTCGTCCGGCCCCGCGCCCGGAACGCTGATTGACACGGAAGGACAGCCCCGATGAACAGAACCGAGTTTATCATCGTCACCGCCATTATTCTTTTCGTGGCCTTCGTGCTGGGCTGGTTTGCCCATTGGCTGATCCATCGCTTCGTGCAAGTGCCGGGCAGCGAGATGAGCGAGCTGGACAAGATGGCACAGGCTTTGCACGACGCGGAAGAAACCCGCGACGAAGCGATCACCTATCTGCAATCGCGCGAGGCCGAGATGGCCAACCAGCTCTATCAAACCGAGGCCGAGCTGCGCGCCGCGATGGATGGTCTACGCGACGCCCGCCACGAAGCGGAAGAGCTGCGCGCGTATATCGAACGCACGCAGCAGGCCTAATTTACAGGTCTTTCACCAACCGAAGCGCGTCATAAATGGCGGCATGCGTATTGCGTGCTGTCACCGCATCGCCAATACGGAACAGTTGGAACTGCCCATCGGGATTGGTGTTGATGGTCTGCGGCCGGCCTTCGATCAGGGCGTTGTGATCCACTTCGCCCCGGTTCGATGATTGCTCTTTCAGATCGAAATACAGATCATCCATCGGCATGGTGCCGTAGTTCACCACCACCTGATCATAGGTCGCCTGACGCGTAAACTCGGAATAGTCCGTGCCCAGCGTGACCATCAGGCGATTGCCCTCGCGCTGAATGTCCTTCAGGCGCTCGGTCACCGTAAAGCGCACGCCCTTAGGCTGCAGCGAGCGCATATAGGGCACAAGGTTCATCGCCATGATGTCAGGGGCAAAGACACGGTCAGGGGTCATCACCTCGACATTCGCACCCGCTTCGGCTGCGATCTCGGCGGCTTGAAGCGCCGGATGGTCGCCGCTTTCGTCATAGATCAGCACATCGCCCGCACATTTCACGTCGCCTGCGATCACGTCCCACGCACTGACGGCCAGATCCTGCTCGCCCTTGGTCTCGAACAGCTCGAGGTTCGGCAGACCGCCGGTGGCGACAATCACCACGTCAGGGTTCAATGCGGTGAGGTCTGAGGCCTCGGCCCATGTGTTGAAATTGAAGGTCACGTCGCGCGCCGCGCATTGCGCCATGCGCCAGTCGATGATGCCGATCATCTCGCGCCGACGCGGAGTTTGCGCGGTCAGGCGCACCTGCCCACCGGGATCGGGCTGCGCTTCAAAGACAGTCACGTCATGGCCGCGCTCAGCAGCCACCCGTGCGGCCTCAAGCCCCGCAGGCCCAGCGCCCACGATCACCACCTTGCGGGGGGTGTCGGCAGCGGCGATCTCGTGCGGCATGGTCAGCTCGCGCCCAGTGGCCGCGTTGTGAACACACAGCGCATCACCGGCCTGATAGATCCGGTCCAAACAATAGGTCGCACCGACACAGGGACGAATATCTTCTTCCCGCCCTTCGATGATTTTCTTCACGATATGCGGATCGGCCATATGCGCGCGCGTCATACCAACCATATCCAGCTGACCCGAAGCCACCGCATGGCGCGCGGTCGCGACATCTGGAATGCGGGCCGCATGGAAGGTGGGCATCCCGACCTCTTTGCGGACCCGGCCCGCAAAATCCAAGTGCGGAGACGCCGGCGCACCCTGAATGGGGATCATGTCGGTCATCGCCGGATCCGTATGAATGCGACCCCGGTTGATGTTCAGGTAATCCACATGTCCGCAATCGCGCAGCATCCGGGCGATCTCCAATCCCATTTCGGGATCAATGCCGCCGGTTTCGACCTCGTCCGGCGCAAAACGCACCCCCACGATGAACTCACTGCCCACACGGGCGCGCACGGCCTCGATAATGTCCAGCGTCAGCTTCATCCGCCCGGCCAGATCGCCACCATAGGGACCGTCCAGCCGGTTGGTCAGGGGCGAAATGAACTGGTCCAGCAAATGCCCGTGGGTCATCACCTCGACCCCGTCCATGCCGCCCTCTTTCATCCGCTCAACCGCATCTGCGAAGTCCGAGATAATCCGCGAGATGTCCCAATCTTCGGCCATTTTGGGGAAGGCGCGGTGGGCGGGTTCACGGTGTGGCGTCGAACAGACAGGCGGCAACCAGTCGCCTTTGTTCCAACCGGTGCGCCGCCCCAGATGGGTCAGCTGGATCATGCACGCCGCACCATGTTCGTGCACCGCTTCCGTCAGCTGCCGGATCCACGGCACCACTTCATCTTTGTAGGCAAGGATGTTGTTAAAAACCGGCGGGCTGTCTTTCGACACGGCCGCAGACCCCGCCGTCATGGTCATCGCCACACCCGCCTTGGCGCGCTCGGCGTGATAGGCCGCATAGCGCGCTTTCGGCATCCCGTCTTCGGGATAGGCCGGTTCATGGCTCGTCGTCATGATCCGGTTTCTCAGGGTCAGATGCCCCAGTTGATAGGGCTGTAAAAGTGGATCGTTCGACATCATCCATCCTTCTCGACTTGGGGCATTTCGCCCGCATTTTCTTGTCTCAAGTATCCTGGGGGAGCGTCGTAGACGCGGGGGCAAAGCCCCCTTCCCTTTAATACCAAGCGTCTTCCATCGAGGCTTTCTTGCGCGCGATAAAGTCCTGCAAAGCCTCGTCTTTGGCAACATCCAGAGCGGGTGCCTCATAGGCCGCAAGCTGCGCCTTCCAGCGCTGGTTTGCACGGGTCGCCATGTCGATCTCTCCCTGCTCGTCCCATGTTTCCCACGGCTGGTTATCGTCCAGCGCACTGTCATAATACGCCGTCTTGTAGTGCCGCATCGTATGCGCGGTCGAAAACAGGTGCTCGCCCGGCCCTTGCTCGGCCAAGGCATCAAAGCCCAGCGTGTCCTCATTCACTTGCACGCCATCGTAGTAGGAATGCAGCGCTCCGCAGAGATCCAGATCAAGCATGAACTTCTCATAGGACATGGACAGAAGCCCATCCAGAAAGCCCGCCGAGTGCAGCAGATAGTTTGCGCCGCACTGCACTGCCGACATCATCGACATCATCGCCTGCTGCATCGCTTGCGCGTCCGGCAGTTTCGAAGTCGAGAAATTGCCAGCACAACGCAACGGCATATTCAGGCGACGCGCCAACTGCCCAAAAACAAGGCTGCCCAGCGCTGGCTCCGCCGTCCCGAAGGTGGGCGATCCTGATCGTAGCGACATCGAACTGAGGAAGCTCGCCAAAATAGCCGGGGATCCCGGACGTTCCAACTGCGTAATCGCGCAAGACACCATGCTTTCGGCCAGACATTGCGCCGCCGATCCAGCAAGGGTCAGGGGCGACACGGCCCCACCCAGCAAGAAAGGAAGGTGAATGGATCCCTGCCCGGCCTTCGCATATTCGCGAATTCCCTGCGATGTGATGCCGTCAATCACCAGCGGGCTGGTGGTGTTGAAATTGCCCATGATCACACAGTTCTGATCGACAAAATCGGCACCAAATAGAATGCGGCACATCTCGACGCTGTCGGCCGCGCGTTCGGGCGCAGTGACCGAGCCAAGGAACGGTCGATCAGAATAGCGCATATGGGCATAGACCATATCCAGATGCCGCTTGTTCACGGGGATATCTGTCGGTTCGCACACTGTCCCGCCGGAATGGTGCAGCCACGGGCTGGACTGCCCCAGCTTCACGAAGTTCTCGAAGTCCTCAAGCGTGCCATAGCGGCGCCCCTTATCCAGATCCATCACGAACGGGCTGCCATAGGACGGCGCGAAAACCACGTTGTCGCCGCCGATCTGAACCGTGTTGGCCGGGTTTCGGGCGTGCTGAGTGAATACGGCCGGAGCTGTCTGCAGGATCTCGCGGATCATGCCCGGCGCGAACTTGATGTTCCAGCGCGTGTCATCCAACTGCGTGACCTCGCCACCGGCCTTGCGGAACATCTCGACCGTTTCGGGGTCATCGCGAAACTCGATGCCGATCTCGGCCATGATGCGGTCGGCGGTCGCCTCGATCTGGCTTAGCGCCTCTTCCCCAAGAATGTCATAGGTGGGAATGCCCCGCTTGATATAGGGGCGCTCTAGATGCGGGTTCTGGCCGGGCGATCCGTCTCGTGCCTGCCGCTTTCCACGGCTACGCCGCCGTCCTGTGCTTAGCTCGCCCATCACATCCTCCTCCGTCATGAGTCGCATAGTTGACACAGGTGACGACTGATTTGACACATGTGTCAAGTCACCTATGATGCACGACTATGACCAAAAACGACATACAGCGCCCGCGCGCCTCGGAAACCATGTGGCTTGACGCTGCGCTTGAACTGCTGATCACGGCTGGTGTGGACGGAGTGAAGATCATGCCGCTGGCCACCCAGCTTGGCCTGACGCGCACCGGGTTCTATCACCACTTCCGCGACCGCGAGGCGCTGCTGGATGCCATGATCAAACGGTGGGAGGACAAGAACACGGGTAATCTGGTCGCCCAATGTGCGCTTTACGCCGAGACCATCTGCGAGGCGATGTTCAACCTTCAAGACTGCTGGTTTCAGAAAGACCTGTTCGACGCGCAGCTTGACCGCGCGATCCGGAACTGGGCCGACCATGATGCCGACCTGAAACGCCGGGTCGATGACGCCGACGCACAGCGTAAAACGGCCATCAAATCCATGTTCGAACGCTACGGCTATGTCGCTGACGACGCCGAAGTGCGAACCATGGCCATCCTTTATACGCAGGTCGGGTATATCGCGATGGAGATCAAAGAAGAGCCCACGGGCCGGATCGACCGCGTGCCGCGTTATGTCGAGCTTTTCACCGGTCAAACACCGTCAGAAAGCGAGATCCGGCGTTTTCGCGCCCGGAACGGATATTGAATCCAATTTTTCTCTAGCGTCTGTTTTCCAGACATGCTTTGGGTAGTCTAACACCTGAAAGACCTGACCGGACCGAAGGCAACTTCTGGTTTCCCCGGCAGAATGGACGACCGACATGCGCTTGTTTTCGACCCGCAATCGGCCTGTGGATCTGGGCCCCTACCCGCTTGAACGCCTGAGCCGTTGCGACACGGCCGCAGGATTGGATCTGGTTGCCCCGGACCCGCATCTGTCATTTGACCGGCCAGATCGGCCGGAAAGCCTTGTGAACGCGATGGCCCCCTATCAGGCCGCGCTGGACGCGATCCGGGACGGAGAGGTCAATCCAACTCGCTCGTCCATTCCGGATGATCCGGACGAACGCGCCCGGCACCTGAAGGCCTTTGGCTATTTCTCGGATGCGTCGATGGTTGGTATCACCCGATTGGACGCTGACGCTCTGCGAGACACCCCAACCGAAAACCCGGGCATTCAAGATCTGGTCAGCGCCCTTAGCACGCGCGAGGTGCGAACACTGGCTGCTGGGATCGACACGCTGATGGCCGAGTTGAAAGAGAGCCTGTCTTCTGGCATTCGCCCCGTGTCGGGCCACACCCACGCGATTGTTTTCCTCTATGAACACCACCGTACGCCCCGTGCGGACGAGCCTGGCGCCGACTGGATCACGGACGCGCAGGACCACCGCGCCTGTCTGTTGTCCTCGGAAACGGCCATCGTGATCGCGAACTATCTGCGACTTTTGGGGTATGACGCAAAGGCCCATACGGGGGCTGCCAGCGATGTCTGGATGTCGCGGCTTGCCACGCAAGCTGGGCTGGCATGGGCAACCCCGGATGGACTGCGCGCGCCTTGGATTGGGAACCAGTTCGGCATCGCCGTCGTCACCACAGATCTCGACATCACACCCGACCGCCCTCTTGCCCCTGAGACTGAGCAACCGAACCTGACCGGGCTACGGTGGAAGCTGGGCATGGGCAGCGCCAAATCCGGCCTGAACCTCGACCCTTATGCACGTCGCGACTATGCCCAAGGCCCGCTGCCCTTCGAGCGATTGAAACGGGTCGACCAGCCCACATCCTATATCGACGAAGAAAACGTCGCTCGTGTGCCGAAACGGTCCGACATGTTCGCCCGTGCGCAGTTCGGCGACATGGGTAAACACCTGCACGAGAGTTCCTCGGGCGGGATGTATGTGCGCAAGGCCGCCCCCAGCTATGCCCAGCGCCGCGCGCTTGGGGTATTCACCCCGTTGCAAGATGGCCCGGTGGCGAAGGGTGCGCGACCGACAGACGCGGAAAACAACGCCGCTGCGCTGCGCGCCGCCAGCTATTTCCTTGGGATCGACGCCGCTGGCACCAGCCGCTGCCCGGACTGGGTCTGGTATAGCCACGACGCCACCGGTGCCGAAATCGTGCCGACCCACGACAACGCCATTTCTATGATCGTGGATCAGGGCTTTGAAACGATGGAGGGCGCGTCCGGCGACGACTGGATCGCGGTCAGCCAATCCATGCGCGCCTATCTGCGGTTTTCCCTGATCGGCGGCGTCATCGCGCAGCAGATTCGCAACCTTGGTTACTCGGCCAAGGCCCATACGGTGATGGATGGTACGGTGCTGCAGCCACCGCTGCTGCTTCTCGCCGGATTGGGCGAAATCAGCCGGATTGGCGAAGTCATCCTGCACCCGCTTCTGGGCCCGCGCCTGAAGTCTGGCGCGGTGACGACGGATATGCCTCTGGCCCATGACAAACCGATTGATTTCGGTTTGCAGCGTTTTTGCGAAAGCTGCAACAAATGCGCGCGGGAGTGCCCATCGGGCGCGATTACGGCCGGGCCGAAGAAGATGTTCAACGGCTACGAGATCTGGAAATCAGACAGCCAGAAATGCACCACCTATCGCGTGACCCAGCCGGGCGGCGCGATGTGTGGACGCTGCATGAAAACCTGCCCATGGAACCTTGAGGGGCTGTTCGCGCAGACGCCATTCCGCTGGGCGGCCTCGAACCTTCCCGGCGCGGCGCCGGTCTTGGCGAAGCTCGATGATGCCGTCGGCAATGGTGGCCTGAACGAAGTCAAGAAATGGTGGTGGGATTTGGAGCTTGGGCCGGATGGCGGATACCACGCACCCAAGCAGCCCACGAACCGCCGCGACCTCCAGCGCGAGATTGACCTGAAGCCCGAGGATCAGACCCTCGCCACCTATCCCGCGCCGCTGGCCCCGCCGCCCTATCCCTATCCGTTCCCGATGGATCGCGAGGCCGGGATTGCGGCCTATGACGCGATGATCTCGGCCAAGGAATATCGAGACCGGAAAGCACGTGGGGATCTATCGATGATCCACACGTATTTCGTGCCACAAGACAGTCCCGTGCTTCAGCTGACCCTGTCGAAGGTCGAAAAGATGACCGCCGGCGTCACGAAATACGAACTGTCCACGTTGGATGGGTCCGAGCTGCCTGCATGGACCGCTGGGGCGCATCTGGATGTGCTCGTCTCGCCCGATTTCCTGCGTCAGTATTCGATGTCCGGCAACCCCGCCGACCGCAGCACCTATCAGATCGGCGTGTTGCGCGAAGACGAGGGGCGTGGCGGATCGGCCTTGTTGCACCGGATCTTCACCGAGGGGCGCAAGGTGTTTGTGTCAAAGCCCATCAACCATTTTGAACTGGTCGAGGATGCCTCCAAGACCTTCCTGATGGGTGGCGGCATCGGCATTACCCCGATGATCGCCTTCGCACATCGTCTGCACGCCATCGGCGCGGATTTCGCGCTGCATTACTCGGCCAGCAGTCGGAAAGATGCAGGGTATCTGGATGACTTGGCCGCGATGCCATGGGCGGACCGCGTGCACCTGCATTTCTCGGACGAAGGCACCCGCGCGGATTTCGATGTCGTGTTCTCAGACGCCCCAGATGGCACCCATGTCTATGCCTGCGGCGCGGATCGCTACATGGATGCGGTGATGCAGGCAGCCGAGCGTCAAGGCATCCCCGAGGACGCGCGGCATCTGGAATATTTCAGCGTGCCCGAGCAGCCCGATTACGAAAACCACCCCTTCACGCTGCGCCTGAAAGACGGCCGCAGGATCGCGGTCTCGGAAGATCAAACGGCAGCAGATGCGCTGAACGAGGCTGGGTTCCATGTGGATGTGAAATGCTCGGACGGGATCTGTGGCGTGTGCAAATGCGGGGTGCTGTCAGGCGACGTCGAACACCGCGATTTCGTCCTGTCCAACGCCCAGCGCGAGGGCGCGATGATCCTGTGCCAAAGCCGCGCGAAAGACCCGGATGGAGAGATCGCTCTAGACCTCTAACCCCGCTGGCTCAGACTGGATCAGCCCGCAATATCGCGCGGCAGCGTGATCAGGAAGGCCGTGCCGGTATCATCGGTGCGCTCAAGTTCCAACGTGCCGCCATGCCCGCGCACCAACTCGGCCGAGATCGCCATGCCCAGCCCGGACCCACCCTTACGGTTTGTGCCCGCAAAGGGTTGGAATAGATGGTCGCGCGAGGATTTGGGCAAGCCCGGCCCAGTATCCACCACACGGATCTGCCAATCCGTGTCCGTCTCACTTGCCTGCAACGCAATTTCGCCCGGCTTGCCCGAGGCCACGATGGCCTGACGCGCGTTGCGCACGAGGTTCGAGAGCACGCGATACAGCTGCTCGGGATCGGCGCGTAGGGTCAGACCGGCAGGGATATCCTCGGCGAAGGACAGATCATGTTCGCCCGCCGAAAGACGTTCGCTTTCGATAATGTCGGCGGTCAGCTCGGCCAGATTGAAGCGGTTCATGGTCGGCGCAGGCTCTTCCGCCTTGCCGAAGGCCAGCGTGTTTTCACACAGACTGACTGCGCGGGTGATCGAGTTCACAAGCTTCGGCACCACCCGTTTCACCATCGGATCTTCACTGCTTTCCATCCGGTCTGCAAACAGCTGTGCCGTGGTCAGAACATTGCGCAAATCATGGCTAATCCGGGCGACAGCACCACCCAGCTGCGCCAAGCGCTCTTTCTGTTTCAAAGCGCCAGTCAGGTCGGTTTGAAGACTGCGAAGAGTAACCTCTGCTTCGCGCAACTCGGTCACGTTTGTGTCGGGCGAGATGATACGACGCGCGTCCTCGGGGTCAGCAGCATAGGCTTTCATGTTGCCCACGACCCCTTTGATCGGACGCACGATCAGGCGTTGCACCGCAAGGAATAGCAAAAGCGCGGTAATGACCGAGATGACGGCGGACAGCAGAAGGATATTCAGACCATATTCGATCATCGCAGCGCGCAATTTGGCCGTCCACATCGTAACCTCGATTACCAGACCACCCTCTCGCACGGGGTCACCGATGACGCGGATCACTTCAGGTTCGGGATTGAACAGACGCGTCATCGCGTCCCCGATCAGGGTCATCGCGGATGCGTCGCGCAGGTCATAGTCGTGGGTAACCGCGCCGGGTGGGGTTGAAGACAGCATCAGCTCGCGCATTTCATCGCGGCGCAGAACGACGTTATAGACCTCGGCGTTTTCCAGAAGTTCGGCTTCCAGTTCCGGCGCGATCATGTCGTCGGCGAGCAGCGCCAAGGACGCGATCTGCGCCCGCTCTAGCCGGTCCTGAAGATAGTCCGCCCGAAAGCGCGCGACCGAGGGCACAAAGATCAAAATCTCGGCCAGCATGACGAACAGCGTCGTCAGGATCAGAAAACGGCCGGAAAGAGTATTGAACACCTGCGCGCCCTCGTCAGTTCGGGTTACGGGATGAATTTCTGCACGAAACCTACCACCCGTTTGACCGTAGGGTTATCAAAAAGTCGAGGCGAGAAATAGGCCCCCGCCGCCCGCTTGCTGATTTCCGCCATGGTGGGATAGGGTGCGACCATCGCTGCGATCTGTCCCATTTTCAAACGGTTGGCGATAGCAAGCGCCCAGAGGGTGATCATTTCACCTGCGCCGTGGCCGACGATGGACACCCCCACCGGGCGCCCTTTGACGATCATCAGCTTGATCAGTCCCTTGGCCTGCTGGGTCGCGATGGCGCGATCATTTCCGGCAAAGTCGAACCGCGCGACTTCCAGCTTGGCGCCATGGGTCTTGCGTGCCTCATCTTCCGTCAGGCCGATCTGAGCGAGTTCCGGCGCGGTATAGGTCGCCCACGGAATGTGATCGGTGCGTTGTTTCGACGGCAGGCCGAACAGCATCGAGCGGATGATGACGCCCGCGTGGTAGCCCGCCACATGGGTGAATTGCAGCCCGCCAGCGACGTCTCCGATGGCATAGACCTTCTTGTTGGTGGTGCGCAGGCTGGCGTCGACCTTAATGCCCGTTCGGGTGGGTTCGATCCCGGCGGCAGACAGGTTCAGCTTGTCGGTATTGGGTTTGCGCCCTACGGCCATCAGCAGGTGGGTGCCTTTGAAGACGCGGCCATCCTTGGCCTCGACCTCAATTGCGCCCGCTTTTCCTCGGATCTCAGCGGCCATCGCATCTTCTTCAATGGCGATACCCTCGGTCCGCAAGGCGTCCAACACATGCGCCGCCATTTCGGGATCGTCCCGGCCCAGCGCTTTCATGCCTTCGATCACCGTGACTTCACAGCCCAAACGGCGATGCGCCTGCGCCATTTCCATGCCAATAGGGCCTCCGCCGATGATCAGCAGATGATCTGGACGCTCCTTCAGCTCAAAGATCGTCTCGTTCGTCTCGTAAGGTACGTTTTCGATGCCAGGGATCGGCGGCACGAAGGGCGACGAGCCGGTCGAAATCACGAAGCGCCGCGCCTCGATGATGTAATCGCCCGCCTGCACCTCTTTCGGCGAAATGAACTGCCCATATTCGGTGATCACCCGCGCGCCCAAGCCTTCGAACCGCTCGACCGAATCGTGGGGTTCGATGGTCGCGATGGTCTGGCGCACGTGGTCATGCGCCTCATCCCAGCCCATCGCGTTCTTGCCTGCGTGCAAGAGTGCTTTCGAGGGGACACAGCCATAGTTCAGGCAGTCTCCGCCCATCTTATGGCCTTCCAGAAGCACAACTGATGCGCCCATCTGCACAGCCCCAGCCGCCACCGACAGCCCGCCCGAGCCTGCACCGATGATGCAGACATCCGTCTTGATACGCTCTGCCATGTCAGGCGCCCTTCTTGAAAAGTTTCAGCACCATCGGAAGGGCGGCCAGTGCGGCCAGACCCAGCATGGGCAAAAGGATGTGGGGTTCGAATATGACGCCCAGATCCGGGGTCTCACCACGGGCAAAGACTTCGCCCAAACCAGCGCCGACGGATGTATAGACCAGCCCGCCGGGGATAATGCCAAAGAAGGTCGAGATGACAAAGCGGTGCAGAGGTACGCCGACAAGCGCGGGAATCAGGTTGGCCACAAAGAAGGGCACGGCAGGCACCAAGCGGATCAGGAACAGGACAGACCACTGGTTTTCGTCGATCCCGTCCTTGATGTTCTTCACAGCACCCTCGCTGCCTTCCATCTTGGCGGCCAGTTTCTCGCCCAGCCCCCAGCGGGCCGCCAGAAAGATCACTGTCGCGCCGATCGTGGCCGCCGTGACGTTGAACAACACACCGGGGAAGGTCGCGAACAGGAAGCCGCCCGTCAGGGTAGCAATGGTCGCGCCGGGCAGCGAGAAGCCGACAATCACCACATAGGCGGCGATGAACACGCCCACGGTCAACAGGTAATTGGCATCCCGAAACGCCAACAGTGCCTCGCGATTCTGCGCCAATGTCTCGAAGCTGAGGTAGTCGCGCAGGGTAACCGCGCCGATCACGGCTACGGCGAGGATCGCAATCAAGGGCAAACGGCGCAGCAGCGCGTTTGGCGCGGGCTTCGACATATTCGAGTCGGGTTCGGTCATCATCATGGATCTTTCCGGTCAATGCAGCATGTTCGCGACGATGCCGCGGTGGTTGTCAGCAACATGAGCGCAATCGTCTGGATTGCCCACCCTCCTCACGCTTGCTTGAACAGGGGTGAAGAAATCGCGTACGGATGTAACAAAAGGGGCGAAAATATTTCATCAGGCATTTGACTTGGCACGGAATGCCCCCTATAGACCGGGCTTCGAATGACACACGCTCCGAATCCACCGGGATTGGGGGCAAAAACGGAGACGGGCGATGAAACGCACTTACCAACCTTCGAACCTGGTTCGCAAACGCCGCCACGGCTTTCGCTCGCGCATGGCTACCAAAGCCGGTCGCAAGATCCTGAACGCCCGCCGCGTACGTGGCCGGAAGTCGCTGAGCGCATAAGCGCTCGGGTCGCAGGCATGTCTGCGCCCAAAGCTGACAAAACGAAGACCGCCGAGGCCGATGGGTCTGCGGCGGTTTCCGTTTGCGCGGATGATCCCAAGCTGATCACATTGACCGAGCGGCGCGATTTTCTGGCCGCCGCCCGCGCCCGCCGTGCGCCAGCGCCTGCGTTTTTGTTACAGGCCCGCAAACGGCGTGAGGGCGAGAATGCCTTGCCCCACCAAACCCGCATCGGGTTCACTTGCTCGAAGAAAGTCGGCAATGCCGTGGTCCGCAACCGCGCCAAACGCCGCCTTCGCGCCATCGCGCGCGAGGTTCTGCCCGGTTTGGGCAAACCCGGCTGGGACTATGTGCTCATCGGTCGCGCTGAAAAAACCGTGTCGCGTGACTATATGGATTTAAAAGCGGACCTTGTCCGCGCCATTGAACAGATCCACGCCCCGCGAAAGAAATCATGAGCCCCGCTGCCTTCATCCTGTCTCTGCCGATCCGAGCCTATCGCCTGATCTTCAGCCCATGGGTTGGGTTCAACTGCCGCTATCAGCCCACCTGCAGCGCCTATGCGTTGGAGGCCCTGCAAGAGCACGGTGCCGTCAAGGGTGGCTGGATTGCGGCCAAACGGATCGCCCGGTGCAATCCGTGGGGATCCTGCGGCTATGACCCGGTGCCGGGCAAGGATCACGATTGCAACACCCACGATTGATACAATCGTGCCCAAGCGGCCACTGACCACCACAACCTTCGCTTGAAACTTGAGTTATGATCTGTTTGCGCCAAACAAGCGCCACCCGCAAAGCTCAAGCAGAAGGAGGCGTTACATGACGAATACCTACGCTCTCCGCCAAACCTGTGTTGCGGCCTATTGGGGTACCCACGCCTCGTGACCGACGTGTCGCGCGCCTAACTGCCCCCACCCGCCCGGATACCGGGCTTCCACCCGGCCACCCTCCGCCAACATTCCGCGAACCGCGACTGTAATCGGCGCCTTCACACGGTCCGCCCCCGCATTTTGGGGCGGGCCAGAAAGTGCTTGACCTAAAGTCGGCTTGAGGTCCGACAACACAGTCACACCCGATTGAGGAGACCAACTATGACCTACACATTGACCCTTCCGCCGCGCCGCGCCCGAAACCGCCGTTTCGAGGCAAAACTGCTGAATCTGATCGAAGCTTACGGCCGCTGGCACGTGATCCGCGCCAGCCTGTTTGCCAAGCGGCGCAGGCCTGAGCGTCTAGACGATTTGCCCCCGTCCCTTTTGCGGGATCTGGATCTGCCGTCGCGGGACGTGATCCTCCCTTCGCAGCGCCAACACCTGCTGTAATCAGCGGAGGGAGCAGCGCAGACCCACCCTTGCCCACAAGGGCGTTTTCGCCTATGCCGCGCCCATGAAAGATCAGCTCGACGACATTCACCCGCTGTTTCACGGCGCACCCTCGACCACCGAGTTTAAGAAGCTACGCAAGCGCATCATGCGCAATGTACGCGAAGCCTTGGACCAGTATGGCATGGTTGAACGTGGCGCCAAGTGGCTGGTCTGCCTGTCGGGCGGCAAGGATAGCTACACCATGCTGGCCGCGCTCTATGAGCTGCAATGGCGCGGCGTGTTGCCGGTCGAGATCCTGGCCTGCAATCTGGACCAAGGCCAGCCGGGCTTCCCGGCCACCGTCCTGCCGAAATTCCTTGAAGAGATGCAGGTTCCGCACCGCATCGAATACGAAGACACTTACTCGATCGTGATGGATAAAATCCCGCAGGGTCGCACTTTCTGCTCGCTCTGCTCGCGCCTACGTCGTGGCAACCTCTATCGCATTGCCCGCGAAGAGGGCTGCTCGGCCGTGGTTCTGGGCCACCATCGCGACGATATCCTAGAGACCTTCTTCATGAACCTCTTCCACGGCGGGCGTCTGGCGACAATGCCGCCCAAGCTGGTGAACGAGGAAGGCGACCTTTTCGTCTATCGCCCGCTGGCCCATGTGGCCGAAGACGATTGCGAGAAATTTGCGACTCAGATGAACTATCCGATCATCCCTTGCGACCTGTGCGGATCGCAGGATGGATTACAGCGTCAGCAGGTGAAAAAGATCATCGACGGGTGGGAAAAGAACTTTCCGGGGCGTCGTCAGATCATGTTTAAGGCGCTGATGAACACGCGTCCCAGCCACCTTCTGGACCCGCAACTATTTGATTTTGTGGGACTCTTGCGCGACCCTTCGTGAGCGGATGAAAGCACGCCGTCAATTTATGGTAGTTTTTTTGTGGGCGTTAACGCCTGATTGACCACATGTTCCTACTTTGTCCCTAACACCCCGGAAATCCGGTCCGTGTTCGGAGTTATTAGTCTAGGAATTCGTCATGGCTGTCAGATCTGGCCCACCCCATGTGAAAAGCGCTCTTCGGAACTTTCTGACCAGCCCTCAGTTCACGGCAATTTTACCTGCGGCGTTGCTTTTAGCCTACTGGCTGGGTGGCGAGAGCACTCTGTTGATCTCTGCGATCATATTTCCGGGACTTTTTGCATTCGGCGGCACGCTGACCCGTTCGTCTCAGAAAGACAGATGGCCCTCTGATCCGGTAACGGGATTACCTCTGCGCGGGCGGCTTACCAAAATGCTGGATGCCGGCTTTCACGACCCGGACATGAAAGAAAAATGCTGCCTGGTGATCGAGATTGACGCCTTCTCGAGTCTGGCCGAGCATTATGGATTGGATGCACAGGACAAGATCGAGGCTCAGATCGGTGAAACGCTGCGATCGATGCTCCGCGCGACCGACCTGATCTGCTCGCTGGGGCGTGGACGGCTCGGGATTGCGATTGACCGAACAGCCCGCGCAGATCTCGAGGTTGTGCTCCAGATCGCCGCGCGATTGCAGTCGGCCATAACGACCCCGATCGAGCTGGATGAAACGCGTCTGCACCTGACAGCCAGCGTGGGCTTCGCCCTCCCCCGGCGTGCACCTGAAGCAACAGGGGAATCACTCTTGCAAGCAGCCGAGAGCGCCCTGCAGAACGCGCAGGTCGCTGGCCCAGGATCGATCCGTGCCTTCTCCAACGGCATGGCACCCAGGGCGGCACCTTCCGAACATTCCGAAGCCGAGTTGTCCGAGGCGCTGGAAGCCGGTCAGATGATCCCCTGGTTCCAACCGCAGGTCTGTTTGCGCTCCGGGCGCCTGACCGGGATGGAAGCTCTTGTACGCTGGAACCATCCTGAGTTGGGCCTGATTGCTCCAGCCGCCTTCCTGCCCGCCCTGACCCAGGCGGGACTTCTGGAACGCCTCAGCGAGGTCATGCTGTTCGAATGCCTCACAAGTATCTGCAAGTGGGATCAGTTGGGGCTTGAGGTTCCGACCGTGTCACTCAATATGACTGCAGAAGAACTGGCCAACCCCAAACTTTTCGAGAATATCCGCTGGGACCTCGACCGGTTTGACGTCTCGCCAGAACGTTTGACGCTGGAAATCCTGGAAAGCGTGATTGCACAGGGCGAAGACGACGTGATCGCGCGCAACATTAACGCTTTGGCCCGCATGGGGTGCAACATTGACCTGGATGATTTCGGCACCGGCCATGCCTCGATCGCGCATATCCGGCGTTTCAACCTGAACCGTATCAAGATTGATCGCTCTTTCGTCACCCATGTCGACACCGATACAAACCAACAGAATATGGTTGCAGCTATTCTGACGATGGCACGACAGCTTGGAATCGGCGTGCTGGCTGAAGGGGTTGAAACCCACGGTGAATACGCCAAACTGGGTGAACTAGGCTGTACTGACGTTCAGGGCTATGCGGTGGCAAAACCGATGCCGATGGACGCGAGCTGTCTTTGGATCAAGAACCAAAGATCCACCTCGGAGCGCATCCACCACATCCCAAAGCACGCCTAACGCGTTTACAAACCCGCAATTCATGGCACATCGGGATAAACTGCTTGACCTTTCGGCCCTTGCCCTGTTGAACCACTCTGACCGAAAACTATGAGTGGTAGGCACGATGGACGACCAGAATAAGAACCTGATCTTCGCAACGGTTCTCAGCTTTATTGTCATCACCGGCTGGTTGATCATGTTTCCACCCGCCGAGCCCCCACTGCCTGCCGAGCCGGCCGCGCAAACGGCACAAGACACCGCTGCCGCTACAGCGCCCGCAGCGACGGCGCCCGCTGATGCTGCTCCTGCTGATATTGCAACACAGCAGGCCGAGGCTGGTCGCGTTGACATCGACACCCCCGAACTGGCCGGGTCGATCTCGCTTCTGGGCGGTCGCATCGACGATCTGAAGCTGAAAGAATACCATGTCGAGCTGTCGAAAGAGAGCGACACTGTAACCCTGCTGCGCCCCGCCGGTGAACAAGAGGCCTACTACACCCTCTATGGCTGGACACCTGGCGGCACCACTGCGTTGGAAGATGTTCCTGGCCCGACGACCATCTGGTCTGTTGAAAATGGCAGCAAGCTGACCCCGTCGACCCCCGTCACGCTTCGTTGGGACAGCCCGACTGGTCTGATTTTCCGCCGCACCCTTTCGGTTGATAAAAACTTCATGTTCTCGATCGAACAGGCTGTTGAAAACACGAGCGATGCCATACAGCGAATGGCCCCATATGGGGTGATCGCCCGCCACGGCGAACCGCAGGATCAGAAAGGCTTTTTCATTCTTCACGAAGGCCTGATCCGCGAAGTAGATGGCGAGTTGGAAGAGAGCGACTATTCAGACATTGCAGACCTGAGCTATGACGAGCGCGAAGCCTCTTTGGCAGACGTTCAGCAGGTTGAAGAAAACGGCTGGCTTGGCTTCACCGACCACTATTGGATGACAACGCTGATCCCGGAACCCGGGCAGCCCTTCACCTCGGTCGTACGCTATGCCGACAAAGCTGACATTTATCAGGCTCAGTTCCGACTGCGTGCACAAGACGTAGCCCCTGGCGCAACCGCCAGCGCAACGACGCATTTCTTTGCGGGCGCCAAGGAATGGGAAACCATCCGCGCCTACGAAAAGAACATGGGCATCGACAAGTTCATCGACTCGATCGACTGGGGCTGGTTCTTCTTCCTGACCAAGCCGATTTTCGCCGTCCTACACTGGCTGAATGCGCTGATCGGCAACATGGGCTGGGCGATCATCGGCCTGACCATCATCATCAAGGCAGTCCTGTTCCCGCTGGCCTATAAATCCTACGTCTCGATGGCGAAGATGAAAGAGCTTCAGCCCGAGATGGAGAAAATCAAGGAACGCGCTGGCGACGACCGCCAGAAAGTTCAGCAAGAGATGATGGAGCTTTACAAGAAGGAAAAGGTTAACCCTGCCTCGGGCTGCTTGCCGATCCTTCTGCAAATCCCGATCTTCTTCTCGCTCTACAAGGTGATCTTCGTCACGCTGGAACTGCGCCACGCCCAGTGGATTGGCTGGATCAAAGACCTTTCAGCCCCGGATCCCAGCTCGATCCTGAACCTGTTCGGCCTGCTGCCCTACGCAACCCCCAGCCCAGAAAGCTTCCTGGCGATCATCTCGTTGGGTGTACTGCCGATCTTGTTGGGTATCTCGATGTGGCTGCAGCAGAAGCTGAACCCGGCACCCACCGATCCGACGCAGGCGATGATCTTTGCCTGGATGCCATGGGTATTCATGTTCATGCTGGGTACGTTTGCCTCGGGTCTGGTGATCTACTGGATCGCGAACAACACCATCACGTTCATTCAGCAATACACAATCATGCGCAGCCACGGGCACAAGCCTGACGTTCTGGGTAACGTGTTGAAAAGCTTCAAGAAACGTCCGAAAGACGCGAAATGACGGGGGTTGTCGCTGGTATCTGGCGACACCCGATCAAGTCACATGGGCGCGAGGAGCTTCTGCGTGTTCCCGTGACCGAAGGGCGCTGCTTGCCCTTCGATCGCAAATGGGCCGTCGCACATGAGGCTGCCAAGCTAGAAGATGGGAAAAACTGGGTGCCCTGCACGAATTTTTCGCGCGGGTCCAAGGCTCCTAATCTGATGGCAATTTCGGCTGCCACCGATGAGCTAACGAACACCATCACGCTGACCCATCCCGCACAGCCCGGCATCACGATCAATCCAGATCGCGCGGAAGACCACGAGAGGTTCCTAAACTGGGTCAAACCGCTGTCGCCGACCAACCGCGCCCTACCAGAGCGACTGGTGACTGTAGGACGCGGGATGACTGACACGGATTATGAAAGCGTGTCCTTCATCAACCTCGCCTCTCACCGTGCTGTTGAAGAAAAGTTAGGTCGCGAAATCTCGCCAACGCGCTGGCGTGGAAATGTCCTGCTGGAAGGCTTCGACCCGTGGGAGGAACGCACATGGATCGGCAAACGCCTGCGCATCGGCGAGGCAGAATTTGAGGTCCGCGAACACGTCACGCGCTGCATGGCAACGACCGCCAGTACACGCACAGGCGAACGCGACGCAGATACGTTGGGCGTTCTGAACCAGAACTGGGGGCACCAGGATTGCGGCGTCTATGCCGTGGTGACCAAGCCCGGTGTGATCGTACGCGAAGAACAGGTCGAGGTGATCGAATGACCATGCTTCCATTTCCAATGGCCGAAGAGCCGGATCAGGCGTCGAAGGAAAAAGGCCGCTTGCTGTTTGCGGGCGCGACCGACTTTCTGAAAGGTGTCGTCGCGATGGACGGCCTGCCTGCACCGGACCGGATTGAGGTGTGCTTCGCCGGGCGCTCGAACGTCGGGAAATCCAGCCTGATCAACGCCCTAACTGGGCGCGTCAAGCTGGCCCGCGCGTCGAACACACCCGGCCGCACACAAGAAATCAACTTCTTCACAACCACCGGCGGTCCGTATCTGGTCGACCTGCCGGGCTATGGTTATGCGAATGCTCCGTTGAAGATCGTTGAGAAATGGCAGCGCCTTCTGAAGAACTACCTGTCGGGTCGTCAGAACCTGCGCAGGGCCTTCGTTCTGGTCGACTCGCGCCATGGCGTGAAGAAGGTCGATGAAGAGATCATGACCCTTCTGGACAAGTCCGCCGTGACCTTCCAAGTGGTGATGACCAAGGCTGACAAGGTCAAGGAAAAGGACCGCGAGAAGGTGCTGGCACAGGTGCGCAAAGCGCTGTCCAAACATCCGGCGGCCTATCCGGAACTGGTGCTGACCTCGTCTGAAAAAGGCGACGGGATCGAGACCCTGCGGGCAATCATCGCCGGGCTGGACTGACCGTAGTCGCACGCCCCGCGGGGGGAAGCTGCCGCGCCAAAATCACACGTGCTGCGCGCCGTTCACCTCGATCTCGGCACCCGAGATATACGAGCTTTCATCCGAACACAGGAAATAGATCGCCGAGGCGACTTCCTCGGGCTGACCAAGACGTTGCATGGGCAGCTTTTCGACAATCTTCTCAGTGCCGGGGGACAGGATTGCGGTCTCGACCTCGCCCGGGGCGATAGCGTTGACGCGGACGCCCATTGGTCCGAAATCATGCGCCATTTCACGGGTGAGTGCAGCAAGCGCTGCCTTCGAGGTTGCATAAGCAGCGCCCGCGAACGGGTGGACACGAGAGCCTGCAATAGAGGTCACGTTTACCACAGCGCCCTGCGCCGCAGCCAGTTCCTCGCGCAGGCCACGGGCCAACACCACGGACGCAAAGAAATTCACATGGAACACCTTGCCCCAATCCATCAAATCGGTGTTGAGCGTGTTCAGACGCTCGCCCTCTGGTCCTTTGGGTGAAATGCCAGCGTTGTTCACCAACGCATCCAACCGCCCGTTCAGACGTTCCTGAATGATGCCGACCGCATTGATGGTATCGGCGGGATCGGACAAGTCCAGCTGCACGTGGTTCTCAGCGCCCCCACCCCACGGGCATTCGTCGGGGAACGGTTGGCGGGAACAGGTGATCACGCGCCAGCCTTCACGGTTAAACTTGCGCACGGTGGCGTGTCCGATACCGCGGCTTGCGCCGGTCAGAAGCAGGGTTTTGCGGTCATCACTCATGGGGCACCTCTTGTCACCGGCACAGTAGCAGGCGGGGCTGCGGCTGCAATGCCCCTTGGCAGGCCGCGCCCGAGCGCGTAACAGGGTTGGAACGAAGGATCAGAGATGAAGACCCAGAACATGAACCGCGATTGGATCGCCACCGCCCGCACCCTGTCCCAAGCCCTGCCTTATCTTCAGCGCTATACCGGCGCGACTGTCGTCATCAAGTTTGGCGGCAACGCCATGGGAGACGACGAAGAGATGGCCAGCTTTGCACGTGACATCGTTTTGATGCGTCAGGTGGGCGTGAAACCTGTGGTCGTGCATGGCGGCGGACCGATGATCAACGCAATGCTGGATAAGCTCGAGATCAAAAGCGAGTTCGTGAATGGCAAACGCGTCACCGATGCGGCCACCGTGGAAGTGGTCGAGATGGTACTGTCGGGCCGCGTAAACAAACGGATCGTGCAGGCCATCAATGCCGAGGGCGGCAAGGCCGTGGGCCTGTCGGGCAAGGATGCCAAACTTGTGACCTGCGATCAGACGAACCCGGATCTGGGCTTTGTTGGTACGCCGTCGGACGTGGATGTCTCCGTGCTGCACGATTTGGCTGCCGCCGAAGCCATTCCGGTCATCGCGCCCCTCGGCGCGGGCCGCAAGGGCGAGACCTTCAACATCAACGGCGACACGATGGCGGGCGCGATTGCAGCAGCCCTGAAGGCGGACCGCCTACTTCTGCTGACTGATGTGGAAGGCGTAAAAGGCGCGGACGGAGAGGTTCTGACCGAGCTGACGCCGGACCAGATTCGCGACATGACAGCATCAGGCGTGATTGCGGGCGGGATGATCCCCAAGACTGAAACCGCGCTGAACGCCATCGAAGGTGGTGTGCGCGCTGTGGTTATTCTTGACGGTCGCGCGCCGAACGCCTGCCTGTTGGAGCTTTACACCGATCACGGTGCCGGGTCGCTGATCCGCGCGTAATGCGCACCCGTTCGAGAGTTGAAGTTTCAGCCAGATCAATTACATTCCCAGCATGGAATATGAATTACTGATCCGTCTGGGCAGCTTTCTGGTGCTCTTTGCTCTCTTTGCGATGGCCGAAACGTTTGCGCCGCGCCGTAAACGCGTACAACCGCGCTCGGGCCGCTGGTTTACCAATCTGTCTCTGGTGGTCATCGACAGCGTCACCTTGCGGCTGATAAGCCTTCTTCTGCCGCTGCTGGCCGTTGGCGCCGCAATTGACGCAGCTCGAGAGGGTTGGGGACTGTTCAACGCCATCACCCTGCCCACATGGGTGGAAGTGCTGGCCGCCTTCCTGATCCTCGACTTCGCAGTCTGGACGCAGCATCTGGTGTTTCACAAAGTCCCGGCGTTGTGGCGCCTGCATCGCGTCCACCATGCAGACCGGGACTTTGATGTCTCGACTGCGCTACGGTTTCACCCGGTCGAAATCGCCGCCTCTATGCTGATCAAAATCGGGCTGGTCTACCTGATCGGTGCGCCAGCAATTGCCGTGATCCTGTTCGAGGTCGTGCTGAACGGATCCGCTATGTTCAACCACGCCAATTGGCGGCTCCCGTTGGCCGTGGATCGCTTCATTAGACTTGTTCTTGTTACACCTGACATGCATCGTGTGCATCATTCGGTGCATCGCCACGAGACGGACAGCAATTATGGGTTTTGCCTGTCGATCTGGGATCGGTGGTTCGGCACCTACACCGCCCAACCGCAGGACGGGCATGACGACATGGTGATAGGACTGGAATGGCAGGACGAAAAACCGATGAAGCTGGGTTGGAGCCTGATGCTGCCGTTCCGGCGGAAATAAACCACACGGCCGAAGCCCGCGCCGCCCATCTGGACGTCTTTGGTATGTTGCACGAGGATGGCGAGACCA
Source organism: Aliiroseovarius sp. PrR006 (assembly GCF_010500215.1). Taxonomy (GTDB): domain Bacteria; phylum Pseudomonadota; class Alphaproteobacteria; order Rhodobacterales; family Rhodobacteraceae; genus Aliiroseovarius. The sequence goes on from NZ_JAAGOY010000007.1 coordinate 626,839, forward strand.
TCCTGCTTCTTGGGCCGCATGAGCCAGGATTTTGGCCCGCTTTCTCAGATACAACCGAGGCACGCGACGGCGCAGCGAATCCGATTGATCGCTGGTCCAAGCGCGTGATCGGAACGCTTGCCCAGCGCTGGGGCGGCATGGCGGTGTTTCCATCTGACGGGCCACCCTATCCCCCGTTTCAAGCTTGGGCGCGGGCGTCTGGCCGGGCGTGGGACAGCCCTGTCGGGATGCTGGTGCACGACACGGCAGGGCTGTGGGTCAGCTATCGCGGGGCGGTTCGTCTTCCGTATTTGCTGGACTTGCCGGATACGGGCGACAAACCCTGCCTGACCTGTGATGCCCCTTGCCTGACCGCCTGCCCGGTGAATGCACTTGGGGCCGACGGCTACGACGTTCCCGCCTGCAAATCCCACCTGAATGCCGTGGATCGGGCGGATTGCATGACGCAGGGATGCGCGATGCGACGTGTATGTCCACTCAGTCAAACCTATGGTAGATTGCCCGAGCAATCAGCATTTCACATGAAAGCGTTTAACCCCACATGACCCTGACTCTGATCCTGACCCGTCACGCAAAATCCAGTTGGAGCGACGCGAACCTTGATGACCATTCCCGCCCGCTAAACAAGCGCGGGCGTGCCTCGGCCAAGGCAATCGGGCGTTGGCTGGCGGATCATGGGCGTACACCGGACGAAGTTCTGTGTTCGGACGCCGCGCGCACGCGCGAGACTTGGGCGTTGATTGCGGACAGGTTGGTGGGCGTACCACAGGCAAGCTATCAATCTGCGCTTTATCTGGCGGACCCCGAGACCATGCTGGCTGAACTGCGTGGCACGTCGGCAGACACCGTGATGATGGTCGCCCACAATCCGGGATCGGCCTATATGGCGCGGCGTCTGGCAGCCGAGCCCCACCCGCACGAGAAGTTCCACCACTATCCCACTGCAGCTACGTCCGTGATCGAGTTTGATGCGGAAAGCTGGGCGGATGTGACTTGGGGCACGGGCCGTGTGGTTGACTTCGTCGTCCCGCGCGAGCTGATCTGAACAGCCTGACCCGGGGGTTAATCCCCATGCAACGTCCGCTCGAACGGGACGCCCGCCTGATGGATTTTGTCCATCATGGCTCGGATCGAATACCCCGTATACTCGCGCAGTTGGATCGACGGGTGATCGTGGAAATGCACCCAAAACTGCTCGTCGTTCGGGCCTTCTGAGCGGTAGTATGTGATGTGTTCTAGCTGCTTGATGGCGGTAAGCGGCACATGAAACCCCTGCTCAGAGCCATGGGCATGATCGGGCACCTGCCAAAGCAGATCCTCCTGCGTCAGCCGAAACCGCCATTCCCCCGACGTGCCCGCAGCGCGGCGCGCAAAGAAGATCAGTTTCGCCAGATGGTACAGCGCTGTGAGGATCAGAAAGAGGCCGAGGACCCCCCACAGGTCCCACGTATCAAGCGCGTCGAAGGACAGGGCCCAGACCGCATCATCGGGGACAAGCCACAGCCCCAATGCAAGGAATAGGGCCGCGATAACCGGCACGACAATGATCCGTTCCAGATTACGTCTGGAAACAGATTTGCGGATGTCGAATATCGGTTTTGCGGTCATGGGCGCCCTGCCCTCTGCTGATTAGCCTTCGATGGCTTCCATCATGTCCACGCGGGTCGCGTGACGTCCACCCTCGAATTCGGCGTCAAGGAAGGCGTCGACAATGTGCAAGGCCAGATCCTGACCGGCGACGCGTGCACCGATGGACAGCATGTTGGCGTTGTTATGCTCGCGGATCATGCGGGCCGAGAACGCTTCCGAGCAGACGCCGCAGCGAATGCCGTCCACGCGGTTGGCGGACATCATGATACCCTGACCAGTGCCGCACAGGATGATGCCCAGCGCGCAGTCGCCCGAAGCCACTTTGCGGGCCGCGGCCTCGCCATGTTTGGGATAGTGGGTGCTTTCCGGGGTCATCGGCCCGATGTCGACGGGTTCATAGCCTTTGGCGGCAATGTGGTCGGCGATGATCTTGCGCAGCTCGATGGCGGCGTGGTCGCTGGAAAGGACGATGCGTTTGTTGGCAGTCATGGGTGCGTTCCCTATCTGTCGCAGTTTGGCCGGGTTCTGGCCCAGTTCTAGCAGACTGGCAACAAAAAAGCCCCACCAGATGGCGGGGCTTTTGAACTTCGTGTCAGAAAGATCAGAGGATCTGGCTGAGGAACAGCTTGGTGCGTTCCGATTGCGGGTTGTTGAAGAACTCTTCCGGTTCGTTCTGTTCCACAATCTGGCCTGCATCCATGAAGATCACGCGGTTGGCGACCTCTTTCGCGAAGCCCATCTCGTGGGTTACGCACAGCATGGTCATGCCTTCTTCGGCCAGTTCCACCATGGTCTCCAGCACTTCCTTGATCATCTCAGGGTCAAGCGCCGAGGTCGGTTCGTCGAACAGCATGATGCGCGGCATCATGCACAGCGAACGGGCAATCGCCACACGCTGCTGCTGACCACCCGACAACATGCCCGGATACTTGTGGGCCTGTTCAGGGATCTTCACCTTCTCAAGGAAATGCATCGCGCGCTCTTCGGCCTCTTTGCGGGGCTCTTTACGCACCCAGATGGGCGCCAGCGTGCAGTTTTCCAGAATGGTCAGATGCGGGAAGAGGTTGAAGTGCTGGAACACCATCCCCACTTCCGAGCGCACCTTGTCGACGTTTTTCAGGTCCGAGGTCAGCTCGGTCCCGTCAACGATGATCTGACCTTCCTGGTGCTCTTCCAGACGGTTGATACAACGGATGAGCGTGGATTTACCCGAGCCCGACGGCCCCGCGATAACGATCCGCTCGCCTTGATAGACGGTCAGATCAATGTCGCGCAGCACGTGGAACGAGCCGTACCACTTGTTCATGTTGCGGATTTCAATAGCCACCTCGTCCGAGACGGCCATCTTGCTGCGATCAATTTGGTGATCGAGAGTAATCGAAGACATTTAGTCTCTCCTTTAGCGGTGACCCGTGTGAAGACGGCGTTCCAAGTACATCGAATAGCGCGACATCGAGAAACAGAAGACAAAGAACAGAAGGGCGATGAAGCCGTAAAGCTCCCACACCAGACCGTTCCATGCCTGGTCAGCACGGATGGCATTTGACAGACCCAGCGGGTCAAGAAGGCCGATGATCGACACCAGCGTCGTGTCCTTGAACACGCCGATGAAGGTCGACACGATGCCCGGAATCGAGATCTTCAGAGCCTGCGGCATGATGATCAGACGCTGCGCTTTCCAATAGTCCAGACCCAGCGCATCTGCGGCTTCATACTGACCACGCGGAAGTGCGGCCAGACCACCCCGGATCACTTCGGCCATATAGGCAGAAGCGAAGAGCGTCACCATGATCAGCACCCGAAGGATGATGTCAAAGTTCGTGCCCGGCGGCATGAAGATGTTCAGAAGCGTCGAGGCCACGAACAGAAGCGTGATCAGCGGCACACCGCGGATGAACTCGATAAAGCCCACGCAGAGTGCCTTGACGATCATCAGGTCAGACTGACGGCCCAGCGCCAGAACGATGCCGATGGGCAGCGAACAGGCAATGGCAACCACACCGATGGTGATCGACAGCATGAAGCCCCCGAACTTACGGCTTTCCACGGCTTCAAGACCGATCGGCAGGATGCTGTCTACCGCATTGGCAAAGACCGATGTCAGGACCATCCACCAGATGATCGCAGCAACGACAGCTACAATGATTCCGATCAGACTTCCCAACGCCCTCGAAGCGAAGACGAATGCGAAATAGCCGATCACAAAGCCAAGGGCGGCTGCAATGGGCAACCAGATGGTTCCCCCCCACAAAAGCCAAGGCGCGATGAACGGATAGATGGCCGAGAAGATCAGCGGATTCGGCAGACGCTTGGCGCCAGCCTCGATTTCCGCAGCGCGAGCTTCCTTGTCAGTGGACAAAGCCTTGAAGCCGACGAAACCGGCAGCACCCAGAAGGACCAGACCTACGATCATGCCTACGGCACCACCAAGGTACAGACCAGTCAGGCCCAGAACGGCCAGCAGCAGTACCCAGTTCATGCGGCGCGAGATCATGTTGAACAGAACGGGCGTCACGGCCACGAACAGCAGCGCAAAGGCCACAATCGGGCGCCAGCGCTGGTCTGCACCGCCTTCGCTACCATTCGGGTAGAACCCAAACAGAAGCTGTTGCCAGCGGTCGTTGATCACACCCCAACAGGCGGCATGATGCCCGTTACCAACGATTTCACGACAATCGTTTTGCGAGGTGCCGTTCCATGTGGGTGAGAAAACCCAAGGCAGGATGGCAGCGAGGACCATGTAAATCAGGATCAGCGACACGATGGTCAAGATCGAGTTTACGATCCCGCTAAACAGGTTTTGCCGCATCCACCCGACGACACCCACCGACGATGCGGGTGGCGCGCGCTCGGGCAACATTTCAGAGCGGACATAAGACATATCAGACATATCAGCGCTCCTTCAGCTTCACAGATTCGTTGTACCAGTTCATCACGCCCGAAATGGTCAGCGAGATCACCAGATAGACGGCCATCAGCAACAGAACCGTCTCAAGCTCGCGCCCGGTCTGGTTCATGGTGATGCCCCCCAACGTCCCTGTGATGTCCATATAGCCCACGGCAATCGCCAGAGAGCTGTTCTTGGTCAGGTTCAGATAGTTCGAGATCAGCGGCGGAATGATGACCCGCAGCGCTTGCGGCAGGATCACAAGGCTCATGATCCGGTTCGAGCGCAGGCCAAGCGCGCCAGCGGCTTCGCTTTGCCCTTTCGACACGGCCATGATGCCCGCGCGGACGATCTCGGCAATGAAGGCGCCCGTGTACAAAGACAGCGCCAGCCACAGGGCAATCAGCGAGTTCCGCATATGCGTCCCGCCCTTAAAGTTGAAGCCCTTCAGCTCGGGATAGCCCCAGTGCAGGCCCAGAAGGGTCAGCACGACCGCAGTCGGAATGACCACGACGCCAAGACGCCAGTACCATGTGGTCGGGCGATCACCGGTGGCTTCCTGCGTGGCATCAGCGCGACGCTTGATGATGCGCGAGATGAAAAGCCCGCCGAAGAAGACAAAGGCAATGGCCAGAAGGTCCAGACTGACATCAAAGCGCAGGCTGGATTGGCCAAACAGGTGGATATTTCCCAAGCTGTTCGAGAACAGCGGCTCGGGGATATAGACCCCACGATTGGTGACCGCAACCGTGTCCCAAAGCTTCATGGCCGCCTCGCCTTTCCTAAAGGCACTCGGGGCGGGCAGGGTCTCGATCAAGATCGCCATTGTGAACACGATCCACAGAAGAACCGGCACGTTGCGGAACATCTCGACATAGACAGCCGCAAGGCGCGATACGATCCAGTTGGGCGACAGGCGCAGAACGCCCATGACAACCCCAATAATCGTCGCCGCGATACAGCCCAAAGCGGCCACAAGCAACGTGTTAAGAAGCCCCATCAGCGACGCACGTAGGTGCGTATCCTGAGAGTTATAGTCCAACAGGCGCTGGTTGATGTCATAGCCTGCGGGTTCGCTCATGAAGCCAAAGCTGGGCTGTTTGCCCAAGTCAGCAAGGTTCTGAGCAGTGTTCGAAATAAGCCAGAAGACCAGGATCAAAAAGCCAATCAAGGCAATGATCTGAATGGTCATCGAGCGATACCGGCTGTCATACAACAGCATGGATAGCCGGAACTGGCCCTGATGAGGGTCGGTCATAGATGTCATGTGATACATCCCCGTTGCCCTTGGCTTGTTATTGAATAAGGCGGCTTGGGCCGCGGTGCCAAGGTGCGTTCAGATGGAAAGAAAAAGGGCGTGGTTAAACCACGCCCTTTTCATGAGTGTCTTAACGGAAGGGCGGCGAGTACAGCAGGCCGCCGTCGGTCCATTGTGCGTTCAGGCCACGTGCCAGAGCGATCGGAGTGTCTTCACCGATGTTCTTGGCAAACAGTTCACCATAGTTGCCCCCCGCCATGATGGCGCGCTTAGCCCATCCGGCGTCCAGACCCAGCATCTCGCCCAGGCTACCTTCGGTACCCAGCAGGCGGTTGATTTCCGGGTTGTCGCCAGCCGAAGCCGACAGTTCGCCGATGTTGGCCGAGGTTACGCCCAGCTCTTCAGCCGAGACCAGAGCGTTCAGAGTCCAGCGAACCACGTCACCCCAGTTGTTGTCGCCATGACGGACCAGCGGGCCCAGCGGCTCTTTCGAGATGATCTCGGGCAGCAGAACGTGCGCCGACGGATCTTCGAAGGTTGCGCGCGTGGCGGCCAGACCCGAAGCGTCAGTGGTGTACACGTCACAGGCACCTGCAAGATACTGCTGCTGAGCTTCTGCGTTGGTTTCGATCGGAACCGGCTCATAGCTCATGTCGTTGGCACGGAAGAAGTCGGCCAAGTTCAGTTCGGTGGTGGTGCCGGTCTGGATACAAACGGTCGCGCCGTCCAGTTCCTTCGCCGAGGTTGCACCAAGATCTTTGGCAACCATGAAGCCTTGGCCGTCATAGTAGTTCACGCCAACGAATTCGAACTTCAGGTCGACATCGCGCGAGAAAGTCCAAGTGGTGTTACGGGCCAGCATATCGATCTCACCCGAAGCAAGCGCGGTGAAGCGGGTCTTGCCGGTGGTCGGTACGAATTCAACAGCATTTGCATCGCCCAGTACGGCGGCTGCGACAGCGCGGCATACGCCCACGTCAAAGCCATTCCACTGACCGTTTGCATCCGGAGCAGCAAAGCCAACCAGACCAGTGGTCACGCCACAGTTCAGCTTGCCGCGCTCTTTGATCTGATCAACTGTCGAAGCGTCCTGAGCAACAGCAGCGCTTGCAGCGATGCTGGCAACAGTCAGTGCGCCAAGAAAAGCGGATTTCTTCATATTTACCTCTTCCTGATTTTGCCCATTTTTTAGGGCTTTATTTGCGAGCGTTAGCGCCCGCAGTGAGTGATGCAGAAGGTTGTTTCCCCTTCAACTGCGTCAGATTTTGAAAGGATTGATCATATTTCGTCAAGGGCAACATCGCGAATCGCGATACTTAACCTAGGGGAAAGTAAGAATATTAGGCACACCTAACGCTTTGGTTGCATTAAGTTTCGCCACCGATTGCAGCGAAGAACCATGCTGCAAGGGCAAAATCCTTGCCCTTCTTTTCAACCATTTCCTGCGCTTCGTCGTCCTTACCCCACAATTCCTCCTGCCAAAGCTCGTCCAGACGCGACAATTGCCATGCTGCATCTGCATCCAAACGCCCGTGAATGACGGCAAAAGCCAAGACCAGCGAACCAGAGATCGACACAAGATCGTGAAAGGCGGTCAACCGGAAAGGAGAAAGACCGTGCACCAAATCCGTCAATATCTGAACAGAATGCGCATCCTGCGCCTCGTGCATCACCCCAGCGACCGGTTTCAGGCGCACATTCAGAGAATCGACCGCCCAGTCAAGAATCGGATCCCATTTCTCGGCCTGACGGGCGACAAGCTCGCGCGGTTCGGTGGCGCGGTAGCACAGAAGATCACTGTCCCCGTAGGCGGCTAGCATATCCGCAACTGCGGCATGTTGCACCGATACCTTATCAATGGCCGAGTTCGACATGCGCGTCACTGGCATGGTGTTGGGATTCACCGCCTCTTCTTGCGCGTCCCATTCGGCAGCCATGGCATCTGCCAAGGCGCGCGACGGAACGACCAGAGGCGACTTGGCGGGCGTCTTCACGGCGCGCCCGTCGAGAAGCACCTGAAAGCCGCCTTCAGCCTCGCCGACCGAGGTTTCTTTCCAGAACCGTTTTGCTGCCCAACCGCTCATACTGTCCCCCAAAGTTCGTCCAGCGCTGCGGGCAGATCCGCAAACGCATCAATCAAAATGTCTGCACCGGCCGCGATCAGACGTTCGCGCGGGTGATAACCCCATGTCACGCCGATGGTGCGAAATCCTGCGGCCTTGCCCATGTCCATGTCAAAGCTCGTGTCGCCGATCATCACCGCGTTGGTCGCCTCGGCTCCGGTTTCGGACAGCGCGCGTTGCAACATCGACGGATGCGGCTTGGACGGATGATCGTCCGCCGTCTGGTGCGTTACGAAAAACTTACGTAGATCATGCGCGTCATAGGCGTGATCCAACCCGCGCCGCGCCTTGCCGGTGGCTACGCCCAGCAACACCTCGTCGCGCGGGTGCAGGGCTTCCAACGCTTCGCGGGCGCCGGGATACAACGGTGCGGCGGCCTCGCCACCTTTTTCGGCACGCAGCTTGATGAACATGTCCTTGTACTGCTGGGCCGCGATATCGACGTCACGCTCGGACATATCGGGTACCAAACGCGCGATGGCGTCGTGCAGGGATAGACCAACGATGGACAGAACTTCTGCGCGAGTCGGCAGCGCCACACCCATTTCACCGAAAGCACGGTTCATCGCCTCGACGATGAAATCCTGACTGTCGATCAGAGTCCCGTCGACATCAAACACGGCAAGCTTCAGGGTGGTCATTCAGAGCGCCTCGAACGGGTCATCGGCGGCCAGATCAGGCGTCCAGCCGAAGGTTTCGAACGTGTCCGCCATGTGGGGCGGCAGGTCTGCGGTGACGGTGATCGGCTTCTTCGTCACGGGATGTTCGAAAGTCATCGAGCGGGCGTGTAGGTGCAGTTTGCGCGAAATCTCTCCGCCGATCATCGCGCCCCAGCCGTCGCCCATATTGTCTTGAGACGAGCCACCATATTTGCCGTCGCCTATGATCGGATGCCCGATCTCGGACATGTGAGCGCGCAGCTGGTGGGTGCGGCCGGTGATCGGCTCCATCGCAACCCAAGATGCGCGGCTCGCCACGCGATAAAGCGTGGCATACAGCGTGTGTGCACGTTTGGCGTCGGGAAACTCATGCATCGCGCGGGGATGCACGCAAATCATCTTTTCACCCGCACCGCGCCCGCCACCGGGGGCTTTAAACAACCCATAGCGGATCTCGCCCAGATAGGGTGTCGGCACACCGGCCACCACGGCCCAGTATATCTTGCGGGTTTCCTTGTGACGGATCGCGGCGGTCAGGGCCGAGGCCACAGCCTGTGTGCGCGCCAGCAGCAATACGCCGGACGTGTCTTTGTCCAGCCGGTGCACAAGTCGGGGTTTTTCCTCGCGGTCATATTTCAGCGCCTCGGCCAGACCATCCACATGCTTGAGCTGTTTCGAGCCACCCTGCGTCGGCAGGCCCGCCGGCTTATTCAGGGCGATCACGTGATCATCTTGATAGATGACGCAGGACTGGATCATCTTGGCATCGGCGGCAGACACGCGCAACTTGGGCTTGGGCGCGGGGCGCCCCCCTTCCGGTACGGGTAGGGGGGGAATGCGCACTTCATCCCCCGGCCCTACGCGGGTCGAGGTCTTGGCCTTGGCTCCATTCACGCGGAACTCGCCCTTGCGGCAGCCCTTTTCGATCCGGCCCTGCCCGACATGCGGGAAGGTGCGCTTGACCCAGCGGTCCAGCCGCTGCTCGGCCTCGTCGGGACCAAGGGTAATTCGTTGAACGCTCATGCCAGCACCATTCGGGTCAACCAGAGACCCGCCACCAATGCGGCAATGGAAATCAGAACGGATCCAAGGATATAGCCAATCGCCGCGGCGCTCTGGCCGCGCTCGAACAGGGTCACTGCATCCAAGGAAAAGGCCGAGAAGGTCGTGAACCCGCCCAGCACTCCGGTCATCAAGAAAGGCGCTGCCGCTTGCCCGCCTTTCTTGGCCAGAATGACAACCAATGCGCCCATCAGGAACGAGCCAACCACATTCACCACCATGGTCCCGGCGGGAAAGCCGTGGCCCAGCAGGCGGGTCACCGTGGTACCGGTCAGATAGCGGGCCGAAGCGCCAAGCGCGCCGCCCAAGGCAACTTGCAAAAGGGGTGTCATCATTGCGTCTGACTGAGGCCAAGCGCCTTTATTGTCAAGCGTCCGGGTGGTCTTTACGCACGTCTTTCCATCCCGTGACCATCGGTTTCACAAGGTTTTCGCGCTTCCAGAAGCGGTAAAATAGGATTGCACCCAGATGCAGCACCACCAGCGCCAGAAGCAGAAGCGACAGGCGGTAGTGTAGACCCGCTGCCGCGCGCGCAGTGTCATAACTGACCCAGTCCACCAGCGGACCGGTGTTGATGAAGTCATCTGCGTCAATGAACAGCCCAGTCCCGGCTTGCAGGATCAAAACGCCCAGAAGCACGAAGACCGAAATAGCCCCAACGGGATTATGACCGGGCCAATAGCTCGGGCGGCGTTTGGGCAACGTGACCACATAAGCCAGCGTTTTCTTCGGGCCGAACAGGAAATGGCTGAACCGCGCGGCGCGTGAGCCAATAAAACCCCAGAGAATACGGAAGGCCAGAAGGCCAATGACCGCATAGCCTGCATAGAAATGCAGGGTCATGATGTTGGGCCCGAACTTGCCCAGCATCCAGCCGGTCACAACACAAACAACTAGCGCCCAGTGGAACAGACGCAGCGGCAGATCCCATACGCGGCGCGTTTCGATTGGCGGTTGATCCTGTATCGGCATTGCATTCCTTTTTGTTAGAACCAGATTGCCATGTTTGATCCGTTCTGGCGAGAGAGGGGCTTTGCCCCCATGCGTCTTGTTCCAAGACGCCTTCCCCCAGGATATTTGGGGCAAGAAATAACGGTTCAGGTTCGGCGTTTCGCGCGCAGTTTTGCGAAATAGTCCGTGCGTTTTTTCAGCTCTCGCTCGAAGCCACGTTCGACTGGCACGTAGTAGACGCCACGCTTCATATCGTCGGGGAAATAATTCTGCCCCGAGAACCCGTCAGGCGCATTGTGGTCATAGGCATAGCCTTCGCCATACCCCTGGTCCTCCATCAATTGCGTCGGCGCGTTCAGGATGTGTTTGGGCGGAGGCGCGGATCCGGTCTTTTTCGCCGCCTGCATCGCTGCCTTGAAGGCTACATAGTTGGCATTGGATTTGGGCGCGAGCGCCAGATAGATCACCGCCTGCGACAGGGCCAGTTCGCCTTCAGGGCTGCCCAGACGTTCATAGGTCTCCCATGCGTCCAAGCAGACTCGCTGCGCCTGCGGATCGCCCAACCCGATGTCTTCCACGGCCATGCGGGTCAGGCGGCGGGCCAGAAAGCGGGGATCCTCGCCGCCGTTCAGCATCCGGGCGAACCAGTAAAGTGCGGCATCTGGGTCCGAGCCCCGGATAGATTTGTGCAAGGCGGAAATCAGGTTGTAATGCTCATCGCCGGACTTGTCGTAGACGGCTGCGCGTTTCATCAGACGCGAGGATAGGCCTTCAACGTCCAGCTTGCCTTCGATTTTCCACGCCGTGACCTGCTCCACCAAGTTCAACAGCGCCCGCCCGTCGCCATCGGCCATTTCCAAAAGTGCCTCGCGCGCTTCGCCAGTCAAAGGCAACGCCTTGCCCAGCTCTTGCTCGGCGCGCTGCACAAGCCGCTCCAGATCGGACAGCGACAATCGCGTCAGCACCAAAACCTGAGACCGCGACAGCACAGCGGCGTTCAGCTCGAACGAGGGGTTCTCGGTCGTGGCACCAACCAGCAGAATGGTACCGTCTTCCATGTAAGGCAGAAACCCGTCCTGCTGGGCTTTGTTGAAGCGGTGGATTTCGTCCACGAACAGAAGAGTCCCCTGCCCGTTGGCACGGCGATGCTTGGCGGCTTCGAACACTTTGCGCAGCTCGGGCACGCCAGAGAAGATCGCGCTGATCTGCACGAAATGCAGATCCGTTTCATCCGCCAAAAGGCGCGCGATGGTGGTTTTGCCCACACCGGGCGGCCCCCACAGGATCAGCGACCCAAGACTACCCGCCGCTAGCATCGTGCCCAAGGGCGCCTCGGTGCCAAGCACCTGCTCTTGCCCGATCACTTCGGACAAAGACTGCGGGCGCAACCGATCCGCCAAGGGGCGCGGTGCATCATGACCGCGATCCGGGCGGTCGGTGGAACTGTCGAATAGGTCAGCCATGGGCTGAAACTATGCGCCTGTGTGTGCGGGGAAAAGAAGAAAACGACCTGCGCTAGATAAGTCGGTTTTCTTGCGCGCGTTGAAGCGCCTCGGACGTGGTACGCGCCGACAGGCGTTCACGGACACTTCGCAACCGCGCTTTGAGCGCACTTTCTGAGATCCCCAATTGCGCCGCCGCTTCTGCGTGGCGAAACCCTTTGGCCACCAATTGCAAAGCAGCACGCTGCGCAGGGGTCAGACTCTCCGGTGGCTGCGTGTTGTAATGAAGCTCGGTCGCCACGTTCAGTAGATGCTGAACTTCAGCATCTGTATATTCCCGGTCAGACCGCGAAAAACCTCCGATGCTCCGCGACGTGAGAGGCCCTATCGAAATTGCGACGCCGAATTTGGCTCCGTAGGTTGCCGCCTGATCAAGGACATGGTGCGGATCCGGGAAATCCATCTCGCTCCAACGGATAGCACCTTCGTTTTGAACGCCCCAAAACACCAGCGGATCGACCATCACATAGCCTTCATCGACGTATTTTACAGACCATTCTGGAGCGTAGGTGCGCAGCATCATATATGGCGTGCCGTTCCGAATATGCAGCCCAATCCCATACCCGGACGGTGCGAGCTTATCCAAACGTGACAAACTTTCGCTTAGGTCGGTCTTCGGTTGCATGTTTGGCTTGGTACCCTGCGTACTTCTTGGAGATCATCATCATGATCAAAACTATCTATTTAGACATAGTCGAAGAGAGTCAAACAACCAGAACTTGCAATTTGACGGCTGGGTAATACGCACCGTTATCTACATAAAAAAGAAAGACAAAAACAAAAAACCCCGCACAAGGCGGGGCTTTTCTAATCAGCTTAGGCCGATCTTATTCTTCGGCGTCTGCAACAGCTTCTTCAGCTTCCAGACGGGCGCGGTCAGCAGCGCCTTTGGCGTCGGTGTCGCGGTCCACGAATTCGATGATCGCCATCGGAGCCATGTCACCATAGCGGAAGCCAGCTTTCAGAACGCGGACGTAACCACCCTGACGTTCAGCATAGCGCGGGCCCAGAACGTCGAACAGTTTTGCAACCAGAGCTTCCTGCTTCAGACGTGCCGAAGCCTGACGACGTGCGTGCAGGTCACCACGTTTGGCCAGCGTGATCATTTTCTCGATGATCGGGCGCAGTTCTTTGGCCTTGGGCAGGGTGGTTTTGATCTGTTCGTGTTCGATCAGCGAGCCAGCCATGTTTGCGAACATGGCTTTACGGTGTTCATGGGTGCGGTTCAGGCGGCGGTAACCACGAGCGTGACGCATTTTCTTAATCCTTCTTTGGTGCTCTTGAACGAGCGGTGCTTTGTCTGAGAACCGATGCGTGTCGGTCCCTCTCCTTGGGGCAGGATTGCCCAGATGTTCCCCACCAATGTGGGCATTTCGGGGGCCGCTCTACGCCGCCCCCGTAAACTTGTCAAATCAGAACTGGTCTTCGAATTTCTTCGCCAGCTCTTCGATGTTCTCAGGCGGCCATTCCTCGACGTCCATGCCAAGGTGCAGACCCATGCCCGAAAGCACTTCTTTGATCTCGTTCAGCGACTTGCGGCCGAAGTTCGGGGTGCGCAGCATCTCGGCTTCGGTTTTCTGGATCAGATCGCCAATGTAAACGATGTTGTCGTTCTTCAGGCAGTTTGCCGAACGAACCGACAGTTCCAGCTCGTCCACTTTCTTCAGCAGAAGCGGGTTGAACTCGAGACCATCGTCTTCGTCTTGACGGCCAGCAGCTTCCGGCTCGTCGAAGTTTACGAAGATCGACAGCTGGTCCTGCAGGATGCGGGCAGCGAAAGCAACAGCATCATCCGGCGTAACCGAACCGTCGGTTTCCAGCTTCAGGGTCAGCTTGTCATAGTCCAGAACCTGACCTTCACGGGTCGGCTGAACGTCATACGAAACTTTCTTGACCGGCGAATAGATCGCATCAACCGGGATCAGGCCGATCGGCGCATCTTCCGGCTTGTTCTTGTCCGAAGCAACATAGCCTTTGCCAGTGTTGACGGTCAGTTCCATGAACAGATCCGCGCCGTCATCCAGGTGACAGATTACGTGATCTTTGTTCAGGATTTCAATGCCAGCGGATTCCGAGATCGCACCAGCGGTCACAACCATCGGGCCTTTGGCCGAAATCGACAGGCGCTTGGGGCCTTCGACTTCCATGTTGATCGCAACACCTTTGAGGTTCAGAACGATGTCGGTGACGTCTTCGCGCACACCGGCAACCGAGCTGAACTCGTGCAGAACGTTGTCGATTTGAACCGACGTGATGGCGGCACCTTGCAGCGAGCTCATCAGCACGCGGCGCAGGGCGTTGCCCAGGGTCAGACCAAAGCCACGCTCCAGCGGTTCAGCAACAACAGTTGCCTGACGTGCGGGGTCGTTGCCCGGCTTTACGTCCAGCTGTGTCGGCTTGATCAATTCTGCCCAGTTCTTGTGGATCATGCGTCCCTCCATACTAGTCCTGTCCCCATGTCCAAAGGGCAGGACGCCCGAGGTTAAAATGACGGAAACCGGGCCTCGCTTCGTGCGGGGCCCGGCCGTAAAATGTTCTTATACGCGGCGGCGCTTCGGCGGACGGCAGCCGTTGTGTGCGATCGGGGTTACATCACGGATCGAGGTGATGTTGAAACCGATAGCAGCCAGAGCACGCAGAGCCGATTCACGACCCGAACCGGGGCCCTGAACTTCAACTTCCAGCGTCTTAACGCCGTGTTCCTGAGCTTTCTTGCCAGCATCTTCCGCAGCCATCTGAGCAGCATACGGGGTCGACTTGCGCGAGCCTTTGAAACCCATGGTGCCAGCCGACGACCACGAGATGGCGTTGCCTTGCACGTCCGAGATCAGGATCTTGGTGTTGTTGAACGACGAGTTAACGTGAGCAACACCGGATGCGATGTTCTTACGTTCTTTACGCTTCATGCGGGTCTTATCACGAGCCATTGGTCAAACCCTCCCTTATTTCTTCTTACCGGCAATGGCCTTTGCAGGGCCTTTGCGAGTACGTGCGTTGGTCGAGGTACGCTGACCACGAACAGGGAGGTTACGACGGTGGCGCAGACCACGGTAGCAGCCCAGATCCATCAGACGTTTGATGTTCATCTGAACTTCACGGCGCAGGTCACCTTCAACGGTGTAGGTTGCGTCAATGTGTTCACGAATGGCCAGAACTTCAGCGTCCGACAGTTCGTTCACGCGACGGGTTACGTCGATGTTCACAGCTTCGCAGATAGCAGCAGCCGAAGTATGGCCGATACCGGTAATATAAGTCAGGGCGATCGGGACCCGTTTATGGGTCGGGATGTTTACGCCAGCAATACGTGCCACGTAGTCTTTCCTTTTCGTTGCGGTTCCGTAGCTCCGGAACCTTTTTTCACAACGTAAGCCCGCCGGATCATTCCTAGCGGGCCGCGCTGAATTCTCTAGTCTGGTATGCGTTCGGGAGCGACCCTGCAGACACACCGATTCCCGTTAGGGATGGGGTGAGTTACTCGGGTTTGAACAGTTCGTCAACCCATCTTGGCACCAAGCCTTTTGAACACCCCGGCTTGGCCCCGAAAAACCAAAGCGCCGCGACAGAGCCGCGGCGCTTGGCAATTCATCAATGGCGTCTGGATCAGGCGCCCAAAACCTCGGCGATCTCGCCTTGCACTTCGTCGATGCTGCCCAGACCGTTGACCGACTTCAGATCACCTTTGGCCCAGTAATAGCCAATCAGCGGCGAGGTCTTCTTGTAGTATTCCATCAGACGGATCTTCAGGCTTTCCTCGTTGTCGTCGGCACGCACAGGCTGGCCTGCTTTGCGGGCTTCTTCGGCGCGGCCGACGATACGGCCAACCAGCACCTCGTCATCCACGCGCATTTCAACAACGGCGTCGAGCGTCTGATTGTGCTTCTTAAGAAGCGCACCCAGAGCATCCGCCTGCGGCAGCGTGCGGGGGAAGCCGTCGAAGATAAAGCCTCCGCCAGTGTCGCCTTCCAGCTTTTCCTCGATCAGGCCGATGACGATCTCGTCGGTGACCAGCTCGCCCGCGTCCATGATGGCGGCAACTTTCTTGCCCATCTCAGTGCCCGAAGCTTTGGCTTCCCGCAGCATGTCACCAGTCGACAGCTGGATCATGCCACGCTCTTCCACCAGCTTGGCGGCTTGAGTGCCTTTGCCGGCGCCCGGCGGTCCAAGTAGAATAATGTTCATCGGCGCGACGGTGCCTTCTTGCGTTTCTTGCCGCGCAGCTGAGACTTCTCGATGAGACCCTCATACTGGTGAGCAAGGAGGTGGGATTGAACCTGCTGGATCGTGTCCATGGTCACCGACACAACGATCAGAACCGAGGTACCGCCGAAGTAGAACGGAATGGCCAGCTGGCTGCGCAGGATTTCCGGCATCAAGCACACGGCGGCCAGATAGATCGAGCCGAGCGTCAGCAGGCGGGTGACGACATAGTCCAGATATTCAGCGGTTTTCTTGCCGGGGCGAATTCCGGGCACGAAACCGTTCTGGTTCTTCAGGTTGTCCGCAACCTCGTCCGTCTTGAACGCAACTTCTTTGGTGTAGAAGAAGGTGAAGAACATGATCATCGCGGTGAAGAACAGCAGGTACAGGGGCTGACCGGGGCCGAAGTAGGCCAAGATCGTCGACATGATCGGGCCGGACTGACCAGACGAGAAGGTCGAGATCGTGGTCGGCAGCAGCAGCAGTGCCGAGGCGAAGATCGCCGGGATAACGCCCGCGGGGTTCACTTTGATCGGCAGGTGCGATGACCCACCGTCATACATCTTCATGCCAACCTGACGGCGCGGGTACTGGATGTGCACCTTACGCAGCGCGCGTTCCATGAACACGACAAAGGCAATCACGGCGACCATCATCACAATCACACCGATGATCACAGCGGGGCTGATCGCACCCGAACGGCCCGAGGCTAGGAACTGTGCCAGAGCGGCGGGGATTTCAGCGACAATGCCCACGAAGATGATCAGCGAGATTCCGTTGCCGATGCCGCGTGCAGTGATCTGCTCGCCCAGCCACATCAGGAACATGGTGCCGCCAACCAGCGTAATCACACAGGCTGCAATAAAGAAAGAACCAGGGTTGGTGACCAAATCACCAGCTTGCAGCGAGTTCGCCAGCGCGAACGCCTGCCCCGTGGCCAGCAGAACGGTGCCATAGCGGGTGTACTGGTTGATCTTCTTGCGGCCTTGCTCGCCCTCTTTCTTCAGCTGTTTCAGCGGCTCCCACATGGAAGACAGAAGCTGCACGATGATCGAGGCCGAGATATACGGCATGATGCCAAGGGCAAAGACACCCATACGGCTCAGCGCGCCACCGGTGAACATACCCAGCACGCCGGCGATGCCGGATTGTGCCTGGTCCATGAACTCGCGCAGGGCGTTCGCATCAATCCCCGGAACGGGAATATACGTGCCAAGACGATAGATGATCAGAAGCCCGATCGTGAAGAAGATGCGCTGGCGAAGCTCGGTCGCCTTGCCGAAGGCGCTCCAGCTCATGTTCGACGCCATTTGTTCTGCTGCAGATGCCATAAGGCCCCCTTGGATCAAGTAAAACGCCGCCGGACCGTTCCCGGCTCCGGCGGCGCTTGAAAACGTGATTAGACATGTAAGACGCTGGGGCGCGCCTCACAAGGTCTTATTCAGCCGCAGCCGGAGCAGCGACGGTCAACTTACCGCCAGCTTTTTCGACAGCTTCAACAGCCGACTTCGACGCACCGGTCACGGTGATGTTGGCTTTGGAAGTCAGTTCGCCTTTGGCCAGAACGCGGATACCATCCAGCTTGCGACGGACCAGACCCGAAGCAACCAGAGTGTCCTCGGTGATGTCACCGGCTTCCAGTTTCTTCTCGTCGATGAACTTCTGGATCAGGCCCAGGTTAATCACAGCGAACTTCTTGCGGTTCGGCTTGTTGAAGCCACGCTTGGGAAGACGCTGGTAGAGGGGCATTTGGCCGCCTTCGTAGCCGTTGATGGCTACACCCGAACGCGACTTTTGACCTTTGATACCACGGCCACCAGTCTTACCGGTGCCCGAACCGGGGCCACGACCAACGCGTTTGCGGGGTTTGGTTGCGCCAGGATTGTCGCGCAGTTCATGCAATTTCATATCGCTTCTCCTTTGCCGGAACTGACCCCAGAAGCGATACGGGGCCAAACACGGCTTTTCTTGGTTTTGATTCTGTGACCGAAGGCCACCGGGGGCGTATAGACGAGCCTTCCGCGCGGTGCAAGCCTTTGGCGCTATTTGCGCGCGATCAGCCCAACGGCGATACCGCCCAACACAAGGACCGAGGCCGTGACCTCGCGCAGTCCGATGGTTTCGCCCAGCAGGATGACCCCCGCCCCCATGGCGATCACCGGGACCGAGAGTTGCACCAGCGCGCCGGTGCTAGCACCCAGTTGCGGAAGCACGCGATACCACAGCGCATAGCCAAGACCGGATGTAATGGCGCCCGAGGTGACGGCCAGAAGGATGCCGTGGGCCGACAGCGCTTCGCCCCAGAAGAACGGCAGCGTGACGATCAGCACGATGGGCGTGGCATAGATGAAATTCCACCCGGTCGCTTGAAGCGGTTCAACCGCGCGCCGCCCAATCAAGGAATAAATCCCCCAGCCAATCGCTGCTGCCGTCATCAGGATTAAAGGGAGCGCGGGTAGCTGCACGCCTTCAGACGGCCAGACCAAATAAGCGAGGCCAAGCATCGACACGGCCATGCCTCCCCACCTTAACGCCGGGATCCGATCCCCCGCCCGTACCGCGCCCGCAAACATCGTGACCTGCACGATGGCAAACAGCACCAACGCGCCCAGTCCTGCATCTAGCGCGACATAGGCGAACGAGAAGCCCAACAGGTATGTGGCCAACGCCCCGGCTGAGATCCAATCGGGCACTGGTCGCTTAGGAGCAACCTTCCGCCCTAACACCATCAACACCCACAACATCACCGCGCCCGAGATCACCCGGATTGCGGCGAAGCCAGCAGGCCCGATCGCGCCCTCGGCCAACCCCGCCCGGTTAAGCAGAGAGTTCGCCGCGAAGGCGGTCATGGTGAGGAGGGTAAAGAGAATGAGGCGCATGTTGTTCCCAGCATCAAAAGTGACATGCCGCTCAGAGTACCCTGACCGTTGCTCTTTGTCCCCCGATCAGTAATCAAGTCGTCGCGAAGAAGAGCGGGACGGCTAATGGGCCTCCACAATGAGGCGCTATCTCATTTGTCTTTCTACAGAGAAAGCTACGTCATCAAAGTAGGACATAATGCCTGCTTCGACTTCAACATGACTAGCCCTGAACGTCGCGGAACCAAACAAGAACTTATAGCGCGGAGTCGAATTAATTATGATCCAAGTTGTACCGTCATATGTATCTGTGCGGGCATTAACAGGATCAGTAAAAAACCAGTGCGTACATGGCTCGTCAGTTGGTTCTTTACGGCACTTCGCGCTCAATCGTGACCTCATGTAATTGTCGAACTCGGAAGACTGATCCTCGGATAGTATTCCCGGCAACAGGATAATCGTACTCGCCTTTGCGCCGCCATTGTGAACTGCAAAAACGAACATAAGAATGACTAGAAGAATACCAACAATCGGCACTCCAAATATGACTAATCCAACATAGCTTCTTTTGCCTTTTGTCATCACTTCCCCCCCCCGCACGCAAAAACGCCGCCAACGGGGATCCGTTAGCGGCGTTTTTGTATTAGTTATCGTTTATGAGAGTTTACTGATTGCTCTTTATTAGGTTTGGCGGTGACCTACTCTCCCACACCTTAAGATGCAGTACCATTGGCGCAACCGTGCTTAACGGCCGAGTTCGGGAAGGGATCGGGTGTTTCACTGGCGCTGTGACCACCAAACCGAATAAAGAGCAATTCCAAGTCAAGTTATACTGTGATGTATGCTTTTGATTATCCGTAGAACTGTCTTCTACTGGATCAAATCAAGCCTATCGGACCATTAGTACCAGTCAGCTGAACGTGTTACCACGCTTACACCTCTGGCCTATCGACGAGGTAGTCTTCCTCGGTCCTCAGGGATACCTTGTTTTGAGGGGGGCTTCCCGCTTAGATGCCTTCAGCGGTTATCCTGTCCGTTCATAGCTACCCAGCACTACCGTTGGCACGATAACTGGTCCACCAGTGGAACGTTCACCCCGGTCCTCTCGTACTAGGGGCAACTCCTCTCAAGTATCCTACACCCACGGCAGATAGGGACCGAACTGTCTCACGACGTTCTAAACCCAGCTCACGTACCTCTTTAAACGGCGAACAGCCGTACCCTTGGGACCTGCTCCAGCCCCAGGATGAGATGAGCCGACATCGAGGTGCCAAACACTGCCGTCGATATGGACTCTTGGGCAGTATCAGCCTGTTATCCCCGGCGTACCTTTTATCCGTTGAGCGATGGCCCTTCCACTCGGGACCACCGGATCACTATGGCCGTCTTTCGACTCTGCTCGACTTGTCAGTCTCGCAGTCAGGCTGGCTTCTGCCATTGCACTCAACGAGCGATTTCCGACCGCTCTGAGCCAACCTTCGCGCGCCTCCGTTACTCTTTAGGAGGCGACCGCCCCAGTCAAACTACCCGCCACACAGGGTCCCGGATCCGGATAACGGACCGCGGTTAGACATCAAACAGAACAAGGGTGGTATCTCAAAGGAGGCTCCCCAGAAACTGGCGTCTCTGGTTCAAAGCCTACCACCTATTCTGCACATGTTGTGTCTGATGCCAGTGTGAAGCTGTAGTAAAGGTGCACGGGGTCTTTCCGTCTAACCGCGGGAAGCCTGCATCTTGACAGGCAATTCAATTTCGCTGAGTCGATGTTGGAGACAGCGGGGAAGTCGTTACGCCATTCGTGCAGGTCGGAACTTACCCGACAAGGAATTTCGCTACCTTAGGACCGTTATAGTTACGGCCGCCGTTTACCTGGGCTTCAATTCGGAGCTTGCACTCCTCCTTTTAACCTTCAGGCACCGGGCAGGCGTCAGACCCTATACGTCGTCTTGCGACTTCGCAGAGCCCTGTGTTTTTAGTAAACAGTCGCCACCCCCTAGTTTGTGCCCCCAGTCAATACTTGCGTAGAAACTGGGCCTCCTTCTCGCGAACTTACGGAGGTATTTTGCCGAGTTCCTTCAACATCGTTCTCTCAAGCGCCTTGGTATACTCTACCTATCCACCTGTGTCGGTTTAGGGTACGGTCTTATAGGAGGGCTATTTCCAGGAACCTCTAAGCAGCCCATTCAATCCGATAAGGATGAACTACCTTCGAGATCCGTCACCACTCCACGGCCCAGGAATATTAACCTGGTTCCCATCGCCTACGCCTTTCGGCCTCGGCTTAGGGGCCGGCTTACCCTGCTCAGATTAGCTTTAAGCAGGAACCCTTGGATTTTCGGCGAGGGGGTCTCTCACCCCCTTTGTCGCTACTCATGTCATCATTCTCACTAGTGATCTCTCCACGGGATCCCTCACAGGCCCGCTTCATCGAAAGCTCCGATCCTCAAATGCATCCGAAGATGCTAATGAGGAATGGAACTATGTCACACTACGCTCTGCTACCGCGTGCATAAATGCACACCCTAAGCTTCGGCTCATGGCTTGAGCCCCGGTACATCTTCGCCGCAAGACAACTTATTTAGACCAGTGAGCTGTTACGCTATCTTTAAAGGATGGCTGCTTCTAAGCCAACCTCCTGGTTGTTTTGGTCGTCTCACCTGCTTTCCCACTTAGCCATGAATTAGGGGCCTTAGCTGTAGGTCAGGGTTGTTTCCCTCTCCACAACGGACGTTAGCATCCGCTGTGTGTCTGCCATATAGTACTTCCCGGTATTCGGAGTTTGATTAGGATCAGTAAGGCTGTGGGCCCCCATTACCCATTCAGTGCTCTACCCCCGGGAGTATTCGTATGACGCTCTACCTAAATAGATTTCGCAGAGAACCAGCTATCTCCGAGTTTGATTGGCCTTTCACCCCTAGGCACAGCTCATCCCGATCTTTTTCAACAGATGTGGGTTCGGTCCTCCAGTGCGTGTTACCGCACCTTCAACCTGGCCATGCCTAGATCACTCGGTTTCGGGTCTGATCCACCTAACTCATTCGCCCTATTAAGACTCGCTTTCGCTGCGCCTACACCTAACGGCTTAAGCTTGCTAGATAGACCAAGTCGATGACCCATTATACAAAAGGTACGCCGTCAGCCCTCAAGGGGCCTCCGACTGATTGTAGGCGTTCGGTTTCAGGTACTGTTTCACTCCCCTCGTCGGGGTGCTTTTCACCTTTCCCTCACGGTACTGGTTCGCTATCGGTCAGTAAGGAGTACTTAGCCTTCGAAGGTGGTCCTCCGATCTTCAGACAGAATTTCACGTGTTCCGCCCTACTTAATACGTCCAATCATGCTTCATATACGGGACTGTCACCCACTATGGTTGCGCTTCCCAACGCATTCTATCCACACTCATGGCTCGGCTGGTCCCCGTTCGCTCGCCGCTACTAGGGGAGTATCAATTGATTTCCTTTCCTCCGGGTACTTAGATGTTTCAGTTCCCCGGGTTTGCTCTTAAAACCCTATGTATTCAGGTTAAAAGTACCTGTTTCAGAACACTATAAATTACCGAAGTAATTATAATGAACTGTCAGGTGGGTTCCCCCATTCGGAGATCTCTGGGTATAACGGCTATTCTCACCTTCCCAAAGCTTATCGCAGAGTATCACGTCCTTCATCGCCTCTTACTGCCAAGGCATTCACCAAACGCCCTTCTCGCGCTTGATTTGATCCAGAAGAAGACAGACCTTTTGTTCATCTGCCGTCTTACCCCGAAGGGCAAACTGGACCAAAAGCATACTTTCCCGCGCTTCAAGCAATCCGAGCAGTGATGTCGGTCACCGCTCTACTTGAAGCACATTAAGATCTGATCTCTCAGATCTTGGTTAGTGTACTTGACTTGGACAACACCGTCGTTTCAGCAGCGATATCGAAGAAGGTCCGAGGAAAGGGACCTAAATCAACCGCCTTCCGAAGAAGGAACCGCTGAGGCAACCACCCACTTGTGGCACCAACAGTGTTGTTTATTGTATTCTCTCTAAACGATGTAAAAGACGTCCGATTGGACGGCTAAAAACCAAACTGGTTCTTA
>NZ_JAAGOY010000007.1:652500-1107733 GCF_010500215.1 Aliiroseovarius sp. PrR006
TCAATGAAAATTCCCGGCCGATTCAGATGAATCGCCGGGCAATTTTCCGAGTCACCTTCGTATTTCAGAAGGATTCTAGGCCGGTCTCGCCGAATTTCTCTGATGAATCGCACGAGACCGCTGTTTTTTCCGCGAGTCGTTCACCCGCCACCCCAGTAGAACCAGAATCACGGCCATATAGAGGAGTGATTCAGCCTCCCAGGTTTTGCCCACCATTATATAGTGGATGCCGCCCAGTGCTGCGGTCGGATAGACCAGCTTGTGCAGCTTGCCCCACCGCGGACCCAGTTTGCGGATGGACCAGTTGTTCGAGGTGATCGCAAGGGGAGTCATCAGAATGAACGCCGCCATGCCAACCGTAATATAGGGACGCTTCAGGATGTCCTTCCAGATCTCGGACAGGATCTGCACATCCAGCACCAGCCAGACCAGTAGATGCGCCGCGACATAGAAGAAGGTCAGCACGCCGATCACGCGACGCAGCCGGATCAGGTTCACACCTGTAATGGCGCGTAGCGGGGTAACTGCCAGCCCAAGGATCAGCGTTTGCAATCCCAGCTCGCCCAGTTCGTGCTCCAGTGCCTTGATCGGCTCGACACCAAGACCTCCGGTCAATCCCAGATAGAGGTACCAAAAGGGCAACGCCGCACCGAGCGTATAGACAAGCCAGACCGGAACTTTGCGCAGGCCATGATTTAGATGGTCAACAAGTTTCACGAACAACAGCCCTCTCCGCTTTGGATTGGTGGGCACGCGACAGTCCCATAGGAACAGAACACGCAGCAGTCGCCGGGTTTCGGGCGCAGGACTTCGTGACAGCCCTTGCATTCGTAGAAGAACATGCAGGCGTCATCGGGCATTTCTTCGCGCGACGTGTGTCCGCAATGGGGGCAGGTCAGCTCAGAGATGCTCTCGATCTGCATCAGAAATTCTTCGCCAGATCCATACCAGAGTACAGCCCGGCGACCTCTTCTTCGTATCCGTTGAACATCAGCGTCTCTTTACGCTTGGCAAACAGACCGCCACCGATGGTGCGTTCCGTGGCCTGCGACCAGCGGGGGTGGCTGACCTCTGGGTTCACATTTGAATAAAAGCCATACTCGCGCGGCTGGAGCATGTTCCACGTGGTCAGCGGCTGCTTATCCGTCAGTGTGACGCGCACGATCGACTTGATCGATTTGAAGCCATACTTCCACGGAACCACCAAACGCAGCGGCGCACCGTTCTGTTTCGGCATAGGCTTGTCGTAGATGCCAGTGGCCATGATGGTCAGCGGGTGCATGGCTTCGTCCAGACGCAGACCTTCGCGGTAGGGCCAGTCGACGTTCACGGTGCGGATGCCGGGCATTTCTTCTTTGCGGACCAGCGTTTCAAACGCCACATACTTCGCGCCCGGCTGCACGCCTGCCATATCCAGCAACTGGTTCAGCTCGAACCCGTACCACGGGATCACCATCGACCACGCTTCAACACAGCGGAAGCGATAGATGCGTTCCTCTTGGCTGACCTTCTTCAGAATATCCTCAAGCCCATAGCTGCCCGGCTTGTCGACCATCCCGTCGATCTGCACCGACCACGGGTCGATGGTCAGCTGATGCGCGTGGCGGGCGGGATCGTCCTTGCCGGTGCCAAACTCGTAGAAGTTATTGTAGCTCGAGATCTCTTCGAACGTGTTGGGCGTTGCGTCGGTCGAGTATTTCGAAGCGCCCAACGCCGGCCCCATGGCCATACCTGCAAACAACCCGGCGGCACCGCCCATCAACTGGCGGCGGTTCATGTAGTCCGCCTTGGGCGTCACGTCCGAGTATTTCAGCACATTCTTATAGGCCATCACGGGCACCTCGTCTTCTGATCTTATTCTGATCTAAGACGGCGGACGCGCAAAGCCAAAGCACAATGGCTCACGTCCGCGCCAGAGGACTGTAACAATTCATTCCGCGGGCATCTGGACCGAGGGATAAATCTCGTTCATCGGGACCGAGCGCCCGCTGTCCTGCACCAACCGTACGTGTCTACGGCGCATCTGGCGGGGTTCGGCCACGCCGACGGAGTGCGCGATGGTTTCGACCTCTTTCACGATGCCCTTGGCATAGCGCGCGACCTTCACACATTTGTCTTCCGGCACCAGACCTTTCTGGAACCGGGGATCATGGGTGGTGATGCCGGTCGGGCAAGTGTTCTTGTTGCACTTCAGCGCCTGGATACAGCCCAGCGAGAACATAAACCCCCGCGCTGACACGACGAAATCCGCACCCGCACAGATCGCCCACGCGACGTCGCCCGGGTTCACCAGTTTGCCCGAGGCGATGATCCGGATGCGGTCATGCAGCCCCCGCGCGTCGCGCAGGTCGACGATCTGCGGCAGCGCCTCGCGGATCGGCATGCCGACCAGATCCATCAGCGGCATGGGCGCGGCACCGGTGCCCCCTTCCCCGCCATCAATGGTGATGAAATCGGGCGCGGCGTCCGGCCCACGCGCGACGATCCGGTCGAACAGCTCTTCAAATGGCTCGATCGCACCAATCACAGTTTTGAAGCCGACAGGCTTGCCGGTGACCTCTCGTATATGTGTCAGCATATCGAGCAGATCGTCCCAGTCATCGATCTCTGGGTGACGGTTCGGGGAAATCGAGGCCTCTCCCACGCGGATCCCCCGGATCTTCGCAATCTCGTCCGAGACCTTCTCGGCCGGCAGAATGCCCCCCTTGCCCGGCTTCGCCCCTTGCGCCAGCTTCAGCTCGAACATCTTCACTTCAGGATGGGCCGCAGCTTCGCGCAGCTTCTCGTCGGACAGGTTCCCGTCATGATCGCGCACGCCATATTTTGCGGTGCCGATCTGAAACACGACATCGCCCCCACCTTTCAGGTGATAGGGCGATAAGCCCCCTTCCCCAGTGTTCATCCAGACGCCCGCTTTGGCAGTGCCAATCGACAGCGCCTCGACCGCCGGACGGGACAAGGCACCAAAGCTCATGCCGGACAGGTTGAAGATCGACTTCGCCTCAAACGGCGTACGCGCATGCGGGCCAATGATCATCGGGGCGGTCTGGGCAAATTGCGTGTCCAGCGGAGGAAAGGCGGCATTCACGAAGATCGGCGTGCCCACCACGCTCAGGTTCCGCGTCGACCCGAAGGCCAGCGTATTCCCCTTGCCTGCCGCCGTGTGTTCGACCCAATGGCGCTGCGCCCGGTTGAACGGTAACTCTTCCCGATCCATCGCGAAGAAATACTGCCGAAAGAACTCGCCCAGGTTCGAGAACAGCGCCCGGAAACGCCCGATCACTGGATAGTTCCGGCGCACCGCGTCATGGGTCTGCAGACGGTCTATTATATAAAGTGTCGCGATCACCACGAGGATAACCCCAACCGCAAAGACCAACACCTGAGCCAGAAGCTCGATTGCCCAGAACATCGACTGCATACTGTTCCCTCCGTTTCAGGCCGAGTGTAGCGCAGATGGTCGGAAGGGAAAGTCACGGGCACTGACATTTATGTGCAGAAGATTCGGCGCAGACAAATTCCGCCGAGAGGCACAGTTCTGGTTTTCTGAGCAATGCTCCGCCGAAATCCGCGCGCAGCGTCGGAGAAGCTTCGCCACCCCCTGCCCCACCCCTCTTGCATGCACCATTCCTCGCCTATGGGTAGACGCGAAATTCGCGGCGCTCTGCTGGTTTCGGCCCATTCTGTCGATGGACGCTGTGCCGCCCAGTCCCCCGTGTTTCTCTGCCACTGCGTTCATTCCGACGCAGACAGAATTTAAAACTCACGGAGCACCATATGAAACTCGCGACTCTGACCAGCGCCATCGTCCTGACCGCCGCAACCGCCGCCTTTGCGGAAGGTTTGGACGCGAATGGCGACGGCATGGTGACGATCGAAGAAACCGTTGCCATGTATCCGGACGTCACCGCCGAGACCTTCTCGACCGCCGACACCAACGACGACGGCGTATTGGACGCCGAGGAACTGGCCGCCGCGCAAGAGGCTGGCCTGATCCCCAACGAAACCTAATTCCCCACCCCACCACTCACAAAAGCAAGCGCCCGCCGGTGAAAATCGGCGGGCGCAATTTTGGTGTCGGGTCTGCGAGCAATCTCTCAGACAGCAATCTATCGATCCGGACGGATCACTGCAGATTAACGAAAATCTGCGATTCAACACCCGCTTGCAGCAGAGCCTTCGAGATTTCGTCGATCGAATTTGCGTCGGCTGAGCTGACAATGACAACGTCATTGACGACCAGCGAATACAGATCCGCTTCTGGCTGCGCATCGGGTGTGAGGCTAGCCAGATACTCATCTGCAGCACGTCGAGACATCGGCCCCCATTTGCCGTCATATGCGACGCCAATTGTATACTGTACATCCATCGTCATTTCTTTGCTGACGGACCGACCGCCGTTCAAATCAGCGATAGCCCGCGTAACAACGTCGGCATCTGTGATCCGCTCAGGGATGAATACATTCCGGCAGGTCTCGACCTCTTTGTATTTGGTGACCGTCTGCTGGCTGTTGTTATGGCCGATTGCCCCACCGATGATCGCGCCAGCGGCCGCACCTCCAGCATCATCCGTGACGACTTGGCCGATCACCCCACCAATAATCGCGCCACCGATGACTTTTTCAGGCTCTCCACCTTTGACGGTCTCTTCGTAGGGGACAGAAGTCGTCTGGCATCTTACTTCATAAGATCCAGCGAAGGCCTGGGATGCCATCAGAACAGACGCTGCCACCGTTGTCAGAATTTTCATGGTCTTGCTCCTTTTCTGCAAGTCGCAGCTATCTGCCATAGCGTTCGCGACAGCTATCAATTTCCGTTTGCCGCTCAGTGACGGCATTGCCATACCACCTGTGCAAATCTTGTACCCTTCCAGCTAACTCCCCCCGCGCGTGTTATTCAATAGCACAGCGGAATTCTTCGAGGTTTTGCCGAGGGTTCAGGCTCACTTCTCCGAAAAAGCGCCCGCCGATGAAGATCGGCAGGCGTGTTTTGTTGGTGGGGGCGAATGTGCAGCGATGTGGGAACCCTTCCCACGCCTACGGTGGATTTGCGGACAAAACAGCCACTCGTAGAGTGGTGAGCCTCTGGGCCGCTACTTCAACAGCAAACTCTTGAAAAATGCATCCGCCTCTTTATCCAGATTCCCGTAGGCTGGCTCAGATGGGGCATGCCTTTCACTGTAGTCCATTTCAAAGTAGGCGGGGTATTTTGATACGATGCAAATGACGCCAATGGCACGGAAGGGATAGGAAACCCCGCTGTCGTCTCTCACGTGGCTGTCCACTGCATTAACCTGATATTTCTTGCAGCTGGCACCCGCATGATTCCAAACGAGTTGCTCGAAGGCTTGTACTGGGAAGCGGCCCTGATCAAGTTCGTTGTGAATCTCTGAAACCCTAGACTGCAGGATGTTCTCTGGTTGCGAAAGCAAGAGGTAAGCAGTCTCATTTGAAAACTGGGTTGACCATCTAACACCAGCCACAATTGAATGATCGTCCTTTATAACCCTATGGGCAAAAACATGATTGCCAGCACCTTTATCTGTTGACCAATTAAGTGCAGGTGGAAGCGTCACTCTCCCAAATCCGAAGTCCAACTCCGTGTTCGAAAGGCTTTCTGCTGCTGCGGGCAGGGCAGCAGACATGAGAAGAAACAGCAAAAACATTCGCGGCATTGGATTCTCGTCCTCCTGCAACCACTCTAATGACATGGGCCATTGTTGTCCTTGAGCACGCTCAAATTTCGCTTCGGGCTCGAAGCCGCTACTCCGCTAAATTAAGCAAGAGCCCGCCTGATAGCGGGCTCTTGCAGTTTTCTGGTTAATGCACCACCGCGTCCTCGGGCGGTTGCCGGTTCGAGCTCGACACCCGATCCCCGACCAACAGCCCGTCGGCGCCAGCACTGACGGTGATCGTATCTCCGTCCATCACATCACCCGCCAGCAGCATCTCGGCCAGTTGGTTCTGCAACGCGCGCTGGATGACGCGCTTCAACGGACGTGCGCCGAAGACAGGGTCATAGCCTTCATCCGCCAGCCACTTCTTCGCCGCCGCATCCAGATCCAGCGCGATGTTGCGGCGGCCCAGACGCTTGGTCAGGCGACCCAGTTGGATATCGACGATGCCGTCCATATCCTCGCGGGTCAGGCGATCGAAGATGATCGTCTCGTCCAGACGGTTCAGGAACTCGGGGCGGAAATGCGCCCGCACCGCGTCCATCACATCGCGCTTCGCGTCCGAGGCATCGGCCCCGTCCGGCAGCTGGCTCAGCGCCTGCGCGCCAAGGTTCGACGTCAGGATGATCAGCGTCTGCTTGAAGTCCACGGTGCGCCCCTGCCCGTCGGTCAGGACACCGTCGTCCAGAACCTGCAAAAGCACGTTGAACACGTCCGGGTGCGCTTTTTCGACCTCGTCGAACAGCACGACCTGATAGGGCCTGCGCCGCACGGCTTCGGTCAACACGCCGCCTTCATCATAGCCGACATAGCCCGGAGGCGCGCCGATCAGACGGGCGACCGCGTGTTTCTCCATGAACTCGGACATATCAATGCGCACCATGGCGCTGTCGTCGTCAAACAGGAAGTCGGCCACGGCTTTGGTCAGCTCGGTTTTACCCACACCGGTTGGCCCGAGGAACAGGAACGAGCCAAGCGGGCGGTTCTCGTCGTTCAGACCGGCACGTGCGCGGCGCACGGCGTTCGAGACGGCGGTCACGGGCAGATCCTGACCGATCACACGACGGCCAAGCTCTTCTTCCATGCGCAAGAGCTTTTCACGTTCGCCTTCCAGCATTTTCGAGGTCGGAATGCCCGTCCAGCGCTCGACCACGGATGCGATCTGTTCGGGGCGCACGGCTTCTTCGACCATCATCTCGGCCTCGGCGCCTTCGGCGTCTTCCAGCTTCTTTTCCAGCCCCGGAATGACTCCGTAAGACAGCTCACCCGCCTTGGCCAAATTGCCTTCACGTTTGGCAACGTCCAGTTCGGCACGGGCGCGGTCCAGCTGCTCTTTCAGCTCGCGCGCACCTTCCAGCTTGTCGCGTTCCGACTGCCACTTGGCGGTCAGGCTAGCGGACTTCTCGTTCAAGGCTGACAGCTCAGTTTCCAGTTTTTCAAGTCGGTCCTTCGACGCCTTATCGTCTTCCAGACGCAGCGCTTCGGCCTCGATCTGCATTTGTAGGATCTGACGGTCCAAAGCGTCCAGCTCCTCGGGCTTCGAGTCCACTTCCATCCGCAAACGGCTGGCCGCTTCGTCCACAAGGTCGATGGCTTTGTCCGGCAGGAAGCGGTCGGTGATATAGCGATGCGACAGGGTCGACGCCGCCACCAAGGCGCTGTCCGAAATCCGCACGCCGTGGTGCAGCTCGTACTTTTCCTTGATGCCCCGCAGGATCGAGATCGTGTCTTCCACCGTCGGCTCTTCGACCATCACGGGCTGGAAACGACGGGCCAAAGCCGCGTCTTTTTCCACGTATTTACGGTATTCATCCAGCGTCGTGGCGCCCACACAGTGCAGTTCGCCGCGAGCCAGCGCAGGCTTGATCAGGTTGGCCGCGTCCATCGCGCCATCCGATTTACCGGCGCCCACAAGCGTGTGCATTTCGTCGATAAACAGGATGATCTCGCCGGCGGCGGCGGTCACTTCGTTCAGAACCGCCTTCAGGCGCTCCTCGAACTCACCACGATATTTCGCACCGGCGATCAAGGCCCCCATGTCCAGCGCCATCAGTTTTTTGTTGCGCAGGCTTTCCGGCACGTCGCCATTGATGATGCGCAAAGCCAAACCCTCGGCAATCGCGGTTTTACCCACGCCGGGTTCACCGATCAGAACCGGGTTGTTCTTGGTGCGACGCGACAGAACCTGCATCGTGCGGCGAATTTCTTCGTCACGCCCAATGATCGGGTCGATCTTGCCCTCGGCAGCCGCTTCAGTCAGGTCGCGCGCATATTTCGACAGCGCTTCATAGCTGTCCTCGGCGCTGGCACTGTCAGCCGTGCGCCCCTGACGGATCTGATTGATCGCGGCGTTCAGCTTCTTGGCGTCCACAGCACCGGCATCCAGCGCATCGCGCGCACCGGATTTCACCACGGCCAAGGCCGTCAGCAACCGCTCGACCGGCACAAAGCTGTCGCCAGCCTTTTTGGCCAGCTTCTGCGCCTCATCAATCACGCTGGCCGTCTTGTTATCCATATAGACCTGAGCGCCATCGCCCGTCACCTTGGACAGCTTGCCAATGGCCGCATCCACAGCCGCGCGCACGCGATCCGGCGCGCCGCCCGCCTTGGTGATCAGGTTGGCGCTCATGCCCTCTTCGTCATCCATGAGGGCTTTCAGCAAATGTTCGGGAACCAGTCTCTGGTGGTTTTCGCGCATGGCGATGGTCTGTGCAGCCTGAATGAAGCCGCGTGACCGTTCAGTGAACTTCGACAAATCCATGTCACTCTCCTTTTCAAGCGCCCTAGTGTTCAGATGCCCGCCCTTGCAGCACATCTTATTGGGCCTCGGGATTAATTTGGGGTTTCGGGGCGAAAATTCAAGCCGATCAACCGTGACAGATTTGCGTTTTTCGCCGCTTCGGCGTAGGAACTCGCGAACCGGAACGGAGACCCCAGACATGACCGATGATCGTTTGATTGTAGCCCTCGATGTGCCCAACGCGCTGGAAGGGTTGAAACTGGCCGAAACGCTTGGAGATGCGGTGAATTTCTACAAGATCGGGCTGGGGATGCTGACCGGAGGCGGACTGGCTTTGGCGAACGAGCTGAAGGACGAGTTCGGCAAGAAGATCTTTCTGGACATGAAACTGTTCGACATCGGCAACACGGTCGAGGCCGCAGTGCGCGGCCTGTCGCAGTTCGATCTGGATTTCCTGACTGTCCACGGCGACCCGCATGTGGTGCGCGCCGCTGCCGAAGGCAAAGGTGGCAAGGATATGAAGATCCTGGCCGTGACCATCCTGACCTCGCTGGATCGCTCGGATCTGGATGCGGGCTTGATCAAACCGGGTGACGTGCAGGATCTGGTGTTGGAACGCGCCGCCCGCGCGATGGAGGCGGGTGCCGATGGCGTCATCGCCTCGCCGCAAGAGGCCAAGCTGATCCGCGCCCTGCCCGAAGCTGAAGGCAAACTGATCGTCACCCCAGGTGTGCGCCCTGCAGGCGCGGCCTTAGGCGACCAGAAACGCGTGGCGACACCCGCACAGGCCATCAAGGACGGGGCCGATCACATCGTGGTGGGCCGCCCGATCCGAAACGCCCCCGATCCCCGCGCCGCAGCCCAAGCGGTGCTGGCGGAACTGGCAGCAATCTAAAAGTAAAACACCCCGCTCGGATCAGAGCGGGGTGTTTTCGTTTCAACAGCTGGCATGGGCCCTACATCTCGTTGATGTCCGTGTCCCAGGTCTTGGTCTGTCCTTTGCGCACACCAAAGGCCATGCGCAGAACCAGCCATGACGCCAGAGACACCGCGGCGAAGATTACCAGCAGAATTGGCAGGCTAAGACTGGCACCCAAGGCCAACAATACGCCAACAGCCGTTGCGCCAATCGCGAAGCCCAGGAAGATATAGCCGGGCGCGAGGATTTCGAGGATCACAAGCGCGATCGCCCCACCGATCCACGCCCACCAGACGGACCAAAGCATCACGCTTTTCCTTTCAACATTTTGAACGCATCGCCAAAAGCATCCAGCGCATTGGCGGGCAGAATAACGGTCTGCTTGCCGTCACCAGCACCCACGGCGGTCAACGCTTCAACTTGTTTCAGAGCGACCTGATATTGCGCGGCCTCGATACCGTTTTCCTTGATCGCCTTTGCCACGACCTCGGTCGCATAGGCTTCAGCGTCTGCAGATACACGACGCGCTTCAGCCTCTTTCTGCGCGGCGTAAAGCTCCGCGTCTGCCTGAAGCTCGACGGCACGACGCGTGCCTTCTGCCTCGGTCACCTGCGCACGACGGGCGCGTTCGGCGTTCAGCTGCTGCAACATCGCTTCGCGGGTGGCCGCATCAAGGTTCACGTCGAGGATTTCGGCACGGGTCACTTCGATGCCCCAATCATCCACGGCATCCGCAACCTGCTGCTTGATCTGCGAGATCAGCTGCTGGCGGTTGGACTGAACTTCGTCCAGCTCCATCTCACCAATCCCAGCACGCACGATACCGGCCACGGTCGTCGCAATCGCGGCGTCAACGTCGCGAATACGGTACACCGTCTTCTCCGGCTCAAGTATGCGATAGAACACCGAGGTCTCGACCTGCACCAACACGTTGTCCGAGGTAATGGCGTCCTGACTGGCCGTCGGAAGCTGGCGCTCAAGGATCGACACCTTGTGGCGTACGCGATCCAGAAACGGTACGATAAAGTTGATGCCCGGCCCAAGGACCGACTGCAAACGGCCGAAACGCTCGACCACGTATTTTTCACTTTGCGGAACGATCTTTACGCCCCGGAAAACTGTCAAAATCAAGAATGCGGCCAGCAGGAGCAACACAATGTTGCCGCCGCCGATACCGATCAAAATCTCATCCATTAAGAAAGCCTTTCACTGTCCACGATTGGTTGATAGATGGGGATGAAATGCCCGAATTTCAACTGTTAATGCGCGAAAGTGCAGCCAGTCCCACCCGTGCGCGCGGCTTGAAATGCGCGATCGCGCGCGGGTCGCAAAGCCAGTCTTCAGGGGGCACCAAGCGCCAACATTGGCCTTCGTTTCCTAACTGGATTTGCGCCTCGGCCCCATCGGGCAGAATCGCCCCAAACCACCACGAAAATCGACCCGGTTCATGCGGGCTTTCAAAACGCTGCTTCCAGATCAGTTGATCCGGTGCGATCACCAAAGAAAGCTCCTCACACGTCTCGCGCAGCACACAGTCTTCGGGTGTTTCCCCCGGCTCGGCCCCACCGCCGGGCATGTCCCACATATTTGGGTAGGGGATATCCTGCCGATCATCCCGCAAGATGGTCACAAGCTGCCCGCTGATCAGCAGAACCAATTTCGCACCGATGAAGTCGTCTGTAGTCATAGGGGCAGACTAGGCCTGTTCCCCACCCGTCGCATCCGCTAATTTCGCGCCATGCCGTCCTTATGCCGCAAATGCCTGACCCAGTTCGACACGGGCCGTCGCTGCCCGTCCTGCAACAGTCCCCGTGTGCTGTCGCATCCGGAACTGTTTGACCTGTCGATTGCGCATATGGATTGCGACGCGTTTTATGCCTCGGTTGAAAAGCGCGACAATCCCGAGCTTGCGGATAAACCGGTAATCATTGGCGGCGGCAAACGCGGCGTGGTTTCCACCGCCTGCTATGTCGCGCGCATTCGCGGCGTCCGCTCTGCCATGCCAATGTTTCAGGCGTTGAAACTGTGCCCGGACGCGGTGGTGATCCGTCCGCGCGGCAGCCACTATGCGGCCGTCTCGAAACAAATCCGCTCGATGATGGACGAGCTGACCCCCGCCATCGAACCCCTGTCACTAGACGAGGCGTTTCTGGACATGACCGGCACGGCCCAGTTGCATGGCGTGCCGCCTGCAGTCATGCTGGCCCGGTTGGTCAACCGGATGGAGGTCGAGCTGGGCCTGACCGGCTCGATTGGCCTCAGTCACAACAAGTTTCTGGCCAAGGTCGCGTCCGATTTGGACAAACCAAAGGGGTTCTCGGTGATCGGCAAGGCCGAGACGATGGACTTCCTGCGCGACAAACCCGTGGGCCTGATTTGGGGCGTGGGGGGCGTCAGTCAGGCGCAGCTGGACAAGGCGGGCGTCCACACGTTCGAGGACCTGTTGCGCTGGGACAAGGAAGACCTTGTGGCCCGGTTCGGGGGCATGGGGGAACGCCTGTGGCATTTGGCGCGTGGTCAGGACAAACGCCGCGTCTCGGCCCATGCACCGATCAAGTCGATCTCAAACGAAACCACGTTCCTCGAGGATACGGCAAACCCCGACCTGCTGGACGGCCACCTTTGGCGTCTGGCCGAGAATGTTTCGGACCGCGCCAAGGCGCGGGACATGGCGGGACAGGTTGTGACGCTGAAACTGAAACGCGCCGACTTTCGTGCGATGAGCCGCCAGAGCAATCTGGGGGATATGACCCAATCCGCGGATCGCATCTATCGCACCGCCCGCGCGTTGCTGGACACGGTTCTGGACAAGGGGCCGTTTCGCTTGATTGGTGTCGGGCTGAGCCATATCGGCCCTGCAACCCAGACCGACACGACACAGGATTTGCTGGACCCCAACGCCGAGCAGCGACGTCAGGCGGAGAAGGCGACAGACAAGATCCGCGCGCGTTTCGGGAAGGATGCAATCAAGAAGGGGCGTGGATTGCGCTAAGCCCTATTCGGCAGCCAGCGCCGTATCACGCCGTCCAATGTCGGCAATCCGCGCGATGACGGTCCGCAGGCGGCTCTGCACCTCGGTAAAACGATAGTTCGGCGTGATCGACGCCTCGTCCATATAAAGCGAGCGGTCGATCTCGATCTGCACCACATGGCGCCCGGCCTGAGGACGACCATAGTGCTGCACCATGAACGCGCCCGCAAAGGGCATATTGCGCGCGGTGCGGAAGCCAGCATCCTGAAAGGCGGCCTCGACTGCGTCGACAATATCGGCATTGGCCGAGGCCCCGAATCTGTCCCCCAACACGATTTCAGGCATGTCCGAGGCGCTGCGACGCAGGCTGGCCAAGGCCTCGTGCGGCATGGAATGGCAATCCAGCAAGATCGCCTGCCCATAGCGTGACACGTTGGTATCCATCAGCTGCCGCAATGCATTGTGATAGGGATGCCAATGGGCGTTCAGACGTTTCTGCGCCGCCCCAAGGGTCATCTTGCCGCGATAGATCGCGCGCCCCCCTGCAACAACGCGAGGAATCACACCCAGCCCGGATGAGATGCGCGGGTTCAACGTCGAACGTCGCAGGCCCGAAATCAGCGCGGGGTCCAGCTCGTCCGCGCCACGGTTCAGATCCACATAGGCGCGGGGTGTGTTGGCACAGAGAAAGGGGGCACCGCATTCCGTGGCAAAGGCGTAAAGCCTGTCTACATAGGCATCTTCAGATGAACGGATCGTGCGCTCATCAAGAACAGTCTGCTTCAGAAACACCTCATCATAGTGGGACCCACTATGCGGCGACGCGAAAACGACGCTCGTGTCTTCGAACCTTGGACGATACAACGAAAATGTCTGCGCCTGCATCTTTGCCTCCTAAGCTCTTTATAAAGTAAAAAACTCTTGCCAAAAGCCCTTGCGCGCAGCCCCGACTCCTTTTATAGCAACGCGAACCGGCGCGGGGTTTCCCGCGTCTCATCGTTTGGATCGGCCTGAAAAGGTTGTTTCGACACAGATTTTCGGGCGATTAGCTCAGCGGTAGAGCACTTCGTTGACATCGAAGGGGTCACTGGTTCGATCCCAGTATCGCCCACCATGAACCGCCAGATGACCGAAAGGTCAGAAGGTATAACTGAAGCCTAGGCGCAACCGCAGCGCCGCGTAGAAGGAGAAGGACCATGAAAGTTCGCAACTCGCTCCGCTCGCTGAAAAACCGTCACCGCGATTGCCGCGTCGTGCGCCGTAAAGGCCGCGTATACGTGATCAACAAGACGCAGCGCCGGTTCAAAGCCCGTCAGGGTTAATCGCTTCAGCAGCGTTACAGAAGAAGCCGCCCATTGGGCGGCTTTTTTGTGTTTGGAGGTTTGGATTTGCGCGACCAAGGCCATTTCCAGAAACGCAGAAAGGGCCGGGTTGCCCCAGCCCCATCCGGGAGGAAACTTTGAAAGTCTTCAGTCGTAGACGCGCTGGTCGTCGATGACGATGCCGTCATTCGGCAGACTGCCCGGCGCGACCAGTTCGATCTTGCCCTTCAGCTTCAACGTATCTGCGACCGACTTGGCATACGCATTGGCATCGCCGCCATTGGCCTCGACCTGAACGGTCATCGCGTCCATCTCGCCTTCACGCGTTGCGATGACGCGGGCCTTGGCGATCTCGGCGTGTTTGGCGACAAAATCGGCGACCTGCTCGGGACGGACAAACATGCCCTTGATCTTGGCAGTCTGGTCGGCGCGCCCCATCCAGCCCTTGATCCGCATGTTGGTGCGGCCACAAGGGCTGACGCCCGGCAGCACGGCCGACAGATCACCGGTAGCAAAACGGATCAGCGGATAGTCGGGGTTCAGCGTGGTCACGACAACCTCTCCCACCTCACCCGGCGCAACGGGATCGCCGGTGCCGGGGCGGACGATCTCGACGATCACGCCTTCATCCACGATCATACCTTCCATCGCGTCGCTTTCATACGCCACGTTGCCCAGATCAGCGGTGGCATAGCTTTGCAGGCAGGTGATGCCACGATCAGCATATTCCTGACGCAGGCTGGGGAAGAGCGCCCCGCCGCCTACGGCAGCCTTGGTGATCTTCAGCTTCACGCCATCTGCATCGGCGCGGTCCAGAATGATCTTCAGATAGTCAGGCGTCCCGGCATAGGCCGTGGTGCCGATATCGGCAGCAGCGCGAACCTGAAGCTCGGTCTGGCCGACACCCGCGGGAATGACAGCCGCGCCTACAGCGCGTGCGCCGTTTTCGAAGATCATGCCAGCTGGCGTCAGGTGATAGCCAAAGCAGTTCTGCACGATGTCGCCCTTGCCGATGCCACAGGCGCTCAGGAAACGTCCCATGCGCCACCAGTCATGGCCTACCCCACCGGGTTCATAGATCGGGCCGGGGCTTTGGAAGATATGCGCGAATTCGTGGGTCGGTAGACCTCCGAACCCACCCAGAGGACCGTCAGCCGCCTGCGCCTTGCCAATCTCGGACTTGCGCAGAACCGGCAGCGTCGCCAATGCCTCGGTCGAGGTAACGCTTGCCGCATCGACATCTGCCAGAAGGCTAGCATAGCCGGACAGTGCCTTGGCGCGGGCGATCTGCTCGGGTAGGGACGCGGCCAATCCAGCGGCGCGTTCATCTTCCGAACGGGTCTCGAGCGCATCAAAATAGTTGGACATGGGCAAAACCTCTGTCTGCGCCGACCGGGATCGGCGTTAAATCATGATAAAGTTGGGTCGCCTAAAAGGTGGCGGGCCTGATTAGGCCAGCCAACGCTTGCGGCGGCGATACGAGCGCACGTCGCGGAAGCTCTTACGACCTTCATCCGACATACCCAGGTAGAATTCTTTAACGTCCGGGTTCTCGCGCAGTTCGGCGGCAGGGCCGTCCATCACGATGCGACCATTTTCCAGAATGTAGCCGTAGTGGGCATATCTCAGCGCCACGTTGGTGTTCTGTTCAGCCAGCAGGAACGTGGTGCCCTGCTCTTCGTTCAGACGTTTCACGATCTCAAAGATCTGCTCCACCAGCTGCGGGGCCAGACCCATCGACGGTTCGTCCAGCAGAATCATCTCGGGGCGCGACATCATTGCGCGACCCATGGCAACCATCTGCTGCTCACCACCCGAGGTATAGCCAGCCTGCGACTTGCGACGCTCGGCCAGTCGGGGGAAGTATTCATAGACCATTTCCAGGTCTTTCGCGATCGCGGCGCGGCCATCGGTGCGGGTATAGGCACCGGTCAGAAGGTTCTCTTCCACGGTCAGGTGTTCAAAGCAGTGACGGCCTTCCATCACCTGAATGACACCGCGTTTCACCAGAGCGGCCGGGTTCAGTTCGGCGATGTTCTCGCCCATGTGGTCAATCGTGCCCTTGGTCACTTCGCCACGCTCTGCCTGAAGCAGGTTCGAAATGGCCTTGAGGGTCGTCGTTTTCCCTGCACCGTTACCACCAAGAAGCGCAGTGATGCCGCCCTTGGGAACAGACAGGCTTACGCCTTTCAGCACGAGGATCACGTGATTGTAGATGACCTCGATATTGTTGACCTCAAGCAGGGTCTCTTCGGTCTTAACAGTGTCCAGCATATCAGGTCGTCCTGTTCGTAATCGTTTCTAGGGGTCGTCCGGGCCCGAAGGCCCGAACGCGTTCCGGTGTATTAGTTACACTGCGGATCGATTTTGTTTTCAGCAGCATAAGCAGCCGAGTCAGCGTCGATCAGCGGCTGGATCACATCCATGTCCGATCCCGAGAAGTCGGTGATCAGCGACCACTTGCCGGCAGCTCCATCCCACTGCTGGATCGCAATCGCGCCCGGGCCACCGTGGTTCGCACAGCTTACTTTGAACTCAGGACCAAAGCCTTCCATGCCCAGTTCGGCCATACGTGCGTTGGTGATTTCCAGCTGCTCCAGACCATCACGCATCTGAGCCGAGGTGATGTCTTTTACGCCGTGGATTTCCTGCGCATTCTTTGCAGCTTCAGCCAGCATCATCGCGGCGTAAACACCACGGTTGTAGATAACGGTACCAACGTTGGAGCCGTCGCCAGCTGCTTTACCAGCGTCTACAACGTATTTCTGCAGGTCACCAAAGACCGGATAGTCCGAGCCAACACCGTGGAAGGTCATCGCCTTATAACCGGTGGCTTTTTCGCCAGCAGGCTTCACGTCATGCTCGGCACCGGACCACCATACGCCGATGAACTGGTCCATCGGGTAACGGATGTTCGCGGCTTCCTGAATGGCAACCTGGTTCATTACGCCCCAGCCCCAGAACAGAACGTAGTCGGGCTTTTCACGACGGATCTGCAGCCACTGAGCTTTCTGCTCTTGGCCCGGATAGTCGATCGGAATGGTGGTCAGGTCGTAGCCGTGCTTCTCGCCCAGTTTGGTCAGGGTCGGGATCGGTTCTTTACCGTATGCGCCATTGAAGTGCAGCAGAACGATCTTCTTGCCCTTCAGGTCGCCGCCGTTCAAGTCCAGTACGTGGTTGATCGCAGCCGAAGCACCGTTCCAGTAGTTGGCCGGGAAGTTAAACACGTGGCTGAACACGTTACCGTTTGCAGCCGAGGTACGGCCGTAACCGGGGGTGTAGAGCGGAATGTCGTCTGCGGTCGCTTTGGGGATCAGCTGATAGGTGATACCGGTCGACAGCGGGTTATAGGCCAGAGCGCCTTCGCCTTTGGTGGCTTCGTAGCATTCCACACCTTTTTCGGTGTTATAGGCCGTCTCACACTCCGGAGTGCTGACAGCTACACCGCCAATACCGCCGTCACGTTCGTTCAGCAGAGTCATGTAGTCGGCGAAACCGTCAGCGTAAGGAATACCACCCGCAGCGAACGGACCGGTCCGATAGCTGAGCGATGGGAATACCAGATCCGCCATTACCGGCGAGGCTACCATCAGTGCGGCTACAGACGCCGCGGCAACACGTTTAAAAGTCATTTGCTTCCTCCCTAGATTAGCAAAATATTGTGCCCTTATGGGCAGCATTGCGTTTGGACACCCGACCCTCCTCTGGCCGGATGTCCGGATCTTTTTGCCCGCTTAGTGCGGGAAGGGCCACAGGCGCAGCTTCTCTTTTGTGAGACGCCACAGTTGGGCCAAACCATGGGGTTCGAGGATCAGGAAGATCACGATCAAACCACCAACGATGATGAATTCCAGTTCAGCAGCGATCTCAGTGGGCCAACCCATCGTGCCAACCAGAAGGTTCTTCAGAATAACCGGCATCAGGACCATGAAGGCCGCGCCAGCAAAGGATCCGAAGATCGAGCCCAGGCCTCCGATGATGATCATGAAGAGCACCAGGAACGACTTGGTGATACCGAAGCTTTCACCAGCTTCTGCAGCGCCCAGATAGACGGCGAAGAACAGAGCGCCAGCAACACCGACAAAGAAAGACGAGACAGCGAAGGCCGACATCTTGGCCATCAGCGGGTTCACCCCGATGATCTCGGCTGCGATGTCCATGTCGCGGATGCCCATCCACTTACGGCCAGTCATGCCGCGTGTCAGGTTACGTGCCACCCAGGCCAGAACCACCAGGAACACCAGGCAGATCATGTATTTTGCCCAGGCTTCGGTGTTGGGGCCGGTCACAACGACGCCCAGCACGCTGCGCTCAGGTGCGTTGATCTGACCCGAGGCCGAGTAGTTGTAGAACCACGCCACTTTGTTGAACAGCCACACCAAGAAGAACTGAGCGGCCAGCGTTGCAACAGCAAGGTAGAACCCTTTGATGCGCAGCGACGGCAGACCGAAGGCCACACCCACGGCGGCAGTGATGCCGCCAGCGATCAACACGTGGAACACGATGTTGATGTCCGGGAAGGCCACCATCAGCTTATAGACGGAGTAAGCCCCTACAGCCATGAAGCCACCCGTACCCAGCGAGACCTGACCGGCATAACCCGTCAGAATGTTCAGCCCCAGCGCCGCAATGGCGTAGATGAAGAACGGAGCAAAGATCGAGTTCACCCAGTAGTCGTTCACAAAGAACGGGATCACACAGAAGGCGACGAACAGGACGATCCAATATCCAGCCCGATCAAGGCGAATCGGAAAGGTCTGGTTGTCGTCACGGTAGGACGTTTTGAAATCACCAGCTTCGCGGTAAAACATTGATCAGACCCTTTCGATGATTTTCTCACCAAACAGCCCCTGCGGGCGGAAGATGAGGAAGACAAGTGCAAGCACATAGGCGAACCAGGCTTGGGTTGCGCCGCCCACAAGGGGACCGATGGCAAATTCGAACAGCTGCTCGCCCACACCGATGATCAGACCGCCAATGATGGCGCCCGGGATCGAGGTGAAGCCACCCAGCATCAGAACCGGAAGTGCTTTCAGTGCAACTTCAGCCAGCGAGATCTGCACGCCCGATTTCGAGCCCCACATGATCCCGGCAACAAGTGCCACAAAGCCAGCAATCGACCAGACCAGTACCCAGATGAAGCGCAGCGAGATACCGACCGACAGAGCTGCCGAGTGGTCATCTGCCACAGCGCGCAGGGCGCGGCCTTGCTTGGTGTATTGCGAGAACAGAACCAGCGCGGTCACCAGAAGGGCTGCAACGATGGCCGCAACGATATCGAGGTTGTCGATAAAGAAGCCATAGCCGAACCAGTTATAGGTGGTCGTATCAATCGTTTCGTTGATACCCTGCGCCAGACCCACGTCCAGCTTCATCACTTCCGAACCCCACATCAGCGGCGCGAAACCGTGCATGAAGTACCACATGCCGATCGTGGCCATGAACAGGATGATGTCAGGCTGACCGATCAGGTGTTGAAGGATGTATTTCTCGATGATCCAGGCAACGAACACCATGGCTGCGCCAGCCACGATGATCGCCAAGATCGTCGGCACGGTCCATCCGAAGTGGTGGATTTTAGTACCGAAAATCGTGTTGATCAGGTGTGCGAAGGGGATTTGCCCCGTCTGCACACCCACCAAGGTCATGGCGGCGAACACCACCAGCATACCCTGGGCAAAGTTAAAGATACCGGATGCCTTGAAGATCAAGACGAAGCCCAGCGCGACGAGTGCGTAGAGTACCCCGGCCATCAGGCCGTTCAGGGTGACTTCCATCGCAAAGAGTAGTTGTTCAGGCATAGTCTCCCCCCTTAGTCGTGTGACACGCCGAGATAGGCGTCGATCACATCCTGGTTGTTGCGCACCTCGTCGGGCGTGCCGTCCCCAATTTTCTTGCCGTAGTCCATGACGACGACGCGGTCGGACAGGTCCATAACCACGCCCATATCGTGCTCGATCAGGGCGATGGTGGTGCCGAACTCGTCATTCATGTCGAGGATGAAGCGGGACATGTCCTCTTTTTCCTCGACGTTCATGCCGGCCATCGGTTCGTCGAGCAAAAGCAGCGACGGTTCAGCGGCCAAGGCACGCGCCAGTTCAACACGCTTTTTCAGACCGTAAGGCAGACGCCCAACGGGCGTTTTGCGGATGTGCTGGATTTCAAGGAAGTCGATG
The DNA here is from genome assembly GCF_010500215.1 of Aliiroseovarius sp. PrR006. Taxonomy (GTDB): domain Bacteria; phylum Pseudomonadota; class Alphaproteobacteria; order Rhodobacterales; family Rhodobacteraceae; genus Aliiroseovarius. Next base: position 672,303 of record NZ_JAAGOY010000007.1, read on the forward strand.
ACTTTCTCGCACGCTTCGCGGTTCTCCAGCTCTTCCTTTTCGGCTTTGCCTTTCCAGATGGCCTGCTGAAGCAGGTTGGAATTCATCTTGTTCAGGCGACCCGTCATGATGTTGTCCAGAACAGTCATGCCGTCAAACAGCGCGATGTTCTGGAAGGTCCGTGCCAAGCCCTGACGCGCAACCTGATAGGGGCGCATCTGAGGGCGTTTCGATCCGCGGAACCAAACCTCGCCTTCTTGGGGTTTATAGAACCCCGAGATGACGTTCAGCATCGAGGATTTACCAGCACCGTTCGGGCCGATGATCGCGCGGATCTCGCCTTCGCGGATATCAAAGCTGATGTCCTTGATCGCAACCACACCACCAAAGCGCAGTGTGATGTTTTTAAGGTCCATGACAACGGGGCCAATGGTGCGCCCGTCTTCAGTGACGTAGCTGTCGGCGTTCATATCGGTCGTCATTCTGCCGCCATCCCCTGAGTGTTACCCACCACAGCCGCATCGCGGATTTCCAGGGTGGCGTTGATCGACCCCTTGCGACCATCTTCATAGGTCACTTCGGTTTCGATATATTGCTCGGACTTGCCGCCATACAGCGCGTCGATCAGCGGAGCGTATTTCTCTTCCACGATCTTACGACGCACCTTACGGGTACGGGTCATTTCACCGTCATCCGCATCCAGTTCCTTGTGCAGGATCAAGAAGCGGTGGATCTGACAACCCGACAGCATCTCGTCTTCAGCAACCGACTTGTTGATCGTTTCAACGTGTTCCTGAATGGTCGACACCACTTCCGGGTGGCCGGCCAGTTCCTGATACGAGGCATAGGCCACGTTGTTACGCTCGGCCCAGTTACCTACGGCGGTCAGGTCGATGTTGATGAAGGCCGTACACATGTCGCGGTCATTACCGAAGACAACTGCCTCCAGAATGTCCGGATAGAACTTCAGTTTGTTCTCAACATATTTGGGTGCGAACATCCGGCCATCGGCCATTTTGCCCACGTCCTTGGCACGGTCGATAATGCGCAGGTGGCCGTTCTTCTTGTCGAAGAAGCCAGCGTCACCGGTTGCAACCCAACCTTCAGGATCTTTGGTGTCAGCCGTCGATTCCGGGTTGTTGTAGTACTCAACAAAGGTACCCGGCGAACGATAGAAGATCTCGCCATTGTCTTCGATGCGCACTTCCACGCCCGGTGCAGGCACACCAACAGTGTCGTTGCGTACTTCGCCATCCGGCTGGACAGTGATGAACACGGTCGCTTCGGTCTGACCGTACAGCTGCTTCAGGTTGATCCCCATCGAGCGATAGAACGCGAAGATTTCCGGACCAATCGCTTCACCAGCGGTATAGCCAACACGAATGCGGCCAAAGCCCAGCGTGTCTTTTAGCGGGCCGTAGACCAGCACGTCACCACAGCGGTACTTGAAGTATTCCTTCAGCGCGCCGCCATACAGGTTCAGACCAATCGGGTCCTTGGCTTTGAAGTGCTTGCGCACGTTCTTGCCGTGACGCAGCTTGGCAAAGGCCAGACGGATGCCGTTTTCGATGATGGTCTCAGCCGCAAAGCCGATGCCCATCGCATAGTTGAAGCCGTGACGGATCTTCTGTTCCAGAGTTTTCTTCTGGGTTGTGACCTTGCGCTTCGGCATGCCGTGCTTTTCACCGGCACCGCCTTTTGCGAAGTCCATGAAGTGATGGAAAATGGCGTATTTCAGATCGCCACTGTCTTCCATGCGGATCATCACGTTGGTCAGCTGGGTTTCGAACACGCGCGGCGGAGCGAAGTAGTAGGTCGGCCCGATTTCGCGCAAATCCGACATCAGCGTGTCAGCGCTTTCCGGGCAGTTCACGCAGAAACCAGTCCACATGGCCTGACCCAGCGAGAAGATGAAGTCACCAACCCATGCCATCGGCAGATAGGCCAGAATGTCTTCGTTCACACCCAGATTGTCGAACTCGGACGAGTTCTTCGCGCTTTCGATGATGTTGCGGTTCGACAGAACCACACCTTTGGGGCGACCCGTGGTGCCCGAAGTGTACAACATCACGCAGGTGCTGTCGTAGTCCAGCTCGGCTTCGCGGGCGGCCATGTCGTCTTCCAGACGGGCATGGGCCACGCGGCCTTCTTCCTGAATGTCGACATACCAATGCAGGTGGCTGTGGTCGTATTTCCGCAAGCCACGCTTGTCATAGTACAACACGTGTTCGATGTGATGGATCTTGTCCTGCACCTCGATCACTTTGTCGACTTGTTCCTGATCTCCGCAGATGACGAAACGTGCGCCGCAATGGTCCAGCACGTATTCCATCTCTTCCACGACCGCATCTTGGTAAAGCGGCACCGGAACGGCGCCTACCTTCTGTGCTGCAACCATCGCCCAGTAGTGGGCCGGACGGTTTCGGCCAATGATGGCCACGTGGTCTCCACGGTTGATCCCCAAAGCCAATAGACCCAGAGCAAGGTTCTGAATTTCTTCAGCCGCCTCTGCCCAGGTCCAGCTTTGCCAGATCCCGAATTCTTTCTCCCGATAAGCCGGGCGATCACCAAATTCCTTCACATTCCGGGCAAGTAGCTCCGGAATTGAAGCGAATGCGCCTGCTGTGGCTAGATCCTGTGCCAAATTTTCCTCCCACCGTCGGTCCGCCGACGTACGTGGCTGTCGGACGAATCTTGTTCGACAACCCTGACCATAAAAACCTCGCGGTCAAAGGTTTCGGCACTTTTTCCCAATTCTATCGAATTGTTACAAGTTCAGTTGAAATCCTTACCGCGGGTCTCATTCCTCTTTTCCCTAGGCAAATCAGGTGCTAGCGATAGGGGCAGGAGGGGATTGCTTGCCACTACAATCTTCAGAAACAGCCGCGTTGACCCAAGCCGGGCTGAACCTGATTCAACAGGCGCTTTCCATCTATGATCGACGGCTCTCTTTGGTCATCGGAAACCGGCAGTTTCAGGATATGTTCGATCTGCCCGATCATCTGGTGCAACCCGGCGCGCCATTTTCCGAAACTATCCGCTACCTTGCTGAGCGTGGCGACTACGGAGCGGTCGGAGATATCGACGCATTTGTCCAATCGCGTGTCGATCAGGCGCTGGATTTCGAACCCCATTACATGGAGCGCACCCGTGCCAATGGACGTGTGATATCGGTAGAAGGGCACCCGCTGCCGCAGGGGGGCTGGGTTACGGTGTACACCGACATCACGCCGATCAAACGTCAGGAATCACTTCTGCGTGCCCGGTCCGAGGAGCTGTCCGATCAGGTGCTTTCGTATACCGAGGAACTGGGCCAGACCAACCGGGCGCTCGCCTCGGCCAATACCGCCTTGGAAGAAACCAAGCGGCAATTGACCTTAATGGAAAGTCGCACCCGTCTGACCGCGGAAATGATGCCCGCGCACATCGCGCGGATCGACCATGATCTGTACTATACATTCTCGAACCGTCGTCTGGGCAAGGTTATTCCAGGCCGTCCGACAGACCTGCTGGGCCTGCATGCGAGCGAAGCGTTGGGAGACGAGGCTTTTGCACGGATCAGCCCCTATTTCGCGCGCGCCTTTCATGGCGAAAGCAGCGTGTTCGAATTTACACACGAAACCTCGGGCCGCCGTATCCGCGTGGCATTGACCCCGGACAAGGGCGAAGACCAGATCACCGGCGTCTACATCCTGTCGATGGACGTTACCGAGGAAGCCCAGTCCCGCGCTGCCCTTGCCCAAACCCGCAAACGCGAGCTGGCAGCACAGCTGACATCCGGCGTCGCGCATGACTTTTCCAATCTTCTAACCATCATCATGGGCCTGCAAAGCCGCTTGGCGCAGATGCCGATTGGCAACGATGCGCAGGAACTGGTGCAAGCCACCAACGCCGCCGTGCGCCGGGGGGGCACGCTTCTGGAACGCATCGCCACGATCTCGGGTCGGCGCGATGTGCACATGGAGCCGGTGAACGTCCCCGATATGCTGAAAGGGTTGGAAAGCCTTGCGGGGCCAACCTTACCCACCAAAATTAATCTGAAGGTCGAGGCATTCGATCTGGACCAGCGTGTTGTCCTTGATTCTGGCGCCGTGCAGGACGGGCTTCTGAACCTGATCATCAACGCCTCTCACGCCCTTGGCGATGCGGGCGGAGACATCCACCTAACCGCCCGCCCGATCCGCGAAACTTGGGTCGAATTCCGCGTCACCGACACCGGGCCGGGCTTCTCGACAGAGGCGCTCGAGCACGCGCTGGACCCGTTCTTTACCACCAAGGGCGGCGAAGGATCGGGGCTGGGGCTGTCGATGGTCTATGACCAGACCAAAGTGGCCGGGGGGCAGGTCAAGATCTTCAATAGCGCCGACACGGGCGGTGCCGTCGTCTCCATGCGCCTGCCCCTGCGCATCCCCGCCCAACCCATTTCGCCCCGCCTTGTTCTGTTGATCGAAGACAGCGAAGCCATCCGCACATCTGTCCGCGAAATGCTGATCAGCATGGGCCATCAGGTGATCGAGGCGACCTCGGCCGAGGATGCCCTGTCCTTGACCGGGATCGAGGGGCTGGGCCTGATCCTGTCTGATGTTATACTGGAAGGTGCGCAGACTGGGCCCGAGTTTCTGGCCGCGCTATCCCAGACCGGGTTGGATGTGCCGATGCTGCTGATGACATCGCTGCCGCTTGACGACCCGCGCCGCAAGAGCGCCGGGTTCCCCGTATTGCCCAAGCCATTCACCACCGGTGAGCTGGCCACATTCCTGTCGCAAGAGGTTCCATCGTGACCCAACACATGATCGCCATCCTGGATGACGAACCAGAAATCCGCCGCATGCTGTCTCACGCATTGGAAGAGGCAGGGTTTCGCACCGCCGCTTTCGCCCGCGCGACCGAGTTCGAGGCCGCGCTGAACACCATGTCGCCGGATGTCTGCCTTGTGGATCTTGGGCTGCCGGACCGCGACGGACTGACCTTGGTGCACCGTCTGGCGCTGGAAAGTGGGGCGTCGATCATCATCATCTCGGGCCGCACCTTGGTGCAGGACCGCGTGACCGGGCTGGAACTGGGGGCCGATGACTATATCGTCAAACCGTTCGAACCAGCCGAGGTCGTCGCCCGCGTTCGCGCCCGTCTGCGGGATCAGAAGCCCGGCAACACGGCGTCGAACACGGCGCATTTCAATGGCTGGACCGCCCATTTCGACCGCTATGTTCTGGAAGACGAAGACGGCACCGAAACCGCGTTTTCGCATGCCGAGGGCGAAGTATTGCGCCTATTCCTTGATGCCCCTAAGCGTTTGATTTCACGTGCACAAATGCAGGAAACACTAGGAGGCGTGGCCGGTGAAAGCTTTGACCGCGCGATGGATGTCCGCATCTCGCGCCTGCGCACCAAACTGCGCGAGGATCCCAAGAACCCGCGTCTAATCAAGACGATCTATGGGGCAGGTTACATCTTCTTGGGCGATGTGCGCTGGGGTTAATCTGGCGGCGGCTTACCCGCTCGATTTCTGATACATCACCTTCTTTCGCTGCCGCGTCTCTTTCGTCGCCTCGTCGCTTCCATCGTGGAAAGTCCCGAACCAACGATCCCAAGGCATTTCCTGGTTGCCGTAGTTACATTCATAGTAACGGTGGTGCAGCTGGTGATAAAACGTACCAAGCGCCAGTCGACGTTTGTCCTTGATCAGCAGGTCTTCGTACCCTGTGTGAGTCATCGCGGCCCCCGGCCCAAGATAGATCACATGAAAATATAGATGGATCGGGTGCGTCGGAACGACCCAATGAATCAACAAGGATGTCAGATAGAGCAAGTGCTCTGCTGGATGCATCGAGAACCCAGACCAAGGACCGACATTCACGTTCCGATGATGCAATGAATGCACGTGCTTATACAAAATTGGCGCATGCAGAAGTCGATGCACCCAATAGAAGTGGAAAGCTGACCAGATCGGCAAGAGTATCAGCCCTAGAACAAACCAGATCGGATGTTCGGCGAAAGTAAGCGTCGGGATGTACTCATTCGCCATCAACCACATTGTGAGCGCTTGAAAGGCCGACAGCTGTGTCACTCCGCTTGTGAGCGACCAGAACATGTTGTCATGCACCTGATCCGAAAAGCTCCAAAGCCGATTTCCCGTGGCCATGTCCCGGCGATCAAACTTCAGCTTCTTGCCTTGTCCACGCCGCATGTAGAAGTACCAGTGCAAGCCGCCAGCGATCACAATCAACAGCAGCAGGTTCACTGCCCAAACCTGCATAACCCACGCATGCGCAAAGTGCTTGGTTACCTCAAGCGACGGATAGGCGAATAACCAAAGCAAGCCCGCCAGAATGACCATCATCACACGCTCGCTTAGCGTCAGCCAGTTGCGTCCGAACCAATCCACAAGATATCGAGGATTTGGCGGCCATCGAAAGACGGAGGTGTCAGCAAGTGGAAGGTCGGGATGGTAATTCCACTCCCGGCTCATGGGTGTGTCAGTTGGCCGGTCTTGCATCCGCATTCCTCCGCTTGCGATTACAAGACCAGCCAAAACTACTGACCAGATATTTCTATCATAAAAGCGACCTAGGCGGTCGCCCAAACACAGGACAACGGTTTAGGAAGTTACTCCGCTGCCATCGCCTCGATAGTTTCAACTTTCACCGCGCAGAACTTCATCTCGGCGATTTTGCCATAGGGATCCAGCGCCGGGTTGGTCAGCAAGTTTGCCGCCGCTTCCACATAAGCGAAGGGCAGGAAGACCATGTTTTCGGCCACCGCATAGTCCGCCCGCGCCATCACGTCGATGGTGCCGCGGCGGGTGGTCAGGCGGATCATGTCGCCCGGCTCAACGCCCATCTCGCGCAGGGTTTTCGGGTTCATCGAACAGTTCGCCTCGGGCTCGATTGCGTCCAACACGGTGGAGCGACGGGTCATTGAGCCAGTGTGCCAGTGCTCCAGCTGACGGCCAGTGGTCAGAACCATCGGGTATTCGTCATCCGGGGTCTCGGCGGGCGGAATGATCGAGGCAGGTGCAAAGCGTGCACGGCCACCTTCGCGCGGGAATTTATCCCCAAATACAACGGCTTGACCGGGGTCCTCGGGCGACAGCGACGGATAGGTCACGGCGTTCTGGTTTTCCAGACGATCCCAGCTGATGTTGGCCAGCGACGGCATCACCAGTTCCATCTCGGCATAGACTTGGCTGGGGTGATCATAGGTCCACCCCATGCCCATACGCTTGGCCAGCTCGGTCGTGATCTGCCAGTCTTCCATTGCCTCACCAGGCGCAGGAACAGCCGGGCGACACATCTGCACCTGACGGTTGGTGTTCGAGGTTGTGCCGGTCTTTTCAGCCAGTGCCGCAGCAGGCAGAACCACATCGGCATAGCCCGCGGTTTCGGTCAGGAAGATGTCCTGAGACACGAGGAACTCCATCCGGCGCAGCGCTTCGCGGACGTGGTTCACATCCGGGTCGGACATGGCCGGGTTTTCACCCAGAATATACATGCCCTTGATCTTGCGATCATAGACGGCGTCCATGATTTCGACCACGGTCAGGCCGGGGTTCGGGTTCAGCTCGTCCACGCCCCAAACGTCACGATACAGCGCCTGAACACCCTCGTCCTTCACCGATTTATAGTCCGGGTAGAACATCGGGATCAGGCCCGCGTCCGACGCACCTTGCACGTTGTTCTGACCACGCAGCGGGTGCAGACCCGTGCCGGGGCGGCCCACATTGCCGGTCATCAGCGCCAGCGCGATTAGGCAGCGCGAGTTGTCGGTGCCATGCACGTGTTGGCTGACGCCCATGCCCCAGAAGATCATGCCGTTCTTGCCGTTGGCAAAGGTACGGGCAGCGGCGCGCAGTTCGTCCGCGTCGATACCGCAGATCGGGGCCATGGCTTCCGGCGTGAAGGCTTTCAGATGCTCGCGCATCGCCTCCCAGTTTTCGGTGTGCTCGGCGATATAGGCGTCGTCTTGCAGGCCTTCCTCGGCGATCACATGCATGATCGCGTTCAGCATCGACACGTCCGCGCCGGGTTTGAACTGCAGACGGTGCGTTGCGAAACGGCCCATGCCCACGCCGCGTGGGTCCATGACGATCAGCTTGCCACCGCGCTGGGTGAACTGCTTGAAATAGGTCGCGGCAACCGGGTGGTTTTCGATCGGGTTCGAGCCGATGACGATCGCCACATCGGCGTTTTCGATCTCGTTGAAGGTCGCAGTCACAGCGCCCGAGCCGACGTTCTCCAACAGCGCCGACACAGACGAGGCGTGGCACAGGCGGGTGCAGTGGTCGACGTTGTTGTGGGTAAAGCCCTGACGGATGAACTTCTGGAACAGGTACGCTTCTTCGTTGGTGCATTTGGCCGAGCCGAAACCGGCCACAGCTTCGCCACCATGTTCGTCGCGCAGGCGCGTCAAGCCTTTGGCGGCAACGTCCAGCGCTTCATCCCATGTCGCTTCGCGGAAGTGGGTCAGCGGGTTGGCCGGGTCCACGTTCATGCCCTTTTCAGCGCCTTCCTTGCGGATCAGCGGTTTGGTCAGGCGATGCGGGTGGTTAATGTAGTCAAAGCCAAAGCGGCCTTTAACGCACAGGCGGCCTTCGTTTGCGGGGCCGTTGATGCCCTCGGCATAGACAACCTTGTCGCCCTTCACCTTCAGGCTGACCTGACAGCCAACACCACAGAAGGGGCAGATGCTTTCGACCTCTTTGTCGTAATCCGAGGTGTCCTGCACCTTCGCAGGCATCAGCGCACCGGTCGGGCAGGCTTGAACGCACTCGCCACAGGCCACACAGGTCGACGCCCCCATCGGGTCGGCGATGTCGAAAGTCGGGAACGCATCGTGGCCGCGACCAGCCATGCCGATTACGTCGTTCACTTGCACTTCGCGGCACGCGCGGACGCAGAGGTTGCAGGAAATACAGGCATCCAGATTGACGCTCATCGCGACGTGGCTGTCATCCAACAGCGGCACGCGGCCCTCGTCCATCTTCGGGAAGCGGCTTTGCTCGATCCCGTTCAGATCGACCATATCCCAGAAATGCGCAGCCGCGTCATGGCGTTCTTCCGGCTGGTCAGAGACCAGAAGCTCGATCACCATTTTACGGGCGGATTTGGCGCGGGCGTTGTCGGTGGTGACCACCATGCCCTCGGCAGGTTCGCGGATGCACGAGGCGGCCAGCGTGCGCTCGCCCTCGATCTCGACCACGCAGGCGCGACAGTTGCCGTCGGCGCGCAGGTTGGGCACATCCTTGTGGCACAGGTGCGGAATCAGCGTGCCTTCACGCTTGGCCACATCCCAGATGCTTTCGCCATCACGCGCAATAACTTCGCGCCCATCAAGGGTGAATTTGATACCGTCGCTCATCCGTACCTCCGTATTCCGAGCAACAGTATAAACCATGCTATCCCCGTCGTCAGTTCGCCATTCCCGACGCAAGGCATCGTTTTTGCGCCAGCCCCCCTTTTCGAATTGGATCCAATTCTCTAGCAATGGGCGGAAAGGAGTCGCCAATGACCACCATCACCCTGATCCGGCACGGACAAGCGAACAACACCGCCACGGACGAAGCGGGCTATGACCGGCTTTCCGATCTTGGCCGCCAGCAGGCGCGGTGGTTGGGCGATCATATGCGCGACACGGGGCAGCGATATGCCCGCGTTTACACGGGCACGCTGACGCGCCACCAGCAAACCGCGCAAGAATGGGGTGCCGAGGATTTCACCGCCGACGCTCGTTTGGACGAGGTCCGCTATTTCGACCTGTCCGAGCGGATGCACGCCCAGTTCGGCATTCCGCACCCAACTGGTCATGGCGATTTCATCGACCACCTGCCGCTGACCTTCGCCGCGTGGCAGGAAGGCAAGATCGAAGGTGCGCCGGAAACGTTCCACGACTTCCAAACCCGCGTGTCCGAAGTGATTCACGAGATCGCCGAAGGCGGCGAAGACGCGATCATCTTCACCTCGGGCGGGTTTATCGGCATGGCCACGCGGGTGGTGATGGGGCTGGATCTTGGCCCGTTCACCCGCGCGATCCTGCCGATCATGAACAGCTCGATCCACCGGATGCGGCTGATGCCTGCCGGGCTGACGCTGACACAGTTCAACGCGGTTCCGCATCTGGAACACAAAGACCGCCACCACGCGCAGACACATTTCTAAGGGCGCATTTCTAAGGAGTTCACCCCATGACACATCTGTGGGTCCGCGCTGAGCAGCGCGAAAACGAAGACCGGGTTGGGCTGACGCCCGAGGGTGCCGCTGAACTGATCAAAGCGGGCATCCGCGTGACGGTCGAGGAAAGCAGCGTCCGCGCCATCGGCATTGATGGCTACAAGGATGCTGGGTGCGAAATCGCGGCCGAGAACAGCTGGCCAGACGCGCCGCTGGACGCGATCATCTTCGGCCTGAAAGAACTTCCCGAAGACGGCACCCCCCTGCCCCACCGCCACATCATGTTTGGTCACGCCTTCAAGGGCCAGCACTCGGGCCGCGCACTCTTGGAACGGTTCAAGGCAGGCGGAGGGACGCTCTATGACCTTGAATATCTGGTGGACGAGACCGGCCGTCGAGTCGCTGCCTTTGGCTACTGGGCCGGGTTTGCAGGGGCAGCCGTGACGCTGAAAGCGTGGGCCGCGCAACAACACGGCAAGCTCTGTGGTCCGGTCGGCGCCTATAAAAACAAAGACGCCATGATGGACGAGCTGCGCGCGGAACTGGACGCCACCGGCACCGCCCGCCCCAACGCCATCGTCATCGGCGCGCTTGGCCGCGTCGGCACGGGCGCCTCGGACCTGATGGAGGCGATGGGCGTCACCGTCACCAAATGGGACATGGCCGAGACCGCCCATGGTGGCCCGTTCCCGGAAATTCTGGACCACGACCTGTTCATCAACTGCATTCTAGCAGGCCCGCAAACGCCAGTATTCGTGCCGAAAGACGCCGTAGACGCAGACCGCAAGCTGACCGCCATTGGCGACGTCGCCTGCGACCCCGACAGCGATTACAACCCGGTGCCGGTCTACAACAAAGCAACCAGCTGGGAGGCACCCGCCCTGCGCGTGGCGGATGATCCCGTGTTGGATGTCATGGCCATCGACAACCTACCTTCGATGCTGCCCTTGGAAAGTTCAATCGACTATGCGGGGCAACTTCTGGCCTCGCTCGCGACCCTGACCGACCTGACATCAGGCGTCTGGGGCCGCGCGGAAGACACCTTCCGCACCCATATGAAGGACATCTGATGGAGACGCTGATCGGCACACTTGCAGGCATCGTCAGCACGATTTGTTGGATGCCCCAAACCATCCGCACATGGCGTACGCGGCAGACCAAAGACCTGTCGCTGCCGACCAACCTTCTGGTTCTGCTGTCGGTCACGCTCTGGCTTGTCTACGGCATCATGCTGGCCGCGTGGCCCATGGTCGTCGCCAACGCAATCGCGATCGCTTTGGTGGGATCAATCATCGTCGCGAAACTGAAATTCGGCTGAAAAGGAGCCCTGTTATGACTATCCACTGGTGTGGCACCGGCCTGTCGGCCATCCCCGGCCTGCGTCGCCTGATCGAAAACGGGCGCGAGGTTACCGTCTGGAACCGGACCGTCGAGAAAGCTCAGGAAGCCGTAGGCGACCTGACCAAAGACATCCGTGCATTTTCGCTGGAGGCTCTGGCCGACGCGCTGAAGCCCGGTGACATCGCCGTGTCGATGCTGCCCGGCGACCTGCACGTCCCCGTCGCCAAGCTGTGCCTTGAAAATAAAGCGCATTTCGTGTCGTCCAGCTATATCGCCCCCGAGATGAAGGCGCTGGACGCAGAGTTCAAAGAGGCCGGACTGGCCTGCGTGAACGAGATCGGGCTGGACCCCGGCATCGACCACCTGATGGCCCATTGGCTGGTTGCGGATTACCGCGCCTCCGATGCCTACGATGTGAGTAACAAACTGAGTTTCCGCAGCTATTGCGGCGGTGTTCCGAAGATCGCGAACCCGTTCCGCTATAAATTCAGCTGGTCGCCGCTGGGCGTGTTGAAAGCGCTCCGCTCGCCCTCGAAATCCATCAAGGACGGCGCGCCATTCGACGTGGCCCGCCCGTGGGATGCGATCAGCGCCTACACCGCGCCCCTGCCCGAGGCGGAAACCTTCGAGGTCTACCCGAACCGCGACTCGATCCCCTTCATGGAAGATTACAAGTTCGACCCCGCATGGGATGTCGACCTGTTCGTGCGCGGCACCCTGCGTCTGAATGGCTGGGCGGACGCGTGGAGCGACGTGTTTGCCGAGGTTGAAACGCTGGAAGGTGACACCGGTGACGCACGACTAAAAGAAATGTCGGACCAGTTCTGGGACGAAAACTCGTATGACGACGGCGAACCCGACCGCGTGATCATGTGTGTAGAGCTGAAGGCCGAGAACGACGGCGCAGATGCCTATCACAAGACCTATGTGATGGACGCGTGGGGCGACGACCGCGGCACTGCGATGGCACGTCTGGTCTCGACCCCTGTATCGCTAGCCATCGACATGGTGCTGGACGGCAAAGCCCCGGCGGGTGTCTCGGCCGCGACTGCCGATCCCGAGCTGATCGAAACTTGGATGGGCCACGTCAAAGAACTGGCCCAACACGTCGCGGTGGTCGATCACAGCGCCTGATCGCGACGTCGCAAACGAACCAGCATGGCGGAGAAGCCGTGTTAGGCTTCCCAAAAAGGGAGGCCGCCATGCTGGACAAACCAAAGCCGAAATGGACAAGTTTCGAGACCGCCACCAAGGAAGATTTCCTTGCCGTCATGGACTATGACGAGGCCTATGCAAACGCCGTCGCCGACCGGCTTCTCGTCGCTTTGAAAGAGCTGGACGAGGAAGACACCCCCTATCCGATCAACCGCTATCAGCACTCGTTGCAATCGGCCACGCGCGCCCATGAAGCAGGCGAACCCGATGACCTTGTCATCGCCGCCCTTCTGCACGATCTGGGCGATACGCTTTCGCCATTCAACCACGGCGAACTGGCCGCCGCCATCGTGAAACCCTATGTCAGCGAGTGCACCCACTGGATCCTGAAACACCACTGTGTTTTTCAAGGCTACTACTACAACCACCACCTTGGCGGAGACCGCCACGCCCGCGAAAAATACAAAGACAGCCCACACTACGACGCCTGCGTGAAGTTCTGCCACGAGTACGACCAGAGCTCGTTCGATCCGGATTATCCCACAAAGCCGCTCGAGTTTTTCGAACCGATGCTCCGCCGCGTGTTCAGCAAGTCAGACGGGCATATGGAACTGAACGAAACCCGCGAGGGATAGGCCAATCCGCACAACACTGGACAAGGGCGCCGATAGCGGACACCATTCTGTCCATGCTGCGTCTTGCCACATTCACACTGGCCTGTCTGCTCGGGTCCGGAATCGCATCTGCGGGGGAAATCTGCATCAGCCTGCACCATCCGGCGCCCCAGACGGATGACCAGCAAGCGCTGTCAGAGCTGCTGGACAACGTGCGTCCGATCGCAGAGGACCTACCGTTCCTGCAAGAGACCCTCCAAACCGAAGGGACCGAGCTGTGCTTTTCGGATCAGATGAACACCGCGCTTGGCTATCTGGACGTCGAGCAGAACAAGATCGTCATCAGCGAAGCGGCTTCCCAGGATCTGAAGAGCGGAATTCTGCTGCACGAATTGCGCCACCTTTGGCAGTTCACCCATGCCATGTGCCCGACCAACAGCCTATCCATGAAGGAATATGCGCGGGCGACCTTCGCGCTCGAGGCGGACGCCAGCGCGGTGTCGCTGCTGATCGCGTGGCACATGAAAGAACAGGGCCAGGACGCCGCATGGACCGCGCTGTCCAACTGGGCCTCGCATACGGACATTGCCGCTGCCTTTGAAGAGACCCTGTTGTCCACGCAGGACGAAGAACTGGCCGTGTCCTATGCGTTTTACCAGTGGTACGCATCAGACGCGCGCAAGGATCGCTACTATATCGAAGCCTGCAGCGAATATCTGGACCGCCAAGACGCCGAGCATCAGATCCCGCGCTATGGCACGCTTGATACCGAGTTCTACGAAAGTTTGTGCAGGCTGCCGGACGGTCGCAGATACCTTTGCGCGAATCCGCTAGAGGCGAAAGACAACTAGCCCGCTTTTGGCCCGTGGAATGCAAACTGATAGGCCAACGCGACCCCCGCGCCGCCGCCCAGAATGTTGCCGATCGTGACGCTGATCATGTTGGTCAGGGCGCCGCTGACATTCACCTCGCCCCCTGCCGCCCAGCCTTGCGGAAAGAAGTACATGTTGGCGACCGAGTGCTCGAGCCCCAGAAGTACGAAGCCTGAAATCGGCCAGATGATCGCAAGGATTTTACCCGCCGCTGTCCGGGCCGCGAAGGTCAGCCAGACCGCCAGACAAACCAGCGCATTGCACAACGCGCCGCGCATGACGCCTTCTAAAAACGGCAGGTTCGCCTTCGCCTCGGCCAATTTGACCGCCGTCGCCCCCATCGGCGCATCCAGCAGCCCCGACAGGCCGAACGCGACCGCCAACCCCACGGCTCCGATCAGGTTTCCGACATAGACAACGCCCCAGTTCCGCAGCAACTCATGCACCGAAATCTTGCCGTCCACCGTTGCCATGATCATCAATGCATTGCCGGTAAACAGCTCGGCCCCGCCGACGATCACAAGGATCAGCCCAAGGCAAAACACCACCCCGCCCAAGAACCGCGCGGGACCATAACTGGCGTCCACCCCGGTCATGACCATCGAATAAGCCGCTGCCCCGAACCCGATAAACGCCCCGGCCAGCATCGCCAGAACCAACATCTGTTTCCACGGCAAATGGGCCTTCGCCACGCCCGCAGTTTCGATCAATTCGGCAATCTCGGCGGGTTTGTAGGCGTCAAAAGAGGGGCGGTCAGTCATGCGGTCCGTGTCCTATCCGTTGGGATTAGACCAGCATCTGTTTAATGATCCGTCAAGGTTGGGGAGTTACCCCTTCCCAATCGGCACCACGGTCTGATCCTCTTCCGTGACCTCTTCGAAATCGAAATTGTCCAACCGTTTCGCGCGGTTGCCTGCTTTCTCGGCCGAAATCTTGATCTCCGAGATGTCCTTGGAAGCTTGGTGGAAATGCCGGTCGAGGTTCGCCACGCGGTCTCCCAAGCGCCCCACATCGGCGGACAGAAGGTGCAGTTCCTTGCGGATCGCGCCGGCCTGTTCACGCATCCGCGCGTCTTTCAGGATCGCGCGCATGGTGTTCAGGGTCGCCATGCAGGTGGTGGGCGAGACGATCCAGACGCGGGCCTCGAACCCTTCGCGGACCACCTCCGAGAAGTTGGCGTGCAGTTCGGCATAGACGGCTTCGGACGGCAGAAACATCAGCGCGCCGTCGGCGGTTTCGCCCTCGATGATGTATTTCTCGGAAATCGCTTTGATGTGGGCGCGCACGGCGGTTTTCATCGCGCGGGCGGCCAGCGCCAGCGCCTCCTGCGTTTCCGCCCGGCGCAGCGCCTCGTAAGCTTCCAGCGGGAATTTCGAGTCGATCACGATGGGGCCGGGCGGGTTCGGCAGGTGGATCAGACAGTCCGCGCGTTTGCCGTTCGACAACGTCGCCTGCAGGTCATAGCTATCTTTCGGCAACGCCTTTGACACGATATCGGTCAGCTGGATTTCTCCAAACGCCCCGCGGGTTTGCTTGTTCGACAGAATATCCTGAAGGCTCAGAACGTCGCCAGACAGCCGGGTGATATTGTCCTGCGCCTTGTCGATCACCTTAAGCCGTTCCTGCAGCTGCGTCAGGCTTTCGGTGGTCTTCACCGTGTTGCCCTGAAGGCTTTCCTTCATCCGGTCTTGAAGCTCGGACATGGCGCGGGCAGATTTCATCGCGTTGTCGTGCAGGCGGTCATTCATCTGCTGCTGCACATGGGCCAAGCGGGTCTCCATCGCTTGCAGCACCTGCGCCTGCCCACTGGCCTGCGCGTCAGACACGGTCCGCAGCCCGCCCGACAATTGATCCTGTCCGGCACCCAACACCTGCACCGCCTGCCCCAGACCGCCCATTTGAAGCGCCAAATCCTCGGCCACGCGGGTCGAACGGCCAGCGCGGCGCAGGACCACCACCAGCAGGATAAACATCAGAACCGCAAGCGCGATGCCGCCCAGCGTCAACAGCACCAGCGGATCCGAGAGGTCATAGGTCATGTCACCGATCTGGATCATGTGCGTCCAAACAGCCTTTCGATATCTGCGAGCTTCAGCTCGACATAAGTGGGGCGCCCGTGGTTGCATTGGCCGGAATGGGGCGTGGCCTCCATCTCGCGCAGCAGGGCATTCATTTCTTCGGGGCGCATCCAGCGGCCAGACCGGATCGAGCCGTGGCAGGCGACGCGGGACAGGACGGCCTCGATCTTGGCCTGCACCATGTTGCTGTCGCCCAGATCGGCCAATTCGTCCAGCACGTCTTTGATCATCGCAGTCGCGTTGATCTCGCCCAGAATGGCGGGGGTTTCGCGCACGGCGACGGCGTCTCCGCCGAAGGGCTCGATGACCAGCCCCATAGTGGCGAGGTTGTCTGCAACTTCAAGCAAACGGGCCACATCGCCCGCTGACAATTCCACGATCTCGGGGATCAGCAACGCCTGACGGGCGACTCCATTTTCCGCCATCTGGCGTTTCAGTTTTTCATAGACCAACCGTTCATGGGCGGCGTGTTGATCGACGATGACCATGCCGGTTTCGGTTTGAGCGATGATGTAGTTTTCATGCACCTGTGCACGGGCGGCACCCAAAGGAAGCGCCTCTTGCGGGGCTTCCTGTTCGGGCTCGACCACCGGATCGAACCGGGCCGAGGGCGCGGACATTTCGGCGAAACCGGGTGCTTCCTGCACGGGCATCTGCGCCTGATAGGACGAGCGCATCGCGCCAAGGCTGGGGCGGTCCATCTGATAGACGCGGGGCTCGGTCGGCTCGGGCCGCATCGCACCCAGAGTCGCGCCTGCCACAGTCGTCGACGCGCGGTGGCCCGCATTCGCCAGCGCGTGCCGCAGCCCCGACACGATCAACCCACGCGCCACTCCGGGTTCGCGAAAGCGGACCTCGGATTTCGCAGGGTGGACGTTCACGTCGACCAGATGCGGATCGCAGCTGACAAACAGCGCCGCAGCCGGGTGGCGGTCGCGGGACAGGAAATCGAAATACGCCGCCCGCAACGCGCCGGTCAGCAGCTTGTCTTTCACCGGGCGGCCATTCACGAACAGGAACTGCGCCACGACAGCCCCACGTGAATAGGTCGGCAGCGCGGCAAAGCCCGTCAGTCGGAGCCCTTCACGTTCGGCATCAATCGGGATGGCGTTTTCCGCGAAATCTCGTCCAAGGATCGTCGCCAATCGGCCCGAGAGCGCATCGAACATGTCGCCGGTTTCCGGATCTGCGCGGAAGGTCACGCGACCTTCGCCGCCACCGGACACATCGCGCAGAGTGAAGCCGATTTGCGGTTCGGCCATCGCGAGGCGTTTGACCACGTCGCTGATCGCCTGCGCCTCGGCCCGGTCGGTGCGCAGGAATTTCAGACGCGCGGGCGTGGCATAGAAAAGGTCGCGTAGTTCGACCACGGTGCCGCCAGACAGGGCCGCGGGTTTCACCGGGTCCATCTGTCCACCCGCCACGCGGATCATTGCGGCGTCAAAGCCTTGCGCGCGCGAGGTGATGGTCAAGCGGCCAACGGCACCGAGCGAGGGCAGCGCCTCGCCCCGGAAACCAAAGGTGTGGATGTCCAACAGGTCCGATCCGTCGATCTTCGAGGTCGCATGGCGCGACATGGCCAGCGCCAGATCGTCGGGCGCGATGCCGCAGCCATCATCACTCACACGGATCAGCGTCTTGCCACCATCAGCATAGGCGACCTCGATCCTTGTGGCGCCTGCATCAATGGCGTTCTCGACCAATTCCTTCACGGCCGAGGCCGGGCGTTCAACCACTTCACCCGCCGCAATCCGGTTGATTGCAGCATCATCCAACTGGCGGATAACGGGGCGGCGGACCAGCTGATCCGGGCTTATATGGGGGCTATCTTCGGGCATACCACAAGAACTAGCATATCTGCGTCCGATTCGACCATTCCGCAAATGGGCTTAATTCGACACGACGCCTTCGGGCTGACCGACCACCACAAAGTGCAGCGCATCGGGCTGATACAGCTCGGATGCGACACGGTTTGCGTGCTCTAACGTGACCGCCATGATCTGATCATTCCGGGTCGCAATATAGTCGATTGGCAACCCAATCAGTTGCATCGACGCCATGATGTTGGCGATGTTGGCATTGCCGTCAAAGCGCAGCGGATAGGACCCCGTCAGATAGGTCTGCGCGGCGGTCAACTCTTCCTGCGTGATACCTTCATTGGCGATCTTCACCCATTCCTCGCGCACCACGTCGATGGCCTGACCCATTACCGCGTTCTGGCTTGAGAACTGCCCAACCACGCTTTCGGTCCAATCCGCCGGGATCAGATAGGACCCGATTCCATAGGTCAGCCCGCGCTGGTTCCGGACCTGATTCATCAGGCGCGACAGCGAACTTGGCCCGCCCATAATCGTGTTCACCAGATAGGCTGCGAAGAAATCTGGGTCTTCGCGTTTGATGCCATCATGGCCAAACAGAGCGACAGATTGCGGCGTATCGAAGGGCACGACGGTGGTGCCTCCGGGCAGACCAAATTCGACCCGCTCTGGCATATTGGCACCCGTCAGAGGCAAGCCCTCGAACAGCTGATCCATCAGCGGGCCCAGCTCGTCGGCGGTGATGTCCCCGACAGCAGCCACATAGACCCGGTCCAGCGCCATGGTGTCGCGATAGGCGTTCACAATATCCTCGCGGGTTAGCGCAGTAACGCTGTCGACCGTACCGCCATCGTAGCTGCCATAGGGGTGATCACCATAGGCCGCAGCGTCAAACGCATCTGCGGCAAGCGAGCGCGGTTCCGTGGCGCGGGACGCCAGATGCGACAGAACCTGACCCCGCACGCGTTCCAGCGCTGTTTCGTTAAACGAAGGTGCGGTCAGGGCTTCGTGCAGCAGGGCCACGGCCTGATCGCGGTTTTCCGTCAGAAACTGCGCCGAGATCCCAATGCTGTCTTCCCCGCCTTCAAACCCGAACGAGGCCGCCAGTGCCTCGCGCGCTTCGGCAAAGCCCTGCGCGTCCATTTCGCCAGCGCCCTCTTCCAGAAGGCCCGCCATCAGGTTCACGGCCCCGCGTTTGCCCGGACGATCCAGCACAGTGCCGCCCTGAAAACGGATTTCAAGCGCGGTGAACGGAAGGGCCGGCTCATGAACCAGCCATGCGACGTGACCGTTTTCCGAGGTCACTTCCTGAATGGCGACTTCGGCGCGGGCGGGAAAGGTCAGGGCGATTAGCCCCGCAAGAACAAGAGCGATTCGTTTCATTACATGTCCTCTCCGCCTTCGGGCACCAGCCAGCCGGTTACGGCCCGGCGGTCGTCAAACAGGTTCCGCGCGGCCTCCATCACGTCTTCGGGCGTCACCGCCTGCAGCACCTCGGGCCACGCCTGCACATCTTCGATCGTCAGGCCCGAGGTCAGCGCTTCGCCATAGCGTTCGGCGCGCGCCATCACGTTGTCCTGCGCATAAATGTCGCCCGCACGGATCTGGAATTTCACCCGCTCGAATTGCTCCGCGTCGATGCCGGTCTCAAGAAACGCGGCGATCTCGCGATCCAGCGCGGCCTCTGCGTCTTTCATCGATACATCCGCAGTGGGCATGACGACGAGCGTGAAGCTGGTGTCATCCAACGACACCGCGCCATAGCCCGCCCCCGCATAAACCGCGATCTGTTCGTCAAACTGCAACGCCCGCCCAAGGACCGAGGTCGCGCCATTGCCGCCAAGGATCTCGGCCAGATAGACCAGCGCGGCGGCCTCTTCCTGCGCGCCACTGTCACGCTCGGGCGCTTGATAACGGCGTAGCAAATAGGGTTGCGCCACGCGCGGATCTGCAAAGCGCAGACGGCGTTCGGCCAGTTGTGGGGGGTCCTGCACGCGCGCGCGTTTAACCAGATTGGGCGTGGGTGCCAGCGGGCCGTAATGGGTCTTCGCCAGGTTCAGCACCTCGTCCGGGGCAACGTCACCCGCCACCACCAAAACAGCATTGTTGGGGGCATAGAATCTTTCATAAAACGCCAAAGCATCTTCGCGCGACAGGTTCTCCATCTCGTGCCGCCAACCGATGACCGGGATGCCATAGGGGTGGTTCAGATGAGCCGCAGCAAGAAGCTGCTCGCGAAACAGGGCGCTGGGGTCACTGTCGGTGCGCTGCGCGCGTTCCTCCAAAATCACGTCGCGCTCGGTGGCGATGTCGTCTTCGGACAGAATCAGATTGCGCACGCGATCCGATTCCATTTCCATCATCAGACCCAAGCGATCCGCCGCGACGCGCTGGAAATAGGCCGTATAGTCCTGCGAAGTGAACGCATTGTCCGACCCTCCGTTTTCTGCCACCACACGGCTGAGCGCACCAGCTTCATAATTCTCGGTCTCTTTGAACAGCAGGTGCTCAAGGAAATGGGCGACGCCAGACACGCCGGGCTGTTCATCTGCCGCCCCGGCACGATACCACAGCATGTGGACAACGACGGGGGCGCGGTGATCTTCGATCACGACGACCTCAAGCCCGTTATCCAGCGTGAAATGGCTGACATCGTCCTTGGCAACCGCGGGTACACCCAGCCCGATTGCCAACAATCCTGCAAGAATGAAACGCATATAATGCTCCTTCCGTGTCGGATTAGAATTATCCACCCCTGCACCCGCTTCAAGCCTTGGCAACGCAGATGTGATCGAGGTTAACCCCGCGCACGACCCGAAAACGAAAAAGGGCCCGAAGGCCCGATTCTGTCACGCTTTAGCGATCAGTCACCGCCTCGGGCGGGGCAGCCGGGGTCCAGATACCCAGACGGCGCAGGCGTTCCAGTTCAAGATGCTGGTTCAGATGCATGGCCTCATATGCGCGGTAATAGACGTTCACGTTGAACAGGCGCTCCAGCACGCGGCCTTTGTTGTCGCGGCGCCATTCAAGGTCTGATGCGGCCAGAACCTCGCGGATATTCGCCGACACGCCATAACGACTGGCCGCGCTGACCAGCGCACCCTCTCCGCGACGAAGCTTGCCCGAACCCAGATTGCCACCCAGTGCTGCAATCGCATCTGCCTGCGGTGTCGGATCGGTCAGGTTCGACTGACCCGGCGTAGGTGCTGGCAGATCGGTATAGTTTTTCGGTTCTTGCAGGGGTTTCGTCGGCAGAATCGCAAACTCGTCCGGGCCATCCTGAGTTGCACGCAGGTTCATTAGCGATGGTTCGCCTTTGGAACATGCAGCCAGCCCAATAATGATGGCGCCAATAGTCAGAAATTTAACAGACGAAACACGCATTTCACGCCCAATCCCCAAGGTAATCTATGGGTTTATTAGCCCATCTGGAAAGCCGCGTCACGGGGTCTTGTTGGACGAGGCGAAAAGAACCAGGCCGATGGCCCCCGCAAAGACGAAAATATCCGCGACATTAAAGGAATAGGGGTTCTGGATTCCGCAGCACGAGGTGTTCAGAAAGTCGACAACCGCGCCGTAATAGATACGGTCCACAACGTTGCCCAGCGCGCCGCCGACAAGCAACCCGACCGAGATCTGGCCCAGCTTCCCGACCTGTTCTTTCACGACCCACCAGATAACCCAGACGGCAATGATCACAGCGACTGCGATCAGGATCCAGCGGGTGACGCTTGGATCTGCACCGCCAAAGAGGCCGAAGTTGATGCCGGTGTTCCAACCCATCTGATAGACCAGATAGGGTGGCCAAATCTGGACCACCTTAACGTGGTCCAAATCAAGGATGTATAGCGCATGATACTTGGTCAGCTGATCCAGCAGGAACGCCACCAGTGCCGATATGCCAATCACGCGCATCATGGGCTTAGTGCCGGAAGTGGCGCATGCCAGTGAAGACCATGGCCAGCCCAGCTTCGTTGGCCGCGTCGATCACTTCCTGATCGCGCATCGATCCACCTGGCTGGATCACGCAAGTACCACCCGCAGCGGCTGCTTCCAGCAGACCGTCGGGGAACGGGAAGAACGCATCCGAAGCCACGGCAGACCCCTTGGCCAAGCTTTCATCCAGACCCAGCTCAGCCGCCATACGCTCGGCTTTCGAAGCGGCAACGTTGGCACTGTCCAGACGGCTCATCTGGCCCGCACCCACGCCCACGGTGGCTTGGTCTTTCACGTAGACGATGGCGTTCGACTTGACGTGCTTGGCAACTTTCCAGGCAAACAGCAGGTCTTGCATCTGCGCGTCGGTCGGCGCTTTCTCGGTCACCACTTTCAGGTCATCCATGCCGACATAGCCTACGTCTTTATCCTGCACCAGAACGCCGCCGCCCACTTGTTTGTAAGCAGTCAGAGCCGCACGCGTGTCAGGCAAACCATCGGTCAGCAGCAGACGCAGGTTCTTCTTAGCTGCGAAGATTTCTTTGGCTTCATCCGACGCACCCGGGGCAATCACGACCTCGGTAAAGATCTCGACGATCTTGGTGGCGGTTTCCGCGTCCAGCGGCTGGTTCAGCGCAACAATGCCCCCGAATGCCGAGGTACGGTCGCAGTCAAACGCCTTCTGATAGGCCTCGACCAGCGTCGCGCCTTGGGCCACACCACAGGGGTTGGCGTGCTTGATGATGGCAACGGCGGGACTGACAGCGGGATCAAATTCGGCGACCAGTTCAAAGGCAGCGTCAGTGTCGTTGATGTTGTTGTAGGACAGTTCCTTGCCCTGCAGCTGGGTCGCGGTCGCCACACCGGGACGGTTCGATCCGTCGGTATAGAAGGCCGCTTTCTGGTGGCTGTTCTCGCCATAGCGCAAAGTCTGCTTCAGCTCGCCTGCAAAGGCACGACGGCGCGGAGCTTCCAGCTCCAGCGCACCAGCCATCCACGACGACACAGCCGCGTCATACGCACCGGTGCGGGCATAGGCGATTTGGGCCTGACGCTGACGGAATGCGTACGAGGTCTGGCCCTCGTTGCCATCCAGCTCGGCCAGCAGCGTGTCATAATCCTGCACGTCCACGATCACGTTCACGAAGGCATGGTTCTTGGCAGCTGCGCGGATCATGGCCGGGCCACCGATGTCGATGTTTTCGATGCAGGTGTCATAGTCAGCACCCTTGGCGACGGTTTCCTCAAACGGATAGAGGTTCACCACCAGCAGATCGATCGCGCCGATCCCGTGTTCATCCATCGAGGCGACATGCGCGTCGTTGTCGCGAAGCGCCAGCAGACCGCCATGCACCATCGGATGCAGCGTCTTTACGCGGCCGTCCATCATTTCGGGAAAACCGGTGACATCAGCCACGTCTTTCACGGCGACGCCAGCGTCGCGCAGGGCTTTGGCGGAACCGCCAGTCGACAGGATCTCGACCCCGCGGGCTTCCAGCGCCTGGCCCAATTCGATCAGGCCGGTCTTGTCGGATACGGAAATCAGCGCGCGGCGCACGGGATGAAGGTCGGTCATGTCAGTTGGCCCCCCAAGGCCTGAAATCTGTTAATTTGGCAGCTCCGACCGGTCGCCCGTTTCAAGGTCACGCAAAACCGTTGGGGTGTCTTGCGCCTTGGCCAGCGTCCAGCGGATGCGTGTCGCATAGTCCATTGCGACGCCCGAGAGAACCACTTGTTTTGTTTTTCGGGGCTTCAGACGTGACTTTTCCAAATAAATGCTGCTTTGCAGCATCAGTTCACCGCCCCCTTCGAAGCGGAAGACCCAAATCTCGCCAGAGCGCAGCGCCAAGGAAATCGCCGTGCCCCCCATATCAAGAGTTGCGTCAACCTCGGGGTGTAGGTGGAATCGCAAGGTGAAGGGCACGCCTTGCAGCGAGGTATCGTCTAGTGCAGCGTCAAATACCTTTTGATCGGCGTCGGTGACCGCGGCCAAGGTGTCTTCGCCAGACAACTCGCGCCCCGACACGTTCAGCTCCAACTTGCGCATATGGGTCAAACCGTGGGTCGCGACATATCCATCATGGGCAGCCACAATGCCGTTTGTTCCGACACCAACAACGCGCTCCAGTGGCACCTGCTTTGGGGTCTGCACTAGGAAAGTCCGCTCGATCCCGTCCAGCACCTGTGGCGCGGTCAGCCGCGAAGATGACATGCCCGTCACACCCAACACGGAATGCGATGGCGTGGCGCGACCCGCTTTGTGCCATTCAGGCCCAAACTGCACACCAGATCCGCAGTTCACGATCACAGGGCGCCGGCCCGAGGTCAGCTCAAACGCCAAGGTCGACGCGTGCCCATTGGCCGAGGCATTCCCAACAGGCGGCGGCGCGCCGTCCATGATCACACTGGTGCGTCCGGCAGATAGGCGGGCATAGCCCATCGCCAATCCTTCGTTCACGCCAGCCCGCACGCCCGAATTCGCCAGCGCGTGATCCAAACGGCCATCCAACCCGCGTCCGCCACCGTGGAAACGGGCCAGCCCGCCATCGGCATGCCGTAGCGCGCGCAAGGTCGGCGCGATCCGGTTGATGGCCTCCAGATGGGCGGGTTCCGGCTCGCGATCACTTTCGCGCAGGGTCAGCGCGGCCCAATTCAGAAGGGTGAAGACCTCAAGCAGCTCTTCGGGGTTCCGGGTCGGGATACCACCCTGATCATCAATCTGGTCGGTGCATTCCCGCGCCAAGGCCTGAATGGCGGCCTCCACATGAACATCAACACCGGTCAGGCTGAACCCGGCATAGATCAGCCCCGTCAAAGCCTCGAACCTCGGCAGGCCGGGTGTCGCGCCGCGCCAACGGCGGGCTAGAAACAGGGTTTGTTGCCCCAGGGATCGGAAAAACCACTTGCTTTGTTCGGATGACATGCCCCGCATCAGAAACAACGCATGGCTTATCCAGCGGATCAGTCGCCGCCCGGTCAAATCCGGAGTCCACCCTTCACCGCGCCCGGCGCCATAGGCATCGATCCAGCCAAACATCCATTCTTGCGCACGCTCGCGGGCCTCGGTGTCACCAACGCTGGCCAGATCATCCAGCCAGGCGAAGCCTTGGGTTTCTTCGATAAACGCAGGATTGGGCGGCGAAATATCCCACAGCATGTAGTCTGGCGCATTCACCAGATGCCCGGCGAACAAGAAATTCCCCGCCAAAAGCTGTTTGCCACGCGCAAACGATCCGATCGTGCGCGGTTCCGGTTGCGACACAAACCCCGCCGCAGGCCGCGCCCGCGCCGCCCGTTTTGCGTGCCAACGATTTGAAAATCGGGTGCCTAACCCGGAAGAACCGATCTGTGGAGCCACAGCGCGCCTCGCCTCATGTAACTTGCTCGTGGTCATTTTGACCCGCCCCTCTGTGTGGGCTTTGGCAAAGCATACCAAGACGGCCTGCGCCTGTCATGGCGAAATCTGGGGCGCGTGATTATTTCCGGCGCAGACAGGTGATAAAGAACCCGTCCATGCCGCCCTGATCCGCCATGTAATGCGGAAACAGGCGCAGCCCTTCGGGGCCGATCCAGTCGGCATCGACACCCGGCAGGCGCACAGCATCCAGATCGACCGTCAAACCCTCGTGACGGGCCAAAGCATCGCGCACTTGCTCCTCACCTTCGTCGATCAGCAGGCTACAGGTGCAATAGACCAGACGTCCGCCGGGTTTCAAAAGCCCCAGCGCCCGGTCGATCATGTACTCCTGAAGCTCGAACAGACCCGGAAACTCGCCGCCATCCTTGGCATAGGGCAGATCAGGGTGACGACGAATGGTGCCGGTGGCGGTACAAGGGGCATCCAGCAGGATCGCATCAAACGGCCCACCTTCGAATTCCAGAGCGTCGCCCGTGACCAGTTCGGCTGCCAGCTTGGTACGCGTCAGATTTTCTTCCACCCGCTTCATCCGTCCCTCGGACACGTCCAAGGCCGTGACCCGCGCGCCAGCGGCGGCAAGCTGCATGGTTTTCCCGCCGGGGGCTGCACACATATCCAGAACGGACTCGCCCGCCTCCGCGGCCAACGCCTTGGCCGGCAAAGTGGCGGCGACGTCCTGAACCCACCAATCGCCGTCGGCATAGCCCGGTAAGTTGGTGATCTGGCCGGCATCTGACAAACGGACCGAGCCCATGGCCAGCAATTCGCCCTTCACAGCCTCCGCCAGCGCGGCGGCATCGCCTTTCGCGGTCAAATCGACAGGAGCCCCCGCAAACTGCGCAGCTTCCATCGCGGCCACGGCCTCTTTCCCGTAATCCGCCAGCAACGGCTTGCGCAGCCATTTCGGCAAACGCGGGATGGGCAGCGTGTCCCACTTGGCTTTCTCGCGATCGATCTTGCGCAAAACGGCATTCACCAAGCCACGTGCATGATCGGTTTCCGCCTGCGCTTTCGCGATCTCCACACAGGCATTCACCACGCCATGCGCGGCCCCGCCATTGCAGATCTCAGAAACGCCAAGCCGCAGAATGTTCAACACACGCGGCGCAGGACGTTGCCGCAGAAACGGCCCAAGCATACGGTCGCAGCGATCCATGCCCCGCAAAGTCTGAATCACCAGGCGCTGGGCGCGGGCGCGATCCTCGGCAGGCAATTTTGCCAGACGTTTGGGCAATGCCTCGGACAACAGCCGCTTTTCAACGGTCACATCATCCAGAAGGTCCACCACCACATGCCGCACGTCTTTCGGGTTGCTCATCTCACGTCCTTTGCGTTTCGCTGCTTTGCGCCCTATATCATCCCCAACACCGAAACAAGGAGCGCCGCATGTCAGACGATAGCCCCAAGGCCGACCAATCGAAAGAAGCCGCGCCCGAGACCCCGAAGCGCGAGCTTCCTCCCGCAGCCATCCGCGCGCTGGCCGAGGCCGAAGAACGTCGCAAGAAAGCGGAAGCCGAGGCGAAATCTCTGCCAACAGAGCTGGGCGGCCGTGATGGGCCCGAACCGGTCCGTTTCGGTGACTGGGAAAAGAAAGGCATCGCCATCGACTTTTGATCGATGCTCCAAGCCCGCATTTTCTTGTCAGAAGTATCCTCGCCGAAGGCATGAAATCCACCGCGCGTCAGCGCGGCCACCCCCAAGCCAGTTGACTGTCAGGTCATAAAGGCGCGGGAGCGTTACTGGTTGAACACCCGGCTGGGATGCAATTCACCCGCTCGGTAGGTGCCCACGGCAACCGCCTTGCCCTCGTAAGACGCCCAGGCTTCGTCGCCATATTCCACGTCCGACGTCAGAACCATGCCCGGATTGCCGTGCTTCAAACGCGTCGCGCCCTCGGCGCTGGCTTTCAGCTCGGGCAGATCCTGCAGACCTTCCTCAAGCGGACGCAGATAGGCGTCCAGCTCTCCGGTTTTGGCCAGCTCTTCGATCAGCTCGATGGTCACACCATCTTCCGCATCAAACGGCCCCGACCAGATTCGGCGCAGGTTGCGCACGTGACCATGACAGCCCAGCGCCTCGCCCAGATCGCGGGCGATCGAGCGCACGTATCCGCCCTTGCCACAGGTCATTTCCAGCGTGACGTGATCGGTATCCGGGCGGGACATCATCACCAGCTCCTCGACCCACAACGGGCGTGCAGCGATCTCGACGTCTTCGCCATCGCGGGCCAGCTTATACGCACGTTCGCCATCAATTTTCACGGCAGAAAACTTGGGCGGCACCTGCATGATGTCGCCGGTGAACTGCGCCAGAGCAGCCTGAATATCCTCGTCCGATGGGCGGGCGTCGCTTTCCAAGATTACCTCACCCTCGGCGTCATCGGTGTTGGTCGCCTGCCCCAACCGCACGGTGAATTCATAGGCTTTCAGCGCGTCGGTGATATAGGGGACGGTCTTCGTCGCCTCGCCCAAAGCCACGGCCAACACGCCAGTCGCTTCAGGGTCCAACGTGCCCGCATGGCCCGCCTTCTTGGCGTCCATCGCCCAGCGCACTTTGTTCACAACAGCGTTCGAGCTAATACCAGCTGGCTTGTCCACGACCAGCCAGCCGTGGATATCGCGCCCCTTCTTGCGGCGTCCCATCAGTCGTCTCCGGCCTCGTCGGTGTCCGATTTGCGCAGATCACGCTGCACGTCTTCCTGCTGCAACAGGCGGTGGGTGTGATCCATCTGGTCAAACGTCTCGTCCACCATGAAGCGCAGCTCGGGCGTGTGCTTGATCTTGATCGCGCGGCCGACAATGCGGCGCAGCTCGCCCTTATTGCGGGCCAGCGCCTTTACGGCCTCGGCTCCGCCCTTTCCACCAAGCGGCAGCGCATAGACGGTTGCAATCGACAGGTCTGCGGACAGACGCACTTCGCCGATGGTGATGGACATGCGCGACAGGTCAGGGTCGTGCACATCGCCACGCATCAGGGCTTCGGACAGGGTCCGGCGGATCAGTTCAGCCACGCGCAGCTGGCGCTGGTTGGGGCCACGTTGGTCTTCAAAACGGTTCTTTGCCATATCCGCCATGTATTCCTTGATGCGCTTGGGCGCAACAGGGCTTTGCCAAGCGGGCGCACTCGGGTTAGACACCCTCAAACGAAATTCGGAGACCAGACATGAGCGATTTGCCGGGCATTGTGGTGATGGGGGCCTCGGGCCGTATGGGTCAGATGCTGATCAAAGAGGTGCTGGCCAACGACAAGGCACGCCTTGTGGGCGCGCTGGAACGTCCGGGCAACGACTGGGTCGGACGCGATGTGGGTGAATGCATGGGTGGCCAACCCGTGGGCGTCACAGTAACTGACGACGCACTGGACACCATGGCCAAGGCGCAGGCAGTGATCGACTTCACCGCACCTGCCGCGACCGTGGACATGGCCGAGATCGCCGCCCAAGCCCGCGCCGTGCATGTGATCGGCACCACCGGCCTGACCGACGAAGATCTGGAAAAGATCGCACTTGCTGGCCGTCACGCCACCATCGTGCGCGCTGGAAATATGAGCCTTGGTGTGAACTTGCTGACACAGCTGACCAAAAAGGTCGCCGCCGCGCTGGATGAAGATTTCGATATCGAGATCGTCGAAGCACACCACCACCACAAGGTCGATGCGCCCTCGGGCACCGCGTTGATGCTGGGTGAAGCCGCCGCAGAAGGGCGCGGTGTAGATCTGTCCGAGGTCTCGGACCGGGGCCGTGACGGCATCACGGGTGCCCGTAAACGCGGCGACATTGGCTTTCACGCAGTGCGTGGCGGCGACATCGTGGGCGAACATGACGTGATGTTTGCCGCCCCCGGTGAGCGCATCGTGCTGCGCCATCTGGCCACCGACCGTGCCATTTTCGCACGCGGGGCGTTGAAGGCCGCCCTGTGGGGACAAGATAAAAAGCCCGGTGAATACAGCATGCTGGACGTGCTGGGCCTGTAACTCAGTGACAAAGTACTCCCGCCCAGCGCCCGCCCTGTCGGGCCGCGCTGGTTGGGGGTGGCCCGTGCCTGCGGCACGGGCGGTCGCTTAGGTCAGGACCTCGGCCACCACCTGTCCGGGCGTTGGCGCGTCACCGATGTGATAGGCCGCTGAAAGCTGCGCCTGCGCCGCTTCGGCCTCCGCGTCCGAGGCCGCATGGATCACCGCAATCGGATCCCCTTTTCCCAGCTTCGCGCCCAACGGAGCCAACCGCGTCAGGCCCACCGCTGGGTCGATCTTGTCTGCGGCACGACGGCGCCCCCCGCCCAGTTCGACCACGCACAACCCAACTTCGCGGGTGTCGATGGCGCTGACATATCCAGCTTTAGCCGCACGCAGTTCGGTAATCACCGGCGCTTTGGCCAGATAGGCTTCGGGGCGTTCGACAATATCCGATGGGCCACCCAGCGCGGCCACCATCTGTCCGAACTTTTCGGCGGCACGTCCGCTCTCCATCGTGTCACGCACCCGTACTTTCGCCGCCTCTCCGTCCGCTTCAGCACCCGACGCAACCAGCATCTGCGCACATAACGCGGTCACGACCTCGTCCAACCGAGACGTGCGTCGCGCGCCAGTCAGAAACTCGATGGCATTCAACGTCTCGACCGCATTGCCCGCCGCGTCGGCCAGGGGCTCGTTCATATCGGTCAGCAGCGCATGACATTTAAGCCCCGCCAGCTGCGCGACGCGCTGGATAGAAGCAGCCAGATCTCGCGCATCCTCGAAATTCGACATGAACGCGCCGTTACCGAATTTCACATCCATCACCAGCGATTCCAGTCCCGCCGCCAGTTTCTTCGAGAGAATCGAGGCCGTGATCAGCGGGATGCTTTCAACCGTCGCCGTCACATCACGAATCGCATAAAGCCGCTTGTCTGCGGGGGCCAGATCCCCTGTCTGACCAATAATGGCACAGCCTACATTGCGCACAACCCGGTCGAACAGTGCATTGTCCGGTTGCGAGGTATAGCCAGGGATCGCGTCCATCTTGTCCAACGTTCCACCGGTATGTCCCAATCCGCGGCCCGAAATCATCGGCACATAGGCCCCGCAGGCAGCCAAAATCGGTGCGAGCATCAGGCTGACATTGTCGCCCACTCCGCCGGTTGAATGCTTATCCACCACCGGGCCGGGCATGTCTGGCCAGTCAAACACATCGCCGCTGTCGCGCATCGCCAAGGTCAGCGCGGCGGTCTCGTCCGGCGACAACCCCTGCAGCCACGATGCCATTGCAAAGGCCGCAACTTGAGCATCGCTCGCCCCTCCGCCAGCAATGCCGTCGACCATTGCGACGATATCGGCGTCGCTCAAATCCTTACCATCGCGTTTTTTTCGGATCACTTCGGATATCAGCATACTCTGCTCCGTTTTCTTTCACCTTCCGACCAATCCCAGCGTAACGCAAGGGGTTGCCAAGGGGCAGGTCTCGGCTCAGAAAGCGTTCATGATCACGCGTGAGTTTCAAAAGGGCGACGCCCATTCCACCGCCGTTTATTCGGATTGCGAGAAGTACCGCTATACGCTGACACGTGTGTGGGAACCCGCCGGACGCAAGGCGCTGTTCATCATGTTGAACCCATCAACGGCGACCGAAGTGCAAAACGATCCCACGGTCGAACGCTGCGAACGGCGCGCGCGCACTCTTGGCTTCGGGGCGTTTCGGGTCACCAATATTTTCGCATGGCGCGACACGGATCCGCGCAAAATGCGGGCCGCTGCGGATCCTGTTGGTCCGGCGAATGACGCCGCCATTCTAGAGAGCTGCCCCTGGGCCGATCAGGTTATCTGCGGGTGGGGTACCCATGGCGCACATCTGTCACGCGGGCCGGAAGTTGAACATCTTCTTCGACAGGCCAGTCAGCCGACGTTTCACCTGGGCCTGACCAAGGATGGGCATCCCAAACATCCACTTTACATTGCCTATGTCCAACAACCGGAACGCTGGTTCTAAACCCGCATATCAGGCAAATATGTTCTCACGGACTTCGACATAGACATCGCGCGCCGTGGCATCCGGAGTCCCCTTCAGGATGGCAACCACCTGACCGCCAACCGTGACCACGCCATCCTGCCCATCGTCCGAGGGGTGGACTTCGCAGGTCAGGTCGGAATGGCCCTCATCCTCGTCCAACGAGATACGCAGGAAATCCCGGCCGGTTTCGAAATCCATGACCTGCGCCACCGGCATGCCGTCTTCACCATCAGGGTACAGCCAGAAAATATCATTGCCGTCCCCACCGGTCGCCATATCCGACGCCCCGAAGATCATGGTGTCATTGCCGTCCCCACCGTCCAGCACATCCGACGCGTGATCGTTATGCCACGCATAGTCATACTGCTCGGCTCCGCTTTCCTCCATGGCGTGGCCGAAGTGATCAATCACATCATCCCCATCGCCGCCCAGCAACCAATCGGCTCCGAGCCCACCTTTCAGGATGTCATCTCCGTCGCCGCCATCCAGAATGTCGTTATCGGTAAAGTCCAGATCGCCCGACGGCTGATGTTCATGCCTGCCACCGAAAAGCTGGTCGTCCCCGTCGCCACCCGTCAAAATGTCGTCGCCAGTACCACCATACAGATAACTGTCGATGCTGTCCGATCCGTCCAGATGGTCGTCGCCCTGCCCGCCATAGGCAGCAAGCGCGCCAGCGCCCGCAATGATCGTGTCGTCCCCGTCATTGCCAAAAACATAGGCTGCGTCATCACCCGCCCGGATTGTGTCGTCGCCCGCGCCCGCATCATATACGTCAACTGACCCATCTCCAGTAACAACTGCGGTCCCTCGGAAGGTCGAGATCGCCCCCAAATCGGCACCGGCACCAGATGCGCCAAGGGTCACGTCATCGTCCCCGCCGCTCAGCACATGTTCGGTTGTGCCGGACACAAAGCTATCCAGATCTTCGCGCCCGTAGTGGCAATCGGTTTCAGTGCTAAGAAGCTGATCCAACAGGGTCTGATCTTTGTCCGGACTGTCATCGTCCCCCAACCCATCATTGGGGATCAGAACACCACCCCCCACATCGTCATCGCCGGAACCAGCCCCGTTTCCTTCAAGATCATTGCTCACATCGTCGGTGAAGCTGTCCGCCAACACTGCCACCGGCAGGAGACTTAGAAACAATAAACCAAATAGCATTCGATACGCCGCCTGTTTTTACTTGCCCGCATAACATTCGCTACAATGATGGCGATCACCGCTTGCGAATGTATGAAACACCACGCATTCTTTGGCGGGTATTTGCGGACAAGTTTATTCAAACCCAAAGTTAACAAAGTGTTAACGTCCGCGCCCCAGCGCAAAACAAGGATCAGATGATGCAAGAAAAGGACAGTGACGCGATAGATCCGTTGGCCGAGCGCGAAGAACAGCTCTCGCTCGAGGTGCGCGCCCTGCGGGCCGAAGTCGAGCGTATGAACAACCACCGCTTCATTCGCCTGCATGACAGCCTGTTCAAACTGGGCATGTTTCAACTGTATCGCGGACTGGCCTTTGGCTTGGGGTCCGTGCTGGGGGCCACGATCCTTGTGTCTTGGGTGATCTATATGCTGGGCTCGATCGACTTCATCCCGGTGCTGGGCGACTGGGCCAGCCAGATCATCGACGAAATCCAAGTCATGCCGACCGAGCAGTAAGGGCTTTGGCGATTTCCTTTGCGTTTAAGGCAGAATCCTTCTATACGCCCCCATCCGTCTGAAAATGGCGGGTATCTCCATGGGCCTTGCTGGACGACATCCCGGCCTGCGCCATCCACTCTAACCTATGAAGGAGACCCCGATGTCGATTACTACTGAAGAAAAGAACCGCCTGATCAAGGAATTCGGCACCAAAGAAGGCGACACCGGTTCGCCCGAAGTTCAGGTTGCCATCCTGTCGTCGCGCATCGCGACCCTGACCGAGCACTTCAAAACGCACAAGAAAGACAACCACGGTCGCCGTGGTCTTCTGAAAATGGTTGCTCAGCGCCGTAAGCTGCTGGACTACACCCGTGCCAAAGACGAAGCGCGCTATCAGGACCTGATCAAGCGTCTGGGTCTGCGTCGCTAAGACCTGCCCCGTTTAGATAGAAGCGCCCGTCTTGCAAAAGGCGGGCGTTTTCTTTTGTGGGGCCGCCCTGACGCTTATCCCATTTGCTTTACGTGTGGTCTGGCTTGAAATGACCGGCGGTCATCGCTCACCCTATGCACAGGTGAGGAGAAACCGATGAAAGAAACCATCCGCGTCCTAATGAATATGGGCAGCTTGCAACGGCTGTTTCCATTCTGGCTTTCGGGCCTGATTGTGCTGGGGGTCTGGTTCACCCCGTGGCTTCTGCTGGCCATCGCCTATGGCGTGCTGGCGCAGTTCTTTGTCGAATACGCCATGCACCGTTTCCTTCTGCATCGCGAGCCGCCCACAGATCAGGGCGTGTTCAACGAACTTTACCGCAGCCATATCGGCCATCACGAGTTTCCGAACGATCCCGAATTCTTCACCAGCGGCGATCACTGGTATCCACTGCGCTTTGGGGCATTGTCCTTCGTGGCGCACACGTTGGTGCTTTGGCCCGTTCTTGGGCTGGGGCCGGCGGCGCTGTTTTCCTATGTGGCCCTGTTTGTCGGATCTGTCAGCGCCTTCACCTTCTATGAATACTGCCACACGCTTGCACATGTGAACGTACCGAAAGGTTGGTTCGGGCAACGCGTGACGCGCACCCATCTGGCGCATCATTTTCAGGATCACGAGGCCACGTTCCATGTCAGCTTTGGCATGAACTGGATCGACCGACTGTTCGGCACCAAGCACGACGCGCAGGTCGCACGCGAACGCTTTGACCGCGAAACGATCCTGTCGATGGGCATGGACCCCGAGGATCTGCGCCTTGTCACCGCCCGCAAGGCTTTCGGTATCACCAAGCACCCGCGCCGCCGCCACAGCTAGGGCACATCAGCGCTAACGGTTTTGCTTTCCAAACCCCTTGTTTTCCTGTAAGGCGCACGCATCTGAGACGTGACGCTTCGACCCCGGCGCATGAAAAAGGTAGAGGGGTCGGTGGCAATGGGGCCACCACGAAAACGGAAGACCCGGAGGGCCGGGAGTGCTTCCAACTAGGAAAACATGATGTTTGACGTAACTAAAAAATCGATGGAGTGGGGCGAAGAAACCCTCACTCTGGAAACGGGCAAGGTTGCCCGTCAGGCCGACGGTACCGTGATCGCCACTCTGGGCGAAACTTCCGTAATGGCCAACGTGACCTTTGCGAAGGCACAGAAGCCCGGTCAGGACTTCTTCCCGCTGACGGTTCACTATAACGAGAAATACTATGCCGCTGGTAAGATCCCCGGTGGCTTCTTCAAACGCGAAGCGCGTCCGACCGAAAAAGAGACGCTGACCTCGCGCCTGATCGACCGTCCGATCCGCCCGTTGTTCGTCCCCGGCTTCAAAAACGAAGTTCTGGTGATCTGTACCGTTTTGAGCCACGACCTTGTCAACGATCCCGACATCGTTGCGATGATCGCTGCTTCGGCTGCTCTGACCATTTCGGGCGCTCCGTTCATGGGTCCGATCGCTGCTGCACGCGTTGGTTTTGAAGACGGCGAATACGTTCTGAACCCGACTTGCGACGACATGCACCAGCTGCGCAACAACCCCGACCAGCGTCTGGACCTTGTTGTAGCTGGCACCAAAGACGCCGTGATGATGGTGGAATCGGAAGCCTACGAACTGACCGAAGCTGAAATGCTGGGCGCTGTGAACTTCGCGCATCAGGAAATCCAGCCGGTTATCGACCTGATCATTGATCTGGCCGAAGAAGCTGCAAAAGAGCCGTTCGACTTCCAGCCTGCTGATTACTCGGACCTCTACGCTGCTGTAAAAGCCGCTGGCGAAGACAAAATCCGCGCTGCTTACGGCAACACCGACAAGCAAGAACGTGTCGCTGCCGTGAACGCTGCCAAGGAAGACATCATTGCCGCTCTGACCGAAGAGCAGCAGGAAGACGAGAACCTTGGTTCGGCCCTGAAGAAGCTGGAAAGCTCGGTTGTACGCGGCGACGTCGTGAAAACCGGCAAGCGCATCGACGGTCGTGCTCTGGACACCGTTCGTCCGATCGTATCTGAGGCAGGCATCCTGCCCCGTACGCACGGTTCGGCCCTGTTCACGCGTGGCGAGACCCAAGGTCTGGTTGTGACCACTCTGGGCACCGGCGACGACGAACAGATGATCGACGCGCTGACCGGCACCTACAAGTCGAACTTCATGCTGCACTACAACTTCCCGCCCTACTCGGTCGGCGAAGTGGGCCGCTTTGGCTTCACTGGCCGTCGTGAAATCGGTCACGGTAAGCTGGCTTGGCGTGCGCTGCAGGCGGTTCTGCCGTCAGCAACCGACTTCCCCTACACCATCCGCGTTGTGTCCGAGATCACCGAGTCGAACGGCTCGTCCTCGATGGCATCGGTTTGTGGTGGCTCGTTGTCCATGATGGACGCGGCTGTTCCGCTGAAAGCCCCGGTTGCTGGTGTGGCCATGGGTCTGATCCTTGAAGATGACGGTTCGTACGCTGTTCTGACCGACATTCTGGGTGACGAAGATCACCTGGGTGACATGGACTTCAAAGTGGCTGGTACCGAAGACGGCATCACCTCGCTGCAGATGGACATCAAGGTCGCAGGCATCACGCCCGAGATCATGGAGAAAGCCCTGGCACAAGCCAAGGAAGGCCGCCTGCACATTCTGGAAGAGATGAACAAAGCTCTGTCGGAAGGCCGTCAGGAATTCTCGGCTCACGCTCCGCGCATCGAGACCATGAACATCCCGACCGACAAGATCCGTGAAGTGATCGGCTCGGGCGGTAAGGTCATCCGCGAAATCGTTGAAGTGTCGGGCGCCAAGGTCGACATCAACGACGACGGCGTCATCAAGATCGCATCGCCCAACGGCGACGCCATCGCCAAGGCTTACGAAATGATCCACGCGATCGTTGCAGAGCCGGAAGAAGGCGCGATCTACACCGGTAAAGTTGTGAAGATCGTCGACTTCGGCGCCTTCGTGAACTTCTTCGGCAAGCGCGACGGCCTTGTGCACGTCAGCCAGATCGAAAACCGCCGCCTGAACCATCCTTCGGACGTTCTGAAGGAAGGCCAGGAAGTCAAAGTCAAACTGCTTGGCTTCGACGACCGCGGTAAAGTTCGCCTGTCGATGAAAATCGTTGATCAGGAAACCGGCGAAGAGATCGCTCCTGAGCCGAAAAAGAAAAAAGACGAAGAGTAAATCTTAGTCTTTCGAAACAGAATGCCCCGGTGGAAACACCGGGGCTTTTTTGTTGGGCGGGAACGGGAATTTCGACCCCCTTGCCGGAATCGCTGAACAGGCGCAGAATAAGTACATGCATGACATTGCGCCCCGGTGCGTAAATGGTGACAGGTTCCGCAATTGCCGGGACGCCTTCAGAATTGGAGGAGACCATGACTATTGCTACACGTTTGGAAAATCACCTGAAGGCCAAGAGGTTGCCGTATGACACGGTTCCGCACCCCTTTGCGGTGACCGCCAGCGAATGCGCCGAAGCCGCGCACATACCCGGAGATCATCTGGCCAAATCTGTGCTCATCCACATGGAAGAAGGACCGATGCTCGCGGTGGTTCCCAGCAATCACCAAGTCGATCTGAGTACCTTGCAAGCCATGATGGGTCGCCGTCTTGGGCTGGCCGCGGAAACCGAAATTGCCGAGTTCTTTGACGATTGTGACATGGGTGCTGCCCCCCCGGTGGGTCAAGCCTATGGGGTGCCGACCATTGTCGATAACAGCCTGACAGGGCTGGACAAAGTTTGGTTTGAAGCGG
Source organism: Aliiroseovarius sp. PrR006 (assembly GCF_010500215.1). Classification (GTDB taxonomy): domain Bacteria; phylum Pseudomonadota; class Alphaproteobacteria; order Rhodobacterales; family Rhodobacteraceae; genus Aliiroseovarius. The sequence goes on from NZ_JAAGOY010000007.1 coordinate 709,509, forward strand.
GCGATCACAAGACGCTTGTCGAAATGCGCGGTCGGGATTTTGACAATCTGATGAAACGCGCTGATCACGGCTCATTCTGCTGCCTGCACTAAAATCAGACAGCTGAGACGAACCGTCAGGGGATCAATATGGCTTCTGCGTCAGGATCTCTTTCCGCCCGTCACCCGTCAGCAACCACGCTTCCCGCCCTTCGATCACCACGGCCGAGATGGCTTTGCCGTGTCCGGCGCCGGTGTCGATGTTCAGTCGGTTGCCGTAATGTGTGACCTCATCCACCGGCGTATGGCCGTGCACGATCAGCGGGCCGTGATCGGCGTCGGACTGGTGGAACTCATTGCGGATCCAGCACAAGTCATCTTCAGTCTGTTGGTCCAAGGGAACGCCCGGGCGGATACCGGCATGGGCAAAGTACAGATCCCCCAGCCGGTAATGTGCCAGTAGGTTCGCCAAATAGTCGCGGTGGCTTTCCGGCACTGCAGCGCGCGCCTGTGGGTGCAGCTGATAGGTGCGGATGCCATCTGGCACGTCCACCCCATAGCTGGCGAGCGTTTCGGTCCCGCCGATCCGCGGATGCAGCCAGTTGTGGTCATACAGAAGCTGGGTATCGACCATCGGGTGTTTGCGAAGGAACATCTCCATCATCCGGTCGTGATTGCCTTTCAGCACCACCCAATTCTCCCCACGCGCCTGACCGTCGATCAGGAACTGGATCACGCCGGGACTGTTCGGACCTCGGTCAACGAGGTCTCCGATATGCACCACTGGCGCATCCGTATCACCACAGCGCGCGCGGTCTTCCGCGATCAGCGCGTGGGCCGCTTCCAGCTTGTCCAGATGGCCGTGAATATCTCCGATCGCATAGGCGCGCATGGGCAGTGTTCCTTCTCTTGCGGCCACCCTAGGCATATGACGCAAAAAGAAAAGCCCCGGCACATGACCGGGGCTTTCCTGTGTATGCGTGACGCTTAAACGTCGAACTCAAGCGGGCTGACCGAGTTGAACAGGCCCGTGTCGCAGAGCTTTTTCAGAACCGGCTCCGGAATCGCATTGTCCACATAAAGCAGAGCAATCGCATCGCCACCGGTTTCCTTGCGGCCCAAGGTAAAGTTCGCGATGTTCACGCCGTTCTCGCCCATGGTTTTACCCAGTGTGCCGATGATGCCCGGCACGTCGTCGTTGGTGGTGTACAGCATGTGGTTTCCGATCTCGGCGTCGATGTTGATGCCTTTGATCTGGATGAAGCGCGGCTTGCCGTCCGAGAAGACGGTACCAGCGATCGAACGCTCGCGGTTTTCGGTCACGACCGTCACCTTGATGTAACCATCAAATGTGCCGCCCTTGGCTTGCGTGGTGGTCGAGGTCTTGATGCCGCGATCAGCCGCTACAACCGGGGCCGACACCATGTTCACGTCAGGCGTTTGCGGCTTCATCAGGCCAGCGATCACAGCGCAGTCCAGCGCCTTCAAGTTCATTTCGGACGCGACACCATCATAAAGGATGTTCACAGCCTTCACCGGCTCGTCGGTCATCTGACCCACGAAAGCACCCAGATGCTCGGCCAGTTTGATCCACGGTCCCATGACCTTGGCTTCTTCAGCGGTCACCGACGGCATGTTCAGCGCGTTTTGAACGGCACCGGTCAGCAGATAATCCGACATCTGTTCAGCCACCTGAAGCGCCACGTTTTCCTGCGCTTCGGTCGTTGCCGCGCCAAGGTGCGGGGTGCAGACGACGTTGGGCAGGTTAAAGAGCGGGTTCTCGGTTGCGGGTTCTTGGGCGAAGACGTCGAAGGCAGCACCGGCTACGTGACCAGACTTCAGCAAGTCAGCCAAGGCTTCTTCGTCCACCAGACCACCACGGGCACAGTTGATGATGCGCACACCGGCTTTGGTTTTCAGCAGGTTCTCGCGGCTCAGGATGTTGCGCGTCGCGTCGATCAGCGGCACGTGCAGGGTGATGAAGTCAGCGCGGGCCAGAAGCTCGTCCAGCTCGACCTTTTCAACGCCCATGCTGGCGGCTTTCTCTTCCGATAGGAAGGGGTCATAGGCGACCACTTTCATCTTCAGACCCAGCGCACGGTCGCAGACGATGCCACCGATGTTACCTGCACCAATGACGCCCAGCGTCTTGTTGGTCAGTTCAACACCCATGAATTTCGACTTTTCCCACTTCCCAGCGTGGGTCGAGGCAGAGGCTTCCGGGATCTGACGCGCCACGGCGAACATCATCGCGATGGCGTGCTCGGCGGTGGTGATCATGTTGCCAAACGGCGTATTCATCACGATCACACCGGCTTTCGAGGCAGCAACCTTGTCGACGTTGTCGGTGCCGATGCCGGCGCGGGCAACAACCTTCAGGTTGGTCGCGGCTTCAAGGATTTTCTCGGTCACTTTGGTGGCCGAGCGGATTGCCAGACCGTCATAGTCGCCGATCTTGGCAGCCAGAGCGTCCTTGTCTTTGCCAAGGTTGGGTTCGAAATCAACTTCGATGCCGCGATCGCGGAAAATCTGAACGGCGGTTTCCGAAAGCTTGTCGGATACGAGTACTTTGGGGGCCATGGTGTTGGTCCTTCTTCAAAGATGATGGGGAGGCCCCGCGCATCAGCGCGCAGGGCAAATGTCTTACTGTGCTGCGATTTCGGCGTTGAACGCCCAATCCAGCCACGGCATCAGCGCCTCGACGTCCGACGTCTCGACCGTGCCGCCACACCAGATGCGCAGACCGGCGGGGGCGTCGCGATAGGCGCCAACATCCAGTGCCACGCCTTCAGCTTCCAGACGCTTGGCTACAGCCTTGGCGAAACTCGCGCCGTCTTTGATGCGGTCGTCGGTGAACTTCAGACAGACCGAAGTGTTCGACAGCGTGGTTGCGTCTTCGGCAAGGAAGTCGACCCAATCGCGCATCTCAACGAAATCGGCGACAGCCTTGGTGTTGGCATCCGCGCGGTGGATCAGCCCTTCCAGCCCGCCAACCGAACGCGCCCAGTCCAGCGCGAACAGATAGTCCTCGACCGCCAGCATCGACGGCGTGTTGATGGTTGCGCCGGTGAAGATGCCGTCGATCAGCTTGCCGCCTTTGGTCAGGCGGAAGATTTTCGGCAGCGGCCATGCGGGGGTATAGCTTTCCAGACGCTCAACAGCGCGCGGGCTCAGGATCAGAATGCCGTGAGCCGCTTCACCGCCCAGCACTTTCTGCCAAGAGAACGTGGTCACATCCAGCTTGTCCCACGGCAGGTCCATCGCAAACGCGGCCGAGGTCGCGTCACAAATGGTCAGACCTTCGCGGTCGTCGGCAATCCAGTCACCGTTCGGAACACGCACGCCCGAGGTGGTGCCGTTCCACGTAAAGACAACATCATTTGCGAAATCGACCGATGCCAGATCAGGCAGATGGCCGTAATCGGCGGTCTTGGCGACGGCGTCCAGCTTCAGCTGTTTCACAACATCGGTGACCCAGCCCGAACCGAAGGATTCCCAAGCCAGCATCTCGATCCCGCGGGCGCCTAGAAGCGACCATAGTGCCATTTCAACCGCGCCAGTGTCGGACGCAGGAACGATGCCGATCTTATAGTCAGCGGGGATGCCCAGCACCTCGCGCGTGCCTTCAATGGCCGCTTTCAGCTTGTCCTTGCCGATGGCGGCACGGTGCGAGCGACCCAAGGCGGCGTCGGCCAAGGCATCAAGATTCCATGTGGGGGGTTTGGCGCAGGGGCCAGAGGAAAAACGCGGATTGGCCGGCCGCGTTGCCGGTTGTGCAATATCAGTCATGATACCCTCGCAGATATGTGCCCTTCGTTGGGGAAGGGTGTCCCACTGACCGAAGTAAGGGGCGTTTTGATGCTGCACAAGCAAAAAAGCGTCGGAATTGACATGTGATAGGTCGAAAACGGGCGCAAAATGACCACTATCGGAAACTTGCGACGCGGTTGGAAACGGGGAATTCACGCAGTTGGCGCGGCAAATCTTAGGATTCGGCCTTGTGAAACAGGCGTGATCTGCCGCATGAAACGGACAGCTTCAATTTGCCCAACAAAGGCCCACCCCATGTATTTCGCCACGCTGATCGCATCGCCCTCTGCCCGCAACCTCGAGCCCGCTTTGGTCGAAAACCTGCGCAACGCGTGGGGCGGCGGGGATGCGGTCTGGCTGGCGCCGGACGAGGCCGCCGAGTTCTCGCTGGACGCGCTGCCCGGCAACCAATGGGAGGTCTGGGACGATCTGCAGCAAATGGGCGTCGACCTGATCGTTCTGCCTGCCGAGGGGCGGAAAAAGAAGATGCTGCTGGCGGATATGGACTCGACCATGATCCAGCAGGAATGCATCGACGAGCTGGCGGACGAAGCGGGCGTCGGCGAGCGTGTGAAAGACATCACCGCGCGCGCGATGAATGGAGAGCTGGACTTTGAAGGCGCGTTGACCGAGCGTGTGGGGCTTTTGAAAGGTCTGCCGGAAAGCGTCATCGGCGACGTTCTGGCCAATCGCATCACCTTGATGCCGGGCGGCACGCCGCTGCTGTCCACGATGAAAGCCAACGGGGCCTATGCGGCGCTGGTGTCCGGCGGCTTCACCGCCTTCACCGCCCATGTCGCCGCCACGCTGGGCTTTGACGAAAACCGCGCCAACACGCTGAACGTCGCGGACGGCGCGCTGACCGGCACCGTCGGCCTGCCCATTCTGGGGCGCGAGGCGAAAGTGCAGGCATTGAAGGAAATCTCTGCCCGCCTTGGCCTGTCCCATGACGATGTGATGGCCGTGGGTGACGGCGCGAACGACCTTGGCATGCTGGGTCTGGCGGGTGCAGGCGTTGCGCTGCACGCCAAGCCGTCCGTCGCGGCAGAGTGCGATATTCGCATCAACCACGGCGACCTGACGGCGCTGCTGTATATCCAAGGCTACGCGCAGACAGATTTCGTAGATGGCTGAGTTCTCAGCGGAAATCCTGCTGTTCCTTCTCGCCGCCGGGTTTGTAGCCGGATTCATCGACAGCATCGCAGGCGGAGGCGGCCTGATCACGCTCCCCGCCCTTTTGATCGCCGGTGTGCCGCCAGTGACGGCGCTAGCTACCAACAAGGTGCAGGGGCTGTTCGGCGCGGGCATGGCGGCGGTGACCTATGCCCGCAAAGGCCACGTGAATCTACGCAGGCAGTTGAAATCCGCTGCCATCGCCTTTGTCGCCGCCCTTCTGGGCGCGCTGTCCGTCAACGCCCTGCCGACCGAGCTAATCCGCATGGTGCTACCTATATTGCTGGTGGCAATCGCGCTCTTCTTCGCGCTGAAACCCGGCTTGGACGACGTGGACCGTCATCAACGGCTGACACCTGTTCTGTTCGCGCTGACCTTTGTGCCAGCGGTCGCGTTCTATGACGGCCTCTTAGGACCGGGGGCTGGCGCCTTCTATATGCTCGCCTTCGTTGCGATGGCAGGCCACGGCATCCTGAAAGCGACCGCCCACACAAAGCTTCTGAACTTCGCATCGAACGTGGGCGGGCTGGCCGGATTCCTGCTGGTGCTGTCCCCGCTTTGGATGATCGGACTGGCAATGGGCGTGGCGCAGATGGCGGGGGCCTATGTCGGGTCGTCGCTGGCCTCGCGGATTGGCGCCAAGCTTATCAAACCGCTTCTGGTGATCGCCTCATCCGCCATGGCGCTGAAGCTGATCACCGACTTGCTCTAGCTTTTTCTTGTTCCAAATATCCTGGGGGAGCGTGAAGCCCGCACGGGCTTCACGCGGGGGTAAAGCCCCTTACAACGCCAGCACCGCCTCACTCGGGCGGATGAAGCCCGTGTTCAGACCCATAAGATTCAAAACATCCGGGTTCAGACGCTTCTTCACATCAGGATGCGCCGGATCCAGCACACCCAGCTTCACCAAGATCGCTGCCACGGCGCATTCAGACGCGCGGGTCGAACCATCCTCGATCTTCAGCGCGACACCCATCTCAAGCTCTGGGATGATGGCAACAAAGAATGCCTCGGCTCCGGTTTTCAAAGCCACCTTGCCGGGGGCCGTGCGCATAAGCTCGGTGCAGGCGCGGGTTTCACCGGCCACAAGCTCGGGATGCAACATCATCGCCTCGCGCAGACGGGCCGACGCCTTCTGTCGCATATCCCCATCCTCGTTCGCAGACGCAAACCCAGCCATCGCGCGCCCCATGCCCAAGAGCGTGCTAGCATGGTTCGGGGCCGAACACCCGTCGATGCCGAAACCGGGGCTAACTTCATCCGTGACTTCCTCAAACGCTTGCTTGATTGCCACCTGAATGGGGTGGTCGAGCTCGACATACTCCGGATCGCTCACACCCATATGGCGGCTGAGTGTCAGGAACCCCGCGTGCTTGCCCGAACAGTTGTTGTGAATACGGCACGGGCTGTCATCGGTCTTGATTAACCCGATCTTGGCAGGCCTGTCGTCGGGCCATTGCGGGCCACACCGCAAGTCGTCATTGCCCAGCCCCATATCCGCCAACCAACGCGACACACGGTCGGTGTGAATGGCCGCGCCCTGATGGCTGGCACAGGCCAACGCAAGCTGCTCGGTCGTCAACCCAGCCGCATCCGCCGCCCCGCTTTCCACCAGCGGCAAGGCCTGCAACATCTTGGCCGATGAGCGTGGCAAGATCACCTGATCAGGGTCGCCCCAAGCATGTACAATCTGACCGGTTTTATCCACGACAACAGCGTGCCCACGGTGCTGGCTTTCCAGAATGTCGCCACGCCAGACCTCGACCAGACGTTCTGCCTTACTCATATCGCTCTCCTTCACCCGGGAAACACGCGGAAATCCGCCACCGGGGCTTTCATTACCCTGTCTTTTGGCGCTAGACTGCGCGTGCAGACATGGAAACGACCTGAGCAGTTTGGTCAAGAGCCACTTAAGATGGCCGGGCCAGCGCAACGGTCCGAGGCAGAGGCAGCGGAGGCTGTATTAGACATGAACCGTTTGATCTTGGGTGCGATTGGCGCCTTTGGCCTGTCGATGGCAGCGACAGGTGTCATGGCACAAGAAAGCACGAACCGGGTGTCGGCAAACACCGATTGGAGCGTTTTCGTAGAGAATAACCCGGCCGAGTGCTGGAGCGTCTCCAGCCCGAAGGAAACCGTAAACACCAAGAACGGCCGCGCCGTGGCGGTGAAACGCAGCGACATCCTGCTGTTCGTTAGCTATCGCCCCGGCAGCAACGTGAAGGGCGAAGTCTCGTTCACCGGCGGCTATCCTTTCGCGCCCGGCTCGACCGTGGCTATGACCATCGGAAGCAACAGCTATCAGCTGTTCACCGACGGCGAATGGGCGTGGGCAGCCAGCCCCGCCGATGATGCCAAGATCGTCAAGTCGATGAAGGGTGGCGCGAAGGCCGTTCTGTCAGCAGAATCCGCACGCGGCACCAAAACGCAGGACACGTTCAGCCTGCTGGGCTTCACCGCCGCCGTGGATGAAGCCGGAAAGCGCTGCGCCAACTAAAGCTGATCCAATTTGGGTGATCTGCCACGCGGGGGTGAAAACCTTCGCGTGACAAGCTATATATGTTGCCCTATAGACTGCCGCCCTGCACGGTAAGGAACGCGACATGGACCCCAAGGCCCCGATCACTCAGGATGTAATGACCATCCCTCGTAAGGACACGCCCAGCGACAAGCGCAATCTTGTCGGGCTGACGCGCGACCAAATGCGCGATGCGCTGATCGAGATGGGCACGCCGGAAAAACAGGCCAAAATGCGTACGGGCCAGATCTGGCAGTGGATCTATCAGTGGGGCAAACGCGACTTCGCTGACATGACCAACCTTGCCAAGGCCTACCGTGCCCAACTGGCCGAGCATTTCGTGATCGAAATCCCCGAGGTTGTGACCCGTCAGGTGTCCGAGGACGGCACCCGTAAATACCTCTGCCGCATCGCCGGCGGTCACGAGGTCGAGGTCGTGTATATCCCTGAAGAAGGTCGTGGCACACTGTGCATTTCCAGCCAAGTTGGCTGCACGCTGACCTGTTCCTTCTGCCACACGGGCACGCAGAAACTGGTGCGCAATCTGACAGCGGCCGAGATCGTAGGGCAGGTGATGATGGCCCGCGACGATCTGGACGAATGGCCCGTTCCGGGCGAGCCGAAAGACGAAACGCGCCTGCTGTCCAACATCGTCCTGATGGGCATGGGCGAACCGCTGTATAACTTCGACAACGTACGTGACGCGATGAAGATCGCGATGGACCCGGAAGGCATCCAGCTGTCACGTCGCCGGATCACCCTGTCGACTTCCGGCGTTGTCCCTGAAATCGCCCGCACGGCGCAGGAAATCGGCTGCCTTCTGGCCATCAGCTTCCACGCCACCACGGACGAAACCCGCGACGTGCTGGTCCCGATCAACAAGCGCTGGAACATCGAAGAGCTTCTGGGCGCGCTGTCGGCCTACCCCAAAGCCTCGAACAGCGAACGGATCACGTTTGAATACGTGATGCTGAACGGCGTGAATGACTCGGACGAAGACGCGCATCGTCTGATCGAGCACATCAAGCGCCACACCATCCCGGCCAAGATCAACCTGATCCCATTCAACGAATGGCCCGGTGCGCCCTATAAGCGCTCGTCCAACAACCGCATCCGCGCCTTCGCGAACATCATCTATCAGGCCGGGTACGCCAGCCCGATCCGCAAGACGCGCGGCGAAGACATCATGGCCGCCTGCGGTCAGCTGAAATCGGCCACCGAACGCGCACGCAAATCGCGCAAGCAGATCGAGGCCGAGGCCGGGCTAAGGGGGTAACCCCCCTCAAGGCTGTTTGCAGAATTCTTACACACTCAGCAGCTGACTTGCTGTGACTTGGATATTTAACAGCCCCAAGTATCGGGTGCGCCTGCGCCTAAGAAACGCGAACACACAAACTGACACCACCCGCATTCCCGTCGCCCCGGACAAATTTGCCTCATGAACACGTGGCAACGCGCAGGATTGACCTGCGCTTTGTTCGTTTGGGGCTCTCGTTATTTGAACGACTGCACCCCATGAATCCCAGCTGAGAGCGCTCGCCTTTCAAGAGATACCCGGCAATATTGGATGATTTTTAAGGGAATTTGACACAACCAGAACAGATTGGCTAAATAAAGTTGCCTTCTAAGCTACTGGGGCGAGATTGGCTCAACCTTAAAGGGAGGGCGTGGGGAACTGAACCATGGCGTCATTAACGCTTACGTTTCCTCCGGGGACTGTTGCATCCATTTCCAAATCGCAAGGCGATTGGATCGTGGATTCCGTCAACACAACCGAAGTGGTCATCGTCGTCGAGGATTTGAATAACGACGGAACCATTTCGAATGACGAATGGGATGCAGCCATATCCGGGGATGGCAATGATATTGGGGATGGTGGCTATCTTTATCAGGGCCAAGGCACCTCTGGTTTTCTGTACTCAACGGACGGCACTACCACCTTTACCGTTGGCCAGAACGTCACCGATATTCGCACGGCGATGTCGAACCATTTCGAAGCGGACGTCTCGGCCATTGTCTGCTTCGCCAAGGGGACACGGATCGCCACCCCCACCGGCCCACAGCGGATCGAGACGCTGTCCGAAGGGAACAAGGTACTGACCGCCGATGGCGACAGTTGCACGATACGCTGGATCGGACGCCGCGAAGTCTCGATGTTCGAGATGCTGCACGCCCCGAAACTGCGCCCCGTGCGTATACGCGCTGGTGCCTTGGGCAACCACCTGCCCGAATGCGACCTGCTGGTCAGCCGACAGCACAGGATCCTGATCCGCTCGAAGATTGCCGAGCGTATGTTTGGCACGAAAGAGGTGTTGATCCCCGCCATCAAACTTGTCGGATGCACGGGCATCGAGGTCGAAGATCAGCCGAGAGCGCTGGAATACTTCCACATCCTTCTCGATGACCATGAGATTCTTCTGGCAAACGGCGCACCGGCCGAAAGCCTGTTCACCGGGCCAGAAGCGTTGAAATCATTGTCGCCCGAAGCGCTCGACGAGATCGAAACCCTCTTCCCCGCGGTTCTGGAACGGATCGCCACACAAGGCCCGGCCGCCTTGGTTCCGTCCAACACAAAGATCAAGCGCATGATCGAACGGCACATCAAGAACGATAAAGAGCTGATCGGCGGCTGACCACTATCTGGGCAAGATTGTTCTCGCAGGACAAGGGCAATCACGCGTGACTTGGCCTATTGCTGCACAACGGATTTAAAGCCCAGAAGAATGGCGGCCAGAACCATGAAGCCGCCGCCAACGCGGTCGACCCACAGCTTTGCAGACCCCTTAAAGCGGGAGGCGATCCAGCTTGCACCCAGCCCGTAGACGGACAGAAACATCCCATCCATGATGATATAGGTCGCCGACAGGATCAGGAATTGCGGCCAGAAAGCGCTGTCTGCCGAGATGAACTGCGGAAACAGCGCCGCAAAGAACATAACGGCCTTGGGATTGGCGGCCGATGTTAGGAATCCCTGCATCCACAGCGCATAAAGCGACACAGAAGCGCGCGCGCTGGGCGCTCCGATCCCGTCCGTCTTTGCGCGCAGGAACATTCGCACACCAAGCCACAAAAGATAGGCAACGCCCACCCATTTGATGACGGCCAGCGCGGTGGCAGACGCAGCGATCAGAACCGCCAATCCCAGACCGGCGGCCAGCATATGCAGTACATTTGCAAACAGGTCGCCGGACGCGGTGGACAAAGCGCGCCGAAAGCCATGCGCTCCGCTGTTTGACATCATCAATAGCTGACTTGGACCCGGAGTGATCATCAATGCCAACACCGTTCCGATATAGAGAGTCCAGCTATCGAATGTCATGTATCACCTCGTGCTGTGCCCTCACCGTCCCGGAAGTTCGTCCCGCGCCTCGCGGCTTGGCCAGTTGTCGATCGCGTCCACCGCTTCCTGTGCGGTTTCGACGAATTTGAACAGGTCCAGATCCTCGGCGCTGATGGTGCCGGCGTCGGACAGGGCCTCCCAATTCACGATCTTGGTCCAGAACTCGCGTCCGAACAATAGGATCGGGACCTTCTTCATGCGGCCGGTCTGGATCAGGGTCAGGCTCTCGAACAGCTCGTCCAGCGTGCCGAAGCCGCCGGGGAAGATTGCGATCGCCTCTGCGCGCATCAGGAAATGCATCTTGCGGATGGCGAAATAGTGGAAGTTGAAGCACAGATCCGGCGTGACGTATTCGTTGGGTGCCTGTTCGTGCGGCAGCACAATGTTCAAACCGATGGACACACCGCCCGCGTCTTCTGCACCACGGTTGCCAGCCTCCATCACGCCGGGGCCGCCGCCGGTGACGACGACGTTCTCGCGATGGCCATTCACCTTCGAGCGCAGGGTCAGCAGACGCGCAAACTCGCGCGCTTCGTCATAGAACTTGGACAGGTCGGCCAATGTCTGGGTGCGGGCGCCGTCCTTTTTCGACGGTTCGGGGATACGCGCGCCGCCGAACAGGACCACGGTGCTTTCCACGCCATATTCCTGCATCATCAGCTCCGGCTTCAGAAGTTCCAGCTGAAGGCGCACCGGGCGCAGTTCGTCCCGGCACATGAAATCTTGATCGTCATAGGCCAGCTTATAGGCTGGCGCGCGGGTCTGTGCTGTATCGGGCGTCTGATGCGCGGTTTCGCGGTCCTGATGACTGTCACGAAGCGGATGGTTGCGGTCGTCTTTCATGGCACTGGTCCTGTCACAGTTTGCGTCTCTACCCCAAGGCGTAACGGCTTTACCGCGAGAGGACCAGAGCCTGATGGTCACCTTCGCGCGATGAAAACGTCGCTTGGGTGACGCTTGTCGCCGCAGATGGGCGCACCCGGCCCAATCATCGTTGCGAAAAAGGGTCGTGGGCCTTATAGGCCTTGTGAAACATTGACGCGCCTACGGAGATACCGACATGTCGAACGCCCAATTGGAAGCCGCCATCGAAGCCGCCTGGGAGGCGCGCGATACCATCACCCCATCCACCGGCGGTGAAACCCGTGAAGCCATCGAAGCCACGCTGAACGCTCTGGACAGCGGCAAGCTGCGCGTAGCCGAGAAGCAGGAAAGCGGCGACTGGCATGTGAACCAGTGGGCCAAGAAAGCCGTACTGCTGGGCTTCCGCCTGAAGGACATGGAACAGCAAGATGGCGGCCCGCAGGGTGGTCACTGGTGGGACAAGGTCGACAGCAAGTTCAAAGGCTGGGGCGACGCTGAGTGGACCGAGGCCGGCTTCCGTGCCGTGCCCAACTGTATCGTCCGCAAGTCGGCCTTCATCGCCCCCGGCGCGGTTCTGATGCCGAGCTTTGTAAACCTTGGCGCCTATGTTGACGAAGGCACCATGGTTGACACTTGGGCCACCGTTGGTTCGTGTGCCCAGATCGGTAAGAACGTACACCTGTCGGGTGGCGTTGGCATCGGTGGCGTGCTGGAGCCCATGCAGGCCGGCCCGACCATCATCGAAGACAACTGCTTTATCGGCGCCCGTTCGGAAGTCGTTGAAGGCTGTATCGTGCGCGAAGGCTCGGTTCTGGGCATGGGCGTGTTCATCGGCCAGTCGACCAAGATTGTCGACCGCGAGACCGGCGAAGTGATGTATGGCGAAGTGCCTTCCGGTTCGGTTGTGGTTGCTGGCTCGATGCCCTCGAAGAACGGCATCAACCTGTATTGCGCCGTGATCGTAAAGCGCGTGGACGCCAAGACCCGCTCGAAAACCTCGATCAACGACCTGCTGCGCGACTGATCTGACACATTATCCGGCCCACACCTTGCTGGGCCGGACAGCTTTATTCGGCGGTCATGCGATGGTTATCGCGGGCCGCCGAACCATTTCACCGACAGGTCAGAATAGACGCCGGTTTCGATCAGGCGCAGTAGCGCGACATTGATGTCTTCGCGCAAAGGTGTGCCTGTGGGAAGCGCGATGCCATAGCTTTCCGGGCGGAACACGCTGTCCAGCACCTCGCCATAACGGGCGCCATCGTTCTGGGCGTAATGGGCCAGAATGGGGCCGTCGAAGATGACGGCGTCCAGTTCGCCTTGCTCGAAATCGCCCAGCAGAGCGTCCAGCGAGTCATAGCCCGAATAGACCATGCCGCGATCTTCCAAGAAGATCGACGCGGTCGACTCCTCGGTCGTCCCCACGCGTTTGCCATCCAGATCAGTCACCGAATGGATCGAGCCCGAAATCGCGCTGACCGTGATGGACGCAGTGATATGGGCGACAAAGACCGACACGACAAACAGGCTTGAAATCACAAGGAACGTGCCGAACAACCGCCCGAAGACTGACCGCGGCATACGCTCTTCAAAGCCGCCGTTCACCACCAGATTCAGCGCCCACCAGAACGCCGGGAACATCGCCTGTTTGGCATCCCCTTCGAAGTAGGGTTGCTTGTCGCGTTCAAAGAACCACATCAGCATGCCACCACCCAAAAGCAGCGCGAAGGCCGCCAGAATGGCAAGCGCCAGATCAAGACTGATCAGGGTGGACCAGATGCTGACCCCCTCTTGGTCACGCGGCACCATGATCCGCAATCCGCCGTGATAGATCGGCTGCGAGAAATCCATGCGGCTTTCCCGGTCGCGCGTGATCGAGATATTGGCGATCGCCCCGTCGACCTGCGCGGTTTCGACCATCTGCAACATCGCGGGGAAGCTGTCGACGACCTCGAAACTGACGGTTTGCCCCATCTCGGTGGCAATCTCGGTCATCAGATCGATGGCAAAACCTGATGGGGCGTCCTCGCCCGACATCGCGAATGGTGGTCGCTCGACCGTTACAAATTCAAGATCAGATGCCTGAGCATATGACTCGGTAGTCATACAAATCGTTGCCAGACACACAGCGGCCAAGTGGCGGAGCCTTTGTGCAATCATCGCGCTTTTCCCCAAAACTACTCTTTCCACATACCCCGGCGCGCCGGGTGTGCCAACTGCTAGCGTTTGTCCCTTGCGCTTTTCGGGGCGATCTGCCACGCATTTTTCATGACCAAAACAACCAAGACCAAGAAGCCTCACAAAGTGTATACACTGCTGGTTGAGGTGGGACGCAAAGACGATGACGGGCTGCCCGATGGCGCCACGGGTGCCGCGTTGGTGTGTTACGCCTCTGGCGTAGACGAAGCCGAAGCCGTGCGCGAGACCGTTGCCATTCTGAAACAGGCCGATTTGGCCCCGCTGGATGTCAGCGGATACGGATCGCTGGATGACCGTCTGGCCGAGGGCCACGACATCCCTGCCGAAGAACGCAAGCTGATGGGTCGCGCGCTGGCTGAAAACAGCGTGATCGTCGCCCAGATGACCCCATTCTTTGACGACGAAAAACGGCCCCTTCAATGATCTTTTGGGATCTGGATGGCACGCTGACGGATCCCAAACCGGGCATCACCGGCAGCGTGATCAAGGCACTGCATGATCTTGGCCTGCCTGCCCCCAGTGCAGATGATCTGGAATGGGTGATCGGCCCCGCGCTTTTGTGGAGCTTCGAAAAGCTCGGCGCCCCGGATCCAGACGCCGCGCTCGACGCGTATCGCAAGTACTATAATCACGGCGGCGGCATGTATGATTGCACCGTTTATGACGGCATTCTACGCGTGCTGGACGATCTGGCCACGCGGCATCAGATGAGCATCGCGACCGCGAAACCCCACACCTATGCCCGCAAGATCACCGCGCATTTTGGGCTGGCCCAGCACATGGCGCACGAGTTCGGACCCGAACTGGACGGCACCCGCAATGACAAGGCCGAGCTGTTGGCCCACGCGCTGACGATCACCGGGGACGACCCTGCGCGCTGCGTGATGATCGGGGATCGGCACTATGACCTAAAAGCAGCCCGCGCCAACAACATGGCGTTCATCGCGGTGGGCTGGGGCTATGGCGGGCCGGACGATCTGTCAGACGCAGATGCCCATGTACAAACGCCCGACGATTTGCCGGGCGTTATTGAGGCTCTGATCGGATAAGACGTCAGGGCGTCACGATCGTAACAAAACTGTCCGGGATTGACCGATCCTGCATCGCGAACTTGTCCAAGGGGATGACCAGCGTCGCCTTGTCGCCACTATCCGACAGCGTGCCGGTCGTTTCGACGATCTGACCTTCGATCGTGAAGGTCAAGTTACGCCCCACCAGCATTTGCTGCATCATCGCCAACATGCCGGGATCCATGCCACCTTCGCCCACGCTGGCCTTCATCTCGGCCAGGTCGAAGGTGATACGCAGATTGCCGTCCTCCAGCTTCTCGATCTGGGCGGTTTGATCCGGGTCCATGCCTTCGTCAGAGGCCTCCAGCTCGGCGATCATTTCGTCAATCGTGCCGGACATCTCGGTCGTGCACTGATAGTCGCCGTTGTCCAGCGTCGTCGCGACACCGTCCTCGCACATATCTTCGCCGCTGGATGCCATCATCTGAGACCCCTCAGGTCCCATCGTCACCGTGGACGAGACGGTTGCATTGTCGCCGTCAATCTTCAGGGTCAAATCCATATCAACACAGGCAGATAGGGGCAAAAGGCATAGAAGGAACAAGAGTTTACGCATCGGGCGCTCCAATCAGGGATTGCAATATGCAGGCAGGTTAGCGGCCACGTGGCGCAGGGTCCAGCGCGACAGGGCGCATTGGTCCCTCACGGGCAGGGTTTCGCGGGCAAGGGACGTTTCCACCGGTCGCGGCACCTGTTAAGGGTGGGGGGAATGGAGAATTTGATGACGACGACCCAACCTGCCCCGCTTGATCCTGTGGATCTGACCCAACGACTCGTACGCTGCGCGTCGGTCACGCCGGACGAAGGCGGAGCTTTGACGCTGCTTGAGGGCATCCTGACCGGGGCGGGCTTCACCTGCACCCGCGTGGATCGTGGCGAGGTATCGAACCTGTTTGCCCGCTGGGGGTCCAAGAACGCCCGCACGTTGGGCTTCAATGGGCATACGGACGTGGTCCCCGTGGGCGATGTAGGCGCATGGAGCGTCGACCCCTTCGGCGCGGAAATCCGTGACGGATACCTGTATGGTCGGGGTGCGACCGACATGAAATCAGGCGTGGCTGCGTGGGTGGCCGCCGCCGTGGATTTCACCCGCCACGCGCCCGAGGATGCGTCATTGGTGATCACCATCACGGGTGATGAGGAAGGCCCGGCCACTGACGGCACCGTCGCCATTCTGGATTGGATGGAGACACAGGGCGAAAAGATGACCGACTGCGTTGTCGGCGAACCCACCTGCCCCAATGAAATGGGCGAGATGATGAAGATTGGGCGGCGTGGGTCCATGACCGCGTACTTCACCGCCCGCGGCGTACAGGGCCACGCGGCCTATCCGCATCGCGCGCTGAACCCGGTGCCTGCGCTGGCCCGCCTGATGGCCGATCTGGCCGCGCATGAGCTGGACACAGGCACCGACCATTTTGATGCCTCAACACTGGCTGTCACCACCATCGATACCGGCAACCCGGCGACCAACGTGATCCCCGCCGAAAGCCGCGCGACCGTGAACATCCGCTTCAACGACGCCCATAGCTCGGACAGCCTGACCAAGTGGTTACAGGCGGAAGCCGAGCGCGTCGGCAACGACACCGGCGTGGATATCGAGATGGTCGTGACCGTCTCAGGCGAAAGCTTCGTGACGCCTCCGGGTGAGTTGTCCGAACTGATCTCGAACGCCGTGCAGGCGGAAACGGGGCTGGTGCCCGAAGCGTCCACATCCGGCGGCACCTCGGACGCGCGCTTCGTGCAATATCACTGCCCGGTGGTCGAATTTGGTCTTGTCGGCAAAACCATGCATGCGGTGGATGAACGGGTCGAAGTTGCCCTGATCCCGCAGCTTAAATCCATCTACAGCCGCATCATCCAGGATTATTTCGCATGAGCAAACTGCCCACAAAGAAGGCCATTCTGGACTGGATTTCGGAGAACCCGACCCAAACCGCAAAACGCGACATCGCGCGGGCCTTCGGGATTCGCGGCGCCGCCCGGATCGACCTGAAACGCATCCTGAAAGAACTGGAAGCCGAGGGTCATCTGCAAAAGCGCAAAAAGACCTATCGCGACGCAGACAAGCTGCCTCCGGTCTCTGTTCTGAGCGTCAAAGGCCCGGACGCGGATGGCGATATGTTTGCATATCCCACCGAATGGACCGGCGAAGGCGCGGCCCCGCGCGTGCTTCTGGTGGCAAAAGATGGCGACCCCGCGCTGGCAGAGGGCGAGCGCATTCTGGCCCGCCTGACCGAGGTGAAGGACGAATCTCACGCCTATGAAGGTCGCCTGATCCGGCGCATCGGCACCAACCCCCAACGCATTCTCGGGATCTTCCGCAAAGGCTCGGAAGGCGGGCGGATCGTGCCAATTGATAAGGGTGCGGACAAGGAATGGATGGTCGAGCCCGGCGCGGAAGACGGCGCCAAGGATGGCGAACTGGTCGAAGCACAGCGCTCGGGGCCCAAGGCCCGCATGGGCCTGCCCCGCGCACGCGTCGTGGCCCGTCTGGGCGACCCCACCGCCCCCAAAGCAGTCAGCTTGATCGCGATCCACCAACACGGCATCCCCGACGCTTTCCCAGATCGCGTGATCGAGGAAGCAGATGCCCAGAAACCCGCGGGCCTGAAGAACCGCGAAGACCTGCGGCACTTGCCGCTGATCACCATCGACCCGGCAGACGCGCGCGACCACGATGACGCGGTTTACGCCCATGCCGATGACACGCCCGGAAATCCCGGCGGACATGTGGTCTGGGTCGCGATTGCCGATGTGGCGCATTACGTCACGCCCGGATCTGCGCTGGACAACGAGGCGCGCAAGCGCGGCAACTCCAGCTATTTCCCCGACCGCGTGGTGCCGATGCTGCCCGACCGTCTGTCGGGCGATCTGTGCAGCCTGCATGAAGGCGTCCCGCGCGCCTGTCTGGCCGTGCGCATGGTCTTGGACGCGCAGGGCAACAAAAAAAGCCACAGCTTCATTCGCGGGCTGATGCAGTCCCATGCCTCGCTGAATTATGCCGAGGTGCAGGCCGCGCAAGACGGTCAGCCGAACGAAAAATGCGCGCCGCTGATGGAGGACGTCATCGCGCCGCTCTATGCCGCCTATCGGTCCGCCAAACTGGGCCGCGCGGCCCGACAACCACTGGACCTGGACCTGCCCGAACGCAAGATCGTACTGGGCGAGGACGGCAAAGTCGCCTCGATCGACTTCGCCGACCGGTTCGACGCGCACAAACTGATCGAAGAGTTCATGATCCTGGCCAATGTCGCGGCCGCGGAAGAGCTGATGCGCCTGAAGCGCCCGCTTCTGTTCCGTGTGCACGAAGAACCCAGCCCCGAAAAGCTGGAAGCCCTGCGCGAAGTCGCACAGGCATCGGGCTTCACGCTGGCCAAGGGGCAGGTTCTGCAAACCCGCCATCTGAACAACCTACTGGCACAGGCCGAAGGCAGCGAGTTTGACGAGCTGATCAACATCTCGACCCTGCGGTCGATGACGCAGGCCTATTACTTTCCAGAGAACTTCGGGCATTTCGGGCTGTCGCTTCGGTCCTACGCCCACTTCACCTCGCCCATCCGGCGCTATTCCGACCTGATCGTGCACCGCGCGCTGGTGTCTGGGCATGGCTGGGGAGATGACGGGCTGTCGCCGCAGGACGTGGATAATCTGGAAGGAACCGCAAAGCACATCTCGGAAACCGAGCGCCGGTCGATGTTGGCCGAGCGCGATACCACTGACCGCTATCTGGCGGCCTATCTGTCCGAGCGCGTCGGCGGAGAATTCACCGGTCGGATTTCCGGCATTGCCCGCTTTGGTATGTTCGTAAAGCTGGACGACAGCGGGGCGGACGGGCTGGTGCCGCTCAGCACGTTGGGCAATGAGTACTTCAACTTCAATGCCGATGATCAGACCCTGACGGGTGAACGGTCGAAGCTTACACTTGGGCTGGGCCAGCGCGTTGTCGTGCGCCTGACCGAAGCCATTCCCACCACCGGCGGGCTGGCGTTGGAGCTGCTTGAAGTCGAAGGCCGCAAGCTGCCCCGCACATCGGTGCGCAAGGGGGGGAAATCTGGCCGGCGAAAACCCGTGAACAATGCGCGGAAAAAGGCCAAACTCAATCGAAAGGTGAAACGATCCCGGCATTAATGTCGGATGGGATGGCGAGGTCGATTGTGACGGATACATTTGGGGACGCAGAGAAGAGCTTTGATCAGTGGCGCGATAGCTACATTGAAAAGGCAACGCAGGTTGGGATCTCGGATGAGACACTTAAGCATGCAATGCCCTTTCTGGTGCTGGATCCCAGCATTCACGCGCAGCAATCCAATCAATCCGAGTTCGCCCTGAACATTTCGCAATACCTCGACCGCGCCGTCACCCTTGAGCGAGTCAGCAAAGGCCGCGCCACGTTTCGCAACCAGCGACAAATCCTGAACGACATCGCCGAGGCATACCGCGTGGACCCTCAGGTCATTCTGGCGATTTGGGGGGTCGAGACTGACTATGGCCGGGTTCGGGGCGCGCATTCCGTTCTGACCGCACTTGGCAATCTGGCCCATAACGGCCACCGCGCCAGTTTCTTTGAAGCCGAATTGACCACTGCCTTGTCGATCATCGATGGGGGGCACGTGGATGCCGATGCGATGCTCGGATCCTGGGCGGGGGCGATGGGACATGGGCAGTTCATGCCCTCGAGCTTCCTGAATTTCGCTGTGGATCACGACCAGGACGGACGGCGAGATATATGGTCGAACGATCCGACCGACGGGTTGGCCTCGATCGCGAACTATCTGGCCCAGCACGACTGGCATGAAAGCCAGCCTTGGGGGATCGAGGTGCAGCTGACTGACGGATTTGATTTCACCCAAGCAGGTCCCGAACACCGCCTCCCCACGGCCGATTGGAACGGCATGGGCGTGTGCACGATAGAGGGAACGGCGCTACCGGATTATGGCGATGCCTCGGTGCTGTGCCCCTCGGGCGCGACAGGTCCGGCGTTTTTGGTCAACCACAACTTCCACGTCATTCTAACCTATAACCGGGCCGAGGCTTACGGCATCGCGGTTGGGTATCTGTCGGATCGGCTGGCCGGCTCGCGCGCCAAGATCACCCCTTGCCCCGAGGGCCTGACGCCCCTGACCCGCGGTCAGATGGCCCAGCTTCAAATGCGCCTGACGGCTGCCGGGTATGACACGCAAGGGGCAGACGGGTTCACCGGCCCCAACACGCGCACGGCCCTACGGGCCTATCAGAATGACATAGGTTTGATCCCGGATGGGTTCGCAACACTCGCCTTGCTGAACGGACTCGCCCCCTCTGCCTGACCCCTACGCTTTTTCTTGTCAGAAATATCCCGGGGTGAGCGCGCAGCGCGAGGGGCAGAGCCCCTGTCCAGCCGCGCCTATTCGAATTCCATCTCGGCATAGACTTGACCCGCATTCTTGGTGGCCAGTTCTTCAAACGTGTCGTGGTGCGCGAAGGGGGACTGGTCGACGTAATAGGCTTCGTCCAGCGTACCGCCGCCTTCCAGAAGCTTGCCAACCTCACCGCGCAGATGTTTCAGATAGCCGATCGTGTGCTCTTCCACTTGCGCCATGTTGGTCGGATAACCGTGGCCGGGGATCACATAGGCCGCGCCGATGGGTGCAAAGACGGTTTCCCATGTTTCGATCCAGCAGCTGGTGCAGGTGTCTTCGAAAATCGGCGGGATACGGTTGTGGAAGGCCATGTCACCCGCGATCATCAGGCTGTCTTCGGGCAACCAGACCTGAATGTCGCCGGGGCTGTGGGCGGGGCCGGAATAGAGGACCTCGATGGTTTTATCACCCATCGTGATGACCTCTTTTTCCTCAAACGTGCGGGTCGGGCCCATCGGCTCGGTGCCTTCCCAGTTTTCCTGTGCATAGCGCTTCATGCCTTCGAACAGCTGCCCTGCGTATTCTTCAAACTCGTGGGCGGCGTCCACATGGGCGAGCACCTCGACACCTTGATTGATCCAGTAATTGTTGCCCAGCATCGCGTGGCCCTGACCGTTTTCATTGATCACAAGCTTCACGGGTTGGTCGGTGATGGTCTTGATTTCGGCGTGGAGCGCTTCGGCCAATTTGTAATTTGCACCCGCGTTCACCACGATCACCCCATCGCCCGTCACGATGAAGCTGAGGTTGTTGTTATGGCCCGCGTTCTCATAGGTGGGAGGGGCTGTCGCACCGATCGCAGACCAGACATCCGGGATCACCTCGACCGGCTTTTCGTACAGGACCGAGTCCGGGTACTGGTCGGCAATGTCTTCGTCCGCCAGCGCGGGCAGAGCGAGACAGATCAGGATGGCGGTGGTGATGCGAAACATGGGATCCTCCGGAAATCAGTTCCAAATAGATTGTCACATTCGCATGTGTTGTTCTAGCAAAAAGAGAACGCATCCCGCCGGGAGATTTTAAGCCTCCGGCGGGGATATTTTCGACAAGAAAAAGAGGTCAGCCTTGCACGGCTGCCGCGGCGGCGCGCAGGGCGCGGATGTTGTCGCCATAGACCTCGGGCGTGTCGACCGAACCACCTTTGAACACGGCCGAGCCTGCGACGAAGCAATCCGCGCCGGCTTCGACCAGCGGGCCGATGGTGGTGGGGTCAACGCCGCCGTCCACTTGGATGTGGATGTCGCGATCGCCGATCATCTCGCGCACTTGGCGCACTTTCTCGACCGAGGAGGGGATGAATTTCTGACCACCGAACCCGGGGTTTACGCTCATCACCAGCACCATGTCGCAAAGCGGCAGCAGGTGTTCGATCACGGATGCAGGCGTGCCGGGGTTCAGGCTGATGCCCGCCTTGGCGCCGGTGGCTTTGATGGCTTGCAGAGTGCGGTGCGGGTGGGGGCCGGCCTCGTAATGGGCGACGATCATGTCGGCGCCCGCGTCGGCATAGGCCTGAATGTAGGGATCGACCGGGGCGATCATCAGGTGCACGTCCATGAAGGTTTTCACATGCGGACGGAAGGCTTTGACGGCGGGCGGGCCGAAGGTCAGGTTCGGCACGAAATGGCCGTCCATCACATCCACATGCACCCAATCCGCGCCCTGCGCTTCGATGGCTTGGATTTCCTGGCCAAAGTTGGCGAAATCAGCAGAAAGGATCGACGGCGCGATCTTGATGGAACGATCAAAGGACATGGGGGCCTCCGGGCAGCATGGATTTGCCGCCCTTATAGAGTGTTTCGCGCGTTTGCGAAGGGTGAAAGCGCGCCCTGCCCGTTATGGTCAGCGGAAAGGCAATTCCGGGTCGCAGCGCTTGCCTTGAATGCAAGCGGTGACTTTGGAAAGGGTCTCTTTGTCAGGGTCTTGGAAGGCGAAGCCGCCGCATGGGTTGGCCTCTAGCAGATAGCCGTCGCCCATTTTCTTCAGATAGACCAGATAGTCCGCCCCATTGCTCAGCCCCGAGCACCACGGCCCGGCGCATTGCACATTGATGTCGATGTCGCGCACAAATTGCGCGGTAAAGCCCGCGCGGGTCAGGGCTTGGCCGTCGATGCGCCCGGTCAGGAAGTTGTCGGGCTGCACGTCTTCCTGATGGTCCCAATCCACCTTGGGCAGCTTGCTTTCATCGAAGCGCAACGTGCCGTGGGCGACCACATAGCTATCCTCGGACTTGGCAGCGTCGTTGTACGCAGCGATGGCGTTATACGGCATGCACGACAAGGCCGAGGCCGCAGAGGGCACCACCATAAAAATCGCCAACGCCAAAGCACGCATCACAGATACTCCTGAAATCCTTCCATCACCTTGGCATAGATTTCACGTTTGAAGGGCACGATATTATCGACGACCTCGTTTGTGGCCATCCATTGCCAACGGCTGAATTCGGGATGGTCGGTTTCGATGTTCACCTGCGCGTCGTCGCCGTGGAAGCGCAACAGGAACCAGCGCTGTTTCTGGCCGCGATAGCGCCCCTTCCAGATCTTCGGCACGATGTCGTGGGGCAGGTCGTAGGGCAGCCAGTCCTCCAGCTCGGCCTCGATCGTCACAAGATCCGCGGTGATGCCGGTTTCTTCCCACAGCTCGCGCAGGGCGGCTTCGCGGGGGTCTTCTCCGTCATCCACCCCACCCTGAGGCATCTGCCACGCAGTTTGTGTACCCAACTTCGGCGCGTCCAGACGTTGGCCGACAAACGCCTTGCCGTCGGCGTTCAGGATCATGATGCCCACGCAGGGGCGATAGGGAAGTTTTAAGATCTCTTCGGGGGTCATCGGGGCCTCGTCTTTTTTCGCGACCCTAACGGGCGGCGTAGAAAAGGAAAAGGGCCACCCGAGAGGGCGGCCCTTGATGGTCATGCAACTGGGATTACTCGGTTCCCTTGATCGCCGACAGGCCCTTGATCAAATCGACCGCGTAGGACAGTTGGAAGTCCTCGTCGCGCAGCCTGGCGGCCTCTTCGGCGGCTTCGCGCTCTTCCTCGATCTGACGGCGTTCGTCATCGGACAGGCTGTCATTGTTCAGGCTGCCGCGCAGATCGGCTTCGCTGCGGGTGCGGCTGTTGCCTTCCTCGTTCTCTTCGCTTTCGGGCTGACGCGGTGGCTGTTCCACCACGATGTCGGGCGACACGCCCAGCGCTTGGATCGAGCGGCCCGAGGGTGTGTAGTAACGCGCGGTGGTCAGGCGCATTGCGCCTTCGGACGCCACCGGCATCACCGTCTGGACCGAGCCTTTTCCGAAGCTCTTCGTGCCCACGACGATGGCGCGGCGGTGGTCCTGCAGGGCACCGGCCACAATCTCGGACGCCGAGGCCGAGCCGCCATTGATCAGCACCACGATCGGCTTGCCTTCGGCCAGATCACCAGCCTGCGCGTTCACACGCTCGCTTTCTTCCGGGTTGCGACCGCGGGTCGACACGATTTCGCCGCTGTTCAGGAACGCATCCGACACGGCGATGGCTTGGGTCAGCAGACCGCCGGGGTTGTTGCGCAGATCAAGCACGACGCCTTCGACGTTCTCAAATCCACCCAGCGCTTCGACCTCGCGGGCCAGACCGTCTGCCATGTTGGGATAGGTCTGGTCGTTGAAGGTGGTGACGCGCAGCACAACCGTGTTGCCCACGGTGCGGGCAGTGGCAGCGGTCAGCTTGATCGTGTCGCGGATGATCGAGACGTCGAACGGCTCGTCCACACCTTCGCGCACCACGGTGATGATGATTTCCGAGCCAACCGGGCCGCGCAGCTTGTTCACCGCCTCGTCCAGCGTCAGACCCAGCAGGCTTTCGCCATCCACATGGGTGATATAGTCGCCGGTCTCCATGCCCGCATCATCGGCAGGGGTGCCATCCATTGGCGAGACGACGCGAACGAAGCCCTCTTCCTGCGTCACTTCGATGCCCAGACCGCCAAACGAGCCACGGGTCTGCACGCGCATATCGGCGGCATCTTTGGGCGACAGATAGCTAGAGTGCGGATCAAGCGAAGACAGCATGCCGTCAATCGCGGCCTCGATCAAATCGCCGGGTTCAACCTCTTCGACATACTGCGCACGGATTCGTTCGAAAATGTCGCCAAACAGGTCAAGCTGCTCGTACACGGTTGCGTTTTCACTGGCGTCCTGCGCGATCAAGGGGCCGGCAACCTGTGTGGTCAGAATGGCGCCTGCCAAGGTTCCGCCCAGCGCGGCCATTACGAATTTCTTCATTCCATCAATCCTTGCCTGCCGCGAACCAGTTCGTAGGATCCACGGGCTTTCCGTCATATCTTAGCTCTATATAAAGCGTTTCCGAGCGTTCTGCGCCAGTTCCTTCCTCTGCCGCGATCAAAAACGCTTGATCGTCGTTAGAGCTGACTGCCGGATCCGCCCCACCCATCAGCCCGACAGGCGCACCTTGGGCCAACACTTCGCCCACATCTCCGTACAGCTGCCCAAGCCCGGCCAGCACCAGCAGATAGCCGTCACCCGGTTCCAGAATGGCGACGTTTCCATAATCCAGTAGTGGTCCCAGATAGCGGATCGTGGCGGGCCACGGGGTTGTGACGATGGACAGCGGGCGGGTGGCGACAATCAGGCCGGGGCGCTGAATGCCTGCGGCGTCGCGTTCACCATAACCACGCAGCACGCGGCCCAGAACCGGCATCGCAAGTCGTCCACGCACGGATGCGAAATCCGGAAGAGCAGTAGCACTGGCAGTAGCTTTCGGGTCAGACATCAAGCCTTGCGCAAAGCTGGCCAGCGTGTCAGCGCTTTCCAGCAGGGTTTTCATCCGCGCCTCGTCCGCAACAAAGCGGCGGGGCAGTTCTGTCCGGCGGGCAAGCGCAAGGCTTAGCTCAAAGCGGGCTTCCTGCACACCGGTCAGGCCCGTTTGCAGGGTTTCCACAGCATTTTCCTGAAGCGCACGCAGGGTGCGTTGCTCTTCAAGTCGGGCGCGCAGGTCTTCGGCCTGCGCTTGCAGGGCGGGCGTTACCTCGGACAGGATCATGCCGGACCGTGCTGTGCCCAAGGGGCCAGAGGGGTGGACCAACAGCGCAGGCTCGGGTGCTTTGCCAATGGCTTGCAACACGCCCAGAAGCTGGCCCAGACGGTCACGTTCCGCGTCGAATGCCGCTTGCAAGGCCGCTTCGCGCAAGTTGATCCGACGCAGCCCGTCGCGCAGGGCAGACAGGCCTTCCTCATACGCTTGCACGGTCTGGGTCAGGGCCGCGATGCGGTCGCCGGATTTCTCGGCGTCTTGCAGGGCTTGAGTTGCGACCTCAAGCTGAACCATCGCCGCGCGGGCGGTCAGCGTCGGGTCGGATTGCGCCGCCAGCGGCCCGGCAGCGATCGCCAAGGCAAGGCCCGCCAGAAGGGGCAGGAGGGCGCGGCGCAGGCTCACGAACGGATCAGGCTTTCGCCGGTCATCTCGGCCGGTTTCTCAAGCCCCATCAGCTGAAGCACCGTGGGGGCAAGATCTGCCAAACGCCCATGCGCCAGCGAGATCCCCTCGGGCCCGCCCATCAGAACCACAGGCACAAGGTTCGTCGTGTGCGCGGTGTGCGGTCCGTTCGTCGCATCGTCCCACATGGTTTCGCAATTGCCGTGGTCCGCGGTGACGATCATCGCGCCGCCGACCTCTTCCAGCGCAGCAACCACCTGCCCCAAGCCGTCATCCACGGCTTCACAGGCTGCAATCGCCGCGTCGAGGTCTCCGGTATGGCCGACCATGTCGGGGTTGGCGAAGTTGGTGACGATCAGGTCAAAGCGGTCATGGATCGCCTGCACGAAATGTTCGGTCACGTCGGGGGCCGACATCTCGGGCTGCAGGTCATAGGTCGCGACTTTGGGGCTGGCGGCCATATAGCGGGTCTCGCCTTCGACCGGGTCTTCCTTGCCGCCGTTCAGGAAGAAGGTGACGTGCGGATATTTCTCGGTCTCGGCGGTGTGGAACTGAGTCTTGCCATGCTTGGCGACCCATTCGGCCAGCGTATTCACGATGTCGCGCTTGGGGAAGCAGGTGGTCATATAGCCGTTATGGGCATCCGAATACTCGACCATACCCAGAAGCGCGGACAGGGTCGGGCGGGTGCCGACAGCGAATTCCTCAAAGCCCGGCTCGCCAATGGCACGCAGGATTTCACGGGCGCGGTCAGCGCGGAAGTTGATGAAGAACAGACCATCGCCATCTTGCAGGCCTGCATGTTCGTCGATGATCACCGGGCGGATGAACTCGTCCGTGGTTTCGTTGTTATACGCAGATGCAATCGCCGCATCGACCGAGCTGAAGATGTTTCCAGTGCCGTGCGTAATCGCTTCGTAAGCCAGCGAGACACGCTCCCACCGGTTGTCACGATCCATCGCAAAGTAACGGCCCGATAGGGTCACGATGCGGGCACCTTCGGGCAGGTCCGCCTGAAATGCAGCCAGCTGTTCGCGGGCAGATTGCGGGGCCACGTCGCGTCCGTCAGTGATGGCGTGGATGGCGACCGTCAGACCCGCCTCGGTCAGTGCCTTTGCAGCTGCAACCATATGATCCTGATGGCTGTGCACGCCGCCGGGGCTGACAAGGCCCGCGATATGAGCGGTGCCGCCTGCGGTTTTGACTTTCGCGGCAAACTCCTGAAGGGCGGCGTTCTGGAAGAAGCTACCATCTTCGATCGCCAGATCAATCTGCCCCAGATCCATCGCCACCACCCGACCCGCACCGATATTGGTGTGGCCGACCTCGGAATTGCCCATCTGGCCCGTGGGCAGACCAACATCGGGGCCATGGGTGATCAGGGTATTGTTCGGACAGGTCGCCATCAGCCGATCAAAGTTCGGCGTCTTCGCCAAGGCAGGCGCGTTATGGGCGGTCTCCTCGCGCAGGCCCCATCCATCCAGAATGCACAAAACAACGGGTTTTGGGGTGGTCATAGCGGGGTCCTCTGTCTGCTCGCCTTCTATCTATGGGGTCAGGGGGGCGTGTGCAACGGTTGAGGCGCCGCCCGCGCTACTCGGGCGCGACTTGCAGCGCATCGTTGAACCGGTTGAACGCGCCAGTCAGGGCAATACGCCATGTCAGCTCGACGATTTGGGCATCGGATAGATGGGCGCGGAGGGCGTCAACCTCACCATCCCGCATTTTTCCATGGCGGGTTGTGACGGCCTCGGCATAGTGCACTACAAGGCGCTCAAGCTCGGTCAGCTCGGGGTGGTTTTCGGCGTCGGGCAGCCGCTCGACCCCCTCGGCACTCAGGCCCGTGACCTGCAATTTGGGGCCGTGGTTCGCGGTGCAGTAATCGCAGACATTGATTTTCGACACGGTGACCATCGCCAGTTCCGACAGACGCGTGGGCAGGGTCGTGCCATCGCGCAGAGCGGTCAGCATCGCCCCTACCTGATCCAGCACTGGCGGGTGATGGGCGGCCACGCGCGACCAGTTCTCGAACGCGCCATAGGCGGCCATTCGGTCGAAAGCCGCGCGGGTCTGAGTGTCGAAATCACTGTCGGATATTTCAGGCAATCGGGGCATGTGATCGGTCCTTCTTTCCAGAGAAGGTGCGGGGCGGGACCAGAAGGTTCAAGGGCGCGGGTGCGGGTTCACCGGAAGGTGAACCACCTACACTCTGTGATACGGGCTGCCCGCCAATATGCTCGTCGCGCGATAGAGCTGTTCGGACAGCATGACGCGGACCAGCATATGGGGCCAGACCATTTTGCCGAAGGACAGGCTGGCATCCGCCTTGGCACGTAGGGACGGGTCAATACCGTCCGCCCCACCGATGACAAAGGCAACGTCGCCGCGTCCTTCATCCCGCCAACGGCCAAGAAGGTTGGCGAAATCGGGCGAGGACATCACCTTGCCGCGCTCATCCATCGTGCAGATCAGCGCGCCCTTCGGAATGGCACGTTCCAACAAGGGGGCTTCGGCAGACATGCCGCCGCCCTTCTTGTCTTCGACTTCATGGATTGAAAGAGGTCCGAGGCCCAGCGCCCGCCCAGTCCGGTCGAACCGGGTGGTATAATCGTCGATCAACTCAAGCTCGGGCGATTTGCGCAGCCGTCCGACCGCGCAGACATGCACGCGCATCCTATCGCCCCCTTGATCAGGTCGTGGCGTCTGCTGCGCCGGGTTCCATCCACATCTTTTCGAGTTGATAGAACTCGCGCACTTCCGGGCGGAACACGTGGACGATCACGTCGCCCCCGTCGATCAGAACCCAGTCGCCCTGACCCTTACCTTCGATCTTCGAGAAGACGCCCATTTCCTGCTTCAGCTTATCTGCCAGCTTTTCAGAAATGGCACCCACCTGACGTGTCGAACGGCCAGAGCACACGACCATATTATCGGCCATCTGCGACTTGCCGTTGAGGCTGATCACCACAACGTCTTCGGCTTTGTCATCTTCAAGGGACTTCAGGACAAGGGCCAGCATCTGCTCGCTGGCGGTTTTTCCGGGGTTAGCCGTCATTTCGGGATCCCCTGCGGCTGCGCCTGATGCAGCCTCTGTTTGCAAAGACAGGACATTGTCCTCCTAACATTACACACCGTTCCGCCCCGGTGCTGGGCATGAAAGAATCGTATCACCGCGAGCACATAAGCTCAATCCACAGTGTTTCAAGCCTGTGTGAAGGGTGTGTAAACGGGTCACGGATCGATTTTGGGGCCCGCATCTTCCAACATCCGCACCTCGCGCTGCGGGAATGGGATCGAGATGCCGTTCTCGTTGAATGCATCCCAGAGCGCCAGATAGACATTGCCGCGAATGTTGGTCAGCCCTCCGGACGGATCATCGATCCAGAACCGCAGGATATAGTCGACCGAGCTGTCCCCGAAGCCCACGATATGACAGACCGGTGGGCGGAAGCTGAGCACGCGGTCCACGCTATGGGCGGCCTCGATCGCGATCTTTCGAACCTGGTGGGGATCGTCGTGATAGGCGGTGCCAAAGAAGATATCCAGGCGCACAAAGGCGTTGGTGTGGGACCAGTTGACCACCTGCCCGGTAATCAGGTCTTCGTTCGGTATCAGGTATTCGCGCCCGTCCCGTGTAACGACAGAGACATAGCGCGCACCCAGTTGCTCGATCCAGCCAAACGTGTCGCCAAGGCTAATCACGTCACCGGGTTTGATCGACTTGTCCAGAAGGATGATCACCCCCGACACAAGGTTCGACACGACCTTCTGCAGACCAAAACCAAGGCCCAGACCGATCGCACCGGACAGGAAGGCAAGACCGGTCAGATCCACTCCCACCGCTTTCAGCGCGATAAAGAACGCGGCACCGTAAAGCCCCATCTGCAGGAACTTGACCGCCAACACCTTCATGGATGGCGAAATATCCTCGTTATCCTGAATGCGTGCGGCAGACCCTCGGCTGAGCATGCGTGCCAACGCAAAGAGGATGCCCAAAATAACCGCCACACGTAGGATGGTCCAAAGAGATACGCGGAAATCCCCGACCTCGAGCGCGAGGTTGTCCAGAACGCTGGCTGTTTCTTCGGTGATGCCAAGGAAGTAGAGCGTCACATAGATCCACATCCCCCACATAGCGATGCGGCGCAGCGGACGGTTCTCGATCACGAATGCGGCAAGGCCAACCAGCAACCACGCGGTGACCATCGTGGCCACAAGCGCAATCAGATAGCTGCGCGATGGCCATGTGACTTCGCGCATCACGGACACAGTCCCCCATGACAGCACGATATAGGTCATCATCGCGATGCGATTGCGCAGGTGGATGGCAAAGCGCAGCTTACGTTTGGACCACCCTTCACGGGTGCGCAGCCAAGCCTCGACCCGTGGAACCAGCAACCGGGAAATGACAAACGCGGCCACCGCCAGCCCCAGCATGATCAGAACCTGATACAGGCGCCATGTCTGGCCAAGGCTGATCACGAAGTCGCCGCCGTCTTCCCACAGCGCCCAAAGCTGTTCGGTCAGGGACGGCCCCACTGCTTCCGCGGGTTCTGCGGGCGTCTCTGGTTTGACCTCTGCTGCGGGATCCTGCTCCATTCCCTCTCCTTTTTTGGCAGCATGGCATGGTCCAATGCGCAACGTCCAGAGCCTCTCCCCTTGCCCTGAAGGGCGGGACGGGGTATCTGGTCGGCATGACTCGGATTTTTGACATGGATGACCACGCGTTCTTGCCGTGGCGCTTCTTCGGCGCCCAGAACGCGGTGCTTGCCTGCCTATAAGCCTTTGACGCCCGTTACCGCGGGCGAGCAATCCCTGTCACCTTACCCCAATGACCATCCACGGAGAGCGACATGACCGCCCCGAAGACACTCTATGATAAAATCTGGGATGCCCACGTAGCCCACGAAGCTGAAGACGGCACCTGCCTGCTGTATATCGACCGCCACCTGGTTCACGAAGTGACCAGCCCACAGGCGTTCGAAGGCCTGCGCATGGCCGGCCGTCAGGTGCACGCACCGGACAAGACCATCGCTGTACCGGACCACAACGTTCCGACCACTGCGGGCCGTGAAGATCCTTCGCAGATGACCGAGGAAAGCCGCATTCAGGTGGCTGCACTGGACAAAAACGCCAAGGAATTCGGCGTGCATTACTATCCGGTCTCGGACGTCCGTCAGGGCATCGTGCACATCGTTGGCCCGGAACAGGGCTGGACCCTGCCCGGCATGACCGTTGTGTGCGGCGACAGCCACACCGCGACCCACGGCGCGTTTGGTGCTCTGGCCCACGGCATCGGCACCTCGGAAGTGGAACACGTTCTGGCGACGCAAACGCTGATCCAGAAAAAGTCCAAAAACATGAAGGTCGAGATCACCGGCAAGCTGAAGCCGGGCGTGACCGCCAAAGACATCACGCTGGCCGTGATCGGCGAAACTGGCACCGGTGGCGGCACCGGCTATGTCATCGAGTATTGTGGTGAAGCGATCCGCGATCTGTCGATGGAAGGCCGCATGACCGTCTGCAACATGGCCATCGAAGGCGGCGCCCGCGCTGGCCTGATCGCGCCTGACGAGACCACCTTTGAATACGTCAAAGGCCGCCCGCACGCCCCGAAAGGTGGCCAGTTCGAGCAGGCTCTGGACTATTGGAAAACGCTCTTCACCGACGAAGGCGCGCATTTCGACAAGGTCGTCACGCTGAAAGGCGAAGAGATCGAGCCGGTTGTCACCTGGGGTACCTCGCCCGAGGACGTTCTGCCGATTTCGGCTGTCGTTCCCAGCCCGTCGGATTTCGAAGGCGGTAAGGTCGACGCGGCTGCACGCTCGCTTGACTATATGGGTCTGACCCCGGGCCAGAAACTGACCGACATCGAGATCGACACCGTATTCATCGGCTCGTGCACCAACGGCCGCATCGAAGACATGCGCGCTGTGGCCGAGATCGTGAAAGGCAAGAAGATCAAGGACGGCATGCGTGCCATGATCGTACCCGGTTCGGGTCTGGTCCGTGCTCAGGCTGAAGAAGAAGGTCTGGCGGACATCTTCAAGGACGCTGGCTTTGAGTGGCGTCTGGCTGGCTGCTCGATGTGTCTGGCGATGAACCCCGACCAGCTGTCCGAGAACGAGCGCTGTGCCTCGACCTCGAACCGTAACTTCGAAGGTCGTCAGGGCTACAAAGGCCGCACCCACCTGGTGTCGCCCGCCATGGCCGCCGCTGCCGCGCTGACCGGTCGCCTGACCGACGTTCGTGACCTGATCTAAGAGGACCGCAAAATGGAAAAGTTTGAAAAACTCCAAGGTATCGCGGCCCCCATGCCGCTGGTGAACATCGACACGGATATGATCATCCCGAAAGTGTTCCTGAAGTCGATCGCCCGCACGGGCTTTGGCAAGAACCTGTTCGACGAGATGCGCTATAACCGCGACGGCACCGAGATCGAAGATTTCGTGCTGAACAAGCCGCAATACCGTGACGCCGAGATCCTGATCGCTGGCGACAACTTCGGCTGTGGCTCCTCGCGCGAACACGCCCCTTGGGCCATCGCCGACTTCGGCATCAAATGCGTCGTGTCGACCAGCTTCGCGGACATCTTCTTTAACAACTGCTTCAAGAACGGCATCCTGCCGATCGTCCTGCCGCAAGAACAGGTCGATACGCTGATGGCAGATGCGGAAAAGGGCGCAAACGCCCGCATGACCGTGGATCTGGAAGCGCAGGAAATCACCACCTCGGACGGCGAAACCATCGCCTTCGAAGTCGATGCGTTCAAGAAACACTGCCTGCTGGAAGGGCTGGATGACATCGGTCTGACCATGGAAAAGAAAGCCTCGATCGACGCTTTTGAAGCCAAGGCAGCGGCAGCTCGTCCCTGGGTCTGAGCGCTTAGAATCAACTAAAAGTAGGGGCCGGTCCGCGCGACTGGCCCTTTTTTTGTGCGACTTGGTGCATTCCCGCATCATTTATGGCTTTTTTGGGGCGTTTTTCGCGCTCAAACCCTCTCAACCCTTGCTGCCCCCCATTTTCCCGCGCAATCTGGACAAAACCACCCTGGTTTGACCCTGGCGAGGGGACAAGCGGCGGAACAAGGATGCGGCATGAACCGCACCGTCCGTATAGCGGAGGAAGAGGCATGGTTAGACGACTGTTCGGCGCCATCTTGCGCGCCGGTCTTATGGTGATGTTGGTCGCAACACCTTCGGTCCTGGTTCCAGGAGTAAGCGCCGAGGGTGGGCAAGTCGTGGCAATTCTGGCGCTTGCCGCTGCCGCACTGACAACATTTGAATACGCAACAACTTACCCCAGCATTGTCGAGTTTCGGAACGCCCCACCCTTCAACCGCATCCGCTTCCTGTCGCTGTTTGCCTCGATCCTGTGCCTGTCGATCATTGCCCGCTCGCAGACCGACCCGTCAATCACGGTCGAGTTTCTGACCTCGATCGGCATTCTGATCGGGCAGGCGATTGATTTCCCCTACAGCCCGGTTCACGCTGTGGTGGCGATCCTACCAGCGGATGCGCCGTTCGCGGATCTGGTTCAACTGCGCGCCTTTGCCGGGATGAGCTATCTGATCTCGCTTCTGTCGGTCGCGGTCTTCCTGATCGCGCTGCGCCTGACCAACTGGCCATTCTTCCGGCAAGAAAGCTTTAATCTGTGGGTCAATTTGCCCACGTTCAGCCCCACCCGCAGTGGCGACATCGTGCGCCGCCTGAAACGGGACGCCCGCTGGAACATTGCGCTTGGTTTCCTACTGCCCTTCCTGACACCAATGCTTGTGCTCGAAACTGCAGCCTTGTTCGACACGTTCGAAACGATCGAAACCCAGACGATAATCTGGACAGTCGCCGCGTGGGCCTTCCTGCCTGCCAGCCTGTTCATGCGCGGGATCGCGATGCGGCGGGTTGCTGTGATGATCAGCGATGGCCGCAAGCAGAG
Source organism: Aliiroseovarius sp. PrR006 (assembly GCF_010500215.1). Taxonomy (GTDB): domain Bacteria; phylum Pseudomonadota; class Alphaproteobacteria; order Rhodobacterales; family Rhodobacteraceae; genus Aliiroseovarius. Next base: position 743,223 of record NZ_JAAGOY010000007.1, read on the forward strand.
CGAGGCCCTGCCCCGCAACGGATATCCCGCAACCGCATGAAACGAACCCTTCTGGCGCTGTGGCTGGCACTTGTTCCCTGCACTGCTCTGGCCGAGGCGCTGCGCATCGCGACCTATCACGCCGACATTCGTAAAAAGGGGCCGGGGCTGCTTTTGCGGGACATCCAGAAGGACGATCCGCAAATCGTGGCATTGGCGCAGGTGATAGCCCACGCCAAGCCGGACGTCTTGGCGCTTCAGGGCTTTGATTACGATCTGGAAGGCCACGCGCTGGCCGCGTTTCAGGACGTTTTGAAGGCTGCCGGTCACGCAATGCCGCACAGCTTCACCGCCGCCCCCAATACCGGGATCGACACCGGGTTTGATGTGGATGGCGACGGTCGGCTGGCCGAGCCCGAGGACATGCAAAGCTTTGGCCGCTATACCGGAGAAGGCGGGATGGCAGTGCTGTCGCGCGTGCCGATTGGTGCGGTCCGCGATTTCTCGGACCTTCTGTGGACAAACTTGCCCGGCGCGCTTCTGCCCAGCGGGGACGAGATCCCCTTCCCCGCACCCGAAGCCCTGACGATCCAGCGCCTCAGCAGCGTGGCGCATTGGGATGTCGAACTGCGCCCTGAAAACGGTCCTGCATTCCACCTTCTGACTTTCCACGCCAACACCCCCGTATTCGACGGCCCCGAAGATCGCAACGGCCGCCGCAACCATGACGAGGTCACGTTCTGGGCCAAGTATCTAGACGGCACCCTGCCCTTCCCAGCCCCTGACGCCCCCGTGGTGATCGCCGGAAATGCCAATCTGGACCCGCTGGACGGAGACGGTCGGCACGACGCGATTGAACTGCTTCTCACCCATCCGCAGCTGCAAGACCCCCGCCCGCAAAGCGCCGGGGGAGTGGCGACCGCAGATACCAACCATCGCGCCGACCCGGCGCTGGATACCGCCGACTGGCCCGACCAGAAACCGGGCAACCTGCGGGTCAGCTATGTGCTGCCCGACGCCCGCCTGCGCGTTACAGACAGCGGCGTCATCTGGCCCCTGCCCGGTGATCCGTTTGCGCAAACGGTCGAAACCGCGTCCCGTCACCGGCTTGTCTGGGTCGATATTGCGTTTTGAGCCTTTGTTTTCTTGACCCTGCGCCCGCGTCAGGCTAGGCCCATCTGCGACGAATTCAGTGCAAGGAATGCCCTCATGACGAACCCCTCTCTGCTTATTCTGCCCGGCGACGGCATTGGTCAGGAAGTGATGGCCGAAGTGCGCAAAGTGATCGACTGGATCGGCGCGAAACGCGGCGTGACCTTCGACGTCAGCGAGGATCTGGTGGGCGGTGCCGCCTATGACAAACACGGCGTTCCGCTGGCCGACGAAACCATGGCGAAGGCGCAAGAAGTCGACGCCGTTCTGCTGGGCGCCGTGGGTGGCCCGCAGTACGACGATCTGGACTTCTCGGTGAAGCCGGAACGCGGCCTTCTGCGTCTGCGCAAGGAAATGGACCTGTTTGCAAACCTGCGTCCCGCGCAGTGCTTTGACGCTCTGGCCGACTTCTCGTCCCTGAAAAAGAACATCGTGTCCGGTCTGGACATCATGATCGTCCGCGAACTGACCTCGGGCGTGTATTTCGGCGAGCCGCGCGGCATTTCCGAAGTGGACGGCCAGCGTGTGGGCGTGAACACCCAGCGTTACACCGAAGCCGAGATCGAACGCGGCGCACGTGCTGCTTTCGAACTGGCCATGAAGCGCGACAAGCGTCTGTGCTCGATGGAAAAAGCCAACGTGATGGAATCGGGCATCCTGTGGCGCGACGTTGTGACCGAGGTGTCGAAAGACTATCCCGAGGTCGAGCTGTCGCACATGTATGCTGACAACGGCGCCATGCAGCTGGTCCGCGCGCCTAAGCAGTTTGACGTGATCTATACCGACAACCTGTTCGGCGACATCCTGTCGGATTGTGCCGCCATGCTGACCGGTTCGCTGGGCATGCTGCCCTCGGCCTCGCTGGGTGCCCCGATGGAGAACGGCCGTCCGAAAGCCATGTACGAGCCCGTCCACGGCTCGGCCCCGGACATCGCGGGCGAAGGCAAGGCCAACCCCTGCGCCTGTATCCTCAGCTTCGCGATGGCCCTGCGTTACAGCTTTGACATGGGTGAAGAAGCAACCCGTCTGGAAGCAGCGGTTGAGAAGGTTCTGGCCGACGGCGTTCGCACCGGCGACCTGCTGAACGAAGAAGGCAAGACCCCGGTATCGACCAGCGAAATGGGTGATGCCGTCATCGCCGCGCTGGACGCCAGCCTCTAAGTATCTTTCCCTTCGGCCTTTTCCGGGGCCGAGGGGAACCCCCGCCGCGCGATGGCCTGATAATGGGCGACACGTTCGGCATGGTGCAGACTTCGGTCCAGCCAGCGCATTGCGTCCGTATGCGCGAACACTTCCTGCAGACTATAAATCCCCGCATGTTCGCCCAGCAAAAGCCCACGGCGGTGCTTGCTTTTACGCTGCTTGACGATGTCATGCAGCCGGGTCAGGCGCGCGGCCTCGTGCGGGTCGAACTCGGCGTCCGCGAACCGCCGCAACGTGGCCCCAAGCGCCAAGGTTGGGCGACGCAACACATGATCCGCAAGCAGCTCGTTTACATGTGCGGTCTTGCCGGCCCGATTGATCAAGCGCGACATGTGGTCCGTCTGGTGCAGAAGCGCGGAATAGGTGTCTTCCTCGACCTGATTGTCCCGTTCCGGATGGATATGTGACAGGAACTCGGACAGTTCATCCAGCGCGCCCTGAAACGGAGCAAGGGCCGAGATACCGCGATAATCCGGCGGCGTGTCCATCGCCTGACCCAAGGCACCGAACAGCCGGTTCGCGATCTTCTCGCTGGCGCCCTGCGCGGACACCAACGCCGCGTCCGTATCTTTCAGAAGGCTGCGATCCAAAGCGATCAACTTGTCTTCCTCTTTCTCGGGTACCAGTCGCGCAACCATCGCTGCGAACTTGGGCGTCACGGGCAGGAACGCCGCCGCGCCGATCAGGTTGAACCCAGTGTGGAACACCAGAAGTGCCGTGAGGTTGTCAAAGCTCTGCGCCAACACGCTCAGCATCGGGAGGATCAGCAAAAGCAGGGGGAAGGCAAACCCGGCCGTCACGCAATTGAAGATCAAGTTGGCAATCGCTGTTTGCCGCATCGGAAGCGAGCCTCCGACCGAGGCCAGAATGGCCGTGAAGGTGGTGCCGATGTTCATGCCGATCACAAGGGCTGCGGCCTGTACCAGCTCGATTGCGCCGCTTTGCAGCAGCACCAAGGCCAAGGCCATCGCGGCGCTTGAGGACTGCATGACGATGGTCATGACCAGCCCAGCCCCGATCAGGAACAGCAGCCCAGCTATCCCGCTGCCGGGCAGAATGTCGGGGGTCACCGTATCCTTGAAACCACCGAGCCCAGTCTGCATCATCTCAAGTCCGATGATCAGCAAGCACAGCCCCGCCAGCCCGCGCCCGATCCGCTTCCACATACCTTTGCCCAGCAGATCCAGAAGACTTGCCGGCAGAAGCAAGGCCATCGCGGCGATATCCAGATCCAGCTTGAACCCCACCAAGGACACCAACCAGCCCGTCGCAGTCGTACCGATATTGGCGCCATAGATGATCCCCAGCGCCTGCACCATCGTCAGAAGCCCGGCCCCGACGAAGCCCACGGTCAGCACGGTTGTTGCGCTTGAGGATTGGATGACTGCGGTGCCGAACGCCCCGGTCAACACGCCGCGCATGGGGGTGGTTGTGAACCGACCAAGCATCCGGCGCAGGTTTGATCCCGCGGCGTCACGTAGAGCATTGGTCAGGATCTCCATTCCGACCAAGAACATTCCGACACCACCAATGGCATAGTAGACCTGCAAGGGCTTACCCCTTTTTGTTTCACTTTAGTCTGGCCCAATCGCTCTAAGTTCACAAGAAGCCGCGATAAGGTCTTTCCGTGTGGAAAAGGCGCTTGCAAATCAGCCCAACGAGGTATAATTCACCCGCCACGGTCGGGCTGTAGCGCAGCCTGGTAGCGCACCTGCTTCGGGAGCAGGGGGTCGGAGGTTCGAATCCTCTCAGCCCGACCAATGACGAAGGCCCCTCACGGGGCCTTTTGTTGTTTTTGGGTCATCGAAAAGGGCGTCATCCCGCCCTGACATTATTCCGAATAGGTCGCGACGTAGGCGACGATATCGTCAGCACCCTTGCGCAGTTTCACACCCATGTTCGGACGCGCTTTGGGATCATCCAAGAACGTGCGAATAAACCCGATGGGGTCTTTCGTGTATTCAATCAGGTTTTCGATGGTCCAGACCAGACCTTCTTCGCCTGCACGGATCATGTCATCGGTGAACATCCCGACCGGAAGCCGCTCGCTGCCGTTGCGATAGTCGCCTTCAGTTCCGGCCACGCGGCCAACGACGCCATACAGGTTCGGGCCAGTAATGCCGCCTTTGACCAGCACTTCGCCTTCGGGGCTGATGATGGCGTGGCATGCCGAGCAACGATTATACATTTTTTCGCCCTTGGCCGGATCACCTTCTGCCCCCGCCAAACCGGGAAAGAGAAGCAGTGCTGCCAGTGCGCGGTACAACTTGGTCATTTGAGAGCCTCATGTGATGGATTCGCCTGTTACCTAGCTGACGAGGCGGAGGCGCAATTTGTCGCAGATCAAACGAGGCGATTTTTTTCACCACAGGGTTGTTTGGCATCGTACCGACTCGCACTCACTCTTGGCGCTTCTGTTGCCGGTGATTCTCCCCGTTTGACACCGCAATTCGGGGGGATTTCCGGCAGGGCATATCGTCATAATATCTGAACAAACAGGTCCGAACCTTCGCCCTCATACAACCATAAAGGTGAATTCGACCCTCAAATGCGCAAACCCGCAGTGTGCGAATCGCTGCACAGGGGTGATTCTGCACCCTAAATTGCCTTAGTTACTTGTGTTTTATGCATATCTGGGCTTGCGCATCACCGCAGAGACAAGATTTCTGCCATCGCGCGCGCGCAGGTGCTCTCCCTTAACGGTAGAAACTAAAGCATTTTTCATGCGCCATAATTGCGCCCCATTTGAGGCCTAAACAACCCTCAATTGTGTCTCAATTACGCCCCGTTCTGGGTCACACTCGTTGAGGTGTAGTTATGAGTTCTCGACCTCTTGTATCCCGAGGTCTGTCCGGTATCCCACTCTACCTAACGCCGAGGACCATACAGTGCACGCATCGTCCAATGTTGTTGATATTCAGGCAAATGCCGCCTTTGTCATGCGCAAAGGGCTCAGCGATAGGTTGCAGTATCTTAGCGCAGAGTACCCCCAGGTCGGCTTTGGCGTCTCGCTGACAACCAAGCGAGGAGACCACTACTTGCTCGCCAATCCCAAAATGGCACTTCCTGCCAACAAAGCGGATGGCTTTCCGAAGGGCGAACAGGTCGCCAAACTGGAAAGCGGCGAGCGCTTTCAGACCATTCAAGTCTTTGCGGACATTCCGGACGGCCCCGTCCGCCAGAATCTGCCAGAAATGCAGCTGGTTCTGGATGTCATCAATCTGGTCGAGCTGATCGACACACCATCAGCTTTACCCGCTGGACAACTGCAAACGGAATATGGTCTGAGGAACGTCTTGAACGGTACCGAGGGTTAAGCCATGGCGCGAAACATACATCTACTGGCAACAGGTAACGAAGCTCTGGACCCGCTGAACGATGCGTTTGGCGGGTTGAACGCGACTATTGACCAGCTCACAGCGATCGCAGACGCACGCAGTTCGGCCCGACTGGCCAAGCTGAAGTCGCGGATGGATGAATTCACCGCCAACGTGACCTTTGTGGGTCAGGTGAAGGCGGGCAAGTCGTCGCTTGTGAACATCATGGCGGGACGCCCGGGCCTGTTGCCGTCGGACGTCAACCCGTGGACCTCGGTGGCGACCACCTTGCATGTGAACACCCGGACGCCGGGTGACACCAAGGCCAAGTTCACCTTCTTCGATCACGATGAATGGCAGAACCTGACCGCCGGCGGTGGACGTCTGGGCGAGCTGGCCCACCGTGCTGGTGCCGATGACGAAATGGACGACATTCGGAAGCAGGTTGAAGATATGAAGGCCCGCTCGGAAGAGCGGTTGGGCAAGCATTTCGACCTGATCATGGGTCAAAGCCACTCGTATGACTATTTCGACGACGATCTGGTGCAGCGCTATGTCTGCATGGGCGACGAAGATGACCCGGATATCAGCGCCGATAGCGGACGCTTCGCGGATGTGACCAAAACAGCCGAGCTGTATCTGGACATCCCGCAATACCCGATGGCGATCAACCTGAGCGACACGCCGGGTGTGAACGATACATTCATGGTCCGCGAACAGATCACCCTGCGCAGCCTGCGCGGGTCCGAGGTCTGTGTGGTTGTGATGGCGGCAAGTCAGGCACTGACCACAATGGATCTGGCGCTGATGCGCATGATCTCGCAGTTTGAGAACCGTCAGATCATCCTGTTCATCAACCGCATCGACGAACTGCATGACCCGGTGCGCGAAGTACCGGAGATCCGCGACCGCGTGAATGGAATGCTGAAGCAAAGCAGCATCAACGCCGATGCGGGCGTCATCTTTGGCAGCGCCCTCTGGGCCGAAGCCGCCCTGACCGGAAACTCAGAGCTTCTGACGGACCACGCAGCATCGTCTTTGAACAAGCTTTATTCCGCTGCCGGGTTCGACGGCGAAAGCATGTCGCTCGACCATATCTGGGCGCTATCAGGTCTTCCGGATCTGCTTCTGTCGATCAACGAACGGATCGCCGAAGGTGCAGGCGCACGTCTGTGCAACAAGGTACGCAACCGCGCCCGCAACATGGCCAGCCAGATCCGCGCCACCTCGGTCGCGAAGACGCTGACCGACACCGGCACGATGGTCTATGATCTGGACGGTAAGACGCCCGAAGACGCCATCCGCACCGTCGCGAATGACTATGAACACCGCGTGGCCGAACTGACAAACACTCTGCGGGACAAGGTGATGCAGCGACTGGCCCGCACGGAAGAGAACTTCATCAAACGTGCCACCGAGTCGTTGCTTGAGCATCTAGAGCAGAACGGCGAAGATGGTACATGGCAATACGACCCTGCCGGCTTCCGCGCGCTTCAGAAATCCGCCTATTTCAATTTCGCCCGCGCAATGCGCAAAGACGTGGGCGCGCTCTATACCTCGGCGGCGCATGACATCGAAACCGTGTACCGCAACATGCTAGGGCAACATCTGGGCGAGTTCTCGATTGAACCACCGATCGTGCCCAACGTGCCGCCCCCCCTTGCCATTGGACGCACCATCGCGCTGGACCTGCAAAGCACATGGTGGCGCCGCTGGTGGCAGCGTCGTCGGGGCGTGGCCTCGTATGCCGCTGATTACACTCGACTGGTTGCATCCGAAGCCAGTTCGATCACCAAGGACATCGAAGAAAACCAGATCGCGGCAGTGCTTGAGAACGTTCGCGCCGCGCTGGCAGAATTCATGGTAGAGCAGCAGGAAACACTTCTGGGAATTTCGCAGTCGGCTCAGGCGCAAATGGACGAGGAAGCCTTGAAAGCAGCTGGCCTTAAAACCGCGAAGTCTCCGGATGAACTTTTGGGAGATATCCTGAAGGATCTTGGCACCGAGGCGGCCTGATAAAATGAAAGATCACATTCCCCCACGCATTGTCACAGCAGAGCAATGGAAACGTCTAAAGCGCTGGTCGCACCGTAAACCGGTTTTCGCCTTGATGGGCGAATTCAGCGCCGGCAAGTCGACGCTTCTGAACTTTCTTCTGAAGAAGGAAACGCTGCCCACCCAAGTCACGGCGACGCAATTGCCACCGATTTGGTTCTCGTGGGGTAACAAGCCTTCCTATGTGCAAAACCTGGACGGCAGCCGCGAACCGATCGAGCTTGAGAAAATCGGCGAAGTCGGCGTACAGGGCGCGCATTTTGTGCGTGTTTATCTGGAAGCTGACATTCTGGAAGCGGTGGACCTGATCGACACGCCCGGCATCTCGGACCCGAAGATCTCGTCCAATGTTTGGCAACGCGCCGTGGGTCAGGCCAATGGCGTTTTGTGGTGCACCCACTCGACGCAAGCCTGGCGCGAGACCGAACGCGCGACGTGGGCCTCGCTGCCCAAACGTCTGCGCCAGAATTCGCTTCTGCTGGTAACGCGTGCCGATGCGCTGAACGAAACGGATCAGGCCAAGGTGCTGCGCCGCATCAACCGCGAAGCAGGCGACATGTTCCGCCGTACGATCATGATTTCCGCCCGCGATGCCATCATTGCACGTGAGAACGAAGAGCATGCAGATCTTTGGGCTGGAAGCGGAGGCGGCAAGCTGGTGGACAACTTCCTGACCATCACCGCCGACATCATGGCCGCACGCGCTGAAATGCTGGCGCGCTACGAGAAAGACGGCACCAGCGAAGAGGTGGATACCAACGCACTGCAGTTGGGTGGGGAAACCTCTACCCGCGTTTGGAGCCCGCCGGTCATGTCCATCGCGGATGAGGTCGATCCTATTCCGATGGAAGGCAATGCCGACAATGTTGTGCGGATCCGCCCTGCCCGTCCACGCCGCGAAACGCAGGGAAGTGATACCTCCGAGACCCGACAGCGCATTGATGCGGACGAAGCGGACAAACTGCGCGCGCAAGTGCAGGCCGACGCCCAAGAAGACCAGGACATGCAAGAGCTGAAATCCGTCTTTCATGTCGAGGAAAGCTTGGACGAGGATGCGATTGCAGAAGACGCCCTGCCCGAGCCCTTAACTCTGGTGAACGATGTCTCTGAACTGCAAGAGAACATCGCCGACGAGACCTCGACTGAATGGGGCGAGGCCGAAGTCGCCAAGACCGAGGACGAGGACGAGGACGAGCCGCTCGACGCCCAAGATGATATGGCGATTGATGAAATCGAAGAGCCCGCTCAGGACACGGAAGAGGATGATTCCGAACGGCTAATTGCGTCGATCACCGATTTGGTTTCCGACCGGGGGCAGGACTATGAAGATCAGGCAGAAGATGCCGACGTGGCTGTCACCTCCGAGACGATCGCCTTGGCCCCGAGCCAGCCTGTCTTCAGCATTCCGGAGTCGCAACCGCTAAGCGCGCTTGATGCCTGGGCCGAACACATGTCATCCCTTGGGGATATCGACGACCCGGCTGCGTTGCATGAGGAATTCGAGCGCTTCCTGAAGCTATTCGACGACCGCGCCCGCGATCACCATGCGCAGCAGTCTGAAGGTACCCTACAATCTCTTAGCGACACGGCATCCGACAGCGATACTGTCTGGCACGTGCTATAAATCAGATGATACATACAAACACTTTGGCTGACGCGACTTTGTCTTTGGACGACGCGCTTTCAGCCAGCATGCGAACCGTACCGAACTGCGTCGCGGCGGGGTATGTCGACATGCAAACCGGGTTTCTTCTGGGCGTTCAAGGGCGCGATGATGACAGCATCGCCGCGCTGGAAGCGATATCGACCTCGATCGCCAACCTGATTCTGGGGCGCGGCGTGCGCGCCGTTGAAGAGCTTTTGTCCGGTGACGACACCCAAGGCGCAGGCTTTGGCGAGATCGCAATCTGTTCAGGCAAGCGCCTGTACCTGCTGCTTAGACGCCCGGATCAGCCCGATCACCTGATTTGTTATGTCTCGGATGACAGCGCAAATGTTGGGCTGGCTCTGGCCAAATCTGCGGCGAACATGAAACTGATCTCGGCTGCGGTGTAGACAGAGATGACTGTGATCCAATCAGATATCCTTGACCGGCTTGAACGCATCGTGGACGACGCGAAACCCCGGCGCGGCGAAAGCATTGCGCTGACCCACAGCACGGCCGAGGCCCGCAGCCAGGCCGCACTTGATGCTGTGCGGACGACATTCCTGCCACGCGTCATTCAGATCACCAATGATCAGGAGGACGCGGTCAGCCTGACGGTCAGCAACGGACGTGTCGCCAACCTGACCGAGGCCGTGATGGACGGAGTACACGCCACCCCGCCCAAGACCACCGCCCAGAATGTGGCCCAGATCCTCAGCATGGTGTGCTCTGGCTCTGGCGCAAAGATACGCAGCAGACCGCCCGAGGATGGCGAAGACGTCGTGGCGACCGGCCTGAAGATGTCCGACATCGACGCCGCCATCAGCGCGCTTGAACCCATGAGCCCGCCGCCCGCACCGTCCGCACCCTCGGGCCCGGAAGCCGTCGAGCCCGAGATCCAGACCGACATTCCCGTCGCCAAGGTCGTCGCGCCAGTCCCGACACCGGAACCAAACGCAGAGCCGCAGGCAGACGACGAGATTGGCAACGGCATCGCCGCGCGGTTCTATGAGAACGCAACGCGGGTCAGCGATCAGCGGATCCTGATCCGTCACGCAGACTCCACCGTTGCCGGTCCGGACGGGGTTCTGTCGCAAAATTTGGACTCCGTACAACAGCTGATGGATGACCTGTCGGCCTGGGACGCTGACAGTAACGAAGAAGATTGGGGGCCGCAGCTGATTATTCTGCGGTCGCAGGGGCAGGATATGCCCAGTTTGACCATTTGTCGCGACACGGAAGCAACAACAATGGCCGCCCACCACACGCGTAGGTTGGGTTCGGTCATGCAGTTGTGGAAATCATTGACGTCGCACGAAAATTTTAGCTGAATACTATGAAACGCCCGCTTCTCACGTTGGGATTTGGGTCAGCGATTTGCTTTGAATAACGAGTTGGAAGTCAAATTATGGATGAGGTACGCCGACAGGAATTAGTTCGGATCGCCGAGCAGATGTCGCAAACGGCAAGCGATGAAGCGAAGCCGTTCATTTCGCGCATCCTGGCGGACCTGAAATCGTTGAAACCGGGCGTCGCGTTTGTCGGCCAAATCAAGGCTGGAAAGTCGCGCCTGATCAACGGCTTCACAGGGCAGGCGAACTTCTTGCCTTCCGATGTGAACCCGTGGACCACGGTCGTAACCGACATGCATTTCGGGCACCCCTCGGGCCGCACAAATGGTGGGATCTTCCATTTCTTCGACAACGCACAATGGCAGGCGCTTTTGTCCGAAGGGGACGAGATCCGCGACCTGCTGCCGGATGGCGAAGACGGTTATAAACGGCAGATCATCGAAGAGCAGATCGAGGCGATGAAAGCCCGCGCCAAGGCCCGGCTTGGAGCTCGCTATGAAGACCTGCTGGGCACGTCCCATGATCTGGAGGGCCTGACACAAGGAGATCTAGCCCGTTACGTCAGCGCAGGTGCCGATCCCGAAGACGAACCCGCGCAGATGGACAGTGACACCGCACCCTATTACAGCGATCTGACCCGCAAGGCCGAAGTCTTCTTTGAACAGGGCCATTTCGCGTTCCCCCTGACGGTAACAGACACGCCGGGCATCAATGATCCGCTGCTGATCCGGGAAGAAATCTCGCATCAATATCTGCGCAATTCCGACTTTTTCGTCGTGGTTCTGTCCGCGCATCAGGCGCTGTCGCAGGCGGATCTGAAGCTGTTCCGCCTGATGCAGGCGCTTGAGCTGGGGCAGATGGTGGTTTTCGTGAACCGGGTGGACGAGCTGAACCGGGGCGTCGAGGATGCCGCCAGTGTGCACGCGGACGTGCATGCCGGGCTTGAGCGCGCGCTGGACAGCAGCCGCATGACGGTGATCATGGGCAGCGCGCAGTGGGCGCATTATGCGCTGACCGGGGACTTAACCGGCATCGACCACGACCAGATTTTGGCGTGGCTGAAAGCCCATCCGCAGAAAATGCAGCGTTTCCTTGAGGGCGTTGAACAACTGAAACAAACCAAGCGGGACGGCGCCGCCGAAAGCGCGTTGCGCTTGGCCGCCATGATTGCCTCGGGCCTGCCTGACCTGCGCAGCCACGTGATGCGCGAAATGTCGATCGGCCCCCGCAGCGAACGCATTCACATCGCGGCGCAGCATCTGCGCAACTTCGCCAATAGCGAGCTGGAGCGCCGCCGCGTGCACCTGAAGATCGTCGATGACGATACCGCGGACGCCCATTTCGCCCAGGCCGAGGACCAAATCCGCACGCAGCTAAGCCAGATGGTGATAAATACCAAGGATAGCCTTACCAGTGGAGCCCAGCATGACATGGTCGCGCTGCGGCAAGAGCTTGATGACATCGTCCGGTCCATGGTCTCGACCGTGGTGCAGGGCGAGGACGGGGTGTCACCGCTGCTGTCCACCGGCGGCGCAACCGAGCTGAACTTCAGCGACCTGCGCCAGATCATGCGCGATCGGCTGCTAGATGCAGCGCATGCCCAGCGTCAGAAAATGCTGAACGAGCTGTTCGCACTGGACATGCGGTCTAACGCCGCGCTTGCGGATGGCGACGCAGAGGATACGGACGCCCCGCTGAATGTGGATGCCAGCGCGCTTAGGTGGTATCGCCCGGATACCAGCATCCTAACCCGCGGCATCACGGTCGAGCTGCGCGTTTCGTGGCTGGCGCGCCTGCTAAAGCAGCAATCCGTCGTGACCCGCGCGGAACAAGTGATCACGCACGAGTTCCAATCCATCGCCACTGATCTTGTGAATCAGTTCCACTCCGATCTGGCAAGCCGTCTGAAGACGGTTATCGAGCATCATCTGGCTGTGCTTGCGACCCGATTTGAAGAGCTGGACAAGACCCAGTCCGCGTCGCGACCGGATGCACACGCAGCGTTGGAAAACGCCAGGAGGCTTGCAAATGAGTTGGAAGAGTTGTTCGAAGAGGGTATCGAACCTGTAGAGCAACTCGAGGCGGTAACGTGATCAACTTTCCAGAAACAGATTCGGTTCTTGGGCAACTGAAAGCGTTTCTTTCGAAAACCGAGGCCGCGCCACGCTCGGCCCCGCTGGATGGCATGCGCACGCTGGCGCGGGGTCATATCGACCAACTGACCAGCGCCGTGACCATCGGTTTCGCGGGCGAGTTCGGGGCGGGCAAATCCAGTCTGGCCAATATGCTGGCGGGCACCGACATCCTGCCCACGGGCCCACAGCACCTGAAGCTGCCCTTGGTGATCGTGAAATACGCCGCCAAGCCCGAGACCACGGTGGGGTGGTGGGACATGGCCCCTGAAACCTTCGCCGGGGTCGATCTGGAAAAAGCGGCCGAATACGCGCCCGACTTCATCTCGATCGGGTTGCCGTCTGACGCCCTTCAGGAACTTGTACTGTTCGACCTTCCCGGCTCGGGCGCTTTGGATGAAAGCTATAAGCAGACACTGGAGCTTCTGAAATTCGTCGATTGCGCGATCTGGTGCACCAACGGCACGAACGCTTGGCGCGAAACCGAGCGGTTCTTATGGTCGCATGTCACCAAGGACCTTCAGGACAACAGCTTGCTTGCCGTGACCCACACGGACCTTCCGGTGGTGCAAGAGTCTCTACCGCAACTGGTGCCGCATCTGGAACGCGACAGCGAAGGCATGTTTCAGGCCGTTGTGCCCATCGGCACGCCCGTCGCCGTGCAAGCGATGGCGCAAGAGCCGGAACCGGATTTCGAGCTGTGGTCCGAATGTGGCGGAGAGGACCTGGCGCAGCAGGTGCTTGGTCTGGCGGCGACCCGCAAAACACGGGATCTTGAGAGGGCCAAGAGCGACCTTGAAACGAAGCTGACCCCGGCGCTGGCGGCTTTGGGTGTGGCAGAAGAGCCCGCCAAAACCGATCTGAAGGAAGCGGCGGCGGCTGTTGCTGCTGCGGCAGCAGCGGCGGCAGAGAACGCGGCGGCTGAACCCGAACCGGAACCTGAAGACTCTGATCTGGAAAACCCCCTGCTGGACAACTGGAAAGCCGCCTTGCGCGCCTTGCTGACTGACCTGCGCGACACCCCGGACCTCGAGATCACGGACCTGCTACAGCGCTGCCAAGAACTGGTCGACGATTTCATCGAACAGCTTGAACCCGGCCGCAGCATTGATTCCTCTGCCGAGTGGGTCGTGGGCGAGTTCGAGAACGCCTCGGATTTACTGACGTTGATGCAGTTCGAAGACACGCCGCACGCAACCGAGACGGTCTTGAACATCATGACTCAGCTCAGCGACAACCTGTCTTGGGCAGGAACGCAGGCCAAGGACGCATAAACGCCGTTTTCGACAGGTTATCCACAGAATCGCGTCAACTTCAGGCAGAATCACCTGATACTTCGCGCTATAGAAGACCCAAGGAACAGCTCGATTTTTGACAGATTCCACGACCGTCCCTAAGTCAGCAGCTGGTCTATCTTCTTTGATTCAGCAACAAAGGGGTTACATCGCCTGTTTTGTCGCCCCGAGTCATAGCGAAGCCATGTGGCTGCCACAGTTTGGTCTAAATTCCTAAGTCTAACTTCGATGGCATCGCTGGTTGAATTTACCTTGATAAATTGACCCAACGGTTGGGAAATCTCTCTGCCAGGAAACGAGACGCAGGTAAGACTACATGAGCCATAATCGGGCATCGGGACAGACAGCAGACAGTCCCCAGATCGCAGCGTTGCAGCCAGGTGAAAAACTGCTGCGCGATCAGTACGAGATCCTTCGTTTCCTGAACAACGGTGGTTTTGGCATCACCTATCTGGCCCGCGACAGTCTGGACCGGAATGTCGTCATCAAAGAATGTTTCCCGGGTGCATTGTGTCGCCGCGTTGGCAGCAATGTCGAAGCATCTGACCCCGCCTATGAAGAAGATCTAAGATCGATCATTGGGCTGTTCATTCAGGAAGCCCGAAATCACGCACGTCTGGTGCATCCAAACATCGTGAACGTGCATCAGGTCTTCGAAGACAACCAGACCGCCTATATCGCGATGGACCTGATCAACGGCGGCGATCTGCTTGATTACGTTCAAGATAAACGCAACGCAGTGACCCCGAACTTCATCGTGCAAGTCACGGAAAAGATGCTGTCGGCAGTGTCGTTCATCCACGACAACGGGATGCTGCATCGCGATATTTCGCCCGACAACATCCTGATCGACGAAGACGGCCAGCCGGTTCTGATCGACTTTGGTGCAGCGCGGGAACGGGCTGCAAATCGCTCGGCGGCGCTGTTGACGCTGCGGGTGATCAAGGACGGATATTCTCCGCACGAATTTTACGCGCGCGGCGCCGATCAGGACGCGACCAGCGACCTGTATGTCCTGGCCGCCACGCTGTATCACGCCATCAGCGGTGAACGCCCGATCGACGGGAAGTCGCGTCTGGACGCATTCAACGCGGGCGAAGAAGACCCGTATGTCCCGCTGGCTGGCCGCTTCGACGGCTATCCAGACGGATTCCTCGAAGCCTTGGACAAGGCGATGGAAGTACACATCGTGAATCGTCCGCAATCTGCACTGGAATGGCTGCGCATGTTCCGCGGCCCGACCGTTGTATTCGAGGAATTCGGCTATCGCCCCAGCTCGGTGATCGTGGCGCTGGAACGCCCGGAAGAGCGCAAAGCGGACTCGGAAAATGCCGAAGCGATCGTCACCGCGCTTCTGTCCAGCAATGATGACGTGGCAACGACCGCGCAGTCGGAAGGGCTGACGCGGGCACAACCCAAAAGCGACCCGTCGGTCACGGTGGTCAAAAGCAGCTCGGGCGGAGGCGGCAAGGCCATTGCTGGCGTGATCGCTCTGGTCGTGCTTGGTGCCGGTGGATACTTTGCCTTCAGCGGATCGGACGGATCCGAGGGCTCGGAACCAGTCGCGGTGGCGGCTGTGACCCCGGCACCGGTCGCACCTGTGCCCACCCCAGAACCGGAAGCCGAACCCGTGGTTGATGCGACGCCTGCTCCTGCAGCTGAACCCGCTGAAGCTCCCGCCCCAACAGAACCTGAGGTAGTCCCGGCACCTGCCCCTGTCGCGGCCGAGGATCTGCTGCCGAAGCAGATCGCTTTTGGACACTGGGACGTTGAAATTCCCTTCGCCACCAGCACGCGCCGCCTGTCCACAGGCAGCGCTGTCGCGATCACCGGCACAGACCCCAAACGGGACATGTCGATCATTGGCGACTGGGTCGCCCGCGGGGCCGTGATCTATACGATCAATGGCGAACCTGTCACCGACAGCGCCAGCTTTGTGACCCGCATTCTTGACGATGTAACCGTTGATCCCGACGGCTATATTCGCGTCGCCGCCCGGTATCGTGCGAACAGCAATGCGCGCCCCCTGAATGGCTTGTTGGCTCTGCCTGCAATCCGCTTCTTTGGTCTTGAGAACGGCGTAACATTGACGGCACACAACGCGGATAACGGCAACTGGGCTGTAAGCGTCACCCGCTTGCCCGCAGATTATAAAGACGGTCTGCGCGTCGGCGATATTCTGCTGTCTGAAAACACCACCGGCCAGCAGATCAACGCCATCGAAAGCCTTGATCGTATTCTTGAAACCCTCGTCGCCGATGGCGTGTCCCAAGCACGCCTGACCGCCTTGCGCAACGGCGCCGAGGTTCAGGTCACCATGCAACTTGCAGGGAGCTCCTGACACAAGCCAATACACTGACTGCCAGATTGTGTTCTCTGCGAGCCTAAGTGACTCGGGCGGATGTTGGACCCGCCGCAGAAATTAGCAAGTAACCGAGTATCCACATCAAATTCTGTCAGGGTGTTCTGCCCGACTGGAATGATACGTCATGGACCAAGCCCCCCGTCTTGGCGAAGAGAGTGAAAGGTGAAGTTGCCATGTTCAAATACAAAAGCCCCCTGAGCCGGCTGCTCGAAGGTAGCGCTAAACACGCGAATAAGGACGATTCCCACGAGGATGATCGCGATGAAGCCGCGGAAGAGCCGATTGCGGATCTGAACGCCCTTCGACAAGTTCTGGCCGGTGGCAATCAGACCGCTGAAGCCGAGACCGAAGAACCTGCGGAAGAGCTGGTTGCCGAAGACGTTCAGATCGACGAAATCCGCGTCGAAGACATCGCGCCGCTTGAGGTCGAAGAGACCCCGGTGGTCGAGGAAGGCATCTTGTCCGAGGACGACGCCGCAGATACGATCGTAAGCACGATCCTGGCCGAAGATCTGCCCGGACGGACGCCTGACATCGAACTGACAGAAACGCTGGAAGTTGCCGAAGTTCCGCAGGTTGATGAGCCGGTCGACACCGCGCCAGAACCTGTCGAGGCTGCAGCCCCTGCCCCAGCTGCCGACCGCAGCGAACGCGTAAAGACCACCTTCCTAGGCTTCGAACGTCCAGACGCACATGTTCAGGACAGCATGGAAGCTGCTCCGGTATCAAAGCAGGTGGTCGAGCAGAACTCGTTCCCTGTCGGCTGGCTGGTCGTCACTCAAGGCCCGGGTCGCGGCACCAGCTTCACGCTGGTCGCAGGTTTGGCGCAGATCGGTCGCAATGACGACCAGGCAGTTCAGCTGGACTTTGGCGACAACGGCATTTCGCGCGCTGGACACGCGGTCGTGGCATACAACGTCGAAGATCGGACCTGCTATCTGGGTCACGGCGGCAAGGCCAATTTGGTGCGCCTGAATGGCGGCCCGGTTCTTAGCACTGTTCCCCTGTCGAACGGCGACATGATCCGCATCAGCGACACCACCTTGCGGTTTGTTGCGTTCTGCGATGACGTCTTCGACTGGCAGGACAGCTAAACATGTTGGCCAACCCGGCATATGATATCGCCCTAGTGGCTGATCAGGGCAAACGGGATACCCAAGAAGACGCAATTGCTGCGCGTTTCTTCGATGCCCTTGATACAGGATATGTCGTCGTCGCTGACGGCATGGGCGGTCATGATGCTGGGGACGTTGCCTCGGGTCTTGTGAAAACCACGTGGCAGTCCGAGCTGGACGGCCTTTTGGAAAACGGTGGGTGCGATGATGATCAGGTCTCGGAAAACCTGACCCAAATCGCGCTGCGCACCAACGACGCCGTTGCAACCTATCTGGAAGAGAACGGATCCGAAATTCGGATGGGTTCAACCCTTTTGGGTGTGCTGTTGCGCGGCAAGCATCTGAACTGGGTCTCGGTCGGGGATTCACCGCTGTATCTGTGCCGCAACGGCTTCATGATGCAGATCAACGAGGACCACTCGATGGCCCCGATGATCGATGCGCAGATCTCGGATGGCACCCTGTCCGAGGAAGAGGCCCGCACCCATCCCGACCGCAATCAGCTGACCTCGGTCATCATGGGTGCGCCGGTGCCCAAGCTGGACTGCCCGGACGCGCCGGTCGAACTGGCAAAGGGGGATGTGATTTTGGCGGCCAGCGATGGCCTTCAATATCTGGATGATGAACAGATCCAGACCCTTGCCAGCTCCTACAAGGATCACCCCGCCCGCGATCTTGCCGTTGCTCTTGTTCAGGCGCTGCGGGCCAAGGCCCACCCTGATCAGGACAACGTCACGATTGCCGTGATCAAACCCCTGAATATTTGAAACGACGCTTCTAACTGAGGACCCAAAAGAAATATGAGAAACCTCTTCTTCGCATCCGGTCTGGCCCTGACTGCAATCACCGGTACCGCCTTCGCTCAAGAGGCTTGTTCGAATTATGTGGTCGAACGCGGCGACAGCCTGCGCCAGATTTCATTGCGTGTATTCGGCAGTACGGATTTCCGCCCGATTTATAACGCGAACAAGGATGCCATCGGGAAAGACCCCAACATCATTCGTTTGGGCATGACCCTGAAGATCCCCTGCCCGACGGCACGCGAAGCGGCACACGCCGCGACCGTCACCGAGGCAGAGAAAATGGCGCGCGAGATGTCAGCCGAGCTGATTGCTGATGCCGAAGCCCGCGCAGCAGCCGCCATTGCCGAGGCCGAGGCCCGTGTTGCGAATGCCGAAGCGGAAGCACTGAAGGCCAGCGAAGAAGCCGTCGCTGCAGCAAAAGCAGAAGCGACAGCCGCCATCGAAGCCGCCCGCGCGGAAGGTGCAGCGTTGATCCGCAAGGCTGGAACGCAAGATGCGTCGCCCGTCGATGAACGTCAGATCCTGCTGATTACCGGTGGCAACTATGCCCCCTTCACCGACGAAGCCCTGCCCAATCGCGGCCTATATACCAAGCTGGTGGAAACCGCGTTTCTGCGCGCCGCACCCGAGCAGGCTTACAAAATTCAGTTCGTGAACGACTGGAGCTCGCATCTGGATCTGTTGATGCCAACGCTTGCGTTTGACGGCACCTTCCCGTGGTCTCGCCCCCATTGCGAAGAAGCCGACGCTCTGTCGGAAAGCGACCGCACCCGCTGCGAGACCTATAACTTCTCGAACCCCTTCTACGAAGTGGTCGATACCTATTTCGCACGGAACGGGTCGGGTTATGAAACTGCCATGAGCCACGCAGACTTTGCGGGCGCCACGATTTGCCGCCCGGAAGGCTGGTCGTTGACCCATATGGACGCGGTCGGCTTGTATGAACCCGCGATCACTCTGTTCCGTCCCATCGAACCCGACGCCTGTTTCGACGCCGTTGCCAACGGCACCGTCGATATCGTCGCGATCGAAGCGCACCTCGCCGTCGAGGCCATCAGCCGCCTTGGCTATCAGGACGAGATTATCGAGAACCCCAACCTAGCGGCAATCAAGGGTCTGAATGTCATGACCCACGTGGATAACCCTGACGGGGAAGCTGTTCTTGAGATCCTGAACCGCGGTCTGGACATCATGCAGCAATCTGGAGAATGGCGGGACATCGTGTCCACCGCTCTGCGTCATCAAATGGAAAATAGCTAAGGCCGTTTCAGGCCGATAAGAATACCTGGAGGATAGGAAATGTTTAAACAAACTGCGAAAAAGCTCGCAATCGCGACAACCGCCACCGTCGCCTTGTCGGCTGGCGTGGCAAGCGCTCAGCAGGCCTGTACCAACTATACCGTAGCTGACGGTGACACGCTGGCGACGATTGCGATCACAGCGTATGGCACCTCGAACTACCAGCAGATCTTCAACGCCAACCGCAATATCGTAAGTAACCCCAACGACCTGGAACAGGGTCTGGTGCTGGTCCTGCCCTGTGAGGATGGCAGCTTGCCCGACGGTCGTTCGGCTCAGGAAGTGATTGCCGCGGAAGAAAGCCGTTTCGAAGCTACCCGTCGTTCGAACGCCTATGAACCTCCGATCCGTCTGGTGACGGGCAACGGCTGGGCACCTTTCACCGATGAATCGCTGAATGGCGGCGGTTTCATGACCCGTATCGCAACCACCAGCCTTCACCGTGCTGGCAACTCGCGCGATTACTCGGTCAGCTTTGTGGATGACTGGGGCGCACACCTCAGCACGCTGCTGCCGCTTGGCGCGTTCGACGTATCCATTGCATGGACCATGCCCGACTGTACCAACCGCTCGTATGAATGGTCGGACGAGACCACCACGCGCTGCACGCAATTCTACGCGACTGTCCCCGTCTATGACACCGTGCGTGGCTTCTACACCCTGCCGGAAAGCTCGTACGTGACCGCGACCACCTTTGCGGAATTCGAAGGTGCCACCATCTGCCGTATGGACGGCTGGAGCATGATCGACCTTGAGGAACAAGGTCTGAACGTAGACAACGTGACTGTTATTCGCCCCAAGACCGCGCGCGAATGTCTGGATGCTGTTCTGAATGGCACCGCCGACGCAGCATCGTTCGAAGTTCAGCTTGCTGCAGACACCATGAGCGAAATGGGTCTGACCCAGAACGATCTGGTCGAGAACCCCTTTGTATCGACCCTGTCGTCGCTGGCCTTCCTGGTACACCGCACCAACCCGTTTGGCCGCCAGTACGTCGCCATGATGAACAAAGGCCTGAACGAGATGCGTGAGTCGGGTGAATGGTACGCCATCATCTCGGACACCCTGCGCGAGCATAACGACCGCATGAACGCGAACTAAGCCACACCGCTTAGTCTAAAAATGCGAATGGCCGGCAAATATGCCGGCCATTTTCGTTTAAAAGGTGCTCCTGATCCTTCCGGCGCGCTGTCAGGTAAAAGCCCTATTCCTTGGGCTCAGCAGCATAGCTCAGTACCATATCGCGCAGCGTGACCAGCCCGCAGGCTTTGCCATGTTCAATCACCAAAGCGCGGCGGTGATCCAGACGCGACAGAAGCCGTACCGCGTATTTCACAGCCATATGATCCGAGACGGTCAGGGCGGGCTTGTCCATCACCTCGTAGACATTGGTGCGATCCAGCGACTTGTTCAGCGCAATCGCCCGTTCAGCGATCATGTCGATCGAGACGATGGCGTATTCATCATCCTCGTGCCGCCGTTCGATCACCAGCGCGGTGACGCCCTTGGCCTCCATCTCGTTCACGGCTTCGCGCACAGTTGCCAGACCAGAGATCATATAGATCGTGCCCTGCATCACATCGCGGACCTTCTTCTTGTTCTCGTCCATCACAAGTCCTCCTTGCTGATTTCCTCCTGGATCGAGGCGATCTGGCCCGACAGGCCAATGGCGTCCTCGATATCCAGTTGGAAGGCGACCCCGGTTCCGGGATCTTCGTCAAATCGACAGGCCGCACCGATGCTTTCAAGGATCAGTCGGCTGTGGTGTTCTTCGACCATAAACAGGATCACGTCGCGCTGCCCGGCGACGGTCAGGCCAAAGAAGCTCTTGGTCGGGTGGAGCCCCTCGCCCCGCGCCGAGGTGATGACGGTACACCCGGTTGCGCCCTTCTCGCGGGCCGCTTCGATGGCGGTGTCCGTCAGTTCATCCTGTGTCATCACTATGATCAGTTTAAACTTCATGGTTCTCTCCTTGGCTGTCCTGATCGGCCTTGCGGCGCGACAACCAGTTGCTGATTTGGGCATAGCCCATCACGGTAATCATGGGAAATAGGCTGGCCAAGGCAATCAGGCCGAACCCGTCCAGAAGGGGACTGCGCCCCGGCACGGTGCTGGCAAGGCCCAACCCAAGGGCCGCCACCAAAGGCACCGTCACGGTCGAGGTCGTCACCCCGCCGCTGTCATAGGCCAGCGGAATGATCATGCGCGGGGCCATGAGGGTCTGGATCACGACGATCACATAGCCCACGATCATGTATTGATAGAGCGGCGTGCCCGTCACGATGCGGAAGGTCCCCACCGCAAGGCTGATCGCCACCCCGAACGCCACGGCGATGCGCAATCCATTGGCCTTCACCGCACCACCCGATGCTTCCTGCGCTTTCAGGGCGACGGCAATCAAGGACGGCTCGGCGATGGTGGTCGCAAAGCCGATGGCGAAGGCGAAGATATAGACCCAGTAGTAATCCAGCCACGCGACTGCGGCGCCGGGCTCGATACCTAAAAAGGCCGGGTCAGTCAGCTGTGCGGCCATCTCGCGCCCCAGCGGGAACAGAGCAAGCTCCAGCCCTGACAGGAACAGCGCGAGACCCAAGAGCACATAGAACATACCCATCGCCACTTTCTTGGGATGGGGAATGGGTTTGCGCAGGATCACGAGCTGGAACAGCAAAAGCACCGCCGCGATGGGCAGCACATCGCGCACTACGCTAAGGAAGGTCCACAAAAGGTCCGTCAGGATCGTGATCATGTCGCCACCACCAATCCGAACAGCAGCACGAAGATGATCGGCATCAGCGAGGCAAAGGCGATCAACCCGAACCCGTCGATCATAGGGTTACGCCCTTTAATGACGGATGCCAAACCGACGCCCAGCGCCGTAACAAGCGGCACCGTAATGGTCGAGGTCGTGACGCCCCCGCTGTCATAAGCAATCCCCACGATCTCGCGCGGGGCGATGGGGGTCAGGGCCACAACGCAGATATATCCCCCGATGATTAACCACTGGATCGGCCAGCCCATCAGGATGCGGAAGACGCCCAAGACCAGAGATGCGCCAACAGACGCGGCCACAGTATAGCGCAGGGCGGTGGCCATGAAGCTCAGTTCGGCTTCGCTTTGTCCAATCACGCCGGCCTCGGACATGACGGTCGCGGCCTCGGCCCCGACGGCAATCAGGGCGGGCTCGGCAACGGTGGTCCCGAAGCCAAGGCTGAAGGCAAAGAGGACCAGCAAGGGAAGCGAGCCACGCAGGGCCAGCGCATTCGCCAGCGCCTCGCCCAGCGGGAACAGCGCCATGTCGAGGCCACGGATGAACACGGTCAGACCCAGCAGGACAAACAAAAAGCCCAGCGCAAACTGTCCAATGTTGTCAATCGGTTGCTGCAGAACGACAAGCTGAAAGAAACCCACGATCAAAAGGATCGGGGCAAGGTCGCGGGCGGTCCCGCCCAAATAGCCGAACAGCTTTCCAAGCGTATCGGTCATATGCCCCTTCCTGTGTCGCGCGTTGGGTTATGCATTCATACCAATGATGTAACAGCCACATGGCGACAGCGCGAGCTATGATTGAAATCAAACCGGTTAGGCAAAAAAACACCCCCGGACGGGCCGGGGGTGCGTGTGTTCCGTCTGTAGTGTGTATCAGTCGTTCGACCAGCCCGACACGGCTTTGACTTCCAGGAAGTCCTCGATCCCCATAATGCCGCCCTCGCGTCCGTTGCCGGACTGCTTGTAGCCACCGAAAGGCGAGCCTGCGGCGCGCGAGGTGCCGTTCATCTCGACCATGCCCGAGCGCATCTGGCGGGCCACGCGATTGGCGCGGGCGCCGTCCTGCGTCTGGATATAGTTGGTCAGGCCATAGACGGTGTCATTGGCGATCTCGACGGCTTCTTCTTCGGTGTCAAACTTCATGATCGACAGAACCGGGCCGAAGATTTCCTCGCGACCGATGGTCATGTCATTGGTCACGTCGGCAAAGACGGTCGGTTTCACGAAGTAACCTTTGTTCAGACCGTCCGGACGCCCAGTGCCACCCGCCACAAGGCGTGCGCCTTCGTCGATACCCGTTTGGATCAGATCCTGGATCTTGTTCCACTGAAGTTCGTTCACAACGGGACCAATGTGGCGGCCTTCTTCCGATGCGGGGCCAACTTGAACTTTGCCCGCGACCTCGGCAGCTTCTTCCACCACACGATCATAGATCGAGCTTTGAACCAGCATACGCGACGGCGCGTTACAACTTTGACCAGTGTTCTGCATCATGTGCAGCACGCCGCGTTTCACGGCTTTCTCGTCCGCGTCTTCAAACAGGATGTTGGCGCCCTTGCCGCCAAGTTCCAGCGCCACGCGCTTGATCGAGTCAGCAGCCGCTTTCGAAATCGCGATGCCTGCACGGGTCGAGCCGGTGAAGCTGACCATGTCCACGTCAGGATGCGAGGTCAGCTGGCTGCCGACGCCCATACCGTCGCCATTCACCATGTTGTAGACGCCAGCGGGGGTGCCGGCCTCGTCCATGATCTCGGACCAGACGATCGAAGACAGCGGCGCGACCTCGGACGGTTTCAGAACCATGGTGCAGCCCGCAGCGGCCGCAGCCACAACCTTCAGCGTCACTTGGTTCATCGGCCAGTTCCACGGCGTGATCAGCGCGGTCACACCGATGGGTTCATAGAGCAGACGGTCGTTCGGGGCACGCTCGCTCAGCATCTTGTCGAATTCGAAATCCTTGAAGGCACGGATGAAGTTTTGGATGTGCCAGCTGCCCGCGCCCACCTGCGAGCTGCGCGACAGATCAATCGGCGCGCCCATCTCAAGGCTCATGGCTTGCGCCAGATCTTCAGAACGGCGGTTGTAGATCTCGAGGATGCTTTCGATCAATTCCAGGCGTTCGGCCTTGGACGAAAAACCCCAAGTCTTGAAGGCTTCCTTGGCGGCGGCCACGGCGGCATCCGTATCCGCCTGATCACCAAGCGAGATGACCGCGCAGACCTCTTCGGTCGAAGGGTCAATCACATTGCAATCGTTGGCGGCGGCTGGGGCGACCCATTTGCCGTTGATGTAAAAGTCGCGTTTCTCGATCATATTCCTGACTCCTTGGACGGGTTTGCGGGCACTGTGGCACCAAGGCGCTGGTAGCGCAACCCGCGGAATCATAATTTGATCAAATTATCGACGGAAATCAAGTTCGTTCTAAAAGAAAGGGCCCGCGCAGGTCTGCACGGGCCCCCTTTTTTCGTCCGAAGACGATGCTTTCTGCCTTACTTTTCGGCAGCTTTCAGCGCTTGGCTCAGCACCTCGCGGTCGCCTACGTGGTTGGCCAGAACCAACACAAGGCGTGCGTTCAGCGCATCGCTGTCTTCTTTCGACAGACCTTCATGCGCGGCGATAAGCTCGGCATAGAAATCGTCCACACCGTCGATGTTCGGGGTCAGGATCAGATCAGTCATGGGGCTTACTCCTTACCGATGGCGCGACGGATCGCGGCGCGGATCTGGTTTTCATCATAGCTGGGGCGACGGGCCGCGACGTGCTGGTCCGGACGGATCAGATAAACGGCTTTGTCGTTGTCACCCAAGTAACGCTCGCGCAGGGCGCCGGTCTTGTCGTCAGCGGTCGACAGGGCCAGACGCTCGACCTTGATGCCGGCTTCCTCGATCATGTCGGGAGCGTCGGCGTCGATGGTCAGCAGGATGAACTTGTCGCCCAGCTTGTTCAGTAGGAAGTCATCACCCATCGGTGCATCTGGGCAGACCGAACCGGGACGCGAACGGGCGGGGCCGTCCAGCGCATCGGCCGAGTTCAGCGGCGAGCCATCATAGGTGCAGGGCACCGACAGACGGCCCGAATTCACCATCGGGCGTGCAAACTCGTGCTTTTCCGACAGGTCCAGCACGGCGTCTCGCAGCAGGCGGCTCATTTCCGATTTCGGGGTGATGAAGTCGGTCGAGCGGGTCGAGTTCAGGATGTTCTCGTCCGCGCCGTGGATCCGTTCATAGTTATAGGTATCCAGCAGGCTGTCCGGTGCTTCACCGCGCATGACCATGCCCAGTTTCCAACCCAGATTGTCCACGTCCTGCATGCCCGAGTTCGCACCACGTGCACCGAAGGGCGATACTTGGTGCGCGGCGTCACCGGCAAAGAACACGCGGCCATGGCGGAAGCTGTCCATGCGTTTGCACTGGAAGGTGTAGATCGAGGACCAGACCATGTCGTACTGCACGTTTTCGCCAAGGAAGGCGTCCAGACGACGGCGGATGTTTTCCTCTTTCATCTCTTCTTTGCGGTCGACATCCCAGCCGATCTGGAAGTCCACGCGCCAGACATCATCGGGCTGCTTGTGCAGAAGCGTCGACGCGCCGCCACCGTGGGTCGGTTCAAACCAGAACCAACGCTCGGTCGGGAAATCGTCGTTCTTCATCTTGATGTCGGCGATCAGGAAGCTGTCTTGGAAAACCTTCCCGGTGAAGTCCAGATCCAGCATCGTGCGCAGCGGAGACGCGGCACCATCACAGCCAATCAGCCATTCCGCCTCCAGCGTATAGGGGCCGTCCGGCGTCATGATCTCAAGCGTGACATAGTCGTCATGCACATCGACGTTGTCGATGCGATTCTTGCCGCGAATTTCGATCGGCGCGCCGTCTTTCTGCAGCTCTTCAAAGCGGTCCAGCTGGAAGCTTTCATAGTAAGGCTGCTGCATGTTGATGAAGGCCGGGTATTCGTGGCCTTCTTCCGGCAGAAGGTTGAACTCAAAGACCTGATCGTCCTTGTTGAACACCTTGCCGATGTTCCACACGACGCCTTTGTCGACCATCGGCTTGCCGCAGCCATAGCGGCCTGCAACTTCAAGACAGCGCTTGGCGAAACAAATCGCGCGCGAGCCCATGCCGACGCCTTCGTGGTCGTCCAGCACCAGCGTTGGAATACCTTGGCGACCAAGGTCCAGCGCGGTCGCGATGCCGATGGGTCCTCCTCCCATCACCACGACCGGATGGCGCACGGGCGACGCCGCATCCTGATCGGCAGATTTCTTATAGGGATAGCGCTTGTAGGCAAGCGTGTATCTATCGTCGAACATCGGGTTCTCCTCCGGCTGCGCGCGTTTCGGGTTGGGGTCCGACCCTCATGGCCGAACCCCGAAGGTCTTAGCCCTGCAGGGCGGCCCACATGTCCAGATCGCGCTGTGCGGTCCAGATGCGGGGGGTATCGATGCCGCGGGCCTCGTCATAGGCGCGGGCGACGTTGAAGGGCAGGCAGTGCTCGTAGATCGCGTAGTCTGCGAACTTCGGATCGCACTCGGCGCGCACGGCGTCCCATGCTTCTTTCAGCGAGCCACCGCGTGCAGCCACTTTGGCGGCTGGAGCGTAGGTGCTGTAGACGAAGTCACGGGTGCTTTCGATGGCACGCTCGACGGCCTCTTTGCCGATCAGCGCACCACCACGGCCCGGTGCAATGGCATCCACGTCGAAGGACGCGATGTTGTCCAGCGTGTCACCCCAATCCGAGAAGTGACCGTCGCCGCAATAGCAGGCCGAGTGATCTTCAACGATGTCGCCGGTGAACATGACGTTCTGATCCGGCACGTGAATCACGATATCGCCCGAGGTGTGGGCGCGGCCCAGATGCATCAGGTCGATGCGGCGGTTGCCCAGATAAACGGTCATATCGTCCGAGAAGGTGGTGGTCGGGTAGGTCAGGCCGGGGATCGACTCGTGGCCTTCGAACAGGCGCGGGAAGCGCTGGAATTCGCTGTCCCAGTCTTCCTGACCGCGTTCCACGACCATTGCACGGGCTTGGTCGCCCATGATGATCTGATCCGCACCATAGGCCGACGCACCCAGCACGCGCACGGCGTGATAGTGGGTCAGAACCACGTGGCTGATCGGCTTGTCGGTCACCGAGCGCACGCACTCGATCACTTTGTTGGCCAGACGCGGGGTGGCCTGCGCCTCGACGATCATGACGCTGTCGTCGCCAATGATCACACCAGAGTTCGGGTCGCCTTCGGCGGTGAAGGCATACAGCCCGTCACCGATCTGGTCGAAGGTGATTTTCTTTTCGGTCATGTCGCCTTGCGACGCGAATGCCTTTGCCATGGTTTCAGTCCTTGATGAGATAATCGATTTGAAGCATGCCGCCGCCATGGGTCTGGCTGGCGACATACGTGAGGTTGTGTTGTTGCCCGTCCGTGAACAGCTTCCGGCCACCGCCAAGGATGGTCGGCATCACGAAGACACGCAGTGCGTCGAACATGCCTGCGTCAAGCGCGGCGCGCTGGGTTGCGCCTCCGCCCATGATCCAGACTTTCTTGTGCCCTGCCTTTTCAATGGCGGCCTTCAGGGTTTGGATGTCGCCCGCAACGGTGACATGATCCGCAGCATAACCCTCCTGGTGGGTCAGCACATAGCTGGCGCGGTCCTCGTACGGCCAGCCCCAGCCAAGTACCTGCTGGTGCGTTTCACGTCCGGTGATCAGCGCGTCCACCTCTGAAATGAACGCACCATATCCGCCGTCGCCCCCATCGGCCACGACCGCCTCGTTGAACGGATCAAGCCATGCCACGCCACCGTCCGGGGTGGCGATGTAGCCATCAAGGCTCATGGCGATATATCCAACGTATTCGGTCATGCGCGGGGTACCTTACTTGGGCCAGCTGACGGCAGGCAGGATCTGTCCGACACAATCGCCAAAGCCGATCTGGAAGCCGTCGCCCTTAGCGGCCCCACGCAGGGTCAGGGTGTCACCGTCCTCGATGAAGGTACGGGTTTCGCCGGTGTCGAGCGTGAAGGGCTCGCGGCCCGCCCAGCTCATCTCCATCAGCGAACCGTATTCGGTCTTGGTCGGACCCGAGATCGTGCCCGATCCCAGCAGATCACCCACATTCATCGCACAGCCACCAATTGCGTGGTGGCACAGCTGTTCGGCGGCCGAGTAGTACATGCGGGTGTAGTTGGTTTCGCCAACAACCGATGCCTTATCGGCGCCCTCGGGTTGCATCAGCACCTGAAGGTCGATGTTGAACAGGCCGTCTTTCGACCCGTCGAGGTAGGGCAGCAGCTCTTTCTCGCGTTCCGGCGTGGGGGCGCGGAACTCTTCCAGAGCGGCAGAAGTCACGATCCACGGGCTGATCGAGGTGCCGAACGCCTTACCCTGGAACGGGCCAAGCGGCTGGTATTCCCAACCTTGGATGTCGCGCGCGGACCAGTCGTTCAGCAGCACGTAGCCAAAGATCATGTCGTCGGCTTCATCCACGGTGATCGGCTGACCGAATTCGGAGGATTTGCCAACGATGGCCCCCATCTCCAGCTCGATATCCAGACGCATCGAGGGGCCAAAGCTGGGCATCTCGGCGTCGGGCGCTTTGCGTTGACCGTTCGGGCGGTGGATCGGGGTGCCCGAGATCACAACGGACGATGCGCGACCGTTATAACCAATCGGAATGTGCAGCCAGTTGGCGGGCAGATCAGGCGAGCCACGCAGGATCGCGCCCATGTTCGCCGCGTGCTGACGACCGGCGTAGAAGTCGGTGTATTCCGACACAAGGAACGGCATGTGCAGTTCGGCATCGGCTTGGGCGACCAGCAGGGGCGCTACGGCGTCCTGTTCGGTCGAACCTTCGGCCAGCAGCTGTTCCAGACGGGCGCGCAGGGCGGCCCATGCGTCTGATCCCAGTTCCATCAGCTCGTTCCAGAAGGGCACGTCGAATACGGGTTCATCGCTGATCTCGATCAGACCAGCCTCTTCAGCGGCTTGCATATCAAGGATCATGTCCCCGATGGCCACGCCACAGCGCGGCTCGCTGTCAGCGGTCGAGAACACGCCATACGGCAGGTTGTTCAGGGGAAAGGGGGATTCGGCAGAGTTCGCGCTGTCCACCCATGACTTTTTCAATTGGCTCATGTGATCCTCACTCGGCATCCGGCTGTGCCTCGGGTCGCGCATCGGCGAAGGCGGGCAGGGCCAGACAGGTTTCTTCGATTTCGGTCAGACGCGGATAGGCGGTCAGATCCACCCCCCAGCGCCGTGCATTATAGTACTGTGCGACAAGGCAAATGTCTGCCAGCGTCGGCGTGTCGCCAAAAGCAAATGTGCTGTCCTTGTCGACCATCTGTTCAAGGGCGGCAAAGCCCGTATCCATCCAGTGGACCATCCATAGGCGCTTGGCCTCGGCATCCGCGCCGAACGTGTCACCCAGATGTTTGCCCACGCGCAGGTTGTTCACCGGATGGATGTCCATCGCGATGACATGGGCAGCGGCCAGAACCTTGGCGCGAGCGACCGGATCGGCAGGCAACAAAGCAGGCTCGGGCTGCACCGCCTCAAGATAGTCGATGATCGCCAGCGACTGGCTCAGGACGGTGCCGTCCTCCAGCTCCAACGAGGGCACCAGATGGGTAGGGTTCTTGGCAACGTAATCTTCCGCGTGCTGCTGCCCGCCATCTTTCACAAGATGCACGGACACGTGTTCCGCGCTGAGCCCTTTCAGGTTCAGCGCAATACGCACGCGATAGGCCGCCGTGGACCGCCAATATCCATAAAGCGTCATCATTTCTTGCCGGGCGTCCCGTCGAATTTCTTCTCAAGGCTCTCCCAGCAGTCGATGTACTCGTCCTGCAGCGGGGCTTCGTTTGCGGCGAAGGCCGTCAGGTGCTGCGGGAAGCGGGTCTCGAACATGAAGGACATGGTGTTGTCCAGCTTCTCCGGTCCGAGGTTCGAGTTCGAGGCGCCTTCAAACGCGTCACGGTCCGGACCGTGCGGCAGCATCATGTTGTGCAAGCTGACACCACCGGGGACAAAGCCCTGCGGTTTGGCGTCATACTGGCCGTAAATGTTGCCCATCAGCTCGGACATGATGTTCTTGTGATACCACGGTGGACGGAAAGTGTTTTCGGCAACCATCCAGCGTTCGCGGAACAGAACGAAGTCGATATTCGCGGTGCCGGGCTGGCCCGAAGGCGCCGTCAGCACGGTGAAGATCGAGGGGTCCGGGTGGTCAAACAGGATCGCGCCAACCGGGCAGTATGTGGTCAGGTCGTATTTATAGGGCGCGTAGTTACCGTGCCATGCGACCACGTCCAGCGGCGACTGGCCGATTTCCGTTTTGTGGAACTGACCGCACCATTTGATGGTGATCGTCGACGGCACTTCGCGGTCTTCAAACGCTGCAACAGGGGCTTTGAAGTCACGCGGGTTGGCCATGCAGTTGGCACCGATCGGACCGCGACCCGGAAGCTCGAATTTCTGGCCGTAGTTTTCACAGACGAAGCCGCGCGCGGGACCTTCCAGCAGTTCAACGCGGTAAACAAGGCCACGGGGGATGATGCCGATTTCCTGTGGTGCAAGGTCGATGACACCCAGTTCGGTATAAAAGCGCAGCTTGCCTTCTTGCGGTACGACCAGCAGCTCGCTGTCGGCCGAGAAGAAATAGTCGTCCACCATCGACTCGGTGACCAGATACACATGCGAGGCCATGCCGACTTGGGTGTTCACGTCGCCCGCCGTGGTCATGGTGCGCATGCCGGTGATCCAGTTCAGACCTTCGGCGGTGGGCACGGGATCCCAACGGTACTGGCCCAGCGAAATCACGTCTGGATCCACGCAAGGTGCGGATTTCCAGTAGGGTACATCAATCTTCGTGTAGCGCGCCGAGTGCTTCACCGACGGGCGGATGCGGTAACACCAAGTACGCTCGGGCGGGTTGGCGGTGAAGGCGGTGCCGGACAGCTGCTCGCCATACAGGCCATATTCGCATTTCTGCGGGCTGTTCATGCCTTGCGGCAGCGCACCGGGCAGAGCCTCGGTTTCGAAGTCATTCGCCCAACCGGGCATATAATGTGTTTCGGTGCCAACGGCTGACACCGCGCGCTGCATCTCGCGCGAGGGGGTGTGCGTGTTCATATTTCGATCCGTTTCAATGCCCAGATGGGCCGTCCTGTTGCGCCCCAACAATATCGTTGCATGTGAAATGAAGTCAAGAAAAAGCGATACTTCACATGAGAAGTAATGAAATCGCAACAATTTGAACAGTTAAGCCGATGGAAACTTGCGGCTGCTATCCCTGACCTTGGGTGAATAATGAGGTGGTGGGATGCGTTCGAATGAACAAGCTCCGGTAATTATCAAAAAGATCAAGAAGGGTGGTGGCGATGGTCACCACGGCGGTGCGTGGAAAGTGGCCTATGCGGACTTCGTGACCGCAATGATGGCATTCTTCCTGCTGATGTGGCTGCTAAACGCGACCACGGAAAAGCAGCGTAAGGGGATCGCGGATTATTTCAGCCCGACCATTCCAATCACCCGTGTTTCGGGCGGTGGCAGTGGCTCGTTCGGCGGCGACAGCGTGCTGAGCGAAGAAAGCCTGTCGCAGACCGGCACAGGCGGCGTTCCGCGTGATCCTGCAAGCTCCCAAGACGGCAAACAGGCCGACAGTTCAGGAGAGGCAGGCGAAAAGGAAACCGCCAAGCTGAAAGAGGTGGAAAAGATGCTGCTCAGCCGCTCTGGCGAAAGCATGACGGGCGATCAGCTTCGGCGTCATGTCGTGACCCGCGTTACAGACGAAGGCCTGCTGGTCGAGATTTTCGCGCTTGAACATGCCCCACTGTTCCACGCGGGCACCACGACTCCCGCACCGATCTTGGAAGAGATCCTGACGACCATCGCCGAGGTGTTCGACCTGGCTAAGAACGGTGTCGCGATCGAGGGCCACGTGGCCACGCAGCCCGTCGTCATAGCCGAAAACACCGCGTGGCAGCTGTCCTCGGGCCGGGCCGACGCGGTGCGGAGGCTGTACGAATCGCTGGGCGAATCCCCTGACAAAATACAGCGCGTTACCGGCCACGCGGATCATGAACCGGTCACTCCAAACCCGATGGCCGCGCGCAACAACCGGATCGAGCTGATCCTGCTTCGTTCAAAAAGGTAACGAAATCATAAGCTAAGGGGGAAATCGTCGCAAATTTCGCGCCGATTAGGCGGCTGTTAAGGACACCCGGTCCACTCTGTCCCGGACCAGAGGTAGATGCAGCAGAAAGGCGCACCATGACGATTTCCTCCTCACTAAGTGCCGGCGTGTCCGGGCTGAATGCGCATGCGACGAAATTGGCAACGATTTCTGATAACATCGCGAACTCTTCGACATTTGGGTACAAACGGGCCACCGCTGACTTTCAGAGCCTCGTGATTGGCGGGCATTCCGGATCCGGCACTTATTCGGCCGGTGGCGTGCGTACGACCACGCAGCGACTGATCGACGAACACGGCCCCCTGATCTCGACCTCGAATCCGATGGACATCGCGGTCGGCGGGCGCGGCATGCTGCCCGTCACGCAAGAGGTCTATGCCGATTCGAATCCCGGCGAACGACCAATGATGATGACCACGACTGGCTCGTTCCGTACCGATTCTGAGGGTGTCCTGAAAACAGAAACCGGGCTTGTCCTTTTGGGGTGGCCCGCAGATGCAGACGGCAACGTGGCCACCTATCCGCGCGACACCGGTGTTGGGCTGGAACCGGTCGTTATCAACGCCAACCAAACCGCCGGCGACCCAACCACAGACATGAAGCTTGGCGTCAACCTGCCTGCTGTCGAGACGGAAGCCGGTTCTGCTGGCACCCCGCTTCCCTTATCCGTTGAATATTTCGGCAACCTCGGCACATCGGAAACGCTGGACTTCAGCTTTACGCCTACCGTTCCAGGTACCGGATCTTCAAACACCTGGACGATGCAAATCACCGACAGCGCCTCGGGCGGGGCCGTGGTCGGAGAGTACACGCTGGTCTTTGATGACAGCCGCGCCGATGGCGGCACACTGGCCTCGGTCACGGTCGTATCCGGGGGTGCCTATGATGCCGCTGCGGGTACGCTGGACCTGACCGTTGCGGGAGGCCCCTTGTCGCTGACCATCGGCGGGATCGGAGACCCCAACGGTCTGACCCAGCTGTCTGACAGCTTTGCTCCGGTGGCCATCACCAAGAACGGCTCGCCGGTGGGCAACCTGACCGCAGTGCAGATCGACGAACACGGCTTCCTGAAAGCCACCTATGACACCGGGTTTATCCGCACGATCTATCAAGTGCCGCTGGTGGACGTGTCAAACCCGAATGGCCTGACATCGATCTCGAACCAAGCCTATCAGGTATCGCCAGAAAGCGGATCGTTCTTCATGTGGGACGCTGGTGACGGCCCAACTGGCGAAGTCGTCGGCTTTGCGCGCGAGGGATCGACCACCGATGTCGCGGGCGAGCTGACCAACCTGATCCAAACCCAGCGCGCCTATAGCTCGAATGCGAAGGTGATCCAGACCGTCGACGAGATGCTGCAGGAAACCACCAACATCAAACGCTGATCCGGCATTGTGAAGTAGCATCCCATGACCCTCAACAGCGCCCTTTACAACGCATTGACCGGCCTCAGCGCCAACGCGCGCTCGGCCCATGTCGTCTCGTCCAACGTCGCCAACGCGACGACGGAAGGATATGGCGTGCGGTCGCTCAGCCTGTCATCGCGCACGCTGGGCGGCGCGCCATCAGGCGTTGTGATCGAGGGTGTCACCCGCCATGTGGACGAGCGCCTTTTGGGCGACCGCCGCCTTTCGGACGCCGCGCTGGGGCACGGAAGCGCGCGGTCGAGTTTTCTGGAAGGGTTGGAAAAGGCGATAGGCACCCCAGATCAGCCAGGTTCGCTCACCGGTCGAATGGCGCAATTCGAGGCCGCCCTGATCGAAGCCGCCGCCCGTCCCGACAGTGAAGCGACCCTGAATGCCAGCCTGAACGCAGCCCGCAACGTCGTGTCACACCTGAAAGCCACGTCCGATCACATACAGAACGCGCGTCTGTCTGCAGATCAGGCGATTGCGCAAGAGGTCGATCAGCTTAATCAGGGCCTGAAGGACGTACAGGACCTGAACACCAAGATTCAGGCCGCAATCGTGCGCGGCGCGGATCCCTCGGGGCTGATGGACCAGCGGCAGCAGGCCATCGACGCACTGTCTTCGATCATCCCGATTAAACAGGTTCCGCGCGATGGGGGGCAGGTCGCCCTGATTTCAAGTGGCGGAGCCATTCTGCTGGATGGACGCGCGGCTGAGCTTGGGTTCTCGCCCGTCAACACAATCGTCCCCGAGATGACGCTGGGCAGTGGTGCCTTGTCTGGGCTGACCATTAACGGCCGGCCGATTGACACCACAACCGACCGCAACGCGATCTCGGGCGGTTCACTGGCGGCTCATTTTCAGATCCGCGACGATCTGGCGGTGACCGCACAGGAACAGCTTGATGCCTTTGCCCGCGATTTTGTTGAACGATTTCAGGATCCAGCTCTTGACGCGACACGTGCGCCGGGAGCCCCAGGCCTGTTTACAGATGCCGGGGCGGCATTCGATCCGGCAGATGAGGTTGCCCTCAGCAGCCGATTATCCCTGAACGCCGCTGTGGATCCAACACAAGGCGGCGCGGTTTGGCGGCTGCGTGACGGACTTGGCGCCGCGGTGCCGGGCAATGTCGGCAACGCCACGCTTCTTGGCCAGCTGGTCGACGCGTTGGACGCTCCGAAAGTTGCCTCTTCAGGTGGATTCTCGGGCGCGGCGCGATCCTCGGCGGGCTTGGCGTCAGATTTACTGAACACAGTCGCCGCGAATCTTGAGCACAGCGAGGCACAGCTCAGCTTTGACCTCGCTCAGAATGACAGCCTGAGAGAGATGGAGCTGGCGCAAGGCGTGGATACCGATGCCGAAATGCAAAAGCTAATGATCATCGAACAGGCCTTCGCCGCCAACGCTCAGGTGGTCACTGCCGCCGATGAAATGCTGCAACTTCTGTTAGGTATGTAGGGGGCACGGGATGAGCATCTCCACTTTTGGCGACCTGGCCAGCACATTCTTGACCCGGCGACACAGCACGCAATTGCGGCAAGAGATGACGCGGCTCAGCACCGAGCTGTCTACCGGGCGCAAAACCGATCTGGGGGCGAACACGACGGGCGGCTACGGTGCAATCGCTGGGCTTGAACACAGCCTCAAGCTGATGTCCTCACATGCGCAAGCCACGAACGAGGCGCGGCTGATGGCGGAGACCACGCAGGTCGCACTCACCACGATTCACACACAGGCGCAGGACCTCTCAACCGGGTTGATCGCGGCGCGCAGCGCAAACAACGTGACCATGCTGCAAACGACCGCGCTGGACGCGGAACAGAAGTTTGCCTCGATCATTTCAAAGCTGAACGCAGGTGCAGGGGGGCGGTCGCTTTTCGCAGGGGCTGCAACCGATGGTCCCGCCCTTGCTGACGCCGACACGATCATCACCGAACTGATGACCGCCATCTCGGGCGAAGTTACGGCCGCGGGTGTTTCGTCTGCCATCGACGACTGGTTCAACACGCCCGGCGGCGGATTTGATACGCTGGGCTATCAGGGGGCGGACGAAAGCTATGGCCCCATTCGGTTGGGCAATGGCGAAACTGCCACCCTGCCCGTCCGCGCCAATGACCCCGAGATACGCACCCTTCTGGCTGCCGTCGCCAAAACAGTAGTGCTGGCTGAAGGCGCGCTTTCCGGTGATCTGGACCAACAGAAATCCCTGGCCGAAATGTCGTCAAACGCCCTTCTCAGCGCGGTCGATGACACCACGATGCTGCAAGCGCGGGTCGGCGCCGTGGAGGCGCGGATCGAAAATGCGGTGGCGCATAACACAGCCGAACAGCATTCGTTGGAGCTGTCCTATAATGAACTGACCGCCGCAGACCCCTTCGATACTGCCGCACGGCTGGAAGAGCTCTATAGCCAGCTCGAGGCGCTCTACACCACCACCGCGCATCTCTCGAAACTCAGCTTCACGGATTACATGCGATGAAACACCTGTTTGCCTGCCTGATTGCGCTTTTTGCCCTAACCGCCGCCGCCCATGCGAACTCGATCCGCATCAAGGATCTGGTGGAATTCGACGGCGTGCGCGGCAACGACCTTGTCGGCTACGGGCTGGTTGTCGGACTGAATGGCACGGGCGACGGTATCCGCAACGCGCCTTTCACCGAAGACATCATGTCGAATATTCTGGAACGGCTGGGTGTGAACATCACCGGCGAACAGTTCCGCCCCAAGAATGTCGCTGCGGTGTTCGTCACGGCATCGC
The DNA here is from genome assembly GCF_010500215.1 of Aliiroseovarius sp. PrR006. Taxonomy (GTDB): domain Bacteria; phylum Pseudomonadota; class Alphaproteobacteria; order Rhodobacterales; family Rhodobacteraceae; genus Aliiroseovarius. Next base: position 780,060 of record NZ_JAAGOY010000007.1, read on the forward strand.
TTCCACCGTTCGCACGTTCTGGGTCTCGGATCGACGTGACGGTATCGGCAATTGGGGACGCGAAAAGTCTGCTGGGCGGCACATTGATCATGACCCCGCTGAATGCCGCAGATGGCGAGATCTATGCCGTCGGACAGGGAACCGTGATCGCGGGTGGAGCAACCGCCGAAGGCGATGGGGCCAAAGTTACCCGGGGCGTGCCCACCAGCGGCGTGATCCCCAGCGGCGCGCGCGTTGAGCAAGAAATTGACTTTGATTTCACCAAGCTGAAATCCATCCGGCTGGCCCTGCGCACACCTGATTTCACCACCGCCGAACGGATCGAGCGGGCCATTAACGGAAAGTATGGCCGTGTCGTGTCGCGCATGCTGGACAGCGGCACTGTTGTGGTCGACATCACTGCAACGCGTGCGATCTCTCCCGCGCATGCGTTGGGCACCATAGAAAACATCGGGGTCGAACCGGAAAGGCGCGCCAAGGTGGTGGTCGATCAGCGGTCAGGAACCATCGTAATGGGAGAAGATGTACGGATCAGCCGGGTAGCTGTGTCGCAAGGCAACCTTACCTTGCGCATTCAAGAGCAGCCCATCGTGGTGCAGCCCAACCCGTTCTCGGACGGCGAGGCCATCGTGGTGCCGCGCACCAATGCCGCGATCGAGGAAGAGCCGGGCATCGGACTGGCCGAGGTTAGTGGAGGGGCGTCTCTGTCCGAACTCGTCGCAGGGCTAAACGCGTTAGGCGTGGCGCCGCGCGACATGATCGATATCTTGAAAAGCATCAAGGCCGCCGGGGCGCTTCATGCCGAGTTCATCGTGCGCTAGCGCCTTTCATCAGGCGCGGCGCACCACAACCGACCCGACCGAGTAGCCTGCGCCGAAGGAACAGATCACGCCGGTATCTCCCAGTGCCAAGTCATCCGAGTATTTCGAGAAGGCAATGATCGATCCGGCGGACGAGGTGTTGGCGTAGTCCTGCAGGATATTGGGCTGCTCGTCGGCCTCAGGCGTCCGGCCAAGCACCTTCTTTCCGATGAAGTCATTCATGGATTTGTTGGCCTGATGCAGCCACAGCCGTTTCAAATCATCCTGCCCAACACCGATGTCCGCGATGTGTCCCAGAATGTGTTTCGACACGATCGGCAACACCTCTTTGAACACTTTGCGGCCGTTCTGCATGAATTGCATGTCGCGCCGGTCGGGCAGATCCGCGGTCTCTTCCCGAGTGCGGCGCAGGAAGCCGTTGTTGTTGCGGATGTTATTCGAGAATTGCGTCAGACAGCGGGTTGATAGGATCTCGAAATACCCGCCTTGGGCGTCTTCCTTACGCTCGATCAGCGTCGCTGTGGCCACGTCCCCGAAGATGAAGTGGCAATCGCGGTCGCGCCATTCCAAATGGGCCGAGCAGATCTCGGGGTTGACCACCAATGCGCGTTTAACCGACCCAGAACGGATCATGTCGGCCGCGGCCTGAATACCGAAGGTCGCCGAGGAGCACGCCACGTTCATATCAAACGCAAACCCGCCCGCGCCCAGCGCCTGTTGGATTTCAATCGCGATCGCCGGATAGGCACGTTCGTGGTTCGAGGCAGCGCAGATCACCAAATCTACATCCGCCGCGTCACACCCCGCCTGCGCCAAGGCTTTGCGGCAGGCATCCACACCCATTTCGGTCATGATCCCCGGCTCATCATCGGCACGCTCGCGCAGGGTTGGATGCATCACATCAGGGTCAAGAACCCCAGTTTTATCCATGACGTACCGTTGATGAATACCCGAGGCCGAAACGATGAATTCCTCGGACGAAAGGCCCATCTCGGCCACGTCGCCCGCCGCGATGCCATCTGCATTCGCTGCATTGAACTTCTCGGCATAGGCGTTGAACGCCTTCACCAGTTCTGCGTTCGTGATGATCTGTTCGGGCGTGAAAACGCCGGTGCCGGAAATGACGGGCTGATGCATTGGGGCCTCCTTCGCAGGTCGTGCCAGTCAATCAGGAAGCGCGCCGGGCGGCAAGACTTCCTGCCCCAAGGTCAAGCCGTCAGAACGGGCATTTCGCCTTGATGGTGATCCCTTTTCCGCCGTCCGGGTGGCGCAAGCGCAGGCTTTCGGCATGCAGCATCAAGCGCGGGGCATTCAACGCCTCGCCGGTTGCATAGAACGGATCGCCCAGAATGGGATGGCCCAGTTCCAACATATGCACGCGCAGCTGGTGACTGCGGCCTGTCTGCGGAAACAGCCGCATCCGGGTCGCGTTTTCCTCGTAACGCAGGACTTTCCAGTCGGTCACGGCAGGTTTGCCGTTCTCAAAATCCACATGCTGCTTGGGGCGGTTGGGCCAGTCAACGATCAAGGGCAGATCGACGGTGCCTTCGCGTTCCTCAACCCGTCCAAAGACACGCGCCAGATAGGTTTTCTTGGTCTGCCGCTTCTCGAACTGAAGCCCCAGATGGCGCTGCGCATGGGGTGTCAACGCGAATACCATCACGCCCGAGGTATCGCGATCCAACCGATGCACCAGAAGCGCCTCGGGAAAGACGGCCTGAACTCGCGCAATCAGGCAGTCAGCCAAATGCTCGCCCTTGCCCGGCACTGACAACAGACCCGAGGGCTTGTCCACGAATAGAAGCTCGTGATCGTGGTGCAGGATAACCAGCGGATCCTGAGGCGGGTTGTATTCAGACGACATGCGTGCGGGATAGCGGCTGCGCCCCAGCACCGCAAGTCAACGCTTGCGCCGCATCTGCCGAAACAGCGCGGTGGTGTAGACGATCAGCGCCAGCCAGATCAGCGGGAACGCGATCAGCTTGGCGCCTCCAAACGGCTCGCGGAAGATAAAGACCGCCACAAGGAAGATCATCGTCGGTGCGATGTATTGCAGGATGCCAATGGTCGATAGGCGCAGCAGTTTCGCACCGTTGGCATAGACCATCAGCGGCACGGCAGTGACCAGTCCGCAACCCATCAACAGCAGCGTGTCGCCGGTCGAGGTGAACAGATGCCCCTGCCCGGTGGCCCCAAGCCAGATAACATAGGCCAACGCAGGTGGCGTCAGGATCAGAACCTCAAGAAGGAAACCCTGATTGGGACCGATAGGGAGTGATTTTTTGAAATAGGCGTAGAACCCCCAAGTCAACATCAGGCCCAGCGCAACCATGGGCAGCCGACCCGCATCCACGGTCAGGACGATCACAGCCAAAGCCGCCAGAAACACCGCCACCCACTGCGCGCGCGACAGACGCTCGCCCAACAGGACAGCCCCCATCACGATCGAAAAAAGCGGGTTGATGTAATAGCCCAGCGCGGCCTCGACCGTCTGCTCGGCACCAATCGCCCAGATATAAATGCCCCAATTGACCGAAATCAGCGTTGCCGTCACCAAGGCCAGCAGCAGGCTGCGACGGTCGGTTAGAACGGCTTTAATGTCACGCGTGCGCCCCATGGCGATCAGCACCGCGCCGGCAACGGGCACGGACCAGATCACGCGATGCGCCAGCACCTCGGTCGCGGGCATGTGGATCAGAAGCTTCAGGTAGAGCGGCAGGAATCCCCACAGCACATAGGCGGTGATCGCAAAGGCAAGCCCTTGCGGCGTATCCACATTTTCCGGTTTTGATGTCACTGCCATATCGCGCTCCTCACCCAGCCTTTATGCAGGCCGGATGAGAGGTTGGATAGCGTGAATGTCGTGACGCGATGTATCACGTTTCGTGATGGCATCAGACCTTGGCGCGCTCACCTTTCGGGTCGTACATCGGCTTCAAGGATGCTTCGGCTTTCACGCGGGTGCCCGCCACGTCGATCTCGTAGCTCGACGCTAGTACATCCGCAGCCGTTTCGCCCTTACACGGCACGTAACCCATGCCCATCGCGGCCCCCAGATGGTGCCCGTAGGACCCCGAGCTGAGGAAGCCCACGATCTCGCCATCACGAATGACGGGTTCGTTGTGATAGAGTAGTGGCTCGGGATCGGTCAGCTTGAACTGGACCATGCGGTTTTCCAGCCCGCTTTCCTTCTTGGCCAGCACGGCGTCGCGCCCGACGAAATCCGGTTTATCGGTCTTCACCGCAAAGCCAAGCCCGGCTTCCAGCACGTGATCTTCACAGGTGATGTCGTGGCCGAAGTGGCGAAAGCCCTTTTCGATCCGGCAGCTGTCCATCATATGCATTCCGCACAGCTTCAGCCCCATGTCCTGCCCGGCTTCATGCAGTGTCTCAAAGACATGCCCCGTCATATCGGCAGATGCATAGATCTCCCACCCAAGTTCGCCGACATAGGTTACGCGGTGGGCGCGGGCTAGGCCCATGCCAATCTCGATTTCCTGCGCGGTGCCGAAGGGGTTGGTGGCGTTGGTGAAGTCGTTCGGGCTGACTTTTTCCAGCAATTTCCGTGCGTTCGGCCCCATCACGGCCAAGACACCTTCGCCCGCGGTCACATCGGTGATCACAACGCTGAAGTCGCCCACATGGCGCTGCATCCATGTCTGGTCGGCCAGACGCGTGGCAGCGGGGGTGACGACCAGATAGGCGGTCTCGGTCAGGCGGGTGACGGTCACGTCGGCCTCGATCCCGCCGCGACGGTTCAGGAATTGGGTATAGACGATCTTGCCATTCGGCACCGAGTAATCGCCGCCGCCGACATAGTTCATAAACGCTTCGGCATCCGGGCCTTCGACACGGATTTTGCCGAAGGAGGACATGTCATACATGCCCACATTCTCGCGGATGGCCTTGTGTTCGGCTGCCGAGTTTTCGAACCAGTTCGGACGGCCCCACGTGTATTCGTACTCGGGTTTCTGACCTTCATTGGCAAACCAGTTGGCGCGCTCCCAACCTGCGAGTTCGCCAAAGACTGCGCCCTGTTCCTTCAGGTGATGATGGAATGGGGTCCGGCGGACGCCACGTGCGGTGGCTTTCTGGCGGAACGGGAAGTGGTCGGCATAGAGCAGGCCCAACGTCTCTTTCGAGCGCTCAAACAGGTAGTGCTTGTTGCCCTGGAACGGCTGCATCCGGCTGATGTCGACGTCGCCTAGATCGAAGGGTTTGTCGCCGTCCTCCATCCACTGCGCCAGCGCCATGCCCGCGCCACCCGCCGACTGAATGCCGATCGAGTTGAAGCCCGCCGCGACCCAGACATTGTCCATCTCGGGCGCGAGGCCAAGGTGATAGGCGTCGTCCGGCGTGAAGCTTTCCGGGCCGTTGAAGAAGGTGTGGATGCCAGCCTCGGCCAGCATGGGCATACGATTACAGGCGTTTTCCAAGATCGGCTCAAAATGGTCGAAATCCTCGGGCAGCTGGTCGAACTCGAACGTGTCGGCAATGCCGTTCATGCCCCACGGCTTGGCGTTGGGTTCAAACGCGCCCAGCAGCATCTTGCCCGCGTCTTCCTTGTAATAGGCGCATTCGTCCGGCACGCGCAGCACCGGCATTTGTGTCAGGTTCGGAATGGCTTCGGTCACGATATAGAAGTGCTCACACGCGTGAAGGGGCACGTTGACGCCTGCCATGCGACCTACCTCGTGGCCCCACATACCCGCGCAGTTCACGATCATGTCGCAGGCGATGTGGCCTTGTTCTTTCCCGTCGTCCGAGGCCCAATCGACACCCGTCACCTTTCGCCCGTCGCGCTGGATGCCTGTGACTTTGGTGCGCTCTTTGACGATCGCACCCTTTTGGCGCGCACCCTTGGCCAAAGCCAGCGCGATGTTGGCCGGGTCGCCTTGCCCGTCTTTCGGCAGCCAGACGCCGCCGACAACACCGTCGATGTTCAGGTGTTCATAACGCGACAGCGCTTCTTCGGCGGTGATTTCTTCCACGTCCACGCCAAAGGCGCGGGCCATGGCGGCCTGACGGGCCAGTTCTTCCATCCGCTCAGTGGTCAGCGCCACGCTGATCGAACCCACACGTTTGAAGCCGGTGGCGACACCCGTTTCAGCCTCAAGATCGCCATAGAGCTCCTGCGAGTATTTCGCCAGCTTCGTCATGTTCGCCGTCGCGCGCAGCTGGGCAATCAGACCGGCGGCATGCCATGTGGTGCCGGATGTCAGCTGCTTGCGTTCAAGCAGCACCACATCTTTCCAGCCAAGCTTGGTCAGGTGATAAGCGACAGAGCAGCCGATAACGCCGCCACCGATAATGACAACGCGGGCTTGTATGGGCAGGGACATGACATCACTCCTTGATGGATTCGGGTCGAAACTTGCACGCGGCGCGGCGACCAAACATCTTGTTTCCGCCAGAATTGACGGAAATTAGCTATTATAGGCGGGCAAGTTTCCGGTCTTGCGCAGCGACATGGGAGTCACGCCGAAATGGCGACGGAACAGCGACGAGAACCCGTTGGGAAAACCACAGGCCAGCCCGACGTCGCGCACGCTCATCGCGGTTTTCATAAGTAGGGTATTGGCGTGATTGAGGCGCAGCTCACGATAATAGGCGTTGGGTGTGGTGTGGAAATGCGCGCGGAAATGGCGCTCCAGCGAACGTTCGGAGATCCCCAGCAGCGCGACCAATTCCGAGATGCGCAGAGGCTCTTCCAGATTGGCCTGCATCAACTCTACACATTGGTCCAGTGCGCGGTTCCCGGTCAAAGAAAGCTCTTTCCCACCAAAGGGCTGCAGGGTCGAGAATGTGCGGATTTTCTCGTGCAGCATGATGTCCGCCACCGTTGCGACCGAGGCCGCGGACAGGTGGCTGCCCAACAGCGCCAGCACAAGATCATGGGTCGATCCCATCCCGGCGGAGGTGATGATCCGTCCATCATCAGCCACCAGCGCATAAGACCCGACGCCGGGCGTGCCGCGTTCGTTCAGAACGGCGCGGTTTTCCCAGTGGGTGGTGTGGCTCATCGTTTGCTCGCCCGTTTCGGCGATGTGGCGGCTGGCGGCTTCGGAGAGCAGGATTACGCGGGCGCCGGCCCATTGATAAGCCTTGATTTCCTTTTGCAGCGACAGCTCTTTCGCGTCCGGGTCAGAATTGCCCAGCACGAAGACGTAGTGCGCCGACGGCCTTGCGCGGAAGGGCTGTGTGGCCACGTCGATCCCCGCGCGGCAACGGATATCTCCGCCATGGCGTGACAGGTTTTGCCAGCGAAACACCTCGCGCGCGGTGACGCGGTTGGCGATGCGCAGAAGTTCAAGAATGGCGGACAATTCGGTCAAGACGAAACCGTCTGACATCAGGATGTCGACCTGAACGGGATGTTGGATCATGTCCTTCATCGTCTGTTCCTTCCCTGTTGGTGGCCCCGCGCATCTTGGCGCGCGCGGGGCGGTTTTTCATGCGATCAGGCGCGCAAACGCTCGTTTGCCGGATCCCACAGCGGTTGATCTTCCTGCACCACGGCTTTGAACTTCTCGCCGTAGATTTCGACCTCAAGCTCGGTGCCGGGGGTGGCCAGTTCGGTGCGGACCATGCCCAGCGCGATCGACTTGTTCACGCGATGGCCCCACCCGCCCGAGGTGGTTTCGCCGACGATTTCGTCGCCCGACCAGATGCAGGACATATAGGGCGCGTCTGCGTCGCCAGCCTCGACCGTCAGGGTAACGAAGGATTTCTTCACGCCCTGCTGCATCTCGTTCTGGATTGCGGCCTTGCCCGGGAAGTCCTGTGGCTTGTCCAGCTTGACGAAACGGCCAAGCCCGCCTTCCAGCAGCGAGTAATCCGTCGACAGATCGCCCTTCCACGCGCGATAGCCTTTTTCCAGACGCAGGCTGTTCAGGGCATACATGCCGAACGGCTTGGCGCCACCAGCGACGATCGCGTCATAGATCGCGGGCATGTCTTCGTTCAGCGCGTGGACCTCCCAGCCCAGTTCGCCTGCGAAGGACACGCGCACCAGATGCGCGGGTTTGCCAGCGACGGTCGCCGCCTGATGGGTCAGCCAACCGAGGCTTAGGTCCGCATCCGACATGCCAGCCAGCAGATCGCGCGACTTCGGTCCGGTTACGATCAGCGTGTCGCGGGTGGTGGTGAAATCCTCGACCGAGACAGTCGCGGGCATCGCTTGCACCAGAATGTCGCGGTCATGCCACTGCGCGGTGGCAGCGGTGATCATGACAAAATCATCTTCGCCCAGACGCATGCACGACATCTCGGTCAGGATGCGGCCGCGATTGTCGGCTATGTAGACCAGATTGATGCGACCGATCTTTGGCAGGCCACCGGTGACCAGACCACGCAGTGCCTCGGCGGCACCCTCGCCCTTCACGACAAAGCGCGAGAAGCCCGGCAGGTCCAGAACGCCTACGCCATCCCGCACCGCTTCGCATTCTTCCTTGATGCGTTGCTCCCACGGGCCAGAGCGGCCCCAAGTGTGCGTGCCTTCTTCCGAGGTATCGTCGCCGTCTTGCGCAAACCAGTTGGCACGTTCCCAACCGTTATAGGCCCCCATGACGCCGCCAGCAGCAATCACGCGATCATGCACGGGTGACAGTTTCTTGTCGCGCGCGGCGGGCCATTCGTGGTGGGGGAAGTGCATGGCGTATTCGTTGCCATAGACCTCCATCCCTTTCTGGTCGCAATATTCCTGATCGGTGTAGTCGGTGTAGCGGCGCGGATCGACCGCCCACATATCCCACTCGGTCGCGCCATCGACGATCCATTCCGCCATGACCTTCCCAGCGCCACCACCTTGGGCGATGCCGAAGGTGAAGACACATGCCTCGAACGCGTTTTCGACGCCGGGCATCGGACCCATTAGGGGCAGACCGTCAGGGGCATAGGGGATCGGGCCGTTGATCACGCTGGACACACCCGAGGTCTCCATCAGTGGTACGCGGGCCATGGCGTCGACGACGATATCCTCGATCCGGTCCAGATCTTCCTGCCACAGCTGGAAGCTGAAATCGTCGGGCATCTTGTCTTCATCGCCGATCCAGTGGGCCTTACAGTTCGGCTCGTACGGGCCAAGGTTATAGCCGTGCTTTTCCTGACGCAGGTAATAAGACACGTCCACGTCGCGGATCAGGGGCAGCTTGCCGCCGTGCTCTTTGGACCACGCTTCGATCTCGGGGATCTGTTCGGTCAGCAGATACTGGTGCTCCATCACCATCATCGGCACGGTGCGGCCACCATAAGGCTTGAACCACTCACCGACACGCTGGGCATAATAACCGGCGGCGTTCACCACATAGTCACATTCGATATCGCCCTTCTCGGTGTGCACGATCCACGTCTTGTCTTCCTTCTGGGTGACGCCTGTCGCCGGGGTGAAACGCAGGATTTTCTGCCCCAGATCGCGCGCGCCTTTGGCCATCGCTTGGGTGACCTGAGCCGGATCGATGTCACCGTCCGACGGATCCCACAGCACACCGGCCAGATCATGCGTTTCAAGGAACGGATAACGTTCTTTCGCTTGTTCGGGCGTCCACATCTCCATCTCGATGCCCTGATACCGGCCCATCGAGCACGCGCGTTCAAATTCCTGCATCCGCTCTTCGGTGTGGGCCAGACGGATCGAGCCGGTCTGATGGTAGTTCATTGGATAGTCGACCTCTTCGCCCAGACGCGAATACAGCTCGGTCGAATAGCGCTGCATATTCATGATCGCCCAGCTGGTCGAGAACGTCGGCACGTTGCCCGCCGCGTGCCAGGTGGACCCTGCCGTCAGCTCGTTCTTTTCAAGCAGCACACAATCGGTCCAGCCCTTCAGGCCAAGGTGATACAGCGTCGAGGCGCCGACAACACCGCCGCCGATGATAACGACGCGTGCTTTGGTGGGAAAATCAGACATTAAGGTCTCCGTCTTTCTTGGTGTTACTGCGCGCTTTGCGGCAGGCCATCGGCAATTTCGTAATAGTCGCCCTTGTCAGCGACAAAGATGTGCTTTTCCAAGGTCAGCCCAGTGGGGCCATCGACCGCGCCCAATGCAAAACTGATCGTATCCTCGTCATGGGCTTTCCAGAATAGGAAGGACCCGCAGGTCGGGCACGACCCGCGCTTGGCCGTGTCGCTGGCCGCGTACCACGACACGTCGCCTGTGATGGTCAGTTCGGCTTCCGGTACGAAGGCCGAGGACCAGATGCCGCCCGATTGCTTGCGGCATTGGCTGCAATGGCACATCGAGGCACCTTCCGGCGTCGCGTCGGTCGAAAACGTGATGGCTCCGCACAGGCAGTTTCCTTTGATCATCATCGCCCCCTTAATAGACCGGCGGCGCGATCACCCAGATCGCAACGGCCGGTTCGTCATAGGGGTTCGCCCAGTCATAGGTTTCGTGCTTGATGCGGAAACTGTCGCCAGTTTGGACCGTGAAGCTGCGCCCGCCGATGGTTAGGTCCAGCTTGCCGGACACTATATAGCCGACCTCTTGCGTGGGACGGCTAGCAGGGGTTTGCATCTTTGAATGTGGCTCGAAGGTCGAGTGCACCATCTCGAAATCGTCGGTCAGGTCGGGGGACAAAAGCTCCTCGATCAGCCCTTCGTGGCCCGCACCCATTGGGCGGCGATTGCCCGCCCGCACGATCCGCCCCTGCTCGCCCGCGGGCGAGGATTTGTGCGCGAAGAGAAGCGACATGGGCACGCCTAGCGCTTCGGCGATCGCGCGCAGGTCGGAAATCGAGGGTTCGGATTTGTCACGCTCGACTTGGCTGAGCCACCCGATGGACCGGCCCAAGGCGTCCGCCAGATCCGAGATCGTCATGCCACGCGATTTGCGCAAGGCCCGCAGATCAGCCCCCAGACTTGTCCGGTGCAGGTTCTGTGGATCGCTGTGTAGCATGTGACCTCCGCATGAATGTTATCGTGAAATTTTCACGCTTTTTTTCATGCTGGGGCAAAATAGTGATTCGTGGCAAGCCTGATTACGACGAGGAAATGTCGTGTTCAGGCCGCCAAACGGGTCAGCCAGAGATGTTTTGCAGTGATCGCACGGTCTAACGCGCGAAGGTGTCCGACAGGATTTTCGCCAACGCGTCAGCGTCATCTTGCGTGAATGCGGCGGGCTGGTCGCTATCGATATCCAGCACCGCAATCAGCACGCCATCGGCGTTCCAGACCGGCAACACGACTTCGGATCGCGTCGAAGATGCACAGGCGATGTGCCCGGGAAAGGCGTCGACATCAGCGACCAACTGCACCTCGCCGGTGCGCGCCGCCGCACCACACACCCCGCGCGAAAACGGGATTTGCAGACATCCATGCCCGCCCTGATAGGGTCCGATCTTCAGCATCTCGGGTTCCGTCACGCGATAGAAACCTGTCCAGTCGAACCGATCATCGGCGTGATGCAGCTCACACGTGACAGTGGCCATCAGGGCGACCTCGTCGGTCTCTCCTTCCGTCAAGGATGCGATGATCTGGGCGGTCTCGGCGTAGTTGATCTTCATACTGTCTTCCAAATGAAAAGGGCGCGGAAACCCGCGCCCTTGATCTAGCAGGTCTCAAGTGACCTTACACGCGTTCGATCGCGATGGCAGTGCCTTCGCCACCCCCGATGCAGATCGCAGCCACACCGCGTTTCAGACCACGCTTTTCCAGCGCGTTCAAGAGCGTCACCATGATGCGCGTGCCCGAAGCACCGATCGGGTGACCCAGCGCGCAAGCGCCGCCATTCACGTTCACGATGTCACGCGACAGGCCCATTTCATGCATGAAGGCCATGGGGACGACGGCGAAGGCCTCGTTAACTTCCCACAGATCCACGTCGTCTTTGGTCCAGCCCAGACGATCCAGCAGCTTTTGCGCGGCAGGCACGGGGGCTGTGGTGAACAGGTTCGGTTCCTGCGCATGGCTGGCGTGACCCATGATGCGCGCGCGGATCTTCAGCCCTGCCGCATTGGCCGCGTCTTCCGAAGCCACAACCAAGGCCGCCGCGCCGTCCGAAATCGACGAGCTGTTGGCGGGCGTCACCGTGCCATCCTTGCGGAAGGCTGGCTTCAGGGTTGGGATCTTGTCGGGGCGCGCATTGCCGGGCTGTTCATCCTCACCCACGACGACATCGCCCTTGCGGGTCTTGATGCTGACGGCGGCTATCTCGCCTTCGAACGCACCTGTCTTCTGGGCTTCCAGCGAGTTTGCCAGCGATTTTAGCGCGTATTCGTCCTGCGCTTCGCGGGTGAACTGGAAGCTTTCGGCGCAATCCTCGGCAAAGGTGCCCATCAGGCGACCCTTGTCATAGGCGTCTTCCAGACCGTCCAGAAACATGTGGTCCACAACCGCGCCGTGGCCAATCCGGGCACCGCTGCGCATTTTGGGCAGGATGTACGGGGCCTCGGTCATGCTCTCCATGCCGCCAGCAACCATGATGTCGGTGCCGCCCAGCGCGACCTGATCATAGGCGATCATCGCGGTCTTCATGCCCGAGCCACACATCTTGTTCAGCGTGGTGGCGGGAACCTCTTTACCCAGACCGGCAGCAAAGCCTGCCTGACGCGCCGGGGCCTGACCCTGACCCGCGGGCAGAACGCAGCCCATCAGCAGCTCTTCGATCTGGCTGGCGTCCGCGCCTGCATCTTCCAGTGCCGCCTTGATCGCCGCGCCGCCCAGCTCGGAAGCCGTCACACCCGAAAATGCGCCCTGAAATCCGCCCATGGGGGTGCGCGCCGCCCCTGCGATAACCACGTTTTTCATCATAGCCTCCAACCAATGCTTTTCCGGTACTCGCTTACCGAATGGTAAGGATCGCCGTCTAGACTGTAGTTCTACTAACCGCGAGGAAGGAGCGACCCTGTGCAGCTTACCTATCAAGACGGGCCTGCGGCCCGAGTGATCACCGTAGACAACAGTCGAATTGATGCCGCCATCGCCATCAAGTTCAAAGATCAGATGCGCGACGTGACGTCGGATGGCCCGCAACGCGTGGTCGTGGACATGGCAAAAGTCGACTTCATCGACTCAAGCGGCCTTGGCGCGATTGTCGCCGCCATGAAGCAGGTGTCGGACGGGCGCAGCTTTGAGCTGGCAGCACTGTCCAACACCGTTGCAAAGGTTTTTGCCCTGACTCGTATGGATACGGTCTTTACCATCCATGACAGCGTGGACGCTGCCCTTGATGGCGGTCTTGCCAACGCAAGCTGACACACCCGCGCTAAAGGAGTGCACAGACCTTGCAGAATGCGGCGACGCAACATTCGGATCAGACCCTGAAGCTGGATTTTCCAAGCGACAACCTCTCTGTGCGGCAGGCCTTGGGGAAGGTGCTTTCCTTGACCCTGTCCGCAGACGAGAAATCGGTGGTCGAAATTGTTCTGGCTGAGGTTCTGAACAACATTGTCGAACACGCCTATCAGGAAGATCCAACGGGCCAGATCGACTTGTCTGTCGAACAAAGCGATGCCGGATTGCGCGTTTTGGTACAGGACGAAGGGCGGCCCTTGCCGGAAGATCTGACCAACAAGCCGGTCGACTATGATCTAAACTGCGACAGCAGTGATTTTCCAGAGGGGGGATTCGGCTGGCTTTTGGTCCGCGAGTTGACTCAAGAGCTTCAGTACGAGCGGCGCGACGGACGGAATATCCTGTCCTTCCGAATCCGAAAACCCGCAGAGGAACAGGCCTGAAACCGGCCTGCACGCGGTATTTTCGGGTCGCTGTGAGAGATAAAGAAACCCGCGTCGGCCACGTGGCCGACCGCGATCCGCTTCACAAGAATCCGGTTAGTTCAACTGAACCTGAAGCGGATACTGACCGTCTTCAAAATCGCCAAAAAGATCAGGCAGATCAGGATGTTCAATCGGTTCGCCCGAGTGATCTTCAACCAAATTCTGCTCGGACACATATGCCACGTAATAGCTTTGGTCATTCTCAGCCAGCAGATGATAGAACGGCTGGTCCTTGGACGGACGGCTATCTTCAGGAATGGCATCGTACCACTCATCGGTGTTGGAAAAAATCGCATCCACGTCAAAAACCACCCCCCGGAAGGGATGCTTCCGGTGGCGTAAAACTTGGCCCAGATGATATTTCGCGTGTGTCTTCAACATTGCTCCAACCTTGTCCCATCACTAACGCCGAACGCCTCTGATTGTCCATGCAATCTGACCGGATTTTTTGGAAACAGTTTGGACATCGTTGGCTCGCCCAGCCCTGTTTTCGCCGGATCAGCGAAGATGCGCCGCGGGTTCGAAAAAGGCCGATCAGGTGATTCCCACAGCCCCCAAAATCCGTTAGAATGGTGAAAAACATACGAGCAGTAGGCAGATGAAAAAACTCATTCTCGCGACCATGGTCGTGGCGTTCGTGGCGTCATGTGGCGGTGGCTCCAAGGCTCCGCGCAATCTGGACAATGCGTGCAGTATCGTGCGCCAGCAGCCCAAGATTTTGCGTGCCATGAAAAAGACCGAACGGAAATGGAATATCCCCGTTCACGTCCAGATGGCGATCGTCTATCAGGAATCGAAATTCGTGCATGATGCACGCACGCCGGTAAAATACGTGTTGGGTGTGCTACCGATGGGACGCCAAAGCTCGGCCTATGGCTATGCGCAGGCGTTGGACGGCACATGGAAAGAATACCAGCGGGCCGAAGGTGGCCGCGGTGCCAAGCGGACCAGCATTCAGGACGCGACGGATTTCATGGGCTGGTACATGACCAAAACGAACGAGGTCACGGGCATCCCGCTACATGATGCGCGCAACCAGTATCTGGCCTATCACGAGGGCCGCACCGGCTATCTGCGTGGCAGCTACAAGTCGAAATCCTGGTTGGTACGTGTAGCGGACGAGGTCGCAAGCCGGTCGATCATGTATCAAATCCAGCTGGCAAACTGCCGCTAAGACAGCGTCTGACCCGGCATTCCCGGGTCAGATTTTCCGTTTTGCGCTTAGTTGCGCGACCGTTTGTTGATCGCAGCGGTGATCGAAAACAGCGATGCGCGAAGGTCCATACCCTTCTCAAGCCCGCCCAAAAGAACGGTCGTTTGCGACCCGGCATTGTCCGTGATTACCCACTGGCGCAGCTCGGTCGGGTTTGCGGTGAACTTCAGCTCGATCGTCCCGACCTCGGGGTTCTCGGGATCTTGCGCCACAACCGTTGTGGCCGTCCCATCATAGTTGTGACCCACCACCATATTGGCCTGACCCAAATTCACATTGCGCGCCAGAATCAGGTTCAACGGCGTGCGTTTCAGCGGATATTGCTGCGGGCCTGCGTTGGACTTCCCATCAAAGATCGCGACCTGCGATCCGCCCGCCACGACCAGCGCATCCATCGGAGGGTTATATTCAAAGCGCGCGCGCCCGGGACGCTTCAGATAGATCGTCCCGGTCGAAATCGTGCCGTCATCATTGATCTGGGTGAACTGCGATTTCGCGGTGCTGAGACCGTTCAGATAATTGGAAATCGCGTTCAGGCTGATCTTTTCGGCCTGAGCCGGAAGCGCCGTGGCCATTAGGGCCAATGCGGCGAAAGTCATACGCAAGGGGGTCATTCATCCTACCTTTACTGCTCGGGCGTACTCTATCCCGTTTGATACGAGGATATTAAGCCCGAACAGTAGATGATAGGCGATAACGCGCCTTTCAAGATGGGCGGTTACTCGATAACCGCGGCGGTCACGATCACTTCGACCTTGTGGCCCGGGGTAGCCAGTTCAGCCGAGCCGGTGGCGCGGGCAGGCGCGTGACCCTTGGGCACCCAAGCGTCCCAGGCCGAATTCATCTCGGCGAAGTCTTTCATGTCGGCCATCCAGATGATCGCCTGCAGCATGTGCTTGGTCGAGGATCCTGCTTCGTCCAGCAGCTTTTCGACCTGCTCAAGACATTCGCGGGTCTGCTCGGCCACGCTGTTGCCGGGCGTGCCGACCTGACCGGCCAGATAGACGACGCCCTTATGGGTGACGCTTTGGCTCATTCGGTCGGTTGTGTGACGACGTTGAATCATGGGTTTGCCTCAGTTTTATTGTCGTTGAAGGAACACGCCGCCCCGCACGGGACGACGCAGACCGGATCGTTGTCCGGGTTTGGTTTACTGCTGTTCGGGGATCAGAATTTCGCGTTTTCCAACATGGTTTGATGCGGAAACAAGACCTTCGTCTTCCATCTGTTCGACCAAACGCGCGGCCTTGTTATAGCCGATGCCCAGTTTGCGCTGGATGTAGGACGTCGAGCATTTGCGATCCTTGATCACAATTCCCACGGCCTGATCGTACAGCGCATCTTCGCCGTTGGTGTTGCCGCCGGTGTTCAGCCCCAGAACCGCGTCGATATTGTCGGCCTTGTCTTCCGACGGGCCATCCGACACGCCGCCCACATATTCGGGTGGACCGAAGCTTTTCAGATAGGTGACGATTTCTTCGACTTCCTCGTCCGACACGAACGGGCCGTGGACGCGGGTGATCTTGGAGCCGCCCGCCATATACAGCATGTCGCCCATGCCCAGAAGCTGCTCGGCGCCTTGCTCGCCCAGAATGGTGCGACTGTCGACTTTCGAGGTCACCTGGAACGAAATCCGGGTGGGGAAGTTGGCCTTGATCGTGCCGGTGATCACGTCAACCGACGGGCGCTGCGTGGCCATGATGATGTGAATGCCGGATGCACGCGCCATCTGGGCCAGACGCTGAATACAGGCCTCGATTTCCTTGCCGGCGACCATCATCAGGTCGGCCATTTCATCGACCACGACGACGATGAAGGGCAGTTTTTCGGGGGCGAATTCCTCGGTCTCAAAGATGGGTTCGCCGGTATCGTCGTCAAAGCCCGTCTGAACGGTGCGCTCGAACATCTCGCCTTTGGCCAGTGTGTCGGCGACGCGGCTGTTATAGCCTTCGATGTTGCGCACGCCCATTTTGGACATCTTGCGATACCGCTCTTCCATCTCGCCCACGACCCATTTCAGGGCAACGACCGCCTTTTTCGGGTCGGTCACAACAGGCGATAGCAGGTGCGGGATGCCGTCATAGACGGACAGTTCCAGCATCTTCGGGTCAATCATGATCATCCGGCAGTCTTCCGGCGTCAGTTTGTAAAGCAATGACATGATCATGGTGTTGATGGCCACGGATTTACCCGAGCCGGTGGTCCCTGCGATCAGCAAGTGAGGCATCTTGGCAAGGTTCGCCACTACGGGTTCACCGCCGATATCCTTGCCCAGCGCCAGCGGAAGGCGGTGGTTGCCGTCGCCGAAATCGCGGGTCGAGAGGATCTCGCGGAAGGACACCATTTCTCGGCGCTCGTTTGGCAGTTCGATCCCGATGACCGAGCGGCCGGGCACGGTCGACACACGGGCCGACAGGGCCGACATTGAACGGGCGATGTCGTCAGCCAGACCGATGACGCGGCTGGCTTTCAGGCCGGGCGCGGGCTCAAGTTCGTACATGGTGACGACGGGGCCGGGGCGGACCGATACGATTTCGCCCTTCACGCCATAGTCATCCAGAACGGTTTCCAGCATCCGCGCGTTTTCTTCCAGCGCTTCATCAGACAGAACATGACGCTCGATCGTGGCTGGGTTGGCCAGCAGGTTCAGCGGCGGAAGCTCGTATCCCGGATGGGAATCGTCGAATTTCAGCGCGGGCTGGGCTTCGGCCTTCGCGCGGGTCGACGGCTGAGTCGGTTTCTTCGGCGGATGCTGCACAACCTTCTTGGCAGGCTGGGTAAAGCCCGAGTGCTGCGGAGTATAAACGCGGGCCTCGGGTTCTGCGGACGGGGCCATCAGATCCTCGACGATCATGTCGTCATCCTCGGCCAGCTCAGCCATCGGCGCTTCGACCATCGGGGCCATATACGGGTCTTCCATCGGCACCGCCATGTCCGGCTCGGCGGGCATCGACGTGTCCAAGATCATCGGATCGGGGCTGCGACGGTGACGCGATACGGCACGCTCCAACGGAGGCTCGGCGCGCATTGGGTTGGCAATAGGCATATCACGCGAACGGTTCTTCAAGGCCGAGGCGATCTTGGCGCGAATACGATCTTCACCGCCCAATTCGTCCGGGATCTCGCCCTCAAAAACGGCGGGCTCTACCAGTTCTGGCTCGGGCTCGACATTACGGCGCATCAGGGATGCCAGCAGGCCCTGCTTTTGCGGCGCGGGGGCGGGTTCGTCGTGAATAACAGCTTCAGGTGCGCCGTGCATTGGCGGTTCTGGGCGCAGCACACGCGCGGTGCGCAGGGGCGGCGGGGACGAGAATTCTTCCTCGAACAGTTCTTGGTATTCTTCCTGCGCTTGCTGCTGCTCCTTGCGGGCCGCGTACCGGTCCTGCATGTGGCGTGCCGTGGCGGCTGCGCCAGTGGCCGCACCTTTGGCACCCTTCCCCATCAGGGACACGACGCCCGCATAGGTCATGATGACACCCACGACTAAGAAATGGCCGATGCGTTTCAGTTCGACCCGGTCCAGTCCAACGACGAACATGGTCATTGCGATAGCGGCGATAGCGGCGATCACCGACATGGCTTTCAAGCCGGCGCCGGCGCTGACCGGCAGGGCCGACAGCAGCGCACCCAGCACGGTGTCGCCGAACAGACCGCCCAGACCAAAGGAATGAGTCCAACCCGCGCCCGGCACCAAAGTCGATGCATAGACCGAACACAGCGCCACAGCGATCGGCGCGAAAATCAGGCGCCCAACGGCGCGCTCTTCCCCGAAATGGAAGGTCATGCGCAAGCCCCAGACCACAAGGATCAACGGCAGCGCCCACGACCCAAGGCCCGCAATGACAGACAGGGGCGAGGCGATAAAGGCACCAATCCGGCCTAGCGCGTTCTGCGCAGGCGTATCGGTCGCCGACATCCAGCCCGGATCTTCGGGCGAATAGCTTCCAAGGATCAGCGCGATCACGATGCCAAGGGCGATCAGTCCGATGCCCAAAAGTTCTTTGCCGCGTCGTTCCAACACCGCTTGCGTGGTGCTGTCAAAGATCGGATCCCGTTGTTTCGCCTGATACGCCATACCACCTCGTCCTTACTTGTACAGACCGTCGCGGATCTGGATCAGACCACGCGTCATGTCTTCTTTTGGGGCCACCATTGCGACCCGGATGAACCCCTTGCCGGGGTTTTCTTCATTCACGTCCCGCGACAGATACGCGCCGGGCAAAACCCGCACGCCAGTCTCGGTCCACATTTTCATTGCGGCCGCTTCACCGTCCTCGACGGGCAACCATAGGAAAAAGCCAGCTTCCGGGGGCCTGTACCCCGGAACGCCTGCAAAGATCTCGTCCGCGATGGCGTACTTCTCTTGGTACAGTCGGCGGTTCTCGATCACGTGGTCTTCGTCGGTCCACGCCCGCTCGGCCACGCGCTGCAGCGGCAGAGGTAAAGGCGCGCCGGCATAGGCGCGCAGCTGGCGCACCCGTTTGATGCTTTCGGGGCCACCCGCCACAAAGCCAGAGCGTAGGCCCGGCAGGTTCGAGCGCTTCGACAGCGAATGGAAAATCGTCACGCGTTCCGGATCTGCACCGCCTTCGCGCGCAACCTCAAGCGCGCCGGGGGGCGGCGTGTCGCGATAGATCTCAGAGTAACACTCATCCGCGAAAATCTTGAAATCATACTTCTCGGCCAGCGCGATCAGGTTCGCCCAGTAGTCGCGATCCGCCACGGCGCCTTGCGGGTTAGTGGGGGAACAGATGAAAGCGACCTCGGTCCGGTTCAGGATCTCGGGCGGAAGTTTCGAATAGTCGGGCAGGAAGTTGTTATCTGGCGTCGCGGGCAGAAACACGGGTTCCGCACCGACGGTCACGGCGGCAACGGCGTAGACCTGATAAAACGGGTTCGGGATCAAAACGACAGGCTTTTCGCCGCGCGACGTCTGTTCGGGGCAGAGCGCGATCAACGCATTGAACAGACCTTCGCGGGTGCCGTTCAGCGCCATGATTTGATCGTTGGGGACATCCACGCCATAGCGCCGATCCAGCCAGCCGGAAATCGCATCCAGCAGCTCGGGCGCACCGTCATTGGGTGGATATTTTGCAAATCCATCAACGGCTTGGGCCAGAATTTCAGGAACCCAGCTGGGGAAAGGATGCTTGGGCTCGCCAATGGTCATATGCATGACTTCACCCCCCGGCGCATGAGCGTCGAGAAGGGTCCGCAAACGCGGGAATGCATACTCGGGCAAGCCGGAATACCGCTCGGGAAACGTCATTGGAACGTCTTTATACTGCCTCAGTTTTCGGGATCATGTCGCCCCGTTACCGATGACGATAGCCTGCAAATCCCGGCTGGTCCAGAAATTCGCCGTAAAAATCGACGCTTGGAGGGTGCAGTTGTGGCTTTTAGGACAACACGGCTTCGCAGGCAGCGCCAAGGCGCAGCAGACGTTCTTCGCCCATCGGTGCGCCCAGAAGCATGATCCCGGTCGAGGGCAGGCCTGTTGGCAGGCTCAGCCCACAGAGGCCCAGCAGGTTACCAATCCGCGTGTTGCGCAGCGCCCAGAGGTTTTCTTCGACGTAATAGTCATGGTCCGACATCAGCCGATCCACATTGGGCGGCATAATGGCCGAGGTCGGCAGGACCACCGCGTCATACCCGGCGATTTCCGACAGGAATTCGGCGCGGATTTCGTCAAGCCGCTGCCACGCCGCAACAAAATCTATGCCCGAGAAACTCGCCCCCGCCATGAACCGCTCGCGGATTTCGTCGA
Organism: Aliiroseovarius sp. PrR006; assembly: GCF_010500215.1. Lineage (GTDB taxonomy): Bacteria > Pseudomonadota > Alphaproteobacteria > Rhodobacterales > Rhodobacteraceae > Aliiroseovarius. The sequence continues at coordinate 800,577 of NZ_JAAGOY010000007.1, forward strand.
ACATCAACTCGGGCTGGGCGTCGATTTCGGCGCGCCACGTGGCGTAGGCCTCGGTGGTGAACAGAACGCCAGACATGGCCAGCGCCTCGTCCACGATCGGAAGGTGCAGACGTTTGACCGTCGCGCCGCCGTCCATGATGCGGCCCAACGCGCTGTCGAATCCTGCCAGCGGTTCGTCCCGGCAGCCCTCGAACCCGTTTTCCAGCACCAGAAGGCGGGTGCCCTTCAAGGATGCCCCGCGCAGATCGGCGGGTGCGCCGCCTTCTAGCGTGGCCAGCATTAGGGCCGCGTCTTCGACGGTGCGGCACAGGGGGCCGACCGTGTCAAAGCTGTCCACCAAGGGCACCACGCCTTTCAGCGACACCCGGCCCGAGGTTGTCTTCAACCCCACAAGATCATTCCACGCGGACGGGATCCGTACCGATCCCCCCGTGTCCGAGCCGATCCCACACGGAGCCAATCCAAACGCCACCGAGGTCGCCGCCCCGGACGAGCTTCCGCCCGACACGGCGTCATGGTCGTTTACACAAGGGCTGGTCGCGGTGATGGGGTTCAAGCCAAGGCCCGAAAAGGCAAGCTCGCTCATATGCGTCTTGCCCAGACAAATCATCCCGGCTGCGGTGGCGTTGCGCAGAACCTCGGCGTCTTGATCCGGAACGCGGTCTTTTAGCAATGCCGAACCGGCTTCGGTCGCCGTGCCAGCTGTGTCGAACAAGTCTTTCCAGCTGATTGGCACACCGTCAAGAAGACCCAAACGTTGCCCAATACGGGCACGCTCGGACGCCGCGCGGGCCTCGGACAGGGCACGTTCTTCGGTCAGTCGGGCATAGATGCGGTCGCCAAACGGATGCGCCTTGATGGCGTCCAGATAGGTGCGCGTCAGGTCCACCGGATCAATCTCGCCTTTGGCGATGCCCCGGCCCAGATCGGCCATGCTCATGGTCAGCCACGCGTTGCTCATCCCAGCCTCCGTTTTTCGTGTTCGATGGACGGTAACGACAGGACGACGCATGGACAATCCCAAACAGCGGGGGCAGAAAGAGGGTATGAAACATGATGCCGATATCCTGATCGTGGGCGGAGGCCTGAACGGCCCGGCCCTTGCGCTGGCCTTAGGGGACACTGGGTTCAAGGTGACCATGATAGACGCGTTGCCGAAGGGCGCACGCGGGGGCGATGACTTTGACGGGCGCGGTTATGCGCTGGCCTTGGCGTCGCAACGGTTGCTGGTTGCCCTTGGCGTCTGGCCGCAAGTCTCGGAACACGCGCAGCCGCTTCTGGACATCCGCATTTCCGATGGCCGCCCCGGCGAAGGCCCCGGCCCGTTCGTGTTGGAATTTGACCACGCCGAGATCGACGAAGGCCCGATGGGGTATATGGTCGAGGATCGCTTCCTGTCCCGCGCCTTCTTGGACGCGGTCGAGGCGCACCCAAATGTCACTCTGATTGATCAGGATACGGTGGTGGATCAGACCATCGAACCGGCCTCGGTCACGTTAGAGCTGGCCTCAGGCAAAACTCTGACCGGTCGCATGGTCGTGGGTTGCGACGGGCGCAGATCCGGCACCGGCGAACGCGCGGGCATCAAACGGCACGGGCATGATTACGGGCAGACCTCGTTGGTTTGCGCAATTGATCACGAGTTACCGCATAATGGTGTGGCGCATCAGTTCTTCATGCCCGCTGGCCCCTTGGCGATCCTGCCGCTTCCGGGCAACCAATGCTCGATCGTCTGGACCGAAACCCATGACGAGGCCGCGCGGATTCACGCGCTGGACGACGAAGGCTATCTGGAAGAACTTCGCCCGCGCTTTGGCTCGTTCCTGGGTGAGATCAGCCTGGCAGGCAAGCGCTTCACCTATCCGCTGAACCTGACGGTGGCGAACAGCTTCATCGCTGATCGGCTGGCCTTGGTGGGCGACGCGGCACACGGAATGCACCCGATTGCAGGACAAGGTCTGAATGCTGGTCTGAAAGACGTGGCTGCGCTGGCCGAGGTTCTGACACTTGCCCGTCGTCGCGGTGAAGACATCGGCCGCCTTGATGTGCTGGAGCGCTATCAACAGTGGCGCCGCTGGGACGTGTCGCAGATGGTGATGATGACCGAGGCGACCAACCGTCTGTTCTCGAACGACAATCCGATCCTGCGCGTCGCCCGCGACATCGGGCTGGGGGCGGTGAACGCCATGCCCGGTCTGCGCCGCAACTTCATCCGCGAGGCCGCTGGCCTGACCGGCGACCTGCCGCGCCTTTTGCAGGGCCGCCAGATCTGATCGGCCATTGCTGATCGGCCTCCCCTGCCCTACCGTGCCGTAAACGTCATGGGAGGACAGGCATGAACATTCTTTTCATCATGTATGATCAGCTGCGGTTTGATTACCTCAGCTGTGCCGGTCACCCGACGCTGAAGACTCCTAACTTCGACCGTGTGGCGGCGCGTGGGGTGCGCTTTACCAACTGCTATGTGCAATCGCCGATCTGTGGCGCCAGCCGGATGAGCACCTACACCGGGCGCTATGCCTCGTCCCACGGGGCGCAGTGGAACGGCTTCCCCCTGCGCGTGGGCGAGCACACCATGGGCGATCACTTACGCGAGGCCGGGATGGATTGCTGGCTTCTGGGCAAGACCCACATGAAGGTCGATGCCGAAGGGATGAAACGCCTTGGCATTGCGCCTGACAGCGTGATCGGTGCACGTCAGGCCGAATGCGGCTTCGACGTTTGGGTTCGTGACGACGGTCTGTGGGCCGAGGGTCCGGATGGGTTCTATGATGAAAAACACTCGCCCTATAATGCCTACCTGAAATCAAAGGGTTACGAGGCCGAGAACCCGTGGTCGGTCAATGCCAATGCAGGCGTCGAGGATGGCGATATCGCCAGCGGCTGGATGTTCGACAATGCCGACAAACCCGCCAATATCCGCGAGGAAGACAGCGAAACCGCGTGGCTGACATCGGAAACCCTGCGTTTCATGGATCAGGCCAAGGGGCCGTGGTGTGCGCATGTTAGCTATATCAAGCCGCACTGGCCCTATATCGTGCCCGCCCCCTATCACGACATGTTCGGGCCAGAAGATGTGCCGCCTGCCGTACGTTCGGACGCGGAACGCGAAGACGCGCAGCCCGTGTTCAACGCCTTCATGCAGAACAAAATCGCCGCCGCCTTCCAGCAGGACGAAGTCCGCCGCAAGGTAATCCCCGCCTATATGGGGCTGATCAAGCAGTGCGACGATCATCTGGGGCGCATTTTGGATCATCTTGACGCCACCGGGCAGGCGGATGACACGATGATCGTGCTGACCTCGGACCACGGGGATTATCTGGGCGATCACTGGCTGGGTGAGAAGGATTTGTTCCACGAACCGTCCGTCAAAGTGCCGCTGATCATCGCCGATCCGCGCCCGGCGGCGGACACGACCCGCGGCACCACCTGTGACGCGCTGGTCGAAGCGATCGACCTTGCCCCCACCTTTGTCGAAGTCGCAGGCGGCAACGTAGCCGATCACATCCTTGAAGGTCACAGCCTGATGCCATGGCTGCGCGGCGAGACGCCGGATTGGCGCCAGTATGCGATCAGCGAATACGACTATTCGTCCACCCCCGTCTGCGAAAAGCTGGGCGTCAGTCCCCGAGACGCTCGGCTGTTTATGGTCTTCGATGGGCGTTATAAGCTGATGCATGCCGAAGGCGGCTTGCGCCCGATGCTGTTTGACCTGGACAACGACCCGGACGAGCTGAACGATCTGGCGCGTGGCAATACGCATCAGGACCAGATCGCCCACCTGTACGATATGCTCGGCCAATGGGGCCGCCGGATGAGCCAGCGCGTCACCAAGTCTGACGCCCAGATCGAGGCCGGGCGTGGCCGGTCGATGCGCCGTGGCATCCTGCCCTTCCTGAAAGACGGGTCTGAAGTGCCGGACGAGCTGACAGCTGCCTATCGCGGCCCTGCGCCAAAGGGTTCTGTCTAGGCACAAAAACCGGCCAGACGACACGCGCCCGGCCGGTTTCTTTAAAGCATGTTCTTAGTAAGCCAGACGGAAGTATTCGGCTTCGAAGATGTTGGTCATGCCCGAGCCACAAAAGCCCATATCCATGTTCGAGGTGCCGCTGATTTCACCCCCGGCGACAATCGACGCACCTTCAACACCATTTGCGTTTGCTGAAAACACAATGTCTCCTTTTGCAAGCAACTGGCTGCCATAGATGCTCAGATCAGAGGAGAACTCCATACCGCCCATTGTTATCAACACAGACCCACCGTCGGCGGCACAACCATCATCTTTACCCAACGTCAGGCTCGCGCTCGAGGTTATGGACTTGGTGTCGGTAAGGGTGGTTGCGATGATTGCATCTTCAATCTTCAATGCCTGACCAAACTTCACCTTACAATCGGTCACGATAACCACATTATTAATAGCCGTCGGCTCATCAATCGTCAGAACGCCGTTGGCATGGCATCCAGCCAAGTGAACCCGACCCGGTGTCAGATCTGCCATAGTGATTCCTTTACCGCTTTTCGGGGTGATCGACACGGTTGGTTTCAACGGATCAATGTAATCTGGCAAGTGTTCGGGATCACGATCTTTCAAGCCCTGAATGATCGCGGGAATCTTGGCTACAATGCGCAGGCGATAAGGCCCCGGGCGTATCGCGGCTGCAATACCGTCGTTGGATACCCACCCTGACGTGGGCATATCCAAATTCTCACTATCCGGCATGGACACGATGGTGCCAGCCTCGAACTCGTTGTTGTTGTTCAAAGACACATGGCTATTCGAGTGGATGCAGAATCCGTTTGTGAACGCATTGTTCGACTGAATATCGACGGGTTCGTTTGATACGAACCCTTCACGGAAACACGTGGGGCGGTAGGTGACGAACACCGATTGGACCGACATATCATAGTCCACATAGCCCAGAATGCGCAGAACAAAAGTCGACACCGGGTTCGACTTCGAGTTCAGGCGCGTCGAATACACATGCACCGCCGATTTCGAGTTCGCACTGGGCGTAAACGTCTCGGTCGTTGCGTCATATTTGCCGAAGGTGATGTCCGATGACTCGATAACTTTGCCATAGACCGAATTCGGCATACTTGCCTCGACCAACGCCAAAGCCTGTGTCTTCGCCGTCGCGGGATCACTTTCGAAATCACGCCGATACAGCGCCGCGTGGGCGGTCATGTCAGCCGAGACCTGCAACTGCGTGCGCGCAGTCATCAGTTTGTGCATGTCGATCGCCAGGCCTCCGACCAGAACGATCGCAGCGAAAAGGAACAATCCGAAAATCGTGATGGCTCCGTTTTCGTTTTTTCTGAAGTGCCGGATACGGCTGAAGAAGAACGAGGTGTGGGTCATGGCGGTCACATTAATACTCTACAAAATGTTGAGACTGAGCAGTGATCGAGAAGCCTGTAAGGAGGTTAAACTTACCGTTGAAGATCAGATCCGATATCGGAACAGACGCGGTTGTGGTGATCACCCTTGTCGTCGGGTTAACGGTGGTCTTGACAGTCCCGTTGCTGGCAAAGCCCGAAATCCGTTCTTCGACATAGGCCTGAGTGTTGACCGCAGCGGCCGCAAGATCGTCCACTGGTCCGATACGTCCCACCGATAAAGCGCGGTTCGCATCCTGAATAACGCGCATCATGATCGATTGTTTATAGAACACGAAGGACGCATTGACGATCAGAATGAAAATCATGAACAGCGCGGGCAACCACAGAACCGTTTCCACGGTTGCTGTTCCGTCTTCATTCATAATTTTGTTTTTGGTCCGTTTATTCATCTCACCTGCTCAAGATTAAGAAAACTCGATACGCCTTAAACCCTAACGGGCAACTTTGCCGGTAAGAAGGAAAAAAGGGCCGGGATTGTGTGCAAAATGTGGCAATTCACCCCATCACCTATACTTTTGGGCAGGTTGTTGTGTCGCGCCCGCCACAAAGAAGAAAATCACCGGCCAATCGATGCCACATTTACGCCCATCAAATGAACGGATACGAATCGCTTCAATACCTTGATTTAGGTGGGAATTTCCACGTCAGCAATCAATCAGAATCCAACAAAGTCCTCAACTTCAAACGCCGTTCTGCTCGGTTGACTGCAGAGCTGATTGGACAGCATTGATCGGGAACTGGGATGAGTATTGCCAGCTCCCGCTCTTCGCTTGTTGAAGGTATTCCACAATTACTTTCCGCACAAAATCACCCGCCGTGTGTGGTTAGGAGTGTAGCGAAATGGGGTCATCTGGGTGGGATGTCTTTTATTTTCAGTGTCTTAACTGAGAATAATGGTGCCCAGAAGAGGACTCGAACCTCCACGTCCATACGGACACTAGCACCTGAAGCTAGCGCGTCTACCAATTCCGCCATCTGGGCACGGGTTGGTGAGGGGGATTTAGTGTGACCGGCTGGGAGTGTCAACAACATTTCTGCGCTTTTCTGCGAATCCGTTTGCGCCTTGCTCAAACGCGCTTTGAAAGCTATTCAAAAGCCAAGGAATTCAAGGAGAGCTTCCATGTCCAAGCTGGTCACGATTTATGGCGGTTCGGGTTTTGTCGGGCGCTATATCGCCCGCCGCATGGCCAAGCAGGGGTGGCGCGTCCGCGTTGCCGTGCGCCGTCCGAACGAAGCGCTGTTCGTAAAACCCTATGGTGCCGTCGGTCAGGTCGAGCCGATCCTGTGCAACATCCGCGATGACAATTCGGTCCGTGCGGCGATGCAAGGTGCGGATGCAGTTGTGAACTGCGTGGGTGTTCTGAACTCGATCGGGAAGAACAGCTTTGATGCGGTACACCATGACGGCGCAGGCCGCGTGGCACGTATTGCGTCCGAGGAAGGCGTGGCCCAGTTGGTTCAGATCTCGGCCATTGGCGCGAATGCAGACAGCGACAGCGAATACGCCCGCACCAAGGCGCAAGGCGAAGCAGACGTTCAGGCCGCCTTCCCCGGCGCCGTGATCCTGCGCCCCTCGGTCATTTTCGGAACCGACGACCAGTTCTTCAATCGCTTCGCCAACATGACCCGCTTCGGGCCGATCCTGCCGATCACCGGTGGCAACACCAAGTTCCAGCCGGTTCACGTCGACGACGTAGCCAAAGCGGCCGAGATGGCCGTTCTGGGTCAGGTCGAGGCCGGCATTTACGAGCTGGGCGGCCCCGATGTGGAAACCCTGCGCGAGTCGATTGACCGGATGCTGAAAGTGACTCAGCGCCGTCGTCTGGTTCTGAACCTGCCCTTCGGCATCGCGCGCATTCAGGCCGGTATCTTTGACATGATCCAGTGGATCTCGGGCGGGCTGATTGCAGCGCCGCTGACCCGCGATCAGGTGATCAACCTTGCCAATGACAACGTGGTTGCCGAGGGCGCCAAGGGCTTTGCTGATCTGGGCATCACCCCGCGCGCGATGGCCGCGATCCTGCCGGACTACCTGTGGCGCTTCCGCGCGGGCGGGCAATATGCCGCCATCCAGAGCTCAGCCAAAAACCTGCGCACCGACGGCTGAGCCGACGGATCATCCGTTAGAAAAGGGCGCGGTCTTCCGCGCCTTTTTTCGTTAGAGATAGGCAATTCCCAGCAGCACCACACCCAGCGCGATGCGGTAGATCACGTAAGGCGTGAAACTGACCGAGCGCAGCAGCCGCATCATCAGGCTCAGCGCCAGAAGCGCGGCGACGAAGGAAAACACCGCGGCGATCGCACCATCTTTCGCAATCTGTGCATCCGCGGTGGCCGCAACTTCGGCCCCCAGCAAAACGCCCGAGGCAATGATCGTCGGGATCGACATCAGCATCGCCAGCTTCGCGCCGTCCGACCGCTCATACCCCAACGCTCGCGCACCCGAGATCGTGGCGCCTGACCGCGACGTGCCGGGGATCAAGGCCAGCGCTTGCCATAGCCCCATGATGACAGCGTCCCGCAGGCCCCAATCATCCGCGCGTTTCTGCACGCTCCCCTTCTGGTCGACCCAATACAGCACCAAGCCAAACAGGATCATCGTCCAGGCGATAACCTTGATCGACCGCATCTGGTCGCTAAGACCCGTCATCTTGAAGATCACGCCAAGGATCACGGCGGGAATGGTGGCAATCAGCAAAAGAAACGCCAGCTTCGCACCCGGCGTGTCGATCCGCCCTATCAACATCCGCGGGATACCGGCCAAACCGATCTGCACATCGCGCCAGAAATACAGCATCACCGCGCCCAGCGTGCCAACATGCACCGCCACATCAATCGCTAGACCCTGATCCGGCAACCCGGTCAGATGGGGCACCAGAACCAGATGACCCGAGGACGAAACCGGCAAAAACTCGGTGATTCCCTGTATGATGGCGACCAGAAGAATGTGGGCAAGCGACATGCGCGGTTCCTTGGAAATAAGCTCATCGGCAAGCTAAAGCAGCGGTCCGGAAAGGGAAGAGGCTTTATAGGTATGCTGTACTGACCTATTTTTTGGCGATGCGGCGCGAATTTCCCTCATTCCGGCCTAAATTTTTGCATTTAGGTAAGCACTATTGACTTTTCATTTCTAACGAGTCCCCTTACAAGCCAGACTCCAAGCCAAGAGTCTGCCCGAAAACGGGCCAGCCGAGGGAGAGCCAGGATGGCAAAGCAGCCTATGTTGAAATTCGTGTCGGTCGACCGGGATATGCCCGAAAAGCGCACCGCCGAAACCCGTAAAGAAGACTTCAACGAGATCTACGCCGAGTTCGCCGCGCAGAAGGCCGCCGAACAGGCCAGCCGCTGCAGCCAGTGCGGTGTACCCTATTGTCAGTCGCATTGCCCGCTGCACAACAACATCCCCGATTGGCTGCGCATGACCGCCACTGGTCGCCTGAAGGAAGCCTATGCCCTTAGCCAGGCCACCAACACCTTCCCCGAGATCTGTGGCCGCATCTGCCCGCAGGACCGTCTGTGCGAAGGCAACTGCGTGATCGAACAGTCGGGCCACGGCACCGTCACCATCGGCGCGGTCGAGAAATACATCACCGACACAGCGTGGGAAAACGGCTGGGTCGAAGACATCACCCCGGTTGCAGACCGCTCGGAAAAAGTCGCCATCATCGGCGCGGGCCCTGGTGGTTTGGCCGCTGCTGACGTGCTGGTACGCGCTGGCGTAAAAGTCACCATCTATGACCGCAATGACCGCGCGGGCGGGCTGCTGACCTACGGCATCCCCGGCTTCAAGCTTGAAAAAGACGTGGTCATGCGCCGCGTGAAACTGCTGGAAGATGCGGGCGTCGAGTTCGTTCTGAACTGCAATGTCGGCGAAGACATCACCTTCCAAGACATCCGTGCACAAAATGACGCGGTCCTGTTGGCCACCGGCGTCTACAAAGGCCGTGACCTGTCGGGTCCGGGCGCAGGTGCCAATGGCATCGTGGCGGCTCTGGATTATCTAACCTGCTCGAACAAGCTGAGCTTTGGCGACACCGTGCCGGAATTCGAAAGCGGCGAGCTGAACGCCGAGGGAAAGAACGTCGTGGTTATCGGCGGTGGTGACACCGCGATGGACTGTGTGCGTACCGCGATCCGTCAGGGTGCCAAGTCGGTGAAATGTCTCTATCGCCGCGACCGCGCCAACATGCCCGGCTCGCAGCGTGAAACGCAGAACGCCGAGGAAGAAGGCGTGGAATTCGTGTGGCTGTCGGCCCCGAAAGGCTTCTCGGGCGATCCCGTCAATGGCGTGATCGTGCAGAAGATGCGCCTTGGCGCACCGGATGCTTCGGGTCGTCGCAGCCCGGAAGTAATCGAAGGCTCGGATTATACAGAAGACGCCGATCTGGTCATCAAGGCACTGGGTTTCGAGCCCGAAGACCTGCCGACCCTGTGGGGCGAACAGGATCTGCCCGTGACCCGCTGGGGCACCGTGAAGGCCTCGTTCGGCACCCACAAGACCGACCTGGACGGTGTCTGGGCCGTAGGTGACATCGTGCGCGGTGCATCGCTGGTGGTCTGGGCCATCCGTGACGGTCGCGAAGCAGGCGCCAACATTCTGGACAGCCTGAACGCAACCGCCGCAGTCGCAGCAGAATAATCCCCATTCAAGGGCATGCCGGGCCACATGGCCCGCGCCCATCCGCAAGGAGAACCGAAATGACGAAATATGATGAAAACTGGGTCCGCCGCGAAGAAGCCAAGCGCGCCTTCATGAACGAGCACGGCCTGTACCGTGAAGAAGAAGAGCACTCGTCCTGCGGTGTGGGTCTTGTCGTCGCCGTAGACGGCAACCCGTCGCGCAAAGTGGTCGAAGCCGGCATCGACGCGCTGAAGGCCATCTGGCACCGTGGTGCTGTGGACGCTGACGGCAAAACCGGTGACGGCGCGGGCATCCACGTGCAGATCCCGGTTCCGTTCTTCTATGACCAGATCCGTCGCACGGGCCACGAGCCGCGTCAGGATCAGCTGATCGCCGTTGGTCAGGTCTTCCTGCCCCGCACTGATTTCGGCGCACAGGAAACCTGCCGGACGATCGTGGAAACCGAAGTCCTGAGAATGGGCTACTCGATTTATGGCTGGCGCCACGTGCCGGTCGACATCGAGTGCCTTGGCGACAAAGCAAACGCCACGCGCCCTGAGATCGAGCAGATCCTGATCTCGAACTCCAAGGGCGTCGATGAAGAGCAGTTCGAGCGCGAGCTTTATGTGATCCGTCGCCGGATCGAAAAAGCCGCCAACGCCGCGCAGATCAACGACCTGTATATCGCGTCGCTGTCCTGCCGCTCGATCATCTATAAGGGCATGATGCTGGCTGAACAGGTTGCAGTTTTCTATCCCGACCTGATGGACGAACGTTTCAAGTCGACCTTCGCGATCTATCACCAGCGCTACTCGACCAACACCTTCCCGCAGTGGTGGCTGGCTCAGCCCTTCCGCATGCTGGCCCATAACGGCGAGATCAACACGCTGAAGGGCAACCTGAACTGGATGAAATCGCACGAGATCCGCATGGCCTCGTCCTTCTTTGGCGACCTTGCCGAAGACATCAAACCGATCGTTCCCGGCGGCTCGTCGGACTCGGCCGCGCTTGACGCGGTGTTCGAGGTGATGGTGCGCGCGGGCCGCTCGGCCCCGATGGCGAAAACCATGCTGGTCCCGGAAAGCTGGTCCAAGCAGGCCATCGACCTGCCGCAAGCGTGGAAGGACATGTATTCCTATTGCAACTCGGTGATGGAACCGTGGGACGGCCCCGCCGCCCTTGCCATGACCGATGGCCGCTGGGTCTGCGCCGGTCTGGACCGCAACGGTCTGCGCCCGATGCGCTATGTCGTGACCGGTGACGGTCTGGTCATCGCGGGTTCGGAAGCGGGCATGGTCCCGACCGACGAAGCCACGGTTGTGGAAAAAGGCGCGCTTGGTCCGGGTCAGCTGCTGGCCGTGGATACCAAAGAAGGCAAGCTCTACCACGACGTTGAAATCAAAGACAAACTGGCCGCAGCTCAGCCGTTCGGCGAGTGGGTTGGCAAGATCAACGACATGGAAGAAAGCCTGTCGCAGATCGAAGAAAAGCCGCTTTTCACGGGTGACGAACTCCGCCGCCGTCAAGTTGCTGCCGGCTATACGCTGGAAGAGCTGGAGCAGATTCTGGCCCCGATGGCTGAAGACGGCAAAGAAACGCTGGCCTCGATGGGCGACGACACCCCGTCGGCTGTTCTGTCGAACAAGTATCGTCCGCTCAGCCACTTCTTCCGTCAGAACTTCAGCCAGGTGACGAACCCGCCCATCGACAGCCTGCGTGAATACCGCGTGATGTCGCTGAAGACGCGTTTCGGCAACCTGAAGAACGTACTGGATGAAAGCGGCGCACAGACCGAGATCGTCGTGCTGGAAAGCCCGTTTGTGGGCAACGAGCAGTTCGTGAAACTAATCGAATCCTTCGAGTCCTCGGTGACCGAGATCAACTGTACCTTCCCGGCAGGCGGCGACGAAAGCGCGCTGCGTATTGCGCTGGAAGATATCCGCGCCCAAGCGGAAGAGGCCGTGCGCTCGGGTGCTGGCCACCTTGTCCTGACCGATCAGGCACAGGGCGAAGACCGCGTGGCGATGCCGATGATCCTTGCGACCTCGGCGGTGCACAGCTGGCTGGTGAAGAAAGGTCTGCGGACCTTCTGCTCGATCAACGTACGTTCGGCTGAATGTATCGACCCGCATTACTTCGCGGTTCTGGTGGGCTGTGGTGCGACCACCGTCAACGCCTATCTGGCCGAGGATTCGCTGGCCGATCGTATCGAGCGTGGACTGCTGGATTGTTCGCTGACCGAAGCGGTCAGCCGCTATCGCGAAGCCATCGACCAGGGTCTTCTGAAGATCATGGCGAAGATGGGTATCTCGGTCATTTCGTCCTATCGCGGTGGCCTGAACTTCGAGGCCGTCGGCCTGTCGCGTGCCATGGTCGCGGAATACTTCCCGGGCATGACCTCGCGCATCTCGGGCATCGGTGTCGGTGGCATCCAGAAGAAACTGGAAAACATCCACGCCGCTGGCTTTGGTGGTGGCGACAAAGTGCTGCCGGTGGGTGGTTTCTACAAGGCGCGCCGCTCGGGCGAGACGCACGCCTGGGAAGCCCAGACCATGCACCTGATGCAGTCGGCCTGTGACCGTGCCTCGTTTGAGATGTGGAAGCAGTATTCGGCACGTATGCAGTCGAACCCGCCAATCCATTTGCGTGACCTGTTGGACATCAAACCGATGGGCAAGCCGGTTCCGATCGAGGAAGTGGAAAGCATCAACGCGATCCGCAAGCGTTTCGTGACGCCGGGCATGTCGCTGGGGGCGCTGTCGCCCGAGGCTCACAAGACCCTGAACGTCGCGATGAACCGCATTGGTGCCAAGTCGGACTCGGGTGAAGGCGGTGAAGATCCCGCACACTTCCACCCGGAACCCAACGGCGACAACCCGTCGGCCAAGATCAAACAGGTGGCGTCGGGCCGTTTCGGTGTGACCGCCGAATACCTGAACCAGTGTGAAGAGCTTGAGATCAAGGTCGCCCAAGGCGCCAAGCCCGGCGAAGGTGGCCAGCTGCCCGGCATGAAGGTCACCGACCTGATCGCCCGTCTGCGCCACTCGACCAAAGGCGTGACGCTGATCTCGCCGCCGCCGCACCACGACATCTATTCGATCGAGGATCTGGCGCAGCTGATCTATGACCTGAAGCAGATCAACCCGCGCTGTAAAGTGACAGTGAAGCTGGTGGCGTCGTCCGGTGTTGGTACGATTGCGGCTGGTGTTGCGAAGGCGAAAGCCGACGTGATCCTGATCTCGGGCCACAATGGCGGCACGGGCGCATCGCCCGCGACCTCGATCAAGTTCGCTGGTCTTCCGTGGGAGATGGGCCTGACCGAGGCACACCAAGTGCTGGCCATGAACAACCTGCGCGACCGTATTACGCTGCGGACCGATGGTGGTCTGCGCACTGGTCGTGACATCGTCATGGCTGCGATGATGGGTGCCGAGGAATATGGCATCGGCACCGCCGCCCTGATCGCGATGGGCTGTATCATGGTCCGCCAGTGTCAGTCGAACACCTGCCCCGTTGGCGTCTGCACCCAAGACGAAGACCTGCGTGGCAAGTTCACCGGCAACGCCGACAAGGTTGTGAACCTGATCACCTTCTACGCTCAGGAAGTCCGTGAAATCCTGGCCGAGCTGGGCGCGCGTTCGCTGGACGACGTGATTGGCCGCGCCGATCTGCTGTCGCAAGTCTCGCGTGGGTCGGCGCATCTGGATGACCTCGACCTGAACCCGCTTCTGCTGGTGGTCGATGGTGCGGACAAGATCGTCTACAACCGCGACCGTGATCGCAATGCCGTGCCAGACACTCTGGACGCCGAGATCGTGCGCGATGCGCAGCGCTTCTTGGAAGATGGCGAGAAAATGCAGCTGTCCTACACGGTGCAGAACACGCACCGGACGGTCGGCACGCGGATTTCCTCGCACATCGTCAAGCGCTTCGGCATGCGCAACTCGCTGCAGCCCGATCACCTAACGGTGAAGCTGCAGGGCTCTGCCGGTCAGTCGCTGGGTGCGTTTGCGGCCCCGGGTCTGAAGATCGAAGTGTCGGGCGACGCAAACGACTATGTGGCCAAGGGTATTTCCGGCGGCACCGTGGTTGTGCGTCCGCCGCTGGTCAGCCCGCTGGTCGCCGCCAACAACACGATCATCGGCAACACTGTGCTGTACGGTGCGACCGACGGTTACCTGTTTGCAGCAGGCCGCGCGGGCGAGCGTTTCGCGGTGCGGAACTCGGGCGCCAAAGTGGTGATCGAGGGCTGTGGCTCGAACGGGTGTGAGTATATGACCGGCGGTATCGCCGTGATCTTGGGCTCGATCGGTTCGAACTTCGGCGCCGGCATGACGGGCGGAATGGCCTATCTGTACGACCCGGATGGCGAGGCACAGGACCACATGAACATGGAAAGCCTTGTGACCTGCCCGGTCACAGTCGATCACTGGGAAGCCCAGTTGAAAGGCCTGATCGAGCGCCATGTCGAGGAAACCCGCAGCCAGAAGGCCACGGAAATCCTGCGTCACTGGGACAGCGAAAAAGGCAATTTCCTGCAGATCTGCCCGAAAGAAATGCTGAACAAATTGCCTGCGCCCCTGTCGCTGGAAGCTGACGCCATCCCGGCAGAGTAACCTCTGTCTGGAAAGAACATGAAAGACGCCTGCCTTGCGGGCGTCTTTTTCGTTGCTGGGCCTCTGTTCCAGACGTTGACCCCCTACCCCCCTTGTGGGAACATCCGGCGTGGCAAAGAGCAAGACAACAAAGAAAACCAGCGCCAAAAAGGCGCCTAAGGCGAAGACAGGCACGTCCAAACCCCGCAAGTGGTCCAAACCGCTCCGCTGGTTGCGTCGTGTAGCCTTGGCTGTCGTGATTCTTGTTGGCCTGACCGTTACCTCTTGCACAGTGATCAATCCGCTTACGACGCCCTATATCGTCGCGGAAAAGATGCGGCTGGGGGATGTGGACCGGCAATGGGTCGATCTGGACGAGGTCGCCCCGGTCATGGCGCGGTCCGTCGTGGCCGCCGAAGACGCGAATTTCTGTCAGCATTGGGGGTTCGACATGGGCGCGATTCGTGCCGCGATCGAGGATGGCGGAAATCGCGGGGCGTCCACTTTGACCCAACAGGTCGTGAAAAACACCTTCCTGTGGCATGGGCGGTCGTGGCTGCGTAAAGCACTTGAAGCCGGGCTGACCCCCGCAGTCGAACTGGTCTGGACCAAGCGCCGGATTGTCGAGGTCTATCTGAACATCGCCGAATTCGACGAAGGCGTCTTCGGTGTCGAGGCCGCCGCCCGCCACTATTTCGGCGTCGGGCCCGAGGAACTGACCGCCACGCAGGCCGCCCGACTGGCCGCCCTGCTGCCCAATCCCAAGGAACGCTCGGCCTCGCGTCCGTCGCCCTTCGTGCGCAAACGAGCGCAATCTATCGCGGACGGAGCGGCCACGATCCGCGCGGATGGCCGCGCGGAGTGCTTCGAGGATTGATCCCGTGACGCGTTCGGGGCAATACGGGGCATACTCCAAGACCAGAAGTTACACATGAACCGCCTTTTTCACGTTCCCCTGTCCCCGTTCTGCCGCAAAGTGCGGCTGTCCCTTGCCGAAAAGAAGGTCGAGGTCGAGCTTGTCGAAGAACGCTATTGGGAGCGGAACCCCGAGTTTCTGCGCCGCAACCCGGCGGGCAAAGTGCCTATCCTGAAAATAGATGGGCGACTTCTGACTGAAAGCGCGGCGATCTGCGAGTATCTAGAAGAGAAATTCCCCGACCCCGCGCTTCTGCCCCGCGATCCCGAAAACCGTTACGAGGTCCGTCGGCTGGTCAGCTGGTTTGACGATAAGTTCCATAACGAAGTGACCTCGAATCTGCTGTATGAGCGGGTGAACAAGAAGGTCATGGGCACCGGATACCCCGAAAGCAAGAACGTGAAAGCGGGGGCCAAGGCGATCAAGTACCATCTGGATTACATGGGTTGGCTGTTGGATCAGCGCCGCTGGCTGGCGGGCAACGAATTGTCGCTGGCGGATTTTGCCGCCGCCGCGCATCTGTCGTCGCTGGACTACATTAGTGACGTGGACTGGAACCGGAACGAGAATGTGCGCGATTGGTATGCCAAGATCAAATCTCGACCGGCATTCAGGTCGATTCTGGCCGACCAGATCCCCGGCTTTCCCCAGCCCGCGCATTACGCGGATCTGGACTTTTGAGCCGCAATCCGCCGCAGGGGGGCCGTCTGCCCCCCGATCCGGGTAAACCCGGCTCTCCCCCCGAGGATATTTCTGACAAGAAAAACGAAATTGTTGCACAGGCGCAGGCCGAGGGCTTTGCCTTGGCGCGTGTCTGTCGGCCCGATGCAGTGCCCGACATCGCTGCACGGCTTGAACAATTCGTGGCCGAAGGACGGCATGGGGACATGGCGTGGATGGGCGAACGGATGAACTGGCGCGGCAACCCGGCGGCCCTGTGGCCTGAAGCGCGGTCGGTGATAATGCTGGCCGAACCCTATTCACCGGATCATGACCCAATGGAGGTCATTGGGCGCCCGGATCGCGCGGCAATCAGCGTCTATGCGCAGAACAAAGACTATCATGACATCGTGAAGAAGCGGCTAAAGCGCGTGGGGCGCTGGATGATCGAGCGCTTCGGGGGCGAGATCAAAGTCTTCGTCGACACCGCCCCGGTGATGGAGAAGCCCCTTGGCGCGGCGTCAGGTCTGGGCTGGCAGGGCAAACACACCAATCTTTTGTCACGCGAGCTGGGAAATTGGTTCTTTCTGGGGGCGATCTTCACAACATTGGAGCTGCCTGCGGACGCGCCGGGGCGCGAAAATTGCGGGTCCTGCACCGCCTGTCTGGACGCCTGCCCAACCGATGCGTTCCCCGCCCCGTTCCAGCTGGATGCGCGGCGCTGCATTTCCTATCTGACCATCGAGCATAAAGGTCCGGTCGACGAGGAGCTGCGCGCGAAGCTGGGCAACCGAATTTATGGTTGCGACGACTGCCTTGCCGCCTGCCCTTGGAACAAGTTCGCCGCTGAGGCGCAGGAAATCCGCTATGCCGCGCGTGAGGATCTAGTGGCTCCGAAACTGGCCGAGCTGATGGGGCTGGATGACGCCGCGTTCCGCGCGAAGTTCTCGGGCAGTCCGATCAAGCGGATTGGGCGGGATCGGTTCCTGCGCAACGTGCTTTACGCCGTGGGGAACTCGAATGATCCCACGTTTTTGCCAGCGTTAGAGCAGCATCTGCGCGACCCGGACCCTGTGGTGGCAGATGCCGCGCACTGGGCCGAAGCGCGACTTCTAACGATCTAATTGTCGGGCGTCGCAGCCGGTACGACCATGCGATAAGCCCCCACAGCCGCGTTGATGCCAGACGAGGCGTGCGACGCTGAATAAGGCCCAATAATCGACGCGCCGATCAGATAAGTCACTGTCATGTCTTGTCCTGGTGCGGGCAGGCTTTTGACGCTGGCAACAACCCCCTTCGCCTCGAACGCATACGAGATTTTCTCGCCCAGCACCTCGCTGGCTTTGGTGTCTAGGGCAGGGTCGAAGCGGATCACAATGGTCAGCAGGCCCCCATCTTCGGCGGTCCGCTCGACCAGCGCGCGCTTGGTGATGCCCAAGGGACGAATCGTCGGATCTTTGGTCACCCAATACCACGTCAGGGCCACTGCGGTGGGCAGCACCACGACGACAATGATCGCGATCAGGATTTTGAGATTTCTGGACAGCAAAACGCCCGCCCCCTTTGAATGGCATCAGCCTAGGGGACGGGCGTTCAAAAAGCGTTAAGCGGCGTTAGCTGCGGACCAGCTTTTCATAGCTTTCCGCGATGTCGCGAGTCAGCGCGCCCACTTCGAACGTGTAGTCGCCGATCTGCCCAACTGGAGTGACCTCGGCCGCTGAACCGGTCAGCCAGCACTGTTCGAAATCAGCCAGTTCCTCGGGCATGATGTGACGTTCATGCACGGTGATGCCTTTTTCCTTCAGCATACCGATGACCGTCTGACGGGTCAGACCGTTCAGGATCGCGTCCGGGAGCGGCGTGTGAACTTCGCCGTCCTTCACGAAGAAGACGTTGGCGCCGGTCGCTTCGGCCACATACCCACGGTAATCCATGAACAGCGCATCCGAGCAGCCTTTGGCCTCGGCAGCGTGCTTGGACATGGTGCAGATCATGTAAAGACCAGCGGCCTTCGCGGCGGTCGGGATGGTCTCGGGCGACGGACGCTTCCACTTGGCGATATCCAGCTTGGCGCCCTTCATCTTGGCGTCACCGTAGTAGTCGCCCCAGGCCCACGCAGCCACAGCCATACGCACCGGGTTCTTGGCAGAACTGACACCCATGTCTTCACCCGCACCGCGCCATGCAACAACACGCACATAGGCATTGGTCAGGCCGTTCGCCTCAACCACAGCCTGCTTGGCGGCTTCGATTTCATCCACCGAATAGGGGATGGGCATGTCCATCATCTCGCCCGATTTCAGCAGGCGTTCCGAGTGCTTGCGGCTGAGGAAGATCTTGCCGTCATACAGGCGCTCGCCTTCAAAAACCGACGAGGCATAGTGCAGCGCGTGGGTCAGAATGTGGACGTTCGCATCGCGCCAATCGACCAATTGGCCGTCCATCCAGATCTTGCCGTCGCGATCATCATATCCGCTCATGTTTCCGTCCTTTCCAGTTTTGTGCCACGGGACCGCCCCGCAGTGTTTTTGCAATTGTTGCGCAATATTGGTCCGCTTCGGACATAATATTTCGCGAAATCCGCAAATCGCTAACAATTGATTCTTGGAAAGTCAACAACACTGACATAAAACTGGAAACTGTAACATGATTTGTGATGAGGACGTCATGAGTGAACGGCAGTCCCCCGGCGGGCAAAGCCTTCTGTTTCTTACGGACGAGCAGCTGCGCAAGGGCATCGAGGCGATGTTCTTTGCCTATCGCGGCTTTACGGCGGATCCCGATCGCATCCTGAATAAGTATGGTTATGGCCGCGCCCACCACCGCGCGCTGCACTTTATCAGCCGCGCGCCGGGCACGACAGTGAACAATCTGCTGTCCATTCTGGGTGTCACCAAGCAATCGCTGAACCGCGTGCTGCGGACGTTGATCGAAGACGAGCTGGTCGAAAGCCGCGTTGGCACTCGCGACAAGCGCGAGCGGCACCTTTTTCTGACGGACAACGGCACCGCGCTGGAACAAGAGCTGTCAGACGCCCAGCGCGAGCGGATGCGTCAGGCCTATCGTGAAGCCGGACCCGAGGCCGTACAGGGTTTCCGCACCGTGCTTGAGGCCATGATGGACAATGACATGCAGCGCCATTTCACCCGGATGAAGGAAGGCAGACATGACTGACGCGCCCGAAGCACATCTGCTGATCATCGACGACGACGAACGCATTCGCGGACTGCTTCAGAAGTTCTTGGTGCGTAATGGCTTCTGGGTCAGCGCTGCACGCGACGCCGCCCACGCCCGCCGCCTGCTGGCTGGGCTGGATTTCGACCTGATCGTCACTGACGTCATGATGCCGGGCGAGGACGGGATCAGCCTGACCCGCTCCCTGCGCGAGACGCTGACCACGCCGATCCTGCTTCTGACCGCCAAGGGCGAGGCCGAGGACCGGATCAAAGGGCTTGAGGCAGGAGCTGATGACTATTTGGCGAAACCATTTGAGCCAAAAGAGCTGCTGCTGCGGATCAACGCCATCCTGCGGCGCATGCCAGCCGCCACCGAAGACGCGAGCCCGAAATCGCTGACATTGGGTGACAAAACCTATGACATAGAGCGGGGCGAGCTGTGGTGCGGTGAGGAATTGGTGCGCCTGACAGCGACCGAGAACCAGCTGATGAAGATCTTCTCGGCCACGCCTTCCGAGCCGGTTAGCCGGGCGTCCTTGGTCGAGCAACTGGGCCGCGATCAGGGGCAGGCGCAGGAACGTGCTGTGGATGTGCAGATCACCCGTCTGCGCCGCAAGTTGGAAGCCGATCCGAAGCAGCCGCGCTACCTGCAAACTGTACGCGGGGCGGGGTACATGCTGGCGCCCGACTAAATCCGCCTAGTCGAACAAATCTGCGCATTCTGACGGCATGTCTTCGGGCCAGTTTTGCACCAAATAGGTAGGGGTAGAGACTGAAACGACGCGCGGCGCGGTGTCTTGCCCGGTCTCAACCTCGCCTTTTCCGGTCAACAGGTTCAGATCACAACTGCCGATATCGTCAAGGTCCAACGTGTCGTACCAACGATAGGTATAGCCGGCGATCCGCATCGCGCCACGACAGCGTATGAATCTGCTCCCACCTATTCCGGCCAATGGCGCTGTTGTGGGACATCACCTGAAGCGAGCCATGTGGCGTGACAGTCAGCGACGGTTGCTGCCCTATCCCGCCGACCCAGACGACATCCTGCACCCAGTGGGTTTCGCCGCTGCCCAGTTTCAACAGAAGGTCCGCATCTCCGCTTTGTCCGAAATCCATCAAGGCGGCGTGATCTTCGACCCCATCCCCTGTGAAATCACCGCTGATCTGCATGGAAAACCCCTCTGCCCACGCCGGGGATGCGACCAATAGAAACGGGATGATCCAGCGCATCGGAACCTCTCTTGTTGTTGGGTCACTATTGCCCTAGCGTCGCGCCATGACAACGCTGCTTTATACCCATCCGGTCAGCTTCGACCACATCACCCCGCCCGGCCACCCCGAGCAGGTGGCGCGTCTGGAAGCCATCGAAACCGCCCTCTCCGCCCCCCACTTTCAGTCTCTAATCCGGCCCGAACCGCCCGTTGCGTCACTGGACCACGTACGCCTTGGCCATTCCCGTGCTTATTTCGAGCGGATCGAAAACGCGCAACCTGTGGAGGGCTGGGCGCAGCTGGATGGCGACACCTTCATGGCCCCCGGATCGTTTGAAGCCGCCCTGCGCGCAATCGGCGGCAACATCGACGCCGTGAACCGCGTGATGGCGGGCGAAGCGCAAAACGCCTTCATCGCCTGCCGCCCCCCCGGCCACCACGCCGAGAAAGCCACCCCGATGGGGTTCTGCCTGTTTTCCACCGTCGCGATTGCCGCCATTCACGCGGCCAACGCGCATGGGCTGGATCGCATCGCTGTGCTGGATTTCGACGTCCATCACGGCAATGGCACGCAAGACGTTTTGTGGCACGAAAGCCGGGTGCGGTTCGTCTCGTCCCACCAGATGCCGCTTTATCCCGGCTCGGGTGGCATCCACCAAAAAGGTGCCTTTGGGCAGGTGCTGAACCTCCCCTTGAAAAGCGGCACCGGTGGGGAAGAAATGCGCGACGTGTGGGAGCGCGTGTTGAGTGACGAGATCGAGCCCTATAACCCCCAACTTGTGCTGGTTTCCGCCGGGTTTGATGCCCATCGGCGTGATCCTCTGGCCAATCTGCACTGGGAAACCGAAGATTTCGCATGGCTGGCGCATCGCATCTGCGATCTGGCGGATAAATGCTGCGATGGGCGGGTGGTATCGTCGCTTGAGGGCGGCTATGATCTGGAAGCCCTCGGCGACAGCGTCGGGGCCTATATCAACGTGATGATGGAGCGTGGCGCATGAGCGACAGACCGGTAAGCGAAATGTCCTTTGAAGAGGCCATGCGGGAACTTGAAACCGTCGTGGGCCAGCTGGAACGCGGTGACGTGGCGCTTGAGGATTCGATCAAGCTGTATGAACGCGGAGCCGAGCTGAAGGCGCGCTGCGAAACCAAGTTGAAAGAGGCCGAAGAAAAGGTCGCTGCCATCACGCTGGATCAGAACGGCACCCCCACGGGGACAGCCCCGGCCGAAGGGCTGTAAATGTTCAAGACCCGTCTGGACGACACGGCGCGCGCCGCGCGGGCGCATCTGCACGCAGCGATTTCCGATAAAGGCGCCTTGGCCGAACCCATGCGCTATGCCACCGCGGGCGGCAAAGGGCTGCGCGCCTTTCTGGTAATGGAAGGTGCACGCCTTCACGGTGTGGCCGAGGCCCGCGCGTTGTGGCCTGCCGCCGCGATCGAAGCAATCCACGCCTATTCGCTGGTCCATGATGACATGCCTTGCATGGATGACGACGACCTGCGCCGTGGTCTGCCGACTGTGCATAAGAAATGGGACGACGCGACCGCCGTTCTGGTGGGAGATGCCCTGCAAACACTCGCGTTCGAGCTGCTGACCCATGAAGACGTGAGCGACGCACGCGTGCCTCTGGTCCGCTCCATGGCGGTTGCAGCTGGGCAGCTGGGCATGGTGCATGGGCAAGCGCTGGATATCGCTGCCGAAACCGCCGAAACCCCGCTGAATTTGGACCAGATTACCGAGCTTCAGGCAGGAAAGACCGGCGCTTTGATCCGCTGGTCTGGCGAAGCAGGTGCCGTGCTGGCCGGGGCAGATATCGCCCCGATGCGAGACTATTCCAGCGCACTTGGGCTGGCCTTCCAGATTGCCGATGACATTCTGGACGTCGAAGGCGACGCCGCCGCCGTCGGTAAAGCCGTGGGCAAGGATGCCGATGCAGGCAAAGCCACCTTCGTTTCTCTTTTGGGGCTGGAAGCGGCAAAGACCCGCGCAAAAGAGCTTGTAAATCAAGCTTGTGACGCACTTTCCCCCTATGGTGAGGACGCCGATACCTTGCGAGAGGCCGCCCGCTTCGTTATCCAGCGTGACAGGTAGCCCCTAAAGCCAACCGAGATTTACATGGCCGATCGACCCGAGACCCCCCTTCTGGACCGCGTAGCAGTCCCCGCCGACATGAAAACCCTGTCGGACCGCGAGCTTGAGCAGCTGGCGCATGAAGTCCGGGCCGAGACGATCTCGGCGGTGTCGGAGACCGGCGGGCATTTGGGTGCTGGTCTGGGTGTTGTTGAACTGACCGTGGCGCTGCACGCGGTCTTTGACGCGCCGAAGGACCGGATCGTCTGGGACGTGGGCCACCAATGTTATCCGCATAAGATCCTGACCGGACGCCGCGATCGTATCCGCACCTTGCGTTGTGAAGGGGGCCTGTCTGGCTTCACCAAACGCTCGGAAAGCCCGTTTGATCCGTTTGGCGCGGGACATAGCTCGACCTCGATTTCCGCAGCACTTGGCTTCTCGGTTGCCCGCGATCTGGGCGGCGCGCCCGAGCACGGGATTGGCGACGCGGTGGCCGTAATCGGTGACGGATCCATGTCAGCCGGCATGGCGTTCGAGGCGATGAACAACGCAGGCCACCTGAACCGCCGCCTGTTCGTCATTCTGAACGACAACGACATGTCGATTGCGCCGCCTGTTGGCGCGCTGTCCAGCTATCTCAGCCGCCTTTACGCCGAAGAACCGTTTCAAGAGCTGAAAGCCGCCGCCAAAGGCGCGGTCAGCCTGCTGCCCGAACCCTTCCAGGAAGGTGCGCGCCGCGCTAAGGAAATGGTGAAATCCATGACCGTCGGCGGCACCCTGTTTGAAGAGCTTGGTTTCTCTTATGTCGGCCCCATCGACGGGCATGACATGGACAGCCTTCTGTCCGTCCTGCGCACCGTCCACGACCGCGCCACCGGCCCGATGCTGATCCACGTGATCACCAAAAAGGGCAAAGGCTATGCACCTGCCGAGGCTGCCCGCGACCGCGGTCACGCCACCGCGAAATTCGACGTGGCCAGCGGCAAGCAGCACAAGGCTCCGTCGAACGCGCCCAGCTATACCTCGGTCTTCGGGAAAGAGCTGGTGCGGCTCGCGACCGAAGACGACAAGGTTTGCGCCGTCACCGCCGCGATGCCGGATGGGACTGGGCTGAACCTGATGGCAGAACGCTATCCCTCGCGCTGTTTTGACGTCGGCATTGCAGAGCAACACGGCGTCACCTTCACCGCCGCGCTGGCCGCTGGCGGCATGAAGCCCTTCTGCGCGATGTATTCGACCTTCCTGCAACGTGGCTACGACCAAGTCGTGCATGACGTGGCCGTGCAACGCCTGCCCGTCCGCTTCGCCATCGACCGCGCCGGTCTGGTCGGCGCCGATGGTGCGACCCATGCAGGGTCCTTCGACATTGCCTTTTTGGCCAACCTGCCCGACATCGTCCTGATGGCCGCCGCGGACGAAGCCGAGTTGATGCACATGATCGCCACCGCGCACTCGATCAACGACCGCCCTTCGGCCTTCCGCTATCCGCGCGGCGAAGGTGTCGGCGTTGAACTGCCCGAAAAGGGCGAAGTGCTGGAAATCGGCAAAGGCCGCATGATCCGCGAAGGCTCGCGTGTGGCCATCCTGTCTTTCGGCACGCGTTTGGCCGAAGCTGAATCCGCAGCCGAGGCGCTGTCTGCTCGCGGCATCACCCCCACTGTCGCCGACGCCCGGTTCGCCAAACCCTTGGATCGCGATTTGATCCTGTCACTGGCGGAAAATCACGAAGCCCTGATCACCATCGAAGAAGGTGCCGTTGGCGGGTTCGGAAGCCATGTGGCTCAGCTGCTGGCCGAGGAAGGCGTGTTCGACACCGGTCTCAAATTCCGCTCGATGGTGCTGCCGGACACATTCATCGACCACGCATCACCCGCCAAGATGTACGAGGAAGCGAAGCTGTCCGCCAAGGACATCGAAGCCAAGGTACTGGATGTTCTGGGTGTCGCGCAAATCGGTGAAAAGCGGGCCTAACTCTCGGCTTTTAGCAGCGCTTGCAGCCCGTCCTGATAGGTCGGGTAGCGCAGCTTGACCCCCAGCTCTTCCTTGATCCGGTCGTTCCGCACCCGTTTGGATTCTGCATAGAAACTACGCGCCATTGGGGTCATCTCGGCGGTTTCAAAATCCTCGGCGGGGGGGATGGGCAGGTTCAGAAGCTCGGCGGCATGGGCCAGAACGTCCTCGGGTGGGGCGGCGTTGTCGTCGCAGACATTATAGATCCGCCCCGGATTGGGCTGTGCGATCGAGGCTGCTAGCACCTGCGCGATATCTGCGACATGGATGCGGGAAAAGACCTGATCGTTCTTGATGATCCGCCGCGCGGTGCCTTTACGCACCTTGGCAAACGGCCCGCGTCCGGGGCCATAGATCCCGGCCAAGCGGAAGATGTGCAGCGGCAACCCAGCCTCTTCGGCCAGTGCCTGCCAATCGGCTTCAGCCTGAACACGCCACTTGCCCCTGCGGGTCGACGGCGCAAGAGGTGTGTCTTCGTCCACCCATCCGCCCTGATGGTCACCATAGACCCCGGTGGTCGACAGGTAGCCAACCCACTCTAACTGCGGGGCGAGGGCTGCGATTTCGTCTCTAACCTTCCGCAAAACGGGGTCTCCATCCCCGTCCGGCCCGGCGGAAATCAGAAGATGCGTCGCCTGTGAAAGCGGCTCCGATATCTCCGCGCCCGGCCATTGGATCACATCCGGCCCCGCTTCGCGCGAGGTGCCGATCACGGTGAAGTCGCCGGGCAATTCTGCGGCCAGTGCACGCGCTGAATAGCCATATCCGAATACAAACAGTGTCTTTTTCATGCGCGCAGTATCGCCGCCAGCGCGCGATTTGAAAGCGCAAAATCGCCGGGCCCGGATAGGGGGTTGCGCTAACAGAGGATTTCGGAACAATTGATCCATGGAAAGACCAATTCTTAAATCATGGCCCGAAAGTGCGGCGCGATTGATCGCTGTCGCCGCCGGGCGCGACGCAGCAGACACAGTGATCCAAGGCGGCCGCGTGGTGAATGTCCACACGCGCGAGGTGCTGGATTGGCAGGTCGCCATCGCAGATGGGCGCTTTGCCTATGTCGGGCCGGATGCCAGCCATTGCATTGGGCCAGACACCGACATCATCGACGCGGGCGGGCAGTACCTGATCCCCGGTCTGTGCGATGGGCATATGCATATCGAAAGCGGCATGCTGACGCCCGCTGAATTCGCCCGCGCGGTCATTCCGCACGGCAGCACCACAATGTTCGTAGACCCGCATGAGATCGCGAACGTGCTGGGGCTGGAAGGTGTGCGCTTGATGCATGACGAGGCTCTGATCCAGCCCGTGAACATCTACACGCAGATGCCCTCCTGCGCGCCTTCTGCGCCGGGGCTTGAGACGACAGGCTTCGAAATCACGCCCGAGGACGTGGCCGAGGCGATGACTTGGCCCGGCATCATCGGGCTGGGCGAGATGATGAACTTCCCCGGTGTGATCAACTCGGACCCCAAGATGCTGGCAGAAATGGCCGCGACCCAGAACGCGGGCAAAACCATCGGCGGGCACTATGCCAGCCCTGATCTTGGCCCGAATTTCCACGCCTATGCGGCGGGCGGGCCGGCCGATGATCACGAGGGCACCTGCGAGGCCGATGCGATCGCGCGTGTCCGTCAGGGGATGCGGTCGATGATGCGGCTAGGGTCCGCGTGGTTTGACGTGGAAAAGCAGATCACCGCCGTAACCGAAAAGGGTCTGGACCCGCGCAACTTCATCATCTGCACCGATGATTGCCATTCCGGCACGCTGGTCGAGGAAGGCCACGTGAACCGCGCCCTGCGCTATGCGATCAGCTATGGCTGTGACCCGCTGATCGCGCTGCAAATGGCGACGATCAACACGGCGACGCATTTTGGGTTAGAGCGTGAGTTAGGCTCTATTACACCGGGAAGACGCGCTGATGTGATCCTGACCGATGATTTGGCCACTCTGCCGATCAACCGCGTCTTTGCCCGTGGTGTCAGCGTTGCCGAGGGCGGCAAGATCACCGTGGATTGCCCGCATCTGGACTGGCCCGCGCATGCGAAGGCCACCATGCATATGGGCAAGACCATTGTGCCCGAGGATTTCATCGTGAAAGCGCCTGAAGGGGCGAATTCAGTCACTGCCAAAGTCATCGGGATTGTGGAGAATCAGGCACCCACAAAGTCTCTAACTCGGGATCTTTCTGTGTCTGACGGCATCGTACAAACCGACGAAGCACAAGACGTTGCGCAGGTGGCTTTGGTGGAACGACACAAAGGCACCGGCGGCGTGGTGAACGGGTTCGTGAACGGTTTTGGCTACAAAGGTCAAATGGCGATGGCGTCCACCGTGGCGCATGACAGCCACCATATGATCGTGGTCGGCACCTCGCATGACGACATGGCGCTGGCCGCCAATCGTCTGGCCGAGGTCGGCGGCGGTATGTGTGTCTATCAAGGCGGAAAAGAGCTCGCGTTGGTCGAGCTTCCCGTCGCGGGCCTGATGTCCGACGCCCCCGCAACCGAGGTTGCTGAGAAGGCCAAAAGCATCATTGACGCGATGGAGACCTGCGGCTGCACCTTGAATAATGCCTCGATCCAACACAGCTTCTTGGCCTTGGTTGTCATCCCCGAGTTACGGATCTCTGATCTGGGATTGGTGGATGTAACGAAATTCGAACTGACCGATTTGTTGAAGGAAAATTAATGACCCCCAGCGCACCCTCTATCCCCGTGGTCAGCCCCGGTGGCGGCGCCTATCAGGTGTTTACCGACCCCAAGGCGGCAGTGGACGAGTTGAAATCGCTTTATGAAAAGGCCTGCACCTTTCTGTGCGAAACGTTCGAGCAGAACGCCAGCGGTGCCCAGCCGCCCAGCCGCTTTCGCGCCTTTTACCCCGAGATCCGCCTGACCACGACCAGCCACGCACAAAAGGACAGCCGGCTGAGCTTCGGCCACGTGTCCGCCCCCGGCACCTATGCCAGCACCATCACGCGCCCGGACCTGTTTGCGAACTATCTGGAACAGCAGATCGCGCTGCTGATGCAGAACCACGGCGTTCCAGTTCAGATTGGGTACTCGACGACACCGATCCCCGTGCATTTCGCGGTGTCGCGCAATCCGAACATCACCGTCCCGCAGGAAGGCGCGATGACCTATCCGCTGCGCGATGTCTTTGATGTGCCGGATCTGTCGACCACGAATGATGACATTGTAAATGGCGTGGCCGAGCTGGATGACAGCGGCGCGGCCCCCCTCGCCCCGTTTACCGCGCAACGCGTGGACTATTCCTTGGCGCGCCTGTCGCATTACACCGCGACCATGCCCGAGGATTTCCAGAACCACGTGCTGTTCACCAACTACCAATTCTATGTCGAAGAATTCGAGGCTTACGCCCGCCAGATGCTGGCCGATCCGGACAGCGGGTATGAGGCCTTTGTCGGTCCGGGGCATCACCGGATTACGAAAGCAGACGAAGATCTGCCGACCCCGGCGAAACTACCGCAAATGCCCAGCTATCACCTGACGCGCGCGGATGGGTCGGGTATCACGTTGGTCAACATCGGCGTTGGGCCGTCAAATGCGAAGACCGCAACGGACCACATCGCTGTCTTGCGCCCCCATGCGTGGCTGATGGTTGGCCACTGCGCGGGCCTGCGTAATAGCCAACGTCTTGGCGACTTCGTGCTGGCCCATGCCTATCTGCGCGAAGACAAGGTGCTGGATGACGATCTGCCGATCTGGGTGCCGATCCCACCGCTGGCGGAAATCCAGATTGCATTGGAAAAGGCCGTGGCACAGATCACCGAATATGAAGGCTATGATCTGAAGCGCATCATGCGAACCGGCACCGTTGCGACGCTTGATAACCGCAACTGGGAACTGCGCGACCAGCGCGGGCCGGTTCAACGCCTGTCCCAATCCCGCGCCATCGCGCTGGACATGGAAAGTGCCACCATCGCCGCGAACGGTTTCCGCTTTCGTGTGCCCTATGGAACGCTTCTATGTGTGTCCGACAAACCGCTGCACGGAGAGCTGAAATTGCCCGGCATGGCGTCCGATTTCTACAAGACGCAGGTGGCGCGCCATTTGCAGATCGGGATCCACGCGATGGAGACCCTACGCGACATGCCGATCGAACGCATCCACAGCCGGAAACTGCGCAGCTTCGAAGAAACCGCATTCCTGTAAATCAGGGACAATCAGCCTGATGATGGTGAATTCAAACCTGCCCTTGGGGAAGGCACGCTATTTTTTGGCGAAAAAGCGCTATTTCCTAGGAAAATAGGGGTAACTAACGATTGTGTCGCCCTGCTACATACAGTTAAATGCCCGCAATGAAGCCCAAGAAATGGGCAATTGTGAGGAGTGTTATACATGTCGAAACCGATGACCAAGACCCAGCTGGTGGCCGCTCTGGCTGAAGAAATGGGTTCGGACAAGAAGTCCGCAGCTGGTGCCCTGGAAGGTATCATCAACATCATCACCCGCGAAGTTTCGGGCGGTGGCGCTGTGACCCTGCCCGGCGTTGGCAAAATCTATTGCCGTGAGCGTCCGGCACGTATGGTGCGCAACCCCGCCACCGGCGAGCAGATCCAGAAAGAAGCCGACAAGGTCGTCAAGATGACCATCGCCAAAGCGCTGAAAGACAGCGTAAACGGCTGATCTGGTCACAAGGGGCCTTGCCCCGCTGCCAGAATTCGGAAAGGGTCGCCAGATTGGCGGCCCTTTTCATTTGGAGGTGACATGGACCTGCGCGCAATCTTCATGGGGCTGGCCTTTGCCCTGATGTGGAGCTCGGCCTTCACCTCGGCCCGGATCATCGTCGCGGATGCGCCGCCGCTCTATTCGTTGTCTCTCCGGTTCCTGATTTCAGGGCTTCTGGGCGTGATCATCGCGCGCGCCTTGGGGCAAAGCTGGCGTCTGACCCGGAACCAGTGGCGAGCTGTGATCATCTTCGGATTTTGCCAAAATGCGCTGTATTTGGGTCTAAATTTCGTCGCCATGCAGTGGGTCGAGGCAGGTCTGGCTTCGATCATCGCGTCGACCATGCCGCTGATGGTGGCCTTCGCGGGCTGGAGCCTGTTGGGTGACCGCCTGCGTCCGATGGCCGTCACAGGATTGTTTGCAGGCGTCGTCGGCGTGACGCTGATCATGGGCTCGCGCCTATCTGGCGGCGTCGACATCACCGGCGTCATCCTGTGCTTCGTCGCCGCCGCCGCGTTGACCGCGGCCACCTTGTCGGTCCGCACAGCGTCCTCGGGCGGCAATCTGATGATGATCGTCGGGCTGCAAATGTTCGTAGGCTCCGGCGCGCTATTTGTCGCCGCCCTGTTTTTGGAAAGCCCGGCCTTCACCCCCAGCCTGCGCCTTGGCATGGCCTTTACCTACACCGTGCTGGTGCCCGGGCTGATCGCCACGTGGATCTGGTTCGCCCTGGTCGGGCGCATCGGCGCGGTCAAAGCGGCCACGTTCCACTTTCTGAACCCGTTTTTCGGCGTCGCCATCGCGTGGCTCTTGCTGGGCGAAGCGCTAAGCGTCGTGGATTTCATCGGCGTCGCGATAATTACGATCGGCATCCTTGCGGTGCAGCTTTCGAAACAAAATCCCACAGCAACGTGAAGGCGCTTGCCCGCTTCGTGAGATGACTTTCGCTGCGATTTCCAACACATTCCAAGCATGGAACTTGTCTTTGGATACCTTGCCGGGCTTCTGACCCTGATCAACCCCTGCGTCCTGCCGGTGCTGCCCATCGTGCTGGCCACCGCATTGCAAGCCAGCCGGTTTGGCCCCTTGGCCGTTGCCGCGGGCATGAGCCTATCCTTCGTGACGCTGGGCCTGCTGGTCACCGTACTGGGCTATACGATCGGCCTGACCGAGGACATGGTCGCGCAGGCAGGCGCCATCTTGATGGTCGGCTTTGGCCTGATTCTGATGACCCCGGTCCTGTCCGAACGGTTCGCCACAGCCACAGCCGGATTCTCGGCTCAGGCCGACAACTCGCTTGATGATGTGAACCGCAGCGGCCTATCCGGCCAATTCCTTGGCGGCATGTTGCTTGGCGCGGTCTGGAGCCCCTGCATCGGCCCCACGTTGGGCGGCGCGATCTCACTGGCATCACAAGGCAAATCGATCCCGTGGGCAGCAGCCATCATGGTGACCTTCGCACTGGGCGTGTCTACGATCATCATCGTTCTGGGCTATGGCGCACGGTCCGCGATCATGCGCAGACAGGCACTAATGCGGCGAATTGCGCAGAAATCCCGCCCGATCATGGGCGCGATCTTTGTCGCGGTCGGCACCGCCATCCTGTTCCGCTTTCACCACACACTCGAAGCCTGGGCAGTTCAAATCCTGCCCGCATGGCTCAACGATTTCTCTGTATCCCTCTGAAAAAGGAGACCATCATGAACCGCCGAGATTTCCTGTCCCTCACCGCCGCCGTATCGCTTGTGCCCGCCTTGGCCCGAGCGGGTGCGATGGACTATAGCCGAGGCGTTGTCGAACAGGCGCTGGCGAATGGCGAAACCGTGTTTCTGGACTTCAAAGCCAGCTGGTGCTCGACCTGCGCAGCGCAAGGACGCGTGATCAACGCCCTGAAGGCCGAAAATCCCGCTTATGACGAGAACATTACCTTCATCAATGTCGACTGGGACAAGTATGGAAAGTCGAAACTGTCCCGATCCCTGCGCATCCCGCGCCGCTCGACATTGGTGGTCCTGAAAGGCGAAGACGAGCTGGGCCGCCTCGTAGCAGGCACGTCGAAAGCCGACATCAAAGCGCTGATGGACACAGCGCTGTCGGCCGCGACCGCCTAACGACTTTTTCTTGTCCCAAATATCCTCGCCGAAGGCATTGAATCTGCCGCGCATCAGCGCGGCCACCCCCAACCCAGAGGGATCATCGAAGATGCGCCTGATGGGGCGGGAGCCTTAACCGATCTGACCGCGCGGGCCTTCACCAATCTGCGCGCGGTGCAGCATCAGGTGATCAAGGATCACGCAGGCGGCCATCGCCTCGCCCACCGGAACCGCACGGATGCCGACGCAGGGGTCGTGACGGCCCTTGGTGATCACCTCGATCGGCTCGCCCGATTTGGTGATCGACTTGCGTGGCGTCAGGATCGAGCTGGTCGGTTTCACCGCAAACCGCACAACAATATCCTGCCCGGTCGAGATGCCGCCCAGAATACCACCCGCGTGGTTCGACGCATAAACCGGCCCGTCCGGACCCATCGAGATTTCGTCCGCATTCGTCGTGCCGCGCAGACCGGCAGCGGCCATGCCCTCGCCAATCTCGACGCCTTTCACGGCGTTGATCGACATCATCGCAGCGGCTAAATCAGTGTCTAACTTGGCATAAACCGGCGCGCCCAGCCCGACGGGGGCGCCACGCACCACGACCTCGACCGCGGCGCCGACGCTGTCATTTTCTTTTACGCGCAGGAATTGCAGATAGTCTTCCCATTCCTGCACCGCGCTAGCATCCGGCAGCCAGAAGGCGTTGTTGTCGATAGCATCCCAATCGAATTTCGAGCGATCCAGATGTTTCTCGCCCATCTGGGTCATGTAGCCTTTGATTTCCAGCCCCGGCACCAGCGCCTTCAGCGCCTCGCGGGCAACGCCACCAGCGGCCACACGCGCAGCCGTTTCGCGGGCCGACGACCGGCCTCCGCCACGCGGATCGCGGATCCCGTATTTCTGCCAATAAGTGATGTCAGCGTGACCCGGACGGAAGGTCTTTTCGATCTCGCCATAGTCTTTCGAGCGCTGATCCGTATTCTCGATCATCAGCTGGATGGGCGTGCCGGTGGTCTGTCCTTCATAGACACCCGACAGGATGCGCACCTGATCGGGCTCATTCCGGGCAGTGGTGTTCTTGTTCTGACCGGGACGGCGCTTGTCCAGCCAGACCTGCAGCATCTCGGCCTCAAGCGGCACGCCGGGGGGGCACCCGTCGACTGTCGCGCCCAAGGCAGGCCCGTGGCTTTCACCCCACGTGGTGACACGGAAAATATGACCAAAGCTGTTCATCGACATGGGCGCGCTCCTTCATTCCCAAGCGTGATAGCGAAGGGGGAAACGAAAGGGAAGCGCCCCAAGGGCCTAGCTTTCGCTTTGTTGCGGCCTGCGATGTTTCGGCTTCGGCGATGGGCCAGCATCGTAGCGCGGGTTCGGGTTGCGCAGGATGGGGTTGCGGACCGACACGGACGGGCGGCTTTCCCGCCAGACAATGAACACGCCCGAGGCAATGATCACCGCCGCACCGACGCCCACCCACATGTCAGGTAGTTCGTCAAAGAACAGCGCGCCGAAGGCGGTCGCCCACAGGATCTGACTGTATTGCGTGGGCGCAACCACGGCAGCTGGCGCGACGCGGTAGGCGGCAATGATCATCATCTGCGCAAACACGGACATGACGCCCACACTGGCGGACAGGCCAAGATCCACGATCTGCATTGGCACATAGACGAAGGGCAGGATCAGCCCCATCGCAAGGATCGACGACAGCATCGGGTAGAGGATCATCACGGCGGTGCGCTCCTCGCCCCCGATCTTGCGCATGATGATCGAGCCAAGTGCCGAGCAGAAGGCGGCGATCAACGCGCAGATATGGCCGAAGGTGATTTCGGTCACACCGGGGCGTAGAACGATCAGAACGCCGATCAGACCGACGATCACCGCCGCCCAACGCTGACCGCGCACGGGTTCTCCCAGCAGCCACGCCGACATGGCCGTGATCAGCAGCGGTGTGGCGAAGAGCAAGGCATAGACCTCGGCCAGCGGCAGCACGGTGAAGGCGTAGAAGGCCGTCGACATGGCGATCACTGTGGTCGTTGACCGGATTAGGATCAGCCACGGGTGATGCGGGCGGAAATTGTCCACCTGACGATCCGCCAGCATCATGATCGACATCGGCACGAAGGCAAACAGCATCGCGAAAAAGATGATCTGGAACACGGCAAATTGCATGCCCAGCAGCTTGATCACCGCGTCATGGGTGGCAAACAGCCCAAAGGCAGCAAATGCGAAACCAAGCCCGCGCAGAGGGGATGAAGATGTGTCCGACATGGACCGCTCCAATGCTGAAGATGTTATCGCTCACATTGCTGATTGTTGCGCGTGGGTCAAGGGCATGTCCGCTATGCGTTCGCGCGTGCATTCGATCGTGTCATTGCTGGCCCTACGAATTCGCAAATCAGGCCTTAGGTCAAATAGGGTTTCTTTTCATGGGGTTGCGCGGGAAGTACTCTATTGCAGCAGAACCTACGGTCAAATCTGCTTGCCAAGCCTCTGCGCATTGTGCACGAACGGGGCACCTCGGGGTGCTGTGATCCCACAGCTGAGATGCGCACACGCGCGGACCCGTAGAACCTGAACCGGCTCACACCGGCGGAGGGAAGGTGGTTTGGACATCCCCAAATGCCCCCATCCGTTCGGCGCATATGGAGGACCCAATGAAGACAGCCCTTTCATTTGTCGCAGGACTTGCACTGACCACGACCGCAGCCGTTGCTGCGGATAAACCCGTGCTGCAAGTTTATGCTCCTGACTATTTCGCATCCGAGTGGGGGCCCGGCCCCTCCATCGAGGCGGGTTTTGAAGCCCAGTGCGGTTGCGATCTGGAATTCGTCACCGGCGATGTCATGCCCCGCCTTATGCTAGAAGGTGAACGTACCGAAGCGGACGTCGTGATCGGCTTGAACACCGACGTGACCGCCCGCGCCCGTGCCTCGGGCCTGTTTGCCCCGCACGGTCTGGATGTCAGCGGCCTGACCCTGCCCGTCGATTGGACCGACGACGTATTCGTGCCGTTCGACTACAGCTACACCGCCTTCATCTATGACAACACCAAGATCACCGACGCGCCGACCAGCTTTGACGCGCTTCTGGCGATGCCCGACGACACCAAGATCGTCATTCAGGATCCGCGTAGCTCAATCTCGGGTCTGGCGCTGCTTCTGTGGGTGAAATCGGTCTATGGCGACAAGGCGGACGAGGCTTGGGCCAAGCTGAACCCGAAGATCCTGACCGTCACCAAAGGCTGGTCCGAGGCTTACGGCATGTTCACCGATGGCGAAGCCGACATGGTGCTGTCCTACGTCACCTCGCCCGCCTACCACATCATCGCGGAAGAGGACATGACCAAGTCCGCCGCGATCTTCGACGAAGGCCACTACCTGTTCGTCGACCTCGTGGGCAAAATCGCGAACACCGACCAGCCCGAACTGGCTGACGCCTTCATGGCATACGTGCTGAGCGAAGAGTTCCAGTCGGGCATCGCGACCACCAACTGGTCGTTCCCGTCGAAACTGGCGACTGAGAAGCTGCCGGAAGGCTTCCAGAACTTGCCCGTGCCCGCAAAAGCACTGGTGTTCTCGGAAGAAGAGGCCGAAGCAATCCGCAAGCCGGCTCTGGATGAATGGCTCGCAGCCGCGTCCAAATAAGCTCTACCACCATCCTTGGCGTTCTGGCGCTTGGGGTGGTGGTCTGCCTGACCCTTGGCACGTTGATCGCAGTTGCGATGCGGGCCGAGGGTGCGGGCAGGCTTGGCCCGGCCGATTGGGCCGCCATTCGCTTTACCCTGTGGCAGGCCGCCGCGTCGGCCACGCTTAGCATCCTTCTGGCGATCCCTGTGGCCCGCGCGCTGGCACGGCGCAGCTTCCCGGGTCGTTCCGTGTTGATCACCCTTCTGGGTGCCCCGTTCATTCTGCCGGTGATCGTCGCCATTCTGGGTCTGATCGCCGTATTTGGCCGCACCGGGCTGATCTCGCAGCTTCTGGGCCTGTTCGGGATCGAGCCAATATCCGTCTACGGCTATCACGGCGTCATCCTCGCCCATGTGTTCTTTAACCTGCCGCTCGCAACCCGCCTGATCCTGCAAGGCTGGCTGGCCATCCCATCGGAACGTTTCCGACTTGCCGCATCCCTTGGCATGGGACCATCCGACATTGCCCGCACCTTGGAACGCCCCATGCTGCGCGAGGTCGTGCCGGGCGCGTTCCTTGTCATCTTCCTGATCTGCCTGACATCCTTCGCCGTCGCGCTGGCCCTTGGCGGCGGACCAAAAGCCACCACCGTAGAGCTCGCCATCTATGAAGCATTCCGTTTCGATTTCGACCTTGGCCGCGCCTCGCTGCTAGCGCTGGTGCAGTTTGGCTTGGGCGCGGCGCTGGCTCTGATCGCTTTGCGCGTCGCTATGCCGTCCGACATGGGCGCAGGTCTGGACCGCGCCGTGACACGCTGGGATGACCGCCCTGCGCTGTTGGGGCAGGACATCGCCGCCATCACGCTCGCCACGCTGTTCTTGCTTCTGCCGCTGTGCATGGTCGTTCTCGATGGCTTCCCGCGCCTTTTGCACCTGCCCGAGGTCGTCTTTGGCGCGGCCCTGCGGTCTGTCATCGTTGCGCTTGTCTCCGCTGCGCTGACGCTGGCCCTGTCGCTCCCCATCGCAGCACTTGCCGTGCGCCATAACTCGCGCGTGGTCGAGGCGTTGGGCTATTTGACCATCGCCGCCTCGCCGCTAGTGATCGGCACAGGGCTGTTCATCATCACCTTTCCCTTCGTTAAGCCCTCGGACCTTGCGCTGCCCATCACCGCCGTGGTGAACGCGGCGCTGAGTCTGCCCTTTACCCTGCGCGCGCTGGTGCCTGCCTTGGCCACTGTGGAACGTGACTTCGGCCCGCTGGCAGACGGGCTGGGCATGACCGGCTGGACGCGTCTACGCCACCTGTGGCTTCCCCGCCTGCGCCGCCCAATGGGGTTCGCACTGGGGCTGGCCGCTGCGCTGTCGATGGGAGATCTTGGCGTCATTGCGCTGTTTGCCGACGGCGACAACGCCACCCTGCCCTTGCAGCTGTTCCGCCTGATGGCCGCCTATCGGATGGAGGACGCCGCCGCCGCCGCGCTGCTACTGCTGACCCTCTCGCTGGGCCTGTTCTGGCTGTTTGATAAAGGAGGTCGCGTGAATGCTGACCGTTGACCAACTGCGTATCGAAATGGGCGATTTCAGCCTTGCTGGCGACCTGACGATCCCCCAAGGCGCACGCGTCGCCGTGCTTGGCCCCTCGGGCGCAGGAAAATCCACGCTTCTGGCGGCCATCGCAGGGTTCCAACCGTTGGATGCTGGACAGATCCTCTGGGACGCCCAGCCCATGCCCAAAGATCCCGCTGCGCGCCCGATCAGCATGGTGTTTCAGGACAACAACCTGTTCCCCCACCTCACTGTCGCACAGAACGTCGGCCTTGGCCTGCGCCCGAACCTGCGCCTGTCGGACGAGGATCACACCCGCGTCGCCCACGCCCTGACGCGCGTGGGTCTGGAGGGTATGGGAGACCGCAAGCCCGCCCAGCTGTCCGGTGGCCAAATCGCCCGTGTGGCGCTGGCCCGCGTGCTACTGCGCGACCGCCCGGTGCTGCTGCTGGACGAACCTTTCGGCGCGCTTGGCCCCGCGCTGAAAGCCGAAATGCTGGCGCTGGTCCGGGAATTGCTGGACGAGACCAGTGCCACCCTTCTGATGGTCAGCCACGACCCCGAAGACGCCCGTGTACTCTGCGATCAGGTGGTGCTGGTGGCGGATGGAACGACCCATGCGCCCGTCGCGACGGATGAAATGTTCGCAAACCCGCCGGAGGTGATGCGGGAATATTTGGGCGCGTGATCTAAAGTCCACGCCATCCAACGACGCCTAGGGAAACTCACGCACATACATATCGGTGTCTGAAGACGAGAGCTCTGGGTTCAACTCAAATCCCGCTTTCTGCAGAACACGCGCAGATGCTTGGTTTTGCCGATCAACACCGCCAGCCAGACGCGCCGGTCTGTCTTGCTCGACGACAGAACACAGACCGACCAGCATCTCCGAGGCATACCCCTGCCCCCACGCATGTTGCGCAAACAAATAGCCAATATGCAGCACGGTTTGATCTGGATCGCTTGCCCCCTCTGCAAGGATCAACAGCCCCAGAAGGTCCGACGTCCGCAGGTCCTCTACAAGATGCACCTCGCTTTCTGCCGATCTGGCATCAATCCAGTCCGAGATAGAGGCCTTGCCACCCTCTAACTGAAGGGGCGGTGGCAAATGCTCGAGAACCTTTGGGGTTAGAAGTCCACTTAGCTCAGCTTCCAGCGATGCGCGCATCGCCGGATCTGCAAGCACGTCATGCCAGCTGAAAACCGAAAGGCGTTGTGTTGTGAAGCGGTACCTGGGCATCAAGGCTCCTAGATCAATGGATACGAGCAACGTTATCAGGTGCGGAAGCGTCAATCCAATCCCAGCCAAAGTCTGCAAACCCGCGCATTTTGAGAGAATCCCCCGTTTGTGGTATCCTCCGCCCCTTCAGGGCCTTTGGCCCGCTCACATATTTGGAGGGAGTTATGTTTGCACGTGTTACTGAATATAAAATGAAATCGGGTTCCCGCGACGCCGCAACCGAGAAACTAAACGCGATGAAGTCTCAGATCATGGCGATGCCCGGTATGCTGCAATTCGTCAATGTGATGAACGAGGACGGAACAGGCTATGTCGTCGCACTTGTCGAAAGCGAAGAGGTATCCAACGCCAATGCAGAAGCCGTCGCCGCCGCATGGGCGCAGTTTTCGGATCTCCTTGAGGCTACCCCGTCGCCCAACGGATATGACGTGATCGCCAACTGGACAAATTGAGTTAAGCGCATGAGGGCATGGGGATATTCCTCTCTTTGCCTCGATACAAGAAGGGCGCCCACGGGTGCCCTTTTTTGTGTCATCACACCCCATGCCAAGACAGGTACGCCTTCACAACGCGGCACACGCCCGCGCGCTCTGCGATTAGGTGGTTCTGGTGGCGGATGGGCTGGCTCAGGCCCCCGCACGATGGAGGGATGTTTGCGAACCCGCCAGAGGTATTTGGGGGGATGAAGGAAAGGTCGCTAAGAGCCCTTTTCGGCGTTCAGCAATGCTGGAATCGATAACGTCTGCGAAGACTATGGGCGGGCACACTCATTCGTTACGAGGCTCATTGCTTGAGCAAATCCATCGACTCGAATCTTGACACGAATTTGGCCTTTCCGACCTGCAAAAACAATTCGTTCACTCGGTTGCTTTGCTTGCGAAACTTTCAACAGTTCCGAGATTATCCTCTTGTCGGCATTTGGTGGTGGCCAAGCACTCACCCCGTCAGAGCGCATACGATAATTTCGGCCAGCAACTTCTATGTAAATCGCGGAAGACTTCCGCATTCGCTTGTCCGAGTAAATCGATACTTGAGGGTCCCTTATTCCACGAAACCTCGTCACTGCTAGGAAGTAGTTTTGATCGGTCTCTGGATCATGCAATATCCTTGTTGCAGCCCAGCAGGTCTTTGGTTTGGGTTTGACTTCAACGAAAACCGACCATTTTTTGAATGTTTTAATAGCCTCGGCTGCTGTGGCGGGGGCTGCTGCAAATGCTACCAGAAAAGCGAGCAGAACTTTGATGCGGCAGAGCTTTGCTGAAGATACTGGGTTATTCTTGCGGGATGCATTGGCTTGAGGCGTCATGCTCTCATTCTACGCCCAGATACTGGGTTAGCGCAAATTCAGGCAAATGGGTACCGGATCGTCCCGCAGAGCGGATATTTCTCGGCCCTAAACTGACCACAAAAAAGGGCGCCCTGCGGCGCCCTTCTCTATTCCATCAAACCCAACGCTTACGCGTCGAATTTCTTGCCCTTGTGCGGCGCCCAAAGCTTCTTGTTGGTCAGGTACAGAAGCGAGGTCAGCAGGACCAGCATCAAGACCGAGATAAAGCCAGCTTGTTTGCGGGCCATCATCTTGGGTTCAGCAGTCCACATCAGGAAGGCAGACACATCTTCGGCCAGGTGATGAGCCGAGTTGTTGTGGCCGTCGTCATACTCGACCGAGCCATCTTCCAACTGCGGAGGCATCGAAGTCCAGCCACCCGGGAACACGTCGTTGCCGTTCAGGTACTGGCCAGCAACTTCCTGCTCTTTGCCGTTAAAGCTGGTCAGGAAGGCTGCGATGTATTCAGCGCCACCCATACCTTTAACCAGCTGGTTGATGCCGGTGCCAGCAGGACCGTGGAAGCCAGCGCGGGCTTTGGCCATCAGCGACAGGTCGGGACCCATGCCTTCACCCGATACGGTCGGGAAGAAGTCAGCCGGCACGCGGGCGCGGTCGTCATCCAGTTCCGGATCGTAGATGGTGAAGTTTTCGGCTGCATAAGCGCGTACTTCGTCCTCGGTGTACTCGGGGCCACCTTTGTCCGACAGGGTACGCAGCGGGACGTAGCGCAGACCGTGACAGGCCGAGCAGACCTCGGTGTACACTTTCAGGCCACGACGCAGCTGTTCTTTGTCGTACTTGCCGAACGGACCTTCGAACGAGAAGGCAACGTCATGGACTTCACCGCCGGCGCCTGCGGCCTGAGCCGCGCCAGTGGCGAGACCCAGAGCGACGATCGCGGATGCTGTGAGTTGTTTGATCATTGTTCTCAATCCTCTCACTCGGCTGCGCCGGGATAGTGGGCGTTGAAGTCTTCCTCGATCGTTGCCGGAGGCGTGCTCGGTTTCTCGAACAGACCCAGCAGCGGCAGGATGACCAGGAAGTAGGCGAACCAATAGGTGGAGCCGATCAGCGAAATCCAGTCATGCGGGAAGTTCGTGTCACGAGCGCCAACCCACATCAGAACGACGAAGTCGATCAGCAGCAGGCGGTACCACCATTTGAAGGCCGGGCGATACTGACCCGAACGTACCGACGAGGTGTCCAGCCACGGTGCCAGAGCCATCACGATGATGGCGCCGAACATGGCCAGCACGCCGAAGAACTTGGCGTCAATGATGCCACCGGTCACGAAGCTGACCAGCTGCACAACCCAAACGTCCGCGGTGAAAGCACGCAGGATCGCGTAGAACGGCAGGAAGTACCATTCCGGAACGATGTGTGCGGGCGTCGCCAGAGCGTTTGCCTCGATGTAGTTGTCGGGGTGACCCAGATAGTTGGGCATGAAACCGACGATTGCGAAGAAACCGATCAGGATCAGACCCAGCGCGAACAGATCTTTGATCACGAAGTAAGGCCAGAACGGCAGGGTGTCTTTCTTGGCTTCTTCTTTCGAACCACGGCGAACCTCAACACCGGTCGGGTTGTTGTTGCCCGTGGTGTGGAAGGCCCAGATGTGAACGGCGACAAGCGCGGCGATCACGAAGGGCAGCAGGTAGTGCAGCGAGAAGAAGCGGTTCAGCGTGGCGTTGTCCACAGCAGGTCCGCCCAGAAGGAAGGTCTGCAGCGGCTCGCCGATGAACGGGATCGCACCGAACAGGCCAGTGATAACCGTAGCGCCCCAGAACGACATCTGGCCCCAAGGCAGAACGTAACCCATGAAGCCGGTGGCCATCATCAGAAGATAGATGATCATGCCGACGATCCATGTGATCTCGCGGGGGGCCTTGTACGAACCGTAGAACAGGCCACGGAAGATGTGGATGTACACAGCCAGGAAGAACAGCGATGCGCCGTTCATGTGAATGTAGCGGATCATGTGACCGCCGTTCACGTTACGCATGATGTGTTCGACCGAGGCAAACGCCAGATCAACATGCGGGGTGTAGTGCATCACCAGAATGATACCGGTGACAATCTGCATCACCAGGCAGAACGCCAGTACGATGCCCCAGATCCACCACCAGTTCAGGTTTTTCGGGGTGGGGATCATCAGCGTGCCATAGGCAAGGCCAACGATGGGCAGACGCTCGTCCAGCCACTTTTCAAAGCCCGACTTGGGCTCGTAGTGATCGTGAGGAATTCCAGACATGTAAGCCTCCCTTATCCCAGTTTGATCGTCGTTTCGTCGACGAACACGGCGACGGGAACGGGCAGGTTTTCAGGTGCCGGACCTTTGCGGATACGGCCCGAAGTGTCGTAGTGCGAACCGTGGCAGGGGCAGTACCAGCCGCCGAATTCGCCAGCGCCGTCGCCCAGAGGCACACAGCCAAGGTGGGTACACACACCCATCATCACCAGCCATTCGCCAGCTTCGTCCATCGCACGGTTCTGGTCGTCAGCCGACAGGGCCGCATCGCGGTTGTCGTTACGCGCAAACGCGTCGATCAGGTTGTCGGCGGTGTTGTCTGCACGAGCAACATCGATTTCTTCCTGAGTACGGCGGCGAATGAATACCGGCTTGCCCAGCCATTTCACGGTGATCTGGCTGCCGACGGCAACGTCAGCAATATCAACGCGGATCGAGCTGAGCGCCCGAACATCGGCAGAGGGGTTCATTTGATTGACGAGCGGCCAAACAGCAGCACCAGCCGTTACGGCTGCGGCGCCACCGGTCGCATAGTAAAGGAAATCCCGGCGGGTTCCTTCGTGGTCGTCGGCGTGTGACACGAGCGCATCTCCCTAGCTAGGTTGCAATATGGCAACCGACACGACTGAAGACCGCCTTTGCAAGCGGTCCGTTTCGCGGCTGTTTATCTAAGGAAACGCGCTCAGTCCAGAAGTCATTAGGGCACAGAGGGCGGTTTTCAAGGATATGGTACCCGGAAAACATGCTGCAGCTGCACTGTTGGCGCGAACATCTAAAATGTCCCGGATAATTTTGCGCAAACCTGGCCCCACGCCCATGACTTAAGTCAAACGGCGCGCGACAATTTGGCGCGTGAGTCGTTTGTGGATAAATCCGGGCACGTGACGCCCGGCGCTAGCCGGTTAAACCGGCTTCGTCGCCTTCATGCTTTCGCGCTCGCAGAACACCGCGAACCAGTCGTCCAGCGCGTCGCGGCCTTTGCGCCAGCCGCGGGCGTCGTGGCGGAAGTCCAGATAGCCCAGCGCGCAGCCGACGGCGATCTGGCCCATGTCCAGCGGACCGGACAGGTGGCTCATCCAGCGAGTGTTGAGCGCGTCCAGCGCGCCTTCGATCTTGCCCCATTGGGCGTCCAGCCAGCCACCAAACTGCATATCCTCGGGGCGGCAGCGGTTTTCGTAGACCATCAACACACCCGCATCCATGATCGCATCTGCTGTCGCTTCCAAGGTCAGAACCTCCCAGATGCGGGCCTCGGGATAGAGCGTCCCATGCGCGCGCGCGTCCAAAAAGCGGGTGATCACTCGGCTATCATAAAGCGTCGGACCATCCGGGCGGATCAGCGCGGGGATCTTTGATAGGGGATTGGCCGCCGTAATCGTCGGATGTGGCGCGGTGGGCGAAGACATCACGTCGATCCGTTCGATGTCATCCACCTGCCCGGTTTCATGGATCAAAACTCGCACTTTGCGGGCAAAGGGCGATGGCCCGGCCGAGATCAGTTGCATATCTTATACCTTCCGAAAGCGAATGCGGGTCAGTCCGACGGCGTCAATCTCGACCCCCGGCCCGTTTTCCCCAAGACGGATCACCCGGCGCATCCGCGCGGTGGCGTTCACCTGTTCGCTGTCTGCCGTCTTCTCGCGCCGCGCGGTCAGCCCCTCGGGCATCTCGTCGAACGCGTCTTCCATACGCTGATCCCGCCGCCCTCGTTCAACCGAACGGGCGATGGCATAGGTGGTCAGGGCGACAGCGCCATAGCGCAACGCAACGGCGGCAATTGGGGCAAGCGGTAAGGCCATAGGATCCTCCTTGTATAGAAATGTAGGTGGGCCGGGGGCTTATGTCCACTTACGCAGGTGGATCACCCATCAGTTTGGCGATTTCGGCAAGCTCTTGCCCAATGCCCGTATGCATCTGCGCGGCGGCAGCTTCGCGCGCTGCATCGTCCTTGTTCTGACCCAGCTTCCATGTGCCGTCGATCTCCTCAACCTCAAGCCGCATGGGGACGATCATGCGTTCCATCTTGGTCACGACCTCGGGTGTCATCTTATCAAAGGTCCAGGGGGCTTTGCCGTCGATCCGTGCTTCATAGGCGGCGGATTGACGGACCAGAATGTCGTGCAGCGCGTCGTGTTCCAGCGGCACCAAGCGCCCGCGCAGATGCACGGCGACATAGTTCCATGTGGGCACTTGTTGCTCCGACTCATACCAATCAGGCGAGACATAGCCGTCGGGCCCGGTCACCGCGATCACTGCATTGGTCTCGCCCACCCGCGCGATGGGGTTCGAGCGGACCAGATGGAACTCGGCCAGCGACCCGTCATCGGACAGCAGAAACGGGATATGGGACAAAAGCGGCGTGTCGCCCGCCACGCAGAGCGTTCCAAAGGCGCGGGTCTGGGCGAAAGCGATGTTCTGGTCGCGTTGGCTGCGTCGAAAAACAGGGTTCGGGTGCATGGCGGATCCTCTGGCTGTACTGCCAACAGGTGATCAGACAACCAGCTGTTTGTCTACAATGCGCGTGGGCGTGGCGGTGATTAGAGCGCCCTCTTCTTGCGGCGTGGTGAAGATCACCTCGGCGAAATGGGCGGTGCGGCCCATCGTGGGGTTCTCCATCAGAATCTGATGTTCCTGCCCCACTTGCGCTTCCAGATGCCGCTGGACCTGAGCGTCTCCGGCCGCTCGCAAACGCGCCGCACGTGCCTTGATCACGTTGCCATCCACGGTGTTGGGGATTTTCGCCGCTGGCGTGCCTTCACGTTTCGAGTACGGGAAAACGTGCAGCCACGTTAGGTCGCAATCTTCCACCAGCTTCACGCTGTTCTCAAAATGCGCGTCGGTTTCGGTCGGGAAGCCCGCGATGATGTCGGCGCCGAAGGTGATGCCAGGGCGCAGTTTGCGGGCCTCTTCGCAGAAAGCAATTGCATCATCACGCAAATGGCGACGCTTCATCCGCTTCAGAATCAGGTCGTCCCCGTGCTGAAGGCTGAGGTGAAGATGCGGCATCAGGCGCGGCTCGGACGCAATCGCCAGCATCAGGTTCTCATCCGCTTCAATCGAATCGATCGAACTGATGCGCAGGCGCGGCAGGTCCGGCACCAGACGCAGGATACGCATGACCAGATCGCCCAAGCGCGGCTCTCCGGGCAGGTCCGCGCCCCAGCTGGTCAGGTCTACGCCGGTCAAGACGACCTCGTTAAAGCCGCGATCCACAAGGCGCTTGATCTGATCGACCACGACACCTGCTGGGACGGACCGGGAATTTCCGCGGCCGTATGGAAT
Source organism: Aliiroseovarius sp. PrR006 (assembly GCF_010500215.1). GTDB lineage: Bacteria > Pseudomonadota > Alphaproteobacteria > Rhodobacterales > Rhodobacteraceae > Aliiroseovarius. Next base: position 845,300 of record NZ_JAAGOY010000007.1, read on the forward strand.
AATGCAGAAGGTGCAGCGATGATCGCAGCCGTTCTGGACTTGCACGTAAGCGCGCGACCGCGTGCCGAACCCGTCGATCAGGTGGCTGGCGGTTTCGGTCACGGACATGATGTCATTGACCTGCACACGCTCGGTGTCGCCGATCAGGTCGGGGGCAAGGCCCGCCCATGTCTCGGGCGACATCTTTTCGTGATTGCCGATGACCGCGTCGACCTCGTCCATGTTGGCGAAGGTCTCGGGCTCTGTCTGTGCCGCGCAGCCGGTGACGATCACCTTGGCGTCGGGATTTTCCCGCCGCAACTTGCGGATTTCCTGACGCGCTTTGCGCACGGCCTCGGCGGTGACGGCGCAGGTGTTCACCACCACAGCGCCTTCGACGCCAGCCTCGTCGGCCAGACGTTTCATCGCCTCGGTCTCATAGGCGTTCAGGCGACAGCCAAGCGTCGCGAAAATCGGGGGTGTCGCGCCCATCTTACAGACCCTTCAGAAAGGCTTGCGTCAGCTGGCCACTATAAACAAAGGCGGTGGGGCCGGTCATCCAGACGCCATCCTCGCGCCAATCCAAGGTCAGCCAGCCGCCATCCAACTCCATCCGCACACGCTTGTCGGTCAAGCCGCGCTGATGGGCGGCAACGGCCGTCGCGCACGCACCCGAGCCACAGGCCAGCGTGATCCCCGTGCCGCGCTCCCAAACGCGCATACGAATCTCGTCACGCGACCGGATTTCAGCGAATTCTACGTTGGTGGCTTCGGGGAACAGCGGGTCGGTTTCAAAGCCCGGACCAATCCCGGCCACATCTACAGCTTCGGCATCCTCCACAAAGAACACACAATGCGGGTTGCCCATGCCGACAGCGACGGGATCCCCGTCCAGCGGAAGGTGCTGTAGATCCACGTCCTGAGACAAGGGCACCTCTTGCCACGTCAGCTGAGGCTGCCCCATGTTCACCGCGACCAGATCGCCATCGGCGCGCGCCTCAAGCACCCCGCGCGAGGTGCGGATGGTCAAAACATCCTTGCCGGTCTGATCCATCATATAGCGCGCCACGCAGCGGGTCGCGTTTCCACACGCCCCGGCCCGACTGCCATCCGAATTCCAAAAATCCAGATCAATATCCGCCACGTCCGAACTGCGAATCTCGGCCAGCTGATCAAAGCCAACGCCGCGATTGCGATCGCCCAGCCCAGCGGCAAGTTCACGAGTCACCACAGCATCGCGCCCCCGTGAATCAATCATCACGAAGTCATTGCCCGCCCCATGCCATTTCATGAACTCAAGGCCATTCATATGTATCTGCGCATTCGCCATAAGCCGCGATATAAGCCCTTGGCAAAACTTTTGCCAGAGATCGTGCAGATTCATTCGAAAATGGGGTTGACCCCACCCGCCACTCCCTTTAGTCACCGCGCTCACAGAGTGGGCCGTTAGCTCAGTTGGTAGAGCAACTGACTTTTAATCAGTGGGTCGAAGGTTCGAATCCTTCACGGCTCACCACTTTCATCTTAAATATCAAGATGTTGCGAGCCGCGTCGAAAGACGCGGCTTTCGTGTTTCTGATTACCGGAAGCTATACGGAAGCAGTGTGACTGGGATTCGCATGTGGCTCGATAGCAACAAAACTCCAATTGGCAACCAACCGGAACGGGCACTGACCCAGCCTTGTCGCTGTCTGGATCACAACAACGTCGTGAAACATACAATCAAACCACAAGAGACAGGTATACACTCAGCTTTAACTACGCCCCTTTTGCTTCCCTTGACCATTTCGCGGCCTATCTTTCTGGCCTTTACTTTTCTGAGCGGGCATCTCTTTGGCGTTCTTACCAACTTGTTTGCCTCTTCCCGCACCCGATGCTACTTTCTGACAATCACCTGCACTGCATCGCTCGAAGGTAGGCAGGTGCTTGGTTTCAGATGCCGTCATCAACGCCGTGAAGACACGCGTGATGTCTTTATAGTCCGCGACGGCGGGCAACAGATCGTCTTCATACATGGCGATGTTATCGATTTCGCCCTGAACGCCAGTCTCGTACGCCTCGACAATGGTCGAGGGGATCGGAGCGATCGGCAAACTTCCATCAAGATAGCCGTTCTCGGGAACTTCAACACCGTACTTCTCCAGAAGATCGATCAGTTTTTCGGCATGCCGTTCTTCTGCAAGCATGATGTTGGCGAAGGGCGTATTCGTACCGTATTCGTCTACCAGCTCCGCATAGAAGGCCTGCGCATGATACTCGTCATTTAGTGCCTCAAGAAGTGCTGCCTCGGCCTCGGGCGACAAAGTCTTTGTTGCGGCCTGAAGCGGCATCGCCATACAAGCGGCGACAGCAAGAGCACTTAGGATACCTGTTTTCGTCATTCTCTTTTCCTCAATTAGGCGCGTTTCTCATATCTTTTGCTGACAATACTCAACCACCATTTGTCAGCCGTGTCTGCGTGGCACATGGACGCAAATCCCTTAAGTATAAGGATAATGCGCGAAATTTTGCCTAAATTGACAACATAGCCAACAAACAAAAAACGGCCCCTTTCGGGGCCGCTCTTGTCTCATCCAAATTGCAGGCGTTTAGAACGATGCGTTGAGGCCAAGTTGGATCTTGTGACTTTCATAATCACTACCGAATGACCCAAAATATCCCCCGGTAAACGTGGTGCGTGTTGTACCTTGATCGACGAGAACGCTCTCGAAGCCGACTTGAACATCCACCCAGCTTCCATCTACCCCAGAAACGGGGTGAAGGGCACCGGGCAAGCCAGCAAAGCCACTTTCGACCATCATGTCGCCGCCATCTGCCAAGGTGAAGGCAAGGCTACCGGTCAACATGGTGTTCCCTGCCCCCTGTGGCAGCATGTATTCACCGCGCACCCCCATCGAACCAAGCAACATGCTTCCCGACTGCTCGCCAACGTCCAAGTTCCAGATACCGGCACCCGTTTCCGTGAAGGCATCCACGGACAGGTTGTAGTATTCAACCGATGCCATCGGACCGAACCGGAGATTTCCACGCGATTGCATATACTCACCTTTAAGGGCAGCAAAAATCTGCGACCCGTCGGTGCTTCCTGTTGCGGTTTGCCCCATCACACTTCGGATAGAGTCGAAGGACAGGTTTTGATAACCAATGACACCTTGGATCATACCTTGATCGCCAACCTTGGCGCGACCGAAAGCTGCGATTGAAAGAGCATCGGCATCAATGCTGCCCCGCGCGTCATAGGCGTCGGCTGTGCCTTGTGCACTGCCGATCAGCACCCCAAACGAACGTCCGTTGTCCAGCTGTTTTTCCGCACCGACAGAGAATACGGTGAACTCGGTGTCATATCCAATGTTGTACAGCGTGGTGTCAAAGGACGACTGACCGCCCCCGACATTGAGAAGCCAATTGGTGTCCTCGCCCAGCCCCCAACTGCTGGCAGCGCCAGCGCTTGACATGACAACCCAGGTATCTCCCGTTTGCGGAAGAACACCCGTGATGGTGTTGATCTGGTTGCGCGAGAAATCGAAAGTAAGGCTCGAGTATGCGGGCAGGAAGCTGAAACCCATTTCTTCTAAGCTGGCCGCACGATCATCCTCGCTCATCGCCAAAAGATCCGAGATTGCAGTTTGATAGGCCGCGGCATTTCCAAGATCCATGTACGGGACGTTGGCGGCAGCATCCAAATGCCCGGCGACCTTGAATTGATAAGGCGTCGTGGTCTGTTCAACGATCGGTGCAAAGGACGGAGTAACCAGCAGCGTAAATTCGCCACCATCCAAGCTGCCCACCGTCATTGTGAAGTTCAGGTTGGCGTTGCGGATGTCTTCAATCTCGGCTGTTTCGAACAGGCCATTGGCTTCGACAGCCGCCACAATGTCATCCGGAACAAGCGCCCCGGGTGCATAGTCCAGATCGGCCACATCGACGCCCAAAGCATCCGCAAGTTCAGCCAGTCGTGCGCTTTCATTTGCAGGCAACGCCAAGGTGCCATAGGTCCAGCCGCCACCGGCCAGATTGTTCCAAGCAACTAGCGCGGATTCATCGCTGGGATCGCCGTTGTCATCCCAGAACAGCCCGTCGGGCGTCATGGTGTTGTCCAGCAACGCTTCACCGAAGCGCGTGGTGAAATCCGGATTGGTAAGTGCGCCGAAAATCAAAGCGTCTTCCGTTAGGGAAACCTTCGTCAAGCCCGCACTTGTATCTGAGAAGAACCCGATTTCGCCTTCGTGCCCGCCTTCACCAAACAGGCCTTCGGGCATCTTCGAGCCCAGACCGATTGCCGTTGCATCCAGATTGAACAGCACCGCGTTTTCTGGTGTCAGCTCACCCATCGAGGTGCCATTCTCATCAATCAGTTCGACCGAGAAGCCGGTCATACGGGCACCTGTGTAATTCGAGGTCTTGGCGAAGGTGAAATAATCGACCGATGGATACTCATCGCTCGCCGTGGTTCGCATGGTAATCCCAAAGGGGTCGCGGCCAGTTATTTGCGTTTTGATCCGCTTGCCAGATCCTTCTGCAGAATCGCAGTAAACACCGGGGGTACTGGCCATCAAGCAGTTGGTCACCTCGCCACGTGAGGTGAGGCCAGTGAAGTCTGTTATAATCACTTCGTACGGATCGACGAAGGTACCATCATCCTCGCGCGTGCGCGTGAAAGTAATAGCCTTCATGCCCGGTTCTTCCACACCCTCATCAGGGTCAGCAAAGATCAGTCCGTTACCATAAGTGCCGACGAAAAAATCGTCGCCCAACGTGTCTGCCAACAGCGGTGCACAAGTTAGCAGCAAGGCTGTCGGCGCAACCGTGCTAAAATAAAATTTTCCAGATTTCATTGTCTTCTCTTCACCCTCTCTAAACGATCCCACACGTAACCCTTTAATCAACACTCACTCTTGATAACCTGTTATGGTTGCTACGAGTTTGACACATATCAAAATTTGAATGTTATTTGCGAAAGTGACGCTTGGTCAAGAAAGCCTGATGAGGATTCCTGTGGTTTTCCCGTCATATCGGGCAAACCGAAGGGGCATACGTATTTGAATGTCGCCAGCAAACTTGTCCGTCACAGGGGAGATATTGCGAGCGCACTCCGCGTTGCCGGGTTGGCTTAGCTTGTTATGCCATTACAGCCTCCATGTAGACCCTAACCAAGTGGGTGATGGTCGGAGGTCGTCTGATCCACTCTTGTTTACCTTATCGAAGCAATGCTTGATGGACGGTGATTAAACTTGCAGGGTTAAAACCAGTGGCTAGTGCATCAATGGACTTCTGCGCGACCAGAATTCCGTACGGATGCGATATGTAAATGTGCTTCGTTACTCCGCATCTTCCCTACGTAGCGTACGATACGTATACGCTACGTAGGATACGTACCTTACGTTCGTAAGAACACATACCGGTCCTTGGCATCCTGTAACTGCTTGGCGGACCGCTCTGGGTCGGCCTCGACCGCTTCCGTCATACGGTCGGCAAAACCTTGGAACGCGGTTGGCAATTCCTCATGCTCCCAGCCCTCAAGCGCGGCCATGGTGATGCAGGTCCCCGTGACTTGTTTCAGCAGGCTCGCAATGTGTTCCTCGCGGTGAACTTCCTTCATGGGGTTCGGGTCAGCCCCGCTGCGCATTTCGATCAAGCCGTCATTCATTTCAGCACAGACCACATCCCAAAGCGGATGGTTGGGCCAGCGGGCGCGGTTGGTGTCGTTGGGGTCGGGTTCGGTATAGCGGATACGCTCACCAGAGGACCGGCAGAGGTCTCCGAACTGGTCAAAAAACTGTTCCCATGTGCGGATGCCCCAAGTGTCTTTCAGGAGGTTCTTTCCTGCCCGGAACTCGACCCGCCAGATTTGGTTCTGGGCGGCTTGGATCTTGTCTGGCGTCAGTGGGCCGGGAACGCGGCCCCTACGTACCGTATAGGGCGCGTTGGTGTTCCCAACCCCACGACGTAACGTATGGTTCCAGATGTCCCACCAGTGGTGCTTGCCGTGGGCGATCACCTCGGACCGTTTGTTGTAGATGATCACTTGCCGGTTGGCGATGCTGCCAGACGTGACAGACGACACCCATCCGGATTTTCCATGCACGGCCACATCCTCATAGGTGATCTGGTCACGACGACCAGCGGCGCTATGCGCGATCAGGTTGTTCGGATCCAGCGCCAGATCATTCACCAGCACATCGACGCAGAAGTCCGCACGAGAGATGCTGACATCCTCCGGGCCATAGCGCACCCCAAAGGCGTCCAGGACGCGCTCACAATGGGCCTTGGCGGCTCCTAGGCCATAGATGGACATGAAGAACGATCCAAACGACAGGCGGATGCCCCATTTGTCCCGTGAGTTCGGTTTCTTGATCGACCAGCTTGCGCCTTCCGGCCCGCCGTCCAGCAAGAAGCGATAGCCTTTGCCGCCGTAGGGCTTCAGCAGGAACTCTGCGCCACCATAGGAGATCAGAACATCTTTCTGTTCTTCCTCGGCAATCGCTTTCTGCGCTTCCAGATATTCAAACAGTTCCGGGCCGATATTGGCCTGAATAGACAGGGCCAGAGTGTCAAAGCCCCGATGCAATACGGTGTAGTCTTCCGGGGTTCCTGTATTTCCAGAGGGGGGTGCTACTATCACCCCCCTCTTGGGGCGCGGCCCATTTGAACAGCTGCTTTCGCTGGACGCGCGGGAGCCTCCGGCGGGGTAGCTTTTGTTTTGGGGCCGAGGGTTGAATTCGGTGTTCAGATCAGGCTTGTTCATGGGTCTTTTTCGCAATCCAGTTTTCGGCGCGCTCAGCGCATTTTGAGAGATTCAGAAGGTCGGCATGGGCAAAGCTCTGTGTGCTGTGCCAATCGCCTTGTGCGTCCTTGTAAGAACGCGTGAAGTCGACAGAGTAGAAGCTGTCATTCTTCCAAATCGTGGCTGTGATCAGCCCAACCCGGAACTTGAATGCTGGTTGGTTAGACATGGTTTTCCCTTCGAGGATTTGTGTTGGCGGCAGACATAGAAAGGGCGCAGGGTGGCGACACCCCGCGCCCCGTTTGAAAGCCTATCGGCCCCAAAATCCCCACAACCGCTACCAACTGTTGCGGGGCAAAACTCTGATTTTAGGAAGGTGCGACGCTAGTATTGGCCACGCGCTTTTCAGCGATCCACTTTTGCAAATCGCGGCGCGTGTAACGAACCGAACGACCAGAAACTTTGATGAATAGAGGGCCACCGCCACGAACTCGCCAATTCTGCAAGGCGCGTACGGAATAACAGAGATAGCTAGCGGCTTCTTTTTCGTCGATCAGCTGATCAAGGTAGTCTGGGTGCGGTTGAGTTAGCATGTTCACCTCGCTGCATTTGGTTGCGTTGAGGGGACCATGCAGCGTACTCAAACTACGATGTAACACCACATAAGGTTTTTTTCGTACCCTAAGTGGTGTGCAACAATTCAGTGCCCTTGAAGCACTCGATCGATGCGCCTTCCCAGAGCAACTGGTGTACTAAAACTATCTGGCGCGAACTCTTCCAAGAACGCTTTTGACATTTGAAAGAACTTACCATTGAACTCGTCCTCGACAGTTTCATCCCGATAGCAATGGGATTTTGCCGAGTGTCCTGTTTCCGTTTCGTATAGCGCTGCTAAGTCAATGAGCATCTGATCCAAGGATGGGTTCAGGCTTCCTTTTTTCACACCTTTGGTTGTGTCTAGGTGATCTATTTCATCCTGACAAACTTCGAGAATCCTCTCGCAAGTAAGCCTAACTTGCTCCAGAGTTTCGTCATCTGGAGGCAAACCCTGATCACTGTCAAAAAAATCGAAACCTTCCCATCTTTCTTCGTGGGTAAGCTCGTTCAGTTGGAACTTGATATCGCTTTCTACGTCATCATGAAGATCAGCCAGCGCATTTAAAAACCCTGAGGTTTTATCTCGCAGCCGAGAAACCTGCGCGCGTCGCTCTTTGCGGGTGACTTTAGGGGTGTTTGCCAAATAGCGCTCATATCGGATCAGAAAATGCACCAACCTGTCTTTGAAAAGATAGGTTTCTCTCTGCCCTTCAATCAGTTGGTGGAGCCTTTCAACAAGCTCATCCGGAACCGTCGCAGCGATTTCTTCTCGAGTGTTCATTGCTGGCTAGAATCTCTCTTCTCACGGTACTCTTTGCGCTTAATAACTAACTGGAGGCAGAAGCGCCTTAACTAACTAATAGACGTAAAGTCTTCTGAACGGCCCCTCCACCTAACTACTTAACTAAGCGCAAGGGCGCGCGCGTATCCTTTTTGACCGCTCTAGCTAGACGCGCCGCCACCGACCCAGCCGCGCGCTGCACCGCATCATCTGCCAGGTGAGCATAGCGCAGGGTGGTGGTCAGGTTTTTGTGCCCCATAATTTCTTTCAGGGTAAACGGATCGATCCCATCCTTCATCGCTACCGACGCATAGGTGTGCCGCAGGTCGTGAATGCGCACATCCTCCAATCCAGCCTTCGTGCGAATTCGTCGCCAGGGCTTTTGCAGGTTCACAAGCGGCTGGCCGTCAACATCTCCCAGTATCACAAATGGATTATTCTCTTCCCTGGGAAGCTCCATGAGAATGTCATAGGCCTCTCTAGGTAGCGGGATACGCCGCCTCCCCGTCTTACTGTCAGGCAATTCTAAATGGTGGCTTGTCACATAGTCCCAACGGAGCGTCAGAATCTCGCTGAGGCGGCATCCGGTGTAAATCAGCAGGAGGATGGCCGAAACCACGTAGATGGACTCTGTGCCCTCTTCCAGCGCCTCTGCAAGCACTTCGCCAAGTCGCACCTGTTCGTCATCCGAGAGGTAGCGTTTCTTTTCTTCCTCACGAAACTTCTTGATCCGCCGCGCCGGGTTCGATCCGGCCTGACGCAAGCCCCAGTCCTCTGCCAAGTTGAACAGCTTCGACAACATGCTGGCGGCACGGTTGGCCTGATAGGGTGTCTCCCGCAAAGCGTGGTGGAAGGCGACCACATCGGCCCGCGTGACCTCAGCAATTGGGATGGGACCAAGTCGGGGCCGGATAAATCGGCGGATGATGCTATGATAGTCGCGCGCTGTTGTCGGTTTGCAGTGCTGCTCCACGTATTCTTCCAGGAAGCGATCACAGAGGCCCGCAACGGTCGGCGCACGACGCTTGGCCTGTTTTGTGGCGGACGGGTCTTCCCCACGAGCCACGTCGCCTAGGAGCTGCGTTGCCAGAATCCGCGCCGCCTCGGCAGTCAGAACCCCATGCTGGCCTATGGTGATCCGCCGGGTCCGTCGCCCAATCCGGTACTGAACCAGGTAGGCCTTCTTTCCGGATGGATAAACCCGGACCCCGAACCCGCGCATGTCACGATCCCAAACGAGATAGTCTTTTGCCTCAACGGCCAATCCCTCGACACTGCGCTTGGTCAGTTTGAACATTGCCAGAACACTCCCTGCTTCCGGTTTGCTTCCGGAAGCTATACGGAAGCAAATGACGGCGAATTCTGGCGTTAGTCATGAGTCCTCGGCGCATAGAGGGTCAACATAAATCATTGTTTTTAATGCGCTTTTGTCAGTGTGGCGAACTTTGGAGAAATACAGAGAAACCGCTCTGGGCGTTCTTTTAATCAGTGGGTCGAAGGTTCGAATCCTTCACGGCTCACCACTGAACCTCCTTAAAATCGATAGGTTACAAGCTTCAGCAATCCGCTGAGGCTTTTGTTGATCCTGTTTTGATGGACTATTCACGGACAAATCCGCACTCTACGCCTGTGTCCTTTAAACAATCCCAGATCGACAAGCCCATGCCGTGGGATTATCAACCAATCCTGTGATCGGGGCAGCGCTTACCAATAAGCCGTGGAGTCCTGAAAACACTTGCTGACTTGTAGATCGAGCATCCGAGCAAGCTCCAGCTTGCTCAGCACTTACTGAATTTCCGGAAAATAGCCCGATGGAGAAAGTTGGACTGAACGGTCACTGCTTTCCTGGTGGCTATAAAGTGCAATCTTCGGCCCATCGAGACCACCTTTGTGACCAGTTCGCAGGAACCTTAGGGCCTGCTTAAGAGCAAGCTCTCCCTGTTGTACAGGGTCGTCAAATGGAACCGCCAATACACTTCCATTCATTATGCTACGTTTGATTGTGTGGCTGATATAAGTCGAGACCAAGTCCACACCGTCGCCCAGATCCGTGACGTCGCTTAATCCTATTGTTGCCTCTACCGCTGGAGCGCTGCCAATCAACAGGCCAATGTCAGGAATGGTTGCGAAGGCGTCCTCTACCGCTTTGAGCTGCTGACGCAGGCCTGTATCTGCACTGAACACACCGACAATCTCGATGCTGCTGTCCGACAGTCCTGCGCGCAGTCCCAGCTCAAGCGGAGGGGCCCATCCCGATTCCACTGGACCCGAGATCAAGACGGCGCGTTTCGGCGCCGAGCCAGTGGGGTGCTTGGAAGCCAGGTAATCACCCAGAACCTGACCCATTTGCCGCCAATCTACACCAATCCGTCCCGAGAGATCTTTACTATGCAATTCGTTCACCAATCCGAAGACAGGTAACTTCTCAGAAACATCATGGATTGCAGACAGCAAATCTGGATGGTCAGAGGAAACAGCGCCGATGAGAATGGCATCGACCTGCCGCGCGGCACATTCGTTCAGCTGCGAGATCTGGCTGTCCAGAGATTGATACCCACCCGCTTCGTAGAACAGCAAATCCAGCGTGTGACCTTGCGCTTCATGCTCAAGCCCATAGCCCACACTAAGCCAGTATTCGTCCTTGAAATGCGGGACCAGCACGCAAATTGAAAGACCCGTATCACCGGCCTGAGCTTGAGCATCCTCAACATACAGGTTGGCCGCAAAGAAGAGGCCGACGATTGCAGTTGCAATCCGCCGCGCGTAGGGTCGCGCTATGCGACGCCAGTCTTTTGACAAGAAATTAATGCTCGTTTTCTCGCTCATGGGCTTTCTGGCCGTCATGGTGGGCATCGCGGCTGTAGGCGTCAACCGCTATCTTATTCAATCCAACACCCGTCTCATTGAAGAGAATGGACCGGTGATGGAGCTTTCCGGCAGGGTCGCAGCCGAGGCTGGCCTTGTACGCTCGCTTGCGTCGTCATTCGTGCAGGCAGACACACAAGCGACACAGGAAGAGCTTGCCGATGCGCTGCGACAAACGGTCGTGCGCATCCAAGATGGGATGCGCTCGTTAGAAACCATCGTCACAAAACCGTCGCCAGCTGGGGAACGGCCCGATATCGTCGCAATCGTTGACAGTATGGCGCGAAATGCACGCGAAGCGCTTGAGTTGAGCACTTTGGTTCAAGAGATCACGGCGACGTCTGGCCAAACGGGGCAGGAACTTGCCGCTTTGCTGGAGACCGAGCTTGATCTTGCACGGCTAAAAATCACCGCCACAATCACCGATCTGTATTCCGCAGATCAAGTGGATGGGCGCGCCGAACTTGATCGATTGGCAGATCGGGAATTCTTCGCGTTTGACAGAATGACCGAGCTCTTGCGAGCATCGGAAGCAACACGCCTTACATTGCAGGAAGTTCCGCTTCTGAACACTCCTGTGGATGTTATCGAAGCTGGCAATCTCGTCAGACAAAACCAAGCGCTTTTCTTGCGCCGCATTCCCTTCCTTCCAACGAAAGGGGGCCGCGAAGAAGCGCGCCGGCTATTGCAGATGCAAAGTGACGTGCTTGAAGCCGGTGGGTTGCTTGATCTTTCGACACGTCGGCTAAACCTGCGTGCGACGGTCGAAACCGAGAGCACACGTTTGCTCGATGCAGTCGATGACCTCTCGCGGCACGCGCAAATCGTCCGAAGTGATGTGCAAGCCGCAAGCCATCAAAGGATCAAACACAGCAATACGCTTACGGCACGTCTGGCCAATGGGCTTTTGGTTCTGGTGCTGCTGTCCGGGTTGGTGGCTGCGCTAGGCTGGGGTTATGCACGGCGCGAGCTGGTCACGCGCCTGCGCTTGGTCGCCAATCGCGTGATCGATCTTGCGCGCGAGCGTTTCGACGCGCCGATTGAAATCACCCGGCATGACGAGATTGGGCGCATGGAAAAAGCCATCAACGTGTTGCGCCGTCGCACGATGCAGGCCGCTGAACTGCGCAGTTCGCTGGAAGAGGCCGTACTGGCCCGCACCGGGGAAGTGGTTCAAGAGATGAAGGCCTCGGACGCGGCCCGCACCGAGGCCGAGTCAGCAAACCGTGGAAAGTCCGAGTTCCTGGCACGGATGAGCCATGAAATTCGCACACCGCTTAACGGCGTGATCGGGATGCTGGATTTGCTCTTGGGCGAGGTGGATGACGAAGCGCAGAAAGCGCGTATCAACACCGCGCTTGTGTCGGCACGCGAGCTTTTGGAACTTAGCAATGACATTCTGGTCTATTCCGGAAGCGAACCGTTGGCTGCCCGCACAAGCCCGGTTCACTTCAACCTACGTGACTTCGCGGGGCAGCTTAGCCACCACTTGACCGGGGATGCGAAAGCCAAAGGCCTTGCTGCCTCGGTTGATCTTTCAGCCGATGGTCCGCCGGTTCTGTTCGGTGACGTTGTTAAGATCAGGCAGGTCCTGACCAATCTGATCTCCAACGCGGTTAAGTACACAAACGAAGGGGCAATCTCGCTGTCGATCGAATGTGTGCCGACGGGGGATGATGGTCAGATGCTTCTGTCCTTTGTATTGCAGGATACAGGCGTCGGCATGTCCAAGGATTTCCTGATGCGGGCTTTTGATCCCTATGCGCGCACCGACGAAGCCAAAAGCAGCTGGACCGAAGGTGCCGGACTGGGACTGCCGATTTCGCGCAACCTGACGGAAGCGATGGGGGGCGCCCTGCGGGTGGAAAGCGAACCCGGTGTCGGAAGCCGCTTCACTCTTAGCCTGCCCGTCGAGGTGGGGGATCCCGACAAGATCGAGAAACATGCGCATCTGCCCGCGAGTGATATCGGAAAGTCAGTTCTGGTGATCGAGGATCACCCGGTCAATCGGATCGTTGCGCGCGGCTATCTAGAGCGTTTGGGATGTCATGTAACCGAGGCCGAAACCGGACGGGCCGCTCTTGCTGCTGTAAAGGAAAATCAGTTTGACCTGATCCTCGTGGACTTGGGTTTGCCCGACATCAGCGGCGAAGAGGTTATCAAGCGGTTTGGTCCGCTTCCTGAGGCAACAGTGGTGGCTGCGTTGACGGCCCATGTCATTGACGACAGCCCCACTGAACGCAACCGGCTGGGCGTGCGCCGCATTCTGGCAAAACCAATCTCTCCACGACGACTGGTGGATTTGATCGAGTTACTGCCGCGGGAACCAGAAGCTGAAAACGCCGGGGGCGCCATGTTCGACGCGGTATTGAAAAGCATTCTGGACGATATCTCCGACCTTGGAATTGAAACGACAACGCAGGTGTTGTCGGAACTTCAGGCCGACATCCCGCGCGCCATCGACCAGATTGCAGCGGCGGAGACAGACGAGAAGAAAAGGTTGGCGCACCGTCTGAAGGGCGCCGTGTCCAACTATCGGCTAGAGGCACTTCGCGATGCGCTTGCTGACCTCGAAAACACCGAAGGCGACATCTCGTCCGAACAGTGGGAGCGCCTGTGTCAAACCGCGAAGGATGCGGAAGATGTACTGAGCGCCGCGATGGAACAGGCTGGCGTTCAGACAGCTTCGGGGTCGACGAAGCGATAACCTTTCCCGTGGACGGTTAGAAGCCAATCGGGATTGGTCGGGTCTTCTTCTATCTTCTTACGCAGTCGACCAACCACCACATCAATGGTCCGGTCGCTGGCGCGTGTATGCTGACGACCGAGCAGTTCGTCGATGCGAACCCGGCTGAGGGTGACACCTGGGTTGTCGGTGAGCGCCTTCAAGACGCCGAACTCGATCCCGGTCAACGTCTCGGTGCGGGACTGACTGATCAGGCGGCGGCGAATGCGATCAAACCGCCAAGGCCCGAACGTGTCGATCGGCGGCGCACCCTCGGGCGCCTGTCCGATATCACCGATCCGGATCAGCAGATTTTTAACGCGCGCCGCAAGCTCGCGCTTATCGAAAGGCTTGGTAACATAGTCATCCGCGCCCATCTCTAGGCCAACGATCTTGTCGACCTGATCGTCGCGCGCGGTCAAAAGGATGATGCCAACCTTGGACAAGGCGCGTTGCTCGCGGGTGATCGTCAACCCATCTTTGCCATCCAGATTGATATCCACCAGCAGCAGCTCGGCCGGATCGTATTCCAGCAGGTGCTCCATCTGCTCTGCGTCTTCGGTTTCGGATACGCGATAGCCCAGCTGGCGCAGATATCCTGCCAACCTCATTCGCGACACCCGGTCGTCTTCGACAATGACGATGTGCTGAGTCATGCACCCAAGTTACATTCATTTACAAATTTGCACAAAGCAAATTGCGTGGAGTCAACGTGACGGAACCTTCTTGAGCGCAATGTCATCCCGAGATTGTCCAAGGAGGAAACCCAATGACACTCCAGAACCCAACCCGCCGTGCGTTCCTTCAAGGGGGCGCTGCTGCATTCGGCGCGACATCCCTGTTCGGAACCACCGCGCTTGCATCGATTGACCCGAACTCGTTCTCGGGTCGTACATTCCACGCCAGCCACTATGGCCCGTTCGAGGCCGTCGTGCGTGACGGAAAACTTGTTGGCATCAACACCATGATGGAGTTGGATGCCCGTCCGACCGAGATGCTGACCTATGGCGTCATGGACCGGACCTATGACAAGACCCGCGTCAACTATCCCATGGTGCGTAAATCCTATCTGGAAGGCTGGGAAACCGGCGATATCAAGCCTGAGCTTCGCGGCAAAGAAGAATGGGTCCGCGTCGACTGGGATACCGCATGGTCGCTTGCGGCCAAGGCACTTCTGGACACCGCGACCAACCACGGCAACGAAGCCATCTTCAGCTCGTCCTATGGCGGCTGGTCGAATGCGGGCGTGTTCCGCCCCAACGTGCTTCAGGGTCGCCTGATCAACTTGATGGGCGGCTGTACCAACACCGCTGGTGACTGGTCGGCCGGTGCCGGTCAGGTTGTCATGCCGCACATTATCGGTGACATGGAGGTCTACTCTGCACAGTCCGCATGGGAAACCATCCGCGACAACACCGAAGTCTTCGTGCTGGTCGGCTGTGACCCGATCAAGAACAACCGGATCGAATACCGCGTTGCGGATCACGGCATGTATGCCCACTGGGAAGAAATCCGCGACAACGGCGTGAAATTCATCTCGATCAACCCGCAGCGCACCGCGTCGGACGAATATCTGGGCGCCGAGCTGACCCGGATTATCCCGAACACCGACACTGCACTGTTCCTGGCTATGGCCTATCACGCGCTGGAAAACGGCTGGGATGATAAAGAGTACATGGCCAAATACACCGTCGGTGCCGACAAGTGGATTGCCTATGTGAAAGGTGAAACCGACGGCACGCCGAAGACACCTGCTTGGGCCTCGAAGATCACTGGCATTGAAGAACAGCAGATCAAGGATCTGTGCGAACTCATCGCCACATCGAAAACCGCTATTGCGGGTTCGTGGGCCATCCAACGTGCACAGCACGGTGAAATGGCATACTGGTCGATCGTCAACTTCCAGGCACTGCTAGGTAAAATCGGTAAGCCGGGTCAAGGCGTTGGCTTCAGCTGGCACTATGGTAACGGCGGTATGCCCCAAGGTGGCAACTCGACTCCGGTTGGCATGAGCCAGGGCCGCAACTTCGTGAAGAAGATTGTTCCGGCATCGCGTATCACCGAAGCGCTTGAAAACCCGGGAATGGAGTTCTTCTATAACGGACAGAACAACGTCTACCCCGACATCAAGATGATCTTCAACGCCGGCAACAACTTCATGTCGCACCAGCAGGATACCAACCGGCTGATCCGTGCACTGCAAAAGGTTGAAACCATCGTCTGCGTGGACGTCTGGTGGACCGCCGCAACCCGTTGGGCCGACATCGTGTTCCCGGCATCTTCGACGCTGGAACAGGACGACATCACCTCGGGTGGGACGTATTCGAACGACCGCGTCTATGCGATGAAGAAGGTGATCGAACCGGTCGCAGACAGTAAACCGGACTACGAGATCTTCGAAGGTCTGGCCGACAAGCTGGGACTTTGGGCACAGTTCACCGACGGCGAAGACAAGATGTACCACATCAAGCTTGCCTACGAAGCATCCGGTGCCGCGAAAGAAGTCCCCTTCGAAGAGTTCTGGGAAAAAGGCTATGCCCGCATGCCGGTGCCTACTGAGGCCCGCAAGTGGACCCGCCACGGCGCCTTCTTCGAAGACCCGGAGGCAAACCCGCTGCACACCTCGTCCGGCAAGATCGAGATGTTCTGCAACACCATCGCAGACTTCGAGCTGGAAGACTGTCCCGGCATGCCGATGTGGATGGAAAAACATGAGTTCCTGGGCAACGCCAAGGAAGGCCAACTGCACGTCGTGTCGCCCCACCCGTGGTTCCGTCTGCACAGCCAGATGGCGAACTCGGAACGGCTGCGTGACCTCTACATGGTCCAGGGTCGTGAACCGGTGCGGATCAACGCGGAAGACGCCGCCAAACGTGGCATCGCAGATGGCGATCTGGTCGAGCTTTACAACAAGCGCGGCACGGTCATCGCAGGCGCGGTTGTGTCGGAAGACATTATGCCGGGCGTGGTCTCGATCTATGAAGGTGGCTGGCCGCAACTGGACAGCAAAGGTCGCGACAACTCGGGTCTGGCAAACTTCCTGACTTCGACCCAGCGTGCCTCGGGCCTGTCGGAAGCAACCACGGCGAACACCACGCTGATCGAGATGCGCAAATGTGAAGACCCCGAAGGTCCGAACATGGCGTATCACCCGCCAGCAACCATCGATGACATGGAAATCGCCGCGATTGATGACGACAAGCTTGGCCTTGAACGTCTCGAAGACCTGACGGCTGCGCTTTATGCCGACATGACACCGGGTGAGAAGATGTTCTTCGAACGCTGCACGGTCTGCCACGCTCCGCGTGAAGTCACCCACTACACCCAGCAGCAGTGGAAAGGCATCGTGCCCTCGATGTTCGAACGCGCCGGTCTGGAAGACAGCGAACGCGAGCTTGTCATGGAATACCTGATGCTGAACGCGTCGGATGCCAAGTAACGAACCCCGAGAGGGCGGCCCTGCCGCCCTCTCATTCCTACACCTGCCAAGAGCAGAATGAGATTGAAAGCGCCGGAGGAAGCGATGCTGGACAAGATGCAAGATACGGGGTGTGGATGCGACAGCATCAAGCAACGCCTCATGCCGCTTTATACCGCGATTTCGCTGGCCGTCGAAGGGATTACATCTGTTGCCGAAACCGAGGACGTGACCATCTTCCATTGCGCCGGGCGCGTTGCCGCTGACACAGTGGTGGCAGCCGAGGCGATGCCCTTCTTCGACAACTCCGCCATGGATGGCTTTGCCGTCAATACAGCGGATCTTTTGATTTCAAGCCGCCTGCCGATCTCGTCCGAGATTGCAGCAGGCGATGCACCCTCCGATCTGACACCCGGCACCGCCGCACGTATCTACACCGGCGCGCCGATCCCATCCGGGGCGAATGCCGTAGTCATGTTCGAAATGTCCACCGTGACTGGTGAAGCCGTAGAATTTTCCATCGCCCCACGCGATGGCGACAACATTCGCCGCGCCGGAAGCGACCAGCCTGTAGGGGCCGTTCTGTTGCACCCGGGTCAGCGCATCGCCGCGCGTCATGTTGGATTGCTTGCCGCCAATGGCATCGACACCTGTACGGTGCGCAGGCGCATCCGGGTTGGCGTCTTCTCAACAGGTGACGAACTGGCAACGCGCAAGCGCCGTCCGGGTCAGATCCACGACGCGAACCGGCCGATGCTGATGTCTCTTTGTGCGCAGATGGGCGCCGAGGTGACAGATCTTGGAACCTTGCCCGATGATCTGGAAAAAACCACCGACGCTTTCGAGAGCATCCGAGACAAGTTCGACCTTGTACTGACTTCGGGTGCAGTTTCGATCGGCGGACGTGACCACATCCGCGAGGCGCTTATCGCAGCTGGCGGTACGCTGGACGGCTGGCGTGTGGCGATCAAACCGGGCAAACCCATTGCTTTCGGGCGACTGGGGCACACCATTGTCACCGGCCTGCCCGGCAACCCCTTCGCGAGCTTTGTGGGCTTCCATCTGTTTGCGGCACCTCAGATTGCCCGGCTTTCAGGTGTAACACCCGCAAAATTCGCAACCAATCGCGCCAGCTCGGGCTTTGGGTGGGCGCGCAAAGCAGGGCGTGCAGAAGTCTTTCCTGTGAAACTCACGAAACACAGTCCCGAAGGACTGCCGATCCTAAAGCGCCTTGGCGCCAGCGTATCGGCCACGCTCTTTCCCCTGGCCGACGCTGACGGTTTGGCAATCGTCCCTGCTGAAACCGACAGCGTCGCGCCGGGGGATTGCCTGTACTGGCAACCAATCTGTTCTGCAGGAGATGTCCAATGACCTATCCCATGCTTGCCGCAATCCGTTTTGAAACGGGCGATATTGACGGCCTTCTGTCTGACATCGCAGCGGCCCTGTTAAATGATGGCTACCGCGTGCGAGGCGTGCTGCAATCGCGCGGCGAGATGCGTGGTGAATGCCACTGTGCAGATATGGATCTGCATGCCATCGGACAGTTACGGACGTTCCGAATCTCGCAACCTCTTGGCAACGGTTCGCACGGATGCCGACTACACCCCGGCGCGCTTGCCGAATGCGCCGCCTATTTGGAAACGGAAATGGATTTCGGTACGGATCTTCTGATCCTCAACCGGTTCGGGCGCGGTGAAAGCGAAGGCCGTGGGTTTCGTGATCTGATCGGTCAGGCCATGATGCGGGGTGTGCCCGTGTTGACCGCAGTGCGCCCGACATATGAAGACGAATGGCGTGCGTTCGGCGAAGGTCTGTCCTGTGACCTTCCGATGGATCAAAGCACCGTTTTGACGTGGTTCGACCACGTGATTGGGGCCCGCCATGCCGCTTGATGCCCGCCCCCCTCAAACCCTGTCCGATAGCTTCGGACGCAAGGTAAACTACCTACGTCTTTCGGTGACGGATCGCTGCGATCTGCGGTGCACCTATTGCATGGCGGAACGCATGACGTTCCTTCCCAAACGCGAGCTTCTTTCGATTGAAGAGCTTGAAAAACTGGTGGGCGCATTCATCGATCTTGGCGTGCGCAAAGTGCGGCTAACCGGTGGCGAACCGCTTGTCCGTCACGGGATCATGTCGCTGATCGAAACGCTGGGCCAAGAGGTGGCAACGGGTCGGTTGGGGGAACTGACACTGACGACCAATGGAACGCAGCTATCACGGTTTGCGCCGGCGCTTGCGGCCAACGGCGTGCGCCGGATCAATGTCTCGCTTGATACGCTCGACCCTGAAAAGTTTGCTCAGGTCACGCGCCGTGGCCGTCTGCATCAAGTTCTGCAAGGGATCGAGGCCGCCCGCGCATCAGGGCTTCACGTCAAGCTCAACACGATGGCGCTGCGTGGCTTCAACGACACCGAGATCCCGGATCTTGTTGACTGGGCATTGGAACGTGGCTGCGACGTGTCCTTCATCGAAGTGATGCCAATGGGCGATGTCGACACCGAAGGCCGGCTGGGACAATACTGGCCCCTTGGCGAGCTGCGCTCGGTGCTTGAGGAACGTTTCACCCTGCGCGACACCCCCTTCAGCACCGGCGGACCCTCGCGTTATTGCGATGTGCTTGGCACCCAGCAACGCATCGGTTTCATCACACCAATGAGCCACAATTTCTGTGCAAGCTGCAACCGGATTCGGGTGAACTGCCGCGGAGAGCTGTTCACCTGCCTCGGCCGCGAAGGATCCTGCGATCTGCGGCCTGCGCTACGCGAGTCTAATGATGTGTCGGACGTCCACCGGGCGATCCGCGGTGCCCTGTCGTGCAAACCAAAGGGCCACAATTTTTCTTATGGCGCGGATGAAGTCTCGGGCGGTGTCTCGCGCGGCATGAACCACACAGGAGGCTAAGATGGCCGTTTATGATGTTGTATACTTTGCGTGGGTTCGCGAACGGATCGGCCTGCCAAGCGAAAAAGTTGAGAGCACAGCGCAGAACGTATCAGACCTGATCACCGAGCTTTCTGCGCGCGAACCCCGCTATGCCGCGGCCTTCTCAGATCTTTCGGCCATTCGTGTCGCGCTAGACCAGGATCTTGCACAATTTGATGCCCCGCTCGAAGGCGTGCGCGAGGTGGCGCTTTTCCCCCCGATGACGGGAGGTTGAGATGCTGGACGCCCCCGTTTCCGAAGACCGCTACGCGCGCCATCACATCCTCCCCGAGATCGGGCACGAGGGACAGGACCGCCTTGGCGCAGCCCGCGTTCTAGTCGTCGGCGCGGGCGGGCTGGGCGCGCCTGTTCTGCTGTACCTTGCTGCCGCGGGGATTGGCCATATCAGCATCGCCGATGACGATGTCGTTTCGCTGTCTAATCTGCAACGACAGGTGTTGCATTCGACAAGCTGGCTGGACCAACCCAAGACGCAATCCGCGCTGGCGCGATTGCGCGACCTTAATCCTGAAATCGAGATCGAGGCCTATCCCATTCGGATTGGGGATGACGAAGCCGTGTCGCTTGTTGGTCAGCATGACCTTGTCATTGACTGCACCGACAATCTGGACGGCCGTTATGTTCTGAACCACGCCTGCGTAAAGGCCCGCGTCCCTCTGCTATCCGGTGCGATTTCCGGATGGGAGGGCCATGTCGGGCTGTATAGCCCCGCGCAAGGGGGACCATGTTTTGCATGCGTATTCCCCGAAGCAGCTGAAGAACGACCGCTTCAGAACAAGGGTGTGGTCGGTGCGCTACCCGGCGTGGTCGGCGCAACAATGGCGTTGAACGCGATCAAGCACATCACCGGCGCAGGTGCCTCTCTGCAGGGGAAGCTGCTGTTGATTGATACATTGTGGAACGAACAGCGGCTGCTGAACGTTGCAAAAGATCCCGCCTGCCCCGTGTGTGGCGGCATCCATCAGGAGGGCTGCTGAATGCTGACCCATTTCGACGCTTCAGGACATGCGCATATGGTGGATGTATCGGGCAAGCCTGACAGCCATCGAGTGGCCTCGGCTGAAGCCTATGTGAATATGTGCCCTGAAACACTGGACCTCGTGCTGGCCGGAAGTGCAGCAAAGGGTGACGTTCTGGGGGTGGCGCGGATCGCGGGGATCATGGCGGCAAAGCGCACCTCTGATCTTATACCCCTCTGTCATCCGCTGGCGCTGACACGCGTCGCTGTGGAACTGACACCTGACCCGAAAAACGCCCGCATTCATATCTGCGCCACCGTCGGCACCTCGGGACAGACTGGGGTCGAAATGGAGGCCCTGACCGCAGCCTCAGTCACAGCACTTACAATTTATGACATGCTCAAGGCGGCCGAGAAGGGTATGTCTATTACCGGGCTGCGTCTTCTCAGCAAAGAGGGCGGCAAATCAGGCCGATATGACGCCCCTGACAAACAGGAGAAACACGATGTCGATTGACGCGCCTTTGATTGCAATCCTTGTGGCCTCGGATCGGGCCTCGCGCGGGGAATATGAAGATCTGGGTGGTCCCGCAGCCGAGGACTGGCTGCGTAAAGTCGTGACCACAAAGCTTGCCTATAAGCGTCAGATCGTTTCAGACGGGCGCGAAACCGTTGCAACGGCCCTGCGCGAACTTTCAGATGTGGACAAGGCTGACCTGATCCTAGTGACAGGTGGCACAGGACCGGCGCCACGCGACCAAACGCCGGAAGCCTTGGATGACGTGATCGACAAGCGCTTACCCGGCTTTGGCGAGGCTATGCGGCTGGCCAGCCTGAAGGAGGTCCCGACGGCAATCCTGTCACGACAGGATGCAGGTGTTCGCGGCCAGACATTGATAATCACCTTGCCGGGCAAACCTTCGGCAATCGCGACGTGTCTGACCTCTGTCTTCGCGGCGGTTCCCTACTGTCTTGACCTTATTGGCGCCGCTCGGATCGAAACCGACCCTGCACTATGCGATGCGTTTAGACCGAAAGCAGCTAAACTAGGCTAAGGCAAAAACCCATGTATTGAAGTCCTCACACAACCTCCTTGGGTTGCAGCGACTGACGGATTTCCGCCCTGATGAAATTCTGCACCCTCACGCTCTTGACGCTCAGAATCGCGTGCAACATGCCCTGTTTCACTGAGCGGGTATTGTTTTCTTCTCCTCATCGGAGATGTTTAAAACGTCATGATGTTCGCAATTCGACGAAAGGAACGTCGGGGAATGAGTGGTGGAAAGAGGTAGTGCCTGCGATTGCGACACGCGACTTGGATCAAGCGCTTCGCGCCGTTTCTGATCACTTGGAAAGAACACCAGAAACCTGATGTGGTGAGACTGGAGATCACAGAGCCATGCGGACAAAGCGTGCAGATCTACTGGCCAGAAGACCTACTGATCGGGATTGAGACTTCAGTCCGAAAGCAAGAAGAAGTCGTTTTCCTGGCTAGTGGCTAAAATGCGATATGCGCTCCTTCCCTGACGATCCCGATGCAGTTCAGATCATTGTCAAAGAATGACAGTGCGGCCTCTTTGCCTTCGTCCAATGTCCCAAGTTGTTCGCCCAATCCGACCGCGTTGGCCGGGTTTTTGCTCGCCATTCTGATTGCTTCGCCGATGGACACATGCGTCAGACCGCTCATGTTTTGTATCGCCTCGTCCATGGACAGGTGAGCGCCCCCAAGAGTGCCGTCTTCGCCGGTCAGCATACCGTCCCGAAGCGAAATCCGTTTGCCATAGAGGTCGAAGGATGTGGTATTGCCATTCATGGTTTGCATAGCATCTGTGACCAGACAAAGCCGATCTGGAATTGCGCGAGCTGCGGCAGAAAGGTTCGTCGGGTGAACATGGTAGCCGTCAGCGATGATGCCTGCATAGAAATCGCCGTCCCCCAAAACTGCACCAACGACACCCGGTTGCCTGCCGGTTGTTTGGCTCATCGCATTAAACAGATGTGTGACCCCCCTCACTCCGCTACGGGCTGCGGTTTTCATGTCACCAATATCTGCATTGCTATGACCTGCAAAAAGAATGACACCGCTGGCATTTAAGCGCCGCAGACAGTCCTGATCTTGCTTCTCTGGCGCAATGGTCAGAATGATCGTGATATCCTTCGCCGCGTTGCAAAGATACTGAACGTCATCTTCGTTCAACGGTCGAATAAACTCGGGCCGATGAATTCCCGGCCGCTCGTCCGAGATGAACGGCCCCTCCAAATGAATACCGGCAATGCCCTTCACGCCATTCGCAACTGCGGACCGTACAACTTCGACAGCCTCGCGATAGTCGCTTCCGGGCGCTGTGGTGAACGTGGGGAAGATGTAGGCGGCTCCACCTCGTGCAGACGCATCAACCATCGTCTGAAGACCCGATTGAGAGAGGTCGAAGTTGAACTGAACGTCACCTGCTCCGTTGATCTGAAGATCAATAAGGCCCGGCGTAGCGACAGGCACACGGATCGTTCCTGTCGGAAGATCCTTGGGATCAATCCCGTCGGCAATAGAGGCTATGGTCCCAGCCTCTACGGAAATCAGAGCATTGTATCTCGGGTAAGTCGCCTCGCCGTCATAGAGCACATCTGCATAGATCTGTGACACAACCACTTCAGACATCAAAAAGGTCCGCTTCTTGGCCCGCAGGATGTACGTGCTGGTAATAGTCGATGAGTTCGAGGTCGCGCGCGGCCTGCTCGTCGATCACAACAGTCACATTCCGGTGCATTTGCAGAGCGCTGGCAGGACAAACCGCAGATACCGGCCCTTCGATCATCGCTTTGACTGCTGCAGCCTTGTCTTGACCCGTCCCGACAATCAGACATTCCTTTGAAGCCAGAATGGTTCCAATACCGACGGTCAATGCATATTTCGGAACATCTTCCAGCCGATCGAAGTATCGCCGATTGGCGCGACGCGTATCGTCTGTCAGGGTCTTGATCCTGGTGGTCGACGACAGGCTGGATGTCGGTTCGTTAAAGCCGATATGCCCGTTTTTGCCGATCCCGAGCAACTGCAGATCGATGCCCCCAGCGGCCGAAATGGCATCTTCATAAAGCTGCGCCGCATCACGCGGATCGCGCCCATCAGAAGCAGGCACGTGCGTCGCGCTGCGAACGATATCAATATGATCGAACAGATGCGCATTCATATAGGTGCGGTAGGATGCGGGGCTGTCGGCTGGCACCCCCCAGTATTCATCAAGGTTGAACGTCGCCACGCCAGACCACGATACGGACTGGTCCAACGACATCTGGATGAGATGGGCATAAACCGCCTCCATCGTTCCGCCGGTCGCAAGGCCCAGAACGCTTGATGGAGAAAGCTGGACTTGTCTCAGCAGGCGGCTCGCGGCATTCCGTTTTGCTTCTTCTTCGGTTTCAAAGATCAGCACTTTCATTGTTTCGCTTTCCTTTCGACAGCCACCGAGAGCGCGCCAAAAAGCGCGCTATGTTTTCCGAGGCTTGATCCAACGATCTCGGGGCGGAACAGTTCCGGCTCGTCAAGAAGGTGTGTCTTGACCCGGTCGAGGTAGCCGGGGGCAAGCCCAACACCGCCTCCAATAACGACACGCTCAATGCCCAAACTGGCTGCAAGATTTGCGCAAAGCTCGGCGATCGCCGCGCTTGAGTCCTGAATGAGCTGTTGGGCCCATTTCTCTCCTGAAGCGGCGTGATCGAACACCTGCTCACAGGTTGTACCCCCGAACCCCAGTTCAGTTGCTTTCGCCTCGATCGCACGACCCGACGCGATGCTTTCGAAAGTCCCCGTGCGACCCGACCCGCAGCTGCGGGTGCCGTGTCTGCTTGTCATGAAACCAACATGACCGAGCAGCCCATTAGGTGACTGCAGCGGGACACCGTTCAGGACGATACCCGCAGATACGCCTGTCGACACGGTCAGATACGCGGCTGCACCCGTGTTCTGTGCTGCCCCAAACCTGTACTCACCAATCACAGCGGCCCGCGTATCGTTAAGAGCGACAACTCCGGATCCCAAGTATTTGCCAAGCTCACTTGCAAGCGGTTGTTCATTCAGATCGGCAAGAATGCTCGTGTTGACGGCAGACCATAAGCCCTCTGAATCCAATCTTCCTGCAACAGCAACACCGATCGGGTCACCATCCTTGAAACCGATCTGCCGTGCAATATCCGCAAGTTCAGCGACCAGTTTCAGGGGCCCGGCATTTCCATCCGTGCGACGGACAAGGACGTCCGCCACTTTGCCATTTTCAATCGCCGCAGCCGCAATTTTTGTACCGCCAAGATCAACGGCAAATCCGGTCAGTTCATCAATCGTATGTGTCGACATGTTCTTAAGTCACTTGTGAAATGGCATTCCGAAAGGCAGCAGTGTTCACCTCTAGTCGGGTCAGAGGTGTGCCAACCGTTACGCAATCTGCGCCTGCTTTGATCGCGGCTTTGGCAAGGCTTGGACTTGCATATCTTCCCTCGGCCATCACGAACGCCCCTAGGCCGGAAAGCTCTTTGACGAATTCAAGGTCCGGTTCCGGACCCAGATGCACGGTCTCATCCGTATATCCGGACAGTGTTGAACCAACGATCTGCGCGCCATCTTGTACAGCGCTTTTTGCGTCATCCATATTAGAACAGTCAGCCATAGCGAGGCACCCATGCTTCGCAATTTCCTCAACGATCGCGGCGTAAGGGACCGGCCTTGCGCGTGAAGTGGCATCGTAAGCAATGATGTCGGCACCGGCTTGGGCCAGTGCGGCCACGTCATCCAAAAAAGGAGTGATCCGAACCGGGCTATCTGGAAGGTCGCGCTTTACGATGCCGACAATCGGAACGGTTATGGATTTTCGCGCATGCCGCAGGTTGTCGGCTCCCTGAATGCGAACCCCATCCGCACCCCCCGCGATCGCGGCTTGTGCCATCGCGGTGATTATGTCGGGGCGGTCCATCGGACCATCGTCAACAGGCTGGCAGGACACCACCAAACCATTGCGTAACACTTCAAGCATGTGGATGCTTTCCTCTATCTCATTAGGCTGGGCAGCCCTGTTGCCAGGATCGGGAAGGTGCAAACTAGAACGAGGACAACAAGAGGCGGCACAAGCCAAGGAAGAATGGCTTTCGCCAGACGCTGGAACGGAATATCGCCGACTTGCGCAACCACGAACAACGCCATGCCCATTGGAGGCGTTAGGATCGAGATCATCAGGTTGAGCACCACGATAATACCAAAGTGCACTGGATCGACCCCGAACCCTAATGCGACGGGAACCAAGATCGGCACCACAACCAGCAGAATGACGAGGGACTCGATAAAGGCCCCAAGCACAAAGATCATCAGATTGACCGCGATCAAGAACGTCAGCTTGTCATCTGCGATCGCAAGGAAGAGGTTGGCGATCTGTTGCGGAGCCTGCTCGCGCGCCAAGACCCAGCCAAGAAGACCGACACCGGCAATGATCGTGGCGATTGCAGATGAGGTTACGACCGTTTCATAGATCGCGTCCCAAAGGCGCCGGAAGGTGAGCTCGCGATAGAACACAAGGTCGATAATGATCGCATAGAGGACCGTAATCGCTGCAGCTTCGGTCGGAGAGAAGAAACCCGAAAAAATACCGCCGACGATAACCACGGGCGTCAGCAAAGCTGGGAGGGACTTCACAAACAACCCAGCGATTTCGCCAGCGGGAGTTAGTTCGTCTTTCGGATACTCGCGTTTCCGCGCAATGAAATAGACCATGCACATAAGCGCGACAGCGCAAAGAACACCTGGAATAATTCCTCCAAGGAACAATTGCCCAATCGACGTGTTCGAGATGACGCCATAAAGCACCATGGTGATGGAGGGCGGAACCAAGGGGCCGATCATCGACGATGCAGCCGTTACGGAACCGGCAAATTCATCATCATAGCCAGCCTCGCGCATGGCCTCGATCTCCATCTTTCCAAGACCACCAGCGTCAGCCATGGCTGAACCAGACATTCCTGAAAAGAACAGTGATGCAAGGACGTTAACGTGTCCAAGGCCACCAGTGATATGACCGACCAACGCGCGCGCAAATCCAAACAGATGGTGTGTGATTCCGGCTGAATTCAAGATTGCAGCGGCAAGAATGAACAGGGGAACCGCCAACATGGGAAAGCTGTTAAGCCCATCTACCATGCGCTGGGTCGCGAAGGACAAACCCAAACCCGAATAGTAAAAATATCCCATCGACACCAAGATCATGCCGATACCAATGGGAACGTTCATGAGGACCAGAAGGAGCCATCCGACGACGACAAACAGGAGTTCCATGATTACGCCCTCGTTCCGGTAAGATTAGAGATGTTTTCGACAAGACGTCTTGCAACGCGGTGGACGATCAAAATCATCGCTACAAATGCTGACGCATACAGAACGGCGTCGGTCGTCGGCAGCGTGACGGTCTCGTTGTTCCACGTTCTAAGGATGGACTTGTAGGCAATCCAAACGAGGTGGCATGCAATCGCGATGTAAACTAGGTCCACAATCACGGCCCAGATCTTCTGAACACTGCTAGGAAGGTACTCGACAAGAAATCCCATGCTCAGATGGGCCCTGTCGCGTTCGACCGTGCCAATCCCGATCAGCGCCATCCAGACCCAAATCCAGCGCGCAAGCTCTTCCGTCCAAATAGGTCCCGAAATTAGGGGAGTGCGCCCGAAAATCTGCAAAACCATCACGAAGAAAAGTATGATGAATAGAACTGAAGCGATTGAGGCTTCAAAGCCGTATTTCTTGTTCATTGCAGATCCCTCCCAAGACGCAATACTCGGAGGGGTGCGATACCCCTCCGAGTTGTTTCATCAGCGGCCGCGGACCTTTGCGATCGCGCCTTCGCCAAACTCTGCTTCGAGTTCGTCATAGTAAGGCTTCATCGCCTCACGGAACGGTCCAGTGTCCGGCTCGGTGATGGTCAGGCCACGTCCTTTGAAAGTGTCCACCAGTGCGGCTTCTGCGTCAAAGGTCAGGCCATCCGAAACATCACCACCATGGGCGATTGCTTCCTGAATCCAGCCTTTTTCCTCGTCAGACAACGAGCCCCAGGTCGATGTACCAATCTGCATCGCGCCAGACGCGATGAAGTGGTTCGTCATCGCGATGTGGCTTTGAACTTCGTAGAACTTCATCGCTTCGATCGTCGGAAGCGGGTTCTCTTCGGCGTCAACCTGGTTGGTTTGCAGGGCCAGATACACTTCTGCAAAAGCCACCGGGGCAGGAGTCGCACCTGTGTTTTCAGCGAAGGCAATCAGGAAGGGAACGTTCGGAGTGCGCAGGCGAAGCCCTGCCATGTCATCCAAGGAATTGATGGCGCGGTTCGACGTGGTCTGGCGTGTGCCGTAGTACCAGACGTCCAGCAGATGGACATTCTGCTCGTTCATCTTGGCGGCCATTTCCTGCCCCCACGGACCTGCAACGATTTCTTGCAGATGCGCGAAATCGTCCACAACATAGGGGGCACCGACCAGCTTCAGCTCGGGGATGATGTAAGACATGTCCGGGTAACCGGTCATGACCATGTCAAGTTCACCAGCTTGAACTTGAGCCACCATTGCCTTGAAGTCGCCCAGCGAGGACGAGGGGAACAGCTCAACACTCATCTCTCCGCCGGAAATCTCGTTCAGTTTTTCGGCGAATGCTTGTGCACCCTTGTAGATATTGGAGACTTCGTTGTCCTGCATGCCAAACGTAAGTGTTCTTTCAGCGTAGGCCGCACTCGACAACATCAGGGAAACCACTGTCCCGGTTACAAGTTTCTTCAGCATCAATTTTCCTCCGTGCTGTTATGGTGCGGTCCCAAATCCGCGTTGTGTCAGGTTTCCCCAACTGGGATTGAACTCGCGTTGAGCGACTTAGGTGCCGCAAGTCGAGATCGGTATGACCGCTCAAGATGGCCGTCGATAAGGTTTGTCGCTGCCACAACGTCTCCGCCCAGAACCGCCTCGTAGATGGCCCTATGTTCTTCGTAGACCAGCTCGTCGTGGGGCTTCCGGTTGCTAACGTCAGGCCGTTGAGCAAGCATTGTGCTTACAAACATGTCGTGAAGCTTAAGGATGATCGGGTTGCCAACGACCGCTACGATCGAACGGTGAAAGGCAATGTCCGTTGCTGGGAAATCCTCGGTGCCGATGGCAGCCAGATTTGCTTCAAGCGCCGTTTGCATTTTCGCAACTTGAATGTTGCTTGAATGCTCGGCCGCAACACGAACTGCACCGGCCTCGATGAACTGGCGCATCTGCTCAAGATGCGCGGCACTTTCTGCGTTCCCAAGGATTTCGCGGATGTGATCTGCCGCAGATAACAGAACATTCTCAATGGACGGCGCCGTCACCCTTGGGCGCTTTCCGCCACCCGTCGCGACGTATCCACGCAACTGGAGTTGAGAGAGCGCCTCGCGCACCGTTGGCCGCGACGTTGAAAACTGCTCACAAAGCTCACGTTCGGTCGGCATGGCATCGCCGGCGCTCAAAGCTCCGCTTTTGATTTGGCCAACCAAAGCATCCGCAATCTTGTCAGAGACGCGCTTGGGCTCTTCGTTGGTCGTTACATTTTCGGGCGTCATGTGTGCCCTCCTCCTGCTGATGATCTTCTGAAAAACCTTACCAAACGGCATCGTGAGGTCCAGATGATCTATCATCTCCTCAGTTTTGGTATATCCAAATTAAAAAGTTGTCAAACCATACTTTACCAAACCGAAGATTTGACTTAGCATTATGGGGAATGGCTGACGTGCATACCTACCTGCAACATCGCGCCAACCCCCAAAAGAACATGAGGAATCAATGGCAAAATCACTTTCAGGAATGTACGCAGCGTTATTGACTGGGTTCTCAGATGATGGAGCATTTGACCCGAGTCGCCAGATCGCGATCACAGACTATGTCCTTCGCCAAGGGCTGGACGGCATCTATATCGGAGGGAGCAGTGGCGAATCTGGGCTGATGTCTACTGATGAACTGCTTGAGCAGCAGCGTGTCATCGCAGAACTGCCGTCGGCCCAACAATCCCGCGTCATTGCGCATGTTGGACAGCCGAACCTGCGCGATTCGATTGCGTTAGCAAAGCAAGCAAAAGCTCTCGGGTTCGAAGCTCTTTCTGCCCTGCCGCCCCATTCCTATCCATTCTCGGACGAGGAGATCTACCAATACTATGTTGGATTGGCCGCTGCGACGGATCTGCCGCTTATTGTCTACGAGGTTCCCATTCGGACGGGGCGCCCATTGCCCGTTGAGCTGCTTGTACGCATTCTTGACATCCCGAACGTGGCCGGCCTGAAATTCACGTCCACCGACCTGTTCAAACTGTCGATGCTACAAAGAAGCCGTCCCGACAAGATCTTCTTCTTTGGGTTTGATGAAGTGTTCACGGGTGCAGCCGCGATGGGATGTGATGGCGGCATTGGCACCACATACAACGTATTGGGGCGCCTCTATACACAGCTGAACAAGAGCGTTCAGGCATCTGATCTGGAAACCGCGCAACAACTCCAACAAACATCTCAAAAGTTTGTTGAAGTCCTGCTTGAGACCGGTGTCATGCCCGGAGTGAAAGCTGCGCTTAGATCGTTGGGAGTAGATGCAGGTTACGCCCGAGCCCCGCTGGTTGAGAAAGTAAGTGACGCTGAAGAACGGCTAAGCGCTTTCTTGTCCGGGCCAGAGGTGCGCCCGTGGCTAGTCGACGCGTAGAGCCGTCTACGTTTCTCAATATAGGTGTCATCTTGAGCTAGCGTCTTAGAGTGTGCTCGGAAGTTCGTCCGCCCAAGGGGGATTGGCACCAGCACGCGACACAGTCACAGCAGCGACAGCGGCTCCATGGGCTAAACTGTCTGTCGCTGCCTCTACGGTCATATCCCTGATCGCCGACTTGGTCAGCAGCCCCAATTCCGACAGTTTTGCCATGACGCCCGCATTGAATGTATCACCTGCGCCAACGGTATCGACGACCTCGACCCTGCGCGCCGGGACATTGACCGATCTACCATCCGCGAAAAAGCCCGTGGCGCCCTGCCCGCCGCGCGTCAAAATGACGAATGATGGGCCTTTTGTAAGAATAAGGTCGACTTTCTCGTGTAGCGACAGGGGCTTCGGGATCATCCAGTTCAGATCCTCGTCCGAGACTTTAAGAATGTCCGATCGCGCGATCATCTTGTCCAGTCGCGCCCGGTAACGAGCTTCGTCCTGGATGAAGCCGGTCCGGATGTTTGGATCAAGCATGACCGCACGCGTCTGGCCTTCTTGCTCCAAGAAGTCGGCATAGGCATCAGCGCCCGGTTCGCACGCCAGACTGATCCCTCCGAAATATAGCGCTGTCACTTCAGGCGAAAGCTTTGGCATTTCCTTAAGCGTCAGCATTCGTCCCGCAGAATTCTCGTCAAAGAACGAATACGACGCGTGTCCATCCGTTAGCTGCACGAAAGCAAGCGTCGATGGGCGCGATGATGTGATGATCTTGGAGGTGTCAACATGGCTGGCCTCGAGGCTGGCTTTCAGTTGTTGACCGAACATGTCAGTTGAAAGACCCGTAAGCAGCCCTGCCCCGGCTCCTAGCCTGCCCAGCGCAACGGCGGTGTTGAATACCGCGCCACCTGAATGTGGGACAAAGCCATCTCGACCCTCGACCGACGGCGTAGGGATCATGTCGATAAGTGCCTCTCCACAACATAGGATCGTCATCTAGCAGTCACCTTCTAATCAGCGTCGGATACAGACAGAATATCCCAGCACACGCCAAGCGTATGGTAGTCGGTCTTGCCGGGCGGGGATTTCTGGTTGTCGATCTTCTTGCCATCGGGCGTCAGGACCCGGAACCATGCACCATGCTCGTGGTCAATCAGATGATCCCAAGCATAGCGCCAACAGTCCAAGTAATCCTCAAGGTAGGTGTTATCACCTGTGCGCTTGTAAAGACGCCAAGCGGTCGCTGCGGTTTCACTGTGCACCCAGTAGTATTTTTCGCGCGCGCACACGGCCCCATCTGGCGCAAAGCCATAGACCAACCCGCCATGCTCTTGGTCTCGTCCAAACTTTACCGCGGCACCGTAGAGATCCACGGCGCGCTGCAAGTACCAAGATTGCGGTCGGATCGCATCAAGCGTCAGCAAGAGACGCGCCCATTCGACCAGATGGCCCGGCTGAATACCCCATGGCTTGAAAAGGTCATTGGGCTTGTCGCGGTGATAGTCGTAGTCCGGGTTCCAGTCCGTATCGTAGTGTTCCCAGATTAGGCCATGTGTCTTATCGGCGAGCTCGCGCGCGAATTTTCGAGCCAGAAGCTCTGCCCGCTCCAAAAAGCGGGCTTCACCTGTGGCGCGGTACGCAGCGATGCATCCTTCGCAACTGTGCATGTTGGCGTTCTGGCCGCGATAGGGACTTAGAATGCTCATGTCGGCGTTAAACTCGTCGGCATAAGCGTTGTGTTTGGGGTCCCAGAAATGAGTCTCCATGAACGCCCACACGTGTTCGAGCGTTGCTCTGGCCTCTTCGATCCCAGCCTCCAAGGCGAAGCTTGAAGCAATCAATACGAAGGCATGACCATAGGCCATCACCTGACCGTCGATCACTGTGCCCTTGTGCAATTGCCAAGCATACGCGCCATTGGACTGCCGATGGGCCTGCTCTAGAAAGGCAAGTCCGTGTTTGGCTTTCTGGCGATGCTGGGGCGCGCCACGTTCTCGATATGCAAGCGCATAGTCGAACACAAATCGGCATGAACTGACCAGATGGCGCAAGTCTCGATCGTAAATTCGCCCGTCATCTTCAAAGCAGTGGAAAAAGCCACCCGCGGGATCCACAGCGCGATCTTCGTAGAACGCAAGTGTCTGCGAGATGTGATCGTTGAGGAAGCCCGGCGATGTGAAGTCGGGATATAATGCGTTCATGAGAGTTTCCAAAAGATGCGAGTGTGGGAACCAGAGTTTGCTTGCAAGGCCAGGACCGCAACATGAACGGCTTTCCGATGCCTCCAGACTGGACAGAGCTTGCAATACTGGTATTCTTTTTTAGTTATTATACCAATTTGTCAACAGAAAGGTTTTCCCGGCCCTAGACATTTGGGGTAAAGCTCCGTCAACCGACATGGGATACTGGGAAAATCCAGAGCTTTGAATGGCAAGACATGCTGAAGGGGTGATGCGTTGAAGACACTTGCAAGAAAACGGCTCTCGGAACTTGTGGAAGATGAACTGGTCCGCATGATCACAAGCGGAGAATACGCGCCTGGTGATCGGCTTCCTTCAGAGCGTGATCTTATGGACTTGTTTGACGTGGGGCGCCCCTCGATCCGCGAGGCGCTTTTTTCTCTCGAACGTATGGGGTTGGTCCAACTGGGGCGCGGCGACCGACCACGCGTCATCGAACAGGATCCAGTCGTTCTTTTCAAAAGCCTAAGCCAAGTCGCACAAAGCCTACTGAACAAACCTCAGGGCGTCCGGCACTTTAACGAAGCGCGGCTGCTCTTCGAGTGTGCACTTGCGCGAACAGCGGCAGAAACTGCCAGCAACGATGATATCGAAGCTATGCAAGGCATTCTTGACCTCAGCGCTCAAGCTTCGGCAAACGTCGCGAAGTTCCGCAAGCTTGACATAGCGTTCCATCGTCATCTCGCCGAGATTCCCAATAATCCGATTTACCTTGCGGTTCACGAAGCACTTGTCGAATGGGTCGTAGTGCGTCGCATCGTAGAGGGTGACCGAGAAGAGTTTAACAAGCGCAGTCTAGAAGGGCATAAGGCAGTGTTGGACGCCATTCGCCATCGTTCGCCTGACGACGCCGAAGCCGCGATGAGGCTTCACTTAGAACGGGCCGAGATCCAGTGGTCACCCTATGTTGAAGGCGCGGACGACTAGCATACGCGCCTTTTCTGTTCATAAGACTTCCATTCCCTACAAGAATGCCAGCGACAGCCACGGGACAAAGCTGACAATCATCAACACGGCAATCATCAGGGCGATAAACGGCAGCACCGATTTTGCGACGGCGCCGAATGACTCTTTGAATGCGCCCGAAGCAACCAGAAGATTGAGCCCCATCGGTGGGGTCAGCAGACCGATCTCAAGGTTGAGAACCATGATGATACCCAGATGAACTGGATCGATCCCGAACGAGTTCGCAATCGGCAACAAAAGCGGACCAAGGATCAGCAAAGCCGAAATTGTGTCCATGATTGTGCCCACAAACAACAGCAAGATGTTGAGGCAGAGGATGAACAAAATCACGTTGTTCATGTTTGCCTGCATCCAGTCAGAGATCGCTGTTGGCACGCCTTCGGCGGCAAGGAAGATATTCACGCTGACGGCAATCGCGATGATCGGGATCAGGCTTCCGAGAAGGGCAAGGGTTTCCTGAACAATGTTGTACAGATCACGAAACCCGATCTCGCGATGAACGAAGGCCTCGATAACGAGCGCGTAAGCCAGTGCAACGGCGGCGGATTCCGTAGGGGTGAAGAAGCCCGAATAAATACCGCCCAACAGCAGGATCGGCATGAACAGCGCGGGTCCGCCGACCTTAATCGCTTGTCCAAGGGATTTACCCTGTTGCGGTTGCAGCTCGATGTTCCGGTTCCTCCACAAGGAATAGACCACCATCACACCTGTTAGCAGCAGACCCGGCAACAGACCCGCCAGAAACAGATCCACAATTGATGTCTCGGTCGCAATGCCGAAGATAATTAGGGGAATGGACGGAGGAATAATGATGCCCAACGTGCCGCCGCTGGTCAGGGCGCCCAGAGCGTATGATTTTGGGTAGTTCTGCTGCAGTAGAGCAGGATAAAGAACAGCCCCAACGGCGAGCAGCGTTACAGGCGATGATCCAGAGATCGCTGCAAACACGGCGCAGGACAAGATCGACGCTGCCCCAAGGCCCCCTCTTAGATTACGGGTTAGGGCAATGGCGATGTCGATTAGCTTCTCGGCGATAGAGCCGCGGGTCATGACAGCGCCGACCAAAATGAACATCGGGATGGACAGCAGCGCCTCTTTGTCGATCGCAATCCATGCGTCCTCAAGCAGATAGAGAATATCTCCATCACCCCAAACAAGGTGCATATAGCTTACGGCCACAGCAAGAATAATCATGATGTTCTGACGCAGCGCCAGCAGCAAAATGATGATCGCCAGAAGTATAACGGAAGCAGACATTACATGACCTCCTGCTCTTGGGGTTGCAGGTCGGGTTTGGCAGCAAAGATCAGGTATCTCAGTCCTGCCGATGCCAAGCCATAGGGAAGCGCCAATTGCGGGATCCAGATCTCAAGATCCAAAGGAGGCGTCGTGAATCCCATCATTTTATTGTCGAGCACCAGAAGTGCGCCAAAATACGCACCCGCGAACATCACAGCAGCACTGACCAGATTGCCGATCCGAAGGACTGACGGCAGGAACCGCTCTGGCACCACATTGTCCAAAATCGACGGTCGGATATGTCTGTGCAATGCGACAGCCACAGCAATGCCGATCAGTGCAGCAGCGTTGGCAAGCAGGACGGCGATCCGCTGACCTCCCCAAATGGATTGCGAGAAGATTTCGCGCGATATGACGTCCGCAAAGAGAATTGCCGCGGCGATCGTATAGAACGCCCCGGCAACTATCGTTTCAAAGCGCAGCAGGTTCTTCAGAAACTGCTCCATCGTTTCAACCCGAGCAAGCTGCGCGCGCGGCGACAACTTCGTCAAAGACACGTTGGGAATCGCCACCGACCGAGTCGATCAGCTCTTGCTGCATGTCATGGGTGAATTTAGCCGCCCAAGCCGTGCGCGCTTCATCGCTCAGGTCATGAATGGTGCCGCCTTCCTCTTGCATCTTGCCTTCGAAGAATGAGATTGCCCCACGAACCGACGTGCGAAGCGCAGCCGAGGATTCGATTGAGCTCATGAAGGTTTCTTGCTCTTCCGCCGACATCTTCTTCCACGTCTTCAGGCTCATCAGGGTTACCGATGGCTGGTAGATATGGTTGGTACGCGTCATGTGAGGTGCAACTTTGTGCAGACCGGTCGCGATATACGAAATGGTTGGCAGTTCGCCACCATCCACGATGCCAGTTTGAAGCGATGAAGCCACTTCTGCGAACGGCAAAGGCACACCTGCCGCGCCGACACCGCGCCAAAGAAGGTCTGCGTTCTTTGCCGGAGCAACACGCATTTTGAAGCCATCGGCCTGCTCGACCGAGGTCACTGGCTCTTTCGAAAACAGGATTTGCCAGCCCAGCTCGGTCCACTGAATGATCTTCAATCCACGCGCCTCGAACAACTCGTCGAAAACCGGAAGCAAGTGATTGTCGAGCGCGCAATCAGCCTGTTCGAAGCTGTCCCAGAAGAACGGTGATACCAGCATGTTAACTTCGGGCACGACAACCGCCGCTGCTGTGACCGAGAAGTTTCCGGCGTCCAGACGGCCCCGCGCAGTTTGCTTGATGGTTTCAACTTCTGCACCAAGCTGTCCGCCACCGAACACTTCCATGGTCAGCGCACCATCAGAATTCGCGGCCAAGTTCTCAGCTGACTTTTCGTAATGTGTCACCCAAGGCGTGCCATTTGGGGCCGCAGTTGCAAACTTCATCGCGTCTGCATGAGCAATGGAACCGACCATTGTTGCTGCGACTGCCGCTGAAATAATCCAAGTCGTCGATTTCATTCTTTCCTCCCAAGAGTTCCTCGAGTTCCTTGGTCAGAAACTATCTTCCACCCCTACCATTAGAAAACAGTCTTTTATGCGCAGGTAAGCGCTAAAAAATAGTGGATACGAGAAATCGCTTCTTAATCGGGTGAACTGGAAACGAGAAGATGATCGAATTCGCCAAGCGAAGAAATCTCTTCACAGGTCTTCAGAACTGCCTTCACCAATGCGGATCTATGAGAGGCCTGCGTATACGCCACGCCGTATTGCGGCGCATCCAAATCACCCCGAATGGGCCGGGGTATATATCCGTTCCCTTCACTTCGATCATTCGGGCCGCAGATATTCATAATGGCGTAGCCGAAATTTGCCGCGACGAGACCGCGCAAGACAGACGAGCTTTTTGTTCTGTGGACAATGTTGGGACGCAGGCCATGCGCTTGAAAAAGGCCGCTGAAGTAGGCTTGGGTTCCTGGCAAATCCAACAAGACCATCGGATGCTCTGCCAAGTCCTCCAAAGAAACGCTCTCTTGTTGCGCAAGAGGGGAAGCGTCCGGAATCAACGCAACTGGGGTTGCTCTGAACATTGGTGCGAATGGTTGCGTGTCGGGCGTTTCTCTTCGGTAGGTCAAAGCCAGATCCACCATGCCGTTGTTCAGCTGCTCGGAAATGGACTGCATGTCCCCTTCGCGTAGATCGATACTGATCTCTGGGTAATCTTGCGCAATACGTTTCAATATCGGCGGCAGAATGTACGGCGCGGTTGGCGCATAGCAGCCAAGCTTCAGTGTGCCCGCGGGATCGCCTGTGATGGACAACACATCGGATTCGAATATCCGAACTTGCTCGAGAAACTGCTGCACACGCGCGCCCACCTCCACACCCAACTCCGTCGGAACGATCCCCTTGGCTGGCATTCTGCGCAGAAGTTCAGAGTCGGTGGTTTTTTCAATCAAGTCGATGGCCGCCGTAATCGATGACTGCGAGATATTCTGCTCGACCGCAGCTTTCGCGATGGACCCGGTTCTAAGGGCTGCGTCGAAATATCTAAGCTGTTTGAACGTAAAGCGCATGAAGAACCCACATGAAATGTATCTTCTTTTGATATTAAATCTAATTTTCCCATGTTCAAGGATAAGGTAACGATGTGAAAAAATGAGGGCGGCAATGTCGAAGATCACTGTTTTCAAGGCAAAAAAGATTGTCACAATGGACCCAAGCAGGTCCGAGGCAACCCATGTTGCCGTTCAAAACGGCAAGATCATTGCTGTTGGCGGTGCGGATTGCGCCAGTGACCTCGGCGAATGCACCTTGAATGACAGCTTAGCTGATGCAGTCCTGATGCCGGGGTTTGTCGAAGGACATGCGCATTTGATGGCTGGCGCCATGTGGAAATACGCTTACACAGGATTTCATGATCGGGTTGACCCACACGGCATTCTGCACAAGGGCCGCACCGACATAGAAACGGTCATATCCGAACTGACCAAGCATGAACGTGCACTGAGCCCGGACACACCTCTGGTGGGGTGGGGCTTCGATCCAATCTTCTTGCCGGGTGAACGTCTGAACAAGGGTCATCTGGACGCAATCAGCACCGAGCGACCAATCGCTATCCTCTATTCGAACTTCCACGTCATGTGCGTGAATTCTCCGGCGCTGGCGCTCGCCGGGTTTGACGAGTTCACCGAGGTCGAAGGCGTTGTGATGGGCGATAACGGTCACCCCACTGGCGAATTGCAGGAAATGGCGGCTATGTTTCCGATCCTGCATCGGCTCGGCATTGATTTCCGCTCGTTGGCCCAGAGCGAGCAGTCCCTTCGTGACTACGGGCTGGTTTCCAGAAACGCGGGGGTCACGACGATCACCGATCTCTATTCAACCATGACCGAAGACGATCTGGACGAAATGATTCGGATCACCTCGGAGCCAAATTTCCCTGTTCGCATTGTTCCCGCAATCGGAGCAGCAGGTGCAGATCCCGAACAAACTGCCGCCAAAGCGAAAGCCTGGAGCGCAAAATCTACGGATCGCTTGCGTCTTGGGTCAGTGAAACTGATGACGGACGGGTCGATTCAGGGCTGGACCGCACGGGTCAAAGCGCCGGGATATGTCGGCGGTCAACCAAACGGCATATGGAACACCGCCCCTGCCGAAATTTTTGCCATGTGCGAGGTGTTCCAACGCGAAGGCTTGCAGATGCATATCCATGTGAACGGCGACGAAGCGTCTGAAGTTGCTCTGGATGCGTTGGAAGCCGCGAAAGAAAAACACCCCGAGAATAATCGGCGTCACATCCTCCAGCATTGCCAGATGATGGATTATGATCAGTTAAAGCGATGTGCAGAGCATGGTGCCAGCGTGAACATGTTCTCGAACCATCTTTGGTACTTTGGGGATCAACATGTCGCGCTGACAATCGGGGAAGAGCGCGCGGAACGGATGAATGCTGCAAGAACGGCATTAGACCTTGGGATAAATCTGGCAATCCACTCGGACGCGCCTGTGACGCCTCTGGCCCCGCTAGTTACTGCGTGGTGCGCAGTAAACCGCGAGACCATGAGCGGCCGGATTCTCGGCGAGGATTTGCAGATTTCCGTCGACGAGGCGCTCTACGCCATCACGCTTGGCGCGGCGCATAGCTTGCATCTGGAAGACGAAGTTGGAAGCATTGAAGTCGGCAAGGCCGCGGACTTCGCAATCCTCGATCAAAACCCCTATGAGGTTGCTCCGACGGAATTGAACAAGATTGCTGTTTTGGGCACCGTTCTGGGTGGAGGGGTCCATCGGATATGAGTGAAAGCAGCCTGCCCGTAACAGTAATTGGTGGATACCTGGGAGCGGGCAAGACCACCCTGATCAACCGCCTTCTCGCTGCCGAACATGGCAAGCGCGTAATGGTATTGGTCAATGATTTCGGTGCGATCAATATTGACGCACAGTTGCTGGAAAGCGCAGACGAGGACACAATCGCCCTGACCAATGGGTGCGTGTGCTGCACAATGGGCAATGATTTGTACATGGCCATCTCGGACGCGATGAAGCGAACCCCTCGGCCCGACCATTTGATCATCGAGGCCAGCGGAATCGCAAATCCACAGAAGATAGCGAACACTGCGATCTCCGACCCCGATTTAACCTACAACGGCATCGTCACAGTGGTTGATGCCGAGAATATCGACGACCTGCTCGCCGATCCGATGATTTGTGCTCAGGTTGGCGACCAGATCGCATGTGCGGATTTGCTTGTTGTCAGTAAATCGTCTGACTTGCCAATCGACTTACGAGACACTTTGGAAAGGTTGTCGGACAGCGAAGTAATTCTCGCAGACGATATGCAAAGCCTACTCGGCCTGACATTCAGCGATCTTTCATCCCCCCCGAAGAATGTGCTCGGCACCCACCACCCGACCTACACTCAATGGCAGTATCAGGGTGATGTCTGTCTGGATCGCAATGATTTGAAAGAGCTGATGCTGAAACGTCCTCGAGGAATCTACCGAGCCAAAGGTTTTGTACGTTCCCCAGATGGTTCGGGGTGGCGCGTTCAGGTTGTCGGTTCGACAATTTCGATTATGCCGGAAGTAAGCTGTGAGCAGACGATCATGGTCTGTATCGGGTCCACCATGCGCTTTGACAAGTCCGCCTGTGAGGCCTGGTGGGCAACAT
Source organism: Aliiroseovarius sp. PrR006 (assembly GCF_010500215.1). Taxonomy (GTDB): domain Bacteria; phylum Pseudomonadota; class Alphaproteobacteria; order Rhodobacterales; family Rhodobacteraceae; genus Aliiroseovarius. Next base: position 885,612 of record NZ_JAAGOY010000007.1, read on the forward strand.
GATGTGGTGCGAAGGTAAAATACGTGTTGGCTGGCTGTGCTCTAAATAGGCTTGAAGTACACATTGTGACAATGCAGAGGGTTTCCAACACTCCTGAGCTCGAGCAAGCAATAAGACACCGCGAAATTGGTACCTACCTCTTTTGTTAACGTGATGAATGTATACGCGACACTTTTCTCAAAATTGACCCGGCTAGTTCACACAGTTCGCCCAAGGGTTGGATGATCAAAGCATTCGGGTAACTGGGCTATCTCCCCCTTGGCGCATGACTGAAGCCTCCTGCACCTTCCTCTCAGCGTATTCCAAGGCCTCGCTTACCTTGTGCACAACCTTCTTATTGGAGTGCCAAACGACGAGCGGCCAAGTCCGGATGGTACGCGCGGAAATCAGGAAGTGGCGCGGGTAATGATCGCAGGCAGAGTTGCGAAACCCGGTCGTCCCCGTTGAGCGCTTTTTTGAACATCTGCAGTTTTTACCGGACCGACCTTTCATCGATTTGTGACCGCATTAAGTGTTGACCTTCCCCCGGGGGAAGCCGGCTATTGTATCGAAAGGAGCAGAGGTTCCTGAGACGAGGCAGCTTGATGAGGAGCCATGCACTTGAACACATCCAGAAGGCGTTTTCTCTCGGGATTGGCAGCAGGTTGCGCCCTTCCTGCGCCAATGCTCCTTGCCCAGTCTGAGCAGGTCGAAGTCAAAACACAACGCAACATTTCCTCGTTCCGCATGCACCGCTGGCAAGACCATTTCGACAATCTGGAAAACGGGGTGATCCTGTCGGACACCACGTCGCGCATGCTGCAATACTGGTCCGAGGATGGGACGGTTGCCAAGATCTATCCAACCAGCGTGCCGTTAAGCGATGACCTGACACGCCTTGGATACACACGCGTGGTGCGTAAGGTGGACGGGCCGTCATGGCGGCCCACGCCTTCGATGAAGAAACGCAATCCGGAATGGCCAGACTATGTCGGCCCCGGGCCGCAAAACCCCTTGGGGACACACGCGCTTTATCTTAGCTGGCAATACTATCGGATCCACGGCACCAACGACACGCGCAAGATCGGGCGACGGTCCTCGAACGGCTGCATCGGACTTTATAACGAGAAGATCGCCGAGTTGTTCGCGCTTGCGAAGGTTGGCACGCAGGTCAAGCTGATCTGACCCGCACGGAAAGAGTATAGGAAATGACCATCAAGACGTGGAGCCTGATCGGGATCGCAGCCCTCATCGTCATCTTTCTTCTGACGCGGGGCGGGTCGAATGACAGGGCAAACCCCGCAGCGGAAATTGCCGCAGGTGCGCCGATGGTGACCGTGCAACTGCCTGCCGAGTTGAGCGTAAAGGCGGTGATGGGAAAGCGTGCCTTCGACGCGGTTTGCGCAGACTGCCACGGGCCCGATGCAGCGGGGCAGCAGGGCATCGCACCGCCGCTTGTGCACAAGATCTATGAGCCCAGCCATCATGCGGATATGGCCTTCGTGCTGGCTGTACAAAGGGGTGTACCCGCGCATCATTGGGGCTTCGGCAACATGCCGCCGGTCGACGGCTTGACCCGGGCCGATGTTGCGAACATCATTGCTTACGTCAGAGAATTGCAACGCGAGAACGGGATCAACTGAACGGTGCTTGATGAAATGCGCAGATGGGTCGGGCCGATGTTCGTAATGGTCAGCGTATTTGTCGCCAGCCTGCTTTTGTCAGGTGGCGTTGCTGAAGCGCATGGCACACATGCGCCTTCCGAAACAGCGATCACCAAGCAGTCGGACACCGTTTATTTCGCCGCTGACAATCAGGGACACTGCTTTGGAGGTGCCTTCTGTACCGGCCCTGCCATTGTCCAGCACAACTCTTTGCCTGCAGGTGCAATCGCGCATCGCGAGCGCTATGCGTTGCCTGGCGAGACTCTGGGCCTTCCCGTCATATCCGGGTTCGATCCACCGCCTCCCCGCCTTCTGAATTGATATCTTCCGCGCGCCGATGGCGTTGAGAAACAATCCAATCAGGAAAATCCGATGAAAACCAAAAAACTACTCGTGGGCGCAACGGTTGCGTCCGTACTTGCCGTGGCAGGCCAGTCCGTTCTTGCGCATGGGGGTGCCACGGGCATCGTCAAGGAACGCATGGATGGCATGGGCGTCATGAAAGAGGCCATGAAGGTTCTGACGCCGATGATGCAGGGCAAAGTCGACTATGACGCCGACGTGGTGCGTGATCGTGCAGGCGACATCAGCCAACATGCCGGAACGACCATGACGAAGCTGTTCCCCGAAGGCAGCACGGATGCCCCATCCGAGGCGAAGCTGGAAATCTGGCAGGACTGGGAGAGTTTTGCGACGCTGGCCGAGCAATTGCGTGTGATGGCCGACGGGCTGGCCGCGGCGTCCGATAACGGGTTGATGATGGCCGGGAACGCGCCTGCTGACGGCAGCATGATGGCTGGCCAAGGGGGCACCATGATGGGCAGTGGCATGATGGGAAGCGGTATGATGGGCGGCCAAGGCGTAGGCATGATGGACTTCGCCGATATGCCAGCCGATGGCGTCTTTACCATGATGAGTCAGGTTTGTTCTGCGTGCCACACCCGTTTCCGGGCTGAGAAATAGGCCAAGAAGATGCGCAAACTCTATCGTCTGGGATTGGCTGGGGTGGTGGCTGCCTCGGCCAGCCTGTCGGCACTGATAGCATGGCCAATAGGCCTCCCCCCCACGCCGATAACGCTGCAGGGCAATGTGGAACGCGGCGCGTATCTTGCGCGCGCATCCGGGTGCATCGCTTGCCACACCGACATCGCTGGCGGAGGCGCGCCCCTTGCCGGGGGGCTAGCCCTTGAGACACCGTTCGGGGCGCTGTATTCCCCAAACCTGACCACTGACCCCGACCATGGGATCGGTGGCTGGACTCAAGCTCAGTTTGCCCGCGCTGTGCGCGAAGGGGTCTCGCCCGAAGGGTACGCCTATTACCCGGCCTTTACCTACCCGTTCTATGCGAACTTCACGGATCAAGAGATCGCCGACCTTTGGGCTGCGTTCCAGACAGTACCCCCCGTCGCCGCGCCGTCGCGTGCGCCCGAAATGCAGTTTCCTTTCAACCAGCGTTGGGGCTTGAAGCTGTGGCGTGCGGCCTATCTTGAACCACCCCGGACCGAACCCGTGGCAGGCAAAGGCGAGATCTGGAACCGTGGCCGCGAACTGGTCGAAGGCGCCACCCATTGCGCCGCCTGCCATACGGGGCGGAATTTCGCAGGGGCCCGCAACTCGGATACCGAGCATTTTCAAGGAAGCGACAGCTTGCCCGGCGGCGAGAAAGCTCCCGCGATTGACCACGATACCCTGATTAGAAGGGGATGGGATGTGGCAAGCCTTGCTTACGCGCTGCGCACCGGCATCACGCCCGAGGGCGACGCCTTTGGCGGGACCATGGGCGAGGTTGTACTGTATGGCACAAGCTTTTTGACCGAAGCAGACCGTACCGCCATCGCGACATATCTGATGGATGAACACGAGGGTGGATAAGCGAATGAACCCAATACAAAAGCCTCAGGGACCAAAACTGAACCGCCGCACATTTCTGGCCGGAGCCGCCGCACTCGCTGCGACGCCGGGATTTGTACATGCCGAAACCATGCCTCGGTTGGTGGCCCGCCCTGCGAGTGCGCGCATTCTGCCTGCCGAATACCCCGAGACGCCGATCTGGGGATATGACGGTGGGGTACCTGGCCCCCTGTTGCGTCTGAAACAGGGCGAACGCTTGACACGCACGCTGGTGAATGAACTGCCACAGCCCACCTCTGTTCACTGGCACGGGGTGCGGGTGCCGAATGCGATGGACGGGGTGCCGGGTATGACACAGGACGCCGTCGCGCCCGGCGACCAGTTTGACTACGCCTTTACGCCGCCCGATGCGGGCACATTCTGGTATCACTCACACAACCAATCCACCGAGCAGATCGCAAGGGGGCTTTATGGATTGTTGATTGTCGATGAGGCCGAACCCCCAGAGGTCGACCACGATATCGCTGTGGTGCTGGATGATTGGCGGCTGCGTGAAAACGGAGAGATCATCGACGATTTCGACCGGATGCATGACTGGACCCATGCGGGACGGATCGGAAACTTCGTGCAGGCATCCCTGTTGCCACAGATATCGCAACTGCGCCGCCATGATCGCGTGCGGCTACGGCTGGTCAACGTCGCGGTGGACCGCATCATGAAGATCGGCCTTCATGGCCTAAGCGGCGCCATCGTGGCGTTGGACGGAATGCCCCTGCGAACGCCCGAACACACCGACCACGTTGTCCTTGGTCCGGCTCAAAGGGCGGATTTCATCGTGGATGTCACTGCTGACGAAGGTGACGAGGCGCTGATTGCAATCCATGAACGTGACGAGGCCTTCGTACTTGCAGATATCCAGATTTCGGGCACGAGCAGTTCCTCTGCACGTGGGGCAATCAACCCTCTGCCATCCAATCCGCTTGTCCCCCTTGAGACAGCACAGGCCACGACCGAGGCACGCTTGATCATGGAAGGCGGCGCGATGGGAGGGCTGCGTCAGGGGATTTGGAAGGGTGAACGCCTGTCGATCCAGCAACTGGTCGAACAAGGGCAGGTTTGGACCTTCAACGGCGTCGCAGGTCTGCCCGAAGCTCCATTGGTTGAAGTTGCCGTTGGCGACATCGTCGAAATTCCAATGCAGAACGACACGGCGTTTCCACACGCCATGCACCTGCACGGGCACCATTTTCAGGAACGTCTGGCCGATGGCTCGCTTGGTCCTTTGCGCGACACACTTCTGATGGATCGCGGGGAAACGCGTAGCATCGTGTTTCGGGCGGACAACCCCGGAGACTGGCTTTTGCATTGCCACATGCTGTCCCACCAAAAGGCAGGTATGAAAACCTGGATACGGGTGGCCGGATGAAACGCGGAAAGCTTGTTGCGCTATGCGCTGCCGGGTTGGCGGCCTTCGGCATCGCGATCACGGCCTTCAGCCCCATGGATGCGCAAGCCCAGCCAGCACAGCAGCCCGTGGACTCGGATCCTGTTGCGGGAAAAGTGCTGTATGCAGAAAGTTGTGCCGCGTGTCATGGCGCGAAGCTTGAGGGCCAACCCGACTGGCGCACCCCAGACGACGACGGCATCCTTCCTGCCCCGCCCCATGATCAAACCGGTCACACTTGGCACCACGGCGATGCGTTGCTGTTTGACTATACCAAACGCGGTGGCCAAGCTGCGCTTGAAACGCGTGGTGTATCTGGATTTGTCAGCGGCATGCCGGGGTTCGAAGACAGTCTAAGCGATCAACAAATCTGGGACATACTGGCCTTCATAAAATCCACCTGGCCTGAGCGCATCCGCCAGATGCAGGCCACACGCACCACAGGTGAACAAATGCAGGGCGGTTCATGATTGCCCGGCCCGACCAATGCCATGACATGGCGCGGCGGCCTCGGCCTTGAAAGCCAAGATCATGCCGTCTGCGCGAACAACAAAGGAAAAGACATGACCAACCCGACACTTGACCGGCGCCTGTTTCTTGCGGGGCTTGGCGCCTCTTGCATCGGACTTGCCACACCGGCGATTGCCTCGTCTCGCCCGCTGATACAGGTTCTGAAGGACCCGGATTGCGGCTGCTGTGGCGCATGGATGGCAATCATGCAGCAAGAAGGTTTCGACTTGGAAGTCCAGAATGCCTCGTGGGACGCCCTGTCGCACTATAAGGAAACGAACGGCATCCCGCAGGACATGGTGTCGTGTCATACCGGCGTGGTGAACGGGTACTTCATCGAAGGGCATGTACCCGCCGCTGACATCCGTCGCTTGCTGGCCGAGCGCCCTGACGCGGTGGGGCTGTCCGTTCCCGGAATGCCCTTTGGTTCACCCGGCATGGGGCCTGAGAACGAGCGAGAAGCCTATGCCGTCTACCTGATCCGCAAGGATGGCAGCACCGAGGTGTTCAACAACTACGACGCCGCCTGATTGGTGCGTTTTAGACGATAGACGCCGCGGGCGGGGCGTTCGACCTGCCCGTCGCGTACCAGATCCGACAGCACACGAAAGACGACCTCGTGGCTCAGCCCAAGGTCGCTGGCGAAAGCCACCACCGTTCCGGTCATCCACCCATCCGCAAGGCCCGCAAGAACCCGGTCCCGCGCAGACCGGATCGCCAGCAGCTCCTGCTTGCGGCGATAAGACTGGACTTGCGCCGAAAGCCGTTGAACCAGACCGATTGCAAAAGTAGTGTTCTCAGTCATGGCGCCCAGCACGATGGCCTTGTCGAGAACACGAACCGTGCTGTCCCGGTCAGCGATGGCGTCACAGTGATAATGGTCGCTGAATAGCGATGGCTCGGCCAGCGTGTCGCCTGACCCTGCCCTGAACATCGTGACCAGCTGCCCCGCTTCCGTGTGGCGCACCAGACGCACCTCTCCTTGTTCAACAAAGAACATGCCGCGCGCCCTATCGCCCTGATGAAACAGATGCTCTCCGCACGTCAAACTGCGGCGCGGCAGATCGGACAGGGGTAGGCCATCAAATGGCGCAGGGAGTGGGATCAAATCGCTCATTGTGATTCAAATCATATTCAATTGGCCAAATAGGTACCACCATTTTGGGGCTACACATTCGATCAAGAGGTCAATCATGGTCCGACACACGATATTCGCGGTCGTCACATTGTTTTCGGCCGCGCCGATTTACGCACAGCACAGTCACGACCATTCGGGTGATATGCCGCAGACCGTCTTGCCTGCCGAGCCCGGTCAGGGCGCGTTTGCCGCGATTGCCGAGATCGTTGCCTTGCTGCGCGCCGACCCAGAAACAGATTGGTCGGCGGTCGATATTGCGGCCCTGCGCCAGCATCTGATCGACATGGATGACTTGGTGACGCATGCCGAAGTGACAACAGAAGACGTGCCAAAAGGCGCACGGTTCCACGTGCAAACCACCGGTGCTGGAGGAGGCGCGGTATCCCGCATGGTCCCTGCGCATGCGCCGGTGTTAAGTGCTGACACGGGCTGGACAAGTCAGGTGCTTTTGAACGGGGATGAAATTGTTTGGACCGTTACCTCATCGAAAGACGCTGAGATAATCCGGGCGCTGGGCTTCTTCGGCCTTATGGCCATTGGAAATCACCACCAACCCCATCACTTGGGGATGGCGACAGGTTCCATGGCGCATTGATCTAAACCAAAATTGTCGCTGGATAGCCTTCCTTGGCAAGTATGGCGAGCAGTTCGTGATCCGTTATTTCACTGGTGATTCTGACCTCGTGGGCGTCGAGGTCAAACGCCAGTTGCGCCTGCCCATCTGCGGTTAGAACAGCTTTCTCGATCACGGCTTTACAGTGTCCGCAGCTCATGTCGGGGACGTGGAATCTACGCATTCAAGGGCTCCTCTTGTGGCTTCACGGTTGCAGGTGGGGCTTCCCATGGGGGAAGGTCAATGCTCAAGAAAACGTGATGTTCGGCCCTTGACCCTCCCCTTACTGGAACCCCCATGTTCGACTCGAATACCCGGTTAGTGGAGGGTCCCATGTCCGAGAAATCCCAAATCCGGCTGTCCGTGGACGGCATGTCCTGCGCATCTTGTGTCAGCCGCGTCGAAAAGGCTTTGACGACCGTTCCAGGCGTCGATAGCGCTGCGGTCAATCTGGCCTCCGAAAGCGCTGACATCGTGTTTTCCGAACCCGCAACCCTGACGGCCTTGGCTGACGCGCTAGAGCAATCCGGATACCCGGCCCAGATGGCCGAGGTCACACTGCAAATCGAAGCAATGACCTGTGCAAGCTGTGTCAGCCGTGTCGAGCGTGCCTTGACCGCGGTGCCCGGAGTTCTGACCGCATCGGTCAATCTGGCCACCGAAACTGCGCATGTAAGATACGCCGAAGGGGTCGTCGCTCCAGCGGACTTGGCCCGTGTGGCAAGTGACTTGGGCTATCCGGCACAGGTCAAGCAAGGAAGCGATCCCGATAAGGCGAGCCGAAAACTGGCCGAGATCACCCGGCTGGGGCAACTTACATTTGTGGCTGCCATACTGGCTCTGCCCGTCTTTGTGATTGAAATGGGCAGCCATCTGTTTCCGGCCATGCACATGTGGATCGAACGCAGCATTGGCATGCAGACCAGCCGCCTTCTGCAGTTCGTATTGACGACGATCGTGCTATTCGGGCCCGGGTTGCGCTTCTACACCAAGGGGTTTCCGCTGCTGTTTCGGGGCGCTCCAGACATGAACTCTCTGGTCGCTTTGGGGACCTCGGCGGCCTACGGCTTTTCAGTCGTTGCAACCTTTGCACCCAGCCTGCTGCCCGAGGGCACAGCAAATGTCTATTTCGAGGCTGCGGCAGTGATTGTCGTTTTGATCCTTCTGGGCCGTTGGCTTGAGGCACGCGCTAAGGGCCGCACCGGCGAAGCGATCCGCAAACTGATCGGGCTACAGGCCAAAACGGCCCGGGTCGAACGGGGTGACGACATCGTTGAAGTTCCGATTGATGACATAGCAGTGGGCGACGTGATCCATGTACGCCCCGGTGAAAAAATCGCCGTCGACGGAAAAGTCCTGTCTGGAAGCTCTTATGTTGACGAAAGCATGATCACCGGCGAGCCGGTTCCAGTAGAAAAAACTGCTGGGGCCGAAGTGGTCGGGGCCACCGTGAACGGCACTGGCGCGCTGCGCTTCCGGGCGACCAAGGTGGGTGCCGACACGATGCTGGCCCAGATTATTCAGATGGTGGAACAGGCGCAGAGCGCGAAGCTGCCGATTCAGGGTCTGGTGGATAGAATTACCGCTTGGTTCGTTCCTGCCGTTATGGGCGTGGCTGCAGTGACCATCGTGGCCTGGCTGATCTTCGGCCCCGATCCCGCGCTGAGCTTCGCTCTGGTCGCAGGGGTTGCGGTCCTGATCATTGCCTGCCCCTGCGCAATGGGTCTGGCGACCCCCACCTCGATCATGGTGGGCACGGGACGCGCCGCCGAGCTTGGGGTGTTGTTTCGCAAAGGTGACGCGTTGCAAATGCTGGGCGAAACACAGGTGGTTGCTCTGGACAAGACCGGCACGCTGACCGCCGGGAGGCCGGAACTGACCGACCTGATTGTGGCAGATGGCTATGATCGTGATGAAGTCTTGCGGGTTGTTGCGGCCGTTGAAGCCGGATCCGAGCATCCGATTGCCGAGGCCATCCTGCGGGCGGCCGACGGGCGTGGTCTGTCCCTTCCAACCGTCGAGAAATTCGCGTCAATCACAGGATACGGAGTCACCGCGACTGTGGAAGGGCGGCACATTCTGATCGGCGCGGACCGACTGATGGCGCGTGACGGCATTGACCTGGGCAAGCTCGGCAACACCGGAACCGAGCTGGGGCAGCAAGGACGCACCCCACTTTATGCCGCGATCGACGGCAAGATTGCCGCCGCCATCGCCGTATCGGACCCGATCAAACCCACGACACCCGCAGCGATTAACGCTCTGCACGATTTGGGTTTGAAAGTCGCCATGATCACAGGCGACAATCAGGGCACAGCTGATGCCATCGCGCGCAGTTTGGGCATCGATCAAGTCGTGGCCGAGGTGCTGCCCGAGGGTAAGGTTACGGCCCTTGGCAACCTGCGGGAACGTGGCAAACTGGCCTTTGTCGGGGACGGGATCAACGATGCCCCTGCCTTGGCCTCGGCCGATGTGGGGATCGCCATTGGTACCGGCACCGACGTGGCCATCGAAGCCGCAGATGTGGTGCTGATGTCCGGCGATCTGACCGGCGTGGTCAACGCGTTCGACATTTCGGCCCGGACCATGCGCAACATTCGCCAGAACCTGTTCTGGGCTTTCGGCTACAATACACTCCTGATCCCGGTGGCCGCCGGGGTGCTATATCCTACGTTTGGCCTGCTTCTGTCACCGGTTCTGGCCGCCGGTGCAATGGCGCTGTCCAGCGTGTTCGTCCTGTCAAACGCCTTGCGACTGCGCTGGGTCAGGCCTGCAATTGGTGCAGACGCATTGCCATCAGCCACGCGCCCAGCGACTTTGAAACCTGCCACCGCCGCCAACTGAAGGGGAGGCTACCATGAACTTGAACATCGGAGATGTGTCCAAACGCACCGGTCTTCGCGCAAAGACCATTCGTTACTACGAGGATATCGGTCTGGTTAAACCGCTTAGGGATACAAACGACTACCGTGTCTTTCGCGAAATCGACCTGCACAAGCTGACCTTTCTCAGCCGCGCGCGCGCCTTGGGCTTTACCATTGATGATTGCCGAAACCTTCTTGCCCTCTACGAGGATGAAACACGCGCCAGTGCAGATGTGAAAGAGATCACAAGCAAGCACTTGAAAGAGATCGAGGCGAAAATCAATGATCTTCAAGCCATGCACGCCACGCTGAGCCATCTGTCTAAAGAGTGTGCAGGCGACCACCGCCCTGATTGCCCCATTCTTGAAGGTCTCAGCGGTGAGGACCGCCGCTAGGCTCGCCTGATGGGCTGGTCGGCGGCGTCTTCACAAACGGCGTCAGCAAGGAAGAAATCCGCGCGATCATCCATGTCATCGGGATTTATTGTGGCGTGCCACAGGCACTGGAGTGTTTCCGCGCGGCCCGCAAGGTGCTGGAAGAAAGCGAATAAACGGTGTTGGCTTCCGAAACTAAGCGCGGCCTAGTTCCGGGAAGCTTCTTGGTCCGGCTTTGGGGGATTCATCCACAGCACGACGAGGCGCGCAAGAAGGATGAGGCCGAACGTTACAAGTGTCGCCGTCGATTCCCCCATAAACTGGGAGAACGCCAAATAGGCGGCACCTCCTGCCAACGAGATCGTAGCATACAGGTCTTCACGCAAGACGCTTGGGGTAATGTTGCACAAGAGATCTCGGATCATGCCACCGGCCGTGCCAGTCACGCAACCGATCACAATCGTCAGAACCGGCGCCACACCGGCCTCTAGCGCGACTTGAACACCGGTCAGGGTGAACAGCGCCAATCCGACCGCATCCAGATACATCAGAAGTGCAAGCCGCCGCCCGTTGCCTGTCGGCATGCGTGCGGCGATAAGGAAACTCAATAGCGAAGACGGGACCGCCACCAGAAGAAAGCGCAAGTCCGAGATCCAGAACACAGGGGTCAGCCCCAGAAGCACATCACGTAACGTGCCACCGCCAACAGCAGTGACAACACCCAGAACAGTCGCGCCGAACAGATCAAGGTTGAAGCGGCGCGCCTGGATTGCAGCCGAGGCCGCCATCACTGCAGTTGCGATCAGCGAGAGCGGCACGAAGAGGAGTGTAAGCGATTCCATCACTTGCAACTTAGCCGTCGCAGGCAGCGGTGACGATTGATTTTACCTTCAGCTCATCGCTGGCCGTTTTCGATACGGATGATGGTCCGGGATCGCAATCTGACAAAACGCTGACACTCTCATTCAGGAATTTGACGCGTCCGAACTGCTATCAGGGGTTGAGGCGTCCGAATCAATGGCGCCGGAACGAAAAGTAAAGGACAGAGCACATGACCAAAGAAGACGACAAGGTATTTTCCCGGCGCAAGGCGCTGACCCGCATTGGTGGGCTGGCATTGGCCGCCTATTCGGTACCGGCGCTGACCACGCTGTCGGCTGCACACGCATCGTCCGCTCCGTCGGCGGCAAGTGCTGCGTCGGAAGCCAGTGATCCATCGCCTGCAAGTGACCCGTCCGAGGCAAGCGAGCCGTCCGAAGCAAGCGTACCGTCCGAGTCCAGCGGCCCCAGCGGTCCCCGTGTGGTAACGGCTGAAGAATGCGAAGCCGGCGGCGGCACCGTTGTTGAACGCGAAGACGGTGTTAAAGTTTGTGAAAGCTAAATTGATCCAGGATATCCCCACCTGATCAATGGCCTGCCCGCATATCGGTTGTGGGCAGGCCAGATTGCGTTGACGCGCACGGGGAAATCGCTGGTATGATCAGCGACAAGTAGGAGCGGAGCGTGGTGGAACCGCAATATGTGCACTTTGAAGGACTGAAGCCTCCCGTCGCGTTGGAAAACGCAGACGAGGTTGCAGCGATGTTGCCTACGGTCCTGTCTGCTTGGCCGCACCACACCCTGAACACTCCACCAAGCAATCCACCCTTCGTGACCATCCGTCCCGCCGGACCAGACCGCTGGCACGTGATCCGCGCAGACCAGCCCGACACGCCCCGCACCTGGGATGGGGTCAACACGGTCTGCGACATCATCGCCGAAATGGCGTGGGAGCGGTTGCGCTCGGACCCGGACCTTCTGTGTCTGCACGCCGCAGCAATTGAGTTTAATGGGCGTCTTGTGGTGATGCCAAATGCCAGACGCGCTGGCAAAAGCACCTTGGCTATTGCCTTGGCGCGTCTGGGTAGACCCCTGTATTCCGACGATTTTCTGCCTGTCCGCGTGGATGCCAAGACCCAAAGCTGCGCAGGCATCGCGAACGGCATTCAACCGCGCCTGCGGTTGCCTGTGCCCGAAGGCTTCAGCGACGCGTTTCATACCGACGTTGCCCAGGATCCGGGCCCGTCCAACCGGCAATACAAATACCTTTCCAATGCACCGGTTGCCCCATGGGGCGAGACCATGCCCTTAGGCGCGATGGTGATGCTCGAGCGTAGCGACGCGCCGCAGCCGCCGCAGCTCAGCCCGATGGAGCGCGAAGACGCGCTGGCCAGCCTGATCACGCAAAACTTCGCCCGCACGCGCCATGCCGGGGCGATCCTGCGGTCGGTCGACCTTTTATCGCGCCACTTGCCGATCTATCGGCTGAGCTATCATTGCGCCGAAGAGGCCGCCGAATACCTGTCAACCCATCCCGACCTGGCAAACCTTCCGGCCGCGCAACTGACCGATTTTGCACAGGATGACCGTCAGGCCCCGCTTGATCAGCCGATCCACCCTGCCCTCGCCTTCGTCAAAGAGCTTTGTTATGCACAGGCCGATGGCGTAACCGAAAGCGTGGTGGGGGACGAAGCGTTTTTGGCCGACGGATCCGGGATTGGCATTTTCCGACTGAACCCAGTGTCGGCAGCGATCTGGAACCTGCTGGAAGAACCGACCGACCTGAACGAGATCGTCGAGATTTTATCCGAGGCCTTTCCCGACGTGCCGGTCGACCAGATTTCCACAGACAGCGAGAACCTGATGCGCAGCTTGGCCCGCGCGCGTCTGATTACTCCTGCACCCCAAAGCGTGGCGGCACAATGAGTGACGGCAAGCGCATATCACGCCGCGCCGCGTTGATCCGGCTAGGATTGGGGGCCGCCAGTGCTTATATGGCCCCCAGCATTGTCGGACTAAGTCAGGCGCGCGCATCGTCTTCTAGCGCATCCTCTTCGTCCAGCCCCGCCTCTTCTTCGTCCTCGGTCAGCCCGGTGTCACCGCCTACTCCAGCCAGCGCATCCAGTGAACCGAGCGGTCCGGACGGTGGAGCTCCGACCAGCGCAAGCGGACCCAGCGGACCGGGAACCTGCCGAAGTTCTCCTATCACTGGGAACGCCCAGATTTCGCGCCAGGACTATCAACGCGCCCAACGCGCGATTACGCGCGGCAAGGCGCGGCCGCTACAAGAGATCTTGAAAAACGTACAATCCAAACAGCCGGGCAAGTTGCTGCAAGTCGGGTTTTCTGACACAGGAAAGCAAACGAAGTTTAGAGTGCTGATCGTTGATCAGTCCGGCGCGGTCGTCTCGGTCTCGGTTGATGCGGGCTCGGGGCGGATCACAAGCATACGGAAGTGCTGAATGCGTATCCTCATCGTGGAAGACGAACAGAAGATCGCCGAGCTGATCGCAGATGTTCTGGAAGGTGAGGGGCTGATCCCCGAAATCGCAAATGATGGCGAGCAAGGCTGGTTTCTGGGCAGCACCGAAAGCTATGCCGCGGCCATCCTCGATATTGGCCTGCCCACGCGCGACGGCCTGTCTGTGTTGCGCGCCTGGCGGGACGAAGGGCTGGACCTGCCCGTGATCCTGCTGACCGCTCGCGCGAACTGGAACGAGCGGGTCGAAGGGATCGACGCGGGTGCGGATGATTATCTGGGCAAGCCCTTCCAGATGGAGGAGCTGATCGCGCGTCTGCGCGCCCTGTTGCGCCGGTCGACCGGCCAGAAGGCCACGATCCTTGAAGCCGGATCGCTGCGGGTGGATCTGCGGCAGATGCGTGTCTCGGTTGACGGACGTCCGTTGAAAGTCACGCCCTTGGAATATCGGCTGTTGAACTATCTGCTGCATCATCGCGGCGAGGTGGTGACCCAGGAAGAGCTGGTCGAGAATATCTATTACCGGGATCAGGAACCTGACAGCAACGCGGTCGAGGTTCTGGTCGGGCGCCTGCGTCGCAAGATCGGCGGCGGGGTAATCGAAACACGTCGCGGGTTCGGATACATAATCGCCGGGGAAGACGCATGAAGCTATCCCTGAGCCTTCGCCTGTTGCTGGCCGCCGCCATGACAACAGCGATTGCCTTGGTGGCCACCGCCATCGTCTTTAACTTCCTGTTTCGTCTCTATTTCGAAGACCGCGCACGGGACGAGCTTGAGACCTATCTGATCCAGCTCAGCGGGAATGTCTCGGCCACCGCTGAGGGCACGATCGAGGTCACTCCGATCCCCGACCCGCGCTTCAATCAGGTGCTGTCCGGCTATTACTGGCAAGTGCAGATTGATGACGCCGAACCGCTTCTATCGCCATCCTTCTGGGCCGCACCGCTGGAACTGGCCCGTCCGCAAACCGCAGGATTAATCACTTTCATCGACGTGACAACAGGCAGCGGAGATGCCGTCGCCGTGGCCAGCTGGATCATCACGATGGGTGACGGCGACACGCGGAAAGAGGTCTTTCTAGCCGTGGCAATCGACCGGGCGGATCTGGATATGTCTGTCTCTCGGTTCACGACGAATTCGGTTTTCTGGCTGGGCATCTTGGGGCTGTTCCTAATGATCGCCAGCTGGTTTCAAGTGCGCCTTGGCCTCAAGCCGCTACAGAAAATCCAGTCCGAGATCGCCCATGTGTCCCACACCCCAAACGGGCGGCTGTCGTCGGACTATCCGTCCGAGGTTCTGCCGCTGGTCGAAGAGGTAAATCAGCTTCTGAACGTCAATGCCGAGGCGCTGGAACGCGCCCGCTCGCGTGCTGGCGATCTGGCCCACGGACTGAAGACCCCGCTGACGATCATGCATGGGATCGAGCGCAAGGTGCGGCGGTCTGGCCAAGATAAACTTGCCGACGACCTAATGACGGAAGTCACCAGCATTCAACACATCGTCGAACGGGAACTGGCCTCGACCCGCGACAGTCAGCAGGCGCTGCTGAAATGCGATGCAGGCCCGATTATCGACCGCCTGCGCAAAGCACTTGGCCGCCAACCCGGCACCGAGCACATCCAGTGGCAAATCGACCTCCCCCGTCCTCTGTATCTGCCCTTTGACGAATACGACCTGACCGAGCTTCTGGGCAATCTTCTGGACAACGCAGTGAAGTGGTCGGGCAGCCGGATTGCCGTGCGTGGCGGGCAAGATCAAATGCAGGTGTATCTAAGCGTCGAAGACGACGGCCCCGGCATCCCGAAAGAAGAACGCGATGCGGTGCTGGCGCGCGGGACTCGGCTGGACCCGGACCAGCCGGGTACGGGTTTGGGGCTGAGTATCGCACAGCGCATGGCCGAGGCACATGGCTGCGCCCTGTCGCTGGATCAGTCCGATTTGGGCGGCGTGAAGGTGTGCTTGATACGCCCCAGCGATGCGCCATCAGACGGGATATGATGCAGCTGGCAACGGAAACACTGCGCGCCAGTTCTTTTAGGTCGACATCCGCCGCGATAATGTGGAACGTGATGACGACCTCGCTGATGTGCCACTCTAACGACCAGAAAAGGCGAAACGATATGGTTCTGCCCAAGATCACGAAACTCTTCGCAGCACTTGCGGTTGCGCTCGCCACGACTGGGACCGCCATCGCCCATGAAAGCCCCGATCACCAAGGGCGTCACGGCGGAAAGGTGAACATTACGCAGCACAACCATATCGAGCTGGTACGTTCAGAAAACGAGATTGCGATCTATCTGTATGATCTGGAGCTGCAACCGCGTGATGCCCAGAACATCACCGTCGACGCACTGTTGGTGGACGGCACCGCTCAGACCGATCTGGACCTGCAATTCACCCCCCCAAACAAATTCGCCGCCGAGGGGGTTTCAGCCCCCAAATCGGCTGCGATTGTATTGCGCCTGTTTCGCGACGGGGCGTTCTGGGATCTGACGCGCATCAAATAAGGCGTGCCTCCCAGTCCGATTAGTCTTTTAGGCGGAGCCAGCGATCCACCGCTGGTTCCATTGTATTTCGCAAGCTCTACCACAGATGAACATTTTTGTAGCATAATTATCCCGTCCGGGATTTTTCGCCTTTTGAGTAGAAATCGCCCACCCCGTCCCCTTCAAAGGTTAATAGAAATTAACCCTAGGGTAACAATTTTATCTTGACGGTATTTCTCGGGCAAAGAAGCACACAGATTGCGCCAATAGAAGCGCATGGAAACAAATGCTCACCCTGGACCTCTCGTCATGACTGATGCCTGCCAATTACGCCAAAAGGCATAAATATTTGAGCCATAAGGAGCTAGGGGATGGCCACTAAACAAGGGATGAACACGCAGGGCTGGAAGGGTGTGCCCGGCATGTTCAAAGGAATGCGCGCACTTGTCGCTGTGCTGGCCGTTGGCCTGTTCAGCGCCACGCAAGCCCAGGCGCACAGCAACTACGGTAACTCGAACATTTCGGCGTCCACAGCCACCGCACAGCCGGGTGACTCGATCGACGTCAGTTTCGACTACACCATCTGGCACGCTGGACACGGTCCCGTGACCGCCGTGTGGGAAATCTATCTTGATGGCGTGACGCTTCTGGCGTCGGGCACCAATATTGCCGATGGCAACAGCACCGACGTGTTCTCGATCAACAGTACGGTTTTGCTTCCGGGGAATATTGCCCCCGGGCCGCACCAGATCGTGATCACCACGTACTATCAAGCTGGAAGCGGTGCGGTCTCGTCATTCATTGACCTCGAAATCATTGATCCTGCCGCCGAGGCACAAGCGCTGATCGCGACCCTGTCCGAAGCGCGTGGCCGTCTGATCATTCAGAACGGTCCCAACTTGGAACGCCGCATCGGTCGCCTGAACAGCCGCAGCCGCAATGTTGCTGCCGCGGGCGAAGTTGCCAGCCGCAACAGCACCGCGCCCGAAGGCGAAGCGGCTGCCGGTGGCAGCTTTCTGGCCTCGTCCAACGCCGTCGCACCGACGTCGCCCTATGACCTCTGGATCGAAGCTGCACATGCAAAGTTCTCGGCCGGGAATATGGATGGTGACTTCAACATCATCCACATGGGTGTTGACCGTCTGGTGAATTCCGATCTTCTGATCGGTCTGGGCCTACAGCTTGACCATGCCCGCCTAAGCGGCGCTGGCGCCGAAATCTCGGGCAGCGGCTTCATGGTTGGCCCGTACCTGACCAAACGCGTTCACGACAACCTGTATCTGGATGCCCGCGTGGCCTGGGGTCGGTCGTCGAACGACGTTTCGCCCTTTGGCACCTACACCGACACAGTTGGCGCGGAACGCTGGCTGGCAACCGCGGCCCTGATCGGCGATTTTCAGGTCGGCGATCTGACCATCCAGCCCGAAGCACGCCTGTCGTGGTTTGAAGAAACCACCGATGCCTATCTGGACAGCAACAACATCGCTGTGACCCCGGTGACCACGTCCTTTGGATCGTTCGAGCTCGGCCCGACGATCTCGCGCAGCTACACTGTTGGCAGTGGCGCGATCCTGACGGCCAACCTCAGCGCCAAGTCGATCTGGACATATGACTTCAACAACGGTGGCGTCGCTGCGTCGGCAACCGAAGGCCACTCTGGCCGCGTTGAAATCGGTCTGGACTACAAGAACGATGACAACCTGCTGATCAACGGGTCGGTCTTCGTTGATGGTGGCGGCAACGGCTGGAACGCCTTGGGTGCGACGGTCGGTCTGGACTATACGTTCTGACCTGACGCGAACCGAAAAACCAAGGGCGGCCGGTGCATACCAGCCGCCCTTTTTTGTATGACTGAATTCTGCCGATCACGGGCGCGCCGCATCTGGTAATCGCGTGGAAAGCCGTCGCTGTGGATGCGTCGCGAACATGCTAGATTGACTGCCCTCGGGCTTCGGGCAAGGGCAGTCCGCTTTGCCTTATAGATCAACATGATCGCCGAGAAGCATTGGCAACTCAGATTGGTGCCGACCGACCCAAATCAACCGCTGTTTCTGAGATCGTTTTCAGCGTTCAGATCATAGGAAAGACGCCCCTCATATCACATGAGAGACGTCTAGGTTTGCTATCTGACTAGGATGGTCCAGATTAGTTCAGCAAGACCTCCAGCGGAACCGGAGTACTGATCCTCCAGTTGCCAGCCACCCCGGGGGTTCCATCCTTGATTTCAATGATCTGCATCTCGGCAGAGTTCTGGTGGTGGATGGCATCAGAGAAGCTGCGCGGGCCGAACGCCGTGGGTTCGTCGCGCATCTTCTCAAGCTCGGCGGTGACAGCCGCACCATCAAGGCTACCAGCTCGCTCGACCGCTTTGGCCCATAGGTCGATCAGGATATAGCCCGGATAGGCGTATTGGCTGGCAGGACGGCTGCCGGTCGCTTTCTCATAGGCCATGTTGAAGGCTTCGACGTCCGAGCGCGGATCATCGCCATAGATCGAACCCTGCACGGGCACCACGAAACCAGACAGGTTGGGCGTGGCGTCCAGCCAATAGGAGCCATCGACAGCCGAGCCGTTCAGGATCAGCGAGTTGATCCCCGCGGCACGGATCTGCCGCACAGCCGAGGCTGCGCCGGGAATATAACTGCACAGCATGATCACGTCCGGTTCAGTCTCAAGCGCCTTGATCCGGGTGATCTGGCTGGCGATCGAAGCATCACCGTTTTTGAAGGTGTCACGCCCGACGATGTCGCCACCGGCATTGGGGAACATCCAATCAAAGCCTGTGCATATGCCTTTGTTGTACTCGATCGTGGTATCCAGCAGCACATATCCGGTTTTCGCCCCGCGTTCGCCTAAGGACCACTCGGCCATGGTCGCGCCTTGCACCGCTGCCAGCACCGAGGCCGAAAAGCTGTTTGGGCCGACGCCTTGAATGCCCGCCTTGATGTCTTCCGCGCACAGGAAGAACGAGTTCAGTCCAGCCCCCTCGGCCGCCAAGGCCGCCGGTGCACCGAAGTCATAGTCGCAGTTGACGACCAGCATATCGGCGCCTTCGTCGATCAATTGCAGACCGGCGCTTGCGGACTGGGCCTGATCGGATTTGGTATCAGCTTCGATCCAAGAGATGTGGCGCCCCAGCAACCCACCGGCGGCGTTAATCTCGTCAATCCGAATGCGGGCGGCCGTGGTGGCGGGTGTGTCATAGGCCTCAAGCCAGCCTGACTTGGCGATGGCAAAGCCGACGGTGATATCGTCTGCCAGACCTGCACCAGCCGTTGCGAGGCTTATAGTCATAGCGGTTGCTAAGCATTTCATAGGTTTTCTCCTCAGTTGGTAGATTGTGGTTCTTGTTTGGAATGTCGTACGCGCCACCTGAATGCGGGCAGGCGAAGCTCGCGGCCACCGGTCAGGCCGGTTGGGCGGATGATCAGCACCAGGATCATGATGATGCCGATCAGGATTTCCTGAGCGCCGCTGGGCAGCGCAAAGCTGGCGCCCCCGATATCAATCCCGCGCTCGAAGCGGACCAGCCCTTCGATCAGCACAGACAGGACCAGCACACCGATCACGGCGCCCGATAGGCTGCCAATGCCGCCGACGACCAGCATCGCGAGGGTGATGAAGGTGATGCCAAGGTAGAAGCTGTTGGGGTTCAGGACGCCCAAGGAATGGCCCAGAAGGACGCCCGAGACGCCGGTGAAAAAGCCCGAGAGCACCAGTGACAAAAGCCGGTGGCGGTACATGTTCACACCAGACGCCGCTGCGGCGACTTCATCTTCACGGGTTGCCCGAAGCGCCAGTCCCGAGGCTGAGTTGGCATAGATAGCAGCAGCAGCCACCGCCACACAGGCCCAGATCAGCGTGACCCATTCATCTGCGTAGCGGTCCAAACCCACGACCGAAGACGTCGCGCCCGTCACACCCTCCCAGTTCGAATAGACCGTGTTCACGATGGCGAGGAAGGCGAAGGTGGCGATCGAAGCCGCGATGCCCGACAGACGCAGGATGGCCGCGCCCACGATCAGGGCGACCAGAGCCGCCAGCAGACCCGAGACCACCGTGGCAGGCAGATGTGGCCACTCAGCTGAAGCCAACCAAGGCGGCAGGTCGGGCAGGAACATGCCTTTCATCTGAGGGCGCAGCGTTAGCCACGCGGAACAATAGGCTCCGATTGCCATGAATCCGGCGTGCCCAAAGCTGACCACGCCTGAGTTTCCGACGAAGATCCACAGCCCGACCACGAAGGTCACTCGGATGAGGGTTTGCGCCGCCATGCGTGCCAAGGACTTGTCGCCCGTGGCCGTGATGATCAGTACAAAGGCCAATAGGATTGCGATCAGGATGACAGGAGTGGTCAGTGCGCGAAGTCGGTTCTGGCGGTGTGTATCCATCATGATTAAACCCTCGGCTTGGCAGAGGCCGATGCGAACAGACCCTGCGGACGAAGCAGCAGGCTGACGATCACCAGCGTGTAAAGGAAAGCGTCGCGAAACGGTCGTGCCTCAAGCGGCAAAGCGGCTTGCAAGACGACCGACACAGCCCCGATCAGGAAGCCTGCCGCAACCGCGCCGGGCAGTGATCCAAGCCCGCCGATCACCGTCGCAATAAAGGCCACAAGCATGATCTGCCCGCCCATTCGGACATCCGCGACACCGGTCTGGGTGACCATGATCATCGCCACAGCTGCGGCCATCGCGCCGGACAGGGCAAAGGCTCCGGTGATCACGACATTTGCGCGCACCCCCAAAAGCCGTGCCATGGTAAAATTCTCGGCCGCGGCGCGCATCTCAAGGCCAACGCGGGTTTTCTTCAACAAAAGCGCCAGCACACTGACCACCAGAAGCGTGGTGATGATGACGATAAGCTGCAACAGCGGGACAGACGCGCCGACGACTGAGACCGGGGTGTTGAGGTCAGGCCACAAGCTGATTGCCTTGGGCCGACTGCCATAGACCGCCAACAGGGCGTTCTGTATGACAAAACCAAGTGCAAAGGACGAGATCATCATCGCAACCGGATTGGCGTTGCGCAATTGTCGGAAGACAACGTATTCCGATGCCACCGCGATCAGCGCCCCAAACGCCAGCAGGACAGGGATAAGCAGGATCGCGGGCGCCTTGCCCAAGAACATCACCGCCACTGCATCCGACGACGGCACGATCAAGGCAAAGACGCAAAAGGCGATGTATTCACCGTGGGCAAAATTCACCAAGTTCATCACGCCGAAGATCAGCGCGATCCCCAGTGCCGCCATGGCATAAATCCCACCCAGCGAGGCCGCATCGAAGAACAGCTGAGGGACAGCATTCATAGTGCTTCCTCCGTAGATTTGGATTGATCGGCCTGACCGAAATAGGCTTCTTTCAGAAGGTCACGCTCGGCGAACTCGGCCGCGTCGCCGTCTCCCACCACCTGACCACCACGCAGAAGCACCATGCGCCCGCCAACCCGTGCCGCCCGGGCCGAGCTTTGCTCGACGATCAGCAGCGTCAGGCCGCGCTCCTGTTGCAGGGCGACAAGCGTGTCGTAAACTTGGTCAACGATGTTCGGCGCAAGCCCCAGCGAGGGCTCGTCCACCATCATGAGTTTCGGGTTGGTCATCAGCCCACGCCCGATGGCCAGCATCTGTTGCTGCCCGCCCGACAGCGCCCCGGCATTGGCATGGCGGCGTTCACCCAAGATGGGAAAGGCGTCGTAAATTTCGGCAATGTCACCTTCAATGGCCTGTTTGTCGGCGCGGATACCGGTGCCGACGCGAAGGTTTTCCTCGACGGTCAGGGTGCTGAAGATATCGCGCCCTTCAGGCACCATCGACAGGCCGTATCGCGCAATCGCCTCGGCGCTTTTTCCGGTGATGATGTCGCCGTCCAGCTCAACCCGCCCGTGGCTGCTGGACACAGCGCCCGCGATGGCCTTGAGCAGCGAGGATTTTCCCGCGCCATTGGGCCCCGACACGAACAGGCGTTCACCTTCCTGAAGGTGCAGCGTCACCCCGCCAAGCGCCGGAACTTTGCCATAGCGCACTTCAAGGTCATATACTCCAAGCTTGGTCATCACGCGGCCTCGCTATCGGCGCCAAGATAGGCATCGCGCACTTTCTGGCTGGCCAAAATCAGCGCGCGGTCGCCTTCTTCGATCACCTGCCCTGCGTCGAGGACATAGACGTGGTGCGAGACGCTAAGAACCAGTCCAACATTGTGTTCGATCAGCAAAACACCGATGCCCAGCTCGTCCGCGACGCGTTTGATCAGCGTGGCCAGATCGGCGGCCTCGGCTTCGGACATGCCCGCCGCCGGTTCGTCGAGCAGAAGGAAGCTGGGGGAGAACATAAGCGCCCGGGCAATGCCGACGCGGCGCTCATCGGTGTAAGGGAGCCCCGCTGCGGGTTGCTGGGCCAGATGGAGGACGCCCATCCAGCTAAGCAACCGCAATGCCTCGGCTTCCGAGGCCGCGCGGGTGTGCCCCAGCCCAACGCCGGTGACAGCAAGGTTGTCCAGAACGTCCAGACCGGTAAACAAGCGGCCAGCCTGAAAGGTGCGGGCCACGCCCGCCCGGCGCAACTGGTGCGGCGGCAAGGTACCGACATTCCGGTCCCCAAGGGTCACAGTGCCCGAGGTCGGTGCTTGAAACCCGGTCAACGTGTTGACCATGGTGGTTTTACCGGCCCCGTTCGGGCCGATCAGCCCATGAACCGCGCCCGGGGTGATCGTCAGTGTGACATCGGTCAGGGCTTTGAACCCGCCGAAGGCCACTGTCACCCCGGACGCCGCCAGGGAGGAACCCGTTTCTTTCCGCCGCGCCATCTTCAGACCTCGGCCAGTTCTTTGATCTGTTCCAGCGGGCCGCGATCGGTTTCCGCATCCGCAGTCAGAACGTAGACGCCAGTGTCGTGCAGGTTCACGGTCCAGCCGGGCTCGACCACGATGGTGGTCGTGACCTCTTCGATCACGGCAGGACCATGCAGCGTGTCCCCGGCGCCCATCGCAGACCCGTCATAGACTGGTGTGTCCTGCGCGATGCCATCGGCATTGAACACCATCGGGCGGGTGTCCTTCAGGGTTTCGTGCGCCCCTTTGCCAGCAGCAATGGTCATGCGTTCAGGCTTGTCCACGTGACCGGCAATCGTGCTTTCCACGTTGACGATCTCGACCGCGTTATGCGGTTCGTCATAGGTGTACAGCTCTTTGTGACGGGCGTGGAACGCGGCCTTGATGTCTTCGATCGTGGCTTCCGTCACCTCGAACGGATCAATCTCGACCGTGCATTCATGCACCTGACCGACATAACGCATATCAAGCGACCGACGGATCGAGATGCGGTCTTCTGAAAAACCGTCACCCGCCAAATCAACCCTGCCCCGCGCC
This sequence comes from Aliiroseovarius sp. PrR006, assembly GCF_010500215.1. GTDB lineage: Bacteria > Pseudomonadota > Alphaproteobacteria > Rhodobacterales > Rhodobacteraceae > Aliiroseovarius. The sequence goes on from NZ_JAAGOY010000007.1 coordinate 909,200, forward strand.
TCGAGCGAGGTGAACAGATCGTCCAGTTTCTTTGCAGCAGCAGCCCCCTCAAGACGGATCGGCGCGGGCGCCATGTAGTTGTATTTGACGTCCGAAATGATCTGCCCATAGGCGCATAGCCCCGAGGCCAGTTTCGAGATCAGAACCTTCGAGATCCCCATTTCACGCGCCAGTGCGGTGATATGCGCACCCGTGGCACCACCAGCGCCCATCAGCACGAAATCACGCGGGTCGTAGCCCCGTTCGACCGACACCCGGCGGATGGCGTTGACCATGTTGTTGTTAACGATGGTGAACATGCCATAGGCGGCTTTTTCGACGGAAATGCCCAGCGGGTCGGCAAGGTTCGTCTTGATCGCGCCACGCGCCTTGTCGATGTCCAGTGGAAGACGCCCGCCGACCAGCCCGTCTGCATTCAGATAGCCCAGCACAAGGTTGGCATCTGTCGTCGTCGGGTTCTCACCGCCCTGGCCATAGCAGGCAGGCCCAGGTTCCGATCCAGCCGATTGCGGCCCCATCTGCATCAGGCCCATCGAGTCGATCCAGCCGATCGACCCGCCACCCGCGCCCAAGGTTTCCACCTGGATCATCGGGATACCGATACGATAGCGCAGGAAATCGATGTTCTTGTTGACGTTGGCCTGCCCGTCCTTGGTCAGGGTGATGTCAAACGAGGTGCCGCCCATGTCACAGGTGATGATGTTTTTGTCACCCCAAGGCTCGGCCACGTCCAGTGCCGCTTGTGGTGCAGATGCCGGGCCAGAGTTGATTGCATAAACGGATTGATCCGACACCACTTTGCCCAGCGCCAGCCCGCCATTGGACTGGAAGTACCGCACCGGGTGCTGACTACCCAATTCACGGAAATAGGCGTCGATGGCTTCGACATAGCGTTGCAGGATCGGCGCCAGATAGGCATTCACGATGGCGGTCGAGGTGCGGGTGTACTCGCGCACCTGCGGATACAGCTGGCTACCCACGGTCAGGCGCACATCGGGCATCATCTCGCGGACGATCTCGGCGGCGCGGTTTTCGTGGTCGGGGTGCAGCACTGACCAGACAAAGCTGATCGCAACCGATTCAACGCCTTCAGCGATGAAGTAACGGCAGGCGTCGCGCACGTCTTCCTCGTTGATCGGTGTCTTCACCGACCCGTCTGAAATCACCCGTTCGCTGACACCTTTGCGCAGGTGGCGCGGCACCAGCATGGTCGCGGGCGGATAGTCTGGGTCATAGCGATAGCCGTCTTCCTTGTGACCCAAGCGGATCTCGATCGAGTCCTCATGCCCCTTGGTGGCAATCAGGCCGGTTTTGGCCCCGGTATGGGTGATCAGCGCGTTCAGACCGACCGTGGTACCGTTGATGCACAGGTCCGAGTTCGACACGATTTCCTGCGCCGTCAGCCCGGTTTCTTCAGTGATCAGAGCCAGACCATTCTTGATGGCCTTGGTCGGCTCGGTTGGGGTCGACAGAACCTTGAAGATCCGTGTCCCGCCCTTTTTGTCGGCAAGAATGAAGTCAGTGAATGTGCCGCCGGCGTCGATGCCCAGACGATATTGGGTTCGCATAGTATTGTTCCTTTCAGTCAGGGGCTTCAGGCCGCGGCGCGGGCTTTGGCTGTGGCGTCTTCGTCGATGGAAAGTGTGTCGGCGTCGGCAATGATCACGCCGTAATCCAGCCGCGCGCCTTCGATGGACACGAGGCCATTGCGGACGTCCTCGACCACCTTCAGGGGATCGCGTTCAAACGGGTTGCCAAAGCCGCCACCGCCGGGGTTCAGGTTGGCGGCGATCTCGCCGGGTTTGATGGTTTCGATCACGTTGTCGGTGATGATCTGGGTTTCGCCATCGCGGGTGATCTCAAGACGGCCAACCTTCTTGTGGACCATTTCGGATTTTGCCCCGGCGGCCCCCATGGCCGGAATGCGGCGCCCTTCGCCGAAGGTGACCAGCGTCATGTCGGTGTCCAGCGGCTCGACCGCCCAGCGTGTGCCGGATCCGCCGCGGAACTTGCCCGCGCCACCGCTGTCCTCCATCAGCCCATATTCGTGGATGATGATCGGATAAGAGTGCTCGAGCATCTCAATGTCGCCCGAGGTCAGTGCGCCAAAACAGCACTCCGGTCCGCAGGCGTGCCAGCCATCTTGGCTTGCCGTGGCGCCCGCGCCTGAGATGATCGAGGCCAGCACCATAGTGACGTATTCTTCGTCATGGCGGCTATCCCACCCGGCAATGTTACACCCGTTGGCATGGCCCCAGCTGGCAGACACTTTGTCAGGCGCGGCCTGTTCAAAGGCCAGCCGCACCGCGTCGGTCAGCGTTTCCATTGGCGTGGTGGTGCAGTTCATATGCGGCGCGGGCGACTGCGCGTTGCACAGGGTGCCCTTCTTGCCCATATCGACCGTCACGTTGCGATACAGCCCTTCGTTATAGGGCGGCGGCAACTGGGCAAACATCATCAGGCCCAAGTAAACACCTGAGTAGCTGTTCCCCTCGTAAGAGTTGATGAAATACGGAATCTGCGGCGGGCTTTCGATCTCGATATGGCAGCTGTCACCGGTGATCGTCACCGCCGCGGTGATGTCGAAATCACCAAAGCCGTGACCTGCATCTTCCAGAATGGCGGTCCCCGAATAGGTACCGTCAGGCACCTGACTGATCAGGCCGTTCATATGGGCGTTGGCCATGTCCAGCAGTTCGGCAATGCATTCCTGCACCACGTCCTTGCCGTATTTGTCCATCAACGCAGTCAGGTTGCGCGCGCCAACCTGACACGCTCCGATCAGCGCATTGAAGTCGCCTTCCTGATCGCGCCGCGCGCGCATGTTGGTCAGCAGCATGTTCATGATGTCATCGCGCGGAACGCCCTTGTCCCACAGCTTGATCGGCGGAATGCGTAGCCCTTCGGCAAAGATCTCTTTGGCTTCGGGGTTGTAGCCCGCAGGCACCGGCCCGCCGATGTCCGTCAGGTGCCCCTTGCAGACCGTCCAGAACACCAGCTCGCCTTCATAGAACACCGGGTAATACATGCAGGTGTCGATGATGTGGCTGCCACCATAGGCGGGATCATTGTGTAGGATCAGGTCGCCTTCATGGATGTCACCCTCGAAGAAATTGGCGACTGACTTCATCGCCGGGATCAACGATCCAAGGTGAATCGGAATATCCTGACCCTGCAAAATCATCTCGGGTGTGTGGTTGAACAGCGCCGTAGAATAATCATGCGCCAAATTGAAAACCGAGCTGCGCGCGGTCTTTTCTAGGGCCAGCGTCATTTCGCGCTGAGTGGTTTCCAATACGCCGCGCACCACCGAAAGCGTGATGGGGTCAACTTGTCTATTAGCCATTCGTTCTGGTCCTTTGCATGGGCGCAAAGGGGCCGCCTGATGAGAGCATCTGACCTCTCGATCCGGCGTGCTCCTCCTGCACGTCGAACTTGTGATCCCAGCTTGTCGCGACTTGTCGGGATCGTCTTGACGCTAAGTGCAGAAGCGTTTGCAACTTTGTGCAGAACAATTTGCCGCTCAGCGCAGAACCGTTTGCAGCAGAGTGCAGAACATCCAAATTCCTTTGTTTTATAGGGAGGCTTGGCTATGGTCAGGCTTGGGAGGAGACGCATATGACCGCCGAGTTCACATTCTCGACGGCCACGACAGAGCCGCAGCACCGCTCCAGTAAATGGAACGCGGTGGTAAACGATGCGTATTTTCCACTGGAACTTCAGTTCCGTGATCCCATCCATTTCAATGGGCAGCTGAGCCGGATGTCGATGGGGCATGTCGGCCTGTCCCGGCTGACGTCTGATCCGCTGAGTTACGAGCGGCGGCGCGCACATATCCGTGAGGCGCGGGAAGAAGAGTATTTAATCACCCTGCCACGCGCGACATCGGTCGAGTTCCGCCAGTTGGGGCGCGAAGTGCGGTGCGATCCGGGCGGCTTCATCCTTGAACGCGGCGACGAGCCATATCGGTTTCTCTATGAAAACCCCAATGACCTGTTCGTCCTGAAGGTCGGGCGCAAAGCGCTGGAAGAGCGTGTGCGCCAACCCGACCGCTTTTGCGCAAAAGTGTTCAATGCAACCTCTGGCACGGCTGGCTTGTTCGCCTCGATGGTGGATCAGGCCCAGTCGAAGTTTGCGGATTTCGGAGCGGCTGCGGGTGAAACCGTGGGGCGCCAGCTTTTGGAACTGCTTGGGCTTGCCCTTGACGAGACGGTCGACGCAAGTTCAAGCAATCTCTCTGCAGTTCGCACCGCACATATTTCTCGGGTCGAGAAATTCATCCGCGAGAACCTGAAAAACCCGAACTTGTCCCCCGATCTGATCGCCGAAAGCTGCGGTATCTCGAAGCGCTATCTGCATGACCTGTTCAAGGATGTGAATGGCACGGTCAGTCAGCAAATACGGGATCAGCGCCTGATCGCAGCGCGGGATCGTCTGGCCTCTGCGCCCGGGCTTCCGATCTCGGAAGTATCCTATCGTTTTGGCTTTTCAGATCAGGCGCAGTTCTCGCGTTTGTTCAAAACCAAGTTTGGGATTACGCCATCTGCCTTCAAAGCAGAGATCAGCGGATAGCTTTCCGGATCTCTGAAAGCGATCAGAAAAACCGATTGTTCGGGCTGTGGACCAAAGGCCAATCTTACCCTGAATAATCGCACGAATGCGCACAACGTCAGATCTGTTTTGGGAAGGGGTGGTGCCGCTGATAGGACTTGAACCTACGACCCCATCATTACGAATGACGTGCTCTACCAGCTGAGCTACAGCGGCCCACATGTTGCCGGGCGATTTCCGCCCCGCAGCGTTGGGGGTTTTAGACGCGACACGATCTTTGCGCAAGCGAAAACAATGCGTCTGATCTGACCGTCAGATTATCAGGCGACACCAAATTCGCGCCGCCCGACTTGAGTGTTATGCGGCGGGTTTATCATCCGCCTCTTTCACGACTTCACCGTCCAGAACCGCAGGTTCGCCGCCCAGCTCTTCCGCATCCTCAACTTCGGCCACGGGGGCGTCGCCAACCACCAAGGGCAGCATCTCGGCGCCTGTCGGAACGGCGCCTTCAGCTTCGGGCGCTTGTTTCCATGCAAGCGTGTCAAACCCATCGCAGTTGTTGCAGACCGGTAGCCACGCGGCATGTACGTGGTTGCAGCTTTCGCAGACCCACTGAGGTCCACGCGGTGCGGTCACGGCGCGGGCCAGCGTGGCGCGCACATCGTGGCCCGAGGCGCCCTCGCCCCGCTCAATCGCCGCCAGCAGCGTCAGCGCACGTTGGGTGGGCATCGCGTCCGGAAGATCGCCCAGCGCGGTGCGGGCGGCGGGATAATCCTCGGCTGTGATGTTCAGCTCGGCCAGCAGCATGCGGGTTTCCGGGTTGCCGTCTTGATGCTTAGTCAGGGCACGGAAGCGCTTGATCCGCTCGGCGGGCGTTTCGTCCGACGCAATATCAGCAAAGGCCGCGGCCAGATCCGGGTGGGGCTGCGCCGACCATGCTTTGACCAACACGCGCGAGGCGTATTTCGGTTTGCCACCCGCAATGTACCCACGTGCGGCCATCACGGCAGCGGGGACCAAATCGGGCGACAGGCGGTTGGCTTCGATCGCAGCGACACGCGCTTCGATCGGGTTGCCTTCCTTCATCACACCCTTGGCTTCAGACAGAGCCAGAACCGCATCGCGGCGCTTGTGCACGTCACGCGGCAAGGCGCCGTATTTCAGCTTGGCCCCCAGCGTCTTGCGCGCACCGGCCCAGTCGTTGTTCTGCGCCTGAAGACCCAACAAAACGTCCTGCGTTTCCGCGTGGCGCGGCTTCAGCGCAAAGGCTTTCTCGGCCAGCTTCATCGCGGTCTCGGTGTCACCCTCTTCCAGCTTCTGCTTCATGATCCCGCGCACACCGACAAACTGTGTGCGTTCATCCTTCAACAGCCGCTTATAGACCTGAGCCGCCTTGCGCTTGTCGCCCGACATCTCGGCCGCTTGCGCAGTCAGCAGGTTGGTCAGCTCCGGGCGGCGCAGATACTTTTCAGCCCGGGCGGCTTTCGACATCGCGGTCGAGCTTTCGCCCGAGGCAATCGCCATCATGCCCTCGGCCAGCGCCTCGTAGCCCTTACGTTCACGCGAGCGGTCGAAATAGCGGGAAATCGCGGTTTCGTCGCCATTCACGAAGCGCACAAAGGCAACCAGCAGCCCAAACACGATCAGCGCCAGCCAAATCGCGATCACCAGAAGCACCCCGGCGATAACGGCCTGTAGGGGCTCCATGTTGAATTCAGTCCCGCCGATGGCAATGCGCACGCCACCTTCGGTTTCCATGAGGATCCCAGCGCCCACTGTCAAAAGTGCAATCGCTGCGATGAAAAGGACAATCTTAATCAAAGACCAAAGCATCGGCGGTTCCTCAGTTCGTGTTCATTTGCTGGGACAGATCGGCTGCTGCGGCCAAGGCATCGCGGCGCTGCGTAGCACTTGCGATCCACGGGGCCAGCGCTGGCTGTCCGGCGTCGGGCATCGCGGCCAGTTCCGTCAACGCGGTGTCCAGCTGCCCAGCTTTCAATGCCGCTTCGGCGCGCGACAGGATGGCGTCAGGATCGTCGCCCTCTTTCGGTTCCAACGACCGGGTGCCCAACTGGGTGCGGAAGAATGCAGACACCCGATCCATTTCGCCCGCTTCCACAGCGGCGCGGATGGATGCATCCAGTGACGCGCGCGCAGCTTCCGGGAAGCTGGACTGGAGCGTTTGTTGGGTAGCGACACCATCTGCCGCAATAGCCGACAGCGCGTCCGGCGCGGCAAGGCCTGCATTCTCGGTCAGATCAAACAACGCGTCCCCAAAGGGCTGGCCGGTTTCAAGCGCCGCATGCACCCGCGCCATTGCGGCGCGTGCAGCCGCCGCACGTGCGGTTTCAGCAGCGGAAACTTCCAACGTCTGCGCGTCTTCTTTTTGGCTGGTGATGCGCGCAAGCTCGGTGTCCAGCATCTGGCGCATCTGCTGCAATTCACGCTCATACGCAGCCGCAGCAGCCGCAGCCGCTTCCATGCCCGAACCCTGAGGCAGTTTCTCGACTGTGTGAATACGGTTCTCAAGCTCGTCCAGCTTGGCGGTCATGCCGTCAAGCTGCGTGCGCAACTGGTCCATCGTGCCTGCGGTCTCGTCCCGCAGCCGATCCAGCCCATCATCCGCGGCCAAAGCGCTCAGGCTGTCGCCCTGCGCGGCTGTGTTGCTTTCCAGACCTGCAATCCGGTCCTGAAGCGCGGCCATCTCGGCGACCATCGGGTCCTCAGAAGGCTGCCCAAACGGCCATTGATCGGGGAAGCGCGCGGCGCCAAATCCGATGGCAGCGGCGACTGCGCCGCCCAGAAGCAGTAGCACAAAGCCGGACCCGCTTTTCTTGGGGGCTGCGGAAACAGGGGTTGGGGTGGGCTCTGCCGGGGCTTCAACTTCTTCAGGAGCCTCCTCAGCGGTATCTTCTTCTTTCGGCGGTTCTTCGCCATCAGCCGCCTCGACGTCATCGGTTCCCGCAGTTTCATCCTGCTCGGACTCCGGTTCGCTCACGTCCTCGGTCGGGTTGTCAGGAGTCGTATCCTGTTCCTCGTCCAGCTTGGTTTCTTCAACGACAACGGCGTCTTCCACCGTTTCCGCCTTTGCCTTGGCTGTTTTCGGAGACTTGGCCAATATAACGAACCCCTCGAATCTTGCTCTAAAATGCTGCAGCTGCGTAGAACAGCCTATCGCTTGCCTTGTTACTGCTCAAGCGACGTGACCGCCCAATGCTGCGACAATCCCGCTCACCATCGCATCACCCGTAGGGGTATCGGCGATTTTTGCAGTGTTGCCGGTGGTCGCATGCCATTCCGCTGCAACCGCATCGCTCATACCAATTACGTGGAGGTGCCGGCCCGGTTTCGCAATGGCTTCCCCAACCAAACGCGCCGAACGGGGTGAAAAAAGGGGAAGCAGGGCGGGGTCTTCCCCTTCCAATGCGGCGCACGCCTGTTCGCTCAGGGGCTGCGCTTCCTGCGCATAGACCTGATGATCGCGACACGACAGCCCCGCCGCAGTCAAACGGGCCGAGATATCGACCGCTTTGTGCGAGCCGCAGAGATGTACATAGTCGGCAGGCCGTGTGCTCAAATCCTGCAAAAGCGCTTCTGCATTTATCGCGACGGTCTGAATCTGCGCACCTTGCGCCTGTGCCGCTTCAGCTGTGCGACTACCGACGCAATGGGCGGTGATGCCGGTCAAGTCCCCACGCACTGCATGTTCCGAAGTCAAGATGACCTCAACCTCAGTCAGCTCGGGCCACACTCCAACAGGCTGAATCTGCAAAATCGGCGAGATGACATGCGGCACGTCCCGCCCCATTGCCGCTTCGACTTGCATCAAAAACCGGTGCGCCGCCGCCTCTGGGCGCGTCAGGACAAGGATCGGGAGCTTGGACATATAAAGAGGCCGGGATTGTCTGCGAACTATCTAGGTGTTACCCCCAACCGACCCGTTCCCGCAACAGATCGCAAGAGCAATGACCGAAACTGATCAACCCCTTACCGTTCTTGGGCTGGAAAGCTCGTGCGATGATACGGCTGCGGCGGTGGTGAGCCACACGCCCGGACAGACGCCTGTTGTGCTGTCCTCTGTGGTCGCTGGCCAAACCGAGCTGCACGCCGATTTCGGTGGAGTTGTGCCCGAGATCGCCGCGCGGGCGCATACGGAAAAGCTGGATAGCTGCGTGGAGCAGGCTCTAACACAGGCGAATATGGCCTTGACGGATGTCGACGCCATTGCCGTCACCGCAGGCCCCGGCCTGATCGGCGGCGTGCTGGCGGGCGTCATGTGCGCCAAGGGATTGTCGGTCGGCTCGGGCAAACCCTTGGTCGGCGTGAACCACCTTGCGGGCCATGCCCTGACCCCGCGCCTGACGGATCAGGCGGCGTTTCCCTATCTGATGCTTCTGGTCTCGGGCGGGCACTGCCAGTTCCTGATCGCCAAAGGGTCCGACGAGTTCACCCGCCTTGGCGGCACCATCGACGATGCGCCCGGCGAAGCCTTCGACAAAACCGCCAAACTTCTGGGCCTTCCCCAACCCGGTGGCCCCTCGGTCGAGGCCGAGGCAAAGAACGGCGACCCCAAACGCTTCAAATTCCCGCGCCCGCTGCTGGATCGTCCCGGTTGCGACATGAGCTTCTCGGGCTTGAAAACCGCCCTTCTGCGCGAACGTGACCGGCTGGTGGCAGAACATGGCGGGCTACGGGTGCAGGATCGCGCGGACCTCTGCGCTGGCTTCCAAGCTGCCGTGCGCGATGTTCTGGCCGAGAAATCGCGCCGTGCGCTGAAAGAATATCTTTCCCTGAACCCCGCCCAGCCCACCTTGGCCGTGGCAGGGGGTGTGGCGGCAAATATGGCCATTCGTGGCGAATTAGAGACTGTATGTGCGCAAACTGGCACCGCTTTTCTGGCCCCGCCTCTGGCGCTGTGTACCGACAACGCTGCGATGATCGCTTGGGCCGGGATCGAGCGGTTCCGCGCGGGGCAGCAAGATGACATGACCCTGCAAGCCCGCCCGCGATGGCCGCTTGACCAGCGTGCCCCAGCAATGTTGGGATCAGGAAAAAAAGGGGCAAAGGCATGAGCATTTCGGTTCTGGGCGCAGGCGCATTTGGCACGGCCTTGGCGATCTCTTTGGCGCAAAGCGGCCGTGCCGTTGGCCTGTGGGCGCGCGACCCGGGCGACATGGCCACCGCGCGCGAAAACACCCGCCGCCTGCCGGGCTTTGCATTCCCTGACAGCCTAACGGTGCTTGAAAACATCGACGAAGTGCAAGCGTCCGACATCATTCTATTGGCCGTCCCGATGCAGAAGCTAGCCGGCTTTCTGGAAGAGAATACGACCCTATTTCAGGGCAAAACGCTTGTTGCCTGCTGTAAGGGCGTCGATCTGCAATCCGGGCTTGGTCCGGCCGAGATCATTCAGCGGGTCTGCCCCTCGGCCACCCCGGCGATCCTGTCTGGCCCCAGCTTTGCAGTCGACATCGCTGCCGGATTGCCGACTGCTTTGACCTTGGCCTGTGAAAATGGTGAAACACTGCAAGCCGCGCTGTCCACGAACAACATCCGCGTGTATCGCAGCAGTGATCTGATCGGGGTTGAGATCGGGGGCGCTTTGAAAAACGTCGTCGCCATCGCCTGCGGCATCGCCATTGGCGCAGGTCTGGGCGAAAGCGCCCGTGCCGCCCTGATGACCCGCGGATATGCCGAGATGCAACGCTTTGCCGCCCTGAAAGGTGCGCAGCCTGACACTCTGTCCGGCCTGTCTGGTTTTGGCGATCTGACGCTGACCTGCTCGTCCGAAAAGTCCCGCAACTATAGCTTTGGGCTGGCGCTTGGACGCGGCGACCCCCTGCCCGAAGGCACGACCGTCGAAGGGCGCGCCACCGCCAAAGCAGTCTCTAACTTTGCCCAAAACGCCGGGATCGAAATGCCCATCGCGCAGATGGTCGTCGCCGTGCTGGACAATCAACTGACCATAAACGAAGCTGTCGACATGCTCTTGTCACGGCCGCTCAAGGAGGAATGAATGCTCGTAGCCGTCATCTGCACTGACAAACCCGGTGCCATCGAAACCCGCAAAGCCAACCGCGAAGCGCATCTGGCCTATATCAAGGACACTGGCGTTGTCGCGCAGGCAGGCCCGTTTCTGGATGCCGACGGTATGATGTGCGGGTCGCTTCTGGTGCTGGACGTCGATGACATGGCCGCCGCGCAAGCGTGGGCGGACGGCGACCCCTATGCCAAGGCCGGTCTGTTTGCTGACGTGCGCATCGAGCAGTGGAACCGGGTGGTCGGCTAATGGCGTATTGGCTGTTCAAATCCGAAGTCTCGACCTGGAGCTGGGACCAACAGGTCGCCAAGGGTGACGCAGGCGAGGAATGGGACGGCGTGCGCAACTATCAGGCGCGCAACCACATGCGCACGATGAAAGTGGGCGATCTTGGCTTCTTCTACCACTCGCAGAAAGAAAAAGAGATCGTCGGCATCGTCGAGGTGATCGCGGAAAGCCATCAGGACAGCACCACCGACGATGAACGCTGGGATTGCGTGGACATCAAAGCTGTGCGTGCGCTGCCCAAGCCGGTGACGCTGGCCATGTGCAAAGATGATCCGCGTCTGACCGATATGGTGCTGGTCAACAACACCCGCTTGTCCGTGCAACCGGTGACCGAGGCCGAATGGGCCATCGTGTTGGAGCTGGCGGGCGACGCTTGACAACCCCCCTGCCCGGCTGGTCGCATAAGATTAGTCGAACAGGAGGAAATCACATGCTGGAAGTCATCGTCGCCGCCATCGCGGGTTACGCGTTCGGCGCGGTCTGGTACATGGCACTTTCAAAACAATGGGTTGCGGCCTCAGGCATCCAAACGGACGACGCAGGCAAGCCCCATAACGCATCCGACCCAAAACCCTATATCGTGGCCTTTGTGGGCGCGTTGGTTGTTGCTGGAATGATGCGGCACATGTTCAGCATGGCGGGCATTGATGGCGCCGGCAAAAGCCTGATCGCTGGGCTGGGCCTTGGGCTTTTTGTGGTCGCGCCGTGGATGATCAACAACGTCATGTTCAGCGACCGCTCGAAGTCTCTAATCTGGATGGATGGGGGCTATGCTGTTGGAGGCTGCACCATCATCGGGCTGGTTCTGGGCGTGATGTGAGAAACAAGAAGGGGCCCGACGTCTCGGACCCCTTCCTCACCCCACGTGCTCCCTCAGCACCGCACGTGTCTCTGAATTCAAGGTCCGACCGTCCTGGTCTTCGTGTATTATGTAGCGGGATATCTAAGCGAAAATCAATCTCGTTTCACATTCAAAACTATTCAAAACCAATATGTTATTCGAAGGTTTTGTTAACCCGGCAATAGATCTGTCCCGCCGGTTCATGTGATCAAAAACCCCTGACCTCGAAGCTCTGGCGATGACTAGGCACCGGAAACACCCGACACTCTCTCGAGCACTCAAAATGTGCTATAATGTTTTCTTTGGGGAGAAATAACATGTGTGATCTATGTATTATTAACTCCGTTAAGGATCGGATGCTTTCAAGAAGAAGTTTCTTCAAAACCGCAGCCGCAATGGGCGCAGTCGCAGCTGTAGGAGCATCCAAGACAACACCTGCCATGGCCGCAGGGCACGACTCGGTTCAGGATATGACGTATGAGCTTTCTGAAGACTTCCCGACATATTTCGGAACACCCGGCATATCATCAGAAGCGATGTTCAACTTTGCAGAACACGGGTTCAATGTTTCTCGGATAACACTGAACGAGCACACTGGAACGCATATTGATGCGCCGCTACATTTCTCGGCTGATGGCGCTGCAGTGAATGAAATTCCGGTCTCTCAGCTGATTGCACCGCTATGCGTCGTGGACATCGCTGCAAGAGCCGCCGAAGATGCTGACACTAGCGTCACGCCGGATGACATCAAGGCTTGGATCGCCAGCCATGGGCCAATTCCTGACGGGGCCTGTGTCGCAATGCATTCCGGATGGGGGGCACATGTTGCAACCGATAAGTATCGCGGTGCAGATGACCAAGGCATGCAGCACTATCCGGGCTTTCACATCGAGGCGACCCAGATGTTGCTTGAAGAGACCAAAGCCGCCTCGCTTGCTTCAGACACATTATCCATTGATATCGGTGCTTCGACGACTTTCGACACCCACTATGCGTGGCTGCCAGCGGGTCGTTTCTGCATCGAAAACATCGCCAACTTGGATCAGGTGCCGGCTGCGGGCGCGACCCTTGTGATTGGCGCGCCGACCCATCGCGGTGGATCGGGCGGGCCTGCCCGAATTTTTGCAATGCTGTAAGGTTCTCGGCTCGGGCAAGAACCTCTCGTCAAGGTTTGGCCCGGACGACCACAATGAACTGAAAACAAAAACGCGGCCCAATTTCTGGACCGCGTGATACCTTGGTATGTGGTGCGCTTAGCCGTAGACGGCTTCTTTGCCGAAATGCTTCACCAGCATGTAGTACACAACAGCGCGGTACTTGTTGCGCTCGCTGCGGCCATAGGTTTCTATCACGGCGTTGATCGCATCCATCAGCTGCGGACCATCGGCCAGACCCAGCTTCTTGATCAGGAAGTTTTCTTTGACGGTCTCAAGCTCGCTTTCCTGCGTCGCAGCCACGGTTGAAGCATCGTCATTATAGATTGCCGGGCCGCAGCCGATCGTCACTTTGGTCAAAAGATCCATATCCGGCGACATGCCGCATTTATTCTTAAGATCATCTGCATATTTCGCGATCAAGTCGTCACGCTTTCCCATCTGTGTCTCCCAATTTTATGGACGTTCAAATCAATTCCACGAAACTCTAGGCGCAATCCGATTTTCCACAAAGGAAAAGTTTGCCGCAGCTTTCCCCCTATGTTTTTTCGCCTATCTGGCTCAGGCTACCCGCGACATATATTGCATTAGGAGAACAAAATGGGCCTTTGGAGTTTCGTAAAGGGTGCCGGTAAATCGCTGTTTGGCGGAGACGAAGCCGCGTCCGCTGACACGCTGAACCAGGAAGTTGCAGATCTGGGCATCGACACGTCGGGTTTGGATATTCAGGTCGATGGAGAGAAAGTCACCGTCAAAGGCGGCGAAAACCTAAGCGCGGAAGAGCGTGAAAAGGTCATTCTGGCGGTCGGCAATGTCGAAGGCGTGGCCGAGGTCGAAGCCGATCTTGAGGGCGAGCCGACCTTCCACACCGTTGAAAAAGGCGACACGCTTTGGGCGATTGCCGAAAAAACTCTGGGCAACGGCGCCCGCTACAAGGATATCTTTGAAGCCAACAAACCGATGTTGAAGGATCCTGACCTGATCTATCCGGGCCAGAACCTGCGTATTCCCAGCTGATTTCAGCAGCACACATCAATTTCCTGCGGCTTCGCATTCGCGAGGCCGCAATTTTATTCTAGATAATCGTTGTAAACCGCAACTTTCGACTTGTGACGCAAGCCATTTCCCTGTCTCATCCCGTGGACAAAATAGACACGAGGGAACACAGGAATGGCGTCTTATCTTAAATCCACACCGACACGTGACGGTTTCTTCGGCGAATACGGTGGAGCAATGCTGCCGCCCCCGCTGGAGCCGCATTTCAAAGAAATCCGCGAAGCCTATGACCGGATTTCAAAGTCGGCCGACTTCATCGCCGAACTGCGCCACATCCGCAAACACTTCCAAGGTCGCCCGACCCCGGTGTCTTACCTGAAGAACCTGTCCGAGCAGTGCGGCGGTGCGCAGATCTATGCCAAACGTGAAGACCTGAACCACACCGGTGCGCACAAGCTGAACCACTGCATGGGCGAAGGTCTGTTGGCCAAGTTTATGGGCAAGAAAAAGCTGATGGCAGAAACCGGCGCGGGTCAGCACGGCGTGGCCTTGGCCACAGCCGCTGCTTACTTCGGTCTGGAATGCGAAATCCACATGGGCGAGATCGACATCGCCAAGGAAGCCCCCAACGTGACCCGCATGAAGCTGCTGGGCGCCGAGGTTGTTCCCGTGGGCTTTGGTGGCCGTTCGCTGAAAGAGGCCGTGGACAGCTGTTTCGGCAGCTACATGGAGCAAGCTGACGAAGCCCTATTCGCCATCGGCTCGGTCGTGGGTCCGCACCCGTTCCCGATGATGGTTCGTGATTTCCAGCACATCGTGGGCGTCGAAGCGCGCGATCAGTTCCTTGAGATGACCGGCGGCCTGCCCGATATCGTTGCCGCCTGTGTGGGCGGTGGGTCGAACGCGATGGGCCTGTTCTCGGGCTTTATCGACGATGATGATGTGGAGCTCTATGGCGTCGAGCCGATGGGCACCTCGTCGAAATTGGGCGAGCACGCCGCGACCATCACCTTCGGCGAAGACGGCGACATCCACGGCTTCCGCACCATGGTTCTGAAGGACGAAAACGGCGAGCCGGCCCCCGTGCACACCGTCGCCTCGGGTCTGGACTATCCGGGTGTTGGCCCGGAACACGCGCACCTCTATCGCACCGGCAAGGCGAACTATACCGCCTGTGACGATAAA
Organism: Aliiroseovarius sp. PrR006; assembly: GCF_010500215.1. Classification (GTDB taxonomy): domain Bacteria; phylum Pseudomonadota; class Alphaproteobacteria; order Rhodobacterales; family Rhodobacteraceae; genus Aliiroseovarius. The sequence goes on from NZ_JAAGOY010000007.1 coordinate 924,255, forward strand.
GAAGCGCTGAACGCCTTCTTCTCGGTCAGCCGCACCGAGGGCATCATCCCGGCACTTGAAAGCGCCCACGCCGTTGCCTTCGCAATGCGCGAAGCGCCGAAGCATCCGGGCAAGTCGATCCTGATCAACATGTCGGGTCGTGGTGACAAGGACATCGATTACGTGACCGAAAACTTCGGGTTTGGCGAAGACCTGTAATCAAATAAGACGTCCCGCAAACCGGTTCGTGCCGGTTTGCGGTCTAAACTTCCTTGATAAGCGTTTTCAGGTACTTCCGCGTTTCTGTGTCCCACGAGCTGGGATCCTCACCATGGGCGACGACCGCGTGAAGCTCCATCAGCTTCCACACTTCGTCTTCGGTCGCGGCAACGACCTTTCCCGGACAGTCCTCCATGCCTTCACAGTCCTTGCAGGCGTATGAAAATGCAGTTGTCATCTTGCTCTCCCTGATGCTGAGTTGCGTTAGAATTCCGGAAATGTCGGCAGACCGTCGTCAAGCTTGATCCAAGGCTGCTGATGAGAAACGAAGACATGACTTTTTGGGTCGGCGATTGACGGATCATCAAGCGTCGCAGCTGCGAACCAGGCATCCGCGCTCCAATCCTGCCCCTCGACTTCGGTCTCGGCGGCATAGGTCAGTGTGGTCCCACAGTCCCCGCAGAACCCGCGGATAATTCCCGGCGTTTTCTCCAAAGTCTTGATCACGCCTTTGGTTACCGTAAAGTCTTTTCCCGCGACCTTCGCCCATGTGACAAAGGCACCACCAAGCGCCATCTGACACGAGCGGCAATGGCAGTGGCCGGACCATTTGGGTTTGCCATTGATCTGATAGCGGACCGCGCCGCAGTAACACCCACCGTTAAATTTTTCCATTGCTTCCAAGACCTCAGGCTCATCATCTCTGGCCGACATTTCTTACTTAACAAAGGATTTCGGCCATCTATCCGTGGATTTTCCCTTCATTTATTGCCAAAACGCCTGCCTCATGCGATTCAATAATCATAAGTACTCATTAGAGAATCTATTATATGGACTGGATGAAACTTCCACCGCTGAACAGCCTGCGCGCCTTTTCAGCCGTCGCTGACACCGGCAGTTACACTTTGGCCGCAAAGCGGCTAAACGTGACGCAGGCCGCGATCAGCCAGCAGGTCAAGTCCCTAGAAAAGCACCTGGGAACGTCTCTGGTCACGAAGCTTGGCAGGGGCATTGAACTGACCGATCAAGGCATGCGCTTGGCCCGCGAGCTGGGCACGGGTTTCGAGATCATCAGCCGGGGCGTGGAAAGATTGCGCGAGGATTCGGCAAACCGTCCCGTTCAGGTGACCATGTCGCCAGCCTTTGCCGTTGAGTGGTTGATGCCGCGAATGGCCGAATTTCAACGGGCCCATCCGGATATCACCTTGATGCTCAACCCGACATCCGAAGTGGTAGAGCTTAAACCCGGCGGGATCGACGTGGCGATCCGCTATCACGACCATCGTTGGCCCAGAGAGGATGTCGATACCGTCCTGATCACCGACATGATCGTGATCGGCGCGCCCGCGCTTGTCGGGGGACAGGATCTGCGCGATCCGGCTTCTCTGGTTGATCTGCCTTGGCTTCAGGAACTGGGCACGAACGAGGCGGCCGATTGGTTCACTTTCCATGGCGTCGTTCCGGAACATCCGCTGACGGTGAACCACATGCCGGGGAACCTTATCATGACCGCAGTTCGCCGGGGGGATGGCATCACCTATACGGCGCGCGCGTTCTTTCAGAATGACCTTGCCGCCGGCAGAGTTGTGGAGCTGTTTTCGGAGCGTTGCTTTGGAACCTACCACATCGAAACCCAGCAGGATCACCTGAGACCCGAGGCCCGAATCTTCATCAAGTGGTTGAGATCACAGGCAGAAACAGTAACGGCGTAACAACTCCGTCCCGAGGCTTGCCTGAGGTAAAAAAAACCGCCGCCTCGGAGCATCCGGGCGGCGGTCTATGGTTTAGGAATTGCGGCGCGCTTAATAGCGATAGTGTTCCGGCTTGAACGGGCCGTCGGTCGAGACGCCGATATAATCCGCCTGTTCCTTGTTCAGCGACGACAGTTTCACGCCGATCCGATCCAAGTGCAGACGGGCGACTTTCTCGTCCAGATGCTTGGGCAGGATGTAGACGTCGTTGTTGTATTCATCGCCCTTGGTCCACAGCTCGATCTGCGCCAGAACCTGGTTGGTGAAGCTGGCCGACATCACGAAGGATGGGTGGCCGGTGGCGTTGCCAAGGTTCAGCAGACGACCTTCCGACAGAAGGATGATGCGGTTGCCCGAAGGCATCTCGATCATGTCCACCTGTTCTTTGATGTTGGTCCACTTGTGGTTCTTCAGGTTTGCCACCTGAATTTCGTTATCGAAGTGGCCGATGTTGCCAACGATCGCCATGTCCTTCATCGCGCGCATATGCTCGATGCGGATAACGTCTTTGTTGCCGGTGGTGGTGATGAAAATGTCGGCGTCTGCGACGGCATCTTCCAGCGCCAACACCTCGAACCCGTCCATCGCGGCTTGCAGCGCACAGATCGGGTCGATCTCGGTTACTTTCACGCGGGCACCAGCACCGCGCAGCGACGCAGCCGAGCCTTTGCCCACATCGCCATAGCCACAGACAACGGCAACTTTACCAGCCATCATGGTGTCGGTGGCGCGGCGGATGCCGTCGACCAGCGATTCCTTACAGCCGTATTTGTTGTCGAATTTCGACTTGGTGACCGAGTCGTTCACATTGATCGCCGGGAAGGGCAGCTGGCCGTTCTTCACCAGATCATACAGGCGGTGCACGCCGGTGGTGGTCTCTTCCGAAACACCGTGGATCTGGTCACGCATCTTGGTGAACCAGCCGGGGCTTGCTTCCATACGCTTCTTGATCTGCGCGTGGATGACTTCTTCTTCCTCGGAGCCGGGAACGCCCAGTTCTTCACCAGCTTCAGCGCGGGCACCCAGCAGGATGTACAGCGTCGCATCGCCGCCATCGTCTAGGATCAGGTTCGGGCCTTCCGGGAATTGGAACGACAGGTCCAGATAATCCCAATGCTCTTCCAGCGACTGGCCTTTGATCGCGAAGACCGGAACACCTGCCTGCGCGATCGCGGCAGCGGCGTGGTCTTGCGTCGAGAAGATGTTGCACGACGCCCAGCGCACATCGGCGCCCAGCGCGACCAGCGTTTCGATCAGAACCGCAGTCTGAATGGTCATGTGCAGCGAGCCGACAATCCGAGCGCCCGCCAGCGGCTTGCTTTCGCCGTACTCGTCCCGCAGGGCCATCAGGCCCGGCATTTCGGTTTCAGCGATGTCCAGCTCTTTGCGGCCGAACTCGGCCAGAGCGATGTCTTTGACGATATAATCTTGGGTCACGGTGTTTCTCCGATCCTGATCCCGTTACTGTTGCGCGTGCCGTAGCATTCTAACCGCGAACACGCAATGAAGGCCAATTGACTTGCCCGTGAAAAAGGCGACATTGCGAAGCGAAACCCGCAAAAAGGACCGAAAATGCCCGCTAAACCCCGCGCCTGGCAACGAATGCTCTCTGGTCGGCGGCTGGACCTGCTGGATCCGACGCCTGTGGACATCGAGATCGAAGACATCGCCCACGGTCTTGCTTTTGTGGCGCGCTGGAATGGGCAGACATATGGCGACTTCCCCTATTCCGTGGCCGAGCATTCCCTGTTGGTCGAAGCGCTGTACACGCGGATGAACCCCAAAGCGCCGGTCAAATGGCAGTTGGCCGCCCTTCTGCATGACGCGCCGGAATACGTGATTGGCGACATGATCTCACCCGTGAAAGCCTCGGTCGGTGCGGGGTATGGAGAGCTGGACGATCGCCTGACCGCCGCCATCCACATCCGCTTTGGCCTGCCTGCGAAAATCCCTGTGGCCGTGAAGAAGGCGATCAAACGGGCGGACAAGGTCTCGGCCTTTCTAGAGGCCACGCAGATCGCCGGGTTCAGTGTTGAAGAGGCCGGAAAGTTCTTTGGCGTGCCGGATCCCACGATCACCAAAGGACTGGATATCACCCTGCGTCCCCCGGCCGAGGTCCGCGCGGATTTCACCGCCCGCCATAATAGCCTGCTGGAGCTGATGGGGTAGTCACTCAGAGACTAATCCGGCCTAGAACGCCTAGACGCAGACACGCCCGCGCTGCTCTGTACCGCGTTTCCAACCCACGAACCGCTCGGGTGTGAAACTAAGCTCCAATTCCGCCCAGCGCAGGCGGTGGGTGATGTCGGTGGGGCACCCGGTCAACGGCAGTGCATTTGGCCGACCAAGCTCGCGGGTCAAGGCGGGGATCACACCCTTGGAAGAGCGTCCAAAATCCACTCGTTGATTGCTGGGCAGAACGGCAAGTCCCTGCGCGTCCGGCGCAATGGTGACGGTTTGCTGGGGCTGGCGTACAGGCGCGCCGGGCTGAACGCAGGCGGACAGCAGCAAGAGGCCCATCAGACCCGCGAGCGGCGACCTCATTTCGGGCTGCGTTTGGCCAAGATGCGCTGAAGTGTGCGACGGTGCATGTTCAGACGGCGCGCAGTTTCCGAGACATTGCGGTCGCAAAGCTCGTACACGCGCTGGATGTGCTCCCAGCGGACGCGGTCGGCGGACATGGGATTTTCCGGCGGCGGTGGCAGCTCGTCCGGCATGGCAAGCAGCGCGGCGGTGATGTCATTGGCATCTGCGGGTTTCGACAGATAATCCGCTGCGCCCAGCTTGACGGCCGCAACCGCAGTGGCAATCGCGCCATAGCCGGTCAGAACCACGATGCGGGCATCTGGGCGCCGGTCACGAATGGTTTCCACCACATCCAGCCCGTTGCCATCTTCAAGCCGCAGATCGACCACGGCATAGGCGGGCGGGCGGGCGGTGGCGATGGCCTTGCCGGCGGTGACTGATCCTGCGGTCTCAACCGCAAACCCACGCTTTTCCATCGCGCGTGCCAAACGGCGCAGGAACGGTTCGTCGTCGTCTACCAACAACAGGGACGCGTCTTCGCCAATTGGCTTGAGTTCCTCAGTGGTCATCGCAGCAACCTCCGGTTTGCGTCTGCTTCATGATAGGTAGGTATTTATGACCGTAAGGTCAATTTTGACGCTGCGATGCCTGCTATGCACCAGCGTCAATGAAGCAGCTTACCCGCTTAGCCATGGATTCAGGTGTCTCATCCCGCTTGAAGAAATCCGCAAATCCGCTGTCCGGGAACATCAGATAAGTGAAGGTCGAGTGATCCATCAGATAGTACTCTTCCATCCCTTCTTCCGGCTCTTGCTTGCGAAAGTAAGTTTTGTAGGCTTGGCTGGCTGCTTTGACCTGCTCGGGCGTGCCGGTCAGGCCAATCATATCGTCATGCATGTAGCTGGTGAAATCCGCCAGATGCTCGGGCGTGTCGCGTTCCGGATCGACCGAGATAAAGGCCGCCTGCACGTCATAGCCCTGACCGTCCAGAATGCGCATCGCGGCGGCATTGCGCGCGTTGTCCAGAGGGCAAACATCCGGGCAGAACGTATAGCCGAAATAGACCAGCGTGGGCTTGGTGATCACGTCTTTCTCGGTCACGAGCGCACCGGTTTCATCCGTCAGCTCGAACGGACCCCCGATCGAGGCAACGCCGGTTCCGATGGCGCCGGCACGACATTCGGCAAAGGCATCGTCTTCCCCACTGGTGACAAACCATGTCACCCCGACAAGCGCCACAATCGCCGTTGCGGCCGTCACAGCATAGATGCGTTGCATAGAAATTCTCCGGTTTGTTCGCGCAGGCATTGATCCTGCCTTTCGTCACGACTAGCAAGAGAACACATTGACGCAACCGAAAAAGCAAATTCTTCTGATCACAAATGGTGGAACTCCAGACAGACCCGGCCACTGATGCCGCCGTTGGAAGCCAGCAACGCAGTTGGGTGCGCCTGCGGACGCTGATCCTTTTGCGCTGGGCAGCAATTGCGGGACAGATCGCGGCCATTGCCGTTGCTGTTCAGTTCTTTACGGTCCAGATCCCGTTCGGCCTGGTGTCTGCCACCATCGGCATCGCGGTGATTGCCAACCTAGTGTCCAGCACGCTTTTCCCGCGCAACACCCGCCTAAACGAACGTCAAGCCACCGGCATTCTGGTCTTCGACACGCTGCAGTTGGGCCTGATGATGTTCCTGACCGGCGGCATTCATAACCCGTTCATGGTGCTGATCCTTGCCCCGGTGACTGTTGCCGCGACCGCGTTGTCGACGCGCTCGACCATTATGGTGGGGGCCGTGGCTATTGCCGCGACCAGCTTGGTCACATGGATCAACATCCCGCTTCAAACCGCGACGGGCATTTTGCAGATGCCCGACCTGTTCGTCTTTGGCCTGTGGGCTTCGGTCACGATCTCGGTCGGGTTTATCGGGCTCTATACGCACCGGATCTCGTCCGAGATGCGGTCGATGTCCGAAGCGCTGCTGGCCACGCAGATGGCCCTGTCCCGCGAACAGAACCTGACCGATCTGGGCGGCGTGGTGGCCGCCGCTGCACACGAACTCGGCACCCCGCTGGCGACAATCAAGCTGGTGTCGTCTGAACTGGTCGAGGAATTGGACGGCGATGACGAACTACGCGACGACGCCCGTCTGATCGGCGAACAGGCCGACCGTTGCCGGGATATCCTGCAATCCATGGGCCGGGCTGGCAAAGATGACATGCTGGTCAAGCACGCCCCCCTGATCGCACTGATCGAAGAAGCCGCCGAGCCCCACCGCGAACGTGGCAAAGCGCTTGAGATCGAAATTGTCTGTGTCGAAGCGGATCCCGCTGAGCAGCCCATCCTGATGCGCCGCCCCGAGATCATTCACGGGCTGCGCAATCTGATCCAGAACGCGGTGGATTTCGCCTCGACCAAGGTCTGGATCGAGCTGTGCTGGAATGACGAGCGCATCACCATCCGCATTCTGGACGACGGCAAAGGGTATTCCCCGCAGGTTCTGGGCTGGATCGGAGACCCCTTCATTCGCCGCCGCAAATCGCAGGCGGAACGCGGCCAACGGCAGGCCTATAAGGGCATGGGGCTGGGACTGTTCATCGCCAAGACGCTGTTGGAGCGCACAGGGGCCACACTGCATTTCGCCAACGCCTCGTCGCCCTATACCGGTCGCCCTCACCCGCGCGAAAAATCTGGCGCGATTGCACAGGTCGAGTGGCGGCGCGACACACGCGGGCTCGAGGCCGCGGACACCAGCGGCGCGCTGGGCGAGAATATCCACTTTACCCACGACACGGGCTGAAAAACCCTGTGCGATCAAGGCGTTCAGCCAGATTAAACCTTCGTTAACCACACTAGCTTAAGGTTAACCCGTTGATAACGCGGGTGGCAGACCGCCGAAACGACAGGTGTGGACATGATCAATACTCTTTATGCGGTGGGGCTGGTGCTGACGGCCCTCACGATCTCGATTGCAGCGCTTTATATCCTGTCGCTGCTCGACCCAGCACGGGACCGAAAGCTACGCAAACGGACCGCACAGGAAAAGGACAGCGTCGTCTTCCTGTTCGATGATCAGTCACTGACAGATGTGACCCCGGCAGGACGGCAAATTCTTGACGCCTTGCCGCGGCACGGTTCGGGCTCGGACTGGCAGCATCTGTCGCTGATCCTGAATGCCCGTTTTCCCAAACTGACCGAGCAGATCTCGGATCTGGCCGAGCTTGGCTCGCTTTCCATCCCATCCATCGACGGGGCGCATCGGATCGACGCGGAATGGCGCGATGGGCTGGCCCGGATCCAACTGGTTACGTCCGGCACCGAGGGCACAGCCCCCATCGTCGACCGCATCAGCTTTGACGCCATGCAGGACGAGCTGGATGGGCTACGCGCGATTGCGCGTCACGCACCGGTCATGATGTGGCGCGAGGACGCAAGCGGCAAAATCACTTGGGCCAACAAGACCTATCTGGATCAGGCCGCCGACCCGAACGCCTCGGACGAGGTCGCCAGCTGGCCCCCGCAAAAGCTGTTTGATCGGCCACGGCTTGAGGATGCCAAAACCCTGGAAACCCCGCGCCGCGTGGCCGTCCAGCTGCCCACCGACGGCGAACGCCACTGGTTCGAGCTTCACGATGCCCCTGTGGGGACCGAGACCCTGCTGACCGCCATTCCCGTGGATCGCGTGGTAAATGCCGAGAAGTCACGGACCGAGTTCGTCTCGACCCTGACCAAAACCTTTGCCCATCTTCCCATCGGTCTGGCCATTTTCGACCGCAAACGACAACTGAACCTGTTCAACCCGGCCCTGACCGACATTCTGGCGCTGGATGCCTCGTTCCTTGTGGGCAAACCCACGCTGTTTACCTTCCTCGACCGTCTGCGTGAAAAGCGGATGATGCCGGAACCCAAGGACTATGTCTCGTGGCGGCAACAGATGGCGGATTTGGAAAGCGCCGCCGTGAATGGCACGTACGAGGAAACATGGTCCTTGCCCACCGGCCAGACCTATCGCATCACAGGACGCCCGCATCCTGACGGGGCTGTGGCCTTCCTGTTCGAAGACATCACCTCGGAAATCTCGCTAACCCGCCGCTTCCGCCGCGAGCTTGAGATGGGCCAATCCGCGCTGGATTGCATCGAGGACGCGATCGCTATCTTTTCGCCGGGCGGTGTGCTGTCGATGTCGAACGCGGCCTATACCAAGCTGTGGGGCAACGACCCGTCGACCACGCTTGAGGACATCAATCTTGGCGACGCGATCCGCACATGGCGCGGCACCGCTGGCGACACGCCGGTCTGGCGCATGCTGAAGGAATTCGTGGCCACCCACGGCGAACGTCAAATATGGTCTGACCATATCGCCCTTTTGGACGGGCGGCAGGTCGACTGCCATTTTGTCCCCTTGGTGCGCGGCGCCACAATGGCCCGTTTCCACGTCCGCCCCGCCCAGCGCGACCTTCAGCCTGCGCCGAATTCCGCGATGCATTTGACCCCCTGACACAAGGTGAGGTGATCCACCCTTGCACCGACGCGCAGGGCGTCTAAAACTCGTGCCATGACGCACGCCTTTCATCATGATCTTGCATTTTCCACCCCGGATCAAACCACCGCATTTGCCGAAGCACTTGCCCGCCAACTGGTGCCGGGCGACGTGATCCTGCTGTCTGGTGGGATCGGCGCAGGAAAGACCCATTTTGCCCGCGCGGTGATCCAATTCCGCCTTGCGACGCAAGGGCTGGCCGAGGACGTTCCCTCGCCCACTTTCACACTGGTCCAGACCTATGACGACACAATCAGCGAGATCTGGCATTCCGACCTTTATCGCCTGACGCACCCGGACGAGGTGGAAGAGCTGGGCCTGATCGACGCGTTCGAGACCGCCATTTGCCTTGTCGAATGGCCCGACCGTCTGGGCGAACTGATGCCGCAGAACGCGCTTTTGCTGGAGTTCTCATCGGGTGATGCCTCCGAGGATCCCGATCTCAGACACGTCCGGATCTCGGGCCCCGCAGAGAGCTGGGAAGCCCGCATTCAAAAGGCGCTGCCATGAGCGATGACCGCGCGCAGGATCGCCACCTATTTCTGACCGCAACCGGCTGGGCCGATGCGCCCTTTCTGCCCCTGACCGGGGATGCTTCGTCCCGCCGCTATTTCCGCGCGCAAGGCGCACACCCCGCGATCCTGATGGACGCCCCGCCGTCGACCTGCGGCTCGATGCGATCCTTTGTCGATATCGCGCGTTACCTTGCGGGACTTGGCCTGTCCGCCCCGAAGATCTATGCGGCGGATCTGCAAAGTGGTTTTCTGCTGTTGGAGGATTTCGGGGATGACGATTTCGCGTCTCTGATCAACCGCGACGCATCGCTTGAAAATAGTCTCTATTCTGGCGCAATCGACGTAATTCATACCGTTCTGGACGCCACGCCCGCGCCGGTCGTCACCTATGGCATCAGCGAAATGGCGCAAGCTTGCGACTTGGCTTTCCTGCACTATACGCCCCAATCCACAACCGCAATGAACGAGGCTTTAGGTGCCATCGAAGACGCACTCACCCCCTTCGACACCACCCTGCGCACATCCCTGCGCGACTTCCACGCGCAGAACCTGCACTGGCTGCCAAAACGCGATGGCACCGCATGCGTTGGACTGCTCGACTTTCAGGACGCGGTGAACACTTTGCCCAGCTACGATCTAGTCTCGCTTCTGCGCGATGTGCGGCGCGATGTATCGGACGATCTGGCCGGGTTGGCGCGGCAGGCCTTTGCAAAACGGCGTGGACTCGATCAAACCGCCTTTCAGGACGAATTCCACCTCGTCGCTGTACAGCGCAACCTGCGCATCCTCGGCATTTTCGCGCGGCTGTCGCAACAGATGGACAAACCGCACTATGTTGACCTGATCCCGCGCGTCTGGACCCTGCTGCAAGCCGACCTTCACCACCCGCCGCTTGCGAAACTGCGCGCCCAACTCAACGCGATCCTGCCCGAACCCAGCCCCGCCCATCTTGAAAGGCTCAGACAGTCATGCCCGACACAGTGATGATCTTTGCCGCCGGGCGCGGCACCCGCATGGGCGCGCTGACACAAGCGCAGCCGAAGCCGATGATCCCCGTCGCTGGAAAACCCCTTTTGGACCACGCGATGGACATTGTGGACGGGGCCCATAGCGTCTCGCAGATCATCGTGAACACGCATTATCTGGCAGACCAGATCCACGCGCATTTGGCTGGTCGGGACATCCTTTTCTCACACGAAGATACGCTGCTGGAAACAGGTGGGGGCCTAAAACAGGCTCTAACCCTGCACAACACGTCATCTCTGTTCACCCTCAACGCCGATGCGGTTTGGTCTGGCCCCAATCCAATGCAGGCCCTTCTACAGGCCTGGGACCCCGACCGGATGGACGCCCTTATGCTGCTGGTTCCACCTGAAAACGCCATCGGTCACTTGGGGCAAGGAGACTTTACGATCACCCCCGACGGACAACTGACACGCGGGCCGGGGCTGGTCTATACCGGATGTCAGATCATCAAGACGCATCCGGTAACGCAGGTTAATGAAGACGTCTTCTCGCTGAATGTTGCGTGGGACGCCATTCGCCAAACCGACCGCCTGTTCGGGCTGTCTTACCAAGGCGCATGGTGTGATGTCGGGCATCCTGACGGCATTACATTGGCAGAGCAGATGTTGGGGGATGCCAATGTTTGAGCCCTCATCCACCGCTCGCGTCTTCGGCGTCCCGCTCGGGGTCGATTTCCCCAAGGCGCTGGTCCACGGCTTGCGTCTCCGCATGGAGGGCCGTCCCCCACACGACATGGCGCGGGTCGAGCTGTTCGTGAACTCTCGCCGCATGCTGAACCGCGTGCAGAGCCTGTTTGACGACCAACCCGGTTTCGTCCCGCGCCTGCGGTTGATCACCGACCTCGCGCAGATGCCGTTGGACAGCTCGATCCCCACTGCCGTCGCCCCCTTGCGCCGTCAGCTAGAGCTGCACCAGCTGATCCTTGCCCTGCTCGATCAAGAGCCGGACCTCGCCCCAAAAAGCGCGGCTTTTGACTTGGCCGAAAGCGTGGCAAAGCTGATGGACGAAATGCACGGTGAAGGCGTGAATCCTGCCGCGTTAGAGACACTTGATGTCCAAGATATGTCCGAACATTGGGCGCGCAGCCTGCGCTTTTTGTCCCTGATCAATCCGTTCTTCGATCCCAGCGCCGGACACGCCCCGGATGCGGAAACGCGTCAGCGGATGGTGGTGTCCAAGATCATCGAGGGCTGGCAGAGATCACCCCCCGACCACCCGATCATCATCGCCGGCTCAACTGGATCACGCGGCACCACGGCGCTTTTGATGCGGGCCGTCGCGCAGCTTCCACAGGGCGCGCTGATCCTTCCGGGGTTCGACACGGACCTGCCGGACCACACATGGCACGCGCTGGAAGACGCCCTGTCGGCCGAGGATCACCCGCAATACCGCTTTGCCGCACTTCTGAAGCATCTGGATCTGCCCCGAAATGCTGTTCAGGACTGGTCAGGGCAAATCCCCGTCGCGCCGGAACGCAACAAGCTGATCTCACTCGCGTTGCGACCGGCCCCAGTGACCGATCAATGGCAGATCGAAGGGCGCCGATTTGAGAACATCGCCAGGGCCACCGAGGGGATAACCCTGATTGAAGCGCAAAAACCGCGGGACGAGGCACAGGCGATCGCTGCGCTGCTCCGCCGCTCGGTCGAAGATGGGGTCAGCGTTGCCTTGATCACTCCGGACCGAAATCTGACCCGTCAGGTCACAGCCGCGCTGGATCGCTGGAACATAGAACCGGATGATAGCGCAGGCCGCCCGCTGGCCCTGTCCGCGCCGGGACGTTTTTTGCGTCAGATCACCCTTATGATGTGCGAGGCTCCGGCGGCGGATCGACTGTTGACGTTGTTGAAGCATCCACTGACCAACACGGGCGGAGATGCGCGGGGCGACCATCTGCGCTGGACCCGCGATCTGGAGCTTCAGGTGCTGCGCGGCGCGGCCTCGATCCCAGACCGTCAGGCACTTCTGGACTGGGCGCAGAAGTTTGAGGAAGAACCGGAACGCGCGATCTGGGCCGAGTGGGTCGCCAGTATCTGCCTTGCCCCGCCGCTTGAAGGCGAACTGCCCCTTCCAGATCTTCTGGCCCACCATCTTGATCTGGCTCGCGAAATTGCACGAGGTCCAGCCGGAGACGGAACAGGAGAGCTGTGGAACCGCGCAGCGGGGCAAATATGCCAAGAAATCGTCTCTAATCTGGCGGAAAATGCGAAACATGGCGGGAATCTCTCGCCCCTCGCTTATCGCGATCTGTTCCGCTCCATCCTGTCAAAAGGCGAGGTCCGCGATCCAAACACACCCCATCCCGGTGTGATGTTCTGGGGTACGCTCGAAGCGCGGGTGCAAGGCGCGGATCGTGTCATTCTTGCCGGGTTGAACGATGGCATCTGGCCCGAACTGCCCGGCCCAGATCCGTGGCTGAACCGTCAGATGCGGATGCAGGTGGGGCTTCCCCTTCCAGAACGTCGCGTGGGTCTGTCGGCCCACGATTTCCAGCAGGCAATTGCCACGAAAGAGGTGATCCTAACTCGTTCCGTCAAGGATGAGGACAGCGAAACCATCCCGTCCCGTTGGCTGAACCGCATCTGCAACTTGATGGCCGGGATGTCTGACGACGGCGCGCAAGCCCTGCAAGATATGCGTGCAAAAGGCGTGCAATGGCTGATATTCGCGCGCCAGTTTGATCAGTCGAATGAGACTATTCCGCCTGAAAAACGGCCATCTCCGTCCCCGCCCCTGTCCACCCGCCCTCGTCAGCTGTCGGCCACGGGCGTGACCAAACTGATCCGTGATCCCTTTGCGATCTACGCGGACAAGGTGCTACATCTGCGCGCGCTGGACCCTCTTCTGCGCGGATCGGATGCCTTAATGCGCGGGACGGTGCTGCATGATGTGTTCGAGAACTATGTGGCATCGTTGCCAGACGACCCCGACCCTGCGCACGAACAGGGTCGTTTACGCCAGATCGCAGATGACATCCTTGCCGAGCATGTGCCCAACCTTGCGACGCGCATCCTGTGGAAAGCGCGGATTGACCGGATTGCGCCGTGGTTCGTTCAGCAAGAGCTGTCGCGCGGCGCATTCTCGTCCAATCTGGCGAACGAAACCTGGGGGCGCGCCCGGTTTGATGACCCGGATTTCGAGCTGGTCGCCAAGGCGGACCGGATTGACCGTCATCACGATGGGTCGCTGCTGATCTACGACTATAAAACCGGCGCACCTCCGAACGAGAAACAGCAGAAGCACTTCGACAAACAGCTGTTGCTCGAGGCTGTGATTGCCGAAGTCGGCGGGTTCGAAAACATCGACACCGCGCCCGTTTCCTTGGTCAGCTATATCGGCCTGACGCCCCAGAAAGAGGTCTCGACCGATCTGCTGCCCGCCGACATCGCAACTATCAAATCCGAGCTTTTGGGCCTGATTAGAGCCTATAATGACGACGCACAGGGCTATACCTCGCGTCGCGCCATGCATATGCAGCGCTTCGCTGGCGACTATGATCATCTGGCGCGCTACGGCGAATGGGATGACAGCGATACCCCTGTGATAACGGAGGTCGGGCGATGAAGTTTGACGACGCAACCCGCGCCCAGATCCGCGCGGCGGACCCCACGGTCTCGACCTGGTTGTCGGCCAATGCGGGGTCGGGAAAAACCCGTGTTCTGACAGACCGCGTTGCGCGTTTGCTGCTGGACGGCGTGTCTCCGCAAAACATCCTATGCCTGACCTATACCAAGGCCGCCGCAAGCGAGATGCAGAACCGTCTGTTCAAGCGTTTGGGTGAATGGGCGATGAAGGATGACGCCAGCCTGACGCAGGCGCTGACCGAACTTGGCGTTCAGGGCGCACGCGACCTGTCGCTGGCCCGTCAACTGTTCGCCCGCGCGATCGAAACACCCGGCGGTTTGAAAATCCAGACGATTCACGCCTATTGCGCCTCGCTTTTGCGCCGTTTTCCGACCGAAGCCGGTGTCTCGCCCCAGTTTACCGAGATGGACGACCGCGCCGCCAACGATCTGCGCGCCACGATTCTGGAACAGATGAGCGACGGGCCGCACAAAAGCTTGGTGCAGGATCTGGCGCAATTGTTCACGGGCGAAGACCTGATGCGGCTGACGGCGGGCATCACCTCGGCCCGGATGATGTACGCAGAAGACAAAGACGCGGCGCAAATCAGTAGTTGGTTTGGCATTGCCGCGGGCGACAGCTTGGACGCCATGCTTCAAGAGTGTTTTGCGCCGGATGATCTGGATGTGCTGGCGAAGTTCCGGGCGGGATCTGCGACCGGCAGTGCGCAGGATCAGAAGCGCGCCGAAGCGCTTCAGGGGGCAGATCTTTCCCAACCTAATCTGGATCTTCTTCAGCGGCTCGAAAAGATCTTCCTGAAGCAGTCTGCACCATTTTCCGCCAAGATAGGGTCTGTTCCGACCAAAGCGCTACAGTCCGGAGCCTGCGCACCGATCATGGATCAGCTGAATGATTTGATGGCGCGGGTCGAGGATGCGCGGCACAAGCGATTGGCCCTGCACAACGCGCGACGGACACAGGTTCTGTATCGTTTTGCACATGTTTTCGTACAGGAGTACGAGGCCGCCAAACTGGCGCGCGGCTGGCTGGATTTTGACGATCTGATCCTGAAGGCAGGCGCGCTTTTGACTGATCCGTCGGTCGCCGCGTGGGTGCTGTTCAAACTGGATGGCGGCATCGACCACATTCTGGTGGACGAGGCACAGGACACCAGCCCCGTCCAATGGCGCGTGATCGACAGCCTTGCGCGTGAATTCACCACCGGATCAGGCGCCCGCGACGATGTGGAGCGCACGATTTTCGTAGTGGGCGACCCGAAGCAATCGATTTATTCGTTCCAAGGCGCAGAACCGGCCGAGTTTCAGCGCATGCAGCACAGTTTTGCAGATCGCTTACAGCAAGTTGGGCGGGCGCTGGCGGTTCAGCCGCTGGAATACTCGTTCCGATCTTCACCTGCGGTGCTGGGGTTCGTCGATATGGCGCTGGAGGGCCGTTCGGGGCTTGGTGGCGGCTTCAAGCACCGGGCGTTTTTTGGCGATAAGCCCGGGCGCGTGGACCTTTGGCCATCGATCGATCCCGTAAAGCACGAGGAAGACCGCGATTGGAACGATCCCGTTGACCAACCGTCGCCGCGCGATCATCGCGTGCAGCTGGCGGATAACTTGGCGGATGAAATTCAGCGGATGATCCGCGAGGAACGCTTGCCCGACGATAAAGGGGGTTCGCGCCCCGTTGATCCGGGCGACATTCTTGTGCTGGTCCGGTCTCGAAGCGAGCTGTTTCACGAGCTGATCCGCGCCTGCAAAGCGCGGGACATTCCGATTGCTGGGGCGGACCAGCTACGCATCGGGGCCGAGCTGGCAGTGAAAGATCTAACTGCCCTTTTATCGTTCCTTGCCACGCCCGAGGATGATCTGTCACTGGCTACGGTGTTGCGCTCGCCCTTATTCGGGTGGAGCGAGGATGACCTGTTCCGACTGGCCCATTATCGCGGCAAGAAGACCTTCCTGTGGCGCGCCTTGTCAGATCAGCCAGAGCAATATTCCGCAACGTTAGAGACACTTCATGACCTGCGCGACCGTGCGGATTTCTTGCGGCCTTACGAGCTGCTGGAACGTATCCTGACCCGTCACGATGGCCGCAAAAAACTGCTGGCGCGACTGGGACAAGAGGCCGAGGATGGCATTGATGCGCTGCTGCATCAGGCGATGAATTATGAGCGGCTTGAGATCCCCAGCCTGACCGGTTTCATCACGTGGTTGGAGACAGGCGACATCACGATCAAGCGGCAAGTGGACAGCAAAGGTCATCTGGTGCGGGTTATGACGATCCACGGATCGAAAGGGCTTGAGGCGCCGATTGTTTTGCTGCCGGATTTGGCCGCACGGCGCGCCTCGGACCCGCCGCAGGTTGGTAAATTGTCGCCTGATCAGCCTTTCTGGTTCCCGGCAAAAGCCGACCGGACCGAGGCGATTGACGAAGTGGCTGAGAGCCTGAAAGAGGCCGAGATCGAAGAGCGCACGCGGCTTCTGTACGTCGCCATGACCCGCGCCGAGCAGTGGTTGATCCTTGCCGCCGCCGGGGACCTTGGGAAAGCCGATACCGGATGGTATCGCGTGGCCGAAGCCGCGATGGAACGCGCGGGTGGGGCTGATTGCGCCTTCCCGACCGGTACGGGCAAGCGCTATGCCACAAGCGAGTGGCCAGAACCGGGGGTGAACGACCCCACCGCGCAGGATGCCGAGCAGCCCCACCTTCCAGATTGGCTGACCACGCAGGCCGCACCTCCGGTGAGCGCGCCCAAGCCACTGTCCCCGTCCGATCTGGGCGGCGCGAAGGCGCTTCCGGGTGAGGCGGAGCTGGCGGACGGGCAGGATCCGTTGATCCGCGGGCGTCAGATTCACGCGCTTCTGGAACATCTTCCAAATGTTGCCCCCGAGAGCTGGGCGGGCGTAGCCCAACACCTGCTGTCCAGCGGCCCGGATGCGGCTGAACAACACGTTATCGACGCGCTAACCAACGAGGTCTCGGCCCTGCTGACGGACCCGGCGCTGGCGCATCTCTTCGACGAACGCAGCATCGCCGAGGCCCCCATCACCGGGCATCTGCCAGATGATCCGTCGCGCATTCTGCACGGGTTTATCGACCGGCTGATCATCACCGATGATCACGTGCTGGCGGTAGACTTCAAATCCAATCGCATCACCCCGGATCGCCCCACCCAAACGCCCGAGGGCGTGTTGCGCCAATTGGGCGCCTATCGCTGGATGTTGCGCGCGATCTACCCCGACCGCCCCGTCCACACCGCAATCCTGTGGACACAATCGCGCGAGCTGATGCCTTTGGACGACCATCTTGTCGATGACGCATTTGGTCGCCTTGACGCTGGGGGTCAGGCTACCTAGGTTCTGTCCAACCAAATTTTTAGGAGAACACACATGGCAACCGTCGCTGTCACCGATGCCACCTTTGATGAAGAAGTCCGCAACGCGGATGTTCCCGTTGTTGTAGATTTCTGGGCCGAATGGTGTGGCCCTTGCAAACAGATCGGCCCGGCTTTGGAAGAGCTGTCGACCGAGTATGAAGGCAAGGTCAAAATCGTGAAGGTAAACGTGGACGAAAACCCGAACTCGCCAGCCCAAATGGGCGTGCGCGGCATTCCGGCGCTGTTCATGTTCAAAGACGGTCAAGTGATCTCGAACAAAGTTGGCGCTGCACCGAAAGCGGCCCTGCAGTCGTGGATCGACGAAAGCGTCTGATCCCGGCACATCGCCAAAAGAAAAGCCCCGCAAATCGCGGGGGGGTATAGAGATATCCGACAGAAAATAATCTGTGGATCTCAATTTGGAGCTCGCGCAGCAATGTGCGGGCTCTTTATCTTTTGGACCAGCCGTTCGAGAAATGCCTACTTCAAGCCCAAGAAAGACCCTGTTCTTGCTTCATGGCCGGTTCCCATCTCAGGTCGGCTGATAGAACGCGATGCTTGGCTCACACCTAGAGCATCCGATAACTAGGTCAGCCGCGAAAACCGTCGGTTGGATTTGGGCCAATCCACCCCCATCGCAATTGTGACCAGCAATCCCAACGCAATTGATCCTGACACTAATGACATAGTTAATCCGGAGTTTTGCATGTCCGGTGGAGCGCTTTGCAGCATGGTCAACACACTACCCAATGCAAAGATTGCTACTGATACCCACTGACAGAGATTAAGCGTGCCAAAAACAGGAGTTTGCGGTTCACCGCGATAGGCTTCTTCGACAAAGCGCGCCAAGCTGCTGAGTATCAGATAGCTTCCTGCTATCGCGCTCCAAGGAGCCCCGATCAACAGCAATCGCAGCAATACCAAGCCAATCAAAATATTGCCGATTATTGAGTAGAGCGGAGTCGGGTGCAGTGCCTGGCCACCCAAATGCGCAATTTGGCAAACCCGAGAGCGAGCATGGCGATAATGTATCCCCATGTTCTCTTGTGTCTTAGAGCCGTGGCAACGCCCCTGCACCAGGCAACGCAGGCGCCCAGTGGCTTGTATCCATGGTGCCGCCACGCACAGCGCCGCCATTAGCAGGGTGACATCCTGATCGAAAAATACCTCAGCCAGGACCACCCCCACAGTTGCCCCAGAACACCCCCATAATAGCCGAAGGGGCGGAGTAGCTTATCTGAACCATTGACAAACTGCCCCCAAAGCCCAGCGGAGAGCAAAGTTGAAAACCCTATATGGGTCGCGCATTTCTCATTGCTGCTTGTTTGACGTTATTGGCGTGCGGCCAATCACGCGCGCAAGAGTGGACCGAGCTAAAACAGCACCGAATTGACCGCTTCGAGATTTCGCTTCCCACCGGGGGATACTGGTATGAGCAAAGTGGAGCGGGCGAAAGATGGGTCAACGTTTCGCGCCGGATAGATACCGCTGAGGGCGACCTATATGTTTGGGTCGGTTTCGAGGTAAATAGCCACCCCGAAAACCGATACGATTGGCTTCCGGCCGAGGTCTCGCGAGAAGTGCGCGACGTTCAAGCAATAAAAATTAGTCCAAGAGGCAGAAAAAATTGGAAAACCGCTCTCTGTTCTCAAGTACGGAGAGAACGTTTCGTCAAGTCCTACTGGCTATTGGCTGGTTTGGGCTCGCCAAACTTTTATCGAGCAACTCGGGAGCGAAGTGCCAGAGTATCAAGAGCTTCATGTTTTTCTCTCCGACGACCACAATGCGGATTTTAAGCACATGGCTGTGTACTTCGGAGTTTATTGTTTGGCTGATTGCACAACGGATTTCCCATCCGCAAATTACTCAGGCCACTACTAGAAACGGTGGCGATAAGTGAATTCGATGAATGAACTTTTCGGGCTCACCCTGGCCACCTGAGGCTTTCAGTCCGGTTTTTGAGCCATGGTGATGCCCTAGCAACCGGGGCGCGGGACGGTTCAGACATTTAAAGTAGGACGTCAGCCCGGATTCCAATGCCGAAGCCAAAGTAGGGTCGAACTGGAAATACCTATTGCGTTGCCTTTGGTCGATGGCTTTCGTTCATAGTGGCGGCGACTCATCCGCTCAGAGGCAAATCTTCATGCGGTCTGAAGATTACTCAGTTACATTATATCCTTGTCGAGCGAACTTTATCGCATCAATGAATAGTAAAAGCTCATAACTTACTGATGGGTTGCAGATTTGAGTTTCCAAGCAATTCGCCGACCGATGACCCAGTTCGATGTCGCCATAGGAACTAGTCTTGCTAAATCTAAACGTCATTCTACCCAAGCACGCCCCGTTTCGTCTGGAAGCCTCCACTTTGACTAAAAATTTTCCCTTGGAATTGGCAATTACCTCAAATCCTTCTCGCCCCAAGGATGCTACGGCATTTGAGCGAACTTCCTCAATATTCGTCCAACAACCGTTGGTCGCCAGATCTTCAATTTTGACTTCAACAGGACCGAAGGCTTCAGGCGTCAAGCGCTTGGAAACATGCTGAGTAACTTCGCGGTCGAAGGCCATAGCAGACGACGCAGCGATGATTGCTGCCATCGTAACGTAGATCTTCTTCATGGTCGTTTTTTCCCTTCTTGCCCCAAATACCATAGCACGAAGCAGACCAACTCGACTTGATTTAGGTCATTCATCCCTGGACGTCAGAAGCCCCGTCCTTCCACTCTGCGGCGTGATACATCGGTGCTGAGAAAGCGCGGCCTTTCGCTGTGTAGACACACTACGCCACCAGTTGATCGGCTGCTCTGGGCTCAAAGCAAATCTTCGCAGGGTGGAGAGATAAAATTGAAAAGAGCCCGCACATTCCTGCGCGAGCTCCAAATTGAGACCCCCAGATTATTTTCTGCCGGATATCTCTATACCCCCCGCGAATTGCGGGGCTTTTTTCGTTTCCGGTGTAGTGTCCGGTCAGATCAACAGAACCTGCGCGCCGTTCTTGGTCAGTTCAAAAAGCTCGGCGATGTGTTCGTTATAAAGGCCAATGCAGCCATTCGAAGACTGACGCCCGATCTTGCGCGTGTCGTGGGTCCCGTGAATGCGATAGTATTTCCACCCCAGATACAGCGCATGGGTGCCCAGCGGGTTGTCGGGGCCGGGACCAACAAAGGACGGCCATTCCGGGTTCCGCTTGCGCATCGCAGGCGTCGGCGCCCAAGACGGACCTTCCACCTTGCGGATCACGCTGGTACGACCACGGCGGGTCAGGTCTTCACTGAGTGGGACCGAAGTCGGATACAGGCGGTAAACCGACTGATCTTCCGACCAATAATGCAACACCCGCGAACTGATATCGACCAAAATAACACCGTTCTTGGTGTTGCTGAAGTAGGGCTGCCAGTCCAACGTCCGGAAGCTGGAAATGTTGCGCTTCACCACTTCGGTCAAGTCGCGCTCAACCGCGGTTGAGTTATCAAACTGTGCAATCGCAGGCGACGCCACACCGCCCGCAGCGGCAGCAACACCTGTCAAAAACGTACGACGGCCAATCTGTGTTTTGGGGGTGTCACTCATATTGCCACTCCAATGAACTTACTTTTGTTAACGTATCCTATATTGCGCGACAGCATCAGTCGCAAATCAAACCGGCGTGAATCGGCAACATCACGCAGCCGTTGTTTGAATTCGCTTCATAGTGTCTATAGTGAAGCGCCAGAACAAGATTATTTTGATGAGAGTACCCATGCGCGCGATTTTGTTGGCCTTGGCCGCAGCAACAGCTCTGACAGCTTGTACGACCACCACGGGCAATATCGGAGACGGCACACGCGTGTACCGGATTTCGTCGTCGCAAACGTCGCGTATTCAGTACCGCATGCTGGATTCCGTAAACGAACTGCGTGGCGCGTCGGGTGCCGTGCCCTTGCAGCTGAACAGCCAGCTGAACGCCGCCGCCAAAACCCATGCGCAGGATATGGCCATGCAGAACCGCCCATGGCACTTCGGCTCGGATGGGTCGTCGCCGCTGGATCGCGCCAATCGCGTCGGCTATCCGGGGCTGTATCTGGGTGAAACGATCTCAGAGACGTTCGAAAGCGAGCTTGCCACCTTGTCTGCATGGATGGCGAACCCCGAAACCCGCCGTATCATCATGGATCCGCGCGCACGCAATCTGGGGTTCTCGTGGCATCAGGAAGACAACGGCAAGATTTGGTGGGTTCTGGAAGTTGGCGCCTAAACCCTTGCGACAAAAATAAAAAAGCCCGCCAAATCTGGCGGGCTTTTTCGTTTAGGGGTTGATGTCGATAACCGTTCCCAGCCGCACCATCGTATAAATCTCGCGCATCTCACGGTTCTTGACCGAGATACAGCCCGCCGTCCAATCCGGGCCATTCGGGTCCTTGGGGCGCGGCCCGCCGTGGATAAATATCTCGCCACCGGGCGGCTTTCCGCGTGCCCGCGCATATTCCACGTCTTTTCGATTGGGATAGGAAATGCCAATCGACAGATAGAAGGCGCTGTTGGGATTGCGGCGGTCGATGACATAGCGCCCCTCGGGCGTCTTGCCGTCGCCTTCGAACTGTTTGTGCCCGTTGGGGGCAAAGCCAAGGTCGATGTTATAGCGTTTCAGGACTTTTGTGCCGTGCAGAAGATACATCTTCCGAGCGCCCTTATTCACAACGATCCGCGTGACCTCGGGTCCGTCATAGCGGGTTACCTTCTCGCCGCAGGACGCGGTGAAAAGAAGGGCAAGCACTGCTGCAATTGCGACGACGATCCTCATGGGTCACCCGTAGTTTTTATTGGGCAGATCCGGCTTATTTGCGCCGGAAACTGGCCACCTGCTCGGTATGTGTGGACCAGCGGAACTGATCTACGACCTGTATCCACTCCATTTCAAACCCTGCATCAAGCAAAATCTTGGCATCTCGCGCAAAACTGACCGCATTGCACGACACCATTGCCACAACGGACAAGTCCGAGGCCGCGATCTGCGCGATCTGCGCCTCGGCCCCAGCACGTGGGGGGTCGATGACGGCGGCGTCAAACCGGGTTAAGTCTTCGGCATAAAGCGGATTTCGGAACAGGTCGCGCGTTTCGGTGGTGACCTTGTGCAGTCCCTGCGCATGGCGCCAGCCGGCATCCAGCGCTTTCAACATGCTATCCACACCTTCAACCGCGTGGACAAAGGCGTTTTCCGCCAAGGGCAGCGCGAAGGTGCCGCAGCCTGCAAACAGGTCCACAATGTGGTCCGCGTCGCCAACCGCCTCGCGGACTGCTGCCAGCAAAGCGGCCTCGCCCTCACGGGTGGCTTGTAGGAAGGCGCCGGGCGGGGGCGTCACGGCGGCCGGTCCAAAACTTTGCGTCGGCGGAGTTTCCATCGCGATCACCTCGCCATCCCAAGACAAACGGGCGAAACCGAAGCGATGAACGGCTTGCCCCAACTCGGATTCAAGCGCGCGATCCAGCGGCTTGCCCCCCGTCACCGACACATCCAACCCCACATCCGAAACCGTCACATTGATCGACAACTCGCCCTTGCGCGAGCCGCCAATCACGGTCAACTCGCCCAGCGCAGGCAGGGCTTGCAGGATCTCGGGGTGGATCAGATGACAGTCCGAGATCTCGGTGATTGTGCCGGAGCGGCGGCCATGGAACCCAACGATCGGAGCTTTCTTCCCCCGCCGAGCAGACAGCACGGCGCGGCGTCTGGACCGGGCAGGAGAGGTGTGGATCGGTCTGAAATCAGTCTCTATCCCGTGGGAATTAAGCGCATTTTGGACAATCTCGGTCTTCCAACCCGCCACGAATTCATCCGAGGCATGCATCAAAGAACACCCCCCGCAGGTGTTGTAGTGGGTACAAGCCGGTTTGACCCGATCAGACGAGGGCGTGACGATCTTTGGTGTCTCGATCCGGTCGCCTGTCACCTCACCCCGCACGACTTCACCTGGCAGGGTGCGGGCCGCGAAGATCGGACCGTCAGCGATCCCATCGCCCAAATGGCCCAGACGGGTGATGGTGTGCGTCATATCGCTCATTTCAACAGTTCCTCACGCGTCAGGGTAAATTCCGATGCGATCCAACGGGTTTCGAGTTCACGCAGCTTGTCGCCCAGCGCGGGTCCGGTGATGCCCGGCATCAGGTCGGCGGGCTTGATGGGGAACTTGGCTGCGGCTCCGGCGTCAATCTGGCGTTCCAGCCCATTGGCCAGCGGCATTTCAAGCATCACAGCGCGCAGAAGCGCAATGTTACGTGCTTGGTCGGGGCCCAACCGGAAGGCCAGCTCTCCGATAGTGGCGGATGATCCGATCTCATCGCGCAAGTTCTCAAGCTGCTTCGCCTGTTTCTTAGACAAGCGCAGCGCCTTCGCGACGCCTTGCCCCCCCAAAAGCGCCAGTCGCCGCAAGGGGTCTGCGGCCAAATCTGCTTCCAGATGCACCAAAACGGCCAACTTCGAGGCATCAGCACCGGGCAAAATACACGCCAAAACGCCCGACTGCGCCATCGCCGCCATGGCCGGCGCAGGATCAGGCGCGGACAGGATTTTCAGCATCTCAAGCCCGACACGCTCTTTGGAAAGTGTCTCTAACCCAGCCAAATTCGCTGCACAGGCTGCCAAACCGTCGGGATCAATGCCCGCCGTTTCATCACCATACCACGCGTGAAATCGGAAAAATCGCAGCGTGCGAAGATAGTCCTCGCGGATCCGCTCGCCCGCATCATCAATGAACCGCACACGGCGCGCGCTCAGATCGGGAAGTCCGCCCAACGGGTCCAGAACCTGCCCCGCCGGATCGGCATACAGCGCGTTCATCGTAAAGTCGCGACGGTGTGCGTCATCCTCGATCCGATCCGAGAACGCCACAACCGCGCGCCGCCCATCGGTCTGGACATCTTTGCGATAGGTCGTGATCTCGTACGGTTCGTGATCAATGACAATCGTCACCGTGCCATGCTCGATCCCCGTGGGCAGAACGCGCAGGCCCGCAGCCTCGGCCAGTTCCATCACGCGCGCGGGCCGCGCATCCGTGCACATGTCCAGATCCGAGATCCCGACCCCCAACAAGTCGTTGCGCACGCATCCGCCGACGAAATAGGCCTGATATCCCGCATCAGACAGCAAGGCGCAGACACGCTGAGCGCCCGGGTCGTTTATCCAATCACCCTGAACACGCGTCATTGCGCCAGCCTTTCAGCCAGCCCACGCAGCATCCGTGCGGTTGCGCCCCAAATATAGTACGGACCAATCGGCACGGTTTCGTACCAGCGCATTTGGCCCTGCCAAAACCGCCCCTGCTTGCTGAATTTCGCAAGGTCCGCGACATGATCGAAGGGCACACGGAAGGCTTCCTCGACCTCGCCGGGTTCGACGACTGGGGTGAACTCGGTGGTCACCAAACCCAAGACCGGGGTCACTGTGAAGCCAGTGACGGTCTCATGTTCTGGCAACTGGCCCAGAACTTCGACATGGGTTGGGCTCAGTCCAATTTCTTCATGTGCCTCGCGCAGGGCTGTTGCGCGAATATCAGTGTCTATTTCATCGCGTTTTCCGCCCGGAAAGGCGATCTGTCCAGGGTGGTGCTTCAAGGCAGAGGACCGTTTGGTCAGCACCAATTCCAACCCAGTTCGGGTTTCGACAAAGGGCATCAGCACGCCGGCCGGGCGCAATTTTCGCCCGACAAGAGGTTTCACACCGGGCGATAGGTCAAAATCCGAGCTTCCCGTCCCCGGCAGGGACAGGGCCGCCCGAAGGCGCGCGATTTGATCAGGCGCTGTCACCATCCACGCCCTTCGCATCCTTGCCGACCGTGGCCGGATCCAGATCGTAGTGTGCTCCGCAGAACTGACAATCTGCGGTCACGCGGCCGTCGTCATTGGTCATGTGGCCGATATCACGCTCAGAATAGATCGACAGACTTTCGCGCACGCGTTCTTCCGAGCAGGGGCAGCCGAAGCTAAGGGGCTGAGGATCATAAACGCGCGGCGCTTCTTCATGGAACAGGCGGACCAGCAGCTCGGTCGGTTGAACCGAGGGGCCGACGAGTTCCAACTCTTCCACGGAATCCAGCAGGATGTTGGCGCGGCTCCAGTTTTCGCTGTCTTCGTCGGTCAGCAAATCGCTGGGGGTCAGAAGACCGCCTTCGCCAGACCCACCTTCACCGGTCACATGCGGCGAAGATTTCGGCATGTGTTGCAGCATCACGCCGCCCGCACGCCAACCTTCTTGCCCACCGGCCCAAACCGATTTGCCAAAGGTCAGGTGGAAGCGGGTCGGCAGCTGCTCGGACTGCGCAAAGTAGGCTTGCGCACAGTCTGACAAGGAAATGCCCGTAAGCGGAGTCATGCCTTTATAAGGCTGCTGGCCTTCCTTCTGCTGGATCAAGATCGCGAAAATGCCTTTGCCGATCTGCGGAAAGCTGGGTCCGGTCGGGTCCAGTCGTTCCTCGTCATAGCTGGCATAGGCGCGGATTTCGGCGGGCTCGCCTGCCACTTTCGGCGCGTAGTAGTCGGTCGCAATCAACCGTGCGGGACCATCGCCACGGATTTGCAGCGAAAGTTTCCAGCTCTGCTTGATGGTCTGTCCGATCATCGCAGTCAGCATGGCGGCTTCCGCCACCAGCGCTTCGATCGCGGGGGGATAGTTGTGTTGGGACAGGATCGTGTCCAGCGTTCCGTCAAGGCGCAGAAGGCGGCCACGGATGTCGCTGTTGTCCAGTTGGAATGGCAGAATGGTGTCATCCCATGCGATTTGAGATCCAAGAGTCATTGGGGTTTCCTATCGGCGTTCAGCTTGGCATACCGCGTCTATATGGTGGCAGCAACCGAATGGAAAAGGGATGATCCGAAGATTTGGCGCACCGAAGCGAAGAAATCGGGTCTATACCCCGCGTCCAGGCGCATATGCGATCCTTGTGCGCGGGCAGGATCTGCTGCTGACCCATCAGGGTGGAGGCTTTGACGAGTACCAACTGCCGGGTGGAGGCATTGATGCCGGAGAAAGCCCGATTGCCGCCCTGCATCGCGAAGTCATGGAAGAAACTGGCTGGACCATCCGCAATCCTGTGCGTCTGGGTGCGTATCGCCGGTTCACCTTCATGCCGGAATATGACCTGAGGGCCGAGAAGATCTGTCACATCTTTCTGGCCGCGCCCGTTCGGCGGATCGGCATGCCGATCGAGCCGGATCATGATGCGGTCTGGAGCACTGCCCGCACCGCTGCAAAAATCCTGCACAGCCCGGGCGACCGGCATTTCGTCCAGACCTATATCGGAGACTTGTAAGTCACCATAACACAGGACAGATCATCGCCGAACTCCTCCCCGCCCGCAAAGCGGTCCAGATCCCAGACCATCGCGTCAAACAGCATCTCATTCGTTAGCCCGCTGTTTTTCTCGAGAATCTCTCCAAACCCTTGTTCGTCAATCTGTTCTTTCTGCGCGTTCTCACATTCCGTGAAGCCGTCCGAGTAGAAGATCAGACGCTCTCCGGGGTGCAGTTGCAGGGTTTGTCGTTCAAATTCAGCGGCCGAGATCAGGCCGATTGGCATCCCGCCATCCCCGATGAAACGGGACTGGCCAGTTCGGGTCAGCACCACGGCGTTCGGATGCCCGCATTGGGTAAATTCCACCTGGCCCGTGGTCATGTCCAGATAGCCAAACAGCATGGTGAAATAGTGCTCGGACAGCATGTCCTTGGTCAAAAGCGTGTTCAGCTGTGCCGCCACCATCTCGGGCGGTTGCCTGTGGTGATTGCCATCCTCGCACTCGATCAATGCGATGTTATGCGTGGGTAAACCTTCAGACAGGTAGGACGCAAGCCGCGCGGTCAACAGCGCCGAGGCGATCCCGTGTCCCGACACATCAATCGAATAGAACGCGATGTGATCCTGCCCAGCGTCAAAGAACCCGACCAGATCACCGCCCACATGCCCGCAGGGCTTCAACAGCACGGACACTTCCGCCCGCCCCCAGTCGCGGAAAGAATCCCGCACCAAAGATTGCTGCATCTTCCGTGCTTCGACCAGATCGCGATCGAGAGAGTCATACAGCGACTTCAGTTCAGCCAGGGCCGAGGACACCAGCCGGTTCGTTTCCTGAAGCTCCCGCTCCATCGACAGAATGCGCCCACCGGCCGCGATGCGGGCGCGCAACTCGTCCGGGTTAAGAGGTTTGGCCAGAAAATCATCGGCCCCCACATCCAAGCCGCGCGACACCGCGTCTTTGTCCGATTTCGACGTCAGCAGGATGAAATAAACATAGCCCTTTGCATTTTGCGCCCGGACGGCTTGGCACAGTTCCAGACCGTTCATTCCGGGCATCATCCAATCGCTAAGGACCAAGTCAAAATCATTCGCGGCGAACAACTTTATCGCTTCCAACCCAGATCCGGCCTCGGTCACCTGATAGCCCTGTTTTGCAAGGGATCGCGACATCAGGCTGCGTTGGGCGCGGCTGTCATCGACAAGCAGGATACGCTGAATCGAATCAGGCCTGACCACGTTTTCTTGCGCGGCGCGTGTGCTGATTGCTTCAGTGTTATGTGGTTTTGCTACACCCAAGATTACCCCAAGACTTTTAAAACATGCGACATTCCACATCATCTTTAGGGGGTGCGATTTAACAGGTCTTTAAAGTTAAAATTCAACATTATCTGTACTTATAACAGTATGTTAACCTGCGCTGCGCATGATCACCGCGGACAAGTAGGGGGCGCCCGTGATTGATTGGGGTCGTGTGAACGAGTTGAAAGATGAAATCGGGGAAGAGGACTTCGGCGAAGTGGCCGAAATTTTTCTAGAAGAAGTGGACGAGGTGATTGCCCGTCTGAAATCCAACCCCGACCCTACGCAGTACGAACAGGACATGCATTTCCTGAAGGGCTCGGCCCTGAATCTGGGGTTTCGGGACTTGTCTGTTATCTGCGGACAGAACGAACAAGCCGCCGCGAATGGTCAGAACAACCAGATCCAGCTAGAGCCCATCTTCACCGCCTATGATCAGTCCAAGGCCGAGTTTTTGGCGCAGTGCTAGACCACGAACTCGGCAATGGTTTCATCATCCGTAATGTCCGAGAAGGCAAAGCCGTGCTCTTCTAGCCGCTGCTCTAGCAGGTCGAAGTTTTCAGGTCGGCTGCTTTCAATGCCCAGCAGGACCGAGCCGAAATTGCGTGCGCTTTTCTTCATGTATTCAAACCGGGCGATGTTATCGTCTGGGCCAAGGATCTGCAGGAAGTCTTTCAGCGCGCCGGGGCGTTGCGGTAAGCGGAGCAGGAAATATTTCTTTAGCCCGGCAAACCGCTGACCGCGTTCTTTGACATCGGGAAGGCGTTCGAAATCGAAATTCCCACCCGAGGTGACACAGATCACCGTCTTGCCGCGAATGTCGTCCCGAAGATCCTTCAGGGCGTCAATCGACATTGCGCCTGCGGGCTCTAGCACGACGCCTTCGACATTCAACATGTCCAAGATGGTCAGGCAAATACGATCCTCGGGCACTGCCAGAAGATGCGCCGGATCGATTGTTTTCAGGACCTCAAAGGTCATCGCGCCGATCCGGGCGACGGCCGCACCATCGACGAAATTGTCCACGTAATCCAACGTCACCGGCTGCCCGGCCTCCAACGCGGCGCGTAGGCTGGCGCCCCCGGCGGGTTCGACATAGCGCAGGGCGGTTTCCGGCGCAGTTTCGCTGAGATATTTGGTGACCCCCGACGACAGCCCACCGCCACCAACAGGCAGAATGACCAGATCCGGCGCGCGACCAAGCTGCGACACGATCTCGGCGGCGACACTGGCCTGGCCTTCGATCACATCCGTGTCGTCAAAGGGCGACAGAAAATGGCCGCCCTCGGCGGTGCAATACTCTTGCGCAGCTTTCAGCGTGTCGTCGAAATAGTCCCCAACCAAGCGGATCTCGATGCTGTCCCCGCCGAAGATGCGGGTTTTCTCGATTTTCTGCTGAGGTGTCGTCACCGGCATGAAAATCACGCCCCGCACGCCGAAGTGGCGGCTGGTAAAGGCCACACCCTGCGCGTGGTTGCCCGCAGATGCACAGACAAACAAGTCGCGCGACGGGTCCGCAGCCAAAGCCTTGCCCATCGCATTCAACGCGCCGCGGATCTTGTAGCTGCGCACGGGGCTGAGGTCTTCGCGTTTCAGCCAGATATCAGCGCCATACATCGCAGACAGATGGTCATTCCGCTGCAAGGGCGTGGCGGGGAACAACGCGCGCATTTGCTGTTCGGCGACGCGGGCTCTTTTCAAAAAATCGCTCATGCGTGATCTCTCCATCAAGAGGTGCAGCTTGGCAAGCCAAACCCACAAACGGATGCCTTAAATACGCCTTAAAGATGTGTCTGTTTGGAAACAGTCACCCCTAACCCGGCGAAATTGTGCGCATATTTACATGAAATGCTTGCGAGTTTCCCCTAACCCTTTAGCGTGCCTGTTCTATTATAGCGAGGCCCCCAAACTCTGAACTCACGGAGAGAGCGCAATGAAAACACTCACCAAAGCCGTCATGACAGCACTTGTCACCACACTTGCAGTACCCGTCGCAAGCACGTCGATCATGCTTGTGTCCGCCAAGCCAGCACTTGCCAAGGGCAAAGATAAAGAAAAAGGCGGTGGCAAGGAAAAACGCGGCGGTTCCAAATCGCAGGGCGGAGCCAAAGCATCGAACGGAAACGGCGCGGTTCGCAGCACGTTGAAAGGTGCTAATGCCTCGAACGCCAGCGCGCGCGCACTGGAAGTCGCCAACGCCAACAGCCGTGTTGGTAAGGCTGCCGCCTATCGCGATGCAACGGTTGCCGCTGACGAAGCAGAAACCGCCGCAGCGACTGCAGCTGCTGCTGTCGAGACCCACAAAGAAACCGACCCCGGCATCACCGAGGCCGACGCTCAGGTAGCGGTTGATGGGCTGAATGGCCAGCTGAACACCCTGAATGATGAGAAAACAGCACTGCAGGGTGAGCTGGATACGCTCAATGCCAAGACCGAGCTGACCGACGAAGAAGCGGCCCGCGTTACCGAGCTGGAAGGTGAACTGACCGCCAAAGACGATCAGATTACGCAAACCCAGACCGATCTGACTGCCGCAGAAGACGATCTTGCGACTGCCCAGGCCTACGAGGAAGAGCTGGCACGCCTCGAGGACGAAGCTGCATTGGCTGAAGCAGAGGCAGAAGCAGCGGCAGAAGCGCAACACGACTCGCTTCTGGTGCTGACCGACGGCCGTGATATTTCCGAGGACGAAGCCGCCATGGAAGAGCTGCACGGCAACCTCGGGCTCTGATCCGATCCGCCGTAGCGCGAAAATTACGAAGGGCGGTCCAGTGGGCCGCCCTTTTCCATGCAGAACACGCCCTGTGATCCTTGCTCTTTCCCTTAAAAACATATAATCGCCGCGCGATACGCTCGTGAAAGGGAAACCGATGATTTCGTCCAATACCGCACCGCAAAAGGCACCTAAGAAGGTTGTTCTGGCCTATTCCGGTGGCCTTGATACCTCGATCATCCTGAAATGGCTGCAGACCGAGTATGGCTGCGAAGTAATCACCTTCACCGCTGACCTTGGTCAGGGCGAAGAGCTGGAGCCCGCACGCAAGAAAGCCGAGCTGCTGGGTATCAAGCCTGAGAACATCCACATCGAAGACCTGCGCGAAGAATTTGTGCGCGATTACGTCTTCCCGATGTTCCGCGCCAACGCGCAATATGAAGGCCTGTACCTGCTGGGCACCTCGATCGCACGTCCGCTGATCTCGAAGCGTCTGGTGGAAATCGCCGCCGAGCACGGCGCAGATGCGGTTAGCCACGGTGCGACCGGCAAGGGCAACGACCAGGTTCGTTTCGAACTGGCGGCCTACGCGCTGAACCCCGAGATCGTCGTGATCGCCCCGTGGCGTGAGTGGGATCTGGGCTCGCGCACCAAACTGCTGGACTTCGCCGAGAAGAACCAGATTCCGATCGCCAAGGACAAACGCGGCGAGGCGCCGTTCTCGGTCGACGCAAACCTGCTGCACACCTCGTCGGAAGGTAAAGTTCTGGAAGACCCGGCCGAGGATGCACCGGACTATGTCTATCAGCGCACCGTGCACCCGGAAGATGCACCGGACACGCCCGAATTCATCGAGATTGAATTCGAAAAAGGCGATCCCATTGCGATCAACGGCGAAAAGATGTCGCCCGCGACCATCCTGACCGCGCTGAACGAATACGGCCGCAAGCACGGCATTGGCCGTCTGGATCTGGTGGAAGGCCGCTATGTTGGCATGAAGTCGCGCGGCATCTACGAGACCCCCGGCGGCACGATCCTTCTGGATGCCCACCGTGGCATCGAGTCGATCACCATGGACCGCGGCGCGATGCACCTTAAAGACGAGCTGATGCCGAAATACGCCGAGCTTCTGTATAACGGCTATTGGTTCTCGCCCGAGCGTGAAATGCTTCAGGCCGCCATCGACCTGAGCCAAGAGCACGTAACCGGCACCGTCCGCATGAAGCTGTACAAAGGCATGGCCCGCGTGGTTGGCCGCTGGTCGGATCACTCGCTGTACTCGGAAGAGCACGTGACCTTCGAAGAAGACATGGGCGCTTACGACCAGACCGACGCCGCCGGCTTCATCCAGCTGAACGCGCTGCGTCTGAAGCTGATCGCGATGCGCAACAAACGCGTCAAGTAAACTCGCGCCACGTCACTGTGGACCGCGTTCGAACGCCCCCGTATCACGCGGGGGCGTTTTTACATGAGGACTTCCAATGCCCCTAACCCCTATCGTCGAAAAAATCGAACGTGGCCTGACCAAGGTGTCGTTCGAGGATAGCCTGAAGCTGGACTGCGGCGAGGACGGCGTGATCGTTCTGCAGGACGGGGTTTTGTCGCGGGAAGACGTGGACACGGATTGCACCATCGCCATGTCGCATGCCAATTTGCAGAAGCTGATGAAGGGCGATCTGAACCCGATGACCGCCTTCATGACAGGCAAGATCAAAGTCTCGGGCGATGTGTCGATCGCGATGCGTCTGGGGCAGCTTTTGAAGGGCTAAAAGACCCTATTTCTGCAGAAAGTGGTCCACCTCGTCCCGTGTGGGGATCGCATCTGCGGTGCCAAACCGCGTGACCTTGATGGCTGAGGCTGCGGAACCAAGCCGCATGGCTTCTTCCGGTGACATCCCTTGATCCAGCCCCGCGGCAACATAGCCGATAAAGCAATCCCCCGCGCCGGTCGTATCTACAGGCGTCACGGAGAAAGCCGGAACCCGCGCGGTCTCCACCCCGTATTCCATCCAAACTGCTCCGTCCGCTCCTTTGGTGATCAACACCACGGGCACCTCAAGGTCCGCAAGCCCCACGCCCAGCGCGTCGGTTAGCTGCTGCGCCTCCACCTCGTTCAGCACCAACATATCGGTGACAGACAGCATTGCTTTCGCATCCTCGGCCACAAAGGGCGCGGCAGAATAGATGACACGCATGCCTTTTGACTTTGCAAGCGTTGCCGCCTCGACCGTCAGGGCGGTTTCGTTTTGCAAAATCAGCGTGTCGTCCGGCCCAGCATCGGACAAAGCCCCCGCCACATGATCCTGAGAGAATGCGCGATTTGCGCCGGGATAGAGAATGATTTGGTTCTCGCCCTCGGGATCAATCAGAATGTTTGCGTGGCCTGTTGCAACCTCGGCGCGCGTGATGTGGCGCGTGTCAACCCCGGCTTTCGTCAGCACCTCGATACACCAATCGCCCTCGGGACCAACCGCCCCGATATGGCGCACCTGCGCTCCGGCGCGCGCGCTGGCAACAGATTGATTTGCGCCCTTCCCGCCCAATCCGACGGAATGCTCCTCTGCGGCCAAGGTTTCCCCCGGTGCGGGCATATGCGGGACGCGATAGAAGTTATCGATGTTGATAGATCCGAGGTTGAATAGGGTCACGCGGCGCCTCCTTGCCTGTCCACGTTAGCGCGCTTGCCCGCAGGCGCAAGTCGCGCGTAGCATGACGGGGAAACGCCTTGTTTTATTCACCTTTCTGAATGTCATTTCGCTATTGTATTCCATTGTATACCGTATATATCAGGCGCAAACGCGCGCATCACCATGGAGATGACCATGACAAAGATCCAAGCCACCTTGATCCCCGGCGATGGGATTGGCCCCGAAATCACCGAAGCCGTAACCGCCATTCTGGACAAGATGGGCAGCCCGTTTGAATGGGATGTGCAGCAGGCGGGCATGACCGCATTTGAATCTGAGGGCACCCCCCTTCCCGAAGCCACGCTGGACAGCATCCGCAAAACCAAGCTGGCGCTGAAAGGTCCGCTGACCACGCCCGTTGGCGGTGGCTTCAAGTCGATCAACCTGCAACTGCGCCAGGCGTTCAACCTGTATGCCAACGTCCGCCCGACCAAAACGATCAAGCTGGATGGGCGTTTTGACAACGTCGACATGGTGATCTTCCGCGAGAACCTGGAAGGGTATTACATCTCGGACGAAGGCTACATGGAGCACAATGGCGATCCCGAGGGGAAGGTGTTCTCGACCGGCTATAACACCAAGGAAGGCGCACAGCGCATCACCCGCGCGGCGTTCGAATATGCGCTGGCGAACGGACGCAAGAAAGTGTCCATCGTGCACAAGGCGAACATCCTGAAGCTGCTGTCCGGCATGTTTCTGGAAGAAGCCCGCAAAATCGCCCAAGAATACGAAGGCCGCGTCGATTTCGACGAGCGCATCGTAGATGCCTGCGCCATGCAGATGGTTATGTACCCCGACGCGTTCGACGTGATCGTCACCACCAACCTGTTTGGCGACATCCTGTCGGATCTGGCCGCCGGTCTGGTGGGCGGTCTGGGTCTAGCCCCGGGCGCGAACATCGGCAAAGACGCCGCCATCTTCGAGGCCGTCCACGGATCAGCCCCCGATATCGCAGGCCAGCAGAAGGCAAATCCCTGTGCCTTCCTGATGGCCGCGGGCCTGATGTTGGAGCATGTGGGCAAACCCGAAGACGCCCAGCGCCTGAAGAAAGCGGTGATCGACACCGTACAGGCGAAAGACCGCGTGACCCCTGATCTGGGCGGCACCGGCAACACGATGTCGATTGCCGAAGCGATCATGGATCGACTTTAAGCATTCATTGGGGTCGCGGCTTGGGCTGCGACCCTTTTTCTTGGGGCTGTTAGCGCTCCGCCCTTTTTTTCTTCACGGGTTTTGTGTAAGGGAAAGGGGAAATCCCACCTTTCGCCGTTCAGGGCATTGGCCCCGTGGCGAAGTTTTCCGCGAAAAAAGAGGTGTTCTAAAATGACCGATAAATCGCAAGCAGACATTCTGTATACAATTGTAGACGAAGCGCCCGAACTGGCCTCGGCCTCGTTCCTGCCGATCATCCGCAAGTTCGTTTCCGCCGCGGGAATCACCGTTGGCACGCCGGACATTTCTCTGGCCGGCCGCATCATCGCGACCTTCCCCGAGAACCTGACCGACGATCAGCGCCAGTCGGATGATCTGGCCGCACTGGGCGAGCTGGTGAAAACCCCCGGTGCAAACGTGATCAAGCTGCCGAACATCTCGGCCTCGGTCCCGCAGCTGGTTGCCGCCATCGAAGAACTGCAGGGTCAGGGTTACAACATCCCGTCCTACCCGGAAGATCCCTCGACCGACGAAGAAAAAGCCATCCGCGCCCGCTACGACGGCATCAAGGGGTCCGCTGTGAACCCTGTTCTGCGCGAAGGCAACTCGGACCGCCGTTCGGCCCGCGCTGTTAAGAACTTTGCCCAGAACAACCCGCATTCGATGGGTGCTTGGGAATCGTCCTCGAAGACCAAAGTGTCGTCCATGCCGGGCAACGACTTCTACGCCAACGAAGTTTCGGCCACCATCTCGGCCGCTCAGGCGGGTGACGCGA
The DNA here is from genome assembly GCF_010500215.1 of Aliiroseovarius sp. PrR006. GTDB lineage: Bacteria > Pseudomonadota > Alphaproteobacteria > Rhodobacterales > Rhodobacteraceae > Aliiroseovarius. Next base: position 959,646 of record NZ_JAAGOY010000007.1, read on the forward strand.
AAATCGAATTCGTCGGCAAAGACGGCTCGACCACCGTTCTGAAAGACGGCTGGCCGTTGGAAGAAGGCACCATCGCGGATGCGACCTTCATGTCGGCGAAAGCTCTGGGGTCTTTCCTGGCCGAGGCCATTGAAGACACCAAGAAAGACGGCACCATGTTCTCGCTTCACATGAAAGCGACCATGATGAAAGTGTCGGACCCGATCATCTTTGGCCACGCTGTCAAAGCATGGCTTGGTCCGGTTTGGGACAAGCACGGTGAGGCGATTGCCGCTGCCGGCGGTTCGCCGAACTCGGGTCTGGGTGCGGTTCTGGACGCCATCAACAGCTTGGACAACGCAGACGAAATCAACGCGGAAATCGCTGCTCTGGATCGTCCGTCGATGTACATGGTCGACAGCGACAAAGGCATCACCAACCTGCACGTGCCGTCGGACGTGATCATCGACGCCTCGATGCCTGCCGTGATCCGCGCTGGCGGTAAAGGCTGGGACGAGACCGGCGCGAAAGGCGACACCAACTGCGTGATCCCCGACCGCTGTTATGCCACCGTCTATGACGAAACCATCAACTTCTTCAAAGCCAACGGCGCGCTGGACGTGACCACCGCTGGTTCGGTGGCAAACGTTGGCCTGATGGCTCAGAAAGCGGAAGAGTACGGCTCGCACCCGACCACGTTTGAAGCTCCTGCTGATGGCACCATCCGCGTCGTGACCGCCAATGGCGACACGCTGCACAGCCACGACGTTGAAGCCGGTGACATCTGGCGTTCGTGCACCGTGAAGAAGGCTCCGATCGAAAACTGGATCGAGCTGGCCCTTGACCGTCAGCGCCTGACCGGTTCGGAAGCGATCTTCTGGCTGGACGCAAACCGCGCACACGATGCTGAGCTGATCAAATACGTGACCCCGGCACTGGAAGCTGCTGGCAAAGCCGACCTGTTCCAGATCATGGCCCCGCGTGAAGCTACCGCGCAGTCGCTGAAAACCATCACGGCTGGCAACGACAGCATCGCAATCACCGGCAACGTGCTGCGTGACTACCTGACCGACCTGTTCCCGATCCTGGAACTGGGCACCTCGGCCAAGATGCTGTCGATCGTGAAGCTGATGAAAGGTGGCGGTCTGTTCGAAACCGGCGCGGGTGGTTCGGCTCCGAAGCACGTTCAGCAGCTGGTTGAGGAAAACCACCTGCGTTGGGACTCGATGGGCGAGTTCTGTGCGCTAGGTGAAAGCCTGAACTTCCTGGCAGACGTTAAGGGCAACGCCAAAGCGGGTGTTCTGGGTGCCGCTGCCGAAGCTGCGACCCAAGGCATTCTGGACAACAACAACTCGCCGTCGCGCAAAGTTGGCCAGCCGGACAACCGCGACAGCCACTATTGGTTCGCACGTTACTGGGCAGACGCCTTGGCCGCACAGTCGGATGACGCAGATCTAGCGGCCGAGTTCGCTCCGGTTGCAAAGGCGCTGGCCGACGGTGAAGAAGCCATCCTGGCCGAGCTGGCAGCAGCTCAGGGTCCGGCAGCCGATATCGGCGGCTACTTCCGCCCTTCGGTCGAACTGAAAGCCAAAGTGATGCGCCCCTCGGCCACGCTGAACGCGATCATCGACTAAGTTAGTCTCTAAATCACCTGAAAACCCCGTCCTCGTGGCGGGGTTTTCTATTTTAGGGGGTCTGTGTCACGACGCCGGATTGGCGCAAGAACCCGTGTTCCGGAAACCAGATGTCGCTAGATGGGGTGTCATACACGCGCGCGACGAAATCCTCCGAAACGCCCTGCCCCAGCATGAACTCCCGATCCCGCGCTTGCTCGACCTCGATATTGAATCCTGGCAACCGCTGCGCGTTCTCCAGTAGATAGCCGTGAAATCCCAACCGCGCGTCTGGTCCAAGCTGCCGCTGCCCTCCTGCGATGAACACCAAAGTGCAGGCCGAGCTACACGTATCGTCCACATGGGTCGTCATCCCAAGCGTCGCGATCAACTTCGCCAAACCCCGCGCTTCGAACACATTCCCACCGTCGCTTTTCAGGGTGATGCGTGCGGGGATCGGCCCTTGCGCCAGTTCCCGGCCCAGCGCCTTGGTCACGCCCAACACAATCTGCCCTTGGAACAGCAGGTTTCCATCAGGTTGTCGTATGATCTGGTACTCGGCCTGCCGTTCTAGCGCCTTGCGCTCAGCAAAACTGGGACCATCGTCAATCGGACGCGTCGCCAGTCCCAAGGCCCACCATTGCGACACCACGACGAACACAGCAATGACCAAACCAATCATCCCGCCCCATGTGGGCAGCATAGACCCGGTATCGCGCACCCGCGCCTCGGCCGCGCGGAAATAGCCGACGCTTTGCCACAGCAGACACAGCGCATCAGCGCCAATCATCGCCGCAGCCACCAAAATCGAAATCGGGGCGGCGCTGAGAGCCAGCAAAATAAGGACATAGAGCGCCAGCCGCACGCCAACGCCATTCACCAAAAAGCTTTGCCACAGCGGATGCTGCCCGCGCAGATGGTTCAGAAAATACCGCATCGGACAAGCCTAGGGCCGCCTCAGCGTGCAAGTCAAACTGCGTCAGAACCGATCGCGATCATGGGGGCGGGTAAAATCCAGCGCCGGCCCCTTTGGCACCACCCGCGTCGGATTGATCGTCTCGTGCGAGTAATAGTAGTGCGATTTGATGTGCTCCATGTTCACCGTCTCGGCCACGCCGGGATGTTGATAGAGTTCACGCAGATAGTTCGAGATGTTCGGGAAATCCTCAATCCGTTTCAGGTTCGTTTTGAAGTGCCCGTGATAGACCGCATCGAACCGGGCCAACGTTGTAAATAGACGCCAATCAGCCTCGGTCAGTTGGTTGCCGACCAAATAGCGGCTTTCGGATAGGATGGTTTCAACACGATCCAGCGCCTCGAAAAGCGCGTCGAACGCCTGCTCATACGCCTCTTGTGTGGTGGCAAATCCGCAGCGATAGACACCATTATTGATGTTTCGATAGACATCGTCGTTGATCGCGTCGATTTGATCGCGCAGCAGTTCGGGGTAGAAATCCAGCGTGTTCCCAGTCAGCCCGTTGAAGGCTAAGTTGAACATGCGGATGATTTCCGAGCTTTCGTTGCTGGCAATCCGATTTTGCGCTTTGTCCCACAGAACAGGTACGGTCACGCGACCAGAGTAGTCGGCCTTATCTGTCGTATAGACCTGATGCATGAAGCTGTGCCCGAACAGCGGCTCGGGATCCTTGGCGTCAAACTCCCATCCGTTGGACAACATATGCGGATGCACGGCGGTCACACCGATCAGATCTTCCAGCCCTTTCAGCTTGCGAAAGATCAGGGTGCGGTGCGCCCACGGGCAGGCGAGCGAAACGTAAAGGTGATACCGGCCGGGCTCGGCCTTGAACCCGTCATCGCCCGTCGGGCCCGCCGCACCATCCGCCGTGACCCAATTGCGAAACCGCGCATCCTCGCGCTTGAATTTGCCGCCGGTTTTTTTGGTATCGTACCAAACGTCTTGCCAGACGCCATCCACAAGCTGACCCATTGGTGTCTCCTATCTTCATCAGAAAAGATAACACCGCTCAGCCACCGAACAACTCAGCGAGATACGCATCCTATCTGTTCAAACCTGCACAGAACGAAAAACGGCCCGCGGGATGTCCTACGGGCCGTTTCAGTCTCTAACTTGGCGGAATTAGCGCTTACCCAAGCGGGTCGCAGCCAGCATCGCCATGTTCAGAATGTCGTTCGAGGTCGAGTTGGTCGAACAGATCTGGATCGGCTGATCGATGCCCGACAGGATCGGACCGATGACGGTTGCCCCTGCCAGTTCCTGCATCATCTTGACCGAGATCGACGCCGAGTGTCTGGCCGGAACCACCAAAATGTTAGCTGGGCCAGACAGGCGGCAGAACGGATACTGCGCCATCACGTCCGCGTTCAACGCCACATCAGCAGTCATTTCGCCTTCGAATTCGAAATCCACGCCGCGTGCTTCCAAAATAGCTGGCGCTTCATGCAGTTTCGAGGCGCGTTCCGATATCGGATAGCCGAAGGTCGAGAAACTGACGAAAGCCACGCGCGGCTCAAGCCCCAGACCGCGTGCAACGGCGGCAGCACGCTCGGCGATATTGGCCAGATCTTCGGTTTCGGGCCATTCATGCACCAAGGTATCCGCCATCAGAACGATGCGGCCCTTGTGCAGAACGGCGGTCACACCAACGGCGCCATCCGAGGCGCGCGCATCAAACACATGGTTGATCCGGTCCAGAACGTAAGCCGATTTGCGGGTCGCGCCGGTGATCAGACCGTCGCCATGCCCATGTGCCAGCATCAGCGATGCGAACACGTGACGGTCGCGCGCAGCCAGACGGTGAATGTCGTGACGGTCGAAACCCTGACGCTGAAGGCGTTCGTACAGGAAATCTTTGTAGGTCTCCAAGTGTTCGGTATTCGCGGCGTTCACAATGCGCAGCTCGCGCACAGCGTCGCCCAGACCATCGGCGGTCAGCTTGGCTTTCACGTCGTCTTCACGGCCAACAACCAGCGCCTGACCATAGCCATTGCGTTGATACTGAACGGCGGCACGCAGCACTTGCGAGTTGTCGCCCTCGGCAAAAATCATCGTTGCCTGGTTCTTGCGCGCACGCGCCGTGATGCCGCGCAGGATCGAGGCTGTCGGGTCCATCCGTGCTTTCAGGCTTTGCTCGTACCCATCCATGTCGATGATCGGACGGCGTGCAACGCCCGTGTCCATCCCAGCTTTGGCAACCGCCGGCGGGATCACGTGGATCAGACGCGGGTCGAACGGCGTCGGAATGATATAGTCGCGACCAAAGGTCAGCTTCTTACCGTACGCCATGGCAACTTCGTCCGGCACGTCCTCGCGGGCCAGTTCTGCCAGCGCTTGCGCACAGGCGATCTTCATCTCGTCATTGATGGCGCGGGCGTTGATGTCCAGCGCACCACGGAACAGGTACGGGAAGCCCAGCACGTTGTTCACCTGGTTCGGATAGTCCGAACGCCCGGTCGCCACGATCGCATCGTTACGCACTTCGTGGGCCTCTTCCGGAGTGATTTCCGGATCCGGGTTTGCCATGGCAAAGATAACCGGGTTATCGGCCATCGAGGCCACCATGTCCTGTGTCACGGCACCTTTGACCGACACACCAAGGAACACGTCTGCCCCATCCATCGCCTCTTCCAGCGTGCGGAGTTCTGTGTTGGCGGCGTGGGCCGATTTCCACTGGTTCATGCCGTCTTTACGGCCCTGATAGATGACGCCCTTGGTGTCGCAGACAATGCAGTTGTCATGCTTCGCGCCCATCGCCTTGATCAGCTCGATACAAGCAATACCAGCCGCGCCAGCGCCGTTCAGAACGATGCGGCAATCCTCGATTTTCTTGCCCGACAGATGCAACGCGTTCAGAAGACCCGCCGCGCAGATCACCGCCGTGCCGTGTTGGTCGTCGTGGAAGACGGGGATGTCCATTTCTTCCTTCAAGCGCTGCTCGATGATGAAACACTCGGGCGCTTTGATGTCTTCAAGGTTGATGCCGCCGAAAGTCGGGCCCATCAGCTTCACCGCGTTGATGAAGGCTTCGGGGTCTTCGGTGTCCAGCTCGATGTCGATCGAGTTCACATCAGCAAATCGCTTGAACAGAACCGCCTTGCCTTCCATCACAGGCTTCGATGCCAACGCACCTAGATTGCCCAGCCCAAGAACAGCCGTCCCGTTTGAAATCACCGCCACAAGGTTGCCCTTGTTGGTATAGTCATAGGCCGTCTGCGGGTTCTCGGCGATTGCCTCACAGGGGACCGCAACACCCGGCGAATAGGCCAGGGACAGGTCGCGCTGCGTGGTCATCGGGACCGACGGCGTGACCTCGAATTTGCCCGGCGTGGGGTCAATGTGGAAGGCAAGCGCCTCTTCATCTGTGATCTTGGCTTTGGGCATATCGGGGGCCTTTGTCATCTTCTGTCGAAGTCAAACCCTTACAGGGGGAAAATCCGGGCCTCAACCAGTATTCAGCTATTAATCTGTCTTTTATTGGGGGTTTTTGGGTAATTCTTGAAAAATATTTCCAAAGATTGCCGCAACAATCGCAATTTTCCACCCAAAATTCATTCCCGCGTGCCTTTCGACCCGATCCATCCTATATCTCGATCAATAGATTTGGAGGTTTCACGTGGCACAAAAAGTCCTTTTGACCGGCGGCGCAGGGTTCATTGGCTCGCATACCTTCGTTGAGCTGACCAAAGCCGGGTATCAAGTTGTGATCCTTGATAATTTCTCGAATTCGGATCGTGGCGTGCTGGACCGGCTCGAGGTCATCAGCGGTGAAAAAGTCTTCCACGTGGACGGAGATGTGCTGGACCAAGACCTGCTGACCCACGTATTTGCCGAGCACGAGTTTGACGCCGTCATCCACTTCGCCGCACTGAAAGCTGTGGGTGAAAGCACCGAAAAGCCGCTGGACTATCTGACAACCAACATCTCGGGCCTGTATACGCTTCTGAACGTGATGAAGGCGGCGGGCGTGTTCCGGCTGGTCTTCTCCTCCTCGGCCACCGTCTATGGACAGCCCGATCAGCTGCCCGTACCGGAAACCGCCCCGCGCAGCTTCAACAATCCGTACGGCTATACCAAGCTGGTTTGCGAACAATCGCTCGAACAGGTCGCCGCCGCCGATGACCGCTGGGCCTTTGGCATCCTGCGCTATTTCAACCCCGCTGGCGCGCATGAAACCGGGCTGATCGGCGAAGATCCGAACGACATCCCCAACAACCTAATGCCGTATATTGCAAAGGTCGCGACGGGCGAGTTGGAGGAGCTTTCCGTCTTTGGCAACGACTACGACACGCCCGACGGCACCGGCGTGCGCGACTATATCCATGTGATGGATCTGGCGCGCGGGCATGTGCAGTCGGTGGATGCGCTTTTGAAAACGGGCGAAGGTCACACTGTGAACCTTGGCACAGGCACCGGGTATTCCGTTATGGACATGCTGCACGCCTATGAAAAAGCTGCTGGGAAAGAGCTTCCCTATCAAATGTCTCCACGCCGCACGGGCGATGTGGCCAGTGTGTACGGAGATCCGACCAAGGCCCGCGATGTGCTGGGGTTTGAAGCCGAGCGTGGGCTGGATGAGATGTGCGAAAGCAGCTGGAATTGGGTCTCGCGCCGCAAAAATAGCTGACCCCTCTTTCACCCCGACGCACGACATTCTAGTCTGTCGCAAAGCAAAACGCCGGGGGGCAGCAGGTGAGCGATAAACCAGCCAAGATCACGCCAATGATGGCGCAGTTTCTTGAGATCAAACAGGGCTATCAGGACGCCCTTTTGTTCTATCGCATGGGCGATTTTTACGAGCTGTTCTTTGACGATGCCGTCGCGGCGGCTGCAGCTTTGGACATTGCCCTGACCAAGCGCGGCAAGCATCTGGGCGAAGACATCCCCATGTGCGGCGTGCCATTTCACGCGGCCGAAGGTTACTTGCTGACACTGATCCGCAAGGGTTTTCGCGTGGCGGTCTGCGAACAGATGGAGTCACCCGCCGAAGCAAAACAGCGCGGTTCGAAATCCGTTGTGAAGCGTGACGTGGTGCGGCTGGTCACGCCGGGCACACTGACGGAAGAAAGCCTGCTGGACGCGCGCCGCCACAACTTCCTAGCGGCCTATAATGTGGTGCGCAACGAGGCGGCGTTGGCCTGGGTCGACATTTCGACCGGTGCCTTCCGTGTGATGCCCTGTCCGCCCGTCCGCTTCGGACCGGAACTCGCCCGTCTTGCCCCACGCGAGGTTGTGTTGTCAGAGGCCAGTTATCAGGATTGCGCCGAAATAGTGACTGATTCCGGTGCCTCTCCGACCGAATTGGGCCGTGCGGCCTTTGACAGTACCGGGGCAGAAAAAAGACTTCTAGACCTGTATAAAATCGGATCGCTCGACGCGTTCGGCAGCTTCTCGCGCGCTGAACTGGGCGCGATGGGGGCCATCGTCGAATATCTGGACATCACCCAGAAGGGCAAATTGCCCCTTCTGCGACCGCCCGTGAAGGAACTCGCGCAGGGCACGATGCAAATCGACGCCGCCACCCGCCGCAATTTGGAGCTGACCCACAGCCTGTCCGGCGGACGCGAGGGATCGCTTCTCTCCATCATTGATCGCACCGTAACCGCAGGTGGTGGACGACTGCTGGAACGACGCATCTCTAGCCCGTCGCGCACCCTATCGGAAATCAACGCGCGATTGGATGCGGTGAATTTTCTGGTGGAACAGAGACTAATTTGCGAGAGTACGCGCGATTTCCTCCGAAACGTCCCCGATATTGATCGCGCCTTGTCACGCCTTGGGTTGGATCGCGGCGGCCCCCGCGATCTGGGCGCTATTCGCAACGGACTTGCGGCGGCAAATGATCTTGCTGACAGCCTCTCGCGGTCTGATTTGCCCGCCAAACTGGCGGAAGCTTCACAAAGCCTGCGCGGACATGACGATCTGGTCGATCTCTTGGATCAGGCGCTGGTCGCCGAACCACCCCTTCTGGCCCGCGACGGAGGCTTCATCGCCCCCGACTATGACGAAGAGCTAGACGAAGCGCGCCAGCTGCGCGACGAAGGCCGCGGTGTGATCGCCGCTATGCAGGCGCAATATGCCGAGCATACGGGGATCGGATCGTTGAAAGTGAAGCACAACAATGTGCTGGGCTATTTCATCGAGACGACCGCCACCCATGCCGAAAAGATGCTGAACCCGCCGCTGTCGGAAACCTATATCCACCGCCAAACAACGGCAAATGCGGTGCGGTTCACGACCGTTGCCCTCAGCGATATGGAAACCAAGATCCTGAACGCAGGCAACCGGGCGCTTGAGATCGAAAAACGTCTCTATTCCAGCCTAACTTCAGCGATTTTGGATCAAGTGGGCGCCGTGTCTGACACTGCCCGCGCCCTGTCCGAGATCGACGTTGCCACCGGTTTTGCCGATCTGGCGCGGTCCGACAACTGGTCCGCGCCGACCGTCGATGACAGCCGCGTGTTTCACGTGGAGGCCGGGCGTCACCCCGTGGTCGAAGCGGCCCTGCGCAAGACGGGCGACGCGTTCGTGGCCAATGATTGCGACCTTGCGGATGGTGCAAAAGCCGCCGATGTGTGGCTTCTGACTGGCCCGAACATGGCCGGTAAGTCGACCTTCCTACGCCAAAACGCCCTGATCGCGCTGCTGGCGCAGGCGGGTAGCTTTGTTCCGGCAAAATCTGCGTATATCGGTTTGGTTTCGCAATTGTTCAGCCGCGTAGGGGCTTCGGACGATCTGGCGCGGGGACGATCCACATTTATGGTCGAAATGGTCGAAACCGCCGCCATTTTGAACCAAGCCGACGACCGCGCGCTTGTCATTCTGGACGAAATCGGGCGCGGAACGGCGACATATGACGGTTTGTCCATCGCTTGGGCGACGCTGGAACACCTTCACGACGTCAACAAGTCCCGCGCGCTGTTCGCCACCCACTATCACGAGATGACCCAGCTGTCTGAGAAGTTGGACGGTGTCGAAAACGCCACGATCGCGGTGAAAGAGTGGGAAGGCGAGGTGATCTTCCTGCACGAAGTGCGCAAAGGCGCCGCCGATCGGTCCTATGGTGTGCAGGTCGCCAAGTTGGCCGGACTCCCAGACAGTGTCGTTGCCCGTGCAAACGTGGTTCTTGAGGCTTTGGAGAAGGGCGAACGTGAAGGGTCGGGCCAGAAAGCCATCATCGACGATCTTCCGCTGTTTTCCGCCGTTGCCGAGCCGGCACAAGCCACACCTGCTGGCCCCAGTGACCTTGATCGCGCGCTAAAGGATATCCACCCCGATGACCTGAAACCAATCGAGGCGCTGAACCTGCTGTATGAGCTGAAAGAGCTGGCAGCAGAAAAGTAAACGCCCCCGGAAATCCGAGGGCGTTCTAAGCGTTTTCCGGTGAATTAGAGCCGTTATTTGGGTGTCGACGACACGCCAACCTGTGCCGGACGTAGCAGTCGGTCATGTAGCATGAAACCTTCAGCCATAACCTGAATGATGTCGCCAGCCTTGGTGCCCGGTACCGGGGCTTCGAACATGGCTTCGTGAACTTCCGGGTCAAACTTGTCGCCGATCTCGGGCGACAGCAGGTGAATGCCGTGCTTGTCGAAAATGCCCAGCAGCGCGCGCATGGTAAGCTGAACGCCTTCCAACAATGCCTTATCTGCTTCGCCTGCCTCACCAGCGGCCTCAAGCGCACGCTTCATGTTGTCGTATACCGGCAGCATGTCGCGTGCCAGCTTGGAACCACCATAGTTCTCAGCCTCGCGACGATCGCGTTCGCCACGTTTGCGGGAATTCTCAGCATCCGCCAGCGCACGCATGAAACGATCTTTCATCTCGTCACGCTCGGCACGTGCGGCGATCAGCTCGTCTTCCAGGCTAGCCTCGTCTTCCATGGACACTTCTTCGGTCATCAGTTTATCGATGCCCGGTTCCAGATCTTCTGCGCGTTCGGTTTTCGCGTCCGTCATAGTCTTCGCCTCTATCCTCGGCCTTTATCCTCGATCCGAGATCATTTTGCCGATCAGTTGCGCGGTATAGTCCACAACGGGAACAATCCGCCCATAGTTCAGCCGCGTTGGGCCAATCACACCCACAGCACCAATGATCTTTCGATCAGCGTTCATATAAGGGGAAACCACCAAAGAGGAACCCGAAAGTGAGAAAAGTTTGTTCTCAGACCCAATAAAAATGCGCACGCCTTCGCCCTGATCCGCCAGATCAAGGAATTCGGCAATATCACGCTTACGTTCAAGGTCGTCAAATAACGTGCGAATACGCTCTAGATCGACCTCGGGCCCGTCTTCCATCAGCAGATTCGAGCGTCCGCGCACGATCAGGCGCTCGTAATTCTGCCCCTCGTTCTCCCAAATCGCGGCGCCGCTTTCGATTAGGGCCTGCGCCAGTGTATTGAGCTCTTGCCGACGATTTGCAACTTCGGTCGCGATAATGTGCTGAAGTTCGGAAATCGTGCGGCCCTCGGCCAAAGCATTCAAGAAATTCGCCGCTTCCCGCATCGAGCTTGGGGTTTGCCCGACGGGCGGTTCAAACACGCGGTTTTCCACGTGGCCGTCCGCAAAGACCAACACAGCAAGCGCGCGATCCGGACCGAGCGACACAAATTCGATGTGCTTGATCGGCGCTTCGTGCTTGGGCGTCAGAACCAAGCTGGCCCCCGCAGTAATCCCCGACAAGGCCGCACCCACGCGGTCCATCATCGAGTTGATATTGCTTTCATTTCCGACAGTTGCGTCAATTTTCTGGCGATCATCGGTGGTCAAATCCGACACTTCAAGCAGCCCATCCACGAACATGCGCAGGCCAAGTTCCGTCGGGATCCGCCCGGCCGAGACATGCGGGCTGTCCAGTAGCCCCATATACTCGAGGTCTTGCATCACGTTGCGAATGGTCGCTGCGCTGACGTTCTCGGTCAGGCTGCGGGTCAGGCTGCGCGAACCAACCGGCGCGCCCGTTTCCAGATAGCTTTCAACGATGCAGCGGAAGACCTCGCGCGAGCGATCGTTCATGTCTTCCATCAAATCAGAAGCGTCTGCCATCAGCTTAGCCTTGCCTTTTTGCCGGACCCATGGCTATCACGCTTTCAAAGCGGAAACAAAGGAAGAAGCCATGCGTCCCTCTGGTCGAGATTTAGATCAAATGCGCCCGATTTCAATCGAAACCGGGGTAACAAAACACGCCGAGGGATCCTGCATGATCCGCGTGGGCGACACGCATGTGCTGTGCACCGCATCGCTTGAAGCGCGCGTTCCCCCATTTCTGCGCAACACCGGCAAGGGCTGGGTGACCGCTGAATACGGCATGCTGCCGCGTTCGACCGGATCGCGGATGCGTCGCGAGGCTGCCGCTGGCAAACAAGGTGGTCGTACCGTCGAAATTCAGCGCCTGATCGGCCGTTCGCTGCGTGCGGGCATTGATCTGGTTGCTCTGGGAGAACGTCAGATCACCGTGGATTGCGACGTAATCCAAGCAGACGGCGGAACCCGTTGTGCTGCGATCACCGGCGGTTGGGTTGCGCTGCGTCTGGCGGTGAACAAACTGCTGAAAGCTGGCGACATTACCACCGACCCGCTGATGGATCCGGTCGCTGCCGTGTCCTGTGGCATCTATGCCGGTCAGCCGGTGCTGGATCTGGACTATCCGGAAGACAGCGAAGCGGGCGTGGACGGCAACTTTGTCATGTGTGGCCCGAAACTGATCGAAGTACAGATGTCTGCCGAGGGTTCGACCTTTACCCGTGATCAAATGAACCAGCTGATGGATCTGGCCGACAAAGGCGTGTCCGAGCTGGACGCTGCCCAGATTAAGGCCACATCGTAATGCGGAAGTTTGACGGCGATAAACTGGTGGTCGCGACCCACAATGCGGGCAAATTACGCGAGATTTCCGCCTTGTTAGAGCCTTTTGGCATCGCCGTCACCTCGGCTGGCGAGCTGGGACTGGAAGAACCGGAAGAGACCGAAGACACCTTCGTCGGCAACGCCCGGATCAAGGCACACTTCGCCGCCAAAGAAAGCGGTCTGCCAGCGCTGTCGGATGACAGTGGCATTATGGTTGACGCTTTGGACGGCGCGCCGGGTGTTTACACCGCAGACTGGGCCGAAACGCCGAACGGGCGCGATTTTCCCATGGCGATGGAGAAAACCTGGACGCTTTTGGAAGAAAAATCCGCCCCCCTGCCCCGCACCGCACGCTTTTGCTGCACCCTGTGTCTGGCCTGGCCTGACGGACATGATGAAGTCTTTGAGGGCAAAGTCGAAGGTTCGCTGACTTGGCCGATGCGCGGAGATCAAGGCTTTGGTTATGACCCGATTTTCGTGCCCGAAGGCTTTGACATCACCTTTGGCGAAATGGACCCCGACAAGAAGCACCAGATGAGCCACCGCGCCGACGCGTTTGCCAAGCTGGTGAAGGGCGCTTTTGCTTGAGAATTGGCAAATCGGGGGCTTTGGGCTGTATGTCCACTGGCCCTTCTGCGCCGCCAAATGCCCCTATTGCGATTTCAACAGCCACGTCTCGGCAACCATTAACCAAGATGAATGGGCGGCGGCCTATCTGAAGGATCTGGCGCGTTACGGGGCCGAGACGCCGGGACGCACGCTGTCCTCGATTTATTTCGGCGGCGGCACGCCCAGCCTGATGAACCCCGCAACGGTCGGCGCGATCATCGATAAGGCGGCTGATCTGTGGACGTTCGCCAACGACATCGAGATCACGCTGGAAGCCAACCCAACTTCGATCGAGGCACAAAACTTCGCGGGCTATCGTGAGGCTGGCGTAAATCGCGTGTCGATGGGGTTTCAAGCGCTGAATGACGCCGACCTGCGAAAACTCGGTCGCATGCATTCGGTCGACGAAGGCCTGCGCGCGCTCGACATTGCCCGCACCCATTTCGACCGCGTGAATTTCGACCTGATCTATGCGCGGCAGGATCAAAGCCTATCCGACTGGCAAGCCGAGCTTGACCGCGCGCTCAGCTTTGCGCCGGATCACCTGTCGCTTTACCAATTGACCATCGAACCCGGCACCGCCTTCGGCGCACGCTTCGAGGCCGGAAAACTATCCGGCCTACCCGAAGAAGAACTGGCCGTCGACATGTTCTTCCACACGCAGGAAACCACCGAAGCCGCCGGCCTGCCCGCCTACGAAGTGTCGAACCACGCGCGCTCTGGCGAAGAAAGTCGGCACAATTTGATCTATTGGCGCAGCGGCGACTGGATCGGGATCGGTCCCGGCGCACATGGACGTCTGTCCTTTGGGGGGAACAGGTGGGGAACGGAAACCCCTCTCTCACCGAGCAAATGGTTAGAGAACGCACTGGGGGACGCTGACCGACGCGAGAGAGCACCTCTTCCCCCGTCGGAACAGGTAACAGAATACCTTTTGATGGGTTTGCGTACCGTCGAAGGGATCGACCTAGAGCGGCTAAAGACCCAGTTCGATACCCAACTAAATACAAATAAAATCAAAGACTTAATCGAACTGGATCTGGTTTCTATCGATCAGAAAATACTTAGGGCGACCAAAAATGGCCGCCCCGTTTTGAATGGTATTTTGCGAGAGCTTTTGCCGGACTAAACGGACAGTTTTCCGCAGATATCGTCCAGCTGATCCAGGTTTTGGTAGCGGATTGTGACTGTCCCGGCCTCGCCCCCGGCTTTGTGGTCAATCTGAACTTTCATGCCCATCGTCGCCGACAGGTCGCCTTCCAGCGCTTTGGTGTCGGCGTCTTTCTCGGCCTTCGGGCTTGCCGCGCGAGGTTTGCTTTGGGTGGGCCCCTTCGCCAGCTTCTCTGCCGCGCGCACCGACAAGCCTTTGTTGATGATCTCGCGCGCCAAGGCCGAGGGATTGTCCGCCGTAACCAAGGTTCGCGCGTGGCCAGCTGTCAGCTGTCCGTCCCGCACAAAGGCCTGTACATCATCAGGCAGGTTCAGAAGACGCAGAAGGTTCGCAATGTGCGAACGGCTTTTCCCCAGCGCTTCCGAGACTTTCTCTTGCGTGTGGCCAAACCGATCCATCAGATCGCGATATCCAGCCGCCTCTTCAATCGCGTTCAGGTCAGCGCGCTGAATATTTTCGATAATCGCGACTTCCAGCGCCTCGGTATCGGAGTATTCTCGAATGACCACAGGAAGTTGATGCAGCTTCGCCATCTGCGAGGCGCGCCAGCGGCGTTCGCCAGCGACGATCTCGTATTCGTCTTCCACACCGGGGCGCGGACGCACAATCAGGGGCTGGATAACCCCTTTTTCCTTCACCGAGGCCGCCAGATCATCCAGCTGTTCCTGCGTAAAGGTACGGCGCGGCTGTTCGGGGTTCGGTTTGATCTTTTCAATCGGAACCATCATGTCGGCGCGGCGCGGTTCGGACGTGGCCCCCTTGGGCGTTTCCTCGACAACAACATCCGCCATCAGGGCCGACAAGCCACGGCCCAGGCCGCGATTTTTGGTTGGTTTGCTCATTACTCGCCTCCGATTATCGTTTGATCAGTTCCGCGGCCAGATTGCGATAGGCGCGGCTGCCCTTGGACGTCGGATCATACATCAACACAGGAAGCGCGAAAGAGGGCGCCTCGCTGACGCGGACATTGCGCGGAATCATGGTCTCGAAAACCAGTTCGCCAAGATTCTCGCGCGCATCCGCCTCAACCTGACGGGACAAGTTGTTGCGGCTGTCATACATGGTCAACACAACACCTTCGATTCGCAGGTCAGGATTCGCTGCTTGGCGCACTTCGCGCACCGTCAAAAGAAGCTGTGACAAACCTTCCAACGCGAAGAATTCGCTTTGCAGCGGGATCAGAACACTGTCGGCCGCGACCAGCGCATTGACGGTCAGAAGGTTCAAAGAAGGCGGGCAATCGATCAAGATATAGTCGATGTTCAACTGCGCCAACGCTACATCTCGCAATGCATCGCGTAGAAGATGGCTGCGCTTTTCGTTCGAGACCAGCTCGATATCTGCCGACGACAGGTCCGTCGTCGCGGGCGAGATCAGCAGATTGTCGATGGTGGTTTCTTGGATGACATCCAAAACTGACGCCTCTTCCAAAAGAAGATCATAGGTGCTCATATCGCGGTCATCGGCGGAAACGCCCAAACCGGTCGACGCGTTGCCCTGAGGATCCAAATCAATCAGAAGAACGCGCTTTCCAGTTTCCGCCAGCGCTGCGCCCAGATTGATTGTTGTGGTTGTCTTTCCAACCCCGCCTTTCTGGTTGGTGATGGCAATAATCTTCGGCCCGCGTACTTGGAATGGGTCAGACACGTGAGATTTCCTTAATCTTCAGAATAACGGCGTGTGGATGGGTCTTGCTGGAATATGTATCAAGCTGAAACGACCAGTTTTCAAGGGCTTCGTCGATTTCTTGCTGATAGTTTTCACCCTTGGGGAAAATGGCAACGCCTCCCGGCTTCAAGTGGCGCTCAGCAAAGCCACAAAGTGCATCAAGAGACGCCAAAGCACGGGCTGAAAGCACATCCGCGTCTTGTGGCTCGGTTTTTTCGATTCGCTCAGACCGGACAGATAAGTTCAGATCCAGCTCGCGTGCGGCGGTCCGCAAAAAGGTCGCCTTACGCAAATCGCTTTCGATGCAGATTACAGAAAGATCCGGATTAGCTTCCTTCGCCATGATCGCGACGACCAAAGCCGGAAGCCCCCCGCCCGATCCCAGATCACACCATATATTGGGATTCTCTGGCGCAAGGCCATATATCTGCGCCGAATCAAGAATATGGCGCGTCCAGATTTCAGAGATCGTACTGGGCGAAACCAGATTAATCGCCGAATTCCACTTCTTCATCAGAGCGACATAGGCCTCGAGTCGCTCGAATGTTTCACGTGAAACATCGATGTGACGCTGAAATTCGGCGTGATTCATGCTGTGCGCTTCCGCTCGAACTGGCGAATCTTCGACAAAAGCAGAGTCAGGGCGGCCGGAGTTATTCCCTCGACACGGCTAGCGTGGGCCAAAGTGCGCGGGCGCGCGGCCTGAAGCTTCGAAGCAAGCTCGTTCGACAGACCGCTGAGCGCAGAATAATCGAAATCTTCGGGAATCACGTGTGCCTCGTCCCGCTTCAGGGCCTCAACATCCTTTTGCTGACGCTCGATATAGTTCGCATAAAGCGCATCGCGTGCGACCTGAAGCTTCACTTCATCGTCAATCTGATCCAATGCGGCGTCCAGTTGAACCAGCTTTTCAAAGCTCATATCGGGGAAGGCCAAAAGCTCGTAAGCGGTGCGGCGGGTACCATCCTTACGTACGTTTAGATCAAGACCCACAAGATCTTGTGGGGTGTACGTAGTCTCCCTCAGCTGCTCTTTCGCACGCGACAGGGCGTCACGCTTGGCCTCGAACGCCGATTTTCGCGCGTCTTTTACCAAGCCAAGCTCGATCCCCAAAGGCGTCAGGCGCTGATCCGCATTGTCCGCACGCAGCGACAAGCGATACTCGGCGCGCGAGGTGAACATGCGATAGGGCTCGGTCACGCCACGCGTGATCAGATCGTCGATCATCACACCGATATACGAATTCGAGCGCGAGAAAACTACGGGGTCCCTGCCCTGCACCGCCAGCGCAGCATTGGTGCCAGCGACCAAACCTTGCGCAGCAGCTTCTTCATAGCCGGTGGTTCCGTTGATTTGACCTGCCAGATACAGCCCCGGAACATCGCGCAGAGACAGCGTTTCCGTCAAAGACCGTGGATCGACGTAGTCATATTCGATGGCATAGCCGGGCTGAAGAATCTCAACATTCTCAAGCCCGACGATGGAGCGCACATAGTCCTCCTGCACTTCAACCGGCAGAGAGGTGCTGATCCCGTTCGGATAGACCGTGTCATCGTCCAGACCTTCCGGCTCGAGGAACACCTGATGGCTTTCCTTGTCCGCAAAGCGCACGATTTTATCTTCAATCGACGGGCAATAGCGCGGGCCAACACCGTCGATATGCCCGCCATACATGGCCGAGCGGTCCAGATTAGCCCGAATGATTTCGTGCGTTTGCGCGTTTGTATGGGTGATCCCGCAGGAAATCTGCCGCGCAATGGGCGCCCTATTCATAAAGGAAAACATCGCAGGATCATCATCGCCGGGCTGCGACGCCAGAATGTCCCAATTAATGGTTTTCCCATTCAGACGCGGCGGAGTGCCAGTTTTCAGGCGACCGAGCGGAAGACCAAAGGAATCGATGCGTTCAGCAAGTTTGACCGATGGACGATCCCCCATCCGGCCACCCTGACTTTGCTTGTCGCCGATATGGATAATTCCGCGCAGAAACGTTCCTGTGGTCAGCACGACAGCGCCCGCATGCAACTGCGATCCATCTTGGAGTACGACACCACTGACGCGGTTGCCATCCATGATCAGGTCCGTCGTTTCGCCTTCGATCAGGGTCAGGCCTTCGGTTGATAGGATCTCGGCAGACATGGCTTTGCGATAGATTGCACGGTCTGCTTGCGCACGGGGGCCCTGAACAGCGGGGCCTTTGCGCCGATTGAGCAGGCGGAACTGGATGCCAGCCTGATCCGCGACACGGCCCATCAAGCCGTCAAGCGCATCGATCTCGCGCACCAAGTGGCCTTTACCAAGCCCACCGATAGCGGGGTTGCAGGACATCACGCCAAGGTCTTCCTTGCGCAAAGTGATCAGCGCGGTCCTCGCGCCCATACGCGCAGAAGCATGGGCGGCGTCGGCACCCGCGTGCCCGCCCCCAACAACAATTACATCGAAATCCAGATGTTTCACGTGAAACACTCCTTCGCTACGCACACGCTATTTTCCCAGACAGAAGCTGGAAAAGATCTCGTCCAGCAGATGCTCTACATCGACATGGCCGACAAGACTATCAAGGGCCCGGATGGCAGTTCTGATTTCTTCTGCGGCAAATTCGGCGCGTTCGGGGCCGTGTTGTACCTCGATTCGCGCATCTTCCAAAGAGAACAGCGCACGCTCCATCGCGATGCGATGCCGTTCGCGTGTGGCGATCCCTGCCCCTTGAACACGAGTTTCCAACACGGACGAGATCTTTTGCACCAGCAAGTCCATCCCCTGCCCGGTCTTTCCCGAGACAAGCAGATCACCAGAGGCGCCCAGATCGGCTTTTCCATGCACCACAAGGTCGTCATTCAGCGGGTCCATCGCGGGCTGATCATCGGCCCCTTCCAGCAGGAAGACCCTCAGGTCAGCCGCCTGTGCACGCTCAAGCGCACGGGCGACGCCGATGGCTTCAACTTGATCTTCAGTATCCCGAACCCCGGCCGTATCCAGCACGGTCACAGGAAGCCCTGCAAGCTCCATATGGACCTCGATGACGTCGCGGGTGGTGCCCGCAATGTCCGAAGTGATTGCCGCCTCACGCCCCGCCAGAGCGTTCAGAAGAGTGGACTTCCCGGCGTTGGGACGGCCGACGATGGCGACTTCAAATCCTTCACGGATACGCTCGGCAATTCGGGTGCCAGCGGTCTCGCGCTCGAGGCTTTCCAGCGTGGTGTCCAGCAGCGCGTTCACCTCGGGCGAGACGTCGACGGGCACGTCTTCATCTGCAAAATCGATGGTGGCTTCCAGTAAAGCCGCAGCGCGGATCAGGTCGGTGCGCCATGCCTCTGCAAGGTCGCCCAGAGCGCCAGAGAGGACGCCCACGGCCTGCTTGCGCTGTGCCTCGGTCTCGGCGTCCAGAAGGTCCGCCAAGCCCTCTACCTGCGCCAGGTCGAGGCATTCGTTTTCCAGCGCGCGTCGGGTGAATTCTCCGGGCTCTGCCGGGCGTGCCCCATCCTGCTTGGACAGCTCGGCCAACACCGCGCGGACGACGGCGGTGGACCCGTGCAACTGAAGCTCAACCACGTCTTCGCCCGTGAAGCTGGAACCCGCTTCAAACACCAGCACCAAGGCCTCGTCCAACAGCGCTCCGTCCGCGTTTGTCAGGCGGCGCAATCCGGCACGGCGCGGCGCAGGAAGGTCTCCGCCCAACGCACGGGCCGCCGAAAACGCATGTGGCCCGGAAATCCGGACCACTGCGACACCCGCTTTCCCGCGGGAACTGGCAAGAGCATAGATTGTGTCCATTGGACTAACCTATTGTTTTAGTTATATATTACGTATTCATCGAGTCGAAGAATTCCGAATTCGACTTGGTCTGCTTCAGCTTCGACAGCAAGAACTCGACGGCATCCGTGGTGCCCATTGGGTTCAGAATGCGGCGCAGGACATAGGTTTTCTGCAGGTCCTTCGGATCGACCAGCAGATCCTCTTTCCGGGTACCGGATTTCAGAATGTCGATGGCCGGGAAAACGCGCTTGTCGGCGATCTTACGATCCAGCACGATCTCGCTGTTGCCGGTACCTTTGAACTCTTCAAAGATCACTTCGTCCATGCGCGATCCGGTATCGATCAGCGCGGTTGCGATGATGGTCAACGAACCGCCCTCTTCGATGTTACGGGCGGCCCCGAAGAAACGTTTGGGGCGCTGCAGCGCGTTGGCATCCACACCACCGGTCAGAACCTTACCCGAGGACGGGACGGTCGTGTTGAACGCGCGACCCAGACGGGTGATCGAGTCCAGCAAGATCACAACGTCGCGTTTGTGTTCGACCAAGCGTTTGGCTTTCTCGATCACCATCTCGGACACAGCAACGTGACGGGTCGCGGGTTCATCAAAGGTCGAGGACACAACCTCGCCTTTCACCGACCGCTGCATGTCCGTCACCTCTTCCGGGCGTTCATCGATCAGCAGCACGATCAGATAGCATTCCGGGTGGTTCTTTTCGATCGAGTGGGCGATGTTTTGCAGGATCACCGTCTTACCCGTACGCGGTGGGGCCACGATCAGCGAACGCTGGCCTTTCCCGATCGGGGCGACCAGATCGATCACGCGGGCCGAACGGTCTTTGATGGTGGGATCTTCGATCTCCATCTTCAGACGCTCGTCCGGGTAAAGCGGCGTCAGGTTGTCGAACGCAACCTTATGCTTGGCATCTTCTGGGTTGCCGAAGTTGATCTTTTCGACCTTGGTGATCGCGAAATAGTTTTCGTTCTCGCCGGGGGCCTGAATGACGCCCTCTACCGTGTCACCGGTGCGCAGCGAATACTGGCGGATCATGTCAGGCGAAACATAGATGTCATCGGGACCGGGCAGATAGTTTGCCTCGGGCGAGCGCAGGAAGCCAAAGCCGTCTTGCAGCACTTCCAGCACCCCGTCCCCGCCGATGATCCACTCTTCATCCGCACGTTCACGCAGGATCGAGAACATGATGTCCCCTTTACGCATGGTCGAGGCGTTCTCGATCTCGAGCTCTTCAGCGATCGTCACCAGCTCTTTCGGGCTTTTGGCTTTCAGATCGGACAGGTTCAGACGGTTTTCAGACATGGAATATCTCGGAAATAGATCACGACGGCGTTTACACGCGGTCTATGTCAAGTTGGGAAAAACACATGGCCGGACGGCCTGCTTGGCAGGTCAGATACGCGCTGGACGCCCGCGAGTCAACAAAATCAGTATTTGAACACGACCGAGAAGACGATGACGATCATCAAAAGCGTCGGCAACTCGTTCATCATGCGATAGCGCCGACCAGTCAGCGTATTGGTACCCGACATGAAATCCTTGCGTCGCGCAGCCAGCCACATGTGAAACCATGTCATGCCGATGATCGAGATCCCCTTGGTCCAGGGCCAGATCAGCGACCAGTCCACTACGCCGGGCGTTGCCACAAGGCACAGACCGAAGATCCACGAACTGATCATGGCTGGATTCATGATGGCTTTCAGAAGCCGGCGCTCCATCGTTTGGAACAGATCATCCGTTTCATTGCCCGATCCCACGACCTCGACATGATAGACGAACAGGCGCGGCAGATAGAACAGGCCCGCCATCCATGCGATCACCGATACGATGTGCAGCGATTTCGTCCAGAAATACGCGTCTGACAGAAAGTCACCCATTCTAAGCCCCTTACATGCGATGCCGCTTCGATCTTCATAATTAATATAAAGAAGAAGAAAAGATGTAGTTGTTGTTAGGCCTGTGGATAACGGGGATTATTGATCTGTCCCGTGACTTGTCCACAGGTGGACAATTGGGGACTGGGATTCTGGATGGAATCTTCTCGCCTTTGTTTCAGGGGTCTCTGCGCATTTTCCATCTGGGGATAAGTGCAGGGATGAAATAGCGCGTGGAGGATTCGCCCACGGGGTGCGTTTGGCAAAAACCAACAGTGGAAGAACTGTGAAAATCACCTTAGTAAAGGTGGGACTTATCCAGCTGTTCTGGCGAGAGCCGAGTTATCTGCCGATTCCAGAACAGGATTACACAGAGTTTTTCCACAGGGTTATCACATGACCGCTTCCCTGATCCTGGCGTCCGCCTCGCAAATCCGCGCCGATCTGTTGCGAAACGCAGGTATCGACTTCGCCATCATCCCCGCCCGCATCGACGAAGAAATGATCCGCGCCTCATTAGAGGCCGAAGGCGCCAGCCCGCGGGATCTGGCCGATGCGCTGGCCGAGTTCAAAGCCCGCAAGATCAGCGAGAAACATTTTGGGTCTCTGGTCTTGGGCTGTGATCAGGTGGCTGAGTTGGAGCAGAACGTGCTGTCCAAGCCGAAAGACAAAGAAGAGGCCCGCGCTCAGCTGGTCGCGATGTCCGGCAAAGTGCATCGGCTGCTGTCCGCCGCTGTGCTCTATGAAGACGGCAAGCCGATTTGGCGTCATGTGGGTTTGGTGCGCCTGAAAATGCGCGACCTGTCTACCGACTACATCGAGGATTATGTGAACCGAAACTGGGACAGCATCCGCCACTCGGTCGGCGCCTATAAGCTGGAAGAAGAAGGCGTGCGTTTGTTTGCCAAAGTGGACGGCGACTATTTCAACGTGTTGGGTTTGCCCCTGACCGAGCTTCTGTCATATCTGATCGTGCGAGGAGATCTGAAGATATGAGCGACACACGAATTCCCCTGGCGGGCGTCATTGGAAACCCGATCGAGCACTCTCTGTCCCCCCGGTTGCACGGCCACTGGTTGCGCACGATGGGGATCGCGGGTCACTATATCCCGATGCGGGTCGAACAGGATGACTTGGAAACGGTCATTCGGACGCTGCCAAAGGCCGGGTTTGTCGGTCTGAACGTCACGATCCCCCACAAAGAAGCCGTGTTGAAGCTGGCTGACATCGTCACCGACCGCGCGGCGCTGATCGGGGCAGCGAATACGCTTATTTTCCGCGAAGATGGAAAAATCCATGCAGATAATACGGATGGTTATGGGTTTACGCAGAACCTGCGCCAATCTGCACCGGACTGGGCACCGGAAACCGGACCCGCCGCTGTTTTCGGAGCAGGCGGCGCCGCGCGCGCTATTTTGGCGTCGCTCATTGAACTGGGTGTGCCCGAAATCCGCCTGTCCAATCGTACCCGCGCCCGCGCGGATGCGTTGCGCGCGGAATTTGGCGCCCGGATCGTGGTGTATGACTGGGTTCAGGCGGGCAACATGCTGGACGATGCGGTTACCGTGGTGAACACCTCGTCGTTGGGCATGACCGGCAAACCCGAGTTTCGCGTGCCGCTGGATGGGCTGAAGCCCGGCGCGGTCGTGAACGATCTGGTTTACTCGCCGCTGAAAACCGATTTCCTGCAACAGGCCGAGGATGCCGGCTGTCACGTTGTCGATGGGCTTGGAATGTTGTTGCACCAAGCCGTTCCCGGCTTCGAACGCTGGTTCGGCACACGCCCCATCGTCGATTACGCCCTCCGCCACGCGGTTCTGAGCGTATGAGCGGGCCGTTTATCATCGGGCTGACTGGCTCGATCGGGATGGGGAAATCCACCACCGCGAAAATGTTTGCCGATGCTGGCGTTCCGATCTGGGACGCGGATGCAGCGGTGCATCGGATTTATGACGTTGGCGGCGCAGCGGTCGAGCCGATCCGCGACGTCTGTCCCGACGCGATCATCGACGGAGCAGTCAGCCGCGATGCGCTGAAAGACTGGATGTCGAAAGAAACAGGTGCCTTAAAAAAACTGGAAGAGATCGTGCATCCACTGGTCGCACAGGATCGCGCCGAATTTCTGACCAACAGCACTTCCCCCATCGTTCTTCTGGACATGCCGCTTCTGTTTGAAATCGGCGCGCATGAACATGTGGATCTGGTCGTCGTTGTCTCGGCCCCCGCTGAATTGCAGCGCGAACGCGTCTTGGCGCGCGGCACCATGACGGAAGCACAATTCGAGACTATTCTGGCCAAACAGGTCCCAGATGCCGACAAACGCGCCCGCGCAGATGTGATCATTCCGACCGAAACACTGGACGGCGCGCGCGCCGCAGTGGACGAGGTTATCGCCCATGTGAAGGAGCAGTTGGATGCGTGAGATCGTCCTCGACACCGAAACCACCGGCTTTGATCCTCAAAGCGGCGACCGGATTGTGGAAATTGGGTGCCTCGAGCTGATGAACCACATGCCGACCGGGCGGACGTATCACCAATACATCAACCCAGAACGCGGCATGCCGGACGAGGCGTTTGGCGTGCACGGTATTGGCCCCGACCTGTTGGCCAGCCCCCGCCCTGCCGAACCGGGCGAGGTGATCCTGAAAGACAAGCCGATCTTCAAAGAGGTCGGACAGGCCTTTCTCGATTTCATCGGCGACGCCCGGCTGGTGATCCACAACGCCAGCTTCGACATGAAATTCCTGAATGCCGAGCTGAAATGGATGGGCCTGCCGCTGATCCCGTGGGAGCGCGCTTTGGATACGCTGGCGATGGCCCGCAGCAAATTTCCCGGCTCGCCCGCGTCACTGGATGCACTCTGCCGCCGTTATGCAATCGACAACACGTCCCGGACGCTGCACGGCGCACTTTTGGACAGTGAAATTCTGGCCGAGGTCTATCTGGAGCTGATCGGGGGTCGTCAGCCTGACCTTGTTCTGGCGGGAAATCAGGCGACCTCGGGTTCTGGTGGTGCGAATGACGATTGGCGCCCGCGCCCGCGTCCGGAACCGCTGCCACCTCGAATCCATGAAAAAGAAACCGCCGCCCATGATGCTTTTGTGGAAAAGCTGGGCGACGGCGCAATTTGGAAGAAGTTTCAGTAACTTCTTGGCAGCTTAGCTAACGGGAGCTTCAGCCGCCTCGGCCGCAGCGCGGCGCTCGATTTCTTGACGGTACAGGGCCAGGAAGTCGACGGTATCCAAGTTCAGCGGCGGGAAGCCACCATCACGGGTGACGTCCGACACGATGCGACGCACGAACGGGAACAGCATGCGCGGGCACTCGATCATAAGGAACGGGTGCAGCTGCTCTTCCGGTACGTTTTCCACGTGGAAAATGCCCGAATATTCCAGCTCCATCAGGAACAGCTGTTCGCCGCTTGCCTTGTTTTTCGAGCCGATTGTGTATTTCGTGATCACTTCAAACTGGTGATCCGTCGGGCGTTTTTTGGCGTCCAGCGCAACTTCGACGCTGATGTCGGGCTGTACTTCGCCCTGAATGCCTTTTTGCGCCAGAATGTTTTCAAACGACATATCGCGAATGAACTGACCCAGAACCTGCATCTTAGGCGGAGTGGGGGGAGTCTGTGGGGTGGCTTCGTCGGCCATGGTTATCTCCTTCAGGAAAATCTGTCGGAAATGTCCTTATCAGGTTGGGAGGGGACCCTCAACAAAGGGTTTCGTCAGAGCGAATTTGACGCTATCAGCGCCCCATGACGACAATGATCCCCACTTGGGTGGACGGCACCCTGACCCCGGTCGAAAAGCTTGAAGCACATGTGAAAGGGCTTCGGCACAAAGCCGTGTCCGTGTTTCTGATCTGCGATGGTCAGGTGCTGATCCAGCAGCGCGCGGCGGGGAAGTATCACACTCCGAACCTGTGGGCGAACACCTGCTGCACCCATCCATACTGGGGGGAAGACCCGCGTTTCTGTGCGATCCGCCGTTTGGAGGAAGAGTTGGGGATCAAAGGCGTTGATCCGGTCTGGGTCGAGAACCTTGAATATCGCGCCGATGTGGGCGGAGGCCTGATCGAACACGAGGTCGTCGACCTGTTCGTCATTCACTGCTACACCCGCCCCGGTATGGACCTGAACCCGGACGAGGTTCAGGCGGTGGATTGGCTTGATCGCGCAGAGTTAGAGACGAAAATCGCAGAAACTCCCGATCAGTTCACCCCGTGGCTACAGATTTATATGTCGAAGCATTCGACCTCAGTGTTTGGTCCAGCCTGACGGGCCTTCAACACTGCGATGGTTCGGGCGTTTCTCGGGGGCCACGTCGGTGAAATCCCCGTCGATCACGTCTTCATCCGGACGCGGCTGGCGGTGCATTTCTTCACCCGCCACTCCCCCCATCGAGAACGTCTGAACCTTCACCCGCGACCGGGCCCAGTTGAACACGGCGCTGCGAACACCGGGAACCAGAAGCGCAAAGCCCACGAAATCGGTAAAAAAGCCGGGCGTCAGCAGAAGCGCACCGGAGAACAGGATCATGGCACCGTGGGCCAAAGGCTCGGTCGGATCATTCAACTGCCCGAAGCTGTCACGCAGTTGAGACATCGCAAGTGCCCCCTGTGCGCGCATCAATTGGGTGCCGACAATCGCGGTCAAAACAACAATACCAAGGGTCCACCACAACCCGATCGCACCGCCAACTTGAATGAACAGGGCGATTTCAATCAGCGGAACGGCGATGAACAGTGCAAAAAGCCACATGGCAAGCGATCTCCTTTTCGTGTGACCGGTGGACTTGGCCCGGTACTGCACCTACATATGTCACCGATGAACGCGTTTCCATATGGCGCTTGAAAAGAGGTATCCATGAGCTCTTCCCTGATCCAGCTTCTTGTACTGGCCGGTATTGCCCTGTTTTTGATTTTGCGCCTGCGCGATGTGCTTGGCACGCGCGAGGGGTTCGAGAAGCCCGTTGTGCCGCGTCAGGACAATCGGCGACTGGACCGCAGCAACCTTGAAGTGATCGAGGGTGGCCCGGATCGGGATATTCTAGATCACGCCGAAGAGGGCAGCCCCTCGGCGCTGGCGCTTGCTGCGATGAAAACCAACGAGCCCAGCTTTAATGTTGGTGAGTTTCTGGGCGGCGCGCGCGGTGCTTATGAAATGATCCTGATGGGGTTCGAGGCGGGCGAGATGTCCAAAATCCAGCCCTTCCTGTCCGAAGAGGTGTACGAAACCTTCGCCAGTGTTGTTGAAGCACGTGAAGCACAAGGCTTGTCGGTCGAGGCCAATTTTGTTGGTGTCCGCGAGCTGAAGCTGGAAGAAGCCGCGTTTGACACCACCACTCGCGAAGGTGAGATCACGGTGAAATTCGTGGGCGAGCTGACCTCGGTTGTACGTGACAAAGGCGGCGACATCATCGAGGGTAATCCGAACGAGGTGAAACGTCAGAAAGACGTTTGGACCTTCGCCCGCATCATGGGCTCGGACAACCCGAACTGGCAACTTGTCGCCACGGGTGGCTGATGCTTCGGGGGCTGGCATGTGCGCTGGCCCTTTTGGCCATGCCTGCCTATGCGGGTCTGGATGACGCGCGCGTAACTCTTGTTCCTTTTGAAGAACTTGATGGTTGGAACGACGACAACCATCAAGACGCGCTGCGCGTGTTTCTGGACACCTGCCGCGATCTGGACGACCCGCAATGGCGTCCGATCTGTGCCTTGGCAAAAACGCAGGACGACGGAAAAGCCTTTTTCGAGCTGTTCTTTCGTCCCCTGCTGATCGAGGACGGCAACACCCCCCTGTTTACTGCATATTTCGAACCCGAGCTGAAAGGCTCGCGGGTTCAGACCTCGGTCTATCGCTATCCAGTTTATGCTAAGCCGCGCGAGGCCACGGGGCGGGTGTGGCTACCGCGTCGAAGCATCGAAGAAGGTGGCGCCCTAAGGGGGCGCGGGCTGGAAATCGCGTGGGTTGCGGACCCTGTAGACCTTCAATTCCTGCAAATCCAAGGCTCGGGCCGTATTCGTCTACCAGATGGCGGCAGTATCCGGCTGGGCTACGGCGGATCGAACGGGCACAGTTTCATGTCGCTGGGGAAAGAGCTGGTCCGGCGCGGTGTTTATAACGAACATCAAGTCTCGCAGGCGGTGATCAAGAACTGGGTGCGGCGCAATCCTGAAGCAGGGCATGACCTGTTGATGTCCAACCCGTCCTATGTGTTCTTTCGCAAGATCGGAGATGTTTCCGCCAGCAAAGGTCCGCTTGGCGCGATGAACCGATCCATCACGGCGCACCGGTCGCTGGCGGTTGACCCGAAATACACGCCGCTGGGTGCGCCGATCTGGCTCGAAAAAGACGGGGCCGAGCCATTTCGCCGGTTGATGGTCGCGCAGGACACCGGGTCTCGGGTCAAGGGCGCGCAGCGGGCGGACATCTTCTGGGGCACTGGCGATCAGGCCGGAAAGTTGGCGGGCAAAATCAAAGATGACGGGCGCATGTATGTGCTGCTTCCCATCCAACGCGCCTATGCACTGTTGCCCGAGGATCAGTGACATGGCGAAGCGACCCAAAAAGCTGAGCGATGATGATAAGGTGCTGTGGCAGAAGGTGGCGGACAGCACGATCCGGCTGCGCCAACCCAAGCCGTCGCGTGAGAAAACAGAGACTATTCCCGCCGAACCCATCCAACAGCCGCCCAAACCGGTCAAGGTAAAGCACCCGAGGTTCCGCGTGGGCGAGCGGGCAAAAAAACCCGGAAACCCGAACGATTTGGCGCCATCCATGCGCGATCACCTTGCCACGCATCCGGTGGCGATGGATCGCAAAACTTTTGGTAAGATGAAGAAAGGCCGTCTGTCGCCCGAAGCCAAAATCGACCTGCACGGCATGACAATCGCGCAGGCGCATCCGATGCTGACGCGGTTTATTCTGAATGCGATTGACGCGGATCGACGTTTGGTTCTGGTGATCACCGGCAAGGGAAAACACAAGGACGAGGGCGGCCCCATCCCGGTGCGCCACGGCGTGTTGCGCCACCAAGTGCCGCATTGGCTGAACACCGCCCCTCTGCGCCAGCATGTCCTGCAAATCACCGAGGCCCATCTGAAGCATGGCGGACAAGGCGCCTATTATGTCTATCTGCGCAGACAGCGTTAAGGCGTGCCGTTCGGGATCACCAAGCGTGTTGCGTTCTGAACCACCAAGATCGTTCCCGGCAACAAGCCAGGCTGAACGGTTGGGCTGGAGCTGATCGCGGCCGAAAGGTTTGGTATGCTGTTGATCAACCGCAGAAACGCAGGCGAGGCAAAGGCCACGTTGTGATCCACCACGCCATCGGTAAAGGCCGACAAGTCAACAAGCGTAACGTCCAGTTCGGCCAATTCCTCCACATCGGTATTGTTGCCAAGCCGTGTGGTCTGGCCCGTCAGTCGGGCAGACAGCTGCAACGCCCGATCACGGGAAGACGTGAAAATAAAGAACGGTTGCGGCAGTTTGCCGATGCGTTTTGCCTGCTGACGGAACAGGTCCAGATCAATATCTGGCGAGATCAAGACGACGCCGCCGATCTTTGAAAGTCCTTTTTGTCCATCGGCAATGGCCATCTGGCGCAAGGCCTCCATCGACAGAAGGGCGCCCATCGAGTGGCCGACCAACAAAACCTCGTCCGCGCCAGATTTAGATACGGATCGCAGCGTCGCCTCAAGCCCATCGCGGGCATACAGCATCGAGTCGCGGTCATACCCGTATCCAAGCGGATGCCCCGCGCTGGGCCAGGAGTAATGAACTGGCAGGAAAGGCAGATCCAGATCCGCGTTCAGCTGAGCAAAACGATACAGCCCTTCCGAAAACCGGTTGTTGAAGCCATGCACAAATACAGTTGCCGTGCGCCCTTCCCCGCGTCGCCCGCGCAGGGCGCGCGACATTGCGGCCTCGAATGCCCGGCTAGAGGTGTACTGTTCGTAATTGTCGACAAGGAAGTGTTTCGCGGGATCGGGGGTTTGGCGTCCTGGCCAATTGACCTCGCCGGGTTCGCGGGTTTCGGGGATCGAAACTCCAACACGCCCAAACAAAAGCGCGCCACCTCGATTGCTCGTAGGTGCACCATCTTCATCAAGTTCGCGGGTGGAGGCGACGAAGATGCTTTGCAGATCACCTATTTCTCCGGCGCCGGGAAAATAAGTGATGGTGCCGCGCGGGGCACAGGCTGAAAGGACTAAAACAACTGATAAAACTAAAAATCGCACGGGGCAGTCTCCTCGGACACACCTATTGGATAGCCGACGGGACTGCCCCTGCCTAGATTAAAGCACGTAGCGGCTGACGTCGGTCGAGGTCATCAGCGCGCCCAGATGTTTGTCGACGAACGCTTGGTCCACGACAACCTCTTCGCCACCACGATCCGGGGCCGAGAAGCTGAGTTCTTCGAACACACGTTCCAGCACGGTGTAAAGCCGCCGCGCACCGATATTTTCCACGCTTTGGTTCACCTCGGCAGCGATCTTGGCCAAGGCCGCGATGCCGTTATCGGTGAAGCTAACCGTCACATCCTCGGTCCCCATCAAGGCCGTGTATTGGCGGGTCAGCGCGTTGTCGGTTTCGGTCAGGATGCGGACGAAATCCTCTTCCGTCAGCGCGCGCAATTCAACGCGGATCGGCAGGCGACCCTGAAGTTCCGGCAGCAGATCCGAGGGCTTTGCCACGTGGAATGCGCCCGAGGCGATGAACAGAATGTGGTCCGTTTTCACTGCTCCGTGCTTAGTCGAAACGGTCGTGCCTTCGATCAACGGCAGCAGGTCACGCTGAACGCCCTCGCGGCTGACATCGCCGCCCCGGTTTTCGGTGCGCGCGCAGACCTTGTCGATCTCGTCCAGAAAGACGATTCCGTTCTGCTCGACCGCTTCTAGCGCTGATTTAGTGACTGTTTCGTCATCCAAAAGCTTGTCGGCTTCGTCGGAAATCAGCACCTCATAGCTGTCACGCACGGTCAGTTTTTTCGTCACGGTGCGCTGTCCGAATGCTTTGCCAAACATGTCGCCCAAGTTCAGCATTCCCATGCCCTGCCCCGGCTGTCCTGGAATATCCATCATCGGTATCGGATTCGAGGTATCGGCAACCTCCAGCTCGATCTCGTGGTCGTCCAGCTCTCCGGTGCGCAGTTTCTTGCGGAACATCTCGCGGGTGGCGTCGCGGGCGTCGGTGCCGGCGATGGCCTCGATCACGCGATCTTCGGCGGCTTCTTCGGCGCGGGCCTTCACGTCTTCGCGCATATGCTCGCGGGTTTGGATGATGGCGGCGTCTACCAGATCGCGCACGATCTGTTCAACGTCACGGCCCACATAGCCGACTTCGGTGAATTTGGTGGCTTCAACCTTCAGAAACGGCGCGCGGGCGAGTTTTGCCAAGCGGCGGCTGATTTCGGTTTTTCCCACGCCAGTGGGTCCGATCATCAGGATGTTTTTCGGATAGACTTCATCGCGCAGGTCATCCGCCAGCTGTTTGCGGC
Source organism: Aliiroseovarius sp. PrR006 (assembly GCF_010500215.1). Classification (GTDB taxonomy): domain Bacteria; phylum Pseudomonadota; class Alphaproteobacteria; order Rhodobacterales; family Rhodobacteraceae; genus Aliiroseovarius. Next base: position 990,656 of record NZ_JAAGOY010000007.1, read on the forward strand.
GCCAGCGATTGCGCAGCGCCACGGCGACGGCGCGTTTGGCGTCGTTCTGGCCGATGATGAAACGGTCAAGTTCCGAGACAATCTCGCGCGGGGTCAGATCGGTCATTGGCTGATCTCCTCAACCGTCAGGTTTCCGTTGGTATAGACACAAATATCGGCAGCAATCGCCATGGCTTTGCGGGCGATGGTTTCGGCGTCTAAGTCGCCCTCCATCAAGCCGCGTGCGGCGGCCAACGCGAAGTTTCCGCCCGACCCGATGGCGGCCACATCATGTTCCGGTTCCAGCACGTCGCCCGCGCCAGTGATCACGAACAGATCCTTGCCGTCGGTGACGATCAGCATCGCTTCCAGCTTTTGCAGATATTTGTCGGTGCGCCAGTCCTTTGCCAGCTCGACCGAGGCACGGGCCAGTTGGCCGGGTGTGGCTTCCAGCTTGGTTTCTAGACGTTCCAGCAGCGTAAACGCATCCGCGGTCGATCCGGCAAATCCAGCCACGACATCAAACCCGCCGGGGGACAGCCTGCGCACTTTTCGCGCGGTGCCCTTGATCACGGTTTGACCCAAGCTGACCTGCCCGTCGCCTGCAATCACAACCTTGCCACCTTTGCGCACGCCAATAATCGTCGTGCCATGCCAGCCGGGAAATTCGTTCTCTGCCATGTCGCCTCCAAATTCGGTTTCATCCTATATGGACACGGGCGACACGGCGCACAAGCTTGGGCCTGCGCGAAGTAGATGTTCTTGCGGATTTACGGCTGATTAGCCTAGCCAGCCGCCCAGATTGCGTTCGGCCACGCCGATCAGCGCGTCGATATGGGCGTCGTCGTCATTCAGGCAGGGAATATAGGTGAAGCTTTCGCCACCAGCCTCGATAAAGGCCTCTTGGATTTCTTCCTGAATTTCTTCCAGCGTCTCGATGCAATCGGCCGAGAACGCAGGCGCGATGACCGCGATGTTTTTTTTGCCGCTTTTGGCCAGACGCGCGACTTCCTCGACCGTGTAGGGTTTCAGCCATTCTTCCGGGCCAAAGACCGACTGGAAGGTCGTGGTGATTTCGCTTTCATCCCAGCCCAGACGCTCTTTCAGCAGACGAGTGCTTTTCTGGCATTGGCAGTGATAGGGATCGCCCTGCTGCAGATAGCGTTCCGGCATCCCGTGATAGGACACGACCAGCAGATCGGGTTTCTTGTCCATCGCGGTATAGCCCTTTTCCACCGACTGCGCCAAAGCGTCGACATAGGCGGGATCATCGAAATAGGGCTCGATCGTGCGGGATGCGGGTTGCCAGGCTTCGTCCATTAAGGCGCGGAAGAACTGGTCGTTCGCGGTGCCCATCGTAGCGCCCGCATATTGCGGATAAAGTGGGAAAAACAGGATGCGGTCGCAGCCCGCCGCCACCATTTCTTGAACCTTCGACTTGGTCGACGGATTGCCATAGCGCATGCAGAAATCAACCATGACCTCAGCGCCGTATTTTGCTTCCAATGCGGCGCGAAGCTTGCCCACTTGCGCCTTTGTGATGGTCATCAACGGACTTTCACCCAGCTCTTCATTCCAGATCGACCTATACGCCTCGCCCGAGGATTTCGGGCGTTTGGTCAGAATGATGGTCTGAAGGATCGGCTGCCATTTCCATGCGGGATAGTCGATGACGCGCTTGTCCGACAGGAATTCATTCAGATATCGGCGCATCGGCCAATAGTCATACCCATCGGGCGTGCCAAGATTGGCGAACAGAACACCGACTTTACGGGTAGGGAGTTTGGGATGATCCGTGGGCTTTTGCATAATCATGGCTACGTCCTTGTTCGCGTCTCAGATCACTTAAACAGAATATATTTCAGGTCAATCGGACAATTTGTTCTCGTCCGTGCCCAAGGCATCCGCCAGGCGGGCGGCAGCAGAGCCGGGGCGCAGCGGTTTTTGCTGACTTTCGTCGGGCGCCCAGCCGGTCAGAAAAATCATTTCGAAGCTGGCGGTGATGCGGGCGTCATCTGCGGGGAAGTGCTGGGCATAGCGAGTTTTGACGTCATCAAAGAAGGCGCGGCTCAGAGGCAAGTTTAGTCTCTGTTCCAGCGCATTTCGCTCGCCCATCGCTTTCAGATCGCACATGAGGGCGTAAGCGTCAGCGTATGTCACCTGCCGCACAGCGCTGTCCGCGACAGGCAGCGCAAGGCCCGCGCGTTGAAGTAGCGCGCCGAGGTCGCGGATCTCGCCCATCGGGACGACGCGCGGGGACAGGCCGCCGGTGCGGGCGACTTCGACCTCGGACAAAATAGCGCGGAGTTCGGACAGGGTTTGCCCACCAAACATCACCCCCATGAACAGCCCGTCATTGATCAGCGCGCGGCGGGATTGGATGATCTGCCCCACCGGGTCATTGGCCCAATGCAGCGACAACCCGTGGATCACCAGATCATGCGCGCCCGGCTCCAGCGACAGGATGTCGTCATCGGGGACAATCACCGCATCTGGGAAGCTTTCGGCCCACACATCCGGGAAACCGGTGACAATCGCAGGCTTGGTAAACGTTCTGTTAACCTCTGTCAGGCGATCCTTCACCTCATCCGCGGCCAGTTCCTGCAAGAACATGCCGTCCGCCGTTGCGCGGCGGCGGTTTTGCGCCAGTTGGGCGCGGTTGGTCAGCTTGGGCGGTGTGTCGTCAGGCAGTCTCATGGCGGCGGACCATAGTTGGAAAGGGCGAAAATGCAATCAGCGCTGCATCTGATCTATCCGCCGCAATGCGTCAGCTGCGATGCACCGACCGATACGGACTTTGCGCTGTGCCCGGAATGCTGGCGGGATACGCCGTTTATCAGTGGATTGTCCTGCGATCTGTGTGGCGAACCCCTGCCCGGTGAAGATGAGGACAGCATCGTGCATTGCGACGCCTGCATGACGCGGCAGCGTCCGTGGACACAGGGGCGCTCTGCCCTGCTCTATCGCGGCAATGCGCGCCGGATGATCCTTGCCCTGAAACATGGCGACCGGCCCGAGCTTGCCCGCAGTTTCGCCCCGTGGCTGGCACGCGCGGCGGCGGATATCCTGCACGATGACCTGCTGATCGTCCCCATCCCCATCCATTGGACCCGGCGCTTGAAGCGGCGCTATAACCAAGCGGCCGAGCTGTCGCGGGCCTTATCTCGTGAAACCGGGTTGGAGCACGCACCGCAAGCGCTGATCCGCCCGCGCCGCACTGCCATGCATGACGGGATGAGCGTCGAAGATCGCTTTGCTAATATGCACCATGCCATCCTTCCTCACCCCAAATATGGCGCGCAGCTGATGGGCAGGGATGTATTGCTCTTGGACGACGTCATGACCTCGGGTGCGACATTTCATGCGGCGGCGCATGCGGCAATTCGTGCCGGTGCCGCATCTGTGAAGGTGCTATCCCTTGCACGCGTTGCCCGCGATGCCTAACTGGCTGTAAACCTATCCACAGATACCTCGTACGGAGCCTCTGATGCAGTCTGTCACCATCTATTCCTCGCCGCTCTGCGGGTTTTGCCATGCAGCCAAGCGCCTTTTGAACAGCAAGAACGTCGCGTTTGACGAGATTAACGTGCTGATGAAGCCAGAGCGCAAGCAAGAGATGATGTCGCGCGCCAATGGCCGCCACACCGTGCCGCAGATCTTTGTTGGCGACATCCACGTGGGTGGGTGCGATGACCTGTATGACCTTGAACGCAGCGGGAAACTTGATCCGCTGCTGGCGGGCTGAGCAATGCGCGTCGCGCTGATCCAGTTTACGGCCGGGGATGATCCGGCCGCGAACCTTGGGCCATTGCGCGACATGATCCGGCAGGCTGCACAGGACGGGGCCGAGTTTGTCCTGACCCCCGAAGTGTCGAACATCATTTCGACCAGCCGCCGCCATCAGCAAGACGTTCTGCACCACGAACAAGATGACCCCACGCTCGCCGCCTTGCGATACGAGGCGCACGAGTTGGGAATCTGGCTGTTGATTGGCTCGCTTGCGCTGAAGACCGACGACCCGGACGGGCGCTTTGCCAATCGGTCATTCATGATTTCTCCGCTTGGGGATATCGTCGCGCGCTATGATAAGATCCACATGTTTGATGTGCAGATCTCGGACACGGAAAGCTATCGCGAAAGCGCAGGCTATCGTCCCGGCGACCGCGCCACCGTTGCCCAGACCGAGTTCTGCCAAATTGGCATGACCATCTGTTATGACATGCGCTTTCCGCATCTCTATCGCGTGCTGGCCAAGGCCGGTGCGCAGATCATCACGGTTCCTGCCGCGTTTTCTCCGGTCACGGGGGCGGCCCATTGGGAAAGCCTGCTGCGCGCCCGCGCGATTGAAAACGGCGTGTTTATTTTGGCCCCGGCGATGTGCGGGCAGAACACCCCGAAGCGCGCGACATACGGACATTCTTTGGTTGTTTCGCCCTGGGGCGAGGTTTTGGCCGACGCTGGTGTCGCACCGGGCATCACAATGGTTGATCTTGACCTTGCAGACGTGGGAAGGTCGCGCCAACGCGTTCCATCCCTGACGCATGATCGAGAATTCAAAGGCCCCTGATGTCCGAAAGCTCTGCCGAAACTCTGTCTGTCGCCCTGTTCAGCGAGATGTTCATGGCCGACCAGCTGGCGCGCAACCGCCTGTCGAAAGCGCTGCCGAAGGGTATGGAGCTAAGCCATTTTTCGGTGTTGAATCACTTGGCCCGCGTGGGGGAAGAAAAAAGCCCCGCGCAATTGGCCAAGTCGTTTCATGTCACGCGTGGTGCGATGACGAATACGCTGAACAAATTGGAATGGGCTGGGCACGTGCATATTCGCCCTGACTGGGATGATGCCCGGCGCAAGTTTGTTACGATCTCGCCCTCTGGCAGGGCTGCGCGAGATGCGGCTTTGGCGGCGATCACGCCGATCATCTCGAACATGGTGAAGCAGATCGGGGCCGAGAACGTGCGCAACGTGCTGCCGGTCTTGCGAGAGATGCGCCAGATCCTAAGTGACGTTGAATGAAGGCGCATGAATTCACCACCGACCTGTTGATGCAGACGGGCAATACACGCTGGGTACCCACGCCGACCGCTTTGTGCCTGTCTGGATTGGGCCAAATCCACGGTTTCTGCCTATAAACCGCCGGAATAGAGCCTATTGCGGCTTAATCGAGGTCATGGCGTAGTTCACCGACAGGTCTTGGGAGGACAGCGACCAGCTCCAGCCCAGCGGGTTGAAGACCATACCCATGCGATCCACCACGTTCAGACCAGAAGCGGCGATCAGGTCGGATAGTTCATCAGGCGTGATGAATTTCGACCACTCATGGGTCCCCTTGGGCAGCCAGCGCATGATGTGCTCGGCGCCGATGATGGCGACCATATAACTTTTCGGATTGCGGTTCATGGTGGACGCCACCATCAATCCGCCCGGCTTCAACAGTTGCTGACAGGCGGTTAGATAGGCCAGCGGGTCGGCGACATGCTCGACCACTTCCATGTTCAGAACCACGTCGAACTGCTCGCCCGCGTCGGCAAGGCTTTCGGCGGTGCAATTGCGGTAATCAATATCCAATCCCATCTGCTCGGCATGGACTTGCGCGACCGGAATGTTGCCCGCCGCCGCATCCGCGCCAATCACCGTGGCGCCAAGACGGGCCATCGGTTCGGACAGCAGCCCCCCACCACAGCCGATGTCCAACAGGCGCAGGCCTTTGAACGGCTCGACATCGTTCAGATCCCGGCCAAACTCGGCAGCGATCTGGTTTGTGATATAATCCAGACGCACCGGGTTCATCATGTGAAGCGGTTTGAACTTGCCCGTGGGGTCCCACCATTCGGCGGCCATCGCCTCGAATTTGGCGACTTCGGCGGGGTCGACGGTGGTCTGGTTATCGGCAGTCATCGGATACCTTCTTTCTGATGGCGGGCGCGTCATGGGCATTATATAGAGGTCTCATGGATAAGGCCGCAGGAAAAAACAGCGCAGCCGCAAGGTTGTATCCTCCGATCGACCCGTTCGATCGGCATATGCTGGATGTCGGCGACGGCCACAAGATCTATGTGGAACAATCCGGCAATCCCGACGGAATTCCCGTGGTGGTTTTGCATGGCGGCCCGGGGGGCGGGTCTTCGCCTGCGATGCGGCGGTTCTTTAACCCGCGGCTCTATCACATCATCCTGTTTGACCAGCGCGGCTGTGGACGCTCGCGTCCTCACGCCAGTATTGATCACAATACCACATGGCATCTGGTGCGCGATATTGAGCAGATCCGCACCAAGCTGGGCATTGAGCGCTGGATCGTGTTTGGCGGAAGCTGGGGGGCAACGCTGTCCCTGATTTACGCGCAGGCGCACCCGTCCCGCGTGGCGCATCTGGTGTTGCGCGGTGTCTTCCTTGCCACCAAATCCGAGCTTGAGTGGTTTTACGGCGGCGGCGCTGGGCGGTTCTGGCCCGAGCTGTGGGACCGCTTTGAGCACCTGATCCCCGAGGCCGAGCGTCATGATATGATCTCGGCCTACCATCGTCGCCTGTTTTCCGGAAACTACGCGGAAGAAGCCCGCTTTGCTCGCGCATGGACGGGATGGGAAAACGCGCTGGCTTCGATCCATAATATCGGCGTGACGATCGACAGCCCGGCGGAATATGCCCGCGCGTTTGCCCGGTTGGAGAACCACTATTTCCGTCACGGCGCCTTTCTGGATGAAGACGGCAAGATCCTGCGTGACATGGAACGCATCGCGCATATTCCCGGCACCATCGTACAGGGCCGTCACGATATGATCTGTCCCCCGAAAATGTCATGGGAACTGCACCGCCGCTGGCCCACGTCTGATCTGCGGATGATCCATCTGGCTGGGCACGCCCTGTCGGAACGCGGTATCGCGGACGAGCTGGTGACGACGATGGAGAAGCTGTCGACCACGCGCGAGGCGCTGTCTCTTTGATTTCTAACCGGCAACAAGCCACGCGCTCTTAAGGCAAAATCACGACTGTTTTCCCCGTCGCAAGGGTGCCAAACGCGTAAGGCTTGCAGACTCACCAGCTTTCCCCTATATCCCTTTTCAACAGCGGCGCTTCGGCCTCCACCCCCGAAGCTCCACCGGATAAATCCGACGGGCCCGCTGGCCCGTTTTTTTGTTTTGGAGATACGTGTGAGCAACCTTGTTGCAAAATCCGCGATTGACCGTCGTCTGGCCGAGATCGTCAGCCCTGTGATCGAAGACATGGGGTTCGAATTGGTGCGCCTGCGCCTGATGGGCGGCAATACGCCCACGTTGCAGATCATGGCCGAGCGTCCTGATGGCGGGATCGAAGTTGATGATTGTGCCCAGATCTCGACCGCGCTGAGCGCGATCTTGGATGTGGAAGATCCGATTGAAGAAAACTATGCGCTTGAGGTCGGCTCGCCCGGCATCGACCGTCCGCTTACCCGTCTGAAAGATTTCGACGCGTGGTCGGGTTATGTCGCCAAGATCGAGACGTCTGAACTGATCGACGGGCGCAAACGCTTCAAGGGAAACCTTGCAGGCGTAGAAGGAAACGAGGTTCTGATCGAGATCGAGAACCAGGGCGAAGAGGTCATCATTGGCCTCGACTTTGACTGGCTGGCGGATGCCAAGCTGGTTCTGACCGACGACCTGATCCGCGAGGCGCTGCGTCAGCGCAAAAACGCGGGCCAGATCGACGAAGCCCAATTTGACGAAATTCAAGAAATCACCGGTTCCGAGGAGGACTGAGAATGGCAATTACCTCTGCTAACCAGCTTGAGCTTCTGCAAACCGCCGAGGCCGTCGCCCGCGAAAAGATGATCGACCCCGCGCTGGTCATCGAAGCGATGGAAGAAAGCCTGGCGCGTGCAGCCAAGTCGCGTTACGGCGCGGAAATGGACATTCGCGTGTCCATCGACCGCAAGACCGGCCGCGCCACTTTCACTCGCGTGCGCACCGTCGTCGCCGATGAAGAGCTGGAAAACTATCAGGCCGAGTTCACCGTCGAACAGGCCAAGCAGTACATGGAAAACCCCGAAGTGGGTGACGTGTACAGCGAAGAAGTTCCGCCGGTTGAAATGGGCCGTATTGCTGCTCAGTCCGCCAAGCAGGTGATCCTGCAGAAGGTGCGCGAAGCTGAACGTGATCGTCAGTACGAAGAGTTCAAGGATCGTGCCGGCACCATCATCAACGGTCAGGTCAAGCGCGAAGAATACGGCAACGTCATCGTGGACGTGGGTGCTGGCGAAGCCATCCTGCGCCGTAATGAGAAGATCGGCCGCGAAAGCTATCGCCCGAACGACCGTATCCGCTGCTACATCAAAGATGTGCGCCGCGAAGCCCGCGGCCCGCAGATCTTCCTGTCGCGCACCGCGCCGGAATTCATGGCCGAGCTGTTCAAGATGGAAGTGCCCGAGATCTATGACAACATCATCGAGATCAAAGCCGTGGCCCGTGATCCCGGATCGCGCGCGAAGATTGCCGTGATCTCGTATGACGGTTCGATCGATCCGGTTGGTGCCTGTGTTGGTATGCGTGGTTCGCGCGTGCAAGCCGTCGTGAACGAGCTTCAGGGCGAAAAGATCGACATCATTCCGTGGAACGAAGATCAGCCGACTTTCCTGGTGAACGCGCTTCAGCCCGCTGAAGTGTCCAAGGTTGTTCTGGACGAAGAAGCCGGCAAGATCGAAGTGGTTGTGCCCGATGAACAGCTGTCGCTGGCCATTGGTCGCCGCGGTCAGAACGTGCGTCTGGCAAGCCAGCTGACGAACCTTGATATCGACATCATGACCGAAGCTGAAGAAAGCGAACGTCGCCAGAAAGAATTCGCTGTGCGCACCGCTTTGTTCATGGAGACCCTTGATCTGGACGAGTTCTTTGCCCAGCTATTGGTCTCGGAAGGCTTCACCAATCTGGAAGAAGTCGCCTATGTCGAGGTGGACGAACTGCTGGTCATCGACGGTGTTGACGAAGGCACCGCCAACGAACTGCAGACCCGCGCCCGCGAATATCTGGAAGCTCAGGCCGCCAAGGCGCTGGAAAACGCCCGTGCTATGGGTGTCGAAGACAGCCTGATCGCGTTCGAAGGTCTGACCGCTCAGATGGTCGAAGCCTTGGCCGAAGATGGTGTGAAATCGCTGGAAGACTTCGCAACCTGCGCCGACTGGGAACTGGCTGGTGGCTGGACCACCGTGGACGGCGAACGCATCAAGGATGACGGTTCGCTTGAGAAGTTCGGCATCTCGCTGGAAGAAGCTCAGGACATGGTCATGACGGCCCGTATCCTTTTGGGCTGGGTCGATCCTGAAGAACTGGAAGCGGAAGCTGCTGAAGGCGAAGAAGAAGCGGAAGCTGCTGAAGAAGGAGCTGAGGCCTGATTTCAGGTCTCAGAGGGCAACGCATGACGCGCGGTGGACATAATAAGCGGCCGGAAGAGCCCGAACGGCGCTGCATCGCAACCGGGGAAACGCGGCCAAAGGCCGGGTTGATCCGCTTTGTGGTGGGGCCGGATGACATGGTGGTGCCCGATCTGTTGGGCAAGCTGCCGGGTCGTGGGATCTATGTCGCTGCGAACCGTGCGGCGATTGCCACGGCGATCAAGAAAGGCCTGTTTTCGCGCGCTGCGCGTAAGCCGGTCACCGTGCCAGACGGGCTGCTCGATCTGCTTGAGCGTAGCTATGTAGATCGGGTGACGCATCTGATCGCAATGGCGCGCAAAGCGGGTCAGGCGGTCGCCGGGTATGAGAAAGTTAAAGACTGGCTGATGAAAGATCAGGCCAAGGTTTTGATCCAAGCTTCGGATGGGTCCGAGCGCGGTAAATCGAAACTCAGACCGCCCCGCGAAGAGGGGCGGTTTATTGAATGTCTGACCGGCGACGAGCTGGGTTTGGCGTTTGGACGTGAAAATGTGATACATGGCGCGCTTGCGTCTGGCGGTTTGGCCTCTCGTGTTGTAGAGGAAGCCCAGAAACTGACAGCGATGCGTGTTGTGCAAGACAACGACGGCGGGAAGGCTCGCCGGAAAGGTACGAAGACCAGATGAGCGATAATGACGGCAAAAAGACCCTCGGCCTGCGCGGAAGCCGCCCCGGCCAGGTGAAGCAGAGCTTCAGCCACGGGCGCACCAAGAACGTCGTGGTCGAAACGAAACGCAAGCGCGTTGTCGTGCCCAAGCCGGGTGCGGCAGCTGGTGGTTCGGGCAAGTCGCCCGCTGGTGGGGATCCGCGCAAGCGTCCCGCCGGGATTTCGGATGCCGAAATGGAACGCCGCATGAAGGCGCTCAAGGCTGCCAAGGCTCGCGAAGCCGAGGAAGCCGAAAAGCGTGCTGCCGAAGAAAAGGCACGTGAAGAAGACCGTAAGCGTCGTCGCGAAGAAGCCGAAGCCAAGGAACGCGCCGAGCGCGAGCGTGAAGAAGCGCTGAAAGCCAAGGCCGAAGAAGAGGCCCGCAAAAAGCGCGAAGCTGAAGAAGCCAAGACCCGTGCGAAAGCGGCCCCTGCTGCCCCGGCAGCGGATCCGGCAGCGGCGCAGGCAGCTGAACAGCGTGGCCCCGGAAAGACGTCTTCTGCTCCGCGCAAGAAAGACGATCGCGGTGGCGCGAACGACCGCCAAAACCGTGGCAAGGGCCGCGATGATGGTCGCCGTTCGGGCAAGCTGACCGTGAACCAAGCAATGCGTGGTGGCGATGGTCGCCAGCGCTCGGTTGCGTCGATGCGCCGTAAGCAAGAACGTGCACGCCAGAAAGCCATGGGTGAGAATGTCGAGCGGGAAAAGATTATCCGCGACGTTCAGGTTCCCGAAGCCATTGTTGTTTCGGAACTGGCCAACCGTATGGCCGAACGTGTTGCTGACGTTGTGAAGTCGCTCATGAAAATGGGCATGATGGTGACGCAGAACCAAGCCATCGACGCTGACACCGCGGAACTGATCATCGAAGAATTCGGCCACAAGATCGTCCGCGTTTCGGATGCTGACGTTGAAGACGTGATCGATAGCGTAGAAGACAAAGAGGAAGACCTGGAAGATCGTGCCCCGATCATCACGATCATGGGCCACGTTGACCACGGTAAAACCTCGCTTCTGGATGCGATCCGCGATGCGAAAGTAACCGCTGGCGAAGCTGGCGGCATCACCCAGCACATCGGCGCCTATCAGGTGAAAACCGACAGCGGTACTACGCTGAGCTTCCTGGATACGCCCGGCCACGCGGCGTTTACCTCGATGCGTGCCCGTGGTGCGCAGGTGACAGACATCGTTGTTCTGGTTGTGGCTGCTGACGACAGCGTCATGCCGCAGACCATCGAAGCCATCAACCACGCCAAAGCGGCTGGGGTTCCGATGATCGTTGCGATCAACAAATGCGACAAGCCGACCGCAAACCCCGATCAGGTTCGCGCCGAGCTGCTTCAGCATGAAGTGATCGTCGAGAAGATGTCGGGTGACGTGCAGGACGTTGAAGTGTCCGCCATCACCGGCGCCGGTCTGGATGAACTGCTGGAAGCCATCGCGCTGCAGTCGGAAATTCTGGAACTGAAAGCCAACCCGACCCGCGCCGCTTCCGGTGCTGTGATCGAAGCCCAGCTTGATGTGGGCCGTGGTCCGGTTGCCACCGTTCTGGTTCAGAACGGGACGCTGAAACAGGGCGATATCTTCGTCGTGGGCGAGCAGTGGGGTAAGGTCCGTGCGCTGGTCAACGATCATGGCGATCGCGTGAAAGAAGCAGGCCCCTCGGTTCCGGTCGAGGTTCTGGGTCTGAACGGTACGCCCGAAGCTGGTGACGTTCTGAACGTGGTGGATACCGAAGCTCAGGCACGTGAGATTGCCGAGTATCGTGAACAAGCCGCCAAGGACAAACGTGCCGCTGCCGGTGCTGCGACCACGCTGGAACAGATGATGGCCAAAGCGAAAGCCGACAAGGATGTGGCCGAGCTGCCTATCCTGGTCAAAGCCGACGTACAGGGTTCTGCCGAAGCCATCGTTCAGGCGATGGAAAAGATTGGCAACGAAGAGGTCCGCGTGCGCGTGCTGCACTATGGTGTTGGCGCGATCACCGAAACCGATGTGGGTCTGGCGGAAGCCTCGGGCGCACCGGTTATCGGCTTCAACGTCCGTGCGAACGCCTCGGCCCGTAACTCGGCCAACCAGAAGGGTGTCGAGATCCGCTACTACTCGGTCATCTATGACCTTGTGGACGACGTGAAAGCGGCGGCCTCGGGCCTGCTGTCGGCAGAAGTTCGCGAGAACTTCATCGGCTATGCAGAAATCCGCGAAGTCTTCAAAGTGTCGGGCGTTGGCAAGGTTGCCGGCTGTCTGGTCACCGAAGGTGTGGCCCGCCGTTCGGCGGGCGTGCGCCTGCTGCGCGACAACGTGGTGATCCACGAAGGCACGCTGAAGACCCTGAAGCGCTTCAAAGACGAAGTGAAAGAGGTTCTGTCCGGTCAGGAATGCGGTATGGCGTTTGAAAACTATGACGACATCCGTCCGAATGACGTGATCGAGATCTTCGAACGCGAAGAAGTCGAGCGTACGCTGGACTAATCGCACCGCCGATTGATGAATAAGAAAAGGGGACGGTTTTCCGTCCCCTTTTTCATGTTTTGCCGTGGGTCAGTTGCCTACAGTAGTTCGCGCAGAACCGGGATCAGCGGGATGTCGGCGGGCGGCATCGGGAAGTCACGTAGCTGGTTCACCCGCGCCCATTTTAGCACTTGGCCTTCTTGCGGTGTTGGCGTGCCGTTCCACTTGCGACAGGCGAATAGCGGCATCAGCAGGTGAAAGTCATCATAGCTGTGGCTGGCGAAGGACAAAGGCGCGAGGCAGGAGTTCCATGTCTCGATCCCCAGCTCTTCATGCAATTCGCGGACCAAGGCGGCCTCGGGCGTTTCACCTTGCTCGACCTTGCCGCCCGGAAACTCCCACAGGCCCGCCATGGACTTTCCTTCCGGGCGTTGCGCCAGCAGGATCCGCCCGTCCGGGTCGATCAGGGCGACGGCAGAAACCAGAATTGTCTTCACGAGCGATAGTCCGCGTTGATCTGGATGTACGCGTGGGTCAGGTCGCAGGTCCAAACGGTGGCCGTGCCCTCGCCCACACCCAGATCGACGTCGATCAGCAGGTCGTCTTGCTTCATGTAATCCGCGCCATCTTCCTCGCGATAGGCGGGCGAGACCCAGCCTTTTTCCGCCACCAGAATATCCCCAAAGCGGATCGTCAGCAGATCGCGGTCGGCATAGGCGCCGGACTTGCCGATGGCCATGACCACGCGGCCCCAGTTGGGATCCTCGCCAGCCACAGCGGTTTTCACCAAGGGCGAGTTGGCGATGGCGAGCGCGTGCACCTTGGCGTCTGCATTCGATTTTGCGCCAGTCACACGGACCTCGACAAATTTCGTGGCGCCTTCGCCGTCGCGGACAACCTGATGGGCCAGATCCAGCATCACCTCGTTCAACGCGGTGCGGAAGGCGGCGTTGTCCTGATCGACCTCGACCCCCGACGCCCCCGTCGCCGCCAGCAGCAGCGTGTCCGAGGTCGATGTGTCGCTGTCCACGGTGATCGCGTTGAAGCTGTCTTCGTTCAGGTCCGACAGCATCGCCTGCAGGTCGCCCTGCGCGATTTTCGCGTCGGTGAAGATGAACACCAGCATTGTCGCCATATCCGGCGCAATCATGCCCGAACCCTTGGCGATCCCTGCGATATGCACGATCCGGTCGCCGATCTTCACCTCGGCCTTGGCGCCTTTGGGGAAGGTGTCGGTGGTGCGGATGGCATGCGCCGCGTCCTGCATCGCATCGGGGGTCAGAAGCCCCTTCAGCTCGTCAATTTTGGCGGTGATGCGGGTATGGGGCAGCGGCTCGCCAATCACGCCCGTCGAGGCGGTGAAGACGCGCTCTTGCGGTACATCCAAAGCCCCTGCAACGGCCGAGGTGATGGCCGCAACCGACCCGTCCCCGGTGGCGCCAGTGAACGCGTTCGAGTTGCCGGCGTTTACCAAGAAGGCCGCACCCCTATCGGACGCGCCGCCCAGCTTGGCCTGACAGTCCAGAACCGGCGCAGATCGCGTGGCGGATTTTGTGAACACGCCAGCCACAGTGGTCCCCGGCTGAAGTTCGGCCAGCATCACATCCAGCCGATCTTTGTATTTTACACCCGCCTTAACCGCCGAGAACTTGGCCCCGGCAATCACCGGCAGGTCGGGAAAGCTTGCGGGCGCAAGCGGCGAAACCTCGTGCGTGTGGTCCTGCGCCGCGGCCAGCTTGGCCTTCAGCTTGGAAACCTTCTTTTTCAGCTTTTTGATTTTCGCCGTCTTGCCCATCTTTGTCCCCTAAAGATCAGTTGTCCAACAGTGTCATATCACGCGAGACAGCGGGGTCGATCCCTTCCAGCGCTGTGCGTTCGATTGTTGCACCGTCCAGCAGTGCCTGAAGAGCCACATCAACGGCGTCGGCCTCGATCTGGGCGGCCAGTTCGGCGCGGACTTCGTCCAGTTCCGGTGCGCCAACCATGCGGGTCTCGTTAAGTTTGACCACGTGCCAGCCGAACTGGGTCTGAACGGGGGCGGACACTGCGCCGGTTTCAAGCGCGAATACCGCGTCTTCGAACGGCTTCACCATCATGCCGGGACCGAACCAGCCCAGATCACCGCCACCGGGGCCCGACGGGCCGGTCGAGAACTCTTTCGCCAGCTCGGCAAAATCTGCACCACCGTCCAGCTTGGTGATCAGCTCTTTCGCTTCGTCTTCGGTGGCCACCAGAATATGCGCGGCACTGAACTCTTTCGTCGGCTCTGCATCCGCATACTGTGCATCATAGGCCTTCTGCAGGGCGTCCTCGGTCACGGCATCGGTCACGATCGCGTCGACGTGCTGGGCTGCGGCCATTTCACGACGGGTATTTTCCAGAATGATTTCGTTCCGGCGGCTGATTTCGTCCGCAGCCTGCCCCAGAACGGTTTGTTGGATCAGCTGCTCGACCAGACCTGAAAATAGCACGTCATCAGGCAGCTGTTGATACTGCTGTGCCAAGGTCTGACGGGAGGCGATCACGTGCGCCACGGTGATATTTTCGCCGTTTACGGTCGCCAGAACGGTGTCGGCCTGAACCTCGACTGCGGGTGCTGCGTCGTCTTGGGCAAAGGCGGGCGCACCCAAAGTCAGCGAGAGGGCGAAGCCAAAGGCGGCCGCGTGGCGATAAATCATGAAAATATCCTTCAAAACAGGCCGGATTCCCCGGCAACATTGACAGTTTTCCACCCGACGCTTACATCGCTAAGGGCTTAAGAGCGTGGGTTCTTGAGCACTTAGATAGGTGGCTGGATCGGGACGGGCAAGTTTCCTCTGGTCAAACCAGCGTTAAACCGCATTGAGGCACAAAAATATGCTTGGAAAAATCGCGCGTAAAGTCTTTGGCACACCGAATGATCGCAAGATCAAGGCCACGCGACCCATTGTCGAAAAGATCAACGCGCTCGAGGACGAATTCGCCGCCCTGACGGATGACGGCATCGTCGCCAAGACCGAAGAATTGAAGCAACGTGTGGCGGACGGCGAAAAGCTGGACGCGATCCTGCCCGAGGCCTTCGCCAACTGTCGCGAAGCTGCCAAGCGTGCGCTGGGACTGCGGGCTTTTGACACGCAGTTGATGGGCGGGATCTTCTTGCACCAGGGCAACATTGCCGAAATGAAGACCGGCGAGGGGAAAACCCTTGTGGCAACCTTCCCGGCCTATCTGAACGCACTGTCGGGCAAAGGTGTGCACATCGTCACCGTGAACGACTATCTGGCCAAGCGTGACGCGGAATGGATGGGCAAGGTTTACGGCGCTTTGGGTATGAAGACCGGCGTTGTCTATCCGCATCAGGCGGAAGACGAAAAGCGCGAGGCTTATGCTTGCGACGTCACCTACGCCACCAACAACGAGCTGGGCTTTGACTATCTGCGTGACAACATGAAGTCCGAGCTGAAGGATATGTCCCAGCGCGGCCATAACTTCGCGGTTGTGGACGAGGTCGACTCGATCCTGATCGACGAAGCGCGGACCCCGCTGATCATTTCGGGCCCGTCCGAGGACCGCTCGGAACTTTATGTCACCGTCGACGCGCTGATCCCCGAGCTGACCGAAGAGCACTACACCATCGACGAGAAAGCCCGCGGTGCAACCTTCACCGAAGAAGGCAACGAGTTCTTGGAAGAGCTGCTGCACGCCCGTGGCCTGCTGCCCGAGGGCCAGTCGCTCTATGATCCTGAAAGCACAACCATCGTGCACCACGTGAATCAGGGCCTGCGCGCGCACAAGCTGTTCACCCGCGACAAGGACTATATCGTCCGCGATGGCGAAGTGGTTCTGATCGACGAGTTCACCGGCCGTATGATGGCGGGTCGCCGTCTGTCGGAAGGTCTGCACCAGGCCATCGAAGCCAAGGAAGGCTG
This sequence comes from Aliiroseovarius sp. PrR006, assembly GCF_010500215.1. GTDB lineage: Bacteria > Pseudomonadota > Alphaproteobacteria > Rhodobacterales > Rhodobacteraceae > Aliiroseovarius. The sequence goes on from NZ_JAAGOY010000007.1 coordinate 1,007,037, forward strand.
CAAAACCCAGCCGGAAAACGTCACGCTGGCCTCGGTCACGTTCCAGAACTATTTCCGCCTCTATGGCACGCTGGGTGGCATGACCGGTACGGCCTTGACCGAAGCCGAGGAATTCGCCGAGATCTATGGCCTTGGTGTGGTCGAAGTCCCCACCAACCGCCCGATTGCCCGTATCGATGACCATGATGCCGTCTACCGCACCGAGCGCGAGAAATTCGACGCCATCGTCAAGGAAATCCACGAGGCAAACGAAAAGGGTCAGCCGGTTCTGGTCGGCACAACCTCGATCGAGAAATCGGAACAGCTGTCGCAACTGTTGACCGATGCCAAGATCAAGCATGACGTTCTGAACGCCCGCCAGCACGAGCGCGAGGCGCAAATCGTGGCCGATGCCGGCAAGCTGGGCGCGGTGACCATCGCCACCAACATGGCGGGTCGCGGGACCGATATTAAGCTGGGCGGCAACGTTGAATTCAAGATCATGGAAGCGATCGCCGCCAACCCGGATGGGGATCACGAAGCACTGCGCGCTCAGATCGAAGACGCCCATGAGGCGGATGAACAAGCGGTGAAAGACGCAGGCGGCCTGTTCGTTCTGGCCACCGAACGCCACGAAAGCCGCCGGATCGATAACCAGCTGCGCGGCCGTTCGGGCCGTCAGGGTGACCCGGGCCGCTCGGCCTTCTTCCTGTCGCTGGATGATGACCTGATGCGCATCTTCGGGTCCGAGCGCTTGGAAAAAGTTCTGTCGACCCTCGGCATGCAGGAAGGCGAAGCCATTGTGCACCCGTGGGTGAACAAGTCGCTGGAGCGTGCGCAAGCCAAGGTCGAAGGTCGCAACTTTGACATTCGTAAACAGCTTCTGAAATTCGACGATGTGATGAACGATCAGCGTAAAGCGATCTTTGGTCAGCGTCTGGAAATCATGGAAGCCGAGGACCTGTCCGAAATCGCAGGCGATATGCGTCATCAGGTAATCGACGATCTGGTTGATCAATACATGCCGCCGAAATCCTATGCCGATCAGTGGGACACCCAAGGCTTGCAGGCCGACGTGATCGAGCATCTGGGCTTTGAAGAGCCCGTCGTTGATTGGGCCGCCGAAGAAGGCGTCGATGACGACTCGATCCGCGAGCGTCTGTATGATGCCTCGGACGCGTTCATGGCGAAAAAGGCGGCTGATTTCGGCCCCGAGACCATGCGCACGATCGAAAAGCAGCTGATCTTGCAGACGATCGATTCGAAATGGCGCGAGCACCTTCTGACGCTGGATCACCTGCGCTCGGTTGTTGGGTTCCGTGGCTATGCACAGCGCGATCCGCTGAACGAATACAAGAACGAAGCCTTCCAGCTGTTCGAAAGTCTTCTGGACGGTCTGCGGTCTGACGTGACCAAGAAACTGTCTCAGATCCGCCCAATGACGGAAGATGAACAGCAGGCCATGATGCAGCAGATGCTTCAACAGCAGGCGGCAGCGGCGCAGGCTGCCGAGATGGCTGAAAACGCTGTGGAAGGCTTTGACGAGAGCGATCAGGCCACTTGGGGCAACCCGTCGCGCAACGACCCCTGCCCCTGTGGATCAGGCAAAAAGTTCAAGCACTGCCACGGCCGACTGGCCTAATTCTGTCGCGTCGCAGGGCGGCGCGACCGCACCACATAACAACAATTTTTTGCAGGACCGCCGATAGATGACCTGTCGTTAAGCGGTATTTGACAGGACTTTGTTGATTAATGATTTATCGGCCAGAGATTGATGGCTTGCGAGCGGTTGCCGTTTTACCGGTCATTTTGTTCCATGCGGGCATTGGCCTGTTTGAAGGTGGCTTTGTTGGCGTCGACGTCTTTTTTGTTATCAGCGGCTACCTGATCACCTCGATCCTGATCGAAGACATCGTGCGTGGGCGCTTCAGCCTTCTGAAGTTCTATGAACGTCGCGCGCGCCGCATCCTGCCCGCGCTGTTCTTTGTTGTGGCCTGCACCATTCCCTTCGCGATCCTGTGGATGCTGCCCACACAATTGCGCGATTATGCGCAAAGCCTTGTGGCGGTCAGCCTGTTTTCCTCGAACTTCCTGTTCTGGATGGAAAGCGGGTATTTCGAGGAAGGCGTGGAGATGAAACCACTCCTCCATACTTGGAGCTTGGCCATCGAAGAGCAGTTTTATGTGATCTTCCCCGTCTTGCTGTTTACTTTGTGGAAACTGGGCAGGCGCGCGGTGATCTGGATCCTGGCCCTGATCGCGGTGATCAGCCTTGGCCTTACGGAATGGGGCTGGCGCACCCACCCTGCCGCCAATTTCTTCCTCGCCCCCGGCCGCGTGTGGGAGCTGTTGGCCGGCTCTTTCGGCGCCTTCGCACTACACCGTCGCGCTCTGCCCGGAAATGACGCCGCCGCCGCGCTGGGCCTTTTGGCGATCGGGGTTGCGGTCTTTCTGTTTGACAACACGACCCCGTTCCCCAGCCTCTATACCTTGCTGCCCGTGGTTGGCGTGCTCTTGATCATCCTGTTCGGGCAGCAGGGAACCTGGGTTGCAGCCCTTCTGTCCACAAAGCCCATCGTAGGGATCGGGCTGATCAGCTACAGCGCCTATCTGTGGCACCAGCCTCTGTTCGCCTTCGCCCGCATTCGCAGCCTGACCGAACCCAACCTTGCCCTGATGCTGGGTCTGGCGGTGGTATCCCTGATCCTTGCCGCCTTCAGCTGGCGCTATGTCGAACAGCCGTTTCGTGCAGGACCAAACACATGGGTGAAATCCCGATCTTCTATCTTTGCAACCAGTATTGCTGGACTGGTTCTGATTGCTGGGTTTGGCGCGTGGGGGCATGTGAACAGCGGCTTTCCAGACCGCTTTTCACCCGAAGCGCGCGCAATTCTGTCGATGCATACAGATCGGATCGACAGAACCTGCCATTTTGATGAGAACCGGTCAAAATTCGTACCGAAACAGGCCTGTTATCACACAGTTCCTGACGCATCAGGCGAAGTTCTTTTATTGGGGGACAGCCATGTGGCGGCTGTCTGGCAACAAGTGGTCGCGGCCCTGAACGCAAGCGGGCGGAATGTCTATGTCGGGTCCTATGGCGGCTGCATCCCGCTGCCCAACATGGAGCACATACATAAGTCTTCCGCCCATGAATGCGCCGAGTTCGTGGACGCAATTCTGGCTTACGCGGATGAGGTTGGGATTGATACGCTGGTACTGGCTGCACGGTTCCCGGCCTATCTGCATGGTACGCGCTTTGATAATGGTGAAGGTGGGGTGGAGCATGGAACGCGCATGGATGTACGTGATCTGGGCGCAACACCTCACACCGGACAGTTCGATCTGCTTCGATCTAAATTGGAAGGTCTGGCACAGCGCTTCAATCTGGTGTTGGTCGAACCGATCCCCGAGGCTGGGTGGAGCGTGCCCGAATTGATCGCGAAACGCATGCACTTCGCGGGAAACGACGATCAATCTTTGTCTACAGATTATAGCGTCTATGTCGCACGAACCGAGGCTGTGATCGCTGCGTTTGAAGCGGTTCAGGAGCAGTCACAGAATGTCATGATTGCGCCGATTCATGCGGGGTTTTGCGATGTCGCGACAACCCGCTGTGTAAATGCAGATACTACCAATATCCTGTATCTGGACGGTGATCATCCCAGCCCGGCAGGGGCCGCCCTGATCGCGCCGGACATCGTTGAGGCGGTCGCGTCGCTTCCCCCAAGATAACCTGCAAGGCATTGTCAGATCAGCCACGCCGCCCCTTGGAAAATCAACCTTCACGAACAGAGCCTCTGGCGTTGGGCGCGGAAATATCTATGGTCCCCGTGTGACTCGATTTCTACCTGATATCCTTGTGCGCCTTCTGGCTGCAATCTGCGCGATTACGCTGATCGGCAGTTCTGTGGCCCAAGCGCAGGACGTGACCCTGACCTCGCGCGATGGATCCATCGAGCTGACCGGCTATCTTTTGACCTTCGATGGCGAGTTCTATCGCGTCGATACCGAGTTCGGCATCCTGACCGTCGACAGCTCGGGCGTTAGCTGCGAAGGACCGGGCTGTCCCAGCCTTGGCCCGTTCGTGGCTGAATTGACGATATCGGGGGCACATAACATGGGTGCCGTCCTGTTCCCCGCGCTGGTCGAGGGCTTTGCCCTGCGCAACGGGTACGCCCTGAAACGCGAGGATATTCAAGGGGTTGGCACGCTCTATACGCTTTTGGAAGGTGGCAGCGGGCAAGAGGTCGCGCGCTTTACCATCAAGCTGACCACCAGCTCGGAAGGCTTTGCTGACCTCCTCAGCCAGCAGGCCGATATGGTCCTGTCGATGCGCCAAGCCACCATCCGCGAGCGGACGCTGGCGCGGGATGCCGGGTTGGGTGATCTGCGGATGGCACGTCAAAGCCGGGTGGCGGCGCTGGATGCGTTGGTGCCCATCGTGGCGCCGGGTAATCCGGTAACCAGGATTTCGATCTCGCAACTGGCGGCGATCTATGCGGGAAAGATCAAGAACTGGTCCGAGCTGGGGGGCGAGGATGCGCCAATCACGCCTTACATGATGGATGTGGAAGAGGGGTTCGGCCCCGTCTTCATGCAGGATGTCATTTCGGCGCAGGGGGTCACCCTGTCCGACCGCGTGGTGATCCATCCGACCAGCCGTACCCTTGCCGACGCGATTGCGCGTGATCCCTATGGCATCGCGATGACGACCTATACGCAGCGCGGCAGTGGGGAAGTGGTCGAGCTTTCGGGGCGTTGCGGCTTCTCGGTCCATGCGTCGCGCGCGTCGATCAAGTCCGAGGACTATCCCCTGACCATGCCGATGTTCCTGTACCTTCCGGAACGCCGCCTGCCCCAGATCGGGCGCGAGTTTATGAGCTATCTGCGCACTGATAGTGCGCAATTCGTGACCCGTCGTGCGGGCTTTGTGGATCAGGCACTGACCCGACAGCCGCTGCGTGCGCAGGGGGATCGGATGGCCAATGCGATCACTGCAGGCGGGGACGAGGTCGCGCTGGACGAGCTTCAGCGCATGATCACCACCCTGACCGGGTCCGAGCGGCTGTCGATCAGCTTCCGTTTCGAGGGCGGCTCGACCCATTTGGATGCGCCCTCGCGGTCGAACGTGGCCTTGCTCGCCGAGGCGCTGGAAAGCGGGTATTTTGACGGTAAGCGCTTGTCTTTCATCGGTTTTTCTGATGGGCAGGGCGCAGCCGAACAGAACCGAAAACTGTCCGAACGCCGCGCGCGTGCCGTGCGGGATCAGGTTCTGGCGCAGCTTGAGGCCTTCGACTTGTCTCGTGTCGAGATGCGGATCGACGCCTTTGGTGAAGCGATGCCGATGGCCTGTGACGACAGCGCGTGGGGCCGCAGTGTGAACCGCCGGGTCGAGATCTGGGTGGACTGAGGGTTACAGATAGCCCTCGGACCGAAAGCTCAGCTCGGTTGATTTACCGATGATCAGATGATCGTGCAGCGAAATTCCCAACGCCTTCGCCGCGTCATTCACCTGTGCCGTCATCTGGATATCGCTTTCCGATGGCGTCGGATCCCCGGACGGGTGGTTGTGCACCAAGATCAACGCCGAGGCATTCAGTTCCAGCGCCCGTTTTACAACCTCGCGCGGGTATACAGGCACATGATCTACGGTGCCTTTCGCCTGTTCCTCATCCGCGATCAGCACGTTCTTACGGTCCAGAAACAGCACGCGGAATTGTTCTGTGTCGCGATGTGCCATGGTGGTGTGGCAATAGTCCAGCACCGCGTCCCAGCTGGAAATAACCTGCCGCTGCATCACCTTAGAGCGCGCCATGCGATGCGCCGCAGCTTCGATGATCTTCAGGTCGGTGATGACGGATTCCCCGATGCCTGACACCGTGCGCAACCGATCGGCGGGTGCCGTAACCACGCGGTTGAAGTCGCCGAACGTGTCCAGAAGTTCCCGCGCGATGGGTTTCACGTCGCGCCGGGGGATTGAACGGAACAGCAAGAGCTCCAACAGTTCGTAGTCCGGCATTGCTTGCGCCCCACCTTCGTTAAACCGCGCGCGCAGCCGTTGCCGATGGTCCTTGATATAGGACGGCAGCTTCCCAGCCTTCATCGCAATGGGTGTCGCTGGTGCCTCGTCCGTGTCGAACAGGCTTTGCGGCATCTCTGCGAAGTGGAAGTCTCGCTGGTCGGTCATTGGGACAGCTTGTCCCGAATCTGGTGAATGAACGGTTAACGCGCCTCAGAAACGAAAAGCGCCCCGGCGTTTGTGCAACACCGGGGCGCTTGGTTTTCTGATTAGGGCGATTAGCCCTTCATGCTGTCCCAGAAGCTTCGGACCTTCGTAAAGAAGTTCGAGCTTTCAGGGTTGTTCTCTTCCGACAGTTTCTCGAACTCGCGCAGCAGCTCTTTCTGCTGCGAGGTCAGGTTGACCGGCGTTTCCACCGCAAGCTCGATATACATGTCACCGTTTGGCCCACCGCGCAGACCGGGCATGCCTTTCGAGCGCAGACGCATCTGACGGCCCGATTGGCTGCCTGCCGGGATTTTCACGCGAGAACGGCCGCCGTCGATGGTCGGAACCTCGATATCGCCGCCCAGCGAAGCAGCGGTCATCGAGACCGGAACGCGGCAGTGCAGATGCGTTCCTTCGCGGTCGAAAATGGCGTGGTCGGCCACTTCGATGAAGATGTACAGGTCGCCCGAAGGCCCACCGCGCATGCCAGCCTCGCCTTCGCCAGACAGACGAATTCGGGTGCCGGTCTCAACACCGGCAGGGATGTTTACCGACAGCGAGCGTTCCTTTTCCTTGCGCCCTGCCCCGTGGCAGGAATTGCAAGGGTTCTGGATCATCTGACCGGTGCCCTGACAGGTCGGACAGGCGCGCTCGACAGTAAAGAAACCTTGCTGCGCACGCACTTTGCCCATGCCCTGACAGGTAGGACACATGGTCGGTTCGGACCCGGATTCTGATCCGGTGCCACTGCATTCATCACAGGCGACCGAAGTCGGCACGTTGATGGTTTTCTGCAGTCCCGAGAATGCTTCTTCCAGCGTCACACGCAGGTTATAACGCAGGTCCGATCCACGTTGCGCGCGCGCGCGGCCACCGCCACGTCCGCCCATGAAGTCGCCGAACAGATCGTCAAACACATCCGAAAACGCGCTGGAGAAGTCGCCTTGGCCATGATGGCCGCCGCCGGGACGTCCGCCCATACCGCCCTCGAAAGCGGCGTGGCCAAAGCGGTCATAAGCGGCTTTCTTTTCGGCATCCTTCAGAACGTCGTAAGCCTCGTTCACTTCTTTGAACTGAGACTCGGCGTCGGGATTGTCGGAATTCCGGTCTGGATGAAGCTCTTTGGCTTTCTTGCGATAGGCTTTCTTCAGCTCGTCCGCCGAAGCACCTTTCGAAGCGCCAAGAACCTCATAGTAGTCACGTTTTGCCATGGGGTCGTCTCCACTTGGGAGGGAGGCAGGGCAGCGTGGCCGCCCCGCCATTCACCTAAGCGACTTAGCGTTTGCTATCGTCGAGGTCTTCGAAATCGGCATCGACGATGTCATCGTCCACGGCCGAGGGGCCGTCTGCTTCTTCCGGAGCTTCGCCAGCAGCTTCTTCCTGCTGCGACTTATAGATCGCTTCGCCCAGTTTCATGGCCGCTTCGGTCACGTTCTGAACGCCGCCTTTGATCTTGTCAGCCGACGCGTCGTCCTTGGCCAGATCGTCCTTCAGCGCGGCGATTGCCAGCTCGATGGCTTCGATCGTGGTCGGGTCGACCTTGTCGTTGTGCTCTTCCATCGACTTCTCGGTCGAGTGGATCAGGCTTTCGGCCTGGTTGCGGGCTTCGACAAGCTCTTTACGCTCTTTATCGGCCTCGGCGTTGGCTTCGGCGTCTTTCACCATGCTTTCGATGTCCTCATCCGAGAGGCCACCCGAAGCTTGGATGGTGATTTTCTGCTCTTTGCCGGTACCTTTGTCCTTGGCGCCCACTTCAACGATGCCGTTGGCGTCGATGTCGAAGGTCACCTCGATCTGAGGCAGGCCACGCGGTGCGGGCGGAATGTCTTCCAGGTTGAACTGACCCAGGATCTTGTTGTCCGCAGCCATTTCACGTTCACCTTGGAACACGCGCAGGGTCACAGCGTTCTGGTTGTCTTCCGCGGTCGAGAAGATCTGCGACTTCTTGGTCGGGATCGTCGTGTTGCGGTCGATCAGGCGGGTGAACACGCCACCCAGCGTTTCGATACCCAGCGACAGCGGGGTGACGTCCAGAAGAACAACGTCTTTGACGTCGCCCTGCAGAACACCGGCTTGAATGGCAGCACCCATGGCAACCACTTCGTCCGGGTTCACACCTTTGTGGGGCTCTTTACCGAAGAATTTGGTGACCTCTTCGATCACTTTCGGCATGCGGGTCATACCGCCAACCAGAACCACTTCGTCAATGTCGCCAGTCGACAGACCAGCGTCTTTCAGAGCAGCCTGACACGGTTTGATCGAACGTTTGATCAGGTCCGACACAAGGCTTTCCAGCTTGGCGCGGGTCAGCTTCATGACCATGTGCAGCGGTGCACCATCCGAACCCATCGAGATGAAGGGCTGGTTGATTTCGGTCTGCGAGGCGCTCGACAGTTCGATCTTGGCTTTCTCAGCGGCTTCTTTCAGGCGCTGCAGAGCCATCTTGTCTTTCGACAGATCGACCTGGTTTTCCTTTTTGAAGGTGTCGACCAGATACTGGACGATACGCATATCGAAGTCTTCACCACCAAGGAACGTGTCGCCGTTGGTCGATTTCACTTCGAACAGGCCGTCGTCGATTTCCAGAATGGTTACGTCGAAGGTACCGCCACCAAGGTCATAAACTGCGATGGTTTGGGTCTCTTCTTTGTCCAGACCATAGGCCAGTGCGGCTGCGGTCGGCTCGTTGATGATGCGCAGCACTTCAAGGCCAGCAATCTTGCCGGCGTCTTTGGTGGCCTGACGCTGAGCGTCGTTGAAATACGCGGGCACGGTGATCACGGCCTGAGTGACGTCTTCACCCAGATAGCTTTCTGCCGTTTCTTTCATCTTGCCCAGAATGAAGGCCGAGATCTGCGAGGGCGAATACTTTTCGCCAGCAGCTTCAACCCATGCGTCGCCGTTGCCGCCATCTACGATTGCGTAGGGAACCAGCTTCTTGTCTTTTTCAACAGCCGGGTCGTTCATGTTGCGGCCGATCAGGCGCTTCACGGCGAAGACAGTGTTGTCGGGGTTGGTGACAGCCTGACGTTTGGCCGGCTGGCCTACCAGTCGCTCTTCATCTTTGAAGGCGACGATCGAAGGCGTGGTACGCGCACCTTCTGCGTTTTCGATGACTCGCGGCTGCGAGCCGTCCATGATGGCAACACACGAGTTGGTGGTGCCGAGGTCGATACCGATGACTTTGGCCATGCGTAATATCCTCTCTATAGGCGATGTTGTCAGGACCGACCTTGCAAAGCATCGGCCCCGGATCCCAAATTTTTACCGGTTCAGGAGCAATCCATCTCCGGCGTCTCGGCGTATATAAGTAGGCAAAATGGGGCCTGCAAGCGGTCGCGTGCCCCTATTGGGTCAAAAAAGCCGAGTCAATTTGAGGTTTCGCGTTCTTTTCGCCGATCAGACCCATAGAAAGCGTGTAATTGTGATTACTGACGCGCCGCCCAGCTGGCGGAAACATGTCGACGGGAATAGCTTTCGCCCATCAAGCCCACAAGGACAATCACAAGAGAGCATATCAACGGATACATCCAGTTGGTGTAGTGCGGATTGTAGTTCACAAACGTGAACCCGCGCGTCTGGTCGACGATATGGAACAGAGGGTTCCAGTTGAACATTGAAATCATGTAGAACGGAAGCGCGTTGGCCACGAACATCTTGCCCGACGCGATCATGTTTGCGCGCATATAAACCGTTTTTGCAATGTTGGTGAACTGCGGGAACCACGGTTTCAGAGCAAGAAAAACCACACCAATCGACACACCGTTGAACCACGCCAACAGGAGCATAAGAACTGCTCCGACCGGCTGGTCAATCGTGATGGGTGTGAAGCCCATGTGATAGACTGCCAGAACAAGGCTGATCGTCAGAATTTGAAGGTAGAGCGACCCTAAAGCTGACGAGACCATGGCCACAAACGTATTCATTGGCGTGTGTTGCATCATCGGGTCTGTCGGGCTGGATGCTCCGGCCACGGCGCTCATCGCTTTGATGTTCGTAATGAAAACGAAGATGCCCGACAGAAGATACAGCAGGAAATCGCCCCTCAAAGCCGCCCCGCGCAGTCCGAGTACCGAGAACATAAGATAAAAAACAGCCAACATGATCATTATCTGAATCATGTTGATCGCAATCGCCATAAAGGCATTTGTATGCGTACTGCGAACGTTGTGCGCGGTCATGTGGAAGATGACCTCGAGCATGGAAAACGCTGCCGACAGCCGTGAATATCTCTTCTTTGCCTCGAACATGGCGCTACCTTGAACGGTTATGCAGTGCTTTTAACAGGGATTTCTTGCTGATCCTTTACTGGTTGATCATAAGGGGGGTGCAAAATGTTATCAACAAGGCCGTATCTGGCCGTATTTAAGGAGTTCCGTCTTGGATTTTGAGCGTCTGGAAACTGTTATGCGCACGCTGGCCTTGGAAGCGGGTGACGTGATCATGGAGATCTACAACTCGGACGATTTCGATGTGCGCGCCAAGTCGGACGACAGCCCCGTAACGGCGGCTGATGAAGCTGCAGATGCCCTGATTTCAGCCGGTTTGCGTGCGGCCTTCCCGGATGTGTTGTTGGTGACTGAAGAACAAGCCGACAGCCACAGCGAACAGGCCAGCGAATTCCTGATCGTGGACCCTCTGGACGGCACGAAAGAGTTCATTCACCGCCGCGGCGATTTCACCGTAAACATCGCTTATGTCAAAGACGGAAGCCCTGTACGTGGCGTGGTCTACGCCCCCGCCAAGGGCCGCATGTTCTTCACCCGCGCGGGTGGCGAAAGCGTGGAGGAGCAAGGTCCGTTCGCAAAAGACACCGTGGGCGTGTTGTCGCCGATTAACGTCTCGACACCGGACAATGACGCTCTGTTCATCGTCGCTTCGAAATCGCACCGCGATCAGGCGACCGAGGATTACATCAACAAGTACAGTGTGAAAGACAGTAAATCGGCGGGTAGCTCTTTGAAATTCTGTCTTGTCGCCACCGGCGAGGCGGATCTGTATCCCCGCGTGGGCCGCACGATGGAATGGGACACAGCTGCCGGACACGCCGTTCTGAAAGGTGCGGGTGGTGATGTGGTTCGGTTCGACGATCATACACCGCTGACCTATGGCAAACCGATCTATGAGAACCCGTTCTTCATCGCCTACGCGCCGGGTGTCGACCTGAAGAAAGCCTGACCCCGCATGGCGACGCTGATTGTCATCCCGGCGCGCTATGCCTCGACCCGATATCCGGGCAAGGCGCTTGCGCCGCTGCGGGGGGCAACCGGGCAAAATAAGACCCTAATCCACCGCAGTTGGGAGGCCGCAAAAGCCGTGTGCGGCGTGGATCGGGTTGTGGTGGCCACGGATGATGACCGCATCCGGGACGAGGCGGAAGGCTTTGGGGCCGAGGTCGTGATGACCTCGGACACCTGCGAAAACGGGACCGAGCGCTGCGCCGAAGCCCTGACCGCGCTGGGCGAAGATTTCGATGTCATCGTCAATTTGCAGGGCGATGCCCCCCTGACGCCTCCATGGTTCGTGGAAGAGCTGGTTGCTGCGCTGGAAACCCACCCGACTGCCGAGGTGGCAACGCCGGTTCTACGCTGCGATGGCCGTGCGCTGAACGGCTTTCTGGAAGACCGCAAGGCGGGACGTGTCGGCGGGACGACGGCGGTGTTCGGGGCGGAAGGGCACGCGCTCTATTTTTCGAAAGAGGTGATCCCGTATACGCAGGGCAATGGCTGGTCCGATCATGACCAGACGCCGGTGTTTCACCATGTCGGCGTCTATGCCTACCGCCCGTCAGCACTTGCCGCTTATCCGCTGTGGTCGGCGGGGCCATTGGAGCAGCTGGAAGGGTTGGAGCAGCTGCGCTTTCTAGAGCGCGAGAAACCCCTTCAGTGTGTTGAAGTCGACGCCCGTTCCCGCCAGTTCTGGGAGCTGAACAACCCCGAAGATGTCCCACGGATCGAGGCCATTTTGCAGGAGCTTGGCATTGCGTAATGCTTCGACCGCGCTGTGATTTTGGAATAGATTCGAGAAAAAATCCGCCTTGCTGTAAAATAGTTGGAGAAAGACATGATGTTTTCAAATTTATAAATTAGAGAATGAACAAGTAAGCGTAACTTTGACGTGATGCCGTCGACCACTCACCGGACGGTGGAAACTCGAAGAATTTACCGCGATTAGTACAAAGGTGAAGTTTATGCAGCGTAAGGTTACCAAAGCGGTTTTTCCCGTGGCTGGACTGGGAACCCGTTTCCTTCCCGCGACGAAATCCATCCCGAAAGAGATCATGACGCTGGTTGACCGGCCCTTGATCCAATACGCTATTGACGAAGCCCGCGCTGCTGGCATCAAGGAGTTCATTTTTGTGACCTCGCGCGGCAAAGGCGCGCTGGAAGATTATTTCGACAACGCGCCCGTGCTGGAGCGCGAGCTGCGCAAGAAGGGCAAGGACCAGCTTCTTGAGATCCTGAAAGACACCAATATGAAATCTGGTGCTATCGCCTATATGCGCCAGCACAAGGCGCTGGGGCTGGGCCACGCGGTCTGGTGTGCCCGTCGCCTGATCGCGGACGAACCCTTCGCCGTGATCCTGCCCGATGACGTGATTGCTGCCGAAAAGCCCTGCTTGCAGCAGATGGTCGAGGCTTATGAAAACACCGGCGGCTGCATGGTTGCCGCGATGGAAGTCCCGCCTGAAAAGGCCAGCGCTTATGGTGTGCTGGACGTGAAAGAGGACATGGGCGATCTGGTATCGACCCGCGGCATGGTCGAGAAACCCTCGATTGACGAAGCCCCGTCGAACCTTGCCGTGATTGGCCGCTACATCCTGACCCCGGATGTTCTGAAAAGTTTGGACCGCAAGCAAACCGGTGCCGGTGGGGAAATTCAGCTGACCGATGCCATCGCAAACGAACTGGAACAGGGACGTGATGTGTTTGGCTATCGCTTCCGCGGCCAACGCTTCGATTGTGGCTCGAAGGCCGGGTTCCTGCAGGCCACCGTGGCCTTCGGCATGGCCCGAGAAGAACTGCGGGACGAGTTTATCGGCTATCTGCACGATCTCGTGGCCCAGAACAAAGCTGCCGAGTAATCCTGCGTGACGAGGGGCGTGTCCGGTCTGATTTCGCGGTATCGGATGCGTTTGAAACGTCGACGTCTTTTGTGGCGGTCGATCCGGTCTCGGCGGCAGCTGACCCCAGTTAGTGACCATACGAACCTGATCCAGAAAGATCAGGTTCTGGCCTTTGTCGTGCTGCGTAACGAAATGCAGCGCCTGCCCTTCTTTCTGTCCCATTATCGCCGACTTGGGGTTGGGCACTTCCTGATTGTGGCGAATGATTGCACGGATGGCAGCGCCGAGTATCTGACCCAGCAGCCCGATGTATCCCTGTGGAGCACCGATGCCAGTTACAAATCCGCGCGGTTCGGGGTGGATTGGCTGACGTGGCTGCAGTTTCGCTATGGGCACGGGCATTGGTGCCTGACAGTCGATGTAGACGAGTTGTTGATCTATCCGCATCACGACAAACGCCCCCTGCCCGCTCTGGCGCAGAGGCTCGAGGCAAGGGGTGCACAGGCGCTGGGTGCGTTGATGCTGGACCTCTATTCCAAAGGGCCGCTGGGTGCGGCAGACGCAGTGGACGACCCCATCGCGGCGCTGCCGTGGTTCGATGATGGCCCCTATCGCGCGGTTCGGCAGGCGCCGATGCAAAATCTATGGCTTCAGGGTGGCGCGCGTGAACGGGTGTTCTTTCCAAAGAACCCAACACGTGGCCCGACCCTGAACAAGCTGCCCTTGGTCAAGTGGTCGCGCCGCTATGCTTATGCAAACTCGACCCATTCGATCCTGCCGCCGCGTTTGAACCACGAATGGGATGGCCCGCCCGCAGTCAACGGCGCAGACACCCTGTCTGGCGTTCTGCTTCATACCAAGTTTTTGCCCGGCGTTCTGGAACGGTCTGGGGAAGAAAAGTCCCGGCGCGAGCATTTCGGGCAGCCTGATCAGTTTGACGCCTACTACGACGCTATCGGAGATGCGCCCGATCTGTGGCACCCCGATGCGTGCCGTTTCGAAGACTGGCAGCAGCTGACCCGACTGGGTTTGATGTCGACAGGAGGCTGGACCGACTAACACCATCGCGTGAAGGGATTTGCGCGATGTATGGAAGACGTTTAGAAATTAGATATAAAAGCAAAGGTGGACCGCGCTTTGTGCCAGCCACGGGCAGAAGCGCGCCACCTGATACAGGCATTAACGGACAGGACAAGATTTGGGCGCTTTGACGTCATATCGCCTTAGGCTCAAGCGCAAGCGCCACCTGATCCGTGGGTTTCGCAAACGGCACGAGCTGTCGGCGGTGAAGAACCGCACCGCACAGATTGCGCCCGCAGACATCCTTGTCTTCACAACCCTGCGCAACGAGCTGGTCCGCCTGCCCTATTTCCTGAAATATTACAGAGACTTGGGTGTTAATCACTTTCTGATCGTGGATAACGGCTCGGATGATGGGTCGCGGGAATATCTGGCGCAGCAGGATGATGTGTCGCTGTGGACCACGCAGGCCAGCTATAAGCGTGCGAAGTTTGGCGTGGACTGGTTGAACTGGCTGCAGCGCAAGTACGGGCATGACCACTGGTGCCTGACCGTCGATACGGACGAGTTTTTTGTCTATCCGTTCTGCGACACGCGCCCCTTGCGCGCCCTGACCGATTGGCTGGACGCAAGCGAGATCAGAAGCTTCGGCGCGATGCTGATGGATATGTATCCCGAAGGACCGATTGGGGCCGAACCCTATCAGGCCGGTCAGAACCCGCTTGAGATCACGCGCTGGTTCGACAGCGGCAACTACACCATTCGCAAGAATAGCCAGTTCCGGAACCTATGGATCCAAGGCGGCGTGCGCGCCCGCGTCTTCTTTGACGACAACCCAGAACGCGCCCCGGCCCTGAACAAGATCCCCTTGGTGAAATGGCGGCGGTCCTATGCCTATGTCAGCTCGACCCACACGCTTTTACCGCGCGGTTTGAACCTTGTTTACGACGCATCCGGGGGCGAGAAAGCCTCGGGCTGCTTGCTGCACGCCAAGTTTCTTGACACGTTCGAGGCAAAGTCGAAGGAAGAGCTGCAACGCCGCCAGCACTATGCCAACAGCCACGAATATCGCGCCTATAACACGCGAATGGCGGATGATCCGGTCCTTTGGTGTGAGTGGAGCGAAGAATACATCAACTGGCGACAGCTTGAGGTATTGGGCCTGATGTCTAAGGGGAACTGGGCATGAGCTTGGGCGTCGTCATGATCGTGCACGATGCTCTGCACCGCGCGACCCAACTGGCGCGCCATTGGTCCGATCACGGCTGCCCCGTGGTGCTGCATGTCGACCAACGCGTAGACCGCGACACCTATGACCGCTTCGTTAAAAGCTTGGCGGATAGGGACAATGTGCTGTTCTGCGATCGGCACCGTTGCGAGTGGGGGACTTGGTCGCTTGTGGCCGCTAGTCAAGCCGCGGCCGAGCTGATGTTGGAACGGTTCCCCGATGTGCAGCACGTGCTTTTGGCCTCGGGCAGCTGTCTGCCTCTGCGTCCGGTGGCCGAGCTGACGGATTACCTGCGTGACCGGCCCACCACCGATTTCATCGAAAGCGTCACGACCGAGGATGTCCCCTGGGCCATCGGCGGATTGAACACCGAACGCTTCACGCTGCGGTTTCCGTTCTCGTGGAAGCGCCGGCGTCGTCTGTTTGATGGCTATGTGCGGTTTCAGCGCCGGGTTGGGTATAAGCGCCGCATTCCATTGGGGATCTCGCCGCATCTGGGCAGTCAGTGGTGGTGCCTGACGCGGCACACGCTGTTGGCCATCCTGAACGATCCACGGCGTTCGGTGAATGATGCCTATTTCCGCCGGGTCTGGATCCCGGATGAAAGCTATTATCAGACCCTATCCCGCCAGCATTCGAACAAAATCGAAAGCCGCTCCCTGACCCTGTCGAAGTTTGACTATCAGGGAAAACCGCATGTGTTCTATGATGATCACCTGCAGCTTCTCCGGCGTTCGGACTGCTTTTTGGCGCGGAAAATCTGGCCCCATGCGGATCGGCTTTACGACAGCTTCCTGTCGGACGCGCCCAGTTTTAGCGCTGGGGCCGAGCCCAACCCCGGCGAGATCGACCGAATCTTCGCCAAGGCGGTTGATCGCCGCACCAAGGGGCGGCCCGGTCTGTTGATGCAAAGCCGTTTTCCGCACCAGCGCTGGGGCAACAGGGTGACGGCAGAACCCTATGTCGTGTTGCAGGGCTTCACCGAGATGTTCCGTGGCTTCGAGCCTTGGCTGTCCAGCTTTGGCAAAGTGCGGGTGCATGGGCATCTGTTTGCGCCCGATAGCGCGCATTTTGCAGGTGGTGGGGCCGAGTATTTCGGGGCGCTGTCGTCCTCGGCGGCGTTGCGTGACTATGATAGCACGGCGTTTTTGACCAACCTGATCTGGAACACGCGGGGGGATCGGCAGTGTTTCCAGTTCGGCCCGGCAGACACGCAGGACATCACGTGGAACATCGCGCGCGACGCCAATGCGCGGATCCATGTCATTTCGGGGGCGTGGGCGGTGCCGCTTTTCCTGTCCGAAGGCCGATTTGCCGACATTCGCCGCACGGCTGCGCGCCTGCAAAAGACGGAAAGCGCGTTTCTAAGCGTCCTTCGGTCTGATCACTGCCGCGCGCGCGTCAAAATCCAGACCCTGTCCAACTTTGTCCGAAACCCGATCGAACCGCTACAGGATGTTGTGGATCAGTTGGCCGCCCGCGACCGCCCCAAGCTGACTGCCCCGCCCGAGATGGTGCATCTGGGCGGGTTCGGAGAGTTTTTGCAAAATCTGAAGAACCAGGGGATGCATCTGCATCTTGCGGGTGATTTTCCAACCGACTATGCGCCCGAGCCCCCTCAGGCCGAGCGCGCCACGCCCTATTTGGTGACTAAGTAATATGACCAAGAAATTCGACTGTTTCATCATCCTCGCCGAGATGCGCACGGGGTCCAACTTTCTGGAAAGCAATCTGGATCAGTTCGACGGGATCCAATGCTATGGCGAGGCGTTCAACCCCTATTTCATGGTGAAGCCCGATCTGGAAGAGCTGTTCGGTGTCACCGTAAACCAGCGGGACAAAAACCCGGTGAGGCTGCTGGAGCAGATGAAAGCGGGCACTGACGGCATTCCCGGTTTCCGGTTCTTCCACGACCACGACATGCGCATTTTCGAGCACGTCATCGACGACCCGCGCTGCGCCAAGGTGGTCCTGACCCGCAATCAGGTGGAAAGCTATGTCAGCCGCCGAATTGCCTGGGCCACGCAGCAATGGGCGCTGACCAACGGCAAGGATGCCAAGAAGTTCCGCGTGAGGTTTGATTCAAGCGAGTTCGAGAAATTCTTCTATGAATACAAGGCTTTCCAGCTAAATATCAAAGGTCGACTGCAGAAGACCGGCCAGACGGCGTTCTATATCGACTACGAAGACACGCAAAATATCGATGTTGTGAATGGGCTGGGCAAGTTTCTGGGGGCCGAGCACGAGATCTCCAAGTTTTCGGGCAAGTACAAAAAGCAGAACCCCGAAACACTGGCCGACAAGGTCCGCAACATTGATGAGCTTGTCGAGACGGTCCGCAACATCGACTTGTTCGACCTAGGTAAAGTGCCAAACTTCGAACCTGCGCGTGCGCCTGCCGTGCCGACCTATATCACCGCCGAAAATGCACCGCTGATGTTCCTACCGATCAAGGGCGGTCCGGTGGAGCGTGTGGTAGCCTGGATGGAAGGGTTCGGCGCGCTGTCCTCGGAGTTTAACCAGAAATCGCTGCGCCAGTGGAAGAACCGCAACAAAGGGCACCGCACCTTCACCGTGCTGCGCCACCCGGTTGCGCGCCTGCACGCCGCGTTCTGCACGCATTTCCTGCAAGATGGTCCCAAGACCTATTGGGACATCAAGAATGCCCTGCGCGAGAACTATGATGTTCCCCTGCCCGAGCATCTGCCCGATGACAGCTGGGATGAAGCCACCCATCGCACGGCATTCATCGCTTTCGCAGATTTCGTGCGGCGCAATCTTGCGGGTCAAACCGGGCTTCGTGTCGATGCGGTTTGGGCCACGCAATCCGCTGTAATAAAAGGGTTTTCAGAGTTCCAGTTGCCTGACCGTATTCTTCGAGAAGACGAGCTTGAGGACGGGCTGGCGGCGCTTGCGCATGACGTGGATCTTGGTGCGCCCAAACCTCCCGCGCAACAAGATGATGCGCCGTTCACGCTGGCTCAGATCTATGATGAACGGGTCGAGGCCGCCGTGAAGGCGGCCTATCAGCGCGATTATATGATGTTCGGCTTCAGGCCGTGGGGGAAGTCCTGACGGACGGCGCTTAGGCCGCCTTGTTCGACAGGCTATCCGTCAACAGCGCATGCAGGGCAGCGGTGTCCGTATTGGCGCGCAGCTTTGCACAGATCGACGCATCACGCATCGAGCGAGACACCAGCGCCAGCGCTTTCAGGTGGTCCACACCGGAATCTTCCGGGGCAAACAGCGCAAAGATCAGGTCAACGGGCTGGCGATCCACGGCATCGAAATCAAACGGCTTTTCAACGCGCACGAAGCAGCCGGTGACCTCGGTCACACCAGCCAGACGAGCGTGCGGCAGGGCAACGCCGCGACCAACGCCAGTCGGGCCAAGGTTTTCACGCTCGGACAGGGCGGCAAACGCATTTTCTGCGTTGATGCCATAGCAATCCGCAGCGATGTCGCCCAAGTCCTGAAAAAGACGCTTCTTGGACGACACCGTCGAAAGTACCTTTACGGCGGACGGTGCCAAAATGCTCGCAAGTTCCATTTTTGACCAATTTCCCGCCCGCCAAGGCGGGGGGCCTACGCTTCGTTGTTAACCGGGTCAATCCAGCCGACATTTCCGTCTTCACGACGGTAGACGACATTCATACCCTGAGTTTTCTCATTCTTGAAAACCAGTACGGGGGCGTGGGCCAGCTCCATCTGCATGACAGCTTCGCCAACGGAAAGCGACGGGATGCGCGTTTCCATTTCGGCGATGATCATGGGCTGGAGTGTAGCGTCCTCTGCCTCGTCGTGGCCTTCTTCTTTGGCGAGGATATACGAGGATCCTCCGAAAACTTCAACCGGATCGACGCGGTCACGGTGATGGTCCTTCAACCTGCGCTTATAACGACGCAGTTGTTTTTCCATTTTCTCGGCACATTGGTCGAATGCCGCGTAGATTTCGGTCGCGTGACCCTTGGCCTGAGCGGTCAGCCCAGTGGACAGGTGAACAATGGTTTCACAGACATATTCATGTGCGCTTTTCGAGAAGATGACCTGCGCATCGGTGGGGCGTTCAGCATACTTTTGAACAATGCCGCCAAGTTCTTCTTTCACGTGAACCTGAAGGGCTTCACCAATGTCGATCTGCTTGCCACTGATTTGATATTGCATCCTATCTCCTTTGATCGCTGTAGGAATTTGGCCCTATGCCACGGGGGCATAAAGCAAGAAAACTGTTTTAAAACATGGGGATGTTTTGTCTTTGCAGAGATTTGTCCGCCCGATCAGGTCTGGGGCGATCAAATGTGCGAGCCCAAGGTGGGCACGGCACGAACGAAGGTTTGCGTGTTCATGCATCACCTTCATTTGGCGACGAGTCGGTAGGGATTGTCAAGCGACCCGATGTCACATTCGTCAGTTGATCGAGAAATTCTGACCCAGATAGACACGGCGGACGTTCTCGTCCTTGACGACTTCGTCGGTGGTGCCGCTCATCAGGACATGGCCGTCATGCAGGATATAGGCACGGTCCACGATCTCGAGCGTTTCGCGTACATTGTGGTCGGTGATCAACACGCCAATGCCACGATTTTTCAGGTCATGAACCAATGTGCGAATCTCGCCGACTGCGATCGGATCGACGCCCGCGAAGGGTTCATCCAGCAGCAAATACTTGGGATTCGATGCCAAGAGTCGCGCGATTTCACAGCGGCGACGTTCGCCGCCTGACAGGGCCAGCGCGGGGGTGCGGCGTAGGTGGCTGATCGAGAATTCGTTCAGCAGCTCTTCCAGCCGCTCACGGCGCTTGTGACGGTCCTTGGTCGAGATCTCGAGGATCGACAGAATGTTGTCTTCAACGCTCATGCCCCGGAAGATCGACATTTCCTGCGGCAGATATCCAATACCGCGGCGCGCTCGGCGATACATCGGCAAAAGCGTCACGTCTTGTCCGTCGATGATGACCTGCCCGGCTTCGGGCGTGATCAGACCGGCGATTGCGTAGAACGTCGTGGATTTGCCGCAGCCGTTTGGGCCCAGAAGTGCAACAACCTCGCCCCGATTCAGTTCCAGGTTCACCTCGCGGATCACCGGCTTTTTGCGATAGCTTTTGCGCAATCCGATGATGCGCAACCCGGCATCGCCATTTTGAACTGTCAGATTGGGGGCGGTCATTAGTTTGCCCCGGTTTGAATGATCGATTTGACCCGCCCGTCCATCTGGCCGGTGCCATTCTGCAGGTTCACGGTCAGCTTGTCAGACGAAAGCGCATTCTGGCCCTGCGTCAGGATCACGCCGCCCGTCATCACAACCATACCCGTGTCGATGGTATAGACAGCCTCGCGTGCTTCAGCGGCTTCGGCGCCGTTCACAAGGGTGACGCCACCTGTGGCATGCAGGCGCGAGATCTCGCCGGTCGTGTCGGCGCCCGTTGCGTATTCCACGCGCACCTTGCCGGCGCTTAGGCGCATGTCGCCCTGACCAATCACCACATTGCCGGAAAACGTCGCAGCCCCGCTGGACTGGTCCACGGTCAGCTGATCGGCCGAGATTTCGATGGGAAAGCTGCTGTCATGCTTCAATCCGCCAAAGGCAACATTTGCTTGTGCAAAAGCGGCGACCGGCAAACAGATCGCCATTAAAATGGAATAGATAAAACTGCGTTTGATCACCGGGGTTCCCCCTTGTCTTTCGGATCATATACCAGCTTCACCCCATCCTTGAAAACAAGAACATATCCGCCGTCTTCACCTTCTGCGCGCGAAATCACCGCATCGCCCGCCGACAGGTCACCCATCGGGCCTGTCGCCTCGACCGGGCCGTTGCTGGCGACATAGGTGCTGTCCATTGAGGTGGTCAGCGTTTCGGTCGAGATCCAGTAATCTGTCGAGGTACGCAAAGACACGCCGCCGGACAGGTCGATCTGGTGTGCCTCGCCATCAATATCGGCCTGAGCCGCCTTGATGTGCACCTGCGCGCCGTCCGGAGTTTCGATATCCGCCACAAGATCCAAGGCCTTGAAATGGTTGGTGCGTTCCGCGTCCGGGGCCGCGCTGGCTGCACTGAATTGTATCGCCGCACCGTCTTCGGTCACGCTCGAGAACTTTGGATTGGTGATCTTCTGCTCGCCCGTCAGCTCGTCCAGATTGATCCGCGCATAGGTCAGGGACGTGGTCGGGTCGATGGACTTGGACACCAGAAACATCAGCGACAGCAGCACAAGCGCGGTGGCTGGCAGAATGATCTTCAGCCAGTTCACAAGACGCGTATATGTGATGCGGGTGCCGGACATGCGGGGCCTTTCCGTAGGGTTGCTTGTTATCTAGCGCGGATGCACCGGATTCCAAGACACCCTTTAGTGCGCAAAGATGTCCTGTTCGGGCCAACCGGCAAGATCCAGCCGGGCACGCATGGGAAGGAAGTCGAAGCAGGCCTGGGCCATTTCGGTCCGCCCTTCGCGGGCAAGGCGCATGTCCAGCTCTTCGCGCAGGCGGTGCAGGTGCAACACGTCGGATGCCGCATAGTCCAGCTGCGCCGGGGTCAGCTCTTCTGCGCCCCAGTCGCTCATCTGCTGCTGTTTCGAGATGTCGACCTTCAGCAGCTGATCCAGCAGGTTCCGCAGCCCGTGCCGATCCGTATAGGTCCGCACCAGTTTCGAGGCGATCTTGGTGCAATAGACAGGCGCCGTGACCACGCCGAATGCGTTCAGCATGGCGGCGATGTCGAAGCGGCCGAAGTGGAAGATTTTCAGCACGTTGGGGTCGGTCAGCATCTTCTCGAGGTTCGGCGCGCTGGTCTGGCCCTTCTCGACCTGTACCATGTGGGCGTTGCCGTCGCCGCCCGACATCTGCACCACGCACAGGCGGTCGCGATGCGGGTTCAAACCCATGGTTTCACAGTCGATGGCTACGACCGGACCAAGGTCCAGCCCATCGGGAAGGTCACGCTTGTAAAGATGGTTGGCCATGTCGCCCTCATTCATAATCCATCCCCGTGATAGGCCCACGGGGATGAAGGTTCAATGAAAAGGCTTACTTGCCGTAATAAAGCCCCACAACATGCTCGGCTTCGGCGAAGAACAGCCAACGGCCGACGATCGCGCCCGCGATATGCAGGGCCAGAGCTATGAAAGCGGTGGCGTGACCGGCTGGGGTCAGCAGCAATATGGCGGCGGGCAGGGCGGCGCCCGCGCCCAGCGCGATCATCCGCAGCTTTTGCGCGTGCTTGCGGCCAACGCGATAGACCATCTCGTCCAGCACATAGTTGCGCGCTGTGTGGCCGCTTTCGAACATGCGCACCTCGCCCAGATGACCAAGCCCGGTGGCGTCGCCCAGCGTGCCACGGTTCGCGGCGCGCGCATCACCTTGCTGCCAGTGCAACCACATGACGACGGCCAGCGCGGCCAACAGCACGCCTGCGATCTTTACTTGCCCCGCCAAGAGCGCCCCGCCTGCGATTGCGTGCAGCAGGAACAAAATAGGTGTGAGTGGTTGGCTCCAGCGCGAGATCGTCTTGAGCTGGGTGTAAATCATCGAGGTCGTGAAGACCGTAACAAGCGCCAAAACAGAGCCTATTACGCCAGAAAATGCCATTTCGGCGCCCATAAAGATCCGGGCCATAGCAATCAAGCCAAACAGCAGAAGCGTAACGACCGAGGCCACGCCCTCGCGGCTCAGCCAAGACGTGCGCCATTGGCTGAACGCATAGATCGCGTTCTTCTTGTTGCCCAGATGGAAGGTCGAGACCAGAAGCCCGCCCGCCGCCAGAACATAGGCGATGACGAAGAACGCCAGCAGCGTCATGCCGCCGACATTTGGAATACCAAGCCCCATCCAGGCCAAAAGCCCGAAGCCAAGCCCGGAAAAGGTGGTGAAGATGATAACACTGGGTGCGGGATGCATCCGTTTCCTCCGTCAGAGCTTGTCGAGCGCTTTGTCCAGCCAGCCTAGGAAGCCCTTAGGCTCGTCAGCGACCGCGTTCAGGGGGGCTGTTTCCAGCTGATCCTTGGGGCGGGGCGGCAGGTATTTGTTTACGGGCTTGGTGCCCAGATCCGGCATCAGGTCAAACCCGCCGCGATCCGCGACAAGTTTCGACACATCGCTGTCCGGGTCACCCAGATCGCCGAAATGGCGGGCGCCGGCGGGGCAGGTGCGCACGCAAGCGGGCACGCGGTCTTCTTCCGGCAGGTTTTCGTTGTAGATCCGGTCCACGCAGAGGGTGCATTTCTTCATCACACCCGCTTCGCGATCCAGCTCGCGCGCGCCGTAAGGGCAGGACCATGCGCAGAGGCCGCAGCCGATGCAACGATCCTCGTTCACCAGAACGATCCCGTCTTCTTCGCGCTTATAGCTCGCGCCGGTGGGGCAGACGGTGACACAAGGCGCGTCTTCGCAGTGCAAGCACGACCGCGGCATGTGCACGGTTTGCGAGGCGCAGCCGGATTGTTGGGCCTCATAGCTGAACACGCGGTTCAGGAAGGTGCCGGACGGGTCCGCACCATAGGCATCCTGATCGGACAGCGGCGCGCCATAGTTCTGCGTGTTCCAGCCCTTACAAGCGGTCACACAACCATGACAGCCCACGCAGGTATCAAGGTCGATGACCAGCCCCAGCTTCTTATCGGTTTTCGAAGGCAAAGCAGTCATCAGATCTTCCTCGCCACAGTTTTGGGGCCTTTGCCCACGGGGGATTTGATCGGCGGGTGCGCAGGCTGGCTTTCCGTTGGTTTAGGGTCTGCTTTCTCGATTTTCACGCGCAGATCAAACCACGCCGCCTGCCCGGTGATCGGGTCCGAGTTCGTCCAGCGCAACCCGTCGCCTTTTGGCGGCTGAAGCTCGCTGATCAGGTGGTTCAGAAGAAAGCCTTCGGTGGCTTCTGGCGCGTCTTCGTCCAGCGCCCACGCCCCTTTGCGTTTGCCGATGGCGTTCCAAGTCCAGACGGTGCCTCCGTTCAGGCCAGCGTGATGGGCGACCGGGACGGTGATCTGGCCATGGACGGACGACACGTTGGCATAATCGCCGTCTTCAAACCCGTGTTCTTCCCAGAGTTTGGTGGGCAGATAGAGGTAATTCTTGCCGGTAATCTGCCGCAGCCACGCGTTCTGCGTCCCCCACGAGTGATACATATGCATCGGGCGCTGAGTCAGGGCGTGGATCGGGTATTCGTCTGTATCGACATTGCCCTCTTCAAACGGTTCGTACCAGATGGGCAGCGGGTCCATTGTTTCGCCAATCCGTGCGCGCAGATTGTCGGGGGGCTGGCGGTCACCGAACCCTTCAGCGGCCAACTGGAATTTGCGCATGGGCTCGACATACAGGCTGAAGACATAGGGGCTTTCCACGTCGAAAATCCCGCGCTTCACCGCCCATTCCTGATAGTGCTTGTTCCACGGCTTATAGAAGCTGGCGTTCTCTGGCACATGGTTGATCCAGAAGCCGCCATTTTCGATATATTTGTCGATTTGGGCTGGATTAGGCTCTCCTCGACCCTTGCCGTTGCCATCTTCACCGCGCCACCCGGCCAGCGGTCCGACGCCGGGACGACGTTCGTGATTGACGATGTAATCGGCATAGTCTTCGTACTTGGCGGACCCGTCTTCGTTGACGAAACCGGGCAGGCCCAGCTTGACGCCTAGCTGGATCAACACGGTCTGGAACCCGCGCACGTCGCGGTCGGGCTCAACCACCGGCCAGCGGATCGCATCGGCCGCGCCGTCGGCTTCGCAAATCGGGCGATCGAGCAGCGAGATACAGTCGTGACGTTCCAAATAGGTCGTGTCGGGCAGGATCAGATCCGCATAAGCCACCATCTCCGAGCTGTAGGCGTCGGAATAGATGATGTGCGGGATCACGTAATCGCCACTCTCGTCTTTGTCGGTGAGCATCCGCATCACCTCGGACGAGTTCATGGACGAGTTCCACGCCATATTGGCCATATACATGAACAGCGTATCAATCTTGTACGGATCGCCAGCATGCGCGTTCGAGATCACCATATGCATCAGCCCATGGCTGGACATCGGGTTTTCCCATGTAAACGCCTTGTCGATCCGCGCTGGGCTACCGTCGTCTTTCAACGCCAGATGCTCGGGCCCGCGCACAAAGCCCAGATGCGGGCCGTTCAGGGGTCCGCCCACAGTGACACCGCAATGTGGGACGGGATGTGCCTCGACCGGTTTGGGGTAGGGCGGTTTGAAGCGGAACCCACCCGGAACCTCGACCGAGCCCAGCAGGATTTGCAGAACATGCAGCGCGCGGCAGGTCTGGAAGCCGTTCGAATGCGCCGAGATCCCGCGCATCGCGTGGAAGCTGACCGGGCGCCCGATCATCTTGTCGTGTTTCTCGCCCTTCCAATCGGTCCAAGGCTGGTCCAGAACGATCTCTTCCTCGAACGCCACACGGGCAAGTTCGGCTGCAATAGAGCGTATTTTGTCTGCAGGGATGCCGGTGCGATTGGCCACGGCATCGGGTGCGTATTCGTCCGATAGATAGCGTTCGGCCATCAGCTGGAACACGGGGCGATGCGTCTGGCCCGCATGACGGTAGGTCGCCGCTAGATCGGGCATCACACCGGGTGTGTCATAGTCCGCCAGCTTGCCGGTCTCGCGGCAGATCACCTGCGGCTTACCGGTTGCACCGCGGAAGAATAGGCCGGTTTCAGCTGTGTTAGGCTCTTCATTCACGATGAAGCCCGCGTTGGTGTAGCGCGACAGATAGTTCAGATCGACCTGACCCGCGCGGAACAGCTCGTGCACCAGCGCAAGGATGAACAGCCCGTCCGTGCCGGGGGTGATCCCCACCCACTCATCCGCGATGGCGTTATAGCCCGAACGGATCGGGTTCACGCCAATCACGCGCGCGCCGCGTTCCTTCAGCTTGCCCAGACCGATCTTGATCGGGTTCGAGTCGTGGTCTTCCGCCACCCCAAACAGCATGAACAGCTTAGTGCGATCCCAGTCGGGCTGGCCGAACTCCCAAAACGCGCCGCCCATCGTATAGATGCCGGCCGCCGCCATGTTGACCGAGCAGAAGCCGCCATGCGCCGCATAGTTCGGCGTGCCATAGCTTTGTGCAAACCACGAGGTGAAGCTTTGGCTCTGGTCGCGCCCGGTGAAAAACGCCAGCTTCGAGGGGTCTTCGTTGCGCAGCGGGCCCATCCAACCGACGGCCATCTCCAGCGCTTCGTCCCAGGAAATCTCTTCAAACTCGCCGGAACCACGTGGGCCGACCCGTTTCAGCGGCGCACGCAGGCGCGACGGCGCATAGTGTTGCATGATCCCCGAGGACCCCTTGCCGCACAAAACGCCCTTATTCACGGGGTGATCGCGGTTGCCTTCGATATAGGCGACCTTGCCATCTTTCATGTGCACATTGATCCCGCAGCGGCAGGCGCACATATAGCACGTCGTCTTGCGCACCTCGTCCGAGACGGGGGGGGAGGTGTCGATCTGGATGTTTTCCGGTTTGCTCATCACGTGTTGCTGGTCCTAATGCCGCTTTAGCGGTTCGGTTGGCGGACGCATCTTAGCGCGACCCTGTTGGTCTTGTTCCTAAAATGCCGATTTGGATGGGGGGTCCGGTAGGTCCAGAAACCCTTGCGATTATATCCAGATTCTGCGTATTGGCGACTCAGCTCTAGGCGCGATCGTGTCGCAAAATTGGACCATAAAGCTCGCCGGTAGCGGAACAATGATCCTTCTGGGTGGGGTCGTCGGACGTTCCGTCCTTTTCAAGCGGGTTGGATTGGCGAATCTATGGAAATATTTCCCGATCATGTGCATATCACTGGCAACTCATCGGAGGCGCGACATGGATCATCTACCAATATTTCTGGATATAAAGGGCCGGAAAGTGGTCATAGACGGGGGCGGTACCACCGCTGCTCGACGTGTTGAACGTGCCTTGGACGCCGGTGCTGTGGTGCATGTGTTTGAACCCAACCCACAGGACGAACTGCTAGGACTGCTTCAGCGATCGGGTGTGACACACCACGCGCGCCTGCCGGAAAAGGAAGATTTCAAGGACTGCATCATCGCCTATGGCGCGTCCGACATCCCCGAGCGGGACAAGTTCTTGCATGCCGCTGCCAAGGCCGAAGGTGCGTTGGTGAACGTGGCGGATGTGAAGCCGCTGTGCGATTTCATCACGCCGTCGATTGTCGATCGCAGCCCCGTCACCATTGCCATCTCGACCGGAGGTGCCGCACCTGTCATCGCCCGCATTCTACGTGCCCGGATCGAGTCGCTTCTGCCGTCCGGATATGGTCGACTAGCCAGCTTCCTCAGCGGCTTTCGAGGCAAAATCGAGACACATATCACCGGTGGCCGTGCCCGTCGTCGGTTCTGGGAACAAATGATCGAAGGCCCGATTGGCGATGCCTTCTTGGCTGGCGACGTCGAACGCGCCGAAGAGTTGATCGACCAGTCCCTGACCGGTGAAGACCCGGATCAGAAGGGTGGGATTTGGCTGGTAGGCATCGGATCGGGCGCACAGGATCTGCTGACCTTCCGTGCGCTGTCCGTGATGCAGCGGGCCGATGTGATTATCCACGATGCCTCGGCCAATGCTGACATTCTGGCGCTAACTCGCCGTGACGCGACTCGCATGACCGCAGATGACGCTGCCCTGACGGATTATGCGGGGATGGCGAGCAATGGCCGCCGTGTGGTTTGGTTGGTCTCGGGTGACCCGGCAAGCCGGACGGATACGAAGTCGTGGATTGCCCGTCTGACGGGGCAGGGGGCCGAGGTTCAGGTGGTCCCAGGTGTCTCTAACACGGGCTATTCCACCCATTCGCAGGGCAATGTGATCTCGCTGACCCAGACCTCGGAAACCGCATCCCACGCGATGAGCTTGTCCCCGCGCGCCTCGCTTTGACCCCATTGTTTGCAGCGTCATAAATCTGTTACGCCTTCGACATATTCCGCGCTGGAAGGAACCATCGAAAGGGGCATGACATGACACGTATCGCAATCAACGGACTGGGCCGCATGGGCAAACTGGTTCTGCGGGACCTGATCGACAACGGTGCCCCCGGAGAGATCGTTTTGCTGAACGACCCCGTCGGCAATGCCGAACAACACGCGCATCTGCTGGAGTGGGACACCGTGCATGGCCGCTGGCCGGCCGAGTTCTCGGCGGGTGAAAACAGCATCATGATCAACGGTCAGGAAATGGCGCTGACGGGATCGTGGACGCTGGAAGGTCTGCCGCTCGAGAAAATGGGCATCGACATGGTGATCGATTGCACCGGCGCGTTCAAAACCAATGAGAAATTGGCCCCCTACTATGCGGCTGGCGTCAAAAAGGTGATCGTCTCGGCCCCCGTGAAGGAAGAGAACGCCCTGAACATCGTCTATGGCGTGAACCATGACCTGTATGACGGGCATGATCTGGTTACCGCGGCGTCCTGTACGACGAACTGTCTGGCCCCGGTGGTGAAAGTGCTGCTGGATCGCATCGGCATCAAGCACGGTTCGATGACCACGATCCATGACGTGACCAACACACAAACCATCGTGGATCGCCCGGCCAAGGACCTGCGCCGCGCGCGGTCCGCGCTGAACTCGCTGATCCCGACTTCAACCGGGTCGGCCAAGGCGATTACGCAGATTTTTCCCGAGCTGACTGGACGCTTGAATGGCCACGCCGTGCGTGTTCCGCTGCTGAATGCCTCGCTGACCGATTGCGTGTTCGAGGTCGAGCGTGAAACCACCGCCGAGGAAATCAACGCTTTCTTCAAAGAGGCCGCCGAGGGCGATCTGAACGGCATTCTGGGCTACGAGGAACGCCCGCTTGTGTCTGCCGATTACACCAACGATCCGCGCAGCTCGATCATTGACGCGCTGTCGACGATGGTGATCAACGGCACGCAGGTGAAGATCTATGCGTGGTACGACAATGAATGGGGTTACGCCTGCCGTTTGGCCGATGTTGCCCGCATGGTCGGAGCCCAGATGTGACCCTAACCGAGCCCAAACAGGGGCTTGCCGCATATATCGCCGTCACAGCCGCCTATTGGGCGTTCATGCTGTCGGATGGCGCGTTGCGGATGCTCGTGCTGCTGCATTTCCACACGCTGGGCTTCTCGCCCTTCACCTTGGCGTGGCTGTTCCTGCTTTACGAGTTCATGGGCGTTGTCACCAACCTGTCTGCGGGCTGGATTGCGGCGCGGTTTGGCCTGACCTCGACGCTCTATGCGGGTCTAACCCTGCAGATTGTGGCCTTGATCGCCCTGTCGCAGCTGTCGACAGATTGGGCGGTCGTGACCTCGGTCATCTATGTGATGGTGGTGCAAGGCATGTCCGGTGTGGCGAAGGATCTGTCCAAGATGTCGTCCAAAAGCGCGGTGAAACTGCTCGCGCCCGAGGGCGACGGGTTGTTCCGATGGGTGGCGATCCTGACGGGATCGAAGAACGCGGTGAAAGGGTTTGGCTTCCTGATGGGGGCCGCTTTGCTGGCGCTGATCGGTTTCACCCCGTCTGTAATTGCCATGGCCATCGTACTGGGCGCGATCCTGATTGGGGTGGTGGCCTTCATGCCAGCAGGGCTTCCAAAAGGCTCTAAATCAGCCAAGTTTTCGCAAGTTTGGTCGAAAGACGTGCGGATCAACCGCCTGTCTCTGGCGCGAATGTTCCTGTTCGGCGCGCGTGACGTGTGGTTTGTCGTGGGCATTCCGGTGTACTTCCACGCAGTCGTTTCGGACGGGACGCACGCCGGAGACCGCAGCGCATTCTTTCTGATCGGTAGCTTTATGGCCCTGTGGATCATCGCCTATGGTGCGGTTCAAGCTTGGGCGCCGAAACTATTGAAGGCCGCACAGCGCGACCCGCATGATTTTCCCCGCCTTGCAACGCTCTGGGTCGGCATCCTGACCGTGGTGATTGGCGCGCTCGCCGTCGCCGCCCTCTTCCCCGGTCCTTGGCTGACCCCGGTTCTGGTCACGGGCCTGTTGGTGTTTGGTTTTGTCTTCGCGGTGAACAGCTCGCTCCATTCCTATCTGATCCTCGCCTTCACCAAGGCCGAGCGTGTGACGATGGATGTCGGCTTTTACTATATGTCCAACGCCGCTGGGCGCCTGATCGGCACGCTTCTGTCCGGTCTGTCCTATCAGATCGGCGGGTTGCCCCTGTGTCTTGGCACCGCCGCCGCCCTGTCTGCCGCCAGCTGGCTGTCCGCGCGCCAGCTTGCCAAGCTGGATCATGCCGCCTAGCCTGCGGGCATGGATTATTCAAAGCTGATCGACGACGAAATCTGGCGCTTCATTCGCGAGACGGACGCCCATTATCCCCCGGATTCGGTGAACCGCACCGCGGCCCAGCAGCGCGAGGTGTACAACAATATGTGCCGCGCCTTCTTCGCGGGCTATCCCGAGGGGCTGGCCGTGCGGGACGAGCGGATCGATATCGTCCCGGCACGCATCTATGAACCAAACAACCCACAGGGCACTGTGGTCTATTTCCACGGAGGAGGTTTCGTGGTCGGCGGGCTTGAAAGCCACGATGATGTCTGCGCCGAAATCGCTGATCAAACCGGGCTGCGTGTGGTTAGCGCCGACTATCGCCTTTGCCCGGAGCACCCCCACCCAGCCGCGTTCGAGGATGCGCTTTCCGTCGTGCAATATGTGGCTCTAACCTGGCCCAAACCGCTTATTTTGGTGGGGGATAGCGCCGGTGGAAATCTGGCTGCCGCGTCTTGCCATGCGTTGCGCGGACAGGCCGATATCGCCGGGCAGGTCCTGATTTATCCGGGCCTGGGCGGAGACATGACCTTAGGCTCTTATATCGACCACGCAAATGCGCCGATGTTGTCGATGGAGGATCTGAAATTCTACAACAAGATCCGCTTTGCGACGCCGCCTGACGGCCCAGATCCCACGGCAGCGCCGCTTGAGGACACGGACTTTGGCAACCTGCCGCCAACAGTCTCTATTACAGCGGAATGTGATCCTTTGGCGGATGATGGGCGCGACTATCGTGACGCCATTCTGAACGCTGGCGGCAAAGCGGCTTGGTTCAATGAAGCTGGGTTGGTGCACGGCTATCTACGCGCCCGCCACCAGTCCGAACGCGCGCGCCGCAGCTTCGCGCGGATCACGCAGCAAATCACCATGTTGACCCGTGGCGAATGGCATCACTGATCGCGTCTTTCCCCCTGTCGCAGCTTCCCGTAATCTGACACACGGTATCTGCGCCAATTGGGCGTGTTAGGAAAAGGCAGGCCATGTCGCTGATCGGATCATCGCTGTTGCGGCGCTTGCAAGCTTTGCAAGGCAAGAAGCCAGCCAATGGTAGTACCTCAGCACACGAGGCGCAGGACGATGCTGCGCGGACTGTCGCGCGGGCGCGGCAGGGCCGATCCGATCAGGCGCGTCCTGATGGGCTGCTAATCTGGGCGTGCCTAGCCGACTTGACCGAGGCCGAGGCGCTGTCATCGCTCATCCCGCCCTTGCAGGCTGAAATGGGGGATGTGACGCTTTTGTTGACCACGCAGGATCTACATCCGGATCACACGGTTCCGCATGACGTTCTTCATCAGGTTAGCCCCAAGTTCGAGCCCGCCGCGATCCGCAATTTTCTTGAGCATTGGCAACCGGATGTGGTGCTCTGGGTGCGGCCCGAAATCGATCTGGTTGTGCATGCCGCATTGAAGAAATCGGGCGTCGCCGTCATCTGGATGGGCGCCTGCGCACCGCAGGATCGCGGACTGAAGCAGCGCTTCAAGCTGTCAGCGTTGCGCGACGCGGTGGTCGAATTAGACTCTATTCTGCCCAAAGATGGGGCATCACGACGCGAGTTGTTGCAACTTGGTGCCCCGCCCGAAAGGATGGACGTCACCGGTATTCTTCAGCCGCTTAGTCAGGTGCCCAACTGTGACAACGAGGAACGAGATCGCATCGCCCAGAAACTGGACGCGCGGCCGGTCTGGCTGGCTGTAGGAGTGGATCCACGCGAAGAGAACGCCATTCTGTCTGCGCATCGCCTTCTGATCCGCAAATCGCATCGGCTTTTACTGGTCATGATCCCTCAGGACCCTGCCCGCGCCGCTGAGCTGGCCATGCAGCTTGAGAGTGACAGTTGGATTATCTCTTCACGGTCCAAGGATGATTGCCCGCATCGTGATGACCAGATTTTTGTCGTCGATCGCGCGGATGAATGCGCGCTTTGGATGCATTTGGCCTCGATCACCTTGATCGGCGGCACGTTGGCTGGTGGGGCCAACCGGAACCCACTGGATTCCGCGGCGCTTGGATCTGTTGTGCTCTTCGGTCCGGAAGGAGGGCGGCACGCGGCGTCTCTGGAGCGGTTAACCCGCGCCGGTGCGGCCCGTCGGGTGCGCGACGCGGCGACTCTGGCGGTCGAGATCGAGCATCTTCTGGCGCCGGACAAGGCGGCCGAGATGGCGATGGCTGCATGGGACGTCACCACCAAGGGCGCGGAAGTCGGCGAATTTTTGATGCGGCGGCTGTTGGATTTGCTGGACGAAGCTGAAAGTCGAAAGGGTTTTTGATGCGTACACCCAGTTATTGGTTCACCGACCCCGACAAACCCAATTGGCGCGCCCGTCTGCTGGCGCCTTTGGGCTGGCTTTACGGATTTGGCACGGCCCGGCGCGTTGCACGCGCGGATCAGGGGTATCGTGCCTCGGTCCCGGTGGTCTGTATTGGCAACATCAATGCGGGCGGCACGGGGAAGACGCCAACCACGATTGCGCTGGCACAGAGACTGATATCGCAGGGCAGGGTGGTGCATATTGTGTCGCGCGGACATAGCGGAAGCGAGGAAGGGCCGCTGCGCGTGGATGAACGTCTGCACAGGGCCGATCAGGTTGGGGACGAGCCGCTTTTGATGGCCGCCTTTGCGCCCACTTGGATCGCCCGCGACCGCGTGAAGGGGGTGCAGGCTGCCGAATCTGCGGGTGCCGAGATCATCTTGATGGATGACGGATTTCAGAACCCAAGCGTCCATAAAACCCTGTCCATCGTGGTGGTCGACGCGGTGAAAGGGTTCGGGAATGCACGCTGCATTCCGGCGGGTCCTTTGCGCGAACCCGTCCGCGCCGGGATGAAGCGTGCGGATCTCCTGTTGTCTGTCGGTCATGCCCGCGCGCAGACCCTATTCCGGCAGAAATGGGATGAAATGATCACCTGTCCACGTGTCACCGGGCAGCTCGAGCCGCTTCAAACCGGCATGGATTGGCAGGGGATGGACGTGTTGGCCTTCGCCGGGATTGGCCTGCCAGAGAAGTTCTTTGCTACCGTCAGCGATCTGGGTGCAAACCTGCTGCGGGCCGAAGCTTTGGCCGATCACCAGCCTTTGACTGATGCGCTGATGAAGCGGCTAGAACTTGAGGCCGCCACGCTCGGCGCGCAGCTGGTCACGACCGAGAAAGACGCCGTGCGTCTTCCGGACGGTTTCCGCCGCAAGGTGCTGACCGTGCCAGTGCGATTGGAGCTTGAGGATTGGAGCGCTGTTGACGCGGCGCTTGCACGTGTTTTGGTGGGTTAGAGCCAGATAGGCCCTAACCCAAATCTCTTATTCGCCCAGCTTCTCGTCCAAGATAGCCGCGAAGTCGACATAGCTCATGTTCGAGTATTTGGTGCCGTCGATGATGAATGTCGGGGTGCCCGTGATTTCGTCCGCACCAGCGTTCTGCTGATATGCAGCGACCATGCTGCGGGCCGAGTCTTCGTTCTGCAGGCAGGCATCCATCTGTTCGTCGGTCATTCCGGCGGTGCGGCCCAGTTTCTTCAGATTGGCCACGATGGTGGTGGGGGACCCATCGGCGATCCAGTTTTTCTGACCACCGTAAATCAGGTCGGCCATACCAAAGTACCGCTCTTCGCCGCCACAGCGGGCGATCATGCCAGCCCAAAGACCAAACTGGTCGAAATAGACTTCGCGGTGGACGAACTTGATTTTGCCGGTGTCGATATAGTTCTGCTTCAGATTCTTGAATGCCCCTTCGTGGAAGTTCGCGCAGTGGGGGCAGGTAAACGAGGCGTATTCGATCACAGTAACCGGAGCGTTTTCATCGCCCAGAAACATATCAGCTGCTGGTTCGATTGCCGCGTCGTTGCTCTGTGCCTCGGCCACGGACACGCCGGGCAGAGAGCCGTTATTTTGCGTCATATAGAACGCGCCGCCAATGGCGATCACGGCTGCGATCAGGATCGGAAGGATGCGATTCATCTGTTTTATGCCTTGTGTTTGTTTTTTGTTATGACGTTCCGCGCTAAAAGCTCTAGCGCAGATCGAAGCCCGTCATCACCTATGTCCTTGGCCGCGTCTGTTGCGCGCGCCAGGACCTTGGGGTCAGGCGGAGTTTGTTTCTTCGGGGCGTGGGTGAACTGGGCCTGCCCCTCGGCAAAGCCCGTTGCCGCCGTTTGCGTAATCCGGATGCGCGAGATGGCGTTATAGCCATAGACCGCGTTCACCTTTTCGCGCAGCTGGTCCTTTTGCATATCCAGCATGGGCGCCTGCGCGCCGGTGGTCAGCACGGTCAGCGTCGCACCCATACCACCGCGCCCATAGGAAATGTCCACGGGGCGCGAGATTCCGGCCGTCGCCTCTCCCACGATTTCCGCCCAATGGGTCAGCACACGCGTCACCGCAAAGCCGCGGGTCTCGCTGGCTTTGCGAATCCGGGCCGACAGCAGGGACGAGGTACGCTCGAAACCCTTCTTGCGGCGGGGGTATTTAGCGGGCTTTTCCATCTGACAGATACGTGTGACTCGTTTCTTTTCGCTTATTCTAGGCGGTTCACTTTGCTATGCCAGAACAAACGACGGATAGGAGATAACACGTGCGTGACGTGCCGAAAACTGCCGATCTTCTGGACTGGTACGATCGCCATGCCCGCGATCTGCCGTGGCGCGTCAGCCCGGCCGACCGGGCGCAAGGTGTGGTACCGGATCCCTATGCCGTCTGGCTGTCCGAGATCATGTTGCAGCAGACCACCGTCGCCGCGGTAAGAGACTATTTCACCCGATTCATGTCCATTTGGCCTAAAGTTCAGGATTTGGCTGCGGCCGAGGATGAGCGGGTTATGGGCGAATGGGCCGGACTTGGATACTACGCACGGGCGCGAAATCTGTTAAAGTGCGCGCGCGAAGTTGCCGCGCTGGGTGCTTTTCCCACGACCCGCGATGGGCTTCAGGCGCTTCCGGGGATCGGGCCCTATACCTCTGCCGCGATCTCGGCAATTGCCTATGATTTGCCGGAAACGGTTGTGGATGGGAATGTCGAACGCGTCATGTCGCGGGTATTTCACGTTGAAACGCCTCTGCCGGATGCCAAGGGTGAGTTGACGCAACTGGCCGAAACGCTGACGCCGCAAGATCGGGCGGGCGATTATGCCCAAGCCGTAATGGATCTGGGCGCTACTATCTGCACGCCAAAGTCGCCTGCTTGTGGCATTTGCCCTTGGAATAGAGACTGTTTGGCCCGGAAATTTGGCGTTCAGGTCGAGCTTCCCAAGAAGAAGCCAAAGGCCAAGAAACCCACGCGGTACGGGGTGGCTTATCTGGCGCGAAATGAAGTGGGTGAATGGCTGATAGAGCGCCGGCCCGAGAAGGGCCTGCTTGGCGGCATGCTGGGTTGGCCCGGTGCGGATTGGGGTGATGTTGCCGTCGAGCAGCCCCCATTTGACACCGATTGGCAGGATCCCGGCGTGGAAGTTCGGCACGTTTTTACGCATTTCAACCTACATCTCTCACTGCAGGTTGTGCAGACAGAAGGCCAAGTTCAGCCGAAACAGGGTCGATTTATGGACGTCAAACGCTCGGATCTGCCGACCGTGATGCGCAAGGCCTTTGACGTGGCGACAACGCATCTGTCGCATTGAGCGGACGCGGATTCGCCGCTAGTCTTCGCGTGTACAGAAGGACCAAACCATGCTTCCTGCGTCCAAGATCTCGCGCTTTCGCAACGCTGCGCCCTTTGGCATTTCGATCGCTCTGCCTCTGTTGGTGATTGCCGCCGTAACGCAGGGCGGATGGTATTTGTTGCTGCCGCCGCTGGGCACATGGTGGCTTTACACCATTCTTGACGCGATTACCGGGCGCTACACCGAGAACGCGGACCCGATGATCGAGGACGCGGATCTGTTCTGGTATCGCCTGATCACCATGATCTGGTTCCCGATTCAGTTCGTGATGATCTATGGTATGATCTGGTACGTCACGGGGGCCGAGCACCTGTCGATGGCCGAAAAATTCGGCGCATTCTTTGGCGTTGGCGTGCTGTCCGGCACCGTGGGGATCGTCTATAGCCACGAGCTGATGCACCAATCCAACCGGTTCGAGCGTTGGTTGGGCGACCTATTGTTGGCCTCCGTGCTCTACAGCCATTTCCGCACTGAACATCTGCTGGTCCACCACCCCCATGTTGGCACCACCCGTGATGCGGTGACTGCGCGATACAACGAAGGCTTCCACCGCTTTTTCTTTCGAGTGCTGATCGAGGCACCGATTTCGGCGTGGAGGGCGGAAAAAGCGATGCTGGCCCGGCGAGGATTGTCGGCCTTTGATCGCGCCAACCCGTTCTGGCGCTATGGCACGCTGCAGTTCGTGGCGATCATTCTGGCGGTCTGGATCGGCGGCTGGATGGGTCTTGCGCTGTTTGCGTTTCAGGCGTTTGTCGCTGTCTGGCAGTTGGAGTTGGTGAATTACGTTGAGCATTACGGCCTGACCCGCAAACATTTGGGCGACGGGAAATACGAACGCGTGATGCCGCATCACAGCTGGAACGCGGATCACAAGGCGTCGAATTGGCTGTTGATCAATCTTCAGCGCCACTCGGACCATCACTATAAACCGGCCAGACGCTTCCCGCTGTTGCAGACCTATCCCGATAGCGAGGCACCGCAACTGCCCCATGGCTATCCGATTATGACGATGGCGGCGTTGGTCCCACCCGTCTGGCGACGCGTGATGAACCCGCGTGTGCGCGCGTGGCGCAAGCAATACTATCCAGAGGTGACTGATTGGAACGCCTACAAGACGGGCGCTCTGCCGCCGCCGGTGATCCGTTAGGGGAACATCAAGGGCGTGCCACCTTCCGTCCAAACAGTGTTCTTTTTCATTACGAAGGACAGGCGGTCACTGGCCAAAAACGTTTCTAACCAAGCCAAAACGTTAGGTGTGGCCTCGCTGTCAAAGCGCGCTTTGTCGATATTCGCAAACTGACGGACGAAGGGCAGGATGGCCAGATCCGCCAGCGTCGGGCGAGCGCCAAACAACCATCCCTCAGCCAGTTGATCTTCCAGCGCACCAAGCATCTCCATCGCTTCGGCCCGCGTCTTTTCTGGATCACTGTCGGGATGGCGCACCGCGTATTTCGTTAGGTCCAACGCGCGCTTGAAGGGGCCGTCGAAGCGATCGATCAGGGTGTGCCCTGCTTCGGGCATGTCCAGCAATCCCTCTGGGTCGGATTGCGTCAAAGCCCATGTCATCACGTCCAGACTTTCGTCCAAAACCCCTGAATTAGAGACTAAACATGGCACCGTCGCGCTGGGCGAGGCGACCAGAAACGCAGCCGGTTTGTCACGCAACAGGATCTCGCGCAGTTCGACGGGAACGCCGGCGCTGGCAAGCGCCAGACGGGCGCGGATCGCATAAGGGCAGCGGCGGAAAGAATAAAGGATCGCGGTCATGCCCCCAGAAAGCAAAAAAAACCCTGCCTAACAAGTAGGCAGGGTCAGTCAGGTTGTGCTGTGGCGGCGGGCCACAGGCACAGGCGGTACCTGATGATGCGGGCGCGTCTGTCGCGCGCCACGCAAATTCTGTTGTGTAAGGAGGTCTGGCTTAGTTCATTTCCGCGCGGATCTGCTGGCGCAGCAGGTCGATCGGAGCTTTCTTTCCGTCCTGCTTGAAGTGCCAGTAGGTCCAGCCATTACAGCTGGGCGCGCTTTCCAACGCAGCACCCACCTGGTGGATCGAGCCACGGGCCTCGCCGGAAATCAGCGTGCCGTCAGCGCGGACCTTTGCGGTTTTCCCGCGCGGGCTGGTCAGAACCTCGCCCGGACGCAGCATGCCGCGTTCAACAAGCTGGCCGAAGGGAACGCGCGGCTCGGCGCGTTTCGACGGCGTGGTGGTGAGGGCTTCTTTGTCGAACTTGCGCACCTTCGAAATGCGTTTCTCGGCCACCTTGCGGTATGCCTCTTCACGCTCGATGCCGATGAAGTCACGACCCAGCATCTTCGCAACGGCGCCAGTGGTGCCGGTGCCAAAGAACGGATCAAGGATGACGTCGCCGGGGTTGGTGGCGCCGACCAGAACGCGATGCAGAAGGCTTTCGGGCTTCTGGGTGGGGTGTGCTTTGTCGCCGTTTTCGTCTTTCAGGCGCTCGTGGCCCGTGCAAATCGGCAGCACCCAGTCGGAACGCATCTGAACACCTTCGTTCAGCGCTTTCAGGGCTTCATAGTTGAAGGTGTACTTGGCGCCTTCGGATTTCGAGGCCCAGATCATCGTTTCATGCGCGTTGGTGAAACGCTTGCCGCGGAAGTTCGGCATCGGGTTCGACTTGCGCCAGATGACGTCGTTCAGGATCCAATAGCCTTGGTTTTGAAGCTCGGCACCCATGCGGAACACGTTGTGATACGAGCCGATGACCCAAATTGCGCCGTTTGGTTTCAAGATACGACGCGCGGCTTTCAGCCAGGCGCGGGTGAACTGGTCGTATGCTTTGAAGCTGTCGAACTGGTCCCATTCGTCATCGACGGCGTCGACTTTCGAATTGTCCGGGCGGTGAAGTTCACCTTTCAGCTGCAAGTTATAGGGGGGATCCGCGAAGATCATATCGACCGAGTTTTCCGGAAGACTGTTCATCACCTCGATGCAGTCGCCATCAAGAATCTGGTTCAGGGGCAGCTCTACAGCCGCCTTCGTTTTGGTTTTGGTTACCATTTCTGCCTCATGTACCGGCGCTTTTGCGCTCTATCAGCGGCGTGTTTTCACGCTCGTTTTGATGAGAACAGGATGAGTCAAAGTGGATTCGCCGTCAAATTCTTTTTTGAATCAGCAACTTACATTTTACTGTTGATACAAGATATTGTGTACCGGTTTGAACGAACGTCTATGGTGTGGGGTTACACCAAGATTTTGCAGCGCCAACCTGTGGCTTTTTGACGGGTATCCGGCGTTCGTCTCCCAGCCATAGCCGGGGAACTGTTGCGCCAAATCCACCATGATCCGATCGCGGGCAATTTTCGCCACGATGGATGCGGCGGAAATCGACACCGACCGTGCATCGCCTTTCACGATGGTTTCGGACGGGCCGTTCAACCCGCGCGGGGTCTGGTTTCCGTCGATCAGCAAATAGTCCGCCTGTTGCGACAGACCTGCCACCGCGCGCTCCATCGCAAGATGGCTGGCGCGCAGGATGTTCAGTTCGTCGATCTCTTCGACCGATGCATGGGCGATGCACACGCAGGCCTTTTCATGGATCGCATCCCACAGCGCCTCGCGCCGTTTTGCGGACAGCTTCTTGGAATCGTTTAACCCTTCCGGGATGTCATCGGGGTTCAGGATCACGGCGGCAGCGGTGACGGGACCGGCGAGCGGGCCGCGCCCGACCTCGTCCACGCCGGCGATATGACGAAAACCACGGGTCATCGCGGCGGCTTCAAAGCTGAAATCTGGAACAGTCTTGGTCATATATATGGCCTGACCCAATCCGGCCTGCCTCGCAAGTAAAAAGGGCAGAGGCCGAAGCCTCTGCCAAGTTGAACGGCGCGTAAAGTGTAAGGGACCGCTACGCCGCTGCTCGATATACTTAGTAGCGATGTACGACACGGTAGCCGCGTTTGCTGAGGCATGCGGGCTTGAACACCTTGCGGTTGACGTAGATGCCTTTGCGGTTCTTCACGATCAGATCGCGCTTACAGGTGCGGGGCAGATCACTGGCGTATTTGAAGTTTTTCTCTAGGCAGCGTTTGCCGAACATGACCTTGCGGCCGGTTTGCGTGCGGAATTCGCGCAGACAGCGTTCCGGCAGGGCTTTGCGTTTGCTGATACGGTGCGGGTAGGCCGGTTTATGGGGGCGCGAGGCATGCCCATAGGAGTACGAGGGTTTGTCGTCACCCTCGGACAGCAAGACGCCAAGCGTGACCAGGCCCAGAAGCGCAGCGATGATGGCAGCGGTGTCATCACCATCCGTGGCGTCGCGCGCTTGAACGGGTGAAGCGGCCAACGTCGCCGCGACAGCAGCGCTAAGAACGAGTTTTATCAAAGAGCGGGGCATTGAATTCGGGATCATCGGACCCTCCTGTCTGTTGGATCGGTGCGGCAGGCGCTTGTCATGTCCCCAACATGCGGATCCCCCTGAAAGACAGGCAATAACGGGGCAGTGTTATCCCCTATCAGTGCGTTCAGACCGGGTTTGTTATTGAATAACCAGCCCCCGCGCCGCATGGTCGACGCATGATGAAACGTACCGCTCTTACTTTACTTCTTGTCGCCATGGCATCGACGGCTCAGGCCGCGTGCTATGCGGATTACAAGGCCAAACGGGATAACCCGCTAAAGCTTCACTATGGTGTGATTGAGCTGTCGGATAGCGTCTGCGATAATCGCAAGGCTGCAAATCGGCAGATAAGTGACCGGTTGGAGGCCAATGGCTGGTCCCTTCTGAAAGTCCAATCCATATTCGACGCCACAGGTCTTGAGGAAAGGAAAGAAAGTGCCGGAAAATTCTTCCTTCGCTACTGATGCGCTGAAGCGCTCGAATCGCGTGGTTGTCATTGGGATTGCAGCGATCGTTGCGATTCTGCTGGTGGCGGCCGTGTTCCTGTTCATGACCTTGCCGGACGCGAATGCTTTTAACGCGCGGGTTGAACAGATCTTCGTGGAGAATGACGCGCTGAATTCTGGGGCCGAGATCAAGCTGCTTGAGATTCTGGCCCAGTCAGGCACATCATTTGCCGATACGTTGACCAGCTATCGCATGGTGATTTTCGTGCTGCTGATCTTTGCCGCAGCGCTTTTGGTGGCGGCGCTTGTGTTTCTTTTGACCATTTTTGGTCTGAACCGCCGCATGAGCGAGATCGAGCGCGCGGGAATTCAGGTGAACTCGCTTCTGATCAGCCGCGAGGAACGCACCGTGTATCTGAACAACATGGAGTTCTCGCTGACCGAGGCGGCCATCGAAACCCTGTCTGCATTGGCCGAAGCGCGTATGGACGAGGATGTTTTGTCTGGCTCGCAGCTTGAGGGGCTGATTTCGGGGCGTGATCCGTCCGAGTGCGACGAGGCCGCTGGCGCCACCCGTATCAAGCGCCTGCGCGACGCGTTGGGCAACCAGCTGATGAGCGAGCTTCTGGTGAAAACCATCGCCCGCCGCGGCTATATGCTGTCGATTGATAAGGATGTCATTCGGATGATCTGACGCGCGCTGCTTGCCTGCCCTGGCAATTTATTTCCCGTTGTCCTCTGAACTGGTCGGCCCGTTTCGGTGTCGACCTGTTCTTCTTCTGCGGGACGCCGGGTTTCGCAAGTGGGGCGAGAGTGTGTCTAAATGGCGGCAGAAAGTTGGGCTTGAAGGCGCATTTTTAGTAAGCTGCAGAGCGCAACCTGAATTTAATACCCGCGTGGTTGGGCAGAAAATTTATTAGGAGGGGAATTATGATTTCAAAAATCCCAAGTCTTTTCGTGGCACTTTTAGCTGCTGTTTTGATGGTGCCAGCAAACCTTCATGCAGCCGATCCGGGTTGCATATCTAACTGTGGCGATGGTGGCGGCGGTGGAACCGGAGATGGCGACGGTAACGGCGGCGATGGCGTGCCCGGCAAATCGGACATCGACGACCACGACCGCTGATATCTTGTGTCCCTAACTAAGGGCTAGGATAAGGCGACCAGAAAAGCTTAGCCCGGCAGAAGGACCTCTTCTGCCGGGCTATTTCGTTGCAACAGAATATAGGTGCGAAGCTTACTGAAGCTGCATCCCGTTGGCGAAGACCGATCCGTCGGGAGTGATCTCGATCGTGGTCATATGGGTATCGCCGCCTTTGTCGAAATCGTCGGTGGTAAACATCTGAAGCATCGCAAATGACTGGGCAACTTGTTCTGCCGGAATACCCATCTCGACCAGTTTCGGCGACAGCGCGAACAACCCCTTCGCGCGCAGGGTCAGCTTGCCTTCAGGCCGGGGCATGCCGTTGAAGGTCTCAAGATCGGTGGCGTCAAATGTGAACGCCCCCTCGCCAGTGATCTCGGCCCCTACAGCCGACAGGCGCAAAGCGTTCAGCGTCGCGCTGCCCGGCTCTACGGGCAATCTGTCCCCAAGCGCCACGATGTTGGTTTCGAGATTCGCGAAATCCAGCCACTCGACGTTGTGCTTCAGTGTCCCAGTCAGATCCAGCGTCAGATGGATCGGATCGCGCGGCAAGGCGCCCATCGGGTCACCCATCGCCCAGACCATATCGTCCAGCGTCAGCCCGTTCAGATCGAGGTTGAACGCCACGGGGCCAAAGCTGTCATCCGCCAGAAGCGGCGCCTGCATGGTGGCCGACATTGACGCGATGTTTCCACCCAGCGCCAGACCCGGCATCATCGGCATTTCCATCTGAAGACGGAAATCTTCGGCCGGACCCGAGATGGTGACGCCGCTTGCATCCAGCTTCATCGACGAGTCATAGGACCTGGCCGAAGACGATTGCGCCATCATTAGTGTATCCCCCTGCGAGGTCACCTGTTCCGTGCTGTAGTCAGCCATACGGGTGGTCATGTCCATCACCAGCCCCTCGCGCAACGCCTTGGCAAGATTGGTGAAGTCGATTCCGGCGGACGGAGTCACCATGCGCATCTCGCCTTCGATACGGCCCGACTTCATGACCGACGCAGCCGTGATTGGCCCCTCGTCGTCGACCATCATCGACTGGTTGAACGTGATGTTCTGTTCATCCGCAGCGAAGGTGATGTCCGAGGTCGTCATCTCGCCCGATTTGGTCACCGACTGACCCACAAGGCCAAGATATGTGCCGTTCATCGAGAAGCCCATGACCTCTTCCGGTACGTCATCAAGCTCGATCGCGATATCCAACCGGGCGGCTTTCTGGTCGAAGGTGATTTCTTCCGGGCTGCCCGAGAAGATGTTGGTGAACCCTTGGTGGGTCATCGTCATCGCGCCGCCGAAGCTTTCCCCATCCGTGCCGGAATAGGTCAGTGTATAGGTGCTGTTTTCCGGCACGATCATCTCGACCCGGCCATCTCCCATATCGATCAGATCGAATGCGCCCAGATCCAGGCTTACGGATCCCACGTCAAACGGAAGCGTCATGTCGAAAGTTACGTTCTGCAGTGCAAGGCCCTCGCCGCGCGTCGAAGTCTCGGCGCTGAGCGCGCCACCGAAAACGGACGAGCTTTGCTGAAGATGCGTCCAGACGTCGCCGGTGGACAGATCCGCGAAGGCGGTACCGGGCAGGAATGCGGCGCCCAAAATAGCGGCGCCGGTCAACCGGGTGGCAAGAGTTTGCATGTGCGATAATCCTTTGCACTCAGTGTTCAATTGGCGCGAAGGTATGTCAGCGATTTTGGGGTTACAATACCCTTCGGGGTATTGGCGATATTCGGCTCAACGCATCCGGGTGGGGTGCTTGGCGACCTATCTTACTTGGCGATTTCCACCAGAACCTCGTTGATCTGCGCCAGTTGATCCGAGCGGACCATTTCGGGTGATAGGTGCAGAACCAGCTTTCGTGGGAGGTCCACAATGCCTTCGAAAGGACGCACCAACTCGCCGCTGT
This sequence comes from Aliiroseovarius sp. PrR006, assembly GCF_010500215.1. GTDB lineage: Bacteria > Pseudomonadota > Alphaproteobacteria > Rhodobacterales > Rhodobacteraceae > Aliiroseovarius. The sequence goes on from NZ_JAAGOY010000007.1 coordinate 1,051,291, forward strand.
CCAGAAAGCGCTGCACCAAGGCTTCGTGCGCCATTAGAACGCCACCGCCGTGCCGAGCTTCTTCCAGTGCGACGGCAAACAGCGAATGTTCCGTCCCGCCCGAAGCGATGCCGCCCAGATCTGTTTGCGCGGACAGCCAATGCTCCCAATCATCGGACCATGTGCTGTCGCGAAGAAGCGTTTCATTGCGCAGGTCTTCAAGGCGGGTCAGACGGGCGGCCACGTCTGGAGTGCAGATCGGGAAAATGCGATCTTGCAGAACTTCAATGTCATTTGGCCCCAAGGGGTCCGAGGTGAAAAACAGCGATATATCAATGGGTTCACGCACCAGATTCGGCGGCTCCTCCAACGCGATTACGGACACCTGCAAATCGGAGGCAATCTGGCGCAGCTTTCCCAAACGGGCGGGCAGCCAGTATTGCGCAAGCGACGGCAGCGTCGCCAGCTTGATCTTGTTGGGTGCCACCTGCTTGCGCAGCGCATGGACAGCAAGGCCCAGTTGGTCAAAGGCGCGGGTGAACGCGGGCACCAGCGCTTCGGCCATCGGGGTCAGTGCAACGCCTCGGGCGCTGCGGACGAAAAGCGGGGTCTCGGCCCAGGCTTCCAACGTCTTGATATGCTGGGTGATCGCGCCGGGCGTGACCGACAACTCCTCGGCCGCTGCCGAGAAACTGCCCAGACGCGCCGCAGCTTCAAACGCGCGTAGGGCGTTCAGATGTGGGCCTTTCGGGCGCGGGGGTGAGACGGGCATGGCGGGCCTGCGATAAGATTGAGTTTTTCTACACCAAAATAATAGCAATACTGATTTGCGCGATCCAGCCCCTCTGCCTGATCCTGAATGCGACACCTCTTCAGGAAAGTGAGGACGCCATGACCTTTCAATTCAATACGCCGGTCGCGCAAACCGATCCTCTGATTGCCGATGCGCTGAACAACGAAAAGCAACGCCAGCAGGATCAGATCGAGCTGATCGCCTCGGAAAACATCGTCAGCCGCGCGGTGCTGGACGTGTTGGGCCATGAGATGACCAACAAGACGCTGGAAGGCTATCCCGGTAATCGCTTTCACGGCGGAGGTCGCTTTGTCGACGTGGTCGAGCAAGCCGCGATTGACCGCGCAAAGGCTCTATTCCACTGCGATTATGCAAATGTACAGCCCCATTCCGGGTCGCAGGCCAACCTTGCGGTGTTCTTTTTGCTGCTGAAACCGGGCGACAAAGTGCTGTCGCTGGATTTGGCTGCAGGGGGGCATCTGTCTCACGGGCTGAAGGCCAATCTGTCGGGCCGCTGGTTCGAACCGCATCATTATGGCGTCGATTCCGAGACCGAGGTGATCGACTATGACGAACTGGAACAGCAGGCCATCGCGCTGCAGCCAAAGCTGCTGATCGCTGGCGGATCGGCCTATCCGCGCGAGATTGATTTCGAACGTATGGGCCAGATTGCCAAGAAGGTCGGCGCGTGGTTCCATGTGGACATGGCGCATATCGCGGGGCTGGTCGCGGGCGGGGCGCATCCGTCGCCGTTCCCGCATGCGGATATCGTTACCTGCACCACCACCAAAACCCTGCGCGGTCCGCGCGGGGGGCTGATCCTGACCAACAATGAAGACTGGTTCAAGCGCCTGCAATCCGCGGTCTTCCCGGGTGTTCAAGGCTCGATCCACACGCAGGTTCTTGCGGCCAAGGCGGTCTGTCTGGGCGAGGCGATGACGGATGACTTCAAAGCTTACGCGCACCAGATCAAGGCGAATGCAGCTACCTTAGCCAGCACATTGGCCGCACGTGGAATTCGCATCGTTTCCGGTGGAACAGACACACATATTGTGCTTCTGGACCTAAGCGGGAAGAGTCTGACCGGCAAGCGAGCCGAGGTGGTTCTGGAGCGCGCCAACATCACCGCCAACAAGAACGCGATCCCAAATGACAGCCCCCGCCCGCCAGAATGGGTCGGCCTACGCCTTGGGGCAAGTGCGGCCACCACGCGCGGTATGAAGGAAGCCGAATTTGCGGAGCTGGGAGAGATCATTGCAGATCTGATCGATGCCGAGGCCGCCGGAGATGATGTAACGACCACGGCTGCGGTGAACCAAGCAGCAAATAAGGTCGCCAGTCTTTGCGCGGCATTTCCGGCTTACGCAGTCTGACACACAACACCATTGACCAACGCAACCCCGCCCGCTGTTGCAGGCGGGGTTCTCGTGGCTTCCGAACGGCATGGGCGTGTCGTTTTCAGAGAAGTCAGGATGCGGTTTGGCTCTACAGTTCTTCGTAAGAGGAATGCTGAACCGGAGGGATCCCATGCAGTCTCATGCGAAAGTCGTTGTTGTTGGGGGCGGCTGCGTTGGCGCCTCGATCCTGTACGGGCTGACGGAACACGGATGTACCGATGCTGTTATGCTGGAGCGCACGCAGCTGACAGCTGGGTCCACCTGGCACGCGGCTGGGCTGCTGGTGACCTTTGTGCGCTCTCACAATGTCTCGAAAATGACGCTGGAAACGATCCGGATCTATACCGAGGTCGAGAAAAAGTTGGGCATGTCGGTTGGTCTGAAAAAGGTCGGCCAACTGCGCGTGGCCAACACGCCGGAACGCTGGGATGAGTTCCAAAGCTATCTGTCCGTGGCCGAGGCGGCGGGCGTGCCCTGCAAGCTGCTGACCCCGGAAGAGATCGCCGAAGTACATCCGCTTTTGAACCAAAGCAACAGCATTCAGGGCGGCATTCTGCATACCGAAGACGGCTATGTGAACCCGGCCGACATCACGCAGGCGATGGCCAAGCTGGCCCGCGATGCAGGTGCCAAAGTGTATCAGAACACCGAGGCGCAGAGCTATGAGAAGCTAGAGAACGGATTGTGGAAAGTAGGCACTAATCAAGGCGAAATCACCTGTGAACACCTGATTTTTGCAACAGGAAACTACGCGCGGGAAAACGCCCGTCGGGTTGGGATCGACCTGCCCTGCATCCCGATCGTGCACCAGTACTGGACCACGGAAACGGTGCCACATCTGATCGACCGCAAACAGCAAGGCCTGTCCGAGTACCCGATCCTGCGGGACGAGGATTACGGTGCCTATCTGCGTGAAGACACCGGCGGCCTTCAGTTCGGCCCTTACGAGTTCGAGAAAGACCTGAAGCTGTTCGCCGAGGACCGCGTGCCGCCAGAATTTGGTGCTGATCTTCTGCCCGAGGATTTCGATGCCGTGGAAACTCAGTGGGAACGCGCCATTGAACGCGTTCCGGTGCTGGGTGAGGTCGGTATCAAGGCCAACACCCGCGGCCCGTTCCAGATGACGCCCGACGAACTGCCCTTGGCCGGCCCCGCGCCGGGGCATGACAACCTGTGGCTGGCTGAAGGCATGCCGGGCGGTATCCTGTGGGGCGGTACGGTGGGCAACCAGCTGGCGCAGTGGATCCTGAATGGGCGCCCTGCCATTGATATGTCGGAACTCGATCCGCGCCGGTTTGGCGACTATGCCTCGAAACGCTGGACCATGGACAAGGTGCGCGAGACGTGGGGCACGCATATGCACGCGCATATCCCCGGCGAGGATCTCTATTCCGCGCGCCCGATGCGCACCGTTGGCTCGTATGATTTGCTGACCGCAAGGGGGGCGGTTTGGACGACCTACAACGGTTATGAGTTCCCAAAATGGTTCGCCCCATCACCTGAGGAAGCGATCCCGGTCGCATCGTTCCGTCAGACCCACGCATGGGACCATGTCGCGGGCGAGGTGAAAGCGACACGCGAAGAGGCTGGTTTCATCGAGATGTCCCCCATGACCAAGTTCACGGTGCGTGGGCCGGGGGCGGCTTCATGGTTGGACGGGTTGATGGCGAACAAGCTGCCCAAAGTGGGGCGGATGACGCTGTCCTTGATGCTGAACGACCGGGGCGGGATGGATGCCGAATACACCATTGTGCGCGATACGGAGGATGCATTCTATCTGGTCTCGACCCCCAACGGTCAGGTCTATAACTGGGATGAGCTGTCCAAGCGTCTGCCTCAGGATGGCTCGGTTCAGATTGAGGATATCTCGGAACAATACGGTGTGGTCGCGCTGGCGGGGCCGAAATCGCGCGAGATTTTGCAACCGCTGACCGACAACGACCTGTCGAACGAGGCCTTCCCATGGCTGACTGCCCAGATGGGCGAGGTCGGCTATGCCAAGGGCGTGCGCCTCTTGCGCGTCAGCTATACCGGAGAGCTGGGTTGGGAAATTCACCACCCCGTCAACTATAACCGCCACATCGTTGATCTGCTTCTGAAGGCCGGTGTGCGGCCCTTCGGAGCGCTGGCGCTGGAAAGCATGCGGCTGGACAAATCCTATCGCGCGATCAACCGCGAGATTTGTAAAGACATGACCCCGTTCGAGGCTGGGATTGACCGCTTCGTGGCGATGAAAGACCGGGAGTTCATCGGGAAAGATGCCCTGCTACGCCAGAAGGAAGAGGGTGGATATCAGACACTAATCACGCTGAAATTGCCCTTCTGTGAGACTTCGGTTATTGCGCACGAGGCGGTCTATCATGACGGACAGATCGTGGGACGTGTCACGTCCGGCGGGTTCTCGTATCACTGTCAGCATGACATCGCGATGGCGCTGGTTCCACAGGAGCTGACCGCTCCGGGTTCCAAGCTTCAAGTAAAAATCCACAATGAAATGCGAGAGGGCGAGGTGATCGAAACTTGTGCCTATGATCCGGACAACCAGCGCCCGCGCGCCTGAGTAGATCGTTTCATTTGCAAGAAAACAGTGGACCAAGCGGTGTTAGCGCACATACATAGGACACCAGAATAGAAGTGAGACCGGCAAATCCGAACGCCGGGTCTATTTAAGGGAGTCCAATAGATGAGCGCCTCAGCTTATGTATATCAGTCCATCGCGCAGTCGCTGGTGGATCACGACCACACCACCATGTTCGGCCTGATGGGCGATGCGAACCTGTTTATGGTTGATCACTATGTCCGCGAATGCGGTGGAGAATTCGTCCCCGTCGCGTTCGAAGGCAGCGCCGTTCTGATGGCACTGGCCTATGGCCGCGTGTCGGGCAGCGTCGGCATTGCCACCGTCACCCACGGTCCGGCCCTGACCAACTGTGTCACCGCCCTGACCGAGGGCGTGCGCGGACGTGTGCCGATGGTTCTTTTGGCAGGTGACACCGCCGTGGCCAATCCGCAGAATCTGCAAAACATCGACCAGCGCGAGACCGTGAAGATCACCGGTGCCGGGTTCGAGCAGATGCGCTCGCCCGAGACGGCGTCTTACGACGTGGCCCACGCCATTTACCGCGCACAGGTCGAAAAACGTCCCATCGTGTTGAACATACCCGCCGATTTCATGTGGGAAGAGGCCACGCATGAAAAGCACGTCTTTCCAGCCTTCAGCGCCCCGGCCCATGTGCCCGAAGGCGACGATCTGGACGAGGCCATTGGCATGATCGCCAGCGCCAAGCGCCCGATCATTCTGGCGGGGATCGGGGCGAAGGATTCGGTGGATCAGATCATCAAGCTGGCCGACCGTTTGGAAGCGCCGCTGGCAACCACGCTGAAAGCCAAGGGGATGTTCAACGACCACCCGTTCAACATCGACATTTTCGGCACGCTGTCGACCCCCGCCGCGTATGAAGCCATCGCCAAGGCCGATTGCGTGGTGGCCTTCGGTACCTCTTTGCATCACTTCACCACCGACAAGGGTGCGTTGATGAAGGGCAAGCGCGTGGTGCAAGTGAATGACACGGTGACGGAAGTCTCCAAAAACTATCACCCCGACGCGGCCTTGGTGGCGGATGCGGGCCTGACCGCCGACAACATTGTCTGGTGGCTGGACGAGGCCGAAATCCCCCCCAGCGGCTTTACCGCCGAGCTGGATATGGAGGTTCTGACCGCCCACCCGAAAGGCAATCCCGACAAATCCGCACCGGGCTTTGTGAACTTCGAATACGCGCTGGATCGTCTGGACGCTGCCCTGCCCAAGGATCGCTTTCTGACCACCGATGGCGGCCGCTTCATGACCGAGGTCTGGTGCCGCGTTGCCGCTCCCAACGCCGAAAGCTTCATCGCGACGACCAATTTCGGCTCGATCGGCTTGGGGCTTCAGGTGGCGATTGGCGCTGGATTTGCCGTGAAGGACCGTCCTGTGGTGCTGTTCACCGGCGACGGTGGTTTCATGATGGGCGGCATCAACGAGTTCAACACCGCCGTGCGCATGAAGCAGGATCTGGTGGTGATCGTTGCCAATGACAGTGCCTATGGGGCCGAGCATATCCAGTTCCTCGACCGTAAGATGGACCCGGGTCTGTCCATGTTCGACTGGCCGTCATTCGCCGAGATCGGCACCGCGCTGGGCGGGCAGGGCATCTATGTGGACAGTGTCGAGACGTTGGAAAGCGCGATTACCGCGATTGATACACGCACGAAGCCTTTGCTGATCGAGCTGCGACTGGATCCCAATGATGTGCCACGGATGCGAATCTAATCCGGGCGCTTAGGCGCTTAGATCGGTCAGGATCCGGTCCATCATCGCGTCGCAGGCGGCCAGTTCGGACAGGTCTACGCCCTCGTCCGCTTTATGGCCGTCGCGCGCCATGTCGCCGGGTCCAATGACCACCGTCGGGATGCCTTCAGCTGCGAAAAACCCTGCCTCGGTGCCGAAGGCGACCTTGGTGGTGTCGGGGGTATCTGCCATCCGACCTGCCCAGCTGACGACCGGATCGTCGGTGGGCGTGTCCAGCCCGAAATAGGCATTGGTCTGCGTGATCTCGACCGCGTTGGGATTTTCGAACGCGGCGCCGACGCGCTGGGCGATGTCGTTCAACGCGGACAGGATGTCCTCAGCCGGTGTTTGCACCAAATGCCGGAATTCCGTCTCTAACACAGCGGAATCCGGCACAATGTTCAACGCGCGGCCTCCGCTCATGCGGCCAACGTGGACGGTCGAGTAGGGGACGGAATACGCCGCGTCGGTCGCTCCGTCGGCTAGCCGATCTTGCAGCGCGCGGACTTCGTCGATGAACTTGGCGGCAACATGCAAAGCGTTGGTGAAATCCGGTGCTAGCGCGCTGTGACCTGCCTCGCCGTGGCAAGTGACCTTCAGTGCCACCTTGCCCTTATGCCCCGTTGCCACCTGCATCGCGGTCGGCTCGCCCACGATCACTGCGCGGGGGCTGCCCAGAAGGGGCGCGAGCGTGGGCATCATCTGGCGAATGCCGACACAGCCGATTTCCTCGTCATAGGAAATCGAAAGGCTGAGCGGCTCAGACAGGGGCGCTTTGGCAGCACGTTCCGCCATCGCAAGGGCTGAGGCCAGGAAGCCCTTCATATCGGTCGTGCCCCGTCCGTGCAGACGATCCCCACGGCGGGTCAGGGCAAACGGGTCGCTAGACCAATCCTGCCCCTCGACCGGCACCACATCCGTATGCGCCGACAGGCAAACACCGCCGACCTCGGGCCCGATCCGGGCAAACAGCCCGGCTTTCTGCCCGCAGGGCGACGGGATGCGCACCACGGCGAAGCCTGCGCTTTGCAGCAGGCCTTGTACATAGCGGATCAGCTCCAGATTGCTGTCTTTGCTGACGGTCGGAAAGGCGATCAGCCGGTCGAGGATGTCCAGAGTTCTCATGCGGTCATTCGGTCCGATTTTGGGGTAAATTTAGCGATTGGGCGGGATGGCATGCCCCGGATAATTCCAGTCGCGGATCACCGTTGCGGCGTGCTCGATAAAGGCGTTGACCGTCAGCACGTTGCGTGCGCCCTCGGGGATGATCAAGCCCAGCTGCATGGGGCGCTGTTCGCCTTTCAGCGGAATAAACACCAGTCGCCGCCCATCCGGAGAAAGGTCGGAATAGGGTCTGATATTGGCGATTGCATAGCCAAACCCGTTCGCCACCATCGACCGCATCACTGCCATGTCCCGCGTGCGTTCGACAATGCGCGGCTTGCGGCCTGTCTGGTCAAAGAAGCTGAGGAAATAGTTACTGCTGAGCGGCAGGTCCAACAGGACCATCGGATAGTCCAAAAGCTCGGCCACCTCGACCTCGTTCTGGCGGGCAAGGGGGTGGCCTTCGGGCACCATCGCGTAAGGGGGCAGGGACCGAAGCGGCACAAACTCAAGATCCGGCGGGATTTCAAGGTCATAGGACAGCGCCACGTCGATCTGCGCCCGGCGCAGCTGCTCGATCAGGCTTAGCTGATCGGTTTCAATCTGGCTGACGCGGACATCCGGATACTTGAGCTCAAACTGTCGCCGGATCGCGGGCAAAAGCACCTGCGCAAAGCTGACAAGGCAGCCGATATTCAGCGGCCCCTGCACATTGCCCGAGATGTCGCCCGCCAGCCGGTTCAGCGCGTCCGCTTCCTGTAGCACCAGCTTGGCCTGCGCCATGAACTGCCGTCCGGCCTGCGTCAGGCTCAGCCCATGCGCGTGTTTGCGGACGAAAAGCGGCAGGCCGAACTCGTCCTCCAACTGGGAAATCGCCGCCGAGATCGACGGCGACGATACATTCACCCGCGCGCTTGCCTGCGCGATCGAGCCTTCCTCGCCCACGGCGACGAAATATTCCAACTGACGAAGAGTAAACCGCAAAGCCATCGTGCGATTATGCCTTACGGTTCACATGGTTCAAGCCTGATACGTGGTCTATTGGGTCCAGCATCGCTTTCTTACTCGGCGGCCACGACATCCCTGTCTTGGCGCGCCAGCCAGATCTGGAAGTCACGGATCGTGCCTTCATAGTCATCGCTGGCCAATGGCCCTTCAAGCGCGTGCTCGGACCCCAAGGCCACCTGCATGCGTTCAAGTTTCTCGCGGTCCTCTCGGTTGACCTCTTCCCACAGTTTGATGCGCGCGGCGATGGTCGCATCGTCCAGATCCTCGCCATAGACGGACATGGTCCACTTCACGCGGATTTCACCCGCGCTCAGTGGGAAGATCGACAGCGAAACCAACAGGCTGGCCGCTTGACTGGCCACTTGTGTCGGGAACTTGGCAAACAGGGTCGAGCGCATGCGCTCGTCATCGCTGAGCCCATCGGCGCCATGCCCGCGCGGCGGGATCGTGTCGGGATAATTCGCAGCGTAGGACGTGAAGTCGTACCCCGACAGCAATTTGCGCGCTAGACCCGTGGGCGTATAGCCGTGCAGCGTCTGCGGGTGCACCACCGACAGGTGGTAGCCTTCCATGAAGTTCTCGACGAGGCATTTCCAGTTGGTCTGCCAGTTCTCTTCGGCCACGTGCACAAGGCGGAACTTCTCAGTCTCGTAAGGGGCCAGCAATCCGTCCAGATCCGGGTGGTCAAACGGGGCCGCGTGGCAATCCAGATTGGCATAGATGAAGCCGTTCCACAGATGCACGTTATGCCCATGTAGGCGGCAGGACTTGCTGTCAAACCCGGCGTTTTCCATCCGCGCGGCGCGCAGAAGCGCACCGTCACGGCCATAGGCCCAAGCATGATAGGAACAGACAAAGCGCTTCACATTGCCCCGACCTTCGGCCAGTGGCATGCCGCGGTGGCGGCACACATTGGCCAGCACACGGATATTCCCATCATCGCCGCGCACGACGATCAACGGTTCGGACAAAAGCTGCACGGTGAAATAGTCGCCGGGCTCGGGGATTTCATCCGCGCGACCCAGACAATGCCAGCCATGACGCAGCACGGTGGCTGCCTCGTGGTCGAACTGCGCCTGACTTGTGTAGTATGCGCCCGGCATTCCCATCGGGCGATCGGCCGGTAAGGCGGCCAAATCCTGAAGTTTAGTTCTTAGGTCACCCATCTTACCCTCCGTTTCCTGTTGCGTTCTTGGGTTACTCGTTATTCGTCGCCGGGGACGCCGTAGGACGGCGCCTCGCGCGGGTCGAGCGCGCGTTGGACATAGGCGTCCAGCTGCGGCTTATAGATCTCCCACGCGGTGGCGATATTTTCGATCGGACAGTCCTCGGTCCAGTCGCAGCGCAGATCGGCGACGGGCCATGCGACTTTGTCGACCAGCATCATGCCTGCCGAATGGATTGGGCCAGCTTCGCCGCCTGCCGCAAGACCGGCACGCATTGCGGCAATCAGCCGGTCGCCCAAATGGCCGGAACTTTCCAGAAATCCGTCAACGATGGCTTGCGGCACACCGTCATTCGCCAACAAGTTCCCGCCCGACGCCACATCCGGCCCCTGCGCCTGCGTCCAGATGCCAAGGCTGTTTGGCCCGGAATGGATTGCCGTGGCGCCATTCTTGTCGACCGCCAATACTTGCCGATATTCGATGAACCGGCCCAGATCTTTCACGCCCGCAATCGCTTCGGATGCGGACATGCCGCCCTGCATGAGATCCAGAGCCAGTGGTCCCAACATTGGATCGGTCACGTTCTGCGAGGCCACCGCACCAACACCCGCACGCGCATAGGCACAGCGTGCCGCCACCGCAGGGGATGACGACGAGATTGCGATGCCGAACATGCCGGTCTCTGCGCAGCGGGCCACCAGTGAAAACGTCATCCAAGCTTCCTTTTTCTTGTCCGAAATATCCTCGGGGGAGCGCGAGGGGGGCAGACAGCCCCCTCGCTTACCGTTTAGTCAGGGATCACTGCCGTCCCGTCGATTTCAACCAGCCAATCAGGTCGCGCCAGCGCCTGCACCACCAGACCCGTCGAGACAGGATGCACACCCTTGATATATTCGCCCATGGTGCGATAGACGGCCTCGCGGTGGCGGACGTCGGTGATGTAGACGACCACCTTCACCAGATGCTCCATCTGGCCGCCGGCCTCTTCGATCAGCTGGCGGATGTTCTGCATCACCTTGTGGGTCTGTTCGACCGGATCGTGGCTGTCGATATTGACGGCATCATCTAGGTTTTGCGGGCACTGGCCGCGCAGATAGACGGTTTTGCCGCCCTGCGTGACCACGGCCTGACACAGGTCGTTGTCCAGATTTTGCTCGGGGTAGGTGTCCGAGGTGTTGAACTTGCGAATACGGGTATGGGCCATTGGGCGTCCCTTTATGTGGTGTCAGGTAGCGGCGCGTCCGGCCTCGATCCGGGCCATCAGATACTGCGCGAAGTCATAGTTGGGGCGTTCCAGATGGCTAAGATGCCCCGGCGCGGCGCGGTCGGACGACAGGCCTTTGAACACTTTTTCGGTGCAGCCGCGATCTTCGACGTTCACGTCATCCAAAAGCGCCTTCAGGTCGGCAAAGTTCTGGTCGATATCCGCGTCATCGGCGAAATCATTCGACATGCCGCCACCAAAACGGATCTGCACTTGGCCCGGCCCTTTGGGGTGCAGTGACAGGTACCAGAAATAGCCGGGCGTCAGGGTGATCAGCAGGCTGGGATAGATCGCCAACAGATAGGTGGTGCGGCGTTCTTCACCCTTCAGACGGTCGTTCTTTGCGTGCGCCATCGCGATGAGCAGCTCTTCGTCCTTCAGAATGGTGTGATAGTTGAAGGCAGGCAGACCCGGCGGGCAGATCATATCCTCGAGCTTCGACAGACCGCCGATCGTGCCCGCATGACAAACCGGCAGGTGATAGCTTTCCATGAAGTTCTCGGCCAGCACCTTCCAGTTCGTGTCCCAGACGTGCTCTTCATAGAACGCCTCGGTGTAGTTGGTCATGTCATAGCCTGCGATCATCTCTTCAACTTGGGAAAGCTGATCAGACACGTCGGGCGCGTCTTGGTTCAGGGTGACGAACACCCAACCCAGCCATTCCTGACATTTCACCTGAGGCAGCTGGTATTGGTCCTTGCAGAAGCCTTCGTTCAGGGTCATCGCCGGGGCGCCGCGCAGGCTGCCATCCAGATTGTACGTCCAGGCGTGATAGGGGCAGACGATGGCGCGCGTCTTGCCGTTGCCGTGCAAAAGCGTCGACATGCGGTGCAGACAGACGTTGGACATTGCGCGCAGCTCGCCGTCCCGGTCGCGGATGACAAGAACCGGCTGCCCGGCAAGCTCGCAGGTGGTGTACTGGCCCGGCTCTTTCAGCGCGTCGGCCCGACCCACACAGAACCAATCCTTCGAGAAGATGTGCTCTAGCTCTTCGCTCAAGAACTCTTCGGACGTGTAGACCGACGGCGGCATGGCATGGGCCTGCTCGAACGGTTCGGCGGTGTTCTGGCGAAGTTCTTCTACGGGGTCGATGTGATCTTTTGCCATCTGGGTATCTCTCTCGTGTAACTTATTCTGCAGCCGAGGACACAACAGCCGCCGGGCCCTCATAATCCAGATAGGCGCGCTGGATTGCGATCTGATCTGCGACGTGTTTGGCGTCGTGCCAGACCCCCCACAGGAAGGTCGAGCCGCGGCGGGACTGCCACGGCAGGCCAAGGAAATAGACGTCGGGTTCGACCGATACGCCGCGCTGGTGGATCGGTGCGCCTTTCTCGTCGAAGGCGTCGAATTTCATCCAGTCGAAATCTTGCCGAAATCCGGTGGCCCAGATGATCGTGGTGATCCCTTCCTTGGCCAGATCAACGGTGCGGATCGGGTTGGTCAGGCAGTCGGGGTCGGGGAAGGCGATGCGGGCTTCGGGTTCTTCTGGCAGGGTCAGCCCGGTGCGGTCCAGATAGGCGTCGGCAGCGTCCAACATCTCGTTATAATTCGCGTCACCTGCGGCCACATTTGTTTGTAGATCGTCGCGGAAGGTCAGGGTGTTATCAAGGAACCCGTCCGTCATGCCCAAAAGCGTCACGCCTTCGCCCGCCAAGCGGCGGAAATCCATCGTATTGCCGCCATAGGCCCCACTGACCGAGATCGTCACATGTTCCGTCCCCGGATTCGGCGCGGCCATGTCCCACAGGCCCAAAACGCCCAGCCACCAGACGAAATCGCGGCCACGATAGCGGCGCGGCGGGCGGTCATGCGGCCCGACCGACAGGAACACCTTGCGCCCCGCGCGGTTCAGTTCGTCCGCGATCTGGGCACCTGACGACCCGGCCCCAACCACCAGCACTGCCCCCTCGGCCAATTGCGCGGGGTTCTTGTAGTGGTAGGAGTGGATCTGAGTGACCTTGGCCGTTTCCGGCACGATGGGTGGGATCACCGGATGTTGGAAAGCGCCGGTCGCGGCGACGATCCGTTTGGCCTCGATCACACCGCCCGAGGTTTCGACCCGGAACCCGGCCTGATCCGGCAGGCGTTCGGCTTTCAGCACCTCAACCCCGGTGCGCACGGGGGCGTTCACCATCTGAGCGTATTCCTCCAGATAGTCCGCCACGCGGTCTTTCGTCACGAATTCATCCGGATCATTGCCCTTGAATTCAAGGCTGGGGAAGCGGTCGTGCCAGACGGGCCCGTTGGTCACCAGCGCGTCCCAGCGCGCGGTGCGCCATGCCTCGGCCACGCGGTTCTTTTCCAGAATCAGATGAGGCACGCCACTGTTTCCAAGGTGTTCGCTGAGGGCAATTCCGGCCTGTCCGGCGCCAACAACAAGCGTATCAATGGTCTCAACGGGCATGTGTCTGGTCCTTGTGTCTGAATGTCGTCTCTACGTAATGGGAAGGGCGCGCCTTCTTCTGCGATCGCCCTACATTGTCATTTTGGGACCAGCGGGAAAGAACGTTATGAGTCAGCGCTGATTAGGTGTAGCCTAATGTTCATGCGCTCGGAAAAGGAAATACCTAATCATGCACTTGGAAGTGCAGGTTGCGCCCTAACCAAGCGCAATAAAACGGGGCGTGACCACGCACGCCCCGACCTGATCAGCGCATCACAAAGGGATTGGCCATCGGTGTGTCCGAGGTGCTGATCCATGTGGTTTTCGTACGGGTGTAATCCAACACTGCATCAAGCCCTGCCTCGCGGCCATAGCCGGACTGGTTATAGCCCCCGAATGGCGCAATCGGCGACACGGCCCGATAGGTGTTCACCCAGCAAATCCCCGCCTTCAGCCGCGACGACACGCGATGCGCGCGGGCGACGTTTTCGGTGAACACACCCGATCCCAGCCCGAAGGGCGTAGAATTGGCGATCGCGATGGCTTCCTCTTCCGTGTCGAAGGGGATCAGGGACATGACCGGCCCGAACATCTCGACTTTCAGAGTTTCGATGTCGGTGTTGGGGCATTCCACCAGCGTCGGCGCCATGTAGTTGCCGGGGCGGTCCAAGGGCGCGCCTCCGAACCGAATGCGCGCGCCACCGTCACGGGCGGCCTGCAGAGTGGTTTCGATGGTTTGGACCTGCGCCTTGGTGCAGAGCGGGCCAATATGGGTGTCCGCAGACAGGGGATCGCCCACGACGACCGACTGCATTTTCTCTTCGATCCGTTGGGCGAGCGCGTCAAAGATCGAGCGATGCACCAGCCCGCGCGATCCCGCCACACAGCTTTGCCCCGAGGCCCCGAAGTTTCCGGCAATCAGCCCATTGGCCGCGCCGTCCAGATCGGCATCCTCGAACACCAGAATGGGGGACTTGCCGCCGAGTTCCAGCGAAGTCACCGCGAAGTTCTCGGCCGAGTTGCGTACCACGTGCCGTGCAGTTTCCGGGCCGCCGGTAAAGGCGATGCGGTCCACATCCGGGTGGCGGGTCAGGGGAATGGCGCAGTTTTCCGCGTCCCCGGTGATGACCGAGACGACACCGGGCGGGAAGCCTGCCGTCTCGACCAGGCGTGCGAATTCCAGCATGGGCGCGGGCGCAATCTCGGACGCTTTCAGCACCACGGAACAGCCCGCCGCCAAGGCCGGACCCAGCTTGGTCGCGGTCAGGAACATCTGCGCGTTCCACGGCACGATGGCGACCACTACGCCGATAGGCTCGCGCTTGGTGAACACATGCATGTCGGGCTTGTCGATGGGCAGAACCGCCCCTTCGATCTTGTCCGCCAGCCCCGCGTAGTAGCGGTAATAGTCGCCCACATAGGCCGATTGAGACGAGGTTTCGGCCAGCAGCTTGCCGCTGTCCGTCGTCTCGATCTGGCCAATGCGCTGGGCGTTCTCCTCGATCAACTCGGCAAGACGATACAGCAGCTTGCCCCGCTGGGTTTGCGTCATATCCCGCCATGCAGGATCGTTCAGTACCCGACGCCCGGCCGCAATGGCGCGGTCAACGTCAGAGAGTGCGGCGCAGGCAAAGGTCGCCCAATCTTCCCCCGTCGCCGGGTTTTGCGTGGCCATGACTTGCCCGTCGGCGCCGTCGACCCACTGACCGTCGATAAACAGCTGATAATGTGGTTTCTGTTCCATCTGATACCTCACTGAAACGCTGGCATGACGTCGTCGATGAACCGGGCCAGCGAGTCGCGCTTGCGTTCAAAGCTCATGCCGCTGTCGATCCAGAACGAGTATTCATCATAGCCCAGATCCTCGTAGCGTTTAATCTGGTCGATCACTTCTTGCGCGGTGCCCATGGTCAGATCGCGCTTCAAGTTCTCAGGCGCCATCATTTTGTTCGCGGCCATTTCTTCCTCGGTCAGCTCCTGGATCAAACCCTGGCTGACCGGGCGCTTGTTCTGGAACCACGCGCCGAAATAGCAATAGAACTTCGACAGTTCCTTCGCCGCCTGATCCACATCCGCCGCGTCTTTGCCGACATAGGTGTGATGCAGCAGCATGATCTTCGGGCGTTTGCCGTCATAGCCATCGCAGGCGTCATTGAAGCGCCCCATCAGGCTTTCGATTTCCTCGATCCCCTGCCACAGCGGCGTTACCTGAATGTTGAATCCGTTCTGAACGCCAAACTCATGGCTATTCGGATCACGCGCGGCGATCCAGATCGGCGGACCGTCTTCCTGCACGGGCTTGGGCGCCGAGGTCGTGGCGGGGAACTGGAAGAACTCGCCTTCATGCGCGCAATCGCCTTTCCACAGCTGCGGGACCAGCGGGGCCATCTCGCGCATGCGTTGGCCTGCTTCCCATGCATCCATGCCCGGCATCAGGCGTTCATATTCATAGGAATAGGCCCCGCGTGCGATGCCCAGTTCGATCCGCCCGTCGGTGATCAGGTCGGCCGAGGCAGCTTCACCCGCCAGCTTGATCGGGTGCCAGAAGGGCGCGATAACAGTGCCGGTGCCAAGGCGTACATGTTTGGTGTGGTGGGCCAGATTGACCAGTGTCAGAAATGGGTTGGGCGCGATGGTGAAATCCATCCCGTGGTGTTCCCCGGTCCAGACAGCCCGCATCTTGGCGTCATCGGCCATCTTGCACAGCTCGATAAATTCGTCATTCAGCTGCGTTTGTGACTGGCCGGGCGTCATGCGCTCCATATGGGCGAACAGCGAAAACTCCATGGATCAGGTCCTTTCTGACAGGGCATGCACATCGCCACGCTTTGCATCGCCCAGATAAAGGCCAAAGCTGCGGGTGCGGAACTCAAGGGCGTACCGCGCCATCATGTCGGCGATGGCGGGGGTGGTGTAGGTAAGGGTTGGAAGGTCAGCGACGGGGATGGCCTGAAGGGGCGCGTCCACTTGCACGACATCGCTGGAGCCCAGGAAATAGGCGAAATGCTGGCCACGGCTGGCGTCGTCATAGACGGAATAGGCCGGTCCGAGTTTTGCTTGGATCCCGCGCGCGGCCAGATCGTCCTGCAGCTCCTGCCGCATTTGCCCGCGATCCGAGCGTTCGATCTGCGGCAGGCGGAACCCATCTGGCGTCTGCTCCAGCAGAACGGTGTCACCGACCGAGACAATCGCACCGTAGATCGCGCGTCCCTCGGTTTGCTCCAGCGCGGCGCGTTCCAGTCCAAGGCTGAAATACTGGCCGCCTGCATAGCCAAGGCCCGGGCCTTCGGACTGGGTAAAGTCAGTCACCTTGCCGATCAGGATCTGGTGGTCGCCTGCGGGCAGGGATTTCCACGTGGCGCAGGAAAACTGCGCAATCGCGCCGTCGATCAGAGGGATGCCGTTTGCGTCTTCGCGATGGCTGACTTGGGCAAACCGGTCGCCTTTGAAGCTGGCGAAGGTGTTGGACACGTCCTCTTGCCCCTCGGCCAGAATATTCACCGCGAAATGCATGCTGCTTGCGAAAGCATCGAAGGACGACAGGAACTTGCCGGGGCAGACCAGCAGCAGGGGCGGGTCCATCGACACCGACGAAAACGAGTTCGCCGTGAAGCCATAGGGCGTGCCGTCCGGTGTGCGGGTCGTGACCACGGTGACGCCGGTCATGAACCGGCCAAAGGCTTGGCGCAGGGCGCGGGGGTCAAACTCGGTCATGTCCAAATCTCCTTTGCGAAGTCCAGAAGGGCCGCGTTCACGTCTGCGGCATGGGTCATCGGCATCATGTGCGCGGCACCGTCGATGATCTGCGCGCGGCCTTGTGGAGCGAGCGCCGCCATGGTTTGCGACATGGCAGGGGTCGAGTTCGGCTCGTCCGCGCCGGTCATGAACAGGGCGGGGCAGGGCAAGGCGGTCAGCGCATCCGTATCTGGTCCGTCTTGATGCGCGAAGATGGTGTAGGCGGCTTTGTACGCCGCCGGGTTCACATCGGTCAGCCATGCGTGGCAGGCCTCGCGCTCGGGCGAGGCATCCGTGCCAAACCACCGCTCTAACGTGCCCGAGGGATCGGCCATCCGGACCCCATCCAGACTGGCGGCGCGGGCCTGCACCGCGTCTAAGGCATCGGGGCGACGGCGATAGATCGCGTTCAGGGCCGCGACGCCTTGCACCTTCCCCGGATAGCGGATCGCCATATCTAGCGCGATCATTGCGCCCATCGAATGCCCGACCACCATCACCGGCCCGTCGGTCCCGGCGGCGATGGCATCGGTGTAGTCGGTCAGATCCAAATCGCCCGCGGGCAGGGCGCTGTCCCCATGCCCCGGCATGTCCACGGCCACCGCGCGATAGTGCGGCGACAGCGCGTCCAGCTGTGCCCCCCATGCCTCGGCCCGAAGGCCGACGCCGTGAATGAACAGGATGGTCGCCCCCTGCCCAGCGGTGATCGCGGACAGGGTGGCGTGATCAGACCGCGGCCGGGTTGTCCAAGTCATGTCCCAGATCCTTCAGGTCCTGATAGCGGTCTCCAATGCGGTGATGGGGACGCCCGCTGGTGGCTGCACCCAGAACAACGACGATTTCGTCATCGCGCGGCGCATCCGGGATGGCGAACTGCAAGGTCAGATAGTGCGAGCGGCGCCCGGCGTCGTTCTTGTCCATCAACGGCACCATGATCGGCGCGTTCGCCGGACCACGGGTGTTGGTGAACGCCAGATAGGATTTCGCGCCCACGGCTTCACGATAGAAATTGCCGAAACGTAGGGTGTGGATCAGGCCCGAGGCATGCTCGACCTCGCCATTCAGACCGACGACAGCGGCCTTGCCATAGGCTTCGATCGCGTCACCGCTTCCGGCCAGTGCGATCATCCGTTCGGTCATCATTTCGCCCAGCACCGGGCCAAAGGCGTGTATCTCGGGTTTCAGGTCTTCAACGAAGCGTCCGGCCCACGGGTTCTTGACCACGGCGGCCACGGCGAACATGCGCCACGGGGTATCGGCGGGCTTGAACCCTTCGATCAGAACCTCTTCGTCATAGGTTACAATTTTGCGGATTTCGGGCGTCATCTTGGTCTCCTGTTCGCTTGGCGACATCATCGGAACACCCTGATATTTTGACAAATGATAGATTTACTGGCTTAGGTATTAGCAACACTAATGGCTGGATTGACCCATGAAGAAATCGCTTCCCCCGCTGACATGGTTTCGCGCGTTCGAGGCCGCCGCTCGGCACCTAAGTTTCACTGCTGCAGGTGACGAGATTGGTCTGACCCAATCCGCCGTCAGCCAGCAAGTGAAAGCATTGGAATCCCGGCTTCGCGTGTCGCTGTTCACCCGACATGCGCGCGGGTTATCGCTGACCGATGACGGGCGCAAATTGCTGCCGCAAGTGGGCGCGGCGCTTGGCACACTTGCCGCTGCGACCGAGGTATTTGACGCGGGCCCCACACAGAACCTTCTGACCATTGCGGCCTCGGTCAGTGTGGCCCAATGGATCATTTCCCCGCATCTGCACGACTTCACGCGGACGCATCCGAATGTCCGCGTGCGCTTCCTGAGCGCGATCTGGCCGGATGAATTCAATGCCTCGCGCGCAGATGTCGAGATCCGCTTTGGGTCCGCCAAACAGGTCGGCAAGAATGCCGAGCTGCTGACTCCAGACGGGTTGGTCGCGATGAAGTCGCCGGCCCTGAGCGGCACCCTGCAAGACCTGCCGCTGATCGAGGCCGTCGGCACCTCGGGCGGGTGGAAAAGCTGGGCCGCGCAGATCGGTGGCCCGTGCGAACCCACGCTGTTTGCAGACTCTTTCGGCATGGCTCTGAATCTTACGGCCGAAGGAAATGGCGTGGCGTTGGTCAGCGAGATTTTGATCCAGAATGCGCTGGAAACCGGACGGTTGGAACGTGCTCACCCGGCCTCGATCCCCAGCAACGAAGGGTATTATTTGTCGGTAAATGACCAAAACCCAGCCGCCACTGATTTCCGCGTGTGGTTGCTGGATTTGTTAGACAGAACAGATGGATAAAGCTTACGTGTAGGATGGCCGAATAGCGCCCCCGCGGGCCAGTACTCCGGCCAGCGCCAACCCAGAAACCGCGTGCCAGATGCCCCAGAAGGCTGCGACCACGGCCATGCCGCCAAGCCCGCTGAAAAAGCCGAAGATCAGGATCAGCCCAAGGCCCGAGTTCTGAATGCCCGTCTCGATCATGATGGCGCGGCGGTCAAAGGCGGACAGCCCGGCCAGCGTGGCGATGGCGAACCCTGCGCCCAACGCAAGCGCATTGTGGGCGATGACAAGGGTGGCGACGGCCTCGGCATATTCCAAGAACAGCGCCCAGTTCGCGGCCAGCGCCAGCACGACGAAGGCGATGAAAATTCCCATCGACAGATATTGCAACGGAGTGCGCAGTCGGCGTGTGATGTCTGGCCGTTTGGCGTTCAGCATCACGCCGAGGCACAGCGGTAGCACCAGCATGACGCCCACGGTGATCGCCACTGATACAGGATCAATCGAGGTTTGCTGCAAAATCGCGCGCGTCGGCTCGTACAGGCTGCCCCAGAACGCGATGTTCAGCGGCGTCAGGAGGATTGCAAAGATCGTCGCAAACGCTGTCATCGACACCGAAAGCGCAGCGTTCCCGCCCGCCCGATGGGTGATGAAATTCGAGATGTTGCCCCCCGGGCAAGCCGCCACCAGCATCAACCCCAACGCAATCGACGGACGTGGATTGGTAGCCAGAACCAGACAGAATGTCAGCGCGGGCAGCGCGAGGAACTGCGATGCCAAACCGGTCAGCAGGGGCTTGGGCTCGCGGGCCAGCTTCTTGAAATCGCTTGGTTTCAGGTCAATCGCGATCGAGAACATGACGATCGCAAGCACGGCGTTCAGGATCTGCAAACTTGTGGGCGAAAAGTTCAGCATCACCTCGTCAATGCCAGCTTGTGCTGGTGTACTCATACTGCTTCCCCCGTCCCGTGTATGGCGTCTCGGCCTGTAACCGATTGGTGACACGTCAAGTTTTGTACACCGACTGCCCTCTGGGCAAGCGATAAACGAATTGACCGCGGGGTCTGCGGGATTGCAGTCTTTGAACTCCACTTCCAAGCGCCGAGCCGATTTTGCCCCGACAGAAGACTGAAAACCCTATGGACGAGTTGCTGCGCGCGCGCCTTCGGCTGACGGATCGTGCGCATCTCCGGCTGATAGGGTTACGCCTTCTGATGGGCTCGGTCGATCTGTTCAGCCGCACCCTGACCGGACAGGCCTTCTTCGCCCTGCGCGAGACCGAACAGGTGCTGCGAGAGCTTGATGGGCGAACGGGGCCGGATCTTGTGAGTGCGCTTTTAGCGATGCAGGGCGGCACCCGGATCACAGCGCGGGGGATTGAAAACATCCCCACCCAAGGTGCCGTGATCATTGGGGCAACGCATCCGGTTGGGACGTTCGATTTCATCTCACACGCGGGCGCGCTGCTGGACCATCGACCGGATCTGAAAGTCGTCGCCAACCGCGAGGCCGAACGGTTTCTGGGGGCCGACCGCATCGTCGCCGTGGACCTCGATCGCTCGGACAAAGTGCTGGGCGCACGGCAGACCCGGGCCGACATGCAGGCGCATCTGGGCCAAGGCGGCGCGTTGTTGGTCTTCGGCTCTGGGCGTGTGGCGGATATGGCGGGGGGGCTGCTGGTCGAACCCCCATGGCGCACCGGCATCACCCGTGTGTCTGCGGAAACGGGTGCGCTGATCGTGCCCGCTTCCGCCGAACTGCGAAACTCGCGCCACTATTACCGCACCCGAAAACTCGCCCGCATCCTGAGCGGCAACAACGAATATATCGGCCGCGAGGTCGCCTCGCTGCGCTATGTGTCCGAGTTGTTGGCGAAGCTGGGCGGCAGTTACGAGGTTTACTACGGGGCGACGCAACCACCGGGATCGACGCCAGAGGCCCTGAAGACGCTGGCCGAGGGTTTGATTCCGGGGTTGTATCGAGCTGAATAAGCGCGTGTTGGGCGCAGGATACAGGGCGTACACGGCAGACCAGTCTGGCTCAAAACCTAACTCTTGATAACTGTCCTGCTCAACACTACGTTCTTCCTTGCATCAAGAGCGAGGCGTTTGCCTCCACCAACCTGCCAAACCCGGCAAGGTGGTCGCCCGAAAGGGGATGTGGCCAGTTCGGTAATGAATGGGTTTGCATCATCTAAACAGCGATCATCGCGCCGGTCTCAACCAAGGAGACCGACATGATCTCACGTCGAAACTTTTTGAAGTCTGCGGCAGCCAGCACGACTGCGACACCTCTTGCGCAGCACGCGAGTGCCGACCATGACACATACCTAAAGCGTGGAAATAAGCATCCCTTACGCGCGGAACCGCGACGGCGCACAATCTATTCAAAACCCGCCCCCGATGGTGGGTTGCGCTTGTATAGTGACGGTTCGCCCGACCCGCGACCACTTATCCGCACCCAGGTGTTAGAGCGCGCGTTTGGAAAAGGCGTTGAGCAGTCGCTCCTGCAGCCTGATCACTGGCGTATGATTGATGCGAGGTGGTTTGAAGGTGACGAACTTTTTGAGTTGAATGACGTCACCTCCTGGCAGTACGCAGTTTGGAAGGCCAACTACCACCCAGAATGTGAAGCCCATGACCTTCTTTATGATTTCTTTGGCAAAGGGGTGTTCCCCGGCGGGGGGATAAACAAAGACTACAATCTCGCGTTCTCGGAACACCCCTGTACGCCCCGCTTCGCCACGGTGACTCTTCTCAATGAGCATCGCCTGCCTGATCTGGTGGCGCGGATCACTGATCTTACCGAGTGGGTGTCAATTGAAATAGGCGACGGGAGGCTGTGATGCCTGCGCCGCGCAGCTTCTTCCCTGACGAGGCAAAGAAATAAGAAGAATCTCTGGCGACCCCGGCAGGATTCGAACCTGCAACCTGCCCCTTAGGAGGGGGCTGCTCTATCCAGTTGAGCCACGGGGCCGTTTGCGCAGGAAATAGGCAAGCGGGTCGGGCTTGTCTAGCGGCGTTTCAGGGTCTCACCTGCTTCGATCTTGGGCGTAAGCTCGATCCGTTCGCCGCCACCGGTGTCACCACTTTCGGTGCTGCGGTCGGCGATGATTTGGGCAGCCGCGCGGCCGATTTCCTTGCGGCAGGCGTCCATCGTGGCAAGTTGACGGGGAAGACCGTCCAGAAGCTCGACCCCGTTAAAGCCCGCAAGGCCGATCTGACCCGGCACATTGATGCCTTTATCAAGGCAGTACAGAAGCCCACCCGCGCCGATCATGTCGTTCGAGTAGTACATGAAATCCAGCTCGGGCGTGCGTTCCAGCATCACCTCGGTCATCTCGCGACCTTTGGCCAGCGCCGATCCGCCTTCATAGAATTCACGATCCGCGATCTCGATCCCTTCTTTGGCCAGCACCTCGGTGAAGCCCTCAAAGCGTTTCCGGGCGCGGTGGTCCAGCGGCATCTTGGTGCCAAGGAAGCCGATGTTCTTGTAGCCTGCTTTCAGAATGGATTTGGCCATCTTGCGTCCGGCGCGACGGTGGGAAATGCCGACGCAGGCGTCGATCGCGTCGCCATCCGTATCCATGATCTCGACCACCGGAATACCTGCGGCCTTCAGCATCGCTTTGGCGGCGTCAGAATGCTCTAACCCTGCGATAATCACCCCGGATGGGCGCCATGACAGCATCTCGTACAGCACTTTTTCTTCGCGCTTTGGGTCGTAATTTGTGACGCCGACAACTGGCTGCAAGGGCGTTTCGTCCAGCACCTCGTTGATGCCCATCATGACTTCGGGGAAGACCATGTTGGACAGCGACGGGATGATCACAGCGACAAGGTTCACCCGCTGCGAGGCCAGCGCGCCCGCGATCTTGTTCGGCACGTAACCCAGTTCCTTCGAGGCCTCCAGCACGCGGTCACGTGTGGCTTGACTGACATCGCCCCGATTTCGCAACACCCTGCTGACCGTCATCTCGCTGACGCCCGAGGCCTCGGATACGTCACGAAGGGTCAATGGGCGGCGGTTCGGGGGGGTCTGTCTGTCTGTCACGAAGGCATCCTTGAACATATGGGGTTGCTGTATGTTAGCGATAGATATCCGCTTGGCAATGCCCCAATTTCAAAGGGATGTTAGACTAACGGTTCCGCTAACCGCCTGACCAGCGCGTCTTGCACCGGAGGCGTTCCCGCCACCATGCCGCGCAACTGCGGATGTGGGTTGTTGAAGCGCGCTAATCCTTGGACCTGATCGGTCACTTTGCCGCCAGCCTCTTCAACGATCAGCGCCCCGGCGGCGACATCCCATTCCCATGTGGGGCGCAGTGTCATCATCGCGTCAAAGCGACCCTCGCCCACCAAAGATAGGCGATAGGCCAGCGAACTGCGGAACACGCGTTCGACCGGGGGAACGTCTCTATTCTGCCAGAAAGTGGGATCGAAATTGGGTTTCGCGGCAAGAACTGTTGCGCCTTCGATCCGGGTTTTAGGGCTGACGGTCAGGGCGGCGTCATTCAGTGTTGCGCCTTTCCCCCGGGCCGCGGCATAAAGCTTGCCACGTTCCGGCAGATAGACCACGGCAGCCTCGACGATGCCATTGCGCGCGACGGCAAGCGAATGCGCCCATGTGGTCGAGCCTTCGATGAAGCTGCGCGTGCCGTCGATTGGGTCGACAATGAACACCTGTTCGGCTTCTAGCCGCGCAGGATTGTCCTCGGTCTCTTCCGACAGCCAACCATAGCCGGGGCGGGCGCCGGTCAGCTCGTTCCGCAACATGCGATCCACGGCCAAATCCGCTTCGGTCACGGGGCCTTGCCCGCCGGGCTTGTCCCAGCGTTCGGCCGAGCCGTGAAAAAAGCCCGAGGCGATCTTGCCCGCTGCTTCCGCCGCGTCGATCAGAAGTCTTAGGTCATCAGTCACCGGCAAGGGTCATCCCTTCGACCAGCAGGCTGGGGATCATCCGGCTGAGATGCGGTTCGGCATCATTCGCCGGGATGATCCGCTTCAGCATTTCGCGCAGGTTGCCTGCGATGGTGCATTCGTTGACGGGATAGGCGATCTGCCCGTTCTCGATCCAGAAGCCCGACGCCCCGCGCGAATAATCGCCCGTGTTCGGGTTGATCGTGGACCCAATCATCGAGGTCACTAAAAGCCCGGTTCCCATCTGCGCGATCAGGTCCTCTTTCGATGATTTGCCCTGCGTTAGAGCCACATTCGAGATCGAGGGTGACGGCGGCGAGGATGTTCCTCGCGATGCGCTGGCGGTGCTTTGCATTCCCAGTTGACGCGCGGTGGAGATGTCCATCGTCCAGCCGGTCAGCTGCCCGTTGTCGACAATCTTGCGCAGCTGTGTGGGCAGACCTTCCCCGTCAAAGGGACGCGAGCCGGAAATGCGTTTGCGGTGCGGATCTTCGATCAGGTCGATGCCGTCGGGCAGAACTTGCTCGCCCAACGCATTCAGCAGCCACGACGATCCACGTGCGATCATGGACCCGTTCGCGGCGCTCAGCAGGTGCCCAATCAAGGACGCCGAAATCCGTTCGTCATAGAGCACCGGATAAGCGCCCGTCGGCGGCTTCTTCGCGCCCAGACGTTCCACGGTGCGGTTACCCGCCTTAGTGCCGATTTCCTCGGCGCTGGGCAGATCGGCCTGAAAGGTGCGCATCTCGCCAGCATAGTCACGTTCCATCGTTGCGCCTTCGCCGGTGATCGCCACCGCGGAAATGGCCCGGTGAGTACGTCCATAGCCCCCCGAAAACCCGTTCGAGCACGCCAGATGAAACTGATGCCGTCCATATCCCGCCGACGAGCTGCTGACCTGCGACACGCCTTTGACGGCGAGCGCGGCGGCTTCAGCCTCTAACGCATCGCGTTCCAGTGCCGCGGGGTCCGGCTCGGCGCTGGGGTCGGCCATTTCCAAGGCCTCCAAATCCCAACCCGTTGCCAAATCCGCCGGATCGGCCTGTGCGATATGGGGATCCTCGGGCGCTTCCTTGGCCATTGCCACTGCGCGCTCGGCCATGGCTTCAATTGTTGCCTCGGATACATCCGAGGCCGACACGCAAGCCTGACGCTGCCCGAGCATCACGCGTAACCCAATATCCACGCCCTCGGACCGTTCAGCATGCTCCAGCTGGCCGTTCAAGACGTCGATCGACACCGATGTGCCGTCTACCGCCAACGCATCTGCCGCGTCCGCCCCGGCCTTCCGGGCGGCGTCCAAAAGCTGTTGGGTCAGGCTATCAAGCGATGCGCGCATGGGGCGTCCTTTCAATTGCGTGCCTCTCAGGTAACCCCTGCACCCCGCGCTCGCAAGATGTGTCTCTGGCATCTGGGCGAATGCTGCGCTAGCATCAAGGGAAGGGAGGGCACCATATGCATGATATGACAGGGAAAACCGTTGTGATCACCGGCGCAAGTCGCGGGATCGGAGAAGCCGCCGCGCACATCTTTGCGCAGGCCGGGGCGAACGTAGTGCTGACCGCGCGCAGTGCTACGCAAATCCAAGCCATTGCGGAATCCATCGGCGAGCGTGCTTTGGCCGTGACCTGCGACGTGTCGAACTGGAGCCAGGTGAAAGCCGCCATTGATATGGCCCACGGGCGCTTTGGGACGGTGGATGTGCTGATCAACAACGCGGGCGTGATTGAACCCATCGGCCCGCTTGAAACCTCGGACCCCGAGGGGTGGAGCCATGTCATCGATGTGAACCTAAAAGGTGTCTATTACGGCGCAAGAGCCGCTTTGCCGCACATGATCGAACAGGGCGGAGGCTCGATCCTGACGATCAGTTCCGGGGCCGCCCACCGCCCGCTTGAAGGCTGGGCACATTACTGCACCTCGAAGGCGGGCGTGCATATGTTCAACGAGGCGCTGCACCTTGAAACCGCCGGTAAAGGCATCCGCGCCATTGGCCTGTCGCCGGGCACCGTCGCCACCCAGATGCAGCGCGAAATCAAGGCCTCGGGCATCAACGCGGTGGCGCGTTTGAACTGGGAAGAACACATCCCCGCAGAATGGCCTGCCCGCGCGCTGTTGTGGATGTGCAGTGAAGATGCGGACGAGTTTCTGGGCAAGGAAATCTCGCTGCGCGACATTGATATTAGGCAACGAGCGAACGTTTTCGGATGATTGAACTGACCAAAGAAGATGGAGTCTGGCTGGTTACCATTAACCGCCCGGACAAGGCGAACTCGCTGACCAAGGCGATGTTGGAACGGCTCGCCCAGATTGCGCAGGACGCGGCGGGGGACGCGCGCGTTCTGGTGCTGACCGGCGCAGGAAAGGTGTTTTCTGCTGGCGCAGATCTGGACGAGGCAAAGGCTGGACTTGCCACCGACGATGTATGGGAGCGTCTGTCCGGCGCCATCGCCGCCGCGCCCTGCCTGACCATCGCCGTCTTGAACGGGACGTTGGCAGGCGGAGCATTCGGTATGGCCTTGGCCTGCGATCTGCGTATCTCGGTGCCCAGCGCCAAGTTTTTCTATCCGGTGATGAAACTGGGCTATCTGCCCCAGCCATCCGATCCCGCACGTCTGGCCGCTTTGGTCGGTCCAGCGCGGGCTAAGATGATCCTGATGGCGGGCCAGAAAATCCAAACGGACGAGGCGCTGTCCTGGGGTCTGGTCGACCGTGTGGTCGAGCCTGACAACTTGATGGAGGCCGCGCTGGAGCTTGCCGACCACGCCCGATCGCAAAGCGCTGATCACGTTGCGGCGATGAAGCAGATGATCCCCTGAAACAGGCTCTAATTCAGCTTGGCTCCACCCTTCAGTTTCGGAATCAGATGATGGTGGCTTTGCGCGACATCCGGCGGGATCACGCGCCCACACAAAGCGCATTCCGGCAAGGAAGTCTTGCCCTTTGAGGTCAAACCGCTATCCATTTCCAAAGGTTTTATCAGTGATCGCGTGAAGGCAAGGGACAGCAGATGGAAAATCGACCTCAGATCGTGGACACCGCGCTGGGCTATCTGAACCAAGGGTGGGAGATCGCGGAAGGTTGGCTTCTGTCGCCCGCTGCGTGGTCTCAGTTCGGGTTGCTGGTCGTTGCCTATCTGGCCGCACGGTTTGCCGACAGAAAACTTGAACCCTTCCTGACGCGGATCCTGACCCCCAATGGCGACCGTAATCACCCGATTGCCAAGGTCCGCCTGTTCGCGCTGATCTTCCTGCCCCTGACCATGCCGCTTCTGGCGTGGGCGTTTACTGCGATGGGCGAGCAGGTGACGCGCTCGATCTTCGGCTCGGGCGCGGTGATCGCCTTCGGGAAACGCGTGTTCCTGTTCTTGGCGGTGCGCGCCTTTGCGCAGCACATCATCAAGGATCCGTTCCTGAAACTTCTGGGCAGGTACATCCTGATCCCGATGGCCGCGCTGTATACTGTTGGGCTGCTTGATCTTGTGACCACCAAGCTGGACGAAACCGTCGTCCCGCTTGGCAACATGAGCTTCTCGTTGCTGTTCGCCATCCGCTTTGCCGTGCTGGGCGGCGTCATCTTCTGGCTGGGCCGCTGGTCGAATGACCAAACCGCTCAAGCCATCAAGAAACAGAAAGAGATGCGCCCCGCCGCCCGTGAATTGGCGGTAAAAGCGGCCGAGATTGCGATATTCGGTGCCGCGTTCCTGATTCTGATGAACATCATGGGGGTCAATCTGACGTCCCTCGCGGTGCTTGGGGGTGCGATTGGCGTGGGGCTGGGCTTCGGGTTGCAGCAGATCGCTTCGAACTTCATCTCGGGGGTCATTTTGCTTTTGGAAGGGCAGGCGACTGTCGGTGATTATGTTGAACTAGACGGGGGTGAGGCCGGAACGATCGTCAAAATGACCGCCCGCGCCGCCATATTAGAGACATTTGACGGCAAGTGGATCGTCGTCCCGAACGAGCATTTCATCACCACCCGCGTGGTGAACTACTCGGACGCGGGCAGCGCCAACCGCTACGAAGCGCCGTTCTCTGTCAGTTACAAGGCAGATATCGAGGCCGTGCCGGGCATTATCGAGCAGGCCGTGGCCGAGCTGGATTTTGTGCTGACCGACAGCGAAGAGCATATGCCTGATTGCGAGCTGCGCGCCTTTGGCGACAGCGGCGTTGATTTCGCGTTGGAGTTCTGGGTGAACGGCATCGACGACGGCCGCAATAAGTTCACGCCGCGCGTCATGATGCAGATCTGGAAGGCGCTTAAGGCCAACGATATTGAAATCCCCTATCCGCACCGCGTGGTCGAGATGTTGGGCGACGGGGTGAAGCCGTCGTGAAAACCGCGTTGGTCATTGGAGCCGGCCCAGCGGGCCTGATGGCGGCCGAGGAACTGGCGAAGGCCGGGCTGTCCGTTGTGGTGGCCGATGCCAAGCCGTCCCCTGCGCGCAAGTTCCTGATGGCCGGGAAGTCGGGTCTAAACTTGACAAAATCAGAGCCTATTTCTGCATTTTTGCCCCATATTCACGGGCCAGACAGTCTGCGGAAGATCGTGGCCGGGTTTGGACCAGACGCGGTTCAGGACTGGGCGCGTGAACTGGGGCAAGAGGTCTTTACGGGCTCGTCGGGGCGTGTCTTTCCAAAGGTGATGAAGGCGTCCCCCTTGCTGCGCAATTGGCTGGCGCGGTTGGATCAGGCCGGGGTGGAGCTGCGCCGAAACTGGCGCTGGACTGGGATCGAGGACGGCGCGATGCGCTTCGACACGCCTGAAGGTCCGCAATCCGTACGGCCAGACGTCACCATCCTTGCGCTGGGCGGGGCCAGTTGGGCGCGGTTAGGGGCGGACGGAGAATGGGTCTCTATTCTTGCCCAAAACGGTGTTTCTTGCGTGCCCTTCCAACCTGCTAACATGGGGTTCATCGTCGCGTGGAGCGACCATATGGCGCGCCACTTCGGCCAACCCGTGAAATCCGTGCGCGTCACCGCCGGGGATCAATCGGTGCTGGGCGAGTTCGTAATCTCGTCGCGGGGCATCGAAGGGTCCGCGATTTATGCCGTTAGCCGTGCGATGCGGGACGGAGCACCCCTGACACTGGACCTGATGCCCGGTCGCAGCCTTGAGGACATCGCCGCCCGCCTATCCCGCCCACGCGGTAAGGCCAGCCTGTCCAACCACCTGCGCAAGACACTGAAGTTGGATCCGGTAAAAACGTCTCTATTGCAGGAGTTTTCGCGCCCATTGCCACAGGGCGCTGCTGAACTCGCTGCGCTGATCAAAGCCCTACCTATCACCCATCAAGGTCCGCGTCCGATGGACGAAGCTATTTCGACTGCAGGTGGTTTGCCGTTCGAGGCGCTGGATGAGGGGCTGATGATCAAGGCGCTACCGGGTGTCTTTGCCTGTGGTGAAATGCTGGATTGGGAAGCCCCGACCGGCGGTTATCTGTTGACCACCTGTTTTGCCACGGGGCGCCATGCTGGGCGTGCCGCAGCGGCTTACGCGACGCGTTAGCGCCGCCCGCCCATCATCGCCAAGCGGATCAAGGTCCGCTCCATCAGCGCCATCTGCGGGGCTTTCTGGGCAGAACGCAGCTTCAGATCTGTATCAATCAGCACTTCCAAAGCCTGTTCCAACCGCCGCAGCCCCCATTTATTGGCTTGCCGAACCATCCGATCCCGGGATTTGAAATGCACGGGCGGGCGCAGGCGATTGATGCCTTGTCCGGGTCCGGCGGGGTCTGAACTGGCACCGTGCAGCGCGCGGAAATGGCGGGTTGCCCCGATGCAGAGGCCTACGGCCGCGACGCCTTGGGCCTGCAGTTTCGCAAGAATAGGGCCTATTTCACCCGCTCGGCCCTCGGCCACAGCGTGCAGAAGATCATCCAACGCGGCCTCGGTCGAAGCAGGGGCGACGGCCAGCACATCGTCGGGCGTGACGGGTGAGGGGTCGGACAGCTTATAGAGCCCCAGCTTCTCGACCGTTTGCCGGAAATCCCCCGGATCCAGATCGCGCGACAGGCCCATCAAGTCGTTCATCGCCTCGGGGCTGATCTGTCCGACGCCAGAGCGTTTCAGATCGGCTTCGATCTCGTCGCGCGAGGGCGGATCGTCATAGATGCCCGCCGCATAGGCGTTCGGATGGCCCTCGAACAACTTCCGCAGGGCTGAACGTGCCGTCAGCGATCCCGCCGTTACCACCACTTGCGCGTCGCCCTCTTGCCAGTCGGCAATGGCGGGCGTGATGATTTTGGCGAGCGTATCGGTCGCATCCTCGACGAACGCCACGCGGGGGCCGGGGAAGAAGCCTTGCGACTTGATCGCGTCCGACAGCATCGCTGGGTCTTTGCGCAGATCGGCGGCGGGAATGCGGGTCAGGCGCATTTCCTCTTCGCCGTTCGGCCCAATCAGATTGGCAATGAGCTCTTGCCGTTTCAGCGCCACGCGCATTGCGTCTGCCCCGAAAATCAGTACGCCCATCCGCCTAGGATCGGGTTTGGCGAAATATCCGCTGGCGTCCCGAGGGGCGAGCTTCATTCGCCCCAGCCTGCGAAAGTGGCTAAGAAGCGTGTGGTGATCTGGTCGGCCAACAGCACCATCAAGCGTCGGTTTGCGTCACGTTCAACGGCGGCGGTCGACACGGTCGATCCTTCGGTCGAGTAAGACGTGAAGTTCGACACGGTTCCGCGTTCGACAACGTCACCCGTGGCGACCGAGGTCACGGTGAATTCCGCTGTGCCCAGAACCTGCGTGCGGGTGATTTCCTGATTGGGCGTTACACCCACGCCTTCCGAGCTTGTGGTGATCGTATAGTCCAACCGATACGGGGCCGACAGGTTGCGGCCCAACCGTTCTTCCATCCGCTTCACGAACTCGTAGCTGTTGGAATCATCCGGCGCGGCGATTGTCACCGCCCCGCGCAACCCGTCAGCCGAGCCACCCGGCGCATAGACGGGCGTGAAGCCGCAGCCGGACAAAAGCGCGGCAGCGGCGGAGATCTTCAAGAAATGGCGGCGATCAGACCACGACATTCACAATACGTCCCGGAACAACGATGACTTTCTTCGGGGCCTTACCGTCCAGCGCCCTGACGACAGCA
Source organism: Aliiroseovarius sp. PrR006 (assembly GCF_010500215.1). Lineage (GTDB taxonomy): Bacteria > Pseudomonadota > Alphaproteobacteria > Rhodobacterales > Rhodobacteraceae > Aliiroseovarius. The sequence goes on from NZ_JAAGOY010000007.1 coordinate 1,082,727, forward strand.
TCCTCGGCCAGCGCGAGTTTTTCAACCTCGGCTTTGTCCATGTCCTTGGGCACGCTGATTTCCGCACGGCGTTTGCCGTTGATCTGGATCGGCAGGGTCACGGTGTCCTCGACCAACATGGCCTCATCCGCGACAGGCCACGCGGCTTGGGCGACCAGACCTTCTCCGCCCAGCATCGACCAGATTTCTTCGGACATATGCGGGGTCATCGGCGACATCAGCTGAGCCATCGTGCGCATGGCCTGCTTCTGCGCTTTGCCACCCGCCTTCGATTTCGAGACGGCGTTCTGGAAGGCGTAGAGTTTGGCGATTGCGGCGTTGAAGCCGAAGCTTTCGATGCCCATGGTCACATCATGGATGGCCTTGTGCATGGCGCGCAGCAGCTCTTCGTCATTGCCGTCGGCGTCGTCCATCTCGCTGATTTTCACAGCAGTCGCATAAACGCGGGCCAAATGCTTGGCGGCGGCCTCTGCGCCGGATGCCGTCCATTCCACGTCACGCTCGGGGGGCGAATCGCTGAGGACGAACCAACGGGCGGTGTCGGCGCCGAAGGCGTCGATGATGTTCACCGGGTCGACCACGTTGTTCTTCGACTTCGACATCTTGGCGGATGGGATCACTTTGATCGCCTCGCCGGTCTCTTTCACCACGGTCTTGCCATCACGTTCCTCGACTTCTTCGGGGTAGTGATAGATCGCGCGGCCGTTTTCGTCGGTGCGGTCTGCGTTTTTATAGATCGCGTGGGTCACCATGCCCTGCGTGAACAGTGCGTTGAACGGCTCGCGGGCCGAATCCGGCAGGTGGCCGCAGATATTCATCGCGCGGGCGAAGAAGCGCGAATACAGCAGGTGCAGGATCGCGTGCTCGATGCCGCCGATATACTGGTCGACATTCATCCAATAGGAGGCTTCTTCCAGATCAGTCGGCGTCGCTGCGTTCGGAGAGGTAAAGCGCGCGTAGTACCAGGACGAATCGACGAACGTGTCCATCGTGTCGGTTTCGCGCTTGGCGGGCTTGCCGCAGGACGGGCACGCGCAGTCGCGCCAGGTCGGGTGACGGTCCAGCGGGTTTCCGGGGGTGTCGAAGGACACGTCCTCGGGCAGTTTGACCGGCAGGTTTTCTTTCTTCTCAGCCACCACGCCGCAATCGTCGCAATGGACCACGGGAATCGGGCAGCCCCAGTAGCGCTGGCGGCTTAGACCCCAGTCGCGCAGGCGGAATTTCTCGACGCCCGTGCCCCAGCCGGCGTCTTCGGCGAACTTGACGGTGGCGTCGATGGCTTCCTCGCCCGTGGCCTCGTCCAGACCGGCGAAGTGGTCGACCCATTTCACTTTCTCGGTTTTCGGCGGCACGAAAGCTTCGTTTTCGACCGACGAGGGGTTTTCCAACGACAGGAACGTGTCCACAACCGGCAGGTCATACTTACGGCAGAAGTCCAAGTCGCGCTGGTCATGGGCCGGGCAGGCGAAGATCGCGCCGGTGCCATAGTCCATCAGAATGAAGTTTGCGATCCAGACGGGCAGCTCCCATTCCGGGTTCAGCGGGTGTTTCACGCGGATGCCGGTGTCATAGCCGAGCTTCTCAGCGGTCTCGATGGCCTCGGCGGTGGTGCCGCCCTTGCGCATTTCAACAAGCTGCGCGGCGATTTCCGGGTTTTCCGCTTCTAGCGCCTTGGAAATCGGGTGGTCGGGCGAGATGCCGACGAAGCTGGCGCCGTTCAGAGTGTCGGGGCGTGTCGTATAGACCTCAATCGACTCACCACCATCCACGCGTTCAAAGCTGAACTGCAGACCTTGCGAACGGCCAATCCAGTTGGCCTGCATGGTGCGCACTTTTTCGGGCCAGTTGTCCAAACCGTCCAGCGCATCAAGCAACTCGCCCGAGTAGTCCGAGATCTTGAAGAACCATTGCGTCAGGTCGCGACGTTCGACCGGCGCGCCCGAGCGCCAGCCGCAGCCGTCAATCACCTGTTCGTTGGCCAGAACGGTCATGTCGACCGGATCCCAGTTCACCGTGGCGTTTTTACGGTAAACCAGCCCACGCTCCATGAAGTCGATGAACATCGCCTGCTGCTGGCCGTAATATTCCGGGTCGCAGGTGGCAAATTCACGGCTCCAGTCAATCGACAGACCCAGCGGACGCATCTGGCCCTTCATGGTGGCGATGTTGTCATAGGTCCACGTGCCGGGGTGGCCACCCTGCGCCATCGCCGCGTTTTCGGCGGGCATTCCGAAGGCGTCCCAGCCCATCGGGTGCAGAACCGAGAAGCCACACGACGACTTATAGCGCGAGATCACGTCGCCCATCGTATAGTTGCGCACGTGGCCCATGTGGATGCGGCCCGACGGATAGGGGAACATCTCGAGCACATAATATTTCGGCTTCGATTCATCGCGCGTTGCGGTGAAGATTCCGGCCTCGTCCCAGGCTTTTTGCCATTTCGGTTCGATATCTGCGGCAGTGTATCGCGACATTCGTCAGGTCCTTGATGTGAAAACGCCGGGCGTGTGGCCCGGCGCATGTCTTATAAGTCTGGTCGATCCGGGTCTAGAGTTTACCGTCACGAATACGTAGTTGGCGTGCGCGAGTCAGGATCGCGTCCTCGACCTTGCGGACAGCCTCGGCGCTGGCGGGGCCGCTGCGTGTATACAGCGCAACCGACAGCGAACGCGCGTCCAGCGCGGGATCGCGTACATATACGGTGGCTTTATAGGCAGTACCACCGCCCGGCGGACGGCCATAGCCAAATACAATAATGCCCGAGAACGGATCAGCCGCCTGAACGGGCATAAAGTTCAGAACATCCAGCGCCGCATTCCAAATATAGCGGTTTACTTCGACCGTGGTGTTGGGGTCGTCCACGTTCTTGAACAGATCCCAGATGGTTTCGCGGGGTTCTTCAACTTCAGGGGTGTGGCCAAGCCCACCACCTTGCTGCTGAGCGTTCGAGCCGCCTCCGAAAATATTGCCCGATCCAGCGGAACCAACTGATCCACGGCTGCCACCACAGGCAGAAAGACCAAGCATAGCGATCAATGACAGACCAAAAGCAGACGTTTTAAGGATGCCCATGAAACAGCCCCATAAGTAAAAATTCCTCTTGTTAGTATATAAGCCCCTGCGGGCGGGCAAGCGTTTTCCCAAGCACCGTATACGAGTCATATAATTAGAGAATCGCTTGATATTGCGGGTTTTCGCCGACCGCGAGAATGAAACTGTGGCATAGAAGCACCAATACGCCCCGCAATCGGTTTTCGAGGTTTCAGTCGGCTTGCAATGGGAAGCGGAAAGGTGGATTGAACGATGCATACTCAATTCGGATTCCCCTGAATTGAGGCGAACTCTTAAATCTCATGAGGGAAAACGAAATGAAAAAGATTCTCTTCGCTTCGACCGCTCTGGTCGCTTCGGCTGGTTTCGCTGCTGCAGAAGTAAGCTTCTCGGGCGCTGCTGGTTTTGGTCTTACCTATGACGGTTCCGACTGGAACCCCGACTACTACACCACTCTGTCGGTTTCGATGACCGGTGAAACCGATGGTGGCCTGTCGTTCGGCGCAGACTACGACATCACCCAAGACAACGGCGCAATCGCTGTTGGTGACACCGAAGTGCACGTTGAAGGCGGCTTCGGCAAGCTGACCGTTGGCGCTGTTGGTTCGGCTTCGGACGCTAAACTGGGTCTGGGCGACATCGGCTACTCGGGTCTGGGTACCGACAACGTTGCAGAAGTTCTGATCGACGGTGCTGACTCGGGCAACATCATGTACACCGGTTCGTTCGGTGACTTCGGTGTGGCTCTGTCGTACGACATGCAGGGCACCGAGATCTTCTCGGTTGTTGCAACCTACGCCATGGGCGACTACAACTTCGGCATCGGCTACGATGACTGGGGCAACGTAATTCCTGGCGGTAGCGCATTCCACGTGAAAGCTGGCGGCAACTTCGGTGACGTAGCACTGAACGCTCTGTACTCGCGTTCGAGCTTCATCGACACCAACACTTTCGGCGTAACCGCTGGTTACACCATGGGTGCAGCAACCATCACCGCAGCTTACTCGAGCGTCAGCGTTCTGGGCGTAACGGGTGACGTATACGGTCTGGGCGTTTCGTACGACCTGGGCGGCGGCGCTTCGATCGACGCTGGTGTTGCAGACAACGGCACCACCACCGTTGCCGATCTGGGCATCAACATGTCCTTCTAATCCTAACGGATTATTTGGTAAGGGAAGAGCGGGCCTTGCGCCCGCTCTTTTCTTTTGTAAGCGTTTCGAGAGAAATCTAGTTTTGGATTTTTCTCGAAACGCACGCGACACTAATGATGTCCGAGACGTTTCCGCGTGATCCTGTTTCAGGTTCACGCGAATACGTTTTTGGACACCTGTTTTAGACAAACGACAGGATGACCCATGGCACTTTCAGACATTCAGGACCGCATCGCCAAGGAAGAGGCGCGCATGGGCCGTACCCCCGGGTCGGCAAAACTGATTGCCGTATCCAAGGTCCAGCCCTTGGAGCGCGTGGTGGCTGTGCTGGAAGAAGGTCATCGCGTCTTCGGTGAAAACAAAGTGCAAGAGGCGGCTGGAAAATGGCCCGACTTGAAAGAGAAGTTCGACGGGGTCGAGCTGCACCTGATTGGCCCGCTTCAGACCAATAAAACCCGGCAGGCCATTGGGCTGTTCGACGTGATCCACTCGGTCGACCGCCCCAAGCTGGCGCGCGCCATTGCGCGTATCGCGGAAGAAGATGGCCACTGCCCCCGTCTGTTCATTCAGGTGAACACTGGCGAAGAAGATCAGAAAGCAGGTGTTTTGCCAAGCGACTTGGCCGAGCTGGTCGCGCTGTGCCGCGAGCTGAACCTTCCTGTTGAAGGTCTGATGTGCATCCCGCCCTCGGACGAAGAGCCCAGCCTGCATTTCGCGCTTCTGGCCAAGCTGGCGAAAAAGCACGGGTTTGAGGGACTTTCGATGGGAATGAGCGGTGATTTCGAGCGCGCGATTGCGCAGGGCGCGACCTATGTACGGGTTGGATCGGCGATCTTTGGCGAGCGTGACTACGGGTAAGGGGCTTTGCCCCTCGAGCCTTTGGCTCTCACCCCAGGATACATTTGGCAAGAAAATGCGCCTAGCGGACGATGATCCGGCTGCGTGGGGTCCAGCGTTGTATGATCCAGCGCAGATCCTTCGATGCAAAAGCCAGACAGCCTGCCGTCGGGTGGCGCGGTTTGCGCCACTGATGCACGAAAATGGCCGAGCCTTTGCCGGGCGTGGCGTCCGGATAGTTCCAATCGCTGAACAGAACTACGTCATAGAGCGGCGCGGTCATGCGCATTTTCTCGTGACTTAGCGGATAGTTATGCGTGCGCAGCCCGTGATTGTAGGCCGGGTCTGCGGGATCATCGGACCAGATATCCATCGGGCCGATGGCGCTGAGTTCGAGTGGCGACGCGGGATGAGCCAGACGGTCTGCACGAAAACTGCCGCCGACCAAACGCCAAGCGCCACGCGGGGTCGCTCCGTCGCCCTCGCGTTTGTCATCGGTCATGCCGCCGCGCCCGATCGCCACAGGAAAGCGTCGCCCCATGAAACGTGCACCCCAGCGGGTGACTACCATGTCATGGCGACGAGGCAGTGTCACAGCAGGTGCCCGGATTTCTTGGCCTTGGTCGCCAGATAGGCCGCGTTATGTGCGCCTTCCCCAACTTTTAACGGCACACGTTCGGCCACTTGGATGCCGTTGTCTTCCATCATCGCCACCTTGCGCGGGTTGTTCGTCATCAGCTTGACCTGAGAAAATCCCATGGATTTCAGGATCTCAGACCCGATGCGGAAGTCGCGTTCGTCATCTTCAAAGCCAAGCCGATGGTTGGCTTCGACCGTATCAAACCCTTGATCTTGCAAGGAATAAGCGCGCATTTTGTTGGCAAGCCCAATGCCGCGACCCTCTTGGTTTAGGTAAAGCAGTACGCCTGCACCGCTTGCCCCCATCGCTGCCAAAGCCGCGTTCAGCTGTGGGCCGCAATCGCATTTCAGGCTGCCCAGTACGTCGCCGGTGAAACAGGCCGAATGTAGCCGCGCCAGCACCGGCTCATCGCGCGCGGGACGGCCAATCTCGACCGCATAATGCTCTTCCCCGCCGTCTTCGGGACGGAAAATATGTAGTCGCCCAGCCTCGGACACTTGCATGGGCAGGCGGGCGTGAGCCACGGGGGCCAGATGCAAATCGCGGAGCGTTTCTGGGTTCAGATGTACCGACGTCAGGCCATGCATTTGGGTCAGCTCATTGGCATCCAGCGTTTCAACCACCAAAGCCGAAGGCAAAAGCTGCGCCGATTTACACAGCGCGATCGCATGCGCCTCGAGCGCGTCATCGCCACCACGGCAGGTGCGGAACGGGCCTTTCATCGGATTCGACAGGTCATCTGCAGGATCCGCGACCGAGGCGATCCAGCGGGTATCTGCGTCCGACGGCAGCTCGATCCGCGCGACGCGGTCGGAATAGGCGCGCGCCTTCAGCGTTTCGGCCCGGCGTGGCGTGATCGCCAGAACGGCGTCCCCCAACGCGCGCAGATCATCCAAGCGCCCCGCCGACAAGGTCTCGGCCGCCGCAGCGACCACATCCCGCCCGTCCAACCGCAACACAACCGGCACACCCATGCGCAGATCGGCACGGGCGCGGGCAAGAAGCTCGGTCTGGTTTGGGGCAAGTGTCATGGGCATCCTTTCCCGCCTTAGATAGGCGGTTCTGTCACCATATGAAACATTTCCCGGTGAAATGACACGAGGCCGTGAGAGTTTTGTTGCATATCTTGTCATTTCCGTGCGCACCCACAAATCTGAAAGCAACACGACAGAGGAGGGCGCCATGTCCACGTTGAAAAAGATTTTGCTGGTAGATGACGACGAGGATCTGCGCGACGCATTGGCCGAACAACTGCTGATGACCGAGGATTTCGATGTTTTCGAAGCTGGGAACGGGGCCGAGGCGATCACCAAGTCCAAAGAGGCGCTCTATGATTTGGTGATCCTCGACGTGGGTCTGCCAGACACCGATGGCCGCGAGTTGTGCCGCGTGATGCGCAAGCAGGGTGTGAAATGCCCGATCCTGATGCTGACCGGCCATGACACCGACGCGGACACCATTCTGGGTCTGGACGCAGGCGCCAACGACTATGTGTCCAAGCCTTTCAAATTCCCGGTCCTTCTGGCTCGCATTCGCGCCCAGCTGCGTCAGCACGAACAGTCGGAAGATGCCGTGTTCCAGCTTGGGCCGTATACATTTAAGCCATCCGTGAAAATGCTGGTGACCGAGGATGACCGCAAAGTCCGCCTGACCGAGAAAGAGACCAACATCCTGAAGTTCCTCTATCGTTCAAACGATGGCGTCGTGCCCCGCGATGTGCTGCTTCACGAGGTTTGGGGCTATAACGCGGGCGTCACCACCCACACGCTGGAAACCCACATCTATCGCCTGCGCCAAAAGATCGAGCCCGATCCCTCGAACGCACGGCTGTTGGTGACGGAAAGCGGTGGCTATCGTTTGAACGCCTAAGATTCCTCTGGTGCCGAGGTTAAAGGCACATTTCCTCCCTGAAGACTGACCGGGCCCTCGTGGCCCGGTTTTTTTGTTTCGAGCGCTCTGTGGTAAACTGATCAAACATGAGGGGGATGTGATGGCAGTTGAAATATCAAAGGTCCGCAAATCACACGAGATTGAAGCAGTCCGAAACTTGGTTTGGGAGTTCTTCGATTTTCTTCGCGTTCGCTATCCAGAAATGCACGAGACCATAGATAATTATCTTGAGGATCAGGATGTTGCTGGTCAGCTCAGCCAATTTAAGGACTTTTTTCAACCGCCAAATGGCGAGTGTTTTCTGGCGCGACTGAACGATGATCTTGTGGGGATCGTCATGATGCGGCCTCATGGCGAAAATGATGTCGAGATGAATCGGATGTATGTGCGTGACACGGCGCGCGGAAATGGGATCGGGCGCACTCTGGGGCAAGCTTTGGTGGATGAGGCGCGCGCGCTGGGTATGGGGGTCGTGTGGCTTGATGCGTTGTATCGGCATGTCGAGGCGCTACCGCTTTATGAAAGTCTTGGGTTCGAATACTATGAAGATCCCGAGGCGTTTGGCGGGGATGATGAACGGGTCATTCACATGAAGTTGGTGTTGTAGGGCCGGTCTTGGAATCCGCCCACTGCCCCTAGCTATTAAACAAACTTCCCACGCCGTAAGCCAGTGCCGCCGCCGTGCCTCCGATCAGAAGCGTTTCGATGGCCGAGCGCCACCACGGGCTGAGGGACCAGTGGCTTTTCAGTGCGCCGATGGCGAAGAAACTTGCCATGGTCATCCATGCGGACACCGTGAATGCGGCGTCGAGTTTGAGGATGAAGGGCAGCAGGGGGACCATGCCGGCGACTAGGAAGGCAACGAAGGTCGTTGTGGCTGATCGCAGCGGGTTAGGGTCTATACCGCCCAGACCGTATTCGCCCTCCATCATCATTGCGATCCAGTTTTCCTTGTCCTTGGTGATGGCGTCTGTTGCCTCGTCCAGGATGTGGTCGGACAGGCCTTTCTGCGCCAAGATCTCGCGCACCTCGCGCCATTCGCCATCGGGATTACGCGCGATGTGGTCCTCTTCGACCTTTCGGATGCGCTGGAAATTGTCCTGTTCTGCCTTGGTCCCGGAATAGGCGGCGGCAGCCATCGAGAACCCGTCGGCCAGCACGTTTGCCAGCCCCAGAATGACGATGATCAGCGGCGACAGCCCCGCCCCAGCGACGCCCGCAACGATGGCGAAAGTGGTTACAGCACCATCAATCGCGCCATAGACGGCATCCCGCAGCACCCCGCGACCGGGTGGGGCGCCGATGCGGGCGGTGATTTCCTGCGGGCTGTGTCCGTGATCTGACATGGGCGATCTCCTTCAGCACAGTCTGAAGGAGTGGGGGCGATGCCGCCTTAAGGCAGATCAATAGACCCGAAACCTAATTAGTCTTCGGGCCGCACGGCCTGATCCCCCATCAAATACCGCGGGCCAGCACCCTTATCTGCCGCCACATCGTCCGGGTTATAAAGCGCACAGCGATCCAGCGAGAGGCAGCCGCAACCGATGCAGCCGTCCAGTTTGTCGCGCAAACGGGTCAGGGCTGCGATCTGTTCGTCGAGTTCTGCGCGGAAATCCTGCGATATCTCGGCCCAATCTTTGGCGGTCGGTGTGCGGCTTTGGGGCAGGTGGCCCAATACTTCGCGGATGCGGTCCAGCGTGAAACCAAATTTCTGCGCGATCATCACAAAACTCAGGCGGCGGATGTCTGAGCGCAAAAAGCGCCTCTGCCCACCTGCGTTGCGTTCCGGCGCGACCAACCCTTGGGTTTCGTAATACCGGATCGCGGACACGGCCAACCCGGTGCGATTGGCCAATGTGCCAATGGATATCTCGTTTCTGCGTTCCATGGAATCCCCCGAAAGAAAGTGCTTGAGCTAAAGTTAGCTTTAGGAATTATCAACCGAGTCACATCGAAGATCAAGGAGGCCAAAATGGCAAATCTAGAGCATGTGAATGTGACCGTAAGCGATCCCAAGGCAACCGCCGCCTGGCTTGGCGCAGTGTTTGGCTGGACCACCCGGTGGGAGGGCGACGCGATATCAGGCGGATACACCGCGCACGTGGGCGATGAGGGGTCATATGTGGCTCTTTACACGCCCAACATGGCGATGAAGGATCCGCAGCACTCCTATACGACCCGCGCTGGCTTGAACCATGTGGGAGTTGTCGTGGACGACATAGACGCCATCGAAGCACGGGTGAAAGCGGCGGGGTTCGCCCCGCACAACCACGCGGATTACGAGCCGGGGAAGCGGTTTTATTTCGATGACCATGATGGCGTCGAATGGGAGGTCGTGTCCTACGCCTGAGCCGTATGGATCAGATCTCGGGTCGGTGGTATTTCAGCCAGCGTTTCACGTCCGCCAATCGGCCGCGCGCAATCGGCACGGCGGCGGCATTGGACAGAAGCAACACTGGATTCCCATCCTGACGCTTGCGGCTGGTGACCGCTTTCTTTGCCACCCAGTGCGAGCGGTGACACTGAATGCCATCGGCCTCATCGCAGAGGGCCACGAAATCCTTCAGCGCGCCTCGCAGCAGGAATTTGGTCTGATCGAAAACGAACTCGAGATAGTGCTCTTGCGACTGGACATGCAGAAGGGAAGGAAGATGGATATCCCGCTCTTCGAACCGAATGGTGTCCGGCCGAGGGGCTGGGTCGGGCGCATCATCCTGTCCAGTCGCAGGCGTGTCGCCCTTCAAGAAGATGGGCAGAATACTTGTGGCGGTCAAAAGCTCGACCAGCGCGGCAATCAGTAGATTGCGGGCAAAATCAGGCCAAGTCAGGTTTTCGATCAAGAAGTTGCTTTGTGTCAGCAGGTTGAGCGGAAACGTGCTGGCAAATATAGCGCCCACGGTTGCGATCGCGACGACCGGATAGTTAATCACGGCAATGCTGATCCGCAGGCGATACAGGATCAGATGTATCGCGCGGATCAGCAGATACCAGAACAGGACACCCAGATAGACCCCGATCAGCCAAAACAGGATCCGGGTCAGATAGGGGGCGGGAACCGCGAACAGGACTGGCCTGTATGACGCAATCGCGAAAGCAGCCAAGATGAATGTGCCATTCATCCGGGCCGAAATGAGCAACCGATGCAGAACGCTCCAATCGCACCGAACACGTGTACCGTTGATGGCAATAACATGCATTTCATTCCAACGGGCTGTATTTGCAGGGGTTTTCATGCGATCAAATTCTTAGTCATGGAGTGTAGGGCGCGTCTCAATGCTGGTTGGGCGGTAGGCGTGAACAGGTGGGGTGAGTAATTAGTATTGACCATGATGCGAGAGCGCCAGTGTCCCACAACACTCGGCGCTCGTTTCTATTCCAAGTGTGCAAATAATTTCTGAATGGTGCCAGTCCCGATTTTCTGGCAAGACTGATGGCTCAAGCGACCATCAACAGGAAGACGCCCGATGAGCTTTACCCTTGCCACCTGGAACATCAACTCGGTCCGTCTGCGCGAGCCGATCGTGCTGAAGCTTTTGGAAGAGGAAGCGCCGGATGTGCTGTGCCTGCAGGAATGCAAAAGCCCGGTCGAGAAGATCCCGCTGGAGGGCTTCAAGGCGCTGGGCTACACCCACATGGTTGCCCGTGGGCAGAAGGGATATAACGGCGTTGCGATCCTGTCGCGCATCCCGATGGTCGAGACCGAGAGCTTTGACTTCGCCGATCTGGGCCATGCCCGTCACATCGCGGGGCAGCTGGAAAATGGCGTGACGGTTCACAACTTCTATGTTCCTGCGGGCGGCGATGTGCCGGACCGCGAGGTGAACGAGAAGTTTGGCCAGAAACTCGATTACCTCACCGATATGCGTGACCATTTTGGGAAGGCCAATCCGCGGAAGTCGATCCTTGTGGGCGATCTGAACATCGCTCCGCGCGAAGATGACGTCTGGTCGCACAAGCAGCTTTTGAAAGTGGTCAGCCACACCCCCATCGAGGTTGAAGCGCTGGGCGACGTACAGGACGCTGCTGGGTGGGTCGACATCACCCGTCAGGATATTCCGGAAGGACAGCTTTACAGCTGGTGGTCCTATCGCGCCCGCGATTGGAATGCTGCCGACAAAGGCCGTCGTCTGGATCATGTCTGGGCTACGCCCGATATTTCCAACGCAGGCCATGGCTCGCGGGTGGTGCGCGATGCGCGCGGCTGGGAAAAGCCGTCGGATCACGCACCGGTCTTCGCCACATTCGATCTTTAAAACCGGCCTGACCCGCGCCATATAAGCGGTAGACCTTTTAAACGGAGCCAAAGCCATGGAATTCGGACTGGACGGCGCGTCTGCGGGCGTGGAACTGATCAAGGATGTAGGCGAAGCGACCTTCATGCAGGACGTGATCGAAGCCTCGCAAGAGGTGCCGGTGATCGTCGATTTCTGGGCGCCGTGGTGCGGCCCGTGCAAAACGCTTGGCCCGGCTCTGGAAGCCGCAGTGACCGAAGCCGGTGGCAAAGTCCGCATGGCCAAAGTTAACGTGGATGAAAACCAGATGATTGCCGGCCAGATGCGCGTGCAGTCGATCCCGACCGTCTATGCCTTCTTTCAGGGGCAGCCTGTGGACGGCTTCCAAGGCGCAGTGCCGCCCAGCGAGATCAAGGAATTCGTCAACCGTGTCGCGGCCCTTGGCGGTGACGGTGGCTTGGCGGATGCGATCGCTGCCGCTGATGAAATGCTGGAAGCGGGCGAAGTTCAGGACGCCGCCCAGACCTATGCCGCGATCCTTGAGGAAGACCCGAACTCAGCCCCTGCCTATGCCGGTCTGGCCCGTACGCACCTTGCTGTTGGCAATGCAGATGATGCCGAAGCGACCCTGAATGGTGCCCCCGCTGAGATCTCGGATGCGCCCGAAGTCGAAGCCGTCCGTGCTCAGATCGAGCTTGCGCGGCAGGCCGAAAGTGCCGGTCCGCTGGCCGAGCTGCGCGCCGCTGTCGATGCCAACCCTGACGATCACCAGTCGCGCTTCGATCTGGCCGTTGCGATGAATGCAGATGGTGATGTGCAAGGCGCTGTGGATGAACTTTTGGAACTTTTCCGCAGGGATAGAGACTGGAATGACGCCGCCGCCAAGCAGCAGCTCTTCACCATTTTCGACGCTCTGGACGCCAAGGATCCGATCGCTCTGACCGGTCGCCGCAAGCTGTCGTCGATGATCTTTGTGTGAATGGAAAAGTCGCGCTAGACTGCTGTTATGATTTCATCAGCTGATCTGCCGGATACGCTTCCGATCTTCCCGTTGCCGGGCGCATTGCTTTTGCCCCGTGGCCGGCTTCCCCTTCATGTGTTCGAACCGCGCTATCTTGCGATGGTGGACGATGTGCTGAAAACGCCGGGGCGATTGCTTGGGATGATCCAGCCCATTGGCGAGGAATGCGGCGAGGATACGCGGCTGCACAGCATCGGCTGCGCGGGGCGGATCACGTCGTTCACGGAAACCGATGACGGGCGCTATATGATCACTCTGACCGGCGTGTCGCGCTTTCGTCTTGGGCAGGTAGAATCCGGGTTCATGCCCTATCTGAAAGCGCAGATGGGGTGGGACAGTTTCGACCGTGACCTTGGTCAGCCCGAACATGACAGAGCCCTGAACCGCGAGGAATTTCTGGCGCTGCTGACGCGGTACTTCAATCTGCAGGAATTGCAGACCGATTGGGAAAGCCTTGAATCAGCCGAGGACGAGCTGTTGATCAACGCCCTGTCCATGCTGTGCCCCTTTGCACCCGAAGACAAGCAGGCGTTGCTCGAGGCACCATCGCTGCCCACACGCCGCGAAACCCTTGTAACTCTTATGGAATTTGCGTTGCGCAAAGGCGCAGGCGAGGAGAAAGTTCAATGACCACCCCAGCTGAAACAAAGTTTGACCGTCGCATGATCGAGGCTCTGGTTTGCCCCGTGACGCAGACGCAGCTGACCTATGATGCGGACAAACAGGAACTCCTGTCCAAGGCCGCCAATCTGGCCTTCCCGATCCGTGGCGGCATCCCGGTGATGCTGGTGGATGAGGCGCGAAAAATCGAAGAGTGACCTGCGGATTGACAGCCCCTTGGCACATTCACCCATATAAAAAGAGTCCCGAAATGCCCTCTCCAAATTCGGCACAAGCGAAACGTTAAGTCAGGGCCGACCGAATTTGTGCCTTTGGCAGATCTTGGCAAGGTGCCCATGGTTCTGATCGAGGTTCAGACCGGATCCTATCTGCGCGAAGATGACATCATCCGCTACGAAGAGGTCTGCGCGCGGGGCTAAGCGTCCGCGAAAGACCCTATTGGGATGTCGAATCTACGATGTCAGAAGTTTCTGGAGCGGGCGGCGGGAATCGAACCCGCGTCATTAGCTTGGAAGGCTAAGGTCTTACCACTACACAACGCCCGCTCAGTAAAAACAGGACATATTTCATGGGCTTCTGGGCGTCAAGAGTATCGAACATAGGAAATTAAAAGAGTAGATGCTCGAATATCCAATAACTGGTGGGCAGTGTGAATTTGCTGCGACCTGCTTCAATACCTGCTTTGCGGGGGGGCGCCCACCTGCGTTGAAGGATAATCGCCGGTCTGGGATTTTCCGATGCTACATTCAGACCAAGAGAGCACTAAGCGGCCCATCGCTGCATGCATTGCAGAGGTCTAGCCCGCCACTCGTGTAGTTCTGGTAATTGTCAGCAATTGAAACGAAGCGACGCCGGGGAGAACCCGCTTGATAATTTGGACAACACTTAATGCGCTTTCTTCAGGATGCGCTACACGGGCGTCGGACATTGTTTAACGACATGAGCCGAATTCTGACTCAAACTTAAAGCAGGGTACATTTGCTGAATAAAAAGCGCCGGCCGCGAAAGGCCGGCGTTTGCTACTTATCGGGGGCTGTCGCACTCCGCCTGTCGCACTCAGGCTGAAAGTTCAGCCTCAGCAGCGGCAGGCTCAACCTCTTCAACTTCGGTCGCGACCACGCCTTCGGGCGTGTCGTAGATGGACTCGAGGCGCGCCTGACGTTGTTCGGCGTTTAGTTGCTCGGCGCGCTGAGCCAGACTCCAGCGGACACCAAACGGATCGACGAGGATGGCGGTCATATCACCCCACCATGTCGGGGTGATGGCCGAGACGACGGCTGCACCATTGTTGACGGCCTTTTCGAACACGGCTTCGACGTCTTCCAGATAGTGATGCAGGGTGACTTGCCCCTGGCCGTTATATGGCTGGGCATTTTCATCGAGATTAAGAACCACGGTGGTGCCGGAAACCTTGATCGTCGCATAGATTGCTATCTCGGTTCCGGGAACCGTGAGGATTTCAACCGTCTCGGCACCAAGAGTGTCGGTATAGAACGCAATCGCGTCGGCGACATTGGTCACTGAAATCGAGGCAGTGATTGCGTTAAACCCTTTGGGCTTGGTCGGGATTTTTGCTTGGGAGGTAGTCATGTGATTTCCTTTCCACATTTACTTGTCGGAACGTTTTCGCGCACTGGATTGCGCGCTGTCCGGGCTTGTATCGGGTGCGGCAACCGGCAGGGCTGCCACGGGTTGTTTCCCTGAGGGGCGTCCGGGCTTCTGAAGCGGCCCGAGTGAATTGAGGTAGCTCCGGTCAAATCCGGGTTGATAGGCCGGGAAGTCGACGGTGTGGTCGCGGAAGCTTTTAAGTGGCTGCCCCATATTCAGGACACCGTTGCGACGCTGTCGGCGGACCAGGTCGAAATCGACCTCGATCGGAATCATCTCTTCCTGAACGTTGCCGCGGTGCAGGACCTGACCAGCAGGATCGATTACCATCGAATAGCCGTTGCCACCCGCAAGCAGACCGTTGATGTGGAAGACATAGCTTTGGAACATCGCGGCCGAACCTTGCGCAATGGCAAGATCGGCTGGACGGTCGACAAAGCTTGCGAGGACCGGGTTGATGATCACCTCGGCCCCCATCGAGGTCAGCGTCCGCGTCACTTCGGGGAACCACAGATCATAGCAGATTGATACGCCAAAGCGGCCTACATCAGGCACGTCGAAGACACAGAATTCACGCCCAGGGGTCACACCCTCTTCATAAGGTGTAAACGGGAACATTTTGCGATAGCGGGTGACCACTTCGCCCTGCGGATTGAACACAGGCGTGGTATTGTAGATCGCGCCGTCGAGCTTCTCGAAATACGACCCCGGGATCAGCCAGGTATCATAGTGGCGCGCCATCTCGGCGAACTCCCGTTCAAAGCTTCCGCCCATCGGCTGGGCGGCGTGGATCGCGGGGCCATGTGCGGCCAATTCGGAAAACACCACCATCTCGACCCAAGGATAGAGATGAAACAGGATCTCCATGCGCTGGCGCATTTCTTCGATGTTGCGATGCGTGGTGATATGCATCTGGATGCCGGCGATGGCAAATCTGGACATTAGTGGTCCTCCTGAGTGGTTTTTGTGGTGACGGGAACCAGGTTCGACCAATCCCCTTCTGTTCCATAGTGATTGCGCCGCCAGAAGGCAGCCAGCCGGGCCTGCTCGGGGCCCTTGTTGGTGGCGTGGGTTTCGGCGATGAACCGGCCAAACCATGCCGGGTGCGGATCGTGGGCAATGTAGTTCGGCGAAGGCAGAGCATAAGAACCGCCATCAGAATACGCGATCGACTGCTCACGGGTGACAGGTTTGGCGATGTTCCAATCCTGCGACGTGCCGTCATGCCAGCTGAGCCTGACACGTCCTTGTGTAGGACGGTAAGCTGCGGTGTAGACAGTACCAAAGCCCTGACGGTAGTTGGTGCTGAAGATCGGGCTTTGCAGAAATTCACGATTCAATCTGGTTGCATTGGTGGCAGGATCAGTGAGCAGACGTTCAAGATGCTCGGCCCGGCCCAATGTGTTGGAGATGCGACCGTGGCGGGGCCATTCCACCCCAATTTGATGATTGGTTGCCCAAGGTTGTTCCTGCACCATCGTCGGTCGATCAGGTGTGATGAAAACGGTGGCCCATTTACCCGAAGCATCGGCGAGCGTGATATTATAGGACATATGTGAGGGCACGGCACGGAGCACTTCGACGGCGTCGGTCACGTCGCGGCACATCTGCAGCACATAGCGCATGATCAACGGAATACCAAAACCCTTGCCCACTTCGATGCGCCCACCAAAAGTTAACGAGGCGGCTAACCCGTGCTCGTTCATTCCGTCAGCAAGTCCCGACATGGCCTCGACCATCCCGATGACGCGGGTGCCGCGCCAATTGGTGGTCAGCATCGTTGCCTCGTTCAGCGCCGGATCCAGGTCGTAGTTGCGGATGAGCAAGGGGCCATCGTCATCAACCAGAACGGCCTGAGAGCAATTGACCAGATAACGCGGTGGGCACCAAAAGCTGAGGAACCGACGCAGTGTGTTTCCGGCATCGGCGGTGTTAACCAGGTCATCCCAGAGCGTTTCAATTTCCGGCATATGTCGGCGAAGTGCACGGCGTGCATCGGTCAACGATAGCTCGCCGCCGCCGCGCTCAGTGAACCATTCGCGCCAACCGGGCCAGCCATGTGCCACCACGCGCCGCCAAGCCTTGCCCGGGGCGTCCTCAGTCAGGCTGCGGAAAGTCAGCTGTGTCTGAGCAGGCCCGTCCGCATGAGGTGCATCATTGCCTAGAACCATTTTCCTGCCGTCATGTCCGAAGGAAGAGTCACGTGGGTGCTAGGCGAGAGCGGCACCGACTTAAACTCGGCCTTGATCGCTTTGTTCCAATCCGTAGCTCGGTCCAGCAGCTCACGATCATCTGATTGCATTCGGCCTCGCGCCAAAAGACACCCTAGGTCGGCACCGTGATAACAAAATTCGCCAACACCATAGACCCGCAGGTAGAACGCCTCATTCTCATCTCCGAGGGTGTTGATGCTGTGGCTGGGCCGCAGAAATTCGATTTCACCATCATCCTGCATCTGCCAGACACCAGATTGCGGTGCCTTGGTGATCAACTCAACCTTGTCGTCGGTCTGTTTCAGGATTAGCTGAGTCCAGTGATCGTAATCGTTCCAACGTGATTGTACTTCGTCTATGTCAATCTCGTATTCGACTTCCATGAATTCCATCAGGTGGAACAGGAACAGAGGGCAGCCCCCATAGGTCGAGGTGATCAGGTTGGTGGGCGGTGAAGCGCCCGAGATGCGGGGGTTTAGCTCGCCCAAGTAAACCTCGTTGGTGTCTGTATCGAGCAGGAAGTCGATACAGAAGACACCCTTGTAGCCCTCCTGATACAGACGGTCACCGAATTTGCGGGCCATGTCGCGCACCTTCTCCGGCACGCCATCGGGCAGGATCCCAGGAGAGATATCGTTACCGCACCAGCCGCCTTTATAGGGCGTGATCTCTTCGAAGCCCGTAATGTCGGTCATGACTGGACCAACGAGCGTGCCGTGGCGGGTCGCGCAACCTTCGATCGTACCGGGCAGGTGATTGAGCCGCTTCATGATTTTCAGCTGTTGACCGGTCATCTTGCTGGAGTTTTTGTCCCAATCTTCGCGGGACTTGATGAAGAAAGTGGTGCGGCCGCTGTCACCATAGGGTGTCTGCACAACCAGATCGTTGCCCAGTCCGGCGCGCTCGGCCAGCTTGATTAGCTCGCCAAAGGTATTCGCCTCGCCCATGATGTTGGGCGCGCTGGCCACACCCGCTTCGTTGCCCAAGCGGGTGGTTTCGATCTTGCTGTCTAGGCGATTGCGCAGATCGTTTGAGGGCAGCGCGATGGTCAGCCCGATTTCTTCGCAGAGTTCCTCAGTTTTCTCATCGAACTGCACAAACAGGGCCATCCCCGGTTTCTGGGACTGTGCGCGGGCGCGGAACTCGGCGTGGTCGACAAGATAGTTGCCCACGTCTTCCATAGAGCGGAAATCCTGTGCTTCCGTTTGGGTAGGCAGGAAGACCCGCGGATGACGACCATCGAAGATATCGAAGTAGTTGACGTATTCCAGCCCACCAACCCACTGATCCAGACCCATTAGGTTGAAGGGGGTCGGCATGATCACGTAGATCGGCGTCTCGTTGCGGCGAAGATAACGGTAAATCTCCGTCAGACCCCTCAAGGGTGCATTTTCAGTACTCATGTTGGGCCATCTCCTCACAGACGTGGATTGGAATTCTTGACGTAGCGGAAGCAGTGATTCGCGCATCCGCACAACATTATAGATAGACAATGCTCTATAAAGCGACATTAATTTGCTCACTAAATTGAGCGACATGAGTCTGACCCTCCCATCAAAAGACACGCAAACCTTTGATAATGTGAAGATAACGGTGAATCTGGGTGGGTTATGCGTGGTCGATATGATCACTATACTGAGCAAACTGCAATAATAAAGCGCATTATTTATTGCGCGAAATTGACTTTTCCGTATATGCAGTCCGCCAAGTCGACGTAATTTTGCGCAAATTTTTGATCAAAAAGCGTGGCTTGAAGGTACGGGACACCGATCCCCAAAGGAGGAATAAGATGAAACTGACTATCACTCGCCGCGCTGTTCTGGGCGCGATGGCCGGCGCCGCAGCGCTGACATCAATTGCAACTGCGGCATCGGCAGATACCGTGCGCCTGCGCTTCCACACATTCTACGGCACTGAAATTGACCACATCGCCGACAAATTTCGCGACACCGTAAAAGACATGTCGGACGGAAGCCTGCGGATCCAGTACTTCCGCGGTGGTGAGCTTGTTGCGTCGGATCAGTTTGCCGATGCGGCTGCCAAAGGCACCATCGACATCGTGCATGGTACCGGTGGTTACTGGTCGGGTCAGATTGACGTAGGCAACATCGAAGCCGGTCTTCCTGGTGCGTGGGCCAGCGTCGACGAAGCCAAGACTTTGTTTGAAAGTCCTGAAGTCGACAAGCTGCTGACCGAAGCTTACGCCGAAGCGGGCACCGTCTATTTGGGCAAGGGCTATGGCCACAACTACGACCTGCTGACCAAAGACCCGGTCACCTCATTGGAAGATCTGAAGACGCGCAAAATCCGGGCGACATCGAACGTTGCCAAGGTTCTGAACGCCTTTGGCATTCCCACCGTATACCTGCCCGCGCAGGAGCTTTATATCGGTATGTCGACCGGCGTGATTGATGGCGCGATATATGGTGGTCCGGTAGAGTACGAGCAGCTGAAGCTGCACGAAACCGCTCAAAACTATACCTTCATGAACATGCTGATGCCTGGCTGGACCGAAACCTTCCTGGCCAACCCAGAGATGTGGGAAAAGCTTAGCGATGAGCACAAGCAGATCCTGAAGACCGCAATTGGCCAGTTTGCTGACGACATCCATCAGTGGCTGGACGATGGCAACAAAGGCGTGGCTGAAGGCACCTTTGAATACGCGACGCTGCCAGATGCGGATTCAAAAGCTCTGACCGAGGCTTCGCAAGCCGTTTGGGCCGAAGAAGCTGCCCGCTCTGATCGCAACAAGGCACTGGTTGACGCGTTGATCGCCAATGCAAAGGCGCAAGGTCGCCTCTAAACCATGGACCTGGTGACAAGATATCTTGTTCTCCAGGATGGCCTGTCCGAATTTGTCGGGCGGGCCATTTCCTGGTTAACGCTGGCGATGATTGCCGTGCTTATGCTGGAGATCGTCGCTCGTTATTTCCTGAACTCCCCGACAATTTGGGCCCATGAAACAAGCACAATGCTTTACGGCGCATTTTGTATGCTGGCAGGGGCTTATACGTTGCGCCACCGCGGCCACGTAAGGTCCGAAGTGATCTATGGCCTGATGGGACCACGCGGCAAAGCCTTTTGCGACACCATCATCTTCACTCTTGGCCTCGTGGTTCTTGGTGTCTTTTTCAAGCTGGCCGTGGGTTTTGCTGCCGATAGCTGGGCTGTGCGGGAGTACTCCAACAAAAGCATCTGGCAGCCAGCGATCTATCCCATCAAGACGGTTATCCCGATCGCCGTGGGCTTGGTCATTTTGCAGAACATTGCTGAACTTGTTCGGGCCGTCTTAACCCTGCTGGGGATCGACTTTGAAGATCCGCGCGAACAAGAAGTTGAATCCGACATCGATCCAGAACTTTTGAAAGCCGCTCGGGATTGAGGCGCAATTGACGGGTGGCCTTGCGCCACTTGGGAGGAGAAATTATGGCTGAACTCGATCCGCTCATGGTGACCGCGATCATGTTCTTGTCGATGCTTGCGCTGATGGCGTTGGGAGCGCCACTTGCCTGGGCATTGACGATTACTGGCGTGGGTAGCGCCTACATGCTGTGGGGGCCGGGAGGTCTCGAACTTCTGGTCAGCTCGACCTACAGCGCTATGGACAACTTCCTGTTGGTGGCATTGCCGCTGTTCATTTTCATGGGACTTGTTCTGCAAAGGTCTGGGATAACCGACGACCTTTTTGAAATGATACACAAGTTGATGGGTGGCATCCCTGGCGGACTTGGTGTCGGCACGGTGATCATCTGTGCTCTGATCGCGGCCATGGCCGGGGTGTCCGGTGCGGCCACTGTATCGCTTGGCATTATCGCCCTGCCAGCAATGCTGAACCGTGGATATGACAAAAAACTAGTAACGGGGACGATCATGGCAGGTGGCGCTTTGGGCTTCCTGATACCACCCTCTGTCTTGATGATTATCTACGCCTTTCTCAGTCGTGACTCGGTGGGCAAGCTGTTCGCTGCGGGCCTTATGCCGGGTCTGATGCTGGCAGGTATTTATATCGCCTATACCCTGATCCGCTGCCGCATCAATCCTGATCTTGGCCCCCCCGCACCACCCGAGGAACGGTTCAGTGGTATGGAAAAGGTGAAGTCCCTACGTCACCTGCTGCCTCCGGGCATTCTGATCGCGACAGTGCTCGGTTGTATCATCGGGGGCGTGACCTCGCCCTCCGAGGCTTCGGCCATTGGCGCCTTTGGATCCTTGCTGATCGCCGCGCTACACCGCCGTGTCAGCTGGGACATGATGCAATATGTCATGACCACCACCGCCAAGCTGATGGGAATGCTGATGTGGATTACCATCGCCGCGGTGTTCTTTTCCAAGATCTATGTTGGTCTTGGTGCGGGCCAGATCGTGGGCGAGCTGATCGAGGATTTTGAGCTATCTCCAATCTTCGTCATCATTGCGATGCTGTTTACTTACTTTGTGCTGGGCATGTTCTTGGATGATTTCGCCATCGTTTTCATCACCGTGCCGCTTTTCGTGCCCATCGTACGAGAGCTGGGATATGACACGACATGGTTTGCGGTGCTGTTCATCTTGTCGATGCAGTCAGCATATTTGACGCCACCATTTGGATATAACCTGTTTTATATGCGCTCGGTGGCACCGCCGGAGATTTCTATCGGTGACATCTACAAGGCCGCGATCCCCTTCGTGATTTTGCAGATTATTGGTCTGGTGCTGGTAGTGGCCTTCCCACAGATCGCACTGTGGCTTCCAAGTCTGCTCTTCTGAATAGAATAGCGAAGCAAAAACAAAACCGCCGGTGCTTGATGCGCCGGCGGTTTCTTTTGTGGGCTTGTTTAATTGGTGTTGCGTGGCAGTACCGGCGCTGTCTTGTCCAGCTTCAACGCGGCATCCGAGAACACCCAGGGTCCGCGTACTCCCGGCACGCCTTCCGGAGTGATCTGCATTCCGCGATGCAGGATTTGTGGGTTCTGGAAGGTCTGCTCCATCGTGTTGATGGGACCGGCAGGGACGGTGGCGTCCTCGAGCGCGGCCAGAATGTCGGCCATGGTCCACGTCGATAGGCTTTCCTCAATCGCCGGGGTCAGGGCGGCACGGTTTGCAACACGGTCTGAATTGGTGCCGAACCGCGCATCAGTTGCCAAATCCTCGCGCCCGATCACGCCGCAGAACCGTTGAAACTGTCCGTCATTTCCAACCGCTAGAATGATATGCCCATCCTTTACCGGGCAGACCTGATAGGGCGCGATGTTTGGATGCTCATTGCCCAGCCGATTGGGGCTGGTGCCCGTCGCCAGATAGTTCATCGCCTGATTGGCCATCAGAGCGGTCGCGCAGTCCAGAAGGCTCATGTCCACATGCTGACCGCGCCCAGTGCGGTGGCGCTGCTCGACCGCGGCCAGAATGCCGATGGTGCCGTAAAGCCCGGTGACGATATCGGTGATCGCGACGCCCACTTTCTGGGGCTGTCCTGCTGGGTCTCCTGTCACGGACATCAGACCCGACAGACCCTGAAGCAGGAAGTCATAGCCCGCGCGTTTGGCCCACGGTCCGTCCTGCCCAAACCCGGTGACCGAGCAATAGATCAGGCGCGGGTTCAGTTTCGACAGGCTGTCGTAATCCAACCCGTATTTCGCCAGCCCACCGACCTTGAAGTTCTCGACCAGAATATCGGCATCCTTGATCAGGTCACGCACCTTCTCCTGCCCTTCAGGCGTGCGGAAATCGGCGGTGATCACGTCCTTGCCCCGGTTGGCGCAATAGTAATAGGCGGCGGTCTTGTCGCCGTCGCGCTCGATGAAGGGCGGACCCCAGCCACGGGTGTCATCGCCGGTTTCGGCCTCGACCTTCACCACATCTGCGCCCAGATCGGCCAGCGATTGACCGATCCACGGTCCAGCCAGAATTCTGGCCAACTCGACCACTTTTAAACCTTCAAGAGGGGACATTCATTTCTCTCCTTGCAGGCATAGGGTCGCCTGCGTGGGTTACAGGTATGGGGGTGTACAAGCCGAGATTACCTCGGCAGGGCGATCAGAGGTGTTGCGGAACCGATGCGGCTCGCGGCTGTTAAAAAGGTAAGCATCACCTGCCTTCAAAACGCGAATCTCATTGCCGACCGTGACTTCAAGCTCGCCAGAGATGATGATGCCGCCTTCATTTGCCTCGTGTTCGATCATCGAGGCACCCGTGTCGGCGCCAGCTTCATA
Organism: Aliiroseovarius sp. PrR006; assembly: GCF_010500215.1. Classification (GTDB taxonomy): domain Bacteria; phylum Pseudomonadota; class Alphaproteobacteria; order Rhodobacterales; family Rhodobacteraceae; genus Aliiroseovarius. The sequence continues at coordinate 1,106,179 of NZ_JAAGOY010000007.1, forward strand.
TCGTTCATGCAGCAGTTGCAGGCCATGTGCCTTGGCGTCTCCTACTTGCTTGATGGTAATCTTCTGCCGGATCGATTCGTCGTCTTGATAAAGGAGCGATGTGAGGTCTCGCAATTCGGACGGTGTGAAGAAGGGTTGCTTGTTAATCTCAGATTCTGGCTCAAAAAACTCGGCCATACTGATGCCAAAGCCACCGAGTATTTTGCGCAAAGATGCAACGGATGGGCTGCTTCGGTTGGTCTCGATCATCGAGATTTGACCATGGGGCACACCGGCAGCATCGGCTAGTTGTCTTTGGGATAGGCCAAATTGCGTTCTTAGCGCCCTTAAACGTCCGCCAACGTCGAAATCATCGGTCATTATAATAGTGTCCTGCTGTTTTTTCATAGGATACTCGAATCTGGCGTTGTTGCGCAATTTATTACTAGCAATGTTCAAATTATTGCGCAATAACGTATAGAAATCCAAGCGCCAGCATGAGGAGATTCTTTGATGAGCGCCACTCAGGACCTAGTGACCCGCCGCGCGGACGCCGTGGCAAATGGTGTCGCCACCCGTGGCATCTATGCCGCGCGCGCCGAGAACGCGGAATTGTGGGATGTTGATGGCAAACGCTTCATCGACTTCGCTGCAGGGATCGCGGTGAACAACACTGGCCACCGCCATCCGAAGGTGATGGCGGCTGTCGCCGCGCAGGCCGAAGCCTTCACCCACACCTGTTTCCACGTTGCCCCCTATGAAGGCTACGTGTCGCTGGCCGAGCGCTTGAACGCGGCCACGCCGGGTGATTTCGCCAAGAAGTCCATGATGGTGACCACGGGTGCGGAAGCGGTCGAGAACGCCGTAAAGATGGCGCGGGCTTACACTGGTCGCTCGGGCGTAATTGCCTTCTCGGGTGCCTTCCACGGCCGTACCCTGATGGGCATGGCGCTGTGCGGCAAGGTGAACCCCTATAAGAAAGCGTTTGGCGCCATGCCGCCAGAAGTGCTGCATGCCCCGTTCCCGAACGCCTTCCATGGTGTGAGTGTTCAGGACAGCCTGAATGTTCTGGAAAACATGTTTCGGTCTTCAATTGACCCCGAGCGTGTTGCCGCGATGATTATCGAACCCGTTCAGGGCGAGGGTGGCTTTGTTATTGCACCGCCTGAGTTCCTGAAAGCAATCCGCGCCCTCTGCGACGAACACGGCATCGTCCTGATTGCCGATGAGGTTCAGGCTGGTATCGCGCGCACCGGCAAGATGTTTGCCTTCGACCATGCTGGCGTCGCCGCCGATCTGGTGACCATGGCAAAGGGTCTGGCCGGGGGCTTCCCGCTCTCAGCAGTCACTGGCCGGGCCGAGATCGTCGATGCCGCCCCCGCGGGTGGCATCGGCGGGACTTACGCTGGCAACCCGTTGGCCGTGGCCGCATCGCACGCCGTTTTGGATGTGATCGCCGAGGAGAACCTGTGTGATCGCGCAACTGAGATTGGCGAGAAGATCAACGCCCGCCTGACCGAGCTGGCCTCCCGTCAAGGCATGGAAGCCATCGGCGATGTACGCGGACTGGGTGCGA
>NZ_JAAGOY010000008.1 GCF_010500215.1 Aliiroseovarius sp. PrR006
TGTCCGCCCCCGCTTTTGCTGGCGGCTACAGCGACCCGATCGTTGAAGACGTTGTTGTGGTTGAAGAAGCTGCAAGCTCGATCGGCAACACCGGTCTGGCACTGCTGGGCCTGGCCCTGATCGCCGGCATCATCATTGCGTCGGACTCGGGCGAAGAATCAGATCCGGTTCAAACAGCACCCCAATAAATTGTTTCCCACGAAGCATTCGAACGAAACGGCAAGCCTTCGGGCTTGCCGTTTTGCGTTTGGGGATGGCCCAACTGCTGACATGCTTAAGTCGAAGGTGAATTCGAATGGAAGACATATGGTATATATAAGCAACACTGCCCATATGCCGCCCAAACTTCATTCTTCCAAAACCACCTGTTCTGTGTAAAGTGCGAGGGGACGGCGCGCTAAAATAGCGACGCCCGTGCACTATTATGGAGTATGTAACATGAAAAAAGTCATGACCCTTGCCGCTGCTGGCATGATCGCTCTGTCCGCCCCCGCTTTTGCTGGCGGCTACAGCGACCCGATCGTTGAAGACGTTGTTGTGGTTGAAGAAGCTGCAAGCTCGATCGGCAACACCGGTCTGGCACTGCTGGGCCTGGCCCTGATCGCCGGCATCATCATTGCGTCGGACTCGGGTGAAGAATCGGAGCCGGTTCTTTCGCAACCCTAATAACTTGTTTCCCACGAAGCATTCGAACGAAACGGCAAGCCTTCGGGCTTGCCGTTTTGCATTCCAGAGGCCTGAATAAAGGTTACAAGCGCAGGTTTTGAATGGCCAAGCTGCCGATACGCTGCCCAATCCATTGGCTGGATTTCAGCACCCGGCCCGCATCATCAACCCAATAGACATTGCTGAACGCGATCTGGTCCCGACGGCAGGTTTCCTTCAGGATGACGGCACCCTCATCGATCTCACCCAAGGTGACCTTTTCAGTTCCCCCGCGACGCAGCGTACAGTTCAGCCGCAGCTCAGTCGTCTGGCCCAGATCCCCTAGATAATAGTGAAACCGTGTGTACTCGGCATCGCTGCGCGAGGTGATCGCTGCCACGGCGGCATCAATGCGTGACGACATCAGGTCATCGCCCAAACCACGCGTGTTGGTCACGACACCACGGTTATAGGTGATCCCCTGCCCCGGCGCACTTCCCCAAGTGACGTAATCGCCATTGGTGCCCACCGGGTTCATCGCCAGCACCGCCTTGGTGTCCAGACGAACGACGATGGCAATCGGGCCATCTGTGGCAGCCAAGGCCCTAGTGATCAGCGCACCGGGATCCGCGGCGGCTGCCGGAGCAGCGCCCGCGTTGGACTTACCCCCACCAAACTTCGAGGTCAGCTTACTGGTTGTCTGTTTCAGAACATCCAGCGCAACATTGGACATTTCGGTTTCCTGCGTATTCGACCCGCAGGCCACCAGACCAGCAACCGCGCACAGCGCAAGACCTGCCGCACGCAGCGGCTTTGTCAGATGAAATCCCAGCACGGTTACCTCCAGAATCTGCCCCAGCGACCAGCATAGGCACCACCGTGACCCTGATCGACCCAATCAAACAAGCGACCTTCGACGCTCAGACGCGCGCCATCATCGCGACTAAGCGATCGCAGCTGGGCAACGGATGCGCTTTTTGTCGGACTACCAAGCGCCCACTCCAGCGGAATCGAGATGCGGATCCCTTTGTCAAATGAGCCATTCCCGGAACCGTTTTCCGATGCATTGGTCTTGGTGAAATACCCACCAATCTTCCAGCCATTGTCAAAGCTTCGATCCACCGAGACCGTCGCGCCATAGTCCCCTGCCAGATAACGGCCTGCGTCGATGCGAGTCGAGAAACCGTTGCCGAAATCGTAATAGGCCGAGACGTGGCCAGTCACGACATCATAATCCTGAAAGCCGAAAAGCTGGTCATAGTCGCGCTGTTTGACCCATGCGACCTCGGCCCCGAGGGCAAGCCGGCTGTCCACGGGTTTCCACAGAAGCTCTGCCGACACACCGCCAAACATCTGTTCCAGATAACCAACGGTGACGCGGCTATACAGGTTTTTGCCGGGTCGCTCGTACCAGGATGCGGTCAGATGCGCGATCGCAGGGTCGCCTTGTTGCGCATAGAGTGCGCTATCTGTGCGAACATGGGGCAGTGTCGAGGTATTCGGACCTGAATCATCGCCGAGATTCCCCCAGATGCTTTTCTGAAGCGCGCCCGACAGGACGAAATTCGGAGCGACCTGGTAACTCGCGCTCAAACGCAGCCCGGAATCCCCTTGGATCGGCTTGGTCGGATCAAAGAAACTGAGTTTCAGATACGGTGCCAATGCCCAGGTGAAGCGCGTGTCATGGTTCGCCAGCTCAGAGTTCTTCACTGCAACGGGTGTGGCTTCGTCAATGGTGACGCGTGCGTACATGTCGTTGGCGGGCGCGTGCTCCAATCGCTCGACATCGCTGCGGCGCATAGACACCGTCGACAACGGGATGCCATTCGCGACTACGGTCACGTCAAATGTCTCGACCGAGGGCGGCGTGGCATGGGTCAGAATGCGTACGGTGCGACCTACGGCCTGCGCCAGCGAGTTATAGCGATTGTTCTCAATCTTCACTTCGGCCCGCGTGGCCGTCAGCGCCAAGGCCTTCAGTTGAATGCCTTCTTTCCCAAGCGCGTCCGAGGCAACCCTCTTGATGCCAGCATGATCTTCCGGATTGCTCACCCACTCCGTACTCCACGCAACCGAGTCAGCACGCGACGGGCGCGGTTTCACCGGCAGCGGGGCCTTTTCGCTTCCCGAATATACCGGGGGCTTGCGGGGGTTCATGGTGAACGTCAGACCCGCACCGAACATGCTACCTGCGACATAGGCAGCGTTCAGATGCGCAGAGGGCGAAATCTGATAGTCGATGCCAAAGTTGAAAGGAGAGTTATACTCGACCAATCCGCGCTGGGTTTCCTCTACAAACGCGTCTGATGAGTATTCCGCCTTAAATGTTAGCCTGTCATTAACCTTGTAACTCAGCCCACCAAAGGGGGCGAAATCACCACGGAACCATTGATCTGCGTTCAGAGAGCTACCTTGGTTCGGATCCCACGGCGCACGAGTTCCTCCGGTCGAGCCGATTGGGTTGTGTGACCCCAAACGCCCCCAACCCAAGCCGCCGTGTACGCGCAACCGGTCACCGAAGCTTTTCGTCGCAACAATGTATTCTCCAGCGTTGGCACCCTTACTGACAAAATCCCGCAAACCAACCGAGACGGCCGGCAGGTAATCAGATTCATTCAGGATACGATATTGCAGGTCGAAACTGCCGTCATTGAAACTTTGACCGGCCTGAGGGCCACTGGTCCAAAAGCTATCAATGCTCGTGTAACGGAAGGTGCCCGACAAACGGGGAAGGATTTGAAAGGTCAGTACGCCATTGGTATTTGGACCAAAATGCGAATACGTAATCGCCAGCTCACTGTCTGCCGCGACCTCGGCTGTGGGCATCAGGATCAGACCCGGCGTCCCGAACATCGTATAGCTTGAGGTCTCGGTCCCGACTTGCGCCTGTACAGGCGTTGCCGCCGTGGCCAGCAAGCCAAACGCTGCGTACTTGATGAAATCCACCCGTGCAGTAGTCACCGCAGTCTCCGTCTAATATCTTTTCAATCTCATTACGTGATCCGTGCGTTCAACGCACGCAAAACATCCCTGCTGGGGCGGTTTGCGGTGGATTGTCGCGCAATTGCACAAGTTCCCTTGCGTCGGCCTAGCGCGTGTAACGTCACGTTACCAGTCCGATTGCAAATCACGCGGCCTATAGTTTGAAAAACAACGTCAAATCGGAGCCCACCCATGAGCCTGTTTTCGCCCTCGGCCAGCTGGATCAGCGACGAACATCGCATGTTCGCGGACATGACCAACCGCTTCTTTGCGGACGAACTTTCCCCCAATATCGAACGCTGGGTCGATCAGGGCATTGTCGACCGTGAGTTCTGGCACACGGCTGGGCAGGCGGGGATCATGGGCGGCGCAATCCCCGAGGAACATGGCGGCGCGGGCGGCGACATGGGGTTTGAAAGCGTCGTGATCTACGAACAGACCCGCACCGGCGATTGTGGCTGGGGATACGGTATTCAGTCGATCGTCACCCACTACATCACCGCCTATGGCACCGACGAGCAAAAGGCACGTTGGCTGCCCGGCCTTGCCTCGGGCGAGATCGTGGGCGCGATTGCCATGACCGAGCCGGGCACCGGATCCGATCTTCAGGCCGTGAAAACGCGAGCCGAGAGGGATGGAAACCAATACAAGATCAATGGCTCGAAGATCTTCATCACCAACGGTCAGGCCGCTGATCTGATCATTACCGTGTGCAAGACGGATCCAAGCGCGGGCGGAAAAGGTGTGTCGCTGATCGTGGTCGAGCCCGGCCAGTGCGAGGGCTTCCAGCGTGGCAAGAACCTGAAGAAGCTGGGCATGAAAGCCAATGATACGTCCGAGCTGTTCTATGAAGACGTGAAGGTACCGCTGACCAACCTGCTGGGCTCGGAAGAGGGTCAGGGCTTTTACCAGCTGATGCGCCAGCTTCCGTGGGAGCGTCTGCTGATCGCGATCCAAGCGCTTGGAGCGATTGATTTCGCGTTGGAGCAGACCGTTGCCTATACGCAGGAACGCAAAGCTTTTGGGCAGCGCGTGATGGACTTCCAGAACACCCGCTTCAAACTGGCCGAATGCAAAACCAAGGCCGAGGTGCTGCGCAGTTTCGTCAATGACTGCATCGCGCAGTTGATCGCGGGGACGCTGGATGCGCCCACCGCCTCGATGGCGAAATACTGGGGCACCGAAGTACAGAACGAAATCATGCATGAATGCCTGCAGCTGTTCGGCGGTTATGGCTACATGATGGAGTACCCCATCGCGCGGCTTTATGCGGATGCGCGGGTGCAGATGATCTATGGCGGAACGAACGAGATCATGAAGGAATTGATCGCACGGTCGATTGACGTGTAAGCACAGGGCGCCCGCCGCGTTGCGCTGGGCGCGCTTTTGGTGGCTCACGGTGTGAGCCTGAAGGGGCTCTGCCCCTCGCCCATGCCGGGCTCACCCCGGGATATTTACAGCAAGGAAATGCAGTCATGCGAAGGAGCAGGGCATGAGCACAGGGAAACCACTTTCAGGGCTAAAGGTTGTTGAAATCCAAGGACTTGGTCCGACGCCTTTCGCCGCCATGTGGCTTGCAGATATGGGGGCAGATGTTGTGCGCATTCAGCGTCCGAATCTGAAGCCATTGATCCCGCAGAAGGTGGATGTACTGAACCGTGGACGCGGCTTTGTCGAGCTGGATCTGAAGTCCGACACTGACCGGACCACTGCGCGCGAGATGATCAATCACGCTGACATGTTGATTGAAGGGATGCGCCCCGGAGTGATGGAGCGTTTGGATCTTGGCCCGGATGATTTCCCGGACAATCCAGCGCTGGTTTATGGCCGCATGACGGGCTGGGGCCAAAGCGGTCCGCTGGCCCATGCGGCGGGGCATGACATCAACTATATCGCCATCTCGGGCGCGCTGCATGCGATTGGCGGCGCGCATCCCGTGCCGCCTTTGAACCTATTAGGAGATTTCGGCGGCGGCGGTATGTATCTGGTGGCCGGGATGCTGGCTGCCCTGCATGCCGCAAAGACCACTGGCCGTGGGCAGGTGGTGGATGCGGCGATCACCGACGGCACAGCGCACCTGATGGCGATGATCTATTCGCTCTACGGGTCTGGCATCTGGGCCGATCAGCGCGAGGCCAATCTGCTGGACGGCGGCGCGCCGTTCTATGCGGTCTATGAATGCGCCTGTGGCGGGCACATGACAGTGGGCGCGCTGGAAGCCAAATTCTATGCCGAGTTTCTAGAGCGGATGGGGCTTGCCGACGCAGGCCTGCCCGCCCAGCACGACGTCGAGGGATGGCCCCAACAGCGCGTAGCCTTTGCCAAGCGCTTCAAGGAAAAGACCCGCGACGCGTGGGCCGAACTGCTGGAAGGCACCGACGCCTGCTGCGCCCCGGTCCTGTCTCTGGCCGAGGCCCCCAACCATCCCCACAACACCGCCCGCGGCAGCTTTGCCACGATCGACGGGGTGGCGCAGCCAAGCCCGGCGCCGCAGATGTCTGGCAGCACACTGAAAGCCGAAGCCGGAGAGGAACAGCGCCCGCAAGACGTCGCCGCGGTTCTGTCCCGCTGGGCAGGGTTAGCAAAATAAGGGGCGGTGCAGAAGTTGGGCGCGCTTCTGCGAAAAAGTCGAAAAAACTTCGACTTTCGCCCTTGCAAACCCCCAGCGGTCCAGTTAATTCCCCCCTACCGCGCTCTGGTAGCTCAGCTGGATAGAGTACCTGACTACGAATCAGGGGGTCGGGGGTTCGAATCCTCCCCAGAGCGCCATTTTCTACTCCCAGCCAAGACTAAAGTCCGTTCCGATAGGTCGGTTGCTCTGTTCGTAGCCTTTGATCGCCCGCCAAGCTGCGCTATAGCTAACGCTATGAACGTACAACCTCCTCGGCACAGCATATCTTTGAGCGGCTCTGACGCGAGCGGCACATGACACCCCTTTGCATCGACACAATCCGCAACGCGACTCGTCAGATCTTCCAGAAAGCAGTCGAGGCTGCAGATCCCGCGCTTGCGGTGCGAAAGTCGCTTGACCAGTCGCCGTTTCCGACACCCGGACCAAACGGTCAAAGCTATTTGGTCAGCATTGGCAAAGCGGCCCCTGCGATGATGCGCGAGGCGTTGCGGCACATTGACGGTGCGCACCACGCGCTGTGCATCACCCACCCCGAGAATGCGGAACAAGTCGAAGGTGCCAGCCTTTTGCACGGCGCGCATCCAGTACCGAACGAAGACAGTCTTGCGGCGGGGCAGGCCGTGAAGGACCTGCTGGCGCAAGCTGGCGAAAATGACCAAGTGATCACCCTGATTTCGGGCGGAGGGTCCGCACTGATGGCGCTGCCTGCAGACGGCATCTCGATTGAGGACAAAGGGAAGGTCAGCGCGCTTTTGCTTGGGGCGGGCATCGACATCACCCAAATGAACCTTGTGCGCCAACAACTTAGCCAGCTGAAAGGCGGCGGCCTGTTGCGGGTCGCAGCCCCTGCGCCGGTGACCTCCTATATCCTGTCCGACGTGATCGGAGACGATCTGCGCGCCATTGCCAGCGGCCCCACCGTGGCCCCGATCGGCACGCGGGAAGATGCCCGTGCGATCTGCGAAGCTGCCGGCATTTGGGCGGATCTGCCCGCGTCGGTCCAAGAGCACCTGTCGCAGCCCGGCGCAGCTGGCGACGTGCTGCAAACCGCCCAGAACCACCTGATCGGATCGAACCACCACAGCCTACGCGCGGCCGAGACCAAGGCCAGGAGCATTGGCGCGGTTCAGATCGTCTCGGACATGTTGACCGGAGATGTGAGGGACGCAGCCTCCACCCTGTTGGATGCGGCCGAGGCTGCGCCCGCTGGCACCTTGACCGTGCTTTTAGCGGGCGGAGAAACCACCGTCCAACTGACCGGCACAGGTCGGGGTGGCCGCAATCAGGAACTGGCGCTTCATGTGGCAATGGGCGCTGCCGAGCGCGGGTTGGGCGGTGACTGGGTGTTCCTAAGCGGCGGCACCGACGGGCGTGACGGACCGACCGATGCGGCAGGTGGCATCGTAGATGTGGAAAGCCTAAAGCGGATGCGCGCCGCAGGGGTAGACCCCGCTGCGCTTTTGAACAACAACGACAGCTACGCCGCGCTTGCAGCCTCGGGTGATCTGTTGATGACTGGCGCGACGGGCACCAATGTGGCCGACATCCAGTGCTTCCTGATCGCCAAGCCCTAAACAGGCAATGCTAGGTCAGTCCTTGCCCAAGAAACTCGTGATCTCTGCCCCGACTTCCTGACGCTGGGTGTACATCAGCAGGTGGCCTGCGGGGTACACGTGCAAACTGGCGTTCGGCAGCATGTTGGACAGCAGGATCTGATTGGTGATTGGAATGAGCCCGTCAAACTTGCCTGCAATCACCAACGTCGGCTGGGTCAGCGTGCGCAGCCACGGCAGGCTGGTCCAGCCGCACATCGCCCGCACCTGCTGGAAGTACCCTTCCGGGCTGGGGCGGATGGCGTGTTTCGAGTACTCGCGGAATTCAGCAGGCGCAAAGATCGCCTCGCCGCCATACATCCACGGGCCGATAAAATTGCCATAGGCCTTACTGGTGAAACGCAGCGGGAACATAATTTCGGACAGCGCGACGGGGGTACCCCACCAACTACCGATACCACCTGCCGAACAGATGGCCAGCACAAGTTTCGCCACACGATCCGGCACCATATGGGCGATCTGTTGTGCCAGGGCGCCGCCCCACGAGATGCCGAGAATGTCGAAATTCTCGATCCCGACCTTTTCCAAAACCTGAAGCGTAAACTCGGCATAGTCCGGAATGGTCGAGACCCCATCGATCATATGCGACCGCCCCGTTCCGGGCATGTCGATCGCAATCAGGCAGCGGTCGCTGATTTCGTCCAGCAGGGGCAGAAGCACCTCGATGGACTGGGCAAGACCGTTGCACACCAGCAGCGGCGGCAGGTCCGAGTTCACGACGCGGTGGAGGTAACGGATCTTCGCGCCGTCCACCTCGATCATATGGAACTCGGACTGGTCGATGGTCTCGATCACCTCTTGAACGCCCATTACCCCTCGCCCTCAAGCACGTAGGTGCCGGGCGCGTCGGCCAGACGCTTGTATTTGCGGTTGCCCAACGTCTTGGCCGCCGCACCACGTTCTGCCGGGTTGTTCTGGTCCAGCCATTCCAACCAATGGGGCCACCAGCTGCCTTCGGTCAGCGCGGCACTTTCCTGCCAGCCTTCGGCGCTGGACTGGTCCGAACCGTCCGTCCAGAACTTGCGACGGGTTTTGGCCGGGTGGTTGATCACCGTGCCCGAGACATGGCCGCCGGTGGTCAGCACGAACTCGGTCGGGCCGGACACCAGATCGGTCGCCGTAAACGAGGCTTTCCAAGGCACAATATGGTCGCCATCGGCTGCAAGGAAATAGCACGGCACATCAATGTTGCGCGTATCCACGGGCGTCCCACACAAGGTCAGCGCGCCCGGCTCTTTCAGCTTGTTGGCCATGTACATCTCTTCAACGAAGAAGCTGTACCACTTGGCCGGAAGGTTCTGCGTGTCAGCATTCCAATACAGTACATCGAACGGCGCAGGCGATTTTCCCATCAGATAATTCGAGACCACAAAGCCCCAGATGCTTTCGTTCACGTGCAGCATCGCCATCGCGTTGGCAATATCACGACCCGGCGCCACCCCTTCGGCCTGCAGGCGTTGGTTATAGGCTTCGACCTGCGGCTCGTCGATGAACACCTTCAACTGACCCGGATCCGCGAAATCGATCAGCGACGACAGGAATGTTGCGGTGCCCAGCTTGGACTTCAGATCGTCGGGCATAACGGCCAAAGCGGCGATCAACATCGTGCCGCCATTGCACCAGCCCATGATGTCCACAGCGTCCGATTTCGACACCTCGGACGTCACGCGCAGCGCTTCGAAAATCCCGTCCGAGACATACTCATCCCAACCCAGATCGCCCAGTTCGGCGCTTGGGTTGCGCCACGCCATCATGTAAACGCTCTGCCCTTGTTCAAGCAGATAGCGGATCATGGATTTCTTTTCGTTCAGGTCGAAGATGTAGAACTTGTTCACGCAGGGCGGCACGACCAGGATCGGTGCCTTGCGGGTCTTCGCAGCCATCGGTTTGTACTGGATCAGCTCGATCAGCTCATTGCGATAGATGACCGATCCCGGCGTGGTGCCAATGTTCTTGCCAACCTCGAACGCATCTTCGTCGGTGGTGCTGATATAGCCCTTCTCCAGATCTTCCATCACGTTCTGGAAGCCGTCGATCAGGCTTTGCCCACCGGTTTCCTGTGCCAGCTTCTGCGCTTCAGGGTTGGTGGCAAGGAAGTTCGAGGGCGACATATTGTCGGCAGCAACGCGGGCGTAGAAGCTCAGCTTGTCCTGTTCCTGCTCCGACAGACCGGCCTTGTCAGCCATATCCACCATCGCCTTCGCGGTCAGCTCGTACGAATGGCGCAGCAGCGGGAAGACACCTTCGTTCCATGCATCGCCCCGGAAACGATGATCCTTGGACGGCTCAATCCCTTCGCCAGCTTTCAGCGCGGTGGTCATCCAAAGCTTGGCCATATCTTTCTGATAGGACATCCACGTTTCAGCCCAAGCGCCAAAGGGATTATCCCCGGACTTGTTCATGTCTTCCAGCAGTTTGAAGAATTCTTTGTTCATGTCGCGCGCCTTCTGATTCCGGTGTCTCGCGCCGCAGTATTCCAACGAAATGCTTCACGAGTTTTTCAATACGATCCTTTAGGAGGGTTTATGGCTGTTTCTCGGGCTGTTTTCAGCTTCCCCTCAAGCTTTTCGTCTTTTTCGGGTACCAGAGACGCCAGCCCATCGATCAACCCCGAAAGATGCTCTGCGGGGATTTTGTCTTCGATTTCGGACAGCATCAGACCGCCATAGACCTTCCACATCTGAGAGCGTAGGGCTTTGCCCTCTTCCGTGATCCGCAACTCGCGCCCGCGCCGGTCGTTTGGTGCAGGGCATTGGGTGACCAACCCCTCATCCACCATGCGCTTGAGGGTGCGCGACAGATTGGGTTGATCGAATAGGGATTGGCGCTCCAGCTCGTTCTGGCGCATCCCCTCTTCGGCGCGCTCCAACGCCCACAGGATGTCGTACCACGCGGCTGACGGTAGGCGCGCGCGTTTCAGTTCGGCCTCGAAAGTTTGCGTGACCCGTTTATGAGCAATGTTCAGAAGCACCCAGATCGCAGTGGTCTGGTTATTCGGTTTTCTATCCATCTCACATTCCCGTTACCGGCATATTTGCCGTCTTCCCCTACGCGCCCATAATAGATACATGCACATGCATCTATTATTTTTTCCCACGTTGTCCTGCAACATGACAAAGGAGCCGACACAATGAAACCTCTTCTGACTGCTGCCGCCCTCGGACTGGGCCTTGCTGCCGCCGGAACTGCCACTGCCGAGATCTATAAATTCGATCCCGGCCACACCGAAATCCGCTTCTATTATAATCACGCCGGTCTGTCGGAACAGTCGGGTCAGTGGAAAGTGATCGGTGGCGAAGTTGACTTCGACCCCGCGAATGTCGCGGCCACCAAAGTCACCGTGACGGTGGACCCGGCCAGCGTCGACACCGGCGTCGGCCCGCTGGACGATCACCTGAAAAGCGCTGACTTCTTTGACGTCGAGAACTTCCCCGAGATCACGTTCACCTCGACCGGGGTCGAACAGACCTCGGACAACACCATCACGCTGGTGGGCGACCTGACCATCAAGGACAACACCAAGCCGATCACCATGAACTTCACGCTGAACCACAACGGCCCGCACCCGTTGGGCGAGTTCTTCGACTATTACCAAGGTGAATGGATCGGCGTTCAGGGTACGGCTGACATGCTGCGCTCGGACTATGGCGTGGGTATGTTTGCGCCTGTGACGTCCGACGAAGTACGTCTGGAAATCTCGGCCGAGATGCGCGCAGGCGGCTGGGAATAACCCATGCGTCTGACGAACACGACCCAAAGCTGGGGGGCGCTGACGCGCCTCCTGCACTGGGCGATTGCAGGGATCATCCTGTATCAGTTGGGGCTAGGTGTCTGGATGACCCAGTTCGTGACGGATGCTTTGGCACAATTCCCGCTGGTGCAGACCCACAAAAGCTGGGGCTTTGTGGTGTTCGTTCTGGCCGTCATTCGGGTCGTCTGGCGCCTGCTGAATCGCAACGCACCAGAGCTGCCCGACCACATGCCCCCGCTGGAAAAGCTGGCGGCAAAGCTGGGGCATTTGGGCCTTTATGCCCTGATGTTCATCATGCCGCTGTCTGGCTGGCTGATGTCTTCGGCCTCGCCCTTGCAGGATCGGTTCGGTGTGAAGAACAAAGTCTTCAATTGGTTCGAGATGTACGACCCTTTCGTGCCCGGAAGCCAAGCCCTGACGGACTTCTTCGCGCAGGTGCATTTCCTGTCGGCCATCGCCCTTGGCCTTCTGCTGCTGGGCCACGCCGGGGCAGCCATCTGGCACCATGTCCATCATAAGGACGATGTGCTGAAACGTATGACTTGGGGTAAGTGATCCCCAGAATGTAAAAAGGCCCGGCGCAGTGCCGGGCCTTTTCGTTTTCAAGCAACAAAACGATCAGTTGTCGTCATTCCCGATCGCGTTGGGATCGAACACGTTTCCGAAACCAGAGTTGTTCGACGATCCCGCGGCACCCTCATCCGAAGCGCCCTCATCTTCGTTCTGCAGCGTGTTCGGAGCGAACACCCCGCCGAAGCCCGAGTTGTTAGACGGCTTAGGCGCCGACTGGATTGCCCCACCTTCCGCACCTTCGGCGGCAGCTTTGTCAGCCGCTTCCTTGGCACGACGGTCGCGCAGTTCCTGAATGCGCTTCTCGGTCTCAAGGCGCTTCTGTTCCTGCACATCGGCGATGCACTGATCCGGGCTATAGGTCATGGCAGACGCCGTCACCGTCGCCACGCCGATCACCAACACGATCACGGCAATCGCGGCCGGGTTACGACTTACCAAACCAGGCACTTCGATCTTACCCGCCAGCTCACCGACAGTGGCGTCCTTACGGGCCTCGGCAATCATCTTCTTACGCTTGATGTTCGCTTCGTTGATCAGTGCGAAGAAGACCGTCAGGGCCACGATCATGAAGGCCAAGGCCGAGATCGCCGGAGTGATCCCGTAACGCACCTTCTGCGCCAGTTCGATCGTCAGGGTCGGGTATTCGCCAAAGGTGAAGGTCGTGGTGTTGTAGTTCTCGAACGAGGCGAGGAACGCCAGCACCGACGCCGACAGGATCGCGGGCATCATGAAGGGCATCAGCACCTTCCGGAACGCCTGTGCGTGGGTTGCACCCAAGTCCAAAGCGGCTTCGGTCAGCGCCATATCATAGCGCTGAAGGCGGGCCACCAGCACCAGCATGCAGTAGCTGGCGATAAAGGTGGACTGACCGATGATGGTCAGGAACAACCCGTTTGACAGGAAGCTATCTGCACCCAGACCCAACATCCGGTTGATCCGGTCCCAGAACACCAGCGTCGAGATACCAATCACAACGCCCGGAATTAGGATCGGGGCAATGATGATCGTGTAATAGGTTGCCCGAAGTTTCGGCCAGATCTGCGTCAGCATCAAAGCCCCCGCCAACCCCATCGAAACGGACATGATCACCGTACCGAACCCAACAAGGATCGAGTTCCAGATCCCGTTCAGGATACGTTCGTCCCTAAACAGCTCGCCGAACCAGTTGAAGGTCAGACACTCCCACGGCGTCATGCGGGGGAAGCTGGGCGAGTTGAACGCCGTTACCGACATGATGATCAGCGGGCCAAGCAGGTAGGCAAAGAAGATGCCCAGATAGACCCAGATGGATACGCGAATGATTTTATCAGTCGTCATTTGCCAATATCCCCCATGTTCACTTTGAACACACGCATCAGAGCAAGCACCAGCAGGATACAGGTGACAAGCAGAACGATCGCGTAGGCTGCACCTTGCGGCCAGTCAGAGTTGTCGTTGAACTGCTGATAGATCAGCTGCGTGAACCACAGGCTGGACGGTCCCCCAAGGATTTGGGGTGCAGCCAGAGCACCGGCAGACAGCATGAACACCATTGTACAGCCCGAGCTGATACCCGGTTTGGCATAGGGAATGACCACCCGCTTGTGGATCCGCCACCACGGCGCACCAAGGTCACGCGCGGCCTCGATCTGGTTGTGATCAAGGCTTTCGATCACGTTGTAGATCGGGAAGATCATCAGAAGGATGTACGCATAGCCCAGACCCGCGTAGAGCGCGATGTCGTTGCGGATGAAGTCAAAGGGCGTATCGAAAATCCCCGAGCCGACAAGCAGCGTGTTGATGACCCCACTTTCGCCAAAGATGATCCGAAGCGCAAAGGCGCGCAGGATCTCGTTGATCCAGTAGGGGATGATCAGCATCAGCGCGAAGACGCGGATGTGGTTGCCCTTGTTTTGACCCAGATAATAGGCAATCGGATAGCACAGGATCAGATTGAAGATGGTCACACAGACAGCGGCCACCAGCGTACGGAAGAACACCCGAAGGTCCACCGCGTTATAATCCTGTGATCCGCCCTCGGGGCCAAAGATCAGGTATTTGTAGTTCTCAAGCGTATAAATATCCTTCGGCCCACCGATTTCGGGCGGGGGAAGGTTCGGACGGAACGAGAAGTCGAGCATCGACAGCTGCGGAAGAATGATCAGGCCAACGGTCCAGAAAAGGACCAGACCCAACATCAGGGATCCCATCAGCGTGCCGTTCCGGTTGAAGAATTCCTTCAGGAAACTTGGCATCGCTAAACTCCTTATTCCGCGGCCAGTTCGCCGGCGGGGACAGCAACGGCGTTGTTGACCTCGTATTCCAGCGTCATGTCTTGGCCCGAGTGATCCTCGAACGACTGACCATGGTTGGGGATTGCGACCTTCAGCTCTTTACCGCCGTCACCTTCCATAAAGATGTTGAAGGTGTTGCCTTCGAATTCTTCGTGGTTGACCTTTGCGGTGACGAAGTGATCGCCCTGCGTTCCGGTCGGGGCCAGTGAAAGAGCTTCGGGACGGATGAACATCATCGCATCGTCGCCCACATTCATCTTGCCCTTATTGGCTGTCGAAATGCGGGACAGAAGATCACCCGAACGGTTGGTGCGGATCAGAGCTTGGTCACCGCGAACCTCCAGCACCTTCCCGCGGAAGACGTTGTTTTCGCCCACGAAGCTGGCCGCAAAGGCGGTCGCCGGATCGTTATAGATGGTTTTGCCATCCGCGATCTGGTCAATCACACCGGCACGCATCACGGCGATGTCGTCCGACATGGTCAGCGCTTCGCCTTGGTCGTGCGTGATGTAGATGAAGGTAATGCCAACGCGCTTCTGAATTTCGCGAAGCTCGGTCCGCATGTGCTGACGCAGCTTCAAGTCCAGCGCCGACAGCGGTTCGTCCAGCAGCAGCACATCAGGTTCGGCACACAGCGCGCGGGCAATTGCCACACGCTGACGCTGACCGCCCGACAATTCGCTGGGCAGCTTGTCACCCTGACCGGGCAGCGCGATCATGTCCAACAACTCATCCGCACGTTTGCGACGATCACGTGCAGATGCACCCGCGATTTCCATCGAGAAGGTGATGTTTTCCCAGACCTTCATCAAGGGGAACAACGCAAGGTTCTGGAAAATCAGCGCCGTGGGGCGTTTGTTCGGCCCGATGCCCTGCATGTTGTTTCCACCGATCAGCACATTGCCTTCGCTGGGCTCAAGAAAGCCCGAAACGGCGCGCAGGATCGTGGTTTTGCCACAGCCCGACGGTCCAAGGAACGAGAAGAAGTCGCCCCCTTTGATGTGCACATTCGCGTCGCGCACCGCGACGAAATCTCCAAAGCGGATCCAGAGGTTCTCAAGATCGACGCCTACTCCGGCACTCATATGGTCTCTCCCCATAAACGGGTCGCTCACGCGCTGATCTCAGGCGTGCGACCGTGTTTCCAGACGTTTCAGTCAGTTTGGTGTGGCGCCCCCATCCGGTGACGGGGGCGCGCAGATTTCAAGTCGCTTAGGCGCTCTTGAACTTGTTCACGAACTCGGTACGCACATCTGCATACCAGGGCGCTTCAGCAGGCCAGGGGTTCAGGTTGGCAAGGCTGTCACCCGGATACGCTTCCGAGAAGTTCTTCTTGTAGGTGTCACCCGAATATGTGTCGGCACCCAGAACTGGCGAGTTATAGCCGTGGCTGTCAATCGCAACGCCAGCAGGCTGCTGACGGTAGGCGTATTCGATGAAGGCATAGACCTGCTCTTCATTTGCGGCACCTACCGGCATCGACATGCCGTCGACCCAAGCCATCGCACCTTCGACCGGCGCCTGATAGTGCACCGGCTCGCCTGCCGATTTCAGGGCCAGCGGAGGGCCATCCCAAGTCTGACCGACCACGACGCCTTCGTTCAGAAGACCGTTCTTCTGGGTGTCGGCGTCGTTCCAGATCAGCTTGATGCGTGATTTGCGTGCGATACACCAATCAGCAACCTGACCCCATACTTTGCGCATGGTGTCTTCGTCGTTATAAGCCGCCCAGATCGAGCCCGGCTCCATCTCGCCCGAGGCTTCCATGTACAGACCAGCGCCCAGCATCATCGAGTGTGCACGGCCCATGGTCTTGCCAGCGTTTTCTTCCGACCAGACGTCGCCATAGCTGGGTGCATCACCCGCCGGCAGCCATTTGTCGGTGCGGTACGCGATGCCTTCGGTACCCCAGATATGCGGCAGCCAGTGTGCACCGCCACCTGCGAAGTTCCATGCATCAGTGCCGATCTTGGCCATCGCCGGGTTCACGGCGTCGATGTTCACTTTCGCCAGATCGAACGGCTTCAGAAGCTCAAGCGGCTCCCACTGCAGCGAACGGTTGTTGGTTGGCGACACGATGTCAAAGCCCTGACCTTTGGTCGCTTTCATCTTGTTGATGATTTCTTCGTTCGACCCGATGCCGGTGTAGTTCACCTTGATGCCGGTCTCGCCTTCGAAGCCCGCGATGAACTCGGGCGGCAGATAGTCCGACCACATCAGGATGTTGATCTCACCCGAGGACGCCAGCGCGTTCTTCACGTAAAGCGGTGTCGCCAGTGCGGCTGCACCCATCGTGGTCGCGCCTTTCAGCACGGAACGACGGCTGAACTTGTTCTCTGTTGTCATTGTATTCTCCCGTTGGTTTTTTAATTTTTGTATTGCGATAGTTTTTTTCATTATCCAGCACACCAATAGCGCCAGCTTATATCGCATCGTCAGTCCAGTTTTGATGCGCAATGTAGGCTTCTGGACGTGTACTTAGTAGAAATCCCCGCCAATCAGGACCTAGACTTGCATTTCTCCCTTTTCTTTCAAGTCTTTATGCATCAAGCGCAAACTGGATACATTGGCGCGGCATTTTTCGATTTCACTGGACCGACTCCTCGGCCACTTTAAGAAGTGAACGACCTGAAAGGGGTTGGAGTCAACATTTTAAGCATTCCGCGTTTGGATTAGGCATCAGATAGATAGCCCAATAAGCGCGACACCCCCTGCCATCAGAACCGCCGCCAACAGGCGGCGCTGCCAGTTCCCTTCACCCAAAAAGACAAAGCCAATTAGGGCCGCAAAAATGACCGAGGTTTCACGCAAAGCCGACACGGCCCCAAGTGGGGCGAAGTTCTTGGCGTATAAGACCAGGCCATAGGCGGTCATCGACACCATGCCGCCCAGAATGCCAATCATCCACGTCCGGCGTGGCAGGGCCATGATCGCGTTTCCGCGGCGCACAGCCACGAAGCCCGTGATGAAGATATGTAACACCGAATGCCACGCCCAATAGGACAGCGTGTCTCCAGACAAGCGCACGCCGACCCCATCCACAAGCGAGTAGCCCGAGATGCAGAATCCCGTTCCAAGCGCAAAGAACAGTGCCGCTCGACCAACCCCGTGCCGCAGCGCCGCCCAGCTTGAAATCTGGATCGCCACTGCGATCAGCGCGATGCCGAACCATGCCTGCGCGGGAAGGATCTCGCCCACGAACAGCATGGCCCACAGAGACACCAGCGCGGGTACGATACCACGCGCGATCGGGTAAACGACGCTAAGGTCTCCGTGCTTATAGGCCTGCCCCAGCATGTAGAAATAGCCGAAGTGGATCACCGTCGAGGCGATCAGGTAGGGCCAGCTCTCCACGGCTGGCAATGGCAGCACCGCCACCATTGCCAAGCCGGGAATTACATGACCCAGTGCCACCAAACCCAATGTGGCTGTCCGATCCCCCGCCGTTTTCACAATGGTGTTCCATGTGGCGTGCAGCATTGCCGCCGACAGGATGATCAGGACAATGCCCGTGGTCATGGGGTCAGATCACATCTTCAAAGAGCTGGCGCAGGTTTTCACGGGTCAGCTCGACCGGGTTGCCGCCGCAGCTGGGGTCTTTGATCGCGCCTTCGACCAGAGCGTCCATCTGGTCGACGCTCACGCCCATATCGGACAGTTTACGCGGGATCTGGAAGCTGTCGTTGAAGTCTTGCACGAAGTTTTGGAAGCCTTTGAAGCCACCTTCGATGCCCAGATAACCTGCGGCGCGGTCGAAACGATCGGCGATCTCGGCCGCGTTGAATTCGAGCACAGCAGGCATACAGACCGCATTCGTGGTCCCGTGGTGGGTGTTGAAGATCGCACCAACTGGGTGGGACAGCGCGTGAATTGCGCCAAGTCCCTTCTGGAACGCTGTCGCGCCCATCGCGGCGGCAGACATCATATTGGCGCGCGCCTCAAGGTCGGTGCCATCCGCATAGGCGCGCGGCAGATAGTCGATGACCAGACGCATGCCTTCCAGCGCGATACCTTGGCTCATTGGATGGTAGTGCGGGCTCGAGAACGCCTCGACGCAATGTGCAAACGCATCCAAACCGGTGCCTGCGGTGATGAACTTGGGCATGCCCATGGTCAGCTCGGGGTCCGCAATCACAACCGTCGGCAGCACCTTCGGGTGGAAGATGATCTTCTTCTCATGCGTCACCGAGTTCGTGATGATCGAGGCACGGCCGACCTCGGATCCCGTCCCCGCAGTCGTCGGTACCGCGATGATCGGAGCAATCGCATCCGCATCCGCACGGGTCCACCAATCGCCGATATCTTCGAAATCCCAGATCGGGCGGTTCTGACCTGCGAAGAACGCAACCATCTTGCCCAGATCCAGACCCGAGCCGCCACCGAACGCGATCACACCGTCATGACCGCCCGCCTTGTAGGCCTCGACGCCGGCGTGCAGGTTGATCTCGGACGGGTTGGGATCGACCTCGCTGAACATGCCACGGCCCAGACCGGCAGCTTCCATGATGTCCAGCGTCGCCTGCGTGATCGGCAGATCGGCCAGACCTTTGTCGGTCACCAGAAGCGGGCGCTTCATACCTGCCTGAGCACAGGCCTCGGGCAGTTCCTTGATGCGGCCTGCGCCGAATTTCATTGCGGTCGGATAGGACCAGTTTCCAACAAGGCTCATGATGTCACCTTCTTCAGATGGTAGGATTTCGGGCGTGTCAGGTTGTGGAAGCCGATCACGGACAAACCACCCCCACGCCCAGTGTTTTTGCAACCGGTCCAGCACAGGCCGGGATCAAGATAGTCGGCGCGGTTCATGAAAACTGTCCCGGTTTCGACCTGATCGCCCACACGCGCGGCACGATCCACGTCGCTTGTCCATAGGCTGGCGGTCAGACCGAACTCGCTGTCATTCATCAGCGCGATGGCTTCGTCGTCAGAAGACACCTTCATGATCCCCACAACTGGACCAAAGCTTTCATCCCGCATCACGCGCATATCATGCGTAACATTCGTCAGGATCTGCGGCGTCAGATAGGCGCCGCCATCATCCTCGGCAAAGGTGTCGATATGGGCGACGGCCCCATCGGCTAGCGCCTCGGAAATCTGCGCGCGCACCTCGTCCGCAAAACGCACATTCGCCATCGGCCCCAACGTGGTTTCCGGGTCCAGCGGGTTGCCAAGCTTATAGCCCTTCACGATCTCAACCGCCTTGGCGACGAAGTCGTCATAGAGGCTCTCATGCACGTAAATCCGTTCAATCCCGCAGCAACACTGGCCCGCGTTGAACATGGCGCCGTCGATCAACGTATCAACCGCCGCGTCCAGATCCGCGTCTTCCATGACATAGCCGGGGTCTTTCCCGCCCAGCTCGGTGCCCACGCCCGTAAACGTGCCCGCCGCCGCGCGCTCCATCGCCTGACCACCACCGACCGAGCCAGTGAAGTTCACGAAGTCGAACGCATTGTCCGCGATCAGATCATTGGTCACGTCATGCGACAGGAATACATTCTGGAACACATCCGCAGGCACACCGGCCGAGGCAAAGGCCGCAGCCATACGTTCGCCCACCAACAGGGTCTGCGTCGCGTGTTTCAACACCACCGCATTGCCCGCAATCAGCGCAGGTGCAACGGTGTTGATCGCTGTCATGTAAGGGTAGTTCCACGGGGCGACGACAAAAACTACACCGTGCGGCACGCGCTTGATATAGCGCTTGAACGTCTCATCCTCGCCCACTTCGATATCTGCAAGGCTGTCCGCCGCGATCGAGGCCATGTGGCTGGCGCGCTCATTGAACCCACCGAACTCGCCGCCATAACGCACTGGGCGTCCCATCATCTGGGCAAGCTCCGGCACAATCTCGTCATTCATCGCGCCAACGGCTGCGACCCCAGCCATCACCAAATCGACCCGCTCGGCCAACGGACGCGCTGCCCAAGCCGCCTGCGCTGCCCGCCCGCGCGCCACCGCATCCTTGGCGGCCTCCAGCGACAACACCTCGCGTTCAGCATAAACCGATCCATCAATCGGCGAGATACACTTCAATACCTGACCCATGTCAGCTCTCCATTTCCAGAACCGTTCCCCCGCATTTTCTTGCCAAAAATATCCTGGGGGAGCCGTAGGCGGGGGCAAAGCCCCCTATGCCCGCTCAAATCCGCGCGCGACTTCCCAATCGGTCACCACGCGCTCAAATTCCTCGATCTCGACTTCGGCAGCGCGAGTATA
This sequence comes from Aliiroseovarius sp. PrR006, assembly GCF_010500215.1. Taxonomy (GTDB): domain Bacteria; phylum Pseudomonadota; class Alphaproteobacteria; order Rhodobacterales; family Rhodobacteraceae; genus Aliiroseovarius. The sequence continues at coordinate 20,689 of NZ_JAAGOY010000008.1, forward strand.
GTGGTCGACCACGTCGTCCCCCATCGCAGCCCGCAACATCTTTGACCCATGCAGCGCATCACGCGCGGCAGACAGATTGCCCGGAATCATACCGGTTTCCCCCTGATAGACATCGCCAGTGGTCGGGGCCTGAAGCTCCAACCCTTCTTCAATGCCAGCAATACCCGCCGCTAGCATTCCAGCTATGGCCAGATAGGGGTTCATGTCCGATCCAGGGATGCGGCACTCGACGCGCACCGCTTTGGTGCCATCACCGCACAGGCGGAAGCCTGCCGTGCGGTTGTCCACCGACCAGATGATCCGCGTTGGCGCAAAGGTGCCCTTCATGAACCGTTTGTACGAGTTGATATAGGGCGCCATGAAATAGGTGTAGTCCGGCGCGTATTTCAAAAGCCCCGCCATGTAGGATTTCATCAGATCCGACATGCCCAGCGCGTCGCTCGGATCGAAGAACGCATTCGCGCCATCCTTCCACAGCGACTGGTGCACGTGGCTGGACGAGCCCACCTTGTCGTGATGCCATTTCGGCAGGAATGTCGCCGCATGGCCTTGTTGCCACGCGATTTCCTTCACCGCGTGTTTGGCGATCGAGTGATACTCGGCATTGTCCATGGCGGGGGCGTATTTGATGTTCAGTTCTTCCTGACCGGTCTCGGCCTCGCCCTTTGAGTTCTCAATTGGCAGACCGGCGTTCCACAGGTGATTGCGGATCGGCCGCATCACGTGTTCTTCTTTGGTGGTCTGCAGAATGTGATAATCTTCGTTATAGCCCGAGATCGGGGCCAGATCGCGGAAGCCCTCTTTGCGGATGTCGTCAAAGCTTTTCTCGAACAGGAAGAATTCCAGTTCGGTCGCGGTCATGGCGTCAAAGCCCAACTCGGCCAGTCGCGCCACCTGACGCTTCAGGATCGCGCGCGGGGAATGGGGTACATCCGCATGCGTATGGTGATCCAGCACATCGCACATCACCATCACCGTACCCTCAAGCCACGGCACCGGACGCAGGGTCGACAGGTCGGGCTTCATGACATAGTCGCCATAGCCCCCTTCCCACGAGGTCGAGGCATAGCCATCTGGCGTGCCCATCTCCAGATCCGTTGCCAGCAGATAGTTACAGCAATGGGTTTCTTCATACGCCCCATGTACAAAATGGCCCGCATGGAACCGCTTGCCCATCAGGCGCCCCTGCATATCGACCAGACATACCAGAACCGTATCGATGCTGCCCTCAGCAAATTGTGCTTTCAGATCGTCGAGTGTCATAACTGCCTCTTTCAAGAAAAGCGGGGGCGGCAGGTGGCCGCCCCACGCGGTATCATTAACCGTAGCGGTAAGGCCGTCCAGCCTTCTGCATGTCGTCGTTATACTTGCGGAAGATCTCGACCACTTTGGCTTTGGTCGGGCTTTCGGCCGCGATCTCGTCCCAGAACTTGACGGCCGCCGCTTCTACCTGTGCCCATTCCTCGTCCGGGATGGTGGTCAAGCTCATCTTGTCACCGTTGACGCGCAGGTTGGCTTCGCCGCCCCAATACCACCACTGGCGATAATAGTGCGACTGGTCACAGCAGACGCGGAACAGCGTTTGCAGGTCTTCCGGCAGCTCGTTCCAACGGTCCATATTGGCGAAGAACGACCCGGCCCATGCGCCCGAGATGTTGTTGGTCAGGAAATAGTTGGTCACGTCGGCCCAGCCCACGGTGTAGTCTTCCGTGATGCCCGACCATGCGATCCCGTCCAGCTCGCCGGTTTGCACAGCGACCTCGATGTCTTCCCACGGCAGGGTCACTGGGACCACGCCGAACTGCGACAGGAAGCGGCCTGCAGTTGGGAAGGTGAAGACGCGCTTGCCCTTCAGGTCGGCAAGCGAGTGGATCGGATCCTTGGTGGCAAAGTGGCACGGGTCCCACGACCCGGCGCTGACGTGTTTGATACCAACAGCCGAGTATTCCTCGTCCCAGATCTCATTCAGGCCGTACTGGTTGAACAGCACTGGTACGTCGAGCGAATAGCGCGAGGCAAACGGGAAGTAGCCGCCGAACACGGTCACATCCGTAGGTGACGCCATCGAGTCATCATCCGACTGCACCGCATCAATCGTGCCCTTCTGCATGGCACGGAACAGCTCTCCGGTCGGGACCAGTTGGTCGGCATAGAACAGCTCGATCTGCATGCGGTCGCCTGCGATCTTGTTGAACATCTCGATCGCCGGGTCGATCACGTGGGCGGCCAATGCGGGGCCGGCATAGGTCTGCATGCGCCACTTGATCGTGCCTTGCGCAATCGCGGGCGTCGCCAGCGGAGCCGCGGCCAGACCGGCCCCAGCGGTGGTTAAAAACTTACGTCTTGTCGTCATCTTCTCTCTCCTAGTTGGTTGTTTTTATTATCGTTATCTTCCGTAAACGTAATTGGGCAGCCAAAGAGCGATTTGGGGGAAGGTCATGATGATTGCCAAAGCCATCACCATGATAAGGACGAATGGCACGATCGAACGGTAAATGTCCCCCAGCCCAATTTCTGGCGGTGCCATGGCCCTCATTAGAAACAAGTTGTAGCCAAAGGGCGGCGTCATATACGCGATCTGTGTGGTGATGGTGTAAAGCACCCCATACCAGATCAGGTCGAAGCCCAGCACTTTGACCAAGGGCACGTAAAGCGGCGCCACGATGACCAGCATCGCGGTATCGTCCAGAAATGTGCCCATAATGATGAAGCTTAGCTGCATCAGGATCAAAATGACCCATGGGTTCAGCCCAAGCTGTTCAGTAAACAGGTTGTCGATCGCCTTGACCGCGCCCAGCCCGTCGAAGACCGCGCCAAAGCCAAGTGCTGCCAGAATGATCCACATGAACATACAGGAAATCAGCAGCGTCTGCTTGGTGCAGGTCTCGAAGATGTGCCATGTCATGCGGCGCTTGGCGACCGACGCGAACAGGGCGGTCAGTGCCCCGATCGCCGAGCTTTCGACAAGCGAGGTCCAACCGTTCACGAAGGGCACCATCATCGCGGCAAAGATGGCCAGCGGCAGGATACCGGCACCCAGCAAGCGGATCTTCTCGGCGCGCGAAACCTGATGTGCGTCTTCCATCGCCGGGCCAAGATGCGGTTGGATTTTGCAGCGCAGCCAGATGTAGATGATGAACAGAGCGGCCATCATCAGGCCCGGCAGCACGCCCGCAAGCCACAGCTGTCCCACGGGTTGGCGTGCGATCATCGCATAAAGCACCAAGACGACCGAGGGCGGAACGAGGATGCCCAAACTGGATCCGGCCTGAATAACCCCTGTGACCATGATCTTGTCATAACCTCGGCGCAACAATTCCGGCAGCGCGATGGTGGCCCCGATGGCCATCCCGGCGACGCTGAGGCCATTCATGGCGGACACCAGAACCATCAGGCCGATTGTGCCAATCGCAAGACCTCCGTTCACCGGGCCCATCCAGACATGGAACATGCGGTACAGGTCATCGGCCAGACGGCTTTCGCTCAGGACATAGCCCATAAAGATGAACATCGGCAGGGTCAGAAGCGGATACCATTTCATCAGCTTCATCGCGGCGGAAAACGGAATGTCCTGCCCGCCCACGCCCCACAGAAGCAGGGCCGCAATTGCGCCCACGGCACCGATCGCGCCGAACACGCGCTGGCCGGTGAACAGCATCAGCATCATCGATGCGAACATGAAAATGGCGATATATTCTTGGCTCATGTGCGTGTCACACCAATCTCGTTGCCGCGGATGCGGGCGATGTCTTTGAACAGTTCGGAAATGGCCTGAAGCAGCATCAGGAAGAAACCGATGACCATGATGGATTTGATGGGCCAGGCATAGGGGCGCCATGCGGTGGACGAGCGTTCAAGCCGCCCAACCTCTTCCGCGCCGGTGATCAGCCCCCAGAAATAGGAAAACGGCGCGTCGCCCCAATAGCCCAGTGAATAGGCAGTCGATCCCACGCCACCCCAGATCAGCACGCCCAGATAGATCAGCAGGAAAAACACCGTGAAGGCGTCGAACCACGCTTTCTTGCGGTTGTTCCAGTTGTGGTAAAACAGGTCCATCCGCACGTTCGACCCCATCTGGAGAGAATACGGCCCGCCCATGATGTAATAGGTCACCATCGCAAACTGGGCCATTTCCAAGGTCCAGAGCGACGGCAGGAAAAACGTCTTCGAGATCGAGGACCACAGAAGGATCCCCATCATCACAAAGAGCCCCCACATCATTACCCGACCGATGCGATAGTTCACGGCGTCCACGACGCGTACATATCCAGTCATGAACACAGTCACGCGGTGTTCCTTTCAGTCATGGCCGCCTTGGCCTTGGCGATCCAGTCTGCCAGCGTTTCAGCAATGCGCGCATGCTGCTCGGCCGTCTCGATCAGGTCGTTGCGAATCTCGATCATCACATTCGGCAAGCCATACGGCACCGCATGGCGGTTTAACGTATGCGCCACGCCATCAACGGCCGCATAGGGTTCGTTCAACTGCACCTCCATGCCCAGATCTGCCGGGATGGTCTGCATCATTGAGTGGGCCAGCCGATCATCATCGCCATGCAGAATGCCGATCTGCACATCCCGCATCTGGCCGCGATAGACAGGCGTGAAACTGTGCACCGTCACCATCATCTGAAGATGCGCCCGGTGCACTCCGATCTGCTCGGTCAACATTCGTGAAAACGGGCGGTAGACCTGCGTGACCCGCTCGCTGCGCGCAAGGTCGGACAGCTCAGCATTTCCGGGGATATCAAAGACTTCGCTACGCGACGGGATCGCGTCCGGTGCTTCGGGCGGGCGATTGCAATCATAGACCAGCCGCGAGATCCCACCATGCACAAGCACGGCGCGCATCTGCTGCGCCAGTCTCTTGGCAACGGGCAGCGCACCGGGATCCCACGCGATGTGGCGGGTCAGAATGTCGTCATCCAATCCAAGCCCCCCCAGATGCGCAGGCACCCGGTTCGAGGCGTGTTCACACACCACGATCACCGAGGGCGCCTCGCCCATCATGTCCACATGCACTGCCGGACCAAAAGTAGATTTCAAAGACTGCGATTCCATTGGGAAAAAGTTCCACAGCTTCATTCACTGTGTCAATATTTTTCCGCAACGATTTTCCCGCCCTTGATTTTCCTGTCGGTTTTTTGACAGAATGACTAAATTCACAGCGAAAGGGTGTTGCCACGTGCGCGTAACTGATCAGCTTTTACAACATCGCGAAGAGATGACCCCGTCCGAGCGACAGCTTCTGAACGCAATTCTGGACGACTACCCCCTATCCGGGCTTGGCAGCATCACTGAACTGGCCGCGAACGCGTCGGTGTCCACAACGACGGTCGCGCGACTTTTGCAAAAAACCGGGTTCAACGGTTATCCGCAGTTTCAGGCCGCCCTGCGGCGCGAGTTGAAAGAGATGATCTCGGACCCGGTGGCCAAGCGCGACGTGTGGAAGACCGATCTGCCGGAAGAGCACATGCTGAACCGGTATTCGCGACAGGCGCTTGAAAACCAAAGACGCAGCCTGGACGAGGTCGACCCGGACGAATTCGACGGGCTGTGCAAGCTGCTCTCCGATCCAAATCGCCGCATCTTCATCACCGGGGGCCGGATCACCGGTACGTTGGCGCAGTATTTCTATCTTCACCTCCAGATGATCCGCCCTGACGTGCGCATTCTGCCCTTTTCCGCCTCGTGGACACACGAGCTTTTGGACATTCGCAAAGGGGACGTCCTGATCGCGCTGGATGTGCGCCGGTACGAGAACACCACGCTGGTAATCGGGCAGCTGTGTCACGAACGCGAGGCCGAGATCGTGCTCTTCACCGATCAATGGCGCTCGCCCATTCACCGTTTGGCACGTCATACGTTCAGTGCGCGCATCGCGGTGCCGTCCGCCTGGGATTCGATGGCTGCGATTCTGGTCTTGCTGGAATGCGCCGTGGCCGAGGTGCAAGAGCGTCTTTGGGACGATGTTAAGGCCCGCACGGATGCGCTGGAAGAGGCGTTCGACCGCACCAAACTGTTTCGTAAATTCGGACAAAGCAGCAGCTCAAACTAGAACCTTACACTTTGTAGAAACAGTATAATTTCGATTTTCCCCTGCATTTGTTGGGCCAAGCGCCACCCAGCGCCACCTGCCCCATTTTTCCCGCAGTTTTGAGAAACCCCCACTTTGTGATAGAATGAGGGGGTAAACCTTCTAAATTTAATTGCAAATTCTGATTTGGGCCGCGTGAGCGCATGTCCGAAATTGATACCAAAATCGTGCAGAAAAACGGGGTCCGGGCAGATTGGGTTGATCTGAGGGATCAGACCTATGTGCCGAATTTAGCCATCCTGAAACACGCACTGGCGATGGACCCCAAACTGCTAAACCCTGCCGACGACGCGGGGCTGCGACATCCGATCTTCACAGTGCGCGATCAGGGGGTATCTGGCCGCTGTGTTGGCTTTGCGCTGGCCAATCTGATCGACATTCAGCGCCACCTGCAACATACTGAACGCGGCGGCCCGCATGGCAGCGCGGGTCACGCGAAAGACATCACCAGCGCAGACATGCTGTATCGCATGGCGTATTTCCACGACCGCTATCCGTCGCTTGAGGCTATGAAAACGGACACGCACGAGGGCGTCCTGACCCTGCGCTCGGCCATCAAGGGGTTCTATCACCACGGGGCCTGCTTGGACTGGCCCTTCGCCAGTGCTCCGCCAGACGACACGCGGTGGCAAAGCGACTGTTATCTGGCGGGCGGACCGGATGCCGAGCGCCGCTTCACCAGCGTGGCGCAGGCGCGGCATGCGCGCGACATCGGGCTGGGGGCGTATTTCCGGCTGGCCTCGGTCCTGAACCATTTTCACGCGGCGCTGAATGACGCGCAGGCCGTGTTGGTCAGCGCGAATATCCATGACGGATGGTTGCAGGCCACGCCGCAGAACAGCGGGGCGATTGGCTGGCCGCCCGCGCAAGGCAAGCTTGGCACCCATGCTTTTGTGCTGACGGGATATGATCAGCACGGCTTTCACGTGCTGAATTCGTGGGGGCCGGGCTGGGGTGGTTATCTGGGACAGGCCGGAATTGGGTTGTGGAGCTATGACGACTGGGCGCGCAACGTCATCGACGGCTGGGTGCTGCGACTGGGCGTTCCCGCGCCGGCGGCGTTCGGTGCTTCGGTCGGCGAGAAGGGCACCAAGGGCGTAATTGGCAAGATCCGGTCCGGCTCGACCCCGTGTTTTGAACTGGTCGGGCATTACATGCATCTGGATGACGGCTATCACGTCTCGACCGGGTCCTACCCATCGTTCAAAGACGGGTGGTCCCGCACGCAGGCCCACCTTGCCCCTAAGTTAGACCCTACGGTCGCCCCAGACGATCCCAACAAATATCGCGGCGTGCTCTTGTGGATCCCCGGCAGTCTGGAGGGCATCAAACCCGCTTTTTCCGCCGCCGTCGCACGCAAGAACGCGATCAAGGCGATGGGGCTGTACCCGTACTCGATCTTCTGGTGCAACAGCTTCGTCGAGAAATCGCTAGAGGTGCTGGCAAGCCTTTTTGACAGCTGCACCAAGCAAGCGGGCGACACGGCCGAACATCTGGACGAACTGATTGAAAACCGCGTGCGCGGTGTCGGGCGGGCTTTTTGGCGCGACATTGAAATGAGCGCCATGCGCGCGCTGAAAGGCACGGGCGAGCTGCCGTTTGAACAGCACCATGACCGCAGCCATTCGAAAACCGGGATCGTCGGGGATTTTCTGCACAGCCTTTTGGACCTGAAAGACCAGACCGGCTGCGAACTGCACATCGTCGCGGAAGGCGCCGGCATCTTGATCGTGCACGAGATGCTGTCCCTGCTTAAGCCCGACATGCCACCACCCTTCTCGCGTCCCGGCGTGGATTTCCGCGAGACATGGTTCGACACGATGCATTTGGTGCATCCGGCCATCGGGTTGCCCCGCGCGCAGAACGTGCTGCTGCCCCGGATCACGCAAATGAACGGCGCGCTGGATCCCGCACGCCACAGCAAAAGCCGTGCCCGCGGACCCGTGGTGCAGCCGCTATTGCGCGCCGCCGAGGATGTGCCCGCCCGGATCTATGTCCCGACCGAGGAGCTGGAGGATCGCGTCTGTTTCGGCGCCTATGGCAAGTCGGTTTTGCATCTGGTCTCGAACGCATTCGAAGACCGCTATCCCCTGCCGCGCGGCACCGACACGCCGGACGCAGGCGCCTATCTGAAAGCACGCCCTTTTCTGGGCATGGCCAGCCTTGTCGACAACGACGCGGCGGTCGCCAGCGGCGCGATCTTTCGCCTGAACCGCATCCACGACCAGAAACACGATCTTGAGCGCATTCAGCAGACCGACCTGAATGCCGACCCGACCATCACCACCAGTATTTTCGAGTGCATCAGAGGATTTCAGAAACACGTGACCTGATAAAGGAGAAGACCGATGGCCAAAATCTCAGTCGAACAGCTTATGTCCCAAATGGCGGATCCCAACGTCGAAGAGACGGACCTGGCCAAGTATTTCATTCTAGACGAGGCGAACTCGGGCGCATTCAACCCGATGTTCAAGCTGAACCCAGAGACGGTCGAGTTGCCTGAAGGGCCAGATGCGCGGGCGCGCACGGCGGCGGCGATGAATTTTTTCAACTGGCTGTCACGCGCACGGCGGCAGGGCATGTTCCGCGACAAGCTGAAGGAAGGCTATACCGGTCCGATCATCGTGTCGGAAGGCGACAGCTGGTTCCAGTACCCGGTGCGTCTGCGCGACACGATTGATTACCTGATGAAGCCCTATGCGGTGTTTTCGCTTGGGGCGGCGGGTGACCTTCTGAAAAAGATGGCGGACAAGCAGGAATACCTGAATGCGTTGGACGACGAGAAGGGCGAGATCCTGCTTCTGTCCGGCGGCGGCAATGATCTGGTTGCAGGTGGGGCGCTGGCCTCGCATCTGGAAAAATACGACCCGGCGCTGAAGCCTGCGGATTATCTGCTGCCCTCGTTCCACATGCTTCTGGACGATGCGATCCACAATTACGGGCGCATGTTCCGGGACGTCCAACAACACTTCCCGCATGTCAGCGTGCTGTGCCACGGCTATGACTATCCGATCCCTAATGAGGGCCGCTGGCTGGGCGCCCCGATGGAAGAGCAAGAGATCCTCGACAAGGCCCTACAGCGCGACATCGCCATCGAGATGATGGATGCCTTTAACCGCCGTCTACGGCGGCTGGCGCAATCCGTGCCGAACGCCACCTATATCGACTGCCGCAACACGGTCGCGGACGAGAACTGGTTTGACGAATTGCACCCGGACGACACCGGCTATGGCAAGGTCGCGCAGAAATTCGAGGTTGAGATCAAGAAGATCGAGGCCGAGCGCATCGAAACGCCCCCTGTCATCAGCGGCCCGTTCGGTCTGGCCAGCGATCTTCAGGCCGACCTTCACCCCACCCCCGTCATTGCAGGCGGCGCGCCCAAGGGGATGTCTCTGCATGTGGGTCTGAACTTGGTGGACCCGGCCCATTACGACGGCTGGGACGGCAAGTTGAACGCCTGCGAAGCCGACGCGCTGGACATGGAAGCCTTGGCTTTGGCCGAGGGCTTCACCCCCACGCGGCTTCTGACCGCCGACGCCACGCGGCAAAACGTGGTCGCTGAAATCGAACGCGCGGCAGAGGAACTGAACGCAGGCGATATGTTCCTGTTCACCGTCTCGGGTCACGGCGGGCGGGTGCCGGACTTTAATCAGGACGAAGACCATGACGGCGACGAGAAGATGGACGAGACGTTGTGCCTCTATGATTTCCAAATCGCCGATGACGAGCTTTACATGCTCTGGACCAAGTTCCGCGCGGGGGTGCGGGTTTTGATGGTGCCGGACACCTGCCATTCGGGCTCGATGATCCGGTTTGGCCCCGGTGCGCCGACAACCCTGTTTGGCCGTCCGATGTCTCCAAGCCCCAACGTGCGGGCGATGCCCTTACATATCGAAGACCGCGTCTGGCGCGCCAATGAAGCGGCCTATCGCGAGGCGTCGAAGTCCTATAGCGCGCTGAAGGAAAGCGTGATGACCTCGCCGCTGTCCAGCCCGATCCAAGCCTCGGTCCTGAACCTTGGGGCCTGTAAAGACGAACAGTTCGCGATGGACGGCCCGCAAAACGGAGCCTTCACCGGCGCGCTTTTGACCGTCTGGTCGGATGGCGCATTCAAGGGCGATTATCGGTCCTTCTGCACCGCCATCGACGCCGAGATCAACAGCGACAGCCAGACCCCGCAATTGTTCGAAGCGCTGCTAAAAGAGCCGAACTTCGTCACCGACCGGCCCTTCACATTGCTCCCCGCCCGGGGGCAACAGGTCGCGGTCGCCAGCCCACCCCGCACCAGCCCCGAGGACGAAGAGGGCGACGAGCACGACCAGATCCCCGACAGCCAAGTGCGTGCGATCTTGGATGCCAAGGCGCGGGGCGCGGGGTTCCGCGACTCGACTGCTGCGTTGAACTGGCCGGATTATGCCGCATTTGACTCCTTTATCCGGTCGCTGGGGCTGCGCAATTTCTCGACCGACGAGTTTCTGGTTCTGGGTGGCGGGCACAACACCCCTGGCGGGGCCTGTCAGGGCAAAAACCTGTTTCCGTCGCGCAACCTTTGGGGGAACATCGCCAAGACCGCGCAGGTGCTCGACCATCTGCGGGATCGTCTGGGCAAGCCGATTGCGATCACCAACGCCTATCGCGGTCCGGCCTATAACCAGTGTATTGGCGGGGCGAAATCCAGCCAGCATATGGCGTTCCGGGCGCTGGACTTCCAAGTCGCGGGGATGGACGCGCCGCAGGTCGCTATGGCCCTGCGCTGGCTGCGCGACAAGGAAGGGTTCTTTACCGGCGGGATCGGGCGCTACAACAGCTTCACCCATATCGACACGCGGGGCACCAACGCCACGTGGCCACCCGCGTTCCGGGACGCGGCACTGCCCGCAAAGACCCCGCTTCTGCCAGTCGACCCCGGCGCGGCCCCTGTGGTGCACAGCCCAAGCGGCAAGCTGGATCTGGCGGACCGCATTGCGACGCTGTTCGCGACCGCTCTGGCCAAGCCCCGATCGGCTCCGGGCGACGTCCACTCAGCCTTTGCCGAACCCACGTCGCGCTCTGCCGACGCGTTCGATCCAAGCACCACCAACGCCACTGCGCAGCAAGCGCTGCAATCGGCGGTGAATGCCTCCAGCGTGATTTCCTTCGTCGACAACCTGACCCCGCTGCAAAAAGAGGACGTGCTGCTGTCGACCCTCTTCGCCCAGCGCGCTGCGGATGCCGTCTTTGACCCGGTGAAAGACCGCGCCGCATGGTTCGTGAAGTACATGGATCTGATGAGCCTCATGGGTTGGAGCCGCGAAGCCGCTCCGTTCGAGGCCAGCCAGCGGATGAAAGGCAATGGCAGCTTTGATCAGGTCATTCTGGCCACACTGGCGCAGGTGGCGACGGGCAACCAGTTCCGCATCGTCGAAAGCGCCATCGAAGCGCTGCGCGGGCTGACGCAGGACGATGGCAAGATCAAGCTCTTTGACTTCGAGACCTCGTCGTCCACTGGCGGCAACTTCCAGATCGGCAGCGCCGAGGCTTCGGGCGATGTAATCAGCATGGCCTTGGGCGCGTTCAACTTCACCTACAAGGACCGCAAGCAGAACCTGCTGTTCGTCACGTGGGGCAAGAACGAGCTGCAGTATTGGCTGTCTGCCCAGAAACTCGCACTCAGCCCGGTGATCTACGCCGATGTGCGCGAGATCATTCGCGACAAGCTGTCAGACACGCGTAAGACCTTGATTGCAGACATTGATCTGGGCTGATCGGGGGCTATGATGGTGCGCGCAAAGGACAAGACCAAGCTGCAGATTGATCCGCGCTATCTGCTGATCATGCTTCTGCCCGTCGTTGTTCTGATCGTGGCCGAGTATCTGCTGGGCACATTTGGGGACACCTCGGTGCATCTTGAAGGATTGGAGCTGAAAGACCAGTCCCGCCTGATCGAACTGAGCGCGCGCTATCGCTTTCTGGCCGCCCTGTTTTTCTTTGGCGGGGCGACGGTCTCGGTCACTGCGATCTTTGTGTTCGAGCTCTATTCCCGCCACACGCGGCGCTCGATCCTGACCACGATTGTGGGGATCTTGGGGATCATTTCTGTCTCGCTCAGCTTCTCGACTTTCGAACCCGATTGGATGCCCGCGAGTTTTGAAAGCGAAACCCTTCTAGGGCTAAACCTGTTTCACGCCTTGATGGTCCCGGCCAGCTTGGCGGGTTGCGATGCTGGAGGGAGCCTGCCCAATGGCTGTGACCAATTAGGGGCGTATTTCGCGATGGATTACTTGCTGGACCACGCGAACATTCTGACCTCGTTGTCCGCGGGTGCCGTGATCGCCGGGATGGTCTTGGCCCTGTCCCGCCCCGCAAATGTCGGGAGGTCGGCCCACCCGGACCTCGATACCGAGGCGCGCATCCTGAAAACCGCACAGGCGACCACGCAGCGGTATCTCTATTGCTCGGGCATCTTGCTGACGACCGGGATGGTCTTGATGCTGTCGTGGATGTCGTGGCCCGGTGACGCGATCTTGAATGACGACATGCGCAAAGCCCATGCCGAGCTGGTCAGTTCCCTGTCGATCTATCGGGGCGTCACCTATTCGGTCCTGATCCTGTCCTATTATCTGCCTGTCAGCCTGATCCTGAAGGTCCGCATCGACACCTTTCACGATGCTGTCGATGCGGCCGGGGAACCCGAATTGGCGAAGGACGTTGCGGGCTTTGACATTCAGCGTATCGCGACACTGGACGCGCTGAAGGCGATCATTGCCATCGTGTCCCCGATCCTGACCGGCGCGATTGGATCTTTCGGAGGTCTGGCAGGGTTCGGGGGATAACCGCCCATACTCGCACTTTGCAACCTTGACGCAAAACTGAGATCTTTTGCCACAATTTTGCTAGATTCTTGGATCCAAGATACATTAGGGTGAATGTACCACTTGCGGGCAACTGGCCCTCTATCGAATCGTCGTCAATGAAACAGGTTATTTCAAACTATGGAACGCTCTTCCCTTTGGCCCGGCATCACATGGTGCCCCAAGGGATCGCTGGCGCATGTGCCAGCGCAGGCAATACATCATTCTATCACGACAAATGCGCCGTGCCCTCCACCCTACGGACACGGCAAAACGGTTTCAAAGACGACCCGTACATGGAAAGCGCCATGCGCAAATTGACTGCACGTCTGCACATCAAAGGAAACTTTGATGTTTTTGGCCCAGATCCAGCCGTCGCCTATGCGTATTTCGCAGATAAACTGGGCGAAGCTGGGCTGGCGGGCTTCATGCACACAGCAGAAACCCTACGCTCACGTATGTCCCCTGAAATTTCGGTTTGAACACTCATGGATATTGTCGATAGCCACACAGGTGGCGAACCCACGCGCGTCATCCTGAACGGAGGCCCTGATCTGGGCACCGGCCCCTTGTCCCAGCGCGCCCGAATGTTGGCCGAAGAACACGAGGATTTCTATCTGTCCGTCATGCTGGAACCGCGCGGTCAGCCCGCCATGGTCGGCGCGCTGCTGGTTGAACCGGTGGACCCGACCTGCGTCACCGGCGTGATCTATTTCGACGCGGGCGCGGTGATTGGCATGTGCGGACATGGCACGATCGGGTTGGCCGTGACGCTCTATCACCTTGGGCGAATCGGGCTGGGCACCCACCGGATCGAGACCCCCGTCGGCGTGGTCGAGGTTCTGCTGTCCGACCCCAACACTGTCACGGTGACGAACATCGAAAGCCGCCGCGTACTTGCGGGCGTCTCGGTCGATGTGCCTGGTCTTGGGCAAGTAACCGGAGACGTCGCCTATGGCGGCAACTGGTTCTTCATCCTTGATCCGTCTCCCCTGCCCGTCGATCCCGGCAGCATCCGCGCCCTGACCGATGCAGCCATCGCCATCCGCGACACCGCCAACGCTCAAGGCATCGGCGGCGAAAAGGGCGAGCCGATTGATCATGTGATCTTCCAAGACACCTCGCCCAATCCGGACATGCACAGCCGCAACTTCGTGCTCTGCCCCGACGACGCCTATGACCGTTCGCCCTGCGGCACCGGAAGCTCGGCCCGCTTGGCGTGTCTGATCGCTGACGGCAAGCTGCAATTCGGGGAAGAGATCACGCAGGAAAGCGTTATCGGTAGCCCCTATCGCCTGTCCTGCACGCCGGGGCCGAAGGGGGGTGTGATCCCGTCCATCACCGGCCAAGCTTCTATCATGGCAGAGGGTCGATTGATCTTTGACGCCGCCGATCCTTTCAGGAATGGTATCCGCACCTGACCCACGCTTTCCACAAGGTCCAAGATGTCTAACGAAATCACAATCATCGGTGCCGGTATCATCGGCGTCAGCATCGGGCTGGAACTGGCCCGCCGTGGCCAGAAGGTCCGCGTTCTGGACCGTAAGGGCGTCGCGGGCGAGACCTCGGCCGGGAATGCAGGGGCGTTTGCCTTTCAGGAGGTCGAGCCGCTGGCTAAACCCGGCATTATGAAGCAAGCGCCCAAATGGCTACTGGACCCACTCGGGCCACTGTCGGTTCCGCCCGCCTATGCGGTGCAGATCGCGCCTTGGATGCTCCGGCTGTGGCGCGCCAGCTGGCGCGACCGGTACGAAGGGTCCATGAAGGCACAGTCCGAGTTGATGCATGTGGCCAAGGCAGCCTTTGAACGGCAGGTCGCGCATATCAACCGCGAAGACCTGATCCAGCGCAAAGGCCAGATGGCGCTTTATGAAGGCGAGAAAGCCTATCGCAGCACCCTGCCCGCGTGGGAGCTGAAGAAACAGCACGGCTTTGACGCCATCCACCTAACCAGCCCCGAGGCGATTGCCGAATATCAACCGGGCCTCCACCCGCGTTTCACCCACGGCGCGTTCACGCCCAACTGGTTCAACACCGTGGACCCGAAACTGTGGACCGAAACCGTGGCGCAGGCGTTGCGTGAAGCGGGGGGCGAGATCCAGATCACCTCGGTCCGAAACATCCTGCCCACGGAAACCGGGGTGCGGATCGACACGGATGATGGCGTGATTGAGACCCAGAAACTGATCATCGCCGCCGGGGCTTGGTCCCACCATCTAGCGCACCATCTAGGTGACAAGATCCCGCTGGAAACCGAGCGTGGCTATAACACCACCCTGCCCCCCGGCGCGTTTGACCTGCGCACGCACCTGACCTTCAGCCAGCACGGTTTCGTTGCCTCGGTGATCAATGGCGGCGTACGGATTGGTGGCGCGGTGGAACTGGGCGGGCTGAAACTGCCTCCGAACTATAAGCGCGCGGATGCCCTGTTGAAGAAAGCCAAAGCGTTCATGCCGGGCTTGAATACGGAGGGCGGCACGCAGTGGATGGGATACCGCCCGTCGCTGCCCGACACTCTGCCCGTTATCGGAGCCTCTCCCAAAGATCCGCGGGTGCTTTATGCCTTTGGTCATGGCCACTTGGGCCTGACGCAATCGGCAGGCACGGCGGAACTGGTCGCGGACTTGGCCCTTGGTGAAACGCCAGGGCTGGAACTTGCCCCCTTCGCGCCGACACGGTTCTGAGGCCAAATCGTTACAGAGCGCTCACGTCAACGTGCGCCGCATAGCGCTTCCATTTAGCGTCCAACACCCCATATCCTTGCCTTACCCATAAGGAGGACCGCATGAGCTATCAAAAAACCCAAGACGCCATTGAACGCCTGACCCCGGAAGAATACCGGGTGACCCAAGAAAACGGGACCGAGCGGGCGTTCACGGGCAAGTATGACAAGCACTACGAACCGGGAATCTATGTGGATGTCGTGTCCGGCGAGCCGCTGTTCGCCTCGTCCGCCAAGTTCAATTCGGGCTGCGGCTGGCCTGCCTTTTCGACCCCAATTGAAACCGCGCATGTGACCGAGCACCGTGACAGCACGTTCGGGATGGAACGCGTCGAAGTCCGCTCGAAACACGGTGACAGCCATCTGGGGCACGTGTTCCCCGACGGCCCGCGCGAAACCGGCGGGCTGCGCTATTGCATCAACTCGGCCTCGCTGCGCTTTGTACCGAAAGACCAGATGGAAGCCGAGGGCTATGGCGACTATCTTGACCTTGTGGAGGGAAACCAATGACTGAACGCGCAATTCTGGCTGGTGGCTGTTTCTGGGGCATGCAGGACCTGATCCGCAAGATGCCCGGCGTGACGAAAACCCGCGTGGGATATACTGGCGGGGACGTTCCCAACGCCACCTATCGCAACCACGGCACCCACGCTGAAGGGATCGAGATCTGGTTTGATCCGGCCAAGACCAGCTATCGCACGCTGTTGGAGTTCTTCTTCCAGATCCACGATCCAACCACGGTGAACCGTCAGGGCAACGACCTTGGCACCAGCTATCGCTCGGGCATTTACTATTTGTCGGACGAGCAGAAGGCGACCGCGCTGGACACCATTGCGGACGTGGACGCCAGTGGGCTCTGGCCCGGCAAGGTCGTGACCGAGGTGAAAGCCGCAGGCGATTTCTGGGACGCTGAACCTGAGCATCAGGATTATCTGGAGCGTCTGCCCAACGGCTATACGTGCCACTTTGCCCGCCCCGATTGGGTTCTGCCCAAGCGCGCTGCGGAATAAGACCCCGCATGACCCAACCAGATTTTGACAACAGCTTTGTTCGCGAGCTTTCCGGATTCTACGTCGACTGGAAAGGCGCGCAGGTGCCGGACCCGAAGGTCCTGCGCCTGAACCGCGCTTTGGCGGACGAACTTGGGCTGGACGCCGATCACCTTGAAACCCGCGAGGGCGCCGAGGAACTGGTGGGCATGCGCATTCCTGACGGGGGCACATCAATCGCGATGGCCTATGCGGGCCATCAATTCGGAGGCTTCTCGCCGCAACTGGGCGATGGCCGCGCGCTGTTGATTGGCGAGTTGATCGACACTGACGGAAAGCGCCGTGACCTGCATCTGAAAGGCTCGGGCAAGACGCCATTTTCACGCGGCGGCGACGGCAAAGCCGTGCTTGGCCCCGTCCTGCGTGAATACCTGATGGGCGAGGCGATGCATGCCCTTGGTATCCCCACAACACGCGCACTTGCGGCCACGACCACGGGCGAAACCATACTGCGCCAGAACGGCCCCGAACAGGGCGCAGTGCTGGCACGGGTCGCCGCCTCGCACCTGCGGGTTGGGACCTTCCAATTCTTCGCCGCACGCGGAGATCACGCGCGGGTCAAGCAGTTGGCGGATTACGCCATTGCGCGGCATTATCCCGAAATCGCAGACACTGACTCACCGTATCTGGAACTGTTCCGTCAGGTGCAAGCCCGTCAGGCGGCGCTGATCGCCAAATGGGTCCATGTGGGCTTTGTCCACGGGGTGATGAACACCGACAACATGACCATCTCAGGCGAGACAATCGACTATGGCCCCTGCGCCTTTATTGACGCCTACAGCTCCGACGCGGTCTTTTCTTCCATCGACCGGCAGGGGCGCTATGCGTTTGGAAACCAACCCAATCTGGCACAATGGAACCTTGCCCGGTTCGCCGAAACACTGGTGTTGCTGATCAATCCCGAGGATCAAGATGCCGCCATCGCACAGCTGATGCAGGTGCTCGAGGAGTTCCCCGCGCTTTATCAGCAGCATTGGCTAGACGGCATGCGCAAGAAGCTGGGGCTGAGCACCGCGCGGGACGAGGATTTGGATCTGGCCAACGACCTGCACAGCCTGATGCAAGAGGCGGGCAGCGACTACACCCGCACCTTCCGCGCGTTGTCGCGTGTGGCGGATGGCGATGCGACCGCGTTGGACGGGTTCATGACTGCCGACGGCACCAAGGGTTGGATCGCCCGTTATCAGCACCGACTAACCCATGACGGGGGCAACAACGCGCGCACCGACGCCATGAACGCTGTGAACCCCATCTACATCCCGCGCAATCACAAGGTGGAAGAGGCTTTGACTGCGGCCTCCGACGGCGACATGGAAGTCTTTGATCGGCTTCTGGAAATCCTCTCATCCCCCTTCGATGAACAGCCGGGGGCCGAAGCCTTTGCTCTGCCCGCCCCGGACGGATTTGGCCCTTACACAACCTATTGCGGGACATAAGCATCCGACCTTTAACCTGATCACACTGCGGCAGGAATGTCGGTTTCCCCCCCTCAATAGACCATTTCCAAACGCTTCACTGTGCTAACTTTGTGGCACAACGGGCCTGTATCAGGGATGCCCGAGGTAAAGCGTTTCGGGATAAACTTGAGGTGCAAGTTTGTTTCGAAACACCCAGAACACTGGCATCTCGCGCAGCGTTTCGGTTTTCCCTGTGTCAGGTTAAAATCGAAACGCTTTAGGCTAAGGGCGGCGTATGCCGGATCTGTGGGAAGGAATAAGCCAGGCGCTCTGGCTCTTGGTGACGCTGGACGCAGATCTGCGTCGGGACCACGATCCGGCGCAAAGGCAAGCGGCTGGTCGGGCCGATCGACCTAACGCTGCGGGATCGGGGCATCACCATCGTGATCGGGCCGAACGGCGCCGGGAAAACATCGCCTATCCGTTATGCCTGCGCGGTGCTGCAAAAGCCGACGCGCGCGCAGGCCGAAACAGCAGGCACGCAAGTCGGACTGGGCCCAATGCTCGCCCATCCAGCCACTTTCCTACCCGGCGGTGAACGGCAGAAACTGGCCATCGCCCGCGCCATAATCACCGCCCCCGCACTGCTTTTTCTGGGCGAACCCTGTGCCTCGCTTGATGGGCGCGCCACCCGCGAGATTGAAGAGATTCTGCAACACGCTGCCGCCCCGGGCACGTGTCTGATCATGTCTACACATGACATGGGCAAGCGCGCCGGTTGGCCGATGACGTGATGTTCCTTCTGAACGGAGACATCGTCGAATGAAATGCCTGTGACCGGGCTTGAGGCGCAGCTTCTGGTCGTGGGCACCGGTCAGGCGATCCGTCTGGGCGAGGCAGGCGATGTCGATGCCGTTCTGGGACACTCCCGCGCGGCGGAAAAGGCGTTCGTCACCGCAGGCCACGGCACCCATCGGCGCGAGATCATGTGTAACGACTTTGCCCTGATCGGCCCTGCCGAAGATCCGGCCAAAATCAAGGCCACCCCCATGTGAATGCTAAAGAGGCAAAGACGTTGGAAGATTGGCTGACGTCAAACCGCGCGCAGGAACTGATCGACGGCTACCAGATCAACGGCGAAACGCTGTTTACCTTCAACGCGACGCCCGCGGGCCAGTAACGCAGTTAGCTGCGCGCCATCAAACGGGCGACATCCAGCATCCGGTGCGAGAACCCCCATTCGTTGTCGTACCAGCCGAACACGCGCAGCAATCCGCCCTCGCAGACCGAGGTTTCGGGGCCCGAGATCACGATGCTTTCGGGGCGCATCCGCAGGTCGGACGAGACCAAAGGCTCTTCGGTCCAGCCCAGCACTTTGCCGGTCGCGCCCTCTTGCAAGATCGCGCGGGCCTCAGCCTCGGTGACGTCTTTGCGAACGCGAACGGTCAGGTCGATGCAGGACACGGACGCAGTGGGCACGCGGATCGCCCGCGCCTCGACCTTGCCGGCCAGTTCGGGCAGCACGTCGCCCACCAGCTTGTGGGCGCTGGTGGTGGTCGGCACCATCGACAGTGCTGCTGCCCGAGATCGTGCCGCATTGGCACGAGGTTTGTCCACGGTGGGTTGGCTGCCGGTATAGCAGTGCACGGTGGTCATATGCCCGCCAATCACACCCAACTGATCATCCAGCAGTTTCAACAGCGGGGCCAGCGCGTTGGTGGTGCAGGATGCGTTCGAGACAATCCGATGCCCAGCCAACTGATCCTCATTCGCGCCCAGCACCACGGTCACATCCGCCTCGGACGACGGGCCCGAGATCAGGACATTGCGCGCACCTGCCGCCAGACCACGTTCCGCCACCGCGCGTTTACCTGCCATGCCGGTGCATTCCAGCACCACATCCACATCGGACAGGTCCATCGTGCTAATGTCGGGCTTGGCATAGAACGGAATGCTCTGCCCGTTCAGGACAAGCGCCTGATCACCGGTCGAGACCTCGCCCGGGAATGGGCCAAACACGCTGTCATATTTGAACAGGTAGGCGCAGGTGTCCAAGCTTTCGATATCGTTGATAAAGGCCACCTCGAACGGGCCGGGGTCCTGCGCCAAGATACGCAGAATGGATCGGCCAATGCGGCCAAATCCGTTCAATCCGATGCGAATCTTCTGTGACATCGTTGATCCCTCGCGCGTGTTTCGGTGCCACAGAAGGGGAAATGCGCGGAAGGTTCAACCCTTATGATCAAAACGCGTTCAGGGGCATATGGGCTTTCACCCCCTAGCCGGGATAATCATCCGTTTCTAATGCCGCCAGCGCGATCAAGATATGACGAATGCTCACGTTTTCGTTTGTCGCATGGACGCGAGGGGCGAATTTGGTCCAGATATCCATAAACGCCGGAAAAGACAGGCGATGGGAAAGGGCGCGCCATGCTGGACGCTTATGCACGTAAACTGATTGATCCCCCGCTGGATCGGGCCGGTGGCCTGTTGGCACGCACGGGTGTCAGCGCCAATACGGTAACGTTGGTGGGGCTGGGCTTGGGGCTGTTGGCCGCGGCAAGCGTTGCGTTTGGGCAGTTCACGCTGGCCCTGTGGCTGGTCTTGGCCTCGCGCCTTGCGGATGGTCTGGACGGCGCAGTCGCCCGCGCCAGCACGCGTACTGACTTTGGCGGCTATCTGGATATCACCGCAGACTTTGCCTTTTACGGCGCCATCCCGCTGGCCTTCATCCTGCATGACCCAGCCACGAACGGCCTCGCCGGGGCGGTCCTGCTGCTAAGCTTCTACGTGAACGGCGCAAGCTTTCTTGGCTATGCGATCCTTGCCGCAAAAAGGGGCATGGACACCCACGCGCAGGGGATCAAGTCGCTCTACTATTCCAACGGCATTCTGGAAGGTACGGAAACCATCCTGTTCTTCGTCCTTCTCTGCCTTGTCCCCCGTTTCTTCATGCCTCTGGCATGGCTGTTCGCCATCGCCTGTTTCGCCACCGCCATTCTGCGTGTCTGGGGTGCGTATCAGGCCTTTGGCCCCACCATTTCCGATCAACAGGAGTCCAAATGAAACACCTTGCTCTTGCCGCCAGCCTGCTGGCGTCGACCCTTCTGCCCACGGCCAGCTTCGCCGATCCCGATCCTGCGAACTGGGACGCTGTGCTGGACGAGGCGAAAGGCCAGACCGTGTACTGGAACGCGTGGGGCGGCTCGCCCACCACGAACGCGTTCATCGAATGGGCCGGCGACCAGATCCAAGCGCGCTATGGCGTGACGTTGGAGCATGTGAAGCTGACCGACACTGCCGACGCCGTGACCCGCGTTTTGTCGGAAAAGCAGGCCGGTCAGGATGATGACGGCGCGATCGACATGATCTGGATTAATGGGGCCAACTTTGCCTCGATGAAGGACAACGGATTGCTGTTCGGCCCCTTCGCCGAGGACCTGCCGAACTGGCAATTTGTGGATGCCGAGGGCAAGACCGTCCGCACCGACTTCACCGTCCCGGTCGAAGGGTACGAGGCCCCGTGGGCGATGGCACAGGTGGTGTTCATGTATGACACGGCGGATATCGCCGAGCCGCTGCCCTCGGCCGCTGCGATCCTTGAGTGGGCCAAAGCCCATCCCGGCCGCTTCACCTATCCGCAGCCGCCCGATTTCCTTGGCACGACCTTCCTGAAGCAAATGCTGGTCGAGCTGCTGGAAGACCCGTCGGTTCTGGCCGCACCTGTATCCGACGAGACCTATGCCGACGTCACCGCACCACTCTGGGCCTATCTGGAAGAACTCACGCCCGCCCTGTGGCGCGAGGGCCGCACCTATCCGCCCAACGGCACCCGACAGATCCAGCTGATCAATGACGGAGAGCTGGACATGGCCGTGTCCTTCAGCCCCAGCGCCGCCTCGACCGCCATCGCCAACTACGAACTGCCCGACACCGTGCGCACCTTCGTGCTGGACAAGGGCACGATCGGCAACGCCTCCTTCGTGGCGATCCCCTATAACTCGGGATCGAAAGCAGGCGCGATGGTGCTGGCGGACTTCCTGATGTCGCCCGAGGCACAGGCGAACGCCCAGGACCCCAACGTTCTGGGATATGGCACGGTTCTGAACATGGCCGCCTTGTCGGACGAAGACCGCGCCCGCTTTGACGCGCTGGATTTGGGCATCGCAACCCTGACGCCCGCCCAGCTTGGCCGCGTGCAGGACGAGCCGCATCCCAGCTGGATGACCCGCATCGCCGATGACTGGCAGTCGCGCTACGGCGTTCAGTAGAACATCTCATTGCCCCGCGTCCTGTGCGCGGGGCAGTATCCAACCATGATCCGCTTCCCCCACCTTCCCCTGTTTCCACTGCTGACGGTCCTATTTCTGCTGGGTCCGCTGGTCGCAGGGCTGTGGGGAACGCTTTTGCCTGCCTTCGGGCACTTCCCGGCGGGTGGACATACCGGCCCGTCTCTTGATCCTTTCCGCGCGCTTTTGGACTGGCCCGGTCTGTCAGATGCATCCCGACTGTCGCTTGTCACGGGCGTTGTCTCGGCTGTCCTGTCGCTGGCCATCACCGCTTTGATCCTCGCAGGCTGGACCGGCACACGCGGATTTCGCGTGCTGGAACGTCTGCTCTCGCCTTTCCTATCTGTCCCTCATGCCGCCGCTGCCTTCGGACTGGCCTTTCTGATCGCCCCCTCGGGCTGGATCGCACGGCTGTTTTCCCCATGGCTGACGGGATGGGAGCGTCCGCCTGACCTGCTGATCCTGAACGATCCGTGGGGGCTATCGCTCATCGCGGGCATGGTGGTGAAAGAGGTGCCGTTCCTGCTGCTCATGTCCATCGCCGCCTTGGGCCAGATCGACGGACGCCGCCGCATGGCGTTAAGCCAGAGCATGGGGTATGGCCGCATCAAGGCGTGGATGATCGCCATCTTCCCCGCCCTCTACGCCCGCATCCGCCTTCCCGTCCTTGTAGTGCTCACATGGGCAATGTCGGTGGTGGATGTGGCGGTGATCCTTGGACCATCGACTCCACCCACCCTATCGGTGCAGATCGTGCGCTGGATGTCGGACCCGGACATTGGATTCCGTCTTCTCGCCGCCGCCGCTGCACTGTGGCAGCTTGTGTTGGTGATCGCAGGCGTCGGCCTTTGGTTTCTGGGCGAGAACCTGATCGCCCGCCTTGCCTGCCGCCTTATTCAGACCGGACGGCGTGGACGCAGCGATGCCCCCCTACGCGTGGCAGGCTTCGCGCTTGGCATCACCGTATCCTTGACACTTCTCTTGGGTTTCCTTGGCCTGATCATCTGGTCCTTCGCCGGGTTCTGGAGCTTCCCGGACCTACTGCCCGACCAATTCACCCTGCGCAGCTGGATGCGCCACCGCACGGGCAGCCTAGACGCACTTGCGGAAACCTCGTTGATCGCGGGCGTCTCGGTCATCATCGGAATGATCCTGACCATCGGCTGTCTGGAGACCGAGGAACGGTACGGATTGCGCCTGACCCAGCGCGGCATGTGGCTAATCTATCTGCCGCTGATCCTACCGCAAACCGCATTCCTGCCGGGGCTGCAGACCCTGCTTCTGAACCTTGGGCTGGGTATGGGACGGCTGCCGGTCATTTTGGCGCATCTGGTCTTTGTCTTACCCTATCTGCGTCTGTCACTAGAGGGGCCGTGGAGGGCATGGGACACCCGTCAAGCCACCGTCGCCAAAGCGCTGGGCGCCACGCCGAACCAGATCCTCTGGCGTGTGCGCCTGCCGATGCTGCTGGCCCCGCTTCTGACCGCAACCGCCGTCGGCGTCGCCGTGTCCGTCGGGCAATACCTGCCCACGTTGCTGGCGGGTGGAGGCCGGGTTGAAACCCTGACCACCGAGGCCGTCGCGCTGGCATCTGGTGGAGACCGCCGTGCCATTGGCGTCTTCGGCTTGATGCAAACCGCCGCCGCGATGCTGCCCTTTGCGCTGGCCTTGGCGCTGCCGGCTTTGGTATGGCGCAACCGAAAGGGGCTTTTGAATGGTTAACGGATTGCATCTGGGCCAAGTCCGCATCCTGAAAGACGCAGCACCGCTGATCGAGGTCGACACCCATGTCGCGCCCGGATCGGTGCTGACCATCATGGGGCCCAGCGGCGTGGGGAAATCCACGCTGCTGTCGGCGATCATCGGTACCCTGCCCCCGGCATTCACGCTGCACGGCCATGTCCGTCTAGAGGGCCGCGACCTGCTGCCCCTGCCGCCCGAGGATCGTTGCGTCGGGATCCTTTTCCAAGACGCGCTGTTGTTTCCACACCTGAGCGTCGGGGCCAATCTGGCCTTCGGGCTGGCCCAAGGCGGTACACGGGCTGAACGCCGCGCACAAATCGAGAACGCATTAGCCGAGGTGGGGCTTGCGGGATTCGCCGACCGTGACCCCGAGACCCTATCAGGTGGACAGCGGGCACGGGTGGCCTTGATGCGAATGCTACTGTCCAAGCCCAAGGCGCTGTTGCTGGACGAGCCGTTCTCGGGCCTTGATGCATCCCGGCGGGAACAGGTGCGCAAGCTTGTTTTTGATCACGCCCGCGCCCGCGCGCTGCCGGTTCTAATGGTGACGCATGATCAGGAAGACGCAGATGCGGCGGGCG
The DNA here is from genome assembly GCF_010500215.1 of Aliiroseovarius sp. PrR006. GTDB lineage: Bacteria > Pseudomonadota > Alphaproteobacteria > Rhodobacterales > Rhodobacteraceae > Aliiroseovarius. Next base: position 45,396 of record NZ_JAAGOY010000008.1, read on the forward strand.
GCGAGGTCGTACGGTTGGGTTAGATCCGCACCAGTTTCCGATGCTCCAACCGATAACCTTCCGGCGCAATCTCGGCCCTAAAATCAGGAGCATGGCTGACCAGCAGGATCGCCTGATCCAGCCCTTTCAGGATCTCGGTCAAGCGGGCGTAGTTGTCCGGGTCCAGCGCGTTGGTAGGCTCGTCCAAAATCAGCACTTCAGGCTCCATTGCTAGAACGGTCGCCAGTGTCACCAGACGCTTTTCGCCGCCCGACAGCTTGTGCGTAATTCGGTCGCGCAGATGCATTAGGCTAAGACGGGTCAGTACCTGATCAACAATCGCCAAGGCCTCGTCTTTCGATTTGCCAAGGTTCAGGGGACCGAAGGCCACGTCCTCAGCCACGGTGGGGCAGAACAGCTGGTCGTCAGCATCCTGAAAGACAAAGCCGATACGGCGGCGCACTTCGTGGAAATCGGCTTCCTCGGCGCGGGGTTTGCTGAAGGCTGTGATGGTGCCCGCATCCGGCTGCAACAGCCCCATGATGAGCTTCAACAGCGTCGACTTGCCTGCGCCGTTCGGCCCGACAATCGACAGCCGCTCGCCCGGTTCCATCCGCATGGATGCCCCGTCCAGCACCGGCTCAAGCCCCGGATAGGCAAAGTGGATGTCACTAAGTTCAAGCAGCGGCATAGGCGACCTCGGCCCAGATCAGGGCAGCCAGCGCAAGCACCATCGCGCCTGCAAACATTACATCGGTACGGGTCAGGCGGAACTCTTCCAACAGAACGATCCGGCCCGAAAAGCCACGGCATTTCATCGCGGCCAGAATGCGTTCGGACCGTTCAATCGCACGCACCAGCATCATGCCCACCAGATAGCCATAGCTGCGATAGGTGTGCCAGTTCGTGCCGGGGCGAAACCCACGCAGTTTCATCGAGGTGCGCAGACGCAGATATTCCTCGCGCAGCACGTCGATATAGCGGATCGTGAACATCATAAGATGTACCAGTCGCTCGGGCGTTTTCAGGGCAAAAAGCGCGTGACCCATGGTAACCGGCTCCATCGAGCCGACCAACGTCATCACCGCCAGAATGACGGCGTTGGCGGTCAGCGCGATTTCGGTCGCGCGCCACAGGCCCTCCCATGTGGCGTCAAACCCGAACACCGAAAACATCGGCGTGCCGGGCATGGTGAAGGGCAGAAGGATCAGCGTGAAAATGATGAACCCGTCCATCATCGCCATACGTTTCAGCGTCTTCTGGAACGGCAGACCCGAGATTGCCAGAAGCCACATCGACAGGATCAACGCGCCCGACAGAACCCGCAGATCGTCAAGCGCAACCACGGTGATGGCATAAATCACGGTCATCACGATCCGCATGCGCGGATCAAGCGAGGACACGGCCGCCCGAAGCGCGCCAAAGCCGGTAAGCGGCTTGTCTTCGCCGGTCAGGACATAGGTCATTTGCCGCCCTCCATCTTGCGACGCGCCGCGATGTAGAATCCCAGACCAAAGAGGCCGGCGATATAGCCCAGCCCCCCCAAAACGGTTTGCAGATCGTTCTTGTTCTTATACGCGCTGATTTCCTGCCGCAGGGGGCGCAGTTCAGTGCGGATCATGGTGGCAAGCTCGGCGCGTGCCTGATCGGACAGACCGGACAGACCAGCCGTCGATGCAGGTACAGCAACAGAGGCGGCAGAAGTCGAGACAGCAGCGTCTTGCCCCATCAGGGCCGCGACTTCGGCGGCGGGCATGATGACCTCTGCCACGTGGCCGGCGCCCAGATCACCGCGGAAGACATGGGTCACGGGTTGCGTTGGGGTGTAGATGAAGAACCCGTCGGCATCCGTCACCGTCTCGCCCATCTTTTTGCCGGCCTCGTCAAAGACTTCGATCACCAAGTCGGTGGCCATCTCTCCGTTGGAAAAACCCACCTCGCCTTCGATGTCCGACCCGGACGGGAAGACCGACGAGATCACATTATGGGCCAGTGCAGGCACAGGCGCCGCCAAGGCGACGATCAGGATAAGGGATCGGATCATGTCCAACCTCCTTTCGAGCCTGCGAAAAGCTCGGGCTTCACGCGACGAGCCAGGAAGATGGCGGCCCCGGACAGAAGCGCTTCGATCACGATAACGGGGATATGCGCCACAAAGACCAGCTTCGCGGCGGGGATGAATTCGTCCCCCGACAAGGCCAGCGAGAACGCCACGGCCAGCGTTGTGGCCGCAATGGCAAAGCCACCACCAAGCCCGCCCCAGATCGCGCCCTGCATGGGGCTGCCACGGGCGACGAGACGCCCGAAGATCAATCCAGCCAGAACGGCAGGCCCCGCAATATTCACGGCATTCACGCCCAGCACGGTCAATCCGCCGAAGCCGAAGAACACTGCTTGCAACAATAGGCCTACGAACAACGCCGGAAACGCCGCCCAGCCCAGAACCAGCCCCGCCAATCCGTTCAGGATCAGATGGACCGAGCTTGGGCCAATGGGCACATGGATCAGCGAGGCCACGAAGAAGCTGGCAGACAGTACGCCCGCTGCCGGAATGCGTTCCAGTGGCAGTTTCTTCAGGCCCATCGCGATACCGCCCACAGCCAAAGCCGCGCCGCCAAGCAGCACGGGATTTGACAGGGCTCCATCTACAATGTGCATCGCGCGCGTTCCTTACTTCAGCTCTGTGGCGTGGACCCACAGAACCGCGTCTTGGCTCAGCTCTTTGCCGTTATGTTCGGTTGCCGGACCCGACCCCAAGGCCGCAAAGCCCCAGTTGCCCGCTTTCGGAATGCCGAAGGTGAAGACGCCGTTTGCGTCGGTCAGGGCGACGATGGTGCCGCCGGACATCGGGTTAACCGTGCTGTCGGTGGCTGCGAACGCGGTAAGGTCAGGCTCGGAGGCCATGTACTCGATCTCGATCTCGGCGCCGGGGACTGGCTTGCCGTCCGACAGAACCACGCCCGAGAAAGTCGAGCCAACGACGACGTTATAGGGCTTGTTCAGCGGCAGGATCTCGGTCGGCAGGCCAACGGGCTGGTCCCAGTCGGTGGGCAGCGTATTGCGGTTCAGAACCGACTTGGTGATCTGCTGGATGTAAATGTCTTCGCTTTCTTCATAGTACGGCGCAGGCACGGTCACGACCACATAGTCGCCCGAGCGTTTGACCGGCACGGAGGCGGTGAAGGCCGCGGATTCATTGTGCGCACCCTTGAAGGTGGCCGGCGCCACGCGATCCATCAGGTCGGTCTTTTCACCATTGTGGATCATGAAGAACTCTTGCGGAGCATCCATATCCATGGCGTGCCCGTTCTCCATCGGGTGCCAGAAGATCAGGCCCATCGGCACATCGCCGGGCCTGTCGATCAGCACCTCATCGGTGTGTTGCAGCAGGAAATGTGCCTGCGCGGCAACGGGTACAAAAGCGGCCAGTGTAGCGGCCAGAAGTTTCTTTTTCATGTCGTCCTCATTCGACGTCGCAGGGATGACCTGCAATCAAGAATGAACGAACGGGGTTTTGGCACGGGAGGGTCTTTGGACCGCCGGGCCAGACGCTCACCCCGGCGTCCGGTGGAAATGGGCAAATGCCCAGCGTCCGGCAGGTCTCCTGACTTGCGGGTCTTCGCTTGGCTGGCCTTCCCGGGGCGGACCCAGTGGCATGTTCAGCTTCGCTCGCCGCTCACAGTTGCGGGGGCAGTCTCGGTTTTGGCGCCTGTTGGCTACACCTCACCGGGTTCCCTATTACTTCCGCGGTGCTTCTGCACACGCGGAACCGATCGCTGGCCTTGAATGTCAGAACTGGCAGGGACGAGTCAAGCGAAAGCGCGGTTGGGAACGGGTCGCAGATGCGGCGGGAAAAGTCGCAAAAATTATAACAGGTTGTTTTCGAACAGGATTAACTTCCGCGATAAGTCGAGTAGCCGTAGGGCGATAGCAGAAGCGGCACGTGATAATGCGCTTGCTCGGACATGCCAAAACGGATTGGGACGACATCCAGGAAAAGTGGGTTCTCACTGTTCTGTCCGCTCGCACGCAGATAGTCGCCCGCGTGGAAGACCAGCTCATAGACCCCAATTTCGAACTCGTCCGCGGGCAGGATCTGTTCGTCCGTCCGCCCGTCGTCATTGGTCACAAGGGTTTTCACCAGCGCTCGCACGTCACCCTCGATCCGGTAGAGGTCAATGCGGAGGCCTTCCGCCGGGCAGCCGCGTGCCGTGTCCAAAACGTGGGTGGTCAGATATCCGGTCATGGCGTGTCCTTTCCTTGGCTCCACTATTGGGGGATCGGCGCCCCCGCGCAATCCCATTTGACCTGACCTTCGTTCCTTGGAAGGGTGGACAGGAACCAAGCACGAGGGAACCCATGCCCGACAGATACGCACGTGACATGCGCGGCCACGGCCCGACGCCGCCCAACCCAAACTGGCCCAATGACGCCAAGATCGCGGTTCAGTTTGTCCTGAACTATGAGGAAGGTGGCGAGAATTGCGTGCTGCACGGCGATGCCGCGTCCGAGGCCTTCCTGTCCGACATTCCCGGTGCCGCCCAGTGGCCCGGCCAGCGGCATTGGAACATGGAAAGCATCTATGAATACGGCGCGCGGGCGGGGTTTTGGCGGCTGCACCGTCTGTTCACCGGTGCGGGCATTCCGGTGACGATCTATGGCGTCGCGACGGCGTTGGCGCGCAGCCCCGAGCAGGTCGCCGCCATGCAGGACGCCGGGTGGGAGATCGCGAGCCACGGTCTGAAATGGGTCGAGCACAAGGACATGCCCGAGGAGGATGAACGCGCCGCGATTGCCGAGGCCGTTCGTCTACATACCGAAGTCGTCGGCACGCCTCCACGCGGCTGGTACACCGGGCGCTGTTCGGAAAGCACCGTGCGACTGGTCGCCGAACATGGTGGGTTCGACTATATCTCGGACACGTATGACGATGATCTGCCCTATTGGGCCGAGATCGGAGATCGCGATCAGCTGATCATCCCCTACACGTTGGAAGCCAATGACATGCGCTTTGCCACCGCACCGGGCTGGGTGACGGGCGATGATTTCGGGGACTACCTGATCGACGCCTTCGACACGCTCCATGCCGAAGGGCAGGCCGGGGATCGTCCCGCAATGATGTCGGTCGGGCTGCATTGTCGCCTGATCGGGCGCCCCGGCAAAATCGCGGGCCTGCGCCGGTTCATCGACCATATCCAACGTCACGACGATGTCTGGTGCCCACGCCGGATCGAGATCGCCGAGCACTGGGCCACACACCACCCCCACACCCGCATCGAACGCCCCAGCCAGATGACGCGCGACCGTTTTGTAGAGCTCTATGGTGGGATCTTCGAGCACTCCGCTTGGGTCGCCGAGCGTGCCTTCGAGTTGGAGCTTGGCCCCGCCCATGACAGCGCGGCTGGCCTGCACAACGCGCTGTGCCGCGCTTTCCGATCCGCCAGCGATGACGAACGATTCGGCGTTTTGACTGCGCACCCGGATCTGGCGGGCAAGCTGGCGGCGGCTGGGCGGCTAACCGCAGAAAGCACCTCGGAACAGGCCAGCGCCGGGTTGGATATGCTGACGGACCAGCAGCGGCTGACCTTCACGCAGCTCAACGCGGATTACGTGGCCAAACACGGCTTCCCCTTCATCATCGCGGTACGGGATCACGACAAAGCATCTATTCTCGCGGCCTTCAAGCGGCGCATCCACAATGACCGCGCCACCGAATTTGCCGAGGCCTGCTGCCAAGTCGAACGCATCGCCGCCTTCCGCCTGATGGATCTTCTGCCATGACCGAAATCACCGCGCGGCCCCTGACAGCCGAGGCCTTCGCCCCGTTCGGAGATGTGTTGGAACTGACCGACCGCAACAGCCTGACCATCAACGCAGGCCAGTGCCAGCGCCACCACGATCTGGCGCAGCTGGACTTTGGTGAGGGGCGCGCCGGGATCAGCCTGTTTGACGGCAAGGCACGGCACTTTCCCTATGCGCTGGATCTGGTCGAGCGCCACCCGTTGGGATCGCAGGCCTTCATCCCCATGAACGGAGTGCCCCTGCTGGTCATGGTCTGCCCGGACGAAAACGGCATCCCCGGCACACCGGGCGCCTTCGTGATGCGCCCGGATCAGGCGGTCAACCTGCACAAGGGCATATGGCACGGCGTCCTCGCCCCGATCGGAGCGCAGGGGCTTTATGCGGTGGTAGATAGGATTGGCCTTGAAGCAAATCTCGAGGAGTTCTGCTTCAAGGCCCCCTATCTAATCCTTCCACCTGCGTAACGCTGAGGACACTTAATCCACCGCCCGCCCGAGGTGGCGATCCACCATGCGCTGAACCATCGGGGCAAAGTGCCAATAGTCTGGCGTTTCCATCCCGGCGCGCTTGCCTGCTTCGTCCAGATAGCGGACGGCGATGATCTCTTTCAGGTTGGGGTTCGCCTCAAACGCGGCCACCTCATCCGTGTTCATCGGTCCACCCTGCAATTCCAACGTATGCACGGACGCAGCACTCAGCCGGTCGAAATAGGATGGCTTCGTGGCGCACAGGTAGCGTTTCGCCGCAACGTGAAAGCGCACGCAATCGGTGATCACGCTGGGGAAGAATTGCTCCAACACCTCGGCGCCCGCATCTTCGTGATGACGATCTTCAGTGTCATCGGGGTGATAGGTGCCGAACTCGGACGTGAAGTGGCCAATATCATGCAAAAGGGCACCCACGATGATCTCTTCGCTTTGGCCGTTCTGCTCGGCGATCGTGGCACCTTGCAGCATGTGTTCGGCCATGGTGACGTCTTCACCCAGATACTCTTCGTCGCCTCGGCGATCGAAGATGCCGCCGATGAACTCGACGATGTTGTCAGGCGTCAGGGTTTCGATATCCGGCTTCATTCCGCAGCCTCCTGCGTGCGCGTCCGCAACAGGGCGGCAGCGGTCGAGCGCAGCCCGTCCTTGTCCGAATAGCACCCCTGAAGCCAGCGCGTGCCTTCACCGGAATATCCTTTGCGCGCGTGCAACACGCGGGTGTTGTCGACCACGAAGCCCTCGCCGGGATCAAGACGGAAGGTGACCTCCATCGCGGGGTCGTCAATGATCTCGCCCAGTCGACGATAGGCCGCATAATAGGCCTGCATCTGGTCAAACGGCACGTCTGTCACTGCGGCCAGCGAACGGTTATTGAAGCGCACGCCGATGATCTCGCCATCCGGGGCAAGTTCGATCATGGGGCGGCGGGATTGCAGGCAGACACCTTCTTCGCCTGCATATTCAAACCGGGCGCAGTGGTTGGCCAGAACATCGAAGGCGGCTGGGTCTTCTTCGCGCAGACGTCGGGCGGCAGCAAAGCCGTCCACCACCATGTTCTCGCCGCCAGCGGCCGAGCTTTCCAGACAATACAGCACCTGAACCGAGGGCACCGGATCGCGGTACGGATTGTCCGTATGCGCCTGAAGCCCCAGCCCGGTGAAGGCCAGGTTGGTCGGATTCACCTCGGTCCGCACCTCGAAATGACGGCCATAGTTGGTTTCACGCACATAGCCGAACAGATCGACCACTTTGAACAGCGCACCGTCTTCGACCGGACCGTTCACGACCTTGCCGAAGCCATAGCGCGTAACCTGTTCCAGCCACGCAGCCAGCGCGTCAGGGTCCGAAGAGAGCTGCGCAAAGTCACCGATGGGCACGGCGCCCATTAGGCCCGAATCCCATGTCTCGATCCCATCGCCCAGCCAGCCACGATCATCCGGTGCAGGGCGGTCATAGGCGTTTTCGATCAGCCAGCTTGCGTCATAGGTGACGGTCTTGCCCTCGGGCGCGAAGCTGATGGTGATCTGGTCACCGCTGACCGAAGCGTCGGTCATATGCGTGTCGGCGGGCAATTCGCCAAGCGACAAAAGGCGCTGGCCATTGCCAGCCGCACGGGTTTCAGGGTCCCAGGAATTGTCACGCAGCCACATGGCGTGAAAACGAAGGGGGCCGTTGGGGGTTGTCAGGGTCAGAACCTGGCCCGATGGGTCGAGCTGGGTGGTAAACATGCGCGTGTCTCCTGTGACGCTTTGATCCTGTGGTGATTGTCCGCGCAAAGCGTGATAAGGACAACCAAGCGAAATCACACCTGAGACCCCGATATGCTTATGGATAACCCCCTTTCAAACCTGCCACTCGATTGGGTTCACGCATTCGAGGCCGCCGGGCGGTTGGGCAGTTTCACCGCCGCCGCGCAGGAAACCGGGCTAACGCAGGCCGCGATCAGTCAGCGCATCGGACATCTGGAAACCCGGCTGGGTGTGGCGCTGTTCATTCGTAAACCGCGCGGCGTTGTCCTGTCGGTCGAGGGCGAGGCATGGCTTCCCTACGTCACCCACGCGCTGGGAACGCTGCGCCAAAGCTCGGAAGAGCTGTTCGGCATTCAACGTAAGCGCCTGACGGTCTGGAGCAGCGCCTCGGTCCTTGAACATTGGATTGCACCGCGGCTGGCGGGACTGTCGCTGGGCACGGATGTGCAGCTGTCATTCAAGACGCTGATGCTGGCCTCCGAGGACAATCCGCAGCTGCGCGGGGTGCGGTTGCGTTACGGTAGCGGCGATTGGAGCATCCCCCACCGCGCCCGCCTGTTTGACGAGGTACTGGCCCCCGTCGCCGCGCCCACCTTGATGCAAGGCATGGACCCGGAGCACTGGCAGGATCTACCCCGGATCGGGCTGTCCGGCCCGCGCATGGGCTGGCATGAATGGGCGGCCCATACGGGCGACGCCCCCACCCCGATCCCATATCTGCGCTTTGACACCTTCACCGCCGCGCTCGCTGCAGCGCGGGCCGGGGCGGGTGTATTGCTGGCATCGGTCCCGCTGGTCGAGGGCGCATTGGCGTCCGGCACGCTAATCCGTTTGTCCGATGAAACGCTCCCGTCCGAGAACTCATATTGGATGGTCGCCGAACGCGGCGAGTTGACCCAACGTCAATGGAATAGACTCACGACGGTATTCTGCACCTGAGATGATCAAATTCGAAGCCAGAAATGTGACGTAGTGAAACTACGGTTTCTGCGATTTTCTAAGGAATTTCCTATTGCGTCCGGTTAAAAGGCCCGTCAAACACCTGCAAACTTCGCGGCCTTGGAAAGGGCACATGGACAGTCAGTTGAAACCCGCGCGGATCGAATTCCAAGCTGCCAGCTTTGCGGTGGCCGAGCGCCGGATTCTCGCGGACATGTCAGTAGACCTGACCGCCAAACGCATCGGCATCATCGGGCGCAACGGATCGGGCAAAACCACCTTTGCGCGGTTGCTATCAGGACTGGTCGAGCCCAGCGCGGGCACCGTCCGCGTCGATGGGATCGACCCGGCCAAAGACCGCCGCGCTGCGCTGTCGCTGGTGGGCATCCTGTTTCAGAACCCAGATCACCAGATCATCTTCCCCACCGTGGTCGAGGAACTGGCCTTTGGTCTGCGCCAGCTTGGACTGGACGATCCCGAGGCAGCTGCCCGGGCGCAGCTGGACCGTTTTGGCAAAAACCACTGGGCTGACAGCCATGTGCACGGGCTGTCTCAGGGGCAAAAGCAACTGGTCTGCCTGATGGCAGTGCTGGCAATGGCCCCGCGCATTCTGGTGCTGGACGAGCCCTTCGCCGGATTGGACATTCCCACACGGATGCAGCTGGGCCGCTATCTGGATCGCTACGAAGGCACTCTGGTCCATGTCACCCATGACCCCGACGAACTTTCGGCCTATGATCATGTCATCTGGATCGAAGCCGGGGCACTGGCGCAGCAAGGTCTGCCCGCCGATGTGCTGCCCGCCTTCACAGCCCAGATGAAACAGAAGGGGGAAAGCGATGATATCTCTGACCTCTCCGATTGAGACCCGCGCCCACGGCTGGCCTGCCGGTCTGAAGCTGGCGGCGCTCTGCGTCGTGACGATCGTGCTGTTCCAGATGCAAAGCCTGTGGTTCCACACGGCCGCGTTCGCAACCACGCTGACGCTTTATGCCCTGCCCGGCCAAAGCTTCCTGCGCGCAGGCCTGCGTGCACTGAAAGTGCTGTGGCCCTTCGTTCTGCTGGTCGGGATCTATCACATCATCATCCGCAGCCCCGTGGACGGGCTGGTGATCATCCTGCGCATGCTGACCGCCGTGGGGCTGGCCAATCTGGTCACCATGACCACGCGCCTGTCTGATATGATCGCCGTCGTGCGCTGTCTGGCCACTCCCCTGCGTGCACTAGGTCTGCGTACCGAATATCTTGAGACCGCGATTGCGCTGGTCATCCGCTTTACGCCTGTGCTTCTCGCAAAAGGCACCCACCTGACCGAGGCCTGGCGCGCCCGGTCTGCCCACCGTCCCGGCTGGCGCATTATCCTGCCATTCACGGTTCTTGCGTTGGACGACGCAGACCACATTGCCGACGCGCTGCGCGCGCGCGGCGGTTTCGACGCTATGAAGGAGTGAGAAATCATGGAAAAGAACGTAACCCTTATTGCGCTGTTCGCAGCGCTAATCGCGGCCTTGGGTCTGATCCCGAAGATCGACCTGTTCTTCGGCGTCCCGATCACCGCCCAAAGCCTTGGCATCATGTTGTGCGGCACCATCTTGGGCGCCAAGCGCGGCGCGCTGGCTGTGCTCTTGTTCCTGCTGCTGGTCGCCATCGGCCTGCCGCTTCTGGCTGGCGGACGCGGAGGCCTTGGCGTCTTTGCAAGCCCGACCGTCGGCTTCCTGATCGGCTTCCCGATCGCGGCCTTCGTCACCGGCCTGATCACTGAAAAATGGCGTACTGGCCCCGTCTGGCTGAGCGCCGGTGTGGCCTCCGTCGTGGGCGGCATCATCGTGCTCTATGCCTTCGGCATTCCGGGCATGGCTTTCATGTTGGACAAGTCGCTTGTGGAAGCGACCGCGTTGATCACCGCCTTCATTCCCGGCGACGTGATCAAAGCGGCCCTTGCAGGCATGTTGACCGCAGCACTGGTTAAAGTGCGCCCGGCCAGCGTTCTGTCGCGCGCCGAGGCCTGATTTAAACACACCCTTTCGGGTCGAAGCCGCAGCGCCCCCAAGCGCTGCGGCTTTTCTTTTGCCCTACGTACCAGTTTGCTGATTTCGACGGGTCCAGTGAAACTTCCGCTGGACCGATTGAAAATCCATGCCCTATCAATTTCATAACAGGGGAGGGATCCGCGATGACCGCCAAGAAGAACGTTCTGTTTATCATCATCGACCAGCTGCGGGCGGACTGCCTGCATAGCGCGCTGGCCGATCATGTGGACCTGCCCAACCTGCGCGCTTTGATGGATGACAGCGTCACGTTCAAACGTCACTTCTCGGTCGTGAACCCGTGCGGACCGTCGCGTGCCTCGATCCTGACGGGGCAGTATGCGATGAACCACCGCTCGGTTCGCAACGGCACGCCGCTGCGTCACGACACACCCACCATCGCCAGCGAGATGCGCAAGGCGGGCTATTTGCCGATGCTGTTTGGCTATACGGACACCTCGCAGGATCCCCGTGCATTCGCGCCGAACGATCCGGCGGTGCAGACCTATGAGCAAGCCATGTCCGGTTTTGTCGAGCAGGTCGAGATGCGGCTTGAGATGTCCTACCCGTGGCGGTCCTACCTGATGGGCAAGGGGCATCACTGGGATAATTACTGGCAGCTTTATATTCCGGGCGGCGATGGCTCTGCGCTGAACGCCCCGGCTGTCTATAAGGCCGAGGACAGCGACACCGCCTTCCTGACCGATCAGTTCCTTGACCGGATGCCCGCCTATGCCGATCAAAGCTGGTTCGCGCATCTGACCTATATCCGCCCGCACCCGCCGCTGGTAGCCCCTGCGCCCTATAACGACATGTACGACCCCACCTCCCTGCCCGCGCCCACCCGCATTGGTTCGCGTGCGGACGAAGCCGCCGTGCACCCGTTCTTCGGCCCAGCTTTGGCCAAGGAAAAAGCCGCGAACTTTGTGCTGGGTGCCAAGGCTGATGACAGCGACGAGACCCTGCAAGCCCTGCGTGCCGTCTATCTGGGTCTGGCGACCGAGGTGGATCACCACATCGGACGTGTGGTGTCGTTCCTGAAAGACAGCGGCCAGTGGGACGACACGCTGCTGATCGTCACCGCCGACCATGGCGAAATGCTGGGCGATCACCACGCGTGGGGCAAACACTCGGTCTATGACGCGGCCTATCACACGCCGCTGATCATCCACGCGCCGGGCTGCAAAACGGGGCATGAGGTGGACGTGCCGACCGAGAGCATCGACCTGACGCCAACGATCCTGTCATGGGTTGGACAAGAGGTGCCGAACGCGATGGACGGGCGGTCTCTGCTGCCGTTTCTATCAGGTGACACGCCCGAGGGCTGGCGCGGCTATTCCTTCTCGGAGCTGGACTTCGGCGATCCGATCACACCGACGCTTTGGCAAAAAGAGCTAGGCACGGATGCCAGCAATTCCTGCGTCGGCATCCTGCGCGACCAACGGTTTACCCTGATCGAGTTCGCCGCAGATCTGCCGCCGCTGCTGTTTGATCACGATGGTCAGGGCGAGTTGGAAAATGTTGCAAACAAACCGGAACATGCTGGGGATTTGTTGCGACTGACACGGCAAATGCTTCGGCACCGGATGCGGAATATGGACCATACGCTATCGTATGACATGATCACCGATCAGGGACCGAAACGCACCCAGCGTCACCCGGCGAACGACGCCAGCGCGTAATCCGCCACGTCCTTCAGGCTGGTCCCGCGCGCCATCGGCTCGACCCCCAATCGCTCCATCGGCAGGCCGTAGCGGTTCAGCCAGATCGTGTGATAGCCGAACCACGTGGCGCCGCAGATGTCCCAGCAATTGGACGACACGAACAGTATGTCTGACGCGTCGAGGCCGAACGCATCCGGCCCCATCTGATACGCTTCGGGCGCGGTTTTGAACTTGCCGACGGTGTCGACCGACAGAACATGATCGAGAAGACCGTCCAACCCGGCGGCCTGAAGCGCGCTGTCGATCATCGCGGGCGTTCCATTCGACAGGATTGCCATCGGCACCCCGTCAGCCTTCAGGCGGGTCAGCTGGGCGTGATTTTCCTCGAACGCGGTCAGCTTTTCATAAGCACTCATCAACGCGGCGCGTTGCGCGGCGCTTGGCGTGATCCCATGCAGCTCGCAGGCATAATCCAGCCCGTCCCCGGTCACCTGCCAGAAATCTGCATAGCGGTCACACATCGTCCGCAGACGGGTGTATTCGATCTGCTTGTCGCGCCATGTGACGGCAATATCCGCACCCTTGCCGGGAAAGAACTCTTCCGCCAAGGCGCCGACCGAATAGACATCCAATAGGGTGCCGTAGGCGTCGAAGGCAATCGCTTTGATGGGCATGGGGGATCCTTTCCGTTCGTCGCCTTAGCCTATGGGCAGAAGGGGCGGTCGGAAAAGGGAAAACGGGCGCGTTGGTATTCCTACCTACGCGCCCGAATGTGTTTAGTCGATGACGCGAACCGCGCCTTTTGCAGCCGACGATGCCAGCATCGCATAGGCTTTCAGCGCCTTGGACACCTTGCGCTTGCGCGGCTCGGCAGGCTGCCAGCCTTTTTCATCCTGCGCCTTGCGGCGTGTGGCCATTTCCTCGTCCGAGATGGCAAGGTTGATGGAGCGGTTCGGGATGTCGATCTCGATCTTGTCGCCGTCCTGCACCAGACCGATGGCACCGCCTTCAGCCGCTTCCGGCGAAGCGTGACCGATCGACAGACCCGAGGTACCGCCCGAGAAACGGCCATCCGTCAGAAGCGCACAGGATTTACCCAGACCCTTCGATTTCAGATAGCTGGTCGGGTACAGCATCTCCTGCATCCCCGGACCGCCGCGCGGACCTTCGTAACGGATGACAACCACGTCGCCTTCCTTGACCTTGCCGGTCAGGATGTTGTTCACGGCAGCGTCCTGGCTTTCGCAGACATGGGCCGTCCCGGTGAAGGTCAGGTTCGACGCATCCACGCCAGCGGTTTTCACGATGCAGCCATCTTCAGCGATGTTGCCGAACAGAACCGCCAGACCGCCGTCTTGGCTAAACGCGTGTTCCTTGGACCGGATCACGCCGCCTTCGCGGTCGGTGTCCAGTTCCTTGTAACGGTTCTCGGTCGAGAACGCCTGCGTGGTGCGCACCCCGCCGGGGGCTGCCTTGAACAGGCTTTCCGCTTCGGGGTTGTTGGCAACCTTGATGTCCCACTTGGCAATCGCCTCGCCCATGGTGCTGGAATGCACTGTCGAACAATCGTTGTGCAGAAGACCCGCGCGCGACAGCTCGCCAAGGATCGAGAAGATGCCACCCGCACGGTGCACGTCTTCCATGTGCACGTTGTGGATGTTCGGCGCGACCTTACACAGGCACGGCACTTTACGGCTTAGCTGATCCATGTGGGTCATGTTGAAATCAACTTCGCCTTCGTTGGCGATGGCCAGCAGGTGCAGAACCGTGTTGGTGGATCCGCCCATGGCGATGTCCAGCGACATGGCGTTCTCGAACGCTTCGAAGGTCGCAATCTCGCGCGGCAGCAGACCTTTTTCTTCGTCCTGATAGTGACGCTTGGTGATCTCGACGATCTTGCGGCCAGCTTCCAAGAACAGGCCTTTACGGTCGGCATGGGTCGCCAAAGTCGAGCCGTTGCCCGGCAGCGCCAAGCCCAGCGCCTCAGCCAGACAGTTCATCGAGTTCGCGGTGAACATGCCTGAACACGACCCGCAGGTCGGGCAGGCGTTTTCTTCGATATGCTGGACCTGCTCGTCAGTGAACTTGTCATCCGCAGCGGCGACCATTGCATCCACAAGGTCGATCTTAGTCATGTCCAGATCGGCAATGTCGATCTTACCCGCTTCCATCGGACCACCGGACACGAAAATCACCGGGATGTTCAGGCGCATTGCGGCCATCAACATGCCGGGGGTGATCTTGTCACAGTTCGAGATACAGACCATCGCGTCGGCGCAGTGCGCATTCACCATGTACTCGACGCTATCCGCAATCACTTCGCGCGACGGCAGCGAATAGAGCATCCCGTCATGGCCCATCGCAATGCCATCATCGACGGCGATGGTGTTGAATTCCTTGGCGACGCCGCCTGCGGCCTCGACCTCGCGGGCGACCATCTGGCCCAGATCCTTCAGGTGGACGTGACCCGGCACGAACTGCGTGAAGCTGTTCACAATGGCGATAATCGGCTTGCCGAAATCGCTGTCGGTCATGCCGGTCGCGCGCCAAAGGCCACGGGCACCAGCCATGTTGCGGCCATGAGTAGAAGTTCTGGATCTGTAAGCAGGCATGCGGTTCCCACCCTTATCTTGATGTTCCTGTCTGGCAGCGATTATCACCTCGCGCACCTTGAAACCAGAGCAGATTGACATCCGCACAGGGTTTGCACGGTGAACGCGGCGTCTTGCCAAGGCGCTTGGCGTCGGGGTACCCGGCGTTTAGGGTTGAAACAGACGATTTCAGAAAAGGTCATTTTCAATGGGTAAACGTAAGGTTCTGGTGACGGGCTCGGCCGGATTTATTGGCTATCACCTGTCAAAACTTCTTCTGGAAGACGGCTTTCGCGTCCACGGCTTCGACGGGATGACGGATTATTACGACGTCACCTTGAAGCAGCGCCGCCACCAGATGCTTCTGCAGAACGAAGGCTTCTCGGCCACCGAAGGAATGCTGGAAGATCTGGAGCTGTTCGACAAGATGGCAGACGCGTTCGAACCCGATGTCATCGTGCATTTGGCCGCACAGGCCGGGGTGCGCTACAGCCTTGAAAACCCGCGCGCTTATATCGACTCGAACGTCGTCGGCACCTTCAACGTGATGGAGGCCGCCCGCCGCCACGAGGTCGACCACTTGCTGATGGCCTCGACCAGCTCGGTCTATGGCGCCAATGACGAGATGCCCTTCACCGAAATGGAAAAGGCCGACAACCAGCTGACCATCTATGCGGCCACCAAGAAGGCGAATGAAAGCATGGCGCACAGCTATGCGCATCTGTGGAACATCCCCTCGACCATGTTCCGGTTCTTCACCGTGTATGGCCCGTGGGGTCGCCCTGATATGGCTCTGTTCAAGTTCACCAAGGGGATCATCGAGGGCACACCCATCGACATTTACAACAACGGCGACATGTTCCGCGACTTCACCTATGTCGAGGATCTGGTGCGTGGCATCCGCCTTCTGATCGATAGCCCTCCGGTGCGGCCAGACAGCAAGGACGATATTGAAGAAGGCGACAGTCTGTCCCCTGCAGCGCCCTATCGCGTGGTGAATGTCGGCAACTCGGACAAGGTGCGCCTGTTGGACTTTGTGGAAGCAATCGAAGACGCCTTGGGCAAGAAAGCCGTGCGCAATTACATGGAGATGCAGAAGGGCGATGTGCCGGCAACTTGGGCGGACGCGACGTTGCTTCAGCGTCTGACTGGATACCGCCCGGCCACGGATTTCCGCGACGGGGTGAACAGCTTCGTGGCGTGGTACCGGGACTACTACAAAGTCTGATCTCTGCAGTCGCCCAAAACAAAACCCGCCCTCTGCAGGCGGGTTTTGAGCGTTTGGAAATGCAGGGCAGACCCTAGATCAGGTCAGCACAAGCGCGTGGATGCCGGTCGCAGTGGTACCCAGCGACATGACTTTCAGCACGCCCACGGGAAGAATGGAATGGTTTGCAACCGTGACATTGCGGATGCCCCCGGCCACGCTGACAAACGAAATGGCGCCACCGGTTTCCACATATAGGGACACCGCCACTTCGGGCAGATTGCTCAGATCAGACGGCACGACGGGGACCAGATCGGTAGCCGGTCCACGCAGGGACGGCGAGCGGTTTTCAAAGGGATTGGACATTGCAAGCTCCTGACAAGTTCACACGCTGACAGGCAGCCAGAATCTGGGCACCTTTGCGCGTTGGTGTGCCGAGCTTTCTAAGCAGCGGGATTGAAGAAGCCTTAACCGGGCCGCACGCCCCCGTTGCGTTGCGGCGCGATCGAGCCCCCACAAAACAAAATGCCCCGCACAATTCGGCGGGGCATTTTGATGCTCTCAACAGTCAGATTGGCAATCAGAAATCCAGATTCTCGACCGACAGCGCGTTTTGCTGGATGAACTCGCGACGCGGTTCGACCACGTCACCCATCAGCTTGGTGAAGATGTCGTCGGCCTCGGCCAGATCGTCCACTTTCACCTGCAACAGTGTACGCGCCTCGTGGTCCAACGTGGTTTCCCACAGCTGATCGGGGTTCATCTCGCCCAGGCCTTTATAACGCTGCAGTGTCAGACCCTTTTCGCCCTCAGCCAGAATGGCGCTCAACAGGTCAATCGGGCCCTGCACAAGGATCTCGCGATCCTTCCGCGACAGGTGCGAGTGCTCGCGATAGATATCGCGGGTGTCTTGCGAGACTTCCGACAACCGTCGCGCCTCGCCCGAGCGCAGGACAGCGCCGTCCAGCGTGCGGATTTCTTCGACGCCACGCAGGACGCGGGCCAAGCGGATGCCGTGATCCTGTGTGATACGACCCTGCCAACCGCGCTCGTATTCCACGGCGACCTTGTCGAGACGCGCGGCCACATCGTCTGCCACAAGCTGCAGATCCGCATCCGCACGGCCCGGATCAAAAGCGCCGGCAAGGGCAGCTTGTTCCAGAATGTTGCGCGGATAATGGGTCGGGAACGCGTCCAGAATACGTTTGAAGTTCCGGGCACCTTCAACCACGCGGGCCAAATCGGCGCCGGCGATTTCCTCGCCATTGGCAAGACGCAGAACGGTTCCGTCGATGCCCTGATCGATCAGGTAGTCCTCAAGCGCGATCTGGTCCTTTACATAGACCTCGGACTTGCCACGGCTGACCTTATACAGCGGCGGTTGCGCGATATAGAGGTACCCGCCCTCGATCAATTCCGGCATCTGACGGAAGAAGAAGGTCAGAAGCAGCGTCCGGATGTGTGCGCCATCCACGTCCGCATCAGTCATGATGATGACTTTGTGATAGCGCAGCTTTTCGATGTTGAACTCGTCGCGGCCAATTCCGGTGCCCAGCGCGGTGATCAGCGTGCCGATTTCCTGACTGGACAGCATCCGGTCAAACCGCGCACGTTCCACGTTCAGGATCTTACCGCGCAGGGGCAGAACCGCCTGATCGTGCCGCGAGCGACCTTGTTTGGCCGACCCACCAGCCGAGTCACCCTCGACCAGGAACAATTCGCGTTTGGCCGGATCTTTTTCCTGACAGTCGGCCAGCTTCCCAGGTAGCGATGCGACGTCCAACGACGACTTCTTGCGCGTCATTTCACGCGCTTTACGGGCGGCTTCGCGGGCCAATGCAGCCTCGACGATTTTGCCAACGATCATGCGCGCGATCTGCGGGTTTTCGTCGAACCATTCCTGCAGCTTTTCGTTCATCAGGCCTTCGACCGCCGGGCGCACTTCGGACGACACCAGCTTGTCTTTGGTTTGCGAGCTGAACTTCGGATCCGGCACTTTCACCGACAACACGCAGGTCAAACCCTCACGCGCATCGTCGCCTGTGAAGTTCACCTTTTCCTTCTTCGCCAACCCCGAGGAGTTCGCATAAAGGTTCAGCGTCCGCGTCAGCGCACCCCGGAAGCCCGCAAGGTGCGTCCCGCCATCACGCTGCGGGATGTTGTTGGTGAAGGGCAGCACGTTCTCGTGGTAGCCATCGTTCCACCACATCGCGACCTCAACCCCGATGCCATCCTTTTCGCCGGTGACAAAAATCGGTTCCTCCATCAGAGGGGTCTTCGAGCGGTCGAGATACTTCACGAACTCTTTCACGCCGCCGTCGTAGTGCAGTTCCGAATGCAGCTTCTCGGCCGGGCGTTCGTCTTCAATGATGATCCGCACGCCCGAGTTCAGGAAAGACAGCTCGCGCAGGCGATTTTCCAGCGTCTTGAACTGATAATCGAGGTTCGAGAACGTGTCGGTCGAGGCCAGGAACCGAACCTCGGTCCCGGTGCGGTCACCGCATTCGCCAACCACTTCCAGATGCTTCGCCGTCTCACCGCGCTCAAAACGGGCAACGTGCTCTTTCCCGTCACGCCAGATGCGTAGCTCCAGCCAATCGGACAGCGCGTTCACAACCGACACGCCCACACCGTGCAGACCACCCGATACTTTGTACGAGTTCGAGTCGAACTTACCGCCGGCGTGCAGCTGGGTCATGATAACCTCGGCCGCAGACACGCCTTCCTCGGGGTGCGTATCCACC
Source organism: Aliiroseovarius sp. PrR006 (assembly GCF_010500215.1). Taxonomy (GTDB): domain Bacteria; phylum Pseudomonadota; class Alphaproteobacteria; order Rhodobacterales; family Rhodobacteraceae; genus Aliiroseovarius. The sequence goes on from NZ_JAAGOY010000008.1 coordinate 64,585, forward strand.
GGAATTCCGCGCCCGTTGTCATACACGGACACCGAGTTATCAGCATGAATCGTGACAGTTACAGCGTCGGCGTGACCGGCCAACGCCTCGTCAATGCCGTTATCCACGACCTCGTACACCATGTGATGCAGACCCGAGCCATCGTCGGTGTCACCAATATACATACCGGGGCGCTTGCGCACCGCCTCCAAACCTTTGAGAACTTTGATGGATTCGGCGCCGTATTCGGTGCCACTCTGCGCGTCATCAGCCATGAGGGCCTTCCTGTTATTCGTTCCCGAAAATATAGAGATGTGGGGCGGGAATGTCACGCAAGTGACACTAGTTTTCCGCCCTAGATTGCGATGTTTTTCCTACGTGAACGGAATGATCAATCCAACGAGGATCAACAGGCCTCCGGCAAACTGATTCATCCGCTGAACCGAACGCTCGGACGACAGCAATGCGCGCGCTCGCCCAACAAAAAAAGCGATCGTCAGGTTGCCCACCATAGGCACAACAAAGGACGCGGTCGCGATCAACAGGATGTCCTGCCGGGTCATCGCAGACAGGTCAAAAAAGCCGGGCAGGACACCCATGTAGAACAGAATGGCCTTGGGGTTCGCGAGTATGACGATCAGCCCAGCAATAAACCCCGCCAAGACGCCCGGCCGGGTCAGCTGACCATCCGTCCGGATCTTGCCCCGTGCGGACCGCAGGATCGTCACCCCCATCCATAGAAAGAACAACGCCGCGACGATCTTCAGCGCAAACATCGCCCCGTCGAAACTGGACGCAATCCAGCCCATGCCAAGCGCAGCCGCAATCGCCCAGAAGAAATCGCCAATGGCGACGCCCATCGTCAGGGGCCACGCTTGCGCAAACCCGCCCGCCATCGTCCGCGCCACCAACGCAACCCAGACCGGGCCCGGCGTCAGGAACAGGATGAACAGGCCTAGGATATAAAACCCCAGCTCTGTGAACGTGATTGTCATGTCAGGTGGCCATCCTCGTCCATCTCCCAAAACGGGTTCATGGCATATTCCCAAAGATGCCCGTCCGGATCGGCGATATAGCCCGAATACCCGCCCCAAAAGACCTTTTCCGGGCGCGCAATTTCGGTCGCACCAGCGGCCAGCGCCTTATCAAAGGCCGCATCGACATCCGCCTCAGACGGGAAACACTGCGCAAGGGTCATGGCGCCGGTTTTCAGGTCTTCGATCGGCTTGCGCGTGTCCTTGGCCAGTCCTTCCAACGTGTAGAAGCCGAACTTCATCCCGTTCATGTCATAGAACGCAACATCATCCAGCACGTTCGAGGGTTCCCACCCGATCGCCTCATAAAACGCGCGGGCGCGGTTCAGGTCTTTGACGCCCAGAGTGATCAGGGTCACGCGATTGGTTTTCATGGTGTCACCTCTTGTACATCCGACACGCCGTCGGTCTCGGTCACTTCGAAATGCGCCGCGCGGTCGCCGAGTTCCTCGAACAGTTCCGACCCAGTCCCGGTCATAAAGGCCTGCGCGCCCAACGCGCAGATCTCATCATACAGCGCCGCACGCCGCCCTGCATCCAGATGCGCGGCGACCTCGTCCAAGAGCAGGATCGGAGGCGCCCCGAAATCTCGCGCCAGTGCACGCCCGTTGGCGAGGATCAGCGACACCAAAAGCGCCTTCTGCTCGCCGGTCGAACAATCCCGCGCCGCGACGCCCTTGGCCGCATAGACCGCCGCCATATCCGTGCGATGCGGTCCAACTAAAGACCGGCCCGCCAACAAATCCCGCGACCGGCTTTCCGCAAATGCGACCGCCAAATCGCCCTCGCTCTTTGGCAGGGCGCTGTCATCCGCCTGCACCAGCGATAGATCCGCAACCGGAAAAGCGGTTTCGGCCATGCCCTGCGCCTCTTGCAACTGCTCCAGACAATAAGCGCGGTTTGCGATGATCCGCGCGCCGGCTTGCGCCATCTGAGCCTCAAGCGCGTCATACCAATGCGCATCCCGCTGCCCGTCTTTCAGCAGCCGGTTGCGTTCGCGCATCGCCTTTTCATAGGTCAGAACCGCGTCCGCATGACCGGGCTCGAAGCTCATCGTCATCCGATCCAGAAACCGCCGCCGCCCTTCCGCGCCTTCGACCCACAGCCGATCCATCACCGGGACCAGCCAGACGATCCGCGCGATCCTGCCCAGCGCCACCTGCGCCGCCGCCTTCCCGTCGATCTTCACCTGCCGCGATGCCCCAGCCTCGCACCAAGTCTCGACCTCGTGCATCTGGTGCAGGCTTTGCAGCACGGCCGAGACTTTCCACCCCACCGCTTCAGGTTTTCGGATCATCTCGTCCAGCGCGGCCCGGCGCAGCCCCCTTCCCGGAGACAGCATGGACACAGCTTCCAGAATGTTGGTTTTACCTGCCCCGTTGCGTCCATGAATCGCAACAGGCCGCCCATCCAAGGACAGGCGGGCCAGTTTGTGACTTCTGAAATGGCTGAGTGTCAGCTCGCGAAGGGCGAGTGTCATCACGCCCTCCTTTTCAACGCTTCAAAGACCCGCAGGTCACACGCGCATCGGCATGACGACGTAAACGGCGCTGGTATCATTGCCTTCACGCATCAGGGTCGGATCGCCCGACGAGTTGAACATGAAGACGGCGTTTTCGCGATCTACCTGGCTGGCAATCTCCAGCAGGTACTTGGCGTTGAAGCCGATTTCCAGCCGCTCGTCATTGTAAGCGACGGCCAGCTCTTCTTCAGCCGCACCCGCATCCGGGGCGTTAACCGACAGAACCAGACGATCTTCATCCAACTGCAGCTTCACCGCACGCGAACGCTCGCTGGACACGGTGGCCACACGGTCTACGGCCTGCGCGAACGCGGTGGCGTCCACTTCCAACTTGCGCGTATTGCCCGAAGGGATCACGCGGGTGTAGTCGGGGAAGGTGCCATCGATGACTTTCGAGGTCAGCGTGATAACCGGGGTGGCAAAGCGCACCTTGGTTTCACTGACCGACACGGCGATTGTCGCATCATCGTCATCCAGCAGCTTGCGCAGTTCGCCCACGGTTTTGCGGGGAACGATCACGCCAGGCATCTCTTCGGCACCCGGGGGCAGATCAGCGTCAATGCGCGCCAGACGGTGACCATCGGTGGCCACAGCGCGCAGCACTTTGCCGCCGTCAGCGTCCGAGACGTGAAGATACACACCGTTCAGGTAATAGCGGGTTTCTTCGGTCGAAATCGCAAATTTCGACTTGTCGAACAGGCGGCGCAGAACCGGCGCGGGGGCCGAGAAGTTTGCCGAGTATTCCGACGAGGCCATGACCGGGAAGTCTTCCTTGGGCAGGGTTGCCAGCGAGAAGCTCGACCGGCCAGCCTCGACGCTCAGACGCCCGGTGGCGCCGTCATCGGTCAGCTGGACCAGCGCCCCGTCGGGCAGCTTGCGCACGATCTCGTGCAGGGTCACGGCGGATACGGTCGTCGCACCTGCGCGTTCGACCATCGCGTCGGTCTTATCGACGACCTCGATATCCAGATCGGTGGCGCGGAAGGACACGCTGTCGCCCTCGGCCTCGATCAAGACGTTTGCTAGGATTGGAATGGTATTCCGACGCTCTACAACCGATTGCGCCTGTGCCACGGCCTTCAGAAGCGCGCCGCGTTCGATACTGATCTTCATGTCCCACTCCTGACAGATACCGGGGCGCAGACCATATCAGGATCCCCGCCCGGCTCAATTCTTTATTCGGAATGTCCGATTCTTTCGCGGTCGGGTCAAGGGTTTAAGGCCCAAAACCCACCGTTTTACAGCTGCTTTACGCTTCCAGCGCGCGGCGCAGCAATTCCAGATCTTCCGCGATCTGATCATCCACGCCCTTCAGCTCGTCGATGCGCTTGACGCCATGCATGACCGTGGTGTGATCCCGGCCACCAAAACGACGCCCGATCTCCGGCAGCGACCGCGAGGTCATGTGCTTGGCCAGATACATCGCCACCTGACGTGGGCGCGCAATGGTGCGCACGCGACGCGGACCGATCAGATCCGACAGGCGGATGTTGTAATGCTCGGACACTTTGCGCTGGATTTCTTCGACGGTGACCTTGCGGTCCGACGCACGAAGAATGTCGCCCAGACAGTCCTGCGCCAGCTCCAGCGTGATCTCGCGCCCCACCAGCGAGGCGAACGCGAAGAGACGCATCAAGGCGCCTTCCAGCACGCGCACGTTGGTCGAGATGCGGTGCGCCAGATATTCCAGCACACCATCGGCAATCACGAGGCCCTTATACTGCTCGCGATAGGCGTTCACCTTGGTTTGCAGCACGCCCAGACGCAGTTCGTAGTCGGTCGGGTGCAGGTCCACGACCAGACCACATTGCAGACGGCTTTTGATGCGATCCTCAAGATCTTTGATTTCGCCCGGTGCGCGGTCGGCCGAGATGATGATCTGCTTGTTCTGATCCACCAGCGCGTTGAACGTGTGGAAGAACTCTTCCTGAGTACTGTCTTTGCCGGCGATGAACTGAACATCGTCCACCATCAGCACGTCGACCGAACGGAACAGCTGTTTGAAGTCGATCATCTGCTTTTCGCGGATCGCCTGAACGAAGCGGTACATGAATTGCTCGGCAGACAGGTACACCACGCGCAGGTCAGGCTGGCGGGTCTTCATCTCGTGCGCGATGGCGTGCATTAGGTGAGTTTTACCCAGACCAACGCCACCATAGAGGAACAGCGGGTTAAACGTGACAGGGCCACCCTCGGCCACGCGACGGGCCGCAGCGTGGGCCAGTTCGTTCGGCTTGCCGACAACGAAGCTGTCAAAGGTGAAACGCGCGTCAATCGGTGCGCCCGGCAGATCGCTCTGATCGGGTTTGGTTGCGGCAGGTGCTGGGGCCGATGCCGCATCAGCAGATTGCGCAACCGGACGGGGCTGTACCTTTTCGGGCACCTTGAACTCGAGACGCGCGACGTTGACGCCCTCGCCGTTCAGGTGGCTCAGAATCTGGTCCCCAAAATTCTGGCTGACCCAGTTACCCAGAAAGTTTGTCGGCACCAGAAAACGGGCGACGCCGCCGTCCAACTCGGCAAATTCCAAGGGTTCGATCCAGCTGGTATAATTGTTTTGTCCCACTGCTTTTTGCAGCTTGTTGCGGACTTTGCCCCATTGTTCGTTCGTCATTTTACCTCGACCCAGCGTTTAGTTAGACAGCCCAAGACCGTCTCTGACAGGTACTAATATCCCATTCATATGGCGCACTTTCAGCGCACCCCCTTCATAGCGACACACGAAATCCACAGCGCAGCCCAAGGCGCATGCTTTAAACGCCGCGCCCAATAGTGAACCGCACCACATGGTTACCCATTCTGGCGACATGCCCAATTGGACGTCCGGAACATTACAGTCTGCTCATCCGCCCTCGCAGAAAGGGAGGCAACATGCCTTCAGGCGCACCCCCTGAATGCAGGCGCACAATAGGCATTGGGATCTGACTTCAAAGAATCAAATCCAGATGTGGCAAAAAAGGGTATTCCCCTTAAAGTTCGTGGGTTTAGCCCACTTATGTCTGATAGTCCCAAGTCGGCGAAGTGAATCGCTGTATGCAAGCTAGCAATCCCGCTGGGACTGGCGCAATAGAACTTCACGCTTGACTCTGTGATTGCCGAAACGAATCCCGAAGGCCGATTGCAAAATCAAATTTCTTGGCAGGTTTAGCAAAAAGAGCGTGCCCATTTGGACACGCTCTTTTTTTGTTTTCGAGATGCTGTTCAGCGGTGAAACTGATTCAGCCCAGTGCTTTTACACGTGCGCTCAGACGCGAGATTTTACGCGAAGCGGTGTTCTTGTGGTAAACGCCTTTGGTCACGCCGCGCATCAGCTCAGGCTGAGCAGCTTTCAGAGCAGCAGCAGCTGCATCCTTGTCGCCCGACTCGATGGCTTCTTCGACGGCACGCAGGTAGGTGCGGATGCGCGAACGGCGGGCTTTGTTTACGGCGAAACGACGCTCGTTCTGACGGGCGCGTTTTTTAGCTTGGGGCGAATTTGCCATGTGTCTGATCCCTCTTTCGGGTGTGTTACGTTGTCAAAGCTGCGCGCACAGCACCCGACCGGGTTCAGAACCGGTGATTCTGGCCTAAGCGGGCCTCACGCGCATGGATGGGCTGCCCTTTAAGCCATTTCGGCCACAAAGGGAAGCCCTATTGCTTTACTTATCGCGGAACTGCGGTTCGCGCTTTTCGGCGAAGGCGGCCATGCCCTCTTTCTGGTCTTCGGTCGCGAAGAGTGAATGAAAGACGCGGCGTTCGAACAGAAGGCCTTCGGTCAGCGGCAGTTGCTCGGCACGGTTCACGGTCTCTTTGATCGCCATAACAGTGATCATCGACTTCTCTGCAATCTTCGCAGCCGCCGACATGGCTTCGTCCATCAACTTCTTGGCAGGCACAACGCGGCTGACCAGCCCCGAACGCTCGGCTTCTTCTGCGTCCATGAAACGACCCGTCAGGTTCATATCCATCGACTTTGCACGACCGACCAGTTTGGTCAGGCGCTGCGTCCCACCTATCCCGGCCATCACGCCCAGGTTCACCTCGGGTTGGCCGAATTTGGCGGTGTCAGCCGCAATAATGAAATCGCACATCATGGCCAGCTCGCACCCGCCACCCAACGCATAGCCGGATACGGCTGCGATGATCGGCTTACGGATGCGCATAATGGCTTGCTCTTCTTTGGTGAACAGGTCGCCAGCGAAGACATCTACAAAGCTTTTCTCGGCCATCATCTTGATGTCGGCACCAGCAGCGAACGCTTTTTCCGAGCCGGTGATGACGATGCAGCGCACCTTGTCATTGGCCTGCGCGTCGGCCAGCGCGTCGCCCAGCTCGCCCAAAAGTTCCAGGTTCAGAGCGTTCAGCGCGTCAGGCCGGTGCAGCTTGACCAGCGTTACATGATCTTCGGTTTCAACGATGATGTTCTTATAGGCCATGGTTCCCCTGCCTTTGTCACGAGTGGTTGGAGCGGAGTCCTAGCACGCCACCCCAATGGATCAAGCTATCTTTGGCATTGCGGACAATAGAATGTCGAGCGCCCAGATTGAGTTATGCGTGCAATTACCCCTGTGCAGCCAGATGTGACGCAACGTTCACCCTCGCGGCCATAGGTGCGGAAGTTGTGTTGAAAATAACCCAAATCACCATCCGCCTGCCGGTAATCCTTCAGGGATGACCCGCCGCTTTCGATGGCTTCCGACAGCACCTCGCGGATGATCGGAACCAAACTGGTAACACGCTGTTTCGAGATCTTGGCCGCCTTGCGTGCGGGGTGGATGCCGGCGCGAAACAGCACCTCGCAGACATAGATATTGCCCAGCCCCGCGATGATTCCCTGATCCAGCAGCGCCGTTTTGATGGGGGAGTTCTTGATCCGTAGCGCCTCGACCAGATAGGATTCGTCGAACTGGTTGCCCAAGGGTTCGGGCCCCAACACGCGGATCAGCTTGTGATCGTCCAGTCCCTCTGTGGGGCACAGATCCATCGCCCCGAACCGACGCGGGTCGTTGAACGTCACCCGCGCGCCGTTCTCCATGTCAAAAACCACATGGTCATGCTTTTCAGGCACGGGGTGTTCATGATGAAACTTCCCCAGCTTATGACCCGAGATCAGCATCCGCCCCGACATACCCAAATGCACGATCAGCGTCTCGGCCGTATCCAGATCCACCAGCAGGTATTTCGACCGCCGCCCAAGCCGCTGCACCGTCGCCCCAGTCAGACGCTCGGCCATGCGATCGGGAAACGGCCAGCGCAGCCCCTCGCGGCGCGTCTCAGCCCGCCCAATCCGCACGCCCTCCATCACAGGCAGCAATCCGCGACGTACTGTCTCGACTTCGGGTAATTCGGGCATGTTGAAAGCCTCTCCATTGTGCGTCCCTTACTGTCACGATATGAGGGATCAACCGCAAGAAGCGAGTATGCCCAATGAGCACGTCAGACAACCGCACCACGCATTTCGGGTTCAAAACCGTGAACGAGGACGACAAGGCCGGGATGGTCCATGGCGTCTTTACCAATGTGGCCTCGAAATACGACATCATGAACGATGTGATGTCCGTCGGTATTCACCGCGTCTGGAAGGATGCGATGATGGATTGGCTGACTCCGCGCGATGGGCAGCGCCTTCTGGATGTGGCAGGTGGCACCGGCGATATCTCATTCCGCTTTCTGGGCCGCGCCCCGGGGGCCGAGGCTGTCGTTCTGGACATGACCGAAAGCATGCTGGTCGAAGGCCGCCAACGCGCAGAAGCCTCGCATTTGGCCAATCATCTGGACTGGGTCGTCGGTGACGCTATGGCCCTGCCCTTCGAGGACAACAGCTTTGATCGCTACACGATCAGCTTCGGCATTCGCAACGTGACCCGCATCCCGGACGCGCTGAAGGAAGCATACCGCGTGCTGAAACCCGGCGGCCGTCTGATGGTGTTGGAGTTCAGCCAGCTGCCGGATGAAGGCATGCAGAAGCTCTATGATCTCTATTCCTTCAACGTGATCCCGCGCATGGGCAAACTGATTGCCGACGATTACGACAGCTATCAGTATCTGGTGGAATCGATCCGCAAGTTCCCCGACCAAGACACCTTCGCCCGCATGATCCGCGAAGCAGGGTTCGAGAATGTGAAATATCGCAACCTGTCATTGGGCATTGCCGCCCTGCATTCGGGGTGGAAAATCTAAGATGCGCGGTCCTCACAACATCTGGCGCCTGATCCGTACCGGCGCGACCTTCCAGCGTACCGGCGCGATGGGCGTCGTACTGGACGCGATGAAGGCACCTCCGGCGATCCGCATTGCGGCCCATGTCGTTGGCTGGCCGTTTGCTTGGCTTGGCAAAAAAGGGAACCCCGATCTGCCGCCTGTCACACGCGCCATCACGGCACTAGGTCCGGCCTATATCAAGTTCGGCCAAATCCTGTCGACGCGCCCCGATGTGGTCGGTCCGGAACTGGCCGACCAGCTGCAGTACCTGCAGGACAAGCTGCCGCCGTTTGATCAGGCCATTGCCCGCCGCATGGTCGAGAAAGAGCTTGGGATCGACATCGACACGGTGTTCTCTGAGTTCTCGGAACCCGTCGCGGCGGCCTCGATCGCGCAGGTACATAAGGCGCGGCTGGCCGACACTGGTGCATCTGTTGCCGTCAAAGTTCTGCGCCCCGGCATCGAGCGCGCCTTCCGCACAGATATCGACGCCTTCCACTTCTCGGCTCGTGTGATCGAGATGCTGTTGCCGTCGACCCGCCGACTGCGCCCCACCGATGTGGTCGAGCATTTCGAGACCACCGTGATGGGAGAGCTGGACCTGCGCCTTGAAAGCGCATCGGCCAGCGAGTTTGCCGAGAATACCGCGCAGGACGACGGCTTTGTCGTGCCCGAGGTGAACTGGGGGCTGACCGGCCGCACGGTCATGACCCTTGGCTGGGGTGAAGGCATTCCGGCCAATGATCTGGACGCCATCCGTGCGTCCGGTTTGGATATGCACGGGCTGGGCGAACGCGTGTTGCAACTGTTCCTGTCCCACGCGCTGCGTGATGGGCTGTTTCACGGCGACATGCATCAGGGCAACCTGAAATTTGCCGCCAATGGCGACATCATTGCCGTGGATTTTGGCATCATGGGGCGGATCGACGAATACACCCGTCGCGTCTATGCTGAGATCCTGTATGGTTTCATCACCCGCAACTATCGCCGCGTCGCCGAGGTGCATTTCGAAGCTGGGTACGTCCCCGCCGACCGCGATGTCGAGGAATTTGCCCGCGCCCTACGTGCTGTAGGCGAGCCGATTTTCGGCATGAACGCCACCCAGATTTCTATGGGCCGCTTGCTGGCCTACCTCTTTGAGGTGACCGAGAAGTTCGGAATGGAAACCCGCACCGAACTTATCCTTTTGCAACGAACCATGGTCGTGGTCGAAGGCGTGGCCCGGTCGCTGTCACCGGACATCAACATCTGGAAAGTCGCAAAGCCCGTGGTGGAAAGCTATATCTCAAACTCGATCGGGCCGAAGGCTTTGCTGCAGGATTTGGTGCTTACCGCCCGTGTTCTGGCCCGCTTTGGTCCGCGCTTGCCTGAATTGGCAGAAGCCGCGCTGATCCGCCAATCCGAACCCCATCCCGAAAACGACCGTGCCCGCCCTTTGCGCGCAATGAGCTATGTGACTTTAGGTGGCGGTTTGGCCTTGGCAGCAGTCTGGGTCTCAACCCTGCTCTGACGCGCGGCGTTCCAGTTCAGCAACATCGCGATAAGCCGCGTCTCCGTGCGCGGCTTTCCAATGGCAATAACACGCCATGCGCCAGTGAAAGAGGGGTGCGAGCGCTGTGTAGCGCGCGACGCCCACGGCATCTCCACCGGCGGCCAGATAGGCTGACAAAAAGGCCGCCTGATCTTCGGGTGACAAAGGCTGGTTGCCGTAAAGTATCTGCATTGCCGGGGACAAGAAGATCGCAAGGTCTGCCGCGGGGTCCCCGATGCTGGGGCACTGCCAGTCGATCAGACGCAATCCATCCGCCATCACCACGACATTGCCGGGCACAACATCACCATGCAGAAACCGTCTGGTAGGTTGCGGCAGATCGGTTGAGATGGTGGGCGGAGGCGGCAAATCCACCCCAATCGCGCGCGCCATCGTCTGCGTTTCGGCAATCAAGGACACGGGCGACGTGATCGTCTCAGGCAGTTCATCGGGCGGGGTGATCTGGTGCAGGCGAGCCATCAACCGGGCAACCCCCTCGACCGCGCCACTCCATGGCACGCCATCGACATGCCGGTAAAGCACGCTCGCGCCCAGCGCGCTGTCCAGAAAGCCCACGAAATCGGGCGCAATCCCCTTGCCCGCCAGATACTTCAACACCAACGCCTCGCGTGTTCCGTCATTGGCGAACAGGGGCGTGGCCGCGGCGGCATCATACAGCTTGCACACAAGGTCATGCGGCATGTCATCGGAGGTAACTTGCCAAATCGGATTGCTCCGCCCGCCGATCAGACGGGACCAGTTTGCTACTCCTGACACATGCCCTTCTTCCTGCCAAATCAGGGCAAGCGCCTGTTGCAGAGCATCAAGATCTTGCCGGCGCGGCAGATCGTTCAACATGGTGTCGCGAAGTGTCATACAGGCTGTATAGCCAACACGCTGCGCGACGAAAACTTATTCAGCGGCTTCGCGCAGGGCGGAAACGGCATCTGCGGTCACCCGCTCGCCACTTTCCAGCACAAGCCACAGCTGCCCACCGTTGTTTTGCGTCTCTACAATGCGGCCATAGCTTTCCATTGGGTCGGTCGACAGATGCCGCCCGTTGCTTCGGCTGGTCAGTTCGAAGGAATAGACGCCGTGGGGCAAAGCATTCCTGTATTGATCCAGCCCATCCCATTCGACCGGGTCGGTCGAAACCGGCAGCGGTTCGCTGTCAACGATAATGCCTTCAGCATTCTTCACCACCAGAATGACCTCATCCGCAGCTGCAGCGGGATTCGGAGACAGGGTGATCGGGTCGCCATCAAACAGAACCGGGGCCGACACGCGCGCCTCTTTCCCGACCCAGTCCGCGATGTCAGACATGCCCATCAACCCAAGCTGCGTTCCCATGGCCTTCAACAGATCATTGGTGCGCACCTGCTGTTCAACGCCCGAAAACGTTGCCAACTGCACCGCATAGTCCGTCGATTCGATCGGGTTCAGCGGATCCTGGTTTTCCATCTGGGCGGTTAGCATCACCAGAAAGGTCTCGAAATCGGACGACACCATCGGTCCATCCGTGGCCGATGCCTGCGCATAATCGGCCGGGGCCGCAGTCAACGCAGAGGGCATGGCTGTGGGGGTAACGTTCATGCTGCGCTCCTTACACTCGAATATCTACACCCGCGCGGCCGGCGATGTTCAGCGCGTGCCGTCCGGCATCCTCCGACGGGCTTTCCTGGTCGGACTGCGGGATTTGGGAGGCGGGGGCTGAACCGTCATCGGAATGCGTCCCGTTGCCCCCTTCTGATGGTTGTTGCTGAAACGTGAAGCTCACGTCCGACATGCCAAGTTCGCGCATGTCTTGCGCCAACTGGTCGATATGCCGCCGCATCAAATCCAGCGTGTCGGGTCGTTCAAAACTGAGAACGACATGCATGGCCGACCCCTCGGACTGAAAGGACATGCGCAACCGCCCAAGCTCCTCGGGGCTTAGAGTCAGCTCAACCGGGCGATCCGGCTGCTGCCGGACGATCTCGGCAATTTGCGCCATGACCATGCGCGGAACTTCCGTCCCACGCGTATGTGCAGCTGATTTCAGATCACCTGCCGACGACGACACATGCTCGACCACACGAAGTCCCATGTCGTCGGGGACCGGACCGTCAGCCTCTTGCTCGACCAAGTAGGTCAAGGGCGCGACTGCCCAAGACAGCGGGGCCTGCTTCGCCGTTTCCAGAGCAGGCATGATCTTTGCACTCAGTTCCGATGCAGATCTGGGAGCGGACGCATCAGGCGCAAGCTCCTCGGCATGCAATTCCGGGCTAGTTTTCTGCTGAACCTGTCCAACGACAGACGTGGGCGCAGAAGTCCCCGCGTTCTGCGGTTCACTTGGCCGCGAAGGCACAGCGGTCTTGCCTTGGGAAAGTCCCCCGAATTCCTCTGGGCGTTCAGAAACCTGTCCGGACTCGATGGCAGCTGGCCCGCTGTTCGTGACCTGCGCAGCCGATGCGGCGCCCCCCGCGTTCTGTGCAAGTTCATGTTGGAGATTGGAAGTCGCTAGAGCATTGCTTCGCGAAGGCAACGCTTCATGAGCCATACGCGCTTCCATCTGGGGTGTGAAACGAAGCGGCTCAGCAGATAGCGGCGGCACCTTGACCGGGTCATAAGGCACTGGGAAAGTCTTGCCCCCCTGATCAACTGGCACCAAACGCTCGTTATCCGGTTCGTCCTGCGCCGTATCAGAGATCGCATTAGGTGCCTCTGTCTCGGCGTTATCCCAAGGCCGCACCTCAGCTGCATCGGGCATTTCGATGGAAGGCATGCGCGGCGTAAATATTGCGCCCTCCCTCCCCTCCAACCGCGCGGGATCAGGTTCAGATCTCGTCCGCGCCGTATCAGGTAAGGCGGAGTTCAGGGGCCGCACAGGTTCATCTAGCTTGATACCTTCCTGCGCCGAGGGCACGGTCATTCGCTGCGCCGGGATTGCAGCCTCTGGCAACGTCTTCCGCAACTCTTTCGCATGATTAGGCGTGCTTTGGGACAGCTCCGCCAATTCCAATAAAGGCATCAGCTCGGGATCTGTCTGCCCCTTGGCCACCTGCACCTCTTCCCCCGGCTCTGCCGTTGGTTTGACCACCAGTTCGATAGGCAGTTCCACCATCCCAGATGGATGCTTCTGACCCAGAAAAACCATATCGAAGGGCGTCGGTAGCAGCCCCATCGACTCACCTACATCCGCAGCCGGGATTTGAAAATCCCGTTCTGTTTGCCCCGCATGCGCGAATTGAAGTTGTGCAATATGCATATGTTCCGTCCGGGTTTTCTGCCTCGGTTCAACGCAGATTTACAGATGGGAATTACCAAATCTTTACCGCTAGCAGCGAGACTTGGAAAAACTGTGATCAATTTGAAAGGTCGACATTATGGATTCCATTTCAGGTGTATCGCACCCGGTCGCGACACATAAACCCATCGCAGCAGACCAGGACAAAGCGCTTTGGGATGCCGCCAAGGAACTTGAGGCAAGCTTTCTTTCCGAAATGCTGAAATCAGCGGGGATCGGCAAAACGCCCGACAGTTTTGGCGGCGGGATTGGCGAGGATCAATTCGCCTCGTTCCTGCGTCAGGAACAGGCCCGCAGCATGGTTGATAGCGGGGGAATCGGCCTCGCCCAGTCGCTCTTTGAAGCATTGAAGGAGCGCTCTGATGCACAAGGTTAACGCACTTCTCACCCTGCTCGAGGATGAACGTCAGATGATTCTTAAAGGTGATCTTCGCGATCTGCCAAGTCTAACCGAGGCAAAGGCCGAGGCATTGTCCCAGCTCGGGCAGTCGGCGGTTACCCAACCGCAGTTGGCGCGCCTGCAAGCACTGGCTGCGCGCAATCAAAGCCTGCTCAGCGCGGCTGCAAATGGCATTCGCTCGGCGCGGCAACGACTCGACGCCATTCGCAATCGGGATCAGGGAGTCAAAACCTACACCCGGACGGGTGCCGCGCAGGTTTTATCGCGCGAGGCCTCGAACTTCGAGAAGCGCGCGTGATCCGCTCAGATTATTTCAACTTGTATGAAAACTAGCCTGCGAGATTCAGTATTCGTTCAGAATTTCCACTGCAGTTTCGCTTTGCATCCAAACGGATGGCGCAGCCGATCAAGTTGGCTTGCAGATGTCAGAAGGCAAAGACGCCCCGCGTGAAACCGGGGCGAGGGAAACAGGCGCAAAGCGCCGTAGATTGAAGGGAATACAAAATGTCCAGCATTCTGACCAACAACAGCGCGATGGTCGCGCTTCAAACGCTGAAATCAATCAACTCGAACCTTGCCAGCACACAGGCTGAGATCTCGACCGGTAAATCGATCAGCACGGCCAAAGATAACGCCGCTGTTTGGGCCATTTCGAAAGTAATGGAATCCGACGTGAAGGGCTTCAAAGGCATTTCGGAAAGCCTTTCTCTGGGGGAATCGACCGTCGCGGTTGCACAGAAAGCCTCGGAAACGGTGACCGATCTTCTGACGCAGATGAAAGGCAAGATCGTTGCCGCCCAGGAAGAGAACGTGGATCGCACGAAACTGCAGACCGACATTGCCGCACTGCGGGATCAGATCGGCTCGGTTGTGAACGCAGCTCAGTTCAACGGTCTGAACCTGATCGACGGCTCAAGCACCGATACGATGGACGTTCTGGCCTCGCTGGATCGTGATTCGTCTGGTAACGTGACGGCCCGTCACATCGAGGTTGACCGCCAGAACCTGTCGGTAACCACGCCGGTGACCTCGGCCGCGTTCGGGACAACCGACCCGACAGACCAAGCCGCAGCCAACGCGCTGATCCAAGCGGGTGCAAACAACACCCAAATTAACGATGCGGCTTTTGACCCGGCGTTGCCAACCGCAACAATTGCTGATGGCGGTAGCCTGACCTTTACCATCGGTTCGGTCAGCGAAGGCGACAGCTATCAGGTCATCCTAGATGACGTGAATGTCAACGTGGCTGGTGGCGGAACATCACTGGGTCAGCGTACCTTCGAATATGTCGCCGGGGCCAATGACGGTACGGCTGACGTCGCACAACAACTGGTCTCGCAGATCAATTCGTTCTTCGCGGCGGCAACCGGATCGGCTGAAGGCTACTCGATTACTCAGGGAACCGGCAGCAACACCAACCAGTTCACCATCACCAATGCAGTTGGTGGTGCCACCGGCGACATCAACGTGGGTGTGCGCGCACAGACCGGCGGCACCCCGGGCACTACGACGGCTTCGGGTGGTCTGGGCAGCCTGCAAACCATCGACGTCACCACAGACTCAGGTGCAACTGGCGCGCTGACCGCAATCGAGGGGTTGATCGACAAGTCGATCGATGCCGCCGCAGCCTTTGGCTCGGCTCAAGGCCGGATCGAGACACAGACGAACTTTATCTCGTCTCTGTCCGACTCGCTGACCTCGGGGATCGGTGCACTTGTGGACGCGGATATGGAAGCTGCCTCGGCACGACTGCAGGCACTACAGGTTCAGCAGCAGTTGGGCACGCAGGCGCTGTCGATTGCCAACCAAGCACCGCAGAACATCCTGTCGCTGTTCCGCTAAAGGGCGTGACCGTGGGGCGCCAAAATGGCGTCCCACACCCCCTTTTACATGACCACTATTGTTTCCGGAAGGACATCCTGTGACCGCTATGAACATGACCAAAACGGCTTATGCGGCAACTCAACACACCGTTCGTACACCGCGCGGCATCGAATACGAGGCGTTTGCCCGTATCACACACCGCCTGAAATCCTCGGCAGATAAAGGCCGCAGCGAATTCGGGCAACTGGCGCAAGCCATTCACGAAAATCGACAGCTCTGGACTTTGCTGGCCGCCGACGTGGTCGCCGACGACAACGGCCTGCCCGCCGATCTGCGCGCCCGCATTTTCTATCTCTATGAATTCACCAACCAGCATTCGCGCAAAGTCTTGAAAGACCCTGATGAGGTCGGCGCGCTTGTCGAAATCAACACGGCAATCATGCGCGGTCTGCGTCAGACAGGAGTGGCAGCATGAGCGGATTGGTCCTGAAACTCAGCCCGAAAGAACGTGTCTTGATCAACGGCGCCGTCATCGAAAATGGCGACCGGAGGTCGCGACTTTCCGTCGTCACACCGAACGCCAATATCCTGCGCCTGAAAGACGCCATCCACCCAGAGGAAGTGAACACGCCAGTTCGACGCATCTGCTATATTGCACAATTGGTCCTGTCCGGTGACGCGAAACAGGAAGACGGGCAGCTTCAACTGCTGCGCGGAATTGAGCAACTCAGCCAGGTACTCACTGACCCGGATAGCCGGAAGTTTCTGGATGCGGCCTCTGGCGCGGTCCTGGACAACCAGTACTATCAGGCGCTCAAGCAACTCCGGGCTTTGTTGCCGCGTGAAGAACGCCTTCTGTCGGCACGTTTCGCATGAGTTTTCAACCGGTCATACCGTTCAGCGGCGCGGCCGGTTGGGCCTTTTTGCAGCGTACTAAAGATGTGCAGCAATCAGCGTTCGAGAGCGGGGCGGTGCTTCATCGCGACGTGCAGTATTTCAAAGACAACATCGGTGACATCACAACGGCCGAACAATTGGTAGGTGATCGTCGACTGCTTACCGTCGCGCTTGGGGCCTATGGGCTGAGCGACGATATCAACAATACCTACTTTATCCGTAAGGTTTTAGAAGATGGCACGCTGAGCTCCGATGCGTTGGCCAACAAACTTTCGGACACACGCTATTTCGAGTTGGCCAAGGACTTTGGGTTTGGGGACTACAACATTCCCCGCACTCAGATCTCGGATTTCGGCACGAAGACCGTCGCGGCATATAAAGAACGGCAATTCGAAGTTGCTGTTGGCAATCAGGATCATGATATGCGCCTTGCGATGAGCCTTGAGCGCGATCTTGGAAACATTATTGGGAAATCCACCTCCGATGCAGGCAAATGGTACTCGGTCATGGGGAACCCGCCTTTGCGTCAGGTGTTTGAAACCGCGTTAGGGCTTCCGTCGTCCTTCGGAACCATCGACATCGACAAGCAGCTGGAGGTCTTTCAGGAAAAATCCGAACGCTACTTCGGATCACCTGCGGTTGATCAGTTTTCGGATCCTGACCGGCTGGAAGAACTTACCCGCCTGTTTCTCGCGCGTTCTCAGATTGCGCAGGGGACAGCTGCGCTCAGTTCAAACTCCATCGCTTTGACATTGCTGCAAAACGTTTGACGTTAGCCCGTGTTCGTAGACAAGCAATCCGCCAAACGTTCAAAGCTGGCGCGCGTGCCCACCACCTCAGGTTCTGCCAAGAACCCATCAATCTTCGACCAGGACTCAATCGCATGATCCAGCATCGCATCTGATCCTGCGGAATAAAGCCCGGCTTGGATCATCATTTCGGACCGATCATAAAGACCCAACAATTGGCGACCTTCCATGATCAGGGCGTTTTCCGCGTCCGCGGCGGCTTCCGGAAGGGCGCGCGATACCGACCGCAACACATCGATTGCTGGGAACCGCCCGCGCTCCGCGATCTTGCGATCCAGCACGACATGCCCATCCAGAACGCCGCGCAGGATATCCGCGACGGGTTCCTCCATATCTGACCCAGCTACAAGGACAGAGAGCACAGCCGTGATGTCACCGGTCTGACCGACGCCCGGGCCAGCACGTTCACAAAGCAACGTAATCTGCTGCGTTGTGGACGGGGGATACCCGCGTAGAGTTCCGTTCTCACCCGAGGCAAGCGCAATCTCGCGATGGGCCTCGGCAAATCGTGTAATGCTGTCAGCCAGAAACAACACCTGCCGCCCCAGATCGCGGAAATGTTCAGCGACCGACATGGCCATCCACGCGCACCGGCGTCGCATCATCGGTGATTGGTCCGATGTCGCGGCGACGACAACGGCGCGTTTCATCCCTTGCTCGCCCAACACACGTTCAACAAACTCGCGCACCTCACGCCCACGCTCGCCGATAAGTGCGATCACGACCACATCTGCATGCACACCGCGTGCCAGTTTGGCCAGCAACGTTGATTTCCCAACCCCGGATCCTGCAAAAAGCCCAATCCGCTGCCCGGAAACAATTGGAAGAAAGGTGTTGAAAACAGTCATTCCGGTCTCAAGCCGGGCGCCCAGCGGGCGGCGCGTGGTTGGGTTTGGCACCTCGCCCTTCAATGCGCGCATCTGTGTCCCCTGGAGGATAGGCTGACCGTCAAGACTTTGCCCCAGCGGATCCACAACACGCCCGATCCAACTGTCATCCGGGGCGATACTGGTTCCTCCCAACAACACAACCTCGTCCCCAATCTGAAGCCCTGCGCAATCTCCATCCGGCAGGACAGAAATATCTCCGCCCGACAGGCCCAGAACCTCGCCCATCCGGGGTGCCCCCGCGCGCGGATGGATTTGCACCAGATCCGCCTGAGCCGCGGACTTCGTAAGCCCGGACACCTCGACCATTCCTTGCCGAATGTGGGTCACGCGCCCGATCTGTCGAACGATCTGCAGTGATGCAAGCGCTGCGGACACCTGCTCGAACCCAACATTGTGCATCGGCATTCTCCTAAAATTTTCACTGAAACTGTTTATAAAGGAATCAGGGTTAAGCCTTGGTTGAAGCCAATCGAGGGAGAAGCCCCGATGTTTGAAAAATTGACCATTTTTGCCAAGGCAAACGACCTTGCGCTCCATGCTGCAGCACGGCAGTCCGTTATCGCGCAAAACGTGGCGAATGCGGACACGCCGGGGTATCGCGCCCGCGACGTCGCCTCGTTTGCCGAGACGTATAAACCCGACCGCCCCGACCAGATGCGCGCGACGCGCAGTGGGCATTTCGGGGCAGATATATCCGCGCGCCCCGCTACAGAAAGCAAAGTCGTCTATCGCGCTGGTGCGACGTCGCCCAACGGGAACTCGGTGTCGCTTGAGACCGAGATGATGATGGCCGCTGAAACCAAGCGGGATCACGATATGGCGCTGGCTGTCTACAAGTCCACGCTGGGCATTGTGCGCAGTTCACTGGGGCGGAGGTAACAGGCCATGAGTGATCTTCGCAATTCGGTCGCCGCCGCCGCATCCGGCATGAAAAGTCAGGCCAATCGCTTGCGCCACGTATCTGAGAACATCGCCAATGTGGACACACCTGGTTATCGCAGGAAAATGGTCAGCTTCCAGACGGCCCTTGAAGGTGGGCGCGCCACCGGGCTGGTGGAGACAGGTCGCGTCCAATTGGACAAAACCACCCTGCCCAGCATCTATGATCCCTCGCATCCGCTCGCCGATGAGAGTGGTCATTATCAAGGCTCGAACGTGGATCTTGTGATCGAGATCGCGGACGCCCGAGAAGCGCAGCGTAGCTATGAGGCCAACCTGAAAATGTTCGACCAGTCGCGCCAGATGTCGCGCGGGCTGTTGGATTTGCTGCGCCGGTAAAAGGATAGATTATGGATATTCGTGCAACCCTTGCCTCGCAACAATACGCGGCCTCGCGTCAGGCGGCTCAGCCGACAGCAAACAATGAACAAAAAGTGAACGAATTTGCGGGTGTCGCGCAGGACTTCGCGCAGACCCTGCAAAACGGCGAGCGCACCGCGATGGCCGCACTGTCTGGTGATGCCGATCCGCATGCTTTGGTGCAGGCGCTGGCCCAAACCGAGCTGGCCGTTGAAACCGCGGTAACGGTCCGCGACAAGGTGGTCGAAGCCTATCAGGAAATCCTAAGGATGCCGGTCTGATGGACGAGATTATCTTCTACGACACGCTGCGCGCGGGGCTATGGGACGCGGTTCTGATTTCGCTACCCATTCTGTCAGTCGCTCTGATCGCCGGCCTAATCGTTGGCCTGTTCCAGGCGCTAACCTCGATCCAAGAGATGACCCTGACATTCGTGCCCAAGCTTGTGGCCATTCTGGTCGTCTTCTGGGGCAGCATGGGCTTCATGACCGAAACGCTGGTCAGCTTTTTCCAGCTGCGCGTCGTTCCCTTGATTGCAGGAGGATGAGATGGACAATATCGGCTATACGTCCCTGACACGGCAATCCGGCTTAATGCGCGAGATGCAAAGCATCGCCAACAATATTGCCAATGCCTCGACCACTGGATTTCGGCGCGAAGGCGTGATTTTTTCCGAGTATATTCATGCACTTGAGCGGGATGACCCCTCACTTTCCATGGCGACAGCCAACACACGGGCGCTGAACTTGGAACAAGGTGCTTTGACCCAAACTGGCGGTACTTTCGACTTCGCCATCGAAGGCGATGGCTTCTTTCTGTTGGACGGACCAACCGGCCAATTCTTAACCCGCGCAGGTGTCTTTACGCCATCCGCCGAGGGCGAGCTTGTAACCCCTGACGGCTATCGCTTGCTGGATGGTGGCGGGGCGCCGGTGTTCATTCCACCTGATGCGAAAACCGTGTCGATGGCAGCGGACGGAACGCTGTCTGCAGATGGGCGGGCGCTGGCCTTGATTGGGCTGTTCTCCCCCGTGGATCAAACGGATCTTCAGCACCGCGACGGCGTGCGATTTGAAGCCCCCGGCGGGGTCGAACCAGCCCTAACTGAGGCTTCAATCCTGCAAGGATTTGTCGAGGGGTCCAATGTCGATCCCATCGCAGAAATCGCCCGCATGATCGAAGTCCAGCGCAGCTATGAGCTGGGTCAGAAATTCATGGAAAAAGAGGATGAACGCATCCGCTCGGTCACCAAAACGGTCATCGGACAATAGGAGGCTTAAATGCGCGCACTGAACATTGCAGCAACCGGGATGTTGGCCCAGCAAATGCGGGTCGAGACGATCTCGAACAACCTCGCGAACATGTCGACGACCGGCTACAACACCCGGCGGGCCGAGTTCGCGGACCTGCACTATCAGCAGGCCACGCGGGCGGGCACAATCAACGCTGCGGATGGGACGGTCTTGCCAACCGGCGTCCAGCTTGGGCTTGGGGTGCGTCCGACTTCGGTCACGATGATGGTACAGCAGGGGACGCTGGCGCAAACCAACGGCGACCTGGATCTGGCGATCGAGGGGCGCGGCTATTTGGAAGTTACCCTGCCTTCGGGCGCGTCGGGGTATACGCGGGACGGTGGGCTGAAACTGTCTGGCGACGGGCTGATCGTGACCTCGGACGGCTATCCTGTTGCGCCTGAAATCACCATTCCCAACGACGCGCGCCAGATCTCGATCAACGCAGATGGCGAGGTCTACGCCTATTTCGACAACACCATCGAACCCGAGCTTATGGGCGCCTTCACCCTTGCCAGTTTCACCAATGACAAGGGACTTGAAGCGATCGGCTCGAACCTGTTTCGCGAAACGCCTGCCTCGGGTCCTGCTTTTGTTGGCACCCCCGGCACGGACGGGCGCGGGACATTGCGGCAGGGCTATCTGGAGAACAGCTCGGTCGACGCGGTGCGCGAAATCACCGAGCTGATCGCGGCCCAGCGCGGCTATGAGCTGAACTCGAAAGTCATCACTGCGGCCGATCAGATGCTTGCGGCAACCACACAGGTGCGCTGATGAGACGGTTTCTAACACTTGTTCTGATGTGGATCACACTGCCGGCCGCAGCCGACACCGTCGTCGCAGCCAAAAACCTGCGGCCCGGCATGATTATCTCGGCGACAGACGTAAAACTGGTCGCGTCCGAGATCCCGGGCGGTTTTCAGTTGCTCGAGGACATTATCGGGCAAGAAGCGCGCGTGGTGCTGTATGCCGGGCGGCCCGTTCTACCAAACGACATCGGCCCGCCTGCTTTGATCGACCGGAACCAAATCGTCACCTTGGTCTATACCGCCGGGCCGATGACCATTCTGGCCGAAGGGCGCAGCCTTGGGCGCGGCGCGGTCGGTGACCGTGTGCGGGTAATGAACCTGTCATCGCGCACAACGATCACTGGCTCGGTCTCGTCCAATGGCGATGTCATTGTCTCGAACTCTCACACCCATTTTTGACAAGGAAACCCCATGCGTTTGACCCTGCCCATCCTGATCCTGACCATGGCGGTGACTGCCTGTTCCCGCATGGAAAATGTCGGCAAAGCCCCCGCGCTGAACCCCGTTGAAATGAGCGCAGAACATCAGGCGATGCATGCCTCGGCACTGCCGCAGGATCTTCCGCGGTCGGGTGTGGTGTACCGATCATCCTTATGGAGCGGCGGGCGACAATCTTTGCTTGGCGATCGACGCGCCCAGAAAGCAGGCGACATTCTGACCGTGGTGATCGAGATTAACGATCGTGCCGAGTTCTCGAACAGCTCATCCCGCGCGCGTGGCGGTTCCGAGGACATGGGCGTTCCCCACCTGTTTGGGATCCCGCAGGCAATCGACGGCGCGCTACCCGAGGGCGCCTCGATGGCGAATGCCGTTGGAGTATCGTCAAGCAGTGCGTTCAATGGCAATGGATCTGTCAAACGAAACGAGAAGTTGGAACTGCGCGTGGCGGCGACCGTCTTGGGCACGCTGCCGAATGGCGTATTGAAGATTCAGGGCACGCAAGAGGTCCGGGTCAATTTCGAACTGCGCGAGCTTTTGGTGACCGGGTTCGTGCGGCCCGAGGACATCTCGCGCCAGAACGAGATTCCGTACGACAAGATCGCCTCGGCCCGCATTTCGTATGGCGGTCGCGGTCAGATCACCGATGTCCAACAACCCCGCTACGGTCAGCAGATCGTTGACATCATTCTTCCGTATTAAAGGGGGTCAAGATGGGTAAAATCATTCCACTCATACTGGCCCTGACCGGGCTTGGGGTCGGCGCGGGGGCAGGCATGATGCTGCAGCCTGAACCCGAACCTGTCGCGATGAATCCTTGCGGTGACACAGATCTTGCCGCAAAGGACGACCACGAAGACACGGCCGAAGACGCGCCCACGGATACCGAGTTCGTGAAGGTCAACAACCAGTTCGTGGTGCCTGTCGTCGCCGATGGCAACATCTCGTCTCTTGTGGTGATGTCGCTGAACATCGAGGTCGAACTGGGCGGGCGCGAGACGGTTTACCAACGCGAACCCAAACTACGCGACGAATTCCTGCAGGTGATGTTCAACCACGCCAACACGGGCGGATTTGACGGCGCGTTCACGCAACCAAGCCGCTTGGGCCCTCTTCGCAAGGCTCTGCTTGAGGTGGCACAATCCATTCTGGGGCCGACTGTGAAAGACGTGCTGGTAACAAATATCGTGCGACAGGACACCTAAGTTCTCGACGACTTTGATGGTCGAACGCTCTGTACTGTTTGAAACACTTCAACCTGCCAAGCGATGTTGTTAGTCTGCCCGCAAGGGAGACCGTTGAATGCAGCTAAAATCCGTGGACGTGTCGAAGACCGCATCAGCCACCACCATCATTTTCGAGGCGCTGAAACAGGCCATCGTCGAAGGTGAGTTGGAGGACGGCACCCCGTTACGACAGGATGAAATTGCCAAGATGTTCAACACTTCGCGCATCCCAGTTCGTGAAGCGATCCTGAAGCTGGAAGAACACGGGTTGGTGACATCACAGCGATACAAAGGGGCGGTTGTCTCGTCCCTGTCGCAGGATGAAGTGCGCGAGATCTTCGACTTCCGTGCCTTGTTGGAACCGCATGTCATCGCGCAAGCTGTTCCAAAGATGGATGCCGAGACGCTGCGCACCGCCCGCGGGCATTATGAAGCGCTGGCCTCGTCGAACGATTCTTCGGAATGGGGCGATCTGAACCGGAAGTTTCATGCGACACATTATTCAGCCAGTGGCCTTACTTATCATCTGGCTGCCATCGACAACGCCCTGAATCGGATCGACCGCTATCTGCGGGCGCGCATCATGATGGATGATGGCATGATCCGCGCCAACCATGATCACCTGATGATACAAGAAGCATGCGAGGCTGGGGACGCGCAAAGGGCGGCCGAGCTAACTCTGACACATATCCAAGAGGCACGCGACAAGCTGTTGGCCTATTTGAAGTAAGTTTCGGAAGAACCGGTCCTTACGCGATATGCGTGGTGACGCTGCCCAGCCCATTGATCTGCGCAACGCAGGTGTCACCGGACTCAAGCGGCCCCACATTTTCTGGCGTTCCGGTGAAAATCAGGTCACCCGCGCTCAGCTCGACCAGCGTCGACAGATAGGCAATCACATCCGCAACCGGCCAGATCAGGTCAGAGATGTCCGAGTTCTGGCGCGTCTCGCCATTCACGCTTAACGAGATGGCGCCTTTGGAGAAGTGCCCCACCCCGGCCACGGGGTGCAGTGCGCCGCAGGGGGCTGACCGGTCAAACCCCTTGGCCATATCCCACGGACGCCCGTTCGATTTTGCGTCCGCTTGGACATCGCGCCGGGTCAGGTCGTTACCGACTGCATAGCCCCAGACATGATCCAACGCGGCGTCGGCGGCAATATTCGCACCGTCTTTACCAATTGCCACAACCAGCTCAACCTCGTGATGCAAGTTCGACGTGCCCGGCGGGTACGGGATGCTCGCCCCATCCGCGACCAGCGCATCCGCGGGCTTGGAAAAGAAGAAAGGCAGTTCCCGATCCGGGTTTGACCCCATCTCGCGCGCGTGGGCGGCGTAGTTCTGCCCAACACAGAAAATCCGACGCACGGGAAATTTCTGGTCCGAGCCAGCGATGGGAAGAAACGGTTGTGCGGGAGCGGGAATGGCCCAAGTCATTTCAGGAACACCTTGCCTTTCATCGTATCTGCAATCGGTGCGCCCATCAGGGACAGAACGGTGGGCGCAAGCTGAGTTTGGCACAGAGTATCGCTGTCATCGACCACTTCCGCATCCCCAAAATAGTAAAGCGCGACGTCTTGTTGCACGTCTTCATGCCCGCCATGATGGCCGCGATCCGTCTGGCCGTGATCGGCAGTGACGATCACCTCGTATCCTTGTTCCCGCCAGCGTTTGATAAACGGGGCCATCTGTTCGTCCATCTTGAAGCATGCGTCATCCATTTCTCGGCACTCGTGTCCAAAACGGTGGCCCATGCTGTCCAGCGTGCAGGTATGCAGAATGCCGTAGTCAATGCCCTTGCGTTCGCACAGCATAGTCAGCGTGCCGAACAGGTCGACATCGGCCGGGGTGCATTGGTTGATCAACCCGTATCCGGTCATAGAATGAAAGCGTCCGTGGTTGATGGTGTCGCTGTCGGGCTCGTCATATTCGACGTCCCGCACCACATCAAACGGCGCGCGGTTGAAGAACTCGGACCAGAAGGAATGCGTCACTGCGCCGGTAACACCTCCGGCCTTGCGGACTTGGCTGAAGATATCATCTTGCGACAGGCGGAAGACATCGTGGTTGCCGGTACAGCCATGTTCCTGCGGGGTGACGCCCGTATGGATCGACGCATAGCAGCTGGCCGAGGTCGACGGCAGTACAGCCCGCATTTTCAACAGCTTCGCATCCCCCGATTGCACCCAGCCTTCGAGGTTCCCGAAAAGCCGACGCCAGTTGCGATGCGGCACCCCGTCAATGATGAGAAGCAGGAGTTTTCTGTCCATGTCAGCGCCCTTCCAGATTGCGCGTTGATTTGCCTCAGACTAGGCGGGGGCCATCACGGATTTATGCAACGGACGCGTCAGAAAAGGGTCGCTTTTGGCCCGGAGAAAAGAAAACGGGGGCGCAACTACGGCGCCCCCGGTGTGGTCGAAATCCAGCGATCAGTTGCCGGCGCTTTCCATCTTACGGCTCTGCACGACTTCTTCCAGCCAGCCCAGCCGCATCTCGGGGACGGAACTGAGCAGCAGGTCGGTGTAGTCGTCAAACGGAGGTGCCAGAACCTCAGCTTTCGGGCCATAACGCACGACGCGCCCCTGATACATCACGGCGATACTGTCTGCGATGGCCTTCACCGTCGCAAGATCGTGGGTGATGAATAGATAGGCCACGTTCTCGATCTTCTGAAGGTTCTCCAGAAGCTTCAGAATGCCGTCCGCGACCAGCGGATCCAGCGCCGAGGTGACCTCGTCACAAATGATGACCTTGGGCTTGGCGGCCAGCGCACGGGCAATACAGACACGCTGTTTCTGCCCACCGGAAAGCTCGGCCGGATAGCGATCCATGAACTCCGGACCCATCTCGATTTCTTCAAGAAGCTCCAAGATCCGTTTTTTCTTTTCAGCACCGCGCATGCCGAAATAGAACTCAAGCGGACGGCCAATGATCGTGCCCACGGTCTGGCGCGGGTTCATGGCCACATCGGCCATTTGATAGATCATCTGAAGCTCGCGCAGGTCATCGCGCGAGCGGCCTTCCAGATCCGACGACAGATCGCGCCCATCGAAATGGATCTTGCCCTCGCGCGGCGGCAACAAGCCGGTGATCACGCGAGCCGTGGTCGACTTACCCGAACCGGATTCGCCCACAACGGCCAAGGTCTGGCCAGGATGAAGCTCCATCGTGACATTGTGCAACACGTCAAAGTTCGTGCCCTTATAGCGGGCCGTGACGTTTTCTACGGTCAGGACAGGATTGTCCGTGGGCGGCTTGCCGTCATGCTGCGTGGATCGGACCGAGACCAGATCGCGGGTATATTCCTCGACCGGGTTGTTGATGATCTGATCCGTGGTGCCATGTTCGACCATGTCACCCATGCGCAGCACCATGATCTCGTCCGAGACCTGTGCCACCACCGCAAGGTCATGCGTGATGTAAAGCGCGGCAACACCGGTGTCCCGAATGGCGTCCTTGATCGCCATCAGAACGTCGATCTGCGTGGTCACGTCCAGCGCCGTGGTGGGTTCGTCGAACACCACCAGATCGGGCTCGGGGCACAGGGCCAACGCCGTCATGCAACGCTGCAACTGGCCACCCGACACCTGGTGCGGATAGCGATCACCGATATTCTCGGGATCAGGCAGACCCAGCTTGGTGAACAACTCCACCGCGCGTGCCTCGGCCTCTTTCTTCGAGAACTTGCCTTGATGCAGCGAGGCTTCAATCACCTGCTCCATGATCTTCTTGGCAGGGTTAAAGCTAGCCGCAGCCGACTGGCTGACATAGGTCACTTCGGTCCCGCGCAGTTTACGCAGGTCCTTCAGGTTGGTGCCAAGGATCTCGCGACCATTGACCCAGACTTTGCCGCCAGTGATCTCGACCCCACCCCGGCCATAGGCCATCGAGGCCAGACCGATGGTGGATTTACCGGCACCCGATTCACCGATCAGACCAAGCACTTTGCCCTTCTCCAGCTCGAAGGATACGCCGTGCACGATGTCGATATTTCGGGGCTTTTCGCCGGGCGGATAAATCCGCGCGCCGATTTTCAGGTTTTCGACCTTCAGAAGTTTATCGCTCATCCGCGGCCTCCTTTCAGGCTGGTGGTGCGGTTCAGCACCCAGTCGGCAACAAGGTTCACGGAAATTGCCAGCGTCGCGATGGCCACGGCGGGCACAAGCGCTGCCGGGATGCCATAGACGATGCCGTCTTTGTTTTCCTTCACGATGCCGCCCCAGTCAGCGTTCGGCGGTTGCACGCCAAGGCCAAGGAACGAAAGCGTCGACACGAACAGCACTGCAAAGATGAAGCGCAGGCCCATTTCGGCCACCAGAGGCGACAGCGCGTTGGGCAGGATTTCGCGGAAAATGATCCAGCGACGGCCCTCGCCGCGCAGTTTGGCAGCTTCAACGAAGTCCATGACGTTGATGTCCACGGCGACCGCGCGGGCCAGTCGATAGACACGGGTCGAATCCAGCAGGCCCATCACCATGATCAGCATGAACAGCGTGACCGGCATGACCGACAAGACGACCAGGGCAAAAATCAGCGTCGGGATAGACATGATCAGGTCGACGAAACGGCTCATTGCTTGATCAACCCAACCGCCAACCACGGCAGCAGTGAAGCCAAGGATCGAGCCCAGCGAGAAGCTGAGGATCGTGGCCGCGGTGGCGATGAAGATCGTCGTGCGACCGCCATAGATCATACGGGTCAACAGATCGCGCCCGATATTGTCGGTGCCGAGCCAATGTTCGGACGAGGACGGCTCCCAGACGTCACCGACGATTTCCGTCATCGAATAGGGTGCAATCAACGGGGCAAAGATCGCCACGAAGAAATACAGCCCGGTGAAGAACAGGCCGATCAAGGCCGCAGGAGGTATTCTTATCATTTCGGATGCCTCAGCCTTGGGTTCGCCAGGATCGACACGATGTCAGCCACCATGTTCAATCCGATATAGACCGCCGCGAAGATCAGACCGCAGGCCTGCACAACGGGCACGTCACGTTTGGCCACGTGGTCGACCAGATATTGGCCCATGCCGGGATAGACGAAGACCACCTCGACAACCACAACGCCCACGACAAGATACGCAAGGTTCAGCATAACCACGTTCACAACCGGCGCGATGGCGTTCGGGAAAGCGTGGCGTGCGATGACCTGAAAGCTCGTCAGGCCCTTCAGCTCAGCCGTTTCGATATAGGCCGACTGCATCACGTTCAGAATGGCGGCACGCGTCATACGCATCATGTGGGCCAGCACAACCATGGTCAGAACAGTCACAGGCAGCGCGATGGCACCGAGTTTTTCGCCAAGGGACATGCTGTCATAGATTGTGGACACCGTAGGTGCCCAGCCCAGCTGCACGCCGATGTAGTACATCAGCACGTAACCGATCAGGAATTCCGGAACCGAGATCGACGCCAATGTCACTGCCGAAATCAGCTTGTCCGGCCAACGTTCACGATAACGCACGGCAAGCAGGCCAAGAAAAATAGCCAGCGGCACGGCAACCACAGCAGCCCAGAAGGCCAAGAACAGCGTGTTTTTCAATCGTCCACCGAGGCTATCGACAATGTCACGCCCGTTTGTCAGGGCCGTGCCAAGATCGCCCTGCAGAGCACCAAACAGCCAGTTGAAATAGCGTGTGGTGGCGGGTTGATCCATGCCCAGCTCTTTGCGCAGGTTGGCAAGGCTTTCAGGTGTGGCGGATTGTCCAAGAATGTTTTGTGCGACATCCCCCGGAAGGATGGTGGTGCCCGCAAAGATCAACACCGACGCTGCGAGAAGCAGAAGGGTGCTCAGCGCAAGGCGCTGAGCTACCAGTTTAAGGACGGGATGCATGAGCTGGCCTTATTTCAACCAGCAACGCGAGGATGCCCGACCGGCCATCAGTTCAGCGTTGGGATCAGGCATGTAGCCACCAATGTCGTTGCTGACACCGTCGACGAAGTCGTTGAACATCGGTGCGATCAGGCCACCTTCTTCGTGCAGGATGCGGGCCATTTTGCCGTACATCTCTTTGCGCTTGGCCGCATCCAGCTCGGCTTTGGCGGCTTGCAGCAGGCTGTCGAACTCGGCGTTGTTGAAGCGCGTGTCGTTCCAGTCTGCAGTCGACAGATAGGCGGTCGAATACATCTGGTCCTGAACCGGGCGACCAGTCCAGTACGACGCACAGAACGGCTGCTTGTTCCAGACTTCCGACCAGTAACCGTCGTTCGGTTCACGCTTGATTTCCAGCGGAATGCCAGCGGCCGCCGCGCTTTGCTGGAACAGCTGTGCAGCATCCACGGCGCCCGGGAAGGCGGTTTCAGCGACACGCAGAATGATCGGCGTACCATCATGACCAGATTTCTTATAGAGCTCTGCCGCTTTGACCGGATCGTATTCGCGCTGCTCAAGGCTGTCATCGAACAGCGGGTAAGCTGCGTTGATCGGAACATCGTTGCCAACGCCACCATAGCCACGCAGGATCTTGTCCACCATTTCCTGACGGTTGATCGCGTATTTCAGCGCAAGGCGCAGCTCTTTGTTGTCGAAGGGCGGTGTGTCGGTGTGCATGATGAACACATAGTGACCACGGCCCGAAACGTTCTGCACGGTGATATTGGGCGCGCGATCCAGCAGGTTGGCGATTTTCGGATCAACCGAGTTCACCATGTGTACCTGACCCGACTGCAAAGCAGACATACGGGCAGTGTTGTCATTGATCACCAGAATCTCGACCGAATCCGCGTGACCTACGCTGTCATCCCAATGGTTGGCGAACTTGGTGAAAGTGTGACGAACACCGGGCTCATTGCTCTCGATCTGATAGGGGCCAGTGCCGATCCCGGCGGTGGGATCATCCATGCCGCCATTTGGCTGAACCGCCAGGTGATAGTCGGCCATCAGATAGGGAAGGTCAGCATTCGGCGTGTCAAGGTTCAACGTCAGCGTGTTGCCGCTGACCGACATGCTCTCGATGCCTTTCACGATCCCCAATGCACCGGACTTGGATTCTTCGTTCGAGTGACGCTCGATGGTTTTCATCGCATCTTCGGCGGTCAGGGTTTTACCATTGTGGAATTCGACGCCCTGACGAATGTTGAAGTGCCAGGTTTTCGCGTCGGCCGAGCTGTCGATGCTTTCAGCAAGCCGCATATCGATCTCACCAGCCGGCGAGACGTTTACAAGCGTATCAGCCCAGTTACCCAGAGCGGCCCGCGGGGTCTGCGAAGCAACCAGACCCGGGTCCAGCGAATCCGTACCAGCGCCGCCATTCATACCCAGCTTGATGGTGCCACCCTTGTTGGGTCCAGCAGCCATGGCAGCGGTGGACAGCATGGTGCTTGCCGCAGCAGTCGACACGCCCAAGGCGCTTGCGCGACCCATAAAGTCACGACGCGACAGTTTGCTTTCTGCAACACGCTTGGACAGATATTCGAGTTCTTTTTTCATTGATGGCTCCCTGAGTTTTTCAGCACTGCGAGTGGCGCACTGTATTTTATTGGTTCGGCCAATAGAGTTGCCCAGAACCTGAAATACCGCAAGGGTGGATACCGACTCTCGATTACATGTTTGCGACATCACATGACGCATAACGACAATTTGTGTGCGAAAACCGGTTTCTGCAGCTTGCGCTAACACTGAAAAAGGGCCGGATAAAATCCAGCCCTTTCAATAATTTATATATGTATCTGACCTGCAGGTCAGAAGTTAAGCGAGATGTCGCGATGGTAGGCCGTACAGGATGCCATCTCGAGCGCCTGATCTCGCGTAAAGCGTGCCTGCTGGCGGATACCCAGAGTGTCCCTGATTCCATCCAGATAGGCGTTCAGCCCGCTGCGCAGCTTTGCATCTGCCTCGGCGCGCCATGCCAGCTGCGCCTCATAAGCGGCTACAGCATCATCATAAGCGGCAAGCGCTTTCTCACGATCCGGGGTCTTGGATTTCAGCGCCTTACGCGCCTTACCAAGAGCCTTCTTTACGTCGCCCGCACCTTCAACCTTGCCGAACACTTTGGACAATTCGTTCACAAGCTCTTGCGCCTCGCCTTCCGGCGTCGACATGATGGTTGCCTTCATATTCCGCAGATCTTGCTCCAACGCAGCAAAGGCGTCGTTTGCGTCAAGCACAGCCAGCACCGAAAGCGGAGCTTCCCAAGCCTCATCCGCAGCACGACGATACTTGGAGCGTGCGTTGTTTTCGGCTTTGGTCAGGGTCAGGAACTCTTTGTTTACCCCTGCCCAGCTTTCCGGAATCTCGGTCCGCAGATGTTCGATCTCGGCTTTCAAAGCAGCGGCCTTAGTCTCAAGCTTGGCACGCTCAGCCGCCTGACTTTCGTCACGCATCCGGCTGGCAAGTTTCTCAAGCTCATCCACCTCGCGCTGAATGTTGCGGATCTGCTTTTCGATCCCGCGCACCACGCGCAACTGCGGACGATACTCGCCCGAGGCCGCCTGCACATTGTCGGCCGCCGTAAAGGCACCTTCCAGCTGTGCAATGGCGTTATCAGCGGCATCCAGACCATCGGTCAGATCGCCTGCCAGATCCTTCGGCAGCACCAACAGATCCAGTCCGCGCGCAGCCGCAATCGCATCCCGCGTGGCCGAGTTTTGCGCCAACTGCTGACCCACGTAGTCCTCGACACACAGTTGTAGTTTCGGGTTACGCGGCGGCGGGCTGCTTTCCGACAGGAAGCTGACGCGGTTGGGAAGATAGTTCACCAGCGGCGGGTACAGACCCACGATCACCAGCGCCGCAATCTGCAACGAGATGAAGGCAATCACGCCCTTGTACATCTGCACCGTCTTCACGATCGCAGGGGCCACGCCGCGCAGATAGAACAGCGCAAACCCGAACGGAGGCGTCAAGAAGCTGGTCTGAATGTTCAGACCAATCATCACACCCAGCCACACAGCGGTGATGTTTGCCTCGGGATCGGCCAGCAGGATCGGGGCCACGATCGGCACCACGACCACGGCGATCTCGATGAAGTCCAGGAAGAAGCCCAGAACGAAGATCACCAGCATGACGATGAAGAACTGCGTCCAGAACCCGCCCGGTAGGCTAAGCAGGAATTCTTTCACCAGATCCTCGCCCCCAAACGCACGGAAGGCGGCGGTCAACATGGCGGCGCCCAGAAGGATGATGAACACCAGCGAGGTCGTCTTGGCCGTTTCCAGCATGACGCCTGCCAGCGTGTTCTCTATCTTCAGCACCCGCCAGCACGACCAGATCAGCGCAACCAACAGCATGATCGAGCCGACCGCGCCAAGAATGATGCCAAACTGATCCGAGCCATCGTCAATCGCTTTCACGTTCATGTCGAAATTGGCCAACGCGAAACCGATCACGGCAAGCGATGCAATCGCCAGAAGCGCTGGATAGTAGAGCGTCTTGTTGGCTTCGGGCAGGCGATAGCCCGCCATGATCATCGCGCCCGCAGCACCAATGGCACCTGCTTGGTTCACGGTGGCAACACCGGCGATGATCGAGCCCAGAACTAGGAAGATCAGGGCCAGAGGCGGCACCAAGGTGATCAGCATGTTCTTCAAGAAGGCGTTGTCATACTTGCCCTCATAGGGCACAGCAGGCGCCTGCTTGGGCTTCAGGATCGCGTAGACAAGAATGTACAACATGTACAAACCCACCAGCAAAAGACCCGGGATAAACGCCCCCAAAAACATCTCGCCCGCCGAGGTCGAGCCCACATCGAACACCGACGGCATCGACAGCTCGCCCGTGGCGTCTTTGTGCAGCGCCTTACGCGCGGTCGACGCTTGGTCGGTGGCCGAGGCCAACTGGTCGGCCAAAATGATCAGAACGATCGAGGGCGGGATGATCTGCCCCAACGTCCCCGAGGCCGCAATCGTCCCGGTCGCCAGCGACGGCGAATAGTTGTTGCGCAGCATTGCAGGCAACGAGATCAGGCCCATCGCCACAACGGTCGCACCAACGATCCCGGTGGTGGCGGCCAGCAGCGCCCCCACGAACACAACCGAGATGCCCAGACCACCCGGCACCGGGCCAAACAGCTGTGCCATGGTGACCAGAAGGTCCTCGGCGATCTTGGATCGCTGCAGCATGATACCCATGAAGATGAAGAGCGGGATGGCGATCAGGGTATCCCTCTCGACCTCCCAATAGACGCCCCTAAGGTTCGTCACCCCCGCAGACAGCCATTGGTTTGGACCACCCGAGTGGAAATAGGCATCTGTCGAGCCTGCAAAGATGTAACCGGCACCAGCCGCAAGGCCGATGGTGATGATGGCCGCGCCAGGAAGCGCAAAGGCCACGGGATAGCCGGACCCAAGGGCTGCGGCCATAATCAGGATAAGAAGGGCTAGGAAGTAGAATTCCATCTGTCGTGTCCTTAATGGGCCGCCGGGGCGACTTCACGGTGTCCGGGCTCGTCACGTTTGTCGGCGACGGCCTCGAGGAAGTAGCTTACGAACTGGATCAGCATGGTGATGGCGAACACGCCAAGGAAGGCGGCCATCTGATACTTGATGAACATGCCCACGCCACCAGCCTGCGAAATCTCGAAGTTGACGATGGGGCTGTTGATGATCGCGGTCTTGCCGTTGAAGCCCACGGACAGGATCACCCAGACGGTGCTCATCCCCAACGCGATCGAGCCAAAGGCGTTCACAAACCCACGTGTGGTGCGCCCAAAGCCTGCGTACAGAACGTCCACGCGAACGTGGCCTTCTTCAAACAGAGTATAAGCCGAGGCAAACAGGAACAGCGCCGCGTACCAATAGCGCACAAGGTCACCCATCAGTGCTTGCTCATAACTGAACACAAAACGCGAGATCACGATCAGCAGCTCGGCGGCAACAATCATCAGGGCAAGCCATGTGAACCCCAAGGTGCGGGTGAACAGGGCGATAACAAATCCGGCCACGATCAGCGGCATATGGATATAGGGGCCAACCCAGCGTGATTTGTTGAACAGTTTCGTAGTGTCTTCGCTGAACATGCCGGCCAAGATGCCCTCGACCCGCATGAAGGCGATGGCACTGTCAGCGATGCCGACCAGTAGGACGGACCAGAACATAGCGCGGATCAGATAGACGTTGAACTTGTGGATCTTCATCGCGTCCCAGCGCAGCGCGTTGGCTTTGGTGCTAAGGACATAGAACGCCGCGACAGCGATGCTGACGACATAGACCGCCAGATTTGCCCAGCTGCCACCCGTCGCGCCGCCTTGGAAGATCGGCTTTGCACCGGGCATGCCGAAGCCTACGACCAGTGCATTGTTAACCAAAAACGCAAATAGGAAGCCAAGCATGCCCCATGCAAACAGCCGTGGGCCAATAGCCGGGTTGCCTTCGCGTGTGATGTCGGAAAAATCGGTTGCCATCAGCTCCCCCGAGGTCGGTTTACGTAAGGTGTCCGGGCAGTGGTCGCCCCTGTGCCTTACAAAAGAGCGGGACCATTTCGGCCCCGCTCAGATTGTTTTTGGCGATCAGCGAATTACTCGGTCAGACCCAGCACACGGTTACGCTGGTTGACGTACTCGACTTCGAACTGAGCCATCGTGCCACCCATCTCGCGCAGGCTCGACTGGAAGCTGTCGTTGATGCGTGCAGCCAGTTCCGAGTGGTCGCGGGTTTCTTCGAAGACTTCTTCCGCGGCTTCGCCGAAGCTGTCCCAAACATCGTCGTTGAACGAACGAACCTGTACGCCCTGCTCGTCAACAAGCTTGGCCA
Source organism: Aliiroseovarius sp. PrR006 (assembly GCF_010500215.1). Classification (GTDB taxonomy): domain Bacteria; phylum Pseudomonadota; class Alphaproteobacteria; order Rhodobacterales; family Rhodobacteraceae; genus Aliiroseovarius. Next base: position 99,687 of record NZ_JAAGOY010000008.1, read on the forward strand.
GGTACTCACCGTTCTTCGCGATCAATTCGTCGTGCGCATAGGCGTGCTCTTCCGCACAAGCGGCTTCGATCACAGCGCGTTCGTAGTCCGACAGACCGTCATAGAAAGCACGGTTCATGCCGAAGGCCAGACCGCCGCCCGGCTCGTGCATGCCAGCGGTGTAGTAGTACTTGGCAGCTTCGTAGAACTTCATGAAGTAGTCGTTGTACGGACCAACCCATTCAGTTGCGTCGATCGAACCCGAAACCAGGTTTTCATAGATCTGCGAACCCGGCAGCGACACGGTCGATGCGCCCAGTTTCGACAGAACCTGACCACCCAGGCCCGGCATGCGCATTTTCAGACCCTTCAGGTCGTCTGCGCTTTCAATCTCTTTGTTGAACCAGCCGCCAGCCTGCGTACCGGTCGAACCACAAGCAAGAGCCTTCAGGCCAAACTCGCCCGAAACTTCGTCCCACAGTTCCTGACCGCCACCGAAGCGGACCCATGCGTTCCATTCAGGCGTCGACATGCCGAACGGTACCGAGGTGAAGTATGCAAAGCCCGGGTGCTTACCGGTCCAGTAATAGTCGGCCGCGATATAGGCCTGCGCGTTGCCCGAGGCAACTTCGTCAAACGAGTCGAATGCACCAACACGTTCGCCGGACGCAAAGTACTCAACATTCAGCGCGCCATCCGACAGTTGGGCAATACGAGCAGCCAGACGCTGCGCCGAGGTCCCCAGACCCGGGAAGTCCCGCGGCCAGGTCGATACGATGGTCAGGGTTTTGCCACTTTGGGCAAGTGCGGGCGTTGCAAGAGCGGTTGCACCAGCGCCCAGCGCTGCACCTTTTAGAAACTTACGGCGTTCCATATTGGATTTTCTCCTCCGAGTTCTCAATTTTGTTCTTCTGAGACGCACAGGATAAGCAATGGCTCGCCTGCGCTGCCACGCCAATTACTACGCAGCTAGATTTAGATTTCAATTGGAATCTACTTAACTGGTAAAATTATCTTACCAAGAAAACGCCAAACGCTTGCTGGCCCAAAAGAACAAACAACACCGCACGATCGCTTATCCAGAACTGAAGCGCAACACGCTGGAAATTGACACAGTTTTCTTTACCACGCGCTGCTTGACGTGACGTCCACCACCCACTCGACATTAATTAACAATCTGGACATTTCATTTTCTGAACTATATGTGAGCGCTCACCAAAGAGGGAATCCGTCTATGAGCACACATACAGGTTTCAACACTGATGGGCTTGAACCCGAACTGCGCGCCCTGATGGGGGTCTTCTCGCTCTACACCTATATCGACACGAATATGCGTCAGCAGGGCGATGACTGCAGCGGTCCCAACCTGGAACGCAAGGTGTTGGTCAAACTGGATCGCCCCAAACGGATCGGCAACTTGGCCCGCGATTTGGATGCACTGCCATCGACCATGACAACCGTGGCCGACCAGATGGAAGAGCGCGGCCTAATTGAACGTATGCGTGACCCGGAAGATCGCCGCGCATGGCTGTTGTGCCTGACGGATAAGGGCCAGCAACAGCGTAAGGAAACGGTCGGCCTCGCCCATGAGCTTCTGCACGAAACGCTGGGCCTGACCGACGACGAGGTCGAGGCATTCGCCCAGATCTCTTTAAAAATTCACCTGAAAATCCAAGAATTGAATAACGGCTGAGTAATGCACATGACCCATTCTACCCGTCCCCTAGTTGCCGCCGTATTGGCAACCGCATTGTCCCTTGGCTCGGCCACCGCGCAAGACAGCGCTGCCCAGCCAGAAATCGTAAAACCCGTCAAACTGATGACCATCTCGGAAAGCCAGCAGACGTTTTCGCGTACATTCTATGGCAAGGTCGTTGCCCGCCAAACCATTGATCTGGCCTTTCAGGTTGGCGGTCAGATTGTCGACCTCCCGATCATCGAGGGCGAGCTTCTGCCCGCGGGCAGCCTGATTGCGCAACTGGATCAGGAGCCGTTTTCGTTGGCGCTTGAGCAGTCCATCGTTCAGAAGGATCAGGCCGACCGCACAGTGGAGCGCCTGACCAAGCTGAGCGGCAACACCGTCAGCCAAGTCACGATCGACGACGCGACAACACAGGCCAACCTTGCTGATATCGCCTTCCGTCAGGCCGAGAAGAACTTGGACAACGCCACGCTTTACGCTCCGTTCGACGCGCTTGTTGCCTCGCGCAATGTCGGCAATTTCAACACCATCGGTGCTGGCACCCCCATCGCGCGCCTGCATGACATGAGCGAGATCCGCATCGAGATCGACGTGCCCGAGATCCTGTTCCAGTCCGCGGGCAATGAAGAGAAAATCGCGATCATGGGGCATTTTGCAGGCCACCCCGACGCCTATCCCCTTGGCATCCGCGAGTTCAACGCCGAAGCCGCCGCCGCTGGTCAGACCTATCGCCTGACCCTTGGGATGGCGCCAGTTGAAGGGCTGCAACTGCTGCCGGGATCGTCGGTCGACGTCCGCATCAGCGCGACCACGAACGTGCAGGAAATCAAACTGCCCGCCACCGCCATTTCCGTTGACCCGCAGGGCAACACGCTCGCCATGCGCTTTGTTGAAGGTGGTGAGGGTACCGGCACTATTGCAGCGACTCCAATTGAAGTGGCCACTGCCTCGGACGGCAACTTCATTGTGACCTCTGGTCTGTCGGATGGAGATGTCATTGTCGCCGCAGGTGCCTCGTCGGTGCAGGATGGTGAATCCGTGCGTCCGTTTAACGGCTTTGCGAACTGAGGCCCGACATGTTGAACATCGCCCGCGCCTCGATCGAGAAGCCACTGTATACTTGGCTGATCATCCTCACCATGCTGTTTGGGGGAACCTATGGGTTCTTCAATCTGGGTCGTCTTGAGGACCCAGCCTTCACCATCAAACAGGCCGTTGTGGTCACCCAATACCCCGGCGCCAGCGCCGAACAGGTCGCGACAGAAGTGTCCGAACCACTGGAAAGCGCTCTTCAGAAGATGGAAGAGGTCGACAGAATTACCTCGACCAACCGTCCGGGGGAAAGCCGGATTGATATCGAGATCAAGTCGACCTACCCGGCCGATGCCTTGCCGGACATCTGGACAAGGCTGCGCGCAAAGGTGCGTGACACCGCGCGCAACCTGCCATCGGGGGCCATGACTCCCTTCGTGAATGACAGCTTCGGGGATGTGTTTGGCCTCTACTATGCTGTCACCAGCCCCGGCTTCACCGACGCCGAACGGCACGAACTGGCCACCTTCCTTCGACGCGAGCTGTTGGTCGTGGACGGCGTGGCAGACGTGGATCTCGCGGGCCTTCCAGACGAGGTGATATATATCGAGCCCAACATGACGCTGGCCGTCAATCAGGGCATCCCGCCGAATGCGATTGCGGGGGCCCTGTCGACCTCGAACTCCGTCGCCTCTGCTGGCGGTTTGGACAACGACGCCGGGCGCACCATGTTCCGTGCGCCGGAAGGGTCGGAAACCATCGGCGACATCGCATCGCTCAACGTGGGTGTGAACGGCGTTCTGGTGAACGTCGCTGACATTGCACAAGTGTCGCGCGAACGGATCGCAAACCCGGATCAGTTTATCCGTTTCAACGGGCAAGAGGCCTTCACCATCGCCATCGCTGGCCTTGAAAGCGAAGATATTGTTCAGGTCGGCCACCGCGTCGATGCGCGACTGGCCCAACTTGGCGAAGACATCCCGCACGGGATCGACCTGCACCCGATCTATCAACAACATTTGGTAGTCGAGCAAAGCTCGAACGACTTCCTTGTAAACCTCGCCATGTCCGTAGGGATCGTGATTGTCGTGCTGGGCGCCTTTATGGGCTGGCGCGCAGCCATCGTCATCGGCTCGACGCTTCTGTTGACCGTCGTTGGCACCATCCTGTTCATGTGGCTCTTTTCCATCGAGATGGAGCGGATTTCGCTGGGCGCCCTGATTATCGCGATGGGGATGCTGGTGGACAACGCCATCGTTGTGGCGGAAGGGATGCAGATCTCGATGCTGCGCGGGCGCAACTCGCGTCAGGCCGCAGATGATGCAGCCAAGAAAACCCAGATTCCGCTTCTGGGCGCGACCGTAATCGGCATCATGGCCTTTGCGGGCATTGGCCTGTCGCCAGATTCCACAGGTGAATTCCTGTTCTCGCTCTTCGCGGTAATCGGCATTTCGCTGCTGCTGTCCTGGGTGCTGGCGCTGACCGTGACCCCTCTGCTGGGCCACTATCTGTTCAAGCATGACAATCAGAATCCCGAGGACGCCTATAACGGGCCATTCTTCCGCCTGTACAAACGGACGCTCGATCTGGCGCTATCCGCACGTTGGATGGTGATTGCCGCGCTGATCGCCATCACCGCAGTCTGCTTCATGGGCTTCGCACAAGTGAAACAGCAGTTCTTCCCGAACTCGAACACACCGCTTTTCTTTGTGTACTACAAGCTTCCGCAAGGCAGCTCGATCCATCAGGTATCGGACGATCTGGCGCAGATGGAGGCATGGCTGCTTGAGCAGGAAAAGGTGGTGTCGGTTGCGTCCTACGCTGGACGAGGCGCGTCGCGCTTCATGCTGACCTATGACGGCGGCAAGGACAATCAAAGCTACGGCCACCTGATCATCCGAACTGAGGTTCTGGACGACATTCCCGAACTTCACGCCCGCCTTGAAAGCTTCGGCAATGAAACCTTCCCGCAAGCCGAATTCCGCGTGCAGCGTCTGGTCTTCGGCCCGGGCGGCGGGGATCCCATTCAGGCACGTTTCTCGGGCAATGATCCGAAAGTTCTTCGTGAGCTGGCAGATCAGGCCGCAACGATCATGCGTGAAAACTCGGAAAACCTGTTGAACCTGCGCACCGATTGGCGCGAGCAGGAACTGGTGATCAAACCGATCTACGCCACCGAACGCGCGCAGACGGCAGGCGTGACTCGCGAAGACATCGCAGGGACCCTTCAGTTTGCCACGGACGGGCAGCGCGTGGGCGTATACCGCGAACGCGAGCGTCAGATCCCGATCATCATGCGCAGACCGCAGGAAGAGCCGTTCAACATCTATGATCAGCTGGTTTATTCCCCGGTTGCGGGCAGCCATCTGCCGATTGAACAGGTGACGGACGGGTTTGAAGTGCGTACCGAAAACACCCTTGTGCACCGCCGTAACCGCGTTCCCACGATCGCAGTTGGCGCAGATGTCGTGCCGGACGTGACCGCCGCACAGGCCCATTCCGAAATCCGCGCCGCGATCGAGGCGATGCCGCTTCCCCCCGGCTACAAGCTGGAGTGGGGTGGCGAGTTCGAGAACGCGAGCCAAGCACAGGCCAGCCTTGGGGCACAGCTGCCGATCAGCCTTCTGATCATGGTCATGATCTCGATCCTGCTGTTCAACGCGATCCGCCAGCCGATCATCATCTGGCTTCTGGTGCCGATGTCGGTGAACGGCGTTGTGGTCGGCCTGCTTGGCACAGGGCTGCCCTTCAGCTTCACCGCACTTCTGGGTCTGCTCAGCCTGTCAGGCATGTTGATCAAGAACGGCATCGTACTGGTCGAAGAAATCGACCTTGTCCGCGCCGAAGGCAAAGCCCTGCGCCCCGCGATCATCGAGGCCTCGGCATCCAGGGTGCGCCCGGTGGTGCTGGCCGCTGTGACCACCATTCTTGGCATGGCACCGCTTCTGGGTGACGCGTTCTTCGTGTCGATGTCGGTTACAATCATGGGCGGTCTGGCCTTCGCGTCGATCCTGACGTTGGTTGCCGCCCCGGTGTTCTACTATGTGTTTTTCAAGCGCGACGAAAAACGCGAAGCCATTTCTGCGACCTGACCCACCCCCACTCACGGAAGCAGAACCGGAAGGGCGGCCCATTGGGTCGCCCTTTTTCATCGACAGTGACCGCATAGAGCATGCTGAAATACCGCTGCGGGGCTTATATCTGTCCCGACAGCGCCGGCGATCTACACGTTGGGCGCCCCGCCGCTCGGCTGGCCTAGACCAATATGGCGTCCAGAACGTCCTGACCATATCCAAGACCCGTCAAATAATCCTCAACTTGCTGGGCACTCTGGTAGTTGGCATACTGGATATTTCCGTCAGCATGCATCAGCGCCCGCAAGTAAGCCGTGCCGTCCACAGTCCTAAAATAAATCTCCTGAAAACCATCACCATCGAAATCGAACGCATCCACAACGCGCAGGTTGTCGATGTTCAGGTCATTTTGAAAGCGGTGTTGACTGTCATGGTCCGAAAACCGGGCCACAGTGCCCGCCTCGACAAGCGGATCAATGTAGACACCTACAACTCGTGTATCGCCCCCCGAGCCATGATTGTTGAAATCAATAGCACCTTGCGCGTCTGGGCCAACCGTCGCCCAGCGCCCAATGTCGTGGTTGATAAAGATAAACTCTCCGTCCCCGTCGAACTGAATATCTGCTTCACCAATCAACTGCCAACTGCCACCCGCGCCCAAGTCGTTCCCGTCGAAATCTCGGATCTGTGACATATCAGTGGGGGCAGTGCCGCTAGTGGTCTGTGCGCGACCGGCGAATTTATCATCTGGGGTCAGCGGCACAACGAACCTTAATGAGGTGTCAGCGTCATTGAACGCCGTTTGGAAATCGACATGAGAAAAGTCGCCCTCCAGCGTGATCTCACCATCTGAAAGGCCATCGCCATTCTCGTCCAGCTGCAACGTCGTTTTCCCTTCCACGGCATCGTACACAACGCTGATTTCATCCGTGTCAATCTGGCTGGATTTAAACACGATGACATCTTCTGTGGTGAAATCGAGTATCGTGTCACCATGCAGCTCCGATAGCGTTCCAACGACCGTGTCAGCACCACCACCCAGCGAGATCCGATCGGCCCCTGCGCCACCAGAAACAGTGTCACCGCCCCCCCCGCCATAGATTTCATCGGCTCCGCCTTGGCCTTCCAACAGGTCATCGCCATCATGCCCATACAATATATCGGCACCCGCTCCGCCAATGATGTTGTTATTGCCCCGGTTGCCGCTCAGCGTGCTACCCGCATCACTTCCGATCAGGTTGATATCAGCGACGCCAAGCAACGTAGCCTGAGTTATCCCTGATACGATCGTCAGGTTCGCCGAAGCGAGCAAGTGACTCCCATCGACCACGTCAAGTTTGACATTTCCAGCTGTCAAATCAACATCAACAACCGCAGACAGGGCATTGTGCACAATCGACACCTGAGCAGAGGATGCGGCAGCGAGCGCCAGCGCATATCCCCCCGAGGCTGCGCTTGTTACAGAAGTCCCGCCAACGGTGAAAGTCGCGCCAGCCACACCTTCACCCGGTGCATAGAACAAATCGTCATCCGTATCATTGAATACAACACCGGTCACGAAGACCGAACTGCCAGATGTGGCGAAGTTCTCTGTAATCATCGAGGCATTGAAGGTAACGCCATTTGTATGGGTGAACTGACCTTCGATCTGCGCCAGACCAATCTCTCGGAAATATCCGTTCAGTGTGTTTTCCCGATGCCCTGCACTGAGAAATAGACCTTCATGCTGACGCTCGATAGCCGCTCTTAAGTCCAACGTCCCGGTTGTGCCACACCAGGAAATGTTCTCTCCCCAAGCCCATGCCCCTGTGAACGCATACCCAGCTGCTACCATGCGGTCGCCTGGCGTGCTTCCGCCTGCCCCGGTGTGACTGAACGTATCCGTTAGAAGCATCCAGTTGGAGTGGCCTTCCGCCGCCAGATCAAGAAGCTCATTTGCGGCCAGAACCTGCTTCTGGGTGCCATCAAGCGTCCCGGGAGAGAGACCTTCATTCAGATCGATACCATACCGCCCTGCCTCAGCAAGTGGGTCAAGGCGGGCTCTGTTGATCAATTCCAGAAGATACTGTTCATAGTTATTCAGGGCCAACTCAGTCTCCAGAGTGATTATCCGCTAGCGGGGCATCATGCGTAATCCAAAGCGCACCTTTCGCTCTTTGAAAGGTTGGCAGCACGGCGTTAATTTTGCCCTAAGATCTTGCCTGAGCTGATCGCTTACAGTGCGATTTATCGCGACGCCCTTTAAGTGCCGCACATTCGCTGCGCATGTTTTCGCGAAATTCGCGTATGGCTGAGACCTCGCAACCAAAACGTGTGAAATGAGATAGCCTGAAGAACGCGTCATGAGCGCGACTCACCCCAACAGCGCTAGCGGCATGTAGAAAATAGCCCCCAAACGCCCAAACATGACGGGTTGAATAAGTGGAAATTTATGTCGCAGAAATCTACTTTGTGGTGTAGACGTGCTATTGAGTGCCGTGATCCAATGATCAAACACATGGCGACCCACAAACTGGTACCGTTAATCTATGTTCCCATCCCAAAAACGTTTAGTTTTATGCGTTTCCCTTCTTCTATGCGGGTGTGCAGACCTGCCGCGACAGGGCCCAACTGCGGATGAGCTTCTTGCTCCGTCGCGTTCAAGCGCGGACAGTGCCGCCGTCAAAGGCTACGAGGTTGTTCGGGTGACTGAAACGATACTTGAGATCGAAGAGAACCATGCAAGCCCGTCCTTGCGCGCGGCATTCGGGCCAGATCGCAAAAACGCGTCGATGGGTATCGGCATCGGTGACACCGTTTCCTTAACCATCTGGGAAGCCGGGCCGGGCGGATTGTTTGCCACGTCAACGACCGCAGCCGATGGCGGAACCACAAGTGGCGGGCGAACCATGATTCCCGGGCAAGTGGTCGGGCAGGATGGGAAAATCACGGTTCCGTTTGCCGGGCGCATCCGGGCAAACGGGTTCACACCGGCACAACTTGAAGATCAGATCGTCCAGCAACTGACAGGCCGGGCGATCAATCCGCAGGTCGTGGTAAGTGTCAGCAATCGCGTTTCAGGATCGATCAACATCATCGGCAACAACGTGGCTTTGCCTAGGCTTCCATTGTCGCCAGCCGGTGACCGGATATTAGATGTCATCGCGCGCGCCAGAGCAGCAACATCGTCAGTAGAGAACACTGAAGTTCGCCTGACTCGTGGCGGTCGATCCTCGGCCATTCCGTTCACAAGGCTACTACAGGATCCCTCAGAAAATATTTACGTACAGGCAGGAGACAATGTCTTTCTGACTGAGAACCCAAACGAGCTGACAGTTTTGGGTGCAGCGGGTCGCAATACTGCAGTGAAATTTGGGGCCGAGGTGTTCTCTCTCGGGCAAGCAATCGCCAATGCTGGCGGCCTCTTGGATCACCAAGCAGACCCGTCTGGGATTTTTGTTTTTCGCATGGAACCCCATGATGGGCGCAGAGATTCAAATCAGCGCGGGGGGCGCCCAACAATCTACCATGTGGACCTAACTACCGGCATGTCTATTTTTCAGGCCAACCGCTTTCAAATGCGAGACGGCGACGTCATATACGTGGCTACGGCGCAGGCCAACGCCTTGCAGAAGTTCATTGCTGTCCTAAGCGCCGCCAGGGGTGAAGTGTCAGCCATTGGCTCTCTTTAGGGATCGTAGTTTGAAGATTAAGTTCGATGTTACGCAGTTTCTGCTGCAGAATGGGTTTCAAACGCCCACCGGGATCAGTCGGGTTGAACTGGCCTATGTCAAACACCTCTTGGAACAAAAGGATTATGATGTCAGCTTTGTGACGTCATACCCCCCATTTCTAAACCGAATAGATCGGTCGAAGATTGAAGACTACGTCCATGCTACTGAGTTGTGTTGGGGGACCGAAGGCGACGCGAAGCAGAATGTGGCCCAAAGACGCCGCACCGCACTTTCAGCAATACGTAACGCAACCAGAAACGGGATTCTCCTCAAGGAACGTCTGTCGCAAATCTCGTCCGGTAGCACAGAGATTTACCTTTCTGTATCGGGTTGGCGCCTACCGACACCGTGGGTAGCCAGTTGGCTCCTCAAGCGGCCCGAAACCAAACCCGTATTTCTGCTGCACGACATCATTCCCTTGTCGCACCCCGAATATGTTCGGAAAAAGTCGCGGCAAAAGTACAAGGTCTATTTGGAGCGCATTCTACGTAGCGGTGCGCTGATACTGGCGAATTCGGAGGATACAAAACAAGAGCTTCTAAAGCATTGTGTTTCAAAAGGCATCCTTGCTCCGCAGATTGAAACGCTTCCTTTGGGGGTCAGCCCAAGCGTAAGAAATAGACCTGTTTCCCCAGAGCCGACGGCGCCGTACTTCATGGTTATCGGGACAGTTGAACCTCGGAAGAACCATCATTTGCTGATAGAGGCCTGGAAACGGATGCTGAAAGAGGCTGAAGGGAAGCAGGTCCCCAAGCTATTCATCGTTGGGAAACTTGGTTGGTCGGGATCAAAGATACTGAACGCTCTGGCCCAAGAAGATCTTCTGCAAGATCATGTCGTTCACATTACAGGCGCCAGCGACGAGACAATTGCGTTGATGCTTCAACGAGCCACCGGTGTTCTGTTCCCTTCTTTTGTTGAGGGGTACGGCCTGCCGCTGGTGGAGGCCTTGGGCAAACAGGTTCCTGTTATTTGCTCGGACTTGGCCGTTTTCCGCGAACTTGGAGGGGAGTATCCACGCTATGTCTCTCCTGATGACATAGAGGGATGGATATCCGCCATTCAGGACCTCACCAATCAATCGCCGTCAGACAGAATGGCTGAAATCGAGCGGCTGGAGGGATTTTCCGCCTATCAATGGAAAGACCATTTCGCGCAACTGGACCGCCTTCTTCGCGCGCTCCCGGATAAGGCTTCTATCTGAACGACAAGCTCTCGCGCGAAGAAAGCATGCTCCAGATGCCCAGAGTATTTACGACGATGCACCATATAATCACATAAGGTATCGAGTAGTGAGCGGTGATTTCCGATCCAAAGAATCCCTCTCGTATCATTTCATACATATGTGGGAGCGGGATAAGCAGCGCCAGATGACGCAACTCGACCGAGAGCCAAGATACGAGATAAAAGCAGCCGGAAATCGGTAAGAGCAAATACTGGAAGGGCTGGATGAGGCTTGATACCGCTTCCGAACGCTCCGAGAGTCCCGCCGCCAAACATCCGAAGCTGAAGCCAAACCACGCCATCAACAACCACCCCAACACAAGAGAAGCGGGGTTCGCAATTGGCGAGGCGAAGCCTGACGTAAGGACAAAGAAATACACGATCAAACTGGCTGCTGTAACACCCGCAAGCTCGGTCAAGGTGCGGGCGATGATGATGTCGAAAACTGATGTTTGTCGGTGGTAAAGAAGCCCAAAGTTATTGGACATTAAACGCGGATAGGAACTGACATGCCGCCAAAGCGTCAGAGGCATGTAGCCGCTAATGACGAACGTGATAATCGGCAAGCCATTCTTGCCGTCCGATTGCGACAGCCCCCAAATCAAGATCACTCCGGTTACCAGAGCGAGCGGCTCTAGGAGCAGCCAAAGAAAGCCAAGGTTCCCGCGCCCATAGCGGGAAACCACCTCGCGGATCATTAAGGCCGAGATAACAGCCTTCTGGATGCGCAAACGATCAAGCAAAAGCTCCCATGCTCGATGGCTATGGGTAGGAATGTTGTCAGAATTCCCTTTTTTCATAATCCCTTACCGATAGGTTTATGCCTGCAATCAGATCTCACGGGCAGTTTTGTTAGCACATTCTCAATTTGCGTGCATTGATACCGCAGAATAACTACTTTAAGTTTATAGCACGCTATACACCTAAGGAAAGCTACATGTACGCCGGCCACCCGCCTTTGAAGGAACAAACAAAGCTGCCGGGTGTTCACGAACCCAAAATCCTGTTGCTTGAGCCCCTTGAACCAACTGAGGATGGTGATGACGGATATCAGAACTATGGCGGGGTGAAACGCCTGCGCCGCTGGTCCGATTTGGACGGATGGCTAGGTTTCCTTCTGGTGGTGCTCGCACCCACGCTTTGTGCAGTATTCTATTTCTTTGCCATTGCCGCTGATCAGTACATTTCAAAAGCTGCGTTTGTAGTGAAGTATGCAGATCAGAAGTCATTCGGGAATATATCCTCGCTTTTAGACGGCCAAAGCTCGACATTGCCTGCGGCGACGGGCGCGGGGGGCGGATTTGGGAACAGCGATTCTCATATTGTGTCCGCCTATATCTCTTCCGTGTCAGGAATGGAGAAAGTGGACGAGGTGGTCGACCTCGAAGCAGTGTTCCGTCGGGAAGAAGCCGATTTCCTTGCCAAGCTTGATCCACTTGGAAATGCGAGCACAAGAATTGACCTTCACAAGTATTACCAAAGAATGACTGAAGTGGAGTTTGATCCGGCAACCACAATTACCACCCTGCAGGCAACAGCGTTTCGCCCTGAAGATGCGGCAAAAATTCTGGAGGTACAAATCCAAGTCGCTGAGGAGTTAATTAACGGCATCAACGACAGAATGACGCGCAGCGCAGTTGAGCTAAGTGAGCAGAGACTAAGCCAGGCCAAAGAGACTCTGACCGAGATCGAAGGACTGATGATCGCATTTCACGAGAGAGAGAACATGCTCAGCCCTGTGGAGGTCTCGACAGCGATCTCGGCAACGATTGCTGCTTTGATTGCAAAGCGCGCCAAAATTCGCGGCGAGTTAGAGTATCTTTTGCGCGTTACGCCAGAAAGCGAACACATTGAGTTGCTGCGATCACAACTGGCGACGATTGAGAGCCAGATTCAGCAAGAACGTGAAGAACTCGCGGGGCCGCAAGGTGAATTGACACCCGCAATCATGGAATTCGAAAGGCTAGCAGCGCGTCGTGAGATAGCTAACCAGATCTACATCGCCGCAGTCCAAAGCTTGGACGAAGCGAGGTTCACAGAGCTTGAGCAACGGGTGTTCATCGAACGGATCTACGATCCGGTTATGCCCGACTATGCCCAGAAACCACTCAGGGTTCTGTCGTCACTGGTGATAATCATAACATCCCTGTGCGTGTTCTCTCTTCTGCGTGTCTTCATTCGGGATTCGAGGATGCATCATGGCAGATGAGGCAAAAATGCAGTCACGGACCAAGCCCGCCCCTGAGCAAGCTGAGGCGCCCGAGATCCGCGTCCAAAACATTGTAAAGGAATTTCACACAGAGATAGGAACCCGGCGCGTATTGGACGACATATCCTTCACTGTTCAGAAAGGGGAAAGGATCGCCATTCTGGGCCGGAATGGTGCCGGGAAATCCACCCTGATCAGCATCCTGTGCGGGTTGCAAAAGCCCACCTCGGGCCAAATCACGCGTGGATTATCAATGTCCTGGCCGATAGCGATCGACGGTGCCGTCCAAGGCGAAATGACGGGGTATGACTACGCGCGGTTTATTCTTCGAATCTACGGCGCCCCATTCGACGAAACTTTCGAGTACGTGCGAGAGTTCGCAGATATCGGGCAACAGATTTTCACCCCAATGAGGTATTACTCCACCGGCATGAGAGCCAGGCTGGCGTTTGCACTTTCGTTTGCGATTAACTTCGATTGCATCCTGATTGACGAAGTATTGGCGGTCGGTGACCAGAGTTTCCAAAAGCGTTGCAACGATATGCTTTTTGAAAAAAGGCAAGAGAGCGCGATGATCATTGCAATACATGATCCCGGCTTTGTGCGCGAGCATTGCACCTCGGCATTGGTACTAAAAGGGGGACGAGGTCGTGTATTTCAAGACGTTGATCTTGCTGCCAGAATTTATGAAACGCTGTAACCATTGTCTTTGGGTGCTTAAGTCTTAAGGGGCTATAGATGGCAGTTACCTTTCCAGTCTTCCGGTTTGCCTACAGGAACTTGGGTGTTCTGATTGGGATCGTTTTCCCAGTCGCGATTTCGGCCATCTATTTCTTTGGGTTTTCAACCCCCCGGTATGTGTCCGAAGCTCAGTTTGTGGTTCGTCAATCCACCTCAAATCAACAGTTTAGTGGATTAAATTCCTTTCTCAGGTCGGCAGGGCTTAGCTCCAGTGCGGACAACTCCAGCATCGTTAAAGCTTATATAGCTTCCAGAGCTGCACTTGAGGATCTTGAGCAGCGCATCCCGGTCCGGGAACACTATCAGGAGTCTGGAGCGGACTTCCTTTCTATGTGGCCTTCCATTCTTTATGGCGAGTCCAACGAGGAGTTCTATCAGTACTTCCAGAACATGATCAGCATCACTGTGGACTCCTATACCGGGGTTCTGATCTTGCGAGTCGAGGCCTTCTCGCCAGAATTTGCGCAAGAACTTGCCACCAATCTTATTTCTCTGTCTGAAACGAAGATAAACGAGATCAATGAGCGCATTGTGGAAAGCGCACTGACGACCGCGCGCTCTGAACTCAAAAGAAGCGAAGAAGCGCTTTCTGACAGCCAGTTTGCCGTGGCTTTGTTCCAGCAAGGCGAACTGACACTGGACCCCACCCACAGCGTGTCTTTATTTGGTTCACTGCTGGCAGAATTGAACTCCGAACTTTCCAAGGTCGAAACTCAGATTCAGAACCTCAGGAAAGCTGCACCAAACAGCCCAAACCTTCCGTGGTTGTTGAACAGGTCCGAGGTGATCACCGACAGGATTGAGCAAATCAAATCCGAGTATTCAAGTGAAGAGACTGGGTACACAGAGAGCATTTCTGAATTCGAGCGCCTAGAACTACAGCATGAACTCGCTCTCAAGCGGCTCGCCGTTGTTGTAGCGTCATATTCGGCGGCACTTTCGGAAGCGCAAAGACAAAAGGTATTCCTAGAGCACTTCGTTTCACCAAACCTGCCGGACAAGTCAACAGAACCTAAGCGGCTTACGATTACCCTAACTGTTCTGGGTTGGGCGAGCTTGCTGTACTTGGTTGCTTGGCTGATGATTTCCGGCCTTCGCGAACACTCTGTGAGAGAGTGAAAACGACCAGCTAGCCTCCTCGCTCAAATCATATCTGCCGGCTAGCCGGCATTTCCCAGCATTGCTCAATCCTTTTTTAACGACAGTACTCTACGTGTTTGATTAGGCGGCGAATAATTTGTGAATTACGGCTTGGAAGCGCACCACCATACGTGTACTCATGATTGTATAGTCGATATCTTTATCTCCACAAAAGAGAGTGTGGCGTATCTATCATGTTTCAGTTTTCAGATCTTACTGATCGTTTCGAAAAAAATCTTGCGAGTGGCGCGCGTCCCCTCGCCCTTCTCAGCAAGAAAGATCGCACCTTGCTTGCGATGTCGAATGATCTAAGCACATGGTTCCACGAAAAGGCGCTTCCGCTCTGGGCTGATCGGGGTTTTTGTTTCGATGAATGCCGCTTTATCGAAGGCTTGTGTGAAAATGATCAGCCTATCCGGCTGGCCGACAACCGAGCACGGATTCAACCACGGCAGATTTATGCTTTTACATCCGCATGGATGCGTGGCTGGCGCGGTATGTCACCTGAGATGATCGTCAGCAGTTTAGAGTGGTTCACGTCCCGATACCGCCGTTCTGATGGCACTTTTGGAAATATCGTTAGTGCTGAGGGATTCCTAACCGACCCACGGTTTGATCTTTATAATCAGTCGTTCGTGCTATTGATGTTTGCCCAAATGGCTCAGTTTCAACCCAAGCATAAAGCCCTCTTTGAAGCAGAAGCAGTTTCACTACTAAGGGCAATCAAAGCCGGCTACACGAATGCCCACGGAGGATACCTATCAGGACCCGCTGCGGAAGGTTTCATGGAATCCAATCCGCATATGCATCTGTTTGAGGCTGCGCTTGCGTGGGAGAGTGTTGCAAAAGACAATTCCGTCTGGCGGGACCTCTCCGACGAGATAGGCGCGCTCGCCATAAAACGCATGATTGATCCCAGTTGCGGGACGTTAGGCGAATACTTCAATTCAGATTGGACACCTGCACCGGGCACCAAGGGAGAAATTGTCGAACCAGGGCATCAGTTTGAATGGGCTTGGCTGCTCGTCCGGTGGGCTAAACGCTGCAACAACCCCTGGGCCAAGAAAGCCGCGCTTCGTCAGTATAAGTTTGGGCGAAAACACGGGACATCCAAACTTGGGCTGGTCATGATGTCAGTTGGAAGGGATGCCGCCGTCATTGATCCGACCGCTCGGCTTTGGTCACAGACCGAATGGCTTAAGGCCGCCACCCTTTTCGCGCAAGATCCGTCCTTTTCAGGCCAACATGACTTCATGAGCGAGATAATTCGCTCACTCCACGCCATCTCAGCATTCCTGAATACAAAAGAGAATGGCTCTTGGATCGATCGGATTGATCCCAACGGTCACACTCTCGATGCCAAAGCTCCCGCCAGTTCTTTATATCACATCGCGAGCGCGGTTTACGAACTTGAAGACGCCCTAGAAGGGCTAACGCATCTCAAGCATTTCTAAAGAAATGCCCATTCCTTAGAGGCTCACGAAACATGCACTCAACCTTGGTTCAACCAGTAGTTTTGGCCGGTGGATCAGGCACGCGCCTTTGGCCACTTTCAACGCCGGAATATCCCAAGCAGTTCCGCCCTTTGCTTGGCGATACATCTACATTTCAGAGCACGCTGGCTCGCGTGACATCCCCCGGGCTGTATAAACCACCGATTACCATCACGAGTGCGGCACATATTCAGATTGCGAAACAGCAGCAGCAAGCCGTAGGCGTGAAGGGGACGTTAATCGCCGAAACGGCAAGACGTGATAGTGCGGCAGCCGTAGCCGTGGCGGCTCTGTCTGCACAGCGCGATGACCCAAAATCGCTAGTTCTGACCCTGGCTGCAGATCACGTGGTGCAGGACAACCAAGAATTCAACGCCACAGTCCGGGCAGGATGCACCGCAGCAGAAAATGGTTCTGTTGTTGTTTTCGGCTTGCGCCCTTCCGAACCGAAAACGTGTTACGGTTACATCAGCCCAGGCGTCCCACTGGATGGATCGGAAACGGTGTTCATGGTCGACAGATTTGTCGAAAAGCCTAACCCACAAAAGGCTATTGAGTTCATCCGAGATGGCTACCTCTGGAACTCAGGAAACTTTCTTTTCCGCGCAGATGTGATGGTTGAAGCATTCCGAACTTACGCGCCGGATATCCTCGCCGCCGCCCAATTCGCGCTCGAAAAATCATCCGAGTTTGAACCAGGCATCTGGGAACTCGACAAGTCTAGTTTCCAAAAAGCCCCCAATATCTCAATCGACTACGCAATTATTGAAAAACTAGAAAACTGCGCGGTTGTTGAAGGCCGTTTTGCTTGGTCGGATATCGGCGCCTGGGATGCAGTTTGGGAAACCTTACCCAAGGATAGCGATGAGAACGCATATGTTGGATCCGCGCATTTTTCCAAGTCCCGGGGCTGCTTCGTTCATTCAGAAAGTAGGGAAACAATGGTGGTTGGAATGACCGATGCGATCATCATCTCCACAAACGACGCTGTGCTGGTGCTGTCCAAAAACAATGCGCAGGATGTCAAAAAGATAGCGCAACTTCTGGATGACTAAAGGGATTTCACCTATAGGTCAGTTGATTATCTAGCTAGCAATAAGAAAGTTTCTTGTGGCAGACATGAAGCGGTTTCAGATCAACTATTTTGGCAAGGCCGAATCTTGGATTGTACCCCGGATGGTGCGCGCGTTGCCGAAGTGGGTAACACCCGACATGATGACTCTGCTTTCACTCATAGGGGCGGGGTTGGCATCTTATGGCATGGTCAAGAAGGGTGACGTGATCTGGGGGCTTGTGCTTCTAATCTTCGGGCTTCTTCTGAATTGGATTGGTGACTCAAGCGATGGCGCTTTGGCTCGCCACCGAAACAGGCAGCGCCCGAAACTGGGCTTCTGGATCGACCGTGCCGCTGATACGATCTGCTTCGTGCTTATCTTTGTATCGCTTGGCGCATCGCCCTATCTGAATATGGGTTCGGGCTTGGGTTTGGCTGGGGCATATCTGTTCTATCAACTGGCGTCATTGAATCTGGCAAGGAGAAATCGGATTGCGTTGATTGGGTATTGGGGCATAGGTGCAACTGAAGCTCGCCTGCTGATCGCATTGTCCGTGACAGTGCAGCATATTTTGATCTCTTTTGAAATCAGGCCTGCAATTGGACCGCTCCCCGTCGAGGCCTGTATTGCAACGGTGTTTTCGTTCGGGATGGTAACTGCGGGCGTTCGACTTCTGTCACAGTCCACCAAGCACCCGTCCAGCAAGAGAATACTAAACTAGAGGTGCTTTTGACCAAGATGAGAATGAAAGATCTGGCATTAAAAAGTCTTTCCCCAACCCAATAGCCCCTAGGCAGTTCAGGCCTGAAGGCCCCGGTAAAGATTCTCCATACGCTTTTCATAAGCCTTCATCGAGAACAGATCAGCTTGTTTTCTCCCCAAATCAGAAAGCTTGTTTCTAAGGTCTGCGTTGCCATTCAGCTCGCGGATACCTTCTGCAATCTGCTGCGTTTCATATGGATCCACCATAAGGGCTGCCTCTCCTGCAACCTCCGGCAACGAGCCCGCATTGGATGTCAAAACCGGTGTGCCAAGCTTCATTGCCTCCAGAACGGGTAGTCCGAACCCCTCGTATAGCGAGGGGAAGCAGACAGCTTTAGCCCCCATAATCAAACTCACAAGGATTGGGAATGGCGCATGATCGATATGGATGATCCGCTTGCGTCGATAGAAATCTGTGCCGACCTGCTCCAGATACGATGTGGCCTCGTCATTGATCAGTTTCATTTCTTGCGCGGATTTCCAAGCCAGCTTTCCGACAAGAACAAGCGGCGCATCAACATTCGAGGTCAAGTAGGCTTCGACCAGTCGCCCCACATTCTTCTTCGGTTCGATTGCGCCGAAGAACATGAAGTATTCTTTGTAGTCGAGGTTGAAGCTACCTTTTACCTCTCGGCGAACAACATCTGCTGATTTAGAAGCGTACTTCTCAGGGATATCAACGGCTTGATAGGTATTTGTAACTTTTTCTTCTGAAACACCTAAAAGGTTAATGATATCCTTCCTTGACGTTTCAGAGACCGTCACGATGTGATCGGCCTTCTTGGCAATCATCTTGCATAGCTTGTAATAAGCCGCCTTCTTATCAAGTGTCGTAAAGGGCAGCCGAAGCGGCACAAGATCGTGGAGCGTGTAAATGTTCTTCGCTCCCGGCGTGTACATTGGAAGAGGATACGTCCAGTGCGCGATATCGGGCGTTGAGGGTGTTTTTACAGCCAGCCGCGCCGGGTGAATGCTGAGCGTCTTCCAAAAATGACGGTGCGCCTTGCCGAAAACATCCGGACTGTTAACAATTTCGTCGAAATACGGCATTCTCGATTTATAATGGGTCGAGATGACATTACCTTCGATTTCAATGGGTTTGGCCATCGTTGGGCGGAAAGAGCTCAGGCTTTCGGTCAGAAACCGTCCAGCTAGCTTCCACTTGCTCGCCTCTTCTGTGTTTGGGTCAAAGAAAAATACTTCCTGAAGCAGAGGAATCTTTTCTGGCCCGCGCTTCGCGTCATAAAGGACACTGGTCTTGTAGTTCAAATTCCGCGTGCAGTAGCTTAGGTTCCTGGCATAGGTTGCAACCCCAGTTCCCTTCTCCAGTCCCAAGTTGAAACCATCAATCATTACATGCGTCATGTATGCCTCAATCAAATTTTCCAAAAACGGGCATTACGCACCTTCTTTTCAACCTCTGATTATGACAAATTGCCTAGTAAGTACATGGCCGAGATACACAAAAATTGCGCGGCAAAAGCTCGGGTTCACTCTCTGAGTGAATTTCCAAGCTGCTTTGAGCCATTGGGTGGCTCTTTCAAGTTGGATGGCCTTTATGCATCTAGCCCCTGAGCGACATCTTCAACAGGGCCATTCAAAACATGCACATTGAATGCCCGCAAAATTGCGGTCGCCGGTTTTAGGGCTATGCCAGACGCGGCGATACATTGACATGGAGAAGTCCAAAATGTCCGAAGATCGCGCCTTCATCGCTCTTAATTCGTACTTCGATCGGATCTTCAGGGAATGTTACATCCGCCGCCAAATTGGCAGCAAACTTTCCGGCTCTTGCTGCGGAAACCTTCCCCCGACCGATAACTTCTTTGTTCACCAATTCGATGGTCAAAGGTAAGTCGATAGCATCCTCTGAAAACTGCATTGCGATCCTGAAATCATACACTCCTTGGGGAATATGAAAATAAGGACCGTAGTACAAAGTTCGGGCAGGGCCTGTTAGATCCAACCACATGCTTCTAACGGGTTCATTTATCTCTCCGAGCATGAAAAGGGTATGGTCCCATTTATACCCGGTGGTTGGCCTGCCGCTTTTCGGACTGCCAAATACACCAGTTTGCAGTCTACTTTCGGCATGCTCTCCCTCGGTTGGATATGCATTGGGAAGATCCTGACCCAGCTCCTGCAACAGTTCGCCACTACTCTCAGCTATACCGCAAGCTTCCTTAACAAAGCCCTGCAACATCCGGACAATGTCGCACCCATCCGCGAAGTCACTTTTTTCCACGATCAAAGTATTCTCAAGTTTGGCTAAGTCAGCGCAAAGGGCCACGCTGGCCGAGATCGCCCGCAAGTCCGCAAGCGTGCCTTGTGTAAGTTCTTCACGATCGCTTCCAAGCGCACAGACAGGGTCGTCAAAAAAACCCACTATGGGGATGGATGCTTGAGAACAATTGTCGGCCAGCAGCGGGTTCGGAAAGTTGGTTGACACAACGTGAAACCCATCCACATCGCAAAAGGTGCCAGAAAAATCACTTAGATCGATATGGCTATGCATTACCTGCACGTGGGAGGCGATAAGGGACTTGAGGGCGTTCACCCCCCAATTGAAGAACGCCCCGGGGTAGCCGATCAGCAAGATCGTCATGTAGGTTCCACCTTGTCTCAACTCAGACCATTTGGGGTCATGATGCCCCGACTTATGGTCGCTACAATTCTCTAGCAGCGCTTACTTCAACCGATGGAGCTCTTGACACCAAAGTTGGTCAGGGTCGTTTGAGCGCCTCTCTGTTCCGTTTCAACCCAGCCTTTGCCGGACTTTTTCCAGACTATGCGCGACCAGTTCCTGAGCTTGGGTTGATGTCGGCGCCTCCGCATAGCAGCGGAACTCTGGCGCATTGCCAGATGGGCGAAAATGGACAACCAGATTCCTCTCAAACGACATGCGAAGACCATCCGTTGTGTCAATCGAAGATTCTGCCCCAAGGTCGCGGAAAAACGAAGCACGGGCCTGAGATGATTGGATCAGTTCTGCAAGGAAGTTCTGAGAAAGCTGGGTTGAAACCTCGGTCAAGCGGTCACCTGCAGTAAAGCGAGTTGGAAGTGTCGAGACCAACTCCGATAACGTGATACCTTCGGCTCGGGCGGCTGCCAGAGGTGCAAGCATTGGCAACAGGCAGTCGCGGGTCATCAGCGGTGCTAGGGTTTGCCCGGTCGGGCCGATAGCCGGAAAACCCAAAAGAAAACCTCCGTTGGCTTCATACCCAACCACCCGAGCAGCCGGGTCAGCCTTTAGGGCGTCGTCCATTGCCGCGATCACATATGGGGATCCGATACGTGTCAGGTTAACAGCAGCAAAACCGTCCATCTCTTGCACCCCTGAATTTGATGAAACTGGCGTACAAATTATCTGGGCGTTCAGTATTTGCGCGGTCAACATCCCCAGAAGATCGCCCGGCACGACGACACCATCCGCATCAGCGACCATAGGGCGGTCAGCATCACCATCGGTAGAAATCACAGCATCCAGGTCATGTTCGGCACACCACCCGGCTAACATGGCGCGGGTTTTGGGGTCCAAAGCCTCGGTATCGACGGGAATAAACGTGTTCGATCGGGCCAGTGTCACCGCCTCTCCGCCCAAAGCACTTACCACTTCACACATGATGTCGCGGGCCACAGAACTGTGTTGATAGACCCCAATGCGGAAACCGGTCAGAGCACCACTTCCAAATCCGTTTATGTAGCGCGCCACGTATTGCATACGGGCGGTGTCATTGTTGGTGATTGGCGCTGCAAGACCAAGACTGCCCCGACCCAGATTTGCTTGAATGCTTTGTTCATCTTCTTTTGAAATTTCGCCAGAAGGTACGTAGAATTTTAACCCGTTTCTGTTCGAGGGGATATGGCTACCGGTAATCATAATGGCGGCGTTTCCTGCTTTCAGCGCCGCCAGCGCCAGAGCCGGGGTGGGCAGCGCACCACAATCGAATACAGACACTCCCTGTGCCTGAGCTGCAGCGGCAACCGTTGCAGAGATAGCAGGAGATGACGGGCGGAGATCTCGCCCCAAGAATAGAGCACCACCATGAGGGCAGGCTTCTAGAAAGGCGCGTGTGTAATCTTGCACAAGGTTTTCGGTCAGCTCAGTGACCAAACCGCGTAGGCCGCTGGTGCCAAATTTAGGAGCCATTTCAATCTTCTTTTTGCATGAGATAGCGAGCCTATGCAAAGCCACCTGAGTTTAGTCTTCCTAGTACCCAGCCCTCACAACTAGGTATGGTAGTGCAATATTGATAATTATCTATCTTGACGGGCATTTGCAATCATTCAGCAGTGTATTTCGGAATGGTTACACCCCACATCGTGCGATGGGCTGCAAATCCTCAGACTTCGTACTGCCCAAGGGCGGCTAAACCTGATTTGCCACATCAACGCACCAAATCGGCCTTTCGTTCTACTCACCGCGGCTTTGATTGCGCCCGAGTTCTTGTGCTGATCCCCGTAATTGGATGAATGATTGCTCGCGACACCTATCCGGAAACGGAGGCGCGCGGGCCATCCTATGAACTCACGGACATCGGAATGCCGAACACGCCACCGAGCAACCCATACCTCAAATGGCGTCCCGGGAACGACTTTGAAATCACGCGCCATCATTCAAGCGCGCATAGTGGGGAGGGAAGCCTTTTTGTGCTCAGAATAGAAATTGAACTGAGAAAGCCACAATGGATGGGCGATAATGGCCCATTCCTATCCTTCGCAACCATTGCGGTGAAGACCGGCTTCAATATTGTCTGACTTGCCTAACTTGGCTTCAGGTCCGAGAAGCCTCGAACGCTGTCCAAGCTTTCTCGAACGCTTCGAAGTCAAACCCGTCGGCGCGGGCGGGGTCCAGAACCAACTTTTCGGTGTCGAGCAGCTTGTGGATCGCGTCTTCGAGCATTGGCACGACCTCGGGTGGGATGACCAAAGCACCGTGGCGGTCGGCGTGGACCAGATCACCATCGCGCACTGTCATGCCGAAGATCTCGACCTCGGTGCCGATTTCTTTCACGTGGACGAAGCCATGCGACGGGCCGGTGGACCCAGCAACCACCGGGAAGCCGTCGGGCAGATCGCCAAGGTCGCGCATCACGCCGTTGGTCAGTGCGCCGCTGATTCCAAAGCCCTTGTGGACGGTGGTGTTGATTTCGCCCCAATAGGCGCCGATGGCGTTGGGATAGTCCAAGTCCTCGACCACAGTGATCGCCGGGCGCGGGCCTTCCGACATGTGGCGGTAGTAGTTCATGCGCCGGGTTTTGATCACTTCGGGCGCTTCTTCGGGCGGGGTCACAGCGGCGATTTTCGCGGTGCGTGCATAGCCCACCATCGCCCCGCCATTCGGGTCCGAGCACAGCATTGTACCGCGGGTGAAGGCGTTGAAGCCGCGTTTGCCTTGGGCGACCTCAATGGCGTTGCAAACAGTGGGCGTGTCGACGCTTTGCAGAAGGGCAAGAAGGGATGGGGTCATAGCTCCTCCAACCAGCGGGACAGGGCCGCTGTGGTTTCTTCGGGTTGTTCCAGCGTGGGCAGGTGGCCCGCGTCTTCGATGATCTCAAGCGTGCTCTGGGGCATAAGGTCATGCATCAGTTCATGGCGCGAGACAGGACACAGCGTGTCGTCCCGCCCGCACAGCACAAGCGCCGGACCAGTAAAGGCGCGCAGCGTATCAGTTTGGTCCGGGCGGTCACGCAGGGCTTTGGACTGGTTCACGAACACCTCTGGCCCCAGATCCATCGCCATCGCCATGCACAGATCCAGAATAGCCCCGCGATTGGGACCGTCGGTCAGGTAGTTCGGCTTCATCTCATCCCGCATCACGCGGCGTAGCTCTCCGGCCTCGGTGGCGGCGATCTGCGGGGAGCGGCGGGCTTTCACTTCGTCCTTTTCGGCCAGCGGATTGGTGTCCATCAGAGCCAACCCTACCACCCGGTTGGGGGCTTGGCGCAGGACCTCCATCGCCAGAATGCCGCCCATGGACAGACCTGCCACGGCAAAGCGCGGCGGCGCGTGGTGCAGCACGTCCTGAGCGAGCGCAGACATGGCGTCATGCGCGCCCATCGGCATGGTCATCAGCGGAGTGCGCCCCGATAGTGCGTCGATCTGCGGCCCAAACAGGCGCGCGTCGCACATCATGCCGGGCAGCAGGATCAATGGTGTCATGAGACCAGCGCCGCCCCCTCGGACAGAGATTTCAACTTGGCATAAGCAATGTCGGGATCCACCGCACCGAAACCCGCAAACGTCCCAAAGCCGCAATCCGATCCGGCAATTACACGGTCTGCGCCCACGATGTCGACAAAGCGGGAGATGCGTTCGGCGACCAGTTCGGGGTGCTCCACAAAGTTGGTTGTCGTATCGACCACACCGGGTACCAGCACCTTGTCGTCAGGAATGTCGCCCTTGCGGTCGCGGAAGGTGGTCCATTCATGGCCGTGGCGCGGGTTCGAGGTCTCAAACAGCACATAGCGCGATTTGGTCGCCATCAGCGTGTCGAACATCTTGGCCATGGGAATGTCGCAGCAATGCGGGCCTTCATAGTTGCCCCAACAGATATGCACGCGCACCTTATCAGCAGGCACGTCCGACAGCGCGTGGTTCAGCGCCTCGACATGCATGTTGGCGACCTTGATGAACTCGTCATCCGACAGGTCCGTGAACAGCATATGGCGCGACAAGGCCAGATCGGGGCAATCGAGCTGCAGGTCTAGTCCCGAGGCGACGATTGTCTCGTACTCCGCCTTCATCGCGTCGGCCAGTGCGGCCAAATACGCCTCACGGTTCTTGTAATAATCGTTCTGTAGAAAAAGTGAGATCACGCCGGGCGAGGCAGCGTTCATGAAGCCCCGCTCGGTGCCGTGCTCGGCCATCGCCGCTTTCAGGTTGGCAATGTCTTTTTCCAACTCGCCCTGCCCTTTCGACTCAACCTCGCCCACGCACATGGGGCGGGCGTATTTGGGTGTGCCACCATCATCGGCGAGGCGCTTCAGAAAACCGGGGAACATCTTCAGATCGGCAGGGGCGTTGCGGGGACTGTCGCCTGCGAAGCCTGTGTAGCGGTCCTTCACATAGGTCGCGTAGGAGATCTTCGAGGTCTCTCCATCGGACACGATGTCGACCCCGGCCTCGACCTGTTTACGCACCGTCTCGGACACCGCTGCGGTCATACAGGCGTCGAACTCGGCTTGGTTGAAAGGCTGCTCATTCTCACGTGCGAAAATGAAATCGACCACGTCCTGCGTACGTGGGAGGGAGCCCACATGGGTGGTTTTGATACGCGTCATTTTGGGCTCCTTCCCGTTGGTTTCAGATTAGCTTCCGGTCCATGTGGCGCCTGCCGGATCATCCGTGGCGGTGATGCGATAGAGGCCAGCCTCGCCGGTCATGGACGGTGCTGCCGAGTAGCTTTCGCCGGGCAGAACCAGCACAGTGTCGCCGCCGGATACGGTGGTGGTCACGTCATTCACCGACACACGCCAGTGGCCGCGCGCGGGCATCAGGACCACGGGTTTGTCTGCGATGACCGCGTCATTCTGAGCCGAGCCACGGGCAAGGAACTCGACCTCGAACCCCGGCTTATCCTTGATGACGCCGTCTTCGCCGATCACCTGCGCAGGGGCCTTGGCCGCAAGGGCTGCCAGATCCCAATAGCGGGCAACATAGTGGCCGATCACCGCGTCGACGGGCACCTCGGGATAGTCCTTCAGTTGCTCGTCGGTCAATAGCGGCATTGGGGCCACGTTATGGGGCAGCTCTTCGCCCTTTTTGCTGTCATAGAGCACGCCGTTTTCGCCCAGCATCAAGCCGTGCGCCTCTGCGTCTTGGATGACATGCGGGGCCCATGTCACGCCGCCGCCCGCGTCGTCGCCGCCAAGGATCGACATGATCATCCCATAGTCATCACCCACGTTTTCAAACCCACGGAAGATGCCGGTGGGGATGTTGAAAATATCACCTTCCTCGGCGATGAATTCGCCTGCGGTGCCGTGCAGCCCCCAGAAGAAGCGCCAGCGGCCTTTGGCCACGAAAAACACCTCGGCGGTGGTGTGGCTGTGCAGGCTGTTGCGGCATTTCGGGGGCTGCCCCGCCGCGCCGATGTTGAAGCCAACCTTGTCGGTGATGTGGACATGCTGATCGGGGCTTTCCGACACGCCGCCGCCGATGATGGTGAAGTTCTCCTTCTGGTCCGAGCCCGGTGTGTGGGCGTCGATGAAGGCGGTTTTACAGGGCTGCAGCTCGCCGTAACGAACGATGCGGGATTGGATAGTGCTCATATCTTTGGTCCTTTCATGTGCTGAGATTAGGGGTTCAAATCTCAGCCCCGGGCGGGCGATTGTTCAGCCGCTTCGCCCGCAAGGCCGCTCGAAAGCAGTGAAACCTGCGGGTCGCCTGACTGGCATCCAGATATGAAATCCGGGTCGTCATTCAGAGATCGCCCGTGTGCAGCAGGATCTGCTTCCACACCGAGGTTTCGTCAAACAAGGTCCACTCGCGACGCAGCTTGACCTGACTGGGAAGAACAGCGCCGAACTCGGCATGGCTGGCACCCATCACGTGAACTTGCGCGCCGGACGGGCGCCCGAACGCGCCCCAGCCATCATGTGTTCCGGTCAGGCTCCATCGAATAGCGGAGCGGGGCGGCATATGCGCGTCGTCACGGCCAATCTGGTGATGGATTTCAAACGTCGCAGACGGGAAGGCGGCGCGAAGACCCATCCAGAAGCGTTCGACGGGATCCCAGCCGTGGCCGGTCACACCGCCCGCAAGTTCAGCCTGCACCGCGCGGTCATATTCCGCTTTGATGACTGTGATGTCGGCGTTCATGATGCGGGTCAGAATGTCGGCGTGGCGACTTCCCCACTCATTGTCATTGCCGCGGCCCGTATAGGGACCGGGCTGATCAATCTCGGGCGTGAAGGGTTTGACGCAAGCATCGGGCCCACCTTCACGGGTAATCAGATCGCGGGTATAATCCACAACATCCCAACCCATCTGCCGCACAATCGCGCCCTGATCACGGATCAGCCATTCGTCGTCGATGGCGTTGTTCTTGGCGTGGCAATCAGCAATCACGCGATAGGCAAGACGCTTGCCGGTTGCCGACCCATATACGCCGTCACCCAGATGGGTCGCAGTGGTCAAAATCCGATGCGAAGATAACATACCGTCCTCAGGCGTGCCGGACCAAATCACATCCTCTCCCAGCAGCTCGCGGTCGGGAAACTCGGCAAGGGTCGCCATGGTGGCGCCAATCACGCTTTCATTTCCGACCACCACACTGCCGGGGCTGCGCACCACGATCTTGGGCGCGTAATAGTCATGCAGCGTGGCCAGCCCGCGATCTTCCCAAATCTCTTTGGTAATCCCGATAATGTAATCAGGGAAATCGCGGAACTTGGGGTCAAATCCCTTCATTGGTCCATCCTTTGGGTTTGCGGGCAGAACCGCGCACGATCAACGGCCCTTCGATGGCCTCGCGTCGGGGTTCAGCGTTTTGAGGATTTTCGATGTGGCTCATTAAAGCCGAGACAGTCGCGTCCACCATGCGGTTCACCGGCTGGCGAATTGTGGTCAGGTCATATGCGCCCCACGATGCCATCGGCACATCGTCATAGCCGATGACCGAGATGTCATTTCCAACCACGATGCCCTTGGCCCGCAGCGCGTCGATCACAGCAAAGGCCATGTGGTCATTGCCAACGAAAATGGCATCCGGATTGTGGTCACGCAGCAGGGTTTCGGTGCACGCGATAGCCACATCGCGCTTGTACATCCCATCCAACGTGGCGACTGAGGCGACCCCGGCATCGGCAAGGGCTGCGTTGAAGCCTTGTTGCCGTTCACGCCCGGTCGAACTGCCCTGCCAGCCCGAGATATGCGCGATCCGTTCGTGGCCAGCCTCGAGCAGGAATTCTGCCACCTGCCGACCGCCTGCAATGTTGTCCGAAGTCACCTCGACAAAGGGGCTGTTGTCTTGCCCCCTGTTGAACAACACAACCGGAATGCCCGCCTGCGTTGCGCGCTCGGCAAGATCCGACGACAGCGAGACTGAGGCCGCCACGATCCCGTCCACCTGGTAATCCATCAGATCCTGGATCACACCGTCGATCCCGTCTGTCGAGTTTGGCGCGGTGAAGATCAGGATGTGATAGCCTTGCTCCTGCAGCGCATTGGACAGCTTTTCCAGCACGATCGGGTAGAACTGGTTTTCCAGATACGCGACCACCAACCCGATGATACGCGACCGGCCAGACACCATCGCGCGCGCCAGAACATTGGGGCGATAACCCAGTTCCGCGGCGGCCTTGCGCACCTTCTCGATCGTTTTCTTCGACGCGGACGCGCCGGGGGTAAAGACACGGCTGACGGCCGACTGACTGACGCCAGCGCGTTCGGCAACTTCGGCGGAGGTTATCTTCAGCTTCATTCTGCCGTCCACCCCCCGTCGATCATCAACGCGGTTCCGGTGATCAGGCTGGACGCCTCGGACGCCAGGAAGACCACGCCGCCCATAATGTCCTCGACCTGACCAATGCGGCCAAGTTTGATCTTGTCCTCGATCCAGGCACGGCGTTCAGGTCGGTCAAAGGTCGACTGGGTCAGCGGGGTGACGATGAAAGTCGGGCAGATCGTGTTGATCCGAATGCCCTTCTTGCCCCATTCGATCGCCATCGACTTGGTGAACCCTTCCACCGCGTGTTTGGTGGCGGAATAGACAGCGCGGTCCAACCCGCCAACCTTGGCCATCTGGCTTGAGATGTTGATCAACGATCCGGGCTTCCCCGCCGCGATCAACCCTTTGGCCACGGCCTGCGTCAGGAAATAGGCCCCCTTGAGGTTCAGCCCCGCAACCGCATCGAAATCATCTTCCGTGGTGTCCTCGGCTGCCGAATGGCGGGCCAACCCAGCCGAGTTCACCAACACGTCAAACGGGCCGTGCTCTGCCACCGCAGCCTGTGTCGCCGCCACATCCGAGACATCCATCGCCAGTGCTTTGGCAGCGAAACCAGCGGCTTTCAACTGCGCGACCAGATCCTCCAGTGCTTCGACGCGACGGGCGGCAACAGTTACCTCAGCCCCCGCCTCGGCCAGAGCTACAGCGCAGGCCAGACCAATGCCCGAACTCGCCCCGGCCACCAAAGCGCGTTTTCCGTCCAGTCGAAACGAAGGGGTCTTGGGCAGGGTCATGGGTGATCTCCGGTCATCTTGATTTTACCCGTCGGACGGGCCTTGTTGAACATGCGCATGCGCGCCAGCACATCCACACCCAACTGGTCGAAAATGTCCAGCAGATCGACCAGCACCCAGTTCTCGCGGATCAGCCCGTCTTCCACGCGCCAGAAATCCAACGAACGCAGCGTGATCTCTTGCCCAGCAGGCGCGAGCCCCAGCCAACCATCGCCGCTGATTGTCTGCTTCATGTTGGGCCAGCCCGTGACGGCGACATAGTCACCGTCTCCGAAAAAGTGAAACGTCAACGCGTCGTCATGTGCGCCGCGATCGGGCATGGCAGCCAGAAACGGGATCTGGTGCCAGTTGCGAAAGCCCTCGATCCCACGTGCGGTGCCGATCCCGGCTGGGCCGTACCAGTTGAACCGCGGATGCCAGAAGCGCTCCATCTCCATCACTTCGGGGCCGCCTTGTGCCGGGTGCCGGACCAGATGCGCCAGCATATCGACGATATGGTCGCAAGACGCCTTGGCCCGCGCTTCGTCCCAAGGACCAGTCACGAACCCGTCTTGCGTTGCAGGCCCGGGGATCAGCATCTCGAGCCCCAGTGACGGGGCCATCGGCCACGCCCCGGCCTGCATCATCAGTTCCGGGATGTCCCAAATCGCTTGCACCTCGACGGCTCTGTCATCCTCAAAACGATAGAACTCGTGAAACCGCATATGCGCCAGATGGCCGGTCGGTGGAATGTCCAGCCAAGGCGCGGTGAAGGTGCCAACATAATGGCCTCCGCACCCGACCCAATCACAGCCGTGATCATCCACACCTGCCATGACGATCCAGTCGCGCCGCTCCAGATCCGGCATCGCTGTCAAAAGCGGTGCATAGGCAGTGTCATAAACCGCCCCTGCCCCACGCAGAGTGCCGATGGGATGACACAGACGAATCTCGGCATCCGCCGTCAGAAGCCCCTCCAAAGCCGCCCGCACCGTTGGCTCAGAGAAATCCCGCATCGCCGCATGCAGGGGCGCAATCAATTGCTTGTGGCGGCTATGTCGGTCCATCTTTCCTCTTGCTCAAAATACCTCGGGGAGCGCGAGGTGCAGCGCCCCGCGTTCCCGCACTGTCTTCACTCGGCGGCGTCGCGATAGGGCGCACCTTCGCCATAGGGGACGTTGATCCCGCCATAACGACGCACCCGCACGTTGCATTGCTCAGCATGTCCGACAAAGCCTTCCAGCAGACACAGACGCGAGCCGTACTCGCCGATCAGCGTTGCGGCCTCGTCCGTGGTGACTTTCTGATAGCTGTGCGTTTTCAGGAACTTGCCCACCCAAAGCCCGCCGGTATAGCGCCCGGCCTTCTTGGTCGGCAGAGTGTGGTTGGTGCCGATCACCTTGTCCCCATTGGCCACGTTGGTGCGCGGGCCAAGGAACAGGGCGCCATAACAGGTCATGTTATCAAGGAACCAGTCGTCACGGTCCGTCATCACCTGCACATGCTCGGACGCGATGTCGTCGGCGACGACCAGCATCTCGTCATAACTGTCGCACAGGATCACCTCGCCATATTCCTCCCAGCTGACGCGCGCGGTGCTAGCGGTGGGTAGAATTTCAAGGATGCGGTCAATCTCGGACAGGGTGCCCTCGGCCAGCGCCCGCGAATTGGTGACCAGCACAGCAGGCGAATTATATCCGTGCTCGGCCTGACCCAGCAGGTCGGTGGCGCACAGCTCGGCGTCTACCGTGTCGTCTGCAATCACCATGGTTTCGGTTGGACCGGCAAACAGGTCGATGCCGACGCGGCCAAAAAGCTGACGCTTGGCTTCGGCGACGAAGGCATTGCCGGGGCCGACCAACAAGTGCACGGGCGCAATGCTTTCGGTGCCAATGGCCATCGCGCCCACCGCTTGAATGCCGCCCAGAACATAGATCTCATCCGCGCCGCCCAGATGCATCGCGGCGATCACGGCAGGGTTCGGTTCGCCATTGAACGGTGGCGTGCAGGCGATGATGCGTGGCACACCTGCCACCTTTGCCGTGGCGACCGACATATGCGCCGATGCGACCATCGGGAACTTGCCGCCAGGCACGTAGCAGCCCACCGATTGTACTGGAATGTTCTTGTGCCCAAGGATCACACCGGGAAGGGTTTCGACCTCGATATCCAGCATGCTGTCGCGCTGCGCCTGGGCAAAGTTCGTCACCTGCTCTTGGGCGAAACGAATATCGGCCATGTCCTGGTCCGAGACCTTGGCGATGATGGCCGCGATCTCGTCTTCCGACAGGCGATAGCTGGGGCGGTCGTAATTGTCGAACTTCACCGCCAGCTCGTGCACCGCCGCGTCGCCGCGTGCCTCGATGTCTTTCAGCGTGGCTGCGACCACGGCTGCGGTCTTGGCGTCGTCCTCGGCACGATCCGCTTCGGGTTTGCCACGTTTGAGATATTCAATGGCCATCATCTTTTTCCTTACTTGTCGGGGCGCGGCGCTTCTTTTGCGCCACGATCGTATGCTTCCCAGCCTTCGCCGTTGAAAAGGTCGACGCCCAGTTGCGCGGCGACGTGAGCGAAATCGACATTCACCCAGTTGTCGACGATCTTGCCGTCAACGACTTTCCAGAAATCCATGTAACGGATCTCGACCCGCTTGCCGGTGGGGGCGATTCCCAGAAACTCCCCCGAATGGGTGGCTTCCTGACGCCCGAAGGCGGCGGCCCATTCGCCCATATAGAGGCGGGCCTCGTCGATGCAGGTTTTGTCACTGAACGCCGCTTGAAACGGGCGCTGCCAGTTGTCTTGGAACTCTTTCAAACCTGTCTTCGTGCCGCAACCTTGGTTGCCCATCCAGCGAAAGCCTTCGGAAAAGAACTCGCCGATATCGTTAATGCGGTGGTCGTTCAGACCGTCCACCATGGTTTCGATCACCCGGCGGGTTTCATCGGTCTTGCTCATGTCGGTGTCGCGCGTCAGCACGGCTTGTTCGGGGCGGGAGCCTTTCATCGGGCCTCTCCTTTCAGAATGCATTGAGATTTTGAGGGGGTGAAGTGCGCCCCGCTCAGGAAATCCCGTGGCATTCTGTTCAACGCCGGATGGCGCGACATGGCGGTATGACGGGCGGAAGAGCTCATCCTTTTACCGCCCCGGCGGTCAAGCCCGACACGATCTGGCGCTGGAAGAACATCACAAGGATGAACAGGGGCGCGGTGGCCGATACCACGGCCGCAACAGCGAACATCACATTGCCTTCGGTATAGGTCGTGCCAAGGAAGGCCGCGATGGCCGGCACCATTGTGCGATTACTTTCGCTCAGCAGCATCGCGGTCACGGCGAAGTCGTTATAGGCCAGAAGGAAGCTGAACAGCCCGGTGGTGATGACGCCCGGCCACATGACCGGCACGATGACATGGCGGAAGGCCTGAAACTGGGTGCAGCCGTCGACTTTGGCACTTTCGTCCAGTTCCTTGGGGATGTTCTGGAAGAAGGAATGCAGCATCCACAGCGTAAACGGTTGGTTGATCGCCACAAGCACGATGATCGTGGTCGGCAGAATGCCCCAGACGTTCCATTCAAAGAACGGTAGCAGATAGCCTGCGACCAGCGTAATCGGCGGCATGGCGCGGAATATCAGCGCGGTGATGAGCAGCCAGAAGGTATAGCGATACCCCGACCGCGACAGCGCATAACCGCCTAACGTGCCAATGGTCAGCGAGGTCAGAACCACGAAGAAGCACACCATGAAGGTGTTGATGACATTGCGCCAGAACTCTTCCTGTACCCATGCGCCGTGATAGGCGGCCCCGGTAAAGGCACTGTCATAAGTCGCCTTGGTGCGCTCGCCGGTGATGGCATTGGTCCAGTTCGCGATCGAGAAGAAGTCGAGCTCGACCTTGAATGATCCCCACAGCGTCCAGAAAAACGGGAAGGCGGCTAGGATGAACCACAGCCCGACAAAGCCATAAATCAGGATACTTAGGCCCAGAGGGCGTCTTTGTGCTTTGGAGGCCATGTTACTTCCCCTTGAAATCACGCCAGGTGCGCACCAGCACGGGCGACAGCAGGATGGCGACGCCAATGATGGTTAGAACCGAGGTTGCAGAAGCAGCCGAGAGCTGTCGGGTTTCGCCGCCAAGATCGTTGAAAATGATCCAAGACAGCGAAGTCGCATGCGCTGAGGCGTTGAACCCCACCACAGGCTCGAAGACCCGGAAGTTGTCCATCAGCTGGATCAGCGCCACGAAAGTCACCAGCGGCATCAGGTGCGGCACCACCACGTATTTGATCTGTTGCCAGCGGGTGGCACCGTCGATCTGTGCGGCCTCGATCTGATCCTTCGGCAAGGTCTGAAGCCCCGCATAAAAGACCACGAAAGCAAACGGGGCCGAGTGCCAGATTCCGTAGACGATCAGCATGACCCACGTCAGCCCGGTTGACGCCTTGAGCGAGAAATTCGGATCCCCCGCAAGACCGACCAGTGCCGAGCCGATAATGCCGCGACTGTCGACCATCCAGAACAGGATCAGTGACCCGATCAAAGGCGTGACAATCATCGGCAGAAGCGAGAAGAAGATCATCAGCCCCTTCAGATGGCGGTGCAGCGAGTTCACGGCGAGCGCGATCATCAAGCCGACCACAATCAGCATCGGGGTCACGATGAAGGTAAATGTCAGAGTAAATGCCAACGCGCGATAAAGCGGCAGGTTGAACAGGCGGTCCCAGAAATCACCCCAGGTCTCGGCGGTGTCCCAAGCCTCGCCAAGTTCGGCAATCGCAAGGTGTCCACGGTCCAGATAGATATCCAGTCCGACGAAACGGCCAAGGGGCTGGGCCTCGCGGATCTCACGGGTGGCTTCTTGGTCAATGGTGGTTTCGGTCGTGCAACCCACCAGCGGGGTGCAATTCTCGACAGTTTTCAGAACCGCCTCATGCGGGGCAAAGACCGACTGGGTCACCACCGATACAATCGGCAGCGCGATGAACAGGAACATCGCAAGACCCGTCGGCAGGAAGAACCAGAAGAACGTTCTATGTTTCATCTTGGGACCCAGACTAAGTGAATGGTTACCGGAGAGGATCGCTCCTCTCCGGTGGGGAGGAAGGCTTACTTAAGGAAGCCCTTTTCCACGGCGGCAGCACGATAAGCTGCTTCGATGTCAGCCAAGGCCTGCTCGGCGCTTTCCTTGTCTTGCAGGAAGTCGGCCAGCTCGTTGCCGATCGCGCCATGCATCAGGCCCATGTAGGGAACCATCGGGTAGGGAACGGTGCCTGCTTTCGCGGCGTCAAACACACCGATGGCAGCGTCGGTCGGCTCATAGCCGTCGATCAGCCACACAGCCTGCGAGGCCACTTCGGCGTCCTGCATCAGCTCGGGACGGATGCCGTTCATCATGGCGATGAAGGTCGCTTCGGCTTCCTCGTCAGAGATGTTCTTGGCAACGGTCCAGCCGTCCCACCACAGGGTCGATGCCGGGATCGAGCCGCCGCCCACAGTCATCGGACCGGCGATGGCGTGGCCGTTCTTGACCTCGTCCGTGACACCGTCAGCGGTTGTCTGGGTTGCGGCACGCGAGCCCCACATGTTCAGAAGCGCGATGTTGCCTGCACGATATTCGGCGTTGGTCGCATTCGAGTCATGGGTCAGGAAGTCGGGGTTCATGTACTCGGTCAGTGCCTTCATCATGTTCAGCGTGTTCACGCCAGCTTCCGAGTTGATGTTCGGCTCGGCAGTGCCTTCTTTGAAGAAAGTGCCACCGTAACCGATGAACATGTTGTTGAATTCCTGCGCAAGGTTCCAACCGGCAGCATATGCACCGCCAATCGGGTTCTGCATGACGCCCTTGTCGCGGATCATCTTGGCCGCCTCCAGCATTTCTTCATAGGTTTTGGGCGGCTCGATGCCCAGATCGGCCAGAACGTCCTTGCGGTACATCAGGTGCTGGGCGTTCGCCATGAAGGCCACGGCCAGAACCTTGCCGTCCACGGTGATCAGCTGAGATTTCTGCAGACCTTGCCCGTGCTTGGCGACCAGATCGTCCAGCGGACGCACCAGATCATCGTTCATTAGGATCGTCAGGGTCGAGTTCGCCACAATCGCCGAAGTATATTCCGCAGGATTGCCCTGCATACCAGCCACATGGATGTCCTTGTGGTCGGCGGTCAGGTTTTTGGTCACTTCTGCGCCGGTGCATTCGGCCGCGCCTGCGCCAACGGTCTGGATCGCCGGGAATTCGTTGCCGATGATATTCACTCGCGCGCCGATCTCGCAGGCAAACGCGCTTCCTGCCATAAGGGCAAAGGCGCTGGACAAAGCCACTTTCCTAAAAAACATTGGTATTCCTCCCTGGATGGTGGGTGCATCTTCGAAGGCTGCACCCCTTGATTGCCCCGCCCTGCGGCGGAAAAAAAGTGGGGTTAGCCCCCCAAACGCGCCCCTGTTTCAGCGTCGAACAGGTGGCAGTGATCTGTGTGGATATGCATCGAGACAGTGTCATCGATCTCGGCCCGGAAGGACTTGTCGGCTTTCACCGACACCAGCTGACCGGCCAAGCGGACCGAAACCATGGTGCTGTCTCCCAAAAGCTCCAAGGTATAGATCGGCGCGTTGATCTCGCCTCTGGATCCATCAACAACGACGTTCGCGTCCTCGGCGCGGAAGCCAAGGGTGATGGGACCGTCAGGGGCGTCCAGCCCGGGAACTTCGGTGTATTTCGAACGGAACACACCGTTTTCCATCGTGCCTTCGATCAGGTTCATTGCGGGCGAGCCGATGAAGCTGGCCACGAAGGCGTTGGCCGGGCGATCATAGATGTCGACCGGCGTGCCGACTTGCTGCACCACACCCTGCTTCATGATGACCACGCGGTCGGCAAGGGTCATCGCCTCGATCTGGTCGTGGGTCACGTAGATCGTGGTCACCGCCAGTTCGTGCGACAGGTTCTTGATCTGCGCACGGGTTGAGACGCGCAGCTTGGCGTCAAGGTTCGACAGCGGTTCGTCCATCAGGAACACGTTGGGCTCGCGCACGATGGCACGGGCCAAGGCCACGCGCTGGCGCTGACCGCCCGACAGCTCGGCCGGTTTTCGATGCAGGAAATCGTCCAGCTCGACCATGGCGCTGGCGCGGCGGACCTTTTCGTCATGGGTCTTGGGATCAATGCCGCGGACCTTCAGCGGAAAGCGGATGTTCTCGTAGACGTTCATGTTGGGATAGAGCGCATAGCTTTGGAAAACCATCGCCACATCGCGGTCTTTGGGCTCCAGATCATTGACCTTGACGCCATCCACCAGGATGTCGCCCTCGGTCGCATCTTCAAGCCCTGCGATCATGCGCATGGTGGTGGTCTTGCCACAGCCCGAAGGCCCCAGCAGCACCAGAAACTCTTTGTCCGCAATGGTCAGGTCGAAATTGTCGACCCCGACGAAACTGCCCCAACGCTTGCTGATGTTCTTCAGCTGGATCTCGGCCATTCGGATTCCCCTCCCATTGGAATCAGATTTTGCATACGCATGCAAAAACGTTAGACTAGCCTGTGACAATTTGGCAAGGTATTTTTGCAAACGTATGCAATAATCCTTCAAGCCACTGACGGGAAGCGAAAATTTATGACGATGATTCAAGACGCCAAAGCCATGGTGCAGCGATTCCATGCAGCACTCGACGCCCCAGGTGCAGATCTGGAGCAGGTCTTGCAGACATATACTGGCGCAAACTTCGTGTGGCGCGGGTTCCACCCATTCAACGAAATGAACTCGCCCGAACAGGTCGCAACCGACTTTTGGTCGCCCCTCCGCCAAAGCCTTACGTCACTGCAACGCCGCCAAGACATCTTTTTCGCCGGCACCAACCAGATGGATGATTTCACCAGCGTCTGGGTGGTGTCGATGGGGCACCTGATGGGCCTTTTCGACACGGCCTTTTGTGGCATCCCGCCAACCGGCAAGATCGCCATGCTGCGCTATTGCGAATTTCACCGGATCGAGGGCGACAAGATCGTCGAAACGGCCATGTATTTCGACCTGCCCCACCTGATGGCGCAGGCGAGCATTGTGCCCTTCCCAGATCATACCGCGGCCCAGTTGGTGCAACCGGGGCCGATGACCCATGACGGGTTGCTGTTCGATGCCCAGCCCGCGCAAGAGGGCGTGGACACGCTGACCCTGATCAACCGCATGATCGGTGATCTGGGGCAATGGGACAGCGGGTTGAGCCTTGAAGACGAGCTGCGCCAGACTTGGGCCGAGGATATGCTGTGGTGGGGGCCGACCGGGATCGGCGCGACCTACACGATCGAACGCTATGCCAAACAGCACTCGGGTCCGTTCCGCGCTGCTTTCTCTGACCGCTCTAAAACCACTCACATCGCCCGACTGGCGGAAGGTACCTATGGCGGCTTTTTCGGCTGGCCCAATTTCACGGCCCGCCTGAGTGGTGACTTCATGGGGATGGCTGCGACCGGCAAGATAGGTGAGTTTCGCGTGATCGACATCTATCGCCGCGACGGGGACAAACTGGCCGAGAACTGGATCTTCATCGACCTGCTGCATTTCTGGAAATCTCAGGGCCTCGATATCCTGCAGCGCCTGCAAGACGGAGACTACGCATGATCGACGCACATCATCACCTGTGGGATCTCTCGGCGGTGCATTATCCGTGGCTGATGGCCAAGGGCGTCGAGCGGTTTTTCGGAGATCCCTCACCGATCCAGCGCGACTATCTGCTGGATGAGTTTCGCGCGGATGCTGCGGCGCAAGGGTTCTCTGCGTCGGTGCACATTCAGGTCGGTGCTGAGGACGGCTTGGCCGAGGCCAGATGGGTTCAGTCCGTCGCCGACACCACGCCCGACTGGCCACTGGCGCAGGTGGTGTTCTGCGACCTGACTGCACCAAATCTGGACACACAATTGGATGCCTTTCGGGCGCTTCCCACCGTCAAGGGCGTGCGCCAGATCGTCGGCCGCGCGCCGGGCGAAGATTCGGTGACGGGCACCAACGACCTGCTGGACAACCCACGGTTCCTTGACGGCCTGCGCGAGGCCGGGCGGCGCGAATTGTCCTTTGATCTGCAACTGATCCCCGAGCTGATGGATAAAACCGCGCGGGTGCTGGAACAGGCGCCCGACACAAAGATCGCCCTCTGTCATGCGGGCAGTTCGCATGATCGCTCACCCCAAGGGCTGGCCGATTGGGCCACCAAACTGCGCGACCTGACCGCCCTGCCCCAAGTGACCTGTAAACTCTCGGGCTTGGGTATGTTTCAGCATGATTGGGCAGTCGACGACTTCCGGCCAATCATCGAACCCTGTTTGGCGCAGTTCGGCCCCGACCGCTGCATGTTCGGATCAAACTTCCCGGTCGACAGCCTCTATTCCGACTATGCCACGCTGGTACAGGCGCACCGCGCCATCGTCCCGCAAGAGATGCACAAGGCGGTATTCCATGATACAGCCGCGGCATTCTACGCGCTGTGATCCAAGGACTGCGAAATGAGCGAAACCTTCATCTACGAGACCACGGTCATTTCCGACTGGATCGACTATAACGGCCACATGCAGGACGCCTATTACGGGCTGATCTTCAGCTTTGCCGTCGACGCAGTACAGGACGCGATTGGGTTCGACGCAGCCTATCGCCAGCGCACCGGCTGCACGATCTACCTGCTGGAAGACCACAAGTATTTCCTGAAAGAGGTCAAGCTTGGCGCAGAACTGCGTGTCGAAACCGTGGTGCTGGACAGCGACGAAAAGCGGTTTCACCTGCACCTGACCATGCTGCACGGAGGCACTCCGGTGGCCGTCAGCGAAACCATGGAACTACACGTCAACCAGCACCCGACACCTCATGCTGGTCCCATGCCCGCCGAGATCGCCGAACGGTTGGCAGCCGCGCGGGTCCCTGACCCCGACGACCGCAAATTCCGATCCCGCAAGATGACGCTAAAGCATACGACCTAAACCGAAACCGAGGCGGGGGAGACTTCCCCTTGATCGTGGTGGAAAGGTAGAGGCCACATCGTGACCTCTACCTCATCCGCTTACTTATTGAAGAAAGCAGCCACCGCGTCGGTCGATGCATTCACCGCCTCGGGCTTGTAGTAGGAGTCCACGTGGCTGAATTCGTCAAACGCCAGTTTTTCATGCTCGTTGGTCAACTTCGCGACAAACTGGGTCGAGCAAGGCGCTGTCGAGGCAATGATCGAGCCACCTTGGCAGACGCCCAGACCATAGATCTCGTCCACGAAATGTAGCGTGCCCAGATAGGACTACCGCATCCCAAGTGTTTTCGATCAGGCGGAACATATAGCGCAACTGCTTGCGCTTTACCCGCATATGTCGGTCGAGGAAAATATGGGGTTCGGCCTGAAAATGAACGGCCATCCCAAAGACGAGATCAAGGCCAAGGTCAGCGAAGCCAGCCGCATCCTGAAACTGGATGACTATTTGAAGCGCAAACCCAAGGCGCTGTCGGGCGGGCAACGTCAGCGGGTCGCAGGCGATGGCGAGAAGATCATCGGTGAAAATCGCGAAATCGACACGCTGCCTGAAGGCAGCACCGTCATTGTTGAGTTTGATGCTGAGAACTGCATGTTCTTTGACGCGGAAACCGAACAAAGACTGCGCTGACACCCCTACCAGGTATCAAGACCTAGAAACGGGCGCGTACTACGCAAGGCGGCCGCTTCCGGGCATTTTCGTCTATGTCAGGGATTCATGCGCGCCTGTCAGGACTCATAGATTTCCGACAGCTTGGCAGCCGCATCCCTGAGCGGACCAAGGAATCCGACAATCTGCTCGAAGGAACAGCGCATCACTGGGGCATGTACAGACAACGTCGCCAACATGCGGCCTTGCTGGTCAAGGATCGGAACCGCGATGGCCGCCATTCCTGTCATGAACTCTTCATTGTCCTGAGAATACCCGCGCTTCCGGGTCGCCGCGAGCTCTTGACGCAGCTCAGCCGGATCGGTGATGGTCTTGTCCGTCAGTTTCTCTAAGGGCTTCGCCGACAAGACGCCATTCAGCGTCGTCGATTTCAGGGTCGAGAGATACATCTTGCCGCTCGCCGTGCAATGGAACGGCACCTGCGTTCCCCGGGGCAGCTGAATGCGCAAAGGCCACTTGGTTTCCACCCGGTCGAGATAGGTCATGCCCTCCCGGTCAGGCGTAGCGAGGTTGATGGTTTCGCCCAGTTCCTCGGCGGCCGCTTTCATGATGGCCAACCGTGCTGTGCGGACACGTTCAGAGGACATCGTGTTGACAGCCAAGGCGCGCAAACGATCTCCGGGCCCGTAAGAGCGGCCATCCAAATCACGTTGCAAAAAGCCTTCGGCCTCTGCAGTTTGCAGAAGCCGATGTATCGTTGGTTTTGGCAAGCCCATGGACTCGATCAGATCAGTGGGTTTGACGGACACCCCAAGCCGCGCAACTTCTTCAAGGATTCTCAGCAACCGAAGGTTGGTTGGGATCTGAGGTTCTTTTGAAGTTCTCGCGTCTTCAGGCATCGCATCTCGATCTTATCTGTTGGGCAGCAACATCAAAGCGAGGTCCGGCACAAGTGACACCAACACCCAAACGCCAATCAGTGCTGCAAGATAGGGAACCGTATACCTGAGCAGGCGGAAATAGGGAACACCCGTAACGCCGGAGGCCACGTAGAGATTCAATCCGTACGGCGGTGTGATAAATCCGATGGATGCCCCGACCAGGAAAATGACCGAGAAGTGGATCGGGTCAATGCCAACCGATGCTGCAATCGGTGCCAGAATGGGCGCCAGAATGATGGTGACAGGCAAGCTTTCCAGCACCATGCCCGAGAAGAAAACGATGACCATCGAGGTGAACAACACCGCATAGTATCCTCCCATTGAGGTTACGAAATCACCGATAGTCTGCTGTGCCCCTAGAAGAGATAGGATTTGTTGCATCACAACAGAAATCGCAATGAGAGGAGCAAGGATGCCGCTGATTTGGGCAGAGCGCACCACGATTGATGGGATCTGCGGGACAGTGAATCCTTCGACCACAAACATCTCGGCGAAGCTTTTGTCGGAAACGGGCTTGTCTCGGTCCGAACCCATGATCTTGTTGAGCGGGTAGCTGACAAGCCCTGCGATTACACAGAAGCCGACGGTGACGCCTGCGGCCTCGGTGGGTGAAAACTTACCCGTGTAGATTCCCCACAGCACCAGCCCGATGGCGAAGAAACCAAGCCAAGCACCAAAGGCCGTTTTCAGCACGCGATTCAATTGCAGCGGAATAAGATAGCCCCATCCATTGATACGGCAGATAATCCAGCAGGCAAACTGCATCCCGATCACCATCAGCGCACCCGGCAGGATACCTGCGACGAACAGGTCCGAGATCGGCAGGTTCAACAAGAACCCGTAGACGATGAAGATGATCGATGGCGGGATGATAATGCCGACTGTACCGCCCGCGGCGGCAGTGGCTGCTGAGAAGCGCTCATCATAGCCACCTTTGACCATTTCCGGGTGCAGCATCGAACCGATTGTAGCTGTCGTGGCCGAGTTCGACCCCGAGATCGCCGCGAACAGACCACAGGCGCCCAGCGACGCCATCGCAAGCCCGCCTCGCAGCCAGCCAAGACAGGCATAGGCAAAGTCGGACAGCCTTCGGGCGATCCCGGATTGGTTGATCAGGTCACCGGTTAGAATGAAGAGCGGCATCGCAAGAAGGGCG
This sequence comes from Aliiroseovarius sp. PrR006, assembly GCF_010500215.1. GTDB lineage: Bacteria > Pseudomonadota > Alphaproteobacteria > Rhodobacterales > Rhodobacteraceae > Aliiroseovarius. Next base: position 141,672 of record NZ_JAAGOY010000008.1, read on the forward strand.
AAACCTTTATTGAACACATTCATCAGCTCGGCACCCATATTGTCGAGCGTCAGGCCAAGCACAAACGAACAGCCGATGACCCAATAGGCAATAACCAGCAGCACCGGAACGCCCAGCATGAAAAGTAAGGTGACCCCAAGTGAGATCAGTGTAACCAGAGTACCATCGGTCATCACACGTCTCCCCCAATGACAGCTTGTTTGATCAGCGGTTGCCCACTGCGGAAATTGCGAATGTCATCGAACAGGTTTTCGAAGACACGGGCCGTCATCAGGACGGCCGAGAACGGCACGGTGATCAGAAACCACCACTGCATCGTGTTGTCTGTGCCCAAAACAATCTGGAAATTTGATGCCGAAAGTGCTGTGGCACGAGTGGTCGTGACCACCACGATCACCGCGAAGATGAACCACAGGACCGCATCCAGACACAGACAGGCAATCTGCCCACCGCGCGGCATAGCGGTTCGGAACTCGGCAAAGCTAAGGTGCGTGCGCAGGCGGACGTTGAACGCCGCACCGAACCACGCCATGATCATGAACAGAAGCGGTGGGATGGTCGTTGACCACGGCTGCTGATTTGAAAAAATGAAACGGTCGATCACCCCCCAGAAGATGATGAACGCAATAGCAAGATAGCTGTAGACCATAATCGTGCGCTCAAGATGGCGATCCAGCAAAGGCACCTTCTTATAGACCCACAGCATCACCAACCCCAAAAGGGCCGTCGCCGCTGCCCCGAACACCCATGCAGCATTCGGTTTAAGTGCGTTGCGTATTTCGTAGCTATCCTGAGACGCGAAGGCGCTGATGATCGCGCCCAACTCTGACCAGAGTGCCATTCATTCCTCCCTTGGATGCCCGCCGGCTTCCACCGGCCTGAGGGCAGACGGGACCGGCGCATCCTGCGCACCGGCCCCGGTTCTCTTGTTCTACGACGAACGTTAGCCCTTCCACCAACGGCGGGGCTCAACATTCTCCGGCTTCATATCTTTTGGAACCTGCCGCGCGATGTCGTAGATCTCTTGATAGGTGTCGATGCCACCTGCCCAACCGTTCAGACGTTCACGCCACTTCTCCCAAAGCTGCGGTTGATACTCGGGCGAGCACATTTCCTCGGCCATCTTGATTTGATCGTCGGCCAGGAAGGCGTTGCGGACATTGTTTTCCGCAAAGATCGTTCCCGGCATCTGCGGATCCGAGTGCCCCACGGTCTTGATAAGCGCAGCTTCGTTGGCTGCCTGGACATGCGTTTGCGCCCAGTAAGCTGACTCCATGACTGCATCCTGCAAGTACCCTTCAAGGCTGTCAAATACAGAGGCGCTCATCGAGGTGTGCTCGGTGCCGCAGAAGAACTTGAGGTCCACCGACTGCGAAACCACAGGCGACATATTGGCATAAGCTACTGCCGACGCCCATGTTTCAGCACCATCGATCAGGCCCTGCTTCAGACCATCCAGAGTTTCTTCCCATGCAACCGGAACCGGGTTCAGGTTCAGGGCCTGCATGGCGATCCGGCCCAGCTGGGTACCAGTCACGCGGTTTTTCGTTCCAAACAGCTGTTCCAACTTGGTCACGGTGGGCTTGTCTTCCCAGCCTAGGCCCAGCTGGATTCCGCGCAGCTCGCAATGACTGAACAGGAATTTCAAGCCGTGTCGCTTCTCAAGCGGATCGCGCAGGATGCGCTGCGATTCTGGGCTATAGAGGAAATGATATTGCGAGGCGCGGCCCGGGAACATGTAGGCATAGTCCAACACGTTCAGGTATGGCGCACCACCAGCCGAGTTTTGAGTCGACGCGGCATAGATATCAACGATCCCTTGTTGGGTTTTTTCCACACAAGAGGTTTGACCACAGATCTGGTTATTGCCGATGAATTCGACCCGAATTTCACCATCGGTGCGGCTCTCTAGGTCACGCGCGAACTCCAGCGCCCCTGCACGTTCGATAAGTAGGTTCTGAGCGTTAAAGCCAGAAGCGCCGAATTTCAGGGTGTGTTTTGCAGGCTTGGAATAGCGCTTTTCGTAAGTCGATTCTGCAGCCGACGCGAGGTTCGCGAGGCTCATAGCGCCGCCGAATCCACCAGCGGCCAAAAGCGTCGAGCTCATCCCATAGCGCCCAGCCACTCTGAACAGATCACGTCGTGAGATCTTACTCAGGTTGTTGGATACACTCATTTCATTCCTCCCTTAAGTTCAATTATTGAGACTTGTGGTCTCATTAATACTGTATTAGTGATGGATTACGCAAGGGAATTCGCGTTTCGCCTAAAAAACAGCCATTGGAGAAAACTCACATGTCGCAGAAAAAAGCTGATTTTCTGATAGTTGGAGCAGGATCTGCTGGATGCGTGCTGGCAAACCGATTGAGCGAAAACCCCGCGAATCGGGTGATTCTCTTGGAGGCAGGGGGCCGCGACTTGAATCCGTGGATCCACGTCCCGGTCGGCTATTTCAAAACGCTGCACAATCCGAATACCGATTGGTGCTACAAGTCCGAACCCGACCCTGGCCTGAACGGGCGCTCGCTTGATTGGCCGCGTGGGAAAACCTTGGGGGGATCCAGCTCGATTAATGGGCTTCTTTACGTGCGCGGGCAAAAAGAAGACTATGATCGCTGGGCACAGCGCGGAAATCGTGGCTGGAGCTATGACGACGTCCTTCCCTTATTCAAGCGCTCAGAAGCACATGAGAATGGCGCAGACGAGTTCCATGGCGGCGACGGCGGTCTTTCGGTTTCATTGATCCGCGCCAAAAGCGAAATATCGGAAGCCTTCATTGATGCGGCCGTGGAAATGGGCGTGCCGCGGACAGACGACTATAATGGCGCCGATCAAGAAGGGGCTGGATACTTTCACCAGACCGCCAAAGGCGGCTTCCGGTGTTCGTCCGCCCGCGCCTTCCTTAATCCAGCCAAGAAGCGTTCGAACCTTGAGGTCGTCACGCACGCCCATACCGAGTCTCTGATTTTCGACCCCCAAGATCCGAAGAAGGTGATCGGGGTGCGCTATTCCCGCAATGGCGCGACCCACGAAGCGCTGCTTAATCCGGGTGGCGAAGTTGTGCTGTCCGCGGGCGCCATCGGGTCACCGCAGATCCTTGAGCTTTCAGGGATTGGCCGCGGAGATGTATTGCAAAAAGCTGGGGTCGACGTCCGGCACGAATTGCCCGGTGTAGGGGAGTGCCTGCAGGACCACCTGCAAATCCGACTGGTCTATGAGGTCAACGCGCAAACCCTGAACGACGCGATCAACCGATTTGTTCCCCGGATGGGCATTGGTCTGAACTATGTGTTGTTCCGACAGGGTCCGATGAGCCTTGGAGCAAGTCAGGTTTGTATTTTCGCCAAGTCGATGGAAGGGCTCGAGACCCCGGACATCCAGTTCCACTTTCAGCCGCTGAGCGCAGACAAACCCGGCATTGAGATGCATCCATTCTCGGGGATCACGTCATCCGTATGCCAACTGCGTCCAGAAAGCCGGGGGCATATCCACATCGCAAGCCCGCGCGCCTCGGACTATCCCAAGATCGTGCCGAACTACCTTTCGGCCACCGCAGACCAACTCTGCGCCATTCGCGCCGTCAAATTTGCCCGTGCCATGACACAAACCAAGGCGCTCAGCCCGTTCATCGTGCGCGAACATGTGCCGCAGGGTAATCCGCAAAGCGACGAAGAGCTTTTGGATTGCGCGCGCAGCATCAGCCAGACGATCTATCACCCCACCAGCACCTGTCGCATGGGAAATGATGACCTTGCCGTCGTCGACGATCGCCTGCGTGTACGCGGGATATCGGGGCTGCGCATAGCGGATGCCTCGATCATGCCCGACATCGTTTCGGGCAACACCAACGCCCCGACAATCATGATTGGCGAAAAGGCCAGCGACATGATCCTCGAAGATCGTGCCGGCCGCGCCTGAGCCCACCAACAGACCATATTCCTATAGGAGACGCGACAATGAAAATGACCACGGAAGAAGCCTTCGTTAAGGTTCTACAAATGCACGGGATCGACCATGCATTTGGCATCATCGGATCGGCCATGATGCCGATTTCGGACCTGTTCCCCGCAGCGGGCATCAAGTTCTTTGACTGTGCGCACGAGTGCAACGCAGGCATGATGGCAGATGGCTTCACGCGTGCTTCCGGGGATATGTCGATGATGGTGGCCCAGAACGGCCCCGGCATCACCAGCCTCGTCACGCCGATCAAGACCGCCTATTGGAACCATACGCCTTTGCTTGTCGTGACCCCTCAGGCCGCCAACAAGACCTTGGGCCAAGGTGGTTTCCAAGAGGTCGAACAGATGGCTCTTCTGGAAGATATGGTCGCCTATCAGGAAGAGGTCCGCGACCCCTCGCGCATGGCCGAAGTGCTTAACCGTGTGATCCTGCAGGCCAAACGCGCAAGCGCGCCTGCACAGATCAACATTCCGCGCGACTATTGGACCCAAATCATCGACATCGATCTGCCCGCCGTTGTTGAATTCGAGCGCCCGTCGGGTGGCGAAAACGCTGTTGCGGAAGCGGCCGCGCTTCTGTCGACCGCCAAGTTCCCAGTGATCCTGAACGGCGCTGGCGTTGTTCTGGGCGATGCTATCGGCGATTCAATGGCGCTCGCTGAACGTCTGGATGCGCCGGTTTGTGTTGGCTATCAGCACAACGACGCTTTCCCCGGTTCACACCCGCTGTTTGCTGGCCCGCTTGGCTATAACGGGTCGAAAGCCGGGATGGAGCTGATCTCGAAAGCCGACGTCGTGCTGGCGCTTGGCACACGTTTGAACCCGTTCTCGACGCTGCCGGGCTATGGCATTGATTACTGGCCCAAGGACGCAAAAATCATTCAGGTTGACATTAACCCGGATCGCATTGGTCTTACCAAGCCGGTTTCGGTCGGCATCGTAGGTGACTCGAAGAAAGTGGCACAGGGCATTTTGGCGCAGTTGGGCGATGGTGCCGGTGATGGTAGACGTGCAGAACGCAAGGCCGCGATCTCGGAAACCAAGTCACGTTGGGCTCAGGAACTGACCTCGATGGACCACGAGGACGACGATCCGGGCACCACTTGGAACGAGCGTGCGCGTGACCGCGAGCCGCAGAAAATGTCTCCGCGTATGGCATGGCGCGCCATTCAGGCCGCCCTTCCGAAAGAGGCGATCATCTCGTCCGATATCGGCAACAACTGCGCGATCGGCAACGCCTATCCGTCCTTTGAAGATGGTCGCAAATATCTGGCCCCCGGCTTATTCGGACCTTGCGGCTACGGCTTCCCCGCGATCTGCGGTGCCAAGATCGCCTGCCCGGACACGCCGGTTGTCGGCTTCGCCGGAGACGGTGCATTCGGCATCTCGATGAACGAGATGGTGTCAGTAAACCGTGACGACTGGCCTGCCATCACCATGGTGATCTTCCGCAACTATCAGTGGGGCGCGGAGAAGCGCAACACGACCTTGTGGTTCGAAGACAACTTCGTCGGCACCGAACTGGCCACCGAGGTAAGCTATGCCGGTATCGCCCAAGCCTGTGGCGTGGACGGGGTTGCCGTTTACTCGATGGAAGAACTGACCGACGAGCTGAACAAAGCCGTGACCCGTCAGATGAAGGAAGGCAAAACCACCTTTATCGAGATCATGCTGAACCAGGAACTGGGGGAACCGTTCCGCCGCGATGCCATGAAGAAACCAGTCAGCGTTGCAGGTATTGACGCGGCTGACATGAAGTCGAAACGCTCGGCCTAATCTCCCGTGCCGGCACAAGGCCTACGTGCCGGCACTCCTCGCGTCTCCTCCACCGACCGGAGGAGACGCCCTTTCCTAAGGACAAACAGATGCAAACCACTGCGCGCCCTCCTTTGGTGCCCAGACTGCAGGGCTTTCTAGAGACCCATTGGCGCGGCTTCATGGTTTCCGTGGTCGTGGCCGTTGCCGCACAATTCCTGTCAGAGCACTATGGCGCTCCGGCAATGCTGATGGCGCTGCTTCTGGGCATTGCCTTTCACTTCCTCACCGAAGACAGCGGTGGAGCCTGCAAGGCGGGGATCGAGTTTACCGCCCGCACAGTGCTGCGCTTTGGCGTTGCCCTTCTAGGCGTGCGGATCAGTGTCGAGCTGATGATCGGGCTTGGCGCGAACCTGATATCCGTGGTCGTCTTGGCCGTTATCCTGACGATCCTTTTTGGCCTTGTGCTGTCACGCCTGCTTGGACGCGGCTGGCGCTTTGGCCTTCTAACAGGCGGGTCAGTGGCGATCTGTGGCGCCTCGGCCGCAATGGCAATCGCTGCGGTCCTGCCGAAAAACGAACATTCCGAACGCAACCTGATCTTCACCGTTCTATCGGTCACGGTGCTGTCGACCATCGCAATGATCGCCTATCCCATCCTGACCGAGGCCTTTGACTTCAACGATGAGGTTTCGGGCGTCTTCCTTGGCGGGACGATCCACGATGTTGCCCAGGTTGTTGGCGCGGGCTTCTCGGTCTCGGATCAGGCGGGCGAAGTGGCCACGATGGTCAAATTGATCCGCGTTGCGATGTTGGCACCCGTTGTATTGATCATCTCGATCGCCGTGCGGAGGTTTGCCGAAGACAATGCGACGGACGGCGCGCACCCACCTATCCTTCCGGGTTTCGTTATCGGGTTCCTGATCTTTGCGACGCTCAACTCGATTGGGCTGATGCCGGCCATTCTGATCGATGCAATGTCAAGCCTGAGCCGCTGGGCCTTGCTGGTTTCAATCGCAGCCGTCGGGATGAAAACGTCCCTGAAACGCATTCTGGATGTTGGTGGACAAGCCATCGCGATGATCGTCATCGAAACCGTGTTTATCGCGGTCTTCGTACTGCTTGGCGTAACACTTCTTGGACACTGAAAGGACGTTTCATGAAACCGTTGGAAATGCTTCTGAAAAACGCCGCGCGGTCGCAAAAGAAGATTGTGCTGTCCGAAGGGGCTGACCCACGCGCGGTTCAGGCGGCGATCGAGGCCCGCAAACAGGGCATCGCCCAGATCGTCCTAGTAGGCGACGAAAAGGCGATCATGTCCCAGTTCGCCATCTCTGGCGCGACGCCAGATGAGGGGGTTGAGATCCACGACCCGGCGTCCTCGCCCTTGGTTGAGGAGCTGGCGCAGATTTTTCACGAACACCGCAAACAAAAGGGCATATCGCTGGAAGAGGCGACCGAAGCAACGCACAAGCCGCATATCTATGCGGCATTGCTGGTCAAGACCGGGCGCGCGGACGGCACTGTCGGCGGCGCGATTGCCACGACAGCCGATATTGTTCGGGCGGCAATTCAGGTAATCGGCCCGAAGCCCGGTTCTAAACTGGTCTCAAGTTTCTTCCTGATGCTGTTTTGCAAGGAACATCACACCAAGAAAGGCGCTCATGTTTTTGCCGACAGCGGGTTGGTTGTTGCCCCTTCCGCCGAAGAAATGGCGCAGATTGCGATCGACTCGGCTAACAGCCTGTCCACGCTGACCGGTGAAACTCCGCGTGTTGCGATGTTGTCATTCTCGACCAGAGGCAGTGCAGATCATGACAAGGTTTCGAAGGTGGTCACTGCCACTGACCTTGCCAAACAGGCCGACCCGACACTCACAATTGATGGGGAACTGCAGTTCGACGCCGCCTTCGTGCCGCATGTCGCAGCCGCGAAGGCCAGCGATTCACCTTTGGCCGGCGACGCGAACGTCTTTGTTTTCCCCAATCTTGAAAGCGGCAACATCGCTTACAAGATCGCACAACGCCTTGGCGGAGCCGTCGCAATCGGGCCTATTCTTCAAGGTCTCGACAAACCAGCAAACGATCTGTCCAGAGGATGTGATGCTGAGGATATCCTTCACATGATCGCCGTCACTGCGGCCCAGGCTGATGCCAATCAGTAGATGCGGGATAGCGGCACAATTCTTGCTGAGCAGCTTTCCTCAAAGGTTGCTAAAAACACGGCATGCCACCCTCTAGTAAGTAGTCTCGTGTTGTTTTGCTATCTATCTATTTGAAATAAGCTCACTTCGGCTCCGCCATCCAGATAGGGGTTATGTCCACTTGCTGGAACAAGGCTGCCGTCAGGTATCGATCTAGGTCCACGATAGCTAATACTGGCGGATATGTCTCAAGTGACAACTTTACCCCGCAAGGCCAGTCTGGGTTCGCTGCGCAACGAAGGTCTGCAATCCGCACGTATTGACTTTGGAGAGGGCAGAAGCTTTTTCCGCCCTTCCCGAGGACCGGAGGGGGGAACCTTTTTGTGCGCAAAGATGGAACTGAACTCAAAAAGCCATAAAGGCTGACAGCTGGCGGCCCGACCGCAACCGTTCGAGCCCAGAATGGCTAGTACTGCTCGACTGACATCTACCTTTTTGTGGTAGCTGCAATCGTGACCAAATCTTCCTACTTGATTCAAAGGATTTCATCACGTCCATATCGTTGATCTTGCGACTTGAAAGATGATCGTATGCGATCACTCGCTGATATGGCGGGCTGGTACTATCCGAAACAAATCCGGATACTATTCTCCTCAAGATACCAAGCTCTAGTCGCAGCGTTCTTGTCGAAGGCTAAAAGCTCAGAGGACTGTAGATCTGGCAGCACCGAGAAACGTTATGCGAAACAGTCCTATTCTCCCCAGTTGCTCTGCATTCAATGCAGCAACGCCTCTTGCTGTGTCTGACGTTAAGGCTTTTGGACCTATTAATAGCAATTGATAAGAGTATGATTTGTCTCATCGCGACTACCGAGATGTAGTCCTTGTCAATGTACATTTGACCTGAGATGCACACACAACTGAGAAGGTTCACCTTCAAGTGCAATCCATCACTCCGCCTTCACATTAAAATTTACTGACACTCAAAATCCTTTTAGTGTACATTTCCTTGGGCTAACGTAGAAGCAAGCAGTCGCTGAGAGGAAATGACATGGACGCGCCCAACAATTCGAAACCGCGCAAGCAAAAAGGACAGCCCTCAAAGCTCGGCGAAGCGATCCGACATCGGCGAAAGGCGCTCGGCAAGACGCTGGCGCAAGTGGCGCAGGAAACCGAGCTGACGACGGGATTCATCTCGCAGATTGAACGCGGCATCAGCTCCCCCTCTCTATCCTCACTGATGTCCGTGGCGTCAGCCCTGCAAACCAGCATCGAGCAACTTCTGAGAGTTCCCGAGGAATTTTGCGAGTTTATTCCAAAGGATAAGCGCCAAACCTACGCCTTGGGAACCGCTGGAAGATTCTATGAAAAACTGGGGCCAGGCTTTCCTGGTGCGCTTTTGTATTCCCAGATCATATATCGCCCGGCGGGTCATCAATCTGAACGCATGTGTCATGAGGGCGAAGTGTTTTTCTATCTTATGTCTGGAGAGGTCGAGTACCATCTGGGCGATGCGGTCTTCTCCATGTCTGCTGGGGACGCGCTTCATCATGATACCTCCAAGCCACATTTCTCGCGCGTTCTAGGTAACGAAGAATCAGTCGAGCTTTGGGTGAGCACCTCTCCGCCCGGGAGCACACCTACGACGTGAGCTGAATTTCGTTCATCGGTAAAATACGAAATTTTATATATATTTCAAAGTTGTAAACTAACTTCGGGCAGTCGCCACACGCGGTATGGGTTAACGCTTTGCCGCCCTACTAAAAAAAATGTTTAGTAATTTTAAAAAACTAAGTTACGCTCCAGTCACCGAATGGGAGGAGACATTCAATGAACTTTAGCAAGACAACAGTCGCGGCCTTGTCCGTTGCAACGGCCCTAAGCACACCCCTTCTGGCTCAAGAGCGTGGCGGGACAATGAATTTTGCACGCTATGACGGTTCGCGTCTGATCGACCCGATCTATGCCGACCGCAATCCCGATATCTGGATGGTTGGCAGCCTGTTTGATACGCTGCTTCGGCCGAGTGCGGATGGTAATAGCGTGGTCTCAGGCCTTGCCGAGAGCCACGCGGTTTCGGCAGACGGCAAAACTGTGACCCTGACGCTTCGTGAGGGTTTGAAATTCGCCGATGGCACGGCCCTGACGGGTGAGGACGTCGTCTTTTCGCTTGAACGCGCACGCAACCCCGATCTCAGCCCCTGGGCAGGTCTTCTGGGGTCGGTCAACAATGTAGCTGTCGAAGGCCGCGAGGTCACTTTGACCCTCAACACGCCAGATCCTACGATCCTGTCGATGCTGGCGACTTTCAACACAGCGATTGTTTCCAAAGCCGTATTTGACGCCGCCGAAGGCGCCACGGATCAGGAAAAGTCTGCCGCAATCTTCGCCGCTGGTGGGGCGGGTGTCGGCTCTGGACCATTCTTCTTGTGTGGTTTCGAGCAGGGCGCGTCTATGAATTTCTGTGCCAACGAACACTACTGGAAGATGGGTGCAGATGGTAAACCCCTGCCGTATCTTGAAGGCGTGAACTTTCAGATTATCCCTGATGACGCCACCCGCATTCTGAAATTGCAGGCTGGAGAAGTCGACGCAGCAGAGTTCATCCCGTTCAGCCGTGTGGCAGAACTTGAGGCCGATCCGGCGATCAACATGAACCTCTATCCTTCAACCCGGATCATCTATTCGCCAATAAACACCCGCGACATCCGCGCTGATGGGTCAGCAAACCCGCTGGCAGATGTGCGTGTGCGCCAGGCGATCAACTACGCGACCAATAAAGATGCTTTGATCGGATTGGTGCTGCAAGGCTCCGGCAAACCGATGACATCCCCCTTGATGGCGGCAGCAACCCAACTGGCGACGGATCAAGGCCCGCTCTATGGCTATGACATGGAAAAAGCGCAGGCTCTGATTGCAGAAGCTGGGTTGGAACAAGGCACCGAGATCACGTTCACGACGCTCGCTGGATCTGCTGATGACAGCACCATATTCGCAGCTCTTCAACAAATGTGGGCGCCCTTGGGCATCAAGCTCAGCGTAGAGCAAGTCGACGGCGCAACCCGCGGGGCCAAGAACCGGTCGGGCGAGTTCGACATCCACACCTACGGCTGGGTCAACGACGTGAATGATCCCAGCCAAGTGGTCGGCTGGCTGGGTCACACACCCACCGCGAATGCAGTTGGCACTGGATGGGAAAACGCCGAGTTCAACGGCCTGTTCGAAGCATCAGCAGTCGAGATTGATCCGGCCAAGCGCGCCGAGCAATACGCGACGATGCAGGCGCTCTATGCCAAAGCTGCTCCACTTCTGTTTATGTACGAAACCCCCTTCGCAGTAGCTGTGTCAAATGCGGTTGATGGCTACGTGCAGACACCGCTGGGCAACAACATCTTCGAAGAAGCCAGCGTTAGCCGCTGAGTTTACCCTGACGCCGCCGGTCTGGCATCCATGATCGGCGGCGTTCCCTATCTATATAGGAGGACCAAATGGCTAGCATCCAATACATCCTGAAACGCCTGGCGCTGATGGTGCCAACTTTCATCCTAGTGATGATCATCATCTTCCTGCTTGTGCGGTTCTTGCCAGGCGATCCAGCCGTCGCAATCGCAGGCGATCGTGCCTCGGACGCTGATCTCGAGGCGATCCGCGAGCGCCTTGGGCTGAATGAACCGATGCTGGTCCAGTTCTGGCTGTTCGTCACCAACACGCTACAGGGTGATCTGGGTCGCTCGATACTGATGCGTACCCCGGTTACAGATGTGATTTTTGAACGCCTACCGACAACTGCCTTTTTGACTGTTTACGCAGTCGTGCTGTCTCTTTTGATTGCCGGTCCACTTGCCTTTGTCGCTGCACTCAACCGCGGGAAATGGCCAGATGCGGTAATTCGCACGGTGTTTCAGGTCGGCTTGTCGATGCCGGTCTTTTATATCGGCCTGATCCTCTTGACCTTCCTGGCAGCGCGTCTGCACTGGTTCCCGGTCGGAGGATACGGAGACACGTTTGGCGCACGTCTTTACCACCTCTTTTTGCCATCGGTGACAGTTGCGCTTTATACGTCGGCGATCATCATGCGCAACTTGCGCTCGGCAATCATTGAAGTGCTGGACGCGGAATATGTGCAGTTCGCCCGCGCCAAGGGCCTGCCGAACCGGCTGATCTTGGGCCGTCACGTTCTGCGCAACGCGTTGATTTCCACAGTGACCCTGCTGGGTCTGTCGATTGGCGGGTTGATGAGCGGCACGCTGGTCACTGAAACCGTTTTTGCTGTTCCCGGCGTCGGACGATTGATGCTCGAGGCGATCTTTGCCCGTGACTACCCGCTGATTCAGGGTCTGACACTCACCTTCGCTGTTCTGGTGTCGGTTGTCTTCCTGCTTACTGACCTCTTCCAAAGCTCTCTTGATCCGAGGATGCGTTTGTCATGACCGATATCACTGCCATCTCCGCCGAAGCCACGCCGCCGCAGAAGACCAAACTGCAGCTGGCGCTGCGCAAACCCGGCTTTCTGATTGGAACCTTCATTATTGGCGTTTCGTCATTGCTCGCGCTTATGCCAGGAGTTTTTGCGCCACTCGATCCCAATTTCATCGACTACAATGCGGTAAAACAGCCACCAAGTTGGGCGCATCCTTTTGGCACCGATATGCTGGGTCGAGACAGCCTTAGCCGGGTGATCCATGCCTATTCCGTCAATATGCAAATGGCCATTCTGGCCACGATCTTTGCGCTGATCATCGGCGTCGTTGTTGGTGCATTGGTGGGCTTCTATCGCGGCATTGCGGACATGATATTTGGTCGCTTGGTGGACGCCATCATCACGTTCCCGTTCCTTGTGCTGGTGATCGCCGTTGTCGCGGTGCTGGGGCCTGGATTGGTCAATATGTACATCGCAATCACGCTGGTTGGATGGGTCTACTATGCGCGTCTGATGCGGGCTGAAGTGATTGCCCAGATGGGCAACGACTATGCCTCGGCCGGAGTGGTTATGGGATATTCCGACAGCCGCATCATCTTCCGCCATTTGCTGCCCAATGCGATCACACCGGTGATCGTCTACTGGATGACCGATATGGCGCTGGCGATCTTGCTGGGATCCTCTTTGGGCTATCTGGGGCTTGGCGCGCAGCCGCCACAAGCCGAATGGGGCGTGCTGATCGCCGAGGGACGCAATTTCATCACAACGGCTTGGTGGCTCAGCCTGATGCCCGGTATCGCTATCGTCTTGACCGGACTTGGTTTTTCGTTGGTTGGCGACGGTCTTGCCGACCTGTTGCGCCCGCGTGGATAAGGAACACATCATGACCAATGACATGCCAATCCTAGAAGTTCGTGACCTTTGTACCACGTTTTCACGCGGAGGTGTTGCCCTGCCGGCGGTGCGTGACGTTAGCTTCAACGTCGGCAAGGGCGAAGTGCTGGGTCTGGTCGGCGAAAGCGGCTCGGGCAAAAGCGTCACACTGCGGTCCATACTTGGGCTATCGCGGCGCTATGGCGATGTGACTGGTGATGTGCGCTGGATGGGGCAGGACATCTCGCGCATGCCAGAACGCAAACTCCGCCAGATCCGAGGGCGCGACATCGCCATGATTTTTCAAGAGCCGATGACATCGCTTAATCCGCTTTTGACGGTTGGTATGCAGCTTACAGAGACCCTGAAAGCGCACACCGATCTGGGCCGGGCAGCGCGACGTGATCGCGCCATCGAGATGCTCGACCATGTGGGTATTCCTTCTGCGGCCTCCCGGCTGGAGGAATACCCACATCAATTCTCAGGTGGGATGCGCCAGCGGGTGATGATCGCCATCGCGCTGGCGGCAAATCCAAAGCTTCTGCTGGCCGATGAGCCAACCACCGCGCTTGACGTAACCATTCAGGCGCAGATCCTTGACTTGATCCTGTCGCTTGCTGACGAGCTTCACATGGGAGTTATCCTGGTGACACACGATCTTGGTGTTGTCGCACAGACCTGTGAAAACGTTGCCGTCATGTATGCGGGCCGGATCGTAGAGCAAGGCTCTGTGCGTCAGGTGCTGCGCACGCCGCGTCACCCTTATACGGTTGGTTTGATGCGGTCGGTCCCACAGGATGTGCCCCCACGAACACAACTTTATTCGGTTCCCGGCACACCGCCGAGCCTCGAAGCCCTGCCTGCCGGGTGCGCCTTCGCGCCGCGCTGTCAAAACCAGACCGAAGCCTGTCTGAGCGCCCGCCCAACACTCGAGACTATTTCAGAAGGTCGAGCCGCCGCGTGCTTCAACCCAATGGCCATTGCACAGGGAGAAGTCGCATGACCCAGACCGTTATGGAAATTCGCGATGTAGGGTTGGAGTTCCCCCTGCCGCGAACACTTCTTGATCTGTTGAACAAGCGGCCAGGGCGGGTTGTCAACGCGCTGAACGGCGTCAGTTTGCAGCTGCACAAAGGGGAAACCCTTGGCGTTGTGGGCGAGTCCGGTTGTGGCAAGTCCACACTCGCGCGTTGCATCGTGCGACTTTATGAGCCGCAGCACGGGTCTATCCATTTCGACGGACAAGATATTTTTGGCGCCGGGATGAAGAAAGACCGCAGCTATAACCGCAGGGTCCAGATGATGTTTCAGGATCCTTATTCCTCGCTTAATCCGCGCATGACGACTGGGCAAATCCTGTCCGAAGCTTTGAAAGTCCACAAGATGCGGCCCGAAGACGAGATCCCCACACGTGTCGCCGAACTTCTGGAGCTGGTGCGCCTGCCGCAGGACGCGGCTCAGAAACTTCCGCACGAGTTTTCCGGCGGCCAGCGTCAGCGCATCGCCATCGCCCGTGCTTTGGCGGTGGAACCAGAGGTTTTGATCGCGGACGAGCTTGTTTCGGCGCTTGACGTGTCGGTGCAGGCACAGGTCGTCAATTTGCTTTTGGAGCTGCAAGAGCGGCTGAACCTGACGATCCTCTTTGTCGCCCATGACCTTCGGCTGGTGCGGCACGTATCGAACCGGGTTGCAGTGATCTATCTGGGTCGCATCGTCGAGATCGGCGACAGCGAAACTTTGTTTGCCAATCCCTCGCACCCGTATTCCCAAGCCCTGCTCAGCGCTGCACCGTCGATCAATCCCGACGACAAAGGAGAGGCGATCCGGCTGGAGGGTGAACTACCGTCACCCCTTAACGTGCCGTCGGGCTGTCCGTTCCACGTCCGCTGCCGCCACGCGAGCGACCTATGCAAAAGCGAAGTGCCCCCGTTGCTGGCGCAAGAAGGCCGGGGCGAAGTCGCATGCCACCATATTGAAGAGATCAACCAACATGCCTGATGAATTTCACACCGGCGCGGCACAACATATTGCGGCACTTCGCACTGAGCTAGAACGCAGGGGGCTGGATGCTTTTATTGTGCCGCGTTTTGATGCTCATCAGGGTGAATATGTCGCCCCCCATGACGAACGGCTTTCCTTTGTAACCGGGTTCACCGGATCGGCTGGCATGGCCTTGGTGACACCCGATATCGTCGCTGTTTTCGTCGATGGGCGCTATAGCGTGCAATTGGAAAACGAATGCCCGGGCCCCGATTTCCTGCGTCTGCACCTGCTGGATCAGCCACCTGAAACGTGGCTGGCCGACGTGGCGGGCACGGGGTGGAGAATTGCCTTTGACCCCATGCATTTGCCGCCAATCTGGTATGACCGTTTTGCCGCGGCTTGCACAAACGCCGGGGCTAGCTTTGTGGCGCTTACCGACAATCCGATTGATGCAATCTGGGAGGATCAGCCTGCCCCACCGAAGGGACAGATTACGCCCTTTTCACAGCAATTCGCCGGGCGTTCAGCGACCGACAAAATTGCAGAGTTAGGCCTCTGGATGAAAGAACAGGGTGCCGATTTCCACGTCGAGACCCAACCCGACAACATCGCCTGGTTGCTGAATGTGCGCGGCGAAGACGTAGACTACAACCCAATGCCACAGTCGTGTGCGTTGGTGGATCGTGAAGGAATGCTGACCTGGTTTGTCGACCCGCAAAAACTGAGCGACGAGGTCCGCGATCACATTCCGGCGGCCTCACGACTTTGCACGATGCAGGCCTTCCTTCCAGAGTTGCGTACCCGCCTCTATGCTGGCGCGCGCGTCCTGATTGACCCGGATTTCTCGCCCGTTGCCGTACGGCTGACACTGGAAGAAGCCGGGGCAGAAGCCTTGGAGAAACTCTCTCAGATCACCCTTGCTAAAGCCCAAAAAAACGCCACTGAGCTGGAAGGCATGCGCGCCGCCCATGTGCAAGACGGCGTCGCCTTGACTGAGTTTTCCGCCTGGCTTGAACAAACGGTGCCCGCACGCGCGGCCGCTGGCAATCCTGTCAGCGAACGAGAGGCCGAGGAAAAGGTGCTCGAGTTTCGTAAAGCCCGCCCCGGTTTCCTAAGCGAGAGCTTCAACACGATTTCTGCCGCCGGGGGCAATGCCTCGATGTGCCACTACGCGACCAGCCAAGAACGCAATGCACCGGTTCTGCCGGACCGGCCCTATTTGCTGGACAGTGGTGGCCAATATGAAACCGGCACCACCGATGCCACCCGCAGTTTCTCCTTCGGGCCACGCCCAGCGGGTTATGACCGTGCTTACACAGCCGTATTCAAGGCGTTTTACGCACTCGCCACACTGCGCTTTCCTCATGGCACGCAGGGCCATCATATTGATGCAATCAGCCGGCGGCCGCTTTGGGATCTAGGGTTGGACTATGACCACGGAACTGGTCACGGCGTCGGGCATCGCTTGTCCGTGCATGAACACCCCCAACGCATTGGAAAACCGGTTAACCTTGTGGATCTGACCCCCGGCATGGTGCTGTCGATCGAGCCCGGTCACTATGTGGCGGAGCGATACGGTATCCGCATTGAAAACCTGTTCGAAATCATCGAAGCCGAGGATGGTTTCATGGAGTTTCGCAATCTCACATTGGCGCCGATTCAGGCCGAAATGCTAAGGGCCGAAGACCTGACACGTGCCGAAAAGAACTGGCTGATCAACTATCACAACGAGTTGGGCATAACGCTCGGACCGCTGCTCAGTCCGATTGCCTCCGATTGGCTCTCTTTGCTCAAACGGCGGACCGTTTCTAGGTTGGCGCACTGACTACAGTGTACGATGAAATAGCTATCGGCACATTCTGCCAATACGTAACCAGCTGATCTAAGGGGCTGTCTGACGCAGCCCCTTCGCAGTTTGCGTGATCAGATGCCCAGATCGCGATAAGCGTGGGCGACCTCTTCGATCGCAAGAACATAGCCAGCATTTCTGAGCGTTTCCAAGCTGGGTTCGTTTTTCAAGCGGTCTGCCATATGGCGATAGGCGCTACGTATCATCTCTTCCAGTCCGGATCGCACAAGGTCCAACTCCGATCCGGTCTCGGCAAGATCCGAGCGGATATGCGAGGGGATCGCCTCAAGTCTTGCGCCCTCGATCAAATCGGCAACATGCGAGAACCGCCGTTGCGAAATTCGCCGCTCCATCAATCCAAATGGCATATGGCTTAGGTTTTTCACCCATTCAAAGTAGCTTACGATGACACCGCCGGCGTTGGCGCATAGATCGGGGATCACGTCGATACCGCGCGAGCCAAGGATGGCGTCCGCTTCAAAGTCGATCGGACCATTTGCGGCCTCGACTATGATACTAGCCTTTATGTCATGCGCATTTTCCGCGGTGATGACGTTCTCTTGCGCCGCAGGAATCAGGATGTCACAATCCGTGCAGATGGCAGTAGGCGAAGGTACTTCAATCCTGCCGACGGGGGAATTAGCAATGCTCCCTCCCTGCTCGACGTGCTGAAACAGTGCTTCAATGTCGATGCCAGTCTCATCGAAAAGATTGGCATCGCGTTCAAGGATACCAACGATCTTGGCGCCGTACTCGCGCACCAGCGTCAAAGCGGCATGCGATCCGACATTGCCAAACCCCTGAATAATGATCCGCGCATCGCGAAGGCCGTCCTTGTGGCCCTGATATTCCAGATGCTCGGCAAGCACATAAGCAACGCCACGCCCGGTTGCTTCGGTTCGCCCGGCGATCCCCCCACGCGACAGGGGCTTTCCGGTGACACATGCGGCAGCATTCAACGTCTCTTGCGGGGCGATGCGACGAAACTCATCCGCCATCCAAGCCATTTCGCGTTCACCGGTCCCCATATCGGGGGCTGGCACGTTCCGACCGGGGCTGATCAATCCGCGACGGGCCAGTTCTTGCGTGAACCGCCGCGTGATCTTTTCGATTTCCGGTTCCGTCCAGTCGCGTGGATCAATGCACAAAGCACCTTTTGACCCACCGAAAGGAACCCCTGACAGCGCATTTTTCAGCGTCATCAACGCCGCCAGCGCCTCGACTTCATCTCCGTTTGCATCTGGTGCATAGCGAATGCCGCCTTTGACCGGCTCGTTCTGTTCCGAATGGACCGCACGCCAACCCGTGAAACTGATGAACTCCCCCCTGAGGCGCACCCCAAACGAGACCCGATAGATAGAGTTGGTCGCCTTGATGCGCTCTGTCAGCCCAGGGGAAAGGTCGAGATGTTGGAATGCTCGGTCGAAGTTGGCTTCGACACTGTGCAGGAAGGATGAGCCTTGGTTGGACGACATCGTTACACCCCCTCAAGCATCACCGGCACAGCTTCGAAGAGGTCGGCAACCAGACCGAAATCGGCGACCTGGAAGATCGGTGCTTCTTCGTCTTTGTTG
>NZ_JAAGOY010000009.1 GCF_010500215.1 Aliiroseovarius sp. PrR006
AGCAACAATTTCGTCTTCAATTCCGCATTCATCAGAACCTCTTAAAATCTTGAAATATCCATTGTCTCCCCAAGTCGGATTCCATGAATTTGCTACCAACCAATATGGAGTACCGTTTTCTTCACCCCAACCAAGAATCTTTATTGCATGACCACCCAACATTCCTCCTGTAACATGTTGATAAACTCCAGATTTATAATTTGGAAAATCTGCATAAACACTAAATGCAGCTTCAACCGGACCATTGGTTAATATTTCTTGCTTGATGGCTTCTTCGTTACTACTAATTGAATAGGAAGTCTTTCCATAATGTTTATCTTCTTTATATGTTTTGCTGTATCCCGCTTGACAAACCTTTTTACATTTCGGTGTTGGAAATTCTCCGCTGCAATTTGGATATGGACCGATAACATGATGAGAACATTTAGGGAAAAAATAATCCTGACATCCTAAATGAGCTCCGTATTCTCCACCAGTAACCAAACCATCAGTAACCCAATATCGCCAAGCACCTGAAGGGAAACCTCCATTACATCCATCACCACATCGAAATCCACAGCATGTTAAAAGATCTTCTGCACTAATTCTTGGAGTTTGAGTGCCATTTGAATGAATACAATATCTGTCAGTAATTGCTTCTACAGCTCCAAAAGCCCAACATGATCCACAATTACTTTGATCTCTAATTTCTCCAATTGATTTACATTTTGGCCATTGAACTCTGGCATCAAAAGTCGTTGGAAGTCGAACTCTATTCAAAAGTGGCTTTCTTTTTGGAAGTTTGAAATTATTCGGATCTTTCATAACTCCCAAAACCTTTTTTATATCAGAAATCGATTGAAATCGTGTTGTAGGAGCAGCTTTCCATGTAGTTTGAGCAACATAGTTGACATAATTGATCAAGTCAAATGACAATGGTGTATGAATCGGAATTGGAACCTTTTCACTTTTTGTTAAATCTTTCCATTTTATTGATTCACTGCTGGCGAGTGAGACAGCTAATACCATGAAAACCAATAAACACAGA
>NZ_JAAGOY010000010.1 GCF_010500215.1 Aliiroseovarius sp. PrR006
CAACAAAGACGAAGAAGCACCGATCTTCCAGGTCGCCGATTTCGGTCTGGTTGCCGACCTCTTCGAAGCTGTGCCGGCACTGACCGACGCCGTCTAATCATACATCGCATAAGATACGAAAGGCCCGCCCCTCCGGCGGGCCTTTTTATTTTCACAGCTTTTGCGCCGACAAGCTTTCCATAAGTTTATTGGCTGCCCGCTTATGCGCCAGCGTACCCAGCATCATTTGGGCGGCGGCGGCGTCCATCTCGGAATGGACAAGCCCCTGCTGCCCGGTCGCGATCTCGTCCTGCGTCGGCACGACCTTGACCAAATCCCGCACGAAGGGGCGGACATTTTCGATCATCGCCCGATCCACAAACAGCGGGTCTGATCCAAGCGCATCATCTGCCACGCGCCCGATCACGTGGTCCGCCATCCAAACCAGCGTCACACGTTTATCCAGCCGCGCCAACAATCCCTTCAGCCGCCCAACCCACACCTGTTTTAGCTCGTTTCGCACCACCTCAAACCGCTGCGCACAGGCCGATTGCATCGCCCCCAGCAAATGTCCTGTGAAGTGGTAATCGGTGAAGTCCAGTTCGGGATAAAGGTACTTCAACATGCTCGAGGCCCGCAGGAACCGGTCGTTGCGGCGCGGGTGGACCGCATAGAACCGATTGCACAGATTGGGCGCACCGGGCAGTTGGATCACGATGTCCGTGGCGTTGTTACACATCTTCAGCAGCGCCGGATCGTGCAAGAACACGTCCAGTCCCGCATTCGGGCAGCCGAAATTCACCACCGTACGCCCCAGCTGAGCCTCTAACAGTTCGGGATAGGGATGCGCCATGAACCGACCATAGGTTTCAGTCCCCCCCAGAACCGCCACATAAGGCCCGCTTAGGTCGCGTTTTGGTCCCCGAAACAGCAATTTCGACATCTTATATCGACACGGAAAATAGTCCAACGTCCCTTTCCCAAGGATATCATAGGCCACGCTACCCACTCCTTCATATTCACCCAGGAAGCAGTTTCGGACCGAAGCCTTGTTAAATTGCTAATCTTAAAATGCGCGATGTTTCCTTCAGGCCCGCTTAACCCTTGCGCCTGCAACCGCGCGGCGCATAGTCTGTGCATAACCAAACGCAACGCGGGTTCCCGCCTGTGCGGCGTGACCAGAAGGAAATATATATGAGCATCGAGACAGTTGGCGTAATTGGCGCCGGGCAAATGGGTAACGGCATTGCACATGTTCTGGCCCTTGCCGGATACGAAGTTCGCCTGAACGACATTAGCCAAGACAGTCTGGATGCCGCCGTTGCTCGCATCACCAAGAACATGGATCGCCAAGTCTCGCGCGATTTGATCTCGGCGCAAGAGATGTCAGATGCGATGGGGCGGATCAGCACCACGTTGAAGCTGCCCGATCTAGGCCCGACCGATCTTGTGATCGAAGCGGCCACCGAGAACGAAGCGCTTAAGAAACAGATCTTCGACACGTTGTTGCCGCATCTGTCGCCTGACACCATTTTGACCTCGAACACCTCGTCGATTTCGATCACCCGTCTTGCCAGTGGCACTGACCGCCCCGAGCGTTTCATGGGGTTCCACTTCATGAACCCGGTGCCTTTGATGAAACTGGTTGAGCTGATCCGCGGCATTGCCACGGACGAACCCACCTATAAAGCCTGTCTGGCCGTGGTTGAAAAGCTGGGCAAAACCGCCGCCAGCGCCGAGGATTACCCTGCCTTTATCGTAAACCGCATTCTGATCCCGATGATCAATGAAGCCTGCTATGCGCTGTATGAAGGCGTCGGATCTGTCTCGTCCATTGATGCGTCGATGAAACTGGGTGCGAACCACCCGATGGGCCCGCTTGAGCTGGGCGACTTCA
Source organism: Aliiroseovarius sp. PrR006 (assembly GCF_010500215.1). GTDB lineage: Bacteria > Pseudomonadota > Alphaproteobacteria > Rhodobacterales > Rhodobacteraceae > Aliiroseovarius. The sequence continues at coordinate 1,877 of NZ_JAAGOY010000010.1, forward strand.
TCGGCCTGGACACCTGTCTGGCGATCATGAACGTATTGCATGACGGGCTGGCGGACACCAAATACCGCCCCTGCCCGCTTCTGGTGAAATATGTCGAGGCCGGATGGGTTGGACGCAAAGCCGGGCGCGGCTTTTACGACTATCGTGGGGAAACACCGGTTCCCACGCGCTAAGCCCCCGAAAGACAAAAGGCCCCGCTGGGGCCTTTTTCATGTCACTTGCTAGACAACGCCAGGGTGTGTGCGCGAAGCCACGCCATGAACCCGCGCGGGTCGGATTGCAGCTTCTCCATCTCTTCGTCGTTCAGAACCTCGCCAACGACAGGCGATATCTGGCGATTACAGCTTTTGACAATCTCGTGCAGCAAAAGACCCTGACGCATGGTGGCCGACAGGCGGTTGGCGATTTGGTACCAACGCGTGTTCGCACCGGGAAAAAAGATAGGAACAACGCGGGCGCCGGAACGGCGGATCATCTGCGCGGTGAACACGTTCCATTCCCGTTCGATGGCCGGTCCCATCAAAGTATCGGACGACGCCACGACACCTGACGGAAACAGCGTGATTAGCCCGCCTTGCTTCAAAAACGTCATCGCCTCGGCGCGCATCTCGACCATCTTCTTCTGCGCTTCGGGATCGTGCGGGAAAGGCACCGGGATCATGTAGGACGATGCGACCTCGTCCAGCCCATCCAATACTGAGCGTGACAGGATACGATAATCGTCACGACGACGGCCAATCATCTCGGCCAAGACCATGCCATCCGTCAGGCCGTGCGGGTGGTTGGCGACGACCACCACGGGGCCCTCGGCGGGGATATTGGCAAGCTGGTCGTCCGGAGTCTTCACCTGCACACCCATCACATCCAGACACGCCCCCCAAAAGGCCTGCCCCTTGGGCGCGCCGCGGCGTTCCAACTTGCGCACCATGCGCAGGATAGACAGCTTCCCGGTCATCCACTCCATCACACGAATGATCAATCCCTGCACAGGATTATTGAACGAATTGGAATAGGTCAGGGTGCGCCGGTCATACTGCTGCGGGACCGGAGCCGTCGAATTGGCCTGCGCCATAGGAGTTTCCGCGTCATGCGTCACGTTCGTTCACCTTTGCCCTGTGTCAGAGCTTACATGCCTTCGCCGAACTTGTCGGCGACCAGCGCTTCCAACGCGTTCATCAGCTCGACCGCTTGTGGTCCAGATGTTTCGACTTGAATGCTTGTTCCCTGCGAGGCCGCCAGCATCAACAAACCCATGATCGAATCTCCGTCCGCGTCCAGTCCATCCTTAGACACGCGCGCACGGGCGTCGTGGTTCTCGACCGTGTCGACAAACTTTGCCGAGGCCCGCGCATGCAGACCCTTCACATTGATAATCTCAAGCTCTCGGTTCGTACTCATGGCGTGTCAATCCTCGCTCACGTCAATGCAGTCAATATACTTTCGACCCGCGGCCAGTGCTTTTTGTGTTGAAGCTTCGACCGACAGATGGCGGGTTTTTGCCAGCTTGAGCAACATGGGAAGGTTCGCGCCGTACAGGATCTTACGGTCGGATTTACAACAGGCGGGAAGTGACAGATTGGCCGGAGATCCACCGAACATGTCCACGACAATCACAACGCCATCGCCCTGATCGACGCTGTTGGCAGCGGCCGCAATCTCGGCCCGTTTGTCATCCCGATCACATTCAGCGGCCGTCGAAATAGCACGCATACCCGGCTGCTTGCCGACCACGTGTTCGACTGCCGCCAGATATTCGTTTGCAAGCCCGCCATGCGCGACGATCACGATACCGATCACGCTAAATCCTCGATGTTGATGCCGCAGCTGTCCCGGCGCGGCGTTCCATTTCCCGATGCCTAATTGACACCTGCCATCCCTTGGTTGCAAGCGACTTTGCCAAGTTTTCCGCCAAGGCAACCGACCGATGTTGGCCGCCTGTACAGCCAAACCCAATCGAAAGGTGCGCTTTACCTTCTTCCCCGAAGGCCGGGATCAAAAACTCAACCAGATTTTGCACCTGCTGAAAGAACTGATCAAAGCGCGGGTCTTGCGCGACATAGTCCGCGACCTCGCTGCTACGCCCATCCAACGCGCGCAGGGCGGGCTCCCAATGGGGGTTGCGCAGGAAACGGGCGTCGAACACCATGTCCAATCCCTGCGGCACCCCGCGTTTATATGAAAACGAGTGGACCGACACCGCCAGCTCTTCCGCGCCCGACACCGATAGCCAGCGCATGATTTCGTCTTTCAGATCGTGTGGCGACAGGTCGGAGGTATCGATCAACACATCCGCACGGCCCCGGATCGGAACCAGCAATTCAATCTCGCGGGTGATGCCCAGCTCGGGTGCTTCATCGGGGGCAAGGGGGTGGCGGCGGCGGGTTTCCGAATACCGTCGCACCAGCACATCCTGCGAGCAATCCATATACAGGACCTCGACCTCGAAACCATCATCCTCGCGCAGGTCTTCGATCACCTGCAGCAGCATCTCGGTCGAAAAGTCGCGGTTGCGCACATCCACGCCCAGCGCCAAGGGCTGGGTCAGCGCGGGGCCAGACAGGACACGGTCAATCAGCGACAGCGGAAGGTTGTCGATGACCTCGTATCCGATGTCTTCTAACACGCGAATTGCAGTGGTGCGCCCAGCCCCGGACGGGCCAGTGACCAGCACAATCTTTTGTCCAGTTTTCGTTTTACTATCCGTCATTGCCAATCCTTTAGAACAGGCGTCCCGCCGCTCGTGCGAGGCATATAACGCAATTCAGACCCGGACCAAAGTCCGACCAATCTATTCTGCAACGGCATGGCGTCCGTGACGCAACATGTTGAAGACTGCTATTGCGAAATAAGGTGCATCGACGCGGAACAGGCATTCAATCGCGCAACCGTTAACTTCTGTGATCGTAGGTGAGGCCGGCAGACGCGACATTTCGATCTGCCCCATATCGACCACCAGCCGCAACTGGGCCTTGGCGCAATGCGGTACGTTGATCAGACCGACGCCGCGCGCTTCAATGATACCGGGCAACGCGGGCGGCGCAATCACGAAAGGCGCCCCGTCCTGCAGCACAATCTGGCTTAGGTCGTCGGCCACAAGCTGCGCGCCCAGCCCGATCAGTTCCAACGCCAGCGCGGATTTTCCCGATCCTGACGGGCCGGTAATCATCACCGCCGCATCCCCAACAGCCACCGTTGTCGCATGATAGCGGTCGGTGACGGGTGTGTCGCTCATACCGGCAGTCCGACCACAAAGCGCGCGCCCAGGGGGTCCGAGGTCAGATCCGCATCGGTGGGCCGGATATTCTCGGCCCAGATCACCCCGCCATGTGCCTCGACTATCTGTTTCGAGATCGCCAGCCCCAGACCCGAGTTGTTGCCGAACTGGTTCTGCGGACGTTCGGAATAGAAACGATCAAAGATCTTGCCCAGCGCCTGATCGGGAATGCCGGGGCCCGTGTCCTCGACCACCACCAGCACCCGGTTTTCGCGGCGGCGGGTCCAGACGCGGATGGCATCTCCACTTTCACAGAAGCTGAGCGCGTTGGTGATCAGGTTCACGAAGACCTGCGCCAGACGTGCTTCCAGCCCGCTGATCATGATCGGGTTCTTGGGCAGATCGGTGATGAAATCGACGCCCTTGTTCTGCGCCTCGCCGCCCAGATAGTCCGACAGGCTGCGCAGCATCCGCAGCAGATCGAACTCTTCCTCGTCCTCGCGGACCAGCTCGCTGTCCAGACGCGAGGCGTTCGAGATATCGCTGACCAGTCGGTCCAAGCGCCGCGTGTCATGTTCGATCACATCCAAAAGCCGCTCGCGCTGCTCGTCCTTATTGGCCAGACGCAATGTGCCCACGGCCGACCGCAAACTGGCGAGCGGGTTCTTGATCTCATGGGCCACGTCAGCAGCGAACTGCTCGTTGGCATCAATGCGATCGTAGAGCGCTGTGACCATGCCGCGCAGCGCACCGGACAGGCGCCCGATTTCGTCTGGGCGGCCGGTCATGTCAGGAATGCGAACGCGACGGGTTTTGACGTTCCGCGGGTCATTCTCACCGCTCAGCTCGGCAGCGGTCGCCAGATCGGACAAGGGGTTCGCGATGGTCGAGGCCAGTACAAGGCTTAGGCCGATCGACACCAGAATGGCGATCACGAACATCTGCAGAAGCTGCTCACGTTCGGCGCGGACAAGCAGATCAAGCTCACCCGCTGCGCTGGTAATCGCAACCACCCCTTTGGGCGCGCCATCCAGTAAGATCGGCGTTGCCACGGAAAAGACAGTGCCACTGTTCTTGTCTACGCCGTTCGCGACCTGCGTGGCCCCCAGCATGGCGCGGAAATACAGGCTGCGCGCCATGCTTTCCGTATCCAAAGGCTGCTCCAACCCACGTTGGGTGTCCGCAAAGCCCGACGTGGCCTCCCAAATCGAGTTCAACAGGTCGGTAATCACCGTCGAACCGATGTCGCGTTGCAGCCCATCGACCGGCGTGGGTTCGCCCCGGTCCCGCCCAACGGATGTCGCCACAAGGTTCTCGGCATCATCAAAAACGAACACCTCAAGCCCGACAGGCAAGTGCAGGTTCGACAAAGTCTTTGCGAAATCGGACGGCGCGGATTCGGCCAGATCGGTTTCCAGCGTGTCGATCGTCTCTTGTTCGACCTCAACATCCCCGGTGACACTGTCCGTCGCTTCAGAAAGGGTTTCCTCGACGATACGTGCGGCTTCTTCGCCTTGCGAAAGCTGGGCCTCAAACACATCGGCGATCAGCTCGGCTTCGACCACCAGTCCGCGTTCGCGCTGGAACAGAAGGCTGTCCCGAAACGGGTTCAGGTACAGAACACCCGCCACAAGGATCACCAAGCCCAGAAGGTTAAAGGTGATGATCTTGCGCGCCAACGGTGAGCGGTTGATTGAAATCAGCCGACGATCAGCTTTGGTGTCCGGGAAAATGTCGTCATAGTCTTCCTGAGACGACATCCAGTCTTCACTCAGTTCGACGTCACCTTCAGGTGGGGTGCTTTGGGCCTTGTCGCGCTTTTGCTTCCGGCCAGATGCAAAAAGCATGCGGGTCATTCTTCGTTGTAACGGTATCCGATGCCGTAAAGCGTTTCGATGGCCGAGAAGTCTGGATCGGCCGTGCGCATTTTCTTGCGAAGTCGTTTGATGTGGCTGTCGATGGTCCGGTCATCCACGTAGACCTGATCGTCATAGGCCACATCCATCAGCTGGTCGCGGCTTTTCACGAAACCGGGGCGTTGTGCCAGGGCTTGTAGCAACAGGAATTCGGTGACCGTCAGGGACACATCCCGACCTTTCCACGTCACAGCATGGCGCAGCGGGTCCATACGCAGCTCGCCACGCTCCATCACGCGACCGTCTTGGACCTCGCCGGCGTCATCGCTGGCGATCACCTCTTGCCGGCGCAGCAGCGCGCGGATGCGTTCGACCAGCAGGCGCTGGCTGAAGGGCTTAGTGACATAATCATCCGCGCCCATGCGCAGGCCAAGCACTTCGTCAATTTCATCGTCTTTCGAGGTCAGAAAAATCACTGGCAGGGTAGAGGTTTTCTGGCGCACCCGTTGCAGCAGATCCATCCCGTCCATGCGCGGCATCTTGATGTCAAAGACCGCAAGGTCCGGCAAGCGTTTCGCAAAAGCGTCAAGCGCGCTTTGGCCGTCATTATATGTCTCTACTTCGAACCCTTCTGCTTCAAGCGTAATGGATACTGAAGTCAGAATGTTTCTGTCGTCATCGACCAAGGCAATCCTGGACATTGGGTTTCCTCGCACTGCTCGAGCCACGTTCATTCATGAACTCTTCTTAACATATTCTCGCGTTCCTAGTGCCGAATCAACTGAGAATTGCGATTCGACACCGAGGAGCGCAGCTTTCTTACGTCGCCGCCCGGAAATCAACGTGAATGTATCCGGCGATTATTTCGCATACGAAACTTTTTGATTGCGCAAACACAGGCTTGCTTGCGCTAACGCGACAATGCGTGCTGTTCCATCAGAAAGCAGTCGTGCTATAGGCCGGTCACCGGCCCTCGTTCACATGAGGGTTGGCGTGCAGGTGTTTTCCCTGCGCTCTCATGTGAAACAGATACGCCGGGGACTTACAGACGGACCGGCGACAGGAGCAAATAAATGACCACTGGACGGGTAAACCCAGCACGCCGCTTGGAAGATCAAGGCATCACCGGGCTGGGCAATGTCTATTACAACCTGATGGAGCCAGCTCTAGTCGAAGCCGCACTGGGCCGCGGCGAGGGCAAGCTTGGACAAGGCGGGACCTTCCTGGTCGAGACCGGCAAGCACACGGGCCGTTCTCCCAAGGATAAATTCGTCGTCAAGACACCCAGCGTCGAGCCGCACATCTGGTGGGAAAACAACCCGCCGATGGATCCGGCCAAATTCGACGTCCTGTACGAGGACATGCTGGAGCACATGAAGGGTAACGACTATTACGTTCAGGATCTGTATGGCGGCGCCGACCCGGCACACCGTCTGGATGTGCGCGTGGTGTCCGAACTTGCTTGGCACAACCTGTTCATCCGTCACCTGCTGCGCCGCCCCGACCGCGACGAGCTGGACGAGTTCGAACCCGAATTCACCATCATCAACTGCCCGACCTTCAACGCTGACGCCCAGCGTCACGGCTGTCGTTCGGAAACAGTGATTGCACTAAACTTCGACCGCAAGCTGATCCTGATCGGCGGCACCGAGTACGCGGGCGAGAACAAGAAGTCGGTCTTCTCGCTTCTGAACTACATGCTGCCCGAAAAAGGCATCATGCCGATGCACTGCTCGGCAAACCACGCCAAGGGCAACCCGGTCGACACCGCCATCTTCTTCGGCCTGTCGGGCACTGGCAAAACCACCCTGTCGGCAGACCCCGAGCGCACGCTGATCGGTGATGACGAGCACGGCTGGTCGGACACCGGCACCTTCAACTTCGAAGGTGGCTGCTATGCCAAGACGATCAACCTGTCGGCCGAAGCCGAGCCGGAAATCTACGCCACGACCCAGAAGTTCGCGACTGTAATCGAGAACATGGTCTATGACGAAGAGACCAAAGAGCTGGACTTTGAAGATGACAGCCTGACGGCCAACATGCGTTGCGCCTATCCGCTGCACTACATCGCCAACGCTTCGGACACCGCCATCGGTGGTCACCCCAAGAACATCATCATGCTGACCTGTGATGCGTTCGGTGTTCTGCCTCCGATCGCGCGTCTGACGCCGGCGCAGGCCATGTATCACTTCCTGTCGGGCTTCACCTCGAAAGTGGCGGGCACCGAAAAAGGTGTGACCGAGCCCGAGCCGACCTTCTCGACCTGCTTTGGTGCGCCCTTCATGCCGCGCCGTCCGGCCGAGTATGGCGCGCTGCTGCGTGACAAGATCGCAAAGCACGGCGCAACCTGCTGGCTGGTGAACACCGGCTGGACCGGTGGTGCTTACGGCACTGGCTCGCGTATGCCGATCCGCGCCACCCGCGCCCTGCTGACCGCCGCTCTGGACGGATCGCTGGCCGAAGCCAAGTTCCGCAAGGATGAAAACTTTGGCTTCGAGGTTCCGGTTAAAGTAGAAGGCGTTGCCGACCTGCTTCTGGATCCGCGCCGCACATGGCAGGACGCTGCGGCTTATGATGCGCAGGCTGCAAAGCTGGTGAAGATGTTCTCGGACAACTTCGTTCAGTACGAAGGCGACATTGATGACGACGTGAAGGCCGTCGCCATCGGCTAAGCCGCACAACAGACTCAGACAAACGCCCCGGTCCAGCGCCGGGGCGTTTTCTTTTGGGTTGACGCTCCGTGACCTAACGCAAAGTCACGCTTTACGCGAACGTAAGCTTTGCGCTTGCATGCACGTATGACCCAGACTGTCACCATAGATGGCCCTGCGCCGCTGACCGGCACGTTCTTCGCCGCCGACGCCCCGCGCGCGGTTGCGGTTCTGAACGGAGCGACAGGTGTCCCCCACCGCTTCTATCGCCATTTTGCTGCGTGGCTGGCCGAGACACAGAACGTCTCGTGTCTGACATATGACTACAGCGATTTCGGAGCCTCATCGCGCGGGCCGGTTCGGGATGTGACAGCGTCGATGCTGGATTGGGGACTACGTGACACCCAAACAGCACGAGATTGGCTTGAAGCACGCGCAGAGGGTTTGCCGCTTTGGCTCATGGGGCACTCATTGGGCGGGCTCATGCTGGCACGCCAACAACGCACCAAGGATATCGCGCGGGTGATCACTGTGTGCACGGGCCCGGTACACACCACGGACCATCCTTGGCCCTTTCAGGCCACGGTGCGCGCTTTATGGTTTGTGGTCGGGCCACTTTCGGCAGCAACCTTCGGCTATGTGCCAAGACAGGTCTCTGGCCTTGGCAGCGACATCCCCGGCCCTGTCTTCAAACAATGGAAGCGCTGGTGCACCACACGGGGATATCCGGCCAAAGATCCATGCGTTCCCGCAGCCCCAATGGCCGCATTTTCATGCCCTATACGTACGGTATCGCTGTCAGATGACACATCCGTCCCACCGATTGCCGTCGCGCGAATGACCGAGCTTTATCCCGGAGCCGACACCGAACATCTTGCGCTTACGCCACAACAGTTTGGCTTGAAGAAGGTTGGGCATATCGACGCCTTCCGACGTGAAAATGCCAAGCTCTGGCCCGCGCTGATCGCTTAACCCATCAGCCCGCGCCGGATCAGGTTCAGCCCGGCCACCGTCAACACGATCAGGGTTGCGCGCTTAAAGGTCTTCTGCGGCATCCGATCGTGCAGGCGATAGCCCAGCGCCATCCCCAGAAAGGCCGGAATCAACATGGCTGCGGATAAGGGCGCCGTATGGGCATTAAAGACACCCGACTGCATATGCGCCCCCACCAGCACCATCGCGCCGAACCCATAGACAACGCCCTGCGCCAGCATCTGTTCGGTCTTCGGAGTATTCGTCGCGGTCAGATAAGCCACAAGCGGCGGCCCCCACACCCCCGAAATCCCACCAACAAGCCCCGAGATGGACGCGATGACGCTTTCATCCCGCACCCGGTTCTCTGGGCGAAGGGTCGGCACCCAGCCCCGTAACTGCATAAGGCAGAACAGCACGACAGGGACCCCGATCAGGATAAACAGCAGCCGCTGCGGCATAAACAGAACCAGTTGCGCGCTGAAGACCAACGTCACGAACAGCGCCAGAAGATAGATGTGATATTTCCGCACAACCTCCCACGCGGGGCGCGCGCCCTGCCGAAGCGCTTGCCGAATGTTGGTGCTGGCGGTTGGCAGAATCAAAGCAGCCAAGGCGACCTCAGCCGGCAAAAAGGTCGCAAGCCCCGAGATCATGATCAGTGGCAGCCCAAATCCCACCACGCCTTTCACCACGCCAGCAAATACCGTGATTGCGACGGCTAGACCAAGCATCGACAGAGTAAAATCAGCCAGAATTCCCATGTGCGCCCTCCAGTTCACCCCCTTCTAACGGATTAAAATCCTTGCGGCACAAAAATCTCCCCTGCGTTATATATGTTCGCAATTGAGGTTTCTGGCGTATTTTTATTGCGCTGCACCTGCAAAAGGATTATCTCTCTGCAGACGCGAAATAAGCAGCCGAATCCCGGCCGTATGTGACAGGAGTTTTCCATGACCAGCGCCCTGATCGACAACCTTCTTGACCTGACCGGCGCGGCCCTTGCCCCGGTTGAAGCAACTTTTGACGCCGCCAAAGAAAATGTCCGCGCGCTGGTGTCCGAAGGCGACCGCGTGTCGGGCGCGAAATTGGAAGAACACCAAGCCGCCGCGCACGCCCTGTCGTGGCTGGCCACCTATGCCGAAAGCCTGCGCCAGATGAACGCTTGGGCTGGACGCCTGTCGGAAGACGGCAAGCTGGGCGAAATGGAAAAGCTGATCCTGCAAATCGCCTTTGGCGAATACCTCGCCCAGATGAAGGGCGGCATGATGATGAGCCAGAACGAAATGGCGCGTCTGGCCGACATGGGTGTTGATGGCACGGCTTTGGACACCGACGCGATCAATGCCCTGATCGCAAACGGCAACAATCAGGCTGCCCGCACCCGTCTGGTCGAGCTGATGCAAGACAACGCAGGCCATGCGACCTTCGGCGCCACCGGCTTGGATGACGAGTTGGAGATGATCCGCGAGCAGTTCCGCCGCTATGCGGATGAACGCGTGGTACCGAACGCCCATGAATGGCATCTGAAGGATGACTACATCCCGCTGGAAATTCTGGAAGAACTGGCCGAGATGGGCGTCTTTGGCCTGACCATCCCCGAAGAGTACGGCGGGCTGGGTCTGACGAAAGCTTCGATGGTTGTGGTTTCGGAAGAGCTATCGCGCGGCTATATCGGCGTCGGCTCGCTGGGTACCCGCTCGGAAATCGCCGCCGAGCTGATCTTGGCTGGCGGCACCGACGAACAGAAAGAACAGTGGCTACCCAAAATCTCGTCCGCCGAGATCCTGCCGACCGCCGTGTTCACCGAACCCAACACCGGCTCGGACCTTGGTTCGCTGCGCACTCGCGCGGTGAAGAACGCTGACGGCGACTATGAAGTGACTGGCAACAAAACCTGGATCACCCACGCCGCACGGACCCACGTGATGACCCTGCTGGCGCGCACCGATCCGGACAGCAAAGACCACCGCGGTCTGTCGATGTTCCTGGCCGAGAAAACCCCCGGCGACGACGAAAACCCGTTCCCGACCGAAGGCATGACCGGCGGCGAGATCGAGGTTCTGGGCTATCGCGGCATGAAGGAATTCGAGCTGGGCTTTGACGGGTTCAAAGTGAAGGGCGAGAACCTGCTGGGTGGCGTTGAAGGTCAGGGCTTCAAACAGCTTATGAAAACATTCGAGGCAGCCCGTATCCAGACCGCCGCCCGCGCAATCGGTGTCGCACAGAACGCGCTGGAGATCGGCATGCAATATGCCGAGGACCGCAAGCAGTTCGGCAAATCGCTGATCAACTTCCCCCGCGTGGCCAACAAGCTGGCCATGATGGCCGTGGAAATCATGGTCGCACGTCAGCTGACCTATTTCTCGGCTTGGGAAAAGGACCACGACCAGCGTTGTGACCTTGAAGCTGGCATGGCCAAGCTGCTGGGGGCGCGTATCGCATGGGCCTGTGCGGATAACGCGCTGCAGATCCACGGCGGCAACGGCTTTGCGCTGGAATACCAGATCAGCCGCGTGCTGTGCGACGCGCGCATCCTGAACATCTTTGAAGGTGCTGCTGAGATTCAGGCACAGGTTATTGCCCGCCGCCTGCTGGGCTAAAGCGCCGACCAAAAGCCTGCCGCCAAAATCAGGCAGAGCGGGCCATAGAACATCAGGTTGAGCCGTGCGAACGGCTCTTCCATCCTCACGCTGAACAGCGGCAGGACATAGCTGGCAAGCCCGCGCAGGCCAAAGACTGCGACCAAGGCCCAGCCTGCCCAGACCAGCAAACGGTCGGGAATGACAGCTATGCCCTGCGTAAGCCCAATCAGCACGATCCCCGAAATGCCCAAGGCAGCAGCCACGAGAGCCGCGGCCCAACCGGGCGGCATTCTGGTGATCCCGGGCGCCCCGACCACCGTGCGCGCCAGTCTTTTCTCGTCCCAAACGGGCCACCAAACGCCCAAGGCCCACAGCACATGTGCCAAAGCCATCCCCAACAGGATCAGATACGTAATCCCCAAGATAAACACCTGCATAGTACCCTCCATCACCTCAATACGCTTGCGTATGGTGCATAGGATGGATAGCCTGTCAATACGCTAGCGTATGGAGCGCTGAAACCATGGTTAAAACCAAAGAACGACTAAGCACAGAAAGCTGGCTAATGGCGGGGTTTCGCGCCCTTGCGCGGTCGGGCCCGCAAGCGCTAAAGGCAGAACCATTGGCGCGCGAGCTTGGGACGACCAAGGGATCTTTCTACTGGCATTTCAAAGATGTAGCGAGCTTTCAATCGCAGATGCTGGAGCTGTGGGAGACCCGCGCAGTTGACGATATCACGCGATATCTTGACCACGAAGCGGACCCCGTGCGTAAGCTGTACATGCTGGGTGAGATCTCGACATCTTCGAATCCGGACCATGGCGGGGACGCGGTTGAACCTGCGATAAGAGCATGGGCACAAAGCAACCATACTGCTGCGTATGTTGTTGAGCGTGTAGATCAAAAGCGTCTGGAGTATCTGCACGGCATTCTGACTGAACTTGACCTCAGCAACCCTGATTTTGCCCGCCTGATCTATGGCGCCTATATTGGCATGGGAACGCTGTCGGCGAAGGATGGGAACGACAACAAGGACGCCATGAGCACGCTTTTGGCCGCTCTACTGGCCCTGCGTGACGCCTAAGACTGGCATTCTCGGCCCGGCACCCCCATCTTGCTGCCATGAGACTTTTGCTTCTGATTCCTACCGCCGCCGTTCTTCTCTCCGCCTGCAAGGACGAAACGATCTCGGGCTACGCGGACTCAGGTGCAATCTGGTCGCTGGTCGAGCTTGATGGTGTTGCGTTTCCAGCAGAAGCAACACTCAGCTTTCCCGAAAAAGGTCGGATTGCGGGTCAAGCCCCGTGCAACAGTTACTCCGGATCCCAATCCGCGCCCTATCCGTGGTTTGAAACAGGGCCCATCCTGTCGACCAAACGGGCGTGTGCAGACATGAACGCCGAAGCCACATTCTTCACCGCACTCAGCGTTATGCGCATCGCCGAAGTGTCGGGCAGCACCTTGATCCTATCCAACGAAGATGGACGCGAGATGGTGTTTACAAGCCTGCCGCGTTAACGGCGTCGCGCTTCAGCCGATCCAGAAGCCGCGCCCGTGCCTCGGGCAGAGGTTTGTCACCAAGTGCGTGCGCAATGCCGTGGGTCAAGAAATGCCCCGTGGTCACCAACCCGTCCAGTACATTGGACAGCGATCCATCACCGACGCCCAGAAGCTCGGGTGGCAAGGGCAGCAATCGATCCGCCCACTCCCCTGCCCCTTCGGCAGACACCGCCCGACCGGTTTTGGGCGAGACATAGGCCAAATCGTCCCGCGCACCCGTCACCGCGCATTCGGTCAGGTCTAGGCCAAAGCCCAGCTCCTCCAATAGCGCCAGTTCCCATTTCAGATAGGCGGTCGGCCACGCTGCGTTGACACCCAGAAGATCCAGCATGGATTGGGTCCTGTCATAGAGCACCGGATGCGGTTCGCGTTCCGGCAACGCGTACGCCAACAGTGCGGTGATCGCATTCAGCCCAGCCAGCGCAGTACGGTCTGACAAGACCAGCGCACGACTACGCAGGGGTTCGACCGCATAGCTGCCGATATGCTCTTCCAGCCGCGCGCGCCAGGTGACATCCAACTGCGCGCCGGGTTGCAGGGTTGGGGCGATCTTTCGGCTGACGCCCCCGCGTACCACACCCGCGTGGCGGCCGTGTTCGGCGGTAAAAACGTCAATGATGACAGAGGTTTCGCCATGCTTGCGCACGGACAGCAACGCCCCCTGATCTCGCCAATCCATCGCGACCCTCCTGCGTGCAGCCTAGCGGGGTCTGTGTCAGTCGGAAAGCCCCGGTTCGTCCAGAAGATGGCGGCCCTGTTTGTCCTCGACTTCGATGATCCAAAGGTCCGGGTCAAAGCCCTTTTGGCGGGTCAGGGCGGCGTCGACGTCCGTTTCAACGCCCTCAGACAACACCATCCAACAGCGCTCGCCCGTCATCAGGTCAAAGCTACGTTGATAGGCCGTGGCCTGGCCGTCCAGCGTGTTCATTTTGACCAGAACGGCACCCGCCGTCGCGTCACCCTTCTGGGTCACGAAGGCGGGAATGTCAGACAGGCGCAACCGTGTCAGATAGGCCGAAACCCAGACATCCGCCGTCAGGCGCATCACTTATTCCCGTCGCGGAAATCGAGCCCCATTTCCGAGTAGCGCTCTTTTTCTTCAAGCCAGTTCGGGCGCACTTTCACCTGCAGGAACAGGTGGATTTTGCGGCCCATGAACTCTTCTAGCTCGGCGCGGGCCGATTGGCTGACGGCTTTGATCGTCTCGCCGCGTTTGCCCAGAATGATGCCTTTATGGCCGTCACGCGCGACATAGATGATCTGGTCTACGCGGGCCGAACCATCTTTGCGCTCTTCCCAGTTCTCGGTCTCGACCGTCAGCTGATAGGGCAGCTCCTGATGCAAGCGCAGGGTCAGTTTTTCGCGGGTCATCTCGGCAGCGATCATGCGCATGGGCAGATCGGCGATCTGGTCTTCAGGGTACAGCCACGGACCTTCCGGCAGATGCCCTGCCAGCCATGTGCGCAGATCCTTTACGCCATGGCCCTTCTCGGCCGAAATCATGAAGGTTTCGGCAAACTCATAACGTGCGTTCAGGTCCTTGGTCAGCGCCAAAAGCACCTCGGATTGCACACGGTCGATCTTGTTGATGGCCAGAGCAACCGTACGGCCCTGTCCGATCTCTTTCAGACCTTCCAGAATGCGCTCAACACCTTCGGTGACACCGCGATGTGCTTCGACAAGAAGCACGATCACATCGGCGTCCGAGGCACCGCCCCAGGCAGCTGCGACCATCGCGCGGTCCAGTCGGCGGCGCGGCTGGAACAGGCCGGGCGTGTCCACGAACACAATCTGCGCATCACCTTCAATCGCCACGCCACGAATGCGCGCGCGTGTGGTCTGCACCTTGTGCGTCACGATCGAAACCTTGGCCCCGACCATACGGTTCGTCAGCGTCGACTTGCCCGCATTGGGTTCGCCAATCAGGGCGACAAAGCCCGCGCGTGTGTTCGCATCCGACATCTTTTATCCTTCAACCTGCGCCAGAAGCGCTTTGGCCGCAGCTTGTTCGGCGGCCCGTTTTGAGTTGGCTTTCGCCTGCGCCGCACGACCATCGGGCAACTGCACTTCGATGGTGAAGACCGGAGCATGATCCGGGCCTTCGCGACTTGTTTCGATATATTTCGGTACAGCCATCTTACGCGCCTGCGCCCATTCTTGCAGCGCTGTTTTTGCATCGCGGGCGTCGGCCTCGACCTTGTGGATGCGATCGCCCCACAGACGAAGGATCATATCCCGCGCCGGATCCAGCCCGCCATCCAGATAGACAGCGGCGATGACCGCCTCCATCGCGTCGCCCAAAAGTGCCAGCTTACGGCGCCCGCCGGTCTTCATCTCAGACCGGCCCAGCTTCAGGACCGCACCCAGATCAATCTGCGTGGCCACATCGGCGCAGGTTTCCTTGCGCACCAGCGCGTTATAACGCGGAGCCAGCGTACCTTCGGGCGCGTTGGGATCATCAGCCAAAAGCTTTTCGGACATGACCAGCCCAAGCACCCGGTCGCCCAGAAACTCCAGCCGCTGATTGTCGGGCCGGGTGGCGGACGAGATCGACCCATGCGTTAGCGCGCGGATCAGCAGGTCGGGCTGCGAAAACTCGTACCCGATACGTGCCGTGAAGGCGATGAGATCAGCAGACAACTTCACTCGATTTCCTTGAAGAAGCGATCCGAGCGCCAGGTCCAGAAATAGAACAGACGCTTGCCAGCCGCCGAGAACATGATGCGGTCCGCACGGCCCAGCAGGTATTCAGCAGGTACGAAGCCAACGCCGCCAGCGTTCGGGCTGACACGGCTGTCGATCGAGTTATCGCGGTTGTCACCCATGAAGAAGTAATGACCTACAGGCACGGTGAACACGTTGGTGTTGTCGACGCTACGGTTCGCGAAGTTCAAGATCGAATGCGACACGCCACCGGGCAGAGTTTCAACGAACTTTTCTTTCAGGCACTCACCACCTTCACCAACCGGACGGTTGATACATTGCGGAATGGTGCGGAAACGTCCCTGCGGCAGCTTGATTTCCGAGAACATGCCATCCGGCACCTGTTTGGCCTCTTCACCGTTGATCCAAAGCACGCTGTTTTTGACCTGGATCTTGTCGCCCGGCAGGCCAACCAGACGTTTTACATAGTCGGTGCCAAGAGTCGGGTGGCGGAACACGACGACATCACCACGCTCTGGCTCTGAACCCAGAATCCGTCCCGAGATCGGGCAGCTTGAGAACGGGCAGGAGTGTTTGGAATAGCCATAGGCCATCTTGTTCACGAACAGAAAGTCACCGATCAGAAGCGTGTCTTTCATCGACCCTGTGGGGATCCAGAAGGGCTGAAAGAACAGGGTGCGGAAGATCCCGGCGATGATCAGCGCCCAGAAGATCGTTTTGACGTTCTCCCACAGGCCATCTTTCTGCTTCTCGGTCATGTAACTGCCTTTTATCTGTCAGGCCGCAATGGCCGAAATCTGTTGTGGGCGATATGGGCGGATGGGGGGCCGGAGTCAAGTTTAGCGCCGGGTTTCGGTGGGTTTGACCGGGGATTTAGACGGGCCGCGCCTCAATCACCACAAATGCCTGCGCCCAAGGGTGATCATCTGTCAGGGTGACGTGGATCACGGCCTGATGCCCGGCAGGGGTCAATTCGTCCAAACGGTCCTTGGCCCAGCCCGTGACCTCCATCACCGGTTGTCCCGTGCGCAGGTTCGATACCGCCATATCGCGCCAGCTGATCCCCATCGCAAGCCCGGTGCCCAAGGCTTTCGAGCACGCCTCTTTCGCGGCCCAGCGCTTAGCCAGCGTACCCGCTTCATCCTTGCGCCGCGCGGCCTTGGCCAGCTCACGATCCGTGAAGACGCGGGCACGGAACCGGTCTCCGAACCGATCCAACGTGCCTTGAATACGCTCGATATTCGCAAGGTCCGTGCCGATACCAAGGATCATTTGCCCGCCTTTTTGTCCAAGGCTTTGCGCTGGTTCTTATACCCCATCGTCAGGAAGAAGCGGTTGACCAGAAGGGTCAGCCCCATGATCCCGGCAAAAACCAGCACCCACGTCATCATCGAGATAGACGAGAACATCTCGCGCATCAGAGGCATCAGGATCAGCAGTCCGGCAAGCACGGCCACGGTGATGACGCCAACAACCATGGTCGCCAGCGAGGCAGCAGACCACGCTTCGGTGTTTTCATACTGGCCCAACCCGGCATCAGCGCGTTTCTGGCCTTCAATCATCGCCGCCATCATCGGAGGCAGCACCGTGGACAGGCCCGTCGGCAGCGAAAAGCCAAACAACCTTTGGAGCAGCAACCCAATGATCATCAGGCCAATCATGCTTAGGATATAAACGCCTGCATAGCGCTTCCAATTCAATGCTCCGTTCATCCTCGTGCCTCATCCATTAGGCGACGCATCTCGGCGATGGCGTCAGGCATGCCGCGGAAGATCGACTCACCAATCAGGAAGTGGCCTATGTTCAGCTCGACCACTTCAGGCATGGCCGCAATTGGGGCGACGGTGTCATAGGTCAGGCCATGCCCCGCGTGTACTTCGAGCCCCAGCGAATGGGCGAATGCCGCGCCTTCGCGCAGCCGTTCCAGTTCGGCATCGCGTTTGTCGAATTCGCCCTCAGCGTGGAAGTCGCAGTAAGCGCCGGTGTGCAGTTCGACCACCGCTGCGCCAATCCGCGCCGAGGCCTTGATCTGCTCGGCATCCGCATCGATGAACATCGATACGCGGCACCCGGCATCGCGCAAGGGCAGGATGTAATCGCCCAGACGATTGTCATTACGGGCAACATCCAAGCCGCCCTCGGTCGTCAGTTCCTCGCGCTTTTCAGGTACCAGACAGACCGCGTGGGGTTTGTGGCGCAGAGCGATCGCCTGCATTTCCTCGGTTGCGGCGCATTCGAAGTTCAACGGCGTGGTCAAAGCCGCCATCAACCCGTCGATGTCCTCGTCCCGGATATGGCGGCGATCTTCGCGCAAATGCGCGGTAATGCCATCGGCCCCGGCCTCTTCCGCCAGCTTTGCCGCCCGCACCGGATCAGGATAAGCTGACCCACGCGCGTTGCGCACTGTTGCCACGTGGTCAATGTTCACGCCAAGCCGAAGCTTGCCTGCGGTCTGGGTCATATTCGCGCTCCTGCAGCGGTTCCGTTTGGGAAAGTGTTACTTGTTTTTGTCGTGGCCGCCACCCTGAGAAAACCGTTCGGATATACGTTTTTCATACCGCGACTTCAGCTTGTTGATCCGGCGGCGCTGATAGGCGTGGATCACTGGGTTCGCCAGCACATAGGCAGCAATGCCCGCAATGATGCCGGGAATCAGACAGCCCACCAGATAGGGCAGAAACACGCGATCATAGAAGCTGTTGATCTTTGACCACTCTGCCACGTCATTGGTGAAGATCGACTTCAGGTTCGACCAAATGTCATTAGTGGCCGAGGCGAAACTTGCAACAATTTCAGGCAGATGGACCGTCACGTCCTGCCCCAGCATGGCGTGTCCCAGATTGACCGAAAGCTCGGCAATCAAAGGGAAAGTCAGCGGATTGCCCACGAAGGTCGCCAAAAGCGACGCCAACACGTTCCCGCGCATGAGCCAGGACAAAATGGCAGCGGTCAGAAAGTGCAGTCCGTAAAAGGGTGTGAAGGACGCAAACACCCCGGCTGCAATACCGCGCGAAATCCGATGTGCTGGATCAGGCAGACGGCGTAGGCGATGCACAACGTATTGCGCCGCGCGGTACCAACCGCCGCGCGGGTAAAAGAACTCCGCTACGATTCGCAGATACGATCGCGGATTTCGTTTAAACACCTGTACGTCCTTCCGCCTGCCCGGTCGGGGGTGGGTTATGGTTTGCGGCTCAAATCCCGATGCCGATGTACCGCTGCCACGTCGCTGTCAGCTTCAAGCGCCAGCATGATAGTATGCAGATGTTCGACATCCCTTAGCTGAACATCAACAATCAATCGGTAAAAATCCGGTTTCCGATCCACGAATCTTAGATCCGAGATATTGGCCTTCTGTTCCCCGATCAAGGTGCAGATACGCCCTAAGACACCAGCATCATTGGAAATCGTCAACTCTATGCTGACCACATGGATGGCCGGATGCTTGCCTGAATGCCAATGCAAATCGACCCAGCGCGAGCTGTCATCGTTCAGATCAGCCAGTGCATCACAGTCAATGGTGTGCACAATCACGCCTTTGCCGCGATAGGAAATCCCGACGATCCGTTCACCCGGCACAGGTTGGCAGCATTGCGCCGGAGCGAAATCCTGCCCGGCCTCCAACCCGATCACGGACGCATCAAGATCGACCTCATCGCCATGCGGATCAGCCTCGGGATAAAGAATGCCCACCACGTCGCGCGCCTGAAGTTCGGCCGATCCAAGGCGCGCCAAAAGCTCGTCCGTGTCCTTCAGCCGCATTTGTTTGGCCGCCGTCGCCAGCGCTTTGTCGCTGACTTTCCGTCCGACATGTTCGAACGCGAGGCGTGCAAGCTCGCGCCCCAGACGCACATAGCGTTCCCGGTCATCGTTGCGCAGTTTCTTGCGAATGGCGGCCTTGGCGCGGCCAGTCACGACGATGTCGATCCAAGTGGCCTGCGGGCTTTGACCTTCGGCGGTCATGATTTCGACCGACTGGCCATTTTTCACGCGCGTCCACAGGGGTACGCGGATGCCGTCGACCTTGGCACCAACACAGCTGTCACCAATCCGCGTGTGGATCGCATAGGCGAAATCCAAGGGCGTCGCGCCACGTGGCAGTTTGACGACCTCGCCCTTCGGGGTGAAACAGAACACTTGGTCCTGATACATCTCAAGCTTCACATGCTCGAGGAATTCATCGTGATCATCCGCCGTTTCGAACCGTTCGGTTAACGAGGCAATCCACTTGGCGGGATCGACCGCAAAGGGGTTCTCAACGCGGATCCCGTCGCGATACGACCAATGCGCCGCCACGCCGGTTTCGGCCACTTCATGCATCTCGCGCGAGCGGATCTGAACCTCGACCCGCTTGCCATCGCGCCCCGACACCGTGGTGTGGATCGATCGGTAACCATTTGATTTTGGTTGACTAATGTAATCTTTGAAGCGACCCGGAACCGCGCGCCAACGCTGATGGATCGCGCCCAGAACCCGATAGCAATCCGTATCACTTTCAGTGATCACCCGGAAGCCGTAGGTGTCTGACAGACGCGAGAAGCTTTGTCCCTTCTCTTCCATCTTACGCCAGATGGAATAGGGCTTTTTCGCACGCCCGAACACTTTGGCTTCGATGCTTGCCTTGTCCAGTTCCAAGCGGATGTCACTGGTAATCTTCTCGATCACATCGCCGCTTTCCTTCTGAAGCCGCAGGAACCGCCGCATGATCGAGCTGCGCCCCTCGGGGTTCAGCACGTGGAAGGCAAGATCTTCCAGCTCTTCCCGCATCCACTGCATCCCCATGCGACCTGCAAGAGGAGCGTAGATATCCATCGTCTCGCGCGATTTTTGGATCTGCTTGTCCGGGCGCATGGCTTTGATCGTGCGCATATTGTGCAGACGGTCAGCGAGCTTCACCAGAATGACCCGCATGTCCTTGGACATGGCCATGAACAGTTTTCGGAAGTTCTCCGCCTGTTTGGTCTCGGACGAGGACAGCTGCAGATTGGTCAGTTTGGTGACACCATCCACCAGCTCGGCAATCTCTTTGCCGAACAGTTCAGCGACCTCGCCATAGGTCGATCCGGTGTCTTCGATTGTGTCGTGTAGAAACGCCGTGACGATGGTGGCATCGTCCAGCTGCATATCCGCCAGAATGTCAGCCACGGCGAAGGGATGCATGTAGTAGGGGTCGCCCGAATGGCGATACTGCCCAAAATGCATTTGGCCGCCATATTCAAAGGCGGCCATAAGCAGGTCCGAATTGGACTTAGGATTGTACGTCGAAATGCGTTCGATCAGACCGTCGATATCGAGATCAACAAGCTCGTCTTTCCAGCTCGTCACTCGTGACGCCTCCGTTCGCTTTCGATCAGCCTTGGCCTTGCGCTTCCATCAGCGCGCGCAGCAGCTTTTCTTCCGACATGTCGTCGTCAGCGGGCTTGTCAGCGGCCTCGGCTCCCATCAACAGCGCCATGCTGTCTTCTTCGGGCTCGTCCACCTCGATCTGAGTCTGGTGGTCTTCGATCATGCGCTCGCGCAGTTCGTCCGCCGTCTGGGTTTCGTCCGCAATTTCGCGCAGAGCCACAACGGGGTTTTTGTCGTTGTCGCGATCCACAGTAATCTCGGCACCTGCCGAAATTTCACGCGCGCGATGCGATGCCAGCATCACCAGATCAAACCGGTTCGGCACTTTATCTACGCAATCTTCAACCGTCACACGGGCCATGTCAGTCCATTCCTTGCAAGGGGATGTGAAACGCCTATCTATGCGTCTGAACGGGCAATGACAAGCAGAAACGCCCTATATCAGCCCATTTCAAAGGGCGAAACCTCGTTTTTTGCCTCTTCCGACAGGGCGTCTGCCATCTCTTTGATGGTTTTACCTAAAATCGGATGGCGCCAGTTCGGCGCAACATCAGCCAGAGGAATCAACGCAAACCCGCGATCCTGTACCCGTGGATGCGGTAAAATCAGCTGATCCGGCGCCTGTTTCATCTGTTCTTCCAGCGGCAGGTTCATCCAATGCTCGAACGTTTCGCGATCCGGCGCGACACAATCCCCATAGGCGATCAGGTCAATATCCAGCGTGCGCTGCGCCCAACGCGAAGGCCGCTCGCGGCCAAATTCGTCTTCCACATCATGCAATTTTTGCAGCACAATCTCGGCAGGCTCATCCACCTCCAACGCTGCGGCAACGTTGATGAAATCCGGCCCGGCACCCGCCGGAAAGCAAGCTGTGCTATAATAGCGACTTAAGGAGGTGATTCTAACTCCACGCTCAGAAAGACAATTCAGCGCATCGCGTACCAGCTGCGCCGAATCTTCCAGCGCGAAAGTAATGTTACTTCCTAACAGTACTAATGCTTTAGTATGGGCATTTTGATGATTTTTAGCTTGCGGCACCGCGTGTGTTCCCTAGATTACGTCACATGTTTCTTCGTTAAGTGATTTTGACCCTACCACTCACGGAATTGCTCGGCGAAGTTAATTGGAAAGGAATAATTAATGTTCTATCGCGACGAGCGACTCGCACTCTTTATCGATGGCTCCAACCTTTATGCAGCGGCAAAGTCGCTTGGGTTTGACATCGATTACAAGCTGCTCAGACAAGAATTCATGCGCCGCGGCAAGCTGCTGCGTGCATTCTACTACACAGCACTTCTGGAAAACGACGAATACTCGCCCATTCGCCCTCTGGTGGACTGGCTCCACTATAATGGTTTCTCGATGGTGACAAAGCCAGCCAAGGAATACACCGATTCCATGGGCCGCCGGAAAGTCAAAGGCAACATGGATATCGAACTGACGGTCGATGCACTTGAGCTTGCCGACCACATCGACCACGCGGTTCTGTTCTCGGGCGACGGCGATTTCCGCCCGCTGGTGGCCGCACTTCAGCGTAAAGGCGTGCGTGTGTCGGTGGTTTCGACCATCCGCAGCCAGCCGCCAATGATCGCCGATGAACTGCGTCGCCAGGCTGACAATTTCATCGAGCTGGAAGAGCTGAAAGACGTGATTGGTCGGCCTCCGCGCGAATTTGACGGTCCCGAAGACCGCGATTGATCGAAACAGACAGGCCGGGGCAAACGCTCCGGCCTGTTTCCTTTTGGGGGCGGCTCTGGACGACCCGCGCGAAAACCCTTACCTCTGACCCAGATCGGAGGACGCCATGACCAGACCCGCCCTGACCCTATATCTTGCAGCCCCCAACGGCTTTTGCGCTGGCGTGGATCGCGCCATCAAGATCGTCGAAATGGCGATCGAGAAATGGGGTGCGCCGATCTATGTCCGCCATGAAATCGTGCACAACAAATTCGTTGTGGACGGGCTGCGCGCAAAGGGTGCCGTGTTCGTTGAAGAGCTGGACGAATGCCCCACTGATCGCCCGGTCATCTTCTCGGCCCACGGCGTTGCGAAATCCGTTCCCGCCGAGGCCTCACGCCGCGAGATGGTTTATGTCGACGCCACCTGCCCGCTCGTCTCGAAAGTCCATATCGAGGCCGAGCGCCACCACGACAACGGTCTTCAGATGGTCATGATCGGCCATGAGGGTCACCCGGAAACGGTCGGCACGATGGGCCAACTGCCCGAAGGCGAAGTCCTGTTGGTCGAAACCGCCGAGGATGTCGCCACGCTGGCCCCCCGCGACCCCGAGCAACTGGCCTATATCACCCAGACCACCCTGTCCGTGGACGACACCGCTGGGATCGTCGCCGCCCTTCGCGACCGCTTCCCCGCCATTGTCGGCCCGCACAAAGAAGACATCTGCTATGCCACCACCAACCGTCAGCACGCGGTCAAAGCGATCGCGCCGCAATCGGACGCTCTGCTAGTAATCGGAGCGCCCAACAGCTCGAACTCGCGCCGCTTGGTCGAGGTCGCGCGCGCCAATGGCTGCGACTATTCCATGCTGGTGCAGCGCGCGTCCGAAATTGATTGGCGCGCGCTTGAAGGCATCCGCACGGTCGGTCTGACCGCAGGCGCATCCGCCCCGCAAGTGCTGGTGGACGAGGTGATCGACGCCTTCCGCGACCGCTATGATATGACCGTGGAACTGGTCGAAACCGCGCAGGAAAACATCGAATTCAAAGTCCCGCGCGTGCTGCGCGTACCTGCCTGACCCGGCATGTCCGAGGATCGCCAGACCCTAGACGTCTATGACGCCCAAGCCGCGGAATACGAGGCGCGGGTGGCGGTCAAGGACACCCCGGGGTTGGACGATTTCATCGCGGCCCTGCCTGAAAACGCGCATGTTCTGGATCTGGGCTGCGGCCCCGGCCTGACGGCCAAGCAGATGATCAATCACGGCATAACGGTGGATGCCACGGATGGCTCTGACGCGATGGTGAAACGCGCCCGCGGTCACGGAGTGACCGCGCGACAGGCCTTGTTTCACCAGATTGATGGTCAAGCTCTCTATGAGGGGATCTTTGCCAATTTCAGCCTGCTCCACCTGCCCAGGTCCGAGATGCCCGCGATGCTGGCCCGACTGCACAAGGCGTTGAGATCACAGGGTGTTCTGCACATCGGTGTCAAGCTGGGCACGGGCGACGCACGCGATGATCTGGGGCGGTTTTACACCTATTACCAACAGGACGAATTGGAAGAGCTGTTGACCTTGGCGGGCTTTA
This sequence comes from Aliiroseovarius sp. PrR006, assembly GCF_010500215.1. Taxonomy (GTDB): domain Bacteria; phylum Pseudomonadota; class Alphaproteobacteria; order Rhodobacterales; family Rhodobacteraceae; genus Aliiroseovarius. The sequence goes on from NZ_JAAGOY010000010.1 coordinate 25,991, forward strand.
CAATCATCACCCGCATTCTGGGCAGCGGCACCGGGCTGGATGGCCATTCATCCGACTGGATTGTCCTGCACGCGCGCAGCTAAGGCGAAAGGAACACACTCATGGCTGAATTTTTCGCCTATACCGATGGCGCCTGTTCCGGCAATCCCGGCCCCGGCGGCTGGGGCACGCTTTTGCAGGCCAAGGAAGGCAACGCTGTCGTCAAGGAACGCGAGTTGAAGGGCGGTGAGGCGCTGACCACCAACAACCAGATGGAACTTATGGCTGCCATCATGGCGCTTGAGACTTTGGGAAAGCCCTGTGCGATCACCGTCGTCACCGACAGCCAGTATGTGAAGAACGGCGTGACCGGCTGGATCCACGGCTGGAAGCGCAACGGGTGGAAGACTTCGGCCAAGAAGCCCGTGAAAAACGCCGAGCTATGGCAGCGTCTGGACGCCGCCCAAGCGCGTCATCACGTGACGTGGGAATGGGTGAAAGGCCACGCAGGCCACCCCGAAAACGAGCGTGCGGACGAACTGGCACGGGCCGGTATGGCGCCATTCAAGAGCTAAGACTTTCTGCCTAGCTGCGGCCCGAGTATTTCTGCCACAGCCAGATCAGCAGAATGGCCCCCAACACGGCTCCGATTGCTCCGAAGGCAATACTGCCCACCATCATCAACGCACGCATCAGAAGACCACTGATCAACGCGCCACCGACACCAATGGCAATCGTGGTGGGCACATCGGTGCGCACATCCATAATGCGCGTGGCCAGAAAGCCCGCTGCTGCACCAACGATGATCAAAAATATAATCGACATGCGATCAATATGGGGTCAGTACCCGCGAATTGAAAGGTTCAACCGACCTGATCTGGCATGTCAAAACCGCGCAGGAAGTCTTCGGCCTCCATCGCGCGTTTGCCGGGGCGTTGGGCGCGTAGAACTTCGACCGCGCCGTCACCGCACGCGATGGTCAGCCCGTCCAGAACCTGTCCGGCCGCACCGCTTCCATCGGCCAAACGCGAGGCCAGAAGCTTCACTTGCTCACCCGCCATATCGCATTTCGCACCGGGGAACGGAGACAAACCGCGGATCAGGCGATCCACATCGACTGCAGGTCTAGCCCAATCCACCCGCGCCTCGGCCTTGTCGATCTTGGTCGCATAGGTAACACCGTCCTCGGACTGCACCTCGGGAGTCAGGTCCGTTAAACGCGCCAGAGCGTCAACGATCATCCGCGACCCCATGGCCGCAAGACGGTCATGGAGCAGCGCAGTGGTTTCCTCGGCCCCGATGGGGGTGGCTTCGCGCAGCAGGACGGGTCCGGTGTCCAGACCGGCCTCCATCTGCATGATGCAAATGCCGGTCTCGGCGTCGCCCGCCATGATCGCGCGATGAATAGGCGCGGCCCCGCGCCAGCGAGGCAGAAGCGAGGCGTGGATGTTCAGGCAGCCATGTGTGGGCGCATCCAGAATGGCTTGCGGCAGGATCAGACCATAGGCGACGACAACCGCAGCATCCGCGTTCAGATCGGCAAAGGCTTGCTGTTCCTCGGCACTCTTCAGAGATACCGGGTGACGCACTTCCAAACCCAGTTCCAACGCGCGCGCGTGAACCGGACCGGGACGGTCTTTCTTGCCGCGCCCCGCAGGACGTGGCGGTTGGCAATAAACGGCTGCAATCTCATGCCCAGCCTCGACCAGAGCCTCCAGCACCGGAACGGAAAAGTCGGGCGACCCCATGAAGACCAGTCTCATCGCGCCAGCTTCCTTGCCTTTTTCACCAGCATGTCGCGCTTCACCTTCGACAGGTGATCCACATACATCTTGCCGTTCAGGTGGTCGATCTGGTGCTGAACAGACGTGGCCCAGATGTTCACGAAATCACGTTCCTCGACCTCGCCTGCTTCGTTCAGAAACCGCACGGTCACAGCGCGCGGACGGCTGATCACGGCAGAGACGCCGGGCAGGTTTGGGCTGGCTTCTTCGTGCTCGCGATACTGGGTCGAGGCATGCAGGATTTCCGGGTTGGCCATGCGCACAGCCTGCCCGCGTTCATCGGACGCATCCACAACCGCCAAGCGCAGCATGATCCCCAACTGAGGGGCCGCAAGCCCGACACCGGGCATCGAGTCCATCGCAAAGATCATTTCGTCCCAGATGGCACGGGTCTCGTCCGTCACGGCCTCGATCGGCTCGGCGGCCGTGCGCAGACATTTATGCGGGTATTTCACATAGGGACGGTGGGTCACGACCGGGCCAGCTCGCGCTTCAGTTTCTGCATCTTGCGGGTGATCATCTGGCGCTTCAGCGGCTTCAGATAATCAATGAACAGCTTGCCGTTCAGGTGGTCAATCTCGTGCTGCACACAGGTCGCCCACAGCCCGTCGAAATCGCGCTCTTGCAGGTTGCCATCGCGGTCCAGCCACTGCACGCGCACCTCTTTCGGGCGAGTAACTTCTGCGAACTGATCCGGGATCGACAGGCAGCCTTCCTCGTACACGTTCAACTCGTCCGAGGACTGAATGACCTCGGGGTTGAACATGATCAGGGGCTGCGGAGCCTCGTCTTCGTCCCGCACACAATCCAGCACGATCAGACGCTTCAGAATGCCAATCTGCGGGGCGGCCAGCCCGATGCCCGGCGCGTCATACATGGTTTCCAGCATGTCGTCGGCCAACGTCCGCAAGTCATCGGACAGGTCCGGCACGGCATCGGCCACCTTTTTCAGGCGCGGGTCGGGGTGGATGAGGATCGGTTTGATGGTCATAAGCAGCATGTAGGACATGCGCCGCGTTGGTGCAATGGCTGGCTTGCGCCTGCCGTCAAAGCCGCTAACGTGCCCCCAAACGCCATCCCGAAGGAGACACCATGAATTTCGACAAGATGACCGAGCGCCGGGGCACGCACTCCTCGAAATGGGACAAGATGGAGCAGCTGTTCGGCGTGTCGCCGGAAGACGGGCTGGCGATGTGGACGGCGGACAGCGATTATGAAACCGCGCCCTGCGTGATCGAAGCGGCCCGCAAAGCTGTCGAGCATGGCGTGTTTGGCTATTCGTGGGAATATGATGCCTATAAAGAGGCCGTCGCCTGGTGGATGCGCACCCGCCACAACTGGGACGTGAACCCGGATTCGGTTCTGTCCAGCCAAGGGCTTGGCAACGCGATCGCCCTGTGCCTGCAAACATTTACGCAACCCGGCGACGGCATCATCATCTTCACCCCGGTCTACCACGAGTTTGCCCTGAAGATCGGCAAGAATGGGCGAAAAGTTGTGGAATGCCCGCTGAAACGTGTTGGTGACCGCTATGAGCTGGATCTGGAAGACGCGCAGTCGCGCCTGACGGGCAACGAGAAGATGATCCTGTGGTGTTCGCCGCAGAACCCCTCGGGCCGGGTCTGGACCGAAGCCGAGCTGAAAGCAGTCGCCGCGTTTGCCGAGAAAAATGACCTGATGCTTGTGTCGGACGAGATCCATCAGGATTTGGTCTATCCGGATCACAAGTTCGTCCCGACAGCCGTCGCCGCACCCGAGGTGATCTCGCGTCTGATTACGCTGACGGCTGCCTCGAAGACCTTCAACATTGCAGGCCAGCGCACCGGCAACATGATCATCCCCGATGATGACCTGCGTAACGCCATGCGCGGAAAACTCTATCAGTTGGACTACGCGCCCGGCATGCTGGCCGTGTCAATGATCACCGCGGCGTATTCACCCGAGGGTGCAGAATGGGCGGATGCCCAGATCGCGCATCTGGAACGCAACCGCAAAATGTTCGACGAAGCGATCAACGCCATCCCCGGTGTGAAATCCATGCCGCTTGAGGCGACCTATCTGGCGTGGGTCGATTTCTCGGACACTGGCATGACCCATGACGAAGTGATTGCCCGCATCCGGGACGACGCCAAAATCGCGGTCAGCCCCGGCCCATCCTTCGGCATCGGCGGAGATGGCTTCCAGCGCTTCAACCTGGCCACCCAGGGCGCGCGGGTCGAGGACGCCATCGAGCGCATGCAGCGCGCCTTCGCAGATTTGCAGTAACAAATACAAAAGGCCCGCGCAGATCTGATCCGCGCGGGCCTTTTGTTTCTATCTCGGTGTCACATGCCTTCGATCAGGGCGACCGGCGCATTGTCTTCACGCGCATAGTCACGCGGCACCGCATCATGGGCTTCGGCCTTGCGTTTGAATTCGTATTTCATCTGACCGTCTTCCTCTTCCGAGGCAATGATCAGGCACTGATACAGATGCCGTGATCCGTCATAGAGATCCACCAACCCGCGCAAATGCGGGGCGCGTTCGGCGTCCAAGGCAAATCCAGTCTCCCAGAACTTGAGCACCGGAAACACCTCTTCGTTCACGCGAATGCGCAAACGGCTCTTTTTCTTGAGATCTTTCTTGCGCGCAGCTTCCAGCCCTTCGCGCACCTCTTTCGGCAGATATTCCACGGTTCGTCCCCTCCCAACGCAGATGACTATCATGGCACAAGATATGTCTCGGTCAAGTAAACGGAGTGTTAACCATGAGTTACATTCAAGACTTTAGCGAAAGCCCGCCAAACGCATCAAGTGCGGCCGAGCGGGCGTTGGCATGGTCCACGATCGGGTGAGGATAGGACGCCCCCAAGCGCACGCACGCCCCGTGCAGCGCTGCCTCGGGTGCCTGCCACGGGGCGCCAAGATAGCGGTCTGGCAGGGCCGAAAGCTCTGGCACCCACTGTCGTATATACGCACCGCTTGGGTCAAATTTCGCGGCCTGCGTGATTGGATTGAAAATGCGGAAATAGGGCGCAGCATCCGCCCTGCAGCCCGCCACCCACTGCCAACTGGCCGCGTTCGACGCCACATCTGCATCCAGCAGCGTGTCATGGAACCACACCAGCCCCGTGCGCCAATCGATGCGTAGGTGCTTGGTCAGGAACGAAGCCACGATCATCCGCACACGGTTGTGCATCGTGCCGGTCTGCCACAGCTCGCGCATGCCGGCATCGACAATGGGGTATCCGGTTTGTCCGTGCTGCCACGCGATCAGATCATCGGGCGCGTCGCGCCACGGGAAGGGGGCGAATTTCGGCTGGAACTCTACATCCGGCAAGCTGGGCGTGTGATAGAGCAGATAGGCCGCGAATTCGCGCCAGCCGAGTTCGGCGAGGAATTTGGTCGCGTCCCGTTCGCCAATGTCTCCGGTCGCCTCGGCACGGCGTAGACTGGCCAAGATCTGGCGCGGTGTGACCTCTCCCATCTGCAAATGCGGGGACAGGTACGACACACGGGCTTCTGCTGGGAAATCCCGCCCCTCGGCATAGCCATGCGCCCGCGAACTCAGGAAGTGACCCAACCGCGCAAACGCCCCGGCCTCGCCCGGTGTCCACAGCGGGCCAAACCCTGCGGCCCAATTGGGGCGGGTTGGCAGCAGCCCCCAATCCGGCAGATCTTCACTCGGCAGTTGGCGATATAATTTCAAATCGGCAGGGATCGGCAAGGCAGGCGACACCTGATCCAACTGGGCCAGACAGGCGCGCCAAAACGGGGTGAACACACGGAAGTGTGTGCCGGATTTGGTTGCCACCTGCCATGGCTCGAACAGATACCGCCCCGCGTGGCTTTCCGCCCGAATGCCCTGCGCCTTCAACTGCGTCTTCAGGTCCGTGTCTGCGGCGACCGCCTTGGGGGTGTAGCGACGCGACCAGTGCACCTCGTCCGCGCCAGTTTCCGCGATCACCTGCGACAGCACCGTCTGCGTCGGACCCGAACGCAACACCAACTGCCCACCCAACTGCGCGATCTGCGCTGCCATGGCGCTCAACGCGTGATGCAACCACCACCGTTGCGCCCCACCCATCGGGTCGGCGGGATGGGGATCATTCACATAGAGACAGATAACGGAGCGACCGGCAGCGCAGGCAGCGGTCAGGGCAGCATGATCTGACAGGCGCAGATCATTGCGAAACAGAAGGATGGTGGGGCGGGACGTGCTCATGAAATCCTCGTGTGTTGGATCTAGAGTATACGTCCCGCCACCGTGTTTAGATCAGTGCTTTTAGATCACGTATTATGATCCTCGACCAGATCGACACCCACCACTGGACGCAACACGTGGGGCTTCTCAGGATCGTAAAGAGCCGAATCCTTGAAGTCCCGACCACGATCCAGCGCAGGACCGACCAGAATCAACGCGGTGCGTGTGATCTTTTCGGCGCGGACTTTCTTGCGGATGTCGGCGATGGTGCCACGAATGAACATCTCGTCCGGCCAGCCGACGCGATAGGCGACGACCACCGGGCAATCCTCACCGTAATACGGGGTTAGAACGCGCTCGATCTCGCGCATGTTGCGCACGGCAAGGTGAATGGCGAGCGTGGCACCGGTCTTCGCAAAGTTCTCCAGCGTTTCGCCTTCGGGCATCGAGGTCGACTGCATCGACATCCGGGTCAGAACGATCGACTGGGCGATTTCCGGGATGGTCAGTTCCTGCCCCAAAGCGGCCGCGGCGGCGGCATAGGCGGGCACGCCGGGGATGACCTGATAGTCGATGCCGTCCGCGTTCAGACGGCGGATCTGTTCAGCAATCGCGCCGTACAGAGACGGGTCGCCGGAATGTACGCGGGCCACATCTTCGCCGCGCGCGTGGGCGGCTTTGATTTCCGCGTGGGTGTCGTCCAGCGTCATCGCAGCGGTATCCATGACTTTCGCATCGTCAGGGGCACAGGCGACAACCTGCGGCGGGACCAGAGACCCGGCGTACAGACACACCGGACACTCGCCAATGACGCGCTGCGCTTTCAGGGTCAGAAGTTCGGGATCACCGGGGCCGGCACCAATGAAATAGACGGTCATGACAGATCTCCATCAATGCGGCGGGCATAGCCGCGCGGGGTAAACATACGGGGGCCTTCGCCCAGTTGCGCCAGACGCGAGTTCGACGACCCCACCAGCACCACGGTCAGCATGTCGACCTCGTCCACCTGCAATTCGTCCAGACGGCGATAGCGGATGTTTTCGGTCGGGCGGCCCAAGTTCGAGGCCAGCATGACGGGCGTATCGGCAGGGCGGTGCTTCAACAGAATATCGCGGGCTTCGGCCAGCAGGGTGCGGCGCTTCATCGACACGGGGTTATAGAATGCGATCACGAAATCGCCCTCGGCGGCGGCATGCAGACGCTTCACGATATCCTCGCGGTGGGTCAGAAGATCCGACAGCGAAATGGCACAGAAATCGTGGCCCAACGGTGCGCCTGCACGGGCGGCTGCCCCTTGCAGCGCGGACACGCCGGGTGTGGAAACAACTTCGACCCGACGCGCTGCATCGGTCACGCCCTTTTCCTCGGCGGTACGGTCCAGAAGTTCGTACACCAGAGCGCCCATAGCGTAGATGCCTGCATCACCCGAACAGACCAGAGCCACGTTCTTGCCCTTACCCGCCTGTTCCAGCGCGTAACGGCAGCGGTCTTCTTCGCCGCCCAGCGGAAAGTCGGACCGGGTTTTGCCAGCGGCCAGCGGGCCGATCAGGTCAATGTAGAGCCCATAGCCCACCAGTTCCTCAGCCTCTTGCAACAGGTGGCTGGCTTCCGGCGTGCGCCATGTGTGCTGGCCCGGCCCGATCGAGACGATGGACAGCTTGCCACGGGTGCGGCCGCGCATCTCGGTGATCGGTTCGGGTGCACGCGCGATAGCGCAGGTGGTGTTGGCGGTTTTGACTTTGGGGGCGACCAGTTCGGCGTCCGGTCCAGCCGCAGCCAGAGCCGCGCCTTCGGACACGCCGTGACAGCCAACTTCCTCGAACACGACGTCCGAAGGGTTCGCCAGACGCCCGGTTTCGGCTTCCAGTTCTTCCGCCGTGAACACGCGGAACGGCACGTCCAGACGGCGCGCCAATTCATTCATCGCGCGCTCGTCGGCTTTCAGGTCCAGAGAGGTCACACAGGCGATGGCCTCGGGCGCGATGTTGGCAGCGACCAGTTGCTCGGACACATTCTGCCACAGCTCTTCGGGGTCCGCATTGCGCGCACAACCCACACCCAGCGCGAAGCGTTGCGGGTGATAGGCCAGACGGTTCGGGCCGGTCTCGACCGGAGCCTCGGTCACAACCAGTTCGACCGAGCCGCCCGCGTCTTCGATGTCAAAAATGTTCTCGCCCACGATGGACACGCCAGCGCCCGACAGCAGTTCTGCCATGGCCTCTTTCGCGTCCTTCTGGTTGGCCAGACGATAGCCCACCGGCGGCTCGTCCAGCGCCACGCCCATCGACACGTCGCCTGCGGTGGTGACGGCAGCGGTTGCACCAATGTCGGCTGCGATTTGAGTTGCCAGACGATTGGCCCCGCGATGCCCGCCCAGCAACGGCAGCACGGCGGATCCATCATCGGCGACGGCCACAACGGGCGGTTCGGCCAGTTTGTTGGCGAGGATCGGCGCCACCGCGCGGATCAGAATACCCGCAGCGCAGACGCCCACAATCGGCGTGCCTGCGGCAAACAGCATCCGCACGTGATCCAGCGCGTTGGGGAAGAATGCATCGGCTTTTTCGACACGGCCTTCACGGCCATGCACCTGTGCGCCCAACAGGGCAGCGACCTTATGGGCCAGAGGTTCGCCTGAAGCATTCAAGCAGATAACAACAGGCGTTACAGCCATGGGTCGGTTCCTTTCGCAAGCAGGATCATCGAGAAATAGGGGGCCTTTTCAGGGGCTTCGGACAGGGGCAGCACGACCTCTTCCGGCAGGCTGGCGCGTTCCACGTAAGTGGCTTTCGCCGTCAGGCCGAGGTCATCAATCACGCTGCGGATCTTGGGCAGGTGACGGCCAACTTTCATGATCGCCACCGACTCTGCGCCTTCGATCCGCGACCGAAGCTCGGCCTCGTCCAGCGGGCCGGGCAGCACGGTCAGGCGTTCATTGCGCGCAACCAAGGGCTTCTGCGCCCGTGCGGCAACCGTGGTGATCGAGGTCACACCGGGGATGATGTCGCAGTCGAACCGGTCCGACAGGCGCGCAAAGAGATACATGAACGAGCCATAGAAGAACGGATCGCCCTCGCACAGCACGACCACATCGTCACCAGCAGCCAGACGCTCGGCGATCTGAGCCGCGCCCGCGTCATAGGCGGCTTGTGCAGGCGCACGTTCGACGCTCATCGGGACGGGGATGCGGATCTCAATCGCGTCTTCGGCAATCAGATCGGCGGCGATCGAGCGGGCAAAACTGTCGCCACGCTCGAGCGCCGGATAGGCCACAACCTTGGCCGCAGCAATCAGGCGCGCAGCCTTCAGCGTCATCAGCTCGGGGTCTCCCGGGCCAAGGCCAATCCCGTATAGGGTTCCGTTCATCGTTTAATCAGGCTCCATTGGGTGACAGGGCGCAGGGGTTTCCAGCCGGACAGCGATCCCAGCGCTTCCGCGCGTTCCACAGACAGTTTCACCAATTGGCCGCCGTGTTTCTTGTGCAGCGCAGTCAGGCACATCTCGCTTTCGATGGTGACCGCGTTGGCGACCAACCGACCAAGCGGGCGCAGGGCGGCCCATGCGGCGTCGAAAGTTTCTTCGGTCAGGCCACCACCGATGAATACCGCATCGGGGGCATCCAGTCCGTCGAGCGCCGCAGGGACCATGCCGTCGACAAGCTCCAGACGTGGCACGCCCAGCGCCAGCGCGTTCGCAGCCGCCATGGCGCGGCGTTCGGGTTTCGGTTCAATCCCGATGGCACGGGCATAGCGCGCCCCGCGCATCCATTCGACAGCGACCGAGCCGCAGCCGGTCCCGATATCCCACAAAAGCGCGCCGCGCATCGGCATCAGCTTCGCCAGCGTGATCGCGCGGACCTCTTGCTTGGTCATGGTGCCGTCGGATTGAAACAGCTCGTCCGCCAGACCCGGCACACGCGGCAAAAGGGCGGCGTCAGGGGCGGCGATACAGTCCACCGCCAGCGTGTTGAACTCGGGCACCTGATGGTCCCAGCTTTCCGCCAGCCCATCAAACCGCGCTTCCTTGTCGCCGCCCATATGGGCCAGCACCGTCATGCGCGATTTGCCAAAGCCGCGCTCGGTCAGGAAGGTCGCGATCTGGCCGGGGGTCTCGGCCCCGGTGGTCAGAACCAAAAGCCGCGCGTCGGGCTGAATGAAGGCAATCATCTGCTCGACCGGGCGACCATGCACGGTCAGGGTTTCCAGATCTGCCATCGACCAGCCCATCCGGGCAGCGGCCAGTTGGAACGCGCCGACTTGCGGATGGAAAACGATCTGAGACGCATCGAAGTGACGTCCAATCTTCGCGCCGACCGAGAACCACAAAGGGTCGCCCGTCGCCAACACCGCCACACGTTTGCCTCGGCGGGCTTCCAGCTCAGCAATCAAACTGTCAAACGGCGAGGGCCACGCAAGGCGTTCCGCCTCGGTGTCCATCATCTCGTGATGACGTTTTCCGCCCACGATGACCTCGGCCGCATCCAGAACCGCGCGGGTTGCCGGGGCCAGCCCGTCCACACCGTCTTCGCCGATGCCGATGATATGCAGCCAAGGTTGGGTCATGCGTTTTCCTCCGGTAGCCCCGCTGCCAAAGCGTTCACGGCGGCTGATGCAATTGCCGATCCACCGCGTCGTCCGCGCAGGGCAACGAACTCGCAGCCGCGTGGGTTATTTGCCAGTTCCGCTTTGCTTTCAGCTGCACCCACAAAGCCCACAGGGAAGCCAAGGATCACGGCAGGTTTCGGGCCACCCGCGTCGATCAGCTCCAACAGATGGAACAGCGCGGTGGGGGCGTTACCCACGGCAACAACTGCACCCTCCAACTTGTCGGTCCACAACTCGACCGCAGCGGCAGAGCGCGTGTTGCCAATCTCTTTCGCAAGCGGAGGTGTACGCGGGTCGTTCAGGGTGACAATCACCTCGTTCTCGGCGGGCAGATAGCGGCGGATGATCCCCGCGCCCACCATCTCGCAATCGCAAAAGATCGGCGCGCCAGATTTCAGCGCTTCGTGGCCGACCTCATAGGCGTCTTCCGAGAAAGCCAGACGATCCGCGACTTCGACCATGCCACAGGCGTGGATCACACGGGTCGCAAGCGCCGCCATGCCACCGGGGAAACGGTCCAGCCGGGCTTCGCGGCGCAGGGTCGCGAAGCTTTCGGCATAGATCGCCATTGGGTCACGCTCGTAGCGCAGAGGGGGACGGCCCGAGCTCATTTCGAGCGTGCCGATTCTGGGCCATGCGGGTGTTTCGCATGGGGGTATTCCGCGTGCACGTGGTCATGATCGTGGTGGTGGTGATGGTCATGGCCGTGATCATGGTGATGATGGTGGTGCCCATGGTCATGATGGTGGTCGTGATCATGGTTGTCGTGGTGGTGATGCCCGATATACAGACGGCATTCGCCGGTGCAGAACGTGTCACACATCTTACAATCCGCCACATTCGACCCCGGTGCCGATGCCCCCTGCCCTTCAACGTGGTGGTGGTGGCTTTCCTGAACGGCGCCGACTTCAGCCTCGAAGCCCAGAACCTCGACGCGGTATTTGCACATCACGCAGGTGGGCGGCGGGACGTCTGCGAAGGCCGGGTGCTTCTCGCGATCCTCGACAGAAATGGTTTTCTCTTCGCCGCCATCCATTGCCAAAACCTGCGTGCGATAGCCACAGGTGCCGCAGTTTGGTGGGCGCACATCGCCCAGTTGTTCGGTCACACGCTCGGCGAAGGTTTCCAGCACCTTGGGGTGGTCGTTCAGATAGCCCGCTTTGACGAAATGGATGTCCGGGTTTTCTGCCGCAACCTTGTCGGTGAAGCCGAAAATCCGGTCTACGAGGATACCCGTAAACAGGAAATAGGGGAACACGATGACGCGCTTGTAGCCCAGCTTGGTCACGTGGTTCAGACAGGGTTCGACCAGAGGGAATGTCACGCCGGAATAGCCCACTTCCAGCCAGCCAAAGCCCATACCTTCCTGCAAGAGACGCGCCACCTTGGCGACGTTGCCGTTGGCGTCAGGGTCCGAGGCACCACGGCCGATGACCACAAGGCAGGTTTCTTCCAACGGCACTTCGCCCTTCTCGGCGTTGGCGGCGTCGACGGCTTCTTGAATACGCGCCCCAGCGGCGGCGATCATTTTGGGGTCCACGCCCAGCTCGCGGCCATAGGTCACGTCGACCCCGTGCTTTTCAGCATACGAGTTCAGAACCGTCGGAATGTCGTTCTTGGTGTGCATCGCGGCAAACAGCATGCCCGGGACGGCCAGAATGCGGTCACAACCGGCGTCACGCAGACGATCCAGACCGTCGCGGATCACCGGGTTTGCGAACTCCAGATAGCCATAATCGGTCATCCAGTCGTCCGGGAAATACGCCGGAAGCTTTTCGGCCAGGACCGCGAACTCGTCGACGGCTTCCTGGCTGCGCGAGCCGTGCCCGCAGATCATCACACCAATTTTAGACACGGATCAGGCCTCCTGCGGCTCTTCGTCTACACCTTCTGCCGCTTGCTCTTCAGCGTCGGCATCTTTCCCTTTTTGACCTTTCAGCGCCGCCCACAGGCCAATGCCTGCTGCCAGACCAATCAGGATAATCGCCCCGATATGGTCATGTCCTGCGACGTCTCCGATATGGCTGGGGTGGGCAATGGCCGGGCCGGCCAGAAGGCCAAGAACAACAAGAGCAAAACGGGTCATGCGGCATCCTTTCACGCATAAAGCGGGCGCAAAGAGGTTGCCTCTTTCGTTCAACGACGCTGTGTCTGATCCCCTATCTGGGTCGATCGCCGACAGCCAACCTCTCTGGCCCATAAGGGCTTCGTTGAGGTTTCTATAGAAAGCGAGTGGGATGGACGCAATGGGAAAGACGGCACGGGAAGGCCGTTTGGCGACATTCGGTGGTAGGTTTTGTGGAGAATGGTGCCTTATCCGCCCGTGCAGCCGCGAATGTCCACACCACGCCCAGCCGCTAGAACGGTCAGGCGCACGTCCGAACGATTCAGCAAGAAGGGCTTTCCCGAGGTCGGTACAAGTTCAGCCACCGTGGTCAGAACACGGCCATCGCGCTTGGTCGACAAAGTGTTCACCCAAAGCGACGGGTCCGCGGTTTCCACCACGACGACCTCGCCCTTGCCAACGCGCGGCATGTCGATCTTTGCAGTCAGGCGTAGCCCGTCTTTGATGGGTTCGACCTGACAGATGGCTTTGCGCAACCCGGCTTCGGCAGCCGTATCAGGTCGTGCATTTAGCGCGCGTTTGATGGGCCGCACGGCCTTGGTGGCTTGGGCGGGCAGTGTGACCGAGATCTCGGCGTCCATCGGCATGCACACATCTTTGCACACGCCAAGGTTCACGCTGCCTTTCAACGTGATGGGCTTGCCCGTTTCACTGGGCGTCAGGCTCATCGGCAGGATCAGGTCCTGCGCATAGCCGATGGTCTGCATTCCGGAGGTATCGAACACCTCGGGCACCGGCCAATGAAAGGTCACGCCCGCAAGATTGCCCGACCCGCGCCAATCGAGGCTTGGGGGAATGCCGGCCTCTCCGGGGCTACGCCAATAGGTCTTCCACCCATCCGCCAGCCGCACGCGCAGCGCCGCCATGTGGTTGCCCGACGCATCACGCCACCCCGGCAGGACGTCGATCTGCGCCACATCTTCAAGCGCAGGCGGCATCTCTGATTGGGCCGTAGCCGGAGACACCAGCGATAGGGTCCCAAGGAAGGCGGCAAGAAAGGCGTGTTTCATCGTCATGCCTAAATACATAGGCAGCAAATCACACATGTAAAATCACAAATGCTGGATAAGTTGTGACGAGCCCTTGCAAAGCAACCGCTGGACCGCTTTTCTATTAAGTATGAGCGACACCGATAACACCGAAATGAACCTCAGCGGAAAGCTGTTGATTGCGATGCCTGGGATGGGGGATCCACGGTTTGAAAAGTCCGTGGTTTTCATGTGCGCCCATTCGCCAGAAGGAGCGATGGGGCTGATCGTGAACAAACCCTCTGCCGAGCTGTCTTTGGGCGATGTGCTGGCGCAGCTCGACATCGACGCAAGCTCGATCACCAAGGCAGGAAAGGTGTTTTTCGGCGGCCCTGTGGAAGGCGGGCGTGGGTTCGTGTTGCACTCGGGTGAATACAACAACGACGATTCGACCTTGAAGGTGGATGAAGTGTTCTCGATGACAGCCACGCGCGACATTCTTGAGGCGATGGCCCATGGCGAAGGCCCAGAAGAGGCATTGGCCGCACTGGGTTATGCGGGCTGGTCACCGGGACAGATCGAAGACGAGATCCAGCAAAACGCGTGGCTGACATGCGACGCCGAGAAAGCGATCGTCTTTGCCGCTGACGACGACAGCAAATGGACCGCTGCGCTGGCCCAACTTGGCATTGATCCGTTGTTGCTGTCAGCCGAGGGCGGGCACGCTTAATCGCGTGGAGCCGCCGCACGGCGCAAACGATCATTGATCGCACGACCAAGCCCATGATCCGGAATGGGTGACACCGCTATCGGCGCGTCACCGTCCGCATCCAGTTTGTGCAGATAGCCAAACAAGTTCGCTGCAGCCTCGACCAGATCACCCGAGGGCGACAGGTTCAGTTCTGCATCCACATGGCCAAATCCCAACAGACGTTCACCCGGCGCAACAGTGTCCGCATTCAACCGCATCCGCGCATTCGGTGCATAGTGCGATTGAAGCTGACCCGGCGCGTTGATCGCCTCATCTTGACCACGCGCAGCCATCGGACCGCCCAGTGCGGCCTCAAGCGCTTCAACCGGCAGACCGCCGGGGCGCAGCAGTGTGGGTTCAGGATCCCAACCAACAATGGTGCTTTCCAGCCCAACGCCACAGGGACCTCCGTCCAACACGGCCTCGATCCGACCCGACAACCCGTCCAGCACATGCTGTGCGGTCGAGGGGCTGATCCGTCCAGAAGGGTTGGCCGAGGGCGCGGCGACGGGAACACCCGCGGCCTCCAAAAGTTGTTGTGCCAGTGGGTGCGCGGGCACGCGGATCGCAACAGTCGGCAACCCGGCAGACACCAGCGCCGACAGCGGCCCATCCGGTTTCAACGGCAGCACAAGCGTCAGCGGCCCGGGCCAGAACGCCATCGCCAAATCATGTGCGATGCCAGACAGCTCGGCATACTCCGATACCGCATCGACCGATGGCAAATGCACGATCAACGGGTTGAAATGCGGGCGGCCCTTGGCTTCAAAGATGCGTGCAACCGCCCGGTCGTCCGTTGCGTTGGCTCCAAGTCCATAAACCGTCTCGGTCGGGAAAGACACCAACGCACCTGCGCGCAAAAGCTCAGCCGCGCGGGCAATCCCGTCTGCGTCGTCCTGCAAATGCTCGGTTTTCAACTCGCGTTCGGCCATGACGCTGCGTTTTCCTTTGCCCTTCAAATGACCTTCGGTAAGGGATCATCAAAGCCCTGTTAAGGGCCAATGTCCACGAAGCCAAGGATCGAACATGACTTATCGCGCCACAACTGATGACTTTCAATTCCTGTTCGACCACATCATTGGCTATGACGACATCGCCGCGACCGAGCTTTTTGCCGAAGCGCCGGGCGATATGGCGACCGCCGTTCTGACGGAAGCGGGCAAGATGTGCGAAGACAAGCTGGCGCCCTCGCACCGTGATGGTGACCTGACCCCGGCAGTGCTGGAAAACGGCGTCGTGCGCACCTCTCCCGGTTTTGCCGACAGCTACGCCGCGATTGCCGAAGGCGGCTGGATTGGCATGGCTGCGGACCCTGAGTATGGCGGCATGGGCCTGCCGTTGACCCTGCAAACCGCCGTGAATGATATGATGTCAGCCGCGAACTTGTCACTGCAGCTTTGCCCGCTGATGACCCAAGGCCAGATCGAAGCGTTGGAACATCATGCCTCGGACGAGCTGAAAGCGCTGTACCTGCCCAAGCTGATTTCCGGCGAATGGGCCGGCACCATGAACCTGACCGAGGCACAGGCCGGGTCGGACGTGGGCGCGCTGACTTCAAAAGCCAGCGACAATGGCGACGGCACCTATGCGGTCTCGGGCCAGAAGATCTTCATCAGCTGGGGTGACAACGACATCACCGAAAACGTCTGCCATCTGGTTCTAGCGCGTCTGCCTGATGGTGCTGCGGGCACCAAGGGCATCTCGCTATTCCTTGTTCCGAAATTCATCCCCGATGCCGACGGCAACCCGGGCGAAAAGAACGACCTGCGCGTCGTCAGCCTTGAGCACAAGATGGGCCTGCACGGCAGCCCGACGGCTGTTATGTCTTTTGAAGGTGCGCGCGGTTGGATGATCGGCGAGCCGCACAAAGGCATGGCCGCCATGTTCACCATGATGAACAACGCCCGTCTGGGTGTGGGCGTGCAGGGTCTGGGTGCTGGCGAAGGTGCCTATCAGAAAGCGCTGGAATACGCGCTGGAGCGCAAGCAGGGCCGTACGCCGCTGGGCGAAAACGGCACCGGCATGATCGTTGATTTCGCCGATGTGCGCAGGATGCTGACGCAGATGCGCTGCGAGTTGTTCGCCGCGCGCGCCATGGCACTGTCGCTGTCCAAAGCCATCGACATGGCCACCGCCACAGGGGATGACAGCTGGAAAGCCCGCGCCGCCCTGCTGACCCCGATCGTCAAAGCCTACGGGACCGAGACCGGCATTCTGGTCAGCCATCTGGGCGTGCAGGTTCATGGCGGCATGGGCTTCATCGAAGAAACCGGCGCCGCGCAATACTGCCGCGACGTGCGCGTGACCGCAATCTACGAAGGAACCAACGGCATTCAGGCGATGGACCTTGTGGGTCGTAAGATGATGGACGGGGGCGAGGCGGCCTTCCGTCTGCTGGAAGAAATCGAAACCCAGGCCGAAGGCGCCCGCGCCATGTTCCCCAATATGTCCGAAGCCGTCTGGTCGGCTGCTGAAGACCTTCGCGAAACTGTCGAGTGGATGGTCGAACAGGGCGACATGCAGGACCGCTTCGCCGGTGCTGTGCCCTTCCTGATGGGCTTTGCCCGCGTGTTGGGGGCGCATATGCATCTGAAAGCAGCGATTGCAGAAGGCGGCAACGGTCCACGCACGGAACTGGCTCGTTTCCACATCAACCGCCTGCTGCCCGAACACGTCGCCCAGTTCGCCCAAGCCCGCGCAGGTGCGGCGGGTCTCTATGCGCTTAGCCCGGAAGATCTAGCATCGTGAGCGACGTAACGACCGGAAAGCTGGACTTTCCTTTCCCCGACGCGCCCGGTGAGGGCGAGGTGATCGAGGTGGCAAAAGGAGTGCTTTGGGCGCGCTTGCCGCTGCCGATGGCCTTGGACCACGTGAACGTTTTCGCCTTCGAGGACCCCGAAGGCTGGACCATCGTCGACACCGGCTTTGACACCGGCAAGACCCGCCGCATTTGGGAAAAGCTGCTAGCGGGCCCCTTGGGTGGCAAGCCGGTGGTGCGCGTGATCGTCACCCATCACCACCCCGACCACGTAGGCCTCGCCGGTTGGTTCCAGCGCGATCATGGCGCGGAACTAGTTACGACGCGCACCGCGTGGCTCTTTGCTCGGATGCTACTGCTCGATGAACAGATGGAACCGGTGGACGAAACGCTCGCCTATTGGCGTGCGGCAGGAATGGACCGCGAGGTGTACGAGAAACGCCTGACCGAGCGCCCCTTCAACTATGCCGACATCGTCGCTGACATGCCCCTTGGCTTCAAACGCATCAAGGAAGGCCGCCGCATTCATTTCGGCGGGCGCGATTGGGACGTTCGTATCGGCAATGGTCACGCACCGGAACACGCCACACTCTGGTCGACAGATGGGGAACTGGTGATTGGCGGCGATCAACTCCTCGCCACGATCAGCCCGAACCTTGGCGTCTATGCGACCGAACCCGATGCCGATCCCGTGGGCGACTGGCTGGAAGCCAATGAACGCCTGAAGCAATACGCTACACCCGGTCAATTGGTCCTGCCCGGCCACAAGCTGCCCTTCACAGGCTTGCCCACACGGATGCGGCAACTGATCGACAACCACCACAGCGCGCTGCGCCGGTTGGAAGAGTTCCTGTCAGAACCCCACACCGCAGGCGAATGCTTCCCGCCGCTCTTCAAACGCGAGATCAAGGGCGGGGAATACGGGCTGGCACTGGTCGAGGCCGTGGGCCACCTGAACCACCTTCTGCACGAAGGCCGCGCCACCCGCACCAAACGAGAAGATGGCGCGTGGCTGTGGAAGGCCGTCTGACCTCCACGCGCTTTTTCTTGTCGAAAATATCCTGAGGGAGCGTGAAACCCACACGGGTTTCGCGCGGGGGCAAAGCCCCTTAACCCCGACCGCGCGCAGGCACCACCTCGTATCCCGGCTCTTCCGGTTCGTCATCCACCATCTCGGCCGGGAACCCGGGCGCGGTGATGTCCAGACCCGTGGCCTCTTCCAAACGGCGAATGATGTCGTCTGACTGCGCACGCTCGCCGTAACGCGCAATCCCGTCCTTGAAAATCTCGATCATCAGGGGCGAGATTTCCAACGGTACGCCGGTGCGCTCGGCAATCTCTTGAAAAAGGCCAATGTCCTTTTTCACAAGGTCCATCGTGAAGGAAATGTCGCGCGATCCGTTCAGGATCACCTGACTTTCAGTCTCGTGCACAAAGGACGTGCCGGATGAAATCTTGATCGCCTCATAGGTGGTCGCCAGATCCAACCCGGCAGCCTTCATCGTCACCAGCGCCTCGCAACAGGTCAGCAGGTTCGCGGTCGCCAGATAGTTGGTCATCACCTTCAGGACCGAGGCCGAGCCCAGCTCTCCGGTATGCAGCACGCGACGTCCCAGCACCGTTAAGATTGGCAGCACGCGCTCGAACGTCGCCCGGTCACAGCCCGCGAAGATCGAGATATTGCCCGTATCCGCCCGGTGGCACCCGCCCGAGACTGGGCAGTCCACCGCCGCGCCACCACGCGCGATAACCTCGGCACCTAGTCGTTTCACTTCGGCCTCGTCCGTGGTGGACATTTCAAGCCAGATCTTGCCCTCTCGCACCTCGCCCAGCATCTCGCTGACCACAGCGTTACAAGCCGCAGGCGAAGGAAGGCAGGTGATCACCACGTCGCAGTCCCGCATCAGGGCTGCTGGACTGTCTGCCGCCTTTGCTCCGCGTGACACGAACCCAGCGACGAACTCGGAATTCAGGTCCAGCACCGTCAGGTCCTTGCTATTTCGCAACAGGCTTCCCGCCAGTTTGCCACCAACATTCCCTAGCCCTACAAATCCGATCTTCATGCAAATCCTCCTGATTTCCGGTCAGGCTTTCAGCGACACCCCCACCTTTCTGTCCTGTTTCCGACATCGCGCCGGATTTGTGATCCTCATCATTTCGTGACGTGACGCGCGGCGCTCGCTGTGTAATCTTCGCATTGTGTAACTTTTGAAGAATGGTGCCTGAATGTCCGACGACGCCCCCAAAAACCCAGTACGCCAACCACGCGCGCACACAATTGATTGCAGCGAATCCGGGCCTGTCGCGGTCGAAGACAAACCGCTGCCCGCCAAGGTGGCAGAAACGCCGGTCGAGCAGAAAAGCCCCGCCCAATGGGCCTATGAGCGCCTGATTCTCTACATCAAGAACTTCGAAGAGCAGCTGGACAACGAACACGAGGTCGCCATGGGCTTTGCCGGCGGCGATGCGGGCGTTCTGCGGATCGAGGGGATCGGCTATTTCGACCCGGACATCATTACCTATTACGGATCCGACGGCGAAGGCACAAAAACCCAACTGGTACAGCATGTCAGCCAGTTGTCGGTCATGTTGCGTGCTCTGCCCAAACAGATCGAAAGCGCCGAACCGAATCGCATCGGGTTTCGCTTGGCCGCCCAACTGGAAGAAGAATAGACGCAAACTGTATGCCGAGGGGAATCCGGGCCGTGACAGAGGCCCGGAAATCCGTTATTCGGTGCAAAACGCAAACTCAGAACAGGATTTGAACAATGTCTGATCACGTGCATGGCACCATGGATACCAGCGCCCAGGAAAAAACCTATGCGGGCTTCATCAATGTAACCAAATGGTCGGTCATCGTTATTCTGGCCGTTCTGGTGTTCATGGCTCTGGTTGGCGCCTAAAACCACCCCCCATCATAGTTCAGGTTCGAGGGTTTCATGGTACGATTGCTTGCAGCGCTTTCGTTGATTGTCGCGCTTGCCGGTTGCGGTGGCGCAGACAACATCTGGGCCAGCGATCAGACTGTGGCGGATGCCGTGTATCGGCATGACGGTCCGCCGACCCTCACCCTGTTTACTGTGATCTCGAAGGCATCCGGGTCGGGCGCGCATTCGGCGCTGATGATCAATGGATCGCAGCGCCTGATTTTTGATCCGGCCGGCACGTTCCACCACCCCAATCTGCCTGAACGCCATGACGTGATTTATGGCATGACGGACCCGGCGGTGGATTTTTACATCGATTACCATGCCCGCGTGACCTATGACGTGGTCCGGCAGGACATCGTGGTGTCGCCGCAGGTGGCTGAAATGGCCAAACGTGCGGTTGAACAATATGGCGCGGTCCCCAAGGCGCATTGCGGCCAGTCCGTCAGCGCCATCCTGCGCAGCCTTCCGGGGTTCGAAACGATCCCGCAAAGCTATTATCCGAAGAAGATCATGAACGCGTTTGGCGCGCGCCCCGGAGTACGGACGAAAACCTTCAGCGACGACGACCCGCATAAAGGTGGTCAGATCAGAACGCGCAACATCTAAGCCCCGCGTTATCCCAGCAGAAACAGCAGCCCGTACAGCGTCGCGGCCCCTGACAGGATCGCGGCCAGAACGTTTTTGCTGAAATACCCCACCGCCAATGTCACCAATGCGGCCCCCAAGCGTGCGGGATCAGGGTTGCCCCCTGTCGCAGCAGGCCAAAAGACCAGCGGCGCGACCAACCCCGGCAGCACCGCTACGGGCGTATAACGCAGGTGCCGCAGCACCCATTCAGGCATTTGTCGATCACCGATTATTCCCAGAAAGCTGAAGCGGATCAGGAAGCTACCAATTGCCATCGCGAAGATGACAAACCAGACGGTGGTGTGGTTCAGTTCTTCCATCAGGCAGCCCTCCGTTCCATGTATAGCTCGATCTGCGCGCCCACGACCATCGCTCCGATCGCCGCCACCAACAGGCCCGAGCCATAGGGCATCCACGCCATCAGAAGCGCCAAGACAACCGAGGTCAGTGCCGAGGCCACATGCGCCATCGTGCGCAGCGCGGGCGCAATCATGGCCAGGAAAGTAATCGGCAAGGCGAAATCCAATGCGAACTCAGGAGGCACCTGCGCCCCGGCGACTGCACCAAGGTATGATGCGCCGTACCAGAACGGCGCCAGAGGGGCGACCGTTCCAACGTAATAGGCAAACCGCTCGGACACGGTCAGCTCGCGCTCCATCTCGAACTTAATCTGCGACAGGGCGTAGGCCTGATCCACCATCAGATAGGCCACCAAGCCACGCTGCCAGATCGGTGCGCTGCCCAGATAAGGGGTCAGTGACGCGCTGTACATTGCCATGCGCATGTTCACAGCCAACGAAGTCAGAATCACGATCACGGTGGGGGCGTTCTCGGTCATCAATTGCACAGCGGTGAACTGCGCGGCCCCCGCAATGACCAGGATCGAAAAGCCCATAACTTCGGCCACATTCATTCCCGCTTCGGTCGCCACCACGCCGAAAAGCGCGGCAAAGGGGATGATCACCAGAAGAAACGGTAAAGCATCGCGTGTTCCGCGCAGGAATTGTCGTTTCGGGTTGGACGTGGTCATCGGGAATTCCTAAGTTACCCCTAACGCTTACGGCGTCCGTGCAGGAGTTGCAATTGGCCACTGAACTAGATCTATCCGAATACCTTATCGCGCCCGACCCCGGCGCGGCGCGTTTGACCCGTGCTGTTGCAGGCCATGACGAAACTGGCGCGCCCGTGACCA
Source organism: Aliiroseovarius sp. PrR006 (assembly GCF_010500215.1). Classification (GTDB taxonomy): domain Bacteria; phylum Pseudomonadota; class Alphaproteobacteria; order Rhodobacterales; family Rhodobacteraceae; genus Aliiroseovarius. Next base: position 47,891 of record NZ_JAAGOY010000010.1, read on the forward strand.
TCAAAGTGGTGGAAGAGCGCCCGTTGACCATTTTCCTGAACCGGCGCGAGATCGTGACCGCCATGACCATTGGCGACTATCCCGAATATCTGGCGCTGGGATTTCTGCGCAATCAGGGGATGTTGTCCGAGAACGACCAGATCATCGGCGTCGACTATGACGAGGACATCGATACCGTCGTCGTGCGCACCGCCACGGAAACGGATTACGAAGACAAGCTCGCCCGCAAAACCCGTACTTCGGGCTGTGCCGTGGGCACGGTTTTTGGCGACATGATGGAGGGGCTCGAGGGGCTGACCCTGCCCGCGACGCCGGTGAAAACCTCGTGGCTTTATGCGCTGTCGCAAAAGATCAACCGTACGCCCTCGCTGTATCTTGAGGCTGGCGCGATCCACGGCACGGTGCTGTGCGAAGGTGACCGCCCGCTGGTCTACATGGAGGATGTGGGCCGCCATAACGCCGTCGATAAAGTGGCAGGCTGGATGCTGGATCAAGGTGTCACCGGCGCGGACAAGATCCTTTATACCACCGGGCGCCTGACGTCCGAGATGGTGATCAAAACCGCACAGATGGGCATTCCCGCTCTGGTCTCACGATCGGGCTTCACCGCATGGGGTGTCGAGATTGCAAACGAGATCGGGTTGACCCTGATCGGTCGGATGCGTGGGCAGCGGTTTACCTGTCTGGCCGGAGAAAGCCGCCTGATCCGAGATGTGGACCCGGCCCATGTAGGGCACGAAGATCGCAAACATCGGCGCAAAGGAGCAGGCGCATGACCCGGCCCCTTGGCATCATTCTGGCAGGCGGTTTGGCCACCCGCATGGGCGGCGGAGACAAGGGGCGTCTGCCCTTAGGCGATGGCACGCTTTTGTCCCACGTAATCGACCGGCTGGCGCCTCAGGTCGATGGCATGGCCCTGAACGCGAACGGAGACCCCGCGCGGTTTGCCGACACCGGCCTGCCTGTCCTACCCGATAGCATCGACGGCTATGCAGGCCCGCTGGCGGGCGTCTTGGCCGGGCTCGACTGGGCCGCCGAACAAGGCGCGACCCATGTGGTATCCGCCGCCGCCGACACACCGTTCTTCCCGCGCGACCTTGTGGATCGCCTGCTGATCGCTGCACAGCGCGACGGCACGGACATCGCGCTGGCCGCCACGCTGGATCCACAGCGCGGTGCCATGCGACAACCGACCTTCGGCCTTTGGCCCGTGGTTTTGCGCGACGATCTGCGCGCGGCGCTAAACGACGGCTTGCGTAAAGTCGTCCTGTGGACGGACAAACACAGCGCAGCAACCGCCAGCTTCTCCCCCACGCCCTTTGATCCGTTTTTCAACGTGAACACCCCAGACGACCTTGCCCAGGCCGAACAGCTTTTGGAGACCGCTTCATGAAAATCTTCGGCGTCACCGGCTGGAAGAACTCGGGCAAAACGGGGCTGATGGAGCGTCTGATCACCCATTTCACCGCCCAAGGCCTGCGCGTCTCGACCCTGAAACACACCCATCACGGCGTGGATCTGGAAAAACCCGGAACGGACACGCACCGCCACCGTCTGGCGGGCGCGCAAGAGGTCGTGCTGGCCTCCTCCGCCCGCATCACCTCCCTGCACGAGCTGCGCGATGACCCCGAACCCCGGCTGGCCGAACTGATCGCAGGCCTGAGACCTTGCGACCTCGTACTGGTCGAAGGCTTCAAAGGCGCACCGCATCCCAAGATCGAGGCGCACCGATCCGAGACCGGCGAAGACCTTCTGGCACCAGACAACGACACGATCCGCGCCGTGGCCAGCAATGAAGCCCTGCCCGATTTGGACCTGCCTGTTTTCGATCTGGATAACACCGCCGCGATTGCAGCCTTCATCGCAGATGTCACCGGCCTTGCGCCCCGCGAACCGAAGGGGTTGAAGAACGACTGCTTTGCCCTGCCCCCTGGCGTGCATTGGACTCCGGTCGACGAAGCTCTCGAGACACTGCGTGACCGCCTATCGCCTGTGGTTGGAACCGAAACTGTGCCCACCGCAACCTCCCGCGGCCGCATCCTTGCAAGTGACCACATGGCCGCCCGCTCCAACCCACCCGGCGCAAACTCTGCCGTCGATGGATACGCCTTCGCCTACGCGGGGCTGCCCGAAGGCGACGTGATCGGACTGCCCCTTATGCCCGAGCGCGCCGCTGCCGGGGGACCGTTCACCGGCACCGTCCCGATGGGCCACGCCATCCGCATCCTGACCGGCGCGCTTCTGCCCGACGGCGTGGACACGGTGGTCTTGCAAGAGGACGTCCAAATCGATGGCCAAACCCTGCGCTTCCCTGCCGGCGTCAAACCGGGCGCCAATGCCCGCGCGGCAGGTGAAGACGTCGAAGCCGGCAAGCTGGCGCTTCCCATGGGCCACAAGATGCGCGCGCCCGATGTGGCGCTACTCTCGGCACTCGGTCTGCCCAACGTCCAAGCCTTCAAGCCACTGCGGGTCGGTGTCCTATCCACCGGCGACGAACTGGCCGAGCCCGGCACCACGACGGACACCGCCCGCACCTATGACGCCAACCGCCCGATGCTTCTGTCGCTGGCCGAGGGCTGGGGCTATACCCCCGTCGATCTAGGCCACGTGGCCGACGACCGTGACGCCCTGCGTGCGGCCTTCGACAAAGCCGCGACGCAAGCCGACGTCATCCTGACCTCTGGCGGTGCGTCCGCCGGGGACGAGGATCACGTCTCAGCACTTTTGAAAGAAACCGGTTCTCTGCACCACTGGCGCATCGCCATTAAACCCGGCCGCCCGCTGGCGCTGGCCCAATGGAACGGCACGCCTGTCTTTGGCCTGCCCGGCAATCCGGTCGCAGCCCTTGTCACTACCCTGATCTTCGCACGCCCGGCGTTCTCGGTCCTTGCAGGCGGCCCGTGGCTGACCGCGCCCGGAACCATGCTCCCCGCCGCCTTCAGCAAATCCAAGAAAGCAGGCCGCCGCGAATACCTGCGCGCGCGCCTGAGCGAAGACGGACAGATCGAAGCGTTCAAATCAGAAGGGTCTGGCCGCATCTCGGGCCTGTCATGGGCCACCGGGCTGGTCGAACTGCCAGACGAGGCGATGGACATCACTCCCGGCACCCCCATCCGCTTTATCAGCTATGACAGTCTCGGGATCACCTGATCCGCATTTTCTTGTCAAAAGTATCCTGGGGTGTATGCGCGCAGCGCAGAGGGGCAAGGCCCCGCAGGCTCACGAAGTCAGCCACCGGACGTTAGTCGCCATGACGCAGCAAGCGCTGCTTCTGACGACCCCAATCGCGCTTGGCTTCGGTCGCGCGCTTGTCATGGGCTTTCTTACCCTTGGCAATACCCACCTTCACCTTCACCAGACCTTTGTGATTGAAATAGATCACCAGCGGCACAAGGGTCATGCCCTTCCGGCTGGTCGCATTCCACATCTTGGAAATCTCGCGCTTCGATGCCAACAGCTTGCGCTTGCGGCGTTCCAGATGCCCCCAAGTCACGGCCTGTTTGTAGGGCGCGATATAGGCGTTGGTCAGGTAAAGTTCGCCGTCTTCCACAGCGACATAGCTTTCAGCAATATTCGACCCACCCTGACGCAGCGATTTCACCTCAGAGCCCATCAACACGATGCCGCATTCGATGTCTTCCTCGATCGCATAGTCATAGCGTGCACGCCGATTGTCGGCGATCACTTTGTAGTTTGCGTCTTCTTTGGTTTTTGCTTTAGCCATGTGCCGGATGTAGGGCTTGCACCGCGAACTGTCCAGACTGCTCAGGCAACCGGCGCATCAATCGTGGCGATCCATGGCTTCAAATCCACCACTGGGGTGGCGTCGAAACAGTCCAACGCATCAATGCCAATGACGCCAGCCTCGATATCCAGTGACACAATCTGAACCGTGCTCATCGCAATCGGATTCGGACGACTGGGCGAGCGCAGGGAAAATACCCCGCGTGGAGCGTCCGCGTGACGCGGGCTTTGCACGATCAGATCGCGACGCGCCTGATCCATCCAGTAGAGCACGATGATGTGCTGACCGACGGTGAAGTCCTTGATGCCGGGTTGATAGCCCTCGGCCAGTTCAATCCGAAACGCACCGCCCTCTTCGGCCACACGCTTGCGCGCGCCGGCCACGTTGCCCGGCGCATCGCCCGGTTGCCACGGGGTGCGGACATGCCCGATGAAGGCCACGCGCGGCCCGTCACTGTCGGCAGGGTCGAAGGCGAGTTGAACCTCGCCTTCGCGCCTATCACTCATCAGTTGATCAGCCCGGCATGACGCATGGCAGCGTCGATGGCGGATTTGGTCTCGTCCGACAGTTCAACCAGCGGCGAGCGGACTTCTTCGGTGCAGCGGCCCAGCTTGGACAGCGCGTATTTTGCGCCACAAGTGCCCGGCTCCATAAAGATCGCCTGATGCAGCGGCATCAGCTTGTCAGCGATTTCCAACGCCTTGCTGAAATCACCTTCCAGCGTTGCGGCCTGCATATCCGCGCAAAGACGCGGGGCCACGTTCGCCGTGACCGAGATACACCCCACGCCACCTTGGGCGTTGAACCCGTGCGCCGTGGCGTCTTCGCCCGACAGCTGGATGAAATCCGCACCACAGGTCATGCGCTGAAAGCTGACACGCGCAAGGTCGCCAGTGGCGTCTTTCACACCCACGATGTTCTTGTGCTTAGCCAGTTCGCCCATGGTCTCGGGTGTCATGTCGACAACCGAGCGGCCGGGGATGTTGTAGATCACAATGGGCAGGTCGACGGCATCGGCAATCGTCTCAAAGTGCGCGACAAGGCCGCGCTGGGTCGGCTTGTTGTAATAGGGCGTCACCACCAGACCGGCAGCAGCGCCAACACGCTTGGCGAACTCCATAAAGCGCAGGGCTTCGGCGGTGTTGTTCGAGCCTGCGCCGGCAATGACCGGCACGCGGCCCGCAGCGGATTCCACTACGGCTTCGATGACGGCTTCGTGCTCGTCATGGGTAAGGGTCGGGCTTTCGCCAGTCGTACCCACAGGCACCAGACCGCTCGAGCCTTCCTCGATCTGCCATTCGACCAAGCGTTTGAGCGCGTCGAAATCCACTGCACCGTCCTTGAACGGCGTAACCAGGGCAGGAAGAGATCCTTTAAACATGACACGCTCCATTTTTGTCTGTGTTTCCAATCACGTCTGCGAAGATCTGCTGAATCGCTCCGCAAACGCGGCGGAAACTAGCCGGGTTCGACAGAAATGCCAAGTTTGTGTGTTGCGTGTTAGCGCCATAAAGCTAGGTTTTGCACATGAACAGGATCAAATCGCGCCTCATACCGGCCCTGACGGTGGCCGCCAGTATTGGTTTTGCCGCAAGCACCCCCGCTTTCACACAGAATGCCGGGGCCGTTTCGGCCTTTAAAAAGGCTATTGAAAGCGCCCGTGCCGAGGAATGGGGCACCGCCCGCAGCCAAGCCGCGCAAGGCGGTGCGTTGGCTGCTGACATCCTGGAATGGCACCGCTTGCGGCAAAGCGAAGGCAGTTTTGCCGACACCCGCGCCTTTCTGGCCCGCAATCCCGACTGGCCCGGCCTAAAGCTTCTGCGCAAACGATCCGAAGAATCAATTCCGCGCAATCACACACCGACCGAGGTTCTGGAGTTCTTCCGCGACCAGCCGCCGCAAACCGGGCGCGGCGCGTTGCGTCTGGCCGAGGCGCTGAAGGCCACCGGCAACAGCGAAGAAGCGAAGGCGCAGATCATTCTTGGTTGGATTTCACTGTCGCTGGACGAAGACGAACACGATGCCTTTGTCTCGCGCTATGGCAACACACTGCGGTCCTATCATTGGGACCGGGCCGACATGCTGCTGTGGCGCGGCGCCACCACCGAAGCCGGGCGCATGATGCCGCTTTTGTCGTCCGGACAGCAGGCGCTGACCAAGGCCCGCATAGCGCTGCGTAAAAAGCAAAACGGCGTGGATGCGCTGATCAAAGCCGTTCCCGCCAGCCTGTCAGATGATCCGGGACTGGCCTATGAGCGCTTCCTCTGGCGCGCCTCGAAAGGGCGCAATCAGGATGCGGTGGATTTGATGTTGGAGCGGTCGACCTCGGCCCAGTCCCTTGGCGCGCCCGAGCGTTGGGGCAGTTGGCGCCGCGTCTTGGCGCGCTGGTCGATGCGCGATGGAAAGCCGAAGCAGGCCTATCGCCTGGCTACGTCGCACCACATTGCCGATGGCTCCAGCCGCAACGACTTGGAATGGCTGGCGGGATACATCGCCTTGCGCAAGCTTAACGATCCGGCGACGGCGCTAGAGCATTTCCAGACCTTCCAGCTGGGCGTCGAGACCCCGATCAGCCTTGGCCGCGCCGGATATTGGCAGGGCCGCGCCTATGAGGCATTGGGCGACAAGATCAGCGCGCAGGCCTCCTACGAATATGGTGGCGAGTTCCAGACCAGTTTCTATGGCCTTCTGGCGGCTGAGAAGGCGGGCCTTCCGATGGATCCCCGTCTGACCGGGTCCGAACCCTTCCCCGATTTCCGGCAGGCCCGTTTCTGGGGTGGATCGGTGATGGAAGCTGCCCGTCTTCTGCAAGCCGCAGGAGAGCTTTATTGGGCCGAGCGGTTCTCGGTCCATCTGGCCGAAAGCCTGACCCGAGAAGAGATCGGGCAGCTGACTGCATGGGCGGAAAGCGTAAGCGAGCCGCACCTGCAGGTGATGATCGCCAAACAGGCCGCACGGCAGGGCCACACCATCGCCCGCCCCTATTTCCCGACGCCCGACATCGGGCGCGGCAACCGCACCGTCCCGCGTGCCTTGGAGCTGGCCATCGCCCGGCGCGAAAGCGAGTTTGATCCCGAGGTCGTCTCGGGCGTCGGCGCGCGCGGACTGATGCAGCTGATGCCGGGCACCGCGTCTGACATGGCAAAACGGCTGGACATGCCCTATTCCAAAGCTCGTTTGACCGAAGACCCCGCTTATAACACGCGGCTTGGCTCCGAATACCTTGCAAAACTAATCGAAGATTTCGACGGCAACCCGGTTCTGATCTCGGTGGGTTACAACGCTGGCCCCAGACGCTCGCAAAACTGGACCGAGAGGTTCGGGAATGTGCGGTCTTCGTCGGTGGATATCATCGACTGGATCGAGCACATCCCGTTCCGTGAAACCCGCAACTATGTGATGCGCGTCACCGAAAGCCTGCCGATCTATCGCGCACGGCTGACGGGCAAGACACAACCGCTGCGCCTGTCGAAAGAGCTTAAGAAGTAGAGCGTCGGCTGCGGATCAGGGTGAAAATGCCCGCCGACACAACGATTACCGCGCCGATGACGACATTGGTGTGCAAGGTCTCGTTAAAGACCAAGACGCCGATGAAGCTGACGAAGACCAGTTGCAGATAGGCGAAGGGCTGGACGGTGCTGGCTTCGGCGAATTCATAGCATTTGATCAGCAGCCAATGGCCCAGCACGCCAGTGCAGCACAGAAGCGCCATCCACGCCCAATCGCCTTGTGACATAGGCTGCCAGAACCAGATGCCTATTGCGGTCATCACCACCGCGCCGATGACGCCGGTCCAGAAAAAGCTGGTCTGCGTGCTGTCCGTCTTGGCCGCCAACCGTGTCATCAAGCCATAGACGGCAAACATCGCAGCCCCCAGCAGCGGAATGATTGCGTAAGGCGAAAAAACGCCCGAGCCCGGCTGTAGAATGATCAGGATACCGATGAAACCAACCCCAATAGCCGCCCAACGACGCCACCCCACATGCTCGCCCAGAACACGGCCAGACAGTGCTGCAACCATCAGCGGGTAAACGGCGAAAATTGCGTGGCTTTCCACCAGCCCCAGCAGTGTGAAGGACAGAACGGTCACACAGATCTCCAGCGCCAGCAGCGCCCCACGTGAGATTTGCAGCCAGAGGCGGGCGGGACGCAGCGCCTGAGACAAAGCATTGTTGCGATGTGTGATCCAGATAACGAAGGCCGCGAAGAACCAATAGCGGATCATCACCACCATCCAGACGTTGTATTCGCCGCCCAAATGGCGCGAGATCCCGTCCTGCATCGCGAAGACGAAGGTGGTGGCCACCATCAGCCAGATGCCGATTTGATTGTTGCGCTCCATTGCGTCCCCTTAAGGTCGCAAAATTCCGCGGCTCATATGCCGCTTGCGCCCGTATCCGGGAACACGTTCCACGTCGAATCCCGCCGCGTCTAGGGCGCGACGGACAAAACCTGCGGCGGTATATGTCGCAAACGTGCCATTTGGCGCGGTGTGGGTTCCGACTTCGCCCATCAGCGCCTCGCCCCACAGCTCGGGGTTCTTGGCGGGCGAGAACCCGTCGAGGAACCACGCATCCGATTTGCCGTCCCATGTGGCGAGGGTTTCGCGGGCATCGCCCTCGATCACCTCGACGGCGAACCCGTCCAGATCAAACCGACGTGCACCTTCGGCCCATGCCGACAGGAAAGGACCTGCGACCGCGTGCGCCTCGGGGAAAGCGCGCAGGGCGCGGTCAATGTCGACCGCTTCCATCGGGAAAGCCTCGAAGGACGTGAACCCAGCCCCCTCGGGCGACCCCGCCGCAAGCCACGCGATGAACGCCGCCAGCATGTTCAACCCGGTGCCAAAGCCCAGCTCGGCAATCTGGAAACCGGGGCGAAACCGCGCTGCCAATTCATTGCCGTCGATGAAGACATGCCGCGTTTCGGCCAGTCCATCTTCCAGCGAGAAATAGGGGTCGTCAAACTGCTCGGCCACCGGCACGCCGCTGTCTTTCCACGTGATACTCGCCGTGGTGGTCGTTGTCTGGCGCTTTGTCATGATCTGCCCTAGAACGCTGATGAAACCCGCGCGACCATGAAGAAGGAACGGCCCAATGGCAATCGCTGATGTGACAGTTTACGGCGCGGGGATCTTTGGCCTGTCGGTCGCGTGGAGCTGCGCCAAGCGGGGCGCAAAGGTGCGGGTAATTGACCCGAACGGGCCGGGCGCGGGATCATCCGGCGGTCTGGTCGGTGCGCTGGCCCCGCATGTGCCTGAGCGCTGGAACGCGAAGAAAGCCTTTCAATTCGACAGCCTGATCATGGCGGAAGCGTACTGGGCCGAGGTCGAGGTGGTGTCTGGCAAATCCCCCGGCTATGCGCGGTCTGGCCGGTTGCAACCCATCGCGGACGACCGCCTGTTGGACCTCGCCAAAACCCGCGCGGTCGAGGCCGAAACCCTGTGGCAGGGGAAAGCGGTCTGGCAAGTCCGCCCGACCTCGGACTTCCCGGATTGGGCGCCAATCAGCCCGACAGGGTTCCTGATCTACGACACGCTGACCGCCCGGATGAGCCCCCGCCGCGCAGGCGCCGCCTTGGTCGCTGCGATCCAAGCCAAGGGCGGCGAAATCGTGACCGACGGCCCCTCGGAAGGGACCGAAGTCTGGGCGACCGGCTGGCAGGGCATGGTGAAACTGTCCGAGGAATTGGGCAAACCTGTCGGCAACGGCGTCAAAGGCCAAAGCGCGCTTCTGGATTACGACGCGCGCGAGATGCCGCAGCTTTTCGCAGATGCGGTGCACATCATCCCACACGCGGACGGTACCGTCGCAATCGGATCGACCAGCGAACGTGAATTTGACGATCCCTCTAGCTGCGACGAGGCCTTGGACGAAGTCATCGCCCGCGCCCGCGCCGCCTGTCCGGCCCTTGCAAATGCACCCGTAATCGAACGCTGGGCTGGCGTCCGCCCCCGCGCCAAATCCCGCGCGCCGATGCTGGGCGAATACCCCGGACGCCCCGGTGCCTTCATCGCCAATGGCGGCTTCAAAATCGGCTTCGGCGTGGGCCCGCGCGTAGGCGAGTTGATGGCGGATCTAGTACTGGAAGGACGTGACGACATCCCCGAAGATTTCCGGGTCGAGGCGAGCCTGTAGCGAGGAGAAGTTCGATGATCCCAACACTGAGCGCACTGGATCACCTTGTGTTGACGGTGGCGGACATCGACCGCACCGCCCAATTCTATTCGGATGTTCTGGGCATGTCGGCCAAACAGTTCGAGGCAACAGACGGTTCAATGCGCTGGGCGCTGAGCTACGGCGATCAGAAGATCAACCTGCACCAAGTAGGGAAAGAGTTCGACCCGAAGGCCTACTGCCCAGCGGCGGGCAGCGCCGACCTGTGTTTTCTGACCGAACATCCACTCGCTTCGTGGCAAGATCATCTTGCCATGCAGGGTGTGACAATCATAGACGGTCCCATCCACCGCAGCGGCGCACAGTTTCCAATTACGTCGATCTACATCCGCGATCCCGATGGCAACCTGATCGAAATCGCCCAGAAGCGTCAGGACTGATCGACAGCCGCGCGCAGCTTCTCCATCAGTTTTCCAAGATTGGCCTTGTAGCGCTCATTCGTCAAAACACCATCCGCATCGAACTCTTTTGAACTGCCTGCCACGGCGATCTCGGTCCCGATCACTAGCTTCGGCTGAAACGGCACCATTGCTGCCACCAACGACGCCTGCGCCCGCTCTCCGCCCGCGCGACCACCAGCGGCAGACATAACGGCAACAGGCTTTCCCTGCCAAGGATGAGGCTTCACCCGGCTGACCCAATCCAGCGCGTTCTTCAAAACGCCGGTCAGCATCTTGTTATACTCTGGGGTCGAAATGATCACCGCATCCGCCGCTGCAATCTGTGCCGCCAATTTTGCAACGCCCTCGGGGATCCCCTCGGCATCCTCAAGGTCACCATCGTAAAGCGGCAGGTTCAAATCTGCCTCGATATACTCTGCGTCGCCATAAAGCCGCGCAGCATTTCGCAGCAGGAACCGGTTCGTTGCGTCTTTACGCAGGGAACCGGACATGCCAAGCAATTGGTGTTTGGACAATGAAGCCTCCTTGTTCGCGTCCCAAGGATGTGGGGCGCGCGACATAAGAGGTCAAGATAAGACGAGACTTACCCATGCGCCACGGCGGACAAATCCTGGTCGATCACCTGAAAACCGAAGGCGTAAGCCGCGTCTTTTCCGTGCCCGGCGAAAGCTTTCTGGCAGCCCTAGATGGGCTTTATGACAGCGGGATCGAGAACGTGGTCTGCCGTCAGGAAGGTGGCGCTGCGATGATGGCCGAGGCACATGGCAAGCTGACCGGCGCGCCGGGTGTGCTATTCGTAACACGCGGGCCGGGGGCGACGAATGCCTCGGCCGGTATTCACGTCGCGATGCAGGATGCGACACCACTGGTGGTTTTCGTCGGTCAGATCGCGCGTGGTCACCGGGATCGCGGCGCGTTTCAGGAAGTCGACTATCGCGCCTTTTTCGGCCCGCTTGCCAAATGGTCCTGCGAGGTCGACCAGACCGAGCGCCTGCCGGAATACCTCGCCCGCGCCTTCCATGTGGCCCGCACCGGACGCCCCGGCCCCGTCGTGATCGCCTTGCCCGAAGATATGCTGAGCGACATGGCCGATGTGCCGGATCGCCCGGCAGTGCCCGCAACGCAAGGCAACGTCTCCAGCGCGGACGCGGGTGCGATGCTGTCCACGATCGGGGCCTCCGCGCGTCCGCTTTTGATCGCGGGCGGCCCAGGGTGGACGGCAGATGCAGGCGCTGCACTGATGGATTTCGCCGCCACAAACGACCTGCCCGTCGCGACGGCCTTCCGCCGTCAGGACTATGTGGACAACCGCCACCCGAACTATGTCGGAGACCTTGGCCTTGGCATCAACCCGGCGCTGAAGGCCATGTTCGACGAAGCCGACACGCTGGTCGTTCTGGGTAGCCGTCTGGGCGATATCGTCACCGGCAGCTACGAGATGCTGGACCCGATGCAGACCGGCAAGCGCATCGTGCATGTCTATCCCTGTGCCGAAGAGTTGGGCCGCGTCTATCACGCCGATCAGACCGTGCTGGCCACCGGCCCCGCAGCGGTTGAGGCGCTGAGCGCACAGCCCACGCTGAGCGCCACGCCGTGGGCCGAGTGGATGCAACAGGGCCGCGCGGCCTATGACGCATTCCAAACCCCGGTCGAAACCCCCGGTCCCGTCAAGCTGGAACGCATCATGCACTGGCTGTCAGACACGCTGCCTAACGACACCATCATGACCAACGGAGCCGGGAACTACGCCACATGGCTGCACCGTTACTTCCGCTTCAAGGAATACGGCACACAGCTGGCCCCGACCTCGGGCTCGATGGGCTATGGCTTCCCGGCCGCAGTAGCCGCCAGCCTGCAACATCCTGACCGCACCGTCATTGCATGGCTTGGGGATGGTGAGTTTCAGATGACCCTAAACGAGATGTCGACCGCCGTGCAGCACGGCGCGAAACCCATTGCGATCATCGTGAACAACGGGCGCTATGGGACCATCCGGATGCACCAAGAACGCACCTATCCGGCGCGCGTCTCGGGCACTGATATGGCGAACCCCGATTTCGCGGATCTGGCCCGCGCCTATGGAGGCCACGGCGAAACCGTCACCAGGGATGAGGATTTCGAGGCAGCCTTCCGCCGCGCCGAAGCATCCGGAAAATTGGCCGTGATTGAGTTGGTGGTAGACCAGCAGGTCGCCACGCCGGGGCTGACGCTGGATCAGTTGCGCGCGCAGGGCGAGGCGGGGTAACCACCGCGCCCTGTCGCTAAGGATCAGCCTTTCGGCATCTCCATCAGCTCGGCTAGATGGATCGTGCCCATCTGGATGAAGCTGTTTTCGCTGGCAATCGCCAAGGCCGTGTCCGCATCCGGTGCGTTGATCACACAAAACCCCATCATTGGCTGCTTGAACCCTTCGCGGTGGCCATCGCCATCCACGGTCCATTGCGCCTTGAACGGTGTCTCGGGCATTTCGAACACATCCGCGTATTTGGCAATCCATGCCTTATACGCAGCCTGCATTTCGGCCTTCTTGTCGTCCGGCACATCCGTCGGCTCGTGATAGGCCATGTAGAATTTCGGCATCGGTTCTCCTCCCGTTAACGGGATCAGTATTCGACCCCAATCTGCGCCTTGATGCCCGACCGGAACGGGTGCTTTACCAACTCCATCTCGGTCACCAGATCGGCAATCTCGATCAGATCGTCCGAGGCATTGCGCCCAGTCAAAACCACATGTGTCATCTCGGGCTTTTCTTCGACCAGAAACTGCACGACCTCGTTGATGTCGACATAGTCATAGCGAATGGCGATGTTGATCTCGTCCAGCAGTACCATCTTGTTCGACGGGTCGCGGATCAGCTCTTTGGATTTCTCCCACGCGGCCTGTGCCATTTCGATATCGCGGGTGCGGTCTTGGGTCTCCCACGTGAAGCCCTCGCCCATCGTGTAGAACTCGCAAGTATCGCTGAACTTGGCGTTGATCAGATCACGCTCGCCGCAATCCATGCCGCCCTTGATGAACTGCACCACGGCGCATTTCATATCGGCTGCAATACAGCGAAAAATCATCCCAAACGCGGCCGAGCTTTTGCCCTTGCCCTTGCCCGTATGCACGATAATCAGACCCTTCTTGTCGGTCTTCGTCGCCATGATCTTGTCACGGGCGGCTTTCTTCTTTGCCATCTTTGTGGCGTGGCGATCGGGATCTACGGTCATTCTGGCCTCACTTCTGAATGTCAGACCAGTGTGAGAGTACATGGCCCCAGATGCAAGTGCGGGCGCCCCGAAAATCAGGACGCCCGCATATTTTGGCCACCGTGAGTGGCGTGTTACTCGGCTGGTACGGCCGAGCTGTGTACGCGGCCAAAATGTTGTTTGTTCAGACGAACAACCAGAACAATCATGGCCATTTGGAACGCAATCGCAATGGCGGAAATCACCCAGTACATGACCGAGAATTTGTCAATCACACCAGCTTTCACCAGCCCCGAGTTCAGGAAGAAGTGCAACAGAACCGACAGGGCAACACCCGGGCAGACCAGCGCATAGGAACCGGGCGAAGTCCCGTTCCCGAAGACAAAGCTCTTCCAGTAGCCAACACGCGACAGCACAACCAGACCCAGCAGTCCGAACAGAACTTGGATGGCGATCAGGCGGGCAAGAAACATCATGGTTTCGGCACCCGAACCGTGCACATCAAAGGTGGCGTGCAGGCCGTGATCTTGGCGCAGGAACATGATGCCCAGAATGGTCATCAGCGGGATGACGATCATCAGAGTGGGCGCAGCTTCCTTGGCAGTCCCGTGATGCAGCATCGAGTTGAAGGCAGTGAACAGGGCCAGCGCGGCATAGACGATCGAGCCCACACCGAAGAAGGTCGAGCCGACCAGCGAGACGCCGACGACGATGGTATTGGTGCTCATTGCAGCCGGGGCGGCGAAACCAACAGCGGTCATGGCAAGGGCGAAGGCGGGCAGCATCTGGGCAAAGCTGTTATGAGCGGTCACGTCGAAGACGCCACCTTTGGACAGCACGCGGCCCAAGAAGTCACCGATGAAGCTCAGCGCCAGAATACCGATGGCAAGGAAAGCGGCCATGGCGAAGGGGAACAAGTATTCCACGATCGACCACAGGCCGGGTACGAAGACCAGACCGGCCACGAACAGACCGTTCACGCTCATCGCCAAGGCCAGCGGCATGGCAAGGATCGTGGTTTCGGCGTTCGAGTTCTTCAGGGCGGTGTAGGCATCTGTTTTGCGGAAGGCCGAGAAGCTTTTCAGGTTCCAGATCAGGTATTTCAGGTTCAGGAACACCATGGCGGCGATACCCGCCCATGCCACGGCAATGGCGATTTTGATGCCCATCGAGCCAGTGGTGAAGGCGGCCATGATATCTTCAAAGACCGGCACAGGCTGGCCCGGGTGCTTCACCCAGAACATCAGGTACATGAAGAAGGTGACCGACAGGCCACCGGCCCCGACCGAGGCGAGGAAGTAGAGCGGCGAATATTTATCCGCAGGACGAGAGGTTTGCATCGGATTTCTCCATTCATATTCGTTATCTTGAATATCTTATAATTGCAATTGCAACAGTCCGCAAGCCCCTGCCCGTGTACAGGTTGTCGCGGGATGAATTTGCTGAGATTTACCGATTGTTAACCAAGGCACCGCAATCTGCAGGGAAAGGAGATCCAACCCATGCGCCTTGCCCATTCCCTTGTTTTTCTGGCTCTTTCGGCCCTTGCTGCCTGCGACAGCCCCAGTCCGCAATTCATGCATCGCGACACCGCGACAACGCGGGTCGAGGTCGAAGGATCGACCTTCTCGGTGCATCAACGCGAGAACTGGGTCGAGGTCTATCGCATCGGATTCGAGGCCCTGCCCCGCGTTCCGGTGATTCTGGCCCGCGCGAAAATCGCGATTGAACAGGCCACGGGATGTCAGGTGGTCAAAGGGACGCTCAGCGGCGATCAGGCCATTCAACGGGCCAAGATTGACTGCGATCAAACCTCTTTGGAGAATTCATAAGAGGTCACGCGATCATATCCGGGATGGCAGCTTTCGCCGGTTTTCTTGAAGCCAAGCCGGGTGAAAATCTTGTGGTTCTCGACAAGTTCGATCCGCGTTTTAAGTGCAAGACGCGGAAGGTCCATGTCGCGCGCGCGTTGCTCGGCCAGATCTATCAAGGCGCGCGCATGGCCCTTCCCCTGCGCGTCTGGATGGACGGCAAGTTTTCCCAGATACAGTGCCGGAGGATCCATATCCGGGCGGGGCGTTAGAAACAGGCAGGCCTCATGGCCAATCAACCAGATTTCTCCGCTTTCGGCCTGCTGTGTAATGTCAGCGGCGCTGAGCCGATGCAGCGAACTTGGCGGATCAATCCGCCCCTCCATCTTGGCAAAAGCCGCATGAAGCAGCGCCAGTATCGGCGCGGTATCTTCTTGCGGATCAAGCCGTCGCGGGGTCACCGAATCTGGTCCAGCATTGCCCGGGCTGAGTTCGAGCGCGGCATCCACAGCCCGCGTTCAATCGCTTCGCGCAGACGTTCAGCGATCTCTTTCAGCGCCGGATCGTTATGCTCTTCGATGAAATCGCGGGTGTCGTCATCTTCGATGAACGCGCTGTAGACCAAATCGAAGTGATGGCTACGCACCGCGCCCGTGGTGGCCGCGAAGGCGAACATGTAATCGACCGTCGCGGCGATCTCGAACGCGCCTTTATAACCGTGGCGTTTCACCCCATCGATCCATTTCGGGTTCACCACGCGCGAGCGGACCACGCGCCCAATCTCGTCTTCCAGCGTACGGATCACCGGGCGTTCTGGGCGCGAGTGGTCGTTGTGATAAATCGGACGATCCCGGCCCTGAAGGGTCGATACAGCCGCCGCCGCACCGCCTTCGAACTGGTAATAGTCGTCGCTGTCCAGCAGATCGTGCTCGCGGTTGTCCTGGTTCTGGACGATGGCCTCGACCTGCCCCAGACGGGCCTCGAACCCTTCGCGGTCGCGGGTACCTTCGCTGCCTGCGCCATAGGCATAGCCGCCCCATTCCAGATAGGCCTCGGCCAGATCGGCCTTGTCGGCCCAAAGCCGCTCGTCGATCATCGCCTGAAGCCCCGCGCCATAGGCCCCGGGTTTCGAGCCATAGACCCGCGACGTGCCTTCACCCGCACGTACTCGCGCGGCGGCCGGGTTTACGTCATCGGGTTCGTCCAGCGCCTGCACAGCCCGCGCGGCACTGTCGACCAAGGCGATCAGTTGCGGGAAGGCGTCGCGGAAGAAGCCGGACACGCGCAGGGTGACGTCCACACGCGGACGACCCAGAGCCGAGGACGGGATCACTTCGAACCCGGTCACGCGGCGGTTGGCGCTGTCCCATTTGGGCTTCACGCCCATCAGTGCAAGCGCCTGCGCGATGTCGTCTCCACCCGTGCGCATATTCGCCGTGCCCCATGCGGTGACCAGCATCGTGCGCGGCCAGTCGCCATGGGTCTGTAGGTGCTTGTCGATCAACAGGCTTGCTGATTTCCAGCCCAGCGCCCAGGCGGTCGGCGTCGGCACCGCGCGGCTATCGACCGAGAAAAAATTCCGCCCCGTCGGCAACACATCCAATCGCCCGCGGGTCGGAGCGCCGGATGGCGCAGGAGCGACGAACTGCCCAGCAAGGGCGGTGAGGAGCCCCTCCCCCTCATCTGGCCCACAGGCCCGCACCGAGGGTAGAACTTGTGCGTGATAAGCATCCAGAACCGGGCGGGTTGCGGCGAAGTCTTCCGGCACCTCGCCCCACGCAACGGCCTTCTGGGCCAGCAACTCCAACCGCTCGACGGTGTCACCATTGCTGCGCCAGTTGCCTGCGTCGATCGCTTCAAGACGTTGGTGACGCGGGCCGTCATAAGAAGCCGCCATATCACAATCCAACGGATCAATATCTACGCCGCAATCCGCCGCCAAAGCCCGGATCAGTGACGCATCGCCCCCTTCACCCTGTCCACGCGGAACACGGACTAGTGCGATACCCAGATCGCGCTCCAGATCGCCGGTCGGAGACTGCCCGAACACGTGCAGACCGTCGCGGATCTGCGCCTCTTTCAATTCACACAGATAAGCGTCGAGCTTGGCCAGATCGCTATCCTCGTCCTCGCCCGACATGCCCACATCGGCGTCCAGCCCGGTGGCGTGCGTCAGGGTCAGGATCTCGCGGCGCAGGCGGTCGATGCGGCGGGGATCGACGCCGGCGGCTTCATAGTATTCGTCCACCAACGCTTCCAGATCGTGCAGCGGGCCATAGGTCTCGGCCCGGGTCAGAGGGGGCGTCAGGTGGTCGATGATCACGGCCTGCGCGCGGCGCTTGGCCTGCGTGCCTTCGCCGGGATCGTTAACGATGAACGGATAGACATGGGGCATCGGGCCCATCACAGCCTCGGGCCAGCAGGTCTCGGACAGGGCGACCGCCTTACCCGGCAGCCACTCAAGGTTCCCGTGCTTGCCCATATGGACCAACGCGTGCGCCCCAAAAACGTGACGCAGCCAGAAATAGAAGGCCAGATAATTGTGTGGAGGGACAAGGTCGGGCGAGTGATAGGTCTCGGTCGGGTCGATGTTATAGCCTCGCGCGGGCTGCACGCCGACGACGACATTGCCGAACTCTAGAACCGACAGCGCAAACGACCCGCAATCGACCTCGCCGGGGGTAAAGAACGGATCTTGTTCGGGCTTGCCCCAGCGGCTCTCAATCGCCTCGCGCATCTCCCACGGCAGTTGGCCATAGTTTATCTGGTAATCGGACATCGGCATCGAGACTCCGCCCGCGCGTGCGGCCCTGTCGGTCAGCCAGTTGGTCGGCCCTGCCATGACGGCTTGCATCAGCGCATCGCTGTCCGCAGGCGCGTCCGTGACCATATAACCCTGATCATTCAGCAGCCCGAGCGCATGCACCACGGCGGCGGGCGTATCCAGCCCCACGCCGTTGGCCAGACGCCCATCCTTGTTGGGATAGTTCGCCATGATCAGTGCGACTTTGCGGTCGCCCGTCGCAGCACGCCGCAGACGCGCCCAGTTGGCGGCAAGTTCCGCCACGAACTGCACCCGGTCGCCCAGCGCCTTGTAGGTGGCAATGGGGCATTCAGTGGCCTCGTCAAAGAAAGCTTCGCCCTTGAAGGAAATCGCGCGGGACAGGATGCGGCCGTCCACTTCGGGCAGGGCTACGTTCATCGCAATGTCACGCGCAGACAGTCCGGTCAGACCCTCGGCCCATGCCTCTTCGCTGGACCCAGCCAGCACGACCTGAAACACCGGCGCCGCGTTGCACCACGGGGCTTCGAACGGGTTCTGGCTGGGCGCGTCACCTGCGTGGGGCGAGCCGACGGCGAAAGAGGTGCAGTTTAGGATGACCTCGGGCGCCGCCTCGGTGAACAGGCTTTCCAAAGTCGCGACAGACACCGGATCTTTCAACGACGCCACGAACACCGGCAGCGGATTCAGCCCCTGCCGCAACAGCGACTTCACAAGACGATTAATCGGGTTCAATCCCGCACCCTGCACCAACGCACGATAGAAGACGACCGGCACAACGGGGGCGCCATCGGTCCACATCTCTTGCGCGACGGACAGATCGGCCACGCCCGCGCCGGGCCAATAGACACCTGCGCGCAGCAGGGGGCGCGCGGCTTCGGGCTTGTCGCCGCCGTCCATCATCACCTTGGCATAGTTCAGGAACCCAACCGAGTTCTCCGGCCCGCCCTCGACCAGATAGGCCCAGAGCGCATCGTAGTCCTCGTCCGAGACTGTCGACAGCGCACGCAGTTCCGCGTCCGGTTTGTCGTCGCCGGGTAGCAGCGCCAACGGCACGCCCGCGTCGCGCAGATGGGCGGCGTATTGCTCAGCCCCGTATTTCCAGTAACCGACACCACCCAACACCCGCGCCACAACCAGCC
This sequence comes from Aliiroseovarius sp. PrR006, assembly GCF_010500215.1. Lineage (GTDB taxonomy): Bacteria > Pseudomonadota > Alphaproteobacteria > Rhodobacterales > Rhodobacteraceae > Aliiroseovarius. Next base: position 67,139 of record NZ_JAAGOY010000010.1, read on the forward strand.
GAGACTTCGTCGCGCAATTGTCGATATGCAGGTCGACCGACATCGGGTGCGCCAGATGCATCATGTTGGCCAGACGCAGACCGGGGGTACCCGCCATCTCGGCCCGCGCTTGGGCAAGCCCCGCAAGTTCCGTGTCCGCGGCCGAAATAAACACCAGATCCGAGGGCGTCTGCCCCAGATCCACCGGTTCTTTCCCGTCATCAATGCTGCCCGGAGTGGCTGCCAGAAGATGCATGTCGCGTCCCTTGCGTTAAGATGTTATGGACCGGCCAAACATGACCCGATCAAGGTGAACCCTATGGATTATAAAGCTGCCGGCGCACCGAAACCTGCCAAGGGCAAGCCCCGCCACTCCGAACACAATGCCCGTGGAACCGCGAAGAACCCGCTGAACCGGAAGGACGACAAATCAGCGCTCTTGGCGCGAATGAAAGCGGCTGCCGACAAGGGCAAGAAGGCGTAAGCGCCGCTCACAGCGCTTTCTCCATAAAGAGAGAGCTGTTGGCCTCGGGGTAATCCCCAAACGGTCCGCATGTGGTAAATCCGGCCCGTTCGTAAAGACGGTGCGCCGCATAAAGCACATTGCCGGTTTCCAGCTTCATCGCCGTGTGGCCTTGAGCACGAGAGGTGGCTTCGATCTGCTGAAGCAGCGCCTCGCCCACACCTTTACCGCGCGCCTCCGGCGAGACGAACATCGACTTCACCTCGCCATACGCACCTTTATCCGCCAGCGCGCCAGTCCCCAGCACCGTATCGCCCTCACGCGCCACGAAGAACGAGATCTCGGGCACGCAGAGGTCGTCGATGTTCAGAAAGAAATTATCCTCAGGTGGAAACAGGCTCTCCATCAGGGCATGGCTTTGCTGAAGCAGCGCCGTGGCCTGCGGATCGCGCGGATCGCCGGGGACAACCTGAACCGTCATGCGGTCAGCGCCTGTGCAATGGCATCGCGGTCCAGACCCGACTGCCCAATGACCACCAGACGCGTTTCGCGGGTCTGGGTGCCGAAGGGCTGATCGAAATAGGTGTCGACGCGGGGACCGACAGCCTGCAGCGTCAGGCGCATCGGCTTGCCTTCAACGGCAGCAAAACCTTTCAGACGCAGGATATTGTTAGCACGGATCACGTCGGCGACCTTTTCGGCAAAGGCTTTGGGATCGGCGACCTCGCCCAGCGTGACCACGAAGCTTTCGAACGCATCATGGTCGTGATCGTGGTGGTGATGATGGTCATGGTCATCATCGTGATCGTGATGATGGTGGTGTTCGTCATGGTCGTGGTGGTGATCATCGTGGTGATGATGCCCCTTCTCGTGCAGCGACAGACGGGCGTCCATATCATCCTCGGCGCCCATGCCCTGCCCCAACAGAACCTCAACCGGCAGCGCACCCATGGTCGAGCGCACGACCTGCACGCCATCACGGCTGTCCCCAGACAGTTTCGACACCAGCTGATCCGCCTCGCCTTCCGCTAGAAGGTCGGACTTGTTCACGACGATCATGTCGGCACAGGTCACCTGATCCTTGAACAGCTCGGACAGCGGCGTTTCGTGGTCCAGGTTCTCGTCCAGCTTGCGCTGCGCTTCCACGGCGTCCAGGTTCGAGGCGAACTGACCGTCAAACACGGCCTTACCGTCCACAACGGTCACAACGCCATCCACGGTCACACGGGTCGAAATCTCAGGCCACTGGAAAGCACGGACCAGCGGCTGCGGCAGCGCCAGACCCGAGGTTTCAATCACGATGTGATCGGGCGGTGTGTCACGGTCCAGCAGCTTTTCCAGCGTCGGAATGAAGTCCTCGGCCACGGTGCAGCAGATGCAGCCGTTCGACAGCTCCATGATGTCATCCTCGGTGCAGGTCTCGTCCCCGCAGCCTTTCAGAATGTCGCCGTCTACGCCCAGATCGCCAAACTCGTTGATGATCAGCGCGATGCGCTTGCCCTTGGCGTTGTCCAGCATGTGGCGGATCAGGGTCGTCTTGCCCGCGCCCAGAAAACCGGTGACCACGGTGGCAGGGATCTTTGCTTGCATCTTATCCTCCTTCGCCCGTCTCCCCGACGGGTGGGTTGCGTGTGGGCATGGCAGGTCTCCTGGCTTCGCGGGTCGAAGCGCGCCGCCGCCTTCCCGACCCTGAGAGCCAGTGGCGCTGGCGGGCGCTCTCCGCTTACAGTCGCGGGGGCGGCTGCACCATCAGACCCCGGATTGGGTCGTCCCCGGTGCATTCCCTTTTGTCCCATTGGGAACCATGCAGAACGTCTTTGCCGTGCAAGGGGGCAAAGGGTCAAGATCGAAACCGACCTAGGACGGGGGAATGGCGGCACGGCAAATGCGCCCAGAAGGCGCCAAATGCGATATCTTGTGGATAACTAGCCCATTTCGACCACATATCGGTCACCGCCGTTGACTCCTGCAATTTCCCTTCGAACAATCATTGGACAGTAAGAATCAATAATGAGGCAGACCGCTTGCGGTTTTCAAAACTCCGTCTGAATGGCTTTAAAAGCTTTGTAGACCCGACCGATCTGGTGATCGCGGACGGGCTGACGGGTGTGGTGGGACCGAACGGCTGTGGCAAATCCAACCTGCTGGAAGCCCTGCGCTGGGTCATGGGCGAGAACCGCCCGACCGCCATGCGCGGCGGCGGGATGGAGGATGTGATCTTTGCCGGTGCTGCCTCGCGCCCCGCGCGCAACTTCGCCGAAGTCTCGCTCCTACTGGACAACAGCGAACGCCTTGCCCCTTCAGGGTTCAATGAAAGCGACAATCTGGAAATCATACGCCGGATCACCCGCGACGCGGGCTCTGCTTATAAGGTGAACACCAAAGATGTGCGCGCGCGCGACGTCAGCATGCTGTTCGCCGATGCCTCGACCGGGGCGCATTCGCCTGCACTGGTGCGTCAGGGGCAGATTTCCGAGCTGATCAACGCCAAGCCGAAGGCGCGTCGCCGCATTCTGGAAGAAGCGGCTGGCATCTCGGGCCTGTATCAGCGTCGTCACGAGGCAGAGCTGAAGCTGAAAGGCACCGAGACCAATCTGGCCCGCGTGGAAGACGTGATTGAACAGCTCGCGTCGCAGCTTGGGCAGTTGGCGCGACAAGCACGGCAGGCCGCACGCTATCGCACCATTGGCGACGATCTGCGCCGTGCCGAAGGATTGCTTCTATACCGTCGCTGGAAAGAGGCCGACGCCGCCCGCGCCGAGGCGCAAGCGCAGCTGACCGAGCGCGTCAAAGCCGCCGCCGCGGCCGAGGGTGCCTCGCGCCAAGCCACCAAAGCCCGACAGGAAGCCGAAGACCGCCTGCCGCCCCTGCGCGAGGAAGAGGCTGTTGCCGCCGCCATCTTGCAGCGCCTGCAAGTCCAGCGTGACCAGCTGTCGGATCAGGAAAACCAAGCGCGCGAGCGGATTGAGACTCTGACCAGCCGCATCGCGCAACTGGCCCGCGACATCGACCGTGAAAGCGGTCTGAACAAAGACGCCGGTGAAACGATCGAGCGTTTGGAATGGGAACAGGCGCAGATTGCCAAGGCATCCGAAGGCCATGACGACGCGCTTGAGGCATCCAATGCCGATGCCCGCGACAGTGCCGCGATCTTGCAGGAACGCGAAGGCGACCTGACCCAGCTGACGGAAGACGTCGCGCGGCTGGCCGCGCGCCACCAATCCGCCCACCGCCTACTGGATGACAGCCGCAAAACGCTGGAAAAAAGCGAAGGCGAGGCCACGCGGGCGCGGTCTGCGATGGACGATTCGAAGGGGGCCGTGGACAAGGCCGCAGCTGATTTCGAAGCAGCTGGCGTGGCGCAAACAGGGGCTGCGAAAGCCTCGGAAGAGGCTGAAGCGGCGCTTGTAGCTGCCGACGAAGCCCGGTCTGAGGCGCAATCCCGCGAAGCCGACGCCCGCGCCGCCCGCTCGTCCGCCGAGGGTGAAGTCAACGCGCTACATGCCGAGGTTCAAGCCCTGTCCCGTCTGGTCGAACGTGATGCGTCCGAAGGCTCGCAGGTGCTGGATACGCTGCGGGTGAAATCAGGCTACGAGAAGGCATTGGGTGCTGCGCTGGCGGACGACCTGCGCGCACCGGAAATTGACGGTGAGGCGCCTTCAGGCTGGGCGTTGCTGCCCGGATATTCGCAGGCGCAATCGCTGCCTGACGGTGTGAATGCGCTGTCCAACTATGTCACCGTGCCCGAAGTTCTGGCCCGCCGGATGAGCCAGATCGGCCTAGTCCACACCGAAGACGCCGCGCGCCTGCAAGCCGATTTGAAACCGGGACAGCGGCTGGTCTCGATGGAGGGGGATCTGTGGCGCTGGGACGGGTTCCGGGCGGGTGCAGAAGACCAGCCTTCGACCGCCGCGTTGCGTCTGGAACAGCTCAACCGCCTGCAGGAACTCAAGCAGGATCTGGAAGAAGCCACGGCTCGCGCCGATGGCGCCCGTGCTGCCCATGACGTGCTGAAAACCCGGCTGGTGGAAACGACCGAGGCCGACAAACGCGCCCGCGATGCCCGCCGCGATGCCGACCGCGCCGTCACCGAAGCGAACCGCGCCCTGTCGCGCGCCGAAGCCGATCGCAACATCGCGGAAGGCAAACTGGAAAACCTTGGGCTGGCCCTGAAACGCCACGAAGAGGAAGCCATGGGCGCGCGTCAGCGTTTGGCGGAAGCGGAAAAAGGCGTCGCCGATCTGGGCGATCTGGATGCAGCCCGCACGCAGGTCGAAGAGGTCAAAATGGCCGTCGAGGCCGCGCGGATGACCATGATGTCGAAGCGCTCGGCCCATGACGAGCTGCGCCGCGAGGGCGAGGCGCGGACCCGTAGATCTCAGGAAATCACCAAAGAGATTTCCGGCTGGAAGCACCGTCTGGAAACCGCGGGCAAGCGGATTGCCGAACTGGACGAGCGCAAGACCGAAAACGAGGCCGGACTGAAAGACGCGCAAGCCGCGCCGGACGAGCTGGCCGCCAAGCGCGACGAACTGGCCGATGCCATTGGCGAGGCCGAGACCCGGCGCAAGGCGGCAGGCGACAAGCTGGCCGAGGGTGAGACCGCCGAACGCGACGCCGCCAATGCCGAACGCGACGCCGAACGCGCCGCCGGTGAAGCCCGCGAGGCCCGCGCCCGCGCCGAAGCACGCGCAGATGCGGCCCGCGAGACCGTGCATCTTGCCGCCGAGCGTATTCAAGAAGAGATGGAGACCACGCCGGACGCCCTGCTGGAATCTCTGGACGCGGATCCCGAAAAAATGCCGTCGTCCGAGCAGATCGAACACGACGTGAACCGCCTGAAACGCCAGAGGGATTCCTTGGGCGCAGTGAACCTTCGCGCCGAAGAAGACGCCAAAGAAGTTCAGGAAGAACACGACCATCTGCTGTCTGAAAAGACCGATCTGGAAGAGGCGATCAAGGCCCTGCGCACCGGCATTTCCAGCCTGAACAAGGAAGGGCGCGAGCGCCTTTTGACCGCGTTCGAGCAGGTGAACGAAAGCTTCGGAACCTTGTTCCAGCACCTCTTCGGTGGTGGCGAAGCCAAGCTGGTTCTAGTCGAAAGCGATGACCCGCTGGATGCCGGTTTGGAAATCATGTGTCAGCCCCCGGGCAAGAAACTGTCGACACTCAGCCTGCTGTCAGGCGGCGAACAGACCCTGACCGCGCTGGCCCTGATCTTTGCCGTCTTCCTTGCCAACCCCGCGCCGATCTGTGTGCTGGACGAGGTCGACGCGCCCTTGGACGACGCCAACGTCACGCGGTTCTGCGACCTACTGGACGAGATGACCCGCCGCACCAACACGCGCTTTTTGATCATCACCCACCACGCCGTGACGATGTCACGGATGGACCGTCTGTTCGGCGTGACGATGGCAGAACAGGGCGTTAGCCAGCTGGTCAGCGTTGACCTGAAAAAGGCCGAGCAAATGGTCGCCTGATCCGGCAACACTCTTGCCCCATCCTGATCATCCCCCTAGGCTGAGCCAAAACCTGATTTGGAGAAGCATATGAAATCCATTCTTTTTTCCGGTGCGATGGCTCTGTCCTTGATGGCGGGTCACACCGCTATGGCCCAACAGGTCAAGGCCTCCGAACCTGAGAGCGTTCTGGCCTATTTTGAAGATCTGGGTGCGCCCGCGAAACTGGTTGAAGACAACGTCGGCGATCCGTCGGTCGAAGTGCGCTATTACGGCACCAGCATGGTCGTGTTCTTCTACGGCTGCCGTAACAACACCAACTGCAACTCGCTTCAGTTCTTCGCCGCCTATACCCCGGAAAGCGAGATTTCGCTTGAGGGTCTGAACGACTGGAACGCCGAGCAGCGCTATGGCCGTGCTTATGTGGCCGAAGACGGCCGCAAGATGCTGGAGTACGACATTTATACAGGTCAGGACGGCGTCAGCATGACCGACTTTGACGAGATCTTCGACATCTGGACCGAAGTCGTCGAAAGTTTCGAAGACTCACTGTCCTAAGACGTGTCGCCCCCACCCTGATGGATGGGGGCGAATTTCTTACAAAGCACTCAACAATTGTGCCGTCGGCCACGCGTCGGCGGGCAGGCCCAACCGGATCTGCTCTTGCTGAATGGCGGTGCGGGTTTTCGCGCCCAGAATACCATCGATCTTGCCCACATCATGCCCGCGCGCGGCCAGTTTCTTTTGCAGTGTTTTCATCTGCTGGCCCGTGAAGGCCGGGTCGGGATTGCCTGCATTGAAGACCGGCGCGCCTTCCAGCCGCGTGGCGAAATAAGCGGCGGTGGTGACGTAGACAAAGCTTTGGTTCCATTCGAAATAGACGCGGAAATTAGGGTAGGCGATGAAGGCCGGCCCTTTGCGCCCTTGCGGCAGGATGATCGACGCGGGCAGATTACCTGCACCCAGTTTTCCACTGCGGGGCGTCACGCCCAGTGCAGCCCAGTCAGACACGGATCTCGAGGTGTTCAGCCCGGTCTCGGCCCAATTCAAGTTTGACGGCACCGAGACCTCTTGCAGCCACGGTTCGCCCGCGCGCCAACCCAGACCCCGCAACATATTGGCCCCGGACAACAGCGCGTCCGCAGGAGTTTTGCGCAGGTCAATCTTGCCGTCGCCATTGCCGTCCACGCCGGCCTCGATGATGTCACCGGGCAGCATCTGGACCATTCCGATTTCGCCCGCCCATGCGCCGGTCGAGGTCGCGGGGTTGAAGGCGCCGGCCTCGTGCAGTTCCAGCGCGGCGAAAACCTGCGGTTGGAACAATTCCGGGCGGCGGCAATCATGCGACAGCGTCACCAGCGAGTTCAGCGTATTGAAGTCCCCTTGGAAGGCGCCATAGTCGGTCTCGAACGCCCAGAACGCAGTCAGGACACCGCGGCTGACACCGTAGTCAGCCTCCATCCGGTCGAAGGTCGCAGCGTGCTTGGTCAACATCGCGCGGCCCCGGTCAATCCGGTTCTGACTGATCAGACGGCGCGAGAAATCGACGAAGGGACGTTGGAAAATCCCCTGCGCGCGGTCGGCCTTCAGTGTCGCCGGATCCTGCCGGACAGACGCGAAGAACTTGTTCACGCTGGATTTGGAATGGCCCTTGGCGATGGCCGCATCTTTCATCGCTTTTACGAAGCCCGAGAAGCTTCCGCCACAGGCCACGGTTTGCGCCTGTGCGGGAAGAGCCAGTGTCATGGCCATGACCGCTGCGGAAATTAGTTTTTGCATGTGAATACCTTACTCTGCTCGGCGGGCAGATTACCGGATTCGCCTCACGTGACAACCGCCAGCAGGATCACGACGCCCAGCAGGACCAACCATGCCGACCAAAGGGCATCTACGGCCTGATCGACCTCTTTCGCGCCGATGTCACGCGCGCCTTCGCCGTTCACCCAGGGGAAGTCCCGCATTTCGCCGTGATAGGCACGGGGGCCGGACAGTGCGACATTCAGAGTGCGGGCCATGGCGGCCTCAGGCCAGCCCGCATTGGGCGAGCGGTGCAAGGGTGCGTCGCGGCGGATCACCGACCACGCGGACCATTGGCGGCTGGCAAGGATCAGGATCAGCGCAGTCAAGCGGGCGGGCACCCAGTTCAGCACGTCGTCCATACGTGCAGCGAACTTGCCGAACTGTTCATAGCGTTCGTTGCGATAACCGATCATGCTGTCGGCGGTGTTCACCAGCTTGTAAATCATCAGCCCCGGCAGGCCTGCGATCAGGAACCAGAAAGCCGGCGCGACGACCCCGTCCGAGAAGTTCTCGGCCGCGCTTTCAATTGCACCGCGTGCGATGGCGTCATCCGTCATGTCCTTGGTGTCGCGCCCGACGATCATGGCGACGGCTTTGCGCCCCTCTTCCGTCGATTGTCGGAGCGTGTCGGCCACGGCCTGCACATGCTGGGCCAAGGATTTCTGCGCCAGAAGGATTGCGGCCACGACTATTTCCAGTAGCCCGCCGAAGGGCAGATGCTGGATCACTTGACCAAGTATCCCCGCCACTGCAGCCAGCACGAACACGCCCATCGCACCGTTGAAGAAGCGGTTGTCGCCTTCGTTTAGATTACGCTCTAGCCACCCGATCGCACGGCCCATCAGGACTGCCGGGTGCGGCACACGTTTCCACGCCCAATCGGGCTCGCCCATGAAGGCGTCCAAGATTAGGGCCAGAACCAGAGGTGCTGCGTAGATCATAGGGCAGCCTCCAACTGCGCCCAGCGATCCGGGTGCGGCAAGCCAAGGCGGAGCCAGCGGGTCGAATAGGGGAAGATGCGCGACCAGACCTGGCGTTCGGCCAAGCGATCCTGCCACGCTTGCGCGTCGCCTACATCGTAAAGCCTGAACAGCGTGGTGCCTCCCAGCGCCTCGGCGCCTTTGGCGGTCATCAGCGCATCCAGACGGGTGGTGTCGTCCGCCAGCCGCGCGCGTGTCGTGTGCGCCCAGTCATAATCCTCAAGTGCCTGCGCGCCCAGCTCCAGTGCCGGGCCCGAGACCTGCCACGGCCCGATCGTGTCGCGCAGTTTGGCGATCAGTGTGGGGTCTCCGATCACGAAACCCAGACGCAACCCGGCAAGGCCCCAGAACTTGCCGAAGCTTTTCAGGATCAAAACGCCGGATGTGGTCGCGGCCTTGATCAGGCTTTGATCGGGCATCACGTCACAGAAGCTTTCGTCGATCACCGTCAGCGTGCGGTCCAGATCCAGATCCGGCCAAACGCGACCATCGGGATTGTTGGGATGCACTACGACGCGGGCGGGGGCGGCGTGATCCACGACCTCCCACCCCTGCGTGTGAAACCCGGCGGAGTGTTCGTTATAAGTCGGACCTTCGATCTGCACCTGATCGGCAGGCAGAAGCGAGGGGATGCGGGCGATCAGCGCGGATGCGCCGGGTGCGGCCAGAAACGCAGCGCCGTCGGGCACGTTCCAAAACTTGCGTGCCGCAGCCTCGAGCCGCGCAAACGCGCCCTTGTCGGGCAGCGCGGTCCATGCATCTGCCGAGAACGCCCCCACAGGATAAGGCAGCGGATTGATGCCCGTGGACAGATCCAGCCAGCCCGTGCGCGTGCCGCCAAACCGTGCAATGGCCGCGTCCAGCCCGCCCCCGTGATCGCGTTCTTTCGCTTGGGTCATGTGTCCTCCGGCAGGGGCGCGTGGCGGGTAACAAAGTGGCCTTTTACGGCCTGCGGCCATTCGCGATAGGGCACCTGCCCGGTCTCGCTACCGGCATGGGCCACGGCGTAGTCGACGATACCTTGGGCAGCGTCCTCGGACACCTCGAACCGGCCCAGCGTGTAGCACAGCTTACCATTCGCCTGGATCGCCACGTTACAGCTGTTGTCGCAGCCCATCAGGCAAGACACGCGGCGGGTTCGGACGGGCGTGCCATCGGCCTGTGCCTCGATTAGCGCAGCCAAGGCTTCGCCGTCGGTCTTCTCCATCCCGCGTTCGGCCCAATCGGCGTGTTTGCAAGTGTCACAGATGGTGATCCAGGTTGTCATGGCGCGCGCTCCTTCACTGTTGGGGATGGTTCAAACGGAAAACGCGCCGAAAGACAACGCAAATTGCGGCGAAGTGGCCCGGTTGGGCGACACCGAGGCAGCAACGGCAAGATTGGCATGTGATGCGGAACGTGCCATACCGCAGCGGCGGAGATTATTATGCAAATACTCATTGTTGAAGAAAACCCTGATCTGGCCCGGATTTGGTCGGCGCATCTGACGCGTCAGGGGATGAACGTATCACATGCCCAGTCGAAATCCGAAGCGCATGCGCTGGTCACCGAACGCGCGTTTGACGTGGTCATTCTGGACGCCGACATTGACGGCGGACGGCCGATTGCACTGGCAGATTTCATCTCGTATCGCCTGCCTAAGGCGCGGGTGATTTTCGTGACCAACACCAGCTTCTTCTCGGATGGGTCGATCTTCGCATTGGCGTCAAATGCCCATGCCTGTGTTTCTACGGATGCGGACCCATCTGACATTGTCAGCCTGGTCGACTACCACGCCCGCGCCGCGCGCCAGCAGGTAGGCTCCTCGGGGCCATCGGGCCCCTCGAACGGATAACACGCGCCCTCAGGTTTCGGCTTTCGTTTCCGGACAAACGCACTAAGGTCGCGGCATGACACAGAATACCCCCGTCTCCGCCGTGGTTTTTGACATCGGCAACGTCCTGATCCGTTGGCAGCCGGAAGAGCTGTATGACCAATGGATCGGCAGAGTGCGCCGGGAAGAGATGTTCGCCGCCGTCGACTTGCATTTCATGAACGAACTGGTCGACCGGGGAGGCGATTTTCGGCAGGTGATTTATGACACCGCCGACAAATACCCGACCTATGCGGAAGAAATCCGTTGGTGGCATGATCGCTGGCTCGATCTGGCCAGCCCTGCGATTGATCTGTCGGTTGCGACCCTGCGTGCCTTGAAAACCCGGGGCGTGCCGGTCTTTGCCCTATCGAACTTCGGCATCGGCACGTTCGAGGTTGGGGAAGCCGCTTATGATTTCCTGTCCGAATTCGACCGGAGATACATCTCGGGCCATATGGGCGCGACCAAACCCAGCGCACAGATCTATCAGATGCTGGAAGACGATTGCGGCCACGCACCCGGTGGCCTTCTATTCACCGATGACCGCGCCGAGAATATCGACGCCGCCGCCCAGCGCGGCTGGCAAACGCATCATTTCACCACGCCCCGCGCTTGGGCCGACACCCTCATCGCCCGCGACTTGATAAAGGAGAGCGACCTGTGACCCCCGAATTGATCCCGTTTGAGGCTGACAATCTTCTCAGCTGGCAAAGTCTGGCTGACGCATTCCTTGAGGACCACGCAAAACCGAAAGCCGAGATCGGCGACACGTTCCTCTATCGTGGCGAGGACACGATGCTGACCCGCTCGGCTTGGATCGACGGGTTAGGGATCGCCGTGAAGACCGCCAACATCATGCCCGGCAATCCGGGACGCGGCGAGCCGATGATCCACGGCGCGGTGAACCTGTATGACGATACCACTGGGCTGCTTGAAGCCATCGTGGATTTCCACCTTGTCACCAAGTGGAAAACCGCAGGTGACAGCGCACTTGGTGCGCGGCTTCTGGCGCGGCCTGACAGTAAGGTGGTGCTGATCGTCGGCGCGGGCACGGTCGGGCGCAACCTGCGCATGGCGTATGAAGCAATGTTCCCCGAGGCCCATTTCCTAATCTGGAACCGCAGCCCGGAAGGCGCGGCTAGGTTTGCGGACGATTTCGACAAAACCGAAACGGTTACCTCACTGGAAGAGGGCTTTGCGCAGGCGGACATCATCACCTCGGCGACCATGACGACCGAGCCGGTGATCAAGGGCGAGTGGTTGCGTCCCGGCCAGCATCTGGACCTGATCGGCGCCTATCGCCCCGACATGCGCGAGGCTGACGACACCGCCCTGAACCGCGCCCGCCTATTCATGGACAGCCGCGACACGGTGCTGGATCACATTGGCGAATTCAAAGACCCTCTGGCCCGTGGGGTGATCAGCCGCGACGATGTGGTGGGTGATCTTTACGACCACAAGGATGGCGTTTTTGAACGCGCGCCCGAGGATATCACGCTCTACAAAAACGGCGGCGGCGCGCATCTGGACCTGATGACCAGCCGCTACATCCTGAACGCTTGGAGGAACAGATGATCACGAAGCAGCATATCGAGGATTTCCAGCGCGACGGTGTGGTCGTGATCCGTGGCGCGTTCACCGACTGGATCGACACGATGATCGCGGGGGTGGATCGCAACATGGCCGAACCGTCGCAATACGCATCCGAGAACGCCGTGACCGAAGGCCGCTTCTTCGACGATTACGTCAACTGGACCCGTATCCCGGAATATGAACGCATCGTGCGCGACAGCCCGGCAGCCCAGATCGCCGCCGAGGTCATGCAAAGCGACACCGCGCAGTTCTTCCATGATCACGTGCTGGTCAAGGAACCCGGCACGCCCAAGCCCACCCCGTGGCATCAAGATGGCCCCTATTACTTTGTCGAGGGCGAGCAAACCGCCAGCTTCTGGATCCCGCTGGACCCGGTCCGCGAGAACTCGCTGCGGTTCATCGCGGGCAGTCACAAATGGGACCGTATGGTCCGCCCGGTCAGCTGGGCTGATGACAGCGACTTTTATGAGGGTGATCAGGAATGGACCCCAGTGCCCGATCCGGATGCCAACCCCGACGACATGAAAGTGTTGGAGTGGGAGATGGACCCCGGCGACGCGGTTATCTTCGACTTCCGCACCGCACACGGCGCACGCGGCAACCAATCTGCCAACCGCCGCCGCGCGCTCAGCCTGCGCTGGATGGGCGATGACGCACGATATGTGGAACGTCCTGGCCGCACCTCTCCGCCCTTCCCGGGGCACGAGATGACACAAGGCCAGAAACTGCGCGAGGACTGGTTCCCGGTGATCTGGCCTGCGGGCTGATCCCAGAAAAAACAAACCCCCGGAAGCGGCGCTTACGGGGGTCGTTTTGACGGACAGTTGACAACCTGCCCATCGAACACTGTTCAGATCTTAGAGAAGACCTTCACGCTGTGCTTTCTTACGAGCCAGCTTACGCTGACGGCGAATCGCTTCTGCCTTCTCGCGCGCTTTTTTCTCGGAGGGCTTCTCGAAATGTTGCTTGAGCTTCATCTCACGGAAGACACCTTCACGCTGAAGTTTTTTCTTCAGCGCACGAAGCGCTTGATCGACGTTGTTATCACGAACCGAAACCTGCATGTGGTTGTCACCACCTTTCTAAGTTAGAGTTTGCAAAAAGTTGCAGGAAGCTGGCTTCTAGCAGCGACGAAGTCTCTTGTCCAGTTCGCCCTCAAATGCGAGGAAATAACTATGATTGAAAAAGATAAATTACTTGAGGCGGCCCTGAACCACGTCCCGTTCGACGGGTGGTCGGACGCAACCCTTCTGGCCGCCGCCGAAGATTGCGACCTGACTGAAACAGATGCGCGCGCGATGTATCCGCGCGGAGCCGTGGATCTGGCGCTGGCCTATCACCGAGCGGGTGACGCCAAGATGGTCGACCGGCTGACCGCTGCAGACCTGTCCGAGATGCGCTTTCGCGACAAGATCGCGGCGGGTGTGCGGTTTCGGCTTGAGGTTGCGGACAAGGAACTGGTCCGCAAAGGCATGACCTTCTTCTCGATGCCGCAGAACGCCAGCGACGGGGCGGCAGCTCTGTGGCAGACCTGTGGACTGATTTGGGAGACATTGGGCGACAGCTCGACCGATCTGAACTGGTACACCAAACGCGCGACGCTGTCGGCGGTCTATTCGTCGGTCGTGCTGTTCTGGCTGGGCGATGAAAGCGAAGGGGACGAGGCCACATGGGCCTTCCTTGATCGCCGCATCGACGACGTGATGCAGATCGAAAAGATCAAAGGACAGGCTCGTGGCTCGGCACTGTACAAGGCGTTCATGTCAGGACCGGGCAAGATCTTGGACACGATCAAAGCCCCCGGCACCCCGAACCCGAACTACCCCGGCCGCTGGCACCTAGACGAGGACGACAAATGACCAACACCATGCGCGCAATCCAGATCACCGAGCCCGGTGGTCCGGAAGTCCTGCAACTGTGCGAAGAACCCATCCCAACCCCGCGCCCCGGCGAGATCCTGATAAAGGTGGCCTTCGCAGGTGTGAACCGTCCCGATGCGTTGCAACGCGCGGGCAGCTATGCGCCTCCCCCGACCGCCAGCCCCCTGCCCGGCCTTGAGGCTTCGGGCGAAGTTGTGGCGCTTGGCGACGGCGTGACACAGTGGGCCGTGGGCGACAAGGTCTGTGCCCTTCTACCCGGTGGCGGCTATGCAGAATACGTGACGACCCCGGCGGCCCACGCGCTGCGTATCCCTGAAGGTATGGGCATGAAGGAAGCCGCCTGCTTGCCCGAAACCTTCTTCACCGTCTGGTCCAACGTCTTCATGCGGGGCGGCCTGCAAGCGGGCGAGCGGTTCTTGGTGCACGGCGGCAGCTCGGGCATCGGCACGACGGCAATCCAGCTGGCCAACGCTTTTGGCGCCCGCGTGTTCACCACCGCAGGCTCGGACGAGAAATGCGCCGTCTGCACCGATCTGGGGGCCGAACGGGCGATCAACTACAAAGACGAAGACTTCGTCGAGGCGCTGAAGCCCGAGGGCGGTACGAACCTGATCCTCGACATGGTGGGCGGAAGCTATATCGCCCGCAACATCAAATGTTTGGCAGTCGAAGGCCGCATGGTTCACATCGCCTTTCTGTCCGGCCCCAAGGCCGAGATCAACTTTGCGATGATCATGGCCAAACGCTTGACCGTCACCGGATCCACCCTGCGCCCGCAATCCGATCTGGCCAAAGCCCGTATCGCCGAGGAGTTGGCCGAGAAGGTCTGGCCGCTGCTGGATGCAGGTCGCATCGCCCCCGTCATGGATCAGGTCTTCGCGCTGGAAGACGCCCACAAGGCCCATGCGCGAATGGAAACCAGCCAGCATATCGGCAAGATTGTGTTGGAGATTACCTAGCGCCCTATAACGAGCATGACGGGAAACGGATCCTTTTCGTTCATATTCCAAAGACCGGCGGCACCTCGGTCGAGTCGTGGATGAGTTCGATCTCGCCCCTGCGGCCATACAACCCGATCCCGACCGCTGATTTGCGCCTGACGCCACAGCATCTTCGTATGACGGATATCGAAGCCATGTTTGGCGCGGATTATTTCGATTTTGTCTTCGCCATCGTTCGTGCCCCTTACAAACGGATCGAATCCGAATTCAAGATGCGCACCGAACGTTCGGCGGACGCGATCACGCAGAAAGGGCGCTTTAATACTTGGCTTGATCGCGTGCTGAACATGGCGAAGTCCGATCCGTTTTTTCTGGATGGCCACCTGATCCCGCAGTGGGAATACCTGTCCGACAATTGCACCATTTACAGGTTCGAGGACGGAATCGAGGCGATCATCGAAGACGTAGCCGAGAAAACCGGGCTGCCCCTGCCGGATAAAACCCCGCATTATCGGGATTCCTCGGATCTCAAGATCGAGATTGAATGGGCCTCGAACAGCATCATGGCAGTGAACCAGAAATACCGGTCGGATTTCGAGCACTTGGGCTATGACATGCGTGAGCCCAACGTCAAAACCCGTATGATCCAACGCCTGAAGTCGTAACTACTTGATCGGATCCAACAACGCCCGCTGCGCCGTGCAATCACGCACCACATCGCGGGCGCATTTTCTGGGCTCTAGGTCTTTGGTCAGACACAGACGCGCCTCTTGGATACGGTTGGATTTGCAGGTGATGGTCAGCATGTCCGGGTGCCAGTCGGGATTGGCATGAAGAAAGGCCTCTTCCACGACGGATGCGGGTAGGCGCACGGGATTGTCGAGCTTGCGAAACACTTCTGGGCGGTTCACCGCACCATAAGCTTCGCGCACAAGGTCGTAGTAAACCGCTGCCTCAAGCCCCGCGCAGGAGCCGTGTTTTTTCCACTGATACCACGCTGCCCCGCTGGTGCCGAACAGGTCCGCCTGCGCCGCAGTCATCCACCGGGACGGCGCGCGCACGGCGGTTTTGCAATAGCTTGGCCAGCCGTTTTCGTATTGCGGCCACAGCCCATGCACGACCCAGCCCAGATCGCGCTCGGGGTCGCATTGTTCGGACCCACGCTGATCGCCAGTCGTGGCGCACCAATTGGGCGACCAGCTGAGCGACAGGACGTAGTAGTCGAAGTCCCCGGCGCGTTCGCCCTCGGCCACACAGGCACATGCTGCACTCAGCCAGATCAAGCCGCCTATGACCAGTTGACGCATTTGCCCTTCCCTCTTTCGCCTTCCTTCCTTATATAGGCCCCAAGTTCCCCGACAACGGAAACCCGTCTGGAAGGCCTAAAGGCGCCAGACAGCCCAGCCAGGGCGCGGGAAAGTTGTATCCGGGCCGATATTGTAAGGAGTGTTCAGATGAGCAAACTGATCATGGCAAAAGCCACCGCTGTTTGGCTGGTGGACAACACAACGATCAGCTTCAAGCAGATCGCGGATTTCTGCGACCTGCACGAGCTGGAAGTGCAGGGCATTGCCGATGGCGACGTCGCCACCGGTGTTAAGGGCTTTGATCCCGTGGCCAACAACCAGTTGGATCAAGAAGAGATCGACAAGGCCGAAGCCAACCCGCTGCACAAGCTGAAGCAAAAATTCTATGCCGCTGCTGCTGGCGAAGAAAAACGCCGCGGCCCGCGCTATACCCCGCTGTCCAAGCGTCAGGACCGTCCGAACTCGATCCTGTGGCTGGTGAAGTTCCACCCGGAACTGGCAGATGCACAAATCGCCAAGCTGGTGGGCACCACCAAGCCGACCATTCAGGCGATCCGCGAGCGCACCCACTGGAACATCCAGAACATGGAGCCCATCGATCCGGTTGCTCTGGGTCTGTGCCGCCAAAGCGAGCTGGATCAGGCCGTTCAGAAAGCCGCTGCCAAGCAGGCCAAAGAGGGTGGCGTTATGTCAGATGACGAACGCCGCAAGCTGGTCTCGACTGAGCAGAGTTTGGCGATGGACACCGAGCCTAAAATGCCCAGCGCCATCGAAGGGCTGGAAACTTTCTCGTTGTCGGATGCACCGGAAGAGAAAGAGGAAGAACTGCCCGATGCAGACAGCTTCTTCAACCTTCCGGACTCGAACGACGAAGACGACGAATAAGATCCAAAACCCCGGCCCAGCGCCGGGGTTTTTCGTTGCCGTACCCGTGCGCCTTAAATTTTCCGGGTCTCGTTAATTTCCTGTTCACCGTGATCGACGATGCTGCCTTGGACAGTATCGGAAGACCGGAGAACCGGGGATGAAAATCGAAGATATTCTTGCACAGGAACGGCGGGCCAGAATGGCCGCTGAACGGCTGTTGGCCCAGAAACAGGCCGAGCTGTCGGATGCCAACCGGATACTGTCTTTGCACGCGTTGTCCCTGTCGGACGAGATCACCGAGACCCGCGAGGTCGTCGAGGAAATCAGAGGGGAAAACACCCAAGTCCGCGCAGATCTTGAGCGCGCCAACAAAGAAATCGTGATCGCGAAGCGGCGACTGTGGGATTCGCTGGATACCATCGAGGATGGGTTTGCAGTGTTTGACCAGACCGATCGCATGATTGCTGCCAACAGCGCCTATCTGAAACCCTTTGACGGGCTGACCTGCGTGGCACCGGGCATTCGCTATGTCGACATCCTGAACATCGCGACCGAGGAAGGCATCGTCGACATCGGCAACCTGCGCCCGTTGGCGTGGCGCGATATGATGCTGGCGCGCTGGTATGCCCCCAAGCGCGATCCGCTGAATTTGCGCCTGTGGGACGGCACCCATATCCGGCTTATCGACCGACGTTCGCGCGACGGGGACATGGTTTGCCTTGGGCTGAACATCACCGAAACCATCACCTATCAAACCAAGTTGAAAGAGGCCCGCCACCGCGCCGAGGCCGCAAATCGCGCCAAGTCTGCCTTCCTGGCCAATATGAGCCACGAAATCCGCACGCCGATGAACGGTGTCGTGTCGATGGCCGAGCTGATGGCGGAAGGGGAGCTGGATGATGAACAGCGTCTCTATGTGGACACGATCCGCAAATCCGGCGAGGCGCTGTTGACGATCATCAATGATGTCTTGGATTACTCGAAGATCGAGGCCGCAAAACTGGCGCTCAACCCCGAACCCTTCGATCTGGAAAAAACCATTCTGGACGTTGTGACATTGCTTCAGCCCACTGTGCAGGAGAAAGGTATCCAGTTGTCGATTGATTTCGACCTGTTCCTGCCGTCCAAATTCATGGGCGATGCAGTGCGGTTGCGACAGGTTCTGACCAACCTGATCGGCAACGCGGTAAAGTTCACATCAAAAGGGCATGTGCTGGTCCGCGCGATTGGTTTGCCTGCTGAAGACGACAAGGATTACCGCGTCCATATCTCGGTCGAAGACAGCGGCATTGGCATTCCAAAAGACATTCAGGCCCATATCTTTGGCGAGTTCAATCAGGTCGAAGACGAACGCAACCGCCGCTATGAAGGCACCGGTCTGGGTCTGGCCATTGTACGGCGCTTGGTCAAACTGATGGATGGCGAGATCTGGCTGGAAAGCGAGGAAGGAGAAGGCTCGTGCTTCGGCTTCAACATCTCGCTGCCGGCGCTTGAACACATTGGCGAACCAAATCTGCCTGACGCACCCGGAAAAGCGGTACTTGCGCTGACCGAGGGGCTGAACAAGAGCATTCTGGGAAAGCGTCTCCGCGCGCTAGGCTATAACGTCGCGTTGGCCTCGGCGGCCACCGACTTGGCTGACATATGCAAAGGCGCTCAGGTGGTCTTTTTGGACGAGGCTCTTTGCACAGCTGTGCCTCTGGACGCCCATCCGCTACATGAACTGAAATCTGCCCACCCTGATTGCAATCTGATCGTTCTGACACCCCCGCAGAAACGCGCACCTGATTGCGGCTGCACGGCCATTGCCGCGTTTACCCTACATACGCCGGTTCTGCGTTCTGTGCTGTTCGACACGCTCAGCCAGCTCTGCCATGCGCCTGTCCCGACCCTGCCGGACACCATTGCCCACACTCCCGAACCGATCGCAGAGATGCACCCGGTCGATGACGCCCCTGCACCAACCGCCACCCGCCAGATGCGCGTGCTGGCCGCCGAGGACAACAAGACCAACCAATTGGTCTTCTCAAAACTGGTCAAGTCGCTGAACATCGACCTGCGCTTTGCCAATAACGGGCTTGAAGCCGTCGAAGCCTTTCTCGACTTCAAACCCGACTTGATCTTCATGGACATCTCGATGCCCGAGGTCGACGGCAAGGAAGCCACCCGCCGCATCCGGCTGATCGAGCAGGATCAAAACATGCCCCGCACCCGCATCGTCGCCCTGACCGCGCACGCGATGCCGGGCGACGCCGAAGAGGTCATGGCGCACGGGTTAGACAATTACCTGACCAAGCCGCTGCGCAAACCCGTCATATTTGACGAGATCATGGGAAGCTGCCCTGAGGATGCTGCGGCGCCTATGGATGACGTCTGATTAGCCCTCGTCGCGCAGGAACACGGGCTGGTCCGGGGTGCTCATCTCGGGCTGGTATTGGTAACCGCCCAGATCGAACTCGATCAGGGCGTCTGGATCGCGCAGCCGGTTCTGCATCACATAGCGCGCCATCGACCCACGCGCCTTCTTGGCATAGAAGCTGACCACCTTTGGCGTGCCGTTCTTCATCTCCATGAATTGGGGCGTGATCACGCGCAGGGCCAGTCGATCCTTCTGCACGGCAGAAAAATACTCGACCGAGGCGCAGTTCACCAAGACCTCGCTTTGGGTTTCGTCCGCGGCCGCATTCAGCGCATCCGCAATGCGCGGACCCCAGAACTCATAGAGGTTCTTGCCGCGTGGGTTCTGCATCCGTGTGCCCATTTCCAACCGGTGCGGCGCAATCTGGTCGCGCGGGCGCAGAAGTCCGTAAAGCCCAGATAGAAGACACAGATGGTCGTCGGCATAACGCAACGCGTCTTCGTCCAGACTGGGCGCGTCCAGCCCAGCATAGGTGTCACCCGCGAACATCTCGATTGCGGGTTTTTCACCTTCTCCGCTGCCAAAGACATTGAACCGATCGGCATTCAGCGCGCCTAGCTTGGGCGAGATATGCATGAGTTTTTCCAGCCCTTCCGCCCCGACACCCCGCGCGGTTTTAGCCAGAATTTCAGCTTGGTCCAAAAACCGAGGCCGCGTGCCAGCCCCATTCAGGGCCGGTTTTTCGTCCAATCGTTTGGCAGGGGAAACCACAACCAGCATGTCAGTCCTCTTCGCTTAGAATTTCCAGAAACGCGGGTCCGAACCGTTCGGCTTTGGCGTCATTCATCCCCGGCATACGGCCAAGATCGCCAATGCTCATCGGCTTGCGTTCAGCAATTTTACGTAAGGTGCCCGGCGCGATGGTCAAGTACTTGCCGGTGCCATCTTCGCCACGCAACAACTCGGTTGTGGCGTCCTGCAACCGGTCAAACAGGCTGCCCGCCGCGCGGCCTGCCAGCTTGCGACGGACGGGATGCATGTGCTCGACCTCGCCCGCGATGACCTGCAGAAAGTCGGTGCCATAGCTCTCCAACTTTTTTGCGCCAACGCCACCGATCCGCGCCATATCATCCAACGTAACGGGGCGTGTTTCGGCCATTTCAATCAGCGTTTTGTCGGTGAACACCACATAGGCGGGGACGCGCGCGGCCTCGGCCAAGGCTCGGCGTTTGGCTTTCAGTGCAGAGAGCAGCGGCGCGTCTTCTTCCGACACCAGCATCTTGGCGGCAGGGCGGCGTGTCGCCTTCAACGTATCGCGCCGGAGCGTGACTTGTGCCTCGCCGCGCAGGACCGGATGCGCCTTTTGCGTGATCCGCAGCGCACCGTGCCGTTCCGGGTCGGGTCGCACCAGATCAAGCCCCAGAATCTGCCGGAAAATCGCCTGCCACATGGGTTTCGTGTGATCCTGCCCCACCCCAAAGGTTGGCAAACTGTCATGGCCGCGCTCTTGCACGCGATCCGTCATCGTTCCGCGCAAAATATCGATCAGATGCCCCGAACCGAAACGTTCGTCAGTGCGCAAAATGGCCGACAGAGCCTTCATCACATCGACCGTCCCGTCGAACAGGTCCGGCGGGTTAGAACACAAGTCGCAATTCCCGCAGGGCTCGGCCTCCTCGCCAAAATAGGCCAGAAGCTGTTGGCGGCGGCAGCCGTGTGCTTCGGCCAGACCAAGCAGCGCATTCAGACGCCCATGATCCGCCGAGCGGCGTTCCGGAGGCGCGAGCCCTTCGTCGATCTGGGTACGGCGAAAGCGGATATCATCGGCGCCGAACAGAGTCAGCGTCTCGGCGGGCGCGCCATCACGACCCGCGCGTCCGATTTCTTGATAGTAGGCCTCGATCGACTTGGGCAGATCGGAATGGGCAACCCAGCGGATATCTGGCTTGTCCACGCCCATGCCAAAAGCAACGGTTGCGACCACGATCAACCCGTCTTCCTGCTGAAAGCGGCGCTCGACCTCGCGACGGTCATCAGGCTCCATGCCGCCGTGATAATGCACCGCCGCGTGGCCTGAATCGCGCAAGGCATTCGCCAAGGTCTCGGTCCGGGCGCGGGTGCCGGAATAGACGATCCCCGACTGCCCCTTGCGCGCGGCGGCGAAGGACAGAATTTGTTGCCGGGGGGAGTTCTTGGCAGCAAAGGCCAGATGAATGTTGGGCCGGTCGAAGCCATGCAGGAACGAGGCGGGTGGTGCGCCATCGAACAGTTTCTCGACAATCTCAGCCCGGGTTTCTTCGTCCGCGGTCGCGGTAAATGCCGCCAAAGGCACGTCCAGCGCGCGGCGCAGCTCTCCGATCCGCAGATAGTCGGGGCGGAAATCATGGCCCCATTGGCTGACGCAATGCGCCTCGTCCACGGCGATCAGGCTGGTGTCGATCCGGCGCAGAAGGTTCAACGTCCCGCCCGAGGCCAGACGTTCCGGCGCCATGTACAGCAGCTTCAGCTCGCCGCGATCAAGGGCTTCGAACACCGCATCGGTTTCTTCCTGCGTGTTGCCCGAGGTCAGCGCCCCAGCAGATACGCCCGCGGCCTGAAGCCCACGCACCTGATCGCGCATCAGGGCAATCAGCGGCGAAATCACCACCGTCACCCCGTCGCGCACCAGCGCAGGCAATTGAAAGCACAGGGATTTCCCGCCACCTGTCGGCATGATGGCCAAGGTGTTCTGACCATCACACACGGCTTGCACGATCTCGGCCTGACCGGGCCGAAAGTCATCGAAGCCGAAAACGGATTTCAGAAGATCAAGATCGCGGGGCATGTGTGTGCTGCTCGGTGTTTGAGATGCACAATCCCATGCCCGCGCGTGGGCAGCAAGGGATTAGTAGACCGCAGCGTGCAACGCATCTTTAAGAACAATCTGAATGGCAATCAGCGCGATCAGGGCAACCAGCGGTGCCAGATCCAAATTGCCCAGATTGGGCAGGAATGCGCGGATGCGCGAGTATACGGGCTCAAGCAGTTTGTTCAGGCCGTACCAGATTTGCGCAACGATCGGCTGACGCAGGTTCAGCACCTGGAAATTGATCAGCCACGACATGACGATATGCACGATCAGAATAAACCAAGCAATTTCGGTAAGCATCAGAAGGATTTTGAGAATGCTAATCATGTCGGCTCCTTGCATTTGATTTCACGACATCTAAGTCGCCCAACCGACAAGAGCAAGGGTGACGCGCGGTTGGCGTTGACGTTTGGGGAAAGTCACGGCAGGGCAACCACATCTAAAGGAGCCGCCATGTACCCCTTCGTCCGCATGATCAAAGAGATGATCAAATACGCCAAAGCCGAGCCGCTGCCCATCGATGGCGTCCATATTAGTCACCATCGCTGCTGGCCGTGGGACATCGACCTGTGGCGCGAGCTGAACAATGGCCGCACCCTGACCATGTACGATCTGGGGCGTATTCCGTTGGCGGGCCGCACAGGTCTAAGTCGTGCCTTGATCAAGAACCGCTGGGGGCTGACCATGGCCGGGGCCAGCGTCCGCTACCGCAAGCGCATCCGCACTTTCGCACGGTTCGAAATGCGCAGCCGGTTGGTCGGATGGGATGACAAATTTTTCTATGTCGAGCAGACGATGTGGCTGGAAGACGACTGCGCGAACCAGATCGTCTATCGCTCGGCCGTGACAGATCGCAACGGCATTGTGTCCACGGACAAGGTGCGGACCACCATTGGCCATTCCGGCCCGCCCCCCATTCTGCCGGAATGGGTGCAAGCATGGATCGCAGCTGACGCTACGCGACCCTGGCCACCAGAAATGTAATCCCCTTGCCCGCGCGCACGTTTCCCTGTTTGATCGACAAAAAGCACACAGGCATTCTCAGGGGCAAACATGGCAGAGATCTCGGCACGCAAGCGCATTTGGGGATGGTTCTTTTTCGATTGGGCCAGTCAGCCCTATAATACGTTGATCCTGACCTTCGTGTTCGCCCCTTATTTCAAGACCGTGGTTGGCGACGGGGCACAAGCGCAGGCCAGTTGGGGCTTTGCCGTTGGCACCTGCGGCCTGATCATCGCGATCCTCGCCCCTATTCTGGGCGCCTTCGCCGATAACTCTGGCAACCGCTTACGATGGATCTGGCTGTTTTCGATCATGTATGTGATCGGCAGCTTCGGCCTGTGGTACTCGGCCCCGGACAACTTCAACATGACTCTTCTGCTGATCCTCTTCGGCATCGGTCTGATCGGGATGGAGTTCGCCACGATCTTCACCAACGCGATACTGCCCGACCTTGGCTCGCGCGAAGAGATCGGCAGCATATCCGGCAATGGCTGGGCATTCGGCTATATCGGTGGCCTGCTGACCCTGATCATCATGCTGGCGCTGTTCGTTGAGCAGCCCAATGGCAAGACGTTGATCGGCATGACGCCCCCCTTCGGGCTGGACCCGGCAATGAAAGAGGGCACGCGATTTGTGGGTCCGCTGACCGCGATTTGGTTTGCGGTGTTCATGATCCCGTTCTTCCTGTGGGTGCGCGATCCAAAACCGGTCAGCAGCGACCCCTTACTGGTCCGCCACGCGCTGGCGAGCCTGTGGAAGACCATTCGGTCACTTCCGAAGTCCCCCAGCCTGTTTGCCTATCTCAGCAGCTCGATGTTCTATCGGGATGCGCTGAATGGGATGTACACGTTCGGCGGCATTTATGCGGCGGGCGTCTTGAACTGGTCGGTCGTTGACGTAGGCATCTTCGGCATTCTGGCGATCATAACCGGCGCGATATTCGCATGGATCGGCGGACGCGCGGACCGGCACTTTGGGCCCAAACCGGTGATCACCATCTGCATTCTTGTGCTGACCTTTGTGGCCATCTGCATCGTCTTCATCTCACGCGAGAGCGTGTTTGGCATGCCGGTCGAGCCTGACAGCAAGCTGCCCGACATTGGGTTCTACATCCTTGGCGCGCTGATCGGTGCCGCTGGTGGCGCACTGCAATCGGCCAGCCGCACCATGATGGTCCGCCAAGCCAACCCCGAGCGGATGACCGAAGCATTTGGCCTTTATGCCCTTGCGGGCAAGGCCACCAGCTTCCTTGCACCCTTCCTGATCGGCATCATCACCGCCGCGACAGGCAGCCAACAGCTCGGCGTCTCCCCGCTTATCGGACTGTTTGTTCTGGGACTTGTCCTATTGATCTGGGTTAAACCCAAAGGCACCCACGCATAGGTTTTCATATGAGACTGTTTCACAAACTGATCCTGATTGCTGGCCTCGCCCTGACCGGGGTGCCTGCGGCGGCCCAACAACCCGCGAAAGAGCTGTTCGGCGCGGCACGACAGGGAACGGCCAGCCGGTCGGCCTCGTTCGGATCGTATGCCAAAGGGTGTCTGGCCGGGGCCGAGCAACTTGCCGAGACTGGGCCGACATGGCAAGCCATGCGTCTGTCGCGCAATCGCAACTGGGGCCACCCCGAGCTGATCGACTTCGTGCAGAAACTGTCGCGCAAAGCCGCACAACAGCGCGGGTGGAAGGGGCTTTACGTGGGCGACCTGAGCCAGCCGCGTGGAGGCCCGATGCTGACCGGGCACCGTTCGCATCAAATCGGGCTGGATGCTGACATCTGGATGCTGCCTCCTAAACGCCTGAATCTAAGTGCGTCCGAGCGCGAAGGGCTCTCGTCCATCTCGACCCGTCGGTCGAAAGGCGCCTATGTAAACGAAAACTGGACCCGCGCGCATCACGAGATCATCAAGGCCGCCGCGAAAGACAAACGCGTCGCGCGGATCTTTGTCTTCCCCGGCGCCAAGGTGCAGATGTGCAAGGACGCCAAAGGCGACCGGCGCTGGCTTCGTAAAATCCGTCCTTGGTGGGGGCACCACTATCATTTCCATGTGCGACTTGCCTGCCCCAAAGGCGTGCAAGGTTGTGTAAATCAGGCTCCGCCCCCCACTGGAGATGGCTGTAAAGATGCGGAAAAATGGGTGCATGATATACTTCATCCCAAGCCCGCACCGAAACCAGCGACGCCGCGCAAACCACGCGGCCCACTGACCCTTAAGGATCTTCCCAACCAATGCGGACCCGTTTTGTCATCGCGATAGCGGCGCTTGCCGCGCTTCTGGCGCTTGATCTTGGGGCGCAGCCGGTGTCGGACGCCCAATTGGTGTCCGCCTATCGCTGGCATGGCACGGGCGAGCATTTCGGCGGGTTTTCGGGGCTAGAGGTCAGCGAAGACGGCAAAAATTTCATCGCAATCACCGACCGTGGCTATGTCGCCCGTGGCAGCTTCAACCGCGAAGAGGGCGTCATCAAAGGCCTGAACACCACCCGCCTCGGCCCGCTGAAGTCCCCGAAGGGCACCCCGTTCGGTCGTTTCCGGGCTGACAGCGAGGGGCTAGCCACCCATATGAACGGCCCGCTTTACGTAAGCTTTGAAGCTAAACATCGCGTGATGCGCTTTTCCAGTATCCGGACCAAGGGCCGCACCTTGAAAGGGCATCCGGACTTTAAGGAATTGCAAAACAACTCGTCGCTCGAGGCCTTGGCCATCGACCGCAACGGCACGCTCTACACCATTCCCGAACGCACCGGCGTCGAAGGCTCGCCCTTCCCTGTCTACCGCCTGCGGGCGGGCAGCCAGACATGGGACAAACCTTTCTCGCTCCCGCGTTTCGCGCCCTACCTGCCGGTCGGCGCCGATATCGGGCCCGACGGGAAGTTCTATCTGCTGGAACGCCACCTCAGCGGCATTCTGGGCTTCACCAACCGCGTCCGCCGCTTCGACATCACCCCGGCGGGCCTCAAAAACGAGGTCGAACTTCTGCGCACCCCCGTTGGCCTGCATGACAATCTGGAAGGTCTTGCCGTCTGGCGCGACACCGACGGCAACATTCGCCTGACCATGGTGTCCGACGACAATTTCAAGTTCTACCAGACCACGGAATTCGTTGAATATGTGGTCCCGACTCTTGCGAAACCTGCGGGAGAGGTCGCGAACTGACGCGACATCCCCCTTGTTTACAAGGGTTGATATGTCCGTTTCGTCCCTGTAAGAGACCTCCGTCCCTGATCGGCAGGGGCCAAGTCTCCGCGACCTTGATAAAACGGACCAACAACATGACCCGACTTCTTCCTGGCGTGATCGCCATGGCTGCCATTGTGGTGGCCTCAAACATTCTGGTGCAATTCCTGTTCGGCAACTGGCTGACCTGGGGCGCCTTCACCTATCCGCTGGCATTCCTTGTCACCGACGTGATGAACCGCGTTTATGGCGTGTCCGCCGCACGCAAAGTCGTCTTTGCCGGCTTCGTCACCGGCGTGATCTGCAGCTTCATCGGCACCCAGATCATGGGCGAGTTCGGTCCGCTTGTGACCCTGCGCATCGCAATGGGATCCGGCCTAGCCTTCCTGACCGCACAGCTTTTGGACGTCGCGATCTTTGATCGTCTGCGCGAAGGTCGCTGGTGGCGCGCACCGGTCGTTTCGACCCTGATCGGCAGCTCGGTGGACACCGCAATCTTCTTCACCATCGCCTTCTCGGGCACGCTGACCTTCCTTGAACCGGCCAACGACGTCAGCTGGGCGGGCGAGGTTCTGCCGCTTCTGGGCGCAGGCCCGATGGCCCCGCTGTGGGTGTCTTTGGCCGTTGCTGACTGGATGGTGAAACTGGCGCTTGCGCTGCTGGCACTGGTGCCGTTCCGCGTTCTGGTCACAAAACTTTCACCAAATCCTGCGTGAAAAGTTTTGACAAACGCAAAATATGTGGCACGCTCCTAGATATAGAAACAGCGAGAAAGGAGGTGTCCATGTCAAGAGATGCAACGGAGCGAGGTGCTGGGACAATCTAGGTCGCGGTGGTTCGAGGCAGCCCTCGAACTGAAACGCGGGCCGAGTTGACCCAAGTCTAACCGGCCCCACCTCCAATATTCTCGAAAGGGTCGTTCCGATGGAACGGCCCTTTTTCGCATCTGCCATTCCCGTTGGCCAAGCGATTGGATAGGGTGCCCACATGATCCGCGTGAATGACGATATCACCCTGCAAGACTGGGAGCTCAGCGAAAGCTTTTCACGCTCGTCCGGCCCCGGCGGGCAAAATGTGAACAAGGTCTCGACGGCCGTTGAGTTGCGGTTCGAAGCCGCACGCTCTCCCCATCTGTCGCAAGCCGTGAAGGCGCGGCTGAAGCGGATCTCCGGGCGGAAATGGGCGCACGATGGCGCGATCACCATCCGGGTCGAGGATACGCGCAGCCAAGCCCGCAACCGAGAGATCGCCGCCGAACGTCTGGCCGAAATGGTCCGCAAAGCGCTGGTCGCGCCCAAGCGGCGCATCCCAACCAAGCCCACCAAAGGGTCTCAGCGCCGACGCATGGATGCCAAGACCAAACGCGGACAAGTGAAGGCTTTGCGTGGGAGGGTCACGGATGATTGACTCTTTTACTTAATAACGCAATTACTTCGACGTAGCACCCCCACAAGGGCAAGGTCCGTACACCGAATGGACCGTACCATCCAAACACAACGGAGCATGACATGGCGGATACCTCTTCGATCCTGGAACGGCGCGCGCGGCTTCTTGGCCCGAACATGACCACCTTCTATCGCACGCCGGTTCATATCACTCGCGGCAAAGGGACATGGCTATGGGACGCGGATGGAAACCGCTATCTGGACTGCTACAACAACGTCCCGCATGTCGGCCACGCACACCCGAAAGTGGTCGAAGCGACCACCAAGCAGGCCGCGACCCTGAACACCCACACGCGTTATCTGCACGAAGGCATTCTGGATTATGCCGAGCGCCTGACGGGCACGATGGATCACGGGCTAGATACGATGATCATGGTCTGCACCGGATCCGAGGCCAACGACATCGCCCTGCGCATGGGCCGCGCCATGACCGAAAAGGTGGGCATCATCTGCACCGACAACACCTATCACGGCAATACGGATCTGGTCAGCCATATGTCCGCGAAACGCACGCCGATTGGCGGGCCAGTGGACTGGGTCAAGAAGGTGCCTGCGCCGGATACCTTGTTCCCATTGGGCGGCAGCGCCGAGGCGCAACCACAGGCGTTCGCCGACGAGATCCAGCGCGCCATCGACGAGCTGGAGGAGGCAGGATACGGCTTCGGCACACTGATCCTCGACCCATTCTTCGCCAATGAGGGCTTCCCCACCCTACCCAAGGGCTTCCTCGATCCGACCGTCGCGGTTGTTCGCAAGGCCGGAGGCATCATCATCGCGGACGAGGTGCAGCCAGGCTTTGGCCGCACCGGCCGAAATTTCTGGGGCCACGACCGGATCGGGTTGGTGCCCGACATCGTAACCATGGGCAAACCGATGGGGAATGGGCATCCGGTGGCAGCCGTCGTGACACGACCCGAGATCATGGCCGAATTCCGCACCCGCTTTGGCTATTTCAACACGTTCGGCGGCAACCCGGTGTCTGCGGCTGCCGCGATGGCGGTTCTGGATGTGCTTGAGGAAGAAGAACTGGTTCAGAACGCATGCGACACCGGCGACTATGCGTTGGGACTGCTGAAAGAGCTGTCGCACCCGATGATCGCCGACACCCGCGGCGCGGGGCTGTTCATGGGGATCGAGTTCACGCGGGACGGTGACCCGGAAGAGGCGGCTGGGTTCTGCAAAGATCTGGTGGAAGAGATGCGGAACCGAGGCGTGTTGCTGCATCTTGTCGGACGGCACTACCACGGGATAAAAATCCGCCCGCCGATGTGTTTTAACCGCGCACAAGCCGACTTGCTGGCCGAGACTCTGGACGCCGCATTGAAAGCCGTTCCCGCATGACTACCGTCTTGAAACAAGCCCTCAAGGCATGGGGCGCACAGCATGTGCGGATGATCAAGGATCGCGAGAACGCGGTGCATGAGGTGCGGATTGCCGGGAAGCCGGCCGCGCTGCGGTTGCACCGGCCGGGGTACCAGTCCGAGGCCGCCATTCGCTCGGAACTCGACTGGATGGCCGCACTGGCATCGAAGGGCATGCGGGTGCCGTCGCCGATCCCGACGAGTGATGGCGACCTTGTGTTTTCGCTGGGGTCAGATCAGTGCGCGACGATGGTGTCGTGGGTCGATGGAGCACCGATTGGGGAAGGTGGCGAGCCGCTGGGGGGTACGGCCGAGGATCAGGTCGCGCTGTACCGCAAAGTCGGCGCCGAGCTGGCGAAGCTGCACAATCTGACGGATGACATCACCCTGCCAGACGGGTTCACGCGGCACCGCTGGGACATCCCCGGTCTGCTGGGGGACGACCCGTTCTGGGGGCGGTTTTGGGAGTGTCCGGCACTGAGCGAGGACGACCGGAACATGGTGCTGCGCGCGCGGGCTGTAGCGCATGATCTGGCGACAGTTTACCTTGAGAATGGCGCGGATTTCGGGCTAATCCACGCGGACGCCCTGCGCGAGAACGTGTTTGTTCACAATGACCGACTGACCTTGATCGACTTCGACGACGCAGGGTTTGGGTTCCGGCTTTACGACCTTGCGGTGATGCTGTCGCAGAACGAAGACGAACCCGCCTATGAATCGATCAAGGCGGCGGCGCTGACGGGGTATCGAGACCACCGTGCGCTGAGCCAAGAGGCGGAAGACCTGCTGCCCATGTTCCTAATGATGCGCCGCTTTGCGTCGATGGGCTGGGCGGTTCCGCGATACGATCCGACCGGCCCCGAGGTCGCCAGCTATACCCAAAAAGCCGTCACCGCCGCCCGGAATTTCCTTGGGGGATAAGGGGCCGCGTGACGGGCGGAAATGTTTAAACCTTTTAACGCAGGATTGGCCGGGGTTTTAAAGTTTTTAATGGTGTTTTGGGGTGGGTTTTAAAGGGTTTAAGGGTGGGTTACCTTACGCTCCACCTATCCGATCCACCTACCAGTTCAGATAAACCTTGAGGAGATGGATTCGATACTTATTGTGATTCATATTCCAATTTCGGAGTTTCACTTTGCCAAAGAAAAAAAGCTTCACATTTCATATCGCCAAGTCTTCCAAAAAGGACTTCAGAGATTACCTTTCGGAAAACGCACGTGCAAACCTAGCTGCACTCAACTCACAAAGCCTAGGGATTAAAGGTTTCGGCGAAAGGGCGGCACTGTTCATCTTTCGCGGTCCCTCAAGCCCACCTAAATGGCTCAAGCAACTCTCAGCCGCTTTTAAGGGAATAGAAGAGTTTTCAACATCTTCAGGCGCTGCCGTTTTGTTGTTCGAATCTAACAAACGGGTATTGGCCGTCACATTCTCTCATGGCTGGATGTATCTCGATCAAAGGCAGTTCGCAGCCGATTTCGGTATAAAGGTCGCCGTAAACGCACTTGATGTTGGCAAACTCAGAAGACTTGATAGATCAAACTTAGGCGACGCCCTCCAAGGAGTTTCGCAATCTCCCTTTCAACGAGAGTTTCGATCGCTTTGGACTTCGGACGCTCTAGATATCGTTTCTAGACTGAGCGGAAAAACAAAGGATGACGTAAGCTCAGATGCAATGACCGGCTCCAAATCTCTAAAGATCACCGGGGAATACGAAATCGCAGATATCCCTGATGTTTCATCCGAATTGGTAGAGTTATTTGAATCGAAGGCGTACAAAGGCACGGATTTCGCAATTATCGACTTCGTTCGACCAATTTTGGATCGAGAAGAGATCTCAAAATTAGATGAGTTGGCAGCTAAAAGCATCGCCAAGGGTGAGCAGAGTTTCGAGCTTTCACTTCCTCTCGACGTTTCGGCCGATGCCACCGCGTTTACCTTCAAAGGAGCTAGAACAAAAAGGACGTACCCTGACTTAATGCTTGGTCACTACCAAAAGAGTCTCGGAACTAAACTACCTGATGTCAGGCCCAAAACGCTTAAATCACACAAGGTTGTGGCTCATTTCGATGACATGCGTCCCTCTCTTAGTATGTCCATTAAAGACGCTCTTGTTGGTTCGATCGAAATGGGGACCAAGAGATATGCAGCCAACGAAGGCAATTGGTTTAGGATTGACGAAACATTTCGGCAGACGATGGAAGCCCGCTTTGACGAACTTAAAACCAACTGGTCTGATAGCGTGCCCCCAGTAATCATTTACAAATACGACGAGAAGAAGAACGGAAAACTAGAACGAGAAGACGACTACAATAAAAGACTGTCTAAGCACTACGGCTTTGCGTTGTTAGACAAAGAAGAGATAGTTATTCCGAACGCCCCCCATTCTGGTTTTGAACCGTGTGACCTGCTCGATGTCGCGGGAAAAAGGTTCATCCACGTGAAAAAATCCTCAAGGCGCTCAGCGGTGCTGAGTCACTTCTTCAAGCAGGGATCAAATTCCGCTCGTCAGTTCAGTGGCGTACCGTCGTGTTGGGCACAACTAGGTAAAATGCTAAGAAACCAAAACCGTGTCGAAGAGGCAAAAAAAGTTGAAGACAAATCGTATCGCAGCGGGTGGACGGTCGAGTATTGGATAGTCGATTACCCTAGGAAAAACGGAAAATTCAACATTCCTTTCTTTAGTAAGATTTCTCTTCACGACGAAGCACAAGATATTGAGTCTAGGCAGTTCTCCGTTGCACTAAAGTTCATTCAGAGACCGAATGTAGTGCTCTAAACCACAACCTCCATCCCAACCTGTTCGCCGACCCCAAACACACGCTTATAGCGAACAATCTCGTCCTCCGGACCCATCGCCTTGTTGGGGTTGTCAGAGAGCTTCACCGTCGCCCTCCCGTTCGCTTTCACGGCCTTACAGACCAGCGAGAACGGGGCGAGGGCGTTGTCGGGGACGAGGTCTCGGAAATCATTCGTCAGCAGCGTGCCCCAACCGAAGCTGGTACGCACTCGGCCTGCGAATTGCTGGTGCAGTTCGATGATTTTGTCGGTGTCCAGACCGTCCGAGAAGATGACCATTTTCTGGGTAGGATCCTCGCCGCGGGATTTCCACCAATTGATGGCGGTCTCGGCGCCTGTGGCGGGGTCTCCGCTGTCGATGCGGATGCCGGTCCAGCCGGCCAGCCAATCGGGCGCGTTGTCCAGAAAGCCCTTGGTGCCATAGGTGTCGGGCAGGATGATGCGCAGGTTGCCGTCGTGCTCCTGCTGCCAGTCGGCAAGCACGTCATAGGGGGCTTGGGCCAGCGCCGCGTCGTCCTCGGCAAGGGCCGCGTAGACCATGGGCAGTTCGTGGGCGTTGGTGCCGATGGCTTCGATGTCGCGCTTCATGGCGATGTGGCAGTTCGAGGTGCCGACGAAGTTTTCGCCCAGCCCCTCCATCGCCGCCTGCACGCACCAATCCTGCCAGAGGTAGGAGTGGCGGCGGCGGGTGCCGAAATCGGCAAGGCGGAGGCCGTCGAGGGTGCGGAGTTGCGAGATCTTCTCCCACGCGCGGGTCATGGCGCGGGCGTAGAGGACTTGTAGTTCGAACCGGCCCATACCCCGCAGTACAGCGCGCGAGCGGAGTTCCATGAGGACGGAAAGCGCAGGGATTTCCCAGAGCATGACCTCGGGCCAGGAGCCTTCGAAAGTCAGTTCGTATTGGTCGCCTACGCGTTCAAGATGGTAGGGCGGCAGGCGCATGTTCTCGAACCACTCCATGAAGTCATGGCGGAACATCTGGCGTTTGCCGTAAAACGTATTACCGCGCAGCCATGTGCTTTCGCCGCGCGACAGCGACAGCGAGCGGATGTGGTCCAGTTGCTCGCGCAGCTCGCCCTCGTCGATGAGATCGGCGAGGGGCACGTGTTTCGAGCGGTTGATCAGGCTGAAGGTAACCTGCGCGTCGGGCTTGTTGCGGAAGACCGACTGGCACATGAGCAGCTTGTAGAAATCGGTGTCGATCAGCGAGCGGACGATCGGATCGATCTTCCAGTTGTGATCATAGACGCGAGTGGCAATATCAACCATTTACGCCTCCAGTTTCACGCCTGCGGCGCGCATGTTGTCACGGGCGGTAGCCAGCGAGCCGTCAAGGTCGATGGCACGGCAGGCGGCTTCCAGAACGGTGACGTCGAAACCCAGTTTGGCACCGTCGATGGCCGAGTAGGCGACACAGAAATCGGTCGCAAGGCCGACCATGGTCAACTTGGTGACGCCACGGGTGCGCAGGTAGCCTTCCAGCCCGGTGGGGGTCGTCTGGTCATTCTCGAAGAAGGCGGAATAGCTGTCGATCTGCGGGCGGAAGCCTTTGCGGATCACGAGGTCGGCGGGGGCCGTTAGAAGATCGGGGTGGAAAGCGGCCCCATCTGTGCCCTGCACGCAGTGGTCGGGCCATAGGACTTGGGAACCATAGGGCATCTCGGTCATCTCAAACGGGGCTTTCCCATCGTGCGACGACGCGAACGAGCTGTGACCCGCTGGGTGCCAGTCCTGCGTGAAAACTTTCACGGCAAAGTCGGGCAGCATGGCATTGATCAGGGGCACAATCTGGTCGCCTTCGGCGACGGCAAGGGCTCCGCCCGGGCAGAAATCGTTCTGCACGTCGATCACGATCAGGGCTTCATCTGCGGTGCGCATGGGCGGTCCTCCTTGAACTTCAATGGGTAAGGACCGCGCGCAGAAGGGTCAAGCAACGAGCGCCAAGGATGCATGCAGCCACACGAAAAAGGGGCGCGCACCACGCGCACCCCTTCAAAAGCCACATTCGGTCAAGCCTAGAGCCTACTGATGTCAAACGTGATCCCGGTCAGCTGGCGGACCAGTCGCACCAAGGTGTTGCTTGCCGCGATCGCGCTTTCGGTAACAAGCACAGTATCCTTGCTGTGGATCTGGAACTTGCCCGCACTGAACAGCCCGTCAGCAGTGGTCAGGTCGATCACAAAGACGCTGCGCACATTGTCTGGCCCCTGATCGTCTGCGCGCACGGCGGTTTGCGGATACTCGCGCAGGATCAAGATCCCTTTCGGGTTGGCGCGTTGATCCGTCAGACCACCAATCAATGACATCGCATCAAGCGCGGAAATCTCGGGTTTCGAGAACGGGATCAGCGCCTCTTTCGAGGCTGCCCCCAGCGAGCGGAAATAGCGGCTGTCACTTTCGACGGCCAGCTTGTCTCCGGGACGCAAATAGGTGTCATAGGACGCGTTGGACATCACTTCCGACAGGGGACGCTGATAGGTTTGGTTTCCCCGGATCAGTTTGACGCTGGGGTTCTTCAGACTTTTGTCCGGGCCGCCCGAGGCTGCGATGGCGTGCAACACGGTAAAGCTGGGGTCATCAAGCGTAATCGGACCGGGACGCGAAACGCCCGACACCACCGAAACCGTGCCGCGTGTACCCTGCTTAACATTCAGCTGCACCTGCGCCGAGGGGATCGCCTCGACATACTTACGCTGGATGCGGGCGCGGGCCGCCGAATGGGGCATGCCTGCGATATGCACGCTGCCGACGAAGGGCAGGAAGATGGTGCCGCCGGAAGAAACAAGCATATTCTTCATCTCGACCGTGTTCTGGCCGGGCGAGGACAGAAGCGAGGATTCCTCGCTGTCCCAGACAATCACGTCCACGCGGTCAAACGGCCGGATCGGTTTGTCGACGCTCGCGGCCCCGCGCGATGGCCAAGTATAATCGCCGTCCGCGTTGGGGGCAGGCCAGCTTGCAATGGCAGGCAGGGTCGCCTTGGACACGGTGTATACAGCCAGATCAGCACTGCTGTCAGCGGGTCCGCCAACAATCTCGGATTGAAGGGCCGCACCGCGTGGCGCGTCACAGCTGGCCAAAGCAAGGACAGAAACCGCAATCAAAACAAAACGCCTCCGCGCAACCCCCAAGGATTCTTTGTGGTTCAAGGTGACCTGAGCCCCTGTATCTCCTCCAGTTATGTGTAGAGTCCGCCCAACTTAAGGACGGACAAATGAAGACGAGGTTCACCGACGAACAGATCATCCAGAAGATCAAGGAGCAGGAAGCAGGCGAGCGGACTGCAGATGTGTGCAGGCGCTATGGGGTTAGCTAGGGCACCTTCTGCAAATACACATCGAAGTATGGCGGCCTGGAGCCTTCAGAGGCCAAGAAGCTGCTGGCGGAACAGATGTTGGACAACGCCACGCTTCGGGATGTGAACTCAAAAAAATGGTAACGCCCGATGCCAAGCGGATGGCGGGGTCAGACGGATTGCGCCATCGAACCTTGCGCCCCCACACAGACGTTTTGAAACTGGCCGATCGCTGATCGCGCGCTTCAGGGATCGACCGCGAAAACCGGCATCTTGTCACCGCCCTCGACGGACTTGCGGAACATCTCGGCAGTGTCCAACGCCTCGCGAATGGTGACGTCCATATCCAGATAGCGACAGGTGCCCAGACGGCCCACGAAGGTCACGCCCGTGGTGGTCTTGGCAAGATCCACATAGTCCGCCAGCAGGGCTTTCTCATCGACCTGAAGGATCGGGTAATACGAAATATCCTCTGGCCCACAGGCGCACGAGAATTCGCGGTAGCAGACCGAGCCTTCATGCTCTTCCCACGGGCTGAAATGCTTGTGCTCGGTGATGCGGGTGTAGGGAATGTCCTCTTCCCCATAGTTCATCACCGCTCAGCCCTGATAGTCACCGTCATAGGTAAAGCGTTCGAAGTCGAGCGTACGATAGCCCAGACGTCCCAGCTCGAAATCAAAATATCCATCCAGCGGACCAGAGTAGAAAACGTGGTCGTATTGGTCGGCCTGATCGCGGGTAAAGCGGGTGTTCAGATGGACGGTGATCGTGGAATGATCCAGAATGCGGTCGACCATCGAGGTATAGCCGTCTTCCGGCACCCCTTGGAATTTATGGGAGAAATAGTTGTCGTCGTAATTGAAGCGCACCGGCAGGCGTTTCAGGATGCTGGCGGGCAGTTCGGACGGCTGCATACCCCATTGCTTGATCGTGTAGCCTTTGAAGAACGCCTCGTAGAGATCCCTGCCGACAAACCGCAGCGCCTGCTCCTCAAACGTCTTGGGATCCTCGACCGAGGTATCGGCCTGCTCGTTGGTGATGAACTCCAACGCTTCGTCCGGGCGCATCGACCGGCCGAAGAACTAGTTGATCGTATGCAGGTTGATCGGCAGCGAAAACACGGTCCCCTTCGAGGTCGTTTTCACGCGGTTCTTGAAAGGCAGGAAATTGGCGTGCCGGTTCACATAGCCCCAGACCTGTTCGTCATCGGTATGAAAGATATGCGGACCATAGACATGGACCATGACCCCGGTATCGGCGTCCCGTTCAGTGTGGCAATTGCCCGCGATGTGGTCGCGGCTTTCCACAATGATGACCTGATGCCCATCTCCCGCAAGCTCGCGCCCGATGACGGCACCGCTCAGACCAGCTCCGACAAGTAAGATGTTCATCGCTATCTCCGACGTGAATGCCCCCGCGTTGTTCCACACCGCGTTTTTTTTGGCGAACAGGAATGGGCAGGTGTGGTTGCATTCAGCCGAGTGCCCGGCGTCACAAGGCAGCCCACGCCCTGCGACTAGGCCTGACGGGAAATGCAGTTATTACAAGAGCTAAGGCAGCGCGACGGCGTGCAACGTTGGTCACTGCGCAGCGTGGCGCCGCAATCATTAGCAAGCCATTAAGATTCAATTGCTTACAATTCCTAAACAAACTCCTGACGACAGATAAACAGTCGTTAACCTCCAACCAACACACTCGAATTGCGTTCTTAAGCGCGT
Source organism: Aliiroseovarius sp. PrR006 (assembly GCF_010500215.1). Classification (GTDB taxonomy): domain Bacteria; phylum Pseudomonadota; class Alphaproteobacteria; order Rhodobacterales; family Rhodobacteraceae; genus Aliiroseovarius. The sequence continues at coordinate 104,265 of NZ_JAAGOY010000010.1, forward strand.
GGGTGAAATCGAGGGTGGTTGGGGTGACCATGTTTAGTTTCGCTGGCACCAGCTTCGGTGCCAGTCAGTTATATGAATCAGGAGTTACAGATCTGAAGATCGTCTGGCAGGATGGCCAGGCGCATCTTGTATCGATCAGCGCATCCGCTGGCGGGTCCATGATACAAACCATCGGCGCGGGCGGCACACTGACGCTGTCAGATCAGGTCTGGACCGGAGGGGGGGCGGTATCTTCGTCCGCTCCTGTCCTGGAAACCATCACACACCAAGGCGCAACTGTCCTGCTGGCCTTTGGGCAAAGTGACTGGGGGATTGCGGGCCTAACTCTAGCCCCCGACGCGGCATTGTCGGATCCGGTATTCTATCAGTGGGGTCCAAGTGGGGTGGGGCTGCTCACGGCCCTGCATGCGACAGTCATCGACGGCGAGACACATATCTACGCAGCCAGCATCACCGGCGAAGGCTTTTGCCACTACACGCTTGATGGCACGAACACCCTCATATTACAGGGTAATTATAGCCAGCCTGCGTCTCTGTCCGAACCGGATTTGATCGACATAGAGACCGTTGATTTCGGCACGCATCAGGTGCTGATCACGGCCTCGTCCGCAGGGGATGGCATCGCCAGCTATCTGCTAGACGCCACGGGCGCGCCGACTTTGGTGTCCGAGCATTCCGCCGCCACAGTGCTGCCGGTTGGTACGCCAACCAAGCTGGCCACCGGGACGGTTGGAAGTCAGAACTTTGTCATCTTGGCCAGCGCGGGCAGCTCGTCCTTGACCGTATTTGCGGTCGACGCGACAGGCACGCTAACCCCGGCGGACCATGTCATCGACAACAAATTCACGCGCTTCTCGGATGTGACCGAGCTGACCACCGTCGAACACCATGGACGCCTGTATGTCATCGCGGGTGGCTCTGACGATGGGCTATCACTGTTCACGCTGCTGCCTGACGGCAGATTGGTCCATCTGGACACCGTCTGGGACACGAACACAACCGCCCTTCAGAACGTCGCAGCCCTTGAGGCCGCCAGCGTGAATGGGCAAATCGTTGTCTTTGCGACCAGTGAGACCGAACTGGGGATCACCCAATATACGATCGACCCAGACCCGGCAGGCGTGACGCTGATAGGCGGTATCGCGGGGGATACATTGACCGGAGGCGCGGACAGCGACGTCATTCTTGGCGGCTTTGGCGACGACACTTTGGCTGGCGCGGGTGGCGCAGACATGCTCAGCGATGGCGCGGGCGCGGACACAATGACGGGTGGGGCCGGCGCGGACCTGTTCATCCTTGGTGACGACGGCAATCTAGATACGATCACGGATTTCGATCCGACCGAGGACTCCTTGGATCTGAGCAGCTATCACATGCTGTATGACGCAAGCCAGCTTGACGTCACCTCGACCCTCTGGGGGGCCATACTGACCTATAAGGACGAGGTTCTGCACGTCTATCGTGCGGGTGGTGGGGCGCTGGATGCCTCGCATTTTCAGACACCGGACATATTGGCGCTGGACCGCCCCCCGAACGGGTTCGAATTTATCCCAGGAAACTTGGACGGCACCCCGACTGACGGCAGCGCCCCGGACATTGAAACCGTTTGTTTTTCAAAAGCAAGTTCCGGCACCCTGACCGGCTTCCGCAGTAGTAAGATCGAACAGGCTGCCACGGACAACCAAGCTCGTTCCATCGAAAGCCTGACCGAAGTGGTATTCAGCAACGTGTTCGTTAGCGACCGCAACGGCATTGCTAGCTACATCGATATGACGGACGAATACCTCGTCAGCAACGCAACATCTACTTACATCATGTCTGCGGATCACGGCCTGAATAGCGACGTTGATCAAGGCAATTTTGCATTCAACGACAGCGTCGAACGCATTCTCGAGTTCGCTTTCGCAGATGACGAGTTCATGTTTGACAATGCACTTTGGAACGACCGGCATCTATCAGATGAGCCGGTTTTCAGGTCCGCAATCACCAGAGAAATCGGGGAACTGGTTGACTTGGGCGACTGGGACCTACTGGCGGTTCTCGGGGTTAACGACCTGTCACATTTTGAGGGGCTTGTTGATTTCTGGTAGGCGGACCATTCGTGGTGCCTACGTAATGCAACGCACGCTTGGGTGCGGCCCCGTTAAGTATTTTCGCCAATCACTTGGACGGTAACGACCTTTTCGCGGAGAGCCCCATGAGCCAGTCCCCTATCCTGTCCCTACCCCTGATCCAGCCGTCTCAGGCGCAAAAACATGTCACCCATAACGAAGCGCTTCGGGTGTTGGATGTGTTGGTCCAACTGACAGTCCAAAGCGCCGACGGGACGGTGCCCCCCGCCTCACCAGCCGAGGGGGACCGCCACATTGTCGCCAGCGGGGCAACAGGTGACTGGGCCGGGCGGGATCACAACATTGCCCTTTTGGAAAGCGGTGTCTGGCAGTTTTTTGTGCCATCGGAAGGTTGGCACGCCGATGTTCAAGCCACAGCCAAAACGATGCGGTTTGACGGCAGCGCCTGGGTCGAGATGACACTCGACACCAACAATCTGGACCATGTCGGCATCAACACAAGCGCCGATGCAACCAACCGGCTGGCGGTGTCCTCGGACGCCACGCTTTTGACCCATGCGGGCAGTTCGCATCAGCTAAAGGTCAACAAAGCTAGCAGCGGCGACACCGGTTCCTTGCTGTTTCAGACCAACTGGTCGGGGCGCGCGGAGATGGGGTTGGCGGGGAACGATGACTTCTCGATCAAGACCAGCGCGGATGGGTCCAGCTGGCACAGCGCGGTCGTGGCCACCGGGAACGGAGACGTTGGAATCGGCAAAGCCCCGGTGGCCAAGCTGGACGTGGACGGGGTGATGAAGCTGACCCCGGCTCTGACAGCCGACCTTCCTGCTGCAGCAACCATTGGGACGGGCGGCATCGCCTTCGTGTCGGATGCGACCGGAGGCGCTCAGCTGGCCTATAGCGATGGCGCGGCGTGGCTGAAAGTGGCGGACGGCAGCGCGTTGTAACCAGTAGTACTGCTTTTGATCACTGCCCGCGAATACGGGCAGCGCGACGCCCTGGCAGCGGCACCGATTTCGCCGCTGTCAGATACAGTACGTACAGATCCAGCATCAGCGACTTGTTCCGGTGATAGATCATATCCAAATGCGCTTTGCGTGGAATGCAGCGACGCAAGTAAACGTCTTCCGCTTCTTTCTGCGAATGGCACTCGGCCAACATTTTTTCTTCGTGGGAATGAAAGATGATCGAGGCCATCCCGGTGATGCCGGGGCGGTCCAAAAGCACCTGCTGATAAATTGCGGGACAGGCGGCGACATAGCGCGGCTCGGGCGGGCGCGGGCCCACGAAACTCGTCTCGCCTTTCAGCACGTTCAGCAGTTGCGGCAGCTCATCCAGACGATGGTCGCGAAGATACCGGCCCAGCTTGGTAATCCGACCTCTTTTATGCCCACCGGTGATGCCCACGCTTTCATGCGCAGGGGCCGTCCGCATCGTGCGAATCTTCATCTGGTCGAACACTTGGTCAAATGCGGTGTTACGACGCGAGCGGTAAATGAATGGGCGTCCATCCTTGGCTAGCACCACGACGTACAGACCCGCCAGAGCGGGAATCACCGGCACCATAAGCACAAGTGCCAATACGATGTCGAAAAGCCGTTTCAACCTGTGCCGGTTCCTTGCCTGCTTCCTCCCGCTGCAGGAAGGGGGCCTTAGTCATGCCATTCCCCGGTGCCGAACCCGCGACGCCCGACGGCACAATAGGTCGTGAACCCCGCTCGCTCCGCATCCGATGGCGAATAGATGTTGCGCAGATCGGCCATCGCTGCCGTGTTCATACCTTCGGCCAGACGTTTCAGGTCCAGCGCTCGGAACTCATTCCACTCGGTCAGAAGCACAACCGCATCCGCATTCTCGGCAGCCTTATATGCATCTTCGAACCAATGTGCACCCGGCAAAAGCGCTTTGCCCTCGGCAAGGCCCTGAGGGTCGACGACACGGACGGTTGCCCCACCGCCGATCAAAGCCGGAACGATGGTCAGGCTGGGTGCATCGCGCATGTCATCCGTGTTGGGTTTGAAGGTGACCCCGAGCACGACAATGGTCTTCCCCGAAACACCGCCGCCACACATATCGACCACCTTGTCGATCATCCGGCGTTTGGCGCCGTCATTCACGTTGATCACAGCCTCGGTGATCTGCATCGCCATGCCGTTTTCCTGACCAATGCGAGCAAGCGCCTTGGTGTCCTTCGGGAAACAGCTTCCGCCATAGCCCGGACCCGCGTGCAGGAATTTGTTGCCGATCCGACCATCCAGCCCGATGCCTTTCGACACTTGCTTCACGTCTGCATTCACGCGCTCGCACAGTGCGGCGATTTCATTCATGAAGGTGATCTTGGTCGCCAGGAACGCGTTCGCCGCGTATTTGATCATCTCAGCGCTTTCCAGATCGGTGGTGACAATCGGAAAATCACGCAGGAACAGCGGGCGATAGATCTCGGCCATCACTTGCGCAGCGCGGTCGTTCTCGACGCCGACTACCACGCGATCCGGCCGCATGAAGTCATCAATCGCGGCACCTTCACGCAGAAATTCCGGGTTCGAGGCCACGTCAAACTCCAGTTCCGGATTGGCCCTCGCGATCACCTCGGCGACGCGGCGATTGGTGCCGACGGGTACCGTGGACTTGGTGACGACCACGGCATGGTGGTCCAATGATTCGGCAATCTCTTCTGCAGCTGCGAAAACATAGGTCAGATCCGCATGGCCATCACCACGACGCGTGGGCGTGCCAACAGCAATAAAGACAGCATCCGCCCCTGAAACGGCTTCTTTCAAGTCTTCAGTGAAGGTCAGGCGCCCGGCCTGAACGTTTTTCGCCATCAAATCTTCCAACCCGGGCTCATAGATCGGAACCTTGCCCGCTTCGAGCATCCGGATCTTGCGCGGATCCTTATCGACGCAAACGACTTCATGTCCAAAATCAGAAAAACAAACCCCCGATACGAGCCCAACATAGCCCGTTCCAATCATTGCGATTTTCATCGGTCATTACTCTCATGTATTTAATAAAACTGCATAACTTTGGTGCGAGAAACACCGCTGCAAGTCAATGGACCGCGCCATATAATTGCCAAGAAATGGTCTCGCATTCCTCAATTACTTATTGAACAATAGAACCTAGGATCCGTCATTCCCACTCAGATCGGAGACAAAAATGTTGCGCCCCTTGTTGCCCGTCATGCTGACCGCATGCCTTGCTGTCTTCCTGTCACCTGCCACAGCGCAGGCCAAGTGCTCTGTTCAGCGCGTTGCAGGTGAAGAAAAATCCATATCCTACAAACAGTTGAACCAAGCGATTTTGGATGCCGCGATCTTGGCGGAGGTGAACTTTTACCGGTGCAAACACGGCCTACCAAAGCTGACTGCGGCAAGCGGTTTGCGCACACAAGCCAGCAAACACTCGAAGTGGATGGCGAAGTCCGGCAAGCTGAGCCATAAGGCGTCGAGCGGGAAAACAAGCAGCCTGAAGGGGCGGCTCAAGTCATCGGGCGTGAAGTATAAAACGGGTGCTGAAAACATCGGCGTCATGCGTTTGTACAATATCGACAATCGTCAGTTTCTGATTCGATCCTCTGGGAAATGCGTGTTCACAACGCCTTCTGGCCAACCCATCGGGCGGCACAGCTATCGCAGCCTGGCCAAATTGGCCGTACGCGAATGGATGGAATCTCCGGGTCACCGCAGGAATATCCTACGCCGAAACCTTCGCTACACCGGCGCGGGTGGCGGGATCCGCCCGAATTCTCAGTACTGTGGTGCGGTTTTCCTGACCCAGATATTTTCGGGCTAAGATGCGAGTATGGCAACCAAGCCACATCGGCCAAACTTCGCTGATCGAGCAGGGGTGGCTGGCAGTTCATCCTTCCAAAATCACTGCTTCTATGAGAAATATAGCGTGACGGCACGCTAAAGTAGTGAGCCCGCGCACCATTATGGAGTATGTAACATGAAAAAAGTCATGACCCTTGCCGCTGCTGGCATGATCGCTTTGTCCGCCCCCGCTTTTGCTGGCGGCTACAGCGACCCGATCGTTGAAGACGTTGTTGTGGTTGAAGAAGCTGCAAGC
>NZ_JAAGOY010000011.1 GCF_010500215.1 Aliiroseovarius sp. PrR006
TCATGGCTAAGGAAAAGTTTGAACGCGGTAAACCGCACGTTAACATCGGCACGATTGGTCACGTTGACCACGGCAAGACGACGCTGACGGCAGCTATCACCAAATTCTTTGGTGACTTCAAAGCATACGACGAGATCGACGGTGCACCGGAAGAAAAAGCCCGCGGCATCACCATCTCGACTGCTCACGTTGAGTACGAGACCGAGAACCGCCACTATGCGCACGTTGACTGCCCCGGCCACGCCGACTACGTCAAAAACATGATCACCGGTGCGGCCCAGATGGACGGCGGCATTCTGGTTGTGAACGCAGCTGACGGCCCCATGCCGCAGACCCGCGAGCACATCCTGCTGGCGCGTCAGGTTGGTGTACCTGCGCTGGTAGTCTTCATGAACAAAGTTGACCAGGTAGACGACGAAGAGCTGCTCGAGCTGGTTGAGATGGAAGTTCGTGAACTGATGAACGAATACGACTTCCCGGGCGACGACATGCCGATCATTGCTGGTTCGGCTCTGGCCGCTATGGAAGGCAAGAACCCGGAAATCGGTGAAGAGAAAATCCGCGAGCTGATGGCTGCTGTGGACGAGTACATCCCGACCCCGGATCGTCCGGTTGACGGCGACTTCCTGCTGCCGATCGAAGACGTGTTCTCGATCTCGGGCCGTGGTACTGTTGTAACCGGTCGTGTTGAGCGTGGTGTTGTGAATGTTGGCGACGAGATCGAAATCGTTGGCATCAAAGACACTCAGAAAACCACCTGTACCGGTGTTGAAATGTTCCGCAAGCTGCTGGATCGCGGTGAAGCAGGCGACAACGTTGGCGTTCTGCTGCGCGGCATCGACCGTGAAGCTGTTGAGCGTGGCCAGGTTCTGTGTAAGCCGGGTTCGGTTAACCCGCACACCAAGTTCGAAGCCGAGGTCTACATCCTGACCAAGGAAGAAGGCGGCCGTCACACCCCGTTCTTCGCGAACTACCGTCCGCAGTTCTACTTCCGTACCACCGACGTGACCGGTACTGTTGAGCTGCCTGCTGGCACCGAAATGGTTATGCCGGGCGACAACCTGAAGTTCAACGTCGAGCTGATCGCTCCGATCGCCATGGAAGAGAAGCTGCGCTTCGCGATCCGTGAAGGCGGCCGCACCGTTGGTTCGGGCGTTGTCTCGAAGATCATCGACTAAGAACGCCCAGCGTTCTTAGGGCGACAGGTGAATTGGCGTAGCCAGTTCACCAAGAGCCTGAGAAGATAAGAAAAGGGCTGCCACCAGGCGGCCCTTTTTGCGTTGGGGTGAAGGGCGATGCCGCCTGAGGTGGGTGCTTTTTCGGCACCAGCACCAACCTTAGAAGAAAAGTGGGGATAGATATAGTTTGTTGGTTGCCTCCTGGGCTGGCTATAACTTTAAAAGTGTAGGGAGTGCGGCAGCTAAGTCTGCTAATTGAAAAAAAGGGGGATTAATGATGGGATTTAAGTCAAAGGCTATCGCCGCCGCAATTGGCGTTGCTTGTGCGTCAAGCGCAGCTCAGGCTGAAGGCTATTTTGGTGTGGCGTTGGACGGAGGCAAGGCCACGTCTTCGACCGGCTATTCGCATGATAAGTTCATGCCTGGCGTCGCGGTCGTTTTGGGGAACCGTATCAACAACGGTAATTTCTTCTACGGCTATGAAGCTAGTGCATCACTTACGCTTAATGGAGCCTTTGAAGAATGTGACGGTTTCAACCCGGCACCGGTATTGTGTAAACAGACCGCCAATCTGCGCCTGATGGGTGTCGTTGGCCAGCAAGTGGGCGACTATGATCTTTATGGTAAGTTGGGCTACGGCGCTGTGTTTGGAGATTTCGCGGATTCGCCGTTTAGCGTCGCCAGTGGGCACGTCAAAGGTCTTTCGGTCGGTGTGGGCGCAAGCCGCCAGTTGAACGACACAACCAAGCTGTTTGGCGAAGTCCTGTATGATGCCTATCACAACAGTAGCGGCCAGCCGGGTGGATATAGCAGCGAATACACCAACGTGAACCTGCGTCTGGGCGTGATGCGCTCGTTCTGATCCTTCAGGCAGCGTCGGCAGGGGCAGAGCTTAATCTGCACCGCGTGACCTTCTTAGTTGATTATCAATGCAAGGGGCTGCTGTTTGGTGGCCCTTTTTGCTTTGTCCAAACGCATCGAATGGGGGCAGAATGTGGCGTAGAATTGACTGATGCAAAGATGTTGAAAGTCAGAGGTCTTCAATTTAAGCGTGTTGTAAGTTTTGAGCGGACACAGGTATGCGCATATTATTATTGCTCCTTTTTTATAGCCTGACGGTTTTCTCGGGCCTATTCACTATAGCGGCGTTCTATTTCCCGGATTGGTCTGAATATCGGATTCCTTTGGCTTCGGTGTTTGTGGCCAGTCTGCTTTTGCTAATTATGCTGCTAAAGCCGAATGAGCGGCGTGAAACGCCTACGAAAAAACGGCGAGGATCACTATCGCAAGCGCGGATTGTTGTCGACGGTTCAAATGTCATGCACTGGCAAAACGGAGAGCCAAGCTTCGCGCCTTTGCACGATGTGGTGGGAGAGCTTAAGCGACTTGGGTTTATGCCGGGTGTCATCTTCGACGCAAATGCAGGATACCTGCTGGTTGGAAAATATCAGGACGATGACAAGCTAGCCAAGCGCTTGAAACTGCCCGAGAACGCGGTTGTCGTGGTTGCAAAAGGAACCCCTGCAGATCAGATTATTCTTGATGCCGCAAGGAATCTAAACGCCATTGTCGTGACGAATGATCGCTTCCGAGACTGGGGCGAGGATTATCCTGAGATCCATAAACGTGGCTTTCTCATTCGTGGTGGATACAAATCTGGAAAGCTATGGCTGGATGGGAAAGTCAAGATGGCACAGAAGACGCAGTCGCGACAGTAGCGGCGAACGCGGTTTCAGGTCTTCAATGGGATGTGCCGCGCGCGTTCTGCGTGGGGGTGTTTTACCTGCGTTTCGATCAACTCGTTCATGGGCTGTTCGACATCAAAGCCCGCGGCGATCAGGCGCTGTTTGGCGCGTTCAAGCAGGTCCAGACGCTGCTCGTGGGAAAGCGGCGTGACCATACCGACTTTCAGCGCGTCGGCGTCGATCGGCTTGGTGTTCAGAAAGACAATCGTGTGCTCTGGTACGAAGGCCACCGGGGTGAAATAGTCGGCCAGAAGCTCCATCTGGATCGCGATCCAGGGAAGGCGCCAGAACAGATAGTCCTGCTGCACGACCAGCGCACGGCCGGGGATCAGCGACAGAAAGAAGGTGCGCATCATCGCGTCCATCGTCCGCGTGGATTTCGAGGCATCCATGACCAGGATCTCAATCGGGCCGTCTTCCCAGATCTGATCCTCGATCTGGCCCGGGTGGAGCGAGATGCGCTCGGTCCAGGGGGTCAGAAGGTCGATTGCCAGGTCCAGTGTTTCGGTACCCTCAAACGGCGCAATGCCCCGCGGGTACAAGAAGTGTTCTTTTGCGGCTTCATTGATGCCGAAACGGTCAAATGCATGGATCAGCCCAGTGTGGCCCGCATATTGGTGGCCAGCGGCCAGCCGGGCGGTGGACCCGCCGACATAACAGCCCAGATCAACCACGGCCCCTTCGTCCTGCATCCATTCTGACGTGGCCCAGAAATAGAAACGCTGCTCTGCCGGGGCCAACATGGTCGGCACCTTTGCCGCTTGCGCCAGCAGGGTTGGATCTAGCGCGTCCCATGGGTGGTCTTTGAATATGGCGGGATCGGTCATTAAGAATGCCTGTTTTTAGGGGTAGGTGAAAGATAGCACCAAAAATGTCAATGAAAGCTCTTGATAATCCCGGCGTGCTGGCATAATCGCTGTCTCGGTCATAGGGGTATAGCTCAGTTGGTAGAGCGACGGTCTCCAAAACCGTAGGTCCCGGGTTCGAGCCCTGGTGCCCCTGCCACCACCTTCACCAACATCAAAGATCAAGCGATGCCTCGCTTAGCGGTCCTGTGACTGTTGTCGTGCTGCATGGTCCACGCTACATCCTAGAGCATGAGTTTCTTGCGTTCGACCATTCTGTCCCTTCCGGTGATTGCGGCCTCGGCTTTGCCTTTGGCCAGCCATCCGCACGTCTTTATTGATGCTGGTGCGAATCTGTTGTTCGACGATGCGGGACAACTGGCTGGGGTGCGGGTGTTCTGGGCCTATGACGAGTTCTATTCCCTTCTGCTGGTCGAAGATAACGGTCTGGATGCGGACGGGGATGGCGTGCCGGAACAGGCCGCGCTGGACGCTTATGCAGGTAAGGACGTGGACTGGGCGGCGGGCTTTCCCGGCGACCTGTATCTGAAGAATGCAGGTGCCGATGTGCCGCTGTCCGGGCCGGTCGAACACGGCATGCGGTTTGAGGACGGGCGCGTGATCAGTTGGCACATCCGCCCGCTGGAAACGCGTCTGACGGTTGGGGCCGAGCCGCTTCTGGTACAGATCTACGATCCCACCTTTTTCGTCGCCTACGATGTGCGCCTGCCGGTCACCGTCCAAGGCCGAGACGATTGCGCGGTCGAGCAGGTGCCTGCAGATCTGAATGCCGCTTACGACAAGGTTGAGAGCTTGCTGTATGGTCCCGACAGTGTCGAGTATTCCGAAGATAGCTATCCCGAAGTGGGCGACCTGTTTGCTGATCAGTTGTTGCTGACATGCTCCGAGTAATTTCGATTCTGTCACTTGCCGTTTTGGTGACCGGTGTCGCTCTGTGGGCGACGGGCGCGCTGGAGGGTGTGTCGGTTTGGGCGGCAGATTGGCAGCGGCAGGTGCAGACCTCGATGGCGCGGGGATTGCGAGCACTCAGGGCAGGGGAGCCGGGCGCGTTGTTCGCGCTGCTGTCGATCTGCTTTTCCTACGGGTTTTTTCACGCGGTCGGGCCGGGGCACGGTAAGGTGTTGATCGGGGGCTATTCTCTGGCCTCGCGCTCGACCATGTGGCGGATGTCGTCGGTGGCGCTGCTGTCGTCCCTTGCGCAGGGGCTGAGCGCCATCGTGCTGGTGTTCGCCGGGGTGCTGCTTTTGAACCTGACGCGGCAGCAGATGGTCGGGTTGGCTGAGGAGTGGTTCGCGGATGCGAGCTATGCCGCCATTGCGTTGATCGGTCTCTATCTGTTGGTGCGGGGGGCGCGAAAGCTGTTGCGGGTGGCGCGCAGAAAGGCGCATGCGCACGACCACGATCACCACGACGGGCACACCCATTGCCACGACTGCGGCCATGCCCATGCGCTGGGCCTGCATGATGTGGAGACCGCAGGAAGCTGGCGCGAGCTTGCCGTCCTGATCGCGGGTGTCGCCATTCGTCCCTGTACAGGTGCGCTGTTCCTTTTGGTGCTGACATGGCAGATGGGTCTAGTCTGGCAGGGCATTTTGGGTGTCGTCGCGATGGCGCTGGGAACTGCCAGTGTGACCATTGTGACGGCCTTGGTCGCGGTCGGTCTGCGTGGCGGGGTGTTGGCGGGGCTTCTTCAGGGCGGAGGCAGCATGGCCGCACGCGCCGTCCCTTTGCTGGAAATCGCCGCTGGCGCTCTGGTTTTGGTCGTCGCTTTGGGCCTTTTAGGTGTGGTTTGACGGTGAAGGCTTGAAAACCCCGTGCGCATTGCGTAATTGACCGCCTATCATATGAAAGGCCGAAAACAGATGACCAATCCGTTGCAATTCATCCAGCAAGTGCGCGCCGAGGTGTCCAAAGTCACCTGGCCGACCCGCCGTGAGGTTCTTTTGACCACCGGCATGGTGTTCGTGCTGGCTGCTCTTACGGCATTGTTCTTTTCGCTTGTGGATCTTGGCATCCGCAGCGGTCTGTCCGCCGTGCTGGGCTACTTCGGCTAACACACCGTCTTTGCCCTTGAAATGAGCGTGTTTCGGGGGTAGTTCGGGCATCACTTCGGGAAGGGCGTGTGGCGAATCAAGTTGCACGCCGATTTTTTGTTCCCGAAAACGAAATTGAAAATGTCCCTTCGGGGCGCAGGAATGCAGAGGCTGACATGGCGAAACGGTGGTATTCGGTAAGCGTGCTGTCGAACTTCGAAAAGAAGATCGCAGAGGCAATCCGTGCTTCGGTCGAAGAAAAAGGTCTTGAGGACCAAATCGACGAAGTGCTGGTGCCGACCGAAGAGGTCATCGAGGTGCGCCGCGGTAAGAAGGTCACGACCGAGCGTCGCTTCATGCCGGGTTACGTTCTGGTCCACATGGAAATGTCGGACGAGGGCTATCACCTGATCATGTCGATCAACCGCGTCACCGGCTTCCTGGGTCCGCAGGGCCGTCCGATGCCGATGCGCGATGCCGAAGTGCAGGGCATCCTGGGTCGCGTCGAAGAGGGTGCGGAAGCGCCGAAGCTGATGATCAGCTTCGAAATCGGCGAGAAAGTCGCCGTGACCGATGGCGCGTTCGAAGGCTTCGACGGTCTGGTCGAAGAAGTGGACGAAGAAGGCCAGCGCCTGAAGGTTGCTGTGTCGATCTTTGGCCGGGAAACCCCGGTCGAACTGGATTACACGCAGGTCTCGAAGCAGGGCTGACGTGTTGAAGACGTGGGAGGGGCGGTGATCGCGATCACCAATCCAGACCGCGGCAATGAGAGGCAAAGGGACGCGTCCCCGAGCTGTTGTTAAAGGAGAAGCCAAATGGCTAAGAAACTCGCTGGCACGATGAAACTGCAGGTTCCTGCAGGTCAAGCCAACCCCAGCCCGCCCGTCGGCCCCGCACTGGGTCAGCGCGGCATCAACATCATGGAATTCTGCAAGGCGTTCAACGCCAAGACGCAGGATCTGGAGCCCGGCGCGCCGTGCCCGACCGTGATCACCTACTACCAGGATAAGTCCTTCTCGATGGACATCAAGACGCCCCCCGCGTCGTACTTCCTGATCAAAGCTGCAGGCCTGAAGTCGGGTGCAAACAACCCCGGCCGTGAAACCGTTGGTTCGGTTACTGCTGCTCAGGTGAAAGAGATCGCCGAAGCAAAAATGAAAGATCTGAACGCAAACGACATCGACGCTGCGATGCAGATCATCCTGGGCTCGGCCCGCTCCATGGGCATTGAGGTAAAGTAAGATGGCAAAACTGGGTAAACGTACCGCTGCCGCTCGCGAAGCCTTCGCCGGCAAAGAAAACCTGAGCGTTGAAGAAGCTGTTGCACTGGTTAAGGGCAACGCAAACGCCAAGTTCGACGAAACCATCGAAATCGCAATGGCTCTGGGTGTTGACACCCGTCACGCTGACCAGATGGTCCGCGGCGTTATCGGCCTGCCGAACGGCACCGGTAAAACCATGCGCGTTGCTGTTTTCGCTCGCGGCCCGAAAGCTGAAGAAGCTCAGGCTGCTGGCGCAGACATCGTTGGCGCAGAGGACCTGATGGAAACCATTCAGGGCGGCACCATCGAATTCGATCGCTGCATTGCCACTCCTGACATGATGCCCATCGTTGGTCGTCTGGGTAAAGTTCTGGGTCCGCGCAACCTGATGCCGAACCCGAAAGTTGGCACCGTGACGATGGACGTCAAAGCGGCTGTTGAAGCTGCCAAGGGCGGCGAAGTTCAGTTCAAGGCTGAAAAAGGTGGCGTGGTTCACGCTGGCCTGGGCAAAGCCTCGTTCGACGACGCCAAGCTGGTTGAAAACGTGCGCGCCTTCGTGGAAGCCGTTCAGAAAGCCAAGCCCTCGGGCGCCAAAGGCACCTACATGAAGAAAATCTCGCTGAGCTCGACCATGGGCCCGGGCGTGACGCTGGACGTGGACAACGCCACCGGCAACTGATTTTCTTCAGTTTGAATATAGAAAAGGGCGTCCAGATTGGGCGCCCTTTTTGCGTGTAGCTCATGAGAACATTTTGAGAAGTCTGAATTCTGTGCTAGGGTCGCTTTGTTAGGGCTGCCGGACTTTCTTGATCGGGCGCCCTGTTAGGGGTTGGAAAACCCCTCGAAACGTCCTAAACAGACCGAGCATTCCAGCGTGCGATTCGTCGTGCGCTGTTTTGCGTTTCGTCCGAGACGGTGGGTGACGCCGGTGGGCCAAGCTGAGAAGCGACCGCGCACAAGTGTCATAATTCCTGCCTGAGATGGGAAATGAACAAAAGAATTCTCTCGGCCGCTTGGCCTTGGGGCGATTTTGCGAAGGACCCTTATCGCGGACCCGATTGCCGGGTTTTCCCTGAAAACTCGGTAAAATATGAGCCGGAGGGGTCAAACCCTCCATACTTGGAGTGAAACTGTGGATAGAGCACAAAAAGAAAAAGTGGTCGAGGAACTCGGCCAGATCTTTGAAAGCTCTGGCGTCGTTGTGGTTGCCCACTACGCCGGTCTCACGGTTGCTGAAATGCAGGACCTGCGTTCGCAAATGCGCGAAGCTGGTGGGTCTGTACGCGTTGCCAAGAACAAGCTCGCCAAAATCGCCCTTGAAGGTAAGCCGGCCGCTTCGATCGCCGACTATCTGACGGGTATGACCGTTCTTGCCTATTCCGAAGATCCTGTGGCTGCTGCCAAGGTGATGGATGCATATGCCAAGACCAACGACAAGTTGGACATTCTTGGTGGTGCAATGGGCGAGGATGCTCTGGACAAGGCTGGTGTTAAAGCCGTTGCCGCTATGCCGTCGCGTGAAGAGCTTATTGCTTCGATCGCTGGCTGTATTGGCGCACCTGCTTCGAACATCGCTGGAGCCATTGGCGCGCCTGCTTCGAACATCGCATCGATCTTGTCTACTGTTGAAGACAAGGCTGCTTAAGCAATCTGAGACCAGCGGAGCGGATAATCGCCTCACGTTGGAACACATCTAAATACGGAAAGAAGTCAAATGGCTGATCTGAAGAAACTTGCAGAAGAGATCGTGGGTCTGACCCTTCTCGAAGCACAAGAACTGAAAACCATCCTCAAAGACGAGTATGGCATCGAGCCCGCAGCTGGCGGCGCAGTTGTTATGGCTGGCGGCGGCGACGCCGGTGGCGCAGCTGAAGAAGAAAAAACCGAATTCGACGTCGTTCTGAAGAACGCCGGCGCTTCGAAAATCAACGTGATCAAAGAAGTTCGCGGCATCACCGGTCTTGGCCTGAAAGAAGCCAAGGAACTGGTTGAAGCCGGCGGCAAGATCAAAGAAGGCGTTGACAAAGCAGAAGCAGAAGACGTGAAAGCCAAGCTGGAAGCAGCTGGCGCAGAAGTCGAACTGGCTTAAGCTTTACGCTTTTGGGCCCTCGGTGGCCTGCAAAATCAAGGCTGGGCCCGGAGAAATCCGGGTCCAGCCGAACCTGTCTTGAAGAGGGCCTGAATGCAGGCGTTGTTCTGGGAAAGGTTCAATGGATCGGGAGGGAACCCTTGGGCGGGTTTCCATGAATTGGTTCGAACCCCCGTCTCGGACGAGGTGTCGCCGGCGACCCAACGGTTGGCGCCTCAGTTGAGAAATGAAAGGTAAATACCTTATGGCGCAGACCTATCTTGGCCAGAAACGCTTGCGTAAGTATTACGGCAAAATCCGTGAAGTTCTGGAAATGCCGAACCTGATCGAGGTTCAGAAAAGCTCGTATGATCTTTTCCTGAACTCTGGCGATCAGCTGGAGCCGATGGACGGAGAAGGCATCAATGCTGTTTTCCAGTCGGTTTTCCCGATTAAAGATTTTAACGAGACCTCGATCCTTGAGTTCGTAAAGTACGAGCTGGAAGAGCCGAAGTTCGACGTTGAGGAATGCCAACAGCGCGACCTGACCTATTCGGCGCCGCTGAAAGTCACCTTGCGTCTGATCGTGTTTGATGTGGACGAAGATACTGGCGCGAAGTCGGTAAAAGACATCAAGGAACAAGACGTGTTCATGGGCGACATGCCCCTGATGACGCCGAACGGCACCTTCGTCGTGAACGGCACCGAGCGCGTAATCGTATCCCAGATGCACCGTTCGCCGGGCGTATTCTTTGACCACGACAAGGGCAAGACGCACTCGTCGGGCAAACTGCTGTTCGCCTGCCGCATCATTCCCTACCGTGGCTCATGGCTGGACTTTGAATTCGACGCTAAAGACATCGTCTTTGCCCGTATCGACCGTCGCCGTAAGCTGCCTGTGACCACCCTGCTGTATGCGCTGGGTCTGGACCAGGAAGGCATCTGTGACGCGTATTACGACACCGTTCAGTTCAAGCTGAAGAAGAACAAAGGTTGGGTCACCAAGTTCTTCCCCGAGCGTGTTGCCGGCACCCGTCCGGTGCAGGATCTGATCGACGCCAAAACCGGTGAAGTGATTGCCGAAGCTGGCAAGAAGGTCACTCCGCGCGCCGTCAAGAAGCTGATGGAAACGGGCGAAGTCACCGATCTGCTGGTGCCGTTTGACAGCATCGTTGGTCGCTTTGTCTCGAAGGACATCATCAACGAAGACACTGGTGCGATTTACGTCGAAGCCGGTGACGAGCTGACGCTTGAGCACGACAAAGATGGCGAGCTGATCGGCGGTTCGCTGAAAGAGCTGATGGATGCGGGCATCACCGACATTCCGGTTCTGGACATCGACAACGTCAACTACGGTCCCTACATCCGCAACACGATGGCGGCTGACAAGAACATGGGCCGTGACACCGCGCTTATGGACATCTATCGCGTCATGCGTCCGGGCGAGCCGCCCACGGTTGAAGCTGCGTCGGCTCTGTTCGACACGCTGTTCTTCGACAGCGAGCGTTATGACCTGTCGGCTGTTGGTCGCGTGAAGATGAACATGCGTCTGGCTCTGGACGCCGAGGATACTCAGCGGACCCTGCGTCGCGAAGACATCATCGCCTGTATCAAGGCGCTGGTTGATCTGCGCGATGGCCGTGGCGACGTCGACGACATCGACCACCTGGGTAACCGTCGTGTGCGCTCGGTCGGCGAGCTGATGGAAAACCAGTATCGCGTTGGCCTGCTGCGCATGGAGCGCGCGATCAAGGAACGTATGTCCTCGGTCGAGATCGACACCGTGATGCCGCAAGACCTGATCAACGCGAAACCGGCTGCTGCCGCTGTTCGCGAATTCTTCGGCTCGTCGCAGCTGTCGCAGTTCATGGACCAAACGAACCCGCTGTCGGAAGTCACCCACAAACGCCGCCTGTCGGCGCTTGGGCCGGGTGGTCTGACCCGCGAACGTGCTGGCTTCGAGGTGCGTGACGTTCACGCAACTCACTATGGCCGTATGTGTCCGATTGAAACGCCGGAAGGGCCGAACATTGGTCTGATCAACTCGCTGGCCACCTTTGCCCGCGTGAACAAGTACGGCTTCATCGAAACGCCTTATCGTAAGGTTGTGGATGGCAAGGTCACCGACGAGGTGAACTATATGTCCGCCACCGAAGAGATGCGTCACACGGTGGCTCAGGCCAACGCGCATCTGGATGCGGATGGTCGCTTCGAGAACGATCTGGTGAACACCCGTCAGTCGGGCGAATACACCATGGCGCCGCGCGACAACGTTGACCTGATCGACGTATCGCCGAAGCAGCTGGTTTCGGTTGCTGCTTCGCTGATCCCGTTCCTTGAAAACGACGATGCTAACCGCGCTCTGATGGGCTCGAACATGCAACGTCAGGCTGTGCCGCTTCTGCGTGCCGAAGCTCCGTTCGTAGGCACCGGCATCGAAGGTAAGGTTGCCATCGACTCGGGTGCGGCCATTCAGGCCAAACGCGGCGGTGTGATCGACCAAGTGGACGCAACACGTATCGTTGTACGTGCCACCGAAGACCTTGGTCTGGGTGATGCGGGCGTAGACATCTACCGTCTGCGCAAGTTCCAGCGTTCGAACCAGAACACCTGCATCAACCAGCGTCCGCTGGTGAAAGTTGGTCAGAAGGTCTCGAAAGGCGAAGTTGTTGCCGATGGTCCGTCCACCGATATGGGCGAACTGGCTCTGGGTAAGAACGTGGTCGTCGCGTTCATGCCTTGGAACGGCTACAACTACGAAGACTCGATCCTGATTTCGGAACGTATCGCACGTGATGACGTCTTCACTTCGGTTCACATTGAAGAGTTTGAAGTCGCTGCCCGTGACACCAAGCTTGGGCCGGAAGAAATCACTCGCGACATCCCGAACGTCGGTGAAGAAGCGCTGCGCAACCTCGATGAGGCTGGCGTTGTGTACATCGGTGCGGATGTAGAACCGGGCGATATTCTGGTCGGTAAGATCACTCCGAAAGGCGAAAGCCCGATGACGCCGGAAGAAAAGCTTCTGCGCGCCATCTTCGGTGAAAAAGCTTCGGACGTGCGCGATACCTCGCTGCGTGTGAAGCCGGGTGATTTCGGTACCGTTGTTGAGGTTCGCGTATTCAACCGCCACGGCGTTGAGAAAGACGAACGTGCCCTTCAGATCGAGCGCGAAG
The DNA here is from genome assembly GCF_010500215.1 of Aliiroseovarius sp. PrR006. Lineage (GTDB taxonomy): Bacteria > Pseudomonadota > Alphaproteobacteria > Rhodobacterales > Rhodobacteraceae > Aliiroseovarius. Next base: position 12,329 of record NZ_JAAGOY010000011.1, read on the forward strand.
AGGTCGAAAGCCTTGCCCGCGACCGTGACGACGAGCTGCACATTCTGGAGCGCAACACCTATGCCCGTCTGAAGGACATGATCCTGGGCAAAGCTGCTGTAAAAGGCCCGAAAGGCGTGAAAGCCGGTTCGACCATCTCGGAAGAGCTGCTGGAAGGTCTGTCGCGCGGTCAGTGGTGGCAACTGGCGCTTGAGGACGAAGACGATGCAAAAATCGTTGAAGCCCTGAACGAACAGTTCGAAGCTCAGAAACGTGCCTTGGATGCGCGCTTTGAAGACAAGGTCGAAAAAGTCCGTCGTGGCGACGACCTGCCGCCGGGTGTGATGAAGATGGTTAAAGTCTTCGTTGCTGTGAAGCGTAAGCTTCAGCCGGGCGATAAGATGGCCGGTCGTCACGGGAACAAAGGTGTTATTTCCAAGGTTGTACCGATGGAAGACATGCCGTTCCTGGCCGATGGTACGCCGGTTGACTTCTGTCTGAACCCGCTGGGCGTGCCGTCGCGTATGAACGTTGGTCAGATCCTTGAAACCCACATGGGTTGGGCCGCACGCGGTCTGGGTCTGAACATCGACGAAGCACTGGGTGAATACCGCCGTTCCGGCGATCTGACCCCGGTTCGCGAAGCCATGCGCATCGCCTATGGCGACGATGTCTACGAAGAGGGCATCTCGGGCATGGACGAGGACGAACTGGTGGATGCAGCGGGCAATGTGACCCGCGGTGTTCCGATCGCGACCCCGGTCTTTGACGGCGCCAAAGAGGCTGACGTGAACGACGCGCTGACGCGTGCCGGTTTCGACACCTCGGGTCAGTCGGTTCTGTTCGACGGTCGTACCGGTGAACAGTTCTCGCGCGAAGTTACCGTTGGCGTGAAGTACCTGCTGAAACTGCACCACCTTGTGGACGACAAAATCCACGCGCGTTCGACAGGTCCGTACTCGCTTGTTACCCAGCAGCCGCTGGGTGGTAAGGCGCAGTTCGGTGGTCAGCGCTTCGGTGAGATGGAAGTCTGGGCTCTGGAAGCATATGGCGCGGCTTACACGCTGCAAGAGATGCTTACCGTCAAGTCGGATGACGTTGCTGGCCGTACCAAAGTGTACGAGAGCATCGTCAAAGGCGAGGACAACTTCGAAGCCGGTGTACCGGAATCGTTCAACGTTCTTGTCAAAGAAGTCCGCGGCCTCGGCCTCAACATGGAACTCCTGGATGCGGAGGGCGAGGAGTAAGGCGCCCGCCTTACCCCTCCCACCCTTCCCCTGATTAAAGGAAACGCAAAATGAACCAGGAACTGACAACCAACCCGTTCAACCCGCTGGCCGCCCCCAAGGTGTTCGACGAGATCAAAGTCTCGCTTGCCAGCCCGGAACGGATCCTTTCGTGGTCGTATGGCGAGATCAAAAAGCCCGAGACCATCAACTATCGTACCTTCAAGCCCGAGCGTGACGGTCTGTTCTGTGCCCGTATCTTTGGCCCGGTCAAAGACTACGAATGTCTGTGCGGTAAATATAAGCGCATGAAGTATCGCGGCGTTGTCTGCGAGAAATGTGGTGTCGAAGTTACCCTTCAGAAAGTACGCCGCGAGCGTATGGGCCATATCGAGCTGGCAGCCCCTGTCGCTCACATCTGGTTCCTGAAGTCGCTGCCGTCGCGCATCGGCCTCATGCTGGACATGACCCTGCGTGATCTGGAACGCATCCTGTACTTCGAAAACTACGTTGTGATCGAGCCGGGTCTGACGGACCTTCAGTATGGTCAGCTGATGACCGAAGAAGAGTTCATGGACGCCCAGGACACCTATGGCATGGACGCCTTCACCGCCAATATCGGTGCTGAAGCCATCCGCGAAATGCTGTCGGCGATCGATCTGGAAGCCGAAGCCGAGCAGCTGCGCGCTGATCTGGCCGAAGCCACTGGCGAACTGAAGCCCAAGAAGATCATCAAACGTCTGAAGATCGTTGAGTCGTTCATCGAGTCGGGCAACCGCCCCGAGTGGATGATCCTGACCGTGATCCCGGTCATCCCGCCAGAGCTGCGCCCGCTGGTGCCGCTGGATGGTGGCCGTTTCGCGACCTCGGATCTGAACGATCTGTATCGCCGCGTGATCAACCGGAACAACCGTCTGAAGCGTCTGATCGAGCTGCGCGCCCCTGACATCATCGTCCGCAACGAAAAGCGGATGCTGCAGGAATCCGTCGACGCTCTGTTCGACAACGGCCGTCGTGGCCGCGTGATCACTGGCGCCAACAAGCGCCCGCTGAAATCGCTGTCGGACATGCTGAAAGGTAAGCAGGGTCGCTTCCGTCAAAACCTTTTGGGTAAGCGCGTCGACTTCTCGGGCCGTTCGGTCATTGTGACCGGCCCGGAATTGAAGCTGCACCAATGTGGTCTGCCGAAGAAGATGGCACTCGAGCTGTTCAAGCCGTTCATCTATTCGCGCCTTGAAGCCAAAGGCCTGTCTTCCACCGTGAAGCAAGCCAAGAAACTGGTGGAAAAAGAGCGTCCCGAAGTTTGGGATATCTTGGACGAAGTGATCCGCGAACACCCCGTTATGCTGAACCGTGCACCTACGCTGCACCGTCTTGGTATTCAGGCGTTCGAACCGGTTCTGATCGAAGGTAAAGCCATCCAGCTGCACCCGCTGGTCTGTTCGGCGTTCAACGCTGACTTCGACGGTGACCAGATGGCTGTACACGTACCGCTGTCGCTGGAAGCCCAGCTGGAAGCCCGTGTCCTGATGATGTCGACGAACAACGTTCTGTCGCCGGCCAACGGCGCACCGATCATCGTTCCGTCGCAGGATATGATCTTGGGTCTCTACTACATCTCGATGGAACGCGAAGGCATGAAGGGTGAAGGCATGGTCTTCTCCGACGTGGACGAAGTGATCCACGCCTTGGACGCTGGTGAAGTGCATCTGCACGCCAAAGTTCAGGCGCGTCTGCCGCAGGTAGACGAAGAGGGTAACACCGTCATGGTTCGCTTTGAAACCACGCCGGGCCGTATCCGTCTGGGCGCACTTCTGCCGCAGAACAACAAGGCGCCGTTCGAACTGGTGAACCGCCTTCTGCGTAAGAAAGAAGTGCAGCAGGTCATCGACACCGTCTACCGTTACTGCGGTCAGAAAGAGTCGGTTATCTTCTGTGACCAGATCATGTCGATGGGCTTCAAAGAAGCGTTCAAGGCTGGCATCTCGTTCGGTAAGGACGACATGGTTATCCCGGACACCAAATGGCCGATCGTGGATGAAACCCGCGATCAGGTTAAAGGGTTCGAACAGCAGTACATGGACGGTCTGATCACGCTGGGCGAGAAGTACAACAAAGTTGTCGACGCCTGGTCGAAGTGTAACGACAAAGTCACCGACGCTATGATGGACACCATCTCGGCCAACAAGCGCGCTGAAGATGGCTCGGAAATGGAACCGAACTCGGTTTACATGATGGCCCACTCGGGTGCGCGTGGCTCGGTTACGCAGATGAAGCAGCTGGGCGGCATGCGCGGCCTGATGGCCAAGCCTTCGGGCGAGATTATCGAAACGCCGATTATCTCGAACTTTAAAGAAGGTCTGACCGTGCTTGAGTACTTCAACTCGACCCACGGTGCCCGTAAGGGTCTGTCGGATACCGCTCTGAAAACCGCGAACTCGGGTTACCTGACCCGTCGTCTGGTTGACGTGGCACAGGACTGCATCGTGCGCGAGCAGGACTGCGGCACCGAGAACTCGATCACCGCAGAAGCTGCTGTGAACGACGGTGAAGTTGTGGCGTCGTTGGCGGAACGCATTCTGGGTCGTGTTGCGGCCGAGGACGTTCTGGTTCCGGGCACCGAAGAAGTTCTGGTTGCCAAGAACGAGATCATCGACGAACGCAAAGCCGACGCCGTGGAAGAGGCTGGCCTGACCGCCATCCGCATCCGCAGCCCGCTGACCTGTGAAAGCGAAGAAGGCGTCTGCGCCAACTGCTACGGTCGTGATCTGGCCCGCGGTACCAAGGTGAACATCGGTGAAGCCGTCGGCATTATCGCTGCTCAGTCGATCGGTGAACCCGGCACGCAGCTGACCATGCGTACGTTCCACATTGGTGGTGTTGCGCAAGGTGGCCAGCAGTCGTTCCAGGAAGCCAACCAGGAAGGCAAGATCGAGTATCGCAATGCGTCGGTACTGGAAAACCGTGACGGCGAAATCGTCGTTATGGGCCGCAACATGGTTATGGCCATCATGGGCGACAACGGTGAAGAGCGTGCCTCGTTCAAGATCGGCTACGGTTCGAAACTGTTTGTCAAAGACGGTGCCGATGTGGCCCGCGGCGACAAGCTGTTCGAATGGGACCCGTTCACTCTGCCGATGATTGCTGAAAAGGACGGTACGGTTAAGTTCGTCGACCTGATCAGCGGTATTTCGGTTCGTGACGTTACCGATGACGCAACCGGTATGACACAGAAGATCGTGTCGGACTGGCGTTCGGCGCCGAAAGGCAACGAGCTGAAGCCGGAAGTGATCTTGGTGGCCGAGGATGGCGAGCCGGTCCGCAACGATGCGGGCAATCCGGTGACCTACACCATGTCGGTTGACGCCATTCTGTCGGTTGAAGATGGCACCAAGATCAAAGCTGGTGACGTTGTTGCGCGTATCCCGCGTGAAGGCGCCAAGACCAAGGACATCACCGGTGGTCTGCCGCGTGTTGCTGAACTGTTCGAAGCCCGTCGTCCGAAAGATCACGCAATCATCGCCGAAATCGATGGCTACGTGCGCTTTGGCCGCGACTACAAGAACAAGCGTCGCATCTCGATCGAGCCCGCGGATGAGTCGATGGAAACCGTTGAATACATGGTGCCCAAAGGCAAACACATCCCGGTTGCCGAAGGGGACTTCATCCAGAAGGGTGAATACCTGATGGACGGCAACCCGGCGCCGCACGACATCCTGTCCATTATGGGTGTCGAGGCTTTGGCCGACTACATGATCGACGAAGTTCAAGACGTGTATCGTCTGCAAGGCGTGAAGATCAACGACAAGCACATCGAAGTGATCGTGCGCCAGATGCTGCAGAAATGGGAGATCCTGGACTCGGGTGAAACCACGCTGCTGAAAGGCGAGCACGTCGATAAGGCCGAATACATGGCTGCGAACGAAAAAGCCGCCGCCGAAGGGCGTCGTCTGGCCTCGGCCGAGCCGATCCTTCTGGGGATCACCAAGGCTTCGCTGCAGACCCGTTCGTTCATCTCGGCTGCGTCGTTCCAGGAAACCACCCGCGTTCTGACCGAAGCTTCGGTTCAGGGCAAACGCGACAAGCTGGTTGGCCTGAAAGAGAACGTGATCGTGGGTCGTCTGATCCCGGCTGGTACTGGTGGGGCAACTCAGCAGGTTCGCGCCATCGCTCAGAAGCGCGACCAGAAGGTGATCGAAGAAGCCCGCGCCGAGGCAGAAGCCGCAGCTGCACTTGCTGCTCCGGTCGAGGATGTGTTCGGCGATGCGCCAGAAGACGATCTGGGTCTGGTCGATACCCCGGAAATGGGTGGCGACGAGCAGCCCTGATTAGTGCTGACATAAGATTTGGAAGGCCCCGCATTTTGCGGGGCTTTTCTTTTTGGGCTTGGCGTGTTCGGGAAACGCTGATTAGGTGGCCGAACGCATTCAAGGAAATTACTCCACCATGCCCTCGGACAATTTCAAAGCCGCCGCGCTGATGACCGGTTCCATGGCCGGCTACACGTTTAACGACGCCTGCATGAAGGTGTTGTCGGTGACGATGCCGCTGGAACAGGCAGTGTTCTTGCGCGGTGTGGTGACCTGTGTGCTGCTATACATACTGGGACGATATCTGGGCACGATGCGGTTCAACTTATCGGCGCGGGAATGGAAGTTGATCGGTCTGCGCTGTGTCGGGGAAATGGGGGCAACCTATTGCTTTCTGACCGCGCTGTTTCATATGCCAATCGCCAATGTCACGGCGATCCTGCAGGTGTTGCCTTTGGTGATCGCTTTGGCCGCGTGGGCATTTCTGTCCGAGCCCCTAGGGTGGCGGAGACTTGCGGCCATTGGCGTGGGGTTCGTCGGCGTGCTTCTGATTATCCAACCCGGCGCGGGGTTCTCGGTCTGGTCGCTCTATGCGCTGGCCGCGGTCGGCTTCATCACTTTCCGCGATTTGGTGGTGCGCAAACTGTCGCCCGAGACACCGTCGATGACCGTGGCGATCATGGCGGCGATCTCGATTACCATTGGGTTTGGCGTCGCATCAATCGGGGTCGAGTGGGCGCCGCTTGACGGATTGGGCGCGTCGATGTTGGGTTTGGCGGCCTTCTTCATTTTCCTGGGTTACCTTTTCTCGGTCATGGTGATGCGGGTGGGCGACATCGCTTTCGCAGCGCCCTTCCGCTATACTGGTCTGATCTGGGCGCTGATCCTTGGCTTGGTTCTGTTCAACGAGTGGCCGAACCAGCTGACCCTGATCGGTGCTGCGATTGTTGTCGGCACCGGTCTGTTCACCTTGTTCCGTGAACGCAAGGCTGCGCAACGCTGACCGGGCAGGGGTTGCTGGCTTGGGAAAGCCTTGTAATTCAGGGCGTGCTGTTGACAGTACCATCGCAACCCCTTATACGCGCGAGCATCCAGCTGGGTGTAACCCGGCTATCCAAGTATTGAGGGATCAAGTTCGGGCTACTTTGAAGCGCCGATCCTCTGTGAACCAACCGCGACGTTTGCCTCGGAATGGAAACGCTCGCGGGTTTTCGTTTTGTGGGTTGTCATAATCCTGAAACGCGAAACAGATTTAACCGCGTGGGGGCGTCCCTGCGTAGACTGAGTTGAGAAACGGGAAAAGAGCCCTATGCCAACGATCCAACAGCTGATCCGCAAGCCGCGTCAGCCCAAAGTCAAGCGTTCCAAGTCGCAGCACCTGGAATCTTGCCCCCAGAAGCGCGGTGTATGTACCCGCGTTTACACCACGACCCCGAAAAAGCCGAACTCGGCTATGCGTAAAGTTGCGAAGGTTCGCCTGACCAACGGTTTCGAGGTTATCTCCTACATCCCCGGTGAAAGCCACAACCTTCAGGAGCACTCGGTGGTTCTGATCCGTGGTGGTCGTGTGAAAGACCTTCCGGGTGTCCGCTACCACATCCTGCGTGGTGTTCTGGATACCCAGGGCGTCAAAGACCGTAAGCAACGTCGTTCGAAATACGGCGCCAAGCGTCCGAAGTAAGGAGAGTCAGATATGTCTCGTCGTCACGCCGCTGAGAAGCGCCAGGTCCTGCCCGATGCCAAATTTGGTGATGTGGTTCTGACCAAGTTCATGAACAACCTGATGATCGATGGTAAAAAATCGGTTGCAGAAAAAATCGTCTATAACGCGCTGGATCGCGTTGAAGACAAAGTCAAGCGTGCCCCCGTGGAAGTGTTCCACGAAGCGCTGGACAACGTAAAACCGTCGGTCGAAGTTCGCTCGCGCCGCGTAGGTGGTGCCACCTACCAGGTTCCGGTTGAAGTTCGCCCCGAGCGCCGCGAAGCTCTGGCCATCCGTTGGCTGATCACCGCCGCTCGTAACCGCAACGAGAACACCATGGAAGAGCGTCTTGCTGGCGAACTTCTGGACGCTGTGAACTCGCGCGGTACCGCCGTTAAGAAGCGCGAAGACACTCACAAAATGGCCGACGCGAACAAAGCGTTCAGCCATTACCGCTGGTAACGCCAAGGAAGGACGAACACCATGGCACGCGAATATCCGCTCGAGCTGTACCGCAACTTCGGTATTATGGCTCACATCGATGCAGGTAAAACCACCTGCTCCGAGCGTATCCTGTACTACACCGGCAAATCCCACAACATCGGTGAGGTGCACGATGGTGCAGCCACCATGGACTGGATGGAGCAGGAGCAGGAACGCGGGATCACCATCACCTCGGCTGCGACGACCACTTTCTGGGAACGCACCGAAGACGGTGAAACTGCTCAGACGCCCAAGCACCGCATGAACATCATCGACACCCCCGGCCACGTTGACTTCACCATTGAAGTTGAGCGTTCGCTGGCGGTTCTCGATGGCGCTGTCTGTGTTCTGGACGCCAACGCTGGTGTTGAGCCCCAGACCGAAACCGTGTGGCGTCAGGCTGACCGCTACAAGGTTCCGCGTATGGTGTTCGTCAACAAGATGGACAAGATCGGCGCTGACTTCTTCAACTGTGTTGAGATGATCGAAGACCGCACCGGCGCCCGCGCCGTACCGGTTGGCATTCCGATCGGTGCAGAAACCGAGCTGGAAGGTCTGATCGACCTGGTAAACATGGAAGAATGGCTGTGGCAGGGTGAAGACCTTGGCGCATCGTGGGTTCGTGTTCCGATCCGCGACGAGCTGTCGGACATGGCCAACGAGTGGCGCGAGAAGATGATCGAAGCCGCCGTCGAGCAAGACGACGACGCGATGGAAGCCTATCTGGAAGGCAACGAACCTGACGTACCGACCCTGCGCGCTCTGCTGCGCAAAGGTACTCTGGCACTGGACTTCGTTCCGGTTCTGGGTGGTTCGGCTTTCAAAAACAAAGGTGTCCAGCCGCTGCTGAACGCTGTAATCGACTATCTGCCCAGCCCGCTGGACGTTGTTGATTACATGGGCTTTAAACCCGGTGACGAAACTGAAACCCGTGACATCGCCCGCCGTGCGGACGACGACATGGCTTTCTCGGCGCTGGCGTTCAAAATCATGAACGACCCCTTCGTTGGCTCGCTGACCTTTACCCGCATCTACTCGGGTGTCCTGAACAAAGGCGACACGCTTTTGAACTCGACCAAAGGTAAGAAAGAGCGCGTTGGTCGTATGATGATGATGCACTCGAACGATCGTGAAGAAATCACGGAAGCGTTCGCAGGTGACATTATCGCACTGGCCGGTCTGAAAGACACCACCACAGGTGACACGCTTTGCGCCGTCAACGATCCGGTGGTTCTGGAAACCATGACCTTCCCCGACCCCGTTATCGAGATCGCGGTTGAGCCTAAAACCAAGGCTGACCAAGAGAAGATGTCGCAAGGTCTGGGCCGTCTGGCTGCTGAAGACCCCTCGTTCCGTGTGGAAACTGACATCGAAAGCGGTCAGACCATCATGAAGGGCATGGGCGAACTTCACCTGGACATCCTGGTGGACCGTCTGAAGCGCGAGTTCAAAGTGGAAGCCAACATTGGTGCCCCGCAGGTTGCTTACCGCGAGACCATCTCGAAAGCGATCGAGCACACCTACACCCACAAGAAACAGTCGGGTGGTTCGGGTCAGTACGCTGAAGTCAAAATGGAAATCATGCCGACTGAAGCGGGCGAAGGCTATTCGTTCGAAAGCCGCATCGTTGGTGGTGCAGTTCCGAAGGAATACATCCCCGGTGTTGAAAAAGGCATCAACTCGGTTATGGATAGCGGCCCCCTGGCTGGCTTCCCCGTAATCGACTTCAAGGTTGCCTTGAACGACGGTAAGTTCCACGACGTTGACTCGTCGGTTCTGGCCTTCGAAATCGCTGCACGTATGTGTATGCGCGAAGGTATGCGTTTGGCTGGCGCCAAGCTGCTGGAACCGATCATGAAAGTGGAAGTGATCACGCCCGAGGAATACACCGGTGGTATCATCGGTGACCTGACCTCGCGTCGTGGTCAAGTGTCTGGCCAAGAGCCGCGCGGCAACGCCGTAGCGATCGACGCCAACGTTCCGCTGGCAAACATGTTCGGCTACATCAACACGCTGCGCTCGATGTCTTCGGGCCGTGCGCAGTTCACGATGCAGTTCTCGCATTACGACCCGGTTCCGCAGAACATCTCGGACGAAATTCAGGCGAAATACGCCTAATCGAAATAGCCGGGCAGTGACCCATTACTGCCCGGCCCCTCAGATTAACAGGAGGCCATCATGGCTAAGGAAAAGTTTGAACGCGGTAAACCGCACGTTAACATCGGCACGATTGGTCACGTTGACCACGGCAAGACGACGCTGACGGCAGCTATCACCAAATTCTTTGGTGACTTCAAAGCATACGACGAGATCGACGGTGCACCGGAAGAAAAAGCCCGCGGCATCACCATCTCGACTGCTCACGTTGAGTACGAGACCGAGAACCGCCACTATGCGCACGTTGACTGCCCCGGCCACGCCGACTACGTCAAAAACATGATCACCGGTGCGGCCCAGATGGACGGCGGCATTCTGGTTGTGAACGCAGCTGACGGCCCCATGCCGCAGACCCGCGAGCACATCCTGCTGGCGCGTCAGGTTGGTGTACCTGCGCTGGTAGTCTTCATGAACAAAGTTGACCAGGTAGACGACGAAGAGCTGCTCGAGCTGGTTGAGATGGAAGTTCGTGAACTGATGAACGAATACGACTTCCCGGGCGACGACATGCCGATCATTGCTGGTTCGGCTCTGGCCGCTATGGAAGGCAAGAACCCGGAAATCGGTGAAGAGAAAATCCGCGAGCTGATGGCTGCTGTGGACGAGTACATCCCGACCCCGGATCGTCCGGTTGACGGCGACTTCCTGCTGCCGATCGAAGACGTGTTCTCGATCTCGGGCCGTGGTACTGTTGTAACCGGTCGTGTTGAGCGTGGCGTTGTTAACGTTGGCGACGAAATCGAAATCGTTGGCATCAAAGACACTCAGAAAACCACCTGTACCGGTGTTGAAATGTTCCGCAAGCTGCTGGATCGCGGTGAAGCAGGCGACAACGTTGGTGTTCTGCTGCGCGGTATCGACCGTGAAGCTGTTGAGCGTGGCCAGGTTCTGTGTAAGCCGGGTTCGGTTAACCCGCACACCAAGTTCGAAGCCGAGGTCTACATCCTGACCAAGGAAGAAGGCGGCCGTCACACGCCGTTCTTCGCGAACTACCGTCCGCAGTTCTACTTCCGTACCACCGACGTGACCGGTACTGTTGAGCTGCCTGCTGGTACCGAAATGGTTATGCCGGGCGACAACCTGAAGTTCAACGTCGAGCTGATCGCTCCGATCGCCATGGAAGAGAAGCTGCGCTTCGCGATCCGTGAAGGCGGCCGCACCGTTGGTTCGGGCGTTGTCTCGAAGATCATCGACTAAGAACGCCCAGCGTTCTTAGGGCGACCGGTGAATTGGCCCAGCCAGTTCACCAAGAGCCTGAGAAGATAAGAAAAGGGCTGCCACCAGGCGGCCCTTTTTGCGTTGGGGGGGCATATTATGAGATGTTGAAACTCGGAGATTTTCAATTTAGGCGTGTCGAGGGAATTTTGAACGGACACAAATATGCGCAAACTTTTGGTAGCACTTTTCTATAGCGCGACGGTTTTTTCAGGCCTCTTCACTGGCGCTGCGTTTCTTCACGCGGATTGGTCTGTGTACTTGATGCCTTCGATTTTGGTATTTGCCACAAGTTTGATCTCGCTGCTCAGGCTTCTGAAGCCAAAAGAACGGCGTGTAACGCGTGCGAAAAGGCGGGCGGTTGTAGACGGCTCGAATGTCATGCACTGGCAAAATGGAGAGCCATGTTTCGAACCGCTGCACGATGTCGTGGGTGAGCTTAAGAAGCGTGGGTTTGCTCCGGGCGTTATATTTGACGCCAACGCGGGATACTTGCTGGTGGGCAAGTATCAGGATGATGACAAGCTGGCACAGCGGTTGAAGCTGCCCGAAGATTCGGTTGTTGTGGTATCGAAGGGAAGTTCGGCGGATCCGATCATTCTTGAGGCCGCGCGGGATATGAAGGCCATCATTGTAACCAACGATCGATATCGCGACTGGGCTGAAGATTTTTCAGAACTTCACGAACCGGGTTTCCTCATTCGGGGCGGATACAAATCTGGAAAACTGTGGCTGGATGGCAAGATTGATGCGGCGCAGAAGCCAGACTAAGCCGCCTGATCGGGCGTGTTTCAGTCGATGGGGGCTGGTCACGTCACGAAATCAGAGCATGTCTCTTGCTGGTTTGCATCGAACTTTGGCCGAACATCCGCAAACACACGCTTAAGATCCCCATTTTCAAAGAAACGTATTGCAATTTCCCCTCCAGCCCCCCATTTGCACAGTGCTAACGTTTTTCTTTTTCGACCAACTGTCTCCTACCTTGGCGCTCAGTCTTTCGATCCAGACCGACCTCGCCAGGCCGCTGCACTTCCGCGAGCGGCAACTCAAATAGGAGACTACGGATATGGCCAATGGCACCGTAAAATGGTTCAACGCAACTAAAGGCTTCGGCTTCATCGCACCGGAAACCGGCGGCAAAGACGTGTTTGTACACATCTCGGCTGTTGAGCGTTCGGGCCTGACCGGCCTGGCTGATGACCAGAAAGTAACATTCGACGTTGAAGCAGGCCGTGACGGTCGCGAGTCGGCTGTGAACATCGAACTGGCATAAGCTTTTCGAATACAGTTTTGAAACGCGGCTCTCACCCGAGGGCCGCGTTTTGCGTTTCAGGGTGAATGTGGGTTTACCCCTTGCCACACCCCCAAATCCCCTCTATTACGCGCGAGTTCGCTGGGGAAAGCGGCTGTGGCGGGATTCGGTCCCGCTTTTCGTTTTCCTTGGGTTCGACGAGGGCAGTTGGAATGAGCCAGCTGTCGTCCTATCAACTCTCTGCCTGAAAGGGCGAATGCTATGACAAGTCAAAACATTCGTATCCGTCTGAAGGCGTTTGACTATCGTGTGCTGGATGCGTCCACACAAGAAATCGTCAACACCGCCAAACGCACGGGTGCACAGGTGCGCGGTCCCATTCCGCTGCCGAACAAGATTGAGAAGTTCACGGTTCTTCGTGGTCCTCACATCGACAAGAAATCCCGCGACCAGTTCGAGATCCGCACGCACAAGCGTCTGCTCGACATCGTTGACCCGACCCCGCAGACTGTGGACGCGCTGATGAAGCTCGACCTGGCTGCCGGCGTTGACGTCCAGATCTCGGTCTAAGGAGGGTATCACAGATGCGCTCTGGTATTATCGCGAAAAAAGTGGGCATGACCCGCTTGTTCATGGAAGACGGCAAGCAGATCCCTGTGACCGTTCTTCAACTGGAAAACCTGCAGGTTGTTGCCAACCGCACCGACGAGACCGACGGTTACACCGCCGTTCAGCTGGGTGCTGGTGAAGCAAAAGCCAAACGCACCTCGAAGCCGATGCGCGGCTACTTCGCCAAAGCTGGCGTTGCCCCCAAGCGCAAACTGGTCGAGTTCCGCGTTCCGGCTGAAAACCTGATCGCCGTTGGCGAAGAGATCTCGGCCGAGCACTATGTTGAAGGTCAGAAGGTCGACGTTGCAGGCACTTCGATTGGTAAAGGCTTTGCCGGTGCCATGAAGCGTCACAACTTCGGCGGTCTGCGCGCGACACACGGTGTTTCGATCAGCCACCGTTCGCACGGTTCGACTGGTCAGTGTCAGGATCCCGGTAAGGTTTTCAAAGGCAAGAAAATGGCCGGCCACATGGGTTCGGTTCGTGTGACCACTCAAAACCTGGAAGTCGTGAAGACCGATGCCGATCGTGGCCTGGTGTTCATCAAGGGCGCTGTCCCCGGCTCGAAAGGTGGATGGGTCACCGTTAAGGATGCCGTGAAAAAGAAGCTGCCCGAGAACGTACCGTTCCCGGCTGCTCTGAAATCGGCTGCAACCGAAGCACCGGCTGAAGAAGCCCCTGCGGAAGGTGGTGAAGCATGAAACTTGATGTAATCAAACTTGACGGCGGCAAAGCCGGTTCGGTTGATCTGGACGAGGCCCTGTTCGGCCTTGAGCCGCGCGCAGACATTCTGCACCGTGTGGTTCGTTGGCAGCGTAACAACGCACAAGCCGGCACCCACAAGGTGAAGACGCGTTCGGAAACTTCCTACTCGACCAAGAAGATCTATCGCCAGAAGGGCACCGGCGGCGCACGTCACGGTGACCGTAACGCACCGATCTTCCGTAAAGGTGGTATCTACAAAGGTCCGACCCCGCGTTCGCACGGCCACGACCTGACCAAGAAATTCCGTAAGCTGGGTCTGAAGCACGCCCTGTCCGCCAAAGCGCAAGCTGGCGAACTGGTTGTGATCGAGGACGCTGCCTCGGAAGGTAAAACCGCCGCCCTGGCCAAACAGGTCAAAGACCTGGGCTGGAAACGTGCTCTGGTTATCGACGGTGCCGAGGTAAACGAGAACTTTGCACGCGCTGCAAAGAACATCGAAGGCCTGGACATCCTGCCGACCATGGGCGCCAACGTCTATGACATCCTGAAGCGTGACACTCTGGTGCTCACCAAAGCAGGTGTCGAAGCTCTGGAGGCTCGCCTGAAATGACCGATAAAGCTGCACTCTATGACGTGATCCGCAAGCCGATCATCACCGAAAAAGCCACTATGGCTTCGGAGAACGGCGCCGTGGTTTTCGAAGTCGCTATCGACTCGAACAAGCCGCAGATCAAAGAAGCTGTTGAAGCCCTGTTTGGTGTGAAGGTGAAAGCCGTCAACACCACCATCACCAAGGGTAAAGTCAAACGCTTCCGTGGTCAGATCGGTAAGCGTAAAGACGTCAAAAAAGCCTATGTTACCCTGGAAGAGGGCAACACGATCGACGTGTCCACCGGACTGTGATCGTCGGCTTGATCCGATAAAGAAAGCCCCTGCCGCAAGGTGGGGGCTTTTTTCGTTTCTAGGTCTGGTCAGATTTGGGTAGATGTATCCACCAGAGAAAGAAATTTTGAAAGTACGCTGAGCGGATGTGCCAGTATGTCTGCCGCTGATTTCTGGGACGAGATTGCCAAGGGCGACGGGATCGACAGTTTCTCGGTCACGCTTGGGGCGTCGCGTGTTGCGCAGTTGCAAGCGAGGCGGCGCGCCTTTTAAAAAGGACATCTCAGCGCCTGTTTCGCCGGTACTACAGTTTGAGCGCTTCAGGTTCCTGAATTCCATTTTAGAGTACGCACTGCATGCAGGCCCCTCGTTCAATGCCTCATAACGCCAGAACACCACGTGGCAGCTTTGCGGTGTGTAGTTTGGTGCGCGAAACGCTGCCAGATATGTGTCGCTTTGTTACGCACTATCTGCGCGCCGGTGCCGAGCATATCTACATCAATTTTGATGGCTCGCAGGCAGAGGCGAGCGAGCATATCGCGGCCTTTGCAGATGTGGAAGCTGTGACCATCGCGGTGTGCGATGCGGAATTTTGGCAAAAGACCTATCCAAAAGAAAGCGTTCCCAAACTGGTGCCGAAGCAGATCGCGGTTCGGAAGATTGCGATCGGTTTGAACCAATCGGATTGGCTGTTGTTTTGTGACGCGGGTGAGTTCGTTGTGGGCGACGAAATGCTGGGCACTGTTCTGTCGCGTCTACCCAATGACTGCCCCGGGGTTGTCATCAGGAATAGCGAGGCCGTTTGGGGGGGGGCGTGGTTCCGGACGCGCTTAGATGCCACGTCTCGATCGTTGGGGGCCGCAAGGTGGATCGTCTGGACGACCTCCTTCCAGCCGGGAATGCGAATATCAGGATCGTGCATTTCGACGCCATTGGCTATGACCGCTGGCGTGCGAAGTGGGAAGGCCGCATTTCTGGCCGCGCAATTCCAAGCTCTGGAGTGCCTGCGCGTCTCAGGCAATGGGCGATGATAGCGGATGCATTTGAAGCAGACAGAGGAGAGCAGCTATTCAGGCGTTTTAACTCTCTGAACCGATGGCAGCAGTTTATCCTGACGCGGCTGGGGCTTTTGACACGCATTTGGAGCTAGAGCGTTTCCAGATTCGAATCAGGCTGCATTCTCCGTCTCTTGCCTCCGGTTCGAACGCGATTGCGTCCCCATACGATTCAGGAATTCCTGAAAACGCTTTAATCCCGCACACACGCGCTTTTGACTCGTTTTGCCCGAAACCCTAGGTAGTGTGGAAGAGTTCGACGAGTGATTCATTCTGATACGAGGACTGCTAATGTTAACCCGCCGCCACTTTGTCATTACGACGGCCACGATGTTTTCCGGCCCCATCGCGTCGCCCCTGCTGGCGCAAGAGACAGCGACGCCCGAGGTTGCGCCCGAGCCCGCTGCACCAGCGGCCCCGGTCGAGGTCAAGCGCCGTCCGGTGTCCAACTCGGCCATGTGGAACAGCTATGATGCGCGTGTGACGCCTGCCAATTACGATCCCATGACCTCGAACCCGTGGGGGCTGAAGCCGCGGTTGCTGCCGCAGATCGTGCAAGCCAATGATGGGTTGACGCCCGGCGATATCCATGTGGATGCGGTGGCGCGATACCTCTATCACATCCGCGACGACGGCACCGCGATGCGCTATGGCGTCGCGATTGGTCGCAGCGGTCTGTACGAACCCGGCGTCTTTACCGTCGGCCGCAAGACCAAATGGCCGACTTGGATCCCGACCAAGGACATGATCGAGCGCGAGCCGCACAAGTATAAGAAATACGAAGATGGCATGGACGGAGGCCCGTCGAACCCGCTCGGATCGCGCGCGCTTTACCTGTACGAAGGCCGCCGTGATACCTATCTGCGCATCCACGGCTCGCCGCAGCCGCGCTCGATTGGTTCGCGCGCCAGCTCGGGCTGCGTGCGGATGGTGATGGCGCATATTATCGGTCTGTATGATCAGGTCGAAACCGGCGTGACCGCGCATCTGTATCCGGCGTGATCCAGACCCCATAAACGAAATCGGGCGGCCCCATCTGGCCGCCCGTTTCTGTTCTGAGGCAGGCCTTATGCGTCCTGCTTAATGCAGATCGGGCGTCCCTTCTTGGTGCGTAGCGGGATGTAGGTCGTCTCGACCGGGCCAACGTGCCGGTACATCAGACAGCCATCACGAGCATCTACGCGAAGGTCACTGGTGTCCTGCCCCGGTGCCACGGTCTCGGCCACATCGGCTGGCAGCGTCACACGTTTCTTCAGGTTCGGATCCATGTTCACCACGCCCGAGGGCGTCACACAGCCCGACAGCCCAAACGCGGCAACCCCCGCTAAAATAACTAGGTTCTTCATTACGCTCTTCCAAAAGTTCTGTTGGCGAGAGGATGGGGGATTTTGGGGGCGAAGGGAAGGGGCCTCGTTTGCGTCATGGGGCTGGGGAAGGGTCGAACGGTCAAGATGATGCCTCCACTGGCGATACGGCCCGCTGATAAAGGTGCCATGTCGTGTGGCCAAGGATGGGTAGCGTGAAGATCAGGCCAAAGAACGCGGACGCCAGTGACAGCAGGATGGTGACCGAGATGATCGCCGCCCATGTCAGCATGGTCACCGGGTTTTCGGTGACGACGCGGACGGATGTCAGCATGGCGGTCACGAAATCGACCTCGCGGTCCAGAAGCAGGGGCATGGCGACCACGGTGACCGAGAAGAGGACCGCTGACAGGATCGCGCCCGCACCTGTGCCGATGGCAAGGAAGGTCCAGCCCTCGGGTGTGAAGAACACGGCGGTCAGGAACCCATCCATGCTGGAAAACGAGGCGTCCTGCAGGATGATCGCTAGCCAGAGGCGGATTTGGTACATCCACACCCAGAAGACGAAGAGGGTGACGAAGGCCATCCAGCCCATCTCGCGTTTGCTTTGACGGGCCATGACGGTCAGGATCTCGGACCAGCCGAAGCTTTCGCCTTTCTGACGCCGGCGCGACATTTCATAAAGCCCGGCGGCGGCGAAGGGGGCGACCAGAGGGAAGCCGACCATGGCCGGGATGATCATCCAGATATAACCCAGCCAGACCAGGCACCAGACGAACAGAATGCCGAAGACCGCGTAGAACAGACCGAAAAAGCCGCTCATGATCGGGCGGGCCAGAAAGTCCGAGAAGCCAGCCCTAAGCGACGCCGAGATATCCGCAGCGGTCACAATGTTGACCTCGATCTCGGTTTGTGGATGCGGGCTTGGCGGTGTGGTGTCTGTGGTCTTGGATGTCAAAGCGAAGTTCTCCCTTTAAGGGTTCCGCGCTGACCGCCTGTTGGTAGGTCCGGCTGCGAAACGGAACCCCCTCGTTTGTATACATGTTTGCATAGCCCGCGGTTTCGGGGCAAGAGAGGGTGAAGGTCGCGCAAAGGGCACGGCGCAGAGCCTTACGATAAAGGGCGAACGGTTCGAAATGAATCCGCGTTGGCCCTTGCCACGTCCCCCCAACCCTGATAGATCGCGCAAGTCGTGTGGCCTCGGATTCGTTCCGGGGCCCGTGACATTTTGAACTTGGGGACCTTCGGGGCCCTATAACATCCGGGCAAACCATTTGCCCGCACATGCAAACGGAAGACAGTAAACATGGCACTTAAGTCGTACAAACCGACGACGCCGGGCCAGCGTGGGCTGGTTCTGATCGACCGTTCGGAGCTGTGGAAAGGACGTCCTGTCAAAGCCTTGACTGAGGGTTTGACAAAATCGGGCGGCCGGAACAACACCGGACGGATCACGTCGCGCCGCCGAGGTGGTGGTGCGAAGCGTCTCTATCGTATCGTTGACTTCAAACGTAACAAACTTGACGTCGCAGCTACGGTTGAACGGATCGAATATGACCCCAACCGTACCGCCTTCATCGCCCTCGTGAAATACGAAGACGGCGAGCAGGCGTACATCCTGGCACCGCAGCGTCTGGCTGTTGGTGACACCATCGTTGCTTCGGCTAAAGCCGACGTAAAGCCGGGTAACGCTATGCCGTTCTCGGGCATGCCGATCGGTACCATCATCCACAACATCGAACTGAAACCGGGCAAGGGCGGCCAGATCGCTCGTGCAGCTGGTACCTATGCTCAGTTCGTTGGTCGTGACGGTGGCTACGCTCAGATCCGCCTGTCGTCGGGCGAACTGCGCATGGTACGTCAGGAATGCATGGCCACCGTTGGTGCCGTGTCGAACCCTGACAACTCGAACCAGAACTACGGTAAAGCCGGTCGTATGCGCCACAAAGGCATCCGTCCGTCGGTCCGTGGTGTTGTTATGAACCCGGTCGATCACCCGCACGGTGGTGGTGAGGGTCGTACCTCTGGTGGTCGTCACCCGGTTACTCCTTGGGGTAAGCCGACCAAAGGTGCACGTACCCGCAACAAGAACAAGGCGTCGTCGAAGCTGATCATCCGCTCGCGTCACGCCAAGAAGAAGGGCCGCTAAGATATGGCACGTTCTGTCTGGAAAGGCCCTTTTGTCGACGCTTACGTCCTCAAAAAAGCCGAAAAGACCCGCGAGTCGGGCAAAAACGAGGTCATCAAGATCTGGTCGCGTCGTTCGACCATCTTGCCCCAGTTCGTGGGTTTGACCTTTGGCGTCTATAACGGCCAAAAGCACGTTCCCGTGCTGGTGACCGAAGACATGATCGGCCAGAAGTTCGGTGAATATTCGCCGACCCGTACCTACTACGGTCACGCCGCCGACAAAAAAGCGAAGAGGAAATAAGCCATGGGTAAGGATAAGAATCCCCGCCGCGTGGCCGAGAACGAAGCAATGGCGAAAACCCGCATGCTTCGTACGTCCCCGCAGAAACTGAACCTGGTCGCGCAAATGATCCGTGGCAAGAAAGTTGATCGTGCTCTGACCGATCTGACTTTCTCGAACAAGCGGATCGCTCAGGACGTGAAGAAATGCCTTCAGTCCGCGATTGCGAACGCCGAGAACAACCACAACCTGGACATCGACGAACTGATCGTTGCCGAGGCCTATGTGGGCAAAAACCTGACCATGAAACGCGGTCGTCCGCGCGCCCGTGGTCGTTTCGGCAAGATCATGAAGCCGTTCTCGGAGCTCACCATCAAGGTGCGTCAAATTGAGGAGCAAGCCTAATGGGTCATAAGGTAAATCCGATCGGCATGCGTCTTCAGGTCAACCGCACCTGGGATAGCCGCTGGTACGCAGACACGAAAGACTACGGTGATCTTCTTCTGGAAGACCTGAAAATTCGTGACTTCATCAAGACCGAATGCAAGCAGGCTGGTATCAGCCGTGTGATCATCGAACGCCCGCACAAGAAGTGCCGCGTTACGATCCACACTGCTCGTCCCGGTGTGATCATTGGCAAGAAAGGTGCGGACATTGAAGGTCTGCGCAAGAAAATCGCCAACATCACCGACTCGGAACTGCACCTGAACATCGTCGAAGTTCGTAAGCCCGAACTGGACGCTGCCCTGGTTGCAGAATCGATCGCTCAGCAGCTGGAACGTCGTGTGTCCTTCCGTCGTGCCATGAAGCGCGGTGTGCAGAACGCAATGCGTATGGGCGCCCTGGGCATCCGTATCAACGTTGCTGGCCGTCTTGGCGGTGCTGAAATCGCGCGTACCGAATGGTACCGCGAAGGTCGTGTGCCGCTGCACACCCTGCGCGCTGACATCGACTATGCACATGCAGAAGCTATGACGCCTTACGGCATCATCGGTATCAAAACCTGGATCTTCAAAGGCGAAATCATGGAGCACGATCCTGCTGCTCGTGATCGTCGTCAAGCTGAACTCCAGGAAGGTCCCGCGCCCCGTGGCGCCGGCGGCCGTCGCTAAGGAGATATGATCAATGCTTCAGCCTAAGCGTACAAAATTCCGCAAGATGCACAAAGGTCGGATCAAAGGTCTGGCCAAGGGTGGTTCGGATCTGAACTTCGGTTCGTATGGTCTGAAAGCTCTCGAGCCTGAGCGTGTAACCGCACGTCAGATCGAAGCTGCCCGTCGTGCCATGACGCGTCACATGAAGCGTCAGGGTCGTGTATGGATCCGCATCTTCCCGGACACCCCGGTAACCGCCAAGCCCATCGAAGTTCGTATGGGTAAAGGTAAAGGTTCCGTGGACCGTTGGACCTGCAAAGTTAAGCCGGGCCGCGTTATGTTCGAGATCGACGGCGTCAATGACGACGTTGCTCGCGAAGCTCTGCGCCTTGCTGCCATGAAACTGCCGATCAAATCGCGCGTCGTGGTTCGTGAGGACTGGTAAGTTTCGCTAACGCGAAATTGCTAGTGTTAAGAATAAAAACCCCCGTCGAGAAATCGGCGGGGGTTTTTGTTTTGGTAGTGCGATTTCCAGTCCAGCAATTCAGAGTTGTAAATTTTTCATCGCGAGGATACTTGAGGTGGCAAGCATTTGAAGTGGATGGGTTCCTCATGAAGCACAGTATTCTTTTCCTAGCAGTCGCGTGCATGTCCGTAGCGCTATCTGGATGTAATACGACTGAGCAGGCGAACGCTGTTCTGGAACAAAAATATCAGGGAACGCAGGTAGACGCATTCTTTCTGCAATACGGCCCACCGGTTCGCTCGTTCAGAACCAAGTCCGGAGAAAGCATCTATATCTGGGCAGAAGAGGCGAAGAACTACTATATTCCACCAACTGCCAGCACTTCTATAAACACCTATGGGACGACTTCTTATGCGACCACCAATTTCTACGGAGGTGGATCAATCAATGTGCAGTGTCAGCTGAAAGTTATCGCCGACCGTCGTGGGGTGATTAAAGAGATTATCGCACACAAAGATACGATCGGTGATTGGGATCTAAGCCGTTGTCATGAGGTGTTTGGGAAAGAGAAGTGATAGTTCTTTGGCCCGGCGCTGTCGTGCCGGACCCTTTCTTTGAGAACGCCTGCCCTACTACCCGCCACATCGGGGCTTTCTGCCTGCCTCCTATTTCCTGATTGCACTTTGCCCCAAAACCACTGATCTCAGGGGGGAAGGACATGCATGCGAATGGAAGGACAGGGCATGATTGAACGTATTGAAACCGGGGTGCGCTCCTCGAAAATCGTGAAGTACAAGGGCATCGCCTATATCACCGGTCAGGTGGGCGAGGGCGAAACCATTCAAGAGCAGACCGCAGAATGCTTGCGTCGTCTGGATGCCCTGCTGGAAAAAGCCGGATCGTCGCGCGAACACATGCTGCGCGCCACCATTTGGCTGGCAGATATGAGCGACTTTGCAGGACTGAACGAGGTCTGGAACGCGTGGGTTCCCGAGGGGCACGCGCCTGCGCGCGCCTGCGGTGAAGCCAAGTTGGCCCGGCCCGAGTTGAAGGTCGAAATCATCGTAGACGCGGCGTACGAAGAGTAATCTCGTGTCTGCGCGATCTTAAAGAAGGGCAGCCGGTATCCGCCGTTTGCCCTTTTCTTTCGAAGCCGTCTACGCCCTGATGAAATTGCGCCGAGTGGGTAGGCTAAACGCCGACCCTGAACACCCCAATGGCCTCTTCCAGCTGGGTCTCTTCATAACCGAAATGCGAGTGCACCACGGTTTCCAATTGCCGAAACACCGCGCGGGCTTCGTCGAACTTCTCGGTGTCCACCTCGAACATCAGCGCCATGGCGGCGCGTTCCAGTCGGACCAGAAGTTCATGCACGACCTTGTGCTCTTCCTTCAGCCGGTCGACGACCGCACGTAGGGCATCGTTGCCTTGCCCGGCCAGTTGCGGGAACAGGCTGTATTCCTCGGCGTCGTGGTGAAAGTTCAGCACTTTGCATTCCCGCCCACAGAGCGAGCCGAACTGCCGGACGTTTTGTGCGAACTCGGCCGATGTCACCGCGTCTGATAGGTCGCGCCCCGAGGCCTCACCCGCCTCGATCCGATCCAGCACGATGCCGATCCGGCCTACATCATTCAGATGCATCCTATGGATGGCCGCCAACCGCCGCCCCATGTGCCGATCCGTGTCCGTCGCGTCGGGCAGGGCGGGCATGGTCGGGCGGGTGCCGTAGTCGACCGTCAGGTCGGCAAGGGGTGTGGTGCTGAGTGTGCTCATGATGTCCTCGGTCGCGGCGCAATGCAGAGCAGATAGGTGCCGCGCCGAGGATTGCAACTTCGCGGGTTAGCGCAGCAGCTCGTCCATCAGGCCGATGATCTCGAGAATTTGGAACGTGGTGGGATCCGCGCGATAGATCATCTCGCCCACGCGATAGTAGCTGTACTCGGGATCAAGGCGGTAGCGGTCATAATCCGTGATGGGACGATAGTCATAATCATGAACGTAATCCCCCTCTTTCGGTTTCGCCAATCCGGGCGGGACGCAGGGCGGGTTCTTCTTGGCGAGCCCCGGAGGGCAGCCACCGTTTCCGACGCCGTTGCCTTTTCCATTCCCTGCGAAAGAGGCGCCCGCCATCATGGGCAATAGGGCGAGGATCAGGGCGGCTTTAAGGGGTGTTTTCATGGTCATTCCCGTGTTGCAGAGTGTGTCGCGTGTTGAGCATGATGCTATCCGCACCGCCAGTGTTATCCAATATCAGTGGGATCTGGCGCGGGGATTTGCCGATCTTGGCAGGTCAAAAGCAAAACCGCGCCGGGTGGGCGCGGTTTGGTGTCGTTCGATGGGAGAGGCGCGGGCCGTTACTCGCCCCACTTGTAATTAAAGCTCACCGACAGGCGCTCTTCCTCGCCGGTGTTCTGCATCACCTCGTGGCGCAGCCAGCTTTCCCACAGCAGCACGTCACCCTCGGACGGACGCTTGGTGATGAAGCTCTGCAGCTCTTCGCGCGCGTTTTTGTGGCGGGGCGGGGCGGCCATCATGCGGGCGTGGCGCGGGTCTTCGTACCGCAGGGCACCGGCACCTTCGGGCAGGGCCAGATAAGTGGTGCCGGAAATGACCGAATGCGGATGGATATGCGCCGAGTGATAGCCGCCGGGCGGCAGGATGTTGATCCAGATATCCTCGAGCACCAATTCACGCCCATCCAGATTGAATTCCAGATCCTCGGCAAAGGCGGCGACGTGCTTGTCCAGGCTGTCGACCAGATCCTTGAAGATCGGGAAGCGCCAGGGCAGGTCGGTCAGGGAGGCGTAAGAGGTGTAACCGGGATAACCCTCGGCCTCGCACCATTCCTGCCCCGCCTCGTCATCCTCGGCGATGGAATAGCAGCTGTCATAAAGCTCGTCTTGGCTGACCTTGGGGTCAAACTCGGACAGTTGAGCATGGTAAAGGCGGGTCACGAAGAGGGAAGAGATATTGGCCATGAGGCAGGGATAGCGGATTCGGGACTGAAGCGCGAGCTTGAGTTTGGTGAAAGGGGCAGCGATATTGACGCAGCCAATCTGCTCGCGCAACCTTGGTATAAATAAGGTAGGGGGGAGCCGATGGCATACGCTGACGCGCTGAAAGAAATTCAGGCATTGATCCGATCGACGGAAACACTGGCCGCACTTGGAGCATTGGCCAAGATCAAGTCCGGAGCGATTGTCGCTGATCCCAATACGCATACCGCTTTGGAACAAGTCGTCGATGCTGTTGATCCTGCTTTTTTCGATGACCTTTCAGCGGAAGAGTTGTCGTTCCTTTGGGCGACGGCTTACGGCAATCTCAGTCGGGTTTTTGACCTTGTTGCGCACCCGGACAAGCCTGGCAATTGGGACTATTCCGATCCGACGGTTCTTGAGGCCCAAGGAAAGTCATCCAGAGCCGTAACGCGCTTCCTCAATGCTCACGCACAGGAAGATACTGAATTCCGGGCCCTACTTGAAGGTGGAGCCAGGATTTTGGACGTCGGCAGCGGGGTTGGCTGGATTTCAATCACGCTGGCTGAAAGTTGGCCGCATATTCATGTCGATGGCCTCGAGATCTTACCTCCTGCTCTGGAGCGCGCTCAGATCAATCTGGCCAATAGCGAGGTCTCCGACCGGGTCAGGTTTCTCGACAAGAATGTCACTGAGCTTGATGAAGAGGAGCGTTATGACGTCATATTTGTCCCGATGATGTTCATTCCCGAGAGCGCCCTGCGTGCAGCAATGCCTCGCCTGTGTCGCGCCCTTCGCCCAGGTGGGTTCCTTATCGTCGGCAATTATCGTCTTTCCGATGACCCTTTGATGCGCGCGCTTAACGGTCTCCAGACCTGCATATCCGGTGGCCGGGTTTGGGACGAAGAAGAGATTGGTGAACTTCTCTTGGAATACGGGTTCAAGCTGGAGTTGGATGTGGCGCCTGGAATGCCCATCTCTTTGCATCCGGGGCGAAGGATCAGGTAGGAATTTCATCTTGCGGGAAATGCAAACTTTCCCTTGCCCCCAAGGCCTAACCACCCTATAGACGCACATCGCGCGGATTCCCGGTAACGGGATTCGTGTGTATTGCATATAACCCACCAGACATAGGGTGACCTTCCGCTAAGACGGGAAGAGCTCTCTGGTGCAAGGAAAGGAAAAGGCGAATGAACGCCAAGGAACTGCGTGATCAGTCTCCTGACCAGCTGCGCGAAAAGCTGGCAGAGCTGAAAAAGGAAAGCTTCAACCTGCGTTTTCAGCAGGCCACCGGCGCCCTCGAAAACACTTCTCAGATGCGTAAAGTACGCCGCGACGCTGCGCGCGTGAAAACCATCCTGAGCGAACAAGCCAAAGCTGCGGCTGAGTAAGAGGAGCTGAGAGTATGCCCAAACGTATCCTGAATGGTGTTGTAACCAGCGCCGCAAACGAGCAAACCGTGACTGTTTCGGTTGAACGCCGCTTCAAGCACCCGCTGCTTCAGAAAACCGTTCGTAAGTCGAAGAAATATCGCGCTCACGACGAACAGAATGCCTATAAGGCAGGCGATAAGGTTCGCATCATCGAATGTGCACCGAAGTCGAAAACCAAGCGTTGGGAAGTTCTGGAAGGCTAAGTTTAACTTACCTTCCCGGACGACTTAACAAGTCGAAACCCTGGGGGTTCCGCCATGCATCGGCGCCCCAAAGGTCGGGAGAAACCACATGATCCAGATGCAAACCAATCTGGATGTAGCTGACAACAGCGGCGCTCGCCGTGTTCAGTGCATCAAGGTTCTGGGTGGTTCCAAGCGTAAATACGCATCCGTTGGCGACATCATTGTTGTCTCGGTTAAGGAAGCCATCCCGCGCGGTCGCGTAAAGAAAGGTGACGTCCGTAAGGCCGTCGTCGTTCGCACCGCCAAAGAGGTCCGTCGTGACGACGGTACCGCAATCCGTTTTGACCGCAACGCTGCTGTCATCCTGAACAACAACAACGAGCCCGTGGGCACCCGTATCTTCGGACCGGTTGTTCGCGAACTGCGCGCGAAGAACTTCATGAAGATCATCTCGCTGGCTCCGGAGGTGCTGTAAGATGGCTGCTAAGTTGAGAAAAGGCGACAAGGTTGTCGTTCTGGCCGGCAAAGACAAAGGTAAACAGGGCGAGATTTCGTCGGTTGACCCGAAAGCTGGCAAAGCCATCGTTGATGGTGTGAACATCGCAATCCGCCACACCCGTCAGAGCCAGAACGCACAAGGTGGCCGCATCCCGCAAGCGATGCCGATCCAGCTGTCGAACCTGGCCCTTCTGGACAAGAACGGCAAAGCAACGCGCGTTGGCTTCCGCGAGGAAGACGGCAAGAAAGTGCGTTTCGCCAAAACCACTGGGGAGACTGTCTGATGCTGGATACCGCAAACTACACCCCCCGCCTGAAGACCGTTTATCAGGACAGCATCCGTGCCGCCCTGAAAGAGGAATTCGGCTACAAGAACGACATGCAGATCCCGCGTCTGGACAAAATCGTTCTGAATATTGGTTGTGGCGCTGAGGCCGTTAAGGACTCGAAAAAAGCCAAGTCAGCAATCGAAGATCTGACCAAAATCGCCGGCCAGCAGGCCGTTGGTACGAAAGCGCGCAAGTCGCACGCTCCGTTCCGTCTGCGTGAAGGTATGATCATCGGTGCAAAGGTGACCCTGCGCGGCGAACGGATGTATGAATTCCTGGACCGCCTGATCACCATCGCGATGCCCCGTATCCGCGACTTCCGCGGCGTATCGGGAACCTCGTTTGACGGTCGTGGCAACTATGCCACCGGCCTGAAAGAGCACATCGTGTTCCCAGAAATCGACTTTGATAAAGTTGATGAGACCTGGGGCATGGACATCGTGATTGCCACCACCGCTGCAACCGACGCGGAAGCAAAGAGCCTGTTGAAGCACTTCAACATGCCCTTCAACAGCTGATCCGCGGGAAGGAAAAGACATGGCTAAAAAAGCAATGATCGAACGCGAGAAGAAGCGCGAAAAGCTGGTGGCAAAATATGCTGCTAAGCGTGCTGCGCTGAAAGAGATCGCAAACGACGAAAGCAAGTCGATGGAAGAGCGTTTCACCGCCCGCCTGAAACTTGCAAAACTGCCGCGTAACTCGTCGGCCACCCGCTTGCACAACCGCTGCCAGCTGACCGGTCGTCCTCACGCTTACTATCGTAAGTTGAAAGTTTCGCGTATCGCGCTGCGGGAACTTGGCTCTGCTGGCCAGATCCCCGGCATGGTGAAATCGAGCTGGTAAGGGAGAGAAGATATGAACGATCCTATCGGCGATATGCTCACCCGTATCCGCAACGCTCACATGCGTGGCAAGTCCACCGTTTCGACCCCAGCGTCGAAACTGCGCGGCTGGGTTCTGGATGTACTGGCTGACGAAGGCTACATCCGCGGCTACGAAAATGGCACTGACGAGCGTGGGCTTCCCACTCTTGAAATCAGCCTCAAATACTACGACGGCACGCCCGTTATTCGCGAATTGAAGCGAGTATCGAAGCCTGGTCGTCGCGTCTATATGGGTTCGAAAGACATCCCGCAGGTCCGTCAGGGTCTGGGTGTGTCGATCGTTTCGACCCCGAAAGGCGTCATGTCCGATGCAAACGCTCGCAACCAGAATGTTGGTGGCGAAGTGCTTTGCACCGTCTTCTAAGGAGGTCTCTATGTCTCGTATTGGTAAAAAACCGGTCGAGCTGCCCTCTGGCGTAACTGCCAGCTTGTCGGGCCAGACCGTAGAAGTGAAGGGCCCCAAGGGAACCCTCACTTTCACCGCCACAGATGATGTGACCATCGCGATTGAAGACAACAGCGTGTCGGTTGAACCGCGCGGCAAGTCGAAGCGTGCACGTCAGCAGTGGGGCATGAGCCGCACGATGGTTGCCAACTTGGTGACCGGCGTAAGCGAAGGCTTCAAGAAAGAGCTGGAAATCAACGGTGTTGGTTATCGTGCTCAGATGCAGGGCAACACCCTGAAGCTGAACCTTGGCTACTCGCACGATGTTGATTTCGTTGCTCCGGAAGGTGTCACTGTCACCGCTCCGAAGCCGACGATCATCATCGTAGAAGGCATCGACCAACAACTCGTCGGCCAGACCGCGGCCAACATCCGCGAATGGCGTAAGCCCGAGCCCTACAAGGGCAAAGGTATCAAATACAAAGACGAGTATATCTTCCGCAAGGAAGGTAAGAAGAAGTAAAGGACCAGACAGATGGCAAACAGCAAACGGACCCTGTTCCTCAAGCGCCGCCTGCGCGTCCGGAACAAACTTCGCAAGCACAATGTCGGCAAGCTGCGCCTTTCGGTGCACCGCTCGTCGAAAAACATCAGTGTTCAGATCATCGACGACGTTCAGGGGACTACCCTTGCTTCGGCTTCGTCGCTGGAAAAAGCACTTGGTGTTGTTGGCAAGAACAACGTGGAGGCCGCTTCCAAAGTGGGCGCCGCGATTGCCGAACGTGCGAAAAAAGCTGGCGTCGAAGAATGCTACTTCGACCGCGGCGGCTTCCTGTTCCACGGCAAAGTGAAGGCTCTGGCCGACGCTGCTCGTGAAGGTGGCCTGAAGTTCTAAGAACTTTGAGAGGGGCAGTGGTGATCCGCTGCCCTTCCGATGATCCGGGGACACGCGTTGAATATTCGGGGCGCGTTCACTGGGATTGAGTTACACGGCGCAAGACGCCGCCTATGAAAGGATGTTCTCATGGCAGAACGTGAAAACCGCCGGAACCGCCGCGAACGCGACGAAGCTCCGGAATTTGCAGATCGCCTGGTAGCGATCAACCGCGTGTCGAAAACCACCAAGGGTGGTAAAAACTTCGGCTTCGCAGCTCTGGTCGTTGTTGGCGACCAAAAAGGCCGCGTCGGCTTTGGTAAAGGTAAAGCGAAAGAAGTGCCCGAGGCCATTCGCAAAGCCACCGAACAAGCCAAGCGCCAGATGATCCGCGTACCTCTGAAAGAGGGCCGCACCCTGCACCACGACGCCGAAGGTCGTCACGGCGCTGGTAAAGTGATCATGCGTACTGCACCTGAAGGTACCGGAATCATCGCCGGTGGTCCGATGCGTGCCGTATTCGAGATGCTGGGCATCAAGGACGTTGTGTCGAAGTCGATCGGCTCGCAGAACCCCTATAACATGATCCGCGC
This sequence comes from Aliiroseovarius sp. PrR006, assembly GCF_010500215.1. Lineage (GTDB taxonomy): Bacteria > Pseudomonadota > Alphaproteobacteria > Rhodobacterales > Rhodobacteraceae > Aliiroseovarius. The sequence goes on from NZ_JAAGOY010000011.1 coordinate 41,334, forward strand.
CACCATCGACGGTCTGAAAAAAGAAGCCAGCCCCCGCCAGGTCGCTCAGCGTCGTGGCAAAAAGGTTGCTGACATTCTGGGTGCTAAGTCGGACGCTCCGGCTGAAGCCGCAGACGCGTAAGGAGATCTGACCAATGGCTAAAACCATCGTTGTAAAGCAGGTCGGTTCGCCGATCCGTCGCCCCCAAGACCAGCGCGCTACGCTGATCGGTCTGGGCCTGAACAAGATGCACAAAACCCGTGAGCTTGAAGATACCCCCGCAGTGCGCGGCATGATCTCCAAGATCTCGCACATGGTTGAGATCATCGAGGAAAAAGGCTGAGCCTCGGCTTAGACTTTCTTCTGAAGAATTCGAGCACCCCGATCAGAAATGGCCGGGGTGTTTTTGTATCTTCTGTTCCGGCGTCCATGGGGCTACCTTTGGGCTATCAGATGTTTGGGATGCGCTATGAGTGGTGAGAAAAACTGGAAGATTGAGGGCGAAACTCTTCCACCGGAACTGTTGGCGATGCTCAAGGAGAAGTCGCAGGCCATGCAAAAGGCGCTTGATGCTTTACCACGACCGCTCGCACCTCCATGGCAGGAGTTTCCCAACTATTCGCGCGTGAGTATGGGATGGCGCATGGGGGCAGGTGAATCGTATCTGGACTATTTCCGGGAATGGTTTCTCTCATTGCCTAAAGAAGATAGGCAAGCGTACCTCATGGCAACTGCCATTCCAGATGGGTGGGCTGGTTGGTTGGAGACAATTCAGCCCTAAACATCACCACCCATGCATCCCCTGCAACTCAGGCTTTCCGATTCAGCGGTGGTTGTTTGGCCTGCCCCCTTCTATCACGGCGGCAACTCTACATTACCCTGTTAAGGACCGCCAAGATGAACGCTCTGATCAATCCCGTGACCCCGCTGGCTTCCGCCATTGCTGACCTTTTCGTTGCTGTGCAGACCGCTGTTCGTCGTTTCATGAACTCGGATTGCACCCCGACTTGGACCGAGTTCATGAAGGACTGCAACAAAAGCTAAGCGCTTTAGACATTCTCCCGGACAAACCCTCGGTGGCATCTGCCCCCGGGGGTTTTTCTTTTTGGGATTGGAGCTGGTCGATAATGCGCGTCATTCGCTTGTGACTGGCGAGGCTCCTGATCCTTGCTGATCTGCAGGTGGCAGAATTCGACACGCGACTTCGACTCTTCTGATGTGAAGCCAGCCCTCATCGTAGCGCCCGAGTGGATTGAGAACAGGCTCGCGGCAGGGGAGCGGCAGGTTACATTTGGCGGGCGACTCGGCGAGTCGCCAGACGAGTCGCGCGATTCCGTCCCGATTCAGAGGAATTGCAGGCCGAGTCTCGCCAAAAATCGGTTCCACACCCTGCTTCGCCCCTGTTTGCTCCTGTGATTCCGGCTCTGAGCGCGGGTTTAGCCCTCAAGATCGAAGATGAGTAAAAGAAAGTTAGCTTCGTAAACCCCTTATTTATAAGGGTCATACGAGAAAAATCGCTCAATATGACATTTTTCTGAAAAAAGCGCTTGCGGGTCCGGTCCAGTAACCTTAGAACCCACTTCACCGGCGGCGCTGAGGCGCACAACGGGAC
>NZ_JAAGOY010000012.1 GCF_010500215.1 Aliiroseovarius sp. PrR006
TCGCACCCAGTCCGCGTACATCGCCGATGGCTTCCATGCCTTGACGGGAGGCCAGCTCGGTCAGGCGGGCGTTGATCCTTCAGACGGCCAATCGCGGGCCGAACCAGCGCGCCGCCACTATCTTAACGCGCTGGCGCCAAGCGGCGGTCTGGTTTACCACCGCAACACAGAGTCACGAGGATCCAGATGGCCCAGACGCTTAACACTTTGGCAGACCTTTCAGCGCTGGACGCGGATAACATCATCGACGTGCGCGCGCCGTCCGAGTTCGCCGAGGATCACATCCCCGGCGCCATCAACCTGCCCGCACTCAGAGATGATGAACGCGCCCGCGTTGGCACGATCTATGTGCAAGACAGCCCCTTCAAGGCGCGCAAGATCGGGGCAGCCTTGGTGGCCCGCAACGTGGCAACCCATTTGGAAACCGAACTGGCCGAGCGGCCGGGCGGCTGGAAACCTGTGGTCTATTGCTGGCGCGGCGGGCAGCGCTCGGGGTCGGTCGTGTCGATCCTCTCGCAGATCGGCTGGCGCGCCCAGCAGTTGGAAGGCGGGTACAAATCTTATCGCCGTCTGGTGAAGGCGCTGCTTTATGACGCTCCTCTTCCGCATAAACTGGTCCTGATCGACGGAGGCACCGGCACCGCCAAGACCCGCCTGCTTGAGGCTTTGGACACCGCTGGCGCGCAGGTTCTGGACCTCGAACACCTTGCCAGCCATCGCGGGTCGCTTTTCGGGCTGGTTGGCCCAGCGCAGCCCAGCCAGAAGTGGTTTGAAAGCCAAGTTGCGATGACATTTGGCCGTTTTGACTCCGCTCGCCCAGTGTTTGTCGAGGCCGAGAGCAACAAGATCGGGCGCCTGATCGTGCCCCCCAGCCTGTGGCAAAAGATGATCCGCGCGCCACGGTTCGAGCTATCCGCCCCCCTGCCCGCCCGCGCCGCGCATTTGGCGCGCGACTATGACGACCTCATCGAAGATCCCGCCCGGCTCAAGGACATTCTAGAGCAACTCGTCTCCTATCACGGGCGCGCGCAAGTGGATTTGTGGCATGGGTTGGCCCGCACGGGCGACATGCAGGCGCTGGCTGGGGATCTGATCGAAACGCACTACGACCCGCGCTATCGGCGCATCACCCGCAAGGATGCCCCCGCACCGATGCGGGTTGCCTTGCCCAATCTGTCAGACGCGACCTTGGCCCAAACTGCCGCGAAACTGATCGCGCAAACGGACGACGCCACGCCCTAGCGACAGTAAATGCTCGGACTGTCTGCCTGCACTTCGCCGATCACATAGGCGGTGCGGTCCTCTGCCGCGAAGGCCTCGAGCACGGTTTGCACATCCCGCGCGGGCACCGAAGCAAGGAAGCCCCCAGCCGTCTGTGGGTCGTGTAGCAGCACCCCCTTGGCGCCCTCCGCACCGGAAACCGGTGCCGCGTCGCGATTGGCGCTGTGGATGGTCGAGCGCACGCCGCTGTCGGCCAAACCCTCGGCCCCCCAATGCGTCGGAATGGCGGCCAGTTCCAGTGCAGCCGACACACCCGAGGCACGGCAGATCGCCATCAAATGCCCAGCCAGCCCAAAACCCGTCACATCGGTCATCGCCATCGCATAGGGCTGTAACAGGCGTGCCTCGTCCCCTTGCGAGCGTGCCATGCTGTGCAACAGCTGCGCCACGTCACGCCCATCCGCGCGTCCCTGCATCTCGCCCGCCAACAATGTGCCGGACCCAATCGGACGGGTCAGGATCAGCTGATCCCCGGGTTGTGCTCCGGCCGTGGTTATAGCTTGCGCGCCCTCAGCCAGCAGGCCTGTCATGGACACGCCGATCGTCATCTCGGCCCCCATGCTGGAATGTCCGCCAATCAGGGCCACTTGCTCTTCCGCAAGGAACGCCGAGACCTGCGCCAGAACCTCATCCATCGTGCGGGTCTGAAGGGCAGCGCTCATACGCGGCAGGATGACCGAAAGCATCGCCGTTTTCGGCTGCGCGCCCATGGCCCAGATATCCCCCATCGCATGGTTCACCGCGATCCGCGCAAGCAGGCCGGGATCTTCGGTAAAGGCCCGCAGGTGATCCATGGTCAGCACCTGCAGAGCCCCACCCACATGCACCACCGCCGCATCATCGCCCGGCCCGGTCAGGACCTCTTCGGGCATCGGGTGAACCAGCTTCGACAGCGCTTGCGACAGGCTGCCCGGCGCGACTTTCGAGCCGCAGCCCCCACACAGCGGCACCGCATCTAACGCATCCCCGCCCAGCGCACGCTCGCGCGGTTCCGGGGCCTGCGCCATGGCTGGGTAGTCCCGGAACTTCTGCATGAATTTCTGATCGATGCGATCCTTCCAGCACCACAGACCGGGCAGCGCAATCGCACGCCCCCATTTCTCGGCCAAGGCTCGTTTACCCCCCAACGAGATCAGCTTCAGGTAATCGGCTTGCGGCTTGAAGGGGGTCATGGTTCCCCCCGCCAGCGCGGTGCGCAAATTGTGCGCCAGAACGGGCGCAGCCCGCACCGCGAACACCCCGGCTTTGGGGCGCGGGTCGTGCAGCATCTCGGCGCAATCGCCCACGGCAAACAGCCCGTCATACCCTTGCACCTGAAATGCGGGATCGACCGGGATGAATCCCTCCGGCGTCAACGGCAGGTCGGTCTGTTGCAGCCAGCCATGGGCAAACGCCCCGGCAGTTCCCACGGTGAACTGGCTATCGAGTATCGCCCCATCCTCCAACACCACGTGATCCGCGTCGATCCGCGCGACCGAGGCTTTCACATGCAGCTCCACCCCCAAGTCGCGCAGCGCACCCCGCAAGGGACCACGCGCCGCCTTGGCTCGTGCCGTGATGTCGTCGCCCGCCTCGATCAGATGCACTTTCCTGTCTGGGTGGTGCCGCAACGCATGCGCCATCGCCAAGGCGAGTTCCACCCCGGCGACACCCGCCCCGATTACGGCTACATGAGGCGCAGCCTGACCGTCCGCGACCGCGCGTAGGAAGTCCTGCCATTTGGCGGCGTAGACATCCAAAGGCTTGGCGCCGCTAGCATGCTTGGAAAACCCAGGGATATCAGGCATCTGCGCATGGATCCCGATATCGATCGAGGCCACGTCGTAGCCAATCTCGCGTCCACCTTCGACAGTGACTGTCTTAGCCTCCGGGTCAACCGCCGTGGCGTGCCCGATCACCAACCGTGCGCCCGCAAATCGCGCCAGCCGGACCAGATCAATATCCAGCGCCTCACGCGTGTAATGGCCTGCAATATGGCCCGGCAGCATCCCCGAATAGGGCGCCGTCGGGGCCGGGTTGATCAGCGTCAGCCGCGCGCCAGCCAAGGGCTTCATCCCCCACATGCGCAGCACCAGCGCATGGGCATGACCGCCCCCGATCATCACAAGGTCTTTCGTTAGAACCGGCTGAGATTGCATCACAGATCACCTTAATAACGGATACCCTAGGCGATACCCGAGCCCGTGCAAAATGACCACCGCCCCAGCCTTCACAAGGGCGCGACAGATTGGTCATTTCAATTGCCAGCGCTGCGCTGCTTTTAAGCTTGAGCCGACATCGCACCCGACGCAAAGTGCCCCCACGTGGCCCACAGATCAACAGGACCTCCTCAATGACACAGCCCCGGACGGACGGCCTCGGCCTGTCATACCGCGACACCTACTACACGCGCACGATGGAGGCGTCTCTGGATGCATCCCCTCTGTCTGACCGGGTCGATGCCGACATCTGCATCATCGGCGGTGGCATCGCAGGTATCAGTTGCGCCTATGAATTGACCAAGGCGGGAAAATCTGTGGCACTGCTGGAGGCCGATCAGATTGCTTGGGGTGCCAGTGGCCGCAACGGTGGTGTCGTCACCCCTGGATTTGCCGCCAGTGGCTCGGCCATCGAGAAGAAGCTGGGGCTGGCAACAGCAAAGCAAATCTTTGATTTGTCCCGAGAAGGGGTCGATATCTTCCGGGAATACACCAAGACACTCGCACTGCCCGGTGTGGGCATGCGACCGGGGGCGCTGTCAGTCTCGCGCTATCGCGACACTGAAGCGATGCGGGGCTATGCCCGACACAAGAACGACGCCTATGACTATCCGATGGAGTATGTCCCGACCGAAGAGCTGCGCGAGATGGTCCGCACGGAGCGCTATTTTGATGGCGTTTACGACCCACAGGGGTTTCACGCCCATTCGCTGAACTATTGCCTTGGCCTTGCCCGGGAAACGCAGCGCCTTGGCGGGCGCATCTTTGAAAACACCCGTGCAGTCTCGATGGCGCGTCAGGGGGCGGAGCATTCGGTGACGACGCAGTCCGGATCGGTTCAGTGCAAAACCGTCATCCTCTGCCAAGGCGGGATGGTGGACGGGTTTCACAAGCGTTTGCAGCGCAATCTGTTGCCCATCGGAACCTTCGTGACCGTCACCGAACCCCTTGGCAATCTGGCAGACGAAATCATCGCCACCAGCGCGGCCATTGTCGACACGCGGATGGCCTGCGATTATTTCCGCATCACTCCGGACGGGCGGCTGCTGTGGGGTGGTGGCATGACGGGGATGGCCACGGAACCTGCCAATCTTGAACAGCAAATGCGCCGCGCTTTCACCTCGGTTTTCCCACAGTTGGCAGACGTCAAAATCGACGCAACATGGAGCGGCCTTCTGGGCTATGCACGCCACCGCATGCCCTATCTGCGCGAGATGCACGACCGTATCTGGGCTGCTACCGGCCTTGGTGGACACGGCGTCAATGTCGGACCGCTTGTCGGGCGCCTGATCGCCGAGGCGATTGTCGATGGCGGCCAGCGTCACACAGTGCTGGATCCTTACGGTCTGACTTGGAATGGATCGGCGTTTGGCCCATTGGCGGCCGACACCGTGTATTACTGGGAAGCGGTGAAAGAACGCTACCTTGAATGGCGTTATGGCTGAACCACGCAACGGTGCGCTCAACCTGACATAGCATCCAAGAAATTGGTTTCTTTGATCAGCCCCCACTGAAGTGGTCCGCCCCTATAGTTAGGAAACGGAGGATCAAGGATGGGAATCAAGCGGCACAAGCCGGAAAATGGAGCCATAGAGTTGTCATGCCCGCATACATCACGGCCCAAGCTTACGCTTGGTCAACCTACCCCGCCAAAGTTTTGACAAATACTTCTTCGATAACTGCGAGTGTACGAGTGAGGGGATTACTGGTTTTCAGCCACCGGCACCACTCGCCGGTGGCGGTTTTAATTTCCAACCAGACCCAGTCACGGCTCAGCTTGACCACAACCCCGCTGACAGCTTTCATCGCTTTTTCTGTTTTCAGAATTTCTGTGCCCGCAGTGTTTGCATGGAGCAGAAATGTCTAGCAGTGTAGGCCACCGTCTCCTCTGCTGCCCGTCGCAGCGGATCACAGCACTTCGGTCGATTGATCAAAGTCAATCAGCCTCTCAGTGCGTTTACGGCATCTTGAATAACTGATGAGGCTTGGAGCGCTCCCGACCGCTCGATTATGCGGCGAGACTCGCCTTCATGATTTTCATCCATGTTGTCGATTGTCTCGATAATTTGGCCCACACCCGGATTTCTGATGTCAACACATAGTCCTGTTGTTGAAAATGCTCGGCAAGATCAGTGTATTTGCTCGCCCACCCAAGTATGATCACAGGAACGCCACTTCGGTAAGCGAACACCACCGAGTGATAACGCGACGCGACGATGTACTTAAAACGTCCGATGATGTTGATCAGCTCAGGGCTTGCATACTCTTTGGTGATAATACGTACTTTGTCTCTGTTCTTTGTTAGTTTGAGAACTTTATCGACAAGGTGGTCGTCAGCAGTGGACGTGTTCAGGATGTACACGTTTTCGCCCTTGTCGATCAATCTATCCAATGCCTTTGCATACAAATCAAAGACCGCATTTGAATCGCCGATCCTGAAGACATTTTCATTGATAATGAAACCGACGGAACCCTTGTCCGGATAACCGGTCTCGTCTTCCTTATAAGATACATAGATATCACTGGCCGTTGGAAAAAGCTTCTCCCGGATAACCATATCCGTCGACAATTCGACATTGTTGAGATCCAGAGATTTCAGGCACGCATACCCTTCTTTTTCACGCGGATATATTTTTGTGGCATAGGACAGTTCCTTTTTCACCTTCTTAAGGAACTCCTCATTGTCACCGCCATCGTCCCAGTCGAACGGGCCAAAACTCTGAGGCATCAGAATGATCTTTTTGCCGTACCGCTTCGCAAGGCGTAGGGTTTGCAGCAACATTTCTCCGCCACCTTTGGGCCAACCAGAGCCGAGCGTGTAGCCACTCGCGTCAAAAATAGCATCCGCTTCTCTCAGCGCTTTGTCCATTTCGGCGATCTTGCCGTTCCATTTGTCGGTCTTTCTGCGTTGACCGGCCAAACGCGTGAGCAGCGGTTCTAGAAGCGGCACCTTGTGCAACTGGTACTTAAACACCAACCGGGTGTAGTCATCATAGGGCAGCAACTTGAATACATATTGCTCCGGCGCGTCAAATTTATTAGAGAAACCAACGACTTCGCAATCTTTGCAAATTGCCTTTAAGCCATAGCATAGGGTCAGGAACATGGCTTGAGAGCCTTTGTTCCGCATCTGAATACCGGTAATAATAAACTTTTTCATATCACTAAGCGAAAGACGTTACGCTTCCACTCTTCCTCCTTGCTTTTCCGAACTGTCACAAAAGTCGTTTCTAGTAAGCCTCTCAGTTCACGCGTGTTTCGCCAAAATCATGGGCCCAGCGTAACCATCTATAAATAAGTGCACATTCTGCCATCAGTTGACTCGATCCGTTGCCCCGTACCAGTGGCAAAGAGATTGGCCGCTCATCTGCTCCAAGGCTTCGATGGAAGGATGGTAGTAATCGTTCAGACGATTTCGCAGTTCGTCTGACATTTTCGGATACTTGATCTCATTGGTCACCATCCCACGAACGGCCTCGAACCCGGATGTCCCGCGCAACGGGCGTACAATCGGCTTCAGCCATGACAGGCTTTTCCGCAAACGGGGCGAAACCGTCGGTGCTTTCTTGTCCTTTACCTTTCCCCGGTCCAACTCTGAAAGCAGGCGTTGCGGCAGCCCAAGGTGCGACCGAACCAGCGACATCTGTCTCTCTGGATCTTGCGCCACCCCCTCGAAGAATAAGATAAGAAGCCGATCCCGACCGTACAGATCAATAAAGGCGCCCCAAACTGGTCAAAAATTAAGAATTTGACACGTTCCAAGCTTTCCAGCTTACTGTCCTGACAGAGGCGGTTCTTGCCCCGTTTTCCATCGCCTCTGCACATCCCTTCTGAGACGGGCCAATCAAAAGGGGCAAATATGACCGAAATTCTTATTCGAAATGCAGACACCATCCTGACGATGGATGACACACGGACCGAGCTGACGGGCGTCGATATCCGGGTTCGCGATGGTGTGATTGCAGAAATTGGCGCCGGACTGACAAGCGACGGCGACATCCATGATGCGCGTGGATGTGTGGTGACACCCGGGTTGGTGAACACGCACCATCATCTCTATCAAACCCTGACCCGCGCGGTTCCGGGCGGACAGGATGCCTTGCTGTTTGGCTGGCTTCAGACGCTCTATCCGATCTGGTCTCGTTTTGGTCCGGAAGAGATGTTCATCTCGGCCCAGGTGGGGCTGGCTGAATTGGCACTTTCCGGCTGCACGCTCAGCTCGGACCACCTGTATCTCTATCCGAATGGTTCCCGGCTGGATGACACGATCGCCGCCGCGCAAGAGGTCGGGCTGCGGTTCCACCCGACGCGCGGGTCGATGAGCATTGGGGAAAGCGACGGAGGCTTGCCGCCGGACAGTCTGGTCGAGAAAGAGGCCGCCATTCTGGAGGACTCGATCCGCGTAGTCGATGCCTTCCACGATGACCGTGAGGGCGCAATGGTGCGTGTGGGTCTTGCGCCGTGCTCGCCATTTTCGGTCAGCCGAGACCTGATGCGCGACGCCGCTCTGCTGGCGCGTGACAAAGGCGTCATGCTTCACACCCATCTGGCCGAAAACGACGAAGACATCGCTTATTCTCTGGAAAAATTCGGCTGCCGTCCTGGCCAATATGCCGAAGATCTGGGCTGGACGGGCGACGACGTCTGGCATGCCCATTGCGTGAAACTGGATAGGCAAGAGATTGATCTGTTTGCCCGCAGCAAAACCGGCGTTGCGCATTGCCCGTGTTCGAACTGTCGACTGGGCAGTGGGATCGCGCCCGTGCGGCAGATGCGCGATGCGGGTGTTCCAGTTGGGTTAGGCGTCGATGGATCGGCCAGCAATGACGCAGGGAACCTGTTCCTAGAAGCGCGGCAGTCCATGTTGTTGCAGCGTGTCGCCAACGGGGCCGACGCCATGTCCGCCCGCGAAGCGTTAGAGATCGCCACCCGAGGCGGCGCAGATATTCTGGGCCGAGATGACTGCGGACGATTGGCCGTTGGCAAACGGGCGGACATCGCGGTTTGGAACGTGTCCGGTATCGAAAGCGCAGGCAGCTGGGACCCGGCAGCCCTGCTTCTTGCCGGTCCGACGCGGGTCAAACATCTGTTCGTCGAAGGGCGGCAGATCGTAAGGGATGGCCACATGGCAACGCTCGATCTGCCAAGGGTGATCGAGCGTCAAAACCAGCTGGCCATGGCGCTCCGGGCGTAGAACGAGTTGCCATGTCATTCGACATGGCAACCCCATATCTTAGATATTAGCGCGGGCCGGGGTTGGCAATCAGATCCCGTGCGATGACAAGACGCTGAATGTCGCTGGTGCCTTCATAGATCTGCGCCACGCGGACATCGCGATAGATCCGCTCGACCGGATAGTCGCTCAGATAGCCATAGCCGCCAAAAGTCTGGATCGCGGCCGAGCACACCTCTTCCGCCATTTCCGTAGCGAACAGCTTTGCCATCGAGGCTTCACGCAATGCAGGCAGACCAGCATCACGGCGACGGGCCGCGTGTTGCACCAGCTGACGCGCGGCTTCGACCTTGGTGGCCATGTCGGCCAGACGGAACCCGACCGCTTGGTGCTGAGCAATTTCCTTGCCAAACGCTTTACGTTCTTGCGCATATTCAACAGCAAGCTCCAGCGATTTCCGGGCCATCCCAACCGCTTGCGAGGCGATACCGATGCGCCCGCCTTCAAGGTTCGCCAAGGCAATCTTATAGCCTTCGCCTTCGGTCCCCAGCAGGTTTTCCTTAGGAATGCGCATATCCTCGAAGGACAGCTGGCAGGTGTCCGACGAATGCAGGCCCAGCTTCTCTTCGACCCGCACCACCTCGTAGCCGGGGGTGTCGGTCTCGACGATAAAGGCGCTGATGCCCTTCGATCCGGCGTCCTTGTCGGTCACCGCGAACACGATGATCACCTTGCCGTTCTTGCCCGAAGAAATGAACTGCTTCGCGCCGTTAAGCACATAGTGATCCCCGTCCAGAACCGCAGTAGTGCGCAGTTTTGAGGCGTCCGATCCGGCCTGAGGTTCGGTCAGGGCGAACCCGCCAATCCACTCACCGCTGGCCAGCTTCGGCAGGTATTTTTGCTTTTGCTCTTCGGTGCCGTATTTCACGATTGGGCCACAGCCAACGGAACTGTGAACGGACAGGATGGTGGAACAGGCGCCGTCACCTGCGGCGACTTCTTCGACCACGCTGGCATAGGTCACCGCGTCCAGTTCAATCCCGCCGTACTCTTCCGGGACAAGCATGCCCAGAAAGCCCAGCTCACCCATTTCGGTCAGTTGTTCACGAGGGAAGTTACCAGTGCGGTCACGTTCCTCTGCGCCCGGCCACAAACGGTCCTGTGCGAATTGTGCAGCCATGTCGCGAATGGCGGATTGGGTTTCATCAAGCATGTCATGTCTCCTGTCTGCCTGAGGCAGCGATGAATATCTTTTCCCACTTTCGTTTCATACTGACGGTCTTGGCACGTTACGAATCCGGGCGGGTTAGCTTGGGACTATACAATTGAAACATATTGCATGCGATGCCAGTATATTTCACATTATTGACAGGAAATGCCATGCCTCAAACCAGCACCATCCCCCGTGCCTTTGTGAACGAAGCAATTGACTGTGGGCGCAGTGCGGGGGTCGATATGGACGCCCTGCTCCATACTCTTTGCATCCCGCATGACGATCTGGACCAGTTGACGGCAGAACAATTCGGTCAAATCTGGTTGGAGCTATCCTTTCGCATGCAGGACGAATTCTTCGGGCTTGCTGCCCGGCCGATGCGCCCCGGCAGCTTTACCATGTTGGGCCACGCCACCCGCCACGCCCCCAATCTTGAGGTCGCCATGGCACGCGCGCTGCGTTTCCTGACGATCGTTCTGGAAGATCCCGCTGGCAAACTGCACGTCGAGGGCCGACAGGCGGTTGTCTCGCTGTCCGAAGATGGGCCCGTGAAGTCAGCGTTCTCGTACCGATTATATTTCACCATTTTACACGCGCTGAATTGCTGGCTGATCGGCACGCGTATCCCCATTCGGCATATTCAGTTTCCCTGCGCAGAACCCGCGTGGACAAATGACTACGGCGATTTTTTTGGGGTGCCGGTCCTGTTCAACGCCAACTGCGCCCAGATGGAGATTGAACGGAAATATCTAAGAAAACCGATCAACAGATCCGAACGCGCGTTGAAGCGTTTTCTGAAAGCGGCCCCAACCGCGTTCTTGACCGGCTATCGTCACGGGGACGGTATCAAAGCGCAGATCATCAAAGAGCTATCGGAGGGCACGACGGACGCGTGGGGCAGTGTTGACGAGATGGCCGAGAAGCTTGGCATGTCCACCTCGACGCTTCACCGGCGGCTCAAGGAGGAAGGTCAAAGCTTTGGTGAGATCAAGGAAGAACGCCGCCGCAATCTGGCGATCTCGCTTTTGAAAAAGACCGATCTGCCCGTGTCCGAGATCGCCCGTCAGGTGGGCTATGCCGAACCAAGCGCGTTTTTTCGTGCGTTCAATCGGTGGTTCGGCACAACGCCAAGCGCGATCCGTAGCCGGGGGTAACCTACGTCGCCGCTATGCGCATTTCAGGTCGCGCAATTGCTCTAGGAACCAGCCTTCAAGCGCTGAAATGCTGTCGTCAAGTTGCGTGGCCAGACCGGCTGTGTAGGCTTCAAAGGCTTCGCGGTTCAGATGATTCAGCCCAACCAGTACCGGGATATCATCCGCAAGCGCCTTGGCGATCACATCACGAAATCCGCGCCCGTCGGCCTCTTGCTTGCCGAACTTGTTGATGATCAGACAGTCAATGCCCTTGGACAGCTCAGCCTCGGCCAGCCCGACCGACGCCTCAAGCGCGCCGGCATCCAGCCGACAGCCGCGTGAATTCTGACCAAGGTTTTGCGAGATGCGCAGAACCGGGCCTTCAGGTAGCACTTTGACATCCATATCACACGGCCCGTCATAGTCGCGTTCGGTGTTGATCTGGACAATGCCACCCAAGCGCCAACCGTATGAAGTCAGCCGGGTCGACAGCTCAAGCAGAAGCTCATCAGTATCGCCGCGGCCTTGGGCCATCGTGTAGGCAATCTTCATGTCGCATTCCTTTCCGTGGTCGTGATCCCGTGGGATCACTGCACCGGTTTCAGATCCGCACCCTTGATCTCGGCCTTGGCGGCAAGCTCAGCCACGAAGGCACGGGCACCTTTGGCCCATGCGGCTTTTTCCATCGCCTCGGCAATGCGCGGTTTAACTGTGTGGTACGGCAGTTCTGCCCCCTCTTCGGCGGCATCCATCCGAATGATGTGCCAGCCGTGGCGGGTCAGAACTGGTTCGTTTGTGATTGCACCGCTTTCCAGTCCGCGCAGCACTTTTTCAAACTCGGGAACGGTGTCGCCCGGCCCAAGTTGGCCCAACGCTCCGCCTGAAGATTTCGAACCGCAATCGCTGTGTTCTTCGGCGATATGGCCAAACTTGCGCGGGTTCGCTGTCACTGCCCCCAACACCTGATCGGCGCGGGCTTTCACAGCTTCTGTTTCTTCCTTATCGCGCGGATCGCAAGCGATCAGGACGTGCGAGACCTCCCACAAGGGTGGTGCACGAAAACGGGATGGGTCGCGGGACCATTCGGCCTGCACAGCTTCTTCGCTGGGTGTCGCAACCTCGACTTCGGTTTCGAGAAGGCCCCGGATCAGGGCCTCCTCTTCTGTTTCAAAGCGGCCCGGTGCGACCTCGGCCGGTTCGGCCGTGATCTGGCGCGTGCGGGCTTCTTGCAAAAGAAGGGTCCGCACGGCGACAGCATTGGCTGCCTTGCGCCAGGCAATACCGGGCTTGCCGGTGGGGGCGTCATGGTTCTGTGCCTCGGCGGCAACCACCGCATGAGGAACGGTTTCACCATTGACGACAAGATCGGGAAAGAGGGCCGCATTCATGGTCTTTTACTCCGCAGGATTTGCAGGTTTTTGACGGCGCGAGCGCACCACCTGATAGCCGGGACGCCAGATGTAGCGCACAGGAACCGACAGCATGTGCACCAGTCGGGTGAACGGGAAGACAAGGATGATTGTCAGCCCAAGGAACAGATGCAGTTTGAAGACCCACGACACGTCAGCGATATAGCTGGCAGCCGCCCCATCAAAGGTAAAGATCCCTTGCGCCCATGACATGAACTTGACCATCTCGTGCCCGTCCAGATGGCCCAGCGAGACGAAGATCGTGCCAAGCCCCAGCACCAGCTGCGCCAAGAGCATGCCAAGAATGGCAATGTCCCAGAAGCTCGAGGTCTGGCGGATGCGCGGGTCGGTCCAGCGACGGTGGAACAGCATACCGCCACCCACCAGCGCCATGACGCCTGCGATACCACCGGCGACAACGGCCAGAAGCTGTTTCGCGCCGTGGCTAATGCCGATGGCGTCAAAAATCCAGATCGGGGTCAGAAGACCAACAAGGTGGCCGAGGAAGATGATCAGAACGCCGACGTGGAACAGCGACGAACCGATGACCAACTGCTTGCGACGCAGTAGCTGCGAGGACGAGGTTTTCCAGGTGAAGGGATCGCGGTCATAGCGCGCGATGCTTCCCATGATCCCCACGCCAAGGGCGATATAGGGGAAGATTCCAAAGAAGAAATTATGCATTTCCGCCTCCATCATTCCGCAGCCACGCCGGGGGCGCGGGCTGCTGTGTCTGATTTGGGTTCATCCATGCGCGCCAGCATGTCGCGCACTTGTGGGCATCCGGCGTTGGGATCGGGGCCAAAGCGGACTTCGCTTTCCTCCCAGATCTCGTCCAGTGCCTCCAGATCGTTGGGATCGACCTCGGGCTGTTCCAAAAGCTCGGCCACAGCCTCTTTGTCGGCTTCTACGCCTGAGAGCTGTAGCAAAGCGGCGAACACGGCAGCATATGGGCTTTCACGTCGAACCAGTCGTTCGCTCAACGCTTCCAGAATATGCGCCGCGTCCGCCAAGGTATCCTGTACCTCGGCATAGGGACGCGTGGACAGGAATTCCAATAGAACAGGCAAGTGGTCGGGCAGTTCGCTCGACACCGGATCGAACCCGGCCTCGCGATACATCTCGACCAGCGACACCATCGCGCCGCCCCGATCGCGGCTTTCGCCGTGAACATGTTCAAACAGGTTCAGCGACAAGGTCCGCGAGCGGTCGAAGAGCAGCACATACTGCTCTTCCAGATCATAGATGTCCTGCGAACCCAAGGCGTCAACCAAGGGGCGCAGGTCGCGCCGGGCAGCCGCCGTTAGACGGCTGTCCGATGCCAGCACCGCGCCGATTTCCGGCATGGCCTGCTGCAGTTCGCGAGTGGGGTAGCTTAGAACCAGCGAGATTGCTTTTAACGAACGGTCCATTACATCACCTCCGACGGCATTTTCAGGGCTTTCTTGGCACCACCAAAGAGCGATGCTTTCGACGTTCCACCGGAACAGCCATTGGTGTCAGTGAAGCCGCAGCCGCCGCGCAGATCGTAAGCGTCTTCGACTTGCTCACGGTGCGTGGTCGGGATCACGAAACGATCTTCGTAGTCGGCCAAGGCCATGATTTTATACATGTCCTCGATGGTGCGACCCGACAGACCGACCCGCTGGGCCAGACCCTCGTCCGTGACGCCCTCGATGGTTTTCGAGCGCATGTAGGCCCGCATACCCAGCATCCGTTCCAGCGCGGTGACCACGGGGGCTTCGTCGCCTGCGGTCAGCATATTGGCCAGATATTTAACCGGGATCCGCAGGTTCTGCACGTCGGGCATCGCGCCGTCGGTGCCGATTGCGCCTGCTTCGGCTGCGTTCTGGATCGGGCTGAGTGGCGGGATGTACCAGACCATCGGAAGGGTGCGATATTCGGGGTGCAGCGGGAAGGCCACTTTCCATTCCATCGCCATCTTCCAGACCGGGCTTTCTTGGGCTGCCTTGATCCAATCCTGCGGGACACCGTCGCGCGCTGCGGCGGCAATCACCTCGGGATCATTCGGATCAAGGAAGACACCCAGCTGCGCATCATACAGATCGGTGGTGGCTTCCGCATTCGCGGCATCCGCGATCTTGTCGGCATCATAGAGCATCACACCCAGATAGCGGATCCGACCCACGCAGGTTTCCGAACACACGGTCGGGTTGCCGCTTTCAATCCGCGGATAGCACAGGGTGCATTTCTCAGACTTACCGGTCGACCAGTTGTAGTAGACCTTTTTGTAAGGACAGCCCGAGACACACATCCGCCAACCGCGACACTTCTCTTGGTCGATCAGGACAATGCCGTCTTCCTCGCGCTTGTAGATCGCGCCCGATGGACACGAGGCCGCACACGCCGGGTTCAGGCAGTGTTCGCACAGACGGGGGAGATACATCATGAAGGTGTTCTCGTATTCCCCGTAGATCTGCTTTTGGATGCCTTCGAAGTTGTAGTCTTCGCTACGTTTCGAGAATTCACCGCCCAGAATTTCTTCCCAGTTCGGCCCTTTCTCGATCTTCTCGATCCGTTCGCCAGTGATCTTGGAACGCGGGCGGGCGGTCGGGAAGGCCTCCATTTCGGGGGCCGACTTCAGGTGGTCATAGTCGAAATCGAACGGCTCATAGTAGTCATCGATCTCGGGCAGGTCGGGGTTGGCGAAGATATTCGCCAAGATCCGCCATTTCGACCCCTGTTTGGGCTGCAACTTGCCCGATTTGGTGCGTTCCCAGCCACCATTCCAACGTGCCTGGTTTTCCCAGTCGGTCGGATAGCCGGTGCCCGGTTTGCTTTCCACGTTGTTGAACCATGCGTATTCAACACCATCACGCGACGTCCAGACATTCTTACACGTCACAGAGCAGGTGTGGCACCCGATACATTTATCAAGGTTCAACACCATGCCGATTTGAGCACGTACCTTCATTCTGCTGCCTCCTTATTCGGGGTCGCTTCACGGTCAAGCCAGTCAACCTTCTTCATCTTGCGCACCACGACAAATTCATCGCGGTTCGCACCAACGGTGCCGTAGTAGTTGAAACCGTAAGATTGCTGGGCATAGCCGCCGATCATGTGAGTGGGCTTCAGCGTCGCACGCGTGACCGAGTTGTGAATGCCGCCACGTTTACCGGTCTTCTCGGACCCGGGCGTGTTCACGATTTTCTCTTGCGCGTGATACATGAAGGTCGTTCCGTCCTTCATCCGCTGGCTGACAACCGCACGGGCCGTCAGGGCACCGTTCGAGTTGTAAAGCTCGACCCAATCGTTATCGACAATACCTGCCGATTTCGCATCGTTTTCCGAGATCCAGATCACCGGGCCACCGCGGTTCAGCGTCAGCATGTGAAGGTTATCGGAATAGGTCGAGTGGATGCCCCATTTCTGGTGCGGCGTGATGAAGTTCAACACCACATGCGGCCAGTCTTTTTCGCTGTGAACCTCGTCAGTGATCGTTTTCAGATCGACGGGGGGGCGATAGGACAGGAATCCCTCACCAAAGGCCAGCATCCACTGGTGATCCTGATAGGTCTGTTGACGACCGGTCAGGGTGCGCCACGGGATCAACTCGTGCACGTTGGTGTAGCCTGCGTTATAGCAGACGTCTTCGCTTTCCAGACCCGACCATGTCGGCGACGAGATGATCTTGCGAGGTTGTGCCGCGATATCGCGGAAGCGGATCTTCTCATCTTCTTTGGGTTTGGCCAGATGGGTGTGGTCGATGCCCGTTGCTTTGGACAAGGAATCCCAAGCTTTGACGGCAACTTCACCATTGGTTTCCGGTGCCAGCATCAACACAACCTCGGTCGCGTCGATGTCGGTCACGATCTTCGGCTGACCCTTGGCAGGGCCTTCCTCGTGCACGCCATTTAGCTCGCGCAGGTGTTGTACCTCGTGCTTGGCGTCGACCATGATGCCTTTACCGCCATTACCCAGCTTGTCCAGAAGCGGACCAAGGGCGACGAAGCGGTCATAGATCTGGGTATAGTCGCGTTCCACCGCCACATAGTTCGGCGCGGTCTTGCCCGGAATAAGGTCACATTCGCCTTTCTTCCAGTCACGAACCTGATCCTGCGCCAGTTCACCCGGGGTGTCATGCAGAAGCGGAACCTGAACGATGTCCGTTTCAACACCCAGAATTTCCGGGGCAACTTCCTGGAACTTGTGGGCGATGGACTTGAAGATCTCCCAGTCCGACTTGCTTTCGTATGCCGGGTCCACAGCCGCCTGCAGCGGGTGGATGAACGGGTGCATGTCCGAGGTGTTCAGGTCGTTCTTCTCGTACCACGAGGCCGTGGGCAGAACGATGTCCGAATAGACCGCGGTGGTTGACATGCGGAAGTCCAGCGTGACCAAGAGATCCAGCTTGCCTTCGGGCGCTTCCTCGTGCCACTTGGCCTCTTTCGGAAGTTGTGCACCTTCTTCCCCAAGATCCTTGCCCAGAACACCGTGATCGGTGCCAAGCAGGTGCTTCAGGAAGTACTCGTGGCCCTTGCCCGACGAACCCAGCAGGTTCGAGCGCCAGACAAACAGGTTGCGCGGCCAGTTTTCGGGTGCATCCGGGTCCTCGCAGGACATTTCCAGATCGCCAGATTTCAGCTGCTGCGCCACATAGGCAGGGATCTCCATGCCCGCATCTTTGGCTTGCTTGGCCACTTCCAGCGGGTTGGTTTTCAGCTGCGGAGCCGACGGCAACCAGCCCATCCGCTCAGCACGGATGTTGAAGTCGATCATCGAGGCATCCCAGTCACCTTCCGGTGCGGTGGGCGACACGATCTCGCTTGCGGTCAGGGTCTCGTAGCGCCACTGATCCGAGTGCGCGTACCACATCGAGGTCGAGTTCATGTGGCGCGGCGGACGGTTCCAATCCAGCGCGAAGGCCAGCGGCAACCAACCGGTCTGCGGACGCAGTTTTTCCTGACCCACATAGTGAGCCCAACCACCGCCGGATTGACCGACACAACCGCACATGATCAGCATGTTGATCACGCCGCGATAGTTCATGTCCATGTGGTACCAGTGGTTCATCGCAGCGCCGATGATGATCATCGACTTACCATTGGTCTTCTCGGCGTTTTGCGCGAACTCGCGGGCAACGTGGACGATCTTGTCGGCGGATACGCCGGTGATCTTCTCGGCCCAAGCAGGTGTGCCCGGTACGTCTTCGTTATAGTCCTTGGCAACCCAGTCACCGCCCAGACCGCGATCCAAGCCATAGTTGGCACAGAACAGGTCGAATACGGTGGCTACGCGGATCACGCCTTCTTTGGTCTGGATCTCACGGACAGGGATGTTGCGGGTCAGAACGTCGGGACGGTCATCGCCAGTCGAGAACTGTTCGGTCGCGTCGCCACCGAAGTACGGGAAGTCCACGCCAGCCACGCGGTCGTGGTCGCCGTCGCCGATCAGAGTCATTTTCAGATCGGTGTCAGTTTCCTGAGCGCGTTCTTCGAGGTTCCATTCCCCGTCTTCGCCCCAACGATACCCAATCGAGCCATTGGGCGCGACCAGACCGCCAGACTTCTCGTCCAGAGCAACGGTTTTCCATTCCGGGTTATTGTCTTCACCCAGCTTGCCGTCCAGATCATCAGCGCGCAGGAAGCGGCCGGGAACCAGCTTGCCGTTTTTGTCTTCCAGCTTCACCAGCATCGGGAAGTCGGAATACTTGCGGCAGTAGTCTTCGAAATACTCGACTTGGTTGTCCAAGTGGAATTCGCGCAGGATCACGTGACCAAAGGCCATCGCCAGTGCGGCGTCTGTACCCTGTTTGACGTTCAGCCAAACATCGCCAAACTTGGCGGCTTCCGAATAGTCGGGGCAGATAACGGCGGACTTGGTGCCGCGGTAACGCGCTTCGGTATAGAAGTGCGCATCCGGTGTCCGCGTTTGCGGCACGTTCGAACCCCAGAGCAGCAGATAACCAGCGTTATACCAGTCAGCCGATTCCGGCACGTCAGTCTGTTCACCCCATGTCATGGGCGAAGCCGGCGGAAGGTCGCAATACCAGTCATAGAAGGATCCGCAGACCCCGCCGATCAAGCTAAGGTAACGGGCGCCTGCAGCGTAAGAAATCATCGACATCGCCGGGATGGGCGAGAAGCCGATCACGCGGTCTGGGCCGTGTTTCTTGGCGGTATAGGCGTTGGCGGCGGCAGTAATCTCGGTCGCTTCGTCCCAGCTTGCGCGGACAAAACCACCCTTGCCGCGGGTCTTTACATACGAGTCGCGCAGGATCGGGTCGTTCTGGATTGCGGTCCAGGCCTCGATCGGCGACATGGTCTGACGCATCTTGCGCCATACTTTCATCAGACGGCCACGGACCAGCGGGTTCTTCACGCGGTTCGCGGAGTACAGATACCAGCTGTAGGACGCGCCACGGGCACAGCCGCGCGGTTCGTGGTTGGGCAGATCGGGACGCGTGCGCGGGTAATCGGTCTGCTGGGTTTCCCAAGTGACGATCCCGGATTTCACGTAAATCTTCCACGAACACGATCCGGTACAGTTCACCCCGTGGGTCGAGCGCACAACTTTGTCGTGGCGCCAGCGATTCCGATAGGTGTCCTCCCAGTCGCGGTTTTCGTTGGTCACTTGGCCGTGACCGTTAGAAAACTGTTCCAGTTCTTTGGACTGGAAGAAGTTCAGTCTGTCGAGCAGGTGGCTCATCTGATTTCTCCTAGGTTGGCTGGCCTACCCCGGCGCTTGGCCGGGATAGGCGGGCGTGCGTATCAGGGGTTCTTCACGTAAGCGCCGGGGCGCAGGTAGAACCACCAGTTGATGGCGATGCAGACCGCATAGAAGATCGCGAAGCCGTACAGAGCGTATTCGGGCGTTCCGGCCTTCAGCTGTTCACCAAACACTTTGGGGATGATGAATGCGCCGTAAGCAGCAACCGCAGCAGTCCAACCCAGAGCAGGACCAGCCTGTTCTTTGTTGAACACCATCGCGATGGTGCGGAAGGTCGAGCCGTTGCCGATACCAGTTGCGGCGAACAGGATCAGGAACAGACCCAGGAACGGGTAGAAGTATTGTTCCGGAGTTGCCGACGAATAGGCCTGCTGGATGAAGTAGGCGACACCCAGTGCCGAGGCGACCATGACGACCGAGATGATCTGGGTCACTTTCGCGCCACCAGCTTTGTCAGCCCACATACCACCCAGCGGACGGATCAGTGCGCCGATGAACGGGCCCATCCAGGCAAACATCAGGGCCGACGGGCCGTTGGGGTTTACCATGTCGTGGGTCATCACGCCGTCGACTTCAACGTGGCTGAAGCCAAACACAACCTTGATGGTCAGCGCCAGAGCAGCCGAGTAGCCGATGAACGAACCAAAGGTCATGGTGTAGATCACGGTCATGGCCCAAGTGTGCTTGTTGCCGAAGATCTTGTACTGACGGCTCAGGTTTTGGCCGACAGCACCCGGGATCATTTTCAGCCCCAACACGGTCAAGGCGATGACGATGGGCAAAACGATCCACTTGGAGACACCCATTCCAGAGGTCGGCAGACCGCCCTCGGTACCCGGCAGCAGCAGCCACAGGCCGAAAGCTGCGGTCAGGAAGCCGATCAGCAACATGCCCGAGATCGTAGCAAACGCGCCAAGCGGACCGGGGATGTTCGGAGACACATGTTCGTCACGGATGTTGTTCATCCCCATCCAGCCAATGATCGCCAGCGGGATCAGGAAGACCAGCCAGATCAGGCCAGCGTTCTGGATGTAAGTCTCGGTCCCGGCAGGGATTTTACCAATCAGCGTACCCGAGGTGTTGACCAGTGTGCGGCTTTCACCACCGAAGATACCCATGGTCATGGCCAGCGGGATCAGGATCTGCATGGTGGTCACACCAAAGTTGCCCAGACCAGCATTCATGCCCAGTGCGTAGCCCTGAATTTTCTTCGGATAGAAGAAGCTGATGTTGGACATCGAGGACGAGAAGTTACCGCCGCCGATCCCCGACAGGAAGGCCAGAATCTGGAAGTACCACAGAGGCGTATCGGGGTTTTGCAGTGCCAGACCAGCACCAGCGGCCGGGATCATCAGCAATGCAGTTGTAAACACAATGGTGTTTCGTCCACCTGCGATACGAATGAAGAAGGTCGACGGAATACGCAGGGTTGCGCCGGTCAAACCAGCAATCGCGCCCAGTGTAAACAGGTCGGATTTCGCGAATTCAAAGCCCAGATTAAGCATCTGAACGGTGATGATGCCCCAGTACAGCCAGACGGCGAAGCCACACAGCAGGCTGGGAATGGAAATCCAAAGGTTTCGGTTGGCAATGGACTTTCCGGTGGAGGCCCAGAAGGCCTCGTCATCCGGTGTCCAGTTTCTTAGATCTTGTCCCACGACAGTCCCTCCTCAGGGTTTGTTTGGGCGGGCCACCGGGACGGGCGGCCCACCATTGTTCTTTGCTCAGATTTTTTCGGCGTGCGTGCTGTTGTATTTGTCGATCACAGCGCGCGATTCATTCACTGCGTTCACGGCACGGGCGGCGCGAAGCTCCAACCCGTCAAGCTGGGCTTTCTCAAAGAGCGCCTTTTCCTCGGCTTCTTTCTCAGGCGAGAAGCGGACGAATAGAGCCAGAACCGAGGCACAACAGACCAAGATGCCGATCACGAAGAAGGCGTTGTTCCAGGCCATCTCGCCTTTGAACAGGAAGCCTGCAGCCACCGCACCGGCGTTACCACCAGCACCTACGATGCCCGCCACCGCGCCCAGCGCTTTCTTGTTGACGAAGGGAACGACCGAATAGGTTGCGCCTTCCGACATCTGCGTGAACAGCGAGAAGATGATCAGCATCGGGATCGCCAGGAACAGCACGTCCATGCGGCTGAACAGCATCAGGGCAAGACCCTCGCCAAGCAGCACGATGAACAGCCAGAAGGTCCGGCCACGCAGGCCCCAGAGCGCTGCAAAGTTGTCGCCAAAGATGCCGCCTAGTGTACGGGCGAAGATGTTCATCAAACCGAACGAAGCAGCGATCAGACCGGCCGTTACCAGCGTCAAACCATCAAAGTAGTCATAGAAGTACAGTGCGGCGACGTTGTTGACGGTCAGTTCGATGCCGAAGCAAGCAGCATAGATGAAGAACAGAACCCAAACGCGATAGTCAGCCATCGCCTTGAAGTACGAGCCTGTGACTTTCTTTTTGTCTTCAAGCTGGCCCTTCTCGCGCAGCTCTTTGAAGTTCCCGTCAGGGGCGTCTTGCGTCAGGAAGAAGTACGCGATGCCGACCACGAAGATCACACAGCCAACAACGACCATCGACAGGCGCCAGCTGGAGGCATCCGTGAAGCCCAGCGTGATGAAGATCGAGAAGACCAGCGGCATGGCAAACTGCGTGACACCGCCACCTAGGTTACCCCAGCCAGCGCTGGTTGCGTTGGCCGTACCAACGACGTTCGGCGCAAACATGACGGTGGTGTGATACTGAGTGATCACGAAGGCCGCACCGATCATACCGATCAGCAAGCGGAAGAACATGAAGCTTTCGAAGCTATCGGCCAAGCCAATCCCGGCCACCGGGAAGGCACCGAGGATCAACAGCCAAGTATAGGCCAGCCTCGGACCGATCCGGTCACACAGCCAGCCAATAAAGAAGCGTCCGACGATCGTCATTGCTACCGAAGCAATGATCGACCAACCGACTTGCGATTTCGTTAACCCAAGCTCATCGCGCACGACGATCATCAAAGGCGCGATACCGAACCATGCAAAGAAGCACGAAAAGAACGCAAACCACGTCATGTGGAAGGTTCTGATTTGCACCATTCGGACGTTGAAGAAGTTACTCCAAAGGCTTGTGGCCTTATTCTGAATTTCCATTTCCTTTGTCCCCTTTTCGACCCTCAGTTCTGACCCTTTCAGGATAGGCCTGTGGTCGTTTTCGATGGGGTCACCGTCTGCGAGGACTGCGCAGTTTGTTTTGATCCAAGTCAAAAAATATAAATTGTCTTTTAAAATAAACCACTTAACAAAATCCCTCAAGCCGACCACTTCTGAACTGCAAGTTGAAGGCAGAAAGAAAACAAACGAAGGTTTGACATTTATCAATCACTGCAGTTAAGAATTTTTCAAAATCAGAAAGCCAGTAAATCCACCATGCCCGAATCGCATCGACCAGATATTCGCAAGCTCGACCTGTTCTCGGAGATGTCTGACGAGAACTTCCAGTCGTTGATGCACGCGTCCTATCTGCAGACGTTTCCGCCGCAGATCGAGCTGATCACGGAAGGCGATGCCAGCGACTTTCTGCATGTCGTCGTTGACGGCTCGGTCGAACTGTTCGCCCGCTGGAACAACCGCGAAACCAGCGTGGCTATTGTTCGTCCGATCTCGACCTTCATTCTGGCGGCCACGTTGCGCAACGCGCCAAACCTGATGTCCGCGCGCACGCTCGAGAAAAGCCGCGTCGTTCTGATCCCAAGCGAGGACGTGCGCCGGATATTTGACGCGGACAACAACTTCGCGCGGGCCATCGTAAGCGAACTGGCCTCAGGCTATCGCGCGTCAATCAAGAAGACCAAAGACCTGAAACTGCGCACATCGCTTGAACGGCTGGCCAACTACCTTTTGCGCCAACAGATACGCGAAGGCGGCGGGCCGGAGTTTGAATTGCAGACCGAGAAAAAGCGGCTTGCATCCTATTTGAACATGACCCCCGAGAACCTGAGCCGTGCGTTCAAATCGCTAAAACCCTATGGCGTTGAGGTTAACGGCAGTAAGATCACGATCTCGAACCAGCCGGATCTTGTGAAATTCGCCCGTCCAAGCCCGCTGATCGACGATAAAACTGTATAGCCTGCTGCCCCTTCGGGCCAAACAGAACC
This sequence comes from Aliiroseovarius sp. PrR006, assembly GCF_010500215.1. GTDB lineage: Bacteria > Pseudomonadota > Alphaproteobacteria > Rhodobacterales > Rhodobacteraceae > Aliiroseovarius. The sequence goes on from NZ_JAAGOY010000012.1 coordinate 23,239, forward strand.
TAGCGCGCGAAGACCGCGCACCCTTTCAGTGCTGCGGCATCATCCAGGATCGAGTGTACCGGTACCGGGTGCGCGTTATTCAGGGCAAACGGTTCACGAACGATGTCGACAAAGGCCGCCTTGGCAGAGGTCGACAGAAGATGCCGCGCGACACCCCCGGCAAAGAAGATCCCCCGTCTGGGCAGAAAGGCCAAGATCAGGTTTCGTGTCAGAACCGCGAGTAGCTGCGCGTAGAAGACCTGAAATTCCTGTTTCACAGAGGTTTGCAATGCCGTGGTGCCATTCGTCACCGGCACGGCCCTCGCCTGTTCCAACGCATAGAGGGCGGCATAGCCTCGGCCCGAAAACACCTCTTCGATGGTTGTGAGCTTCTCGGCCTGCGCTCCAAAACGTGCGGACAGTTTGGCTGCAATGTCAGCAGGAAGGAAGATATGCCCGTATTCCACATCCAACTGCGCCACCCTGCCCTTCGATATCACCACCGGAGAGACGTTGAACCCGGTCCCGATCCCGACCACCAAAGCCTGTGCTTCGTCCATGGGGCTCTCACCAAGCGACACCAAGGGATCAAGACTTTCGAGCCCGAGGAAAACGCTGGCTTGTCCAAGCGTCTCGAAATTTGCGGAAACTAGGTCCGATTCCCAACAGCCAGCACATGGCGGACGTTGTGCGTGTGCCTAACGTCAGCGCCTATTGGGCCAATTAGGGCAATTTGATTAGAGAGAACTCTTGGCTCATCATAACCACCAAGGAGTGGTAGAGGAGAAATCCGATGCAACCAGCACAGCCTACTTTGAATGCTGTTGCTCAAGCGTTTGCAGAAACAAAGACGTAATCCGGTTGGGATTTGGCCTGCGCCGCGTGACCGCGCAGAAGGTCGTGCGATAGTAAAGCTGGTCCGGTAGAATGGGCCTCATGCTTCCACGTTGTTCGAAAATTCTGGCAAGGTGATCTGGAAGGAAACCGATATAGCGTCCAGACAGGATCAAAATGGACAAAGCGTGTTCGCTTTGAACCTTGGCCGAACGACGCAGTCCGAGCTTCTGCCCCACATGCAGGTTGGGTGAGTTTACGCTGATGCCCGCATAGTTAGTCCGGCGCACGTCAGCCAATGACAGACCAGCATCACTGCGCTGGAAAAACTCGTGGTCCCTGCCGCAATACACATACATGTTCTCGCCATAGATCGGCACATAGTTCAGGCTGGGCGAGGGCCGGTGCTGTGCGATGATGCCGATATCCAGTTCTCCTCCGATGACTTTGGTTTCAATGGCGGTCGGCGGTTCGATCGACAGGTCGATTTCTACGTTCGGCGCAGCCAGGTTAAACGCCGCGATGGACTTTGCCAGATTCACCTCGGGGTTCGAGGCACACTGGTCGAAAAACGCAATGCGGATGGTGCCGACCAGTCTCTTCTTGATCTCATTCACCTCGGCGCGGAAATCCGAAACGCTGCCCAAAAGACCGTCCGCCGCTTCAAGAACCTTTGCGCCGTCTTCGGTCAACGCGAATCCAGCCGGTCCCCGGTTGCACAATCGCAAGTCCAATCGGTGCTCAAGGTCTGAAAGATGTTTCGAAATGGTAGATCGACCGATGTTCAATTCGGTTTCGGCAGCGGCCAAACCACCACTTTCGACCACCGATTTGAAGATCCGTAGCAGTTTAAGGTCGGCATCGCCGATATTATTAACAAGTGAATTCCGTGCCATAGTCATGTTCGCAATATGTGAAACTTTGCGCGCATAAGTTTATATTTTTGAAACGTTAATGACAACCTACCCTCTTAGGACCGAGGCGAACGGGATCATTGAAAGCGCATGAGGAGAGCGCGTTCCGATGTCGCCCGATCATCCAAGATGACAAACCGGGAGGATATCCATGTCATTTCTCAAGAAAGTCTGCACCCTGACCGCAGCTGTATCTGTCACCGCTCTGCTGGCCACTGGCGCAGCCCAGGCGAAAGACTTCAAGATCGCAGTTGGTGACGGCGCAGGCGGCACTCAAGAAGCGCTGGGCAAGGCATTTGTCGCGGCTTTGGAAGAAAACACCGGCGGCAAGCACACCGCATCCCTGTTCCTGAACGGCCAGCTGGGCTCGGAACAAGACACCGTGAACGACGCAGCGATCGGCACGCTGGATTTCTCGATCCTGGCCATCAACAACGTCACCCCGTTCTCGCCGACCGTTGGCACACTGACGCTGCCTTACATGATCCTGAGCCTGGAAGATGCCGAAAAGCTGACCCAAGGCCCGGTTGGTCAGGAACTGATCGAAAACACCATTCGTGACGCTGGCGTCCGTATCATCGGCTGGGCCTATTCGGGCTTCCGCGTACTGACCAACTCGAAGCACCCGGTGACCACCGTGGCCGACCTGTCGGATCTGGTCATCCGGACGCCGAAGAACGAAATCATGATCGCCACCTACCAGTCCTGGGGCGTGAACCCGACGCCGATGGCATGGTCGGAAACCTTTGCTGGTCTGCAGACCAAAGTTGTTGATGGTCAGGACAACCCCTACATCACCAACTACGCAATGAAGTTTGATGAAGTTCAGACTTACGTCACCAACCTGCGTTACCTGTTCTCGATTGAACCGCTGATCGTGTCGGAAGCCGTGTTCCAGGACATGTCGGCTGAAGATCAGGCTGCCGTTCTGGCCGCTGGCGAAGCCGCGACCACATTCTCGGCACAGTATCTGCGTGATGAAGAATCCAAGATCAAAGTCGTACTGCAAGAGCGCGGTATGGAGATCTCGGACCCTGCAGATGGCGAAGCTGAATTCATCAAGCTGGCCACCGAAGCTGTCTGGCCGAAGTTCTATGACTCGGTTGGTGGTATCGAAAAGCTGAACGCTGCTCTGGCCGAAATCGGCCGTGATCCGGTTCAGTAATCAATACATGCGTCCATAAAAATAATCGGAGAAGCGTGCTGCGCTTCTCCGAACAGGTGAGGAGAACGCAATGTTTTGGAAATTTCTAGACAACATCGAAAGCATCATTTGCCGCTTTCTGTTGTCGGGCTTTGTTTTGCTGCTGTTCGTGCAGATCTTGTCGCGCGAACTGTTTGGATATTCCTTCAGCTGGATCGAAGAGCTGTCGGTTTACATGTTTGTTTGGTTCGTCTTCTTCGGCGCAAGCTATGCTGCGTTGAAAAGCGCCCATAACCGGGTCACGTTCCAGTTTAAGTTCTTGCCCGCCCGCTACATCAAGTGGATCGAGGCCTTTGCGGATCTCTTCTGGATCTTCTTCAACGTCTATTTCATCTACCTTGCCTACGACTTCGTGTTCAATCGCATGAACAAGTTCTGGAAATCCCAGACTTTGGGCATCGAGATGAAGTACATCTACATGGTTTTGCCGGTCGCCTTCACCCTGATGACGATCCGCATCCTTCAGGTGAACTACAAGAAACTTATCCGTGGCGACGATATCGCCGATCCCGACCAGATCGACCTTGATGAGATCAAGGCGAACTCTGATGCGGACAAAAACGCGTAAGCGGCTCTGAAGGGATAGAACCATGGAAACTCAAATCGTTACACTCCTTTTCGGATCGTTCCTCGGGCTGTTGCTGCTGGGCGCTCCGATCACCGTGGCACTTGGTGTCTCGTCGCTGATCTCGTTCCTGTATCTGGATGAGAACCCGATCAAATTTGTGCAGATCGCCTTTACCTCGGTCGGGTCGTTCCCGCTGATGGCGCTGCCTGCCTTCATCCTTGCTGGCGCCCTGATGGAAGCCGCGGGTATCTCGAAACGCCTGATCAATGTGGCTGAAAGTCTGGCTGGTCCGTTCACCGGTGGTATCTCGGCAGCGACGGTTATGGCCTGCCTGTTCTTCGGCGCGATCTCGGGCTCGGGACCGGCCACCACCGCTGCCGTCGGGATGCTGATGATCCCGGCCATGATCGAACGTGGCTATGGACGAGGATACGCGTCGGCGATCACCGCATCGTCTGGTGGCCTTGGCATCATCATTCCGCCCTCGATCCCGATGGTTATCTTCGGCATCGCTGCCCTTGGTATGGCGCCGCCGCCGGAAGCGGTCGAGAAGTTCGGCACCTTCCAGTCCGTTTCGATCTCGAAACTGTTCATCGCCGGTTTCGTGCCTGCCTTCCTGATCGCCTCAAGCCTTCTGGTTATGAACTACATCTTGTCGAAAAAGCGCGGCTTCAAAGGCTCGGCTGAGGGCTGGTCCCCACGTGGCGTGCTGTGCGAGATGTATCGCGGCTTCTGGTCGCTGATGGCACCGTTGGTGATCCTCGGCGGTATTTATTCCGGCTTCTTCACCCCGACCGAGGCCGCCATTGTTGCGATCTTCTACACGCTCGTCGTGGGCGTGGTCATCTATCGTGAATTGACATGGGCATCGCTGTTCCAGTCGCTGGAAAGCACCACATGGCTGACCGGTCGCGTGCTGCTAATCCTGTTCACCGCGACCGTATTCGGACGCCTGCTGGTGGAAAACAAGATCCCTGCGATCATTGCTGACAACATGCTTAGCTTCACCGACAACCTCTATGTCATCTGGGCGCTGATCATCTTCTTCCTGCTCTTCGTGGGCATGTTCATGGAAACCCTCGCCACGATCCTGATCCTGGTGCCGGTAATGCTGCCCGTGGCCTATTCGGTCGGTATTGATCCAATCCACTTCGGCGTGGTGATGGTCTGTACTTTGGGTATTGGCTTCCAAACGCCGCCGCTGGGCGAGAACCTGTTCATCGCGTCGGGGATATCCAACATCACGATCGAGAAGATCTCGATCCGTGCGTTGCCCTTTGCCGCCGTGAACACGATCGCAATCTTCATTATCGCGTTCTTCCCCGAGCTCTCGCTCTGGCTGCCGCGCTTCTTTGGCTATTGATGAAAGGATAACGTCATGCAGAAACTGATCACCAATATCCTTTTTGCCACGGACCTGTCGCAAAACTCGAGCCATGCGCTTCGCCATGCGGCGTGTATTGCAAAGGCGACCGGCGCGGAAATTCATGTCCTGCACGTGAACGAGCCGATGTCCGAAGACGCGCGCGTGGCGATCGAGATGTTCGTCCTGAACGAAGAGACCCGCAAGACGGCTCAGAAGCGTCGCCATGACATGGTGAAAACAATTCTGGCCGAACGGCAGGCGCGTTTTTGGGCAAATTTCGAAGGCGAAGATGCCCAGATCCGCGACCTCGTCACTTCCGTGGAAGTAACCGATGGCCACCCGGCTGAAGTCATCCTGCGCCGCTCGAAGGAAATGGGCTGTGACCTGATTGTCCTAGGCGCGCATGACCACGGGTTCTCGCACACTTTCCTTGGCTCGGTGGCCAAGCGGGTGCTGCGCAGATCTCACATCCCAACCCTGATTGTTCCTTATCTGGGCGATCAGGATCCCCTTAAAGACTGAAAGACCTGACCTATGACCAAGACCCTGACTGCCCAAGATCTGGCCGATACCTTTGACGCGTTCAACCGCCACGATGTTGACGCGGTGATGACCCACTTCGCCGACGATTGCGTGTTCTACACCGTTGCTGGTGACGAGAAATACGGCAACAAAATCGAAGGTGCCGAAGCCATCGCCAACGCTTTCTCCGCCGTGTGGGCCGGGATGAAAGACGCGCACTGGGATCACCACTCGCATTTCGTGCACGGCGACCGTGCCGTCAGCGAATGGACCTTCTCGGGGACCGATGCGAACGGGATGCGGATCGAAGCCGAAGGGGCTGACCTGTTCACCCTGCGTGACGGTCAGATCATCGTGAAACAGGCGCTTCGAAAGACGCGCCCCATGTTCAAAGCCTAAGCCCGGAGCGCGACCCGCGCCTCTAACGTCCGGGCCCCTCAAACGGCCCGGATATTTCTTTCTTCAACCCCTGTTTCGGGAGTGTCCCTCATGGTTGACCATACCCTTCCCCGTCACTGGCCTAAGTCCAGCTATGACCCGAAATACGATCCGATCATCGATGCGGGTCCTGGTCACAATCGTGACCACGCACCAACATACTGGATCGGCACCGCAGGTGAACCGCCCGCAGATGACGGGCCTGTTTCGTCGGATATGGATGTCGATGTTGTTGTTGTCGGCTCGGGTTACACTGGCCTGTCCACGGCGATCCATCTGGCCAAGGAATACGGTATTCAAGCGGTTGTGCTTGAAGCCAACACGGTGTCCTGGGGCTGTTCAACCCGCAATGGTGGGCAGGCACAGATTTCTTCCGGTCGCCTGAAGCGCTCTCAGTGGATTCAGCGTTGGGGTGTGGATGTTGCCAAAGGCATGCATCGTGAAGTCACCGAGGCATTCGAGCTGTTTGAAGACCTGATCGCGCAGGATGATATTGACTGTGACCCGCAGACCGGGGGCCACTATTATATCGCACACCGCGAGAAGGTGATGCCGAAGTTGGCCAAGGAAGCCGCTCTGTTGAACGAAACCTTCGGCTATGGCGCGCGGATGATCAGCCGTGAGGAATTGCACGAAAGCCATGTGAAAGACCAAGAAGCCGCAGGTGCCATGTGGGAACCAGACGGAACCTGCATCCATGCAGGCAAGCTGGCCTTTGGATATGCGAAAATGGCCCGCCGTTTGGGCGTGAAGATCCATACCGGTAGTCCGGTTCTGGGGTGGGAAACCAAAGGCAACGTGCATCACCTGCGTACCCCCGGCGGGATTGTCCGGGCGAAGTCCGTGGCGCTGGCTACGGCCGGGTATACACCTCCGGGCCTCAACAAGAAAACCAAGCATCGTTTGATGCCGATTCTGTCCAACTCCATGGTCACCCGTCCGCTTACTGAGAGCGAGTTGAAAGAGTGTGGAATTCATACAAAATCGCCACTAACGGACACCCGCACTTTGCGCCACTATTACCGCCTGCTTCCCGACAATCGGATGCAGATTGGGTCGCGCAGTGCTGTTACCGGACGGGATGCTGAAAATGGCAAGCATCTTGAGATGCTCAAGGCTGGTCTGGCGCGCAAGTTCCCCGCGCTCGAGGATATCAATCTTGACTACTCTTGGTGGGGGTGGGTGGATGTAAGTCACGATATGATGCCGCGCATCTTCCAGCCGAACTCTGAAGAAAAAATTTACTATGCAATGGGTTATGGCGGAAATGGTGTGATGTACTCGGCTCAGGCTGGCCGACGCATGGCGCAGCTTGTCGCAGGTGACAAATCGGATAAGGCATTCGATCTGCCGATCTTCACTTCACCCTTGCCGAGCCACGGTTTGCTTACGCCGTTCCGTCGGATGGGACAGAGATTTGCCTATGTTTGGTATTATCTCAACGACGAGGTTCTATAATCGGATCACAGCAGCAGGTGTAGACCACATTGCGTGACCTCACCTGGGAATAAATCCCAACTGGATATAATTCGAAATCCAGTTTGGCCCTACTTTCAGGGGCGAAATTGCCCCCTTAACAGACACAAACACTGAAAAAAGCTGCCGCTGTATGTCAGCGACCAACAAAAGGATCAGCACAATGAAGATGACCACGGAAGAAGCGTTCGTAAAAGTGCTTCAGATGCATGGGATTGAGCATGCGTTTGGTATTA
>NZ_JAAGOY010000013.1 GCF_010500215.1 Aliiroseovarius sp. PrR006
CTGAACCAGGCCGTGGAAGACCAGAAGAACGGCATCACCACCCTGATCGAAGCCATGATCAACCAGGAACTGGGCGAGCCCTTCCGCCGCGACGCGATGAAGAAACCCGTCGAGGTCGCTGGCATCAGCAAAGACGACATGAAACCCCAACAGGTTTGATGAAAGCTTCCGGGCGCGGGGATCACCCGCGCCCGGATAACGGGCCGGGTTAATTCCGGCCCCGCCCCTTGAACCCCGAGGCCCTGATGAAACCGCTTGAAACCCTTCTGAAAAACGCGGCCCGTACCAATCTGCGGATCATCCTATCCGAAGGCAGCGACCCCCGCGCCGTAACCGCGGGATACCAGGCCGCATCACAGGGGATTGCTCGTATCGGGCTTGTGGGGGACACGGCAGCAACTCAGGCTGAATTCGACGCGCAAGGGCTTGAAGTCCTTGAAGGGATTGAAATTCACGACCCGGCGACATCGCCGCTGCGCGATGAACTGGCTGCGCTGTATCACGAGCTGCGCAAGCACAAAGGCGTGACGCTTGAACAGGCTCAGACTGCCGTAGGTTTGCCCCATATCTTCGCAGCCCTTCTGGTCAAATCCGGTTACGCCGATGGCACAGTCGGCGGCGCCGTCGCGACCACTGCCGACATCGTGCGCGCGGCCATTCAGATCATCGGTACCAAGCCGGACACCAATCTGGTGTCCTCGTTCTTCCTGATGCTGTTCTGCAAGGAACATCACGACCGCAAGGGCGCGATGATCTTCGCGGATAGCGGGCTGGTTGTGGATCCGTCCGCCGACGAAATGGCCCAGATCGCGCTGAGCTCGGCCAATTCGTTCGAGCGTTTAATCGGTGAAACGCCCCGCGTAGCGATGCTGTCCTTCTCGACCCGGGGCAGCGCGGAACATGATGCGGTCTCGAAGGTGGTGACCGCTACCAACATCGCCGGCACACGTGCGCCGGATCTGATTATTGACGGCGAGCTGCAGTTCGACGCGGCTTTCGTGCCGGACGTGGCCGCCCGCAAGGCCGAAGACAGCCCCCTTCACGGCAACGCGAATATCTTCATCTTTCCCAATCTGGAAAGCGGCAACATCGCTTATAAGATCGCCCAACGCATGGGCGGGGCCGAGGCGATTGGGCCGATCCTTCAGGGGCTGGCCAAACCGGCCAATGACCTGTCACGGGGCTGTTCGTCCGAAGATATCCTGCACATGATTGCCGTCACCGCGGCACAGGCAAGCGACAGCGATTAACGCCCGCGCGCACCCGCGATCGCCAAAACGGTTGCTGCGACGATCTCGTCCACGGTTGCCCCCCGGCTGAGGTCACAAATCGGCTTGCGGAAGCCCTGCAGGATGGGGCCATAGGCCTTTGCTCCAGCCAGTTGCACCAACAGCTTATAGGCAATGTTACCTGCGTCAAGATCCGGGAAAATCAGCACATTGGCACGGTTGGTCAGCGCGGCTTGTTTCTTCTGTGCGGTCATGATGTCCAGCGCTGCATCCGCCTGAACCGGTCCTGGGAACCCCGTGACATAGGCGGCTTCGCGCACCTTCTCGACACTGTCTCCTGCGCCGGAATACCCGGTCGAGAAGGACAAAAGCGCGACATCTGCCCGCCCCAGAAGGGACTTGGCGGTCTTGGCGCTTGCGGTGGCGATATCTGCCAATTCCTGCGCCGTCGGCGAGATGTTCACCGCGCAGTCGGCAAAGAGAAACTCTTGCCCATCTGGAAATACCATCAGGAAATAGCTGGAGGGCGTTTGGATACCTTCTTCCAGCCCGATCACCATCGATGCCGCTTCGATCACGCGGCGCGTGGGTGCAATGGCCCCCGCGACCATCAAGTCTGCGTCACCTGTCGCGACCATTGCCGCCGCGCGCATCAAGGGCCGTTGCAACAGTCGATTGGCAATCATGCTGCGCATAGCCCGGTTCGAGGTCAGCGCATCAACGTGATGTTGGGACGGATCAACAAGCGCAACCGGCTGGGCCAATCCGTCAGCCTGCAACCGGGCCGCAGCTTGGGAAATGCGTGGATCTTCCATCTCGGGAAAGACAACGCGCGGTTTGCGGTTTGCGGCAATCTCGAAGGCGCGATCCAGCGTGGCCGTCATGAAGCTGTCCTATCAAGCGGATGGGGTGCGGATCGTCCTATAGCCTGTTGTCAGCACAAAGATCAACGCCGCAGCCACGATGATAGAGGGCCCCGCAGGCGTGTCCAGCTTAAGCGACGCCCAAAGTCCTGTCCCACTGGCCGCCCAACTGACCAGAACCGCTGCGATGACCATCTGCACCGGAGAAGATGACACCCGCCGGGCGGCCGTTGCCGGAATGATCAGCATCGCCGACACCAACAGCGCCCCAACAACCTTCAAGGACACCGCCACCACAAGCGCGATTGCAACTGTGATGACAAGGCTTTCGCGGTGCGGATTCACTCCGGACGCCGCCGCCAAATCGGCACTGAGCGTGGACAGCAGCAGTTTGGACCAGCGCCATGCGATCACGGCAGCAACCAGACCCGCCCCGCCCCAGATCACCAGAAGATCGGACCGCGTGACGGTCAGGATGTCTCCGAACAGATAGGCAGACAGATCGACCCGGACGTTGGGCACAAAGGAAATCGCGACCAGACCCGTCGCAAGCGCCCCGAAAGACAACACGCCCAGCCCGCTGTCGGGCGACTGCCCCTGCGCCATCATCCAGCTGATCGCACCTGCCATAGCCAAGGCGACGATCAACGTGCCTAGGCTGATCGGCAGCGAAAAGATCAAGGCAAGGGCCACCCCTAGAATGGCGGCATGGGCCGTGGCGTCTCCGAAATAGGCCATCCGTCGCCACACGACAAAAGCGCCCAGGGGACCCGTTGCGAGGGACAGGCCGAACCCTGCCAGCACCGCACGCACAAGGAAATCATCCAGCATGTTCAACCTCGTCCGGCGCTGTGTCGTGAGCGTGATGGTGATCATGGCCGTGGTCATGCCCGCAATCATGATCGTGATCATGCGCGTGCTGATACAAGGCTAGCGCGCCTTGCGTGCCGTGGCCAAACAGCGCGCGATATTCGGGGGCGTTCTGCACTACGTGGGGCTTGCCCTCGCAGCAGATATGGCCATTCAGGCAGATCACCCGGTCCGAGGCGCTCATCACCACGTGCAGATCATGCGAGACCATCAGGACGGCGACGCCTGTGTCACGGCGGACGTCCTCGATCAGGCGATAAAATCCGGCCTCGCCCATCTGGTCCAGTCCCTGCGTCGGCTCATCAAGGATCAAGATATCGGGCTTTTCCAGAAGCGCACGCGCCAAAAGAACACGCTGCAACTGTCCGCCCGACAGGGCCGCGATCTGGCGCGCTTCAATCCCCGGCACACCCACACGATCCAGCATATCAGCGACCTGCTGCGAAGTATGCGATGTTGGCAAGTTCAGAAAGCTGCGCACGGGCAGCGGCAGGGTTGGGTCCAGCGCCAGCTTCTGTGGTACATAGCCGACCACCAGCCCCGCTTTCCGCGTGACCTTCCCCTTCGACGGTGTCAGCCCCAAAAGCGCGCGCAGAAGCGACGTCTTACCCGACCCGTTCGGGCCGACGATGGTGACAATCTCACCCGGCGCAACGGATATGTTGACCTGATCCAACACGAGATGCGCACCGTGGCGCACGGTCAGGTCTTTGGCCTTGATCAATGTCATGCGGCGGCCTCATCCTGACAAGAAGGGCAAAGGCCCAAGGCTTCGACATTGGCACGCTCGACGGCAAATCCCATTTTCGCCCCGGCGTCGTTGATCATTGTGCGCAGCGCTGTTGCCGGTATCTCGGCCACGGCCTTGCAGGTCTTGCAGATGAAGAAGGCTGGCGCGTGATCGCATTCAAATGTAGTGCATGCCGTGAAAGCATTCAGCCGTCGAATACGGTGGGCAAGTCCTTGATCCACAAGGAACTCCAAGGCGCGATAGGCGACGGGTGGCTGACTTCCGAACCCATCTTCCGACAGACGCTCCAGCACGTCGTAAGCGCCCATCGCGCGATGCTCTTCCAGCAGGATCTCTAGCGTACGACGACGTACTGGCGTTAGCCGTGCCCCGGCCTCGCGGCAGATCTCTTCGGCGCGGGTCAGCGCTTGGCTTGTACATGTGGTATGATCATGACTGTGAAACGCGCTTGCGGGATCCGACATGGGTTGACACCTGATTTGTGTAATATTATCACTTTCCGCAAATGATATAACATCACACAAACCGGAGCAAGCCCCGATGAACCTGACCCGCACCACGATAGCGCTGTGCCTCAGTCCGACGCTGCTGTTGGCCGAACCGCCCAAAGTCGTGACCGATTTCGCCCCGACCCATTCGCTTGCCGCGCAGGTGATGGACGGCGTGGGCACGCCGGAATTGCTGCTACCGCAGGGTGCCGAGCCTCACGGGTTCCAAATGCGCCCATCGCAGATGCGGTCGCTGTCTGATGCTGACCTTCTGATCTGGGTCGGCCCGGCCATGGCTCCGTGGCTTGAACGCGCCATCGAAGGCACGGCGCTGGGTCACAGCGTGGCGCTTTTGTCCGAGGCAGGCACAGTGCTGCGTGAAGGTGGGCATGATCACGACCACGGCACGCAGGAAGGTGAAGAGCATGACGATCATGATCACGCGGATGAGCACGGTCATGATGACCATGAACATGACGCTCACGATGATCATGACCACGCAACGCACAACGATCATGCTGGACACGAAGATCACGAGCGCAATCATGAAGATCATACAGACCATGATCACGCCGAACATATTGAAGGCGTCGACCCGCATGCTTGGCTCTCGCCCCTGAACGCGCAGCTCTGGTTGGAGGCCATCGCCGAAGAGCTGTCCGAGCTGGATCCGGCAAACGCGGATCGCTATCATGAGAATGCAACCGAAGCGCAAGAAAAGATCGCCGCTTTAGACAGCCGCATCAAAGCGCGCCTTGAACCGGTTCACGAGAAAGGTTTCGTCGTCTTTCACGACGCGCATGGCTATTTCACCGATCACTACGGTCTGAATGTTCTTGGCGCGATCCGCGAGTCAGACGCCGCCACACCGTCGGCCGCGCGGATGTCCGAGATTGCCGAGTTGATCGCCCATGGCAACGTGCGTTGCGTGTTCTCGGAACCCGGCATTGGTAACGCCCAAGTGGCCGAGCTGGCACAAAGCGGCGCCGCAGGTATTGGTGTGCTGGACCAAGCAGGCGCCACATTGGAGATCGGCCCGATGCTCTACGAAAACCTGATGTGGCAACAGGCGGATACAATCGCCAGCTGCCTCGAAAACAAGTAAGCAAAAACGGGCGCCTACATGGCGCCCGTTTTCTTTTGCATCAAGGGGTTAGGATGGTTCCCCCCAGCCCCCGCCCCCGGGGGTACACATCTCGAACAGGTCACCGGGATCCAACGCGACCTCTCCATTACCCGGCATCGGGATGCGGGTACCGTCCGCTTTTTCTGCCGTATTCACGCCAACCTGACCGGGCGCCCCCCCGTCGCCTCCAAACGGCGGCACCACGCGATGTGAACTAAGCGTCGTCACCGTCACAGGTTCAAGGAACCGCAGCCGACGTACGACCCCATCGCCGCCACGCCACTGCCCTGCCCCGCCAGAGCCCGCACGCAACGTGAACGCTTCAAGCCGCACCGGGAAGCGTTTTTCAAGGATCTCGGGATCGGTCATCCGGGTGTTGGTCATGTGGCTTTGCACCCCGTCGCAACCATCAAAGCCCGGCCCGGCCCCGGTGCCGCCCGCGATGGTTTCATAATTCTGGAAGTCGTCATTGCCCCAGATAAAATTGTTCATCGTGCCTTGCGACCCCGCAATCACCCCAAGCGCGCCGTAAAGCGCGTTACAGGCGGCCTGCGAGACCTCGGTATTGCCGGAAATCACTGCCGCCGGATAGCGCGGGTTTAGCATCGTGCCTTCGGGGACGATGATATTGAGCGGCGCCAAGCACCCTTCGTTCAGCGGAATGTCCGCACCCACCAAGGTGCGGAAGACATAAAGCACCACCGCGCGGCTGATCGACAGGGGCGCGTTATAGTTCCCCGCCTGCTGATCCGACGTCCCGGTGAAATCCACCGTGGCCGAGCGCATCGCTTTGTCGACGCTGACTGTGACGCGGATCTCGGAGCCGCCATCCATCGAATAGGTAAACGCACCATCACGCAGACGGTCGATCACGCGGCGCACGCTTTCTTCGGCATTGGCTTGTACGTGGCCCATATAGGCCTGCACGACGTCCAGACCGTAGTGGTCCACCACACCCAGCAACGCCTGTCGCCCGGTCTCGTTCGCCGCCACTTGCGCCTTCAGGTCCGCCATATTCTGGTCGATGTTGCGGCACGGATACCGGCCCGAGGCCAGCAGCGCGCGCATATCGCCCTCCAGCAGCTGCCCTTCGGCAACCAGCCGCATGTTTTCGATCAACACGCCCTCGTGTTCGATATGCGTGCTGTCGGGCGGGCCAGAGCCCGGCGTGCGCCCGCCGATATCCGCATGGTGCCCACGCGAGCCCAGCCAGAAGGCGATGCTCTCCCCAACGAAGACCGGCGTCACCACGGTCACGTCCGGCAAGTGCGTGCCGCCGTTGAAGGGGCTGTTCAGCACAAAGGCATCGCCCGGCTTCACCTTCCCCGCGTTGTCGCGCATCACCGTGCGGATGCTGTCAGACATGGACCCCAAATGCACTGGCACATGCGGGGCGTTTGCCACCAGATCGCCCTGCGCATCGAAGATCGCGCAGGAGAAATCGAGCCGTTCCTTGATGTTCACCGACCACGAAGTATTGGCCAGCGTCGCCCCCATCTGGTCGGCCACCGACATAAAGAGGTTGTTGAAGACCTCAAGCAGCACCGGGTCCACGTCCGTCCCAGCGGCATGGGCGCGGGCCAGCGCCTCGACCCGTTCAAGGATCAGGTTTCCATGCGCGTCTTGGCGCGCCTGCCAACCCGGTTCGATCATGTTGGTGCCCGTGGGCTCGCGAATGATCGCTGGGCCGGGAATGCGTGCCTCGGCCGACAGGTTCGCGCGGTCATAAAGCGGCACGTCCTGCCAGCCCTCTTCAGTGCAGAGCTGTACAGTGTCGTCGGGTTGATCATCACCACTTGTGACGTGCCCGCGCGGCGCCTCGCCCGATGTACCGATGGCTTCGACGGCCAACACCTCGAACAGGATCGCGCGTTCGGGCGAGTGGAAGCCAAAGCGCGCTTCATGCGTCGCTTCGAAATCCGCGCGCATCTGGGCGGCATCACCAAACGGCACCTCAAGCGCCTGATGCGAGCCGTCATAGCGCAGATGGGCGATGCGCTCGATCTGGATCTCGGTGACACCCTGCTTGGCAACTTCGGTCTCGGCATCAGCCGCTAAAGCCAGCAACCGCGATACGGCTTCGCCTTCCGCCTCAAGCGTCGCATCAAATTGCTCTTGCCGCAGGGCGCGGATCTCGGCCAGCCCCATGCCATAGGCGGACAAGACGCCCGCGAAGGGGTGCAGGAACACGGTTTTCATGCCTAGGGCATCGGCCACCAGACAGGCATGCTGCCCCCCTGCTCCGCCGAAGCATTGCAGCACATAGCGGGTCACATCATGGCCGCGCTCGACCGAGATTTTCTTGATCGCGTTGGCCATGTTGTCGACAGCGATGCGCAGGAAGCCACGCGCCACATCCTCGGGGGATTGGGCGGGCTGGTCGGTCTCTTCCGCAATCTCTTGCGCGAGGGTCTCGAACTTCTGGCGCACGATATCGGCATCCAGCGGCTGATCGCCATTGGGGCCAAACACATGTGGGAAATGAGCAGGCTGAAGGCGGCCCAGCATGACGTTGCAATCGGTGACCGTCAGCGGTCCACCGCGGCGGTACGCCGCCGGACCGGGGTTCGCACCCGCACTTTCCGGCCCCACCTGAAAACGTCCATCGCGGAACTGGCAGATCGAGCCGCCGCCCGCCGCAACCGTATGGATATCCATCATCGGCGCGCGCATGCGGACGCCCGCGACCTCGGTCTCGAAACTACGTTCATAGCTGCCTGCATAGTGGCTAACATCGGTCGAGGTGCCGCCCATGTCAAAGCCGATCAGATGATCGAACCCTGCGACCTCGCCGGTTTTGACCATGCCAACGATGCCGCCCGCAGGGCCAGACAGGATCGCGTCCTTACCCTGAAACATCGCGGCGTCGGTCAGACCGCCATTGGATTGCATGAACAGCAAACGATCACAGGCCGTACCGATGTCCAGCGCCCCCGCAACCTGCTCCACATAGCGGCGCAAGATGGGTGACAGGTATGCGTCAACCACGGTGGTATCGCCCCGGCTCACCAGTTTCGACAAGCGCGAGACCGCATGGCTTTCGGACACTTGCGTATAGCCAATTTCCCGCGCGATTTGCGCCACTTGCGCCTCATGCGCCGGGTTCAGATAGCCATGCAGGAAGGCGATGGCGACGCCACGGATGCCGGCATCGAAATGGCGCTGAAGCACCGCGCGCACGGCGTCTTCGTCAATGGCGCGCAACACCCTCCCGTCTGCGTCCAACCGCTCGTCCACTTCCTCGACCGCCGCATAGAGCAGATCCGGGCGCTTGATATGCAGGTCAAACAGGCGCGGGCGGGTCTGATAGCCGATGCGCAAGAGGTCCCTAAAACCCTTGGTGATCAAAAGCAGCGTGTCGTCGCCCTTACGCTCCAAAAGCGCGTTGGTCGCCACAGTCGTCCCCATCTTGACCGAGGCAATCGCCCCATCCGGGATCGACTGACCGGCCTCAAGCCCCAACAACTCGCGAATGCCCTGCACTGCTGCGTCGCGGTAGCGTTCGGGGTTTTCGCTGAGGAGCTTGTGGCTTTGCAGACCGCCATCCGGGTCGCGCGCCACGATGTCGGTGAACGTGCCGCCACGATCCACCCAGAACTCCCACTTGCTGTCCGACATGCGTGCCTCCCTGATCCGTCAGACAGAGGTCAGGCATGGGCCGGGAAATGTCAATCGGGCAGACGAAAAAGGGCGTCCCGAGGGACGCCCTTTTCCTGAATTTTCCGAGCGTTCAGAAGAATGCCTGCAGGTCGGTTTGTGCACGACCCAGGATCAAGGCGTGGACGTCATGGGTGCCTTCATAGGTGTTTACCGTTTCCAGGTTCACCATGTGGCGGATGACGTTGAATTCCA
>NZ_JAAGOY010000014.1 GCF_010500215.1 Aliiroseovarius sp. PrR006
GGTTCCATCCGCTTTCACACGAACTTTCACGTTGTAGTCGATCACGCGCTTCACAGGCACAAGCACCTTCATTGGCGTGTATCTCCCAGTTATGCCCACAAGGGGCGGTAATGCTCTCGCGACACGTTTACCGAAATGCTGCATGTGAAAACAGCGCAAAATCGTCACGTCCGGGTTCACGGACGTCGCGTTCTTTCGTTTTGACGGGGATTCTTTGCAAGAATGTTGCCGAGAGGGCTTAGAGCGGATGCACTTCGCCCATTGCGATCCGAGACAGACCGGAATCGGTTTTTAATCGCTTAAAATTAAAATGGTTCTGCTGAAGGGGCGCTAGGGCTAGCGATTCGCCCCCGGAATCCACAGCACATCTGCTTTCCCGCCATCATTCGACACGCGGGCGGCGACGAAGCACCAGTCGGACAGGCGGTTCAGATATTTGACGGCCACCGGGTTCACGTCCTCGACCGTAGCCAGTTCTGTCGACAGACGTTCAGCGCGGCGTGACACAGTGCGCGACAGGTGCAGGTAAGCGGCCAGCGGCGAGCCGCCGGGCAGGATGAAGCTACGTAGCGGTTCCAGCGCTTTGTTCATCGCGTCGATTTCGGCTTCCAGCCGGTCCACCTGTTCCTGCGCCATGCGCAGGGGCGGGTATTCAGCCTCGGCGTCTTTGGCCATGTCCGGGCGGCAGAGGTCCGCGCCCAGATCAAACAGGTCGTTCTGAATGCGGGCCAAGGCGGCGTCCATGTCGCCCTCGGCGTGCAGGCGGGCCATCCCGATGGTGGCGTTGGTTTCGTCCACTGTGCCATAGGCATCCACGCGCGCGTCATGCTTGGGACGACGCGAGCCATCGCCCAAGGCAGTTTCGCCCTTATCGCCGGTCCGCGTGTAAATCTTGTTCAGAACAACCATCAGTTTCCTCCACGCAGCCAGACGAACAGCAGGATCAGCGCGATGGCGACGGCTTGTGCCCCGATCCGCCAGCGCATCAACCGGTTCGAGTGTTTATGGGCAACTTTGCCCCCGACCCCAAACGACCCGATGCCTAGCATCAGGATGATCAGAACGGCAGCACAGGACAGCACTACGAGTATGAACAGGGGATCGTCGGCCATGATCTTTCTTTCCTTGGTGTCCGGTGTCAGATAGCCCCATTTCTCCGGT
Source organism: Aliiroseovarius sp. PrR006 (assembly GCF_010500215.1). Lineage (GTDB taxonomy): Bacteria > Pseudomonadota > Alphaproteobacteria > Rhodobacterales > Rhodobacteraceae > Aliiroseovarius. Next base: position 1,162 of record NZ_JAAGOY010000014.1, read on the forward strand.
TTTGCGAGGGGCATTTGGGCGCACTCAGCCGTTCGGTGTCAGGCGATCCCCTGCGCGCGTCGAAAGAAGTCGCCTGCCGATGCCCGCGATATAGGTGGCTGTAGTGACATAGTATCGTGGCTTGGGTTTGGGGTGCTCCAGCGCGTGGATCAGCTTTTTGGTCACAGCCGACGGGGGCAGTTCGAACCTGTCCAGCTCGCCGCTGTCGTCATACAGGCGCTCGCGCAGTTTCGCATAGAGGTTCCGGCGCGGGCTGTTTTCCCAGTCGACCCAGCGCTCGAAATGCGGTTGGGCGTTTTCGCGGATCTTCGTCGTGACCGGGCCGGGCTCGATCAGGATGATGTCGATCGGCATCCCGCGCATCTCAAGCCGCAACGTGTCCATCAACCCTTCCAGCGCGAACTTGGTCGAGACATAGGCCCCACGCCACGGCAGTGCGGCGAAGCCCAGCACAGACGAGTTGTGGATCACGCGGCCATGCCCCTGCTTGCGCATCACGGGCAGGATCAGCCGGGTCAGGTGATGATAGCCAAAGAAATTGGTCTCGAAGATGGTGCGCAGGGCATCGGTTGGCAGATCTTCGACCGCGCCGGGGATGGCATAGGCGCCGTTGTTAAAGAGCGCATCCAAGGTGCCGCCGGTGCGTGACAGGATTTCAGCCACAGCTGCGTCCATGCTGGCCTCGTCCGCGTGGTCCAGGCGCAGGCTTTCCAGCCCCTCATTACGCAGCCGTTCGCAATCTTCTTCCTTGCGACAGGTGGCAAAGACGCGCCAGCCGCGTTTGGCCAATGTGTGGGCCGCGTCATAACCAATACCGGAGGAACATCCGGTGATCAGGATGGATTTCTGGGTCATATGTGTCTCCTGCCTCGCCGGGAAAGGGGTACGGGGTCGCCGTAGCGGGGGTCAACAAAAAAAGAGGCGCCACGAAGGACGCCCAGAGGAACTCTTAAGGGAATGGCCGCTTATTAAAGCTGCGGCTTCAGGAATTTCGAGGCGATGAATCCGCGCGTGCCGGTCTCGACCACTTTGATCTGGCTCCAGCCGTTGTCGGTCTGGCCGGTTTCAAGCACTTCGGTGCCGCGGGTTAGTCGTGAGACCACGCCGAATTTGGTCGAGGGACCACCGCGCATATTCACGGTGCTGCCGCTGACGAACAGAGTGGGGAAGCCCGCGTCGCCTGTGGCCGCTTCGGGCGCAGTGGGGGTCGGGGCAGGGGCGCTGGCAGCCATCAGGCGCGCAGCTGCTTCCGCTTGCGCGGCAGGGCTGGTTGGGTCGCCAACTTCGGCGGCGGCTTTAATCACAAGGCTGGTAGGTGCAGGTGCTTCGACGGGTGCTGCGGCAACAACAGGCACAACAGCGCTGACCGGCGTTTCCGCCAGCTTGGCCGACACGGCAACAATGCTGTCCTTCGTGACGTCTGGTTCGCGGCCGATCCGATCGGTTGGCAGACCGTCATCGCGTCCGTAATGCATCATGGCGACGCCCAACACGCCTATCGTCAATAATGACATACGAATAATACCCATAGTATCCCCCTTAAATCATCACCAGTTAAAATCTTGTGCTCAAAAATATCGCGGGGAATGTAATGTGAATTTCCCCCAATAAACCCGCATGGCAGCTTTACGCGAGTCTCCCTCAAGGATACACCAAACGCATGAATGACGTAACTGACAATTCCGAGATCGAAGGCAGCGAACTTGCCGAACCGCTGCGCCGCGCCATTGGTGATCGCTATCTTACCTATGCGCTGTCGACGATTATGCACCGTGCCCTGCCGGATGCCCGTGACGGCCTGAAACCTGTGCACCGCCGCATCCTTTACGCGATGAGCCGCCTGAAGCTGGCCTCGAACGGCAAGTTCCTGAAATCGGCCAAGATTTCCGGCGACACGATGGGGGATTTTCACCCGCACGGGGATATGGCCATCTATGACGCGATGGCGCGTTTGGCACAGGATTTCGCGGTGCGGTATCCGCTGGTCGATGGGCAGGGGAACTTCGGCAATATCGACGGTGATAACCCCGCGGCCAGCCGCTATACGGAAGCGCGCATGACCTTTGTCGCCGAGGCGATGTTGCAGGGTCTGGACGAGAACGCCGTCGATTATCGCGACAACTATGACGGTCGTCTGACCGAACCGGTTGTTTTACCGGCAGAGTTTCCGAATCTCTTGGCCAACGGATCGTCGGGCATTGCCGTTGGGATGGCGACCAATATTCCCCCGCACAATATCCCGGAGTTGATTGATGCCTGCCTGCATTTGATCAAGACACCGGATGTCCGCGACGACACGCTTTTGAACTATGTGCCCGGCCCGGATTTCCCGACCGGCGGGGTGATTGTCGAACCCAAGGAAAACATCGCCAACGCGTACCGCACGGGTCGTGGCTCGTTCCGGCTGCGCTGTAAGCACGAGATCGAAGAGCTGGGTCGCGGTCAATGGCAGATCATTGTGACCGAGATCCCGTATCAGGTTCAGAAATCGAAGCTGATCGAGAAGATTGCTGAGCTGATCCAGACCAAGAAGGTTCCTATCTTGGGCGACATCCGCGACGAAAGCGCTGATGACATCCGCATCGTCTTGGAGCCGAAGTCCAAGAACGTTGATCCCGAGCTTCTGATGGGGTTGATGTACCGCAACTCGGATCTGGAAACGCGGTTCAGCCTGAACATGAACGTGCTGATTGACGGGGTGACGCCGAAGGTGTGTTCGATGAAGGAGGTGCTGCGCGCCTTCCTTGATCACCGCCGCGATGTGCTTCAGCGACGCTCGCGTCACCGGATGGCCAAGATTGATCACCGTCTTGAGGTGTTGGAAGGCTTTATCGTTGCCTTCCTGAACCTCGACCGCGTGATCGATATCATCCGCTATGACGACGATCCCAAAGCCGCGCTGATGCGCGAAGATTGGGGCATCGAACATGTCCGCGCGATGTCGGAAGACGACTATGTCAGCCCCGCGCCGGGCGAGGGCGAGCTGTCCGAGGTTCAGGCCGATGCGATCCTGAACATGCGCCTGCGCAGCTTGCGCCGCCTTGAGGAAATCGAGCTGGTCCGCGAGCGGGACACACTGATGGAAGAGCGTGCGTCGCTTGAGGATCTTCTGGATAATGAAGACCTGCAGTGGGGCAAGATCTCGGAACAGCTGAAAGAATCGAAAAAGCTGTTTGGCAAGAACTTCGAAGGGGGCGCCCGCCGCACCCAGTTCGCCGAGGCGGGCGAAGTCGAAGAGGTGCCGCTGGAAGCCATGATCGAGCGCGAGCCGATCACCGTGGTCTGCTCGCAAATGGGTTGGATCCGCGCCATGTCAGGCCATATCGATCTGACCCGCGAGCTGAAATTCCGCGACGGCGACGGCCCTCGGTTTGTTTTCCACGCTGAAACCACGGACCGCCTGCTAGCCTTCGATTCCAACGGTAAGTTCTTCACCATCTCCTGTGCCAACCTGCCCGGTGGGCGCGGCATGGGCGAACCTCTGCGTCTGATGGTCGATCTGCCGAACGAGGCCGAGATCGTGGATCTGTTCATCCACCAGCCCGACCGCAAGCTGCTGGTCGCCTCGAACGAAGGCAATGGCTTTGTCGTCAATGAAAACGACGTGCTGGCCCAGACCAAGAACGGCAAGCAAGTGCTGAATGTGGGCGATGCGATCGCCAAGATTTGTGCACCCATCTCAGGGGATCACATCGCCATCATCTCGGAAAACCGGCGCTTGCTGGTCTTCCCGGTGGCCGAGATCAACGAGATGACGCGCGGCAAGGGTGTCCGGTTGCAGAAGTACAACTCGGCCCGTGGCAAGCAGGGGATCTTGGAGCTGGATGGCGGTCTGTCGGATGTGAAGACCTTCAATCTTGAGGAAGGTCTGTCCTGGCCCGCCACCGGGGACCGTACCCGCACCGAAAGCGATATGTCGCCGTGGTTGGGCAAGCGTGCCGGTGTCGGCAAGGCGCCGCCCCACGGCTTCCCGCGCAACAACAAGTTCGAGTGATCCGGTGTGCCGCCCAGCAATCTGACGATTTCATATGCAGGTGAAAAGGGGCCGGTCTTTTGGCTGGCCCTGCGTACCGGCATCCTGACGGTCCTGACCCTTGGGATCTATCGTTTCTGGGCCAAGACCCGCCTGCGCCGCTATTATTGGAGCGCCATTCGTCCCGGCGGTGCGCCTCTGGAATATGTCGGCGACCCGCTAGAAAAGCTCTTGGGTTTTCTGGTCGCCGTGGTCTTCATGGCCTTCTACATCGGGGTCGTGAACCTGATCCTGATGTATTTCAGCTTCGCGCTGCTCAACGCCAACTACGCCGCCTATGGGCTGAGTTTTCTGGGCCTGACCCCGATCATCTTTTTCGCGCAGTATCGTGCGCGTCGCTATATTCTGGCCCGCACCCGTTGGCGGGGCATCCGCTTTGGGCTGGAGCCCGGCGCGTGGGGCTATAGCTGGCGGTCGATGGTCCACTGGATCGCGACCCTTTGCACCGCGGGCCTGATGTGGCCGTTGACCACGCTCTGGCTGGAAAAGTACCGCGTCTCGCGCACCTTCTATGGCGATCAGCGCTTTGTACAGGGCGGTGCGAAAGGGATGCTGTTTGGGGCCATGCGGCATGTGTATTACGCGCTTGGGCTTAGCGTCGCTGCGACCGTGATGTTGGTGCTCTATGGAAACCCGGCTTGGGTGCTCGTGTATCTGCTGTCCGGTCCATGGCTGATTTACGGTTGGGCCTATTGGCGCGCCGAAAGCTTCAAGCGCATGACCGAGGCGAAACAGCTGGGCGAGATGCGTTTCACCGCCAATCCGCGCCCCGGGCGGATCATCGGCATCTATGCGCTGGGCGGACTGATGATGAATATTGTCATATTTGGCGTGTTTTTTGTGGCTTTTTTGGCCCTGGGACTGGTCGCTGGGACCACAGATCTGGAGAGTATCAACATTGAGGATATGGACGTGGCAACCACGGCGTTGGTTCCGGTCGTGATGCTGGTCTATTTCCTGTTCATCATCCTGACCCGCGCGATGACGCACGCATGGATCACGCTGCCCCTTGCCCAACACTTCGCCGAAGTGACCGAGATCGTGAACACACAGAACATCGCAGATATCGTCCAACGCGACCGTGACGAGTTCTCCGAGGCCGAAGGTTTTGCCGAGGCGCTGGATGTGGGGGCTGCGATATGACCGGGCAGGACGTGAACTGGGTCTTCGCCGATCTGGCGCGGGGCGAACGGGCCCATCTGACCCGTGTGCAGGTCGCCTGCTATCCCGAGGCGTTGGTTATTGGGATGCCCGATGGCGCGCAGATCACATGGTGCTGGAACACCCTGCGTCGTGTGCGCGATCAGGCGGACCGGCGCGTCATGGTGCTATTGCACAATGGGGACCCTTTGACGCGCCTCTATCTGGCGGATCAGGGGACGCAGGAGGTCGTAAGCCGCCATGCAAGATCGCTGGGCAAGCGCGATCATGCGACGCCCCTGTCCAAGATTTTGTTGTGGGCCGGCGGGGCTGTTGCTTCGGTCGCTGTGATTATTTTCCTACTGGTGCCGCTGATGGCAACTCAACTGGCAGAAATCCTGCCGCCCGAGGGCGAAAAGGCGCTGGGTGACACCACGTTTGAACAGATCCGAACCGCGCTGTCCGAAACTGGATTCGAGGGACGGTTGAGGATCTGTGATGACCCGGCAGGCACTGCCGCGATGCAGGCGATGTATACACGCCTGAATCCGGATGCGGACTTGCCCTATGACGTGCAAATCCACGTTCTGGATCACCCGATGGTTAACGCCTTCGCACTGCCTGGCGGGCGGCTGGTCTTCTTCCGGGGGCTTCTGGAAGAGGCAGATAACCCAGACGAAGTCGCCGCCGTTCTGGCGCACGAGATTGGCCATGTTGTCTATCGCGATCCCACCCGCGATGCGCTGCGCTCGGCAGGATCTCTTGGCGTGCTGGGGCTTCTGTTCGGGGATTTCGCGGGCGGCACCGTCGCCCTGTTCATCGCGAACCAACTGATCAATGCGTCCTACAGTAAAGCGGCCGAGGCACGGGCGGATGACTATGCCCACGGCTTGCTAGAGAAAGCGAATGTCTCGCCCGTGGCGTTGGGCACGTTCTTTGAGCGTTTGCATGAAGAACATGGCGATGCCGAGGGGATCGTGGCCCATTTTGCTTCGCACCCGCAGATGACTGACCGTATCTCTGCGGCGCAGGCTGCGGTGGATCCGAACCGCGACTATGACACGATTCTGGAGGCGCAATCGTGGCGCGATTTGCAGTCGGTGTGCGGTGGTCACGGGACCCCTCCGTCCAGCGGCGACGCACCCGCGAAAAAACCATGGACTCAGTCAGAGTAATTGGTGGCGGGCAGGGTGGCTCAAGTCTTTGGTAACCCGGCGAAAAAACAGCTGATGCGATTTGCCGCTGCGGGATCGCTACATTTCCTTGCCTCGGAATGCACGCAAGCCTTGATTTTCTTTCGCCAAACCTTTAGCTAGCGCGCGATATTGAACCACGGGGTCAGTGACCCCCCCAGACACGAGGCGTAGGGCTCATGGCTAAGGAAAAGTTTGAACGCGGTAAACCGCACGTTAACATCGGCACGATTGGTCACGTTGACCACGGCAAG
>NZ_JAAGOY010000015.1 GCF_010500215.1 Aliiroseovarius sp. PrR006
TGGAATTCAACGTCATCCGCCACATGGTGAACCTGGAAACGGTAAACACCTATGAAGGCACCCATGACGTCCACGCCCTGATCCTGGGTCGTGCTCAGACTGGCCTGCAGGCATTCTTCTAAATCACCTTCCGAAGCGCTGAATGTTATTTGGCGCTTCAGTTTCGGGGAAAGCTGGCCTGTCTTGGCTTTCCCCACCTTCCTTCCAATTGATATTATGAGCGTGCGATGAAACAGAACCTCATTGCCGGCCAGTGGCTGGGCGGCGTGGATGCCGTTGAAAACCGCAATCCTGCTGACATTTCCGAAGTGATCGGCCTTTATGCCCGAGCGTCCGCTGATCAAGTAGATATGGCGGCCCAAGCCGCTCGCGCTGCACTTCCCGCGTGGGCGAATGCCTCGCCTCAACTGCGCTCGGATCTGCTCGAGTCGGTCGCCGCGCAGCTTTTCGCCCGCAAGGATGAAATTGGCGCTATTCTAGCCCGCGAGGAAGGCAAGACTTTGGCCGAAGCTGTAGGCGAGACTGCCCGTGCGGCGCAGATTTTCCGCTTTTTTGCTGGTGAGGCGATCCGGGTGGCAGGCGATGCAATTGCCTCGGTGCGCCCCGATGTTGATGTCGATGTCGTGCGTGAGCCGGTTGGTGTCATCGGACTGATCACGCCGTGGAACTTCCCGATTGCCATTCCGGCTTGGAAGATTGCTCCGGCGCTTGCATACGGCAACACGGTGTTATTCAAGCCCGCCGACCTGACCCCAGCAAGTGCACATATCCTATCCGAGATTATTGACCAAGCTGGCTGCCCGGCAGGGGTGTTCAATCTGGTGATGGGGCAGGGATCGATTGTCGGGAACGCCATCGCAACCCACCCCCAGGTCGACGCGATTTCCTTTACGGGCTCTGTCCCGGTTGGGCGCAATCTGGCTGTGACAGCTGCGCAGGGGATGAAGAAAGTCCAGCTTGAAATGGGTGGCAAAAACCCGATGGTGGTCATGGATGATGCCGATCTGGATATCGCCGTGCCCGCGGTACTGAACGGCGCCTTTTACTCGACCGGACAGCGCTGCACTGCCTCAAGCCGGATCATCGTTGACGCGGGCATTCATGATGCGTTTGTCGACCGTCTTGCCACCGAAGCGCTGGCGCTGAACATCGGGAACCCGCTGGATCCGCAGGTTCAAATTGGCCCGGTCGTGTCGGAGAAACAGCTGGCAGGAAACCTCGACTATGTGCGCATCGCGGCAGAAGAGGGTGCCGAAGTCATCGGTGGCGAGCGTCTGAACCGCGAAACCGAAGGCTACTTTCAGATGCCTGCGTTGTTCGTGAACGCGACCAACGACATGCGGTCCAGCCGAGAAGAGATTTTCGGTCCCTGCGCAAGCATCATCAAGGTTGCAGGTTTTGACGAAGCTCTTGCGGCAGCCAATGACACCGAGTTCGGCCTTTCTTCGGGCATCTGCACTTCAAGCCTGAAATATGCGCGCGAGTTCAAACGGCAAAGCCAAGCCGGGATGGTGATGGTCAACCTGCCGACGGCGGGTGTGGATTACCACGTGCCGTTTGGTGGGCGAAAGGGATCGTCCTACGGTTCCCGTGAACAGGGACGCTATGCGGCCGAGTTCTATACCGCGGTGAAAACCGCCTATAGCTTCGCCGGGTAGTCCGTCATGTCGCGTGATCTCATACTGGCGATCAATCCCGGCACGACAACCACCCGTTGTGCGCTGTCTGAAACCAATGCCACCGGTTTGACTGTCGTTGCAGAGCGGACCCTTGAGCATGACGAAACCGTCATGGCCGGATTTGGCAGTATCGCTGATCAGCTGTCCTATCGATCCGACTGTGTGTCTGAGTTTCTTTCCACAGAAATGGCAGCGGGCGACCGGTTGGTTGCCTGCGCGGGGCGTGGCGGAATGCTTACGCCGGTGCCGCCGGGTGTGATCGAGGTGAATGCTCAATTGGTGCATTTCGCGCTTTATACGCCGACTTACCATCACGCGAGCAATCTTGGGGCACCAATGGCTGCTAGTATTGCACAACAGCATGGTGTGCGCGCCTTTATCGTCGACCCGGTAAGTGTTGACGAGTTGCCGCCCGTGGCTCGGATTACGGGCTGCCCCGAGCTGCCCCGCTTCAGTTTCGTACATGCGCTCAATATTCGTGCATGCGGGCGAAAACTGGCGGCAGAGAAGGGCAAAAAGCTGAGTGACCTGCGCGCTGTCGTGGCCCATCTGGGCGCAGGGTTTTCCATCGCCGCTCTGGTTGATGGCAAATTGGTGGACAGCTCCAACCGGATGGAAGTCTCACCCTTCACGCCCGAAAGAGCCGGCGGTCTGCCGCCTTTGCCGCTGATCGAACTTTGCTATAGCGGCGCTTATACAAAAGCGCAGCTGCTGGCGAAGCTCTATGGCAATGGCGGAGTGTTCGCCCATTTGGGAACAAAGGACATCCGCAAAGTCGAAGCCATGATTGATGAAGGCTATGCGCATGCCGAACTGGTCTATGACGCAATGATCCTTCAGATTGCCAAGGCCATTGGAGCCATGGCCTCGGTTGCGGATTTTAACCTTGATGGCATCGTCCTGACGGGTGGATTGGCCAACAGCCCCCGCATCGTGGCGGCGCTGACAGAAAAGCTCAGCCGACTTGGTGAAATCACCGTGTATCCGGGCAGCAACGAGTGCCTTGCCTTGGCGCAGGGTGCCGCACGTGTCCTGCAGGGCGAGGAAACCGCCATGTCCTGGCCGGTTCAGCCGCTGGCAGAGGTCGTGTGATGACAAGGTTTGGCTTTAGCAACCTGATGAGACGGTTTGCAGGGCAGGGCGACGGTTGCACTCTTTGTGTGGCCGGAGGAAACGAACCCGACGTTATCAGGGCCGTCGTGGCTGCGTTGCAACGGGGGCTCGTCACGCGCGCGATAATCACCGGTGACGTCAACCTGATTGATGACCATCTGTCGCCCGATGTGACCGCACAAGTCGATATACGAAATGCTGACACGCCCGCAGAATGTGCGGAACTGGCCGTTGCAGCCATACGCTCTGGCGAGGGCGATATCCTGATGAAGGGCCATGTGGATAGCACGTCCTACCTGCGCGCTGTCGTCAACCGCACGGCCGGTCTTCGTGGGAATGGCATCCTGTCCAATGTGACAGTGGCCGAAATGTCGTCCTACCCCAAGCTGATCGCAGCAACGGACAACGGCATTGTCCCCGCGCCAGATCTTGATCAGAAACGGCAAATCCTTCTGAATACGGCACCGCTGTTTCGCGGGCTGGGAATTGATCCGGTCAAAGTCGCAGCCGTTGCTGCCACCGAGAAAGTCTCGGACGCTTTGCCAGCCACTCTTGATGCGCAACGTCTTGCTCAGGAAAGCCGACAAGGAAAACTGCCGGGTTTCGTTGTTGACGGCCCCTTCGGCTATGACGTCGCGGTCAGCCGGGCAGCGGCCGAAACGAAGAAGCTTGAAGGATCAGCCGTAGCTGGCGAAGCGGATCTTTTGCTTTTCCCCACAATCGATGCGGCCAATGCGGTCGCAAAATCATGGAAATACCACGGAGCGGCCGAAACAGGTTCACTGGTTTTGGGGGCGGTTGTTCCCGTGTTGCTGAACTCGCGGTCCGACACAGTTGCCCGCCGCATCAACGCCCTGTTGCTGGCGCTGGCCGTGAAGGCAGGAGAGAACCAATGACGCCTCAAACAATCGGAGTAATCGGCGCGGGTCAGATGGGCAATGGAATCGCGCAGGTGTTTGCCACCTCGGGATTCGATGTTCGGCTGAACGATTTGTCTGAGGACGCGCTGAAGGCGGCCATTTCTCGGATTTCAAAGAATTTGGATCGACAGGTGTCGCGCGGTCGGATGACCGATGACGAGAAATCGGACTACCTGTCCCGCATCAGCACAACAACCGATCTGGCGGATCTTGGCAGCACCGATCTGGTGATCGAGGCGGCGACCGAGCGAGAAGACATTAAGACCAGAATTTTCGCGAACCTTCAGCCCTCACTGCAGCCGCACACCATTCTGGCCAGCAATACGTCGTCGATCTCGATCACCCGCCTCGCTGCGGCAACAGATCGGCCCGAACAGTTCATCGGTCTTCACTTCATGAACCCGGTACCTGTTATGGAATTGGTGGAACTGATCCGCGGAATTTCCACGTCTGAAGAGACCTATCAAGAGATGCTAAGGCTGGTCGAACGGATTGGAAAAATCTCGGCCAGTGCCGAAGATTATCCTGCCTTCATCGTCAATCGCGTGTTGATCCCAATGATCAACGAGGCGGTTTATGCGCTATATGAAGGTGTCGGTAACGTGGCCAGTATCGACGCCTCAATGAAGCTTGGCGCGAACCATCCGATGGGGCCGCTTGAGCTTGGGGATTTCATTGGATTGGACACCTGTCTTGCCATCATGAACGTCCTGCACGACGGAATGGCCGATACAAAATACCGCCCCTGTCCCTTGCTAACGAAGTATGTCGAAGCCGGCTGGGTTGGCCGCAAGGCTGGGCGGGGATTTTATGACTATCGGGGGGAAACCCCCGTTCCAACACGCTAATTCAAAAGGAGACCGCCAATGAAGGTGCTTGTGCCTGTGAAGCGCGTGATCGACTACAACGTGAAAGTTCGTGTGAAAGCGGATGGAACC